>NZ_CACTIA010000005.1:0-1447500 GCF_902712915.1 Acidiphilium sp. C61 | reverse complement strand
TCAGTTGGTTAGAGCACACGCTTGATAAGCGTGGGGTCGGAGGTTCAAGTCCTCCCTGGCCCATTGATTGCGTTTTATTCGTGCGAGAGCGCGGATGGAACGGTGTGCGACAAGCGCGTCAATTGGATCTCCGCATCGCGCACGAACTCCAGAGTGTCATATGGCGCCGGGGTCTATGTGTTACGGGGGTGTAGCTCAGCTGGGAGAGCACCTGCTTTGCAAGCAGGGGGTCATCGGTTCGAACCCGTTCACCTCCATTCGAGACTGTGTTTGTGGCCTGCCATTGTGCATTGGCCGCGATGCTGGTCTGGCTGGATTGAAGACTGATGTGGAGGCCTTGAGATACGGTGTTCTGATGAACGCCGTTGTTGATCGATCTGTGTCGTTCTGCGGCACGGGTTGTTGTTCTTTGATTGGTGAATAGGATTTGGTGCGTTCTGGACGCGTGTATTTTTGTCCTGAACTGCCTGTGATGGGGATCGAGAGATGTCTGTTGCCTGGTGGTTTGGGGGTGCAAAAATCCGGTCGGATCATTCTGGGTGTCTGACCCGGACATGGCTTATGCCATTGCCGAAGAATGATGCGGTTGAGTGTTCAGAGCGTGTGAGTGCTATGTACAGATACTGTGATGGTGTTTGTGCATGGTGGGCCGTCATGCTTCTCCTTGGGAGTGTGGCGGTGCGTTGAGACTTCAAGTGAATGAAGGGCATTCAGTGGATGCCTTGGCACCAGAAGGCGATGAAGGACGTGGCACGCTGCGAAAAGCCACGGGGAGCCGCGAGCAGGCGTTGATCCGTGGACATCCGAATGGGGAAACCCACCCGCAAGGGTATCTGCATCTGAATACATAGGATGTAGAGGCAAACCCGGGGAACTGAAACATCTAAGTACCCGGAGGAAAAGACATCAACCGAGATTCCGTTAGTAGTGGCGAGCGAAAGCGGATCAGGCCAGTGCCTTGTCATTGAGTAGCAGAACGGATTGGAAACTCCGGCCATAGCGGGTGATAGCCCCGTATGCGAAGCGATATGGCAAGGCCTTGAGTAAGGCGGGACACGTGAAATCCTGTCTGAAGATGGGGGGACCACCCTCCAAGCCTAAATACTCTCTGGTGACCGATAGTGCACAAGTACCGTGAGGGAAAGGTGAAAAGCACCCCGACGAGGGGAGTGAAAGAGACCTGAAACCGGATGCCTACAAGCAGTCGGAGCCGCATCTGCGGTGACGGCGTACCTTTTGTATAATGGGTCAGCGAGTTTCTGTTTGCAGCAAGCTTAAGCCGGTAGGCGTAGGCGTAGCGAAAGCGAGTCTGAATAGGGCGCATAGTTGCAGGCAGAAGACCCGAAACCGAGTGATCTAGCCATGGCCAGGCTGAAGGTGCGGTAACACGCACTGGAGGGCCGAACCCACGCCTGTTGAAAAAGTCGGGGATGAGCTGTGGCTAGGGGTGAAAGGCCAATCAAACTCGGAGATAGCTGGTTCTCCGCGAAATCTATTGAGGTAGATCGTCGTGTGTATGCCTTCGGGGGTAGAGCACTGGATGGGCTAGGGGGGCCCAAAGCCTTACCAAACCTAACCAAACTCCGAATACCGAAGTGTCTTGCGCGGCAGACAGACGGTGGGTGCTAAGGTCCATCGTCGAGAGGGAAACAGCCCAGACCACCAGCTAAGGTCCCCAAATTGTGGCTAAGTGGGAAAGGATGTGGGAATTCCATAACAACCAGGAGGTTGGCTTAGAAGCAGCCATCCTTTAAAGAAAGCGTAATAGCTCACTGGTCTAATAGAAATCCTGCGCCGAAAATGTAACGGGGCTAAAGCCACATACCGAAGCTGTGGGTGCATGGAAACATGCGCGGTAGCGGAGCGTTCCGTAGGCCTGTGAAGGGAGATGGGGTGACCCCTCCTGGAGGTATCGGAAGTGCGAATGCTGACATGAGTAGCGACAAACAGAGTGAGAAACTCTGTCGCCGAAAGTCCAAGGGTTCCTGCGCAAGGTTAATCCGCGCAGGGTGAGCCGGCCCCTAAGGCGAGGGCGAAAGCCGTAGTCGATGGGAAGGGGGTGAATATTCCTCCGCCTGCTGGAAGTGACGAATGCGAGATGTTGTCTGTCCTTATCGGATTGGGCGGGCTTTTTGAGCATTCCGGGAAATAGCTCCAGCGTATAGACCGTACCCTAAACCGACACAGGTGGACTGGTAGAGTATACCAAGGCGCTTGAGAGAACGATGTTGAAGGAACTAGGCAAATTACTCGCGTAACTTCGGGATAAGCGAGACCCGTATGTGGGCAACCATGTGCGGGTGGCACAAAAGAGGGGGTAGCGACTGTTTAGTAAAAACACAGGGCTCTGCGAAGTCGAGAGACGACGTATAGGGTCTGACGCCTGCCCGGTGCCGGAAGGTTAAGAGGAGAGGTGCAAGCCTTGAATTGAAGCCCCGGTAAACGGCGGCCGTAACTATAACGGTCCTAAGGTAGCGAAATTCCTTGTCGGGTAAGTTCCGACCTGCACGAATGGCGTAACGACTTCCCCACTGTCTCCAGCATCGGCTCAGCGAAATTGAATTCCCCGTGAAGATGCGGGGTACCCGCGGTCAGACGGAAAGACCCTATGAACCTTTACTGCAGCTTTGCAGTGGCATCAGAAGAGTGCTGTGTAGGATAGGCGGGAGGCATTGAAGCATGGGCGCTAGCTTGTGTGGAGCCAACCTTGAAATACCGCCCTGCGCGCTTTTGATGTCTAACCGTGGCCGGTTATCCCGGTCCGGGACCCTGCATGGTGGGCAGTTTGACTGGGGCGGTCGCCTCCTAAAGAGTAACGGAGGCGCGCGATGGTGGGCTCAAGCCGGTCGGACATCGGCTGTTGAGTGCAATGGCATAAGCCCGCCTGACTGCGAGAGCGACAGCTCGAGCAGAGACGAAAGTCGGCCATAGTGATCCGGTGGTTCCACGTGGAAGGGCCATCGCTCAACGGATAAAAGGTACTCTAGGGATAACAGGCTGATCTCCCCCAAGAGTCCACATCGACGGGGAGGTTTGGCACCTCGATGTCGGCTCATCACATCCTGGGGCTGGAGCAGGTCCCAAGGGTTCGGCTGTTCGCCGATTAAAGTGGTACGTGAGCTGGGTTTAGAACGTCGTGAGACAGTTCGGTCCCTATCTGCCGTGGGTGTTGGAGACTTGAGAGGATTTGTCCCTAGTACGAGAGGACCGGGATGAACATACCTCTGGTGCATCGGTTGTCACGCCAGTGGCACAGCCGAGTAGCTAAGTATGGACGGGATAACCGCTGAAAGCATCTAAGCGGGAAACCCACCTCAAAACTAGGTCTCCCTGAGGGTCGTGAGAGACCATCACGTTGATAGGCCGGGTGTATAAGCGCGGTAACGCGCTCAGCTAACCGGTACTAATCACCCGATAGAACTTGAATATCTCAACCACCCCCACCATGCACAAACACCAACACAACTCACACAACACACCAAATTCACACCAGTCCATAGTCTACGATAGATTGGACGACCTGGTGGCCATTGCGGGGAGCCTGCACCCGATCCCATCCCGAACTCGGCCGTGAAAACCCCCAGCGCCCATGGTACTGTGTCCTAAGGCACGGGAGAGTAGGTCGCCGCCAGGTCCTCCAATCTATCGTAAAATAAATCATCACCCGCGGGGTGGAGCAGCCCGGTAGCTCGTCAGGCTCATAACCTGAAGGTCACAGGTTCAAATCCTGTCCCCGCAACCAACGGAACCATAATACTAGAACTACTAAAGCCCGTAGCAGAAATGCCGCGGGCTTTTTGCTGTTCAACCGAAGCCTCAGCCGGGCAGTCCGCAAGATGCATGAACGCCGCAAGGTCGCCGCGCAGTTCCAGGCGGTACTTGCCGCGCCCTTCCTCCGGATACAGCGTGATCGCATCGATCAGCGCACGCAGCGCTTCCGCCGCTGCCGCCATTGTGTCAGGGTCGGCCAAAGCCTGTTCCAGCAGTTCAACCCGACGACGATAGATTCGGGGCAGATTTGTGTTCAGGTCGGGCATTGGCTCAGGCGACGCTTCGCGCTGCTGTTCCGCCACGATCTCGTCCTGCTTCGCTTCAAGCTTGCGCAGATCTTCAACGAGGCTTCGGCTCCCGCCAATCTCCTTGATCGTATCCAAGATCGTCTTGATTTGCCGGGCGACCTTGGCCTGTTCAGCTCCCAGACGCGCCCGTCGTGCAGCTTGTTCGCGGTTCGCTGCATTCACCTCGGAGACATAGCTCTCAACGAAACGCTCAACCAGTTCGGGAGGGTCACGTCCGTCGATGTGGTGGAAATTATAGATGGGTTAAGGTGACCGTGGATCATTCGGCTGCGGTGGCGATCTGGGGTGGAAATACCTCGATTGCGTGCGGTGTAAGTTCGGCCATTGGCTCGGTCTGCATGTAGCGATTTTGTGTTTGCCACTCGTCGTTCTGCTCGAGGAGCACGGCGCCCACGAGCCTGATGATGGCGGCTTCGTTTGGAAAGATGCCGACGACATCAGCGCGCCGCTTGACCTCCTTGTTCAGGCGTTCGATCGGGTTGGTAGAGTGGATCTTGACCCTGTGTTGCACGGGGAAGTCCATGTGGGCGAGGACATCGACCTCGCTATCATCGATAAAAGCGGCGAGCTTGGGCCATTTGGCGCGGAGCTGGTCGGCGGTGTGGCGCAGCGTCTGGCTAGCGCCAGCCCGGTCAGGCTGAATGAAGGCTTGGCGGAGCGCCGCCGAGACCATGCTCTGCTGGCCCTTGCCGACATAGGCCAGGGCATTGCGCATCCAGTGAACGCGGCATCGTTGCCAGGACGCGCCCATGACGCGGCGGATTGCGGACTTGAGGCCCTCGTGCGCGTCGGAGATGACCAGCTTTACCTGACGCAGACCGCGGCGCACCAGGCTCTTGAGGAAGGCAGCCCAGAAGGTCTCGGCCTCGCTGGGGCCGATGTGCAGCCCGACGATCTCGCGCTTGCCTTCGGTATTAGCGGCCACGGCGATTATCGCAGCCACCGAGACGATGCGCCCTCCCTCGCGCTGCTTGAGGTAGGTGGCGTCGAGCCAAAGATACGGCCAGTCACCGGTCAGCGGGCGCTCGAGGAAGGCGTTCACCCGCTCGTCGATATCCTTGCACAGCTTGCTCACCGTGCTCTTGCCAATGCCACTCAGCCCCATGGCCTGCACCAGGTCGTCGACGCGTCGGGTGGAGACGCCGCCAACCCAGGCTTCCTGGATCACCGCGACCAGGGCCTTCTCGGACGTCTTCCTGGGCTCGAGGAAAGGCGGGAAGTAAGAGCCCTGCCGCAGCTTGGGAATGCGCAGTTGTAGATTGCCGAGCCGGGTGTCGAGCGAGCGATCGCGGTAACCGTTGCGGTAGGTCGTCCGCTCACCAGTGCGCTCATGGCGCCCGGCGCCGATCGGGCCTTCCACGTCGGCTTCCATAAGCAGTTGCACTACGGCCTCCGCCACACTGCGCAGGAAATCTCCATCGCCGGCTTTCGCCAGCAATTCAGCCAAGGGTAGTCTGTCTTCGGTCATCGGGTCCTCTCGGGTTCGCGTGAAGCTTCGCAACTCCACCGTAGCCGCTCGATCCGATGGCCACCTAAACCCAGGCTCATGCGTTGGATCGGCCCCTCCGGCCGGCTACGCCGACCTCCGGCGCCAATCCAACGCACGGCAGTCAGACAATTTCCACCACAAGCGCGGACATTAGCGATATCGATACCTCGGTCGCCCACCTTGCAGGTGCCCGAACCTGAACCAGCCCTTCGAACCAGACTCGATCAGACGGGCTCATACCCGCAATTGAGGTTCAAAGCCGCAAGAAATTTAAATATTGTAGCGAGCGCTGGTCCAGTATTCCGCTTTAAGCGGAGTCTTGGTATGATCCATGCATGGCGATAGGACCCCGTCTCGATCTGAGGCATACGCAGTCGCTGGTGATGACACCCCAGCTACGGCAGGCCATACAACTGCTGCAGTTCAACAACACCGAGGTCAGCCAATTCATCGAGGAAGAACTGCTCCGGAACCCGCTCCTCGAACGTGCGGATCCCGAGATTTCCGGGACAGTCGCTCAAGCCGGCGGTGAGCCGCCATCGATCGACACAGTGCTTGCCCGGACGGACAATGTCGAGAAAGTCGTCGATCCCGATCCTTCCGGTATGCATCTGCCGCTCGATGCCGACTTCTCCAATGTCTACGATCCTGGCGGCAGTGGCGAAGCCTCCGGTGGTGGTCTTGCCGATGACAATGACTGGATCGGGCAGATTGCCGATCGGCCGCCGGGATTGCAGGAAAGCCTCGAACAGCAGGCACGGCTTGCGTTTTCCGATCCAATCCGCCGGCAGATCGCGCTTGCGCTGATCATGGCGCTGGATCCGGCAGGGCGGTTGGCGGAACCGCCTGAACGCATTGCCGAAATGCTGGGCGTCGCGACGGATATTCTGGAATCCGTCAGGCAGATCATGCTCCGGTTCGAACCCACCGGCACTTTTGCCGTGGATCTGGCGGAATGCTTGGCCGTTCAGCTGGAGGAGCGGAACCGGCTCGACCCGGCAATGTCCATCCTCCTTGCCAATCTCGATCTGCTGGCCCGGCGCGACCACCGCGCGCTCATGGAGGTGTGCGGCGTCGATGCGGAAGATCTCCGCGACATGATCGCCGAGATACGGCAGCTAAACCCCAAGCCTGGGGCGACGAGCGATGCTGCGGTGATTACACCGGTGATCCCCGATGTGCTGATGCGCCTCGGGCCAGATGGCCAATACGTGCTGGAGCTCAATCCCGAAACGATGCCGCGGGTGCTGATCCGGCGAGGCTTCCACGCCCAGATCGCAGCGCGGGCCTCACGCGAGACAAAGCAGTTTCTCTCGGAGCGGGTGCAAAGCGCGAACTGGCTGGTTCGTGCCCTTGAG
This sequence comes from Acidiphilium sp. C61, assembly GCF_902712915.1. Next base: position 1,440,574 of record NZ_CACTIA010000005.1, on the reverse strand, counting down.
TCACGGGCCGAGACCATCCTGCGAGTTGCGGACGAGATTGTCGTACACCAGGAGGCATTCTTTCGGTTGGGCATCGGATTTCTTCGGCCGCTCACGCTCCGGGAGGTGGCGGCCGCGCTCGAAATTCATGAAAGCACCGTCAGCCGGGTGACGTCGAACAAGGTCATTGCGACGCCGCGCGGAATTTTCGAGATGAAATTCTTTTTCACAACGGCGCTCGCGGGCGCGAATGGCGAGAGCCACAGCGCCGAATCCGTGCGGCACCGTATTGCGGCGCTGATCGAGGCTGAACCGTCCGGCCGGGTGCTGTCTGACGATGCGCTGGCGCAACTATTGCAGAAGGAAGGGGTGGATATCGCGAGACGGACTGTCGCAAAATACCGCGAGGCCATGCGCATCCCCGGCTCGGCGCAGCGCAAGCGGGAAAAAAACCTGCTGGCGGGAGGTTGACGCACATCGATCCGGAGCGGTGTAATGCTTTTGTCTAATACCGAGCCTTCTCTGAGCAAGCGTAAACGCCCGCTTCATCAAGGCGGGTCTAGAATGACCGTACTGGCTCTAGCAAAAGGATCTCTCTATGCAGATCACGGTTTCCGGTAAGCAGGTCGACCTCTCGGATGCCCTGCGCGTTCATGTCGCGAACCAGCTCGACAATATCGCTGGAAAATATTTCGATCACGCACTCGAGGCGCACGTGACGTTCAGTCGTGCCCGCAGCTTTTTCACTTGCGACATCAACGTTCACGCCGGACGAGGGCTGACTTTGCGCGGCGAGGGCGAAGCGGCAGACGCTCATGCGGCATTCGATGACGCGGCCGAACACATCGCGAAGCGATTACGCCGATACCGACGCCGTGTGAACGACCATGCGCGTGAGAGCGCCTCCCGTGGCCGCACGGAGACGGTGCGGCAATACGTGTTGCAGGAGGTGGAAGCCGAAGGCGCCGCTCCGCAGGGGGCGGCCGACGGCGCCGCTGGTCTCGATCCCGGCCCCTATGCAGCAGTCGTTGCGGAAACACCGGCTGAAATCGCGTTTCTGTCCGTCAGCGAGGCGGTGATGCGGATGGATCTTGCCAATCAAACGATGCTGATGTTCCGCAACTCCGGCAATCAGGCTCTCAGCGTTGTGTATCGTCGCAGCGATGGCAATATCGGCTGGATCGACAGTTCAGCGGTACGCTGACTGCCTGACCCGTCTCCCGGGTTGCGTTCTCCGTCTGGTCTGGCATCCGAAGGGGTCAGACCAGAAACGGAGGATGTCGATAATCGACACACCCGCGATGTGCTGCCCGACGTTTCCTATCGTCTCTCCGAGATCGGATCATTCCTCATAAAGCCGCCAAGGGTGTCAGGAGCTTGTCCTGTCTGCCGAGGCCCGCTTGGGTTTGCCTGGGAACATCATATCCGATCCGAACGGATCGGAAGCTGCTCTAAAGCGAGCTGACCAGCTTGAGCACGGCTGGTCCACCCACGACCAGGAAAACGCAGGGCAGAATAAACATGATCATCGGCAGCGTCAGCAGAACCGGCAGGCGCGCGGCGCGCTCTTCAAAGCGGGTCAGCTGTTCCTGGCGCATCTCCGCCGAAAGGGTTCTGAGTGCCTGCGTCAGCGGGGTGCCGTATTGAAGCGTCTGGATCAAGGTCGATGCCAGGCGCTTCAGATTGTCGAGCCCGGTTCGCAGGCCGAGGCCGGCAAGGGCATCACGGATGTTGCCGCTGATGCGCATCTCCTGAGCGGTCAGCGTGAGTTCCTGCGACACGGCCGGATGGGTCAGTTGCAGTTCGGCGGCAACACGCGTGAGGCCGGGTTCGAGGCTGAGTCCGGCATCGGCGCAGATGACCATCAGGTCGAGTGCCTCCGCCAGCCCGGCCTCGACCTTGCGGATAAACCGCTTCCGCCGTTGCTGGATCAGGATGTCCGGCAGGAGAAGCCCGAAAGCGGCGGCGATGGCCGCGGCGATTAGCCCATCCAGCGTGCTGAGACGTAGAATGCGGGACGCCACCAGAACGCCTGCGAAAAAGCCGACCAGGGAAAGCAGCTTGGTGCCGACGAACATGGCCAGTGCGCCTTTGTCCCTGATCCCGGCCATGCGCAATGTATGTCGCAGTTCTTCCAGCGTCCGGTTGCTGAGCAGACCGCTGCGCGCGACCGCGAGGCCGATGCCCATGGCGATCCGCATATGCAGGAGTTGGGCAGGCCCGTTGCTCTCGCTGGCAGCGGAGGTGGCGCCGATCGCGCGGTCCAGCCGCCGCTGCACTCGTTCTTCGGAAATGACCAGGCGCAGCATCAGCACCGCGACGACGGCAACGAAGATGAACAGGCCGAAAATCCAGATCAGCGCGGTGTTCATGTCAGTTCAGGCTCCGCCGGATGATTTCGCGCATGACCATCGCACCGCCGGCGAGCAGCCCGATGGCGATCGCCAGCAGGATTTTTCCGGCATGGGTAACGAACAACACCCGCAGATACGATGGCTGAATCAACTCGATGGCGAGTGCCGCCACAAGGGGGATGATGCCGAGCACGAGGGCGCTGGTGCGCGCTTCCGAAGCCAGCGCATAGCCGCGTGCCTTCATTGCGACACGCTTGCGGATGACTTCCGCCAATCCTTCGAGCGTTGTCACAAGGCCGCCGCCATAGCGCGATTGCAGGCTGATGGCCGTGGCGAAAAATCCGTATTCGGCGAGTTTCACCCGGTCCGCCATCTGATGCAGCGCCTGTTCGAGCGGCGTGCCGATCGCGACCTGATCGGCGATCCGGCTGAATTCCCGGCCGGTTGGCGCCGGCATGTCCTGGGCAACGACGCGCAGCGCCTCCTGCACCGGGATTCCGACTCGAACTGTGCGGACAATGGTGGTCAGCGCATCTGGGAACTGGCTCAGCAGCAGCGCCGAGCGACGGGCGTGGACGGTGCCGAAGGCAAGCCGGGCGACCAGAATGAACAGCGGCGGCCAGACCAGCCAGCCCAGGCCGACACCGACGGTGCCGATCAGGAACGCGATGCCTCGCGATACCACGCCGGCGCCGATCAGGATGATCCACCACGGCATCGGGTAATCCGGTGCGCGCGCAAGATCGACGCCGACAAGGCCGATAAGCACCATCGCCGGGCGGCGGAGCCGGCCGAGCGGATCGTTCGTTTCGCTCCCGGCTTCGATGGTTGTAACCAGGGTCTGGCCCGATACCCGTGAGAGGCGCAGTTCGAGTGCCTTTTTCGTCCGGTCCACCCGCATCCCGCCCATCAGCGCGAGCGAGGTGCCGCCTATGAATAAAAGCAGCAGCGGGAGGAGGAGAAGGCTGCTCACGCCGCAGCCTCTTCCAATGCAACCGTCCATGCGCGGAGCAGGCCGAAATAGCTGAGCCGTTCGTGAAAGCTTGCCCGCGTATGCGAGACGGCGTACCGGCCGATCACCCGACCGGTCGCATCCTCGCCCAGTACCTCGAACTTGAAAATGTCGTTGAGCAGGGGTGTTTCACCCTCGATTCCGGCGATTTCGGTCAGCTGGACGAGACGACGGCCGCCATCGCGCTGGCGTTCCACCTGGACGATCAGGTTGACCGCCGAGACGACCTGCATGCGGATCGCCCGCGGCGACAGGCCCATGCTCGCCATCTGCACCATGTTCTCGATGCGTGCCAGTGCATCGCGCGTGGTGTTCGCATGGATCGTGGACATCGACCCATCATGGCCGGTGTTCATCGCCTGTAGCATGTCGAAGGCTTCGGGGCCGCGGACCTCGCCGATGATGATGCGGTCAGGGCGCATGCGCAGCGCGTTGCGCACAAGGTCACGCTGGGTGATTTCGCCCTTGCCCTCAAGGTTCATCGGCCTGGTTTCGAGGCGGACGATATGCGGCTGCTGGAGCTGGAGCTCGGCAGCGTCCTCGACGGTGACGATGCGTTCCTGCTGATCGATGAAGCTGCTCATCGCGTTCATCATCGTCGTCTTGCCCGAGCCCGTGCCCCCGGAAATGATGACATTGAGGCGGCAGCGCGCGGCGATTTCCAGCACCCGCGCGACCGGCGGGGTCAGTGATCCGTATTCGATCAGCTTGCCGAAATTGATCGGCTTGCGGGAAAATTTCCGGATCGACAGACAGGGGCCATCGATCGACAGCGGCGGCAGCACGATGTTGACGCGCGAGCCGTCCTTGAGCCGCGCATCGACCATCGGGCTCGATTCATCGACCCGGCGCCCCACGGTGGCGGCGATGCGCTGGCAGATATTGGTCAGATGGGCATTGTCGCGGAAGCGGACTCCGAGCTGTTCGAGCCTGCCGCGCCGTTCGACGAACACCCGTTCCGGCCCATTGACCATGATATCGGTGATGGTCTCGTCCTCGAGCAGGGGCTCGAGCGGCCCTAGCCCGAGCATGTCGTCCACCAGTTCGGCGGCGATCTGGTTTTGCTCGTTACGGTTCAGTTGGATGCGATGCTCGGTCGCCAATTCGGCGACCATGGCCTCGACGCGTTGCAGCAGGCGCGGGTGATTGAGTCCCACGATCGTCGAGGCGTCGATGCTGGCAAGGCAGAGCCCGCGGATCATCTCGACGTCTTCCTGGCGCAACCGCACCGCATGGTGAACGGGCGCGGTTGGGTCGACTGCGCGGCGGCCGAAGACCGGTAGCGCGTCCATCAGGCGACCATGGCCGTGGTGCCGACGCCAAGCTGGCCGGCGAGCGCGACGATCGCCTTGCGGAACGCGCCTTTCCGGCCGACGGCGGGCTCGCCGAGATTGTTTCCCTGGGCAACTAGGGTCGGGAGTTCAGGGATCACGAGGGCGATTTCGGTTCCAAGCAGCTCGGCGACCCGCGACACGGGGGGGCAGGTCCGGCGATGGTAGCGGTTGAGGATGACGAGTGGCGGGCCGGACTGCATCTGGCCCGCCGGCAAAGCGAGCCAGCGGCGCGCATTGGCGATGCTGTGCGGCGATCCGGTGGTCACGATCACGCGCGCATGCGCCAGCGTGAGCAGTTCCGTCGCAAACCGCGATGGGCGCGCCGGAATGTCCGCCACCACGAGATTGTATCGCTGGCGCAGCGCCGTCACCAGCGCCGCACCGCCGCCGGCCTGGTAGTGCCAGGTTTCGTTCAGGGGCTCCTCTGCACCAAGCACATGGAGGCGGCCGGTCGAAGGCTGGGCCGCGCGCTCGATCAACAGCGGGTCGATCCGGTCCGGGGTGTCGAGCGCGTTGCGCAGGCCGGTGCTGGGCGGGACGTTGGTGGCCAGCGCCGCGGTGCCGCGCTGCAGATCGGCATCCAGCAGGATCGTATGACGGCGGACATCCCCGCCCACATGCCAGGCGAGGCAGCTCGCCACCGTGGTGGCGCCGACGCCGCCGGCGGCACCGCATACAGCGACCATCGAGCCGCCGCGCGCGGCTTCGAACGCAGGTATGCCGCCGGCCGCCCACGGCAGCAGTTCCCGCGCGACCATCGCCGGATCGAGCGGCTTCGAGAGATATTCGCTGACGCCGAGCGTGCGCGTGAGGCTGCGGTAGAAGCTGATGCTGCGCTCGCTGCCGATGATCAGCACACGGGTTCCGGGATCCACCACCGGCTCGAGCCGGTGGACCGCGCTCATCGGCTGTTCCTCACCCGAAATGTCGACCAGCAGCGTTCGCGGCGTGTCGAACCGGGCGAGATAGTCGAGCGTTTCGGCAAAGGAGGCGCGTTGGAGCGGCACTCCGGTGGGAAATGCGGAAACCAGCGCCGTGCGGATGGTTTGCAGGCTGGCGTCATCGCTGACGAAGCCCATGAAGGCGGGACGGCTGCTCCCTTGCTGCCCCTGCGGCGGCGGCGAAGGACCGCCGGCCCGATCGAAGGCGGAAGCCGTCATTGCGGGTGATACTCGGTCTTGCCCCCAGCGCCCTGGAACACGGTGATCCCGGTCTGGCCAGGCATATCGAGTGCCGCGAGGGCGGGAGACACCTGGCCGCTGAAAACTGGTGGCGGTTTGGACTGGCGGGCTTTCGCGGCCTCGCTGGGGCGGACACTCAGTGAGAGCGGGCCGAGATGGGCGGCGACCTCGACCTGTTCGGCCTGTTCCGGCGTGACCTCGAGTGTCACGGTCCGTGCCGTCGATTGCGCGGCCGTGTGATTGCCGCTCGCCCCTTGCACAAGGCGCTGGTCGATCGCGATCACCCGCACGTCGGATAGCACGGTTTCCGAGGCGACCTTGCGCGTCGGCGGCAGGTTGGCGCCGACCAGGTTCTGGGTCAGCAGAAGATCGACATGGTCGCCCGGCCAGATCAGGCCGGCGGCCCCGGTGATCGCATCGACGCCGACGGACACCGCACGCATGCCGGGTTGCAGAACGGCGGCGAGAAACCCATGATCGCCGGGACGGATGGCGATGTCCGTGGTCAGAAGTGCCCCGGCGCTCAGCCGGCGGCGAATCATCGCCCCGGTGTAGGACGCGCGGTTCTCCGGAGTATCCCGCACCGCATCGGCGGGGACCTGCGCGGGAGGACGATCCTGCACGGTGAAATCGGACGGCTGCAACAGCGTCCCCGGCGGCAGGGCCTTGCCCGTTGCCAGCAGCGCAATCGTCGGCGCAGCCTTTTTGTGAGAGTGCGCCGGATGCATGTCGATCCAGGCAACGGTTCCGAAGCCGGCAAGCCCGACGGCCAGGACGATGAACAGGACGAGTCTAAGAACCATCAGGACATGTCTCAAAAGATGCGCAGGCGCGATCAATCGGTGACTGAAACGGCCCCGACATGGTGTCCGCAGCCTCGCTCGGCGGAATCTGGCTAAAGATGGCCCCGGCGCCGCATCGAACGATCGGGCGACGGGGCCTGCTCATACCGGGTTCAACCGGGTTAGAGGTTGGTTGTGTTGTTGGTCAGCGTGCCGCCGATCTTGTTGACGGCGTTGCCGAGGTCGTTGGCGAGCAGACCGAACGCCCCGATGATGACAACCGCCATCAGCGCCGCAATCAGTCCATATTCCATCGCGGTTACCCCGCGATCATCCCGTGCGAACGCAAGGCCGCGAACCGCGAGCCAGGTTTTCACGTAGTCAAGCATTGTCATGTCTCCTGCACACCGCATTACGATCCACTGCGCGGCGAAATTGACGACAGCGCCAGAATTTTGCTGGCAGAAGACCCGCAGCCGACTGCTGCGGACCGGAAACTCACCAGAGCATCAAATCAAAACAATCTTACTAAAACGTAAATTAGCTCGGCATTGAAATATTACTTTTGCTCTGTCTCAGGCTGTCTCGCGGGCGAGGAGAGACAATGCCGTCGCATCCGGCCGCGCTCCGATCCGGCCGATCGCCGCCGCCGCCACGCGGCTGGCCAGCGCCGCGCTCTCGACGAGCGATGCCTTGCGGGTGAGACCGACCATGAACCCGGCGGCATAGGCATCGCCCGCGCCGGTCGTGTCGACGACTTCGACCGGAACGGCAGCGACGACATGGCGTTCCGCGCCGGAAACGACGACGCTTCCCGCTTCGCTCCGGGTCAGCACTGCAAGCGGAAGCGTATGTGCGGCCTCTGTCACCGCGCCGTCGAAGTCGTTCTGTTCGAACAGCGAACAGATCTCGGCTTCGTTGGCAAACAGGATGTCGATGCCGCCGGAGGAAATCAGGTCGAGAAAGGCGGCCCGATGGCGATCGACGCAGAACGCGTCGGACAGCGAGAGCGCCACCTTGCGGCCGGCACCCCGCGCGATGCGGACGGCCTCGCGGAACGCATGCTGCGCCCGCGGCGGATCGAAAAGATATCCCTCGAGATAAAGAATCGAGGCGGACTGGATCGCCTCGGCGTCGAGGTCGGTATGGTCGAAATCGATGCAGGCGCCGAGATACGTGTTCATGGTGCGCTGGCCATCCGGCGTGACCAGGATCAGGCAGCGGGCGGTCGGTGCGCCCTCGGGCAGCGGCGCGTGCGGGAAGTCGACCCCGATCGCCCGCAGATCGTTGGCGAAGGCGATGCCAAGCTCGTCCCGCGCCACCTTGCCGAGAAAGGCGGCGCGGGCACCGAGGCCGGCCGCTACGGCGCAACTGTTGGCGACCGAGCCGCCAGAGGCGATCTGCCCCGGCGGCATCACCCCGAGAATGCGCTCGGCGGCCTCGGCGTCGATCAGCCGCATCGCGCCCTTGCGCATGTCGTGCCGGTCGAGAAAATGATCGTCGGTGCGGGCCAGCACATCGACGATCGCATTGCCGATGCCGATGATGTCATAGCGGGTCGCGTCCATGCCTGTCCCCTGCGAGGTCGTTGAAAATTCTCCCTTCGCCTATCACCCGAAAGGCCAAGTCACAAATCCGCCGCAAGCATGAACGCGCGGTTAATCGTGATCCATACGATCCCCTTGCGGAACCTTAGTAAAAATGCACGGTTTTGAGGGCGCGGGCGATTGTCCGGAGCGCGTGCCACGTGCTACCGGACAGACAGTAAAAGTTGTGGAGGGTTCGTGATCAGCTTCAGAAAACGCGACGATCAGCCGCCGGAGAGCAAGTCGCGGCAGACTCCCGCGCGGCAGGATGGCGCCGTGGACGATGGCCTCAGCATGCCTCCCTTCCGTCCCGCTTCCCCCGAAACGGTCCCGCAACCGGCGGATGACCAGCAGGCTAAGGAGATGCCCATGGCCAGAACCCCCTTTTCGCCCGGCCAGCCGGCCACCCCCCCGGCAGGCGGCGCCCCGGCCGGCCTTCCGGCCACCGGAACCGGCTTCCGTCCGTCGGTGCGTGATTCCGAGCCTGCCGAACGCCGCACCCTGGTGGTCGGCCGCGGCATCAGCCTGCAGGGCGTGGTTCAGGATGCCGAGCGGCTCGTGGTCGAAGGCACGGTCGAGGCGACCATGATCAAGGCCGCCGAACTTTCGATCAGCCCGGGCGGGGTGTTCAAGGGTGAGGTCGAGGTCGAGGAGGCGGAGGTCGCCGGCGTGATCGACGGCACGCTGACGGCACGGCATTCCCTGATCGTGCGGGCGACTGGCCGGGTTCTCGGAACTGCGCGCTGCCGCCGCCTGCAGGTCGAGGATGGCGGGCAGATCACCGGCCGTATCGAGATGATCACCGAAGGTGCGTCCAGCTCCCAGACTACTGACTGACGTCCGACTGGCCCGCGGAGGGCTTGAGCAAGCATGAGACGGGGCGTTTTCCTCTGCCTGTTGAGCGCAGCCGCGCTGGCAGGCTGCACCGCGCGACCGGGCGCCATGACGGGCGCATCGGTCGCGTCGGGAGAGAAAATCAGCCTGGTCGGTGCGACGCCGGGCGATCTGCGCGCCAATCTCGGCAAGCCTTCGCTGCTGCGGATCGATGGGCCAGCGCAAGTCTGGCTCTACCACTCGCGGATCTGCCGGCTCGATCTGGTGCTGTATCGCAGCACCGTCGGCCGGCCGGTCGTCCGCCTGGCGCGGACGATGCCGGCGGGCGTGCCCGATACCACCTGCGTTGCCAGTCTGGAACAGCAGCGCGCCTCCTGATATCGAACATATGAACGACCTGCGCGCCGAAAGCGCGCCTGGGCGCGGTTTCTCATGGAGGGCACATGAACGGTTTGCGGGTCGCGATCCAGATGGATCCGATGGAAAGCGTGGATATCGACGGCGATTCGACCTTCGTGCTGATGCTCGAGGCGCAGCGGCGCGGCCACACGCTCTGGCACTACACGGTGCGCGAGATGTGGCTGGAGAGCGGGGCTCTCAAGGCGCGGCTGCGGCCGGTGACGGTGCGCCGCGAGGCGGGCAACCACTTCACCTTCGGCCCGGCCGAGACGGTCGATCTCGCGTCGATGGACGTGGTGCTGATGCGCCAGGATCCGCCTTTCGACATGGGATACATCACGGCGACGCACCTGCTCGAGCATATCCACCCGCGCACACTCGTGGTGAACGACCCGGCATCGGTGCGCAACGCGCCCGAGAAACTGCTGGTCATGGAGTTCCCCGACCTGATGCCGCCCACGATGATCGCGTGGGACCGCGCCGCGATCCGCGAATTCCGCGCCCATCACCGGGACATCATCGTCAAGCCGCTCTTCGGCAATGGCGGGATGGGGATTTTCCGGATCAAGCCGGATGACGAAAATCTTGGCGCCCTGCTCGACACGCATTTCGGCAATTCCCGCGAACCGTTGATGGTCCAGCGCTACGAACCGGCAGTGCGGGCGGGGGACAAGCGGATCATCCTGATCGACGGCGAGCCGCTGGGCGCGATCAACCGCGTCCCCGTCGAGGGGGATGCGCGGTCGAACATGCATGCCGGTGGCGTCGCCCGCCCGACCACGATGACTGCGCGCGACCTTGAGATCTGCGAGCGAATCGGCCCGACGCTGAAGGCGCGCGGCTTGCTTTTCACCGGCATCGACGTGATCGGCGACTATCTTACCGAGATCAACGTCACCTCGCCGACCGGTCTGCAGCAGGTGGCGCGGTTCGATAACGTGCATCTCGAAGCGACGATCTGGGACAGGATCGAGGCGCGCCGCGCGCACGGCCCCTGATCGCCTGCCGCGCGGCCGTGCGGTCATCCCGCCCGGCCGCCGCGGTATTCGACAAGATCGAGCACGATATCCGATCCAAAAGGATCGGAAATTGCTCTGGTTATCAATAAGATAGAGCGCGACATCCGATCCAGAAGGATCGGAACGTGCTCTACAGGTTGGCGACGGCGTGCTGCCGCGCGAGGAACCAGGCATCCACCGCCGATTTCATCGATAGCGCGATGCGGCGGCGGAAAGCCGGGGTGCGAAGCTCGGCCTCGTCCGCGGGGTTGGAGAGAAAGGCGGTTTCCACCAGGACGCTGGGAATGGCGGAGGATTGCAGCACCGCGAAGGTGGCGTGGCGGGCCGGGTTCGGCAGCAGTGGCACATGGGGTGCCAGGGCGCCGACCATTTTCTGTTGCAGCAGATGCGACTCGATCTTGGTGCTGTGCGCCATCAGCGCGAACAGGATTTTCGCGACCTGCGGCGACACCCCGCGGAAATTCGGATTGGACAGGCTCTCGACACTGTTTTCCGACTGCGCCATCCGCGCCGCGAGCCGGTCGGATGCGTGGTTCGAGAAGGTGTAGATGCTGGCGCCGCGCACCGCCGGGTCATGCGCCACGGAATTCGCGTGGATCGAGAGAAACAGCGTCGCCTTGTGGCGTTCCGCGATATCCACCCTTGTCTGCAGCGGAATGAAGATGTCCCGCGAGCGGGTCATCACCACCTCGTAGCCGCCGCGTTCGAGCGCCTGGCGCAGGTCGTGGGCGGTCGAGAGCACGATGCTCTTCTCGAAGATGTTGCCCTGGCCGATGGCGCCGGGATCGTGCCCGCCATGGCCGGGGTCGATCACCACGAGGCGTCGCGCCGAGGCCTCGCGCCAGGCCGCGCGGCTGAGCCGGGGCGGCTGGCCGGGAGTGGCGCGCGCCAGGGCGGACTGCATCCACAGCGGCAGCGTGATTGTGGCTTTAACGCCTGAATCGAGCAGGAAGCGACGGGACAGACGCATCGCAAACCCCCTTTCTGTCGACTTGTAATACTGGCTTCGGCCATGAAGTGCCATCATGGTCTGAGGAATGCACGTTAAATCATTGAGATTGACAATAGGTTGATCGAAGCCGTCCGGCTTCCGGGCACCCCCGGGTTGTGGTTAGTTGCCGCCGACGCATATCGGTAGGGGGAGAAGATCATGCGCGCAACCTTCGTCTTCTACGGCGTCGCCCTGCTTGCCTATCTGCTGATCGACGCAGTCTGGCTGGGGCTGACCGCCGATACCGTCTACCGTGCGGCGCTCGGGCAGATCATGCTCGAAGGCTTCCGGCCGATCCCGGCGCTCGCGGTATACCTGCTCCAGGTGCTCGGCCTTGCGGTATTCGTGCGGCCACGTGCCTTTGCGGCCGGCGCCGCCGCCACGCTCGCCTACGGCGCCGCCTTCGGGGTCTTCACCTACGGCCTGTATGACCTCACCAACCTTGCCACCCTCAAAGGCTGGACGGTCGGGCTCAGCCTAATCGACATTGCCTGGGGTGGCACGGTTTCAGGCCTCGCCTCGGTCTGCGGATGGCTGGCGGCGCGGCGGCTGCTGCGGCCGCGCATTTTCAGGTAGCGCGGTTCAGCTTTCGCCCTGCGGCCGCTCGAAGGCATCCTTGCCGTCGAAGCGCTGCAGCTTTTCGACATGCATCCAGGAATGTTTCTGGCCGATCGCCTTGACCAGGTCCGAAATCCCCTGCGGCCCGTTGCCGGCGGCGGGCTCCTTGAGCATGAAGCGGCAGTCGAAATGATCGACGAGGAAGGTGCTGCCGCCGGTTGCAGGCCAGACCTGCACACCGCGATTGGAAATCGAATCAAGGCGCAGAGCGCTGCCTTCGGCAATCGCGGTCAGCGAGGCGCCGAGTTCGGCCGCCGACAGGCTGCTTTCGAGGAAGATATCGACGCCGAGCAACTCGCGGCTCGCGGGTTCGGTATGCGCGGTGCGGTCCGGCCAGGCCTTGAGCGTCAGCGGCCGGTAGGCGCGCGAGGGCAGATTGCTGGTGCGGCCGAGATTCTCGATCACCTGGCCGACGAATTTGTCGGTGCCGACGCCGTGGCCGCGGGGCGAGAGATCGCCGGTCAGGTTCTCGCCCTCGGCGAGGGTGATGAACAGCGCCTGCTCGATCGTTTCCGCCGTCTCGAAGGCGCCGATATGGCGGAGCATCATGATCGCGGCGGAGAGCAGCGCGGTCGGGTTGGCGAGGCCCTTGCCGGCGATGGTCGGCGCCGAGCCGTGCACCGCCTCGAAGATCGCCGCGTGATCGCCCAGATTGGAGGACGGCGCGATGCCGAGACCGCCGACCAGCCCGGCGGCGAGATCGGAAATGATGTCCCCGTTCATGTTGGAGGTCACGATCACGTCGAACTGCTCGGGGGCAATGACGAGCTGGTGGGCGCAGTTGTCGATGATGATGTGGTCCTGCGCGATGTCCGGATAGTCGGGCCCGACCGCCTCGAACACGCGCTTCATCATGCCCTCGGTGAGCTTCATGATGTTCGCCTTGCTCGCACAGGTCAGCTTCCGGCGATCTTCCGCCTGGGCAAGACCGAAGGCGGCGCGGATGATGCGCTCGCAGCCCGGCCGGGTCATCAGCTTGAGGCACTGGGCGACATCCGGCGTCTGCATGTGCTCGATGCCGGCATAGACGTCTTCGACATTCTCGCGAACGATGACCATGTCGATCCCGCGCCCGGTGAAGGGCGTCTTCACGCCAGGCAGTTCGCGGACCGGGCGGATATTGGCGTAAAGCTCGAAATGCTTGCGCAGGGTGACGTTGGCCGATTTGTTGCCATAGCCGACCGGGGTTTCCAGCGGCCCCTTCAGCGCGATCCCGTTGCGGGCGATGGAGTCGAGGGTTTCGCGCGGCGCGCCGGAAGCGATGCCCTTCCGGAACACTTCGGCGCCGGCTTCGGCGATTTCCCATTCGACCGGCGCATTGGCGGCCTCGAAGATGCGGCGCGTCGCGTCGAAGACTTCGGGGCCGATCCCATCGCCCGGCAGGGCGGTGACACGGGTCTTGGCGAGGGCGGGCGAGGCTGCGGTCATCGTTGGTCCCCCATGGTCAGGTTGTGGCTGCGCGTATACGCCCGCCGATCCAACGAGGCCACCGCAGCGCAGCAAATGGCAGCCCAGACGGAATACCGCGACAATGACACGAAACGGTTAACGAAATCTGCGCCAGACTGGCGCATGATCGCGTTTTCGCAAGGCTGAACCCCGCGCCGCGATCTGGACAGGGCGGGAGGTCTTTCTATTTTCGGGCAGAATGTCTGCCTCATCACCCACACGCGAACTTGATCGCCCTTCGCCCACGCGCTCTAACGGCGAGGTCGCGCTGCTGCCGATGACCATCGGCGCCTGCCTCGGCCTTGCCGCCGGATCGTTCTGCGGCGGCTCGCTGCAAAGCATCTACCCCTATGTCGCCGGCCGGCTGGCGACCAGCAGCGATCACGCGCTGTGGACGCTGACCTATTTCCTCATCCACTGGGCGCTCGGCATCGCGCTGATGCCCTGGTTCGCCCGCAAGCTCGGCTTCAAGCGTCTGTTTCTCGCCAGCATGATCATGCTGGCGGTCGGCGCGGGGATGGGAATCCTGTCCCATTCGCTGATGACGATGCTGGTGGCGCGCGGGGTGCAGGGCATTTCGTCCGGCCTGCTGGTGCCGCTGGTGCAGACGCTGCTGCTGCGCCACTTCCCGAAGCGCCATCACACGCTGGCCACGGCGCTATGGAGCAATTCGATGCTGGTGCCGTTCTTTTTCGGCCCGGCCTTCGGCGGCTGGCTGGCGGTGAATTACGACTGGATCGACCTGTTCTGGCTGGTGATCCCCTTCGCCCTGCTCGCCTTCGTGCTGATCCGGGTCTCCCTGCCGGAAGACCGGCCGACGGCGCCGCCGCCGCCTTTCGACCTTGTCGGCCTCGCCCTGCTCTGGCTCGGGTTGATCGCACTGCAGATCGTGCTGAACCAGGGCGAGCAGTTCGGCTGGTTCGGCTCGCCCTTCATCCAGCGCTACACGATCGCCGCCCTCCTGCTGCTCGGCTGCTTCGTGATCTGGGAGCTGACGAGCGAGGCCCCGCTGCTCGAACTGCGCTTCGTGACCAACCGGAATTTCGGCTTCGGCCTGCTGCTGCTCTGCCTCGGCTGGTCGATCTTTGTCGGCTGGAGCTCGATCCTGCCGCTCTGGACCGAGATCGATCTCGGCTACAATGGCTGGTGGGGCGGGGTTTTGCTGATCCCGCTGGCGCTCACCGCGATTCCGGTGGCCTCCGCCATGGGGCGCATCGCCCGGCATGTCAGCCTGCGGGTCCTCGCCGCGCTGTGTTTCCTGCTCTTCGCCATCGCCTTCGCCATCGCCGTCTACAATCCCGAGATCGGCCTTGCGGCAACGGTGCCGAGCGAGCTGCTGCAAGGCATTGCGGTCGGGATGCTGTTCGTGCCGCTGACCATGATCATCCTGTCGGAAATCCCGGTCGAGGATCTTGCGGCGGCCTCGACGACTAGCAATTTCATTCGCCTCGCCAGCGACATCGTCGGCGTCACGATGCTGCAGACGCTCTGGCAGCGGCACACCGAGGCCGTCGCGGCGCTGACGCGCGGGGCGATGAGCGAGTCCGTCCTGCGGCAGACGCTCGCCCATGCACGGCAAGACGGCGTCTCCCACGCGCAGGCGATGGCGATGATCGCCGGCCGGCTGCAACTCGATGCCAGCACCTGGAGCCTCGATGACGCGCTGCGCCTCTCCGCCTGGATATGTCTCGGCGCTGCGGCGGTCTCGCTCGTCCTGCTGAAGACGCCCCACCGCCAGGGGGGATGAGCGGCAGCCGGGGTTACGCGACGAACGGCATCAGCAGCATCACCGCGGCCTGTGCGGCGATCCCCTCGCCACGGCCGGTGAAGCCGAGGCGCTCGGAGGTCGTCGCCTTCACCGACACCCGATCGAGCGGAATGCCGGCCAGTTCGGCGACTCGGCTGCGCATCGCCAGCGCGTGGGGCGTGATTTTCGGCCGCTCGCAGATGATGGTGATGTCGACATTGGCGATCGCGCCGCCCTTTTCCGCGACCAGCCCCGCCGCATGGCGAAGGAACCGCGCCGAATCCGCATCCTTCCAGGTGGCCTCCGAGGGCGGGAAATGCCGGCCGATATCGCCCTCCGCCATCGCGCCGTAAATCGCGTCGCAAAGTGCGTGCAGCGCCACATCGGCGTCGGAATGGCCGGCCAGCCCCCTTTCATGCGGCACCTCGATGCCGCACAGCATCAGCTTCCTGCCCTCGGCCAGCACATGCACGTCATAGCCGGTGCCGGCACGGGGCAGGGCGCCGCGGGCGAGAAGGGTCTTGATGTCCATGGGCCGGGATCTCCAGATGGCGTGCAGGCAGGGTTCGCGCGGGAACAGGGCGGCTTTGGCAACTGGACGATTGCGCGTCAATGCCCGGCCCTGTAGTGCTTAATTCATGGGCAACGAGATGAGCAACTTTCCGAAATTGCGGCCGATCCGGCTCAAGGCGCCGGGCGGCGCCGCGCGCGATGTGACGATCGAGACGCCGGTGATCCTGGCGCCGATGTCCGGCGTTACCGACCTGCCGTTCCGCCGGCTGGTCAAGTCGATGGGCGCCGGGCTCGTGGTCTCGGAGATGATCGCCTCCTGGGCGATGATCCACGAGAACGCGGCAACGTTGCGCATGGCGTCGGTCGATGAGGGGACGGGGCCGAACTCGGTGCAGCTCGCCGGCTGCGATCCGGATGCGATGGCGGAGGCGGCGCGCATCGCCGTCGCCGGCGGCGCCGATCTGGTCGACATCAATTTCGGCTGCCCGGTGAAGAAGGTGGCGGTCGGCCAGATGGCCGGCTCGGCGCTGATGCGTGATGAGTTGCGCGCGGCGCGCATCCTCGAAGCCACGGCGAGGGCTGTCGACGTGCCGGTGACGCTGAAGATGCGCATGGGCTGGGACCGGCAGAGCCTGAACGCGCCGACCCTCGCGCGGATCGCGCAGGAAAGCGGCATCGCCATGGTCACGGTGCATGGCCGCACCCGCCAGCAATTCTACGAGGGCACGGCGGATTGGGATTTCATCGCCTCGGTGAAGGATGCGGTCGCCATCCCCGTCATCGCCAATGGCGACATCACGACCGAGGACGAGGCCGAGGAGGCGCTGCGCCGCTCGGGGGCCGATGGCGTGATGATCGGCCGCGGCGCCTATGGGCGGCCGTGGTTTCTCGCCCAGGTCGCGCGCTATCTCACCGCCGGGCAGAAGGTTCCGCCGCCAGACCTCGAAACCCGGCGCGACGTGCTGATCCGCCATTACCGCGCGATGCGCGCGCATTACGGCGAGCAGCCCGGCCTGCGCGTGGCCCGCAAGCATATCGGCTGGTATGTGCGCGGCCTGCCGGGGGCCGCCGAGTTCCGCGGCGTCGTCAACCGGCAGGACGATCCCGCCGTGGTCGAGGCAATGATCCATGACATCCATGCCCGGGCGATGGGCGAGGCGGCGGCGCCGGTGCAGGCGGCCGCATGACCGCCCCGCGCGGCGCCTTCGCGCGCCGGGGACCCGCGATCAGCACACCCGACATGCCGACCGGAGCAGGGCAGCTCCTCGCCGCACTGCCGCTCGCGGTGATCGAGCTTGACGCCGAGGACCGGTTTCTCTTCGCCAACTACGCGGCGGAGGAGATGTTCGGCGCGTCGCAGGCGGTGCTGGCCGGCCGCGCGCTGCACGAATTCGTGCCGGCCGATCACCCGATCTTCATCCTGCTCGACCGCGCCCGGCGCGACGAGGCGCCGGTTGCCGGGCATGATCTCGTCCTCGAAGGCCCGCGCTTCGCGCGTCGCGGCGTGTCGATGCAGGCGGCGGCGATCGTGGATGCGCCGGGCCATCTCGCCGTCACCCTGCAGGACAGCTCCGCCGCCCGCGCACTCGACCAGCAGCTCTCGGCGCGGAACGCCGCGCGCAGCATCACCGGCATGGCGGCGGTGCTCGCGCACGAGGTCAAGAACCCGCTTTCGGGCATACGCGGCGCAGCACAGCTGCTCGAGGCGAACGCCACGCCGGCGGACCGCGAACTCGCGGTGCTGATCCGCGACGAGGTCGACCGGATCCGCGACCTTGTCGAGCGGATCGAGGTGTTCGGCGACAAGCCGCTCGACGTGACGGCCATCAACATCCATCGCGTTCTCGAACATGTGCGCCGGCTCGCGCAATCGGGCTTCGGCGCGCGCATCCATTTCGTCGAGACCTACGACCCCTCGCTGCCGCCGGTCCTCGGCAATCGCGACCAGCTCGTCCAGGTCCTGCTCAACCTCGTGAAGAACGCCGCCGAGGCGATCGCCGAAACCCAGCGGCCGGATGGCGAGATCACGCTGATGACCGGCTTCCAGCACGGGGTGCGGCTGGCCGCATCCCCCGCGCGCGGGCAGCGCAACCTGCCGATCTTCATCGCGGTGCGCGACAATGGCGCGGGAATTCCCGAGGATATCCGGCGCCACCTGTTCGAGCCCTTCGTCAGCACCAAGGCCGCCGGTTCGGGGCTGGGGCTTGCGCTGGTCGCGAAGACCGTCGCCGATCACGGCGGGCTCATCAACGTCGACAGCCGGCCCGGCCGCACCGAATTCCGCATCCATCTCCCTCAGTTCGAGGATCGCGCCGAGAGCTCGCCATGACCACGCTGCCGACCATCCTGATCGCCGATGACGACCGCTCGATCCGCACCGTGCTCACCCAGGCGCTGGGCCGGTCGGGCTACCAGGTGCGCACCACCTCCTCGGCGGCCACGCTCTGGCGCTGGGTCGAGGATGGCGAGGGCGACCTTGTCATCACCGACGTGGTGATGCCGGACGAAAACGGACTCGATCTCGTGCCGCGGATCAAGCGCATCCGCCCCGAACTCCCCGTTCTGGTGATGAGCGCGCAGACCACGATCCTGACCGCCGTGCAGTCCACCCAGCGGGGGGCCTTCGAATATCTGCCGAAGCCGTTCGACCTCGGCGAACTCCTCGCCATCGTCGATCGCGCGCTGAAGCAGCCGCCGCTCACCGCACCCGCCGAGACCCAGGGCAGCCCGGAGGACAATCTTCCGCTGATCGGCCGTTCCGCGGCGATGCAGGAGATCTACCGCGTCATCGCCCGCCTGACCACGACCGACCTGACGGTGATGATCACCGGCGAATCCGGCTCGGGCAAGGAGCTTGTCGCCCGCGCGCTGCACGATTACGGCCGCCGCCGGCAGGGGCCGTTCGTGGCGATCAACATGGCCGCGATCCCGCGCGAACTGATCGAGAGCGAGTTGTTCGGCCATGAGCGCGGCGCCTTCACCGGGGCGACCAACCGCCATGTCGGCCGCTTCGAACAGGCCGCCGGCGGCACGCTGTTCCTCGACGAGATCGGTGACATGCCGCCCGAGGCGCAGACGCGGCTGCTGCGCGTGTTGCAGGAGGGCGAGTTCACCACCGTGGGCGGGCGCCAGCCGATCCGGGCGAATGCCCGCATCGTCGCCGCCACCCATCGCGACCTCAGGGTGCTGATCCGCTCGGGCCAGTTCCGCGAGGACCTGTTCTACCGGCTCAATGTGGTGCCCATCCGGCTGCCGCCCCTGCGCGAGCGGCCGGATGACATTCCGCTTCTGGCGCAACATTTCCTCAACCGCGCCCATGCGGAGGGGCTGCCGGCCAAGACCATGGCGCCCGAGGCGATGGCGCGGCTTGCGCAGCATCGCTGGCCGGGCAATGTGCGCGAGCTCGAAAACCTGATGCGCCGGCTGTCCGCCCTGGTGCCGCAGGCGACGATCACCGAGGAAATCATCGAGGCCGAGCTCGCCGACCGGACGATGGACGAGGCGGCACACGCCGCGGGAGACGAGCCGGGCGCGGGGGCGCAGCAGGGTATCGAGCACGTGATCGAGCGGCATGTCGCGCGCCTGATCGCCGAGGCGCGCGAGGCCGGCGAGGACGGCGTTCTCTACGACCGCATGATCGCCACCTTCGAGGCGCCGCTGATCCGCCTCGTGCTCGGAGAGACCCGCGGCAACCAGATTCGCGCCGCGGCGATGCTGGGTCTCAACCGCAACACGCTGCGCAAGAAGATCCGCGAGCACGATATCGGCGTGACCCGCCGGGTTGGCTGAGAGGGCGATGGAACCGCAAGCCGCACCGCTCGCGTTGCCCGCGAAGCCGCGCCGCAGGGGGCCGCTCGATTTCCTGCTCGGCCGGGTATCGACGCTCATCCTGGCGACGCTCGCGCTGCTGCTCGGGATCGGCTCGTTCGCCTATCTCGCCGGCGGCATCAAGCTCGAGCTGCATTCGGGCGCCGCCGTGGGTCTTGCGATCGGCGATATCGCGATCCTGCTGCTGCTGATCACGGTGCTGGCGGCCAGCGTCACCCGCGTGGTGATGGAAAGCCGGCGCGGCGCGGCGGGGGCGCGGCTTCATGTCCGCCTCGTGCTATTGTTCGGCGGCGTGGCTGCGGTGCCGGCCATCCTCGTTGCCATCTTTGCCGCCGTCTTCTTCAATCTCGGCATCCAGGCCTGGTTCAACCAGCGGGTGCGCACCGCACTCGCCGAAAGCCAGCAGGTCGCCGAAGGCTATCTCGACGCGAAGAAGAACAGCATCCGGCTCGATGCGCTGGCGATCGCCAACCAGCTCAACCAGAACGGGCCGATCTTCTACGGCAATCCGCAGAATTTCTTCGACCAGGGATTCCTGAACGTTCTGGTGGCGCAGACCGCGCTGCACGGTCTCACGCAATCGGCGATCTTCGAGCCGCTGACGAACAAGGTGGTGGCCTCGGCTGGGCTGTTCTCCTCCGAGGGGGTGACCCTGCCGCCCGGCAACATCATCGCCGAGGCGGAGAAGCACCAGGTCGCTGTCTGGAGCGCGCCGAACTCGCTGCTGGAGCGCGCCGTCGTCGAGCTGGAGGCGACGCCGACGCTGATGCTGATGGTCGAGCGGCCGATCGACCCTTCCATCCTCGCCCATGTCGACCGTACGCGCCAGGCCGTCGCGGAATATAACCGGCTGGAACATCACCGCGCCCAGTTCGAGCTGTTCTTCGCGCTGATCTTCGCGACCGTGGCGCTGCTGGTGCTCTCCGGCGCCGCGCTGATCGGGCTGCTCTTCGCCAACCAGATCGCCCGGCCGATCTCCTACCTCATCGAGGCGGCCGAGCGGGTGCGCACCGGCGACTATCATGTGCGGGTTCCGGAAGGCGACACGCGCGACGACGTTGCCGGCCTCTCCCGCGCCTTCAACCGCATGACCGGGCAGATCGCCGAGCAGCGCGCCGAGCTGATGAGCGCCTATGGCCAGATCGACGAGCGTCGCCGCTTCACCGAAACCGTGCTGGCGGGGGTTTCCGCCGGGGTCATCGGGCTTGACCCGCGCGGCCGGATCGAACTGCCCAACCGCGCCGCCTCCGACCTGCTCGGGATCGACCTGCTCGATCACCTGGGCGGCGCGCTCGGCGATCTCGTGCCGGCCTTCCTGCCGCTGCTCGACCAGGTTCGCGAGACCCCGGCGCGGCCGGCGACCGGCGAGATCGATTACGCGAGAGGCGGCGACCGAAGGGTATTTCTCGTGCGCATCGGCGCCGATCTCAAGGGCGAACGGCCGACCGGCTTCGTCGTCACCTTCGATGACATCACCGAGCTGCAATCGGCGCAGCGCAAGGCCGCCTGGGCCGATGTGGCGCGGCGGATCGCGCATGAGATCAAGAACCCGCTGACCCCCATCCAGCTCTCTGCCGAGCGGCTGAAGCGGCGGTTCGCCCGCGAGATCACCTCCGACAAGGACAGCTTCACCCAGTGCGCCGACACGATCGTCCGCCATGTCGGCGATATCGGGCGGATGGTCGATGAATTCTCCGCCTTCGCGCGGATGCCCCAGCCCAGCATCAAGCCCGAGGATCTGGCGCGGATCGCGCGCGAGGCGGTGATCCTCCAGCGCGGGGCGCATCCCGGCATCGAATGGGTGGTGGAAAGCCCCGAACCCGCGCCGCGTGCGGCGTGCGACGCCCGCCTGATCGGCCAGGCGCTGACCAACCTGTTGCAGAACGCGGCCGACGCCATCGGCATGCGCCCGGACAATGTGGGGCGCGAGGCCGCCAACGGCCATGTCCGGCTCCGCATCGAGCGGCAGGGCGAAGAGTTCAGGGTCTCGGTCAGCGATGATGGAATCGGCCTGCCCGTGCAGGATCGCGCCCGGCTGGTCGAGCCCTATATAACGCAGAAGCCGAAAGGAACCGGGCTGGGCCTCGCCATCGTTCGCAAGATCATGGAAGATCATCACGGCAGACTTGAACTCGCCGACCGCGAGGATGGGGCCGGAGCCGTGGTAACACTGGTGCTGAAGGCGAGTTAGGAGATTCATGTCCGAGATACTGATCATCGATGACGAGCCCGATATCCGCCTGCTGGTCGACGCGATCCTGCAGGACGAAGGCTATGCCACGCGCAATGCCGGCAATTCGGACGAGGCGCTGGCCGCGTTCCGCGAGCGCCGGCCGTCCCTCGTCGTGCTGGATGTCTGGTTGCAGAATTCGCCGCTCGACGGGCTCGATCTCCTGAAGGTGATGAAGGCCGAGGACGAGGGCGTGCCAGTGGTGATCATTTCCGGCCACGGCACGATCGAGATGGCGGTGAACGCCATCCAGCTCGGGGCGTATGATTTCATCGAAAAGCCGTTCAAGTCGGACCGGCTGATCCTCGTCATCCAGCGGGCCCTGGAGGCGGCGCGGCTCGCCGCGGAAAATGCCGAGCTGCGGCTGCGTGCCGGGGCCGATTCCAGCCTGACCGGCGATAGCCCGGCGATCAACGGGCTCCGCCATGCCATCGACAAGGTCGCGCCGACCGGCTCGCGTGTGCTGCTCTCAGGAGCCGCCGGTGCGGGCAAGGAGGTGGTCGCGCGGATGATCCATGCCAGCTCGAAGCGGGCGGATCAGCCCTTCATGGTGCTGAACTGCGCGATCCTCGCCCCCGAGCGCTTCGAGATGGAGCTGTTCGGCACCGAGGCGGGGGCCGATCCGCAGGCGCAGCCGCGCCGCGCCGGCGTGCTGGAGCGCGCCCATGGCGGCACGCTCCTCCTCGACGAGATTGCGGACATGCCAGTGGAAACCCAGGGCAAGATCGTCCGCGTCCTGCAGGACCAGGCCTTCGAGCGCATCGGCGGGTCGACGCGGGTCAAGGTCGATGTCCGCATCATCGCCAGCACGGCGCGCGACCTGCAGGCGGCGATCGGCGCCGGGCGGTTCCGCCAGGATCTGTATTATCGCCTCGCGGTGGTGCCGCTGCGGGTTCCCTCGCTGCGGGAACGGCGGGAGGATATCCCCGCCCTCGCGCAGCATTTCCTCAAGCGTGCGGCCGACACGTCGGGCCTGCCGCTGCGCCCGCTCTCATCCGAGGCGCTCGCAGCACTCCAGGTGCATGACTGGCCGGGCAATGTCCGCCAGCTCCGCAATGTGATGGACTGGCTGATGATCATGCATCCGGGCGAGCCCGGCGAACCCTTCCGCGCCGAGCATTTGCCCGCCGAGATCGGCGCGCACGCGCCCCGCGCCCTGGCGATCGACCCGCTGGCCGACATCATGGCCCTGCCGCTGCGCGAGGCGCGGGACGTCTTCGAGACGCAATATCTCCAGGCGCAATTGCTGCGTTTCGGCGGCAATATCAGCCGCACGGCGAATTTCGTCGGCATGGAGCGCAGCGCCCTGCACCGCAAGCTCAAGCAGCTGGGCATCGGCGCCGAGGATCGCGGCGCGCTCTGATCCGGGCGGCGTTTCTGATCCGCCGCCAGGCGGAATGCCCGGCGGCGGCGCGGATGGTCTAGAGCATCATCCGATCAGATGGAATCATCTGATCGGATAAAGATGCTCGACTTATCAATATGATAGAGCACTACATCCGATCCAATCGGATCGGAAAGTGCTCTAACGCTCCAGATCGGCGCCCGTGGTGTCCGGCGTCGTCAGGATCGCGTAGATCGCCAGCAGCGCATAGGCCATCACCATCAGGCCGATATAGACATAGGCGTGCGCGATGCCCGCACTGTGCAGCATGAGGCCGGCGAGGATGGGGATCAGTCCGCCGCCATAAACCTGCGAGATCTGGTAGCCGAGGCTCGCCCCCGAGGCGCGGTAACGCGTCGGGAAATTCTCGGTGTAGAACGCCGGAATGGCGCCGTAGCCGAAGCCGAACACGAAGCCGAAGCCGATGATCTCGGCAATCATCGCCATCACGAATTCATGGGTGTTGATCAGGTCGAAATACGGGATCGCGAAGACCAGGAACACCCCCGCCGAGGTCAGCAGCACGATCCGGCGGTTCAGGCGGTCGGCGAGGCGGGCGCCGAGATACATGAAAATGAACATCGAGCCTGCGGCGATCAGGCCGATGGTTTCGGCCTGTGTCGCGGTGAAGCCGACGGCCTTCATGTAGCTCGTGCCGAAGACGAAGCAGAGAAAGAACGCGCCGCTGAACATCGCGTTCACCATCGAGGTGCGCAGGATCCGGTCCGGCATTTCGCGCCAGACCTGGCTTGCCGGCAGTTCCAGCACCGCCTTGCGGGCGCGATGCCGCTCGAACACGAAGCTGTCCTCGGTGCGGGCGCGGATGACGATGCCGACGATGGCGACGAGGAAGCCGATGAAGAAGAAGATGCGCCAGCCCCAGGCGATGAAGTCCGCGTGCGACATCAGGGATTTCACCACGATCACCGAGCCGAAGCCGAGCAGCAGGCCGATCGGAATCGCGAAGCCGACCCAGGCGCCCCAGAAGGCGCGGTGCCGCGAGCGCGCCGCCTGCTCGACGACCCAGGTCGAGGCCGTGCCGAATTCGGCGCCGAAGCTGATCCCCTGGGCGAGCCGGAAGATGATCAGCAAGATCGGTGCGACTGCCCCTATCGAATCATAACCGGGCGTCAGGCCGATCAGCAGCGTGCTGACACCCATCAGCACCAGCGCATACACCATCGCGTCCTTGCGGCCGTGGCGGTCGGCGATGTTGCCGAAGATGAAGGCGCCGAGCGGGCGGATGATAATGCCGATGCCATAGACGCCGATGGCGGCGGCAATCGCGGCAAGCCCTGGCAGCTTGAAGAAGACCCCGCCCCAGACCGTCGCGGCGATGATGCCGGTGACGAGAAAGTCATACTGCTCGATCACCGACCCGATGATACTCGCAAGTGCGACCTTGAAAATCTGTTTTTCGGTGGGCGCTTCGGCCGCATTTGTCATGTTTTCCTCCCTGTTATTCATTGTTCGCATCGTCACGTATGGTGGCCGAAGTGGTCCTTGTCGCCGGGCATGTTGTCAAGCCGCGGCATCGGAGCCCGCGGCGTCTTCCCGCCCCTCGGCCGCATGCCGCAGCAGGGCGGCGAAACGCCAGATGCCGTGGACGAACTTGCCGTAGGGCATGGTCAGGAAAAACCCGAGCACGACGCCGAGATGCACGCAGAGCAGAACCGCGGCCCAGGGTGTCGCGCGCAGGGCGAGCAGGGCGAGGCCGGTCAACGCGACCAGGAACAGCGACAGCACGAAGGCGAGATCGAGCGGGCGTCCCGCCGCATCGGCGAAGTCGCGCTTGCGGCGGAACTTCTCGACCAGCAGCCCCGGCGCGCCGATGACGAGCCCGATGCCGCCGGCGGTGCCCAGCAGCACCGGCAATGACAGGAACGGATAGGGCGCGTCGCGCCCCAGCGCGTAGTGAAAGAGGGTCGCAACCGTGGTCGAGGCAAAGCAGAGGCCGAAGCCGTAGAACACCATGTGGTGAAATATCTTGCGGTGGTCGCGCGGCGCGTCCTGCGTGTCCGGGCAGCCGGCGCCGCCGCCGTCGAGATAGCGCAGCCGCGCCGCGTCATGCAGCGCCGTGGCGATGGTGGTGCCGTCGATCGCTCGCGCCGCGCCGCCCGCGCGCCAGAACCGCCTCACCCCCGCGGCGATCGCGACGATGGCATAGACAAAGGCCAGCCCGAACACCGCGACCATCATCTGGTGCGACATGAGGCGATAGAACGCGCCCGGTGCGGCCAGCACGCCCTTCGTCCCCGATATCGCGGGGGCGAGAACCAGCAGGAACGCCGCAATGCTGGCCAGCATGACCGCAGCGGTGACGCGGCCGCCATTGAGGAAGGCGATGCCCGTCCCGCGCGGCCAGGCATGGGCCGCATAGGATTCGCGCCGCGCGGCTGCCATGGTGCGCGGCACGTTGACCGCGAATTCGTGCGGCGGCGCGAACTGGCAATCGTCGAGGCAGGCGCCGCAGCCATGGCAAAGGCTGGCAAGATGGGCGAGGGTGCCGGCATCGAAAATGGTGTGCCGTTCCATCGCTGGAAAAACCGCGCACAGCCCCTCGCAATAGCGGCAGGAATTGCAGATCGTCATGATCCGCCCGGCCTCGGCGAGCGCAGAGCCGGCCTTCATTTCAGTTCCGCCCATGGCGCGCGGCCTCCCGTCCCGCAATCCTGCCGAACACGCTACCGATCGTCATGCCGATCCCCGCGGCATAGCCGCGGCCGAGCACGTTGCCGGCCATGATCTCGCCGGCGGCGAACATGTTGGCCGCCGGTCGCCCGTCCTGCATGCGGATCCGGGCGTTCCGGTCCACCCGCACGCCGAGATAGGTGAAGGTGATGCCGGGGCGGACCGGATAGGCATAGAAGGGCGGGGTATCGATCCGCCGCGCCCAGTGGGATTTCGGCGGCTCCAGGCCTTCGGTGCGGCAATCGTCGAGCACGGTGTGATCGAACGTCCCGTCGCGGACGGCGGCGTTGAACCCGGCGAGCGTGGCCTGAAAGCGCGCCGGGTCCAGCCCGAGCCGCTCCGCCAGCGTGCCGAGATCATCCGCCTGCACCGGCGGAAACAGCGATGGCATGAACAGCCCGAGGGATTTGGCGTCGAACACGATGTAGCCGATCTGCCCGGGCTGGGCGGCGATCAGGCGGCCCCAGATCGCATAGCGCTTCGGCCAGACATCCTCGCCCTCGTCATAGAAGCGTTCGGCGTTCGCATTGACCACCACGCCGAACACCACGCAATCCAGCCGGGTGATGATGCCGCCGTCGAATCGCGGCGCCCGCGCATCGATGGCGACGGCGTGACACTGCGTCGGATCGCCCACCGGCATCGCCCCGGCGTCCAGCAGCAGGCGCAGGACGGTGCCGCGGTTATAGGGTGTGCCGCGGATCAGGAAATTGTCAGCCGCCGGCCCCCAGGACTCCCTGAGCCACTCCGTGTTCGCCTCGAATCCGCCGGCGGCGGCGATCAGCGTGCGCGCGCCGATGGTCACGGTGTCATCGCCAAGGCGGACCCTGGCGGCGCGGAACACGCCGTCATCGATGTCGAGCCCGACCACCTCCGCGTCATAGGCAACGCGAACTCCGAGCGCCTCGGCGGTGCGATAGAGCGATTTCAGCATCGCGCGGCCGCCGCCGAGGAAAAAGGAGTTGGTCCGCCCGAGGCTCAGCGTGCCGCCGAGCGAGGGCTGGAACCGCACGCCCTGCTGGCCGATCCAGTCCAGCATGTCCTTCGATTCGGCGATCATGTGGCGGGCGAGGTCCTCGTCGGTCTCGCCGCCGGTGACGCGGAGCAGGTCCTGCCAGAACTCCTCCTCGGTATAGGGGCCGGTGAGAAACGCCGTCGCGCTGTCATGGGCGCAGCGCATGTTGCGCGTATGCCGCGTGTTGCCGCCGCGATAGAATTCCGGCGCCGCCTCCAGAACCAGAACCGACGCGCCGCCGCGCCGCGCGCTGATCGCGGCACAGAGCGCGGCATTGCCGCCGCCGATCACCAGCGTATCGATCGAATCAGGAAGGGTCGCGCCGTCCGCCATGGCCGACACACCTAAAGCGTGGCTTCTATCCGGTCAATATTGTATACAATGAGATGCAATCTATCGGTCCGCATCGGCATCCCGCATCGCCGCGCGCAGGATGCGGGCCTGAAATGCCGCCCGGATATGCCCCCGGGCAGCGGCCTCTGCGCCGTCGGTGTCGCGCGCCGCGATCCGTTCGAGGATCGCCCTGTGCTCCTCGACCGCCGTTGCCGCGCGCCCCGCGACAGCAAGGGTCGTGCCGCCGAGCAGGGCGAGGGACAGCCGCAGGCTTTCGAGCATGTCGTGCAGATAGCGGTTGCGCGACGCGGTCAGGATCTGGCGATGGAACAGCCGGTTGTTGAGCGCGAGGTCTTCGGGGCTGGCGATGAGGGCCGCGTCCCGCTCGACCAGCGCCGCAAGCAGGGCGATGTCGGACTCCGCCGCGTGCTGTGCCGCCATCCGCGCCGCCGCACCCTCCAGCACGACGCGCATTTCGTACAACTCGGTCATCTGCACATCGCTGAGCGTCGCCACCATCGCGCCCTGATGCGGGGTATGGACCACGAGCCCTTGATGTTCGAGCCGTTTCAGCGCCTCGCGCACGGGGGTACGGCTGATGCCGAAGCGTTGGGCAAGCTCGGTCTCGCGCAGCCGCGCGCCCGGCGGCAATGCGCCTCCCTCGATCGCCTTCAGTAGGCTCTCATAGGCATCCGCAGCGCTGGGGCGGTGGCGTTTGGCGGGACGATCCGGCGGTGGCGGTGCGGATGGCGATGGCTCGGGGCGTGTCATGGTCCGGACGTAGTTCGGCGCCGCGTCCGCGCCAACCCCGGCAGCGATATCACCCCTTCAATCCCCGGCCGCAATCACGCCCTTGGTGATGAGGATATTGGCATAGCGGCGGCGGTCGCCGGTCTGCACGATGGCGAAACCATCGCGGGAGTCCGCGTAGAATTCATGCCGGTCGCGCCCGCCGATGCGCGCGGCGCCGATTCCCGCCGCCGCCGCGATCCGGCGGAACTCGGCCACCGCCGGCGGCACCGCCGCCGGGTCGCCCACCACCTGCATCGTCCGCAACGGCTCGGCGACGAAATCATCGATCGGCAGCACGCCGAGGATCGCCCGCAGCATCTGCCCTGACGTGGTTCCCGGCAGGACGATGAGCCGCCGCGCGCAGGTCGCCGCCGGAAAATTGGCGTCGACCACCGCGATGCTGTCGCCATGCCCCATGGCGCGCAGCGCGTGCAGCAGATCGGCGGTGAGAAGCGGATCGATGCCGATGAGCAAGACGGTATCCTCCTTGGATGACAGGCGAGGGGGTGCCCATCGTTCGCCTGCGGACACCGCCCGTCAAGCCGGCCCGCGGACGGGCCGGCGCGGCGTCAGGCGATCGATTCGCCGTGCAGCACCTCGTCCAGGCCCTGCCGCTCCTCGTCGCGGTTCACCCGCAAACCCACCAGGCGCTGGGTCACGAAGAGAATCCCCGTGGTGACGATGCCGCAATAGACGATGGTGGCGGCAACCCCGAGCGCCTGGATGCCAAGCTGGTGCAGCCCCGGGCGGACCGCGCCGCCCGAAAGCGGGGCAAAGGCGAGCAGCCCGGTCGCCAGCGTGCCGAGAATGCCGGCGACGCCGTGCACGCCGAAGGCATCGAGCGAATCGTCATATCGCAGGCGGATCTTCACCACCGTCACGGCCCAGAAACAGACGATGCCGGCCACGATGCCGAGCAGCAGCGCCGGTCCCGGCAGCAGGAAGCCGGCCGCCGGGGTGATCGCGACGAGGCCGGCGACGGCGCCGGAAATCGCACCCAGCACGGTCGGCCGCCCGAGATGCGCCCATTCGATCGCGGTCCATGACAGGGTCGCACCCGCCGCGGCCATCTGGGTGACCAGCACCGCCATGCCGGCATTGGGATTGGCGCCGCCCGCCCCGCCCGAGTTGAAGCCGAGCCAGCCGACCCAGAGCAGGGAGGCGCCCATCACCGCATAGGACAGGTTCCACGGCATCATGTTGTCCTGTCCGAACCCGAGGCGGCGGCCGAGATAAAGGGCGCATACCAGGCCGGCGATGCCGGAATTCACCTCCACCACCGTGCCGCCCGCGTAATCCGCGAGGCCGAGCCGGTAGAGCCAGCCGGCCGGGCTCCAGACCCAATGCGCGATCGGCGCATAGACGAGCAGCGACCACGCGGCCATGACGATCAGCAGCGCCGAAAATTTCATCCGCTCGGCGAAACTGCCGGTGATCACCGCCGGCGTGATCACGGCGAAGGTCAGCTGGAACATGACGAACACGCTCTCCGGCACCCGCATGTGCACCGCCCCGGGCAGGCCGGCGCCGAGGGTGAAGGGCTGGTTCCAGTCGCCCGCCAGGTTGTTGAGCAGAACATCCCCAAGGCCGCCGACGAAGCCGTTGCCGTTGGAAAACGCGAGGCTGTAGCCGACGACGAGCCAGAGAACCGTGACGCTGGCGCAGATGATCACGCTCTGCATCATGATCGACAGCACGTTCTTCTTGCGGACCATGCCGCCATAGAACAGCACGAGGCCCGGAATCGTCATCAGCAGGACGAGGACCGAACTGACCAACATCCAGGCAGTATCGCCCGCGCTCAACCCGGTTTGTGCCGCTTTTGCGGGCAGACAAACACATTGAAGCGCGAGCACAAGGGCTCCCGCTGCCAACAAACGCCGCTTCATGGCGACCTGCTCCTTTTTTATGCCGTCCGTTGCCCGGTTCGGCTGATCCGTGTGACCCGGGGTCACAAGCAGAAAATGTGCCAAGCCTGCCTGCGGAAATCGCCCTTGCCGGTGAAAAATGCTTGACGGATCGGGGCGATCCGCCAAGGCTGTTTGTCGTGGAATCTTTGTCTCGAACCGTCGCGCCCGAAATCTCATTGGCATGAGTCCGCGCATCACGGGGCCGACAGGCACGACCGATCACCGCAAGGAAGACGCTTCATGAAAGACCGCCCCGCTTATCGGCGACTGGCAGCCCCCATCGGCCTCGCGATCTCCATCGCCGTATCACTGACGGGGTGCGGCACCCAGGCAAGCAATCGCCTCGGCGGCGGCGCGGCCGGCGGAGCCGCGACGGGCGCGACCTTTGGCCTCATCGGCGGGCCGATCGGGGTTCTGGTCGGCGGTGCGGTGGGGGGCGGCATTGGCGCGCTGACCGCGGCCAACACGACGCCGAAGCAGGTCAATCTCGGCAATCCGCCCTGGGCCGGTGGCGGTGCTGCATCGGGCGCACAGGGGAACACGCAGACGGGGGCGTCAGCCGCGGGGCAACCACAATCGCTGGAACCGGCGGCGCCGGCGTCCTCGTATCAGAGCGGCGCGACTGGCAGCGTGCAGGCCCAACCCCTCGCACCGCCGCGTTGAGTGTGTGTCCGGCAGCGCAAACAAGCGCCACCGGCCAGATATTTATCCGGCGCAATCAAGCGCCGTCGGCTAAACATTCATCAGGCGCGATCAGACGCCGCCATTCACATATTCACGCAGGCTGCGCACCTCGTGGGTCTGCACCTCGATCAGCGACTTGACGACGTCGCCAATGCTGACGACGCCGATCAGCTTCCCGCCATCGACGATGGGCAGATGGCGGAACCGGCCGTCGGTCATCAGGTTTTCGGCTTCGAGCACGGTGGTTGCCGGTGTCGCCGTCGTCGGCGCGCGGGTCATCAACTGGCTCGTCTGCATGTCGAGCGTCGCCGCGCCATTGGCGGCGAGGCTGCGCACCACGTCGCGTTCCGAGAGAATGCCGAGCAGGTCGTTCTCGACGGATTGCACCACCACCGCGCCGATCCGCTTCTCCGCGAGCAGGGCGACGACGTCGCGAATGCGCGTCTCGGGCTGGACCGAGATCAGCGCCATGGGTTTCTGTTTCAGAATGGCAGCCATTGTTGTCATTGCGATCCTCCCGTGAAAGCCCGTGCCGCAGGGAGAGACGGCGATCAGGCCACGCTGGTGCGAGAGTATGGCAACGCGTTAACCGATATCAACTGAATTGCTCGGGCTTGCCCGATTTTCATGATTCCCCGTCTTGTGCCGCGGCGATCCACGCCTGCTGGCCGGCAACGATCGCCAGCTCGTCGGCGCCGTGGCGCAGGGTGGCGCGCAGCAGCGCGGTCATGGATGCGGAAGCCGCCGCCAGCGCCTTGTCGAGCCGGCGCTCCGGCAGGTAATGCGCGAGGAACAGGGCGGCGAAGGCATCGCCCGCGCCGGAAAACCGCCCGGCGAGCTGCGGCACCGCGATCTGCCGCGGGCCGTCGCCGTCGAGTGCCAGGATGTCGAGCATGTCCGGCGGCGTATCCGCGCCGCAGAACCCGGTGAGAATGACGGTTTTCGGGCCGAGCGCGGCCATCGCGGCGAAGGCGGATCGCCGGTCCGAGGGCGGCGATCCGGCCAGCACGCCAAGCTCGAACGCATTGGGCAGCAGGATGTCGGCGCGCGGCACCAGCCGGTCGCGGATGGCCGCGATCAGCGCCGACGGCACATAGGCCCGGCCATGATCGCCGATCACCGGATCGCAGACATAGAGGGCACCCGGATGGGCGGCCCGCGCGCGCGCCACCGCGTCCTCCACGACAGGGACGGCGGCCTCGACGCCGAGATAGCCGGAGACGACCGCCTCGCACCGGGCAAAGGCCCCGCGGGCGGCAAGCCCGGCGACCAGTGCCGCGAGCCGCGCCGGCTTGACCGGCCCGCCCTCCGCGCCGCCATGCCCTGGATGGTGCGACAGCAAGACGGTCGGCAGCGGCCAGACCTCGTGGCCGAGCCGTGCCAGGATGAACGCCGCACCGGAATTGCCGACGGCGCCGTTGAGCACCTGGGACTGGATCGAGAGAATCGCCATGGGCCGAGTTGGCGGCAGCGCGGGTCACCTGGCAAGGGCCGGCGGTTGCATGCCCGCCTCCCCTGGGCCATCTGACCGGACAGATTCACGATCGAAAGGGTTCCCCATGCCGCGTATCCCCAAGCTCCTGCAGCCGGTCACCTTCCGCAGCGTCGAGGCGCGCAACCGCATCGTCGTCTCGCCGATGTGCCAGTACAGCGCCATCGACGGTCTCGGGCAGGACTGGCACATCCAGACCCTCGGCTCGAAGGCGATGGGCGGTGCCGGCATCGTCTTCACCGAGGCGACCCATACCTCGCCGGAGGCGCGGATCACCCCGTATTGCCTCGGGCTCTGGAACGACGAGCAGGAAGCCTTCATGAAGCGCGTGGTCGCGCTGATCGAGTATGGCGGCGCGGTGCCGGCGATCCAGATCGCCCATGCCGGCCGCAAGGCGAGCCAGACCCAGCCCTGGAAGGCCGATGGGTTCGTGGCCCCCGATGCCCCCGAGGGCTGGCTGCCGGTGGCGCCGAGCCCGCTGCCCTTCGCGGCCGACCGCCCGACCCCGCACGAGCTGACCACCGGCGAGATCGCCGCCATCCTGCGCGATTTCGCTGCGACCACGGCGCGCGCCCGCCGCGCCGGGTTCCGTGTCGTCGAACTCCACGCGGCGCATGGCTACCTGCTGCACCAGTTCCTCTCGCCGGTCAGCAACCACCGCACCGACGCCTATGGCGGCGACCTCGCCAATCGCGCGCGGATCGTGATGGAAGCGATCGACGCGATGCGCGCGGAATGGCCGGCCGACCTGCCCTTCTTCGTGCGCCTGTCCTGCACCGACTGGATCGAGGGCGGGTTCGACGCCGACCAGGCGGTGACGCTCTGCCGCTGGCTTGCCGCGCGCGGCGATGTCGACCTGATCGACAGCTCGACCGGCGGCATCGCGCCGCACCAGAAAATCCCCTCGATCCATCCGGGCTACCAGGTGCCCTTCGCCGAACGGATCCGGCGCGAGGCCGGGATCGCGACCGGCGCCGTCGGCATGATCCGCGCGCCGGAGCTTGCCGCCGAGATCATCGCCAACGAACGCGCAGACCTCGTCTTCGTCGCTCGCGCCGTGCTGGCCGACCCGGCCTGGCCGCTGAGCGTGGCCCGGCATTTCGGCCTGCAGCCCGAACTCGTGCCGCAATATCAGCGCGCGATCGTCTGACCGGACGCTGCGTCGGGGCCTTCGCCGGAAGGGCTTGACGCGGCGCGGAGGCGGCCGGTAGAACGATGTTAGCGCTTTGTTCCCTCGTTGCGTTATCGCGTTCCCGGCCCTTCAGCCGCGCCCGGGAAGCAAACGCCGGAGTTTGTCGATGCTCACCCGCAAGCAACACGAACTGCTGGTCTTCATCGATCAGCACCTGCGCCGGACGGGCTGCTCCCCGAGTTTCGAGGAGATGAAGGATGCGCTCGATCTCAAGTCGAAATCCGGAATCCACCGGCTGATCGGCGCGCTTGAAGAGCGCGGCTTCCTGCGGCGGCACAAGCACCGGGCGCGGGCGCTGGAAGTGCTGCGCCTGCCGTCCGACGTGGTGGCGGACCGGCGGGAGACAAGTTTCGCCCCCAACGTGATCCAGGGCAATTTCGCCGCCCGCCTCCAGGGGGCCCGCGCGGCCGATCCGGCGGCGGCCATCACCCTCCCGCTCTATGGGCGGATCGCGGCGGGCCAGCCGATCGAGGCGCTGCGCGAGAACCAGAGCGAGATCGAGATTCCCGCCTCCCTCGTCGGGCCCGGAGAGCATTACGCGCTCGAGGTCACCGGTGATTCGATGATCGAGGCCGGGATCCTCGATGGCGACCTCGCCATCATCCGTCGCGGCGAAACCGCCGAAACCGGCGAAATCGTCGTCGCCATGATCGACGAGACGGAAGTGACCCTCAAGCGGCTGCGCCGGCGCGGCAACTCGACGGCGCTGGAGCCCGCCAACCCGCGCTATGAAATCCGCATCTTTCCCGCCGAGCGGGTCAAGGTGCAGGGGCGGCTCGTCGCCCTGCTGCGGCGCTACTGAACATCTTTCATACAGCCCCCCTTTGACCCCTCACCCGGGCGGGCCGATACTGGGGGCATGAACGTGTGGGGCAAGATCATCGGCGGGGTGGCCGGTTTCGCCGTCGGCGGGCCGCTCGGCGCAGTTGCCGGGGCGGCGCTCGGCCATGCGGCCGATACCGGCGATCTCGGCTCGTTCGGCGCCCGGCTCGGCCGCGCGCTGCCGCTCGACTCCGCCCGGTTCGCCGCCCTGCTCGGCCGGCGCGAGCAGGTTTTCGCGATCGGCGTCACCGTTCTCGCGGCAAAGCTTGCCAAATGCGACGGTCCGGTGGTGCGCGCCGAGATCGACGCCTTCAAGCGGCAGTTCCGGATCGACGAGGCGGCGATCCCGACGATCGGGCATCTGTTCGACCAGGCCCGCGAGGACGCCGCCGGCTTCGAGCCCTATGCGCGGCAGCTGGGCGAGAGCTTCGCCGACAATCGCCTGGCGCTGGAACAGGTGCTCGGCGCCCTGTTTGCCATCGCCCGGGCGGATGGGCCCGTGAACCCGCGCGAGGCGGACATGCTCGCGCGCATCGGCGCGCTGTTCGGCCTGGGCGAGGCCGCGCGCGGGCGGGCCTCGAACCCCTCCGGCGGCGATACCGCGGAAGACCCCTACCAGGTTCTCGGCATCGCCCGCACCGCCTCCACGCCGGCCATCCGCGCGCACTGGAAGGCGCTGATGCGCGAGAACCACCCCGACCAGCTGGCCGCCCGCGGCGTGCCGGCGGAGTTCATCGCCCGCGCGACCGAGCGTGTCGCACGGATCAACGCCGCCTGGGATGCGATCAAGCGCGAGCGCGGCGCGTGATCTCGCCAAACCACGACGCCCGGCCCGACGGCGGCCCGGTCGATCATCTGGTGCTGCACTATACCGGGATGCGGTCAGGCCGGGCGGCGCTGGAACGGCTGTGCGATCCTGCGGCAAAAGTGTCGTCGCATTACCTCATCGAGGAAGATGGCACGATCCACGCGCTGGTGCCGGAACCCCGGCGCGCCTGGCACGCCGGGATCAGCTTCTGGCGCGGCGCATCCGCCCTCAACGACCGCTCGATCGGCATCGAAATCGTCAATCCCGGCCATGAATGGGGCTATGTCCCGTTCCCGCCGCGGCAGATCGATCGCCTGATCGGGCTCTGCCGGGACATCATCGCCCGGCACGAGGTGCCGCCTCGCAACGTGGTCGGCCATTCCGACATCGCGCCGGACCGCAAGCAGGACCCGGGCGAGCTGTTTCCCTGGCCGCACCTCGCCGCCGCCGGGATCGGCCTGTGGTCCGACGCCACCGCCGATGGCGCCGATATCCTCGCCGAACTCGCCGCGATCGGCTACGACACGTCCTTGCCGGCGGCGATCGTCGTGGCGGCGTTCCAGCGGCGGTTCCGCCCCGCGCGGGTCGATGGCGTCGCGGATGCCCAGACACGCGGCCGGGCGGCGGCGATCCGCGCCCTGTTCGAGGCCTCGTCCCGCCATTGACCAAACCCTGCCGATCGCCCAAGAAGCTCGGGCCAGACGGTTGGACGGCCGCCGTGCCGCTTGCGGTGCGGAGGAAAGTCCGGGCTCCATGGAATGACGGTGCCGGCTAACGGCCGGCGGGGGCGACCCCAGGGAAAGTGCCACAGAAAACATACCGCCAGCACGCCTCGGCCTGCCGGCAAGGTTGAAAAGGTGCGGTAAGAGCGCACCGCGTTCCCGGCAACGGGAGCGGCAGGGAAAACCCCACCGGGAGCAAGACCGAATAGGGGCGGCCGGCGGCGTGAGCGATCATGGCCGCGAAGGGATTCCGCCTTGTCGCCCGGGTTGGTCGCGCGAGGCGCGCAGCGATGCGCGTCCCAGATGAATGGCCGTCCAGCGTCCGTAAGGATGTGGACAGAACCCGGCTTACAGACCGTCTGGCATTTTCCCGCCGCACCCCCGGCACGATTAGGCAATCCGCGCCGCTTCTGCTAAGAAAAAGGGTGAAATCCTGACCAATGGAGTGCTTGACCGGCATGACCAGCAACGCCGACTCGACCGCCGTTCCCGCTTCCGACGAGACGGCCGGTTCCGACCTTGCCACCGAGAACGCCTATGACGCCGGCTCGATCAGCGTGCTGCGCGGGCTCGATGCGGTGCGCAAGCGCCCCGGCATGTATATCGGCGACACCGATGACGGCTCCGGCCTGCATCACATGGGTTTCGAGATCATCGACAACGCGGTGGACGAGGCGCAGGCCGGCTTTGCCGACCGGGTCGACGTCGTGCTGAACGGCGACGGGTCGATGACCGTGACCGACAATGGCCGCGGCATCCCGACCGACATCCATGCCGAGGAAGGCATCTCCGCGGCGGAGGTGGTGCTGACGCGGCTGCATGCGGGCGGCAAGTTCAACCAGAATTCCTACAAGGTTTCCGGCGGCCTGCACGGCGTGGGCGCCGCTGTGGTGAACGCGCTGTCGGAATGGATGGATGTGCGGATCTGGCGCGAGGGCCGGGAGCATTTCATCCGTTTCGAGAATGGCGACACCGTCGCCCCCCTCGCGGAG
Source organism: Acidiphilium sp. C61 (assembly GCF_902712915.1). Next base: position 1,403,881 of record NZ_CACTIA010000005.1, on the reverse strand, counting down.
ACCGGCCCGTCCGGGCACGCCACCGGCACATCGGTGACCTTCAAGCCCTCCGCCGCCACCTTCACCCGCACCGAATTCGATTTCGCGATTTATGAACGCCGGCTGCGCGAACTCGCCTTCCTGAATTCGGGCCTGACGATCACCCTGCGCGACGAGCGCCACAGCACCCCGCAGGACGCCCATTTCCGCTACGAGGGCGGTCTCGTCGAATTCGTCTCCTGGCTCGACCGCTCGAAGACGCAGCTCTTCACGCCGCCCATCGCCACCTTCAGGGACGATACTTCGGCGGGCATGAAGGTCGAGTTCGCCCTCGCCTGGAACGACACCTACCACGAGACGATGCTCTGCTTCACCAACAACATCGTCCAGCGCGATGGCGGCACCCATCTCGCCGGCTTCCGCTCGGCGCTGACCCGGGTCGTCTCGAAATACGCCGAGAGCATCGGCAAGAAGGACAGTCTCTCGCTCTCCGGCGAAGACATGCGCGAGGGCCTGACGGCGGTTCTCTCGGTCAAGGTGCCCGATCCGAAATTCTCCTCGCAGACCAAGGACAAGCTGGTCTCCTCCGAGGTGCAGCCGCTGGTCCAGGCGGCGGTGGCCGACACGCTCGAACACTGGTTCGAGACCCACCCGAAGGAAGGCAGGCTGATCGCCCAGAAGGTGATGGATGCCGCCTCCGCCCGCGAGGCCGCGCGCAAGGCCCGCGAACTGACCCGCCGCAAGGGCGTGCTCGACATCTCGACCCTGCCCGGCAAGCTGGCCGACTGCCAGGAACGCGACCCGGCGAAGTCGGAAATCTTCATCGTCGAGGGTGACTCGGCGGGCGGCTCGGCCAAGCAGGGACGCGACCGCAAGACCCAGGCGATCCTGCCGCTCAAGGGCAAGATCCTCAATGTCGAGCGCGCGCGGTTCGACCGCATGCTGGGCTCGGCCGAAATCGGCACGCTGATCACAGCACTCGGCACCGGCATCGGCCCGGCCGAGCCGGAGCAGGGCGGGTTCGACATCTCGAAGCTGCGCTACCACCGCATCGTCATCATGACGGACGCGGATGTCGACGGCTCGCATATCCGCACCCTGCTGCTCACCTTCTTCTTCCGCCAGATGCGCGAACTCATCGAGCGCGGCCATCTCTATATCGCGCAGCCGCCGCTCTACCGCGTGAAGCGCGGCAACGAGGAGCGCTACCTGAAGGATGACGACGCGATGGAGGCCTTCCTCTTCGAGCGCGCCCAGGCCGAGGTGACGATCGAGGGGATGGATCTCGCGCTGGAACTGCCATTCATGCGCGAGGCGGCGCGGCGCATCGTCGATCTCGCGCGCGACATTCCGGTCGCCTATGTCGAGCAGGCGGCCATCGTCGGGCTGCTCAGCGCGGCGCCGGAGACCGTGGCCGATCTCGCCCCGGTTCTCGCAGCACGGCTCGACTCCATCTCGCTGCCGAACGAGCGCGGCTGGGTCGTCGCGGTCGACGCGCAGGGCGTGACGATGGCCCGCACGGTCCGCAGCGTCGCCGAGCGCTACACGATCGACCTCGCGATGCTCCGCTCGACCGATGCGCGATGGCTCGCGGAACGCGGCAGCCGGCTTGCCGGCGACTTCGCCGCCGGCCTGCACCTCGTCCATGGCGCGCAGACGCTGCCGGTGCGCGGGCCGTCCAGCCTCATCGAGCAGCTCTTCGCGATCGGGCGCAAGGGCCTGTCGATCCAGCGTTTCAAGGGCCTGGGCGAGATGAACCCCGACCAGCTCTGGCAGACCACGCTCGACCCGACGGTCCGCCGCCTGCTCCAGGTGCGCATCGGCGATGCCGAGGACAGCGACCAGATATTCTCCACCCTGATGGGCGACGTGGTGGAACCACGCCGCGAATTCATCGTCGGCAATGCGCTGAAGGTGGCCAATCTCGACGTCTAAAGCATCATCCGATCCGGAAGGATCGGAAAGTGCTCTGACGCGGGATCGGCCGCGCGCCATGCAGGCTCGTCCCGCATGAGGCGCGGTGCCGCGCGCAGGGCGGAGGCGGGCTGAGATTGGGGTTCATTTTCGCCGTTCTCGTCATCGATTCGATCGGCTTCGGCCTCGTCGCGCCGATCCTCCCCGATCTCGTGGAACATCTCTCGGCCACGCCGACCTCGCAGGCGGCCCTCTGGGTCGGCGTGCTGAGCATGACCTTCGCGGCGACGCAGTTCTTCGCCGCCCCGGTGCTCGGCCAGCTCAGCGACCGGTTCGGCCGCCGCCGCCTCATCCTCGTCTCCCTCGCCGGCAGTGCGGCGAATTATCTCCTCCTCGCCTTCGCGCCCAACCTGCTCTGGCTCTTCGTCGGCCGGCTGGTCGCCGGTGCGACGGCCGGCAATGTCTCTGCTGCCAGCGCCTATATCGCCGACATCACGCCGCCGGAGCGCCGCGCCCAGCGCTTCGGCCTGATCGGCGCCGCCTTTGGCCTCGGCTTCACCACCGGCCCGATGATCGGCGGCTTTCTCGGCGCGATCGACCTGCGGCTACCCTTCCTGGTCTCGGCCGGGCTGGTCGGGGTGAACGTGATCTATGGCATTTTCGTCCTGCCCGAATCATTGCCGCCGGAGCGGCGGCGGCCGTTTCGCCTGCGCGAGGCGACGCCGCTCGGCGCGATGCGGCTGTTCACCGCCGCCCCGCATCTGTGGCGCCTCGCCGCGGCGTGGAGCGTGCGATGGTTCGGCCTCGGCGCGATCCAGGCGGTGTTCGTTCTCTATGCCGCGCTGCGCTTCGGCTGGGGGCCGCGCGAGAGCGGCGTCTATTTCGCCTGCATCGGCCTCGCCTCGACCATCGTGCAATTCGGCCTCGTCCGCCGGGCGGTGACGTGGTTCGGCGAGCGCGGCGCCGCCTTCGTTGGCTTCGCCTGCAACGCCGCCGCCTATCTGATCTTCGGCCTCGCGCCGACGGCGGCCTGGCTGTTCGCCGGGGTTGGGCTGATGGCGCTGGGCTCGATCGCCAATCCCGCGATCCGCAGCATGCTCTCGCGCGGCGCACCGCCCGACCAGCAGGGGCGGATGAACGGCGCGCTATCCTCGATCGAGGGGCTCACCGCGATCGTCGCCCCGCTGACCGGCGCTGCCGTGTTCGAGGCGTTCAGCGGCGGTCTGCCGTGGCGCTTTCCCGGCGCGCCGTTCGTGATGGTGGCGGTGATGCTGGCCGGCGCCGCCCTGCTGGTCTGGTCGGTGAAGCCGGTTCAGGCCGCGCCCGAGATCGCGCCCAGCCCGGCGCGCAGCTGAGCGGCCATCGCCGTCCACGCCGCCACCGGATCGGCGGCTGTCCCGATCTCCCCCGCCTCCCGGCGCGCGCACCAGCGCCGCAGCGCCGCCGCCAGCGCGTCGGCATCCGGCGGGCAGAGGATCGCCTGCGGCGCATCCCGCAACTGTTCGGCGAGACCTCCGACATCGGTGGCGATCACCTGTCGTCCCAGGGCGAGGGCCGCCGCGGCCACGCCGGACTGGCTCGCCTGCCGGTAGGGCAGCACCAGCGCATCCGCATCGCCGATCAGCTGCGACAGCTCGGCCTCGGGAATCCAGCGCCGGTCGAGCGTGACATGCGCCATCGCCGCGAGCCGGCTCAGCTCGGCTGAATCCGGACCATTGCCGGCGACATGCAGCCCGAATCCCGGATCGGGGCCGAGGCGTTCCATCGCCTCGCAGAGCAGGTCGAGCCCCTTGTAAGGCAGCAGCCGGCCGAACATCAGCAGCCGCGGCCGTCCGCCATGTGCGAAGGGTGCGGCCGGCATCGCGCCATCGCCTACCGGCATCGGCGGAAGCGTGAGGGTGAGAACCCGCAGGCCGGGGCGGACCGCGCCGGATTCGTGCAACTCGTCGGTCACTGCCTGGCTGAGCGTGACCAGCAGGCCCGCGCCGCGGAGCAGCCGCGCCTGGTTCACCAGCCGGAAGCTCAGGCTTTCGCCGGGGTGGCAGACCGCGTCATGCACGATGATCGCGTAAGGCACGCGCAGATTGGCGACCATCAGGCGGTCGAGCACCGCGGGCATGGCACACAGGGCGGCATCCGGGGCAATCCGCGCGAGCCCGGCGCGAACGCCGCGCCCGGCGAAGGGCAGGGTCGCCAGCCGCGCCAGCGCGCCGCCGGCGCTCGAATAGGTCGGATACCGCCAGGCGCAGTCCGGCGCGTCTGCCTCGCCGAGGATTTCCGCCTCCGCCGAGAGCGACAGCACGGATTCGGTTGCCGGCAGGCGGCCAAGCGCCGCGTGGAGCAGCGCGGCGAAGCGTGGCCCGGCGCCGCGCCGCCCCCATTGCCAGGTGAGAATCCTCATCGGATGCCGGATGCGGCGAGCGCATCGCGCACCGGCGCATCGCCGAGCGCGCGCGTCGCCATCTCCCGCCCGCGCGCGGCGAGTGCCGCCCGAGCGGAGGGATCGTCGGCGAGCTGCCGCAGCAATACGGCCGCATGCCCGAAATCCGGCTCGGCCCAGCGGCTGCCCTGCAGCCGGTAGGTGCCGCGCGGGTCGTTCACCGGCACCAGATCGTATTTCACGAGGGCAGCGCTCTCAGCGTCCATGAAACTCATGTTACCGGACCAGCCGGTCGTCACCACCGGGCGGCCGAGCAGCATCGCCGTGGCCGGGATGAGCCCGAATCCCTCGGCGCGATGCAGCGACATCACGATGTCGCTCGCCGCGATCAGCCCGCGCAGGGCGGGCTCGGGTATGGTCTCGTCGATCACCCGGATATTCGGCGCATCCGCGACCATCGCCCGGATTTCCGCGAGATCCCCGGGATACAGCGAGGTGCCGGACAGTTTGAGCACCAGCACCCGGTCGCGGCGGTCGCCGAAGGCGGCGCGGAAGGCGCGGATGGCGCCCTCGGGGTTCTTGCGCACGCGGCTGGAGGCGAGATTGAACACGACGAGCACCACCAGCGCGCCTTCGGGCAGGCCGAAATCGCCCCGTCCGCCTTCGATGCGCGGCGGTGGCAGGGCGGCGAGCGGGTAGGGCACGACGCGCACGCGCCCCGGCGCCAGGGGCTCGAACGCCTCGGCGCAGAAGGCGGACGGCGCCCAGATCTCGTGGACGAATTTCGCCCCCACATGCCAGGCGGCCGGCACCGCCGGCAGTTCCCACACGAACAGGCCGATCACCCTGCGCCCCTGCATCAGCGCGCGCGGCCAGCGGGCGAGGCCGACGGGCAGGATCGGCGCGTTCACCACCGCGAGCATCGCCGCCCCTGCGGGCGGCAGCGCGCCCGGCGCCGGCGTGACGCTGGGCAGGCCGAGCTGGAGCGTGCCGCGCCCCACGCCGATCTGGCGGAACACCGTATCCATGATCCGGCTGGTCTCGGCGAGGCCGTTTGCCCCGTCGAGATCCCCGGCCACCACGATCCCCTCGCTCGCTGCCGGCGGCACGCGGTCGGGCCGGCCGGCGATGAGGCCCGCCACCCGCGTCATGGCGCGGCGCCGCGTCTCGGCCGGCAACAACCGCCATGCGCGATGCGCCAGCCCCAGCGAAGCTCTCTCCATCCATCCCCCGATCGTGGCCGCACCATCCGGCCGCTCCGGGGGCATATCAAATTCGGGCCGGACATGATATCGCCGGCCACGACCGAAACTCCCGGAGCGCGCCCCCGCGCGCTTCGACGCTGAATCATGGATTTTCTGATGGCCGGACATTCGCAATTCAAGAACATCATGCACCGCAAGGGCGCGCAGGATGCGCGGCGCGCCCGGCAGTTCGCCAAGCTGATCCGCGAGATCACGGTATCGGCCAGAACCGGCCTGCCCGACCCCGCAGCGAATCCGCGGCTGCGCGCGGCGTGTGCCGCCGCCCGTCAGGCGAACATGCCGCGCGACACGATCGAGCGGGCGATCAAGAAGGCGGCCGGCGGCACTGGCGGCGACGATTATGCCGAGGTGCGCTACGAGGGCTATGGCCCGTCCGGCATCGCGATCATCGTCGAGGCGCTGACCGACAACCGCAACCGCACGGCCTCCGACGTGCGGGCAGCCTTCTCGAAACATGGCGGCGCGCTGGGCGAGACCAATTCCGTCGCCTTCATGTTCGACCGCATCGGCCTGATCCGCTATCCCGCCGCCGCGGCGAGCGCGGACGACATGCTCGAGGCCGCGATCGAGGCCGGGGCGGACGACGTGCAGAGCACCGATGAGGCCCACGAAATCATCTGCGCGGTGGAAAGTTTCTTCGCCGTGCGCGATGCGGTGGAGCAGAAATTCGGCGAGCCCGAAGCCGCGAAGCTCGACTGGCGGCCGACCACCACCACGCCGCTCGACGAGGATGCGGCCCGCAGCGTGATGAAGCTGATCGACGCGCTCGAGGAGAGCGATGACGTGCAGAACGTCTACGCCAATTTCGAAATTCCCGACGAGGTGATGCAGACGCTGTCCGCCTGACCGGACGGGGAACGCCAAATCCTATATATACTGTGGATATGCCGATTCGCGCGCGCATCATCGGGATCGATCCCGGCCTTCGCTTCACCGGCTTCGGCATCATCGATGTCGATGGCAACCGGCTGCGGCACGTCACTGACGGGGTCATCGCGACCGATGGCGCGGCGGCGGTGGCCGAGCGGCTGCACACGCTGGACGCCGCCCTCGCCAAGCTGCTCGCGACCTATGCGCCGGACCATGCGGCGGTCGAGGAAACCTATGTCAACCGCAACGCGACCGCGACGCTCAAGCTCGGCTATGCCCGCGGTGTTGCCCTGCTCGCCCCGGCGCGGGCGGGCATCGCGGTTGCGGAATATGGCGCCAAGACGGTGAAGCGCGCCGTGGTCGGCACCGGGGCCGCCGAAAAGGACCAGGTCGCCCTGATGGTGCGCCGTCTGTTGCCCGGTGCGGCGATCACCCGCGCCGATGCGGCGGATGCGCTCGCCGTCGCCATCTGCCATGCGCATCATCTCGCCACCGCCAGCCGGGTGCCGGCGGCATGATCGGGCGGCTCTGCGGCACCGCCGAGCAGATCGAGGACGGGCGCTGCCTGATCGATGTGAACGGCGTCGGCTACGTGGTGCTCTGCTCCGCGCGCAGCCTCTCCGGCCTGCCGGCGCCGCCCGCCCGCGCGACGCTGCTCGTCGAAACCCAGGTCCGCGAGGATGCGATCACCCTGTTCGGCTTCATCGATGCCGCCGAGCGCGACTGGTTCCGCCTGCTCACCACGATCCAGGGCGTGGGCGCGAAAGTGGCGCTCAACCTGCTTTCGGCGCTTCCGCCGGACCAGCTCGCCAGCGCCATCGCTGCCAGCGACCGTGGCGCCATCACCCGCGCCCCCGGCGTCGGCCCGAAGCTCGCCGCAAGGCTGATTTCGGAGCTGCGCGAGCGGATCGCCGCGATGCCGACCGGCTCCACCTTCGTCCCGACAGGAGCGGCCCCGCCGATCGCCCAGCCGCAGGGCAAGCTGGCCGACGCGCTGTCCGCCCTGGTCAATCTCGGCTATCGCCGCGCCGAGGCGGAGGCCGCGCTGGCCGCAGTCGTGGCCGAGGCCGGCGATGACGCATCGCTGGATGCGCTGATCCGCGGCGGGTTGCGGCGGCTCGCCCGATGAGCGGGGGCGAGGACAGGGCGCTGCTCTCCGGCGCGCGCGATGCCGAGGACGGGCCGGAAGCCGCCCTGCGGCCGCAAACTCTCGCGGAATTCACCGGGCAGAAAGCGAGCCGAGAAAATCTTGCGATATTCATCGCCGCGGCGCGCGGCCGGGGCGAATCGCTCGACCACGTGCTGCTGCACGGCCCGCCGGGGCTGGGCAAAACCACGCTGGCGCAGATCATCGCCCGCGAGATGGGGGTGGGTTTCCGGGCGACCTCGGGGCCGATCATCCAGAAATCGGGCGATCTCGCCGCCATATTGACCAACCTGCAACCGAGGGACGTTCTGTTCATCGACGAGATTCACCGCCTGCAGCCCTCGATCGAGGAGGTTCTCTATCCCGCGATGGAGGATTTCGTGCTCGACCTGATCATCGGCGAGGGGCCGGGCGCGCGGTCGGTCCGGATCGATCTGCCGCGCTTCACCCTGATCGGCGCGACCACGCGTTCGGGCCTGCTCGCCAATCCGCTGCGCGACCGGTTCGGCATCCCGTTGCGGCTCGTGTTCTACACGCCCGAGGAGCTGCGCCTGATCGTCACCCGCGCCGCCGCTTTGCTGGAGATGGACATCACGGCGGATGGCGCGGCGGAAATCGCCCGCCGCTCGCGCGGTACGCCGCGGATCGCCGGCCGGCTGACGCGGCGGGTACGCGATTTCGCCGCCGTCGCGGGCACGGCGACGGTGGACCGTGCAGCGGCCGACGCGGCGCTGACGCGGCTCGATGTCGACCTTCGCGGACTCGATGCGATGGACCGTCGCTATCTCCGGCGCATCGCCGAGCATCACAATGGCGGGCCGGTCGGCATCGAGACCCTGGCCGCGGCCCTTTCCGAGCCGCGCGATACGCTCGAGGACGTGATCGAACCCTATTTGATCCAGGAAGGTTTCGTCATCCGTACCCCGCGCGGCCGGATGCTGGGACGCGAGGCCTGGGCGCATCTCGGCCTGCTGCCGCCCGCCGCCGCCCCCGGGCAGGCGGACCTGCCGTTCGAGCCATGAACGAGACCGCGAACATGCTGGAAAACGCGCTGCATGGCGGCGAGCACCGTCTCGGCGTGCGGATCTATTTCGAGGATACCGATGCGGGCGGCATCGTCTATCACGCCAATTACCTCCGCTATGCCGAGCGGGCGCGGTCCGAAGCTCTGCGTTCGCTGGGGGTGCCACACGCGGAAATGGTAGCAGTCCACGACCGTATGTTTGTGGTGCGGCATGCGGAAATCGACTATGAGCGGCCGGCGCGGCTCGACGACCTGATCACGGTGGCAACACGGGTGCGGCAGGTCTCTGCCGCAACCGTCATGCTCGACCAGACGATCCGGCGTGGCGACGAGACGCTGGTGCGGATCGGCCTCCTTCTTGCCTGCGTGGACAGGGCAGGGGGGCGGGCGGTTCGCTTGCCGGCGGACATGCGCGCCGCCCTGATGCGGATGCACGAGGCGGGCGTGCCGGGCGGCGAAACAGGTGACGGCCAGAGGGCCGTGGAAGGGGACTGAAGGTGGATCAGGCTGTGAACACGACCGGGCTCGCGACGCCTGGCTCAGATCTGTCGCTGCTGGGCATGTTCCTGCATGCGGGATTTGTCGTGCAGGTGGTCATCATCCTGCTGCTGGCCGCCAGCGTGTGGGTCTGGGCCATCATCATCGAGAAGTCGCTGACGATCCGCAAGATCAACCGCGCTGCCGATGCGTTCGAGGACAAGTTCTGGTCCGGTCGCAGCCTCGACGAGCTCTACGACCAGGAAGGGGCTGAGCCCGATCATCCCATCGCCGCCGTCTTCGGCGCCGCGATGGGCGAATGGCGCCGCTCCAGCCGGATCGCCGGCGCGGATATCGCGCGCTCCAGCGTTTCCGCCCGCATCGACCGGGCGATGGACGTCACCACCATGCGCGAGATGGAGCGTCTCGAGCGGAACATGATCTTCCTCGCCTCGATCGGCTCGGTCGGCACGTTCGTCGGCCTGTTCGGCACGGTCTGGGGCATCATGCACTCGTTCTCGGCGATCGCCGCGATGCACAACACAAATCTCGCAGTGGTGGCGCCGGGCATTGCCGAGGCGCTGTTCGCCACCGCCATGGGCCTCGTCGCCGCGGTGCCGGCGGTTCTCGCCTACAACAAGCTCTCGACCGACCTGACGCGAATCGCCAGCCGGCTCGATGCCTTTGCTGCCGAATTCAGCGCGATCCTGTCGCGTCAGGCCGAGGAGCGCGCCTGAGATGGCCGGGGGCGTGATCGAGCGCAAATCCGGCAGCCGCCGCGGCCGCTACCGGCCGATGTCGGAGATCAACGTCACGCCGATGGTCGACGTGATGCTGGTGCTGCTGATCATCTTCATGGTGACCGCGCCGCTGATCACCTCCGGCGTCACCGTCAACCTGCCGCACGCGAACGCGAAGCCGGTGAATTCCGACGCGACGCCGATCACCATCACCGTCAAGGCCGATGGCAGCGTCTACCTGCAGAATTCCGCGGTCCCGCTCGACAATCTGGTCGCCACCCTGCAGCAGATCGCCAAGCACAATACCGACCGCCGCATCTTCGTGCGCGGCGACACGGCGGTGCCCTACGGCACCATGCTGAAGGTCATGGCGACGATCACCAATGGCGGGTTCAACAAGGTCGCCCTGCTTGCCCAGCAGCCGACCGCGGCAAAACGCTGATCCCGGTAAACCCGGCATCCGGCGCGCGCATCGATTGAGGCGGGACCGACCCATGGAACCAGAGCTTCGGCGGGGAGCGATCGTCTCGGCAATCGTCCATCTGGCGATCGTGCTGCTGCTCGTTGCCGTTCTGCCGCGGGAAAAGCTCGACGCGCCGGCGGCGGAAGCCGTTGACGTGACGCTGGTCGGCAACGCGGCGCCGCAGCAGGCCCTGCACAAGGGCAAGGTCGCCGCCCCGGCCAAGACCAGGACCGTGCACAAGGCGCATCTCACAGTGCAGAAGCCGACCCCGCAGCCGAAAGTGGCGCCGCCCCCGCCCCCGCCCCCGCCGCCGCCGGCACCGCACAACACGCCCAAACTGCCGCAGCCGCCATCCCCGCCGCCGCCGCCGCCGCCGCCCACACCGGCGCCGACGCCGATTCCCACGCCACCGCCGCCGCCGCCGCAGCGGCCGCACAAGCCGACTCCGCAGAAGCCGGCGAAGAAATTGCCGCTGCCGCCGAAAAAGACACCGCCCGCGCCGGCGGAAAAAAGCCCGACCAGCCAGAAGCACACGGTGAAGACCCCGGTGCCGATGAGCCAGTCGGTGCTGAACACGCTGGCGAAGCTGCGGTCACTGCAGAAGCAGAAAACCCCGCCGACCGCCCGCTACAACCCCGAACAGGGCGGTGCGCCGCATGGCGGCGGCTCGAAGATGAGCACGGCCAATTCCGGCCTGTCGGCGTCGCAGCGCAACGCCATCGCCAACACGGTCCGCCCCTGCTGGGGGATCGACGCCGGGGCGCCGGGCGTGCGGAAGTTCAGCGTTCTGCTCCAGGTCGTGACCGATGCGTCCGGCATCGTCCGCGAGGCGCAGGTTGCGCCGCAGGACCAGGGCAAGCTGGGCGATCCGCTGTTCGCAGCCTTCGCCAACCGGGCGGTGGACGCGGTTAAGAACTATCAATGTGCCAAGCTGCCGCTGCCGTCCTATATGCTCGGCTCGGTCCACACATTCATTTTCAGGTTCACGCCCTAGCATTCAAAGCGTTTCAGGATAGAGGTCCTTCATGACGATCCGCCGTCCGCAGCCAACCGCTCACCCACGCCTTCCGGAAACCACGATCGAACGCCTGAAGCCGCTTTCGCGCCGCCTCCTGATGGGCGCCGGCGCCGCGGGCCTCGTGCTGCCGCACTTCGCCCGGGCGCAGAGTGCCTCTAACGGCCCCGGCGATGCGATCAACGTCTCCGGCGCGCACAATGCGCCGATCCCGATCGCGCTGCCCTCTTTCACCGATGCCAGCGGCAATACCTCCGATCTCGGCGCGCAGATTGCCCAGATCGTCACGTCGGATCTCGACCATTGCGGCCTGTTCCGCGCGATCGACCAGGCGAGCTTCGTGCCGAATTCGGTGGTCAACAGCATTCCGGTCTGGAACAACTGGAGCATTCTCGGTGCCCAGGCCCTTGTCACCGGACAGGTGACGAACCAGGGCGGCGGGCAGATCCGCGTCGAATACCGGCTGTGGGGCATTTCCCAGCAGAAGCAGCTCCAGGGCACCGCCTACACCACCGCGACCAACAACTGGCGCCGCATCGCCCACATCATCGCCGACGACATCTACCAGCAGATGATCGGCGAGAAGGGCTATTTCGACACCCGCGTTGCTTTCATCTCGGTCGCCGGCCGGCCGACCAATCCGGTCCGCCGCATGGCCGTGATGGATTACGACGGCGCCAATGTGCGGTTCCTGACATCGGGCCGGAACATGGCGCTGTCGCCGCAGTTCAACCCGTCGCGCCAGCAGATCGCCTTCGCCAGTTTCGAGAACGGCCAGCCCCAGGTCTATCTGTTCGACCTGCAGTCCGGGGCGCGCACCAATATCGGCTCGTTCGGCGAGATGAGCTTCGGCCCGCGGTTCAGCCCCGACGGTTCGGCCCTGCTGTTCTCCGTCTCGAAAGGCGGCGGGACGATGATCGTGAAATACGATCTTGGCAGCCGCAGGATGACGCCGCTGACCGATGGGAATTCGATCAACGTCACCCCGTGCTACAGCCCGGATGGCACCAAGATCGTGTTCAACTCCGATCGCGACGGCCCTGGCGACCAGCAGCTCTTCGTGATGAACGCCGATGGCTCGAATATCCAGCGGATCTCCTACGGCCATGCGCGTTATGCGGAGCCGGTCTGGTCGCCGCGGGGCGACATGATCGCCTTCACGCGGCTTGATTCGGGCGGGTTCGGGATTGGCGTGATGAAGCCGGATGGCTCGGGCGAACGCCTGCTTTCGCAGGGATATCTCGAGGAATCCGCAACCTTCTGCCCGAACGGGCGGGTCATCATGTTCTATCGCCAGAGGCCGCTCAGGATCGGCAATGTCTCGCATCTGGTGACCATCGGCGTCGACGGGTTCAACGAGCGGATCACGCCGACCCCGACCAATGCCGAAGACCCGTCCTGGGGACCATTGCTATCCTGACCCGCTCCCGCCGCGGGGCGTGAGGCACCTGCCTCATGCTCCTGTGGCTCCGGTCAGGTACCCGCCCGGTCTAGAGCACGTTCCGATCCATCCGGATCGGATGATGCTCTAGGGCGTCTTCCGTGTGGGCAGCGGAAGAAAGATCGGCGCCACTCAAGCAAGAGGCGCGCCTCAGGAGGGCGCACCGGTGATCGGGATCGGCATCCGCCGGTAGGCGGCGAGGGATCGGCCGGCCATTCCGCCGCCCATATTTCCCGGCACGTTTACATGCGGCCCCGCCCCGGCGGGCTGGTTCTGCAATGGCAGGATGGAGGCGGTGCCGTGCAGCGGCGCGAAGGCGAATGATCCCGGAGCGAAATGCCGCACATTGATCCCGCCCGGGCTCGGTTTGCCGTGCGTCACAGCTCCCTTGGCCGCACCCGCGGCGGTGGTCACCGGCGGCGCGGGCGGGTTTGCGGGGCCCCATACATGCGGGGCAGCAGCCGATTTTGCCGCCATCGGCAGAGGTTGGGTCATTGCGGTCTGCACCAGCGGCAGGCCAGTTTGTCCGCCGGTCTGCCCGCCGCCCTGCCCTTGCCAGCGGGCCAGCACCTGATTGGCGTAGGGCGCGCCAAGGGACGGGGTTGCGGAATGATAGGCCGCGATGGCCTGCTCCCAGTTTCCCGTCTGCAATTTCAGCCGGGTCAGGAAACCCGCCGCATAAAAGACGTTCGACATCGGATCGAAGGCCTGTGCAAGGCTGGCGAAGGCGTGCGGATGCTCCCTGATATTGACCTGCATGCAGCCGATATCCAGCGAGGTGATACCTTGCTGGAGGAAGGATTGCGCCGCCGCGATCGCCTCGGCCTCGGTCTGATACATGTGGCCGCTGCCATTGGCATCGATCGTCCAGGGCCAGGGCGCGAGTTGCCCGGTCACCCGGTCGGGGCGGCCGCTCTCCACCGTCCCGATCGCGCGGAGCAGGCCGGCCGGCGTGTGTTTGTCGGATTCCGCCATGATGACGGCCGCCTGGCACAGCAGCGCCGGGTCGATCGCCGCACCGCCATCCGGTGCAACGCCGCTCGGCAGCGCGCGCGCCTCCCCGGCGCCGGCCAGGGTGACGAAAATCGCAGCGATCGGAATGATGGCGAAGTGCCTCAACATGCCGCCAGTATCGCGCAAGTGAATTAATTTCAGGTTAGTTTCGCGCATCGGCTTACGCCTTGACAGCGTCTGTCCCGAGCGGGTCGCGCCAAACCCCCAAGCGGCGATCACCGCTGCGGCGATCGCGTCATATGCTGCGACCGCTTCTGCAAATGTCGCGCCTTTTGCGATGCTGCACTGCAAAAAAGTTCTTGCGTGGCCCCCACCGCGGCGCTATATCGGTTTTCAGCAACACGGCGAACATTCGCTCTGTTTGCTTTCTTGGACGTTTCCTCCCTAAACTTGGCGGCACGCAAGTGCCGCCATTTTTTTTGATCCATCAAGAAATTATGGTGGCGATGGGGGCCGTTCACTTCGGCGCGGCCATTCACTACACTCGTGCGTGAAGGAGTTCCCGATGCTGAATACCAGCCCTGATTTCAAGGAAAATTCCCGCCGCGCGATGCAGGACGCCGGGCTGCAGAAGGCGCTCGACCGCGCCCGCAAGCCCTTCGCCCAGACCCGCGCGGCCGCGGTCGCCCGGCTGCCGGAGTTCGAGACCCTGCGTGAAACCGCGAAGGGCATCAAGAATCACACGCTCGCCCATCTCGATTTCTACCTCGAGCGCTACACCGAGCAGGTCGAGGCTCATGGCGGGCAGGTGCACTGGTGCCGCACCGCCGAGGATGCGCGGAGCGCCGTGCTCGACATCTGCCGCCGGGTGGGGGCGAAGACCGTCACCAAGGGCAAGTCGATGATCTCCGAAGAGATCGGGCTGAACGAGCACCTCGCGGAAAACGGCGTCCGCCCGGTCGAGACCGATCTTGGCGAATACATCCTGCAGATCCGGGGCGAAGCGCCGAGCCACATCATCGGTCCGGCCTTCCATCTCAACCGCGAGGATTGGGAAGCCAGCTTCCGCGCCGCCCATACCCACCTGCCGGCCGACCGGGTGTTTCACGAGAAACGCGACATCCAGGCCGAAGCCCGCGCGGTGCTGCGCGAGCAGTTCATCGCCGCCGATGTCGGCATCACCGGCGCCAATTTCCTGATCGCGGAAACCGGCAGTTCGGTGATCGTCACCAACGAGGGCAATGGCGACCTCACGCAAACCCTGCCGCGCGTGCATATCGTGCTCGCCAGCCTCGAGAAAATCGTGCCCACCCTGGAGGACACCGTCTCGCTGCTGCGGGTTCTGGCGCGCTCGGCGACCGGGCAGGAATTCTCGGTCTACACGACGTTCTCGACCGGCGCGAAACGCCCCGGCGACCCTGACGGACCGGAGGAATATCACGTCATCCTGCTCGATAATGGCCGCTCGAACATGGTCGGCACCGAGTTCCAGGACATGCTGCGCTGCATCCGCTGCTCGGCCTGCATGAACCATTGCCCGGTCTATCTCACCGTGGGCGGCCACGCCTATGGCTCGATGTATTCCGGCCCGATGGGCAGCGTGCTGACCCCGGCCATCTTCGGCGCCGAGCAGGCGCATCTGCTGCCGACCGCCTCGACCTTCTGCGGCAAGTGCGAAAGCGTCTGCCCGATGAAGATTCCGCTCACCGGCATGATGCGTCACTGGCGCGAGCGGGCCTTCGAGCGGCATCTCGCCCCGGCGACCACGCGCTACGGCATTCGCGGCTGGGGGTTCGTCGCCCGGCGCCCCGGGCTTTACCGCAGCGTGTCGCGCATTGCGGCGTGGGGACTCGGGGTCATGGGCCGCAAGCGCGGCCGCTTCGGCTGGCTGCCGCTGGCCGGCGCCTGGACCGCCGCGCGCGACATGCCCGCCCCCGAGGGCGAAACCTTCTTCGCACGCTATGCACGGGAGCAGCGCAGCCGATGAAACAGGACAACCAGGCCCAGCGCGCGGCGATTCTCGGCACGATCCGGCGCGGCCTCGGGCGCGGCGCGCTGCCGGCCGACCAGGCGGCGATGCTCCGCACCCGGCTCGACGCCCATCCGCGCCACACCATCCCCGCCCGCGTCGCGCTCGACCATGATGCGCTCATCGAGCTGTTCATTGCCAATGCGACGCGCGAATACGCGACCGTCCAGCGCCTGGCCGACGCGGCGGACCTGCCCGCCCATATCGCGGGCTACCTGCGCGAGCAGAACCTGCCGGCAGAACTGGTGATCGCCCCGCACCCGGATCTGGAGGCGGCGAACTGGAACGACGCGCCGCTGCTCGCCCATCGCTTCGGCCGCGGGCAGCCGAGCGACATGGTCTCGGTGCAGCGCGGCTTCGCGGCGATCGCCGAAACCGGCACGCTGATGCTGCCCTCCGGCCAGCGCTCGCCGACCACGCTCAACCTGCTGCCGGATACCGAAATCGTCGTGCTGCAGGACTCCGACGTGGTCGGGCCATATGAAGACGCGTTCGACCGGCTGCGCCAGGCTGGCGGGATGCCGCGCAACGTGATGCTGGTCACCGGCCCGTCGCGCTCGGCCGATATCGAGCGCACGCTCGAACTCGGCGCGCATGGCCCGCGGCGGCTGCACATCGTGCTGCTCGGCGGCGCAGGCGGAGATGGCGCGCAGGGCTAAACCCCTCCCGGCCGCCGATCTCGAGGTCTGGACGCGCTATCTGCGCCACGTCCGCCCGTTGCGCGGCGTGCGGGTGCCTGAACCGCCGTCGGCCGACAAGCCCGCCAGCGCGCGGCCCGAGACCGGGACGGCGCCTGCGGCGGCACCGGCGCCAGCGCCTCCGCCGGCTGCGCCGCAGCGTCGCCCGGCGGTGGCGATCGGCGTGGCGCCACCGGGGCTCGACCGCGCCACCTGGGCAAAATTCCGGGCCGGGAGGATCGCGCCGGAACGGACGCTCGACCTTCATGGCATGACCACGGCGACGGCACATGTCGCGGTCAGTGCCCTCATTGGCGGTGCGGTATCGCGCGGGATGCGCTGCGTCGAGATCGTGACGGGCCATGGGCGGCGGACTGGCGGCGAAGGGGTATTGCGGCGTGAGGTGCCGTTCTGGCTCAATGACGGCGCGCTGCGGGCGCACATCCTCGCGGTGTGCCATCCGCATGCCGCCAACCAGGGGGCGCTGCTTGTGCTGCTACGGCGGAGCCGCCCGTGAGGCTTGGCGCGTGACCCCCTTCGGCGCGCGGCTGCGCGCCTTGCGGGCCCAGCGCGGGATGACCCTACGCGAGATGGCCGAGGGCATCGGCGTCTCGGCGGCCTATCTTTCCGCGCTTGAGCACGGCAGGCGAGGCGCGCCCTCGCCAGGGCTGATCCACCAGATTTGCGAACGGTTCAGCCTGATCTGGGACGAGGCGCACGAACTGGCCGATCTCGCCCGCGATTCCCGCCCGCGCATCAGCCTGCACACCGGCGGGCTGTCCCCCGCGCAAACCGCGCTGGCCAACCGCTTCGCCCGCCAGCTGCGGCACCTGCCGGATCACACGGTTGCAGCGATCGATGCGCTGCTGCGCGAAACCCCCGCACCGCCTTCCGCCGAAGACGACAGGGTGGGCGAGTAAGCCGCCAGGGGCGCTGTCTCACGGGCTGCGATACTTGCCGAACGCCACCCGCTGCGGCACGATGCCGCGTCTACAAGATGAAACGAGGAGACTTCCAGACATGACGACCCATAAGGGTGCCTGTTTCTGCGGCGCCGTCGAAATCGAAGCGAGCGGCGAGCCGGAAGGCATGGGCATCTGCCATTGCCGCTCCTGCCGTTCGTGGTCCGGCGGCCCGGTGAACGCCTTCAGCCTGTGGAAACCCGAGGCGGTCAAGGTGACCAAGGGCGAGGAACACATCGCCACCTATGCCAAGACGCCGATGAGCGAGCGCAAGTTCTGCCGTCTGTGCGGCGGCCATATCATGGCCAATCACCCGCCTCTCGGGCTGGTCGACGTGTTTTCGGCGACGATCCCCACACTCGATCACAAGCCCGGCCTGCATGTGAATTACAGCGAAACGGTCCTGCGCATTCGTGACGGACTGCCGAAATTCGCCGATTTCCCGGCGGAATTCGGCGGCTCGGGAACGCTGATCGCCGAATAGGCGCGCGGCCGGCGCGGGGGCATTCCCCGGTCAGATGGAAACGTCTGGAACACTTTCCGGTCCTTCCGGATCGGAAAGTGTTCCATCATATTGATAAATAGAGCATCTTTATCCGATCAGATGACACCACCTGATCGTATGATGCTCTGGCCGGCTCGGAATGCTCTCGCGTCAGAAACGGAAGATGCGGATCGCCGGCCCTGCCGGCCCCGCGCCGCGGTTCGGTGCGAACCTGGCGTAGAGATAGATGGCAGCTCCCGCCAGCAGCAGCACCGGCAGGGTGAATACCGCGAGCCAGAACAGCATTGCGACAAAGCCAAGCGCGCTCCCGAACATCAGGAGACGCGCCGCGATGGCCACGAGCGACGGCTTGCGTGTCGGCAGATCGCGAAAATCTCCCGAAACGGTCATGTCGATGGTCGGGCCTTGATGATGTCCCATGGATCAGATGTTGGCGCTTGAGCCGCCGGCAGGCAAGCAGCGGCTGCTCAAAACGTGATGAACATTTTGCAATCGGATGACATCGCCGCCTCTGAGCACGTTCAGATCCATGCGGATCGGATAAAGATGCTCGACTTATCAATATGATAGAGCACTACATCCGATCCAACCGGATCGGAAAATGCTCTAGAACAGGGCGATGAAGGGCGCCTGCGACGAAAGCGCCCCCATCGACGGTAGCCGGAATTCTGCAAGCCATGCCGGCACCTGGTCGGCAGGCATCGGCCGGGCGATGCCGTATCCCTGTCCGAACACAGCGCCGCAGCGCTGCGCCATGTCGATCAGTTCAGGTGTTTCGAGCCCCTCGACCGTGACCGGGATATCCAGCCGCAGCGCGAGCTGCACGAGCGCTTCGACCAGCTTGATCGACCGTTCGTCCTGCGCCGAAATCCCGCGCACCAGCCCCTGGTCAACCTTGACCATGTCGAAGGGGAGGTTGCGCAGCCGCATCAGGCTGCCATACCCGGCGCCGAGATCGTCGAGCGCCAGCTGCACGCCCATGTGATGAAGCGCCTCGATCGCGCTCAACCCCAGATCGCCGGCGACGAAGTCCTGGTCCTCGAGCAGTTCGAGGGTCAGCCGCCGCGGGTCGAGAGCGAACGTGTCGAGCGCCGAGCGGATCCAGCGGGCGCAGTCCGGGTGGCGCAGCGTCGTCGGCGGCAGGTTGAGCGACAGATCGACATCGAACCCGAGCCTGCGGTAGCTGCAGACCGAATGCATGGCCTGTTGCATCCCCTCGATGAAGAGGCGGTCGAGATCCTGCTGGCTGAGAACCGGCAGAAACTGCGCCGGGGCGACTCTGCGTCCATCGCCAAGGTCGAGCCGGGCGAGCGCTTCGAGTTTCGCGACCTTGCCGCTCCGCAGATTGACGATCGGCTGCATGAACATCTGCAGGCCGCCGTCGAACAGCCTGCTGCGCCACGCCTGTCGCTCGGCGGCGGGCATCAGTGCCAGCGACTCGTCCCTGGTCTGCTCGAGGCCACGGGCCGCGATCAGGCTGAGCGCCTCGAGGGAGTCGCTCGTCACCGGTGCGGCGAACTGGTTCGGCAGCCTGCCATACATGACAAGCACGGCGCGCAGCCGGCCGGTCAGTTCGGTGATCGGCAACGCCACAGCGCTCAAAACGCCCTCGGCGGCGAGAAGGCGCTGGCCCGCACCTTCATCATCCTGGCCGACGAAGTCATGCGCCGGTCCGCGTTCGGGCTCCGCGGTTAGCCATGCCCTGGCGATCGGGTGGTCGCCAAGCTCCTTCAGCTTCCGCCCGCCCAGCCGCAGCGCGGGATGTCGTTCCATCATCCCTGCATGCGCCGTGCTTTCGGATTCGATGACGAGGCGCCCATCCACCGCCTCGGTATAGATCGCGCAGCAGGCGATGAACGGCCAGTCGGCCAATACCGCGGTGATGGCGTCGCAGACATCGACGCTGCGGGTCATCCGGCGGGTTTCCAGTGCGAGCATCCCGAGCGTGTGATGGATCTCGTGGCGCAACCGTGCCGCTGCGTCCTGCTGGATCTCCATGTCGAGCTCGCAACGTTGCAGGATGATGTCGAGATAGAGCTGGCGCTGGCTGATCCGGCCCGGAATTCGCTGGCTGTCCACCGCGATGCGCTGATACAGCCCGCTCATGGCGTTGGTGCGGGCGCTGATGTCGACGCCGAGGGCAACGTGCAGCCGGCCGATGCGTGACGCTTCCGCGCGGTGCCGTTCGGGGCTCAACTCGGGATCGAGCAGCAGCAGGATATGGCGGGCGACAGCCTGCGTCAGGCCCTCCTCCCGTCCCGGTTCCAGCAGCCGCATCACGGCGTGGTTCCGCGGGTCGGACATGATGTCGTCCAGCATCGCTTGCGCGATGTCGGGGATGCAGGGCCGCAGGAAGCGCAGAGCCCAGGCGATGGGCAGGAGATTGTCGGCGGAATACGGGTCGAGCTGCCGCCGCCTTGATCCGTATCGGCGCTGCACCTGCCCGAACAGCGAGACTTCGGCCCGTCCGAGCAGCGAGGCGGCGGAGTCCGCATCGGCGGGGTAGAGCGCGCTGCCGAGGGAAATCCTGATCGTCTGGGCGGATGCGCCGGGAACCTCGAAGGGCGCTGCGGCCAGCGCGAGGGTCGCGTCGATCCGCGCATGCATCTCGGTCTCGGCGATGTTGGCATGCACGAAAGCGAACGAGTCCGCCCCGACCCTAGCCTGGAGAACGGCGTCCGGGAGTGTTGCGAGCCGTTGCGCGAGCGCGCGCAGGATTCCGTCGCCGCCGTCGCGCCCGATATGGGCGTTGATGTCGGAGAAATCCTCGATGTCGACAACGATGACGGCAAGCTGCCGCCCAGGCGCCACGCCGCGGCAGAGTGCGGAAATCTCCTCCTCGAATCTGGTCCGGGTGGCGAGGCCGGTCAGGTCGTCGACCCGTCTCGCCTTTTCCAGTGCTGCAGCTGCCATCTGCTCGCGCCGGCGGCTGCGGGCGACGAGCATGACCAGCAGCGCAAGGATGACGATGAAAAGGAGTTCGAGACTCCAGCGGATCCAGCCGCTGCGGATCCAGCGATTGGCGACATAATCCGCCGGCCAGCTCGCGGTTACTTCCAGCGGCAGGCCAGGAACGGCCACCTGGTCCGCCACGCTGGCGGGCGGCTTCGTGTTTGTCCCGATGGCGGCCTGGTGCGGGCTGCGATGGGCAAGACTGCTGAAATCGAGCCCGCCATCATGCCAGACCACGAGATTGGATTGGTTTCTCATGTCGGTGACGGCAAGGGCGAGGTTCATCGCGTCGTGGCCGGAATAGGCCAGCAGCCGATCGAGCCGGTAGGGCGTGCCGACGAAATAGCGGGTCTTGCCGTCGGCGCCGATGTCGCGGAACCGCATCGTGATGGCGTAGCTGTGAACCCGTGCTGCGTAGCGCGGGTGGCCGAGCAGGTATTGGGGGTGGCTGGCCAGCGGCGTAAATCCGTTGGCCAGGGTGATCGGGCGCTTGGGCTGCTTCTTTGTCGACCAGATGATGTGGTTGCCGTCCGGCGATTGCACGTTGAAGGCATAGAGGCTCGGGTGCAGCGCCATGAAGCGGTAGAGCGCCCGGACCGTTCGCGGCGACGGGGCGATGGTGCCGTCCGGCGCCGGTGACAGCAGACTGACGCCGATGAATTCGAGTTCCGTGAACTGGTTGAACAACCGCCGCGCGATCGTGCCGGCATATTCGGTGGCGACCGTTTTCGCCTGCGCCTGTACCCGGCTGGCGAGTTCGTCATATTTGAACCACTCGAAGGCGCCGCAGATCAGGATGACGAGAACAACCGTGCCCCAGAGAAAGCCGATCACGTCTCTCGTCCACGGAGATTTCTGGTTGCGCATGCCGAAGATGACTCGAATTTTCTGCCTGTAATCCGTCGGTTTGACTGATAAATGCTTTCCGTATCCTCTTCAAATCATACAATAACTCTGGTGATGTTCTAATCTTAATTATTCGTTAAAATAATGTTGAGTGATCTGCGGTATATCTATTCATTAACCATTACGGTGGCCGACAGGCTGCGTCACTGGCCGATTTTCAGGATCGGCGGAGGCTCCATCATATTGAAAATTAAAGTATTTCTTGTCGATCAAACGAGCGTGTCCGATCAGATGGCGCTCTGGTGTCCTGCCACTGAAATTTATGGGTGAAGTTCAGGGACAGTCGCGGCACGTCGCCAGCGCCTGCGGGCGCGTGCCTTGTCCGAGGGGCAGGGTGGAGGTGTGTCAGGCCAGCAGTGCGGCGGCGCAGGCTTCCAGGATCGCATCGGTATCGATGCCATAGACGCGATAGAGATCGGGGATATCCCCGGACTGGCCGAACCGGTCGACGCCGAGCGTGTTGATCCGCTGGCCGCGGACGCCGCCGATCCATGCATGGGTGCCCGGATGGCCATCCAGCACCGTCACCAGCCGCGCCTCGGCGGACAGTGGTGCGAGCAGCCGCTCGATATGGGACGTAGCGGCAGGCTCACCGTTCCGGCGCGCCTGCTGCGCGCTGCGCCAGTCGGCGAAAAGCCGGTCGGGGCTGGTCAGTGCCAGCAGCCCGGCGCCGGGAATGTCTTCCAGCAGCATCGCATGCGCGGCTTCGGCTTCCGGGGCCACGGCGCCCTGGTAGATGATCGCGATGCGCGCGCCCGGCGCCGGCGGCCGGACCCAGTGCGCCCCGGCGATCACGTCGGCCGCATCGATCTGCCGGTCGGGCTGGGTCATGGCGCGGGTCGACAGCCGGAACCAGATCGACGAGCCCTCCGGGCGCTGCATCCAGTCGAAGCCGTAGCGCATCAGCAGCAGCAACTCGTCGCAATAGGCCGGCTCGAAGGCGGCGATGCCGTCCTGCACCATGCCGAGCAGCGGCGTGTTGTTGGACTGGTGCTGCCCGCCTTCCGGCGAAATGCTGATGCCCGAGGGTGTGGCCACCAGCATGAACCGCGCATCCTGGTAGCAGCCATAGACCAGCGCATCGTGGCCACGATTGACGAACGGATCATAAACCGTGCCGACCGGCAGCAGCCGCGCGCCATAGAGCGGTGCCGCGAGGCCGGCCGCGGCGAGAAGCAGGAACAGGTTCTGCTCGGCGATGCCAAGCTCGATATGCTGCCCCTCCGGGCTCATGCCCCAGCGCTGCGCCGAGGCGAGCTTGGCGTCGCGGAACATGTCGTTGCGGGTATGGCGGTCGAAAATGCCACGGCGGTTCACCCAGGGACCGAGGCTGGTGGTGACGGTCACGTCCGGGCTGGTGGTGACGATATGGCGCGCAAGCTCCGCCGCCTCGCCGCCGGCGCGGCCGATTTCCGAGAGGATTTCGCCAAAACCCACCTGGGTGGAAACACGCCGCCCGGGAAAGGGCGTGTGGGGAAGGATTTCAGGCACTGGAACCGGCGGCGCCGTATAGGTGCGTCCGGTCGCGGTCAGCGTGCGGGCATAAGGCGTTGCGGTCAGAAACCGGGCCACGCCGTCCGGATCGTCGATCCCCTCGAAGCGGTCCCATTCGTGGCCGGGGCGGATCTGCATCTGGCGGCGGAAGGCTTCCATCTGCTCGGCGTTCATCAGGCCGGAGTGATTGTCCTTGTGCCCGGCGAAGGGCAGGCCGGCGCCCTTGGTGGTGTAGGTGAGAAAGCAGGTCGGCTGATCCGACCGGGCAGCGGCGGCAAAGGCTTCGACCAGCGTCGGCAGGTCATGCCCGGCGAGATTCGTCATCAGCCCGGCCAGCGCCGCGTCGCTCATCGGGTCGATCAGCGCCCGCACCCCCCGCGACCGGCCGAGATCGGTCGTCAGCGCTTCGCGCCAGGCGGCCCCGCCCTGGAAGGTCAGGGCGGAGTAAAGGCTGTTCGGGCAATCGTCGATCCAGGCGCGCAGGGCCTGGCCGCCGGGGCGGGCGAACGCTGCTTCCAGCTTCCGGCCGTATTTGAGACTGACGACATTCCAGCCCATGTCCCGGAACAGCCCCTCGATCCGGCCGAACAGCCGGTCCGGCATGACCGAGTCGAGGCTCTGCCGGTTGTAGTCGACGATCCACCAGACATCGCGGATATCGTGTTTCCACCCTTCGAGCAGGGCTTCGTAGATATTCCCCTCGTCGAGCTCGGCATCCCCGGCGATCGCGATGTGGCGCGCGGCGCGGCGGTCGGCCGGCACCATGCCATGGGCGCGCACATAGTCTTGCACCAGTGCCGCGAACGAGGTGATCGCAACGCCGAGCCCGACCGAGCCGGTCGAGAAATCGATCTCCCCCCCATCCTTGCGGCGCGAGGGATAGGCCTGCGCGCCGCCCAGGCTGCGCAGCGCGGCCAGTTTTTCGAGGGTCTGCCGGCCGAAGAGATAGTTGATCGCGTGCAGGACGGGGCCGGCATGCGGCTTTACCGCCACCCGGTCCTGCGGCCGGAGGATGTGGAAATAGAGCGCGGTCATGATCGTGACGGCCGACGCGCAGGAGGCCTGATGGCCGCCGACCTTCAGCCCGTCGCGGTTCGGGCGGATGTTGTTGGCGTGGTGGATCATCCACGCGGAGAGCCACAGCACCTTGCGTTCGAGCTGTTGCAGCCGCGCGAAATCCGCGCTGGCGGGGGGGTGGTCATCCGGCCGATCGCCGGGAACGAGCAACTTGTTCATGCCTTGATCCCGGCCTGTCCGTTTCCTGCACCCCGTATAGACCAGAATATATGAAATTCACGCGTCCGTTTGAAACGGCGACCCTGCGGCATGGGAGCGTTGCCCGGCAGGACGGGCTGAGCCCCGCTCGCGCCGACGGCGAGTGGATGGCGTCAATCCGTCCAGATCATCGCCGATGTTGAGAAATATGGCTGGGGGACCTGGATTCGAACCAAGGCTGCCCGGGTCAGAGCCGGGAGTTCTACCGCTAAACTATCCCCCAGTCGCGGGTCGTCGGAACCTGTGGGACGCCATAGCACCAGCGATTGCCGGAGGCAATCGCACTGTCGCCGCTGTCGTCCATCTGGAGTTCAACGCAAATCTGACTTGCTCTCTTCCCATGGGTCAGCCCATTATATTGGAATCATGGGAACCAACTTCGTCGTTCCGCGTCTGTCCGGGTCTGCCGCCGCCGTTGCCGAGGGGAACGGCGAACGCCGCCGCCTGCCGGATCGCCGCGCCCGCCCGCCGGCCTTCGCGGCGATCGATCTCGGGACCAACAATTGCCGCATGCTGGTTGGCGTGCCGAGCGGCGGCGGCTTTCATGTGCTCGACAGTTTCAGCCGGGTCGTGCGGCTCGGCGAGGGGCTGTATCGAACCGGCATGCTGTCGGATGCGGCGATGGACCGCGCGATCGACGCGCTGGCCATCTGCGCCGAGCGTTCCCGCCGCTGGCAGGTCGCCGGCACCAGGGCGATCGCGACCGAGGCGTGCCGACAGGCCGAGAACGGGGCGGCCTTCATCGCGCGGGCGCGGTCGGAAACCGGCCTGCCGATCGAGACGATCTCGCCGCGGGAGGAAATCTGCCTCGCGATGGAGAGCTGCGCCTCGCTGATCAGCCAGGCCGAACGGCGCGCCATCCTGTTCGACATCGGCGGCGGCTCGACCGAGATCGCCTGGGTCCGCGTTCCCGCCCCGCATGGCGACTCCGAGCGTGTGACCCCGCAGCTCATCGGCTATCACACGATCCCGGTGGGCGTCGTCACGCTTTCGGAGCGCTGCGCCGGCTGGTGCGAGACCGAGGCCGGGTTTGCCGGCGTGGTCGACGAGGTGAAGGCCCTGCTGCGCCCCTTCGAGGAGACCCATCGCATCAGCCAGGAAATCCGCATGGGCGGCGTGCGCCTCGTCGGCACCAGTGGAACGGTGACGACCATCGCCGGCATCGCGCTCAATCTCGATCGCTACCGCCGTGGCGCGATCGATGGCGCCGTGCTGCCGCACGATGTGGTGGCGTCGGGCCTCGACTCGATCCGCGCGATGGGCCGCCACAGGCTCGCCGAGCATCCCTGCATCGGCCCCGACCGCGTGGATTTCGTGCTGCCGGGCTGCGCGATCTTCGCTGCCATCGCCGAGATGTGGCCCGCCACCGACCTTGCCGTTGCCGACCGGGGGCTGCGCGAGGGCATGCTCACGCGCCTGATCCGCACCGCGCGCGCGCGCTCACGCCGTTGCCAGGCATGACCGGGGAGACCATCGGCTCGCGCCGCCGCTCCGCCGTGCGGCTCAAGATGGCGCGCAAGCACAAGCCCTCCTCGCAGAAATGGCTGCTGCGCCAGCTCAACGACCCGTACGTGATCGCGGCGAAGGAGAAGGGGCTCCGTTCCCGTGCCGCCTTCAAGCTGATCGAACTCGATGGCAAGTTCGGGCTGATCCGCAAGGGGGCGCGGGTGGTCGATCTCGGCGCCGCCCCGGGCGGGTGGACGCAGGTGGCGCTGGAGCGCGGGGCCGCCCGCGTCGTCGGCATCGACCTGCTCGATATCGAGCCGATCGGGGGAGCCGTGCTGATCAAGGGCGATTTCCAGGATGATTCAATGCCGGCAACCCTTGCCGAGGCGCTGGGCGGGCCGGTCGATCTCGTGATGTCGGACATGGCGCCGAACACTACCGGCCATACCGCGACCGACCATCTGCGGATCATGGGCCTCGCGGAACTCGCGCTCGACTTCGCTTTCCGTCACCTCGCCCCCGGCGGCGCCTTCGTCACCAAGCTGTTTCAGGGCGGCGCGCAGGGAGAGATGCTGGAGACGCTGAAGCGGCGCTTCGCCGTCGTCCGCCATGCAAAGCCCGAGGCGAGCCGCAAGGACAGCCGCGAACTTTACGTCGTCGCGACCGGCTATCGGCCCGAGGAGGGCTGAACCGCGAGAGCATCCTCCGATCGGATGATGCTCTAATTATCAACAAGATAGAGCACGACATCCGATCCGGATGGATCGGAACGTGCTCTAAGGGCCGAATCTCAGGGGCATGATATCAGGCGCCGCGCCAGCTCCGCCCGGCAGGCGGCATCATCCGGCAGGCAGTCCCGTTCGATCCACCAGCGCCGCACGGCGGCGAGGGCCGCGCCGACGGCTGGCCCCGCCGCCGCGCCGAGGGCGAGGGCATCGCGCCCCTTCAGCGGAAATTCCGGCCGCTCCATGCTTGCAAGACGTTCCCGCAGCGCCGTGCGGTCGGCATCGTCCGCCGTCAGCCAGCTGCGATCGGCCAGCACCGCCGCCGGCCGCTCGGCCAGCGCGCGGCGCAGTGCTGCGGCGTCGGCATCTGCCGGCAGGTCCGGGGACGCGGCAATCGCGGCAAGGCGGGCGCGCTCGGCATCGGCGAGCTTCAGGCGGCGGGCCAGCGGCGGGAACGCCCCGCCCACCAGCGCTGCGACGCGCAGCAGCGGATCGGCCGGGGCGCCCCGCGCCTGCAGGCGTTCCAGCGCGGCAAGGCTCGTTGCCTCCGGCAACACGAGCGGCAAAACGCCGGTCTCGGCCATCAGGCGCAGCGCCGGCAGCGGGTCCGGCGCCGCGAGGATCCGCTTGATCTCGCTCCACACCCGCTCAGCCGAAAGACGGGACAGCCCGTCCCGCAGCGCCCGGATCGCGGCGATTGCGGCTGCATCCGGCGGCGCGACGGCGTAGCGCCCGTAGAAGCGGAAGAACCGCAGGATCCGGAGAAAATCCTCCCTGATCCGCGTTGCCGGATCGCCGACGAAGCGCACGATTCCGGCCGCGAGATCGGCCTGGCCGCCGAAATGGTCGTGGATCGTGCCGTCGCGATCCATCGACATCGCGTTGATGGTGAAGTCGCGCCGTGCGGCGTCCTCCCGCCAGTCCTCGGTGAAGGCGACGACGGCATGCCGCCCGTCGGTCTCGACATCCCGCCGCAGGGTGGTGATCTCGAAATGCCGGCCATCGAGCACGGCTGTGATGGTGCCGTGGTCGAGTCCTGTGGGCACGGCGCGGATGCCGGCGGCGGCGAGCCTGCGCGAGACGGTCTCCGGCGACAGGGGGCTGGCAAGATCGATATCGGCGACCGTGCGCCCGGCAATCCGGTCGCGCACCGCCCCGCCCACGATCCGCGCTTCCGGCAGCACGTCCCACAGCCGCGCCAGCTTCTTGTCGTCGGCGATGGCGGCATGAGGTTCCGGCATGATGTCGTTTTCCTGGCGCGTCATGTTGCCGCCGAGACCATCATCCGCCGGCACGGCGCGGGACAATCTCAGCGCTGCAGCGCGCCAAAGGTTTCGCCCGCTGCTTCGCCCATTGCTTCGCCCACGGCTTCTCGCAGCGTGAGCGCGAGCTGGTAGAGGATCCAGGCCGTGGCGCCCCAGATGACGTGATCCGGATGCGGCCAGACGGGAAACGTCCTCGTGCCGCCATGCCAGTTTCCCTTCCGCCATTCCGGCAGCGCCGGATCGAGCAGGTCTTCGAGCCCGAGCGGGAACACCGCCGCGACTTCCTCGGGCGCGATCCTGAATGAAGGCGTGCCGCGGATGAGCGCGGTGACCGGGGTGATGTGAAATCCGGTGCCGGTGGCGAAATCGTCCAGCCGGCCGAGCAACTCCACCGATTGCGGATCGAGCCCGATTTCCTCCTCGGCCTCGCGCAGCGCGGCCGCCTCGGGCGAGGCGTCGGACGGGTCGACGGTGCCGCCCGGCAGCGCCACTTGGCCGGCATGGTGGACGAGATGTTCCGAACGCCGGGTGAGCCAGACGCCGCGCGCCGGCTCGATCCCGACAAGGACGGCCGCGGCCCGCGCCGCGCCCGGTCCCTTGCCCTGCGACTTGCGGCCACGCAGCGCGCGCCGCAGGGCCTCCTCGTCGATCGGCACCGGCTCAGTCGACCGTCTGGGCGAGTTCGCCCAGCGAGAAGAAGGCACCCTGACTCCAGACCCCGAGCACCCGCTTGCCGAACTGGACGCCCGGTTCGGCCAGCGCCACCAGCTCATAATAGACGGCCCGGCTGATCCGCGCCTCGATCGGGAACAGTCCCTGGCCGGGGCGCACCAGGACATAGGGGGTCGGCTCGCAGGTGAGCAGGTCGTGCGCGACCCGCAGCGGATGTTCTGCTCCCACGGCGACCGTCTCGTCGACATTCGTGCGCAGATAAAGCACCTGGTCGCGACCCTCGCCATGCCAGTCGAGTTCGACCGCGACGAACGGGGCATCCTCGACCTCGATCCGGCCGCGCTCGACGGGGGTTTCGAGCAGATAGTCCCCGTCGTCATCCCGCTTCAGCACGCTGGCGAACAGGCAGACCATCGATTTCCGGCCGATCGGGCTGCCGCGATACAGCCACGTGCCGTCGCGCCGGATCAGGAACGGCAGATTGCCGCAATCGACCGGCGTGCGGCCCTTCGGCCGGTGGGCGGCCTTGTCCCAATCCTGCCCGGTTGACGGCATGACCCCGCCGCACCGCGCCGTGCCAATCTTCTCGGAGGCATTCCGTGGGGTAACGGAACCTGCTCCCGATGACATGCCTGCCCCGAGTCCATGATCGTCCACGACTAGCCCCTATCCAACGTCCTCATATGCATTAGATTGGATATAGGCAGCGTGCGGCTCCGGGAAAACCATTCAGGCGATCATTAATGACTGGAATGTTGCAAAATGATGGGCCGATTGTAAACGCGCCACAGGAGGCGGACATTCTTGCCGCCTTCGCCGCCGCCGCCGCGCGGCTTGGCGCAGCCCGCGAGCAGATCCGCGGCGTCATCATCGGGCAGGACGATGTGATCGACCAGTGCCTCGCCGCCATTCTGGCCGGCGGCCACGCGCTGATCGTCGGCGCGCCCGGCCTTGGCAAGACCCGGCTGGTCGAGGCGCTGGCCGATGCGCTGGGCCTGTCCACCCGCCGGATCCAGTGCACGCCGGACCTGATGCCCGGCGACATTCTCGGCAGCGAGGTGCTCGAAACCGCCGCCGTCGGCACGCGCGCCTTCCGCTTCATCGAGGGGCCGGTGTTCACCGAGCTGCTGATGGCGGACGAGATCAACCGCGCCAGCCCGCGCACCCAGTCCGCCCTGCTTCAGGCCATGGCCGAGCGGCAGGTCGCGGTGGCCGGGCTGAACCGCCGGCTGCCCGATCCGTTTCACGTTCTCGCCACCCAGAACCCGCTGGAGCAGGAAGGAACCTATCCGCTGCCCGAAGCGCAGCTCGACCGTTTCCTGTTCGAAATCCGCATCGACTATCCCGCCGCGGCGGATGAGCGGCTCATGCTGCTGGCGACCACCGGGCTCGCCCGGCAGGAAGTTGCCCCGATGTTCGACCCCGCCGGCCTGCGTGCCGCGCAGCGCGTGGTCCGCGCCATGCCGGTGGGCGCGCGGATCGTCGATGCGATTCTGGCGCTGGTGCGCGGCGCGCGGCCGGAAACGGCGGCCGATCCACGGATCGCCGCTGGCCTTGCCTGGGGGCCGGGGCCGCGGGCGGCGCAGGCGCTGATGCTGGCGAGCCGTGCCCGCGCCCTGCTCGATGGGCGCGAAGCGCCGAGCCTCGACGATGTCGCCGCGCTGGCGGCGCCGGTGCTGCGGCACCGGATGGGGCTGTCCTTTGCCGCCCGCGCCGAGGGAGAGAGTGTCGAGGCACTGATCCGCGCGGTTGCGGCGCGCGTCCTTGGCTGACCGGCCGGGCCGGGCCGCCGATGTCGCGGCGGCCGGCGCGCTCGCCGCCCGGCTGCCGGCCCTCATCCTCGCCGCCCGGCGTCTCGCCTCCGCCATGGCGCCGGGCTATCATGGCCGCCGCCGCGCCGGCACCGGCGAACAGTTCTGGCAGTATCGCGAGCTGAACCACGCCGATCCGGCCCGCAGCATCGACTGGCGGCGCAGCGCCCGCGGCGAGCGGCTTTATGTCCGCGAGCGCGAATGGGAAACCGCCGAAACCCTCGTCATCGACATTGCGGATCATCCCGGCATGGCGTTTCCTGCCAGCAGCCCCGGCGGGTCCAAGGCGGATCGGGCGCTGCTGCTCGGCCTTGCGCTTGCGGCCCTGGCGCTCGATGGCGGCGAACGCGTCGCCGCCTGGCGCCGGACCCCGCCGCTCGGCGGCCCCGGCGCGCTGGAACGCCTCGCCGCCGGGTTCCTGATGCACGCCGCCCTGCCGCCCGCCGGTGGCCGGCTCGCCCTGATTGGCGATTTCCTCGATCCGCCGGAGGCCATCGCCGCCGCCCTCTCGGCGATGGGCGCGCGCCAGCGGGGCGGGGCCCTGCTCCAGCTGCTCGATCCCGCGGAATGCGATTTTCCGTTTCGCGGGCGGGTGCTCTTCGAGGATCCCGCCGGCGGCCCGGCGGAGGACATTTCCCGCGCCGAGGACATGGCGGCTTCCTATCGCCACCGTATCGAGGCCCAGCGCGACGCCGTGGCGCGGATCGCCGAGGCGGCGCGGCTGCAGCCCCTGTTCCACCGGACCGACACCCCCGCCGGGCCGGCGCTCGCCGCCCTGCGCGCCGCCCTTGAGACGGCGCGATGATCGGCGCCCTCAGCTTCGCCGCCCCCGCCGTTCTCGCCGGGATCCTTGTTCTCCCGGCGCTTTACTTCATCCTGCGGGCGATGCCGTCGGCGCCCCGCCGGCAGGTGTTTCCGCCGATCCGCCTGCTCCGCATGCTTGCGCCCACGGCGCACACGCCGGTGCGGATGCCGCTCTGGCTGCTGCTGTTGCGCCTTGTTGCCGCCGCCCTGCTGATCGTCGGCTTCGCTGGCCCGCAGATTGTGCCGCCGCCGATCCTCGCCGGGCGCGGTCCGGTCCTGCTGGCGATCGACAATGGCTGGGCCAGTGCTGCCGATTTCGCCGCCCGGCAGGCGGCCGCGCGCAGGATCGCCGACGAGGCGGGCCGGCGCGGCGTCATTCTGCTGTCAACGGCGCGAGCCCCCGATGGAAAGCCGCCGCGTCCCGGCCCGGTGCTCGGCCGTGACGCCGCGCTGGCGGCGATCGGTGGGCTCCATCCCGAACCCTGGCCCGCGGACCGGCGGGCGGATGAAGCGGCGGCGCGGGCGGCGCGGCGCGCGCATCCCGGTCTCACCGCGGTCTATGTGGCCGACGGGCTGGCCGCGCCCGGGCTCGATGCCTTCCTCGCGGCGCTGCGCCCGGAGCGGATCGTCACCGGGTCCATCGCCACGCTCCGGCTGCTCGACGATGCCGGCACAGCACCTGACGGCGCGATGCGCGCCCGCGTGCGGCTGGTGCCGCGGCCGGCGCCGGTCAGCGTGCCCGTGCTGGCGGAGGATCGAGAAGGGGACGCGCTGGCCCGCGCGATCGTCACCATCCGCCCCGACCACCCGACCGGCACGGCGCGGATCGATCTGCCCTTCGCCCTGCAGGCCCGGGTCAGCCGCCTCGTCATCCCGGGTGAGGACGGCGCCGCGGCGGTCGCCCTGCTCGGCGGCGCGTCGCGCCAGTTGCTGGTGGGTTTGGCGGCGGGCGGCACGGCGGATGCCGAGCAGCGTTTCACCGGCGAACTCTATTATGTCCGCCGCGCCTTGCCGCAGGGGGCGCGCCGCCTCGCAGGCTCGCTGGTCCAGGTGATCGGGGC
Source organism: Acidiphilium sp. C61 (assembly GCF_902712915.1). Next base: position 1,371,628 of record NZ_CACTIA010000005.1, on the reverse strand, counting down.
CGATCCGGGGGCGCTGATCCTCGCGGATGTCGATCTCCGCCCGGAAGCCGTCGCGCGGTTGCGGCGCTACATCGCGGCAGGCGGCGTGGTGATCCGCTTCGCCGGCCCGCTGACCGCATCCCGCCCCGACAAGTTGAACCCCGACAAGCTGCTGCCCGGCATTCGCGATCTCTCCGGCCCACTGGCGGGCGGTCATCCCGAGACGATCGCGGCATTCGCGCCGGACTCGCCGCTCGCCGGCCTGAAGCTGCCGCTCGATGCCCATATCCGCCGCCTGATCCTCCCCGATCCCGCGCAACTCGCCCCCGCCAGCGTCTGGGCCCGGCTGGCCGACGGCACGCCGATCATTCTCGGCCAGCGTCTTGGCCGCGGCGCCCTGGTCGATGTGCTGACGACGGCGAATCCCGACTGGTCGGACCTGCCGCTCTCCGCCGCCTTTCCGGCGCTGATCCGCACTCTGGTCCACCTTGGTGCCGGCGGCGCACCAAGCTCCGGCCGACTTGCCCTCGTTCGCGCGCTCGACGGCGCCGGGCGCCTCATCCCGCCCGCTGCGGCCGCGAAGCCGCTCGATGCGGCGCGGATGCGCCATGTCGCGGCATCCCCGGAGCATCCGCCGGGCCTGTGGGGCGATACGCATGGCACGGTCGCGCTCAACCTGGCAGGCCATGTGCCGAAGCTGGCCGCCGCGTCATGGCCGGCGCTCGTCCCGGTCACCGGCCTCGACGCCGTGAAGCGGGCGCGCAGGTTCGGCCCGGATATCCTGGCCGCCGCCATGGCACTGTTGCTGCTCGACATGCTGGCCACGCTCTGGCTCCGCGGCGCGCTACGGATCGGCACCCTGCGGATCGGTGCGATTCTGGGCGCGGTATCGCTCTGCCTCTGGCCCAGCTGCATCCCGCATGCGCGTGCCGCCCCGCCCGAGGCGGCATTGAACACCACGCTCGCCTATGTCCGCGCCGATGATCCGGCGACCGACCGGATCGTGCGCGCCGGGCTCGCCGCGCTGACGGCAGCTGTCAATGCCGAGACCGCCGCCGTCCTGGGGCCGCCGCGCGGCGTCGTGCCCGGACGGGACGATCTCGATCTCTATCCGCTGCTCTACTGGAGGATCACCTCGCGGACCCGCCCGCCGACGCCGCCGGTCTGCGCCGCGCTCGACGCCTTCATGCGCGGCGGCGGCCTGCTCGTGATCGACACCGATGGCGGCGATGCCGGGCAGGCCGGATCGGGCGCGGGGTTCGATCCCGGGGCGCAAGCTTCACGCCGCCGGGTGACGTCGTGCCTGTCGCTGCCGCCGCTCAGGCCACTGACCGATCGCGACACGCTCGCGCATACGTTCTTTCTCCTGCGCAGCTTTCCCGGCCGGTTCGACGGGGCGCCGGTCTACATCGCCGTCCGCGGCGGCCGCGACGCGGATGGCGTCAGCCCGGTCGTGATCGGCGCCAATGACTGGGCCGGCGCGTGGGCGCTGGGGGCGGACGGAACCCCGCTATTCGCCCTCCTGCCGGGCATGCCGGGCCAGCGCCAGGCCGCGCTCAGGGTCGGCGTCAACCTTGTGATGTACGCGCTGACCGGCACCTACAAGGCCGATCAGCTGCAAATCCCGGCCATTCTCCAGAGGCTCGGGGAATGACCCTGCCGGTCGTCTTCGCGCCGCTGGTGCCATGGCCGCTGATCGCTGGCCTCGCCCTGATCGCGGCACTCCTGGTGGGCATCGGCCTGCTCCGCCGTGCGCGCGGCAGCCTCCTGCGGCTTGCCGGCATGATCTTCCTGCTCGCCGTGCTGGCCTCGCCCCGCTGGCAGGTGCAAACCACCGCCGCCCTGCCCGATACGGTGCTGGTGATCCGCGACCAGACCCCCTCGATGGCGATCGGCCGCCGTGCTGCGCTGGCCAGTGCCGCCTATCGCCATCTCTCGGCCAGCCTTCCCGCCGGGGCCAGCCTGCGCACGGTCGATGTCGGCGGCGCCGGCGGGGATGGCTCGCCGCTGTTCGGCAAGCTGAAATCGGCGCTCGCCGCGCTGCCGCGCCGCCAGCTCGCGGGGATCGTCGTCCTCAGCGATGGCGAGGCGACGGACGCGCCGCCGGCTCGCCTGCCCGGCGATGTGCCGCTCTCGCTGCTGATCCCCGCCGCCCCCGGCGAGACGGATCGGTCCTTGCGCCTGCTCTCCGCGCCCCGATACGGGCTGGTCGGCCATGCAGCGACGCTGAGCTTCGAGGTCCGCGATCATGGCGTGGATGATGCCGGACGCAGGGTTCCGGTCCGGATTTCGGTCGACGGCCAGGCGGTGCGCACGCTCGATGCCCGAATCGGCCGGCCGGAGACGGTGCGGCTGCCGGTCGCCCATGCCGGTCGCGCCGTCGTCGCGGTCGCGGCGGCGCCGCTCGGCGGCGAGATTTCCCGCACCAACGACGAGGCGGTGTTCCATCTCGATGGCGTGCGCCGTCGGCTGACCGTGCTGCTGATCGCCGGGCAACCCAATCCGGGCCTGCGCGCCTGGCGGTTGCTGCTGAAGTCGGACCCCGCGGTGCGGCTGGTCAATTTCACCATTCTCCGCCTGCCCGACGAACCGATGCCGGCGCCGCTGCGCGACATGGCGCTGATTCCGTTCCCGGTCGACAAGCTGTTCGACCAGGAGATCGGCAAGTTCGACCTCATCATCCTCGACCAGTTCGCCAATGACGATCTGCTGCTGCCGCCCTACCTCGCGAATATCGCGCGCCATGTCCGGGCGGGCGGCGCGCTGCTGGTCGAGGCAGGGCCGGAATTCGAGGGGCAACGCTCGATCGCCGGCTCGCCGCTCGGGCCGATCCTTCCCGTCAGGCCCTATGGCGAGGGCACGGTGACGGGGCGCTTCACCCCCGCGCTGACGGCGCAGGGCCGGCGCGACCCGGTGACCTTCCCCTTCGCCCGCGACACGTTCGGCCCGTGGTATCGCCACGAAACGGTGCAGCAGACAACCGGCGTTTCGCTGCTCGGCGTTCCGGGCGCCAGCCCCGCCGCCGCGGCCGCGCCGCTGCTGATCCTCGCCCATGAGGGCAAGGGCCGGGTCGCCGTCCTGCTGTCCGACCAGTTCTGGCTCTGGGCGCGCGGCGCGCTCGCCGGCAACAGCGCGATGCAGGGTCCGGCGACGGCGCTGCTCGGCCGCACGGTCCACTGGCTGCTTGGCGATCCCGCGCTCGCCGCGCGGCAACTGCGCGCCGCCATTGCCGGCGGCCGGCTGAATATCCGCCGCATCGCACCTTCCGGCCCGCCCGGCACGGCCGAGGTGACGGCGCCGGATGGCAAGCGGATCAGGGTTGCGCTGCACCGCGCCGCGCCGGGGCGCTTCGAAGCCGACATGCCGGCCAGCGGACCCGGCGTGTGGCGGGTTTCGGCGGGCGGTCGTACCGCCTATGCCGCGGCTTCGGACGAGGATCCGGCCGAGCAGCAGGATCTCGCCGCCACCAGCAGCCGCTTTGCCCCGCTCGTGCACCGCAGCTCCGGGCACATCGTCTGGCTCGCGCGCACGCCCGCGCCGGGCTGGACCGGGCTCTACCGCCCGCGTCACGCCCGCCTCGTTACCGGCGAGCGTGATATCAGGCTGCCGCCGGCGATTCCCGGCGCGATCCTCGGGCTGCTGCTGGTCGCCGCCGGCTGGTGGCGGGAGCGCGCCTGAGCCTCGCGCGGAGGCGCGGTCGGGTGGTAGCGGAGGCGCGGTCGGGTGGTAGCGGAGGCGCGGTCGGGTGGTAGCGGAGGCGCGGTCGGGTGGTAGCGGAGGCGCGTCGGGTGCTAGCGGAGGCGCGGTCAGGTGGTAATTGTCTTCGCGAAGCGGGTCTTGCCATCCATGTCGACAAAGGCGAAGCTGATCGCTGCGCTCGTGACGGCGGTAGTCAGAAACCCGTGCGCGCCGAGGACGAAGCCCGCCCGGCTCGGCGTGCCGGGGGTGTAGATTTCCGAGCCGACGCCGTTCGTCACGTAGGAAATCCCGCCCATCTCGACATATTGCATGCAGTGGTCGTGGCCGTTGATGTAGAGCTTCACCGCGTGGCGGCGCAGCACCGGTTCGAGCGCGGCGATGAGGTCCGGCTGGTCGTGGTCGGCGCCGCCGATCGGGGTATAGATCGGGTGATGGCCGACCACGATCTTCCAGCGCGCCTTCGAGCGGCCGAGTGCCGCATCGAGCCAGGCAAGCTGGGCGTGCGGATCCTGCCCGGAGATGTTGGTCACCGTGCCGACATATTTGCGGATGAAGGGCGAGGTATCGAGGAAGAAGATCTCGACCGCGGTGCCATCGGCGAGGGTTTCGGTGTGAGTATAGTAGCGGGCGGGCAGCTGCCAGCGCCGCGAATGTGCCGAATAGTCGAGCTGCGCGGGCACATTGCCGCGATAGTCGTGATTGCCGAGGATCACCTTCCAGGGCCGTTGCAGCGAGGCCTGATGATAGACATCCTCGAAGCTGGTCTTCCACTGCGGGTCGGTGACGGATGTCACCCCGGATTCGTAGAAATTGTCGCCGAGGGAGAGGATGAAGCGCGGTGCGTCGGACGCGGCGCGGTCGGCCATCGCCTGTGCCACGTTGCGCTGGTGGTGCGCGCCGTTGCGGCCCCAGTCGCCGATCGAGAGGAACCGGAAGGCGTCCTGAGCCGCCGCCTGCGCCGCGGGGGCCGCGGCGAGCAGCGATGCCGCGGTGAGTTCGGCGCCGGTGCCGATGAAACTGCGTCGGGAAATCGTCATTGGAGTGCCTCCATCGGTCGTGCGGCGCTCCGTCCAGAACACGTTCCGATCCTTCCGGATCGGATATGCACTCTATCATATTGATAAACGGAGCCTATTCATCCGATCAGATGACACCATCCGATCGGGTGCTGCTCTACCAAGCTGTCCCCGCCATGTCATATGACAAGACGGCGACAATGGACGGCGCCTCGCGGCGCCGTCCTCGCTGTCAGCCGGAAAGCTTCGCCGCGATCCCGGCAACATGCTTGCCCTGGGCGCGGGCGATGGCGAGTTCGTTGGCGCTCGGCTGGCGGGAGCCGTCGCTGCCGGCGAGCGTGGTCGCGCCATAGGGCGAGCCGCCGGTGATCTCGTTCATGTTGGTGAGTTCGGGGTTGGAATAGGGAACGCCGACCACGACCATGCCGTGATGGAACAGCGTGGTATGGAATGAGGTGATGGTGGTTTCCTGCCCGCCATGCTGGGTGCCGGTCGAGACGAACACCGAGCCGACCTTGCCGATCAGCGCGCCCTTCGCCCACAGCCCGCCGGTCTGGTCGAGGAAGTTGCGCATCTGGCCGCACATGTTGCCGAAGCGGGTGGGCGTGCCGAAGATGATGGCGTCGTATTCGGCGAGTTCCGCAGGGTTCGCCACCGGCGCGTCCTGCTCGGTCTTGGCATGGATCGCCTTTGCGGTCTCTTCCGGCATGGTTTCCGGCACCCGCTTGACCACGACCTCGGCGCCGGCGGCCTTCGCCCCTTCCGCCACCGCGTTCGCCATCGTCTCAACATGGCCCCAGGTGCTGTAGTAAAGCACGAGAACTTTCGCCATTTCCATCTCTCCGTCAGGTTGCGATGCGATCGCTATACGACGTAGTTCTTTCGATATCAAACGTTATCTGATGACAATTCGGTGTCCCGCTCAGCCCGCCTCGGCGATCCAGTCGTCGATCAGCTTGCGCGCGATCGAGTCTTGCGGCGGCAGGTTGAACCCGGCCGCATGGCGGTTCGCGAGATCCTCCCGGGTGAACCAGGCGGCGGCGCGCATCTCCTCGGCATCGAGCGTGATCGTCTCGCTCACCGCCTCGGCCCGGAAGCCCAGCATCAGCGAGGCCGGGAACGGCCAGGGCTGGCTGCCGGTATATGAAACCGTTCCCACGTGGACGCCGACTTCCTCAAGGGTTTCCCGCCGCACGGCATCCTCGAGGCTTTCGCCGGGTTCGACGAAGCCGGCGAGGGTCGAGAACATGTTCCGCTCGGGCGGAAATTTCTGCGACTGGCCGAGCAGCACGCGGTCGCCCTTCGCGACCAGCATGATCACCGCGGGATCGGTGCGCGGGAAATGCTCGGTGCCGCATTGCGTGCAGCGCATGGTGTGGCCGCCGCGCTCGGGCGTGCAGGCGCCGCCGCACACGCCGCAGAATTTGTGGCGGGACTGCCAGTAGAGCAGGCCGCGCGCGGTGGCGAGCAGCCCGGCATCCTCGGCCGGCAGCATCGCGGTCAGCCCGCGCAGTTCGAGAAACGCGCCGCGCGGCTGGTGCAGGGCGTCGAGCGGCGCGTCATGCGCCGAAAGATCGACGGCAAACACCGGGCGACCGTTCGTCAGCCCGAGAAAGACGCTCTCCCCGGCGCCCTCGCGCGGTGGGGCGTCGAGCACGGCGCGGGGTTCGGGTTCGGGCGTGATCAGTAGCTTGCCGCGCCAGTAGGCGACGAAGCAGGCGCCCGCATCGGCGCGCGCCGCCGCCAGCCAGTCGGCATCGGTGCGGCGATGGCTGGCGCGGTCGAGCCGGGCGGAGCTGTAGAGCAGGGCGGAAGGGGGCGGGGTATCGTTCATGGCCGGAAGGTGGCACCGCTCCCGCATGCCGGCAAGCCGGCCTTGCAAAGAGGCCCCAAAGGATAGATATGGAAGGTGGGAGGCCGGTCGCGGACGGGCGCCTCGCCAACCCGGTCAGGGCCGGAAGGCAGCAGCCGCAACGAGTTTCCGCACGGGTCGCGGCTCCGGTCTCCCACCTCTCACTCCAGCCCAGCTCATCGGAGGCGCATGGCCGGTCTGTTCGACGACGACGAGACGGACGATCAGCCACAGTCCGAGACGCCGCCGCCGGGGCCGTCGCTGTTCGGCGACGACGAATTGCCCGAGGCCGCCGCGCCGGTCCATGCCGAATCCTACCGCGTCCTCGCCCGCAAATACCGCCCGACCACGTTCGATGACCTGATCGGCCAGGACGGGCTGGTCCGCACGCTGCGCAACGCCTTCGCGATGAACCGCATCGCCCATGCCTTCATGCTCACCGGCGTGCGCGGTGTCGGCAAGACGACGACGGCGCGGATCCTCGCCCGCGCGCTCAACTGCACCGGGGCGGACGGGCAGGGCGGCCCCACCCCCGATCCCTGCGGCGTCTGCGACAATTGCGTGGCGATCCTCGCCGACCGCCATCCCGATGTCGTCGAGATGGACGCGGCCTCGAACACCGGCGTGGACGACGTGCGCGAGATCATCGAGGCGACGCGCTTCCGCCCGATGATCGCCCGCACCAAGGTCTTCATCGTCGATGAGGTCCACATGCTCTCGCGCAACGCGTTCAACGCGCTGCTCAAGACGCTGGAGGAACCGCCGCCGCACGTGAAATTCGTGTTCGCCACCACGGAAATCCGCAAGGTGCCGATCACCGTGCTCTCCCGCTGCCAGCGTTTCGATCTCAAGCGCGTGCCGGTGGAGGTGCTGGCCGCGCATTTCGCCCGCATCGCGGAGAAGGAAACCGTCGCTGTCGAAGCCGGCGCGCTCGAGGCCATCGCCCGCGCTGCCGACGGATCGGTGCGCGACGGGCTTTCCCTGCTCGACCAAGCGATCGCCCGCGCCGACGAGGGCGCACCCGTGACCGCCGACCTCGTGGCCGACATGCTCGGCCTTGCCGATCGCGGCCTCGTCTTCGACCTGCTCGATGCCGTCGCCGCCGGCAATCCGGCCGGCGCCCTCGGGGTGATGGACCGCGCCCATGAAGCTGGCGCCGACCCTATGCTGGTGATGCAGGACCTGCTCGGCCTCGCCCATACGCTCTCGCGCCTCAAGGCGATCCCGGCCCTGACCGAGGGCAGCGACTTGCCCGAGCTTGACCGGGCCCGCGGCGCGCCTTTGGCCGCGCGGCTTTCGGTGCCGTTTCTCGGCCGGCTCTGGCAGATGCTGCTCAAGGGCATCGCCGAGGTGGAACAGGCGACCGATCGCCGCGCCGCCGCCGACATGATCCTGATCCGCCTCTGCTACGTCTCCGACCTGCCGCCACCCGGCGAACTGGTCCGCCGCCTCGCCGGCGAGGGGGCTTCGCTGCGCGCGGGCGCGGCACCCGCCCTCGCGCCCGCCACCGCGCCCGCCCCCACGCCGGCTCAAGGGCCCGCCGCATCGGCATCGACGTCCGCTTCACCGGGCCCGGCGCCGCTTGCGGTGGTGAATGGCGCCCCGCTCGCCCAGGCTGAAGCTGCGGCCCCTGCTGAACCTACCCCGGCCGCTGCCCCGCGCCTGGCCCGGTTCGAGGATGTCATCGCCCTCGCCGGCGAGAAGCGCGATGCCCTGCTGTATGCCCATCTCCGCCACGATGCCCGGCTGGTGCGCTTCGCCCCGCCGGTGATCGAGCTCAACCTCGCGCCCGAGGCCCCGCGCGATCTTTCGTCCCGCCTCGCGAAATTTCTCGAGGCCGAAACCGGACGGCGCTGGACCATCGCGCTCTCCCGCGCCGCCGGCGCGCCGAGCATGGTCGAGGCCGAAACCACGGCGCGTGAGACCGCGCGCGACGAGGCGCTGGACCATCCGCTGGTCAGGGCCATCTTCGAGACGTTTCCGGGGGCGAAGATCGCCAGTGTGGAGGTCGACGCGCCGGCCGCCCTTGCCGAGCCGCCCGCGATGGATGATGACCGTTTCGACGATGTCCCGCCGATTTCCGACGACGACATTGCCGATGCCATGGAGATCGACTGATGAAGAACCTCGCCGGCCTGATGAAGCAGGCCCAGCAGATGCAGCAGAACATGCAGGAGATGCAGTCGCGTCTCGAAGCCATGGACATCCGGGGCGAGGCCGGCGCCGGCCTGGTCAGGGTCACGCTCTCCGGCAAGGGCGAGATGAAGGGGATCGAGATCGACCCCAAGCTGATCGACCCGAGCGACGCCGAAATGCTCCAGGACCTGATCCTCGCTGCCCATCGCGACGCCAAGTCGCGGCTGGAGGCGGTGGCCGCCGAGGAGATGCAGAAGGTGACCGGCGGAATTTCGCTTCCCCCCGGCATGAAACTGCCGTTCTGAGGCCGCGCGCTCAGGTCTTCCCGCGATGATGGGCCCGGAGATCGAACGGCTGGTCGGGCTGATGGCGCGGTTGCCTGGGCTTGGCCCACGTTCGGCGCGGCGCATCGTGCTGAAGCTGATGTCCGAGCGCGAGCAGCGCCTGCTGCCGCTGATCGCCGCCCTCGATGCCGCCTGCCAGCGCGTCGCGGTCTGCCCCACCTGCGGCGGGCTCGACTCGCAACAGCCCTGCGTGATCTGTGCCGACATCGCCCGCGAGCCGCTGATCTGCGTGGTCGAATCGGTGGCGGACCAATGGGCGCTGGAGCGCGCCGCCGTCTATCGCGGCCGCTATCACGTCCTCGGCGGATTGCTCTCGGCCATCGCCGGCCGCGGCCCCGAGGAACTGGGGATCGACCGGCTGCTCGCCCGGCTCGACGGGTCGGTGCGCGAGGTGATCCTCGCCCTGCCGGCCACCGTCGATGGCCAGGCGACCGCGCATTACCTTACCGAACGCCTCGCGACCTGCGGCGCCATCGTCACCCGCCTCGCCCAGGGCGTGCCCGTCGGCGGCAGCATCGAAATCCTCGACGAGGGCACGCTCGCCCTCGCCCTGTCAGCCCGTCGCGCCGCCGGATGATGCAGCTGATCCGCAACGGCCGCGACCTCAGGGTCGATTTCTTCCGCGGCATCGCCCTGTTCTGCATCTTTCTCGATCACATCCCGCACGACACGCTGGCCCGCTTCACCGTGCGCAACCTCGCACTGAACGACGCGACGGAAATCTTCATCCTGCTCGCCGGCTTCGCCGCCGCCCTCGTCTACGGTCGCAAGCTGGACCGCGCCGGGCCGCTCTCCGCCTCGGCGGACATGCTCAAGCGCGCCTGGACGCTCTATATCGCGCATATCTTCCTCTTCGTGCTGTTCGCCGCCCAGGTGGCCTTCGCCGCAACCTGGCTTGGCCGGCCGCAATACCTCTCCGGCGTTGGCATCGACCATCTGGCGACACGGCCGCTTGCCGCGATCGTCGAGGCGGTACCGCTGCTCTACCAGCCGGCCTATCTCAACGTGCTGCCGCTCTATGTCGCGATCATGGGCGGGCTGGCGCCGCTGCTCTTCATGCTCCGCTTCCCGCGCACGCTGCTCGCGCTCAGCGTGGCACTCTATGTTGGCGCGCGGATCTATGGCTGGAACCTGCCGACGCATGGCGGCCATGGCTGGTTCTTCAACCCGTTCACCTGGCAACTGCTGTTCGTGCTCGGCATGCTGTTCTCCCGCCACGGCAGGCCGGCGCTGCCCGGTGTCCCGACCGACATCGCCGCGGTGCTGCTGCTGCTGCTCGGCTTCGGGATACTGCTCACCACCTGGCTCGAACCCTCGCTCGCCCGCCACATTCCCGCGGCGCTGCGGCCCTTGGTCCGCAACATCGACAAGACCGGGCTTCATCCCTACCGGCTGATCTCGATCCTGTCGCTGGCCTGGCTCGCCGCCCGCCACCTGCGCGCCGATGCGCGGCTGCTGGATGCCCGGCTGTCGCGCGTGTTCATCCTGATCGGCCAGTATGGCCTGCCGACCTACTGCGCCAGCATCCTGCTGTCCTATGCCGGGCGGATCGTGATGGATACCGATCACGGCTGGGCGATGCAGATCATCGTCAACCTCGCCGGCCTTGCCGCCCTTTTCGGCGTCGCCGCGCTTTCTGCCTGGTACAGGGTCAAGGATGCCAAACCGTCCGTTGCGTAGTCTCATCCTCATTCTCGCGCTCGCCTGGGCCGGCGTTGCCGCCGCCGCCCCCGCCTGCCCGGCCGTGCCGGCGCAATATCTGCGCCTGCCGCATCTGCGCGCGGCGATCCATCGCGGCCAGCCGGTGGTGATCGCGGCGATCGGGTCGTCGTCCACCTGGGGGGCGATGGCGCACGATATCGGCGACTCCTATCCCGCGATGCTCCAGGACGAGCTGGGCGACCGCCTGCCGGATGCGGAGATCAGCGTGATCAACCGTGGCATCAGCGGCGAGGACGCGCTGCGCGAGGACCGCCGGATGGAGCGCGACGTGCTCGCCTTGCGGCCCGCGCTCGTGATCTGGCAGGTCGGCGCCAACGCGGCGATGCGCGGCGAGTCGCCGGACCGTTTCGCCGCGCTGGTCGAGCAGGGATTGCGCCGGCTGCGCGCCGCCGATCTCGACGTGGTGCTGATGGACAACCAGCGCTCGCGCCGTCTGCTGGGCGCGCCTGACAATGCGCGGATCAACGCGGCCCTTGCCCATCTCGCCCGGCGTTACCGGGTCGGGCTGTTCTCGCGTGATGGGCTGATGCGCGCCTGGACCCGCGCCGGTGCTGCCCCCGCCAGCTTCCTCGCCGCGGATGGCATGCACATGAACGACCGCGGCTATGCCTGTACCGCCGCGGCACTGGCCGATTCGATCGTCGCTGCTGTGCGATAGAGCACTACATCCGATCCGAAAGGATCGGATGATGCTCCAGGTGTCGATCAAGCGCTTGCGGTCATGATCCGGGTCGGCCATGGCGGGCCCGCCTCATCGGGCCGACCCTCGATCCGTGCATGGCGGTCTCTGGTTTGAACCCCTCCGGAAGGGGTGTGCGTCAGCGCGAGGCCCGCGCGGTGTCCTTGGTCACGGTCGGGTCGTCGGCCAGTTTCGGATTGCCCCGGCGCAGCCGGTGCTCGCCGAGCAGCAGCAGGATCGGCGCCGCGATATAGATCGACGACGAGGTGCCGACGACGATGCCGAACAGCATCACCCAGGCGAAGCCGGAGAGCGAGGCGCCGCCGAACAGGGCGAGCGGCAGGGCGGCGAGGAACACCGTGCTGGAGGTGCCGAGCGTGCGGTTGAGGGTTTCGTTGATCGACAGGTCGATCAGCTCGCGCAGCGGCATCGTCTTGTATTTGCGCAGGTTTTCCCGCATCCGGTCATAGACCACGACCTTGTCGTTGGTCGAATAGCCGATCACGGTCAGGATCGCGGCGATGGTCACGAGGTCGAAGGGCAGGCGGGTGATGACCATGAAGCCGATCGTCTTGGTCACGTCGAGGATCAGCGTCGCCACCGCGCCGACGGCGAACTGCCACTCGAAGCGGAACCAGATATAGACGAGGATCATCAGGAAGCTGATCCCGAGCGCGATCAGCCCCTGCTGGAACAGCGTCGCCGAGACCGAGGCGCCGATCGCCTGGGTCGAGAGGATCTTCGCACCGGGCAGGTTCTGCTTCACCACCCCTTCGGCGGCGGCGAGGGATTTCTGCGTATCCTTCGCGTTGTCCTGCGATTCGAGGCTGATCAGCACGCCCTTGTTGCCGCCGAAGCTCTGCAGCGAGGCGCCGGGGAGATGGGCGGCCGCGAGTTCCGCGCGCAGCTTCGTGAAGTCCGGCGTCTGCGGGGTCGCCACCTGGATGACGACGCCGCCGCGGAAATCGAGGCCGAGATTGAGGCCGGGATGGAAGAACAGGATCAGCGACGCGGTCGAGAGGATGGCCGAGACCGCGAGGCCGATGAACCGTCCCTTCATGAACTGGATGCGCGTGCCGTCCGGCACCAGGCGGAAGGCGGGGCGGGTGAGGAACTTCATGGCGCGGGCCTCAGAGAACCGGCAGCGCGGCGGGACGGCGCGCGACATACCAGCGCGCCGTGATCAGCCGGACCAGCACGGTCGACGTGAACAGGGTTGTGATGATGCCGACACAGATGGTCACCGCGAAGCCGCGCACCGGCGGCGATCCGAAGATGAACAGCATGATGTGGGCGAGCAGCGTGGTCACGTTACTGTCGATGATGGTGCTGTAGGCGCGCTTGTAGCCGGCCTCGAGGGCTGCGAGCGGCTTGCGGCCGAGCTTGACCTCCTCGCGCACGCGCTCGTTGATCAGCACGTTGGAGTCCACCGCCATGCCGAGCGTCAGCAGGATGCCCGCCATGCCCGGCAGCGTCAGCGTCGCCCCCATCAGCGACAGAACAGCGATCAGCAGCAGCAGGTTGACCACGAGGGCGAGGTTCGCGAACCAGCCGAACAGGCCGTAGAAACTCGCCATGAAGGTGATGACCAGCAGGAAGCCCACCGCCAGCGAGATGACGCCGGCGCGGATCGCGTCGGCCCCGAGTTCCGGCCCGACGCTCTGCTGCTCGACCACCTTGAGCGGGGCGGGCAGGGCGCCCGCGCGCAGCAGGAGCGCAAGGTCGGATGCGCTCTTGGCGGTGAAACTGCCCGAAATCTGCCCCCGCCCGCCGACGATCGGCGTGCGGATGACCGGCGCCTCGATGATCTTGTGATCGAGCTCGATCGCGAACAGCTTGCCGACATTGTGAGTGGTGATGTTGGCAAACTTGCGGGCGCCGACACTGTTGAAGGTGAAGTTGACCACCCATTGCCCGCTCTGCGGATCCTGCCCGGCCTGGGCGTTGGTCAGGTCCGCGCCGTCGACCGCGACGCGCGAGCGGATCGCGAGCTTCCGGCCGCTGCCATCGCTCATCGGCAGGATCTCGACGCCGGGGGGCGGCACCTTGGTCTCCGGGTTCACATCCTCGGCGACCATGTGGAAGGTCATGTGCGCGGTCTTGCCGAGCAGCGCCTTGATCTGGTTCGGGTCGGACACGCCGGGCAGCTGGATGACGATCTGGTCCGCCCCCTGCCGGGCGATCTGCGGGTCGACCACGCCGCTGCCGTCGATGCGGCGGCCGATGATCGTGATCGACTGGGCGATGGCCTGGGTCTGCTTGGCGATCAGCGCCGGGCGGGAGAGGGTGAGCGTCGTCGCACCCGCATCCGTCACCTTCACGTCGAGGTCGGGCACGCCGCCGGCGGCGGCCACCGGCGAGACGAGTTTCGCAAGCAGCTGGCGCACCTTTGCGGCATCCGCCGGCTTGACCAGGTTGAACTGCACCCGCTGCGCCGCGACATCGCCACCGAGGTCGGTATAGCCGATATCGGCCTGCAACAGGGTGTGGCGCACCTCGTCGGTGAGGTTGGCGAGCTGTTCCTTCACCACCGCGTTCATGTCGATCTGCATCAGCAGGTAGGAACCGCCGCGCAGGTCGAGCCCGAGATGGATCTGCGGCCAGGGAATGCCCGGAACCGGGCGCTTGACCAGGTTCGGCAGCGTGAGCAGCACGCCGATCGCGCAGAACAGCACGATCAGGGTGGTTTTCAGGCGCGTGAAGTAAAGCATGACAGGCGAAGGGCTCCCAACGGCGACGCAGGGGTGGTATGGCGGCCTCGGCTTGCCGGTGCAAGCCCGCTTCTGTCAGGAACGAAACGCGATGCAGAAACTTCGGGTTGGGGTGATCGGGGTCGGCCATTTCGGCCGCTACCATGCGTTGAAGACGGCGGCCGCCGCGCGGGCGGATCTCGTCGGCGTTTCCGACCCCGACATGACCCGCGCCGCCGCGGTGGCGGCGGAGGCCGGCTGCGCCGCGCTCCCGCTCGAGGCGCTGATCGCGGCGTCGGAGGCGCTGATCATCGCCTCGCCCGCCGATACCCATTTCGCCCTTGCCTCCCGCGCGCTGGAGGCCGGGCGCCACGTTCTCGTCGAAAAGCCGATCGCCGCGACGGTGGACGAGGCCGAAATCCTCGGCCGTCTCGCCCGCGCGCGCGGCCTTGTCCTGCAGGTCGGCCATCTCGAGCGGTTTTCCGCTGCCCACGGCGCCGTCGCGGCGCGGATGGGCAAGCCGCTCTATATCGAGGCGGTGCGGATCGCCCCCTTCAAGCCGCGCGGCACCGATGTGTCCGTGATTCTCGACCTGATGATCCACGATCTCGACCTGATCCTCGCCCTCGTGGCCCAGCCGGTCGAGAGCATCGATGCCGTCGGCGCCGCTGTCGCCAGCGCGCATGAGGACATCGCCAATGCCCGCGTGCGCTTCGCCAATGGCTGCGTCGCCACCGTGACCGCGAGCCGCATCTCGATGAAGACCGAGCGGCGGATGCGGATCTTTTCCGAGGCCGGGTATCTGGCGGTCGATTTCGCCGCGCGTCGGCTCAGCCTTGTCGGGCGGGGTCAGGAAGGCGGGCTGCGGATGCCTGGATTCGAGGCGTTCGGCATCGAGGAGGCGAGCTGGGAGGATCACGACGCCCTCGCCGCCGAGCACGAGGCCTTCCATGCCGCCTGTCTCGACGGGGCGCCGGTCCTCGTTGATGCCGAGGCGGGGCGGCTCGCTCTCGAAGCTGCGATCGGCGTCAGCCGTTCGATCACGGAAAGCCGGGCGCGGGCCGAGGCGTCGGGTTTGATCTCCCCGCGCTGAGGCCGGCCGAGTCGGTTCCGCCGGTCCCGGGCCTCAGCCTTCCGGATGAACCGGTATCCCCCGCCCGATCCTTGATCGTTGCGCTGGCGACTGGACTTTTAGAAATCCGTTGTTGACGCGCGAAGCCGCCTGCCGCTACGTCCTTCACGTGTCTGAAACAGCGCTTCCGCTTCCGGCGATTCGCATACGTGGCCGCACCTTCATGGCCATGGTGGTCATGCCGGAACCCCCTTTCCCCGCATGGCTCGATGCGCTCGACCGCCAGATCGGGCGGTCGGTCGGGTTTTTCGAGGGGCGTCCGGTCGTGGTCAACCTGTCTCTCCTCGCCGCTGGCGAGGATGACGTGCCGGCGGTTCTCGGGGCGCTCGAAGCGCGCGACCTGCGGATCATCGGCGTCGAGGGGATCGACATGGAACGGCTGCGGGAGACCCCGTGGTACGGCGTCAACCTCGCGCCGCCGGGCCGCGAGGGGCGTGGTGACCGCGAGATCGAGATTCCGGAGCACAGCGAACCGCCGCCGCCCGAGCCGCCGCCTGCCGCGCCGTCCCGCCCATCGCTGCTGATCGACCGCCCGGTGCGGTCCGGCCAGTCGATCGTGTTCGAGGACGGCGACATCACCGTGATCGGGCCGGTCGCCTCCGGTGCGGAGCTGATCGCCGGCGGTTCGATCCACGTATACGGCACGCTGCGCGGCCGCGCCGTCGCGGGTATCGCGAGCGGCCACAAGGCCCGTATTTTCTGCTCCCGCCTTGCCGCCGAGTTGCTGGCGATCGATGGTCTATACCGCACGGCGGATCATTGGGGGACCGGGCTGCAAGGGCGGGCCGTTCAGGTCTGGCTGCATGACAAGGAGCTGCGCCTCGCAGCATTGGGATAGGAATCAACTCATGGCGAAGGTTCTCGTGGTCACATCGGGCAAGGGCGGCGTCGGCAAGACGACCTCCTCTGCCGCTCTTGGCGCGGCGCTCGCCCAGACGGGGCAGAATGTCGCCGTCGTCGATTTCGATGTCGGCCTGCGCAATCTCGACCTCATCATGGGCGCGGAGCGGCGGGTCGTCTTCGATCTGGTCAATGTCGTGCAGGGGGATGCCAAGCTGGCGCAGGCGCTGATCCGCGACAAGCGGGTCGATACGCTGTCGCTGCTTCCCGCCTCGCAGACCCGCGACAAGGACGCGCTCACACCCGAAGGCGTCGAGCGGGTGATCGACGAATTGCGCGAGAAGTTCGACTGGATCATCTGCGACAGCCCGGCCGGCATCGAGCGCGGCGCGACGCTCGCGATGCGCCATGCCGATGTCGCGATCGTCGTCACCAATCCGGAAGTCTCCTCGGTGCGCGACTCCGACCGGATCATCGGCCTGCTCGATTCGAAGACGGTGCGGGCCGAGGCCGGCGAGATCGTCGAAAAGCACCTGCTGCTGACCCGCTACGATGCGGGCCGCGCCGCCCGCGGCGAGATGCTGAAGGTGGACGATATCCTCGAAATCCTTGCCATCCCGCTCATCGGCATCATCCCCGACAGTGAAGACGTGCTGCGCGCCTCGAATGTCGGCTGCCCGGTCACGCTGCACGACCCGTCCTGCGCCCCTGCCAGGGCCTATAGCGAGTCGGCCCGCCGCCTGCTGGGCGAGAAGATCGAGATCGTCGCCCCCGCCGAGAAGAAGACCCTCATGAGCCGCCTGTTTGGCAGGAAGGTCGCATGAGCCTGTTCAATTTTTTCACCCGGTCGCGCAACACCGCGCCGGTCGCCCGCGAGCGGCTGCAATTGCTGCTCGCGCATGAGCGCGCCCTGTCCGGCAAGTCGGACCTCGCGGTGGTGCTGCAGGAGGAAATCCTCGCGGTGATCGCCAAGCACGTCTCCATCGACCGCGAAAAGGTCAATGTGAAGCTCGGCCGGGACGGGACGATGTCCACCCTCGAGATCGACATCGAGATACCGCAGACGGCGCTCGTAAAGAACTGATATTGCCGGGCAGCCATAAGCGGCAAATGACCGGACGATGACTTGATGTCGGCCTGAGCTTCGGCTACACCCTCGTTGCGCGAGCGACAGCGCGCCCAGGTAGCTCAGTTGGTAGAGCATGCGACTGAAAATCGCAGTGTCGGTGGTTCGATTCCGCCCCTGGGCACCATCCTCTCCCCAATTTTAAATCCACCCCAGAGCGCCGGCTAATCGGATCGAACACATCTCGATTGGGCATGTTCACGCCCGTGCCGCCGCATGGCTCGTCCTCGCTCATATCCGCCTGCTCACACGGAAAATCGCCGCCAGAGCACTCTCCGATCCATCAGGATCGGAACGTGCTCTAACGATAGCCACTCTGGCATTCGGACCCGGGCTCTGTTGCCAAACCATGACCTCGGTTCACATCCCGGGGCAGAGAGGAAATCGCGGGCCCCGCCGGCCCGCCGGCGAGACAGCCCGCAACATCACCACCTACTCGCCGCAGCTTGGCCGCCTCGTCAGCCATTCGCGAACCTCGTGGAGAATCTCGTCCGACAGTGTCCGGTCGTCGGTCAGCCGCGCCAGGGTCATGGCGCCCACCATCGCCGCCCAGGTTCCGATCGCAGCGCGGCGGCGGTCCTCCTCGGTCGCGCCGGCGACGAGATGGCTGATCGCGCCGATCTGGCGCTTCAGCCCCGCCGTCATTTCACCCCGGGCGGCGCCGGGCTGGCGGATCGTCTCGGAAGCCAGAGCCACAACCGGGCAGCCGCGCGCAAACTCGGCCCGATGAGCGGGCGAGAGATACCGCTTCACGAAGGTCGGCAAATCGTCGGGTAGCGCCCGCGTGCTGCAAAGGGCGACAGCCAAGGCTTCCCCGATTAGTTCGTCCTTGCTGCTGAAATAGCCGTAGAAGCCGCCATGCGTGAGGCCCGCGGCCTTCATCACGTCCGTGACGGTTACCGCCTCGAAGCCGCGCTCGCGAAACAGCCTGCCAGCAGCCTCCAGAATCGTCTTTCTGTTTTCCGCGACCTGTTCCTTGCTCACCCGCATATTTGACAAGATACATGATGCTCGTCATAAATCAATACATGATGATTATCATGAATAATCCGAAGGAACGGGTTCGATGGGTCTCGGACCGGCCATCCCGATTGCCGGCGCCTCGAACGGCATGACGATCGAAATGCTGTCCGCGGATCTGACTGAAGATGATGATGACCTGGCGCGGGCCGAGGCAGGGCGTCGCGCTGACGCGCGCCGGGCGATGATGCTCAAATTATTAACAAGATAGAGCCCGACATCCGATCCGGATGGATCGGAACGTGCTCCAGTTTTCTCGAATCGCGCAGGAAAGGAAACCGCAATGGACGTCATACGCAACAATCCCGATGGCCATGATGGGCTGGCCCAGCTTCAGGCCCTCCTCAAAGCCGGCAACAATCCACCCATCGGCAGGACGATGGATTTCAGGCTGATCGAAATCGAGAAAGGCCGGGCCGTTTTCGAGGGAGAGCCCGGCCCGGAAGTGCTGAACCCGATCGGGTCGGTCCATGGCGGCTACGCTGCGACACTCCTCGACAGCGCCTGCGGCTGCGCGGCCCATTCGATGCTCAGTCCAATCCAAGGCTACACGACCCTTGAACTCAAGGTGTCCTATCACCGCCCGCTGAGCCCGGATAGCGGGACCGTGCGCGCCGAAGGCAAGATCCTGTCGATCGGCCGCCGCACCGCCTTTGCCGAAGCCCGGCTGACCGATTCGGCTGGAAAGCTCTGTGCCTCCGCAACGTCAACGCTGCTCGTCTTCGACATGCCCACCGCGCCGGCCTGATGCATTCCGCGCGCTGCCGGCCGTCCCATCCCGAGGAAAGTACGAAATGAGCTATCCGACAGACGATCGGACCATCGACGTGCCGGATCATCCGCAGCCCCGACCGATCACCGGCAGGCGCTCCGCCGATGTGCCCCGGCGTTTCGGCAAGAGGATGCTGCTGTTGGCGGCTGGCATCGCGCTGCTTGCGGCCAGTGCCTGGTATGCGGCGAACTGGTGGGTGGCCGGGCGCTTCGTCGAAACCACGGATGACGCCTATGTCGGTGGCGACGTGACGCCGATCGCCCCGCACATATCCGGATACATCCAGTCGATCCTGGTGCACGACAACCAGTATGTCCGGGCCGGCCAGCCCCTGGTTCGCCTCGATCCGGCCGACTATCTGGCCGCACTCGACCACGCACGCGCCGCCGTCGCCGAACGCAAGGCCGCCGTCGCCGCGTTGCAGGCCAGATACGAACTCCAGCACACCGCGATCCGTCAGGCGGAGGCGAACCTTGCCGCGAGGCAGGCGGAAGCCACCTTCGCCGCGCAGGAAGCGACACGTTACCGGAGCCTCGCCAACAACGACGCCGGTTCACGGCAGGATGCCCAGCGAGCCCTCGCCGGAGTGCACAAGGCGGCCGCTTCCGTCAATGCGGCAACGGCGGCGGTCGTCGTCTCGAAACAGCTTCTTTCGGTACTCCAGACGCGGATAACAGGCGCCAAAGCGGCAATAAGGGCTGCTGAGGCCGATTTCAGGATTGCCCGGCTGCGCCTCGGATACACGACGATCGATTCACCGGTCGACGGATATGTCGGCGATCGGTCGGCGCAGGCAGGCGCCTATGTGCCGGCGGGAACGAACCTGCTTTCCGTCGTCCCGGCACGCGGGCTCTGGGTCGACGCCAACTTCAAGGAGAGTGACCTGCATCGGATGCGGCCTGGCGATCCGGCCACGATCGTCGCCGACGTGTCGCCCGGGCGGGTCCTGCATGGCCATGTGGCGAGCCTCGCCCCCGCGACCGGTGCCGTGTTCAGCGTCATTCCGCCGCAGAACGCGACCGGCAACTTCACCAAGATCGTCCAGCGCGTGCCCGTTCGCATCGTTCTCGACGGCGACACATCGACCCTCGGCCTGCTGCGTCCGGGCCTCTCGGCGTCGGTTTCGGTGAACACGAAACGCCTGCCCGCCAACCGGCATTCCTGAGGCGCGCGCCGGTGAACAATCTCAGCGCCATCGTTCCGTTCGCGATCATGTGCGTGGGCATGTTCATCGCGCTGCTCGATATCCAGATCGTGGCGTCGTCCCTGCAGGAAATCGGTGGCGGCCTGTCCGCCGCACAGGACCAGATCAGCTGGCTGCAGACCGCCTACCTCATCGCCGAAATCATCATGATTCCGCTTTCGGGATGGCTGACACGCCTCTTTTCCACACGGTGGCTGTTCGCCGGATCGGCGCTCGGGTTCACATGCGCCTCGATGCTCTGCGGCCTCGCCTGGAACATCGACAGCATGATCGTCTTCCGCGCCCTGCAGGGAATGCTCGGTGCGTCGATGATCCCCACCGTCTTCACCTCCTCGTTCCACTATTTTCCCGGCCCGAAGCGGGTCTACGCCGCCGCGGTGATCGGCACCATCGCCTCCGTCGCGCCAACCCTCGGCCCGGTCATCGGCGGGTGGATCACCGACACGCTGGACTGGCACTGGCTTTTCTACGTCAATCTCGTGCCCGGGTTGCTCGTCGCCTTCGTCGTGGCGCTGCGCGTCGACATCGATGAGGCCGACCTCTCGCTCCTCGGCGATGCCGACTATCCCGGCATCGCTCTGATGGCCGCAGCGCTCGGCACGCTCGAATACGTGCTCGAAGAAGGTGCGCGCTGGAACTGGTTCAGCGACGAGACGATCCGTCTCTGCGCCATCGTCTCTGCGATAACCGGCATCCTGTTCGTCGTCAGGAGTCTCACCTACGAGCATCCGGTTGTCGATCTGCGCGCCCTGCGCAACCGCAATTTCCTGATCGGCTGCATCCTCTCCTTCGTCACCGGCATCGGTATCTTCTCGACCATCTACCTCGAGCCGCTGTTTCTCGGCTACGTGCGCGGATTTTCCGCCTGGCAGACCGGCGTTGCCATCTTCTCGACCGGCGTGGCCTCGCTGATCGGGGTTCCCATCTATATCGCGCTCGCCCGGAAATTCGACGGGAGATGGCTGATGATGTTCGGGCTTGGCTGCTTCGGTCTCGCCATGTGGAGCTTCAGCCTGATTACCCACGACTGGGGCGGCGACCAGCTGCTGGTGCCGCAGATCCTGCGCGGCTTCCCGCAGGTTTTCGCTGTCGCGCCGAGCGTTACCCTCGGGCTCGGCAGCCTTCCTGCCGCGCGACTGAAATATGCAAGCGGTCTCTTCAACATGATGCGCAATCTCGGCGGAGCGGTTGGCATCGCGGTATGCGGCGCCGTCCTGAATGACCGGACCAACATGCATTTCCTCGCGATCGCGACCAACCTGACGCCCGCGAATGACGCGATGGACCGCCTCGTCGCGGCAACAAGCACACACCTTGCAACGCTGCTCGGCTCCGCTCCCGCGGGTCACGTCGCCGCGCTTGCGCAATTGCGGGCCCTTGCCTACCGCGAGGCGTCGACCATGGCCTATGCCGATGCCTTTCGGGCCGTGATGCTCGCCTTCGTCATCGCCGCCCCACTCGTGTTGCTGATGCGGAAGGTCGCGGCTCCGGCGGCCCCCGCAACCGGTTCACATTGACGCCCCGCTTCACCACGAAGACCCCTGTCATGACCGGACACCGCAATGCGCGTGCGTGTTGTCGGGGATGGCGCGACGGGCGGTTATTTCGGTGCAAGGCAGGTTCAGGCCGGGCGAGACATCACCTTCCTGGTCCGACCTGGCCGCACATCCGAACGACGATCGATCACATCGACAAACCGAGCAGCTCGATCCGATCAGATGCTACCATCTGATCGGATGATGCTGCGAGCGGGTTACCTCAACGGCACACTGAGTGTCAGCACGACCTTGCCGGCCTCGCCGACATTGCGGGCGTAGACGTCATGGGTGAAGAACATGTTCATCTTGTAGCCTTTGCCCTGATAGGCGACATCCGCCCCCAGCGCGAAGGATTCGGGCGACCCGCCATTGAGCGCCGCCGGGCCTGAATCCGCCGTGATCTGCTTGTAGAAATACGAGACCGGCCCGATCGACCAGTGACCGAAACTGCGCATCGCGGTGAAGTCCCAATCCATCGTCGTGCCATTGGTATAATGCGTGGTGCTGTTCTCGAAATTCTTGTCCAGCGTCACGTGCACCGTGAATTGGTAGGGGCCGGGGAGCCAGCTGACGGACATGTCCGGCTCGATCGTCCAATGATTTTGCCCGGTATTCACCTTGGCCGTGTTGCTGTACTGGCCGTTAGGCGGATAGAAGCCGAAATCGGCATCGAGGAACACATGATGGCCGAGATCCCAGCTCAATGAAAGCGGCGTGAACTCGGTATCAACGAGGCCGGTGCGGCTGAAGGTCTTGCTACCGGCCGCCCTGGGCGTGGTGAGGCTGACATTCAGCCAGCCGAGAGAGCGGATGAACATGCCATAGCGGGCGCCGAGGATCCGGATGTCGGGAATGTAGGCGATCGAGCCGGTGGCGCCCCAGATATTGGCATGGGCGCCGGTGAAATGGCCGTCCCCGCTCACCGGGCGGGACTGGGTGTAGCTCGGCTTGAAGGTGAGATACACGCCAGGCGGCGGCAGCAGGCCCGTCGGCTGGCCGAGCGTATTGCCAACCGGATATTCCGGATTGCTGCCGACCATCGCCGCCTTGGCGGGCAACGACATCGCGGCCAGGCCAATGCCGGCCAGCATGAAACGAAATCCTGTCTTCATTGGAAACCTCCCTTGTTACGTTGGATTTGAGATGCTCGTCGGATCAGGGCTTGGCGCGGGCGAATGAGGCAGGCTCAAACCCGGCGCCGGTATCGCGGGCCTGCCGATAGGCGGCGAAGCGCGCGGCGCTTGCTTCAGGAAACAGCAGCAGGAAGCTGGCCAGCCCGCCGGCGAGCAGGATCACCCCGCCCAGCCCGAAGGCGATGGCAAAGCCCAGCGGCGCATTGCCCGGGTAGGCGCCGATGATCCAGCCGTTGATGAAGGTGGAAAAGAACGCGGAGATCGAGGTGGCGGAGATGATCACCACCACCAGCCGGGCGCGCTGGCGGGACGGCGCGATCGCGGCGAGGATCACCGGCCCGAAGATCGTTGTCAGGCTCGGCACCGAAAAGGCGATGGCCAGGAAGCAGGTCTGCACCACGCCGGCAGGGCTTCGCACCGCGGCGAGCAAGGCGGCGCCACTCACCAGCATCGCGAGGCCAGAACTCCAGCCCAGGCAGATGCGGGCACTCCAGCCGCGCTGGCGCATCGTATGCGTCAGCCAGGAGCCGAGGATGAGCGCCGGAGACTGGATCACGTAGATGGCGGAGATGATCCAGTCGGCCTTCAGCGGCGCATAGCCCAGCCCCAGCCGCAGAAAGGGCGGCAGCCAGACCGCGGCCATGCCGATGACCCAATAGCCGAAAAAGGCGATGAGCATGACGCCGATGACCGTGCGGTCCAGCCAGAGCAGGCGGAACGGCAACGGGGTTTCATGTGCCACGGGGGCGGCGTGCTGGCCGGCAAGCGGTCCCTCGCGCCCGATCAGCGCGAACAGCACCATCCAGACCAGGCTCAGAACCCCGCACACCAGGAAGCAGGAGCGCCAGCCGGCATGCACCACAAACCAGCTGAGCAGCGGCCCGCCGATGAGAAAGCCGGCGCTGATGCCTTGCAGAATGAAGGCGGAGGGAAGGTTGCGGCGATGGTCGGGAAACCATTCGTAGGCGGCGGTCATCGCCGTGGCCAGTGCCGCGCCCTCGCCGATGCCCAGCAGCAACCGGCAGGCGATGATGATTGGCAAGGAATGGGTGAAGGCGACGGGCAGCTGGCTCGCCGTCCAGATGCCAGCGAGGGTCAGCAGGATATGTTTGGACCGGTAGCGCCCGACGAAGAGCGTGCCGATCACCGTGCCGCCGACCGCGAAAAACAGAAAGAACGCCGCGCCGATCAAGCCGAACTGCTTGGGGGTGAGGCTGAATTCATGCATCATCGGCACGCCCGAGACGCCGAAGGCCAGCTTGTCGAAGAAGTTCAGCGTCTGAAACACGAACAGCAGCGCCACGATCATGTAGGCGCGCGTCGGAATTGCCGGCATTTGCCCGGCCTCGCCTGGACCATTCATTTTTAGTCTCCCCATTATTTTTGGACGTGCCGCGCGCGGGCGGTTTGCCGGCGCGGCTGTTAGAGCATCACGCCTCCTGCGCGACCGGATTACGGAGAATGCCCAGCCGGTCGATCTCGACCTCGACGACATCGCCCGGCTTCATCCAGAGCGGCGGGTTGCGCTTGGCGCCGACGCCGCCCGGCGTGCCGCTGACGATTACATCGCCGGCCTCAAGCCGGGTGAATTGCGAGCAATAATCGATCTGGGTGCCGATATCGAAGATCATCTGCTTGAACAGTGCCTCCTGCACCACCTCGCCGTTGAGGCGCGTCTGCAGGCGCAGCTCCGCCAGCGGTCCCAGCTCATCGGGTGTCATCATCCACGGGCCGAAGGCGCCGGTATCGGGAAAATTCTTGCCCGGCGTGAACTGCATCGTGTGGCGCTGGAAATCGCGCACACTGGCATCGTTGTAGCAGGCGTAGCCGGCGATATGCGCCATCGCCGCGGCGCGGGGAATATAACGGCCGGGCGTGCCGATGATGACGGCCAGTTCGCCCTCGTAATCGAGATCGTTGGAGAGTTTGGGCCGCAGGATCGGCGCCATGTGGCCAATCTGGCTGTTGGCGAAGCGGGCGAAGATGGTGGGGTGCGCAACCTCCGGCCGCCCGGTCTCCTGGCGGTGCATCTCATAGTTCAGACCGACGCAAAGAATTTTGTCCGGGTTGGGGATCACCGGCAGGAAGCTCAGCGCCTGCAGCGGCGTGGCTCGCGCCTGTGCGCGGGCCTCCGCCACCCCGGCCATCCCGGCGGCGATGGCGGATTTGAGGTCGGGATAATGCGCCTGCAGGACGCTCCCGACATCGAAGAACATCTCTCCCTCGATCACGCCCCAATGCGGGGCATCGGCGATTTTAACCGTGGCAAGCTTCATGTTTGACTTCCTGATGGATGGGTTCGGCGCAGGCGAGCTGCGCCCGGCAGGAGGCGAGCAGCGCCGGCAGCGCCTTGGCGTTCGCCGCCGTGCCAAAGACGTAATGATCGGGACGTACCAGCACGGCCTGGGCCTGATGACGGTCGAACCAGGCGGCCACGACGCCGTCCTGTTCCTCAAGCGCGCCCGGCAGCGCCGCCCCAGCCGGGGCGATGGCGTACAGGCCGATATCGTCCGCTGGCGTCAGCAAGGCGGCAAGATCCGGTGCCCGCAGGACGCGACCATCCAGAATCAGCCGCCAGCCGGTGCCGGTCAGCGTGTCGAGCAGCGCGGTGCCGCCCTCCCGGCGGATTAACGGCTGCGCAAACAACAGCCCGCGCCCGGGGTTGCCCGGCGCCGCGAGCAGGCCGGTTTCCAGCGGCGGCACAATGTCCTGGCGCGTCACATGCGGCGGGGTGCCGCCGCCCTGGGCCAGCAAATCGGCATCGCGCGCCGCCGCCAGCGCCGGGTCCCGCTCGCAGATCATCTGGCCGATCGCCTTGATCTTGCCGGTCAATGTCTCGACATGCCGGCGCCGCTCCGCCTCGTAGCTGTCGAGCAGCGCCAGCGGCGATCGCCCGCGCAGCACGCGCTCCAGCTTCCAGACCAGATTGGTGACATCGCGCAGCCCCTGGCACATGCCCTGGCCGATGAAAGGCGGTTGCTGGTGCGCGGCATCGCCGGCGATGAGAACGCGCCCGCGCCGCCAGCTTTGCGCCACCAGAGCATGGAACCGGTAGGCGGCGGCGCGCCACAGCTCGCCTTCGCTGGGCGCCATGAAACCGGCCAGCAGGCGCCAGACCTGCTCCGGCGCCGCCATCTCCCGCGGGTTTTCGCCAGGCAGCAGCATGATCTCCCAGCGCCGGTGATTGCCCGGCCCGATGATGTAGGTGGTCGGCCGCGCCGGGTCGCAGAATTGCGCCGAGCATTGCGGCAGCCTGGCCAGCGCCGCGTCGCCGCAGCGTATATCCACCACCAGCCAGGGCTCATCGAAAATCAGGTCGCGCAGCGCCATATCGGCCAGCTGTCGCACGGTGCTGGAGGCGCCATCGCAGCCGAGCAGGAATTTGCCGCGGATCTGGCGCTGCGTGCCATCTTCGGCGCGCAGCGTGGCGCGGATCTCTTGGCCGCTCTCTTGGCCGCGTTCCTCGAAGCCGATCAGTTCCGCGCCGGTGACGATGCTGACAGTGGCGAAACGCGCCGCATGCACGCGCAGCGCCGCCTCCACCGGCGGCTGGCTGAAGACCATGCTGGGCGTGTAGCCCAGCGGATAAGGCGGCTGCACCATGTCGATGGTGCGGATCAACTGGCCTTGCGCGCCGAAATGCTGCGAGGCGGTGAAGGGCGCGACATGAGGCCGCACCGCGTCCGCCACACCCATATTGTCGAAATGCCTGAAAATTTCATGATCGAGCGCGATCGCGCGGGGCTTGTCATAGACCTCGGTCTGTCGTTCGACCACAAGCACGCGCAAGCCATACGCCCCCAGCAGCCCGGCCGCCGTCGCCCCGGAAGGACCGAAGCCGGCAACCACGACATCGAAGAGCTCATCTGCGTATGTCACGACGTCACCCTTGTCTCGTTAGAGCACGTTCCGATCCATCAGGATCGGATGTCGTGCTCTATCTTGTTGATAATAAGAGCATTTTTATTCGATGAGATGATTCTATCTCATCGGATGATGCTCTAGATCAGACGCACAGGCGAAGCCGATGGCGAGCTGCGCGGCCTTACAGGCGGGGGTCTTCGGCGGTGCGACGCCCCAATGATCGGTACGGCCGGGCGGCCAGACCCAGTCTTGCGGGCCCCGGACGCGGTAGCTCTCATCCACCTGCAGCACCTCGGCGGTGTATTCGACCACGACATCGTCCGGCCCGACGAAATAGGCGAACACATTATCGCCCGGCCCGTGCCGTCCCGGCCCCCAGCCGATGCCACAGCCATGATCCACCACATGCCCGGCACCGCGCATCACCGATTCAAGATCCGGCAGCAGGAATGCGACATGGTTGAGCCCGTTCACCGGCGCCTGCGCGAGCACAATGGCGTGGTGGTCGCTGTTGCAGCTCAGGAAGGTCATGGCCTGGGAGCGGTCGGTCAGGCGGAAGCCCAGAACCTCCTGCCAGAAGCGGGACAGATCCTCGATTGCGGCGCTGTTGATGTTCACATGCGCCAGCCGCAGCGGCCGGTTGGGCCGTATGCTGCCCTCGCGGCGCGCATCGCCATGCACAAATTCCAGCGTGCAGCCTTGCGGTTCGCGGACGATGAAATGGGTGCCGCCGGCTGGCCCATGGTCCGGTCCGGGCGGTTGCAGGATGGTGCAGCCCGCTTGCACACAGGCTTCGTAGAGCCGGGGCAGATCCGCCGCGGCGCGCACCCGGAAGCTGACGGCGTCCAAGGCGGCGCGCGCGCCGGCGCGCAATTCCAGCACATAGGCATCGTCGCCGCTGGCGGCCAGATAGGCGCGGCCGGGCGCTTGCGCCACCAGCTCCAGCTGCCAGGTTTCGGTATAGAAGGCGCAGGCCGCCTCCAGGCCCGGTGTGGAAAGCGCCACGCTGCGGAGCGCGGCAACGGGGTAATCAGGCGGCATCTTGCACCTCACCCATGGCCAGGAAGGCGAGCGCGTTGCGCTGGATCAGACGCTGGCGCAACGCCGCGTCGGGACATGCGGCGTTGACCTGATCGCACGGCGCCGCCTCGCTGAAATTGAATGGATAATCGGTGCCGAGCATGACCCGCTCGGCCCCGAACAGCGTGACCAGCCGGGAAAGCCAGTCCGGCTCGAACACCAGGGAGTCCACGTAGAGCCGGCGCGCGGTGATGGTCGGGCACTCATCCAGCGCCTCGCGCAGGGCCGGAAACACCTCATAGCCGCGCCGCAACCGGGGCAGCAGCGCGGCGAAGCTGCCGCCGCCATGGCTGAAGCCCAGCCGCAGACCGGGACAATCCCGGACCAGGCCGCCGGTGATCGCGGAGGCGAGGGCCAGCCCGACATCCGTGGGATAGCCGAGCACCTGCTGCAGGGGCGCGGGGCCGACCAGCCGTGCCATGCCCGCCGGGCGCACGGCATGCACGAACACCGCCGCCCCCAGCCGCGCGGCCTCGGTGAAGAACGGCCGCAGCCGTGGATCGCCGATCGGCATTTCGTTGATATTGCTGCCGATCTCGACACCGCGAAACCCGGGAATGGCCATGACCCGGCGCAGTTCCTCGACCGCCAGATCGAGATCCTGCAAAGGCACCCCCGCCAGACCGACGAAGCGTCCCTGCCCTTCGCCGAGCAATGCCGCGATCATATCGTTGACATGGCGGATCAGCGCTGCCCCCGCCTGGGCCGGGAGCCAATAGCTGAACAGCTCCGGCATCGGCGAGAGCGCCTGCACGGCAATGCCCATGCGGTCCATGTCCTCAAGCCGTCGACGTGCCTCCCAGCACGCGGCGGAGACGGTGCGATACGGCTTGGCGTCGATGATCAACGTGCCGTGGCCGCAGCCATCCTGGCGCAGGCTGGGCCAGCCGGCCTGCATCCCCGCCGGTGCGGCCGGAAAGCTGGAGGGCACGATATGGCAATGCACATCTACCCCCGCACAGCCACAGGCTTTGATTGACCAAGCTTTCGCCATTTCCCCCTCGTTCGCTACCCTCGATAAAATGCACAAAACTACCATCGAAGCAATAAATTTATAAATTTTTTTGTTTGAGAGTTTTTTGTATAAGCAACAACATGATCGACCCAGCCAAAGAGCCCCCCGACAACGCCACGACCCTGGCAACCAGCATCTATGAGCGGCTGAAGAATGATATTCTGGCCGCGCGGCTTGAGCCGGGACAGAAACTCTCCTTGCGTTTCCTGATGGACCAGTACGGAACCGGGCAAACCCCGCTGCGCGAGGCGCTGAACCGGCTGGTCATCGAGGAGCTGGTGATCGGCCGCGAACAGCGCGGCTTTTCGGTGACGCCGATCAGCCTGGAGGAGTTGAACGAGCTGACCCGCACGCGCTGCTGGGTGGAAGGGCTGGGGCTGCGCGAATCGATGCAGAACGCCACGCCGGCCTGGGAGGAGGCGCTGCTGGTGGCGCATCACCGCCTCGCCCGCACACCGCGCTCGCTGAATCCCGAGCAATTCGAGGATAACCCCGCTTGGGAGGTGCTGCACCGGGCGTTTCACGACCGGCTGATCGAAAACTGCGCCTCACGGCCCTTGATCGGCTTCTGCATGCAGCTGGCCGACCGGCTCTACCGCTACCGGATGATTTCCATTCGCAAGGTGTTCCGGGTGCGCAAGGTCAGCGCCGAGCATGACGCCATTTTGCAGGCGGTGCTGAGCCATGACCAGGAGCAGGCGGTTTCGTTGCTGCAGGCGCATTACATGCGCACCGCGACGGTGATCGAAGCGGATCTGCGTAACGCCGCCTTGTCACTCGCGGGATAGGCGGAGCCGGATGGGAAAGTGTGTAAGCGACCAAAGCGGTCTCCAAGGAAAAGTAAGATGCTGATTTTATGATCTGAATGGTTCAGGATAACTCAAAAAATGATCAATCGGGACCGTTATATGCCCTATGGAGGCATAAATATTCAGTCGTGCAGAAATAAATAAATTTTCCATGCGAGTTCTTTTGCTGGTCTTGATCAAAAAATATATTTTTATATATTACCATGACTACGAGACGTCTGATTCAAGTCTGTTCGGAGGACTTGGAACATGGCGGAACTATTCTGGCTGAACGACACTAGAGCACGTTCCGATCCATCCGGATCGGATGTTGTGCTCTATCTTGTTGATAATTAGAGCATCTTTATCCGATCAGAAGATTCCATCTGATCGGATAAAGATGCTCTAAATGGGCTGCGATCGAACCATTGCTGCCGAAGCTTGGCGGCAAGCCTCGGGTTGATGACCGCCGGGTGCTGAGCGGCATCCTGCATCGCTTTCGCGAGGGCTTGCGATGGCGAGCGCTTCCTGAGGCCTATGGGCCACGAACCACGGTGTTCAACCGGTTCAACCGCTGGAGCCAGCGTGGCCTCTGGCAGGAGATCTTCGCGGCCCTTGTCGCCTGCGCGGTGTAGCGCGAGGATCTGGCTGAGACGCGCGCAACCCGCGAACGTGCTGAAACCGGCCCTTGCGGCTGCCAGCGCAACGCCGTCTGCTCATCCTGATTGACGCCGGATCCTCACGTTGATCGCCGCGCGACACCGAACACAAAGTCCGCGCGGGTGATCCGCTCGCCCACCTTGCTGGCGGGCATTGCCATCTGTACTCATTGCGGTGCGGGCATGACGCTGCGGAACGGCAAGGACTATGCCATCACACCTGCGCCGCACGCGCCCAGAAGGGGCCTACGCGCTGTTCTTGCCGACCTACCGACCTGCCGAACGACGCCATTACTCTTGTTCGAGAGTGGCGTCCCCGGCGGGATTCGAACCCACGGCCCCAGGATTAGGAATCCTGTGCTCTATCCGGCTGAGCTACGGAGACGTGAGGGTAATATAGCGTAACGGCGCGCAGGCGTCACGCCGCGTTGGTGGCTGGCTGGCTCAGGCGGTAGCCGCCCCCTTCGGTGATCAGAAGCCGCGCGTGGTTCGGTTCCGGCTCGATTTTCTGGCGCAGACGGTAGACATGGGTTTCGAGCGTATGGGTCGTCACCGCGGCGTTGTAGCCCCATACCTCGTTCAGCAGGACCTGCCGGGCCACCGACTTTCCGCCGGCGCGATAGAGGAATTTCAGGATCGCGGCTTCCTTGTCGGTCAGGCGGATGCGCCGGTTCTGCGACGGCTCGTGCAGGAGCTTCATCGCCGGCCTGAACGTGTACGGGCCGATCTGCAGCACCGCGTCCTCGCTGCTCTCGAAATTGCGCAGATGCGCGCGCAGCCGCGCCATCAGCTCGGCGAGGCGGAACGGCTTGGCCACGTAATCGTTCGCGCCGGAATTCAGCCCCCGGACGACATCCTGCTCCGCCCCTGATCCGGTGAGCATGATGATCGGCACCTTCACCCCCTCCTCGCGCAGGCGGGCGCAGAAATTCCGGCCATCGCCATCCGGCAGGCCGACATCGAGGATGATCGCGTCGTAATTCCGCTCGGCCGCGGCGATCATGCGCTCGGCCTCGGCGATCGAGCCGGCCTCGCCCGGCGCGAATTCATGTTCCGCCCGCAACTGATCGCACAAGGTCGACCGCAGGGCGAGGTCATCATCGACGACCAGGATGGGGTGAATGTTGTTCATATGTCCCATTTCCTCAAATCTCCGTCGCGAACCGGGCGCTCACCCTGTCTTTAGAGAGTTTGCTTCACATTCACATAGTTCAACAGCCCCGATTCGCGGGTGTTTCATTATAAAAACTCCATGATCGCGCTCACATGCGTGTGATCGCGGCATGAAACCGCCGCGTTGCACCGAAGCGGTGGCGTATGGCGAAACCATGCCGGCGCGTCCTATATCATGGCATCATGACGCACTCCCATGTTCCCGGGAGGCCGGGCCCGGCCTCCTCCGCCGCTGAAGCGCCGGCGCAGCTCGATCCGGCGCGCACGCGGGCTGTTCACCGCGCCATTGGCGAGGCGCGGCGCGGCGTGCCGGTCATTCTTGCCGGGCCGCAGCCGCTGATCGCTGCACCAGCCGAGACGGTGGGGGCCGAGGGGCTGCATCTGATCGACCGCCTCGGGCGGGCTGGTGCCACACTGCTGCTCGCCCCGGCGCGGGCGGCGGCGATCCTGCGGCAAAGCCTCGACGATGCGGCGCCGGCCGTCGCGCTCGAACTCGCACGGCCGCTGATCGACCCCGCGACGCTGCGTCGCCTCGCGGACCCGACGCTCGACCAGATCATGCCGGGGTTCCGGCGGATGGAGCCGCCCCCGCTTGCCGATGCCGCCCTCGCCCTCGGCAAGCTCGCCCGCCTGCTGCCGGCGATGATCGCCGCACCGGTGCGGCCTGGCTGGGCGTCGCTCCCGCTCGGCAGCGGGCTGCTCGCCGTGCCGGCGGCGGACCTGCTCGGTTACAACGCCAACGTCGCCGCCACACTTCACCGGGTCGCCGAGGTCGCGGTGCCGCTCGACGATGCGCCCGATGCACGGCTCGTCGCCTTCCGCGCGCTCGACCAGGGGATCGAGCACATGGCGATCCTGGTCGGCGATCCGCGCTCCCAGGCCGCGCCGCTCGTGCGCATCCATTCCGAGTGCTTCACCGGCGACCTGCTGGGCTCGCTGCGGTGCGATTGCGGGCCGCAGCTCAAGGGGGCGATCCGGCTGATGGCGGAGGCGGGCGGCGGCGTCGTGCTGTATCTTGCGCAAGAGGGGCGGGGGATCGGGCTGATCAACAAGCTGCGGGCCTATACGTTGCAGGATCGTGGCCTCGACACGCTCGATGCCAACCGCGCGCTGGGCTGGCAGGCGGATGAGCGGGATTTCCACATCGCCGCCGCGATGCTCGCGGCGCTCGGCCTCGATCATATCCGGCTGCTGACCAACAACCCGGACAAGGTGGCCGGGCTTGCCGCCTGCGGCGTCGATGTCGCCGAGCGGGTGCCGCACGTCATCGCGCCGAACGGGGTGAATGATGCCTATCTGCGGACGAAGGCGCGTCGCTTCGGCCACCTGCTGGACTAGGCAACGATGTCCGGATCTGACGAGACGACCGCGATTCTCCTGCCGGATTCCACCATCGTCCTGCCGGGCGCCGGGCTGCGCTGCCGCGCCGCACTGGGTCGCGGTGGCATCGCCGCGCACAAGCGCGAGGGCGATGGCGCCACCCCGCGCGGCCTGCTGCCGTTGCGCCGGGTGATCTACCGGGCCGACCGGCTGGCATCGCCTTCATGCGCGGTGCCGCGCGAGCCGATGGCGCCGGATGATGGCTGGTGCGATGATCCCGCCCATCCCGACTACAACCGCATGATCCGCTTGCCGCACGAGGCGCGTCACGAGGCGCTCTGGCGGGAGGACGGGGTGTATGATGTGGTCGGAGTGCTCGGCTGGAACGACGATCCGGTGGTGCGGGGCGCGGGATCGGCGATTTTCCTGCATGTCGCCCGGGCGGACTGGTCGCCGACCGAGGGGTGCATCGCCCTTGCCCTGGCCGACCTTCAGGCGATGCTGAAGGCCGGGCTGCGGGCGATCATGGTTCAGTGAGCGAGGGGAATGTTCACGCCGAAGGAAACGCTCGGCGGGCCGACATAGACCGGCGGCGGCGGCGCGTAATAGGCGGGGGGCGGCGCATAGGCATATCCGCCATGCCAGCCATCGTCGTCCTCGTGATGCCAGTCATGGTGCCAGTCATGATGGTGCCAGTCGCGGTGATGCCACTCGCCGCGGTCGCCGCCGTCATGGCCCCAGGGCGGGTCGGCATAGGCCGTTGCACCGGTCGCCGCGAGGCCGATCCCGGCCACCAGTGCCGCCGCGATGATCCTGCCGAGCCATCGGGCCGAACCTGTGCTTCGTGCGTTCATGTCGAAATCTCCTGTCGTCTCGATCCGCCACACACCATGATATGATGGCGCCGAAACGGCTGATTTCAGGGCGAATTGTGGCTTACAAAACTTTCACCCCCGGCCCATGCCGGGATAGCCTCTTGCGAAACCCCCCGGCGGGCGGGCATGCAGGGAAGGTGATCACGTTGCAGCCGATGTTCCGCCCTGTCCGGAGACCGCGATGAAGCGGCGCCTGCGCGGGCTTGTCCTGCCGTTCCTGTTTCTCGCCGTGACGGGATATTTCGTCTTCAACGCCATCAACGGCTCGCGTGGCATCGTCGCCCAGCGCCGCGATCAGGCGGTTCTGGCGCAGGACCAGCAGGCCCTTCACGCTGTCTCGACCCGGCGCGACCGCTGGCAG
Organism: Acidiphilium sp. C61; assembly: GCF_902712915.1. The sequence goes on along the minus strand of NZ_CACTIA010000005.1, from coordinate 1,337,611 downwards.
GCGCGGGTGAACGCGCTGGGCCACCATGCCATTGCGCCGGACATGCTCAACGAGCAGGCGAGGGCGATTCTCAACCTCGCCGCTCCCGACGATCTGGCAGTGCCGCTCGGCAAGCCGGCGGCAGATGGCACGACGGCCGGCGCCGGCGGGCAGGCCGCGCCGGCGCAGCCCGAAGCCGGGCAGCCCGAAGCCCGGCCAGGAGCGCATCCGTAGGGCATCATCCGATCGGATGATGTCCTCCCTGCTTCCTGCGGCGGGTCATGCTGCCCTGCATGAAAGGCGTGCGTGGCGCCAGCCGCCCCGGCACACCTTGTGGCCCCAGTGAGTTAACCATTTTTCGGTTAACTTGAATATTGCATTGCAACATCATTGAATTTTCAATTCCCGCTTGCTTTGATCGGTCGATCCGACGCATGGAGAAGACCATCAACCGACGGAGGGGAATGATCGTGGCCAGCCGCACCAGACCGACAGGCGCAAAAGCCCAGCCAGCCGCCCGCAGGCGGACCAGCCAGAGACAGCCGGCGATGGACCGGGACGAATTGCTCGCCGCCTACGGGAAGATGCTGCTGATCCGACGGTTCGAGGAAAAGGCCGGGCAGCTCTACGGCATGGGGCTGATCGGCGGGTTCTGCCATCTGTATATCGGGCAGGAAGCGGTGGTGACCGGCATGCAGCTGGCGATCGAGCCGGGCGACCAGGTGATCACCTCCTATCGCGATCACGGCCACATGATTGCCTGCGACATGGACCCGAAAGGTGTGATGGCCGAGCTGACCGGCCGTGCCGGCGGCTATTCCAAGGGCAAGGGCGGCTCGATGCACATGTTCTCGAAGGAGAAGGGCTTCTTCGGCGGGCACGGCATCGTCGGCGCGCAGGTCTCGCTCGGCGCGGGCCTTGCCTTCGCCAATCACTATCGCGGCAATGACCGCGTCTGCCTGACCTATTTCGGCGAGGGCGCCTCGAACCAGGGCCAGGTGTTCGAGAGCTTCAACCTCGCGGCGCTGATGAAACTGCCGGTGATCTTCATCATCGAGAACAACCGCTACGGCATGGGCACCAGCGTCGAGCGCGCGTCGGCCTCGCGCGATCTCAGCCAGAACGGCGCGCCCTGGAGCATTCCGGGCCTGCAGGTGGACGGGATGGACGTTCAGGCCGTCAAGGAAGCGGGCGAGCAGGCGGTCGCGCATTGCCGGGCGGGCAACGGGCCGTTCCTGCTGGAGATGAAGACCTACCGCTATCGCGGCCACTCGATGTCCGACCCCGCGAAATACCGCACCCGCGAGGAGGTGCAGAAGATGCGGACCGAGCACGATTGCATCGATCTCGCCCGCAAGGCGCTGGAGGCATTGGGGGTGAGCGACGAGATGTTCAAGGCGATCGACGACGACATCAAGAAGCGGGTGCAGGACGCGGCCGATTTCGCGCAGCAGAGCCCTGAACCCGATGAATCCGAACTCTGGACCGATGTGCTGGTGGAGGGCTGAGCATGACCACGGACGTTCTGATGCCCGCGCTCTCGCCGACGATGACCGAGGGCAAGCTGGCCAAATGGCTCAAGAAGGTCGGCGACCAGGTCAAGGCCGGCGACGTTCTCGCCGAGATCGAGACCGACAAGGCGACGATGGAGGTCGAGGCGGTCGACGAAGGTGAATTGCTGCAAATTCTCGTCGACGAGGGGACTGAAAACGTCGCGGTGAACACGCCGATCGCCGTGCTCGGCGTGCATGGCGAGACCGCATCCGCCCCGGCCAACGCGCCGGCTGCCGCCCCCGTTGCCCCGGCGCCGCAGGCCGCGCCCGCGCCCGCCGCCGCGCCGAAGGCGCCGGCCGAGGTTGCGCCGGCAGCCGAGAAGGACTGGGGCCCGACGCAGGAAATCACCGTCCGCGAGGCGCTGCGCGATGCGATGGCCGCCGAGATGCGGCGCGATGCCGACGTGTTCCTGATGGGCGAGGAGGTTGCCCAGTATCAGGGCGCCTACAAGATCAGCCAGGGACTGCTGGACGAGTTCGGCGCAAAGCGGGTGATCGACACGCCGATCACCGAGCACGGCTTCACCGGCATGGCGGTGGGGGCGGCGATGTCCGGCCTCAAGCCGATCGTCGAGTTCATGACCTTCAACTTCGCCATGCAGGCGATCGACCAGATCATCAACTCGGCGGCGAAGACGCTCTACATGTCCGGCGGGCAGATGGGCTGCCCCATCGTCTTCCGCGGGCCGAACGGCGCTGCGGCCCGCGTCGCCGCCCAGCACAGCCAGTGCTACGCCTCGTGGTATGCGCATTGCCCGGGCCTCAAGGTGGTCGCCCCGTGGTCGGCGGCGGATGCGAAGGGCTTGCTGCGCGCGGCGATCCGCGATCCGAACCCGGTCATCTTCCTCGAGAACGAGATTCTCTACGGTCACAAGCACCAGTGCCCGACCGACGATGATTTCATCCTGCCGATCGGCAAGGCCAAGGTCGAGCGCGTCGGCGAGGACGTCACCATCGTCGCTTTCTCGCTGATGGTCGATGTCGCGCTGAAGGCGGCCGAGATGCTGGACCAGCAGGGGATTTCGGCGGAGGTGATCAACCTGCGCACGATCCGCCCGCTCGACATCGAGACCATCGTGAACTCGGTGAAGAAGACCAACCGCGTCGTCTCCGTCGAGGAGGGCTGGCCCTTTGCCGGCATTGGTGCCGAGATCGCGACGCAGATCACCGAGCATGCGTTCGACTGGCTGGACGCGCCGCCGACCCGCGTCGCCGGGCTCGACGTGCCGATGCCCTATGCCGCCAATCTCGAAAAGCTCGCGCTGCCCCAGCCGGACTGGGTCGTCGGCGCCGTCAAGAAACTGTTCTGAGGGAGGCGCGAACATGGCCACGAACATCCTGATGCCGGCACTCTCGCCCACCATGACGGAAGGCACGCTGGCGCGCTGGCTCAAGAAGGAAGGCGAGACGATCAAGGCTGGCGACGTCATCGCCGAGATCGAGACCGACAAGGCGACGATGGAGGTCGAGGCGGTCGACGAGGGCGTTCTCGGCAAGATCCTGGTCGCCGCCGGATCGGAGAATGTCGCGGTGAACGCGCCGATCGCCATCCTCGTCGAGCCCGGCGAGGCCGTGCCGGACAGCGCGCCCGCCACCCCGGTGCCGAAGGCAGCCACCGCCCCGGCGCCGAAGGCAGCCGCCGCGCCGGAACCGCTTGCGGCACCTGCCCCGGCTGCGGCTGCGGCTGCGGCCGCGCCGGCGGCGGAGACGGCCGCTCATGGCGCGCGCGTCTTCGCCTCGCCGCTCGCCCGCCGCATGGCGCAGCAGGCGGGGATCGACCTCGCCACGCTCAAGGGCTCCGGCCCGAACGGGCGGATCGTCAAGGCGGATATCGACGCCGCCCGTGGCAGGGCCCCCGAAGCCGTGGCACCGGCGCCGAAAGCGTCGCCCGCCGCCGCCCCGGCACAAGCCGCCGCGACGCCGGCTGCGCCGATCACCGCGCCGCACGACGCAATCCCGCACTCCTCGATGCGCAAGGTGATCGCGAAGCGTTTGCAGGCCGCGAAGCAGACCATTCCGCATTTCTACCTGTCGATGGATGTGGAACTCGACGCCCTGCTCAAGCTGCGCGCCGAGCTGAACGCGCAATCCCCCAAGGAGGGGCCTGGCGCGTTCAAGCTCTCGGTCAACGACCTGATCATCAAGGCGGTCGCCGTCGCCCTGCGCCGCGTTCCGGCGGCCAATGCATCCTTCACCGAGGAGGCGATGATCCGCTATCACGACGTGGACATCTCGGTGGCCGTCGCGATTCCGGACGGGCTGATCACGCCGATCATCCGCAAGGCGGACCAGAAGGGGCTGGCCGCGATCAGCAACGAGATGAAGGACCTCGCCGCCCGGGCGAAGGCCGGCAAGCTGAAGCCGGACGAGTTCCAGGGCGGATCGTTCTCGATCTCCAATCTCGGCATGTTTGGCATCAGCTCGTTCTCGGCGATCATCAACCCGCCGCAGGGTGGCATTCTCGCCATCGGCGCCGGCGAGAAGCGGCCGGTGGTGAAGGGTGAGCAGATCGCCATCGCCACGATGATGACAGTCACCCTGTCCTGCGATCATCGCGTGGTGGATGGCGCGATCGGCGCCGAATTCCTCGCGGCGTTCAAGTCCATCGTCGAACAGCCGCTGGGGCTGATGCTTTGAACGACCATTCGGCCGGTGTCGCGTCAGGGGCGGCGGCAACGCTTCGCCCTGCGGCACCGGCCGACATCGCCGTGCTGCTCGATCTCGTTCACGCGCTCGCCCATTATGAAAAGGCGCCGCACGAGGTGGAGATGACCGCGCCGATGCTGCACGAGGCGCTGTTCGGCGCGCAGCCTCTCGCCCGCGCCGTGCTGGCCGAGGCCGATGGCGCGGTGGCCGGTTTCGCGCTGTTCTTCACCAGCTTCTCGACCTGGACCGGCCGGGCCGGGCTCTATCTCGAAGACCTGTTCGTCCTGCCCGCGGCGCGGGGGCGGGGCATCGGCCGCGCCCTGCTGCGCCATCTCGCGCGCGAGGCGGTCCGGCTCGGCTGCGCCCGGCTCGAATGGTCGGTGCTGGACTGGAACCGCCCCGCCATCGATTTCTATCAATCCCTCGGCGCCGTCCCGCTCGATGAATGGACGCGCTACCGTCTGAAGGGCGAGGCCCTCGCCGCCCTTGCCGAATAGGAGCAGAACAATGACCGATCAGAGTTTCGACGTGGTGGTGGTGGGCGGCGGCCCCGGCGGCTATGTGACCGCGATCCGCGGCGCGCAGCTCAAGCTGAAGGTTGCCCTGATCGAGCGTGAAAATCTCGGCGGCATCTGCCTCAACTGGGGTTGCATCCCGACCAAGGCGCTGCTCCGCTCCTCCGAGATCAACCACCTGCTCCATACCCTGCCCGAATACGGCTTCTCCGCCGAGAACGTGAAATTCGATCTCGACAAGGTGGTGAAGCGCTCGCGCGGCGTGGCGAAGCAGCTTTCCTCCGGCGTCACCCATCTCCTCAGGAAGAACAAGGTGACGGTGTTCGACGGCACCGGCCGGCTCGCCGGCAAGGGCACGCTCGCGGTCGAGAAGGACGGCAAGCCGGTCGCCACGCTGAAGGCGAAGCACATCATCCTCGCCACCGGTGCCCGCGCCCGCGTCCTGCCCGGCATCGAGCCGGATGGCCGGTTCATATGGTCGTATCGCGAGGCGATGGTGCCGGACATCATGCCGAAATCCCTCGTGGTGATCGGCTCCGGCGCGATCGGCATAGAGTTCGCGAGCTTCTACCGCAACATGGGCGCCGAGGTGACGGTGGTCGAGGCGCTGCCCCGCATCCTGCCGGTGGAGGACGAGGAAATCTCCGCCTTCATGCACAAGCAGTTCGAGAAGCAGGGCATGAAGCTGCTCGCCGGGGCGAGCGTGAAGGGCGTCGAGAAGGGCAGGGACAGCGTGACCGTCACCATCGAGGCCGGCGGACAGGCGCAGAAGATCACCGCCGAGCGGGTGATCTCGGCGGTCGGCATCGTCGGCAATGTCGAAAATCTCGGCCTTGAGCAGGCGGGCGTGAAGGTCGAGCGCACGCATGTGGTGGTCGATGGGTTCGGGCGCACCGGCGTCGAGGGCATCTACGCGATCGGCGATCTCACCGGCCCGCCCTGGCTCGCCCACAAGGCCAGCCACGAGGGCGTGGTCTGCATCGAGCATATCGCGGGGCTGAAGCCGCATCCGTTCGAGACCTGGAACATCCCCGGCTGCACCTATTGCCGCCCGCAGGTCGCTTCCGTCGGCATGACCGAGGCGAAGGCGAAGGAAGCCGGCCGGAAAGTGAAAATCGGCCGCTTCCCCTTCATCGGCAACGGCAAGGCGATCGCCATGGGCGAGCCGGAAGGCATCATCAAGACCGTGTTCGACGCCGAGACCGGCGAATTGCTCGGCGCGCACATGGCCGGCGCCGAGGTGACCGAGATGATCCAGGGCTATGTCGTGGCCCGGCAGCTCGAAACCACCGAGGCCGAATTGATGCACACCGTCTTCCCCCACCCCACGATCAGTGAAGCGATGCACGAATCGGTGCTTGACGCGTATGGGCAGGTCATCCACTTCTGATCCGTCATGCGCGTCGAGATCGATCACCGGAATTCGGGGGGCGGCAAGGTTCGCCACCCGGAAAAGCAGCACAGGCCGGATAACCCGATCCAGCGGAAACCCGCATGGATCCGGGTGAAGGCGCCCAGTCATCCTGTCTACCATGAAACCCGAGCGCTGATGCGCGAGGCAAACCTGGTGACGGTGTGCGAGGAGGCGGCCTGCCCCAATATCGGCGAGTGCTGGTCGCAGCGCCACGCGACCATGATGATCATGGGCGAGATCTGCACCCGCGCCTGCGCCTTCTGCAATGTCACCACCGGCCAGCCGGCGCCGCTCGCCGCCGACGAGCCGGCGCGCGTGGCCGATGCCGTGGCCCGGCTTGGCTTGCAGCACGTGGTGATCACCTCGGTCGACCGCGACGATCTCGATGATGGCGGGGCGGCGCATTTCGCGGCAGTGATCGGCGCGATCCGCGCTGCCGCACCTGCAACCACGATCGAGATCCTCACCCCGGATTTCCTGCGCAAGCCCGGCGCGCTGGAGGTGGTGGTCGCTGCCAGGCCGGACGTGTTCAACCACAATCTCGAAACCGTGCCGCGGCTCTACCCCTCGATTCGCCCCGGCGCGCGGTATTATCAGTCGCTCCGCCTGCTCGACCGGGTGAAGCAGCTCGACCCGGGCATCTTCACCAAATCCGGCCTGATGGCCGGGCTCGGCGAGGACCGCGGCGAGGTCGGCCAGGTGATGGACGATCTGCGCATCGCCGATGTCGATTTCCTCACCATCGGCCAGTATCTCCAGCCGACGGTGAAGCACGCCGCCGTCGAGCGGTTCGTCACCCCCGACGAGTTCGCCGATCTTGCCGGCATGGCGCGCGCCAAGGGGTTCCTGATGGTTTCGGCGACGCCGCTGACCCGCTCCTCCTATCACGCGGATGCCGATTTCGCCGCCCTGCGCGAAGCCCGGGCCGCCCGGCACGCGGCCTGACATGCCGCGCTACACCGAGCGGAAACTGGTCCTCTACCAGCCCGGCCAGATGTTCGACCTCGTGGCCGATGTCGGGAAATATCCCCAATTCCTGCCCTGGTGCATCGGCGCGCGCGTCCGCTCGCAGCGCGGCGAGGAAATGCTGGCGGATCTCACCATCGGCTTCGGTCCGTTCCGCGAGAGTTTCACCTCCCGCGTGATGCTCAACGCGCCCGAGCATATCCATGTCCGCTACGAGAACGGGCCCTTCCGCTATTTGCGCAACGAGTGGCGATTCCTGCCGGACGAGCGCGGCACGATGATCGATTTCTACGTCGATTTCGAGTTTCGCAGCCTGATCCTGCAAAAGGCCATCGGCGCGGTGTTCGCCGAGGCGGTGCGCCGGATGGTCGCGGCGTTTCTCAAGCGCGCGCGCGACGTCTATGGCATGCCCGTGACCGATTCCGCGTCTGGCTCGGGGCTGATCATTCCCGCCAAGGGGTAATCCCGGCGGCGAGAGACTCCCGCCCGTTCGTGGCAACCGGCGTGAAGGTGCCGGCGAACGGCACATCCCCGAAAATTGCCGATCCCGTTTTCGTGAGTGATGCTTTAGGATGAGGCGGCCGCGGTTTCTGGTACCCGGCCTGGAGCACTCTCCGATCCTTTCGGATCGGATGTAGTGCTCTATCACATTGATAAACAGAGCATCTTTATCCGATTGGATGACTCGATCTGATCGGATGCTGCTCTAGGGACAAGGGTGGACGCATGGACGGTATTGAAACGGCAACCGACAGCCTGGAGCGGCACAAGCATTTGCGCGAGCATCCCGAAAACCGGCATGCACGGCGGATGGCGCTGCTGATCGGCATTCTCGCGGCGGGGCTCGCGATTTGCGAGATGGGGGAAAAATCGGCGCAGAACGACTACATCGCCAAGCAGATCGCGGTGAACGACACCTGGTCCTTCTACCAGGCCAAGGCGATCAAGGCGGATATCGCGACCGCCCAGGCCCAGGTTCTGAAGGCGCTTTCGTCGAACTCCGCCGATCCCGCCCTCGCCACCGCTGCCCGCGCGGCGGAGGCGCGCGCCCAGCATGAAACCTCCGATCCCGATGGCGGCGAGGGCAAGGCGCAGCTCAAGGCGCAGGCGGAACACCAGACCGAAGCGCGCGACCATCAACTCGAACGCTATCATCAGCTGGAAGTCGTCGTCGGCCTGTTGCAGATCGCGATCGTGCTGGCCTCGGTCTCGGTGGTGACGGAGGTGGCCGCGTTCGGCCTCGTCGCCGTCCTTCTCGGCGGCTTATCCTTTCTCGGCGGTGTCGTCGTGATGGCTTTCATATAGGCCTGCCCGTAGTCGAGCCTGATGGGGCGGGCGCTCTGCGCGCGACTTTGTTTAAGATTTTCGGTATATCGCGGAGATTATATTCATAAATAATATGATCTATTGATTTCCGATTGCGCGGCCTTGTTTAAAAGCCGCTCCAGAAGCCAAAAATGGCGCAAATGCGTTTTCGAGTGTTGAAAAATGCACCGAACCGCTACAAGAATCGCGCCAGGCCGATTCGTTGTTGGCCGTTACGACAGATTGTCCAACCCGCCGGAAACGCCGGCATCGGCTCGAAAGCCGATCTTAGACAGGAAAGAGGCTTCGACCATGTCGAAAGCGTTTATCGCCGAGGTTATTCAGGGTTCTGCCGAGATCACCGGCGTTGCAGCCAACCGCGCTGCCACCGACCTGATTGAAGCCATCGTCAAGGAACTCAAGAAAAACGGTAAATTCACCCTGCCGAGCTTCGGGACGTTTACGGTCCGCAAGACCAAGGCTCGCAAGGGCGTGAACCCGCGCACCGGCGAGGAGATCAAGGTGAAGGCCGGGAAGACCGTCCGTTTCAAGGCTTCGCCGACCCTCAAGAAGCTGGTCTGACCTTTCCGTCGTATCTCTGTTCACAAGACGGCTCTGCTAGAGCACGTTCCGATCAGATGGCTCCATCTGATCGGATGATGCTCTGGTCCTCGTAAGGGGGTTTGAGTCCCGATCCGTGACATCAGATGATGCTCAAGTATCAATAAAAATAAAAATTATTGGATAGACATAAAGCGGCCCCTAAAACGGGCCGCTTTTCTTTTTGGAACATCATCTGTTCGGATCGAGTGATCTGGTCGGAGGGGGGGCTGGAGCATGTTCCGACCCATCCGGATCGGATGTCGTCCCCTATCTTGTTGATTATAAGGGAATTCTTGTCCGATCAGATGATTCGATCTGATCGAATGATGCTCTAATCGTCAATATCATTGAGCTTAATATCCGATCCGGAAGGATCGCAGACTGCTCTATCTCCCGTCAATTTATTTGATTCTTCATTTTGTAAATATTTAAAAATATACCTTTTTGTTCCTATTTGTTCTGATAAACTGCAAATAATAAAAAAACTATGAACAACAAAATGAAATTTGCAAATCTACTAAAAAAATAATATAATAATTAACAATTATAAAAATGAAAAAATTAAAAAATTTGTATCAGGTTTTGAGATTAACCGGGTCTTCATCTCGTGCTGCTACGAGACTGAATTCCGGCGGGAGAAGAGCATGGCTGGAACGAAGAGATTGGGTGCGAATGCGGCGGAGTCCCCGGCGGGAACACGCTATTCATTCCACGGCCCGGATAGTTGCAATGTCGGGATTCTCGACCTGCGCTCTGCGGAGGTGGACCCAATCACCATTGTTGGGACGATCGACTCCGAACTCGGCGTGTCGGCCGCCGTTCAATATGCCGACGAACTTCTGATGTCGGTGCTCGAACCCCATGGCCCGGTCGCGGCCGGGTCGTTCGTGGCGGATGCAGGCGACGCATGCGTTCCGGCAGAGCCTGCCCCCATCACGCCTGCCCCCATCACGTCCGAACCGTGCCCGCCATCGGCCGAATCGCGTGGCGAGGAGGCCGCCGGGCAGGCCTCCGGCCAGGCCAGGCTGGCCGACCTCGCGACCAGCCTCACGCTCTCGCGCCCCGACGATCTCGCCGATTCTCCTTGCGAACCGGAAGCTGGCGTCGATGGAACCCTCGGCTTTCTCGAGGGCACACGGATTCTCGGCCTGCATGGCGATATTCCGGTTGAAACCATGAATCGCGGCGACCGGCTGATTACCCGATCCGGGGCGATGCGGGCGGTGCGCTGGGTCGGGCGCCGCAGTCTTGATGCCGGGGATCACACGCATCCGCAATCCGTCTGGCCGGTGCGGATCGATCGTGGCGCATTTGCCGATGGCCTGCCCGAGCGGACTTTGTGGCTCTCGCCCGATCACGCAATCTATCTCGACGGGTGCCTGGTTCCGGCAAAAGCGCTGGTCAACGGGCGGTCGATCACGCAGGACCCCCGCCGGTACCTGACCTATTACCATATCGAGCTTGAAACGCATGATATCCTGCTCGCCGAGGGCCTGGCGGCCGAATCCTATCTGGATACGGGTAATCGCCTTCTGTTCGAGAGCGCCGATGGTGAGGCCGAGCGTGGGGCTGATGCCGGCTCGCCGGTGCACGCGGCCCGCAGTTGCGCGCCCGTTCTCCAGACGGGGCCGATTCTCGCGGCCATCCGCGCGAAAATCGACTCCCGTCTCCCCGCCCGTGACATCACCAGAGATCCGGGGCTGCGCGCCCTGGCCAAGGGCGCGGCGCTCCCCGTCTCACTGCTCGACAGTCTGACCTACGCGGTCGAACTCCCCGCGGAACCGGCCGATATCCAGCTTGTCTCCAAGGTCGTGGTGCCTGCTGAACTCTTTCCCGATGCCGAAGATCGTCGCGTCCTCGGCCTCGCTGTGGCGCAGCTCTTCACGGTCAGCGAGGGCAAGGCGGAAGCCGTAGCACTCGACAGCCCGCTCCTGACGGCGGGCTGGTACGGCCTCGAAACCGCGTGCCGGTGGACGAACGGCAACGCCCTGGTTCCGGCAGCGCTCACCGCGGGCGCGACGACGCTTCTGGTGCGCCTGGCTGGAGAAACCGCTTACCCCCTGGAGTAAGCGGCTCCCGCCGTGCCGGGCTGCTGATCAGACGACCAGCCGCGTGAAGCCGTTGGTAATCGGATAGCGGCGGTCGCGGCCAAAGGCGCGTGCGGTGATCTTCACGCCGGGTGGGGCTTGCCGGCGCTTGTATTCCGCCCTGTCCAGCAGTTTCCAGACCCGGGCGACCGTCGCACGGTCATGGCCGGCTTCCACCAGCTGGTCGATCGATTTTTCGCCCTCAACCAGCCCTTCCAGCACCGCGTCCAGCACGTCGTAAGGCGGCAAACTGTCCTGATCGGTCTGGTTTTCCCGCAACTCGGCCGAGGGCGGCTTGGTGATCACGCGCTCGGGCATCACCGGCCCGGCCGGGCCGAGCCCGTCCGCCGGGCGATGGGCGTTGCGCCAGTGCGACAGGGCGAAGACGGCCGTCTTGTAGACATCCTTGAGCACCGAATACCCGCCGCACATATCGCCGTAGAGCGTGGCATAGCCCACCGACATTTCCGACTTGTTCCCTGTTGTCAGCACCATGTGTCCCAGCTTGTTGGACAGCGCCATGAGAATGAGCCCACGGGTGCGGGACTGGATGTTCTCTTCCGTGATGTCCGGCGCCCTACCCTCGTAGAGTGGCTCCAGGACGGTGGCGAACGCCGCCGTCGCGGCGCTGATGGGCACCGTGTCGCAGCGTATGCCGAGCAGCTTCGCGCACTGCTCCGCATCCTCGAGGCTGTGCGCGCTGGTATACTGGCTCGGCATCATCACCGCGCGCACCCGCTCCGCCCCGAGCGCGTCAACCGCGACGGCCGCCGAAAGCGCGCTATCGATACCCCCCGACAGGCCAAGGATCACGCCGGGAAATCCGTTCTTGTTCACGTAATCGGCGAGGCCCCGCACCATCGCCCGATAGACGAGGTCGAGCCGGTCGGGCTCCGGCGGCAGCGGCCGCGCCTCGGCGACGAGGCCCTGCGCGGTGCGCCGCCAGACCAGGGTTTCGACGGCTTCCTGAAAATGCGGCATCCGCAGCGCCAGCGAGCGATCGGCGTTGAGGGCGAAGGAGGCGCCATCGAAGACGATTTCATCCTGTCCGCCGGTCATCGCGGCGAAGACGAAGGGCAGGCCGGTCTCCACCACCCGCCGCAACCCGAGTTGCAGCCGCACCCCGAGCTTGCCGTCCTCGAACGGGGAGCCATTGATCGAGACAAGCAGTTCGGCGCCGGTTTCCGCCAGTGTTTCCGGCACCGCCGGCAGCCACCAATCCTCGCAGATCATGACGCCGAGGCGAAACCCGCGAAACGCCACCGGGCCCGGTGCGGGGCCGGGAGTGAACACGCGCTTTTCGTCGAACACGCCGTAATTCGGCAGTTCGTGCTTGGCGCGCCGGGCGATGATGCGCCCGCCATCCAGCACGAAGGCGGCGTTGTGCAACCCCTCCGCCGTCTGCCACGGCAGCCCGACGATGATGCCCGGCCCGCCATCCTCGGTGTCGCGGGCAAGCTCGCCCACCGCCGCCTCGCAGGCGGCGACGAAGGCCGGTTTGAGCACGAGGTCTTCCGGCGGATAGCCGGCGAGGCCGAGTTCAGGCGTCACCAGCAGATCGGCGCCGCGCGCCGCTGCCTCTGCCCGCGCGGCGCGGATGGCGGCGAGATTGCGGTCGATCGCGCCGACATGCAGGTCGAGCTGGGCGATGGCGAGAGAGAGTGTGTCGGTCATGAAGGCAAAATAGGCTTTTTTTCCCGCGCCGTCATCGCATGACCGTTTGTGACGAAGTGTTTCCAAATTGCCATGATTTGGCCCCAACTCGTAGTTAATTCACCTGTCACGCCGGATTGTGTGAATCGTTCCGGCGTGACAAAAGGTAACCCTTTGTCAACAGACAACCTTGTATCGGAGAGTTCTCCCATGACCATCGGCACGATCCTGCGCGCAACCGTCCCCGCGCTCGCGCTCGCCTTCACCATGACCGCTGCGGGTACCGCCCAGGCGTCCACCAAGAAGCCCCATGAAGCCATGGCGATGAAGCATCACGCTGTCGCAATGCCGGGCTACAAGACGCTCAGCGAAGCCAAGGCAGCCTGCCATGGCGCGGTGGTCTGGCACGCACGCGGCAGCAAGGTCTTCCACACCGACAAGTCGAAGTATTTCGGCAAGACCAAGCACGGCTCCTATGTTTGCGAGACGGTTGCCGTCGAGCATCATCTGCACGCCGCGAAGAAGTGATGACCTGATCCGGCTGCCCCTGACCGGGGCTGCTTGATTCGCAGCCGGAACGTATGGCACGCTCCGGCTGCACGTCATCTGGAGGACAGAAAATGGGTCTTTTCGACGGTATTTCCGGCCTTGTCGGCAGTCTTGCCGGCGGCACCGCGGGCGGCGGGCTGGCGAGCGCGCTCGAGGGCAGCGGCATCGACCTGTCCGATATTACCAAAAACCTCCAGCAGGGCGGACTTGGCGTGCATCTCGCCTCGTGGCTCGGGACGGGCGACAACATGCCGGTCAGCGCCGCCGATGTGCAGCAGGCGCTCGGCAATCCGCTGGTGGAAAAGATTGCCGCCCATTTCGGGATCGATACCTCGGCCGCTTCCCAGCTCATCGCCGATCATCTGCCAGCCGCCGTCAGCCAGACCGCAGCCGGGTCCGACACGACGGATGACAGCGCCGCAAGCTGAGCCTTCCGTTCAGCTCCGCTCGCGCAGCAGGAATTCGCGGCCGATCTTGACCCGCGGTTCGCCGTCATAGGCGACGATGTCGGCCGTGGCGTAGGTCTCGCTCCAGGTTTCGGGAATGAAGCTGCCGGTGCCAACGACGTCCACGGGCACGTGCGCATCCGCCATCACGCTGCATTTCTCGACGCCGAAGCCGGACGAGGCGACGATCTTCACGCGGATGAAGCCGGCATCGTCCAGAACCTCGCGCAGCCGCCAGATCGCGGCGGCGGAAACACCGGTCCCGATCAGGTAGCGCAGCTCGTTGTGGCTGCGATACCGGCGGATTGCCCCCGGCGCGTGCCGCTCCATCACCGCATAGCTTTCCTGCGGGTCGAGCCCTTCGAGGAAGCGGCCGCCATGGGTGTCGAGCCGGATCGACAGCCGGCCGGCATCGGCCAGCTCGGGAAACCGCCGGCAGACGGCGAGCCCGTCGGTCACCTCGCGGCCGAAATAATCGGTCAGCACCGTGAGGTCGGACTCCGGGAAGGTTTCGTGAAACATCTCGGCCGCCCGCACCGTGCTGCCGGCATAGCCGATCAGGGCATGGGGCATGGTGCCGTAGCCATGGGGCGCGCCGAAATAATGCGCGGTGGCGTCGGTCGCGTTGCCGATGAAGCCGCGCGCCCCTTCGGCCCGCGCCGCGCGGGAGCCGACGGCGGCCGCATAGGCCATCATCTCTTCCATCTCGGCACCGGCGCAATGGCGTGCTTCCATGGCAAGGAACGCCGCCTTCGGCAGGGCGGCGCACATCTGATAGGCGTTGTGCGCGGCGACACAGGCCGGGCCGAGCTTCTGCAACAGGATCGTCTCGAGATCGACCAGCGCCACGAAGCTGCCGGTGACATAGGCGATGGGCTCGCCGGCGCCGACCCATGATCCCTCGGGCCGGGCGAGTTCAACCTCGATCCGCTCGCCCCGTGCCTCGATCACCTCGTCGAGCCAGCGCAGCATCAGCATCGGCGCGGAGACGACGGGGCGGCGCATGAACACGGCATACGTGACCCGCGCATCGCCGAATCGGGCGACGATCGCCCTCGTCCGGTTGAAATAGGCATCGGTCTGCGCCGCGATCCCGGCGTCGAGATCGGGGCGCGGCGATGCCCGGCGTGCGGCGCGGGTCATTTACTCGGCGGCGATCGCGGTGCCGCGGGGGGCGCGGCGGGTTTTCAGTTCCGCCGCGATGAGGAAGGCGAGTTCGAGCGACTGCTCGGCATTCAGCCGGGGATCGCAGAACGTTTCATACCGCGCGCCGAGATCGGCCTCGGAAAGCTGCCGCGCACCGCCGACGCATTCGGTCACGTCCCGCCCGGTCATCTCGACATGGACGCCGGCCGGATTTGTCCCCTCGGCCTCGTGAATGTCGAAGAAGCCGCGGACTTCGGACAGGATGGCGTCGAACCGGCGAGTTTTCACCTTGCCCGAGGTGGTGATCGTGTTGCCGTGCATCGGGTCGCACTGCCAGGCGACCTTGCGGCCCTCGCGCTTGGTCGCCCGCACCAGCCGCGGCAGCTTCGCCGCGACCTGCTCGGCCCCCATCCGCGCGATCAGCGTGAGCCGCCCGGCCTCGTTCGCCGGGTCGAGCCGCTCGATCAGCCGCAGCATGTCGTCCTCGTCCATGCTGGGGCCGACCTTCATGCCGATCGGGTTCTTCACGCCGCGCATGAACTCGACATGCGCGCCGTCGAGCTGGCGGGTGCGGTCGCCGATCCAGAGGAAATGCGCCGAGCAGGCATAATGATCGCCGGTCGTGGAATCGACGCGGGTCAGCGCCTGCTCGTAGGGCAGCAGCAGCGCCTCATGGCTGGTGTAGAACTCGGTTTCGTGGATCTGCGGGGTGGACTGGCTGGTCATGCCGCAGGCCGCCATGAACTGCAGCGTCTCGTCGATCCGCGCCGCGAGGTCGCGGTAGCGCTCGGCGAGCGGCGAGCGGCGGACGAAATCGAGGTTCCAGCGATGCACCTGGTGCAGGTCGGCATAGCCGCCCGAGGCGAAGGCGCGCAGCAGGTTGAGCGTGCCGGCTGACTGGAAATAGCCGAATTCCATCCGTGCGGGGTCGGGAATGCGGGCTTCGGCGGTGAAGTCCGGCCCGTTGATGATGTCGCCGCGATAGGAGGGCAGGGTAACGCCGTCCACGGTCTCGGTGTCGGAGCTGCGCGGCTTGGCGAACTGGCCGGCCATGCGGCCGAGCTTCACCACCGGCACCGACCCGCCGAAGGTCAGCACCACGGCCATTTGCAGCAGCACGCGGAACGTGTCGCGGATCACGTTGGCGGTGAAGTCGCCGAAGCTCTCGGCGCAGTCGCCGCCCTGCAGGATGAACGCCTTGCCCTCGGCCGCCAGCGCGAGCGAGGCTTTCAGGCGGCGCGCCTCGCCGGCGAAGACGAGCGGCGGATAGCCATGCAGGCGTGCTTCCATCGCGGCGAGTTTGGCTGCGTCGGGATAGGTCGGCACCTGCCTGATCGGCTTCGCCCGCCAGGATTCCGGGCTCCAGCCCGCCGGATCTTGCATCGTCGTATCAGCGTCGTTCATGGCGATCTCCTTGGAGAAGCGACCTCATAAGACAAAACCGGGGCCGCGCGCTACTCCGCCGCCCGCGTCGCCGCGGTCGCGCCGCCGCGATCCACACGCCGCGTCTCGGTCCGCAAGGTGACGAATTCCTCCGCTGCGGTCGGATGGATGCCGATCGTGCTGTCGAAATCCGCCTTGGTCGCTCCGGCCGTGATGGCTACGGCAAGCCCCTGCATGATCTCGGCCGAATCCTCGCCGAGCATGTGCGCGCCGAGCACGCGGTCGGTCTGCGCGTCGACGATCAGCTTCATCATCGTCTTGCGTGCGCGGCCGCTCAGCGTGTGGCGCATGGGCGTGAACCGGGCGACGAACACTTTCGCCCCCTCCGGCGCCTCGTCCTCGGTGAGGCCGACGCTGGCCAGCGGCGGGATCGAGAAGACCGCGCTCGGCACGTTGGCGAGCGAGATGCGGCGCGGCCGGTTGCCGAACAGCGTGTCGGCCAGCGCGTGGCCCTCGGCGGTGGCGACCGGGGTCAGGTTCAGCCGGTCGGTCACGTCGCCGAGCGCGAAAATGTGCGGGACATTGGTGCGGTAGTCTTCATCGATCGGGATCGCGCCGCCGGGCCCGGCGATCACCCCGGCCTGGTCGAGCCCGAGCCCGGCCACGTTCGGCGCCCGCCCGGTGGCGAGAAACACGCAATCGGTCTCGATCGCATGCCCGTTCGACAGATGCAGCCGCCTGCGCCCGCCCGAAGCCTCGATCCGCACCGGGGATACCCCGTGATGCACGCCGATGCCGTTCGCCGCCAGCGCCTCGGCCAGCCCGGCCCGCAGGTCGGGGTCGAACCCGCGCAGCGGCAGCGGCTGGCGGTAGACGATGTCCACCTTCGAGCCGAGGCCGGCGAAGATCCCGGCGAACTCCACCGCGATATAGCCGCCGCCGATCATCACGACATGCTCCGGCCGCGCCGGCAGGTGGAAGGCATCGTCCGAGACGATCGCGAGTTCCGCGCCGGGAATGTCGAGCCGGACCGGCTGGCCGCCGGTCGCGATCGCGATCCGGTCCGCGGTGACGTGATGCTCACCGACCATGAGCGTGTGCGGGCCGAGAAACCGCGCCCGCGCGTTGAAGATTTTCGCGCCCGCCCGCTCCAGCAGCCCGGTATAGGCGCCGTTCAGCCGGCCGATCTCGCGATCCTTGGCGGCGATGAAGCCGGGCCAGTCATGCGCGACGGCGCGCATGTCCCAGCCGAAGCCCCGCGCATCGGCGGCGCCGAGCCCGTATTCCGCCGCCATCACCATCAGCTTCTTGGGCACGCAGCCGATATTGACGCAGGTGCCGCCCCAGTGCCGGTCCTCGGCGATGCCGACGCGCGCGCCATGCCCCGCCGCGATCCGCGCGAGCCGCACGCCCGCCGAACCGCCGCCGATGACAAAGAGATCGAAATCGTGATTCATCCGGACAACCCCGTCTTGCCGACATCCTGTTCGCCAACATGTCGCACGATTGGCCAGGGAAGGAAACGCAAAGCCGTGGCTGCGGCGATCGGGGCAGTTGGCGCGCCCGCCTGCCGGTGGCAGGGTCGTGCTCCCGGCGATCCGCGTCGCGCGTTGCGTCCATGCCTGTTTCGGGGGATTTTCGCAGCATGATCATCACCCTCGTCGCCCTGCTCGCGGCCACGGTCGTCACGGTTCCGCTGGCGCG
The DNA here is from genome assembly GCF_902712915.1 of Acidiphilium sp. C61. Next base: position 1,319,662 of record NZ_CACTIA010000005.1, on the reverse strand, counting down.
CCGCCTCGGGGTGGGCAGCATCGTGGGGTATCTGTTCGCCGGGCTGGTGATCGGCCCGGCCGGGCTGCGCCTCGTCACCGGCGTGTCGCAGATCCGCAGCGTGTCGGAATTCGGCGTGACCATGCTGCTGTTCCTGATCGGGCTGGAGATCCGCCCGCACCGGCTGTGGATCCTGCGCAAGACCATTCTCGGCCTCGGCTTCGGCCACATGATCCCGAGTGCGGCGATCCTCGCGGTGCTGGCCCATCTCGCCGGGCTCGGCTGGCCGGCGGCGACCGTGATCGGCCTTGGCCTGTCGCTCTCCTCCACCGCGATCGTCCTGCCGATGCTCAACGAGCGGAACCTGCTCAGCGCCGCGTCCGGCCGCGATGCCTTCGCCGTCCTGCTGTTCCAGGACATGGCGTTCATCCCCCTCGTGGCTGTGGTGCCGCTGCTCGTCGGCAACACGCTGGCGAGCCACATCGCCGCCGGGGCCGCGCCCGCGGATGTCGCCGCGCGTTTCGCCAATCACGTGCCCTGGCTCGCGGTGGGGCGGGCGGTGCTGGCGGTCGCGGCGATCCTGTTCGGCGGCATGGTTCTGGCCGACCGGATCTTTCGCCTGATCGGCGGCGGTCGTACCCCCGAAGTGTTCACCGCGATGACCCTGCTGATCGTCGTCGGCACCGCCGCGCTGGCCCATTGGGCCGGGCTGTCCGCCTCGCTCGGCGCCTTCATGGCCGGCGCGCTGCTGTCGGATTCGGAGTTCAGGCACGCCATCCAGGCCGATATCGAACCGTTCGAGGGCCTGCTGCTCGGCTTCTTCTTCATCTCGGTCGGCATGTCGGTCGATGTGTCATTGTTTCACGTGGAACCATGGCGGATCGTCGCCGCGGTCGTCGTGCTGCTGGCGGTGAAGACGGCGGTGGGCTTCGCCGTCGCGTTCATCAAGCGGCGCAACGTGGCCACGGCGCTGCGCTTCGCGGTGGCGCTGCCGGAGGGCAGCGAGTTCAGCTTCGTGGTGTTTGCCGCCGCTGTCGGCGCCGGGGTGCTGAGCCCGGCGCAGTCGGGCCTCGCGACGCTCACGGTCGCGCTCTCGATGCTCGTGGTTCCGCTCGGCTTCGCCGGCATCGAGCGCTGGGTGATGCCGCGCATCGCCCGCCGCCAGGCGCCGCCCTCGACCCCGATCGAGGCGGGAGAGGATGTGCCGGTGCTGATCTGCGGCTTCGGCCGGGTTGGCCAGATCGTCGGCCGGCTGCTTTCGGTGCGGCGGATTCCCTTCGTCGCCCTCGACCAGAATGCCGATCATGTCGCCTTCGTCCGCCGCTTCGGCGCCCGCGCCTATTTCGGCGATCCGGCGCGGCTGACCGTGCTGCGCGCCGCCGGGGCGGGCAATGCGAAGCTGCTGGTCATTGCCCTCGACGATCCCGAGGCGTCGCTGCGGGTGGCCGATCTCGCCCGCCGCCATTTGCCGCATCTGACGATCCTCGCCCGGGCGCGCAACCGGCGCCATGCGCAGCTGCTCATGGATCGCGGCGTCGAGCATATCGTGCGCGAAACCTTCGCATCGAGCCTCGAACTCGGCGAGCGCGCGCTGCGCGAACTCGGGGTTCCGGCCGAGGAGGTGGGGCGCACCATTACCACGTTCCGGGCGCGGGACGAGGCGCTGCTCACCGAAACGCTGGGCTTTGCCGGCGATCCGTCGCGCGTGGTCGCCAGCATCGAGCAGAGCGTCGCCGAGTTGCAATCCCTCTTCGAGGCGGACCGGGGCGGCTGATCAGGTGGAGTCACCTGACCGGAACGTGCTCTATTTCGCGGCCTGCTGCCGCGCCAGCAGGGCATCGACGATCGCCGGGATGTCGGCCTCGGCATAGGGCGCGCCGAAGATCGCCTTCATCTTCTTCACCTCCGCGGTCCAGGTTGCGGCGGCAAGGGGCGGCTGGCGGTCGATGAAGCCGGCGGAGTGGCACATCGTGCAGTCGCGGTTCAGGGTTGCGGCGCCGGTGCCGGAGAACATCGCGCCGGGCGAGGGCAGGTCGACCGTGCGTTTCGCGAAGCCGGCGGCGGTGTCCGCTGGCGCGGCGCGCGCGGCGGTGCCGCAGGCGAGGAGGCCGATCGCGGCGCCGAGCAGGAGGGGGAGCGGGAGGGGGCGGATCATGACTAGGTCTCCTTCAGCCGGCCACGACATCGACATGTTCGACCTGGTTGTAGAGATAGCCGCCGGGATTCCAGACCGCGCGCATCGGCTGCATCTGGCCGGCGACGTTGCGCGCCCGCACCATCAGCCGGTAGTCGCCGGCCTTTGGAAACCGCGCGACGGCGTGCCATTCGCGGAAGCCGTAAGGGCCGTGATCCGGCCCGAGCGTGGCCGGGCGCCAGCTTGCGCCGGCGTCTTCTGAGATGTCGATCGCGCGGAGGGCGGCGTTGCCGCCGAAGCCGAAGCCGCGCAGCGTGAGCGCGCCGGACGTCGGCACGCGGGCGCCGTTCGCGATGCCGGTGAAGAAACTGCGCGGGCGCATCGGCCCGATCGGGACCATCTTCACCCCGGTTTCGTCCGGACGCATCCCGCCATCCGGCCGGTCGGGGATGCGATAGGCCTTGGCCATCCAGAAATCGGTCGAGGGATGTTCGAGCACCTCGATCTCGGTGAGCATCTTCATCCAGTAGGTCGAGAACCAGCCGGGCACGACCAGGCGCAGCGGATAGCCGTTGAGCAGCGGCAGGTAGGCGCCGTTCATGCGGAAGGCGACCATGGTGACGCCGTCATTCGCCCGGCGGAGCGGCAGCGCCTTTTCGAACTGGATATCGGGCGGGAAGATGCCGCCCGATTCGAGGCTGCGGAACGCGACATGGGTGGCCTTCGGGCTGACCCCGGCGCGGGCGAGCAGCGCGCGCAGGGGCACGCCGGTCCAGATCGCGTTGAACATCGCGCCGTTCCCCCATTGCGCACCCGCCACCCGCGGCTCGATGAGCCCGCGGCTGTTGCCGGCGCACTGGTTCACCGCCGCGAGACGGCGATGGGGAAAGCCGCGCACGAGGTCTTCCAGTGTCAGCTCGTAGGGCCGCCGCACCGCGCCGCCGATCCGCAGCCGGTAGGTCGCGGGATCGACCGAGGTCGGCATGTCGCCGAGATGCCAGCGCACGAAGGCGAGGTCGTTCGGCGTGTAGAGATTGTCGCCAAACACGGCGAAGGGCGTTTCCAGCAAGGGCGGCCGCGTGCGCTGGAGGATCATCTCGCCCTTTTGCGGAAAGGTTCCAGCCGGCACGAGCGGTCGTTCGCCGTTGCCGAAGGGCAGGGTGACGGTCGCGCCGCGCGCCCCGCGGGGCAGGGCGGCAAGCACAGCGATGGCGGCCCCGCCGGCGAGCGCCGACCGGCGCGATTGTGTCATGGCGTGGGACGCTGGCGCATCCCTGTCTGTCTCGCTCATCGTCTGCCTCGCTCATCACGATTCTTCCTGATGCGGCGAGGCTGCGCCCGGTTTGTATCTCCCGCGCGACGGAATTGTAATTTTCATCCCGGTGCGTCAGCGGTCTTGCACAGCCCTGCGGTCCTGCGATAACCGGCCTGCATGCGCATTCTCCATCATCTCCCGCTTTCGCCCTTTGCCCGCAAGGTCAGGCTCGTGCTGGCCGAAAAGCGGCTGCCCTTCGAACTCAAGCTGGAAAAGACCTGGGAACGCCGGCCGGAATACCTGGCGATGAACCCGGCGGGCACGGTGCCCACCCTGGTCGAGGAAAACGGGCTGGTGGTGCCGCATTCGAATGCGATCTGCGAATATCTCGACGAGGCCTATCCGGACATTTCGCTGATCGGGCGGACCCTTGCCGAACGCGCCGAGATTCGCGCGGTCACCGCCTGGTTCGACGAGCGTTTCGCCACCGAAGTCTCGCGCAACCTGCTGTACGAGAAGGTGATGAAGCCGGCGGCCAAGCGCGGCGCGCCCGATCCCACGCGCATCCGCGAGGGGTATGCGGCGCTGCGCGCGCATCTCGGCCATATCGGCTTTCTCGCCGAGCGGCGGAAATATCTGGCCGGCGCCAATCTCTCGCTCGCCGATTTCGCCGCCGCGTCACAGCTCTCGGCTCTCGACTTCATCGGCGATGTCGACTGGTCGGTGAACCCGGCGGCGCGGGAATGGTATGCGCGGATCAAGTCCCGCCCGGCGTTTCGGCCGCTGCTGAACGACCGGGTTTCCGGCTTCACCCCGCCGCCGCATTACGCCGATCTGGATTTCTAGAGCACTTTCCGATCCGATTGGATCGGATGATGCTCTGACTCTCGCCCGCCGGCCGCGCGTCAGTCTCCGGCGGAAGGCGGATGGGCGGCGAGCGCCGCGCGCAGCCGCCCGTGGGGATCGCCGAGCACGCCGTGGCGGAGCAGGAAGTCGATCAGCACGAGGTTGACGTTGAATTTCACCTCGTCGGTCCCGGCGATGATCCCGATCATCTCGCGCGCCGGGATCAGGGTGAAGGATTCGACCTCGCCATCCGCCGCCTCGGGGCGGAAATCCGGGTCCAGCTCCAGATCGTAGCAGACCAGCAGGTCGCGCCGGAGCCCTTCCGGGCGCTCCATGTCATAGGCGATCCGCGCGACGGGCCGCGCCCGGGCGATCACGGCGGGGGGGATGCTGGCCTCCTCGGCCGCTTCCTTGGCCAGCGTGTCGAACGCGCCCATGCCGGCGGACACGCCGCCGCCCACCAGATTGTCGAGCTTGCCGGGATCGAGCTTCTTGGTCGGGCTGCGCCGGCCGATCCACAGATGCGGCCCGTCCGCCCGCTGGACATATCCATTGAGGTGCACGCCGACGCCGATGACGCCGAAGGCGGGCAGCGCGCCGCGGTCCAGCGTCGCCAGCACCGGACCGTCGATCCGGGCGCGGACGTCGAACAGTTCGCCGCGGGTGCGGAAGCCGTGCGCCGGGCCGAGCGGGGTCGCGATATCGTTCAGCCGCGCGGCGACCTCCGGCAGAATGCTCAGCCCGCCGGGATGCGGGCGCGCATAATCGCCCATGTCGGCGGCGAGTGCGGCGCCGACATAGCCGACCGGCGCCTCGCCGATCAGAAGCGGTGTCCGCTGCCCGGGCAGCACCGCCGTCCGGCATTCGGCGATGCGCGCCAGCAACCCCGCCGATACCTGCTCAGCACTACTCGCCATTTGCAATCCGCGTCTCACATGCCATCTGCCGGAGATGGCCCGAACATTAGACATTGCCAAGAGTGAAAGCAGCCTCGCGACGGTGCGTTCACTGCTGCCCTATCTCTGGCCGCGGCGCGAGCCCGGCCTGCGCCTGCGCGTCGTGCTCGCCTCGCTCTGCCTCGTGCTCGCCAAGGTGGCGACCGTCGTCATTCCGATCCTGTATGCGCGGGCGGTGGACGCGCTCTCGTCGAAGGCCGGCCCGCTCGCCGTGCCGGCGGCGCTGATTGTCGCCTATGCGCTGGTGCGCATCGCCTCGTCCGGCTTCGGCGAGCTGCGCGACGCGCTGTTCGCCGCCGTGCAGCAGCGCGCGGCACGGGTGATCAGCCGCGAGACGTTCGAGCATCTGCACAACCTCTCGCTGCGCTTCCATCTCGACCGCCAGACCGGCGGGCTTTCGCGCGTCATCCTGCGCGGGACCACCGGCATCCAGACGGTGCTGCGGCTTGCCGTGTTCAACGTGGTGCCGACGCTGATCGAATTGCTGCTGACGGTCGGCATTCTCTGGCACATGTTCAACTGGGCCTATGCCGCGATCACGCTCGCCGCGGTGGGCGGCTATCTCGCCTTCACCTTCGGCTTCACCTCCTGGCGCATCAAGTTCCGCCGGCAGATGAACGAGACCGACAACGCCGCCCAGACAAAAGCGATCGACAGCCTGCTGAATTTCGAGACGGTGAAGTATTTCGGCAACGAGGCGCATGAGAGCGTGCGGTTCGATGCGAGCCTCGCCGCCTACGAGACGGCGGCGGTCCGCTCGCAGGTCACGCTCAACGCGCTCAATCTCGGCCAGGCCGCGATCATTGCCACCGGCCTCGCCGTGCTGATGCTGATGGCGGCGAACGGCGTCGTCGCCGGGCGGCTGAATGTCGGCCAGTTCGTGCTGGTGAACACCTACCTGATCCAGCTCTACCAGCCGCTCAACTTCGTCGGCTTCGTCTATCGCGAGCTGAAGCAGGGGCTCGTCGACATGGAGCAGATGTTTGCGCTGCTGCGCACGCCGCAGGAGATTTCCGACCGGGCGGATGCGAAGACGCTGCCGGCGCGGGGGGCTCCCGTGCCGGTCGAGTTCGTCGATGTCCGCTTCGGCTACAGCCCGGACCGCGAAATCCTCCACGGGATCTCGTTCCGCGCCGAGCCGGGCCGCAAGATCGCCCTGGTCGGGCCGACGGGGTCGGGCAAGTCGACCATCTCGCGGCTGCTGTTCCGCTTCTATGACGTGAGCGAGGGGGAGGTGCTGGTCGATGGCATCGACGTCCGCGACCTGACCCAGGCGAGCCTGCGCGGGGCGATCGGCGTCGTGCCGCAGGACACCGTGCTGTTCAACGACAGCATCCGCTACAACATCGCCTATGGCCACCCCGGGGCGTCGGATGCGGAGGTCGAGCGGGCGGCGCGCCTCGCGCAGATCCACGATTTCATCATGTCGCTGCCGCAGGGTTATGCGACCACGGTGGGCGAGCGCGGCCTGAAACTGTCGGGCGGCGAGAAGCAGCGCGTCGCCATCGCCCGCACCATCCTCAAGGACCCGCGCCTGCTCATCCTCGACGAGGCGACCAGCGCCCTCGATACCGCGACGGAGCAGGATATCGGGGCCGCGCTGCGGCAGGTCGCGCGCGACCGCACCACGCTGGTGATCGCCCATCGCCTGTCCACGGTGATCGACGCCGACGAGATCCTTGTCCTGCGCGATGGCAACATCGTCGAGCGCGGCACCCATGCCTCGCTGCTCGCCGCGGGCGGCATCTATGCCGCGATGTGGGCGGCGCAGTCCGAGCAGATCGAGGCGGCCTCGGCCGAGCAGGGGTTGGCGACCGGCCCGCGCACCCGCGAGCTGCCGCTCGGCTCCGCGGCAACCCCGGCCTGATGCGGCCGGACGACATCACGATTTCATGACACAAGGAAGCAAGCCGATGCAGCATCAAGCCACCGAGGCGCAGATTCTCGAAGCCGGCCAGGTCATCGACCAGCTGGTTCATCGCATGGTCGAGAAGGAGATCCCGACCATCGCCATCGCCTCGGCCCTGCTTGGCGGCGCGCTCAACCTGCTGGGGGCGGAACTGCCCGACGAGGCGATCCTGAGAATCCTCGACAACGCCATGCAGAGCGTGCGCTCCGGCGCCCTGCGCGAGCTCGACGAACCCCGCCAATAGACCGCGCCGGCCCCGCAGTCGGGGCAGGTCTGCATTTCCCGCTTGACAATGGTTCGGGCTTCACGATAGCAACCGATTTACTACAAGGGTCAAATTAATTGGAACCTCGCGGCACGCCGGGGCCAGAATTCGATCCACCATATCTTGGAAGAGGAAACACCATGAAAATCGCGTTCCCGACGATCATTGCCGCGTCCGCGCTGGCGGTTGCCGCCTTCGGCCTGACGGCCGCGCACGCCCAGTCCGTCGCCCAGCCCTCGGTGCACCAGATCAGCAGCAAGAAGACGACGATCGCCTTCCTGCTGCCGGAGAATTCCTCCCCCCGCTACGAGCAGGTCGACCGGCCCTGGTTCATCAAGATGGCGCATGCGGCCGATCCGAACGCCAAGCTGATCGTCAGCAACGCCAATTCGAGCCCGGACACCCAGCTCAACCAGGCCGAATCCGCGATCTCGAACGGTGCTGACGTTCTCGTCGTCGATCCGGTCGACGGCAAGGCCGGTGCCGCGGTGGTGAACTACGCCACGCGCAACCACGTGAAGGTGATTTCCTATGACCGGCTGATCCAGGATTCGAAGCCGGATTACTATGTCTCGTTCGACAACACGAAGGTCGGCGAGCTGCAGGGCGAGTATATCGCGAAGCACACCAAGCCCGGCGGCAGCGTGATGATGATCAACGGCGCGCCGACCGATCCGAACGCGTTCGACTTCCGCAAGGGCGCGATGAACGTGCTCGGCCCGCTGTTCAAGTCGGGCAAGCTGCATCTCGCCTATTCGGTGATGACGCCGAACTGGAGCCCGCAGAACGCGTTCGAGGAAAGCCAGCAGGCGCTGACCCGGCTGCACAACAAGGTCAATGGCGTTCTTGCCGCGAATGACGGCACCGCTTCGGGCGTGATCCGCGCGTTGCAGGCGGTGGGCCTTGCCGGCAAGGTGCCGGTGACCGGCCAGGATGCGACCAATGGCGGCCTGACCTTCATTCTCGAAGGCCTGCAATCGATGACGGTGTTCAAATACGTCCCCGAGGAAGCGGCGGCGGCGGCCGATCTCGCGGTTGCGGTGGCGACCGGCACGAAGCCGCCGGCCGGCCTCGTCAACGGCAAGGTGAACAACAAGATGATCGACGTTCCGTCGGTGCTGCTGAAGCCGCTGGTGGTGACCAAGGCGAATATCGCCGGTTCGGTGATCAAGTCGGGCTATACGACCTGGAAGGCGATCTGCGTCGGTCCGGCTGCCAAGGGCAAGATCTGCAAGGCTCACGGCGCCTGATCCGGGACCATTGACGGCGCGGCGGACGCCCCGCGCGTCCGCCGTTTGCTTGGGAGGACGAGAGATGAGTGCGGCAATCGCGGCTGAACCCGCCGCAGCACCCCTGCTTGAGGTGCGCGGCCTGCAAAAGCGCTACGGCGCCGTGGTCGCCCTGCGCGACGTGAATTTCACCGTCCGCCGTGGCGAGGTGACCGCCCTGCTCGGCGACAACGGCGCGGGCAAGTCCACCACCATCAAGGCGATCGCCGGTGTCGCGCCGATCGACGAGGGGGATATCCTGCTGGAGGGGCGGCCGGTCTCGATCCGCCACCCGTCCGAGGCGACGGCGCTGGGCATCCAGACCGTGTATCAGGATCTCGCCCTCTGCGATAATCTCGGCATCTGCGCCAATCTCTATCTCGGCCGCGAGCTCGTCAGCTCGCCCACCGCGGTTGGCCCGCATGTGTTGCGCGATGTCGACATGGAGCTTGAAGCGCGGCGGGTGCTGAAGACGCTGCGGATCAACCTGCCCGCGCTGGATACGCCGGTGGCCTCGCTCTCCGGCGGGCAGCGCCAGGCGGTGGCCATCGCCCGCGCCGTGCTGTGGGATTCCAAGCTCGTCATCATGGATGAGCCGACCGCGGCCCTCGGCGTCGCCCAGACGGCGGAGGTGCTTCGCCTCGTGCGCGACCTCGCCGAGCAGGGCTATGGCGTCATTCTCATCACCCACAACATGCAGAACGTGTTTCAGGTGGCGGACAATATCGCCGTGCTGCGCCTCGGCGCCACGGTGATGCAGGCCCGCAAGAGCGAGGTTACGCCGGAGCAGGTGGTCGGCGCCATCACCGGCACGCTCGCGATACCCGGAACCGGCGCGGCAGGAGCCTTGGCATGAGTAGCACCGTGCAGCCCCCAGAGCGGAAATCCGGGCAGGAATCCGAGCAGAAATCACCGTTCACGCGCTGGCTGACCGGGGTCGCGCAATCGACCGATCTCGGCATGCTGCCGGTGATCGCGGCGCTGATCGTCATCTGGATCGTGTTCGAGACGCTGAACGCCAACTTCCTGACCCCGCGCAACCTCTCCAATCTCGCGGCGCAGATCGTCGTCACCGGCACGCTGGCGCTGGCGGAAATCTACATCATCCTGCTCGGCATGATCGACCTGTCGATCGGCTGGAACTCGGTGCTCGCCGCCTCGGTGTTCTCGCTGGCCACGGTGTTCTTTCACCTGCCGGTCGGCGTCGGCATCGCGCTTGGAATCGCGCTGGCGACCGGGATCGGCTTTCTCCAGGGCATGGTGGTGTCGCGGATCGGCGTGCCGAGCTTCGTCGTCACCCTCGGCGGCGGCATGATCGCCGAGGGTCTGACGCTCGCGATCCTGACGCCGCATGGCGGCTCGGTGCCGCTGGCGGACGATTTCACCACCGCGATCGGCACGCTCAATCTCGATCCGCTATGGTCGTGGGTGCTGAGCCTGCTGCTGTTCGGCGCCTATGCGGCGGTGACGCTGAACGGCATCCGCAAGCGCACGGCGAGCGGCCATGAGGGCGGGTTCGCCGCGACGATGCGGCTGGTCGGTGTCGCCATCATGCTGTTCGGCGCGGTGTTCATGCTGAATGCCTATCGCGGCGTGCCATTCCTGCTGATGCTGTTCCTGATCGCGCTGTTCGCCTCGGCCTTCGTGACGAAGTCGACCCGCTTCGGCCGGCATCTCTACGCGGTCGGCGGCAATGCCGAGGCGGCGCGGCGCGCCGGCATCTCGGTGAAGGGGATCCAGCTCGCCGTCTTCGTCATCGCCGGCTTCCTCGTCGGCCTTGCCGGCTATCTCGATGCGGCGCGCCTCGGTGTCGCCTCCGCCTCGGTGGGCAATGGCGACATCATGCTGAACGCGGTCGCCGCGGCGGTGATCGGCGGCACGTCGCTGTTCGGCGGGCGCGGCAGCGTCTATGGCGCGCTGTTCGGCGCGCTGGTGATCGCGAGTGTCAGCAACGGGATGAACCTGCTCGGTGCTGCCTCGTCCGTGCGTTTCATCGTCGAGGGGCTGATCCTGCTGGCCGCGATCACCATCGACACCATCCTCCGCCTCCGGCGGATGCGCAGCGGCCGGGCCTAGAGGACGTTCCGATCCATCAGGATCGGATGTCGTGCTCTAGAACCCGGCTGCCACGCCCGCCGCGGGAAGGCCGCCGCCATGTTGCGCATTCATGGCGGCGGCTGCCTCGGCGGCTTCCAGCGCCCCTTCGAGATAACCGCCGAATTGCGGCGCGCTCTCCGACCCAGAAAGCAGGACACGGTCGCGCCACGGCGCGGGCAGGGCGAGCGGCGCATAGGCCGGATGCCCGGCCAGCGGCGCGGCGTCGGCCGGCGTTGCGGTCAGCTCGTCGGCCGACCAGTCCTGGATCAGCAGCGCGCGGGGCGATCCGGCCGCCGGGCCGAACAAGGCGGCGAGCTGGGCGCGTACCGCATCCTCCAGCCTTGCCCGGCGCGCCGCGCGCATCGCGGCCGGCCAGGCGAAGAAGCCGAACAGCGCCGCCTCGCCGGAGGCACCTGGCAGGCTGGCATCGTGGATCTCGCCCAGCGGTCCGCAGCGGCTGAAGGCCCCGCCGGACAGGCCGGAATCGCGCCAGACCGGCGCGTCGTAGATTGCCAGCGCCTTGGCATGCCCGGCCATCCAGGTCGGCACCGCCTCGAGCTGCCGCAGTGAAGCGGCGGGCAGGGTGGGCGCAAAGCCGATGGCAGCCGCCAGCCGGGGCGGCAGCGCCAGCGCCACGCGCCGCGCCCGTAGCCGTGTCTCCCCGGCCTCGACGCTGACTGCGTCCGATTCCAGCACCAGATGCTCGACCCGGGTGCCGAGCCGGATCGTGCCGGGGGCGAGGCGGGCGGCGAAGCCTTCGGCGAGGGCGGTGGTCCCGCCTTCGATCCGCATGCTCGGCGGCTCCTGCGCGAAGCCGTGGGGCAGGCGCTGGACCGTTCCGTCGCCGTCCTGGAACACGAAGCCGCCTGCATCGGCCTGGCGGTGCAGAAGGAGGCCGAAGGCGGCGGCGGCCTGCGCCACGCGCGGCTGCATGGAAGGCCAGATCCAGGCCGGGCCGAGATCGTAGCAGCCTGATTCGGTGCGATGCGCGAGGCTTCGCCCGCCGATTCGCGAACGCGCCTCGATGATTGCGACATGCTGGCCCGCCTCCTGCGCCCGCGCCGCGAGGGCGAGGCCGGCGAGGCCCGCCCCGACCACGATCAGGTCGTGCATGGCGTCAGGCGACCGTCGGCAGATGGCCGCTCTTGCGGTAGAGCAGCGCCCCGTCGGTGCTGGCCAGCGCGAGCCGGCTGCCGGCGGGCAGCCGCAGCCAGGTGCCGGCGCCGTGCACCGCGCCGTCCCGCGTGATCGATCCCTCCACCACAAAGATCTCGACGCCGCGCGGATAGGCCTGCTCCACCGTTTCGATGCCGGCGGCGAGGCGGATCATGTCCACCTGCTCCCACGGGGCGGAGAACAGCAGCGCTTCCGACCAGCCCGGCGCACGCTCGCGCCACAGCCCGGGATCGGTGGTGTCGATCCGCACCGGGGCGGCCTCTTCCGGCGGCATCTGCCGCAGCTTCACCAGGATTGTCGCGCCCGGCGCGCTGGAGGGGGTGTGCCGCGAGCCGGGCGGGTTGCGCACGTAGTGGCCGCGCGGAAAATCTCCAGTCTCGTCGGAGAACACGCCCTCCAGCACGAGGAATTCCTCGCCCTCGTCATGCCGGTGCGGGCTGAAGGCGGAGCCCGGCGCGTAGCGCACCAGCGAGGTCGCCCGCGCCACCTCGCCGCCGTCGCGCTCCAGCATCCGGCGCTCGACGCCGGCCATCGGCGAGGCGATCCAGTCGAGCGCCGCGGCATCGACGAGGGCTGGCTGGCGAAGATCGGCGTTGATCTGCATGTCTGCTCCTTTTCGGCCCGTGGCCGGTCTTCGAACACATTCTCTCGCCTGCATATGGTCGGTTTCGCGCCGAGGGCAAACCGCTGTTGCCGCGCCGGTCTATTGTATTTTCCCGACCGGCCCATATCCTGAGCGCAGGGAAGGCGCGCTGCGGCCGCCGTCAGCAACTGGAAGATGAGGAATCGATCATGGTGAAATTCGGTCTTGCCCAGCCGGTCAAGCGCGTCGAGGATTCGCGGCTGCTGCGCGGCGCTGGCCAGTATACCGACGACGTTCCGGCCGAGGGGGCGCTGCACCTTCATGTGCTGCGCTCGCCGCACGCCGCCGCGACGATCACGGGAATCGACACTGCGGCCGCCCGCGCGGTGCCGGGTGTGGTTGCCATCGTCACCGGTGCTGATCTCGCCGCCGAGGGCATCGCGCCGATTCCCTGCATGGTGCCGATCAAGAACCAGGACGGCACGCCGCGCGCCCAGGCCGATCGCCCGGCCCTCGCCCAGGGCACGGTGCGCCATGTCGGCGAGCCGGTGGCCTATATCGTCGCCGAAACCGCGCAGGCCGCGCGCGATGCCGCCGAGCTGGTCGATGTGCGCTACGACATGAAGGCCTCGATCACCGATCTGGCCAGCGCGATGTCCGACAGCGCGCCGCGCGTGCATGACGATGCGCCGGCCAACCGCGTGTTCGACTGGGCGGTGGGCGACGCCGCGAAGGTGGACGAGCTGTTCGCCGCCGCCGCGCACGTGACGAAGCTGCGCATCGTCAACAACCGCATCGTCGTCAACTCGCTGGAGGCCCGCGCCGCCCGCGCCGAATTCGACGCGGCTTCCGGCCGGTGGACGCTGACCACCAACACCCAGGGCGGCTGGCTGCTGAAGGACTGCCTCGCCGGCGCCGTGTTCAAGGTGGAGCCGGCGAAGTTCCGCGTCATCACCCCGGATGTCGGCGGCGGGTTCGGCATGAAGCTGTTCGTCTATCCCGAGCATGTCATGGTCTGCCACGCCGCCCGCAAGCTGGGCCGGCCGGTGAAATGGACCTCCGAGCGCAGCGAGGCGTTCCTCTCCGACACGCATGGGCGCGACCACATCACCATCGGTGAGCTGGCGCTGGACGCCGATCACCGGATCACCGCCATGCGGGTGACGGACACGGCGAACATGGGCGCCTATCTCTCGAATTTCGGCCCCTTCATCCCGACCCTCGCGGGCACCAAGGTGCTGGCCAGCGTCTATGGTATGAAGGCGATCCATGCGCGGGTGTTCGGCGTGTTCACCAACACCGTGCCGGTCGACGCCTATCGCGGCGCCGGCCGCCCGGAGAGCAATTATCTCGTCGAGCGGCTGATCGACGCCGCCGCCCGCGAACTCGGGATCGACAGCGCCGAGCTGCGCCGCATCAACATGGTGCCGGCGAGCGCCATGCCCTTCACCACCGCGATGGCGCAGACCTATGATTCGGGCGATTTCCACAAGGTGCTCGACCATGCGCTCGACATGATCGACTGGAAGGGCTTCCCCGCCCGCCGCGCGAAGTCGGCCGCCGCCGGCAAGCGCCGCGGCATCGGCATGGCCTATTACCTCGAGGCGACCGGCGGCGCGCCGGAGGAGCGCGCCGAGATCCGCTTCACCAAGGAGGGGTATGTCGATGTCTATGTCGGCACCCAGTCCACCGGGCAGGGCCATGAAACCGCCTATGTGCAGCTGGTCAACGACCGGCTCGGCATCGACCCGGACAAGATCCGCGTCCGCCAGGGCGATACCGACACAATTCCGCAGGGCGGCGGCACCGGCGGCGCGCGCAGCCTCTATTCCGAGGGCCAGGCCATCGCGCTGACCACCGCGACCATTCTCGAGAAGGGCCGCAAGGCCGCGGCCGATCATCTGGAGGCGGCGGAAGCGGACATCGTGTTCCAGGATGGCGCCTTCCGCATCGTCGGCACCGACCGGATGGTCGACGTCATCACCCTGGCGGCGGAGCTGCACGGCGAGCAGGGCAACGCGCTCGACACCGCCGAGATCGCCAAGATCGAGAAGCACACCTTCCCGAATGGCTGCCACATCGCCGAGGTCGAGATCGATCCGGAAACCGGCGTCACCTCGGTGCTGCGCTATCTCGTGTGCGACGATGTCGGCACCATCGTGAACCCGATGATCGTGCGCGGCCAGGTGCATGGCGGCGTCGCCCAGGGGCTCGGGCAGGCGCTGCTGGAGAACACCGCCTATGATCCAGAATCGGGCCAGCTCGTCGCCGGCAGCCTGATGGATTATGCGCTGCCGCGCGCCGACGACCTGCCGGATATCGAGGTGGAGTTCGTCTCGGTGCCTTGCGCCTCGAACCCGCTCGGCGTGAAGGGTGCGGGCGAGGCCGGCGCGGTCGGCTCGCCGCCGGCGCTGATCAACGCGGTGATCGACGCGCTTGCCGCGGATGGTATCCGCGAGATCGACATGCCAGCGACGCCCGAGCGCGTCTGGCAGGCGATCGCGGCGCGGCAGGCCGCTTGATCCATCTGGTCAAGCTCGCGGTCGGCGTGAAGGATCCCGGCCATCTGGCCGAGATCCAGCGCCGCCGCGCGGTGGCCGATCCGCCGCTGCGCCACCAGACCCGCAGCTTTCCCAAGCGCGCGGCGGAGCTTGCCGATGGCGGGTCGATCTACTGGGTCATCACCGGCGCCGTGCTGGTTCGCCAGCGGATTCTCGACGTGATCGAGGATGTCTGGGATGACGGGACGCGCTGCACCGGCCTCGTGCTCGACCCCACGCTCGTCCGGGTCGAGGCGCGGCCGATGAAGCCCTTCCAGGGCTGGCGCTACCTCGCGCCGGACGATGCGCCCGCCGACCTGCCGGATGGCGGCCGCACCTCCGGCATCGAGGACCTGCCGCCGGCGCTGCGGCGCGACCTGCGCGCCCTGGCGCTGCTGCCATGACGCTGCGCCTGCCGTGGTCACGCCCGTGCGTGCCGGTGATCCGGCTTGCCGGGCTGATTTCGCCCCGCGAGGGGGCGGTCAATCTCGAACGTTTTGCCCCCGCCATCGACCGTGGCTTCGACCTCGCGAAAGGCGGGACGAAGCTGCTGATCCTCGCGATCGAAAGCCCCGGCGGCTCGCCGGTGCAATCCGACCTGATTGGCAGGCATATCCGCCGCAAGGCCGAGGAGACCGGCGTGCGCGTTCTTGCGGTGATCGGCGATGTCGGCGCTTCCGGCGGCTACTGGATCGCCTGTGCGGGCGACGAGATTTTTGCCAATCCGATGTCGATCGTCGGCTCGATCGGCGTGGTCGGCGGCGGTTTCGGCGTGCATGACCTGATCCGCCGCTTCGGCATCGAGCGCCGCGTCGTCACCGCCGGCGCTAACAAGCTGCGCAATGACCCGTTCTCGCCCGAGCGGCCGGGGGACGCGGCATTCAACCAGGCGCTGCTCGACGACATTCACGCCGCCTTCAAGGCGTGGGTGCGCGAGCGCCGCGGCGGCGCGCTGAAGGGCGACGACACGGTGTTCGACGGCTCCTACATGCTGGGCAGTGCTGCCAGCGAACGCGGCCTGATCGACGGGTTCGGCGATGTGCGCGGCCTGATCGCCGCGCGCTGCGGAAAGCGGGCGAAGCCGGTGTTTCTCGGGCCGAAGCGGAAATTCTCGCTGCTGCGGCTGGTCGGCCGGTCCAGCCTGATCGAACTCGCCAATGCGATGGAGGCCGAGGCGCTCACGCCGAAACTCGGCTAGAGCACGTTCCGATCCATCCGGATCGGATGTCGTGCTCTATCTTGTTGATAATCAGAGCATCTTTATCCGATCAGATGATTCCATCTGATCGGATGATGCTCTAAGCGCCCCGGTCGCTTCGGCGTCTTACGACGCCTGGGTCACGAACTTGGTGGCGAGATAGGCTTCGATCGCCTCGGCGCCGCCCTCCCAGCCATAGCCGCTGTCCTTCATGCCGCCGAACGGCGTCTCGGGCAGGGCGATGCCGTGATGGTTGATCGAGATCATCCCGGCCTCGATGCGGTCGCCCAGCGCCGTCACCGTCCTGGCCGACCGCGAATAGGCATAGGAGGCGAGGCCGTATTCAAGCCGGTTGGCCTCGGTCACCGCGTCCTCGAAGGTGGAGAACCGGTTGACCAGCGCGAGCGGGCCGAACGGTTCCTCGTTCATCACCCGCGCCGTGGTCGGAATGTCGGTCAGCACGGTGGGCTGGAAGAAATACCCCTTGTTGCCGATCCGCTCGCCGCCTTCGGCCACTTTCGCGCCGTGCTTCGTCGCGTCGGCGATGAAGCCCTCGATCGCCGGGATGCGGCGCTCGTTGGCGAGCGGCCCCATCGTGGTGCCCGCATCGAGCCCGTTGCCAACCTTGATGTTCCGGACCGCGCCGAGAAAGCGCTCCATGAACCCGTCATAGACGCTTTCCTGCACGAGGAAGCGCGTCGGCGCGACGCAGACCTGGCCGGCATTGCGGAACTTGTTGGCGGCGAGGATCTTTGCCGCCGCGTCGAGATCGGCGTCCTCGAAGACGATCGCCGGCGCGTGGCCGCCGAGTTCCATCGTCGCCCGCTTCATGTGCGCCCCGGCGAGGGCGGCGAGGTGCTTGCCCACCGCGGTCGAACCGGTGAAGGAGATCTTGCGGACCGCGCGGTGCGGGATGAGATATTCGGAAATCTCGGCCGGCACGCCGTAGACGAGGTTGAGCACGCCCGGCGGCAGCCCGGCATCGGCGAAGGCGCGCACCAGCTCGGCGCAGGCGCCCGGCGTTTCCTCAGGCCCCTTCAGGATCACCGCGCAGCCGGCGGCCAGCGCGGCGGAGACCTTGCGCACCGCCTGGTTGATCGGGAAGTTCCACGGCGTGAAGGCGGCGACGATGCCGACCGGCTCCTTGACCACGAGCTGGTAGACGCCCGCCGCCCGCGCCGGGATCACCCGGCCATAGGTGCGCTTGGCCTCTTCGGCGAACCAGTCGATCACGTCGGCGGCGACGGTGGTTTCGCCCTTCGCCTCGGCGAGCGGCTTGCCCTGTTCCATCGTCATGATGGTGGCGATTTCGGGGATCCGCGCGCGGATCAGCTCGGCGGCCTTGCGCAGCAGCGCCGCGCGCTGGAATGCCGGCGTCGCCCGCCAGGTCGCATAGCCCGTCTCGGCCGCTGCGATCGCGGCGTCGAGATCCGCGCGGCCGGCATGGGCGGCCGTGCCGATGACTTCCTCGGTCGCCGGGTTGATCACGTCGAGCGTGCGGCCCGAGGCGGCGTTCGTCCATTCCCCGCCGATATGCAGCAAAACGTTCTTGTACATCTTTGATCCTGTCTCCGTGTCCTGGCTGGCCGCCGGGTCAGACCGTGGCCAGCACCTTGCGCAGCTTGTCGAACATCTCGTCGAGCTGGTCGTCGGTGGTGATGAAGAGCGGGGCGAAGATCGCCGTATCGCCGGCGACCCGCAGCACCAGCCCCTGTTCGAAGGCCCGGCGCAGCACGGCGAAGCCGCGCTTGCCCGGCCCGCCCTCGGGCGCGAGATCGACCGCGCCGAGCAGGCCGAAACCGCGGGTGTCGATGACGATCGGCACGTCGCGCAGGGCGGCGATGCGTTCGAGGAATTTCGGCGCCAGTGCCGCGGCGCGGGCGAACAGGTCATCCTCGCGGTAGATCCGCAGCGTCGCCAGCGCGGCGGCACAGGCCACCGGATGCGCCGAATAGGTATAGCCGTGGAAGAACTCCACCGCATCGGGTCCGGCGGCATCGAGGATCGCCTGCTGCACGTCTTCCCGCACGGCGACGGCGGCCATCGGGATGTTGCCGTTGGTGATCGCCTTGGCCATGGTCAGCATGTCCGGCACCACGCCGAACGCATCCGCCGCGAAGGGCGCGCCGGTGCGCCCGAAGCCGCAGATCACCTCGTCGAAGATCAGCAGGATGCCGTGCCTGGTGCAGATTTCGCGCAGCCGCTCCAGATAGCCCTTCGGCGGCACCAGAACGCCCGTCGATCCCGCGATCGGCTCGACGATGCAGGCGGCGATGGTGTCGGCGCCATGCAGGTCGATCATGCGTTGCAGGTCGTCGGCGAGATCGAGGCCGCCATGCTCGCCCTGGCCCATCTGGAAGCGGTTCTCGGGGATGTGCGTGTGCCGCATATGCGCCACACCCGGCAGGCCGAGGCCGAATGCCTCGCGGTTCTTCACCATGCCGCCGACCGACCAGCCGGCGAAATTGACCCCGTGATAGCCGCGCGCCCGGCCGACGAAGCGCTGGCGCTGCCCCTGGCCGCGCACGCGATGATACTGGATGGCGACCTTGAGGGCGGATTCGACCGCCTCCGAACCGGAGCCAGCGAAGAAGACGCGGTTCAGCCCGGCCGGCAGCATCTGCGCCAGCTCGTTGGCCAGCCGGAACGAGCCGGGCACGCCGAACTGGAAGGCCGGCGCGTAATCCAGCTCTTCCAGCTGCCGCGCCACCGCATCGCGGATCTCGCGCCGGCCATGCCCGGCCGGCGTGGTGTAGAGGCCGGAGACCGCGTCGAGCAGTTTTTCGCCCGCGGTGTTCCAGTAATGCACACCCTCGGCGCGGGCGATGATTCGCGGCGCGTCATGAAACTGGCGGTTGGCGGTGAACGGCATCCAGTGATGGATCAGCGGCTCGTTGGAGCGCGGCGCGGGCTGGGTCATGGCTCGGTCCTTGAATGAAGCAGATCTCACTAGAGCACGTTCCGCTCCTTTCGGATCGGATGTCGTGCTCTATCATATTGATAAACAGAGCATCTTCACCCGATCAGATGACACCATCCGGTCGGGTGATGCTCTAGCCTATTATTTTAAGCACGACAGGAGCAAGTCGGGCGGAAACGGCGCAAGTTCAACATGGGATGTCGATTATCCTGAACATCACACGGTGCTTGCCGGTCCTCTTGGCCGGCGCCGCCGCGCGGACTACAAGCGGAGCACGAGTATAATGGGAGTTTAAATATATGAAACTGTTCAGGCATGGCGCCGTCGGCGCCGAACGTCCAGGAATTGTCGATGGGTCCGGCGCGCTGCGCGATCTCTCCGGTGTCATTGCCGAAATCGACGCCGCAACCCTTTCCGATGCCGGGCTTGCGCGCCTCGCCGCGCTCGATGCCGCGACGCTGCCGCTGGTGCCCGCCGGCACGCGGATCGGCGCACCAGTGCCGAGGCCGGTGAATTTCATCTGCATCGGCCTCAACTATGCCGACCATGCGGCCGAATCCGGGCTCAAGGTGCCGGAGGAGCCGATCATCTTCATCAAGGCCGGCAGCGCCTATTCGGGGCCGAACGATGACATCGTGATCCCGCCCGGCTCGAAGGAGACCGACTGGGAGGTGGAGCTTGGCGTGATCATCGGCACCGGTGGGTCGCACATCGCCGAGGATTCGGCGCTCGACCACGTTGCCGGCTACTGCATCGTCAATGATGTCAGCGAGCGCGAATACCAGATCCGTCGTGGCGGCACCTGGGACAAGGGCAAGGGCTGCCCGAGCTTCGGCCCGACGGGGCCGTTCCTCGTCACCCGCGACGAGGTGCCGGACCCGCAGGCGCTCGATCTGTGGTGCGAGGTCGATGGCAAGCGGATGCAGAACGGCAATACGCGGACGATGATCTTCGGCGTGAAGACGCTGGTGTCCTATGTGAGCCGCTTCATCCATCTCGAACCCGGCGACGTGATCGCTACCGGGACGCCGCCCGGCGTCGGCATGGGCATCAAGCCGGAGCCTGTGTTTCTGCGGCCGGGCCAGACCGTGCGTCTCGGCATCGCCGGGCTTGGCGAGCAGACGCAGAAGACCATCGGCGGCTGATCCGCCGCCGGGATTGAGCCGAAAGGCCGGATTGCCGGGCGCTGCCGGCGGGTTAGGAACAACCCGTCGGCGGTTGGCCGGGCGATTTTCCGGCCGCGCCGCGCAATCTAGACTTTCGTTAATCCCCCTGCCATTGAGGCCACGGACAAGCTCCAGTAAAGGCCGATCATGCGTCGCTCCACCCTCATGCTTTTCGTGCTTCCAGCTATCCTCGCCGGGTGCGCTGTGCCTGGCCGTCATGTGCCCGGGCCGTATGCCGGCGCGCCGTCGCTGGTGGATGTCGCGGCACTCACCGCGTTCAACGGGCGGCTTCCGCTGGTGACCATTCCCGAGGCGGTCGAGACATGGTCTCCCTCGGTGAAATATGCCGTGGATGCCGCACTCAAGATCAACCCCAAGGCGGAATTCCGGGTGGTCGTCACCGCACCTGCCGCGCGTGGCCCGGCCGAAGCCGAGCGGGCGATGGCCCGCCTCGCGCCACGCGCGGCCCAGGTCGCGGATGCGATCGTGGCCGACGGGGTGGCGGCGCAGCGCGTCTCGCTTGGTGCCGCGGCACCGCTCGCCGGCGTTCCCGCCCCTTCGGCTCCCGAGATCGTGGTCTTCGCGAAGTAATGCCTGTCGCGGATATCGCCGCGGCTGCGCTCCGTCTGCTGGAACCCGAGACGGCGCATGACGTCGCGCTGACCGGGTTGCGCCTCGGCCTCGCCGGGCGGCGCCAGATTCCCGCAGATCCGCGCCTTGCGATGTCGGCCTTCGGGCGGACGATATCGCTGCCAGTCGGGCTTGCCGCGGGGTTCGACAAGGACGCCGTCGCCCTTGCCGGGCTGTCCCGCCTCGGGTTCGGGTTCATCGAGGCCGGTACGGTGACTCGGCGGCCGCAGCAGGGCAATCCGAAGCCGCGCCTGTTCCGCCTCGCCGAGGACCGGGCGCTGATCAACCGGATGGGGTTCAACAATGGCGGCATCGAGGGGTTCGCCGCCCGCCTCGCCGGCG
This sequence comes from Acidiphilium sp. C61, assembly GCF_902712915.1. The sequence goes on along the minus strand of NZ_CACTIA010000005.1, from coordinate 1,298,398 downwards.
CCGACCGCACGCAAGCGGCGATCGGCGCCAATCTCGGGATCAACAAGGAAGGTGCGGACCCGCTGGCCGATTATCCGGCCCTGGTCCAGGCGGTGGCGCCGCATGCCGATTACATCGCCATCAACGTGTCCTCGCCGAACACGCCGGGCTTGCGCGACCTGCAGGCGACCGACCGGCTGGCCGCGATCCTCGATGCGATCCGCGCCGCGGCGCCGGGCGCGCCGCCGCTGTTCGTCAAGCTCGCGCCCGATCTCGACGAGGCGGTTCTGCCGGAGTTGGTGGAGATGGTGATTGGCCGGGGCGTTGCCGGGCTGATCGTCAGCAACACCACGCTCACCCGGCCCGACAGCCTGCGCGGCGTGGCGCGCGGCGAGGCGGGCGGCCTGTCCGGCGCGCCGCTGTTCAACCGCGCGACACGGATGCTGGCGCGGGTGCGCCTGCTTGCCGGCGACCGGCTGCTGCTGATCGGGGTCGGCGGTGTGGCGACGCCAGAGCAGGCGCTTGCCAAGTTCCGCGCCGGCGCCAGCCTCGTCCAGGTCTATACCTCCTTCGTCTATCAGGGACCGGCGGTGCTGCACCGCCTTGCCGCCGGGCTGTCCGCCCTGCTCGACCAGTATGGCGCGGCGACACTGGCCGGGCTTGTCGGCCGCGATGCCGACCGGCTCGCGGAGATCGCGCCATGACCGAAGCCCCGATGAGCGTCGAAGCCCTTGCCCGCGATCATGATGGCTTCATCGTCGATCTCTGGGGGGTGGTGCATGACGGGGTGCGGCCGTATCCCGGCGTTGCCGCCTGCCTCCGTCATCTGCGCGAGGCCGGCAAGCGCGTCGTCTTTCTCTCGAACGCGCCGCGCCGCAGGGAACCGGTTGCCGCCGCCCTGGCCGCGATGGGCATCGGCCCCGAGCTTTACGACGGGATCATGACCAGCGGCGAGGCCGTCCGCACCGCCCTGGTGTCGCGCACCGAGCCGGATTTCGCGGGGCTTGGCGAGCGGCTGTTCCATCTCGGCCCGCCGCGTGACCGCAACCTGTTCGATGATCTCGGCCTCGCCGAGGCCGACCGGCCGGAGGCGGCGGATTTCCTGCTCAATACCGGCCCCGACGATCTCGCACCGCCCGACGACCCGGCCGCCTTCGATCCGCTGCTCCGCGAGGCGCTCGGCGCCGGGCTGCCGATGATCTGCGCCAATCCGGATCTTGAGGTGATCCGCGACGGGCGCCGCATCATCTGTGCCGGGGCGCTGGCGCAGCGCTACGCCGCCTGGGGCGGGCGGGTGATCTGGCGCGGCAAGCCCGATCCCGCCGTCTATCGCCCGACCCTCGACATGCTCGGCACCGAGGCGGGGCGGACGATCGCGTTCGGCGACTCGCTGCGCACCGACATCGCCGGCGCGAAGGCGGCCGGCATCGCCTCGGTGCTCGTGCTGTCCGGCATCCATGTCGCCACGCCGGCGGAGGCGCGCGCGGATTGCGCGGCCGCCGGGCTCGATCCGCGCGCCATCATCGGCGGGTTCCGCTGGTAAGGGTTCATCCCCGCGCCGTTTCGTGATAGCGCCGGGAGCATGACAATCCGCGTCCGTTTTGCCCCGTCGCCCACCGGCATGCTCCATATCGGCGGCGCCCGCACCGCCCTGTTCAATTATCTCTTCGCCCGCCACCATGGCGGTCAGTTCCTGCTCCGCATCGAGGATACCGACCGCGAGCGCAGCACGCCCGAGGCGACGAAGGTGATCCTCGACGCGCTCGACTGGCTCGATCTCAAATCGGACGAACCGCCGGTCTATCAATCGACCCGCTATGCCCGCCATCGCGAGGTGGCCGAGCAGATGCTCGCCGCCGGCCAGGCCTATCGCTGCTACTGCTCGCGCGAGGAACTTGCCGAGATGCGGGCCGAGGCCGAGCGAAGCAAAAAACCGTTTCGTTATGACGGGCGCTGGCGCGACCGCGACCCGGCCGAAGCGCCGGCCGGGGTCGACCCCGTCATCCGCCTGCGGGCGCCACGCGAGGGCGAGACCGTGATCCACGATCTCGTCCAGGGCGAGGTGCGGGTGAAGAATGCCGAGCTGGACGACATGATCCTGCTGCGCTCCGACGGCACGCCGACCTATCTGCACGCCGTCGTGGTGGATGACCATGACATGGGGATCACCCATGTCATCCGCGGCGACGATCATCTGACCAACACGTTCCGCCAGGCCCAGATCTATGACGCGATGGGCTGGGCGCGGCCCAATTTCGCTCATATTCCGCTCATTCACGGCGCCGACGGCGCAAAGCTCTCGAAGCGCCACGGCGCCGTCTCGGTCCTGCAGTTCCGCGACGAGGGCTACCTGCCCGAGGCGCTCTGCAACTACCTGCTCCGCCTCGGCTGGGGCCATGGCGATGCCGAGATCCTGCCCCGCGAGGAGCAGGTTGCGCTGTTCGACCTCGATGGCGTCGGTCGCGCCGCGAGCCGGATGGATTATGCCAAGCTGCTCCATGTGAATGCGGTCTTCCTCCGCGCGGCCGAGGACGAACGCCTTGCTGCCGATGTCGTCGCCCGGCTGGAACGCGATCATGGCGTCGCGGTCGGCACCGAGGCGGCGGGGCGCATCGCGGTGCTGATGCCGGGGCTGAAGGAGCGCGCCCGCACCCTCGCCGAACTGGCGGAATCCGCCCTGTTCATCGCTCGCGAGGCACCGCTGCCGATGACCGAGAAGGCGGCCGCCCTGCTCACCGAGGCCGCGCGCGACGACCTCGCCGCCCTGCTGCTCGATTTCGACAACACCGATTTCTCGAAGGCGGCGCTGCACGAGGCGATGAAGGCCTATGCCGAGCGCGAGGAGAAGAAGCTCGGCGCCGTCGCCCAGCCGCTGCGCGCGGCGCTGACCGGCAGCACGGTCAGCCCGCCGATCGACGCGGTGATGGAGGCGCTGGGGCCGATCGAGGTGCGCAAGCGGATTTTCGCCGCCCTCGGCGAATAGAGCAGTTTCCGATCCTTTCGGATCGGATGGGTGCTCTATCCTATTGGTAAAACAGAGCCTCTGTTGTGCGCTGAAAAAATGGCGGGTGCCGCAAGGGCGCCCGCCATTCATGCTTTCAGCAGTGAGACGAACCGAAGATCAGCGATTGACCGCCTTCAGCCCCGCTTCCGGATAGCGCGTGCCGGCGACGGTGCCGGCCGGCATGATCCGCTCGATCGCGGCGAGGTCTTCCGGCGTCAGCGTCACGTCGATCGCGCCGATATTCTCGTCGAGATAGGCCCGGCGCTTGGTGCCCGGAATCGGCACGATATCCTCGCCCTGTGCGAGCACCCAGGCCAGCGCGAGCTGCCCGGCGGTGCAGTTCTTTTCCGCCGCCAGCGCCTTCACCTTGCCGACGAGTTCAAGGTTTTTGGTGAAATTATCGCCCTGGAAGCGCGGGGCGTGGCGGCGCCAGTCATCGGCGGCGAGATCGTCCGGCGTGCGGATCGCCCCGGTCAGGAAGCCGCGGCCGAGCGGCGAATAGGGCACGAAGCCGATCCCGAGTTCGCGCACGGTCGCGAAGATGTCGCCTTCCGGCTCGCGCGACCAGAGCGAGTATTCGGTTTGCAGCGCGGTGATCGGGTGGATCTTGTGCGCCCGGCGGATGGTGGCCGGCGCCGCCTCGGACAGGCCGAGATGCCGCACCTTGCCGGCCTTCACGAGGTCGGCCATCGCGCCCACCGTCTCCTCGATCGGCACGTTCGGATCGACGCGGTGCTGGTAATACAGGTCGATCGTGTCGATCCCGAGCCGCTGCAGCGAGGCGTCGCAGGCACGGCGCACATAGTCCGGCCGGCCGTTGATGCCGAGACGCTGGCGGTCTTCGCTGAATTCATTGCCGAACTTGGTGGCGAGGACGATCCTGCTCCGGTTCGCCTTCACGAAATTCGACAGCAGGCGCTCGTTGTCCCCGAAGCCGTACATGTCGGCCGAATCGAAGAAGGTGATGCCGCGTTCCAGCGCGCGGTCCAGCGTGGCGCGGGCTTCCGCCTCGTCGCGCCCGGCGTAGAAATCGGACATGCCCATGCAGCCGAGGCCGAGGGCGGAAACCGTGAGCGTGCCGAGTTTCCTTGTCTTCATGCGTGTCTCCATCTGTTGGGTTGCTGCCCATATGGGGCGTACGTTGCGGTGATGCAGCCCCGTTGCCATATCCACCGGGGCCGGGCGCGACGTGTCTCGCGCGACTCGACAGCGGGGCCGCGGCGCTGTATAGGCCAGCGCTCAATTGGAACGCGGGAGGTTCGGCCACGGGTGGCCGGGCCGGTTGAACCGCGGTCCATTGGCGTGTTTCGGGCTCGTCCCGCCGCACGCCTTCGGATCAGGAGTGCGCCTCATGGCGAAAAAAATTGTCGGCTATATCAAGCTGCAGATCCCTGCGGGCAAGGCCAATCCGTCGCCGCCCGTCGGTCCGGCGCTCGGCCAGCGCGGCCTCAACATCATGCAGTTCTGCAAGGATTTCAACGCGGCGACCCAGGGTATGGAAGTGGGCATGCCGGTCCCGGTGGTGATCACCGCCTTTGCTGACCGCACCTTCAGCTTCATCACCAAGACGCCGCCGAACACCTATTTCCTCAAGAAGGCCGCGGGCATCCAGAAGGGCTCGACCGCAACCGGCAAGGGTGCGACGGTCGGCAAGGTGACGATGAGCCAGCTGCGCGAGATCGCGCAGACCAAGATGGTGCACATGAACGCGAACGACGTCGACGGCGCGGTACGCATGCTGATCGGTTCGGCCCGCTCGATGGGTCTTTCGGTGGTGGAGGGCTGATCATGGCGAAGAACAAGCGGCTGGTGAAGGCGCAGTCCACTGTCGATGGCGCGAAGCTCTATCCGGTGATCGAGGCGATGGCGCTGGTGAAGTCCAACGCCACGGCGAAGTTCGACGAGACGGTCGAGCTGTCGCTCAATCTCGGCATCGATCCGCGTCATGCTGACCAGATGGTGCGCGGCCTGCTGAGCCTGCCGAACGGCACCGGCAAGACGCTGCGCGTCGGCGTGTTCGCGCGCGGCCCGAAGGCCGAGGAGGCGAAGGCGGCCGGTGCGGATGTGGTCGGCGCCGAAGACCTCGCGGAGCTGGTGCAGAACGGCACGATCGACTTCGACCGCTGCATCGCGACGCCGGACATGATGGCCCTGGTGGGGCGGCTCGGCAAGATTCTCGGCCCGCGCGGCCTGATGCCGAACCCGAAGCTCGGCACCGTCACGATGGACGTCAAGGGCGCGATCACCGCGGCCAAGTCCGGCCAGATCGAGTTCCGCGCCGAGAAGGCGGGCATCATCCATGCCGGTATCGGCAAGGCGAGCTTCGAGGTCGAGAAGCTGGTGGAAAATGCGAAGGCCCTGGTCGATGCGATCCAGAAGGCCAAGCCGGCCGGCGCCAAGGGGACGTATCTGCAGAAAGCCGCGCTGTCCTCCACGATGGGGCCGGGCGTGCGCGTGGATGTAGGCAGTCTTTCCGCCTGACGAGATGCGCCGGAGCTTCGGCTCCGGCCATGACGGGATCTGCCGGCGTGTGCCGGCGGTTCCGGACCTGTCCAAGACGGCATGTGGCGCAAGCCTTGAAGGGAAATCTCCCGCACGCCGGAGACGGGGATCGGAGCGTTTCGTTCCGATGGTTCCGGTCTGAGGACAGGCGAACGGTGGCCGGGATGGTCCCGGCCACTTGGGCAACCCGGCGGGATACGGTCCAAACGTATTTCGCCTGACGAGTGGAGATCGACGTGGATCGCGCACAAAAGCGTGAATTCGTGGACCAGCTCGCCGCGGTGTTCGCCGAGACATCAATGGTCGTGGTCAGCCGCAATGATGGTCTGACCGTGGCCGATGTCACGGCACTGCGTGTGAAGATGCGGGAAGCGGGCGCGCAGTACAAGGTGGCGAAGAACCGTCTGGCTCACCTCGCCTTGGAAGGGACCCGATTCGACGGACTTAAGCCGATGCTGAAGGGGCCGACCGCGATTGCGTGGTCGCAGGACCCGGTGGCGGTGGCGAAGGTGGCCGTCGAGTTCGCCAAGACCAACGAGAAGTTCGTGCTGGTCGGTGGCGCGCTTGGGACGCAGATGCTCGATGCATCCGGCGTCAGGGCGCTCGCCGAACTGCCGTCGCTCGATCAGCTTCGCGCCAAGCTCCTGGGTCTCATCCAGGCGCCGGCAACGAAGGTGGCGGGCGTGCTGCAGGCTCCGGCCGGCCAGCTCGCGCGGGTCTTTGCGGCCTATGCCAAGGCGGATGAGGCCGACGCGGCCTGAGACGAGATGAGGCGAGCCGGCATGTCCGGCTTGCATGGAACCAACTGAACGACTATTCTAAGGAATTGAACAATGGCTGATCTGGCAAATCTGGTTGAACAGCTTTCGAGCCTGACTGTTCTCGAAGCGGCGGAGCTTTCCAAGCTGCTCGAGGACAAGTGGGGCGTTTCGGCTGCGGCTCCGGTCGCGGTCGCAGCGGCGGCGCCTGCCGGCGCTCCTGCCGCGGCGGTCGAGGAGAAGACCGAATTCAACGTGATCCTCAAGTCCGCCGGCGACAAGAAGATCAACGTGATCAAGGAAATCCGCACGATCACCGGTCTTGGCCTGAAGGAAGCCAAGGATCTGGTCGAGGGCGCGCCGAAGACCGTGAAGGAAGGCGTGAACAAGGACGAGGCCGAGAAGATCAAGAAGGTTCTGGAAGAGCAGGGCGCATCTGTCGGCATCGAGTGATGTTGCATCGCGCCGCGCGGCTTTCGGGCCGGCGGCGCGACAGGACTGAAACTGGCGGGGTGCCCCATGGCACTCCGCCCGTTTGCTGTTGCGTGCCTCGGGTGAGGGCGGAGCGGTGGTTGACGACTGGCGGGGTTTCCCGCCGCTGACGCGGCGACGCCCGGGCTGATGGTAGCCCCGGGCCGCGGCGCGGTCACTGGAATGAAGATCGGGGTCTGAGCATGAATGCGATTTCGGGTGGCCTGAACAAAGTTTCCTTCACCAATCGCAAGCGCATCCGCAAGAGCTTCGGGCGTATCCCTGAAACCACGCCGATGCCGAATCTGATCGACGTGCAGCGCGCGAGCTATGACGCTTTCCTGCAGATGCACGTCTCGCCCGATTCCCGCACCAATTCGGGGTTGCAGGAAGTCTTCAAGTCGGTCTTCCCGATCGACGATTTCGCCGGTCGTGGCCGTCTTGAGTTTGTGTATTACGAGCTCGAGGAGCCGAAATACGACGTCGAGGAATGCATCCAGCGGGGCATGACCTATGCCGCGCCGCTCAAGGTGGTGTTGCGCCTGATCGTCTGGGATGTCGATGAAGACACCGGTGCGCGCTCGATCCGCGACATCAAGGAGCAGCCCGTTTACATGGGCGACATGCCGCTGATGACCGATAACGGCACCTTCGTCGTGAACGGCACCGAGCGCGTCATCGTCAGCCAGATGCACCGCAGCCCCGGCGTGTTCTTCGATCACGACAAGGGCAAGACCCATAGCTCCGGCAAGTATCTCTTCGCCGCCCGCGTCATTCCCTATCGCGGTTCCTGGCTCGATTTCGAATTCGACGCCAAGGACCTGATCTATGTCCGCATCGACCGCAAGCGGAAGCTGCCGGTCACGACGCTGCTCTACGCGCTGGAAGGCCGCGCCACCGAGGCGCTGCGTGCCGCCCGCGAGGCCAAGGGCGAAACGCTGGAGATCAGCGAGATTCGTGGCATGGATGCCGAGGAAATCCTCGGTTTCTTCTATGGCAAGGTGCCGTTCACCCGCACCCGCAATGCGGGCGGCGAGGCCGCCTGGGCGCGCCCGTTCGAGCCGGAAACCTTCCGCGGCGCCAAGCTGGTCGAGGATCTGGTGGACGCCGAGACCGGCGAGGTCGTGGCCAAGGCCGATGACAAGCTGACCGCCCGCACCGCGCGGCAGATCGCGACCAAGACCCGCTCCGTGCTGGTCAGCCGCGCCGATCTCATTGGCCGTTTCGTGGCGGAAGACCTTTTCGATCCGAATACCGGCGAGATTTTCGCCGATGCGGGCGAGGAGATTTCCGATGCCAAGCTGAAGGTGCTCGAGGATGCCGGGCTCGACGAGATCCCGACGCTTGCGATCGACCAGGCCAAGGGGCCGTGGATCCGCAACACGCTCGCCACCGACAAGAACAGCAGCCGCGAGGACGCGCTGATCGACATCTACCGGGTGATCCGTCCCGGCGAGCCGCCGACCTCGGAAACCGCCGAGGCGTTGTTCCGCGGCCTGTTCTTCGATTCCGAGCGCTACGACCTTTCGGCGGTCGGCCGCGTGAAGATGAACATGCGCCTCGGCGTCGAATGCGAGGACACGATGCGGGTGCTGCGCAAGGAAGACATCCTGCGCACCATCCAGATCATGTGCGAGCTGAAGGACGGCCGCGGCCAGATCGACGATATCGACAATCTCGGCAATCGTCGTGTCCGCTCGGTCGGCGAGCTGATGGAGAACCAGTATCGCGTCGGCCTGCTGCGCATGGAGCGCGCCATTCGCGAGCGCATGGGCTCGGTCGATATCGACGGGGTGATGCCGCACGACCTGATCAATGCCAAGCCGGCGGCGGCGGCGGTGAGGGAGTTCTTCGGCTCGTCGCAGCTTTCGCAGTTCATGGACCAGACCAATCCGCTTTCGGAAGTCACCCACAAGCGCCGCCTCTCGGCGCTTGGGCCGGGCGGTCTTACCCGCGAGCGGGCCGGGTTCGAGGTGCGCGACGTGCACCCGACGCATTATGGCCGCATCTGCCCGATCGAGACGCCGGAAGGCCCGAATATCGGCCTGATCAACTCGCTCGCGACCTTCGCCAAGGTGAACAAGTACGGTTTCATCGAGACGCCGTATCGCCTGGTGAAGGACGGCAAGGTGCTTGACGACTACAAGTACCTCTCCGCGATGGAGGAAGAGCGCCTCACCGTTGCCCAGGCCGATGCGCCGAAGCTGACCGACGGCACGCTGACCGAGGATCTGGTTTCGGTGCGCCGCAATGGCGATTTCCGTCTCGTCCGGCCGGAGGAGGTGACGGCGATCGACGTCTCGCCGCGCCAGCTCGTTTCGGTTGCGGCGGCGCTGATCCCGTTCCTTGAGAACGACGACGCCAACCGCGCGCTGATGGGCTCGAACATGCAGCGCCAGGCGGTGCCGCTGATCCGCTCCGATGCGCCGCTGGTCGGCACCGGCATGGAAGCGCCGGTGGCCCGCGATTCCGGCGCGACCATCGTGGCCCGCCGCGCCGGCGTGATCGACCAGATCGATGGCGCGCGCATCGTGGTGCGCGCCACCGGCGAGGACGGCACGACGCAGGGTGTGGATATCTACCGGCTGCGCAAATACATGCGGTCGAACCAGTCCACCTGCATCAACCAGCGTCCGCTGGTGCGCGTGGGCGACCGTGTCGGCGCCGGCGACATCATTGCCGATGGGCCGTCGACCGAGCTGGGCGAACTCGCGCTCGGGCGCAATGTGCTTTGCGCGTTCATGCCGTGGAATGGCTATAATTTCGAGGACTCGATCCTCATTTCCGAGCGTGTTGCCCGCGAGGACATGTTCACCTCGATCCATATCGAGGAATTCGAGGTGATGGCCCGCGACACCAAGCTCGGGCAGGAGGAGATCACCCGCGACATTCCGAATGTCGGCGAGGAGGCGCTTCGCAATCTCGACGAGGCCGGCATCGTCTATGTCGGGGCCGAGGTGAATCCGGGCGATATCCTGGTCGGCAAGGTGACGCCGAAGGGCGAGAGCCCGATGACGCCGGAGGAGAAGCTGCTCCGCGCGATTTTTGGCGAAAAGGCGTCGGACGTGCGCGACACGTCGCTGAAGCTGCCGCCGGGTGTGAATGGCACGGTGGTGGATGTGCGGGTGTTCAACCGCCGCGGCGTCGACAAGGACGAGCGTGCGCTGGCGATCGAACGCGCCGAGATCGAGCGTCTGGCCAAGGACCGCGACGACGAGCGCGCCATCCAGGAACGCGCCTTCCTCAACCGCCTGCGCGAGAAGTTGCTCGGCCAGGTGGCCGGGAGCGGCTACAAGGGCGTGCGTTCGGGCACCGAAATCACCACCGAGCTGCTGGCCGAGGTGCCGCGTGGCGCCTGGCGCAACCTGACGGTTCAGGACGACCGGGTGATGGCGGAGATCGAGACGCTGAAGCGCGAGTTCGATGCTGCCGTGCACAAGCTGCAGCAGCGTTTCGAGAGCAAGGTCGAGAAGCTGCAGCGTGGCGATGAAATGCCGCCGGGCGTGATGAAGATGGTCAAGGTGTTCATCGCGGTGAAGCGCAAGCTGCAGCCGGGTGACAAGATGGCTGGCCGGCATGGTAACAAGGGTGTGGTCTCGCGCGTCGTCCCGATCGAGGACATGCCGTTCCTCGAAGACGGCACCGCGGTCGATGTCGTGCTCAATCCGCTCGGCGTGCCGTCGCGCATGAATGTGGGGCAGATTCTCGAAACCCATCTCGGCTGGGCCTGCGCCAATCTCGGCAAGCAGATCGGCGAGGCGGTCGAGGCGTATCGCCGCGATGCGTCCGAGCGCACACGGTTGCACGAGATGCTCAAGAGCGCCTATGGCGAGGAGATCTACGAGCAGCAGATCGCTTCGATGTCGGAAGCCGAGGTGCGTGAACTGTGCGGCAACATCCGCAAGGGCGTGCCGATCGCGACCCCGGTGTTCGATGGTGCGCGCATCACCGATATCGAGGACATGCTGGCCAAGGCCGGTCTCGACGTTTCCGGCCAGATGACCGTGTTCGACGGCCGCACCGGCGAGCAGTTCGAGCGCAAGGTCACGGTGGGCTACATGTACATGCTCAAGCTCGGTCACATGGTGGACGACAAGATCCACGCCCGCTCGATCGGTCCCTACAGCCTCGTTACCCAGCAGCCGCTGGGCGGCAAGGCGCAGTTCGGCGGCCAGCGCTTCGGCGAGATGGAGGTCTGGGCGCTCGAGGCCTATGGCGCGGCGTATACGCTGCAGGAGATGCTGACCGTGAAATCGGACGACGTTTCCGGCCGCACCAAGGTCTATGAGGCGATCGTGCGCGAGCAGGATAATTTCGAGGCCGGCGTGCCCGAGAGCTTCAACGTCCTGACCAAGGAACTGAAGTCGCTCGGCCTCAACGTCGATCTCAACCAGTCAGCGGACTGAGCAGGACCGTTCGGATTTGTCATGGCGCGGGGCGGCGACCCCGTTCCGCGCTGATGAAAGGGACTATCGCATGAACGATTTGATGAAGATTCTCGGCCAGACCGGCCAGGCCGCCACGTTCGACCAGATCCGCATCCAGATCGCCTCGCCGGAGCAGATCCGCTCCTGGTCGTATGGCGAGATCAAGAAGCCCGAGACCATCAACTACCGGACCTTCAAGCCGGAGCGCGACGGCCTGTTCTGCGCCCGCATCTTCGGGCCGATCAAGGATTACGAGTGCCTTTGCGGCAAGTACAAGCGGATGAAATTCCGCGGCATCATCTGCGAGAAATGCGGCGTCGAGGTCACGCTGGCCAAGGTGCGCCGCGAGCGGATGGGGCATATCGAGCTGGCCTCGCCGGTCGCGCATATCTGGTTCCTGAAGTCGCTGCCGAGCCGCATCGCGACCATGGTCGAGATGACGCTGAAGGATCTGGAGAAGGTTCTCTATTTCGAGAGCTACATCGTTCTCGACCCCTACACGACCGATCTCAAGCGCTACCAGCTTCTCACCGAGGACGAGCTCTACGCCAAGCAGGACGAGTTCGGCGAGGACGGGTTCAAGGCCGGCATCGGCGCCGAGGCGGTGAAGTCGATCCTCGCTGGGGTCGACCTTGAGGCCGAGCGCGCGATCATGCGCGCCGATCTGAAGGAAGCGACCTCCGAGGCGAAGCGCAAGAAGCTGGTCAAGCGGCTCAAGCTGGTCGAGGCCTTCATCGAATCCGGCACTCGTCCGGAATGGATGATCATGGATGTCGTCCCGGTGATCCCGCCGGAACTGCGCCCGCTCGTGCCGCTGGATGGCGGCCGCTTCGCGACATCTGACCTGAACGATCTCTATCGCCGCGTCATCAACCGCAACAACCGCCTGAAGCGGCTGATCGAGCTGCGCGCGCCGGACATCATCGTGCGCAACGAGAAGCGCATGCTTCAGGAATCGGTGGACGCGCTGTTCGACAACGGCCGTCGCGGTCGTGCCATCACCGGCACCAACAAGCGGCCGCTCAAGTCGCTCTCCGACATGCTGAAGGGCAAGCAGGGCCGCTTCCGCCAGAACCTGCTCGGCAAGCGCGTCGACTATTCCGGCCGTTCGGTGATCGTGGTCGGGCCTGAGCTGAAGCTGCACCAGTGCGGCCTGCCGAAGAAGATGGCGCTGGAGCTGTTCAAGCCCTTCATCTACGCCAAGCTGGAGAAATACGGTCTCGCCACCACGATCAAGGCGGCGAAGCGGATGGTCGAGAAGGAACGCCCCGAGGTTTGGGACATTCTCGAGGAGGTGATCCGCGAGCATCCGGTGCTCCTCAACCGCGCGCCGACGCTGCATCGCCTCGGCATCCAGGCGTTCGAGCCGATCCTGATCGAGGGCAAGGCGATCCAGCTGCATCCGCTGGTCTGCACCGCCTTCAACGCGGATTTCGACGGCGACCAGATGGCGGTTCACGTGCCGCTCTCGATCGAGGCGCAGCTCGAGGCCCGCGTGCTGATGATGAGCACGAACAACATCCTCAACCCGGCCAACGGCAAGCCGATCATCGTGCCGAGCCAGGATATCGTGCTCGGCCTCTATTACCTCTCGCTCGAAACCCCGGCTTTCACCGCGGTCGAGGACAAGGAAGCGCCGCTGTTCGGCACGATGGGCGAGATCGAGCACGCGCTAGATTCCGGCTATCTCAAGCTGCACGACAAGATCCGCGCCCGTGTCGTCCGCACCCATCAGGATGGCACGCGCACGACCGAAGTGGTTCCGACCACGGCGGGCCGCATGATGATCGGCCAGCTTCTGCCCAAGCATCACGACGTGCCCTTCGCCCTGGTCAACCAGCTGCTGACCAAGAAGAAGGTGTCGGACGTGATCGATGCCGTCTACCGCCATTGCGGGCAGAAGGAGTCGGTCATTTTCTGCGACCGTCTGATGGGTGTCGGGTTCCGCCAGGCGGCCAAGGCCGGCATCTCCTTCGGCAAGGACGACATGGTCATCCCGGCCGAGAAATACGATCTGCTGGAAAAGACCCAGACCGAGGTCAAGGAATACGAGGCGCAGTATCACGACGGTCTCATCACCGCCGGCGAGCGCTACAACAAGGTGATCGACGCGTGGTCGCGCTGTAACGACGAGGTTGCCGCGGCGATGATGCGCGAGATCTCGCGGCAGGATCCCGGCAAGCCGACCAACTCGGTCTGGATGATGAGCCATTCGGGCGCGCGTGGGTCGCCGACCCAGATGCGCCAGCTCGCGGGCATGCGCGGCCTGATGGCCAAGCCGTCGGGCGAGATCATCGAACAGCCGATCCTCTCGAACTTCAAGGAAGGCCTGACCGTCGCCGAATACTTCAACTCGACCCACGGCGCCCGCAAGGGTCTCGCGGACACCGCGCTGAAGACGGCGAACTCCGGCTACCTCACCCGCCGTCTGGTGGACGTGGCGCAGGATTGCATCATCGTCAGCACCGATTGCGGCACCGAGCGCGGCCTGACCGTTCGGGCGGTGATGGATGGCGGCGAGGTCGTCTCCTCGATTTCGGAGCGGATTCTCGGCCGGACCGCGGCGGAAGACGTCCTCGACCCGACGGACGAGACGGTCATCGTCCGGGCGAATGAGCTGATCGGCGAGGTCGACTCGATGCATATCGAGAAGCTCGGCGTCGAGAGCGTGAAGATCCGCTCGGTCCTGACCTGCGAGGCCAAGGTGGGCGTTTGCGCCAAGTGCTACGGGCGCGACCTCGCCCGCGGCACGCCGGTCAATATCGGCGAGGCCGTCGGCGTGATTGCCGCCCAGTCGATCGGCGAGCCGGGCACGCAGCTGACCATGCGCACCTTCCATATCGGCGGTGCGGCGCAGCGTGGCGCCGAGCAGTCGAGCGTCGAGGCCAGCCATGACGGCACGGTGACGATCCGCAACCGCAACGTGGTGTCGAACTCGGCCGGCGCGCCAATCGTGATGAGCCGCAACTGCGAGATCGCGCTGAATGACGCGTCCGGCCGCGAGCGTGCCCGCTTCCGTGTGCCCTATGGCGCAAGGCTGCTGGTCGACGAGGACCAGACGGTGGCGCGCGGCCAGAAGCTCGCGGAGTGGGATCCGTATACCCTGCCGATCATCACCGAGCGCGCGGGTAACGTGGAATATGCCGATCTGCTCGAGGGCGTCACGCTGGTCGAACGGGTTGACGAGGTGACGGGCCTGACCTCGAAGGTCGTGGTGGACTACAAGCAGTCGGCGAAGGGGGCGGATCTGCGCCCGCGCCTCATCCTGAAGGATGAACGCGGCGAGGTGCTGCGCCTGGCGAACGGTGCGGAAGCCCGCTACTTCCTCAGCCCCGACTCGATCCTGTCGGTGGAAAACGGTGCGACCGTGCATGCCGGCGACGTTCTCGCCCGCATTCCGCGCGAGGGCAGCAAGACGCGCGACATCACCGGCGGTCTGCCGCGCGTCGCCGAACTTTTCGAGGCCCGCCGTCCGAAGGACCACGCGATCATCGCGGAAACCGATGGCCGCGTCGAATTTGGAAAGGATTACAAGGCGAAACGCCGCGTCATCGTGAAGAATGACGAGACGGGCGAGGAGACCGAGTATCTGGTGCCGAAGGGCAAGCACGTTTCGGTGCAGGAAGGCGACTACGTGCATCGCGGCGATCCGCTGGTCGACGGGCCGCGCGTTCCGCACGACATCCTGCGGGTCATGGGCGTCGAGGCGCTGTCCGAATATCTCATCAACGAGATCCAGGACGTCTACCGGTTGCAGGGCGTGAAGATCAACGACAAGCACATCGAGGTGGTCGTTCGCCAGATGCTGCAGAAAATCGAGATCACCGAGCCCGGCGATACGACGTATCTGATCGGCGAGCTGGTGGACCGGATCGAGTTCGAGGAAGAAAACGAGCGGCGTCTCCATGCCGGTGAACGGCCGGCCGGTGGCCTGCCGGTGCTGCAGGGTATCACCAAGGCCAGCCTGCAGACGCTCAGCTTCATCTCCGCGGCGTCGTTCCAGGAGACCACGCGCGTTCTCACCGAGGCGGCGACGGCCGGCAAGACCGACCAGCTGCTGGGCCTCAAGGAGAACGTCATCGTCGGCCGCCTCATTCCTGCCGGCACCGGCAGCGTGATGAGCCGCCTGCGTTCGATCGCGGCTGGCCGCGACCGCTCGACCCTGGCCTCCACCCGCACGGCACTGCCGGCGGCGGACTAGAGCATCATCCGATCAGATGGAAACATCTGATCGGATAAAGGTGCTGGGCTCCAGGTCGATATATCGCCGACCCCTGAAATTCGCGCGTGGATTTCAGGGGGCGGTGGACCTTCCCCCGACCCTGTTTTCAGGGTTCGGAGGCATGGGGCCGGTTGGTCCCGTTGCACGGAGCGATATGGCAAGACGAGCGCCTTCCAGTCCCAAGGGGTTGGAGGGCGTTTTCCTTTGTTCCGGCTTGAGTGCCGATGGGTCTCGGTCCGAACGGCGGCGTATCGGCCTGTTGCATGAGGCCGGTGGCTGGTGGCGGGCGCCAATCTTCATTCCTACATGAGCGATGCCTTCCAGAGAGGGGGCGGATGGATTCGGGTGTCGGCACGGGACCGGAACCCTGTGTGCGGCGCATGGCCACGTGCCGCATGTCGCGGGACCGGCCGAAAATGCCCTCGCGGCGCTTGACTTGCCGGTGATCCCCTCTTAAGGATGGCGACCTCAGCGAGGCCCGGGTTCGCCCGGTCGCGTGGCTCATTTACTCTCACGCTTGCGGCGCCGCTACCCCGCGAATTGGGTGGCTTAGGTCGCAGGTCTGGGTTTCCGCAGACGGGGATTACCTCGGCCTGCGGCATTGTTATGAGCGCGCGGCAAAGCGTAACCGGCAAGAAGGATCAGGATCGAGCATGCCGACTATCAACCAGTTGATCGCCAAGGGGCGCGAAGTTCGGGCCAAGCGTAACAAGGTGCCCGCGTTGCAGGGTTGCCCGCAGAAGCGTGGCGTCTGCACCCGCGTCTACACCACGACCCCGAAGAAGCCGAACTCGGCGCTCCGCAAGGTTGCCAAGGTGCGCCTGACGAACGGCTACGAGGTTGTGAGCTATATTCCTGGTGAAGGGCATAACCTGCAGGAGCACTCGGTTGTGTTGATCCGCGGCGGCCGCGTGAAGGACCTTCCGGGCGTGCGCTATCACATTCTGCGCGGCGTGCTGGATACGCAGGGCATTGCCAAGCGTCGTCAGCGCCGTTCGCTCTATGGCGCCAAGCGGCCGAAGTAAGGAGAGTTTCCGTGAGCAGACGCCATTCCGCCGTCAAGCGCGAAGTTTTGCCGGATCCCAAGTTCGGCGATGTCGTGATCAGCCGTTTCATGAACGTGCTTATGTATGACGGCAAGAAATCGGTTGCCGAATCCATCGTCTACGGCGCGCTTGACAGCCTGAAGAAGCGCGGCGGCCAGAATGCCGATCCGGTGCGCCTCTTCCATGAGGCACTCGACAACGTGAAGCCGGCCATCGAGGTCCGTTCGCGCCGCGTCGGCGGTGCGACGTATCAGGTCCCCGTCGAGGTTCGTACCGAACGCCGGCAGGCTCTCGCGATCCGCTGGATCATCGAGTCGGCCCGCAAGCGCGGCGAGCATACGATGGAAGACCGTCTCTCCAACGAGCTGCTCGATGCGGTGAACAATCGCGGAGCGGCCGTGAAGAAGCGTGAGGACACGCATCGCATGGCTGAGGCGAACAAGGCGTTCAGCCACTACCGCTGGTAACCAACCGTCATACTCCACCCCATCACGCCAGCACGGCGCTGAAGCAGATACGTTACGGAGATACCCATGGCCAAGGCTAAATTCGAGCGCACGAAGCCACACTGCAATATCGGCACGATCGGTCACGTCGACCACGGCAAGACCTCGCTCACCGCGGCGATCACCAAGGTGCTGGCCGAGTCCGGTGGCGCGACCTTCCGCGCGTATGACAGCATCGACGCGGCGCCCGAAGAGCGCGCTCGTGGCATCACGATCGCGACCGCTCACGTCGAATACGAGACCGCGAACCGTCACTACGCGCATGTCGACTGCCCGGGTCATGCCGACTATGTGAAGAACATGATCACCGGCGCGGCACAGATGGACGGCGCGATCCTGGTGGTTTCGGCCGCCGATGGCCCAATGCCGCAGACCCGCGAGCACATCCTGCTCGCCCGTCAGGTCGGCGTGCCGGCGCTCGTCGTGTTCCTCAACAAGATGGACATGGCCGATCCCGATCTCGTCGAGCTGGTCGAGATGGAAGTCCGCGACCTGCTGAGCAAGTACGAGTTCCCGGGCGACGATATCCCCATCATCAAGGGTTCGGCGCTGTGCGCTCTCGAGGACAGCAACGCTGAACTCGGCCGCGATGCGATCCTGAAGCTGATGGAAGCGGTGGACAGCTACATCCCGCAGCCGGAGCGCCCGAAGGACAAGCCGTTCCTGATGCCGGTCGAAGACGTGTTCTCGATCTCTGGCCGTGGCACCGTGGTGACCGGCCGTGTCGAGCGCGGCATCATCAAGGTTGGTGACGAAGTCGAGATCGTTGGTCTGAAGGCCACCGTGAAGACGACCGTGACCGGCGTCGAAATGTTCCGCAAGCTGCTCGACCAGGGCGAGGCCGGCGACAATATCGGCGCGCTGCTGCGTGGCACCAAGCGTGAAGATGTCGAGCGTGGCCAGGTTCTCGCCGCGCCGGGCTCGATCACCCCGCACACCAACTTCTCCGGTTCGGTCTACATCCTGAACAAGGAAGAAGGTGGCCGTCACACGCCGTTCTTCACCAACTACCGTCCGCAGTTCTACTTCCGCACTACCGACGTGACCGGTGTGGTGAGCCTGCCGGAAGGTGTCGAGATGGTGATGCCGGGTGACAACGTGACCGTTGCCGTCGAGCTCATCGCGCCGATCGCGATGGATGAAGGCCTCCGCTTCGCGATCCGCGAAGGTGGCCGGACGGTTGGTTCGGGCGTCGTCGCGAGCATCACGAAGTAACCGCTTGCCTGGTTGAGTTGGTCGGCCGCCATCCGGTCTGAACCGGGTGGCGGCCGCCAGATTTGTTTCGGACTAGCGCGCGGCCCGAATGGGCGGACCGGGCGTTCCGTGTAAAGATTGCAGGTTTCGACGATGGACAGTCAGAATATTCGCATTCGCCTGAAGGCGTACGATCACCGGGTGCTCGATAACAGCACCAGGGAGATTGTGAACACGGCGAAGCGCACGGGCGCCCAGGTGCGCGGACCGATTCCGCTGCCGACGCATATCGAGCGGTTCACCGTGAACCGTTCGCCGCATGTCGACAAGAAGAGCCGCGAGCAGTTCGAAATCCGGACCCATCGCCGCCTGCTCGACATTGTCGAACCGACCGCGCAGACCGTGGACGCGCTGATGAAGCTCGACCTCGCGGCCGGCGTCGACGTCGAGATCAAGATCTGAGCAGAGAATGAGTGTGATGCGCACCGGTATTATTGCAAAGAAGCTGGGGATGACCCGGCTGTTCAGGGAAGACGGCACGCATGTGCCGGTGACCGTGCTGCACA
This sequence comes from Acidiphilium sp. C61, assembly GCF_902712915.1. Next base: position 1,279,723 of record NZ_CACTIA010000005.1, on the reverse strand, counting down.
TGGATGATGTGCGCGTGGTCTCTGCCCGCACCCAGGAGCGTGATGGCTACGCAGCCGTCCAGCTCGGCTTCGGTCACGCGAAGACAAAGAACGTGACCAAGCCGATGAAGGGTCATTACGCGGCAGCCAAGGTCGAGCCGGCGATGAAACTCGTCGAGTTCCGGGTTGCCGATGATGCGGTTCTGGAAGCGGGCCAGGTTCTTTCGGCGGCGCATTTCACCGTTGGGCAGAAGGTCGACGTTGCTGGCATCAGCAAGGGCAAGGGGTTCGCCGGCGCGATGAAGCGCTGGAACTTCAGCGGCCTTGAAGCCACGCACGGCGTCTCGATCAGCCACCGTTCGCACGGTTCGACGGGTAACCGTCAGGATCCGGGCAAGACCTTCAAGAACAAGAAGATGGCCGGGCATCTCGGCGTCGAGCGCATCACCACTCTCAACCTGGAAGTGGCCGCGATCGACGAGGCGCGCAACCTGATCATGATCAAGGGTGCCGTTCCGGGGTCCAAGGACGGATACGTCCTGGTGCGCGATGCAGTGAAGAAGGCCCGTCCCGCCGACGCGGCCTATCCTGCGGCACTGAAGGCCTGAGGAGTCCGACATGCAGATCGATATTTCCACCCTCGATGCCGGTAACGCCGGCAAGGCTGAACTGCCCGAGGAATATTTTGGTGCAACGCCGCGTGCCGACATCATGGCGCGTGTTGTTCACTGGCAGCTCGCGAAGCGCCGCGCCGGCACCCACAAGGTGAAGGGCATGGGCGAGGTGAGCGGCACGACCAAGAAGCCGTATCGCCAGAAGGGCACCGGCAATGCTCGCCAGGGCTCGCTGCGTGCGCCGCAGTTCCGCACCGGCGGCGCAGTGCATGGCCCGGTTGTCCGCGATCACGGGTATTCGCTGAACAAGAAAGTTCGCCGTCTGGGGCTGATCTCGGCGCTGTCGCAGAAGCTGGCCGAGGGCAAGCTTGTCGTGCTCGACACGGTGTCCGGTGTCTCGAAGACGAGCGAGCTGAATGTCAAGCTGAAGAAGCTTGGCTGGGGCCGCACGCTGGTTGTCGATGCCGTCGTTGACGCCGACTTTGCGCGTGCAAGCCGCAACCTGATCGGGATCGACGTGCTGCCGGTTGTTGGCGCCAATGTCTATGACATTCTTCAGCACGATACGCTGGCCATCACGGCTGCCGGGCTCGAGGGGCTGAAGGCGCGTCTCGACGGCGTGAAGTCGGGCGCCGCCAACGAGGAGATTGCGGCATGAGCGAGACTGTTGAAAACAAGTCCGGTGCGAAGAAGCCTGTGCTGTCGCGCGAGGCGATGTTCGACATCATCCGTGGTCCGCTGATCACCGAGAAGGCGACGGCGCTGTCGGAAAAGAACCAGGTCGGCTTCAAGGTTTCGCTCGACGCGACCAAGCCCGGCATCAAGGCGGCGGTCGAGACCCTGTTCGGCGTGAAGGTGCTGAACGTGAACACGCTGGTTCAGAAGGGCAAGACTAAGCGGTTCAAGGGCCGCCCGGGTCGCCGTTCGGATTTCAAGAAGGCGTTCGTGACGCTGGCCGAGGGTCAGTCGATCGATTTCACGACGCGGCTGGCGTAAGGCGAGACTGAAACATGGCACTCAAGCATTTTAAACCGGTTACGGCGAGCCTTCGCGGCACCGTGCTGGTTGACCGGTCCGAGCTCTGGAAGGGCAAGCCGGTCAAGGGTCTGACCGAGGGGCTGAGCAGCTCGGGCGGGCGCAACAACCATGGCCGAACCACGGTCCGGTTCCGTGGCGGCGGACACAAGCGCGCCTATCGCGTCGTCGATTTCAAGCGCCGCAAATTCTATATGGCGGCGACGGTCGAGCGTCTTGAATATGATCCGAACCGTTCGGCCTTCCTTGCGCTCGTTAAGTACGAGGATGGCGAGCTCGCCTACATCCTCGCGCCACAGCGCCTCAAGGTTGGCGATCAGGTCGTCTCCGGCGTAAAGGTCGACGTGAAGCCGGGCAACTCGATGCCGCTCGCGGCCATTCCGGTTGGCACGATCATTCACAATATCGAGCTGAAGGCCGGCGCTGGCGGCAAGCTCGCGCGGTCCGCCGGGACGTTCGCTCAGCTCGTCGGCAAGGACCAGGGCTATGCCCAGGTCAAGCTGATGTCCGGCGAATTGCGGTTGATCCGTGGCGAGTGCATGGCGTCGATCGGTGCGGTGTCGAACCCCGATCACTCCAACCAGCAGCTCGGCAAGGCTGGACGCAAGCGCTGGCTGGGTCGTCGTCCTCATAACCGCGGCGTCGCGATGAACCCGGTCGATCACCCGCTGGGTGGTGGCGAGGGTCGCACCTCCGGTGGTCGCAACCCGGTTACCCCGTGGGGCAAGCCGACCAAGGGTGCGAAGACGCGTGCGAACAAGCGGACTGACGGCCTTATCATCCGCCGTCGCAAAGTCGGGAAGGGCTGATCGAGATGACACGTTCCGTCTGGAAAGGCCCGTTCGTCGACGGGTACATGCTGAACAAGGCCGAGGCTTCCCGTGCGTCGGGCCGCAACGAGATCATCAAGATCTGGTCGCGCCGCTCGACCATCTTGCCCCAGTTCGTCGGTCTTACCTTCGGCGTCTATAATGGCCGGAAGTTCCTCCCGGTTCAGGTGTCCGAGAATATGGTCGGGCACAAATTCGGCGAGTTCTCACCGACCCGCACGTTCAACGGCCACGCGGCCGACAAGAAGGCGAAGCGAGGCTGATATGAGCAAACCGAATTATCCGCGCACGCTCGCGGACTCCGAGGCCGAGGCGGTGCTGCGCAATCTGCGCTGCAGCCCGCGCAAGCTCAACGTCGTCGCGGCGTCGATCCGCAACCAGCCGGCTGGCAAGGCCATCGCCGATCTCGCTTTCAGCAAGCGGCGCATCGCGAAGGACGTCAAGAAGCTGCTGGAATCGGCCATCGCCAATGCCGAGAACAATCATCAGCTGGATGTCGATCGTCTGGTCGTCACGACTGCGGATGTCGGTCGTTCGATCGTGATGCGGCGGTTCCACGCTCGCGGCCGCGGCCGTGCGGCGCGCGTGGAGAAGTGGTTCAGCCATCTGCGCATTGTCGTGGCCGAGCGTGACATCGAGACTAAGGCCGACCGCCGCGCCCGGCGCGCGACGGCCAAGCCGGCGGCGAGTGCCAGCCCGGCGGCGAATGAAGGGGTGCCTGCGTAATGGGTCACAAAGTCAATCCGATCGGGCTGCGGCTCGGCATCAATCGCACCTGGGACAGCCGCTGGTTTGCCGGCGCGGATTACGCGTCGCTCCTGCATGATGACCTGAAGCTGCGCGAGCATCTGCTCACCCGGCTCGCCGGTGCTGGCGTGTCGAAGGTGCTGATCGAGCGCCCGGCCAAGAAGCCGCGCGTGACGATCTATGCCGCGCGTCCTGGCGTTGTCATCGGCAAGAAGGGCCAGGATATCGACGTGCTCAAGAAAGAGCTGTCGGTGATGGCCCGCGCCGATGTCTCGCTGAACATCGTTGAAATCCGCAAGCCGGAAATCGATGCGACGCTCGTTGCGCAGAACATCGCGCAGCAGCTGGAGCGCCGCGTGGCGTTCCGCCGTGCGATGAAGCGGTCTGTTCAGTCCGCGATGCGCCTCGGCGCGCAGGGTATTCGGATCAACTGCGGCGGCCGTCTCGGCGGGGCCGAGATCGCGCGGATGGAATGGTATCGTGAGGGCCGCGTTCCGCTGCACACGCTCCGGGCCGACATCGATTTCGGTGTTGCCACGGCGAAGACCACCTATGGCACGTGTGGCGTGAAGGTGTGGATCTTCAAGGGCGAGATCATGGCGCACGATCCGTTGGCGCAGGACCGGCGCATCGCCGAACAGGCGCCGCAGCGCTGAGCCGGAGCAGATAACATGTTGTCACCAAAGCGTACGAAATTCCGCAAGGCGCACAAGGGTCGCATCCACGGCACCGCCAAGGGAAACACGCAGCTCAATTTCGGCCAGTTCGGCCTGAAGGCGCTCGAGCCGGAACGGATCACTGCGCGGCAGATCGAGTCGGCCCGTCGTGCCATCACGCGTCAGATGAAGCGTGCCGGCCGCGTGTGGATCCGTATTTTCCCGGATCTGCCAGTCTCGACCAAGCCGGCCGAAGTCCGCATGGGCTCCGGCAAGGGTAGCCCGGAATTCTGGGTTGCCCGCGTGCAGCCGGGCCGGATCATGTTCGAGATCGACGGTGTGGCCGAAGGCATCGCGCGGGAGGCCTTGAAGCTCGGGGCTGCGAAGCTGCCGATCAAGACCAAGATCGTCACCCGTATCGGGGAGGCCTGAGATGACCAAGGCAAGTGATATTCGCGCGAAGACGTCTGACGAGCTGGGCGATATCCTGCTCGAGCTGAAGCGCGAGCAGTTGAATTTGCGGTTCCAGCGGGCCACCGGCCAGCAGGAAAACACCAGCCAGATCCGCAAGGCGCGTCGCGACGTGGCACGTGTGAAGACGATTCAGGCCGAGCGCGCCCGCGCCGCGGCCAAGGCTTGAGGGGTTTAGAGTTATGCCGAAGCGCGTCCTGACCGGGCGGGTTGTGAGTGACAAGATGGACAAGACCGTTACGGTTCTTGTCGAGCGTCGCGTCATGCATCCGCTGTACAAGAAATTCATCCGCCGCTCGAAGAAATACGCGGCGCATGACGAAGGCAACGTCTGCGAAATGGGCGACCTGGTGCGGATCGAGGAATGCCCCCCGATCAGCAAGCGCAAGGCCTGGCTCGTGACCGCGCGCAACGGCGAGCCGGTCGGCGCTACCGTCGAAGCCCAGGGAGCGTGAGATGATCATTGTCGAATCCAATCTCGACGTTGCCGACAATTCCGGTGCGCGCCGCGTGCAGTGCATCAAGGTGCTGGGCGGTTCGAAGCGTCGCACGGCGTCGGTCGGCGATGTCATCGTCGTGTCGATCAAGGATGCGATTCCCCGCGGCAAGGTGAAGAAGGGCGACGTGCACCAGGCCGTCGTCGTTCGCACCGCTTATCCGGTGCGCCGTGCGGATGGCAGCGTGATCCGGTTCGACCGCAATGCGGCCGTGCTGATCAATAAGCAGATGGAGCCGATCGGCACCCGCATCTTTGGGCCGGTCACCCGCGAACTGCGCGCACGCAAGTTCATGAAGATCATCAGCCTGGCGCCGGAGGTGCTGTAATATGGCCGCACGTATCCGTAAGGGCGACCGCGTTGTCGTCATCTCTGGCGCAAGCAAGGGTCGCGAGGGCGAAGTCCTTCGCGTTCTGCCCGCCGAGAACAAGGCTGTCGTCTCTGGTGTGGCCGTGGCGAAGCGGCACACCAAGGCTCGCGGGATGGGTGAGCAGGGCGGCATCATCCAGAAGGAGATGCCGGTCCATCTGTCGAATATTGCACTGATCGATCCGGAGACGAAGAAGCCGACCCGCGTGGGCTTCCGGATTCTCGAGGACGGTCGCAAGGTCCGGGTCGCGCGCAAAAGCGATTCCGTGATCGATGGTTGAGGATAGAGCGATGAGCGAGGCCATTGCCAAGACCCGGCTCCAGCTGCACTACGAATCGGTTGTGCGCGCTGCTCTGCAGAAGGAGTTCGGCTATACGAACCCGATGCAGGTGCCGAAGCTTGAGAAGATCGTGATCAACATGGGCGTTGGCGAAGCCGCCGCGGACCAGAAGAAGCTCGACGCGGCCGTTGCCGAGCTCACCCTCATCGCCGGCCAGAAGCCGGTGAAGACGGTGGCGAAGAAGGCTATCGCCGGCTTCAAGATCCGCAAGGGTCTGCCGATCGGTTGCAAGGTGACGCTCCGCCGGGCGCGGATGTATGAATTTCTCGACCGTCTGGTGACCATCGCACTCCCCCGCGTCCGCGATTTCCGCGGCATCTCGGGCAAGGGTTTCGATGGGCGCGGGAACTTCGCCATGGGTCTCAAGGAACAGATCATGTTCCCCGAGATCGAGTATGACAAGGTTGACGAGATGCGCGGCATGGACATCGTGTTCGTGACCTCCGCGCAGACCGATGCCGAGGCGAAGGCGCTTCTCAAGGGGTTTGAAATTCCGTTCGTGAACTGAACGGCATTTTGAGCGCGTAAACGGATTTATTGGAAAACCGCCGGGACGTGCCGGCAGGTTCCGGAGGATAGAAGACGATGGCGAAGACCTCACAGGTCAATCGGAATAAGCGGCGCGAGAAGATGGCCGCGCGTGATGCGGGGAAGCGCGCTGCGCTGAAGGCAATTGTGAAGGACCGTACCCTCCCGGTGGAGGACAGGTTTGACGCGACCCTGAAGCTCGCGCAGCTTCCGCGCAATGGCGCCAAGACCCGCGTGCGGCTGCGCTGCGAGCTGACCGGGCGCGCCCGCGGCAACTATCGCAAGTTCAAGCTCTGCCGTATCGCTCTGCGCGATCTCGCGAGCGCCGGGCAGATTCCTGGCATGGTCAAGTCGAGCTGGTAAGGGGGATATAACATGTCGATGTCCGATCCCCTGGGTGACATGCTCACCCGCATCCGCAATGCGCAGCGCGCCCGTCACGCAGTTTGCGTGGCCCCCGCGTCGAACCTGCGGGCCAATGTCCTTGACGTGCTGAAGCGCGAGGGTTTCATTCGCGGTTTCTCGAAGGAGGAGCTTCGCCCCGGTGTTGCTCAACTCCGCATCGAGTTGAAGTATAACGAGGGTGAGCCGGTGATCAAGGAAATCACCCGCGTCTCACGTCCCGGTCGTCGCGTCTACTCCAAGATCAAGGAGTTGCCGCGGGTTTATGCCGGCCTTGGTGTGTCGATCCTGTCGACCCCGCGCGGGGTCATGAGCGACGTCGAAGCGCGCACTGCCAATGTTGGCGGTGAAGTGCTCTGCCGCGTCTTCTGAGGAGGCAGCATCATGTCACGAGTTGGTAAGTATCCGGTTGCTGTTCCGCAGGGTGTGTCGATCACCATCGTCGATGGTTTCCTGACCGCGAAGGGCAAGCTGGGTGAGCTGAAGATGCCGCTTTCCGAGCGCGTCGAGACCGTGTTCGAGGATGGCAAGGTCACCGTAACCCCGCGCGACAAGGAAGCCGCATCCCGCATGATGTGGGGCACGACGCGCGCGAATGTCGCCAATGTGGTCCAGGGCGTCTCGCAGGGTTATGCGAAGACGCTCGAGATCAACGGCACCGGTTTCCGCGCCTCGGTCCAGGGCAGCAACCTGGTCATGAATTTGGGCTTCTCGCACGATGTGGTCTATCCGGTGCCGCAGGGCATCAAGATCACCTGCGAAAAGCCGACATCGATCAAGGTTGAGGGTATCGACAAGCGGCTGGTGGGGCAGGTTTGCGCCGAGCTTCGCGCCTTCCGTCCGCCCGAGCCCTACAAGGGCAAGGGTGTGAAGTTCGAGGGCGAGGCGATCCGTCGCAAGGAAGGCAAGAAGAAGTAATGAGCGCTGTACACGAAAACGAGGCGCGGCGCCGCCAGCGCCTCCGCTACCAGATCCGCCTCAAGGCACATGGCCGTCCCCGCCTTTCGGTGTTCCGGTCGGGCAAGCACATCTATGCCCAGGTGATCGACGATACCGCGGGGCGCACGCTCGCTGCCGCGTCGTCGCTGGATGCCGGCCTGCGCGCGGCGCTGAAGACCGGGGCCGACAAGCAGGCCGCCGCTGCGGTGGGCAAGCTTGTGGCCGAGCGGGCGAAAGAGGCCGGTGTCACCCAGGTCGTGTTCGACCGTGGCGCCTACATGTATCATGGCCGGGTGAAGGCCCTGGCCGAAGCCGCTCGCGAGAGCGGTCTGGATTTCTGAGGAGCAGGGCATGGCACGCGAACCGAGAGAAGGCCGGGGCCGCGAGCGCGAGCGGGATCGCGATGGCGACGAGCTGATCGACAAGCTCGTCACCATCAACCGCGTCGCGAAAGTGGTGAAGGGTGGCCGTCGTTTTGCTTTTGCCGCCCTTGTGGTGGTTGGCGACCAGAAGGGCCGGGTTGGCTTCGGCGCTGGCAAGGCGAAGGAAGTTCCGGAAGCCATCCGCAAGGCGACCGAGCGGGCAAAGCGCGGCATGATCCGCGTTCCGATGAAGGAAGGCCGCACGCTGCATCATGACATCGAGGGCCGTTTCGGCGCCGGGCATGTCGTGCTGCGCGCAGCGCCTCCGGGCACCGGTATCATCGCTGGCGGTCCGATGCGCGCCGTTTTCGAGACGCTCGGCATCGGCGACGTCGTGGCGAAGTCGCTCGGCAGCCGCAATCCGCACAACATGGTGAAGGCAACGGTTGCGGCGCTCTCGCAATGCGCCAGTCCGCGCAGTGTTGCCTCTCGTCGTGGCAAGAAGGTCGCTGACCTGTTCGGCCCGAAGCGCGAGAAGGAGGTCCAGGCCGATGTCTGATCAGGTGAAGCGGGTGCGCGTCACCCAGGTCGGGTCGCCGATTGGCCGCAAGCCGGGCCAGAAGGAGACTCTTGTCGGTCTCGGTCTGCGCCGGATGAATGCGAGCCGTGAACTCGCCGCCACCCCGGAAACGCTCGGCCGCATCCGCAAGGTCAAGCATCTCCTGAAGGTCGAGGAGCTGTCGTAATGAAACTGAACGAACTGCGCGATAATCCCGGTGCGCGCCCGAAGTCGAAGCGGCTTGGGCGCGGCATCGGATCGGGCAAGGGCAAGACGTCCGGAAAGGGCGTCAAAGGCCAGAAGGCGCGTGAGGGCGTATCGCTGAACGGGTTCGAGGGCGGTCAGCTCCCGATCTACCGGCGTCTACCGAAGCGCGGCTTCAGCAATGTGAACCGCAAGGACTATGCCCCCCTGAACATCGGCACACTTGCCGCGCTGATCGAGGCGGGCAAGATCGATGCGGGGCAGAAGATCACCGAGGCGACCCTGCGCGCCGCCGGTGTCTATGCCGGTTCGAAGCTTGCCGGCGTGCGGCTGCTTGGCCGCGGCGAGATCTCGCAGAAGGTTGAGATCGAGGTGTCTGGCGCATCGGCCACTGCCATCGCTGCCATCGAACAGGCTGGCGGCAGCGTGACGACGACGGTCGTCCGCGCTGAGGCGGCTTCTGCCTGACCCACTTGCCGTGACCACCAAGGTTGCGGCACAATAAAGCCTGACGAACGGCGCTGCAGGTCGTGAGTTTTCACAGACCCGCGGCGCCGTTCCGGTTTCCGGAGATACGGCACGCTGCCGTTGGATGAGGGATATTCATGGCGTCCGCCGCTGAGCAACTCGCTTCGAGCTTCAACCTCGAAACCCTGTCGAAGGCGACCGATCTCAAGAAGCGGATCTGGTTCACCCTCGGTGCGCTGATCGTTTTCCGCCTCGGCACTTATATCCCGATTCCCGGGGTGGACCCGACGGTGATGGAGCATATGCTGGCGCAGAATGGCGGCGGCATTCTCGGCATGTTCAACATGTTCAGCGGCGGCGCTCTTGGTCGCATGACGGTGTTCGCGCTGAACATCATGCCCTACATCTCCGCGTCGATCATCATGCAGCTGCTCCAGGCGGCCGTTCCGCAACTTGAGACGCTCAAGAAGGAAGGTCAGACGGGGCAGCAGAAGATCAACCAGTATACACGCTACCTCACGGTCGTGATTGCTCTCGCCCAGTCTTACGGCATCGCCATCGGGCTTGAGAGCATCACCTCGACTGTTGGCCCTGCCGTCATGGATCCAGGGCTCTTCTTCATTGTCACCACCGTGATCACCTTGACGGGCGGCACCGTGTTCCTGATGTGGCTCGGTGAGCAGATTACCTCGCGGGGTATCGGTAACGGGTCGAGCCTGATCATTTTCGCCGGTATCGTTGCAGCGTTTCCGGGAGCAATCGCGAGCGTGCTTCAGCTCGGTGCTTCTGGTGGGCTCTCGACCGGGTTTGTAATTGGCTTTTTTGTTCTCTCGCTCGCGGTCGTCGCCTTTGTGGTGTTCATGGAACGCGCGCAGCGCAAGGTCGTGATCCAGTATCCGAAGCGCCAGGTGGGGAACCGCATGTTCGGTGGCGATTCATCTCACCTTCCGATGAAAGTGAACACGTCGGGCGTTATTCCTCCGATTTTCGCCAGTTCACTGTTGCTCATCCCGGCCACCGTGATCGGGTTCAGCCACGGCACCGGCCCTGGCTGGCTGCAGTTCCTCGCCCGCGAGTTGTCGAACGGACAGCCGGGCTACATGTTGCTGTATGCCGGTTTGATCATCTTCTTTTCCTATTTTTACACGGCCGTTGTGTTCAATCCTGAGGAAACCGCGGATAATCTCAAGAAATACGGCGGTTTTGTTCCCGGCATCCGTCCCGGGGCAAACACGGCTAAATATTTCGACTCGGTGTTGACCAGGCTCACCACAATCGGCGCCGCCTACCTCGTCATCGTCTGTCTCATACCTCAATTCCTGATCGGACAATTCGATCTGGCAGCGGGATATTATTTCGGCGGCACCTCGCTTTTGATCGTCGTTTCGGTCACGATGGACACGGTAGCGCAAATTCAGTCTCATCTACTTGCCCATCAATATGAAGGCCTGATTCGCAAGGGTCGAGGGAGGACACGCGGTCGATGAACATTATTCTTTTGGGGCCTCCGGGAGCCGGCAAAGGCACGCAGGCGAAAATTCTAGAGGAGCGCTACGGCGTTGCCCAGATTGCCACCGGCGACATGCTGCGGGCCGAACTGAAGGCCGGCACCGAACTCGGGCTTGCCGCGAAGGCGGTGATGGAAGCCGGCGCACTGGTGTCGGATGACATCATCATCGGCATGCTGCGGAATCGGCTGTCCCGGCCGGATTGCCGTAACGGCTTCATCCTCGACGGTTTTCCCCGCACAGTTCCCCAGGCCGAGGCGCTGGATGCGATGCTGGCGGAACAGAAATTCGATCTCGATGCCGTGATCCTGCTGAAGGTGGATGAGGCCGTGCTGGTCGAGCGTATCTCCGGGCGCTTCACCTGCGGGACTTGCGGCGCCGGGTATCATGACCGGTTCCATCCCACGAAGGCCGATGGCGTCTGCGACAAATGTGGCGGGCACGATTTCGTTCGCCGCCCGGACGACAAGGCGGAGGTCGTGAAAGACCGTCTCTCGGCCTACAACGCGCAGACTGCGCCGATCCTGCCCTATTACGAAGCTGGCGGGCGGCTCTACTCCGTCGATGGCATGGCGGCGATGGACGACGTCACCGGCCAGATCGAGGCGGCGTTGCGTGAGGCGGGTGTCGCCCGTCCGGCGACAGTGTGATAATGGATCAGATCACGAAAAATTGATCCATCTCGATTGACTCGGAACCGGCCGGGCATTAGAGAACCACATCTGCGGCGCTCCCTGGTGGGGCGCCGCACTTTATTGAGGTGCGAAGGCTGGTTTAACTGGTCTGAGCCTCCATTCGATGACCTTCAATGCCGCCGGCCGCACCCGGCGGCGATCCAAGGAGCAGACCGTGGCGCGTATTGCCGGCGTAAACATCCCTTCGAACAAGCGCGTGCTGATCAGCCTGCGGTATATTTATGGTATCGGGCCGGCCAAGGCGCGCGAAATCTGCCAGGCGCTCGAGATCGCCGACGAGAAGCGTGTCAATCAGCTCTCCGAAGACGAGATCATGAAGATCCGCGAGCTGATCGACAAGGATTATCGCGTCGAGGGTGATCTCCGCCGTGAAGTCGCCATGAACATCAAGCGCCTCGTCGATCTTGGGTGCTATCGCGGGCTTCGGCATCGCAAGGGTCTGCCAGTTCGTGGCCAGCGCACCCACACCAACGCCCGCACCCGTAAGGGCAAGGCCGTGGCGATTGCCGGCAAGAAGAAGGCGACCCGCTAAGCTGCGGCTTCGCGCCTACCCGACTTTCAACGCCGGCCGACCATGGGTCGGCGTATCGAGACAGAGACAGGATTATTCATGGCCAAAGCAGCCTCCACGCGTCCCCGCCGCAAGGAACGCAAGAACATCTCCTCCGGTGTCGCGCATGTTCTCGCGAGCTTTAACAACACAATGGTGACCATTTCGGACGCGCAGGGCAACGCGATCTCGTGGTCGTCGGCCGGCAGCCAGGGTTTCAAGGGCAGCCGCAAGTCGACCCCGTATGCGGCGCAGGTGGCTGCCGAGGATGCCGGGCGCAAGGCGCGCGAGCACGGCATGGAGACGCTGGAAATCGAGGTTAGCGGTCCGGGGGCTGGTCGTGAGAGCGCGTTGCGCGCACTGCAGACGATCGGTTTCTCGATCACCGCGATCCGTGACCTCACGCCGATTCCGCACAACGGCTGCCGTCCGCGCAAGCGTCGCCGCGTCTGACGGCGCCGGCCGCTGACGCGGCCCGGCCGCACCCCGAAGGGCTGATGCCGCGCCGGGGTCGGAACGTTTTTGGATGGTGAGGGCGGCACGCCCGCCTGACCGGAGGGACTGATGTTGAGAGATACGCATTTGGCATTGCAGCGGAACTGGCAGTCGCTGCGCAAGCCCGAGAAGCTGGATATCGAGCCCGGCGCTGATGACATGCGCGTGGCGACGATCATCGCCGAGCCGCTGGAGCGCGGTTTCGGCCTTACTCTCGGCAACGCCCTGCGCCGTGTCCTGCTGTCCTCGCTGCATGGCGCAGCCGTGACATCGGTGCGGATCGATGGCGTGCTGCACGAATTCTCGTCGATCGCCGGCGTCCGTGAGGACGTCACCGACATCGTCCTCAATATCAAGCAGATCGCGGTGCGCATGCATGGCGATGGCCCGAAGCGGATGACCGTGTCGGCGACCGGTCCCTGCGAGGTGACTGCCGGGATGATTCAGACCGGTCACGATATCGAGGTGATGAACCCCGAGCTCGTGATCTGCACGCTGGACGACGGTGCGACGCTCGGCATGGAACTGACGGTCGATTCCGGCCGTGGCTATGTTCCGGCCGCGGCGAATCGCCCCGAGGATGCGCCGATCGGGCTCATCCCCGTCGATTCGATCTATTCGCCGGTGCGCCGCGTGTCGTATCGCGTGGAGCCGACTCGTGTCGGTCAGGTCACCGACTATGACCGTCTGATCCTGAACATCGAGACCAACGGCGCCGTCACTCCTGAAGATTCGGTGGCGCTTGCCGCCCGCATTCTGCAGGACCAGCTCGGCATGTTCATCAATTTCGAGGAGCCGCAGCGCCTCCGCGCCGAGGAGCCGCGCCCGGAGTTGCCGTTCAACCCGAATCTGCTGCGCAAGGTGGACGAGCTGGAGCTTTCCGTCCGCTCGGCGAACTGCCTGAAGAACGACAATATCGTCTATATCGGCGATCTCGTTCAGAAGTCGGAGCAGGAAATGCTGCGCACGCCGAATTTCGGTCGCAAATCGCTGAACGAAATCAAGGAAGTCCTGTCTGCCATGGGCCTTGGCCTTGGCATGGTTGTGCCGGACTGGCCGCCTGAAAATATCGAGGAGCTGGTCAAACGCTCCGACAATCCGTTCTGATCGCCTTTCAACCCATCGCTTTTCGTCTTTACTGATCCGGAGTTACTCCCATGCGTCACGGCCTTGCAGGACGTAAACTTGGCGTCACCGCGTCCCACCGCGCGGCCATGTTCCGCAACATGGCGGTCGCCCTGCTCAAGCACGAGCAGATCACCACCACGCTGCCGAAGGCGAAGGAGCTCCGGCCGGTTGCCGAGAAGCTGATCACCCTTGGCAAGCGCGGCGGGTTGCACGCCCGCCGTCAGGCGCATGCGATGCTGAGAGACGATGTCATCGTCTCCAAGCTCTTTGCGGCGCTTGCCGATCGATACAAGGAACGCCAGGGCGGCTATACTCGCGTTCTGAAGGCCGGCATGCGGTATGGCGATGCCGCCGATATGGCTGTCATCGAGCTTGTCGATCGCGATCCGGCCGCGAAGGGGCAGGATAGCGGCCCGAAGCCGGAGCTCGCCACCGATGAGACCGAGTCCGACGAAGCGGCTGCTGCCTGAACGCTTCCGCCGCGTTTGATTGAATGAAGGGCGCGGCATCTGCCGCGCCTTTTTTCGTTCTGTCGGCACACCACAACAGCATGCCATGCTTGAGCATCATCCGACCGTGACGGATCGGTGAGTACTCCAGGGAGTGACGATGCAATTCGACCAGATCACCGCTGAAACCCCCTCTGAATCCGGGCTTGCGGCTGGCTATGGCACGCTGCATGCGCATCTTGACGCCGGGGCGATCGGCCCCGCGATCGACGGATGGGAAGCACTTCGTCGGGATTATGGTACGTGGTCGAGCCTCGTCCATCTGCGGTTCTCGCAGGATACTGCCGATCCCGGCCGCAATGCGGCACGGGAATATGCCGACGCGCTCGACCCGGTGGTCGCCAATCATGAAACCGCGTTCAAGACCCGATTGCTGGGGCTCGACACGGCTGCGCTCGAAGCCCGGTTCGGCCCCCACGCGCTGGCGATGTGGCGCAATGACATTACGACCTTCCGGCCTGAAATTGCCGCGGATCTGGAAGTCGAGTCCCGTCTCGCGGCCGAATATACCGCGTTGCTTGCCAGCGCGTGGATCGAATTCGATGGGCAAACGCTCAATCTCTCGGGCCTCGGTCCTTATGCCGAAAGCCCGGATCGTTCGGTTCGCCACGACGCCGCCGCTGCGCGCTGGGCGTTCTTTGCCCAGCATGGCGACACGCTGGACGGGCTCTATGACAAGCTGGTGAAGCTGCGCCACGGCATTGCCCGCACCCTCGGGGATGAGAATTTCATTTCGCTCGCCTATCGGCGGATGGGGCGGCTCGATTACGGACCCGCCGAGGTCGCGACCTATCGCGAGGAGGTCCGCCGCCATGTCGTGCCACTCGTTGCCCGGTTGATGGAGCGCCGCAAGGTGGAAAACGGGCTCGACCGCCTGATGGCGTGGGACGAACCGATGATCGACCCGGAGGGCAACCCGAAGCCGGTCGGCGGGCGTGCGGTGCTGGAAGGTGCCGCGGCGGAGATGTTCGCGGCGATGGACCCACGCCTTGCCAACTTCTACGACGCGATGCGCAATGGCGGCTTCATGGATCTCGACAACCGGCCCGCCAAGGCAGGCGGCGGTTTCTGCACCAGCTTCCCGAGCGTGGGCATGCCGTTCATCTTCGCGAATTTCAACGGCACGCATCACGATGTCGATGTATTCACGCATGAGATGGGTCACGCCTTCCAGAACTACATGAGCCGGCACCTGCCGCTTTCGGATTATTTCTGGCCGACGATGGAGGCGGCAGAAATCCATTCGATGAGCCTGGAATTCCTTGCCCATCCGCATATCGAGCCGATGTTCGGCGCTGCAACCGAACGCTACCGGCGGATGCATCTGATCGGCGCGCTCGAATTCCTGCCCTATGGCGTGTGTGTCGATCATTTCCAGCATGAGGTCTATGCCGATCCCGACCTCACACCGGCCGATCGCCACGCGCTCTGGCGTCGTCTCGAACAGCTTTATTTGCCTTGGCGGGACTGGGGCGACCTTGACTATCCGGCGAAAGGTGGTCGCTGGCAGGCGCAGATGCACATCTATCGCTCGCCCTTCTATTATATCGATTACACTCTGGCGCAGTGCTGTGCGCTGCAATTCTGGCTCGCGGCACAGCGCGACGAGCGCGCTGCCTTCGATACCTACGCCACGCTCTGCACGCTTGGCGGCTCGCGCCCGTTCGGCGGGCTCGTTGCCGCGGCGGGCCTCGTCTCGCCCTTTACCCCGGGCGCCTTGCGCGATGTGGTGCGCGCCGCAGCACAGGCGCTTGATCTCTAGGGCGTCATAGGATCAGATAAGGATGCTCAATTTATCAACATGATAGAGCACTGAATCATGACCTTCCCCACCGTTACCGCCGGGTACGGCGCCCTGCTCGCCCTGATTTATCTCGCGCTCTCGCTCTGGGTTGGTTTTGGCCGGGTCGGGTTCCGGGTGATTCACGGCGATGGCGGCAATGCGCGCCTTGCCCGGCGCATCCGCGCGCATGCCAATTTCGCTGAATATGTTCCGCTGATCCTGCTGCTTGCGGCCTGTCTCGAGGCAAGCGGGGCAGGGCGGCTTGAGATGAACGCGCTGCTCTTCCCGCTGCTGATCGCGCGCATCATCCACCCGTTCGGCATGATCGCGCCGGAGAATTCCCTTCAGCAATTCCTCTGCCGCGCGCCCGGCGCGCTCATCACCTGGCTTGTCCTCGGTGCGGAGGCTGCTCTGTTGCTGGCGCGGCTGCGATGAGCGATCGTCAGCGCAACGTCTTTCCGATCGCGCCCGCAGGACTAGCCCGCCTTGTGGGCGGGTTGGTCGCCGATATCAGGCGTGAGAGCTGATCACGGATCCCGCCGCAAGATCATCCGCACGCCGATATTGATCGCCAGCACGACGAGCATCACAAGCAGCGCCGCGGCGAAGGCAAGGGCGTGGGATTGTGGGTTCGGTTCGTTGATGAAGGTCCAGATGACATAGGTCAGGTAGCCGATCGGCTCGTTGGTGAGCTTGCCGGACCAGAGATAGTTGGACCACCCGGCAGTATAGATCAGTGGCGCCGTTTCGCCGACCGAGATCGCGAGCGACAGCAGCACGCCGGTGATCACGCCCGGTGCTGCCGCTGCCAGCACGATGCGTGAGGCCACGGTATGATCCCGCGCGCCCAGCGCATAGGCCGCCTCGCGCATGCTGATCGGCACCCGCCGGAGGGACATTTCGGTGATCCGCGCCAGATAGGGCACGACCATGATGGCCAGCGTGATCGCCCCGGCCAGTGCGGAGAATTTCCAGCCGAGCCCGATTACCATGGTGATGTAGGAGAAATAGCCCAGTACGATCGAGGGCGTGCCGGTCAACGTGTCGGCCAGGAAGCGCACGGTCGCGCCGAAGCGGTTCGCGCCATATTCCGAGAGATAGATCCCGGCGCCGATCCCGATCGGCGCGGCGATCAGGAGCGAGCCGAGCGAGAGCACCAGCGTGCCGATGATCGCGTTCTGCAGCCCGCCCGTCACCCCGTTCGTCGAGGTGGTGAAGAGCGCGACCGAGAATGCCGAGGCGCCCTTGAGCGTTACCGTCAGCACGAGATCGAGCAGCGGCACGGCGATCAGCAGAAAGGCGAGGGTGCACAGCCCCCAGCCGATGATGTTGGTCGCGTAGCGCCGCCGTTCGAGCGTCGTCAGCCGCGCCGGCGTGGCATCATGCGTTGCGGACATTGATCGTCCTCCTGACCAGCAGGCGTGCGGCCGCGTTGACCAGCACGGTGATGACGAACAGCACGAGCGCGATTTCAGCAAGCGACTTCACCGCCATGTTGCTCGGGTCCTGCAGCGCGCTGTCGAGCTGCGAGAGGATGAAGGCGGCCATCGTGCTGATCGGGGTGAAGATCGTCCCCGGCAGGTAGTTGAGCGCGCCGCCCGAAACCATCAGCACCGCCATCGTCTCGCCCAGCGCGCGGCCAAGCGCCAGCACGATGCCGCCGATCAGCGTGACGCGAGCGGTCGGCAGCATGGTGCTGGCAACGACCTCGAAATGCGTCGCTCCCAGCGCATAGGCCGATTCCCGCAATTCGCGCGGCACCTGGTTGAGCGCGTCGTACAGCGTCGTGGTGATGATCGGCGTGATCATCAGGGCCAGCACGATCGAGGCGGCGAGCAGCCCGTAGCCGCTGCCGGTGCTGTTGTTCATGTTGAAGAAGGGTATGAAGCCGAACACCGCGGTGATCGCCGGGCTGATCCAGTTCGCGATCAGCGGCACCAGCACGAAAATGCCCCACAGGCCGAAAACCACGCTCGGCACCACGGCGACCAGCTCGACCAGCATGGTCAGCCAGGGTCGCATCCGCGCCGGCGCTTTTTCCGAAAGAAACATCGCGGTGCCGACGCTCACCGGCACGGCGAACAGGATTGCGAGGAAGGAGGAGAACAGAGTGCCGACGATGAAGGCGAGTATCCCGTAATTCGCACCGGGCGGGACCTCGTAGCCGTGGTGGATCACCGTGTTGCCGTAGAGATTCCCGAGATTCCAGTTGATCGTCCACAGGAAGCGCAGCCCGTTGAACCCGATCGCCTGCCACGAATAGCGCGCGAGAAAGAAGACGATGGCAGCCAGCGCCAGCGGGATCAGCAGCGCGACCGCCGCCATGGTCAGCCTGAACGGTTTCACCTTCGACATGCGGCACCCCTTACACGAAACTGCCCCTCCGGCGAAGCCGGAAGGGCAGGGGTCGTCTCGTCAAGCCTTGCGGCTCTCCGTGGATCAGCCCTCGATCTGGGCGATCTGCTTCGCGGACAGCTCGCGGATCTTCTTCGGCAGGGCCTTGAAGTGCACCTGCTTCAGATACTGCTCGGCATTGCCCTGGTTGGAGGCCCAGGTCAGCAGGGTCTTCACCGCATCGGCAGTGGCCTTGTTCGCCTGCTTCTTGTTCACGATCGCATATTCATAGTTGATGATCGGGTAGCTGTTCGCACCTGGCGCGAAGATCAGGCTGATGCGCTCATCGGTCGGGGTCTTGTCGCCCAGCGCAGCGGCCGCGGCGCTCACGGTCTTGGCGGTCGGGAGAACGGCCTTGCCAGCGCGGTTCACCAGCTTCGCGGTGCCGAGCTTCGCAGCGTCGATCTGCTGGGCAAAGCTGACGCCGACATAGGCGATCGAATACTTGTTGCCCTTCAGCGCCTCGACCATGCCGGGATTGCCCTGCGCGCCGAGCCCGCCCTGCACCGCCGGCCAGGAGATGCTGGTGCCGTAGCCGATCTTGCTGTTCCAGTCGGGGGTGGAGAAGCTCAAATACTGCGAGAAGATGAAGGTATCACCCGAACCGTCGGTGCGGTGCACCGGGATGATCTTGTGGTTCGGCAGCTTCACGCCCGGGTTCAGCTTCGCGATCGCCGGCGAATCCCAGTTGTTGATCGTGCCGGAATAGATGCCGGCGAGCACCGGGCCGGAGAACACCAGGTGGTGCCCGTTCAGGCCGGGGAGGTTGTAGTTGATCGACTGCGCCGAGATCGCGAGCGGGATGTTCAGGATGCCCGGGCTCTGCTTCAGCTGGCCGTTCGACATGTACGCGTCGGACGCGCCGATCTGCACGAGGCCCTTGATCGCCTGCGCGATGCCGGTGCCCGAACCGGTGCTCTGCGTCGTGACGCGGATGCCCGGATGCGCCTTCTCGAAATGCGGCACCCAGATATTGAACAGCGGGTAGAGCAGCGAGGAGCCGGTCTCGGTCAGGGTCACGGTCTGGGCGGCCGATGCGGCGCCAGCGCCGAGGCCGGCGACCAGCAGAGCGGCAGCACCGGCACCCATGATGACGGAACGCCGCAGTTTGGAATCTGATCGCACGATGGATCTCCCTTTCGGTTGCGATGGCGAATTCATACTCGAACGCATCACTACGTCCTGCCGCGCCATCTAGATGATCCAGTGTGACAACGCGACCGGTTGTCGGTGAAGCTTTTATGACAACTGATCCGCCTCTGTGACGCTTCCGCCCGTACGCAACCCCTGCGCGATCCGCCCGCGCAGCATTTCTACCGGCGTCTCCAGCCTGCCGTAGCGCACTGCCCGGCGCACCCGCTTCCCGCCCTCGCCGCGCAGGATCAGGGTAAGGACCGTCGCTGTCACATCGGCGCTGGCGATGTCCGTCCAGGCGTGATGCTCGGCATCCGCCGGCTTGCGGTGCAGCGTGATGCCCTCCACCCCGATGACCGCGCGCGCGCGTATCGCCCTGTCGGCGCGCAGCCGCCGCATCGACTCGACCGCGCCGATCACCGCGATCGTGCCGGCAAGCGGCAGCAGCAGCGCCATCATGGTCAGGAACGGGCTTGGCTGCGCCGTCCGCACGAACACGAAGGGGGCGGCGAGGCCAAGGAGCAGGATCATCAATGCGATCGGCAGTGGCGGATTGGGCCGCGCCGGACCGGCGCGCAGCGCGAGTTCCCCGCCCGGTTGTGCGGCGCGATCGCCGTCGTCATCGTTCATGCCGCTACCCTGCCCGAGCGGGTCAGGTTTGTCGATCATCGGCGCCGGGGCATAGTGATTTCAATGACCGCCGAATCGCCCCGTCCCAGCCTCGCCGCGCTGTTCTCCGGCTTCTTCGTCGCCGGGCTGTCCGGCTTCGGCGGCGTGCTGCCGTT
Organism: Acidiphilium sp. C61; assembly: GCF_902712915.1. The sequence continues at coordinate 1,259,741 of NZ_CACTIA010000005.1, read as the reverse complement.
TGCCCGGCGCATCATGGTCGAGCGCCGCGGGTGGCTCACCGCGGCGGAATTCTCGGATCTGTTCAGCCTGTGCCAGTTCCTGCCCGGCCCCAACGTGGTGAATCTCGCCGCCGCCTTCGGCGCCCGGCAGCGTGGCTTCGCCGGCGCGATGGTCGCCATTGTCGGATTGCTTGCCGCGCCGGTCGCCATCGTGATCGCGCTCGGCACCGTCTATGAGCGGATCGGCTCGATCCCGCCGGTTCATCACGCGTTGCAGGGACTTGCCGCCGGTGCTGCGGGCCTGTTCGCGGCGGCCGCGCTGCGCATCGCCTGGCCTGCCGCGCGCCTTCCCGCGCGCGCTGCCGTTGTTGGCCTTGCCTTTGCCCTGTTCGGCGTTCTGCACCTGCCGCTGCCGGCGGTCATCGTCGTCGTAACACCGCTGTCCGTGTTCGTCGCGTGGCGGCAGCATCGATGATCCTGCTTGTCCTGCTCGGCCTGTTCGCCGGCCTGTCGCTGATCGCGATCGGCGGGGTTGCCAGCACCTTGCCGGCGATGGCGCGCGCCGTTGTCGCCCATCACTGGATGAGCGCGCCACAATTCGCCGCCCTGTTCGGCCTCGCCCAGACCAGCCCCGGCCCGAACATGCTGATCGCGACGCTGATCGGCCTGCATGTGGCAGGGATTGCCGGCGCGCTGGTTGCCACGCTCGGCATGATCGGTCCTTCGAGCGTGCTGACGGTTGTGGTCGCCGGGGTGTGGGAACGGTTCCGCGCCGCGCGCTGGCGGCTGGTTCTGCAGGCGGCGATCACGCCGGTTTCGGGGGGGCTGATCCTCGCCGCCGCCCTCGTCGTCGTCCGCGCGGCCGATCATGGTCTGCGAGCCTGGGCGATCACGCTCGCGGTCATGCTTGTTTCGCTTCGCGTCCGGTTGCATCCGCTGGTTCTGCTCGCTGCCGCCGCCGCCCTCGGGGCCGCGCTGTTCTAGAGCATCTTTATCCGATCAGATGGGATCATCTGATCGGATAAAGATGCTATATTTATCAAAAAAACAGAGCACGACATCCGATCCTGATGGATCGGAACGTGCTCTGACCCGCCGGACGAGGTTCAGCCGAGCCGAAGTGCGACCGGCAGCCCCGCTTTGGGCAGGCGCGCGAAGCGGCTGATATCCGGTGCCGGTGCGCCATAAAGATATCCCTGCGCATAGTGGCAGCCGCACTCCCGCACGAAATCCCGTGCCTCCGGCGTCTCGATCATTTCCGCGATGGTGCTGATCCCCATCCGGCGGCACAATTCGGTCAGCGCCGAGAGAAAGGCGCGGCCCTTCTGCGCCCGCTGCGCGTGGCGGATCGCATCGCCGTCGAACTTCACCGCATCGACCTCCAGCACCGAGAGATACCGGAATGACGAGGCGCCGGCGCCGAAATCGTCGAGCATCACCGCGAAGCCGCGGTTGCGCAGCCCCTGAATGAAGCCGTTGGCGGAATCGAGATCGGCGATCTGGGCACTTTCGGTAATCTCGAATGAAAGGCGACGGCCCAGCCATCCGTTTTCGTCGAGCAGCCGGTGCAGCCCGCTGGAATAGGCAGGGTCGACGATCGAACGGCCGGAGATGTTGATCGCGATATTCACCTGCGATTCGTTCAACGGCCGGGCGGCGAGCCACCCCACCGCCTTGCGCGCCATGGCCAGGTCGAAATCGGCGATCAGCCCCGTCTCCTCGGCCAGCAGGATCGTCTCGAAGGGCGATGTCGTGCCGGCGTGCTCGAAGCGGGTCAGCACTTCGTAGTGGTGGACGGAGCCATCCGCGATGTTGACGATCGGCTGGAAGACGAGGTCGAAGGCTCCGTTATCGATCGCCCGACGCAGCCGCGTCACCGCTCCCATCGCATCGCTCAGCGTCGTGCGCAGGCGCTCTCCCGCCTCCTGCAGCGTCATGCCCTGGCCCTCGCCGAAACGGTGCATGGCATAGACCAGCCCGCGCGCCAGATCGTCCTCGCTCATGCTCGCTTCGCGCATCGGCAGGGTCACGGCTTCCACGCGCGGCGCGGCTGGGTCGGCCGCGTGGATCATGGCCTCGATCCGGCCGACCAACGCGCTGAAATTCTGTCCCGCCTCGTGCAACACCGAATAATGACCGCTGTGCAGCCGCGTCGCGGTATCGCCGCCGAGCGAATGGGCCTTGAGCAGGTTGTCCAGCGTGTCACCGAGGCGCTTGCTGTCGGGATCAGTCGCGCCGCCCATCGGCGGGATCGCCAGCAAGGTCATCTCGGCGCCGCTGGACCCCGCCGCGGCGAGACGACCGGCAAGATGCCGCGCCTCCTCGACCGCATCCGGCGGAGGTGCGGTCTCGGGCGCATCCTCCGGCAGCCTGCGCATGGCGACGTAGATCCGGTCGCTGCCGCTCTCGAGCCGGTGCGCCGCGACGCTGACCCGGGTGCCCATGCCGCGGGGACCGTCGAGGCGGACGGTTCCGGCCATTGCCCGGCGCGTCGGCGTCAGCGCTTCGAGCATGCCGGCGATCCGCCCGCGATCTGCCCGGTCGATCAGATTGTCCAATGGCCGGTTGGTCCAGGACGCTACGGTTCGGCCGGTCAGCGCCTCGCTCGCGCCGGACATGGTCTCGATCCGCAGATCGCGGTCGAGCGTCAGAAGCAGGTCGCCCCAGCAGAATGCCAGCAGCGCATACCGATCCCGATCCTGCCGCAACCCGTTTACCACGGTGTCGGCTTTCGACATCCCGTTTCAGTCTCCGTACGATGTCGTGAACCCGGCCTGCCTGGATGGCCGCATCCATACCCTGCCAATAACGATAACCACCGCCTCACGCAGCGGAATTGTCCAAATATGGGATGAGTTGATTAAGCAAGGGTTAACTGGACGGCTTCATCCCAACGAAGCGGCCAGCAGGTCGAGCGCGTGGTCGACTGTCGCCCGCCGCACCGCGGCCCGGTTGCCGGCGAAGACGCGCCGTTCGGCCAGCGTCACGCCATCCTTGCGCGCAACGCCGAACCAGACCGTGCCGACCGGCTTTTCCACCGTCCCGCCCTCCGGCCCGGCAATGCCGGTCACCGCCACCGCAAGGTCAGCCGTCGCGCGGGCCAGCGCACCTTCGGCCATTGCCCGCGCCACCGTCTCGCTCACCGCTCCATCCCGCGCGATCAGCGCGGGGGAGACGCCGAGCATTGTCGCTTTTGCCTCGTTCGCGTAGCTGACGAAGCCGTAGCCGAACACGGCGGAAGCGCCGGCAATGTCGGTCAATGCCGCGGCGATCATCCCACCCGTGCAGCTTTCCGCCGTCGCGACCGTGCGTTGCGCCTGCTTCGCGCGCTCGATCACCAGCGCCGCTTTCTGGTTCACAGCCCCGTTCCCGGCCAGATGAAGCGCAGGATCACGAGCACGATCGCCGCGAAGGCTCCGGCGATCCAGTCATCAGCCATGATCCCGAGCGCGTCGTGCCGGGCATCGGCGAGGCTGATCGGCCAGGGCTTGCGGATATCGAAGAGCCGAAACAGCAGGAAGGCGAGCAGCACGCCCGAGCCAGTCAGCCAGGGCAGGCCGAGCAGGGCGATCATCTGGCCTGCGATCTCGTCGATCACGATCCAGCCGGGATCGCGCCGCGCCATGCCGGTTCCGGGGATCGCAATCAGCCCCGCGGCGCTGGACACCACGATCCCGCCGGCGAGCGCGCCGATGCCGTGGCTGTAGAGCACGCAGCCAAGGAGCAGGCCGAGCAGCGCGCCGGCGGTGCCCGGCGCGCGCGGCACGAAGCCGACGCCGAGGCCCGAGGCCAGCGCACGGCCCAGCACAGTCGTGGCGCTCACCGCGACGCGGTCCACCGTACCACCGGGTCGGTCGCCGGCTCTCCCTCCAGCGCGCGATAGATCACGATCCCCTCCGTCACCCGTTCCACATAGTTGCGCGTCTCCCCGAACGGGATCTCCTCGATCCAGGTCACGAGGTCGACCCCGCCTTCCGCCTTCGGCATGCGCGGATCGCCATTGGCGGCGATCCATTTCGTCACGTTGCCGGGCCCGCCATTATAGGCTGCGATCGCGAGCGGCAGGCAATCGCCGAAGCGCTGGAGCAGATGGGCAAAATAGGCGGAACCGAGCGCAATGTTCCGCGACGGATCATCGAGCAGCGCGCCCGGCGGCAGGGCGAGACCGGAGCGCTGCGCCACCTGCCGTGCCGTTCCCGGCATCAGCTGCATCAGCCCTGCGGCGCCGGAGGGGCTGACCACGCGGGGATCGAAACTGCTTTCCTGGCGGATCAGCGACAGGATCGCGCTGCGCGGCGGCGGCGGCGGGGGCGGCGGAACGGTTGCCGCGGTGGGCTCGATGCGCGGCTGGCCGCGTGCCGGCAGCAGCCCCGGCGGGATCGGCCAGCCGATACGCACCAGCATGTCTCCCGCTGTTCCTGCCATCCGCGCCACCATGACCGAGGCCGAAACCTGGCCGATCCCGTCGGCGAGCCGGGCGTCGAGATAGCGGTCGACAAGCCCCGGGCTGAGTTCGGCCATGCGCAGCAGGAAGGCGCGGGCCCGGCGCGGCGCGCCCATTTCGGCGAGCAGGACCGCTGCTTGCGGCAATTCGCGGGCGGCGAAGGCGGAGGCCTGTCCCGCCGTCAGCCGCGGCTCGCCGAGGACGCGCAGTCGTGCCGCCAACTGCGTCGGCGTTTCGCCCGCCTGAAGCGCCGCCAACTGGCCATAGAACGTATCCGGATAGGCGGCGGCGCGCAGCAGGTCGGCCCGCGCCGTCCGGCCGCTCTCGGTCTGCGCCAGCCAGTAGAAGGCACGGGCACGGGTGATCACCGCGGTTGAGAGCCCCTGCAACTTGACGAACCAGGGCCGCGCCTCGGCCGGGTCGTGCAGCATGCGCAGGGCAATGAACCCGGCGAGGAAATCGCGGCTGGCCCGTGAATCCTCGCCCGGCGGCTGCCCGGCGGCGACCAGCGCATAGGCGTCCTTCGCATCGCCGGCAGCGAGCAGGTCGCGCGCGAAACTCTCCCGTCGCCGCCAGAGCAGCGCACGCGCCAGCCCCGTCGCCTGCTTTGCCGCATCCGCGCCCAGCGCCTGCCACAGCGCGAGCCGCGCGGCCTGGTCGGGCGCGGCGGCGAGTTCGGCAAAGAACAGGAACGGCGTCGCCCGCTCGGTCGTGGTCAGCGCCGCTACCGCCGGCTGTGCCCGCGTGGCGCCATGTGCGAACGCGATGAAGGCATGGGCGGTGGCTAGCTTGCCGGCCGGCAACTGGCCGAGCAGCATGGTCGCCATGTTCAGTTTTCCAGCGATGGCGAGGCGTGAGAATCGCGCCCAGTTCGTCTCCGGCGTCAGCAGCGCGCCGTATTTGGCCTCGAAAATCGCCGCACTGGCCGGGCTGTCGAAGCCCTCGATCCAGGCGCGCCGGGCGAAGCGGGCCGCCTCGCGCGGGGCCACCTTGTCGATGGCTGCGGCGCAGCGCGCATTGGCGGCGGCGGTTTCGGGTAGCCGGGTGCTGCATTCGCGCCGCACCGTGGCGTCGTCCGGGTCGGCGGCCAGCGCCTCATTCCATCGGCGGGCAAGGATCCCCTGCTCCGGCCAGTCCGGATATTTCGCCATGAACGCGGCGATCTCGGTCTCGTTCGCCGCCCCGGGGTCGAGCAGCCGGTAGAAGGTCACCAGCCGCGCCACCAGCCGGTCCGGCTCCGCGGCGGCGAGGGTTTCGGCCTCGGTCCAGTGATTGGCGCGGATGTCGTTCATGATCCGGGCGAGGGCGGGGTCGGGCTGCAGCGGGGCGGCGATGGCGATCGCGCCCAGCGGCGCGGGTGCGGCGCCGAGAGCGAGCAGTGACGTCAGCAGCAGCATCCGGATCATGCCCGAATCAATAGCAGGACTGCTCCCGCGCTCCCATACCTTGTCGCCGCCGAATGCTGCGAATAGGTTACGTCCACTCACGGAGATTACAATGTTTCACGGCTCACTGGTCGCGCTGGTTACCCCGATGCACGAAGACGGTCGCATCGACGAGGCAGCGCTCGAACGTTTCATCGAATGGCAGATCGCCGAGGGCACCAATGGCCTCGTCCCGGTCGGCACCACCGGCGAATCTCCCACGCTCAGCCATGACGAGCACAAGCGTGTGGTCGAAATTACCATCGAGGTGGCGAGGAAACGCGTTCCGGTGATCGCTGGCGCCGGCTCGAACGCCACGCGCGAGGCGATCGGCCTGGCGAAGCACGCCGAATCCGTCGGCGCCGATGGCGTTCTCGTCGTCACCCCGTATTACAACAAGCCGACGCAGGACGGGCTGTTCCGCCACTTCACCGCGGTTGCCGATGCGATCGGCATTCCGCTGATCATCTACAATATCCCGCCCCGCTCGGTGATCGACATGAGCGTGGCGACGATGGCGCGCCTCGCCCGGCACCCCAACATCGTCGGCGTGAAGGACGCGACCGCGAGCCTCACCCGGCCGCTGCATACCGCCGCCGCCTGTGGCGCGTCGTTCTGCCAGCTCTCGGGCGAGGATCACACCGCACTCGCCTTCCTCGCCTCTGGCGGGGTCGGCTGTATTTCGGTGACCGCCAACATCGCCCCGCGCCTCTGCGCCGAGATGCAGGCGGCGTGGCGGGCCGGCGACCTGAAGGCGGCGATGGCGATCCAGTCCCGCCTGCTGCCGCTGCACGATGCGATGTTCGCCGAGAGCAATCCCGCCCCGGCGAAATATGCCGCCTCGCTGCTCGGCTTCGGCTCGGAATTCTGCCGCCTGCCGCTCGCCCCGCTGGCCGAGGCGACGAAGGCGCAGATGCGGGCCGCGATGACCGGGCTCGGGCTGATCGCCTGATGGCCGAGCCCCGGAAATCCGGGCTGATCTCCCACGGGATCGCCGCACAGAACCGCAAGGCCCGCTTCAACTACACGATCAAGGATACGGTCGAGGCGGGACTTGTGCTGCGCGGCGCCGAGGTGAAGTCGCTGCGCATGGGCCGTGCCACGCTCACGGAGGCGTTTGCCGGCGAGCGCGATGGCGAGATGTATCTCTTCAACATGTATATCCCCGAATATCAGGGCGGCGTGCTCTCCCGCTTCGACACCAAGGGCCCGCGCAAGCTGCTGCTCAAGCGCAAGCAGATCGACCAGCTGCTCGGCGCCATCGCCCGGCAGGGGTCGACCGTCGTCCCACTCGACGTGCATTTCAACCCGCGCGGGCTCGCCAAGGTCACGCTCGGCATCGCCGAGGGCCGCAAGCAGCATGACAAGCGCCAGGCCATCGCCAAGCGCGACTGGGAACGCGACAAGGCCCGCATCCTCAAGAACCGCTGACCTCATCGCGCGCTGGACCGCGCGCCCGTTCCCCCTCTATCATCCCCCACCCCGGAAGGAGAACGGCGATGGACGAGGCGGACAAGCAAGGCAAAGACGGATCGGACATCAGCCTGATCGGCCAGATCCGCGACAAGCTGATCGGCCGCAAGCAGGACTGGTCGCGTGAGGGGCGGGGCCTGACCGGCACCACCGCGCCGCCGGCGCAGCGCCTTCCGCCCGGCCAGCGCCTCGTCACCGACTGGCCGGTGCTCGATCTCGGCGTCCAGCCCGAAGTGCCGAAATCCGCCTTCCGCCTCGCCATCGACGGCGCCGTCGCCAACCCGGTCGCCCTCGACTGGGACGGGTTCATGGCGCTGCCGCAGCAGGACAGCGTGTCGGACATGCATTGCGTCACCACCTGGTCGCGCTACGACAATCACTGGCGCGGCGTGTCGATCGCCACCGTTCTCGACCTCGTGCAGCCGCACCCGGAGGCGACCCACGTTCTCTTCGAATCCTATGACGACTACACGACCAATCTCCGCCTCGACCAGTTCGCGGCCGAGGATTGCTACCTGGTGCACAGCTGGGAGGGAAAGCCGCTGACCCGCCAGCATGGCGGGCCGGTGCGGGTGCTGGTGCCGCGCTATTATCTCTGGAAATCCGCCAAATGGGTCCGCCGCATCACCTTCGCCGTGGCCGACCGCAAGGGCTTCTGGGAAACCCGTGGCTACAACAACAATGCCGACCCCTGGGCCGAGGAACGTTACGCCTGAGCCCCCCCGCCTTCACGCGGGCCCCGGCTTCGGCTACCAGTCGGCTCGAACAGGGTATCCAACTCAGGAGAAACTCGATGATCAAGGTGGGCGACAAGCTCCCGGCCATGAAGCTGATGACCCCCGGCGCCGAGGGGCCGCAGGAGATCGACACCGGCGAGCTGTTCGCCGGCAAGACGGTGGCGCTCTTCGCCGTTCCTGGCGCCTTCACCCCCACCTGCAGCGCGAAGCATGTGCCCGGCTTCCTCGAGCATCACGATGCGCTGAAGGCAAAGGGCGTCGATGAAATCGTCTGCATCGCGGTGAACGACGTGTTCGTGATGTCCGCCTGGGCCGAGGACCAGAAAGCCGCCGGGAAGATCACCTTCCTCGCCGACGGCTCCGGTGCCTTCACCCGCGCCATCGGCCTCGAACTTGACCTCATTGCCCGCGGCCTCGGCGTGCGCAGCCAGCGCTATGCGCTTGTCGCCAAGGATGGCGTGGTGACGCATCTCGCCATCGAGCAGCCCGGCGGCTTCGACGTCAGCCGTGCCGAGGCGGTGCTGGAGTCGCTCGGCGGCTGAGCCTTTCCGCGTGACGCCACGCTGCGGCCCGACGCTGAGCGTCGTCGTCCCCTGCTACCGTGAGGAGCCGAATGTCGCGCCCATGGTCGCCGCCCTCGATGCCGCACTCGCCGGCATCGACTGGGAGGTGATCTTTGTCGATGACGACAGCCCCGATGGCACGGCCGCTGCGGCACGCGCGCTCGCCCGCACCGATACCCGGGTGCGCTGCATCCGCCGCATCGGCCGGCGTGGCCTGTCCTCGGCCGTGATCGAGGGGGCGCTGTCGAGTTCCGCGACCTTCGTCGCGGTAATCGACGGTGACCTGCAACACGACGAGACCATCCTCCCCGCCATGCTCGACGCGGTGCGCGCAGGGGCGGATATCGCGGTGGGCAGCCGCCATGTCGGCGGCGGCGACGCCGCCGGCCTCGCCTCGCCGCTGCGCCAGCGCCTCTCCGGCGCCGGAATCGGCCTTGCCCAGAAACTCGCCGGTGTGGCGATCTCCGACCCGATGAGCGGCTTCTTCCTGCTCCGCCAGGCGCTGTTCGAGGATCTGGCGCATCGGCTGAACGGGCAGGGTTTCAAGATCCTGCTTGATCTGCTGCTTTCCGCGCCGGTACCGCTGAAAGTTGCCGAACTTCCCTATCGCTTCCGCCCCCGCGCCGCCGGCGAGAGCAAGCTCGACATCCTGGTGATGGTCCAGTTCGCCGGCCAGTTCGTCGACCGCGCGCTGGGGGGCGTGGTGCCGTTGCGCTTCATCGCCTTCGCGCTGGTCGGGCTGTTCGGCATTTTCGTGAATCTTGCCGCGATGCAGGCGAGCCGCGCCGCCGGGCTCGATTTCGGCCCGGCGCAGACGCTCGGCACCATCGTCGCGATGGTCGCCAATTTCGAGATGAACAATCGCCTGACCTACCGCACGATGAAGCTGCGCGGGGCGCGCTACTGGCAGGGGCTCGTGCTTTTCATGCTGGTCTGCGGCCTTGGCGCGATTGCCAATATCGGCATCGCCGGCGCGCTCTATCGTGGCGCCGATGCGAACGGCCTCGCCGCCAGCGCCGCCGGCTCGGCGATCGGCGTGGTCTGGAACTACGCGGTCTCCGCCACGCTGGTGTGGCGCGTGCGATGAGCGCGCACAAATCATGCGTGCGATGAGCGCGCCAGGTCGATGCGTGCGATGAGCGTGCCGGACCGGTCCGGGCGATGAGCCGCCGGGCCTGGCTGGCGGCCCTGGGCGGCCTCACTTTCCTTCGCCTTGTTCTCGCCGGCCTCATTCCGCTCTCGCCGGACGAGACCTATTACTGGCTGTGGTCGAAGCACCTCGCCACCGGCTATTATGACGACGCGCCGCTGATCGCGCTCTGGATCCGGGCGGGCACGTTGATTGCTGGCAACGGCGCGCTCGGCATTCGCCTGCTCTCGCCGCTCTCCGCCGCCATCGGCACGCTGCTGATCTGGCGGGCCGGTGAGGATCTCTTTCCCAACCGCCGTGCCGGTCTCACCGCCGCGCTCCTGCTCAACGCCACCCTGGTGCTGAACGCAGGCGCCATCATCACCACGCCGGACACGCCGCTCCTGCTGTTCTGGACGGCTTCGCTCTGGGCGATGGCGCGCTGGCTCGCCACCGGCGACGATCGCTGGGTCCTCGCCGCCGGCCTCGCCGCCGGGCTCGGCTTCGAGGCCAAATACACCGCTGCCCTGATCTTCGTTGCCATCGGCCTGTTCGTGCTCGTCACCAGCGAGGGCAGGGCGGGGCTGCGCCGGAAGCTGCCCTGGCTCGGGCTGCTGATGGGCCTGCTGGCGATGCTGCCCGTCGTCATGTGGAACGCGGCGCATGGCTGGGCGAGCTTCGCCAAGCAGGGCGGCCGCTCCGCGCATCTCGATCTTGCCGGTATGCCCGGCCACCTGCTCGGGCTGGTCGGCGGGCAGATGGGCCTTGCCACTCCGCTCGTCCTTGGCCTGATGGCGTGGGGTGTCTGGTCGTTGCGGCGCGACCGCTCCGCTGCCGCCCGCCTCGTCCTGCTTGCGGTGCTGGTGCCTGCCGCCGTGTTCGTCGAGCACACGCTCTCCGGCCCGGTGCAGGCGAACTGGCCCGCCATTCTCTACCCGGGAGCCGCGCTTGCCGCCGGCGCCATCGCCCCGCGCATCGGCCGCGCCTGGCTGCGCGCCGCCGCGGCATTTGGTTTCCTGCTGGCCGCGATCGTCTGGCTCCAGGCCGCCGCCGCACCATTTCCGCTGCCCCCGCACCGCGACCCGACCGCGATCCGCCTCGCCGGCTGGAAGGCGCTGGCGCGCGATGTTGCCCGCGCCGCCGCGTCGCGCCATCTCACCGTGATCGCGAGCACCGACTACAGCACCCTGTCCGAACTCGCGCACGACCTGCCGCCCCGCTTCACCGTGGTCGGACTTGGCCCGCGCTGGCGGTTCTTCGCCGCCCCGCCGGCCGCGCCCGGCACGCGGGTCCTGCTGGTCCAACCGTCCTGGCTCGCTGGCTTCGCCGCAAGCGAGGTCGCCGCCGCCGTTCCCGCGGGCCACGTCGCCCGCCGCCGCGCCGGCATCGCGATCGAATCCTACGTCCTGTCCACCGCCCGGCTCGCCCCCGCCCCCGCCGCACTCATGAGGCCCAAGCAATGACCCGCCAGCCCACCGCCGAGGATGTTCTCGCCGCCCGCGCCCTGATCGCCCCGCATATCGTCCGTACCCCGACGCTGCGCTCTCCCGCGCTCGACGACCGGACCGACGCGGAGGTCTTCATCAAGGCCGAACCGCTGCAGCGCACCGGCAGCTTCAAGCTGCGCGGCGCGACAAACGCCATCCTGAGGCTTGCCCCCGCGGCGCGTGAAGCAGGCGTCGTCGCCTATTCCTCGGGCAATCATGGCCAGGCGGTGGCTTGCGCTGCGGCGGCTCTCGGAATTCCGGCGACGATCGTGATGCCGCGCGACGCGCCTGCCATCAAGCGCGAGTCGACCGCCGCCTGGGGCGCCGAAATCGTCCAGTACGACCGCCGCACCGAAGACCGCGTCGCAATCTCCGCCACGATCGCCGCGCGCACCGGTGCCGCGCTGATCCCGCCTTTCGACCATCCTGACGTGATCGCGGGGCAGGGCACGCTCGCGCTCGAACTGGTGGAGGATGCGCGGGCGGCGGGTGCTGCGCTCGATCTCGTCTTCGTCTGCACCGGCGGCGGCGGCCTGACTGCCGGCTGCGCCCTCGCTCTCGAACACGCCTCGCCTGAGACCCGGCTGATTGCCGTCGAGCCCGAGGGGTGGGACGATACCGGCCGTTCGCTCGCCGCCGGCGTGCGGCTTGCGAATGATGGCACGGGCTCCGCGCTCTGCGACGCGCTGATGGCGATGACCCCCGGCGAACTGACATTCGAGCTCAACGCGCCGCGCCTTGCCGGTGCCCTCGCGGTCAGCGAGTCGCAAGTGCTTTCCGCCATGAGCTTCGCGCTGCGCCATCTCAAGCTGGTGGTCGAGCCCGGCGGCGCCGTGGCGCTGGCGGCGGTGTTATCCGAGGCGCTGCCGCTCGAGGGATTGTCGGTCGGTGTTGTGCTGTCGGGCGGAAACGCCGATCCGGAACTTCTGACCCGCGTCCTTGGAGTCACCTCCTGACGGTCTGATTCAGGCTTTTTTAACCCCTACCCCCGATACTCCGGCTCCGAAAGGCAGCTTGGAGTTCATGGCGCAGCGCAAGAAGAAAGGCGGCAAGGGTGGCGATCAGGCGGTCAACCTGGTCATCCGTCGCGAAGAGATCATTGAGGCCGGCCATCACGGCGGGGCCTGGAAGATCGCGTATGCCGACTTCGTGACGGCCATGATGGCATTCTTCCTGCTGATGTGGCTGATCAGCGCCACCACCAAGGCGCAGCGCATTGGCCTTGCCGACTATTTCAGCCAGGCCAACGTGCTCAATCGCGGTGCTTCCGGCGAGGGCAAGCCCTTTGGCGGCAAGACTCCGTTCGACAAGGGGTCGCTCGCATCCGATCTCGGTGCGGTGCGTGTGACCGTCGGGCACAATCCAGTCTCCTATCGGGTGCCGCACACCCCGCAGGGCCGTCAAATCCGTCCCGATCATCCGACCGGGAAAGACATGGTGAATACCTCGCCGGGTTCCGGCCATCAGCCCCGAGCCGACAGCGCGGCATCGTCATCCACGTCCCCTCCCGCAACTGTCTTGCAGAAGCCGCAGCCGGCCGGCTCGGCCGGCTCTGCCATGCAGGGCGCGTTCGGCGGGGTTGCGCCCGGCAATCTCGGGATCGCCAAGCTGAAAATCGCCGGCACCGAGATCAAGAATATTGTGGCGCAGGATCCCAATCTTGCCTCGCTGTCCAAACAGATCAGCGTCACCGTCACGCCGGAAGGCCTGCGCATCCAGATCATGGACGCGCACAAGCGGCCGATGTTCGCGTTGGGTTCGTCTCAACCCAACCCCATGACACTTCGACTGCTCACCAAGATCGCACCGATCCTGAGTGGCCTTGGCGATAACATCCGCATCGCCGGCTATACCGATGCGAGACCGTACGTTGCCGGTCCGAAAGACAACTGGGATCTCTCTGTCGAGCGTGCCAACGCGACGCGGCAGGTTCTCGTCAAGGCCGGTTTTCCGAAGCGGCTGATCGCGCGCGTGAGCGGCTATGCCGACCATAAGCTGCTCATCTCATCCGACCCTATGGCGGCTGCCAATCGGCGGGTGGGGATACTGGTGGTGCGTCCGGCACTGCCTCAAGGGGTCAAAACAGCTGGTGCCGCGGCGCCATGACCCGACCGGAGAAGCAATATTCTGGAATTTCGGTGATTTATGCTCACTCTGGGAGGCGTTGCGTTCCTGCTCGTCTGTGTGTTTGGAGTCTTCATCGTAACTGGCGGGGCCATCGTCCCGCTGCTCAAGTCGATGCCCTTCGAACTCATCACGATCGGCGGCGCTGCAATCGGCACGTTTGTAGCCAGCAACTCGATGCACAACATCAAACACACGCTGGTTGGCTTGAAGAAGGTGTTGCGCGGCAGCGCCTTCAAGAAGAACGACTATACCGATCTGCTGTGCCTGCTGTTCTACCTTGTTCGCCTCGCGGCGACACGCGGCGCAATGGCGCTGGAGCCGCATATCGAGCGTCCAGATGAAAGTCCGGTCTTCAAGCATTTCCCCACGATCCTGAAAAATCACGAAGCTACAGGCATCATCTGCGATTATTTGCGGATGGTTGGCATGAATGCTGACGATCCGCACCAGATCGAGGACGTGATGGCCCGTGAACTGCGCAAGACCCTCGCCGAGGAACTGCACGGCGCGCATTCGTTGCAGAACATGGCGGACGGCCTGCCCGCGCTTGGCATTGTCGCCGCCGTTCTCGGCGTGATCAAGACCATGGCCGACATCAGCAAGCCACCCGCCGTGCTCGGCGAGATGATCGGCGATGCCCTGACAGGCACGTTTCTGGGTGTGCTGCTGGCCTATGGCGTGGTTGGGCCGCTCTCCACGCGGCTGCGTGGCGTGGTCGAGGAGGAAGCTCGCTATCTCGAGGTGATACGCGCGGTTCTGGTTGCCCATCTGCACGGCAACGCGCCACAGGTCAGCGTCGAGGTTGGCCGGAAAATGGTACCGAACCCCCTGATGCCGACATTCAGTGAGCTTGAGGAGTCGATCGAATCCCTCAAGATCGCAACCTGATCGTCACGGGAGCAATCACTGATCCTGGAGCACGACATTCGATCAGATTGGATCGGGTGTCGTGCTCTATCCTATTGATAAACAGAGCACCTTTATCCGATCAGATGGCTCCATCCGATCGGATGATGCTCTAGCCAGGACCGACGAGATGCCGTTGCATCAGAACCACGTCGATCCAGCGGCCGAACTTGAACCCCACATCGCGGAGCGTGCCGACGCGCTGGAAGCCGAGACTCGCATGCACGCCGATCGAGCCGACATTGTCGGAATCTCCGATCACTGCAAGCATCTGCCGGAACCCTGCTTCGCGCGCTTCATCGAGCAACCGTGCCACCAGCGCCTTGCCCACGCCCTGGCCCCTGACATCCTCGCGGACGTAGACACTGTCCTCGGCCGTGAACCGATAGGCCGAGCGGTCGCGATACTGGTCGAAATAGGCATATCCGAGAATGCCCGTCGCATCCGTGGCGACCACCCAGCTTCGCCCCCTGCCGGTGATCTCGCGGTGCCGTGCTGTCACCGCTTCGAGCGCAGGCGGCACCTCGTCGAACGTGCCGGTCCCTTCCAGCACATGGTGGGCGTATATCGCCTGGCAGGCGGGCAGGTCTTCCAGCGTGGCGGGGCGGATATCCATCGGCGCGATTCCTTGGCAGGTCGGTCCCTGATCCAGCACCGCCGGTTCGGAAACGCAAGACCCGTTCACCGGAGAGAACGATCTATGGCAAATGATCAGATTTTGTGGTAGACAATCGTTAGATGTTTGATTGGATATTTTATTTCGTAACCGGGTGCGTTTTTTGCACCCCGCGGCGTCTTTTATCGGCGCAGCAGACCGGCACGTACGCCCCGGGCGAAAGATCCATCGCAACGGGGAAAGAACTTGTCTGATGCACGATACCAGCGAGCCGATCGACGCTGCGCCGCAGAGCGGCGTGATTCCTCACGTCCGTATCCTCGCGGTCAGGGCGGCGGCGCGCTTTCACGGGGTCGATCTCGACCCTGAACTGCTGCGCAAGGACGCGGACCCCGCCGCCGCACCCGGGTCTCCCGCCCTTGTCGAATGGGCGCGCGAAGCCGGGCTCTGGGCCCGGGCCATACGGGTCGGTTTCCGCCAACTCCTCAAGACCGACACGACCGCTCCTGTAATCCTCCTGATGAAGGATGGCGGCGCCGCGCTGATGATCGCCAGCGACCGCGAGCGTGCCGTTGTCCTCCTGCGTGACCCTCGAGCCCCGCAGGGAGCGGCGCCGGTCCCGATCGACGAGTTGCAGCTTGCTCAGATCTGGGACGGTGCGGTGCTGCTGATCCGTGGCGAGCGCGCCGAAGAAGACGCTGATCCGGTCTTCAACTTTTCCCTGCTGTTCCGGATGGTCTGGCACGAGAAGCGCCTCCTGCGCGACATCGCAGTGAGTTCCATCACCCTGACGATCCTGCAGATCATTCCGGCGCTTCTCGTCATGGTCGTGCTCAACAGCGTCATCGAATACCACGCGATGAACACGCTGGCGCTGATGTCGATCATCTTCGGCGTCAGCGTCCTGTGGGAAGCGCTGCTAACCTGGGGCCGGCAGATGATGCTGGTCACGCTTTCGACCAGGATCGATGCCCGGCTGAACCTGATGATCTTCGACCGGCTGATGACAATCCCGATCGAATTCTTCGAGCGCAACCAGGCGGGTCAGATCGCCTACAAGGTTTCCCAGATCTACCGTGTGCGCGACTTCATCACCGGCCGCCTGCTGACGACGTTCATCAACATATTCATGATCGCGCTGGTCCTGCCGATCCTGTTCTACCTCAATGCCTTCCTCGCCTGGACGGTTTTGATCGCCTCGGCAATCATCGCCATCATCATCACCGCCTTCCTCCCCGCGATCGCCCGCCTGACCGGGCGCATCATCGAGGCCGAGAGCGCAAAGGGCGCGGTTCTCGTCGAGAGCCTCTACGGTGTGCGGACGGTGAAATCGCTGGCGCTCGAAAAGGTCCGCGCGGATGATTGGGATGGCCGCGTCGCGCTCACCAGCCGGCTGAACCTGGGAATGGGGCAACTCTCTGCCTGGCCGCAGGTGCTTTCCCTGCCGTTCGACCGCTATGCCACGACCGGCGTTCTGCTGCTGGGCGGCTATGTCGCGCTCACCTCGCAGAACCCGCTCGCCGCCGGATCGCTAGTCGGGTTCATGCTCCTTGGCGGGCGCGTTGCGGGTCCGCTGGTGTCTTTCGCCCGTCTTGTGCAGGATGCGCAGGAAGCCCGCGCCGCCTTTGCCATCGTCGGCGAGGTGCTCAACCGACCGACCGAACGCCGCGCAATGAACACCGGCCTGCGTCCCGCCTTTCGCGGCGCCATCGCGTTCGAGGATGTGACGTTCACCTATGAAGGTGCCAAGACACCGGCGCTGAACAAAGTCAGTTTCGCGGTGCCTGAGGGCACCATGCTCGGCATCGTCGGCCGTTCCGGCTCAGGCAAATCCACGATCACCCGCCTGCTCCAGGGGATCAACCGCGACTATCAGGGGGCGGTGAAGATCGACAATACCGAACTGCGCGAGATCAATCTCCGTCACCTGCGCAAGAGTTTCGGTGTTGTCCTGCAAGACAATTTCCTGTTCCGCGGCTCGGTGCGCGACAATATCATTGCCGGCCGCCCCGGCCTCACGTTCGAGGACGCGATCCGCGCCGCCCGCCTTGCCGGCGCCGAGGAATTCATCGAGCGTCTGCCGCAGGGCTACGAAACCTTTGTCGAAGAAGGGTCTCCCAACCTTTCAGGCGGGCAGAAGCAGCGCCTGGCGGTGGCCCGCGCGCTCGTCGCCGATCCACGCCTGCTGATCCTCGACGAGGCGACCAGCGCGCTCGATCCCGAGAGCGAGGCGCTCATCAATGCCAACCTGCTGCGCATCGCCCGTGGCCGGACGATGGTGATCGTCTCCCATCGCCTCGCCTCTCTGGTCGACTGCGACAAGATCCTGGTGATGGATGCCGGCCGGGTTGTCGATATCGGCCGGCATGGCGACCTCATCGAGCGCTGCGACATCTACCGCCATCTCTGGCTGCAGCAAAACCGTCACATGAATCCCGAAGGAGGTCGCCATGCGCCAACCCCGACCCTCGCCCAAGGGGCGTGAGCGCCGGCCGCCTGCCGGCGGCAATCTCGCTCTGGCCGATTCGGCCGCACTGGCGGACATGCCGATGCCGCTTCTGGAATTCCAGTCGCCCACGGCCGCAATCGTTGCCTCGCCGGTCACGCCGGTGGCGCGCCAGACCATGCTCATTGTCACGCTGCTTGTCGCAACAATGCTGGTGGTTTCGGCCGTGGTCCGCATTCCCAAGGTGGTGGCGGCGCCCGGCCGACTCGTCTCCACCTCCCCCAATATCCTGCTGCAACCCTTCGGCACCTCGATCGTCCAGTCGATCGATGTCCATGAGGGCGAGATCGTCCACAAGGGGCAGATCCTTGCAACGCTGAACCCCACCTTCGCCCGGGCGAATTTCCGGGCCCTCAACGCGGAGGTCGTGCAGCTGTCCGCCCAGCGCGACCGCCTTGCCGCCGAAGCCAGTGGCACCACCTACGCCCCCGCGCATCCCGACGCGCCCCAGCGGCTGCAGGCGGCGATCTTTGCGAGCCGCAAGGCCGAGCGCACCTACACGATCGAGAATTTCAACCAGAAGATCGCCGAGCTGCGCATGGTCGTCGCCAAGAACGAGCAGGCGGCCCACATCTATCGCCAGCAGGTTGGCGTCGCGACCGATGTCGAGCATATGCGTAACCAGCTCCAGCACATGCAGGTCGGCAGCAAGCTCAACTCGCTGCTGGCGATGAACGACCGGCTTTCCGTATCGAATTCGCTGTCCGGCGCCGTTGCCACCGCGGCCGCCGGCGAGCGTGACCTCGCCGCCCAGCAGGCCGAGCGCGATGCGTATGAGAAGAAATGGGCTGCCGATGTCGAGCAGAAACTCGTCGAGACGTCGAGCAAACTGATTGCTGCCCAGCAGGACCTCGCGAAGGCCCGGCTGCAAAGCCAGCTGGTGGTGATGCGCGCGCCGCGCGCCGCGGTGGTGCTGACCATCGCCGGTGTTTCGGTCGGCTCCGTGCTGCCATCCGGCGGAAAGTTCATCACCCTGGTTCCGATGGATGCACCGCTGGAAGTCGAGGCCGATATCAGCGGCACGGAATCCGGCCATGTTCATGTCGGCGATCCGGTCACGGTGAAATTCGCCACCTTCAATTATCTGCGCTACGGCACTGCCGTTGGTACGCTGCGTTCGGTCAGTGCGGACAGTTTCAGCCCCGAGCAGCTCCCCGCCGAAGGCACCTCGCCTCTGCCCAACCGGCCACATGTTCTCTACTACAAGGCCCGCATCTCGATCGACCGGCTCAAGCTGCATGGTGTTCCGTCTGGCTTGCGGCTGACCCCCGGGATGCCGATCACCGCCGACATCAAGACCGGCAAACGCACCGTCCTGTCATATTTCCTGACCAAGCTGCTTCCCGTCGCAACCGACAGCATGCGCGAACCGTGAGGCCGTTGCGGCGATGAAGCTCATCGACCACCTTGTGTCCCGCTCGCCGGCCCGCGCGCTGCGGCGGGCGCGCCGGCTGGCTGCCGGCGGGCAGAGCGTCCGAGCTGCGCGGCTCCTCAGCGCAGCCGCAGCTGCCGGCCTTGTCGAGGCGCAGCACGAGGTGGCTCACGCCTATCTCGCCGGCACCCTGTTTCCCCGCAACCCCGGCGAGGCCGCGCGCTGGTTTCTTGCCGCCGCCGAGGCCGGGCATGTTCCGAGCATGTGCCGTCTTGCCAGCCTGTATCTGATTGGCGTTTCGGCGCCTGCTTCCGGCGTCGGCCTGTTCCCCGACGATCACTGGACGACGGACACCGCCGCTGCGGATTATCCGGCGGCACTCGTCTGGGCCCGCAAGGCGGCCGAGGCTGGCTCCGCCGACGGCCAGTCGCTCCTCGGCTTCATCCTGGCCAACGGCCCCGATGGCATTCTCGACCGGGACGCCGCCCTCGAATGGTATGGCAAATCCGCGGCGCAGGACTGGCCATCCGGCCATCTCGGCTATGGCATGCTGCTGATGAACCGCGCGGATACGGCGGAAAAGACGGTCGAGGCGATCCGGCCGATCGAGCGTGCCGCCGATGCGGGGCTGCCCAGCGCGCATTTCCTGCTCGGTGTCATCAACGAGCAGGCGGTCGGCATCCTGCCCGATCTGCCACGCGCCCTGGCCCACTACCGCAAGGCGGCGATCCACGGCATCCGCAACGCGCAGGCGAAGCTGGGTGTGATGCTGCTGTCCGGGCAGGGCTGCGCGCCGGACCCTGTCGAGGGGGAGTCCTGGCTGCGTCGGGCCGCCGTTGCCGGCGATCCGGAAGCCGCCGCCCTCGTCGGCGACCTCTACGCCCGCGGCGGAGATCTGCCGCCGAACTACGCCGAAGCCGCGATCTGGTTCCACGCCGCGGCCGAAGCCGGCCACCGCACCGCCGCACGCGCCCTCGGCATGCTTTACCTGACCGGCGCCGGCGTGGCGCGCGATGCCGATGAAGCTTCCCGCTGGCTCGCCCGCGCGGCCAGCGGCGGCGATACCGATGCCCAGATCGATCTTGCGAGTCTTGTTCTGCGCCGGCAGGTCCGCAACGCCTCGGTCGATGGTCTGCCGATCCATGAATGGTTCGAACGTGCCGCGAGTTCCGGCGACGCGATCGGCGCGTTCAACTACGCGGTCTGTCTCCTCGAGGGTGTCGGAATCGCCCGCGACGACACGAAGGGGATGACGTGGCTGCGCCGTGCCGCCGACAATATTGTCAATGCCCAGTACCTGTACGGGGTGATGCTGCTTCAGGGCAGGGGTGTCGCCGCCGATCCGGTTGCGGCCTATGAGTGGATCAGCCGCGCTGCTGACACCGGCATGGTCGATGCTCTCGCCGAGCAGGCCGAAATGAAGCTGCATGCCCGCGGCACTTCCCGCGACCATGAGGGCGCGCGCGACATTTTTCTGAGGATTGCCGAAGCCGGCCATTCCGGCGCGATGTTCGCGCTCGGCGCACTGCATGGCGGCGGGCATGACATCCCGGTCGACCGCGCGGCGGCGTTGTACTGGTATCGCCGCGCCGCCGAGGCAGACCATCCGATCGCGCAGCTGATGCTTGGCCGCTGGCTCCGCAAGGGGTTGGCCGGTCCGCCCGATCCGGTAGAAGCCGAAGCCTGGCTGGTCCGTGCCCTCGCCCAGGGCATCGAGGATGCCCGCGCTGACCTCGAAGCCCTTGCAGACGCCTCCGACGCCTCCACGCCTGCCGGGTCAGACCCCGCTTCCGTCCGTGCCGCAGGCGGCTAAGTCCCCCCTTGCGGATATACGCCGCCGCCGCAATGCGGAGGCGGTCGACGCGTGGCGCCGGGCTGGCCTCGCCCTTGCCGCGCGGGATGCCGCTGGCGCGGCATTCTGGCTCGATCGCGTCTGTCGCCTGGCGCCCGATGATGGACGGCCGCGGTTTGAGCGCGCCCTCCTTCTGGCCGCGACCGGGGATTCTGCCGCCCCCACCGCCCTCGCCGAGATCGCCGAGCGCTTCGATCACGCCGATGCATGGATTGCCCTGGCCCGCCTTCGTTACGCCGAAGGCGCGCATGAGGAGGCTGCCGCCGCTCTGGCCGCCCTGCTGTCCCGTCATGAGGTGCCGCCGGTCCTCAAGGACGGGGGCAGTTTCGAAGCATTTGCCCGCGGCATTGCGTTTGGCGCCGGCCGTGCCGGCTGGCGCGGCGCCGCCGGAGGCCAGATCGTCGGCGAAGGTCCGGATGGTGCTGGCCTTCTCGGCGCGCCGGACCTCGTCGCGATTTGCCGCCATGAAGGCGTCGCATTGCCGGCGGGGCAGGGGATCAAGGGCTGGGTTGCCTATCCCGCAGCGGCGTGGCGGGTGCCGCGCCTCACCCTTGTGGATCGGAACGGTGCCCGCCGCACCGTCACGCCAGGTCGTCGCCTCGGCCCTTCGGAGCACATGCCGTTCGGGGAGCGCCATGGCTTTCGCATCGGCCCTGCCCGCCTTGCCGGCCTTGTTCCGCCCTTCACGATCGAGACCGAGTATGGCGGCGTCCTGGCCGGCACGCCGATCGATCCCGCAGCCCTCGCTGCCCTGAAGCCGGACCGGGCTCGCCGGCGCGCTCCCGTCCTGCCACCCCGCGCTCCGCTCTGCGCCGTAATGCCGGCCTATCGTGACGCCGTGGCAACGGCCGACGCCATTGCCACGTTCCGACGCGCAGCTCCGCGATGCCCGCTGGTTGTGGTGGATGACGCATCGCCCGAACCCGCGCTTGTTTGCCTTTTGGATAGGGAGGCCGCCGCCGGACGCATCGTGCTGCGGCGCCACCGCCGCAACCGCGGTTTTCCCGCTGCCGCCAATGCCGGCATCGCCATTGCCCGGCGCCTTGCTGCCGGCTGTGACATCCTGCTGCTCAACGCCGACATCCTGCTGCCGCCATCCGCCCCAGCTCGACTGCATGACGCGCTGTATCGCGCCCCCGATATCGCCAGCGTCACGCCGCTCTCGAACGAGGCGACGATCATGAGCTATCCGGCCCGTACGGGCGGCAATCCCGTACCCGACGAAGCCGCGACCGTTGAGTTCGACGCGCTGTGCCGCCGCACCAATGGGCGCACCCTGATCGACATCCCCACCGCTATCGGTTTCTGCATGGCGATCCGTCATGACGCTCTGGATGCCGTCGGCGGGTTTGACGCCACGCTTTTCGCCCAGGGCTATGGCGAGGAGAACGACTGGTGCCGCCGCGCGGCGCGCCGGGGATGGCGTCATGTCGGCGCGCCCGGAATTTTCGTCGCGCATCGCGGCAGCGTATCTTTCGGGCCAGGTGCGGCGGGCCTGCGCGCCCGTAACCTCGCGCTGCTCGAGCGCCGTCATCCTGGCTATGCCACGCTGGTCGCCGCACATGAGACGACGGATCCGCTGCACGGCGCGCGGCGGCGCCTCGATATCGCCCGCTTCGCCGCCGGGCGTTGCGGACGCGGCGCCGTGGCGCTGGTCACCCATGATCATGGCGGCGGCATCGCCCGTGTCGTCGACGCTCGGGTGGCCGCACTGCGGGAGGCGGGGCTGCGGCCCATCCTGCTCAGCCCAGACCTGGTCGGTCCTGACGGCACGATCAGCAAGACCGGCCCCACGCGCCTCGCCGATGGCAGTTCCGCAGCCTATCCGAACCTGACGTTCGACCTCAGCCGTGAAATGGCCGGGCTGGTCGACCTGCTCCGCCGGGAAGATGTGCGTCACGTCGAGTTCCACCACACGCTCGGGCATGCACCGGCGATCCGCACCCTCGCAACGCGCCTCGGCGTTCCGACCGATCATGTGGTTCACGACTACTCCCCCTTCTGCAAGCGGGTTCATCTCGTCGGCCCGCATCGCCGCTATTGCGGCGAGCCCGATGCTGCGGGCTGTGCCGATTGTGTCGCCACCGCGGGCAGCGATCTGAACGACCCGATCGCACCCGCGTCCCTGCGCGCCCGATCGGCCAGGGAGTTCGCCACCGCGCGGCAGATCATCGTGCCTTCCGCCGATACCGCTGCCCGGCTGCGCCGCCATTTCCCGGGGATCGCCATCACTATAAGCCCATGGGAAGACGATGCCGGCCTGCCGCCGCCGGCGCCGCCGCCCCGTGGCGTGCCCCGCCTGGTCGCGCTCGCGGGGGGGATCGGCGCGCCCAAGGGGTATGACCTGCTGATCGACTGCGCGCGTGACGCCGCTGCCCGCGACCTGCCGCTCTCCTTCCTGCTCGCCGGGGCAAGCGAGGACGACACCGCGCTGATCGCCACCGGCCGGGTGCGTATCACCGGAACATATCGCGAGGGCGAAGCGCAGGCGCTGCTGCGCGGTTCGGGTGCCGTGCTGGGCTTTCTTCCCTCGATCTGGCCGGAAACCTGGTGCTTCGCCCTGGGCGAGCTCTGGCGCGCCGGCCTGAACGTCATCGGGTTCGATATCGGTGCCCCGGCCGATCGGATCCGCGCCACCGGCTGGGGTGCCGTGTTGCCGCTCGGCCTTCCGCCGGCTCGGATCAACGATGTGCTCCTGACCTGGCAGCCGCCGCCCCGGACCATCGGTGCCCCGGCGCTGCCATCGCCTCTTTTCCGACCGTTCTGACCATGGAGAGACCCAGAATGTCCAAGCCGTCCAAGCCGTCCAAGCCTTTGGCGCCTGCCCGCAAAACCCCTTCCCGCGCCGCCGCGCCAGCCGCGCCGCAGCAGCAGGCTGCCCCGGACCCCACCAGCGCGCGTGCCGCGGGGATCGAGGAACTCAAGGTATCCGCGCATATGATGACGCTGGATGCCGGTCTGTTCTGTCTCGTCAACGAGGCCAGTCCCGGCGCTGCGCAGCGCGGCGGACTGCCGGGCGTGCGGATTTCGCCGCCGCCGCAGGCACCCGATACCGTCGAAATCCTCGCCTTTCGCCCGGATGGCTGGCTGTCCGGCGTGGGTGACGCTGCCCTCATCCGTGTGTCGCGCGGCCCCGCCCAGGTGATGGTGACGGTCTACCAGCAGGCCGGCCAGGCCGATTCCGCTCCCCGGTTACAGGTTCTGCGCCTTGCCGGCGGCGTCGCTGCGCCGGCTCCCGCGCCTGCCGCCTCCCAGCCTGCCACGCCGGCCGCGCCGGAACGCATGGATCTGCTCGCCCATATCCAGACCCGCGGCGATGTCGGCGCCCGCTTTGGCGACTGGCTGGGCGAGGCGGGGTCAGGCGCCTGGATCGAAGGCATCGCCATCGCGGCACCCGAGGGATTCGATCCGGCCGATCTGTCGTATCAGGCGGTGCTCGGCCGCGGCTGGCTCTCGCCCTGGGTCGATGCTGGCCAGTATTGCGGCAGCCGCGGCATGGCTCTGCCGCTGCTCGGCTTCCGCGTGCGCCTGCAGGGCGAGGCAGCCAAGCAGTTCGACCTGAAATGCGAGGCCAGCTTCGTTGACGGTTCCAAAGCCGGTCCGCTCGGCAGCGATGAAACCTGCGAGGCCGAGAGCCTGTCAGCCCTCGAGGCCGTGCGCATCACCCTGCTGCCCCGACAATCGGCGAAATCAGCCACGCGCGCCCGCCGCTGACTGGGGGAGTGACGTGAAGTTCCTTTTCGTCCACCAGAATTTTCCGGGCCAGTACCTGCACATCGTGCGTGATCTCCTGGCCGAGGGCGGGCACGAGATCGTGTTCATGACCGAACCGAACCGGAATCAGATATCCGGCGTGCGCAAGGTCACCTATGCTTTGCCGCCCCAAAGCCCGGACATCGTGCATCCCGCCGCCCGCGAATACGACATGGCGATGCGCCGCGCCGAGGCCGGCTATGCCGGGGCGATGCAGATCCGCAACCTCGGCTTCCAGCCGGACATCATCGTCGGCCATCACGGCTGGGGGGAGATGCTCAATCTCTGCGATGTCTTTCCCGGCGTACCGATTCTTGGCTATTTCGAATTCTATTACCGGATCGACGGGACCGACGTGAATTACGATCCCGAATTCCCGATGCCGCCCGAGCGCTTCGGCATGGTGCGGGCGAAAAACGGGGTGAACCACCTCGCCTTCGCCCTTGGCCAGCATGGTCAGACCCCGACCGACTGGCAGCGCAGCACCTACCCCGACTGGATGCAGGGGCGGTTGTCCATCGTGCGCGAGGGGGTCGATCTCGACATCTGCCGCCCCGATCCGGCGCAGCGTCGCCGCACGCTCAAGGTCGGCCCGCTCAGCGTCTCGCCACGGCAGAAACTCGTCACCTATGTCGCCCGCAATCTCGAGCCCTATCGCGGCTATCATACCTTCATGCGCGCCCTGCCGCGCATCCTCGAAGCCCGCAAGGACGTGGTGGTTTCCCTCGTCGGCGGTGACGAGATCAGCTATGGCGCGCCGCCGCAGCAGGGCACCTGGCGCAGCGTCATGATGAACGAACTTGGCGACCGGATCGACCTGTCGCGGGTGCATTTCCTTGGTCGCGTTCCCTACGAGGATCATGTCGCGCTGCTCCGCCGGTCGGATGCGCACGTGTATCTGTCGTATCCCTTCGTCGCGTCCTGGAGCCTGCGCGAGGCGATGGCGATCGGCGCGCCCATCATCGGCGGCGACACCAGAACCATCACCGAATTCATCGATGACGGGCAGACCGGCCTCGTTGCCGGGAATCTAGATCCCGATTCGGTGGCGGACAGTGTGCTGCGTATGCTGGAGGAGCGCGATCTTGCCGCGCGCCTTGGCGAAAACGCCCATGCCTATGCGGTCGCGAATCTCGATCTCGCCCAGTATCTGCGTGATTTCCGCGCCGAGATGGCCCGCATCGCCGGCCGTGAGATCGTGCCGGAGGTGCGTTCGCCGCGCTCTGGCGCCAAGCCTGCGCGCGTCGCGAAGGTCGCCAAGGGGAAGCCAGCCGATGCGAAAGCTTCCCCAGCGAGGCCGACCGCCGTAAGGAAAGCGGCGGCCGCGAAGCCCCGGGCGGCCGCGCACCGGCGCTGAACCTCCGGGCGGCAGGAGTCCGCGATGCAGGCCAAGCCTGACGATGTCATGGTGATCGACCATCCGCTGGTCGCGCACAAGCTGGCCCTGCTGCGCGCCGCGGCAACGCCAACCGGCGATTTTCGCCGGCTCGTTCGCGAGATCAGCCTGCTGATGGGCTATGAGGTGCTGCGCGATCTGCCGACCGAGCCGGTCCATATCGAAACGCCGCTGGAACCGATGACGGCCCGGCAGGTTTCCGGCAAGAAACTCTGCTTCATTTCAATCCTGCGCGCCGGCAATGGCATTCTCGATGGCATGGTCGATCTCGTTCCCTCGGCGCGGATCGGCCATATCGGCCTCTATCGCGATCCGATCTCGCACGAGCCGATCGAATATTACTTCAAGGTACCGGACGACATGGACCAGCGCCTGACCGTGGTGGTCGACCCGATGCTCGCCACCGGCCATTCGGCGGCGGCGGCCCTCGCACGGCTGAAGCGGGCAGGAGCGGGGGCGATGAAGTTCGTCTGCCTGATCGCAGCCCCGGAAGGCATCGCCGCGCTGCGCGCCGCCCATCCCGATGTCCCGATCTTTGCTGCGGCGATCGACCGGCAGCTCGACGAGCATGCCTATATCCGCCCTGGCCTTGGCGACGCCGGGGACCGTCTGTTCGGCACGAAATGACCAGCAAGATAGAGCACGGCATCCGATCCGGATGGATCGGAACCTGCTCTATTCCATGACCGCCATTTCCGGCTTTTCCACCGTTCCGGCCATGGCGGCGCGCGGCGGGCGGCGCATCAGCAACAGGCAGAACATGGTTGGAATGCTCACGATCATCATGAACTTGAACGAGTCGATGAACGAGATGATCTGCGCCTGCTGGTCAAGGGTTGCGTTGAGCAGCGCGGCGCCGGCATGGGTGAGGGGATTGAGCATGTGCGATACCGCGCCCCCAACCTGAAGGTTGCGGCTGAACGGTGTCACGTGGTCGGCCAGTGTCGCGTGGTTCACCTGCGCCATCTGCACCTGCACCGCCTCGGTGACGGAAATACCGACCGCCATGCCGATATTGCGCATCAGGCTGAGCAGCGAAGTTCCCTGTGTGCGCAGCGCCTGCGGTAGGGTGTAGAAGGCGACCACCTGAAGCGGCGTGAACACGAAGCCGAGCCCCATTCCCTGCACGATCAGCGTTTCGATCATGTAGCCCTGCGGCGATGATGGCAGCCATTGCTGCATCATCCAGAAGGAAATGACGAGCAGCGCAAAGCCCGCCGCCATCAGCGCCCGCGGATCGATCTTGTTGGCCAGCCGCCCGGCCAGCATCATCGCCCCCATCGTGCCGATGCCGCGAGGCGCCATCACGAGGCCTGCGGTCTCCACCGGGTAGTTGCCGAGCTTTTCCAGGAAGGGCGGCATCAATGTTGCCGAGGAGAGCAGCACCGAGCCGACCGCGAACATGGTGATCAGTCCGGCATTAAGGTTGCGGTCGGCGAACACGCCGCGCGGGATGAACGGCGCCTTCGCCGTCATCATGTGGACGATGAAGAGGTAGAGCCCGATGACAGCCAGCACCGCGAAGGTGACGATTTCCGGCGAGCCGAACCAGTCCTTTTCCTGCCCGCGGTCAAGCATGATCTGCAGCGAGCCGAGAAAGAGCGACAGCACGGCAAAGCCGGTCCAGTCGAAATGCCCGCTTGCCGGCCGCTTCGCCCGCTTCGGCATGAAGGCGCCGAGCGCCAGCAGGGCGGCGATGCCAAACGGCACGTTGACGAAGAACACGTAGCGCCAGTCATAGAAATAGGTGAGATAGCCGCCCAGCGTCGGCCCCAGGATCGGCCCGATCATCACGCCGACGCCCCAGATCGCCATTGCCGAGCCGCGCTTCTCGACCGGGTAGATGTCCAGCATGGTGGACTGGCTGAGCGGCACCAGTGCTGCGCCGAACATGCCCTGCAGCAGCCGGTCCAGTACCATCTCGCCGAGCGAGGTGGCAACGCCGCACATCATCGAGCTGACGGTGAAGCCGATCAGCGAGATCAGGAAGATGTTCTTTCGCCCATACTGCGCGGCGAGCCAGCCGACCGGCGCGGTCATGATCGCGGCGGCGATCACGTAGGAGGTCAGAACCCAGGTGATCTCGTCATACGAGGCCGAGAGCGAGCCCTGCATGTAGGGCAGCGAGACGTTGGCGATGGTCGCGTCCAGCGCCTGCATCAGCGTGCCGATCATGCAGCCGATCGTCACGATCGCTCGTGGCAGCCCGCTGAGCTGCATTTCCTCCTCGTGCGCAGCCGGCCCTGCCATGGTTCAGCGCTCCTCGGTCAATCCGGCTCAGAACAGGTCCGCAAGCCGGTTCTGATGCCCGGTATGGATCGTGATCTCGGCGGTCATGCCGTTGCGCAGCACGAGGTTCTTCGGCCCGCCGGTAATGTTCACCCGCAGCGGAATGCGCTGCACGACTTTCACCCAGTTGCCCGAGGAATTCTCTGCCGGCAGGATCGAGAAGCTCGATCCGCTGGCCGGCGCGATGCTGGCGACGACGCCCTGCCAGGTCCGGCCCGGATAGGTATCGACATGCACGCTCACCTTGTCCCCCGGCTTCACCCAGGTCAGCGAGGTCTCCTTCGGCTGCGAGCGGATCCATACATCCGTGTTCGAGACCAGGGCAAAGGCGGCGGTGCCGGCCGGCAGGAACATGCCCGGACGCAACTTGTCGGTCTCGGTGACCACCCCGGCGAAGGGCGCGCGCACGATGGAATGGCGGTAGTTCAGCTCGGCGGTGGCCAAAGCTGCCTTCGCCGCCTTGTATTGCGGCGTGTCTTCCACCTTGATCTTCGGATTGCCCGACAGTTTCGCGAGATCGACCCCCGCCTGCGCGGTCATCGCATCCAGCGTCGCCTCGTCGCCCTGGAGCTTGTATTTCGCATCGTCATAGGCGGTGCGCGTCACGCCGCCGGTATGCACCAGCGCGGCGTAGCGCTTGAAGTTCAGCCTGTCATTATCGACCACCGATTGCTGGGTGCGGATCTTGGCGATCTCGGCGCTGTACCCGGCCCGCGTTGCCTCGACCTGCTGGGTGACCTCGGCGAGATTGGCCTTCGCCTGCGCGATTGCCACCTCGAAGCGCGAGGGATCGAGGGTGAACAGCTTCTGGCCCTTCGTCACCGCCTCGTTATCGTGAACATCGATGGTTTCCACCAGGCCCGACACGTCGGTGGACAGCGCCACCTTGCCCGCCTGGACATAGGTGTCGGTCACGCTCACCGTCCCACCGCTCACCAGCCAGTAGACAAGGATGGCGCCGAGGATCACCGCCACGCCGCCGATCATGAGCAAGGGCCGCAGCATCCGGCCCGAGCGGCGACTCCGCGTCGCCCCCTCGCGGGTCTCGGCCTCGCGGGCCACAGGGCCGGTGGCTGTACTCGTATGGGACATCAAA
Organism: Acidiphilium sp. C61; assembly: GCF_902712915.1. The sequence continues at coordinate 1,230,592 of NZ_CACTIA010000005.1, read as the reverse complement.
CCATCTCCTGTTCGGCGTCTGCCGTGGTATTTTCGGAAGGCGCGTCGCCGGCCATCGTGCCGTGATCTGCCGCGCCGGTCTCGTCATGTGTCGCGGCCCCGCAGCGGCCCGCGCCGAGCAGGGTCGCCTTGATCCGCAGCAATCCCGTAACCAGCGTGTCCATCGTCTCGGGCGGGATGCCGTTGCCGATCAGTGCGGCGACCGCGCCGCGCTGGGTTTCGATCTCGGCGAGGAGCGGCTGCGCCGCTTCGGTCAGGTGCAGGCGCCAGATCCGCCGGTCACGCGGGTCGGCCCGCCGCTCCACCAGGTTGCGCGCCGCCAGCCGGTCGGTCAGCCGCGCGACGCTCATCGGCTCGACCTCGAGCAATTCGGCTAGATCCTTTTGCGATAGGCCGGGATGGCGGGACAGCTTGATCAGCATCGCCCATTGCGCGCGGTTCATGCCGTGCAGCCTGGCGCGGCGATCGGTTTCGAGCCGCAGCAGCCGCGCCACATCGTGCAGCAGCAGTAGCAGGTCGGGTTCGGTGGGCAATTGGGACATAGCACCTGAGATAGTAAGGTGCGTTACGAGTAAGTGCTACTGCCGCAGTTCTGCGTTTTTCGCAGAGGCCGGTCCCCGTTTCATGCCCTTGCGCGTCCCGCGCCGGGTTCGGGTGCTCACCCAGCCAGCGCTTCGTGCAACACCGGAATGGCGCCGGTCATCATGATCTGTACGCCGATTCCCAGCAGGATGAACGCCGCGAGCCGCGACAGCACGCGCCGCCCGTTCGCGCCGAGAATCACGTCCAGCCGGTCGGCCGCCGCATAGCTGATCCAGGTGATCGCCGCGATCGCGATTGCCGCGAGCGACATGCCGGCGAAGAACGCGCCGAGCGGCGTGCCATAGGCGCCGCGCTCCGTCCCCAGCGTCACCGCGACCGCAATGGTTCCCGGCCCGGTGGTGAAGGGCAGGGTGAGCGGAAAGAATGCCATCGAGGCGATATCGTCCGGGTCCTGGTCCGGTGCTGGCAGGGAACTGGCCGCCTGTGCCTGTTTCCGCGCCTCGGTCACTTCCGGTGCGTTCAGCATCTGGAACGCCCGGCTCGCCACCACGGCGCCGCCGGCCAGTCGCAGGGCGTTCAGCGTGATGCCGAAGAAATTCAGGATATAGCTGCCTGCCCAGAGCGAGACGAGCATCACCGCGGCGCTGTTCAGCCCTACCTTGCGCGCCAGCGTCGCCCGCACCGGCCGGCTCGCATTGCTGGTGATCTCGTTGAAGATGATCGCCCCGGCCAGCGGATTGACGATCGACAGCAGCGCCGGAAACCCGAGCAGGAAGGCGTGCAGCCCAGGCCCGAACAGGCTCAAGCTGGCAGTTCCCGCACGGCGATCGCGGCGAACAGCGCCGCGCCGAGCGGGATGATCGCATCGTTGAAATCGTAGCGCGGATGATGCAGCGGCACCGCGCCGCGCGCGCCATCCGCCTGGCCGATGCGGAAGAAGCAGCCCGGCCGCTCCAGCGCGTAGAAGGCGAAATCCTCTCCACCCATCGAGGCGGGCATGGTGGTCCGCACCTGCGAGGCGCCAACCACCGCCCGCGCGGCCTCGGCGAAGGCGGAAGCGGCGGCGGGATCGTTGACGACCGGCGGATAGCCCCGCTCGTAGCCCACCTCCACGCCCACGCCGGCGGCGGCGGCAAGGCCACGCACCAGGACGGGGATCTCGCGCGCCATCTGGTCCTGCACCTGCGGCGTCAGCGTCCGCACAGTGCCCGAGAGCGTCGCCGTTTCGGGAATCACGTTGGTGGCGCTGCCGGCATGGAAGGTACAGACCGAGACGACCGCCGATTCGAGCGGTGCAACATGCCGGGCCACCAGGCTCTGCAGGCCGACCACGATCTGCGCCCCGGCGACGATCGGATCGATCGCCTGGTGCGGCCGGGCCGCGTGCCCGCCCTTGCCGCTCAGCCGGATCATCAGCGTGTCCGACGCCGCATTCACCGTGCCCGGGGATGCGGAAACCACGCCGATCGGCAGGAGCGGGTCGTTATGCGCGCCGAACACCGAATCAAAGGGGAAGCGTTCCAGCAGCCCGTCCTCCAGCATTGCCCGCGCGCCGGCGCCGCCTTCCTCGGCAGGCTGGAAGATGAAATGGATGGTGCCGGAAAACCGCCGTGTCGCGGCGAGGTAGCGCGCCGCGGCAAGCAGCATCGTGGTGTGCCCGTCATGCCCGCAGGCATGCATCGTCCCCGGCGTGGTCGAGCGCCAGGGCGCATCGCCCGCCTCCTCGATCGGCAGTGCATCCATGTCGGCGCGCAGCGCGATCGCCCGGTTCCCGGACCCCGCCCGCAGCGTGCCGACGACCCCGGTGCCGCCCACACCGGTGGTGACGTCAAGGCCGAACGCCGTCAGCCGTTCCGCCACCAGCGCCGCGGTGCGGCGTTCCTGGTAGCCGAGTTCCGGATGGGCATGGAAGTCGCGTCGCCAGGCGGAGAATTCCGGCGCCCAGGCCAGGAGCTGCTCGTCGATCGTCATGGCGGGAAGAATAAGGCCAAAACCACGGCGCCGTCACCCATGCCGCGATTTTCGCTCCGACCCGCGCCGGCGAGAGGTTTCATGCGCCTGACGTATGGGTGATAGGTGTTCCCGCCCCGTTATTGCGGTGCAGCAAACGGTCTATATGGAGGGTCAGACGGAGCGAGGCTCCGGAATAGCAAGGCTGAAAAGCCAGATCAGAAAGGAAGACTCCCATGACGAAGCTGACCCGCACCATCGCCATCATCGCCGCCCTTGGCGCCATTGCCCCGGCCGCTGCCAATGCCGCCAATTTCGGCAATACCCACGACCAGCTCGTGCAGAAGATCAACAACGCCTATGGCACCCAGTTCAAGACCGGCCATACGGCTGGCCAGACGGCTCCTGCCGAGGCCCAGCATAACAACTGAGGCAACTTGACCGATCTTGCCCCCCGCTGCATGCGGCGGGCGGCAAGGCCGGTGACGATAAGCTGAACGACGCCCCTGAAATTCTTCCACGAATTTCAGGGGCGTTTTGTTTGCGTCACGACCGTCTCGGTTGTTCGGGAGACGGTAAGGCTGACCGTCTCCGTTGTTTCGGAGACGGTGGGGCTCCCTGATTTGGCCGTGTCAGGCCGCCGTGCGGATTGCCGCGGCGCGGATATCCTCATCGACCGTTTCGGCGAAACGGGCGAAATTCTCCTCGAACCGTGCAACCAGCTCGGCGGCCTGACGGTCATAGGCTGCCTTGTCGGCCCAGGCTTCCCGCGGGTCGAGCACCGAAGAGGGCACGCCCTCGACCGCATCGGGGATCATCAGCCCGAACGCCCGGTCGGGATGGAAGCTCGTGCCATCGAGCGCGCCGGACAATGCCGCATTGAGCAAGGCGCGCGTGTGACGGATCGACATCCGATGACCGGTGCCGAACGCGCCGCCGGTCCAGCCGGTGTTCACCAGCCAGCACGACACTCCATGCTCGGCGATGAGCTTCGCCAGCAATTCGCCGTAAACCCGCGGCGGTCGCGGCAGGAACGGCGCACCGAAACAGGTGGAGAACGTCGCCTGAGGTTCCTTTCCGAGCCCCTTCTCGGTACCGGCCACCTTGGCGGTATAGCCGGACAGGAAATGATACATCGCCTGGGCTGGCGTGAGCCGCGCGATCGGCGGCAGCACGCCGAAGGCATCCGCCGTCAGCATCACCACGTTGCGCGGCATGCCGCCACGGCCGCTGCGCTCGACATTGGGGATGAACTCGATCGGGTAGCACGAGCGCGTGTTCTCGGTCAGGCTGCGATCGGCGAGGTTCACCACCCCGCGCGCATCTGCCACCACGTTCTCCAGCACGGTGCCGAAGCGATGGCTTGCGGCATGGATTTCCGGCTCGGCCTCGGCGGAGAGATCGATCACCTTGGCGTAGCAGCCGCCCTCGAAGTTGAATACGCCATCCGGCCCCCAGCCATGCTCGTCATCGCCGATGAGCCGGCGCGCTGGATCGGAGGAGAGGGTGGTCTTGCCGGTGCCCGACAGGCCGAAGAACAGGGCTACGTCATCATCCCGGCCGATATTGGCGCTGCAGTGCATCGGCAGCACGCCGCGGGCGGGCAACAGCCAGTTCATCACCGTGAAGATCGATTTCTTGATCTCGCCGGCATATTGCGTTCCGGCGATGACGATCCGCCGCTCGGCGAAGGACAGGGCGATCGCCGTCGATGAGCGCACCCCGTCGATCGCCGGGTCGGCCTCGAAGTCCGGCGCGTGCAGGATCACGAAATCAGGTTCGAACCCCTCCAGCTCCGCCTCGGCGGGGCGGATGAACATGTTGCGGGCAAACAGCGCCTGCCAGGCATTGGTGGTGACCAGCCGGACGCGGATGCGGTTTTTCGGATCAGCGCCCGCGAACAGGTCCTGAACGAACAGTTCGCGGTCCTGCAGGAAGGCCTGCACCCGGCCGCGCAGCGTCGCATAATGCGAAGCGGACAGTTTCTGGTTGACGCTGCCCCACCAGATCTCGGCGGTGGTTTCCGGCTCATCCACCACGAACTTGTCGGCGACCGACCGGCCAGTATGCACGCCGGTTTCGACCATCAGCGCACCATCTGCGGAAAGTCGGCCTTCGCCGCGGCGCAGCGCATGGGTCACCAGCGCCGGCGCGGTCAGGTTCGCATGCACGGTGGCGGCGCGGGTAATGCCCGCATGGGCCAGGATCGCCGCGTTGCGGGCGGCGGAGTCGGTGTTCGTCGTCGTTGGCGTCACGGCTCTGATCTTTCTTGGCTCGGCTTTGATGTTCGATTTAAGCCTTATGCCGTCCCTTTCGGGTTTTTCCAAACCTGAAAAGCGAAAATATGACCGCGTTCAGCGAAACTCAACCATGCGCCGCGCTATCGGCCAGAACAGTGAACACATCTGCATAGACGCGGAGCATCCGCTCGAAGCCGATCCGCAGCACGATGTCCTCCCGCGCCAGATCGAACCCGTCCGGGTCGAGCGTCACCATCGTCCATCCGGTGCCCTGGCCGCCCGCGGCCAACGCCGCTTCGTCCAGCCGCGCGCCGAGGGTTCGGTTCACGGTCGCCATTGCCTCGATACAGGCCCGTTCGTCCTGCAGCGCCGGCGTGCGCGGCGTCAGCCGGTCGACATCCAGCGTCGCAGCCCTTGCGAAGCCGCCGACGAACCGCGCCGCAACGGGTGTCAGCCGGTAGATTCCGAAATCGCTGAACCCGGCATAGGGGCGGGCATAGGGATGGAGGGTCAGATAGCGCTCCCGGTCCTCCGGCGCGTCCGACCGCTCGGCGTCGCATACCAGCGACAGGCGCGGGCTGGTCTGCGGGTTTGCCTCGGTGGCCTCGCCGCTGACCATCAACGCGCAGGCGGGATTGCGGTCGAGCGCCCTGGTATGGGCGGAAAGCTGCGAGAGCAGCACCACCACGTCACCATCCAGAAGCACGGCCGGGGTGACCAGAGCGATTGCGGGGTAATCATCCTCGATCACTGCGAGGCTGGCTGACCGCGCCGCCCGCAGCAGGAGCCGCGCATCGCGGTGGATGTCATTCTGGATTTCACGGTGCTCTTGCATTTGGCGCCATATTCCCGTCACGTCATGTCGGGATAATGCGACGAAGTCCGCTGCAAGGCAAAAATTTTCATGAAACAGACCATCGCTCTTGTCGACGACGACCGGAACATCCTCGAATCGGTGCAGATGACACTGGAACAGGAGGGATATGCCGTTCGTACCTATACCGACGGGGAGTCGGCCCTGCAGGGCCTGCTGACCCGCCCGGCCGATCTTGCCGTGCTCGATATCAAGATGCCGCGCATGGACGGGATGGAACTGCTCCAGCGTCTGCGTGCCCGCTCGGCGATGCCGGTCATTTTCCTCACCAGCAAGGATGACGAGCTCGACGAGCTTATGGGCCTGCGTCTCGGCGCTGATGACTACATCACCAAGCCCTTCAGCCAGCGCCTGCTGATCGAGCGCATCCGCGCCCTGCTGCGTCGCAACGAGACGAGCCGCGCCGAAGGTTCCGGTGCGGCGCCCACCGGCGTCATCGGCAGGGGCGATCTCACGCTCGATGAGACCAAGCATCAATGTCTCTGGAAGGGGCAGGATATCCAGCTCACCGTCACCGAATTCCTGCTGGTCAAGGCGCTTGCCGCCCGCCCCGGCATGGTCAAGTCGCGCGACCAGCTGATCGACGCCGCCTATGGCGAGAGCGTCTATGTCGACGATCGCACGATCGACAGCCACATCAAGCGCCTGCGCCGCAAGTTCCGCGCCGTCGATGACGAGTTCGACCAGATCGAGACGCTCTACGGCATCGGCTACCGCTACAAGGAAGCATGAGCCTCGCCAGTCCGGGTGCGGCCATGCTCGGCTGGCGGCGGATCTCGCCGCTGCTGCGCCGGATCCTGCTGGTCAATGCGCTGCCGCTTGCCCTCATCGTCGCCGCCCTGCTCTATCTCGACCAATACCAGCACGGTCTGCTGACCGCCGAGGTGACCGCGCTGCGCGAGCAGGCACGGATCTATGCCGGCGCGCTCGCCGAATCGGCGGTGCAAACCGATGTGGCCAACCAGCCGGCACTCAAGCCCGATCTCGCCCGCCCGCTGCTCTACCGCCTGATCGAGCCGACGCCGAACGCACAGGCGCTGGTCTACGGGCCGGATGGCCGGGTGATCGCCAATTCGCGCATCCGCCAGGGGCCGGGCGGCGCCATCATCACCGAACCGCTGCCGCCGGTCCGCCCGCGCGGCGATTTCGCCCGCGCCGTCAGCTTTCTCTATGACCAGTTCGTGGCCTTTCTCCCCAGCGCGGAGGTAACTTCCGCCGGGCACGATCCGGGCGCTTCCGGTCTTGGCTGGCAGCCGAGCGTGCGGGAGGTGCTGAAACTCACCAGCGCCCAGCCGGCGCGCGAGGCGCCGCCCTTCATCCGCCGCGCCGCCGATGGCCGGCTGCTGATCACGGTTTCCGAGCCCATCGTCCGCGCCAAGAACACCGTTGGCGCGGTACTCCTCACCCGTGAGGCGACCGAAGTGGACCGCGCGGTCTTTGCCGTGCGGGTGTCGATCCTCGGCCTGTTCGTGCTCGCCCTGGTGCTGACAGTATTGCTCTCGGTCTATCTCGCCCGAACCATCGCGACCCCGCTGCTCCGCCTTGCCGCCTCGGCCGGCCGCCTGCGCGAGGGCCGCGGCGCGATGACCGAGCCGGTGCCCCCGCCGATCGCCGCCCGCGATGACGAGATCGGCATCCTCGCCCGCGCGCTGGAGGAATCCGCCCATGCCCTCTGGGCGCGGATGGACGCGATCGAGCGCTTCGCCGCCGATGTCGCGCACGAGATCAAGAACCCGCTCTCCTCGATCCGCTCCGCCGTCGAGACCGTCCGCCGGATGGACGATCCCGCCCGCGCCGCCCGCCTGTTCGACATCATTTCGCAGGATGTCCGCCGGCTCGACCGGCTGATCTCCGACATCAGCGATTCCTCGCGCCTTGATTCCGAAATGTCGCGCACCGCGCTGGAACCGGTCGACCTCGCCCCCATCCTCGCCGCCCTCGCCGAGATCCACCAGTCCACCCGCGAGGACGACGCGCCGGCGATGGTGCTCGACGCGCCGAAGACCGGCCTCGTTGTCCGCGGCGCCGAGGGACGGCTTGTCCAGGTGCTGCGAAACCTGCTCGGCAACGCGATCTCCTTCAGCCCGCAGGGCGGCAAGATCTGGCTGCGCGGCCGCGTCACCGGCAGCATCGTCGAACTTGCCGTCGAGGACGAAGGCCCCGGCATCCCCGACGCCAAGCTCGACCACGTTTTCGACCGTTTCTACTCCGAGCGCCCGCAGGGCGAGGGCTTCGGCAACCATTCCGGCCTCGGCCTGTCGATCTCCCGGCAGATCATCGAGGCCCATCAGGGCCGCATCACCGCCGAGAACCGCCGCGACCCCGAGGGCGCGGTCATCGGCGCCCGCTTCGTCATCCGCCTGCCGCGGGGATAATTCCGCCCATAAAAAAGGGCCGGCACGCTATGCCGACCCTTTTCCGATCCGAAGGCGTGCCGGGGTCACCCCTGGCGTTCGACCATCATCTGCTTGATCTTCCCGATCGCCTTCGCCGGGTTCAGCCCCTTCGGGCAGGTCTGCGTGCAGTTCATGATCGTGTGGCAGCGATAGAGCTTGAAAGGATCTTCCAGCGCATCGAGCCGCTTGCCGGTCGCCTCGTCGCGCGAATCCGCGATCCACCGATACGCCGCCATCAGCACGGCCGGGCCGAGATAGCGGTCGCCGTTCCACCAGTAGGACGGGCAGGAGGTCGAGCAGCAGAAGCACAGGATGCACTCCCACAGCCCGTCCAGCTCCGCGCGTTCCTCGACGCTCTGCTTGCGCTCGCCATCCGGCGGCGGCGGGGTTTCGGCCTGCAGCCACGGCTCGATCGAGCGATACTGCGCATAGGCCTGGTTGAGGTCGGGCACGAGGTCCTTGACCACCGGCATGTGCGGCAGCGGGTTGATGTTCACCGCCTCCTTCACCTCCTCGATCGGCTTGAGGCAGGCGAGCGTGTTGGTCCCGTCGATGTTCATCGCGCAGGAGCCGCAGATCCCCTCGCGGCAGGAGCGGCGGAAGGTGAGGGTGGGGTCGACCTCGTTCTTGATCTTGATCAGCGCGTCCAGCACCATCGGCCCGCACTTGTCGAGGTCGATCTCATAGGTGTCGGCGCGCGGATTGGCGTCCTCGTCGGGGTTCCAGCGATACACCTTGAAGCTCTTCACCCGGGTCGCCCCCGGCTCGGCCTTGTAGGTCTTGCCCTGGGTGACGCGGCTGTTCTTCGGGAGGGTCAGTTCGGCCATGGTTCGAAACCCTTTCTCAGTAGACGCGCTTCTTCGGCGGGAACACCGACACGTCGTTGGTCAGCGTCTGCATCCTCACCGGGCGATAATCGAGCGCCACATCGCCTTCATCCGTGCAATGGGCGAGCGAATGCTTCATCCACTCGGCGTCTTCACGCTCGGGGAAGTCGTCATGCGCGTGCGCCCCGCGGCTCTCGTGCCGGGCCTCGGCCGAGGCCATGGTGGTGATGGCGTTGCCCATGAGGTTGTGCAGCTCGAGCGCTTCCATCAGGTCCGAATTCCAGATCAGCCCGCGATCGGCGATCGAGATGTCCTTCAGCCCCTGCCAGAGGCCGGACATCTTCGCGACGCCTTCCTTCAGGGTCTTGGAGTTGCGGAACACCGCGGCGTGGTTCTGCATCGTCCGCTGCATCTGGTCGCGGAGAGCGGCGACGGTGGTGCCGCCCTTGGCGTGGCGCGTCGCGTCCAGACGGTCGAGCGAGGCCTCGCCGGCGCGGCTGGGCAGGGCCGGCTGGGTGGCGCCCGGTGTGACCACCTTTGCCGCCTGATGCGCCGCCGCGCGGCCGAACACCACGAGGTCGAGCAGCGAGTTGGTGCCGAGCCGGTTCGCGCCGTGCACGGAAACGCAGGCCGCCTCGCCAACCGCCATCAGGCCGGGCACGGTCGCGTCCGGATTGTCCTTGGTCGGGCGCAGCACCTCGGCGCGATAATTCGTCGGAATGCCACCCATGTTGTAATGCACGGTCGGCAGCACCGGGATCGGCGCCTTGGTCACGTCGACGCCGGCAAACACCCGCGCCGTTTCGGAAATCCCCGGCAGCCGTTCATGCAGCTGCTCCGGCTTCAGCCCTTCGAGATGGAGCAGGATGTGGTCCTTGTTCGGCCCGCAGCCGCGCCCTTCCATGATCTCGATCGTCATCGAGCGGGACACCACGTCACGCGAGGCGAGGTCCTTCGCCGTCGGCGCGTAGCGTTCCATGAAGCGCTCGCCCTCGGCGTTGGTCAGGTATCCGCCCTCGCCGCGCGCACCCTCGGTGATGAGGCAGCCGGCCGGGAAGATGCCCGTCGGGTGGAACTGCACGAACTCCATGTCCTGCATCGGCAGCCCGGCGCGCAGCGCCATGCCGCCGCCATCGCCGGTGCAGGTGTGCGCCGAGGTGCAGGAGAGATAGGCGCGGCCATAACCGCCGGTCGCCAGCACCACGAGCTGGGCGCGGAAGCGGTGGATCGTCCCGTCCTCAAGGCACCAGGCCATCACCCCGCGGCATGCGCCCTCGTCGTCCATGATGAGGTCGGTGGCGAAATATTCGACGAAGAACTCCACATCCGCCTTCAGGCTCTGCTGGTAGAGCGTGTGCAGGATGGCGTGGCCGGTGCGGTCGGCCGCGGCGCAGGCGCGGCGCACCGGAGCCTGGCCGAAATCCTTCATGTGCCCGCCGAACGGCCGCTGGTAGATCTTGCCATCCTCGGTGCGGCTGAACGGCACGCCGAAATGCTCGAGCTCGTGGATCGCCGGAATCGCCTCGCGGCACATGTATTCGATGGCATCCTGGTCGCCGAGCCAGTCCGAGCCCTTGACCGTGTCATACATGTGCCAGCGCCAATCGTCCGGCTCCATGTTGCCGAGTGCGGCACCGATGCCGCCCTGTGCGGCGACGGTGTGGCTGCGGGTCGGGAACACCTTGCTGATGCAGGCGGTCTTGAGCCCGGCCTGGCCCATGCCGAGCGTCGCCCGCAGGCCGGAGCCGCCGGCGCCGACGACGATGACGTCATAGGTGTGATCGATGATCGTGTAGGCGCCGAGCGACGGCTTCGACATTGCATTCATGACGATGATTTCCCCAGGCGGATCAGAAGGACAGTTTCAGAACCGAGATGACGGCCAGCAGCCCGAAGAACCCGGCCGTTGCCCGCATCGCGAGCATGACCGTGAGCCGCTTGCCTTCAGAGCGGATGTAGTCCTCGATCACGACCTGCAAACCCAGCTGCAGGTGATAGAAAAGCGCGATGACCAGGGCGAGGAACAATACCCCGTTCCAGGGCTCGGCCATATAGCGCAGCATTTCGGCCTGGGTTGCCCCCTTGAGCAGCAGCACCGAGAGCACGGCGTAGAGGGCGAGCGGCAGCAGGGCCAGGGCGGTGAGCCGCTGCACCCACCAGTGATGCACGCCGGCCTTGGCGGCGCCCATGCCCCGGGCGCGGCCGAGTGCGGACCGCATGATCTTCATCGATGAAACTCCTTCACCAGCAGGTCCCCCGGCGCTCACAGCACCACCAGCCCGATCAGCCACACTAGAACCGTCAGCCCTGCCGCCGCCAGCATCACGGCGGTGCCCGAGCGGTGCACGCTCGGCAGATCGAACCCGAACCCGGCATCCCAGAGCAGATGCCGGATGCCGTTGCAGAAATGGTAGAAGAGGGCGAGCGTGAAGCCGAACAGCACGATCATGCCGAGCACCGAGCCGACGACCGCCTGTGCCACGGAAAACGCGCCGGACGAGGTCGCCGCCGCCGCGAGCCAGAGCGACAGCAGGATGGCCCCGGCGGACAGCGCAACTCCGGTGATCCGGTGCAGGATCGACAGGGTGGAGGTGATCTGCGGACGATAGACCTGAAGATGGGGCGACAGGGGCCGGCGGACCGTTCCGCCTGCAGAGTTGCGCCCTTGCATGAGCGCCTCACGCACATCCTGCATGTTCGTCATCACCTTTCTGACGGTCGTCGCATGACGGGAACCGAATATCGCCACATGACGAAATTGAAATGCTGCACTTGCTTAGTCCCCGAGGTGGCGAGGGTCAATTCACTGTCAAGCGTTCGCGATCCGGTACAATACGGTCTCGCGCGCGGCCCTGCTTTCGAGTTCGTGCAGGGTCGGAACCGTGCAGCGTCCGAATTCAACCAGCCCTGCGCGCGGGACGTAGGCGCGGCCGGGATCTGCGATCCATATCTCGGCCGTCGTCGCGCAGCGCTGCAGCCACGGCCAGATATGCGAGGTCATCGGTTTCTCATAGCAGACATCCCCGCAGAGAATGAGATCCTGTGCCGGCAGGCTGCCGGTGACATCCCCGATCACGATCTCGACTCCGGCGTCGTTCGCCGCCGCGTTGAGCCGGATCGCGGCACCGGCCATCGCGTCGATCTCCACGGCCGTCACATGCGCCGCCCCCGCCTTTGCCGCGGCGATCGCGGCCAGTCCCGACCCGGCGGCGAAATCCATCACCCGCTTGCCGCGCACGCTCTCCGGGTGGTCCAGCACGTGCCGCGCCAGCGCGATCGAGCCCGGCCAGGCAAAGGCCCAGTAGGGCGGCGCGATGCCGCTTTCCGCCAGGAATGCCTCGGTCGCCTGCCAGATCGGCGTGATCTCGGTGGCCAGATGCAGTTCGATTTCCGGCACCAGTGCCGGCGTCGTCCGCGCCGTGCTCGCGCGGATGAAGGCGGATGCGTCCTTCATCGTCCGATCAGGATCGCCAGCCCCACCAGCAGCCCGACCCATCGGTTCAGCCTGAACAGCGCGAGGCAACGCGCGGGCTCGTCGATATCGAGCCGTACCACCTGCCAGGCCAGCAGCGCCCCCGGCAGCGCGAGCGCGGCGAGCCCCTCCCGCCCGATCCCTGCCATCGCCATCGCGGCGGCGAGCAGCGCCAGCATCCCGGCATACCACAGCGCGACGAACAGCCGCGTCCGCCCGCCAAGCCTGAGTGCCGAGGACTTGATGCCCGCCAGCGCGTCGTCCTCGCGGTCCTGGTGCGCATAGATGGTGTCATAGCCGAGAATCCACAAAATCGTCCCGGCATAGAGCGGCAGCACCGGCCAGCCGAGCGCGCCGTGCGCCGCGGCATAGCCCATCGGCGCGCCCCAGCCGAAGGTGAAGCCGAGCATCACCTGCGGCCACCAGGTTACCCGCTTCGCCGCCGGGTAGAGGGCCACCAGCACCAGCGAGACGACGCCGAGGATCTGCGCCGTCCGCCCCAGCATCAGCAGCACCGCCAGCCCCGCCAGGAGCAGCAGGAACAGAAACCCGAGCGCTGCGGGGACCGACACGGCGCCGGAGGCAAGCGGGCGCGCCGCCGTCCGTGCCACCTTCCGGTCGAGCTTGCGATCCCACAAATCGTTCACGACACACCCCGCGGCCCTCATTACCACGGCGCCAAATGCGAACAGAACGATGAGGCCGAGTGTCGTCCACACCCCCGCCCGTGCCAGCAGGATGCTCCACAGGCCCGGCAGGAACAGCAGCCATACGCCGATCGGCCGGTCCAGCCGTGCCAGCAGCGCGAAGGGTCTGAGCCGCGCCGGCAGCCGCGCGACCCATCCCCCGGCCTGGATATCGGTAAAACCCGTTCCGCCTGCTACAGGGTCAGCCATGGCCTCGCTCATCCGTCTGCACCTTCCCTTGCCCTTGTCGCCCGGCGCGATCCTTGCCACATCCGCGGCTCAGGCGCACTATCTCGGCGCCGTGATGCGCCGCCGCGCCGGCGATCCCCTGCTGGTCTTCAACGCCGATTCCGGCGAATTTGCCGCGACGATCGACGCGCTCGACCGCCGCGCCGCCCACCTCGTTCTTGGCGAGCGCATACGCGCCCCCGCGCCCGAGCCTGATTGCTGGCTCTGCTTCGCCCCGATCCGGCGCTACATGACTGAACTCGTTGTCGAGAAGGCCACCGAACTGGGCGTCTCCCGCCTCGTTCCGGTGCTCACCGCCCGCACCCAGCCCGCCCGGCTGCGTGGCGACCGTCTTGCCGCCATCGCGACCGAGGCGGCCGAGCAATCCGAGCGCCTGACCATCCCCGCAATCGCCGAGCCGCTGCCGCTCGCGGGCTTTCTCGCCGCCTTTCCGCCGGCGCGCCGCCTGTTTGTCGCCGCCGAGCGTCGCGATGCCGCTCCCCTGTGGCCGGCCGATCCGCTTCAACCCCATGCCCTGCTGGTCGGTCCCGAAGGCGGCTTTGCACCGGAAGAGCTTGACGCGATGGCCCGCCATGCGTTTGTGTCACAGGTAACACTCGGGCCGCGCATCCTGCGCGCCGAGACTGCCGCCATCGCCGGGCTCGCGCGCCTGCTCGCGGGTTCCGCGCCCAGCTGAGTTCAGGAGCCGAATTTGTCCAACCCCGGAGAGGCCGACGCCACCCCGATCGATCCCGCGCAGCCAGCAGCCCGGCAACTCGCCGACTGGTTTGCCGCGGGCTGCAAGCCGCGCGATGCGTTCCGCGTCGGTACCGAGCATGAAAGCTTTGGCTTTCGCCGCGATACGTTTGCTCCGCCGCCCTACGAACCGGGCGGAATCCGCGCGCTGCTCGAGACCATCGCCGCCGATGAGGGCATCGAGCCGATCAACGATTCCGGCAACCCGATCGGGCTGAAGGGCGACGGGTTCTCGATCTCCCTCGAGCCCGGCGGTCAGTTCGAGTTGTCCGGCGCGCCGCTCGCCTCGATCCACGATACAAAGCGCGAGATCGACGATCATATCGCCCGCGTCCACCGTGTCGGTGCGAAACTCGGTCTCGGTTTCGCGCCGCTCGGCTTTCACCCGACGGCCCGGCGCGAGGATTTTGCCTGGATGCCCAAGGGCCGCTACGCGATCATGCGCGCCTACATGCAGAAAGTCGGCACGCGCGGGCTCGACATGATGCTGCGCACCTGCACCGTTCAGGCCAATCTCGATTTTTCCTCCGAAGCCGACATGGTGAAGAAGATGCGCGTCGGCCTTGCGCTACAGCCGCTGGCCACCGCGCTGTTTGCCAATGGTCCCTTCATGGAAGGCAAGCCGAACGGCCTGCTGTCCAATCGCGCCCTTGTCTGGCTCGATACCGATAACGCCCGCGCCGGCATTCCCCGCATGGTCTTCGAGGAGGGCTTCGGCTTCGAGCGCTACGCTGACTACATGCTCGATATCCCGATGTATTTCGTCTACCGCGATGGAAAATATATCGACGTCTCGGGCAAGTCCTTCCGCGATTTCATCGCCGGGCGACTTGAGGGGCTCGGCACCGAGCCTGCCACGATCGGCGACTTTGCCGATCATACCACCACCACCTTCCCCGATGTCCGTCTCAAGCGTTTCATCGAGACCCGCGGTGCCGATGCCGGAAACCCGGCGATGCTGCTGGCCCAGCCTGCGCTCTGGACCGGCCTGTTCTACGACGCCGCGGCACTCGATGCGGCCTGCGCCCTGATCCGGGATCTCTCCTACGAGCAGATGATCCATCTGCGTGACGAGGTTCCTCGGCATGGATTGGATATCGCGCTCGGTGCCGGCACCCTGCGCGACCTCGCGCGCGACGTTGTCGCCATCGCCGCCGAGGGGCTGAAATCGCGTGCGCGAACCAATGCGGCGGGCGAGGACGAGCGCATCTATCTTGCCCCGCTCGATGCGATCGCCCATGGCGGGCCGACCCAGGCCGAACACTGGCTAGGTCGCTATCACGGCGCCTGGCACGGCGACACCACCCGCATTTTCGCCGAGGCTCAACTCTGACGCCGCCTCGGCAGTAAGGCCGGGGCATGCAAACGACCTGCCTCTGCCGGTCCGCCCCTGATGTTCACGAACGAATATCGGGGGCAGGGAGTTAGAGCAATTTCCGATCCTGCTGGGCCGGATGTCGTGCTCTTCCACATCGATAAACAAAGCATCTTTATCCGATCAGGTGCCTCCATCTGATCGGATGAAGCGTTAATAACGGGCTGTCAGCTGAACGATAACCTGGCGGTTTGTGTAAGGCCCCGGGGTCGAGGCAATGCGGATCGCATTGAGCTGCTGTCCGACGACCGACAGGGTGACATGGTTGGTGAGATGATAGGCCACCCGCGCGTCGAAGGTGAAATTGCTTCCGATCGTTACCGGGACGAAAGGCGTCATCGTCGTTGTTAAGGTGATGTCGCGATAGGAAGACTGCCAGCTTCCGTAGGCATCGAAATCGAAGCGGCCCCATGTGCGCCCGAGATGGGCGACCACGCTGTCACGTGGAACGGTCGAAAACAGATTGCTGTTGCTCGCGAATGCAATGTGGTAGTTACCGATCTTTCGGGCGAACGTGTCTTCGTAGGCGAATCCAAGCGACCAGCGCCAGCCCGATCTCGTATGGCCCTTCAGCGAGATTTCCCCACCCCCCGCTTCGGACCAGCCGGTATTCTCGGCCGCGAGGATCACCGAGGATGAGGATATCGGCGCAATGACACCGCTGGCCGGCGAACTGATGATGTTGTTGTCACGCTCGATGAAAAGCGCGGTATGGAGCGCCGAATGCAGGGCGGGAAGCTCCCGGGTCCAATCGAGTTCGGCGTTATCGACGATCATCGGGTTTAGATATGGATTGCCGGTCGCTCCCACCAGACCTAGCGGCCCCGTGCCTATTTGCAGGCCGGAATCGACCAGGCTTGGCGCCTGTACACCCTGGCCGAGCAGGAGGCGGAGCGTATCAACCGTCGTCGGCTTGTAAACGAGGCCGGAATTGAAGCTGAGTGCCGTGAAACCGCCGTGGCCGATCTGCTGTGCAGTCAGGCCGGAAGTCGGGATTGGCACGCCATCATATCCCAGCCAGAGATCATCAACCCGTACCGCGTTCGTCAGGGAGATTGAGGGAGCGAGGTGCCATGTCCAGGTCGCGTCGGCGGCGATGTCCTGGTAGCGGACTGTCCCGCCGAGAAAGCCAAGGGAATGCGCGGCGTTGTTTCGATATTCGAGGCTCAGCCTGATGACGTGATTGCGGGATGCCCTGATCAAATCAGTCGCTTGCAGGACATAGACGCGCTGCTGCATCAGATTGTTGGGCAAAACAAATAACGGAATTGCGATATTTGCCTGCAATCCGTTGCGATAGGCATTCAGGCTGATCCGCCCGATCCTGGTATCCGCATCAAGCTCGACCCTCTGCGAATTTGTATAGAGGAAGAGCGTGCTGAAAATCGGCGCGACAGTCTCGCTCGGGATCTTGCCGTAACTGTAGCTCAGGCTGGCATAAAGACTGACGCCGGGGCTGAGCGCCGTGCGCGTCGAAAGGTGAACCTCTTCGTTCTGGGGCTTGAGCAGCGAGACGGTGTCGGGACGTTGCAGGGCGGAACTGTATTTTGGTTCGGCCAGATAGCTTCCAGCCGAGAGGCGAATACCCATTCGCCCGACATGGGCAGTACCAACGAGGGAGGCTCCGTATTGGCTCTGGGTACCGCCGTATACGTCGGCTCTGTTCACCCGATCGTCGAGAGGGTCGTAGGTCACGATATTGATCACGCCGTCAACGGCGTTGAACCCATACAGTGCCGTCGCCGGCCCCTTGATAACCTCGATCTGCCGGATTTCCGAGAGTTGAACCGGAATCGAACTCCAGACGACGTGGCCGAAATCGTCGAGATAAACCTGTCGGCCATTCAGCAGCACGAGGAGGCGCGGATTGTATGGCTGGTTGTAGGTTCGAACCCCTATTTCGGGTGAGGTCATGGTATAGGG
This sequence comes from Acidiphilium sp. C61, assembly GCF_902712915.1. Next base: position 1,213,323 of record NZ_CACTIA010000005.1, on the reverse strand, counting down.
GCGCACGTTGAGTCCGACGACATATTTCAGAACCCCGGGGATCGAAATCGCTCCCGAATGCCTGATCTGTCGCTGGGTAATAATCACTACATTGGCGGGAGCATCGCTCGCGAGCTGAGGTGTGCCTGTTGCAGCCGCGGTCACGGGTGCGCCGAATACCTGTTCCAGCTGGCCATAGGGGAAGATCTGCGCATGGGCCCGTCCCATGAGAGCCAGAGAGGCGAGCAGGGCTACCTGAATGATCGCACGAGCCGATCTGCGATGTTGCTGCCGCATCATACTTCCTCGATCATCAATAACAACGCGGCAGCGAAACTCACTCCGGCGCGATGTGCGGCTTTCGTGTTCAGGACGATTGTCACCCGTTGTTGCGACACGATACCAAGCGTGCATGTTCCGGCCCGCACCCGCGCAACGTGCGAGGTAACACAAAGCGCGTGATGCGACGCCGATGCCGCTGCCACCTCCTGCATCGGCGTTTCATCGGCCGGGATTATGATCTCGAACTTGTCTGCCAACAGCCGGTTTGCCGGGACCGGAACCGGTCGGAGATGGGCGGTGCCTGTCATGAAGCCATGGCCGATCATTGCTGCGATCGCTTCAGCGTCGGCTTTCGACGCTGCATTGCCCGAGCGATACGCGATTGCAATGATTCCGTTGGCTTTTACTGCCGGGCGCAGGAATATCAACAGCTTGTTGAGAACCTTGATATCCGTTGCGGTAAAGGACGGCACGGACGATGGGGTCTGGCCATGGGCAGTCCCGGCAACAAGCGCCAGTCCGAGGGTCAGTGCGCAGACAAGCTGCACAGCTACGGCAGATTTGCGGTCCCGTGCTGGTCGCCGGTCTCTGCGCTCAAGCATGTGCGGCATCGCGGCATCCCTGGGCTTTGATGTAGAGGTCGAGGTCGTTGTCGCAGATCGGCGGGCTCAGGAAATTGCCCTGCATGAGATCGCATCCGCTGTCGCGCATCACCGTGAATTCGGTCGCCGTCTCGATCCCCTCGGCGGTCACGGTAAGGCCGAGCTGGCGGCTCATCGCCAGCACGGCCGCCACGATTGCCCGCGCACGGTCGCCATCCGCGATCCTGGCGATGAAGGAGCGGTCAATCTTGACTTTGTCGAACGGGTAGTGGTGCAGGGAGGACAGTCCGGAATACCCGGTCCCGAAATCGTCGAGGGAGATGCGCAGTCCGAGATGTTTCAGCTCCGCAAGCGCTTTGAGCGCCTGGGCGTTGTCATGCAGCAGCACGCCTTCGGTGACTTCGAGTTCGAGAAGATGCGCGGCTAGCCCGGCGCGGGTCATGGTTTCCGCCACCAGTCGAGGGAAGTCCTCCTCGGTGAGTTGCCGTGGAGACACGTTGACGGCCACCCAGTATCGCCCACCCCAGCTCACCGCCTGCTGGCACGCGGCATCGAGAACCCATGCGCCGAGCTTCACGATCAGTCCGGTTTCTTCGGCAATCGGAATGAACTCGTCAGGCGAGATGCTGCCGCGCGTCGGAGATGTCCAGCGCAACAACGCCTCGAACCCAACCAGTTGGCAGTCTGCCGTCACCACGGGCTGGTAGTTGATGGTGAGATCTTCGTGCTCGATTGCGGCTGACAGTTCCTGTTCAAGCACGCGCCGTCGGCGCAGCACGGTGTCCATGCCGGGCCGGAAGAAATAGTGCCGGTTTCGCCCGTCTGCCTTGGCGCGGTAGAGCGCGACATCGGCCTTGCCGATCAGCTTGTCGGCTTCCGTGCCATCTTGCGGTCCGAGCGCGATCCCGATGCTGGCCCCGATATTCACTGCATGACCGTCGATCTGATAGGGCTGGCTGATCGCGTGATTGATGCGCGTTGCCAGCGATCCCGCGATCTCGGGATTCTCGACGCGCGGCTGGAGGAGCACGAATTCATCGCCGCCAATCCGGCAAAGCAGATCGATGTCCCGGATATTGGACAGAATACGGGCCACGGCCATCTGGAGCAGCTTATCGCCGATCTGGTGCCCTAGCGTGTCGTTCACCGACTTGAAGCGATCGAGGTCGATGTAGAAGATTGCAAGTCCGGGGCCACCGGCACGAATTGCCGCGATCTCCCGTGCCAGCGCCTCCTGCAGCAACAGCCGGTTCGGCAGTTTCGTCAACGCGTCATGATGCGCAAGAAACCGGATTTTTTCTTCCGCGGCGCGTCGGCTCCTGATGTCGCGCAGCGCAGTGACCTGCGCCTTGTTGCCCCCGAAACTGATCATCTGCGACAGTGTTTCGACCGGAATGGATTCGCCGCCTGCCGTCATGATCGTGGTCTCGCCGGCATGCGGTCCCTCCAGATCGGCCCGGTCGATCGTTGCGAGTCCTGGCAGAAAGCGGTCGATCGGGCTGCCGACCAGCACCTCGGCGGGCCAGCCGAACAGCTTCGAACATACCTGGTTGATTTCGACGATGACGCCCTTGCGATGAATCAGCAGCGCCTCGAACATGTTGTCCGTCAGTTCGCGCAGGCGGGTGTTTTCGCTGGCGACCCTGAGCGCGTTCTGCCGGTCGACGCCGGCGCCGGCCAATGCGAATGTCAGCATCACGACGAGTTCTGAAACGAACACGAGTTGCAGCGGGTGCAGTGCAAAGGAGTTCTGCTGGCGTGTTGCCGTTACCCAGTCGGCAAATGGCAGAATCGCCGAGAGCGCGCCAAAAATCGGCACCACGACCGAAAATCCCAGTGCGGGAATGCTGAGCAGGGGGAAACTGTCCGGGCGATTCGCAAACCGGATTCCGACTGCGGCAAACAGGCCGCCGGCCAGCATCGTGACGACGACCCGGCTGAGTTCGTATGCGAGGGTGAAGGGCTGCGCGATGCCGCTGACGGCGGCAAACACCATGCACGACGCCCCCGCGGCAATCGTCGAACTGGCGAGCGCCATGTTCCGGCTGTTGCGCGTCAGGAACAGCGTGATGAACAGTGCGATAAACGCGCCGCCCGCCATGAAGCTGAAGGATTCGAGCCGTGCCGCGAGGGGGATCGCATCGCGGACATGCGGAAAGTAGATATGCAGACTGACCAGGAACACCAGCCAGCCACCGACCGCCGCCACCGTGCCGAGAAGGCCAACGAGGACAATTCGTCCCCGCGGCGGCATCCGCCCGGTGCGTGCTGCAATCGCGTAAACAACCCCTGCGGCGCCGATGCCGAGCAGCGGCGCCTTCATCAGATCCAGCAGGGGATGCGCACTCAGCATGAAGCCGGGTCGCGTTGCCGCACAGGCGCTTCGTTCCGGAAGCGCGCGGCCTGGACGATGACAGTCATGGCATTCTTGAACGGTGACAAATCAGAAAGCTTCGAGAATGATCCGGTAAAATCAGCCGACCTGAGAAACATGGACGAACCTGCCGCCGCTACGGATTGACTATATCAGAATCGTTAATGGCGAGTTTAGCGGGTATTTCCATCACTGCATCGGACTTGTGTAAATAAAAGATCAAGAGAATTATTTTGAGAATTTTAAATCAAAAAGATATTTCTCCGCTGTCAATTTCTCAAAAAAGCAACCAGCTCTTTTGTTAGCAAAAAATTTACCTAATCGCAATATTTGCCTCGCGCCGCGCGTCGTACAATATATTCGTTCATGCAAATAATGATGCCGGGTCTTCCCGGGCAAGACAGCCGGCCCGCCCCTCAAAGATATCCCGGAACGCTTGATGGGTCGCTTGATTGAGCCTGTCCCCAAGGTTACCCTGCCGTTCGAAGCCTCCCGTCCGCGCATGCCGGCCGCGCTCCGGGGCTGCGGGCATCAGCAAAACGATCCGGCTCAGGAGGCGCTTGGACTGATAATGCAAACAATCGCATCGAAAGCCTGCCGCTGGCTTTCCGTTGCCGGCATCCTGCTCGCGGCGTCGCTCGGTTCTGTCGCACAGGCGCGGAACCTCAACGTCGGCGCCGGGTATAATTTCATTCCTGGCTCCGCTTATGTCTCGCTCGGCTACCGCCATACGGTTCCTGGCCTGACCACGTTCGGCCTCGACGCTTTCCTGATCACCACCGGCAAGGAAGAGCGGGCGGTGCGGCCGGGGCCAGAATTCAGCCTCGACGGCCTGGTCTATCTTCCGGGGTATCCGCTCTTCGCCAAGTTCGGCGCGGTGGCCGGCTGGGGGAAATACGGGCTTGACGGCGGGTTCGGGGTCGATCTGCCGCTCGGCAGCTCCTGGTTCGTTCGCTTGCAGGATACGTACTTCACGGCAACCGAAGACCGCACCGGTGGCATGGAATCCGAAAACCTGATTTCCGCGGGCCTGCACTATCGGTTCTGAGCGGTTCAGCCGCGGCGGCGGGCGCCGCTCAGCAGCCGCTCCGCCAGCACCGCGACGATGATGACCGATCCGATCGCTGTGCCCTGCCAGTAGGGCGAGACGTTGAGCAGGTTCAGCCCGTTGCGGATGAACAGCATGACGAACACGCCGAACAGGGTGCCGATGATCGAGCCGCGGCCGCCGAACAGGCTGGCGCCACCGATCACGACCGCTGCGATCGCGTCGAGTTCCAGGCCCTGGCCGCCGATCGGGTCGATCGAGAGAATTCGCGACGCCATGAAGATCGCCGCAACCCCGCTCATCAGGCCCGAGATCACATAGGCCAGCACGCTCCATGTCCCGATCCGCAGCCCCGCGACCCGCGCCGCCTCGGCGTTCGAACCGAGCGCGTACAGCGTCCGCCCGCCTTTGGTATGGTTCAGGAACCACCAGCACAGCGCGTAACACGCGATCAGCACAAGGAAGTCCACCGGAATGTCGAACAGCGAGTCCGCCGAAAGCGCGCCGAGGCCGGCCGGCAATCCGCTGATCGAGTTCGCCCCGCTCAGCACATAGGCAAGGCTGCGCCCGATCGACATCATTCCGAGCGTGACGACGAAGGCGGCCACCCGCCCGTAGGTGATGATCAGGCCGTTGACCAGCCCGGCCGCGGCGCCCGCCGCAAGGCAGAACAGGAACGCAACCGGCATCGGGACATGGTGCAGCGAGAGGCCGAGCACGATCCCCGTCACCCCCACCAGGGAGCCTACCGACAGATCGATGCCGCCGATCAGGATCACCAGCGTCTGCCCGAGTGCCAGCAGCCCGACCACGACCGACTGGCTCAGCAGGTTCAGCATGTTGTTGAGGGTGAGGAAATACGGCGAGATCAGCGACAGCACCGCCATCACCGCGACGACGACGAGCGACATGCGCAGCTCGATCTGGGTCGCGAGCAGGGTGAGCAGCGTGCGGCGCGGCGCGGTACCGGTCTGCCCGGTGAGGGAAGTGGCGGGTCCGTTCATGGGGGTCATGCCTCGATCCTGGTCTCGTTTGGAGCGTCCCGCCGCTCGCCGAGCGCTGCGAGAATGTGTTGCGTCACCGCGGCAGCGTCGAAATCGGCCGGCGCCCGCCCGAAGGTCAGCCCGACAATCCCGAGGCTGTGGCCGCGCTTGCCGGAAATCGGCACCAGCAGGGTCGGGCGCGCGCCATCCGCGGCCCGGTGCAGTGCGCCGGCCGGCGCGCCCACCGCATGGGCGATTGCCGTTGCCGCGATTTCCGGAAAGCCACCGGTGACGAAGCCGGGATCGGCCGACGGATCGTCGCCCACCCTGTCGAAGCAGAACAGCCGGCCGCCCTCGGCGGCCATCCAGTAGGCCGTGCCGCCATACCGCGCCACCAGTTCCGCGAGCACGGTGTGGGTCTTTTCCGCCGAGCTGCGCGGTGCGGCGAACATGCCGAGCTTTTCGATATCAATCAGTTCCGCGGGCAGTTCCGCGACGCTTGCGCCATCGCTGAGCACGGCGATGCGGTCCGACACGCCGATCACTTCCTCGAAATCCGACGATACCACGACGCAGGCCACACCCTCATCGGCGATCCGGCGCAACATTGCGTAGATGCTGCTGCGGGTGCCGATATCGACGCCGCGTGTCGGTTCGTCGAGCAGTAGCAACCGTGGCGCGAGCACGAGACCGCGCGCCAGGATCACCTTCTGCTGCATGCCGCCGCTGAAATTGAGCATGTTGGCGTCGAGCAGGCGCCGTTCCGGCAGTTCCAGCCGTTCGAGCAGCGCGCGCACCGCGGCGCCGCGCGTGCCATAGCCGAGCGTCACGGCGGAGCGCGCGCCGAGATGCGCGAGCAGCAGGTTCTCGCGCACCGAGAAATCCGGCACGATCGCCTGGCCTCGCCGGTCTTCCGGGATGAGGCCGATACCCGCCCTTATCGCATCCCGCGGCGAGCGAGCCCGGAATGGTTTGCCGTCGAGCTCGATCGTGCCGGAGACCGGCTGGCGCAGGCCGAAAATCGTCTCGATCGTCTCCGAGCGTCCGGCGCCGACCAGCCCGGCGAGACCAAGCACCTCGCCGGCGCGAACCTCGAAGGAGACATCGCGGACCATCGGCGGGCAGCTCAGATGGTTGACCCGAAGGACGACCGCGCCATCCGTGCGCCGCCGGCTCCGGCCGCCGCGGTTGTAGATGTCCTGCAGCTCGCGCCCCACCATCAGGCGCACCAGCTCGCCCTGCTGCAAGGTTTCGGTGGCAAGGCCGCTGGCGACGATCCGCCCCTCGCGCAGCACCGTCACCCGGTCGGTGACGGCGAAAATCTCCTCCAGCCGGTGCGACACGAAAATCAGCCCGTGCCCCCGTGTGGCGAGGCTGCGCATCAGCCCGAACAGCTGCTCCGCCTCGTGTGGCGAGAGTGAAGCGGTCGGTTCGTCGAAAATGATGATCCGGCTGTCCAGCGCCAGTGCCTTGAGAATTTCGACCAGCTGGCGCTGGCCGATGCTCAGCTCGCTCACCTTCATGTCGGGCCGCAGCACCTCGCTCTGGCCGATCTCGCCGATCAGCGCCTGCGCCTGCCGCCGCAGGGCGCGCCAGTCGAGCCGGCCGGGCATCGCGATCCGCGGCAGCATGATGTTTTCGAGCACCGATAGATCGGGCGCGAGCGAGGTTTCCTGCGTCACCATGGTGATGCCGGCGCGGATGGCATCGCGCGCGCCGGCATGGCGCAGCCGTGCCCCGTTCAGCAGGATGTCTCCGGAATCGGGCCTGATATGGCCCGAGATGATCCGTGAAAGGGTCGACTTGCCGGCGCCGTTGGCGCCGACAAGAGCGTGGATTTCTCCCGCGCGGAGATCGAACGCGGCACCGGAAAGCGCCTGGGTAACCCCGAAACGCTTCCAGATGTCGCGCAGTTCGAGCAGGGCCACGGCGATCGCTCAGCTCAGGCCGAATGTCGTCTTGCGGACGATCGGCGCTTCCTTGGCGACATTCGACTTGTCGACCACGATGATCGGGATTTCGATCCGCTTCGGCGGGGTCGTGCCGGCGAAATGCTGGAACAGCGCCTTCGCCGATTCGGTGCCGAACAGGTAGGGCTGCTGCATGCCGGAGCCGACGATGGTGTCGTCCTCGATCATCTTGATGAATTCCGGGATGCCATCGAACGCGGCGACCTTCATCGTCTTCTGCCGGTGGGCGGCGTGGATCGCGCGCAGGGCGCCGATGGTCGGCTCGTCGGTCTCGACGAAGAGCCCGTCCATCTCGGGATGCGCGGTCAGCATGTCCTGCACGAACTTGAAGGTTTCATCGGCCGTATAGGTCTGCATCTGCGAGAGGGCGACGCGCTTGATCCCGGCCTCGTCCATCGCCTGCATGAAGCCGGCGGTGCGGTCCTTGCCGTTCTGGCGGGCGAGCGAGATCGTCACCAGACCCACCGTGTTCTGCTTGCGGCCGGTCGCCTTGAGTTCGGCGGCCAGCACCTTGCCGATGCCGTAGGCGCCCTTGCGGTTGTCGGAGATGACGAAGGAGAGATACTCGCCGCCCGAAGTGCCGATATCGGCGATGACGACGGGGATGCGCGCGCGGGCGGCGGCGGCGAGGACGGAGGGGGCGGTCGAGGTATCGGTCGGCGAGAGGATGATGCCATCCACATTCTTGGCGATCGCGTCCTGCGCGTTGGTCAGCTGGGTCTGCGCCGAGTTGTGGCTGTCATAGGTGACCGAGCTCGCGCCGTGCTTCTTTGCCTCGGCGGCGATGCCGTTGGAGAGGGTGCGCCAGTAGGGCAGGTCGAGCCCCGGGGTGATGTAGGCGAGGCGCTTGCCCTTGGCGAAGGCAAGGCCGGGCGCCATTGCCGCGGCAAAGACCGTCGGTGCGGCGAGTTTGCCGAGGGTTCGCCTCGTGATCAGGCGAGGTTTGGCGTGGATGATGATGTCGTCGGTCATGGTTTCCTCCGGTTTGTTTGGGATTGTCGGTTCAGCTGTTACCCGTTCGGGCGCGGGGCGGCGGCCTGCCGCCCTCGATCACGTGGCGGGTGGTCTGGTAGATCCGGTCGAGATGCACGTCGAAGGCGGCGACCACCGCCGCCTCGTCATGCCGTGTCAGCCCGTCGAGGATCGCCTCGTGATCGGCAACGCTCCGGGCCACGGCCTGCTCCTGTGCCACCGCGCGGCGGCGGATTTCCATCATGTGCGTGTAGAGATCGCTGACGAAATCGGCGAGCGCGGGATTGCCGCAGGCGCGATAGATCGCGAGGTGGAATTCGCGGTCGGAAATCAGGAACCGGACCGGGTCGGTCTCCGCCGATTTCTGCGTCTCGAGGCAGCGGCGCAGGAAGTTGAGATCGTCCTGCGTGATTTCCCGCGCCGCCGCCGCGACCACTTCGCGCTCGACCAGCATGCGCGCTGCATGAACGGTCTCGATATCGTATTCGTTGATCCGCCGGGTTTCGGTCACGCCGGGCGCCATGGGGCCGAGTTCGGTGCTGATCACCCGCGTCCGCGCGCCTTGCGATACCTCGATCACGCCGCGTGCCGCGAGGATCTGGATGCCGCCGCGAACGGTTTCGCGGCTGACCTGAAACGCCGAGGCAAGGTCGCGTTCGCTTGGCAGCGGATCCCCGACCCTGACGATCCCGGCAGCGATCAGCCCGGCGATCTTCTCGGCAACCAGCTCGCGCGTCGTCCGCCGCATGACGGAATCGCGCAGATCCGGCAGATGCCCGATCACGGAAAAGGCGCCTTGCGGCACGTCTGTTATCCTCCCGCTTGTCCACTGGCCCAGCCAGCAGACCAGCGGAGCAAACACCATTCGCCGATCACGGTCAAGCGAGGGTTTAACCCGCCCGGAGCCGAAATGCCCCGCCGCGTTTCGCGGCGGCGGCGGTCAGAGAATGTTCAGGCTGATCGGCAGGCGGACGACGATCTGTGCGGCGGGCGAATTGGGGCCAACGCCGATGCTGACCCCGACATTGAGGCTGGCATTATGGGTGATCTGGTAGCCGAGGCCGAAATCGAAGGCGCCCGCGTCATACGCCGTGCCCTTGATGCTCTGGCCGTTCTGCTGCTCGTCGAAATACTGGTCTTCCTCGTAGCCGACGCTGAACGACGCGCGGTTGTTGAGCGAGAAGCCCATGCCGAAGGACAGCCCGATACCGTTGCCCGGCTGCAGCTTCGCCTTTATCGGTGCGCCGCCACCGGGGTTCTGGATGCTGACGGTGCGGCCGAAATTATAGACGTATTTCAGATTGGCAAACAGGATCACCGGGCTGGTCGGATACAGCATCGTCAGGCTCGGCTGGAGCTGATAGAAGCCAGTGCCGGTCGGCAGGCGCTTGTCCACGCCTTGCAGATAGATCCCCTGGGGCGAGTTCGTGGTGAAGATCGGCACGCTGAACGGGCTCGTTCCGGTCATCGTCTTGAAGTTGAGGTTGGCCACGAAGGTCGGCACCGATTCCGAGCCGCTGTTGAGCTGGTAGCTGCCGCCGAACTGGACATCGCCGAGGTTGAAGGCGTGCGCCGAAACGGTCAGCGGCCCGACGCTCTGGCCGACCAGGACCGGCGAGGTGATCGTGGTGTTATACCCGGTGTCGAAGGGAATCCGCACATAGATGTCAGACCGTCCGGTGAGGCCGTAGCGCAGGGTGAGCTGCTCGGTGAGCAGATTTTCGTATACCTTGTTGATGTTGATGTTCCCGAAGGTGATGCCGGGAACGATGGTGAACCCGCTGACGTTCACCTGATTGCTGTTGTAATAGGAATATTGCAGCGACGGCTCGATCACGAGCGTCCCCTTCGGCGTCAGCACACCGCCGGACTGGGCGAGGGACGAGTTTGTTTGCAGCACGAGGTTGGCCCGCGCCTTACGGTTGGCGTCGGCCTGCTCGCGCTGGTTCGAGGCGGCAGCCTCGGCGGCCGGGGCTGTTGTCTCGCGCGGCGCCGCGGCCGGTACCGTAGTAGCCGGGGCTTGTGCGACGCGCCGGCGGGCGGGTGGCGGCGCGCCGCCGTTGAGTGCCGCGAGTTCGGCGCGCTCACGCCGGATCGACTCGAGTTCGGTGCGGATCGCATCCATCTGCGCGACCAGGCTCGATTTCTGTTTCTGCAACACCGCAGCCTGATGGTTCAGCCGGTCGTTCAGTTCACGGATTCGGGCGGCGGTCTCTGGCGTCGCGGCGTCTGCCGCCCCCTGGATCATAACGGCAAAACCCAGCCCACCGAGCATCGTCCGCGCGATCATGTGAATTCTGCTCATAGCATCCCCATCCCTGCGTTTCGTGCAGCGCCTTGCGCCCGGAAATATGAAAGTCCAGACAAAAGATGATCAATTCCTTATACGCATTTAATTTTTCCATACAATTATTCATTCACGCGCGAAAGTTCGGAATACGGGATTGGGTGCGGCTGCTAGAGCATCATCCGATCAGATGGAACCATCTGATCGGATAAAGATGCTCGATTTATCAATATACTAGGGTTTGTGGGGATTTGGGATTCCCATTTGGGTGTTGCTGTGATTCAAGCTGTGAATGGAACGATTTGTACTGACGGACGCCCAATGGGCGAGGATGGAACCGCATTGTCTTGGCAAGGCGAGTGACCCTGGCCGCAGCGGGCGGGACAATCGGCTGTTTCTGGAAGCGGTACTTTGGATTGTCCGCACTGGCAGTCCGTGGCGTGATCTGCCTTCGATGTTTGGCAACTGGAGCACGGCCTACCGCCGGTTCAACGACTGGCGCCGCGCTGATGTTTTCAAACGGATTTTCGACGCGGTATCTGATGAACCCGATATGGAATACGCCATGGTCGACGCCACGATCGTCAAGGTCCACCGTCACGGCCAGGGCGCAAAAGGGGGACTCAAAGCCAGGCCATAGGCTGTTCCAAAGGTGGCATGACAACCAAAATCCTGGCGCTGACGGATGCCCTGGGCAACCTTGTGCGCTTTCGTCTCATGCCGGGCAATCGCCATGACGGCATCGAGGTCCCGCCACTGATCGACAACGTCGAATTCGGTGGATTGATCGCAGACAAGGCATTCGACAGCAACGCTCTGGTCGCAGAACTCAACGAAAGAGGCGCCCGGGTCGTCATTTCCCAGCATCCGGCCCGGGCACTGAAGCTGAAAATCGACCGCGAAATCTACAAATGGCGTCATCTGGTCGAGAATTTCTTCTGCAAGCTCAAAGAGTTCAAACGCATCGCCCTGCGCGCCTGCAAAACAGACCAGAGCTTCCAGGCAATGATCTACCTCGCCGCAGCCGTCATCAACTCACGATGAATCCCCACAAACCCTAGAGCACTACATCCGATCCAGCCGGATCGGAAAGTGCTCTAAGGATGCGCCCGGCCTCGCGGCAATGGCCCCCGGCGCCAGAGCATCGTCCGATCAGACGGGGTTGTCTGATCGGATAAAGATTCTGTTTTATCAGTATGATAGGGCGCCATATCCGATCCATCGGGATCGGGCCGTGCTCTGGCTTGCAGGCAGGCTCAGGCGGTGACGCCGTAATGCCGTCCCATCGTGTCGTTCATCGTCCACAGGATATCGAGCTTGAACTTGAGGATCTGCAGGGCGCGCTCCTGCATTGGCCTCGTCGCGAAATGGGCAAGCGTGATCTGCAGGCCGTGGACAACGTCGCGCGGGGCCTGGCTGGTGCGGTTGCGGAAATAGTCCAGCCCCTCGCTCTCGATCCAGGGATAGTGTCCGGGCCAGGTGGCGAGGCGCTGGCGGTGGATGTCCGGCGCGAAAAGCTCGGTCAGCGAGGAGCAGACGGCCTCCTGCCAGGGCGCGCGGCGGGCGAAATTGACATAGGCGTCGACCGCGAAGCGCACGCCGGGCAGGAGGTGGCGCAGGTCGAGCATCTCCTCGCGCGGAAGGCCGGTGGCGATGCCGAGGCGGAGCCAGGCTTCGATGCCGCCATCGTCGCGCAGATGGGTGCCGTCGGGCAGTTCGTAGTCGAAGCCGTCATGGTCGAGGATGCGGCGGATCCAGCCGCGGCGGATCTCACGGTCGGGGCAGTTGGAGAGGATCGCCGCATCCTTCACCGGGATCGCGATCTGGTAATAGAAGCGGTTGGCGACCCACATGCGGATCTGCTCCGGCGTCGCCTTGCCGGTGTTGAGCATCACGTTGAACGGATGGTGGATGTGGTAGGCGCTGCCGGCCTCGCGCAGCTTCGCCTCGAATTCGGCGTGCGACCAGGGCGCGCGGCCGTCATCGGCTGGTGGCGCCTCGGCCAGGAGATCGGCTCTCATCATTGGACATTCCCCTAAAGCATGAGGCCGGAAGGACGACAGGGGATGGTCGGCGGCGCATTGATCTCGATCATTGCGCGGCGGGGCGGATCAGCGGCCCGGGGCGGCGAGCGGCGAGCGGCGAGCGGCGCGATGGCGGCGAAGAGCGGCGACGCGGGATCGGCCAGGTGGCGCAGGAGAGAAAAATGATCGGCGCCGGGGACGATGATCTCGTGGGCGATGTTGCCGGCGGCGCGCCAGGCCGCGTGCATCGCGCCGGTCTGCGCCCGGAAGGCGGGGGTTTCGTCGCCGCCGACGGCGAAGATCGCCGGCGGCATGAGCTGCTTCACGCGATGCACCGGCGAGGCGGCGCGGGCGGCGGCGGCGTCGAGCCCGAGGCGGTCGTTCAGCGGTGTCGCGCGCAGCGGGTCGAGATCATAGACGCCGCTGAGACCGATGATGGCGGTGACCGGGCTCGGACCGTCCCAGTCGGTCAGCGCGAGCTCGGCGGAGAGATGGGCGCCGGCGGAATGGCCGATGGCGATGAGCCCGCCGGTGCCGGCAGCGTTCAAGACGGCGGGGACGGCGCGGCGCACCGATCCGGTCAGCGCGGCGAGGCTGGCATCGGGGCAGAGCGGGTAGTTCACCAGCGCGACGTTGAAGCCAGCATCGACGAAGGGCGGCGCGAGGAAGCGGAATTGCGCCTTGTCGCGCCCCTGCCAGTAGCCGGCGTGCAGGTAGAGCAGGGTCGCCGCGGCACCGGGGGAGGCGAAGAAGTCGAAGCGTTCGCGCTCATGCGGGCCGTAGGGGATGTCGAGCCGGGGCGCGCGGGCGGCGATGGCGGCGTCGCCCTCGCGCAGGAAGGCCTCGATCAGCGCCGGATGGCTGGGGCGCATCTGCCCGGCGAGATACTGGAAGACGGGGTCGGACGGGTCGGTCATGGCGCGCCGCTCGCAGGTTGCGGTGCTGCGAAGCCGGCAAGGGTGGCGTAGCCGCGGACGATGGCCTCCAGCTCGTCCGGGCGGGCGACGTCGTCGATGCGGGCGAAGCCGTCGGGGGCGCGGGCGGCGACGAGGTCGATGACGCGCTCGGGGCCGCCGACGCGGTTGGACCGCACCACGGCGGCGGTCGCGGGGCGGCGCTCGGCCTCGTAGGCGGCGAGTGCGGCGGGGGTGTCGGCGCTTGCGGCCAGACGGTCGGCAAGGCAGCGGGCGTCGAGGATCGCCTGCGAGGCACCGTTCGAGCCGACCGGATACATCGCATGCGCCGCGTCGCCGAGCAGCGTGATGCGCCCGCGCGTCCAGCGGTCCAGCGGATCGCGGTCGCACATCGGGTAGAGGAAGATTTCGCGCGTTGTGCGGGCGAGGCGCTCGATATCGACGAAGGGCAGCGCGAAGCCGGCGACCAGCGGGGCGAACTCCTCCCAGGCGCCGCGGCGCGACCAGCTCTCGCGCGCGGGCGGCGAGGTGCCCTCGGCGCCGGTGCGGGCATAGACGACCCAGTTGGTCAGCCGCGTGCCGGCGGCGCCGGCGGCGGGCTGGCCGATCGGGTAGAAGACGAGCTTGGCAGTGGCGTTGCCGGCGATGATCATTTCATCGCCGCTGCCGAAGGCCGGCCAGTCGAGCGCGCCGCGCCACATCTGGATGCCGTTCCAGCGCATCGGCGGGTCGGCGTCGAGCAGCAGCGGGCGCAGGGTGGAATGGATGCCGTCAGCGCCGATCAGCACATCGCCTGCGATCGTCTCGCGATTACCGGCGGCGTTGGTGAGCGTGACCCGCACGGCACCGTCCGCCTCGGTGGCGGCGGCGACGCGTGCGTCCGGGCGCAGCGCCCGCTCCCCCAGCCGCTCGCGCGCGGTGCGCCAGAGCATGTCCTGCAACCGGCCGCGATGGATGGAGAATTGCGGCACGTCGTGGCCGGCATGCAGGCCACGCGTCTCGGTCCAGATCACCTGGCCGCGATGGTTGAGGTAGGAGAGCGCGCGGGTGCGCAGGCCGATTTCGTCGAGCGCGGGCAGCAGGCCGAGGGAGGCGAGTTCGCGGACGGCGTGCGGCAGGATGTTGATGCCGACGCCGAGCGGACGGATTTCCGGTGCGGCCTCCAGCACGAGGCACTCTATGCCGCTTCGGTGCAGCATGAGGGCGAGGGTGAGTCCGCCGATGCCGCCGCCGGCGATGAGCACGCGCATGGCGGGTTCAGCCCGGCGGCAGGAAATGGACCTCGTGCTCGGCCGCGATGCGGACGACCTCCGCAGGGTCGGCGAGGTTGTGGATCCGCTCGAACAGGGCGCGCAGCGAGCGACTGGGGGCGACCCAGAACAGGCATTTCACGTCGGCATCCGAGTGGTTGAAGATGCCGTGCGGCTTGCCCATCGGCATGCGGACCAGGTCGCCGGGACCGGCCGAGAGATCCTGCCCGTCGAGCCAGAGATCGAATTTTCCCTCCAGCATGTAGATGAATTCGTCCTGCGTCGGGTGGACATGCGGGGGGACGAAGGTGCCGGGCGGGAAGACCGCGTGCCAGGCCATCGAATGGTCCGACTCCTGCTTCAGCGTGTAGGTCTGGCCGAGGACGTTCCAGACAACGCCGTCGATCCCCTCGTCGGTCCTGGTGATTCCGGGCGGCATGTCGTTCATGGTCGGTCTCCCCTGTTTCGCATGGTTAAATCAGGCGGCGGCGGTGTGGGCAAGACGGCGCTGATCAAGGTGCTGACCGGGGGCGTCCAGCCGAGTTCGGGGCGGCGCCAGAGCATTTTCCGATCCCGGTGGCGCGATATGTAATGCTCTGTATTCGCGACGCGCCGGTGGACCTCTGCAATTCCTGGGGCCGCCGAGCGCATTCGCTGAAATTCGAGGCGGTGTACGAGGGAAAGTCGCTCGGCGAGCCGGCCACGGCACCCGCCATCAGCGAGGTGCAGGAAAGGCTGGACTTCGTCCGCTCGATCAAGCGCTTCGATCAAGCGCTCAGGGGGCGCGGCGATCTATATCGAGCATAATCCCGCGCCGGCCACCAGCGCCGGGTCGAGGCCGACGAGGTCGCGGTAGCGCGCCGGATCGGTCGCGCCCTCGGTGTTGAAGACCAGGATCCGCGCTTCCGCGCCGCAGCCGAGCGCCTGCCGTGCCCCGGCATCGCCGGTGACGCGGAGCAGTCCGGCGAGGCCAGCGCCGCCGCTTTCGCCGGCCACCACCGCCACATCGCCGGAGTCGGGCCGGGCGAGGCGGTTCATCGCTGCAACGGCATCGTCCTCGCTCACCGTCATGAAGGCGTCGGCGGCGCGGGCGAGGATTCGCCAGGCGACGAGCGAGGTTTCGTAGCATTCGAGCATGGCCATCACCGTCGGCGCGCCGGCCTCGATGCGGATGGTTCTGCCGGCGCGCGCCGCCGCCAGCACGCAGGCTGCGCGGTCGGGCTCGACGACGATGAGGGTCGGCCGAAGCGCGCCGAAGCGTTCGGCGAGATGGCCGGCGACCGCGGCGGCGAGGCCGCCGACGCCGGCCTGGATGAAGACATGGGTGGGCGGCGCCGGCATGGCGGCGAGCGCCTCGTCCACCATCGCGACATAGCCCTGCATGACGAGGCCCGGAATCCGTTCGTAGCCCGGCCACGACATGTCGGACACGAGGGTCCAGCCACGGGCGGCGGACAGGCGGGCGGCCTCCGCCACCGAATCATCATAGGTGCCATCGACATGGATGATCTCGGCGCCGAGGTCCGCGATCGCCGCCACCCGCGCCGGGCTGACGCCTGCATGCACGAGGATCGCGCAGCGGCTGCCCAGCATCGCCGCGCCCTGCGCCACCGAGCGGCCGTGATTGCCGTCGGTCGCGCAGGCGAAGGTCATGGTGGCGGCGATGCGGCGGACCTCCGGCGTGGTCATGTCGGCGTAGCCGACGGGGCGGCCGAGGCGGCGGGCGGCTTCCTCCAGCACCAGGCGGACCACGGCATAGGCGCCGCCGAGCGCCTTGAAACTGCCGAGGCCGAAGCGGGACGATTCGTCCTTGAGGTGGAGGGCAGCGACGCCGAGCCGGGCTGCGAGGCAAGGCAGGGCGATGAGCGGCGTCGGGCGGTGATCGGGGCGGTGGGCGAGGTGGCGGGCGAGTTCGTCGGCCGCATCCGCGCCGAGCAGTGCCGCATCGGCGGTGTCGAGCGGCGCGCGATGGGCGGGATCGGGGTTCAGGATCAGCATGTTTGT
The DNA here is from genome assembly GCF_902712915.1 of Acidiphilium sp. C61. The sequence goes on along the minus strand of NZ_CACTIA010000005.1, from coordinate 1,196,634 downwards.
GCTCCCGCCGGAATCGAGGGGTCGGCCAAGTGGTCGCCCCCGTTATGCCGGGGACGGGGCGGCGCGCCAATCCGCCGCGCTCCGGACGGCGGGGCGCCTTACGGCACGGCGAGCGGCTCGGGCTTTTGCGCTTCCTGTGCGGCGGCGCGGCGGCGGAAGGGGAAGAACCGCTCGCGGCGGGTTTCAGCGAGCATGACGCGCTGGTGGACGCGCAGCAGGTCGGCGCGGGAGACGATGCCGAGGAGGCGTCCATCCGTGTCGACCACGGGGATGCGCGGGGCGTTCCGGGTGAGCATGCGCACCGCGATGGTGTCGGCCATCTCGTCGGGCGCGGCGGTGGCCACCTCGCGTCCGGCGAGCATCGCGCGCAACGGCAGGTCGCGCCGCACCTCGTCGCCGATCCAGTCGAGGATGTCGGCGCGGGAGACGAGGCCGAGCACCAGGCCGTCCGGCCCGGTCACCGGAAAGGCGCGGTGTGCTGCCGCGTGCGAGAGGAACCGCTCGATCGCCGCCCCCACCGGCAGATCCGCGGCCAGCGTGTCCACCTTGGTCGCCATGATGTCGCGGATGCGGGTCACGGCGAGCGGATCGATGCTGTATTCGCGGGTGAGGTGATGGCCCCTTCGGGCGATCTTCTCGGTCAGGATCGAGCGCTTCATCAGCAGGACGGTCACCGCCATGCTGGCCATGCTGGCGGCGAGCACCGGCAGGAGGACGAGGTGATTGCCGGTGAGTTCGACGGCGAACAGCGTCGAGGTCATCGGGGCGCGCATGGTGCCGCCCATCATCGCCGCCATGCCGAGCACCACCCAGAAGCCGGGGGCGGCGTGCGGCATCACGGGGGCCATGACCGCGCCGAGCGCGCCGCCGATGATCAGCAGCGGGGCCAGCACGCCGCCCGACGTGCCCGAGCCCAGCGCCACCGACCAGATCACGCCCTTGACCAGGACGAGGCGGATCGCGGCACCCCCGGCCAGCGTGCCGGCGAGCAGGCGCGCGATGTCGGGATAGCCGACGCCGAGGGAAGCGGGGTCGAACACGCCGCCGATGCCGACGACGAGGCCGCCGAGCACCGGCCACCACATCCAGTGGATCGGGAGTGTCTCGAACCCGTCCTCGGCGGCATAGACGAGCACGGTGAGCAAGGCGGAGCCAAACCCGGCGGCAAGCCCGACGCCGAGCCAGCCCAGGGCGTGCAGCGGATCGACGATCACGCCGCCGGCATAGGGAAACAGCGGTGCCGGAGCCATGCAGAAGCGGCGGAGGATCGCGGCGGTGATGCAGGCGGCGCCGACGGGAATGATGCTGCGAGGCTTCAGCTCGAACAGCAGAAGTTCGACCGCGAGCAGAAGGGCGGCGACCGGGGTGCCGAACACCGCCGTCATGCCCGCGCAGGCGCCGGCGACGAGCAGGGTCTTGCGTTCGGCATCCGTGAGGGTGAAGCACTGCGCCATCAGCGAGGCGGCGGCGCCGCCGGTCATGATGATCGGCCCCTCGGCGCCAAATGGGCCGCCGGTGCCGATCGAGATCGCTGACGAGATCGGCTTGAGGATCGCTACCCGCAGGTCGAGCCGGGCGCCGCCGAGCAGGATCGCCTCGATCGCCTCGGGGATGCCATGACCGCGGATTTTCTCCGATCCGTAGCGGGCCATCAGGCCGATCAGCACAGCACCGCCGGCAGGAACAAGGATCGTCCAGAGCGCGGGATGTCCGCCCGGCGCAGCGCCGCCTGCCGCGAGCATCCGGGTCGACCATACCCCGTAGTAAACGAGATTATTGATCAGCCCGATCATGCGCAGCAGGATCCAGCCGGCGATGACGCCGAACAGGCCGGCACAGGCACCGAACCCGATCAGCCGGAAGATCCCGCGATCGGTCGTGTAGTCGCCAAGGCGGGCGGGAGACGGAAGGTGGGGCGATGACGACATTGATCGCGGACTCCGGGGCAGGGAAGAGCTGGCCATATATCGTAATACGATATACAACAACCCGCCGGGAAGAGGAGACAGCATGGCTGATGCGTGTTTGACCGACGAGGACTACGAGATGCTGGCATCGTTCCGCTTCGCCCTGCGGAAGTTCCTCGCCTTCAGCGAGGCCGCCGTCCGGCGCGACGGGCTGACGCCGCGCCAGCACCAGGCGCTGCTCGGCATCCGCGCCATGCAGGGGCGGGGGAGCGCCAGCGTGTCCGACCTCGCGGCGTTCCTGATCCTGCAGCACAACAGCACGGTGGAACTGGTCGACCGGCTGGTGGCCGCCGGCTTCGTGGCGCGGACGACCGATCCGGAGGATGGGAGGCGGGTGCGGCTGGCGCTGACCGAAAGCGGGGAGGCGAGGCTCGCCGCGCTGTCGCAGACGCATCTGGACGAGCTGGAGCAGATCGGTCCCGAGTTACGGCACCTGCTGACGCGCATCCAGCGGTATCGGCGCCTGATCCGCGGTTCCGCGCGCAACGGCATGGCGGAGGGAAAACCCCTGACCTGAAATCGTCTCCTGCTCGTCGGCGCTACCCTTACCCCGGTCTGGGGGCGTTGCTCGCCGGAAAGACGAGGGTGACGGTGAGGCCCGGGCGGTTCGCGCCCTGGGTGGCATCGTCAAGCGTGAAGACAGCATCGTGCAGTTCGGCGATGGCGGCGGAGAGCGGCAGGCCGAGGCCGTAACCGGGCCGATGGCGCGCCGGGTCGAGCCGGCCGAAGCGGCGCAGCGCGGCACCACGGTGGTCCGGCGCAATGCCAGGGCCGTCATCGGTCAGGCGAACCGTCACGCGCGTCGCTTCAGCGCGGGCGACGAGGCCGATGCGCGCCGGGCCGCCCGCATGGGTCATCGCGTTCTCGATCAGGTTGGCGAACATCTGATTGAGGAGCTGGGCATCGCCGCGGATGGCGAGGCGAGGCGTGACCTGCGCGATGAGACGGTGGCCCGCCTCCTCCGCCACGGTCTCGTAGGTCTCGACCAGGCGGTTCAGCAGGTCGGTCAGATCGATGTTGGAAAAGGAGGCACGGCGGGCACCGGTTTCGATCTGGGCGAGGCGGAGGACGGCGCCGCAGAGCGCCAGCGCGCCGTCGACCTGCGCGATCGCCTCGGCGATGGCTGTCCCGGTCGCCGCCGGCTCGGGGTCGCGCAGCGCGAGTTCGAGGGTTTCGCGCAACCGGGCGAGTGGCGAGCGGAGATCATGGGCGATCTCGTTGCCGACGGCTGCGAGATTTTCCATCAGATGCTGCATGCGGTCGAGCATCGCGTTCACGGTTTCGGCCAGGCGGTCGAACTCGTCGCCGCTGCCGGCGAGCGGGATGCGGCGGGAGAGGTCGCCGGCCATGATCTCGCGGCTGGCGAGGCTGACCGCGTTCACCCGCGCGAGGGCCTTGCGGCCGAAACCGATTCCGGCGGCGAGGCCAAGGCTGAGGGTGAGGCCGAAGCCGATCAGGAAGCTGCGGCGGATCAGGTCGTTCAGCCGGCGGATCATCGTGCCGTCGACGCCGACGAGCAGCGACGCGCCGTCGCGCAGGCGGACCACGAGGACGCGCAGTTCCATCACCCCTTGGGCGAAGGCGCCGCCGGCCGGCGTGTCCAGCGTGTGCCAGCCGGGCGCGGGCAGCGGGAGGCGCAGATTGCCCGCGAGGGCGGCGCCGTTCGGCCCGGAAAGCGCGTAGAAGATGCGGAACGGCTTCTCCGCGAGGGCCGCGTTGATGGCGCCGGCGGCCTCCGCGGCAGGCGTTGCCGTCCCCTGCGGCAGGATCTCGCCGATCTCGTTGGTGATCGAAGCATCGAGCGTCTGTCGCAGGGAGCCAAGGGTTCCATAATAGATGACGACGAAGACGATGACGGCGCCCATCGCCGCCACGGCGGCGCCGAGCGCGGCGAGACGCACGCCGGAGGTGCGCAGGATCGCGGGGTGACCGGGTGCCGGCCAGAGCCGAGTCATGCGGGATCGCCGATGCGGTATCCGGCGCCGCGCACGGTGTGCAGCAGCTCGCGCCCGGCGCCCGCCCCGAGCTTGGCGCGCAGCCGGGAGACATGCGACTCCACCACGCTGGTGCGCGGGTCGAAATGGAAGTTCCAGACATCCTCGAGCAGCATCGTCCGCGTCACCACGCGGCCGGCATGGCGCATCATGTATTCCAGCACCTCGTATTCGCGGGGCTTCAGGTCGATGCGCCGGCCGGCGCGGCTGACGGCGCGGGTGAGCCGGTCGAGTTCGAGATCCTCGACCCGGAGCACCGGCCCGGAGGGGCGCATCTCGCCGCGCCGGGCCAGGGCGGCGACGCGGGCGGCGAGTTCGGCGGCGGCGAAGGGCTTGACGAGATAGTCATCGCCGCCGGCGCGCAGGCCCTCCACCCGGTCGTCGATGCCGCCGAGGGCGGTGAGGAACAGCGCCGGCATGCTCAGGCCGGCGCCGCGCAGGGTGCGGATCAGAGCGAGACCATCGAGGCCCGGCAACATGCGATCGACGATCAGCAGATCCCAGGCCCTGCCCGCGTGGCCGGCGGCGGCGCGCAGCAGGCCTTCCCTGCCATCGCCGGCAACAGCGACGAGATGCCCCTCGGCGCCAAGCGCGGCGCGCACGAGATTCGCTGTCAGGTCGTCGTCCTCGACCAGCAGAATGGCCAGGCTGGGTTGCGTCATCGCATCGGTCCGGTCATGCACGGAGCGGAGGATCATGGTACCGGCGCGCCGGTCAAGCCGCGACGGGAAACATTACCGAATCACAAACTGCATGTAAGCTGCGGGGCAGCTGCGCTCCGGCATCCAACCACGCGTGATCGGTTCTCCCCTCGCTTCTCTCCGCCGCTTCGCCGGCCTTGCCGCGCTGCTCGGCCTGTCCGCCTGCGCCAGTTTTCACCCTGAGCCGCTCGCGCTGCACCCATCCCCCGCCGGGTCGCTTGCGGCACTCGACCGCGCGCTGCCGGGCGGCGGGACGATTGCGGCGCGCGGTGCCCTGACGCCCGAGGACTATGCCGCACTCGCCGTGCTGAACGATCCGGCGCTGGCCGCCGGGCGGGCGGGGGTGCGGCTCGCTGCCGCCCGGCAATTTGCCGCCGGGCTGCTGCCCGATCCGCAGGTGAGCGGCGGGTTCGCCGCCCTGCTCGGCGGGCCGGCGGTCGCGCCGTCGATCTCCGGCGGCATCACCCAGGACATCGCGGCGCTGGTGACACGCGGCCCGCGCCTTTCCGCCGCCCGGGCGCGGACCGCCGCGGCGGCGGCGCGGTTCGAATGGCAGGAATGGCAAGTGGCGGCGAAGGCGGAGATTCTGGCGATCGGCCTCTGGGACGAGCGGCGACGGCTGGCCGCGCTGGACCGGGCGCGCAGCGCGCTGGTCGGGCTCGACCGCGCATCGCGCGCCGCGATCCGGCAGGGAAATCTTGCGATTGGCGCGGGGGCGACGGCGGCGGCGAGTCTCGCCGGGATCGACACAGCGCGGGATGCGATCGCGCAGCAGGAGCAGGCCGATCACGCGGCCCTTGCCGCGCTGCTCGGCCTCGCACCCGGCGCCGACCTGCCGGTCGCGGCACCGGACATCGCCCCGCTGCCGGCCCGGCGTGTGGCGGCGCTGGTCGGCAATCTCGCCCGGCGGCGGCCCGACCTGATCGCCCTGCGCTACGGCTATCGAGCGACGAATGCCGATCTGCGCGCTGCGATCCGCGCGCAGTTCCCGCTGGTCTCGCTCGCGGTGAATGGCGGGACCGACACGACGCGGGTGGCCAGTCTGGGGCCGACGATCACGCTCGACCTGCCGCTGTTCGATGGCCAGCGCGGCGCGATCGCGGTTGCGCGGGCCTCGCGCCGGCAACTCAAAGCCGCCTTCCGCGCCGCACTCGACCAGGCGGCAGGACAGGCGGAAGCGGCGCAACAGGCGCTGACGTTGCTTGGCGCGGAATATCGCCAGGCGGCGCGGCGCGCGGCAATCGCCCGGCGCGATGCGGCGGCGGCGCGGCTCGCCTATGCGGCGGGGCTGGTCGATGCCCGCGCCGAGGCCGACCTGATCGATGCGGCGGCGAACCGGCAGGCCGAGGCGATCGACCTCCGGGGCCGGATCGCGGCCGGGCGCGTATCGCTGCGCACGCTGCTCGGCGCCGGCCTGCCGATGATTCGCTCCCTCTCTGGCCCCGCCAAGGACTGATGTCATGACACGATTTTTCTGCTCCGGTGTGCGGCGTCTTACCTTGGTGCTGGTGGCCGTTGCCGGGTTCGCGGGCAATGCCGCGCTGGCGGACGAGCCGAGCGTGCTGGTCACTACCATTCCGGTAACAAGGGGCGCGCTGAAACACACGATCACAGCCTATGGCCACATCGCGCCAGGGGCGGGTGCGGCGCGGACGCTCACGACCTTTTACGAAGCGGTTGTGACGGCGATCGACGCGCGGCCGGGCATGGCTGTCCGCAAGGGGCAGGTGATCGCCCGGATCGCCGCCGCGGCGGCGACGCGAGCCGCCTATGCACAGGCCGTCGCGGCGCGGGATGGGGCGCTGCGGATACTCGCCCACACGCGGGCGCTGCTGGCGCAGCATCTCGCCACCCGGATCCAGCTGGCGCAGGCGGAACAGGCGGCGCAGGCGGCGCGTGCGACGCTCGATGCGTTGAAGCGCGAGGGTGCGGATCGGGCCACGGCTGCGGTCGAGGCGCCGTTTGCCGGCATCGTGACCGCGATTTCAACCGCACCCGGCGCCGCGCTGCAGCCGGGGACGGCGATCGCGACGGTGGTGCGGCGGGCGGCGCTGGTCGCGGTCGTCGGCGTCGATCCGGCGGCGGCCCGGCGCCTCGCCGCGGGGCAGCCGGCATCGGTGAGTGTGTTTGGCGGTGCTGTATTGCGCGGGCGGATCGATCTGGTGTCAGGCGAGGTCGATCCGCGGACGGGGCTGGTCGATGCGACGGTCGGGCTCGGCGCCGCGCAGGCGCTGATCGGCGGCATGGTCCGCGCGCGTATCGACACCGGCACGGTGCGTGGCGTGATCGTGCCGCGTGATGCGGCGCTGCCCGCGGAGGGGCGCGAGGTGATCTGGCAGATACGGGACGGTCACGCGGTGCGGGTGATCGTTCACGTGCTGGCGAGCGCGCATGGCGAGAGCATCGTCGCCGGCCCGGTCGACCCGTCTCTGCCGGTCGTGGTCGCGGGGAATGCCCAGCTGCAACCCGGAATTGCCGTGCGCGTGCAGGCGGAGCCGGGATACTGATGCCGGACTTCGCCGCGTTCCTCGCCCGCCAGCAGAAGGCGGTCCTGTTCCTGATGGCGTGCCTCGCGCTGGCCGGGGCGGTCAGCGCGGTATCCCTGCCAGTGGGGCTGTTCCCGCGCACCTCGTTCCCGCGGGTGCGGATCAACATCGATTCAGGGGCGCGGCCGGCGCATCAGATGATGCTGCAGGTGACCCAGCCGGTCGAGCAGGCGTTGCGGGCGCTGCCCGGCGTGCGCGGTGTGCGCTTGACCACCTCGCGCGGATCGATGCAGGCTTTCATCGATTTCGACTGGGGAACCAACATGCGGGCGGCAACGCTCGAGGTCGACGCCGCGCTGGCGCAGCAATTGCCCGACCTGCCCAAGGGCACGCGCTACGTGGTGCGGCGGATGGACCCGACCGTGTTTCCCATCATCGCCTATGCGCTGATCTCGCACAGCATTTCGGAGGCGGATCTCAGGACGATCGCGCAATATCACATCGTCCCGGTACTCGAGCGGATTCCCGGTGTGGCCAAGATCGGCGTGCAGGGGGGCGACACGCCGGAGGTGCATGTCGTCGTCGATCCGGCGAAGCTCGCCGCGATGCATGTGACGCTGACGAGTGTCGAGCAGGCGGTATCGCGGTCGAACGTGCTCGCCTCGGTCGGCCGGCTCGCCGATCATGACAGTCTTTATCTGGTGGTGCAGCAGAACACGCTGCGAACCATGGCGCAGGTGCGGCGGATCGTGGTCGGCGGCGGGCCGGACGGGGTGGTGCGGCTCGGGCAGGTGGCACGGGTCGAGATGGGCCGGGTGCCGCGTTATTACCGGGTGAGCGAGAACAATCACCGCGCGGTGACGTTGCAGGTCTTCCAGCAGCCCAGCGGCAACGCCGTTCAGGTGGATGCAGCGGTGCGCCGCGCGCTCGCGGCCTATGAGACCCGGCTGCCGGCGGGCGTGCGGCTGGTGAAATGGTACGACCAGAGCACGCTGGTGACCGCTGCCGCCGGCTCGGTCCGCGATGCGATCGCGATCGGCGTGGTGCTGGCAGGGCTGGTGCTGATCGGCTTCCTGCGGAGCTGGCGTGTCACGCTGATCGCGCTGCTGGTGCTGCCGGCCTCGATGGCGACCGCGGTGCTGATCCTCACGCTGTTGGGGATGAGTTTCAACATCATGACGCTGGGTGGCCTTGCCGCGGCGGTGGGGCTGGTGATCGACGATGCGATCGTGATGATCGAGCATGTCGCGCGGCGGGCCGGGCGCGCGGGCGGGATCGCGGCGCGCGGCGCGGTGCTGGCGGCGGCGCAGGAATTCCTGGCACCGCTTGCCGGCTCGTCGCTGGCGACGCTGATCGTGTTCGTCCCGCTTGCCTTCCTCTCCGGCGTGACCGGCGCCTTCTTCAAGGCGCTATCGATCACCATGGCCTCCACGCTGATCGCCTCCTGGCTGTTCTCGGCCTTCGCGGTGCCGGTGCTGGCGCGCTGGCTGATCGATTTCGACAAATGGCACGACCCGGTCGCGGGCGGCGGCGCGCGTGAGTCGGTGCTGGCGCGGACGCATGGGTGGGTGCTCGACCTTGTGGTGAGGCGGCCAGCCTGGCTGCTGGTGGCGCTGGTGCCCTTCGTGCTGGCTGGCGCCTATGCCTATTCGGCGGTGCCGACCGGCTTCATGCCGCGGATGGACGAGGGCGGGTTCGTGATCAACTACCAGGCGCGTCCTGGCACCTCGCTGGACGAGGGGGCGCGCGAGATCCGCCAGGTGGGGGATATTCTCCGCGCCGATCCGGCGGTGGCGACATGGTCGACCCGGCTCGGCGCCGGGCTCGGCGGCGACCTCAACGAGCCGTATCAGGGCGACATTTTCGTCCAGCTTCGCCCGCTCGGGCAGCGACCGCCGATCTGGACGGTGATGGACCGGCTGCGCCAGCGGATCACCGACCGTGTGCCGGGCATCGATTTCGACGAATCGCAGCTGATGTCGGACCTGCTTGGCGATCTTGTCAGCCAGCCGGAGCCGATCGAGATCGAGCTGCATGGCGACCCGGCGCGGCTGGATGAAACGGCGAAGCGGGTGGCAGCGGCGATCGGCCGGATTCCGGGCGTGGTGGGCGTGCAGGACGGCGTGGTGATCGCCGGGGACTCGATCGACATCCATGTCGATCCTGCGAAGGCGGCGATGTTTGGCTTCGATCCCGCCGCCGTAGAGCGGCTGGTGGCGACGGCGCTGCGCGGCAGCGTGGTCACCGCGCTGCCGGGCCAGGATCGGTTTACCGGCGTGCGGCTGGAACTGCCGCGCGATGCCTTCGCGCAGACCGACGATCTGCTGCGCCTGCCGCTCGCCGCACCCTCCGGCGCGCTGGTGCCGCTCGGGGCGTTCGCGACGCTGAAGACGGTGTCGGGCCGGCCGGAGATCGCCCGCGACAATCTGCGTCAGATCGTCGCGGTAACGGGGCGGATCAGCGGCGGCGGCATTTCCGCGGCGATTGCTTCGGTGCGCCGCGTGCTGGCGCAGCCTGGACTGCTGCCGGCGGGCATGAGCTACCGGCTTGGCGGGCTCTACCGCCAGCAACAGAAGGCATTCATCGGCCTTGCCCGCGTGTTCGTCGCCGCCGTGCTGGCCGAGTTCGTGCTGCTGCTGTTCCTCTATCGCAGCTTCGTCATCGCCGGGGCGATCGTCGCCACCGCGCTGCTCTCGAGCCTTGCGGTGTTCATCGGGCTCGATCTCTCGGGTGTGGCGCTCAACATAACCGCGCTGATGGGGATGACGATGATCGTCGGGCTCGCGACCGAAATGGCGATTTTCTACATCTCGGAATACCAGAGCCTTGCCGCGCATCAGGCTCCCCGCGAGGCGCTGGTTGCGGCAAGCCGGAACCGGCTGCGCCCGATCGCGATGACCACGCTTGCCGCGATCCTGACGCTGTTGCCGCTCGCACTCGGCATCGGCGAGGGCAGCGGCATGCAGCAGCCGCTCGCCATCGCGGTGATCTCGGGATTCGCGGTTGCGTTTCCGCTGGTGCTGTTCGCCCTGCCGGCGCTGCTGTGCCTCGTCAGAACATCATCGGATCAGATGGACTCATCTGATCGGATAAAGATGCTCTGATGACCAACAGGATAGAGCACGACATCCGATCGAGAAGGATCGGAAGGCGCTCTACCCCGGCCGATGACGGGTAACCGGCCAGGAAATCACATGCCCGTCCGGCACCAGATCGGTGAGTGACGCCGCGGCCGCGCGGGCAACGTCCGGCGGGCAGCAGAATTCGATCATCAGCGGTAGGTCGACATCAAAATGCATCAGGTCGGCGGCATGGATGATCCGCTGCCCGTTCATTCCGGCAATGCCGCGGAACACGGAAACCCCGTCGAGCGCAAAATCATCGCGCAGCCGCTCCAGGATCGTCTGCATCAGATGGCGCCGCCGTCCGTGATCGGATTCGTCGAGGGCGATGCGCACCAGTGTGGCCTGTTCTTCCATCTCAGACATTCCTTGCCAGATAGACGCCGAGAAAGGCGCCGATGAACCCGAGCACGACCGACAGCAGCACATAGAGCCCCGCTTTCGCGATCTCGCCGTTCTCGACCAGCATGAGGGATTCGAGCTCGAAGGTCGAGAAGGTGGTGTATCCGCCGAGAAACCCGGTGAGGATGCCGGTGCGCAACGCCGGATCGATGGCGACGCGCTCGGCCGTCAGCACGAAAAGGAACCCGATCGCAAACGAACCGAGCACGTTGATGCTGAGAACGGCGACGGGGAAGCCGCGGCCGAACAGGCCCTGCATGAAGATCGTCTGGCCGTAGCGCGCCCAGCAGCCGAGCGAGCCGAACACGGCGATGGACGCAAGCGTCTTGATCATGAACTGCCTTCCTGTCGTGGCGAAACACTTGAATTGCGGGGAGGGGGAACGGCGGCGGCGTGGGCCGCGAAATCCGTTCGGCAAGGTTGGGTCATGGGCGCGCCTGCTCCTCCGCGACTGACGGAACGAAACAGGAGTCATCAGCCCCGCGGGCGGTTTGCGGCGAACCCCATCACCGGCGCGGGCGGGCCGCGCGCGCCGTGTTTGCGATGCGAGGCCGGGCGCTGTCAATCCGTCTGCCGCCGCTTACTCGTAGCGCAGCGCCTCGATCGGATCGAGCCGCGATGCCTTGCGGGCGGGGTAGAAGCCGAACCCCACGCCAACGCCGGCGGCGAACAGGAAACCTCCCGCCACCGCCAGCGGGGAGAGTGGCGCGGGCCAGCCGGCGAACAGCGTGATGGCGCCCGAAAGCGTGGCGCCGAGCACGATGCCGGCCAGCCCGCCGGTCACGCTCAGGATCACCGATTCGGCGAGAAACTGCAGCAGAACATGCAGCCGCCGCGCCCCGATCGCCATTCTGAGCCCGATTTCGCGGGTCCGCTCGGTGACCGAGACGAGCAGGATATTCATGATCCCGATGCCGCCGACCAGCAGCGAGATCGAGGCGACGATGGCGAGAAGCAGCGCCATGACCCGGCTCGATCCCTGCGCCGCTGCGGCGATCTGGCTCAGATTGCGCACCGAGAAATCCTTAAGCCCGTCCGGCTGGATCCGGTGGCGAAGGCTGAGCGTGTGGCCGATCTGTTCCATCGCCTCCGGCACGGCCTCCGGTGTCGTCGCCTGTGCGAAGAGCTGGTTCACATAGCCGGCGAGCCGGGGTTGCAGTGCGTAAGGGTTCGGCCAGGGCGGATAGGGCCAGTTCAGCGGCGTTTCCTCCCGGCTTGGTGCTGCGGCGCCGAGCACACGCTGCTCGGCGGTGCTGAAGGGCAGCATCACGACATCGTCCTGATCGGTGCCAAAAGGCGTCTGCCCCTTGGCGGCGAGCACGCCGACGATGCGGATCGGTGCGCCTTTCACCAGCATGGTGGCGCCGAGCGCCGTCTCTCCGCGGGCGAACAGCATCTGCCGCACCGTCTGCCCGATCAGCCCGACGAGTGCGCCGGCGGCCTCGTCATGCGAGGTGAGCGGCCGCCCTTCGGCAATCCGCCAGTTGGTCATCGCGGGATAGTCGGGACTGACGCCAAGGATCGCCGTGGTCCAGTTCCGGCTGGCATGGCGCACCTGGGCGGCGGCGCGGATCAGGTAGCCGACCCGGCCCACCGCCGGATCCTCGCGCAGGATCGCCCGCGCGTCGTCCACCGTGATCGTCGAGGCGCTGCCGAACCCGGCATGGGCGCCGCCCGCCGTCGTCGCACCCGGCAGCACGACCAGCAGGTTGGTGCCGAGCCCCTCGATCTGCTTGCGGATCGCCTGATTCGCGCCCTGGCCAACCGCGACCATGGCGATCAGCGCGGCGACACCGATGCACACGCCCAGCATTGTCAGAGCCGCCCGAAGCCGGTTGCGCGCCAGCGCCTGGAGTGCCGCCGCGACAATCATGCGGACGAAGCCGAGCGCGGCGCCACTGCCCGCACGGGCCGGGGCTGCGGCCGGCGCGGGTTCTGCTGCCGCCGGCAAGGGTGACGGTCCGGCCGGTGCGTCCTGCCGCTCGTCCGCCACGATCCGACCGTCGCGCATGGTCAGCACACGTCGCGCATAGCGCGCGATGTCCTGCTCATGGGTCACCACCAGGATCGTGACTCCCTGCTCGCGGTTCAGCGCCGCCAGCGTCGCCATGATTTCATGCGATGTCCTGGTATCGAGATTGCCGGTCGGCTCGTCGGCCAGCAGCAGCTGCGGCGCGTTGATCAGCGCCCGCGCGATCGCCACGCGCTGTTGTTGCCCGCCCGAAAGCTGGGCCGGCGTGTTGGCCTCCCGCCCGGCGAGGCCGAGGCGGCCGAGCGCCGTCCGCGCCCGCGCCCGCCGTGCAGCACCATCCACCGGCCCCGCCGCGGCGTAGACGAGCGGCAGCGCCACATTGTCGAGCGCGCTGGTGCGGGCGAGGAGGTTGAAGCTCTGGAACACGAAGCCGATCCGCGCGCTGCGGATCCCCGCAAGGGCCGGCTCGGCCAGCCCGGCGACATCGACGCCCTCGAAGCGGTATTCGCCGCAACTTGGACGGTCGAGACAGCCGAGAATGGCCATCAGCGTCGATTTCCCCGATCCGGACGACCCCATGATGGCGACGAATTCGCCGCGTTCGATCACAAGATCGACATCGCGCAGCGCGTGTACCGCGAACCCGCCGCTGCCATAGAGTCGGCCGATTCCGCGCAGCTGGATCACCGGTGCCGCCGTCATCCCACCGCCCTCAGAACCGCGGCACCCAGGGCGAGCCAGGGCGCTTCTGCCGCTCGCCGATGATCACCGCATCGCCCGCCCGCAGCCCGCCGCCGGCAATCTCGGTCTGGCTGTCGCCGGCAAGCCCGGTCTCCACCGGCACGGCAACCGGCCGGCCAGCCCGCAGCATCCAGACCCGCGCACCCGCCTCCGGTCCGCCGGCCGCGCCCGCGGGGAGGAAGCGCAGTGCCTGGCCCGGCACGAGCAGCACATTTTCACGCGATGCGGTGATGATCCTGACCGAGGCGGTCATGCCCGGCTTCAGTGCGAGGTCGCGGTTATCGATCGCCACCACGACATCGTAGGTCACGACGTTCTGCACCGTCTGCGGCGACTGGCGAACCTGCGTCACCCGCCCTTCGAACATCTTTCCCGGAAAGGCCAGCACGGTGAATTGCACCGTCTCGCCGGCCCGGATGCCGGCAATGTCGCCCTCGCTGACATTGGTATCCACCTGCATCCGCGTCAGGTCGGTGGCGATCAGGAAGAGTGTGGGGGTCTGGAACGAGGCTGCCACCGTCTGCCCGATCGTCACGTTGCGGGAAACGACGATGCCGTTCACCGGCGAGACGATGTCGGTATAGCCGAGATTGGCGCGGGCGGCGGCAAGCCTGGCCTCATCCTGCGCGATCACCGCCCGGTCCAGCGCGGTCTGCGCCACGCCCTGGCGCATCGCGGCCTCCGCGCTGTCGGCAGCATTGCGCGAGGCGTATTGACGCGGCGCCAGTGCGGCGAGCCGGCTTGCGTTGCGCCGCGCGTAGTCGAGCCCGGCGGCATCCTTGGAGAGTTGCGCCCGCGCCACCGCCACCGCCGCGATATCCTGGTCGACCACGGCCTGATAGGGGCGGGGATCGATCCGCGCGCAGACCTGCCCGAGCCGCACGATCGTATTGTAGTCGCAGTCGATCGACTGGATGATCCCCGAAACCGCGGAGCCGACGATCACGCTGAGTACCGGGTTCACCGTTCCCGTCGCGGTCACGGCCTCGACGATGTTGCCACGGGTGATGGCGGCGGTGATGTAGGCAGGCACTTGCCGCCTCCGTTGTAGTGCCTGCCAGCCGAACAACGCAGCTGCCGCGAGAGCCGCGACCGCCAGCAGAATTGTCGTGCGTTTCGCGCGTCGTCCCGAACGTCCCTTCGTCTCCGCGCGCGGCGTCCCGCTCATGCGTCGTCTCCTGCACGGCGTATTCGAAGGAGCGGCCCGCCGGCAAACCGCTTCGCAGCTTGCGTATCGCGGGCCGCCCACCGCCATGACGCATATCAACCGTTTAAAAATGGGCGGACCGCGAATGTTACATTTCGGGGTCGTTTCAACGAAGTTTCCGTGAAACCAAAGGGCGTGGCTGCTCAGGCGCGTTGTAACCTTTCGTCCGGTCTGCTTACACGCCGAACCAATCAGACCCCCCGCACGCTCCCAGGCTTGCGGGCGAGATGGTCTGAAAAAACCCACTATCGGAAAGGGACTCATTGTGCGGTTTTATCAGCAGGCCCGGTCGCTCGACCGTGAGCCGACCCGGTCAGGCGGCCGTGTCGCGCAGCGTCGCCTCGTGGCGCTTCTTCTCTCTTCCAGCTGCCTCATTCCGGTGGCGGTACAAGCGCAGACGGTCAGCGCCGGCGAGGTGAGTGCTGCCGGCACCGGCTATGTCGCGGGAGCCACCGTGGCGCCGAGCCAGAAGAAGGTCTTCAAGTCGGGCACCACGACCCGCGTGCTGAACCGCAAGATTCTCGATGCCGCCGGCCCCGTCGCGGGTGCCGCGCAGATGCTGTCCTACGCGCCGGGCGTGCAGGTCAGCGGCTACGGCAACACCGGGTCCACCAAATATACCGTCACCCTGAACGGCGTTTCCCAGGGGTGGGGTGGCTATGGCAGCATGCTGAGCGCCGACGGCCTGCTCGGTGTGACGCTCGATGGCGTTCCCGTCGTCGATCCGTCCACCAATCTCTGGCAGTCGAACATGATCCCGCAGAGCGGGATGATCCAGAGCGTCAGCACCACCTATGGTCCTGGTGAGGCTGCCAACCGCTGGTATAACAATTTCGGCGGCGCAATCGAGTTCACCCCGCTGCAGCCGACGGCGAAGCCGGGCGGCGACATCAACATGACCTATGGCAGCTATGGGCAGAAGAACATCGAGTTCGACCTGCGCACCGGCACCTATCACGGCTGGTCGACCATCCTTGCTGGCGGTGCCGGCGACGGCAACAGCTTCCGTACCGCGCCTGACGGGTTCAAGAGCCCGAGCGAGAACTATTCGATCTACCTCAAGACGGTGAAGACCTTCTCTGCCGGCGATGTCGCGTTCGGGGGTTACTTTGCCCGCAGCGCCGGCTACCGTACTCCGGTCATCCCGACCGCCGTGCAGCCCGGTGTCTACACCAACGGGACTTCCGGCACGCTCTACAGCCAGCAGAGCTCGGGCTTCTACAGCACCCCGAGCTTCACCAACTACGAGAAATTCGACACCGACGCGTTGTGGATGGTGTTCGGCCGCGAAAACATCAATCTCGACCGCAACACGACCCTGCACAACCTGACCTACTTCGAGAATTTCTCCCGCGTCCATTCCCGGCTCAACGACATTTACAGCGCCGGGCCGCAGCAGATGGAATACAACAACCCGCATACCGACGTGATCGGCGACAAGCTCTGGCTTACGGAGAAGCTGCCGTTCAACACCGTCGATGTCGGTGCCTACGTCATCCATGACGATTATAACTCAAGAAACAATTTCTATAACACCGCGAACGGCGGCAACAAGGGTATTGCGAATATCGGCGGCAAGGTCCGCTCGGGATATTTCAGCCAGACCGATGTGGCCTTCTTCCTGCAGGATGACATCCATCCCATCCAGCGCCTGCACATCACGCCGGGTATTCGCTTCGTCAGCTTCCAGACCTCTTATGGCGACTCGGCGCAGCAGGATTTCGGGCTCGCTCCCGGCGCAGTACTGAGCACCAAGTGCGTCCTGAACGGCACTTCGACCGCCGGCACTGTTACCGAGCAGGGCTCGGTCTGCGGTGCGCATGTCAGCCGCAACGGTGTCGAGCCGTCGCTGTCGGCGAATTTCCAGGTCCTGCCGTGGATGGCGGTCTATGGCACCGTCGCGGACGTGTACCGTGCACCGCAGGTGGGCGGCGGTGGCGGCCTGTTCCAGAAGATCAACCCGGTCACGACCTACGCCCTGGAATACGGGCAGTATTTCGATGCTGGCCTGAAATTCCATGTGAACAACCGTCCGTTCCTGCATCACTTCCTCGCCGGAGTGGATTATTTCCATCTCCGCTATGCGAAGCAGTCGCTCAGCGTTCAGATCAATGGCAACGGGTATTTCGCAACGGGTTCGTCGGTCTATCAGGGCGTCAATCTGTTCGCGAACGACAACCCGATCTACAACCTGTTCGTCTTTGGCAACGCCTCTTTTGTCCAGGCGAAATACCAGAGCTACAACGCCAATCCCGGGCCCGGGAATACGCCGCAATATTTCAACGGCTATCACGTTCCCTACGTGCCTGACATGAACCTCAATATCGGCGCGTATTACAATTTCCCGATTGGCTCGATGGTTCTGACGCCGAAGATCTGGTACCAGTACACCGGCTCGCAGTATCTGTTCGACAATACCGGCGCGTCGAGCCCTGGCGGTAACCCCGGGCCGAGCAACCAGAAAATGGCTGGCTACGGCACGCTCAACATGTCTGCCAAGCTGAATGTCCCGGTCAACCTGCCTTACGCCGGGCACAAGACCATGGACGTTTCGCTGACGGCTCTCAACATCACCGGCGACAAGTATAACGCCTTCGAATACATTTCGAGCGGCGGTTATTTTGGAACGCCGACCAGCGGATATCGTCTTGCTTATCCGGGTGCGCCGTTCACCATCTATGGCAGCGTCGGTTTCCACTTCTGAAACCTGCGATCCCACTGCCGCATCCCGGTCCGCCTCCCCGCTGTCGGCTATGCCGCGGCGGGGCATCGGCCAGGGCGATGTTCTGGAACACGTCCGGGCCCTCAAGGGCAGGATCGCAGATCTCGCCCTTCTGCCCACGCGGAGACGATCCGGCCGGATGTGATGATCCGGCCGGGTGTCTTCCAATCAGACCATGAGTTTTCATGAACACTTTTCGCGGCGTCGGTGATGGCATGAACCCCTTGCCTGAAGATCGCTTCTCTTTTCCTCTCGCGCTCATCGTGGCGCTGGCCCTTGAACTCGGGCTGGTTCTGTTCGTTGCCTATATGCCGCCGAGCCATGTCGCGGTCGCACCGCATCCGCAGGTCACACGGATCAAGATGCTGGCACCGCCGCCAAAGCCGAAGCCGCTGCCGCCACCGCCCAAGCCGGTTCCGCCGCCACCGAAGCCGCTGCCGCCGCCTCCCAAGCCGCAGACGCCACCGCCGCCGCCTTTGCCGAAGCCGCCCGTGCCGGTTCCCCCGCCTCGGCCGTTGCCGAAGCCGCGACCCCGCCCGGTTCCGCATCACGTGGTTCATCAGAAACCGAAGCCGCTGCCGCGTACGGTGCCCAAACCCGTCGCCCCGCCGCCTCCCAAGCCGCAGCCGGTGCCTGCTGCCGTTCAGGAAACTGCGCTCGAATCCTATGCCGGTGCGGTCCATGCTGCCGTCCAGGCCGATCTCAAAGTGCCGCGGATCGTGGAGATGATGCAGCTTTCCGGGGTCACCGAGCTCGCCTTGCGCATCGCCCCCGATGGGCATCTGCTCTCGGCCAGCGTGATACGCTCCTCAGGCGCTCCGCCGATCGATCGCGCTGCCCTTGCAGCCGTGCATTCGACTCACCTGCCGCCCTTTTCGTCGGATATGCCTCACCACCCGATCACGGTGACGATCTTCATCCGGCTGCGCAGTCGTTAGAGCATCATCCGATCGGATGGAAACATCTGATCGGATAAAGATGCTCTCTTTATCAACAAGATAGAGCGCTGCATCCGATCCGAAAGGATCGGAAAGTGTTCTATGCAAGCTGAGATATCGCCCTCTTGTTTTGAAATATTCAGGATATCTTTAGCGCCCTTCGGATGTTCCAGAAGGCACATGATCAACGTATGCCGGTGAATTGTGATCGAACAATATTTCGTTACGAATAACGCTCAGTCATAGTTAATCGTTGGGATCTAGAGTCGGAACAGCACCGCAACAGGAGGCTGTTCCATGTCCATCCCCTCGATTATGGATCCGCGCTGGCGACGCGCGCTGACCGGGGACGAGCCGAAAGTCACGTCGCTGGCCACACGGCTGCTGATTTCCCGCCTGCGTGACGATGTCCGCCGCGATCCCTCCGCGATGAATGATGCCGTGAGCCAGCTCCATGGCTTCTTTTCCGCGAATGCCTTCGCCGCCCGCGACCTTTCCGCACTCTGATCCTCCTTTCGAAAGATATCCCATGCGCAACATGTTTCTCTCCACGCGGGAGGCGTCCGACCTCATTGCGTCCGGTGTCGTCCTGCTTGCCGCGGGTAGCGCCCAGGCGCTCGCCGCGCTGCCGCGGGGCAAATGGATCGGCGGCTCGACGCCCTATTTCATGACGGCTGAGGGTGGGCGGCTTGATCATGACAAGGTGTTCTGCACTGTTCTCGACAATGCGGTGGACGTGCGTTGCGCCGTCGCGGGCGAGAGCGAATTGCCGTCGCTGCTGTCCGACCGGTTCGGCAACGGATTTTCGTATCTCCTGATCCCGGCCTTCTCGGCTGTTCACCAGCGTTTCGCCGTTGACGCGCACGGCCTGCCCGGCCTGTACGACCAGCCGCTGATCGGTTGGGTCACGGGGATCGACCTTGGCGATCTCGGCAAGGTGAAGCCGATCGTCGTCAATGGCATGACCGGCGAAACCCTTGAGGACAAGGCGGTGGTGATGCATGTCGCGCTGAAGCCGGACATCTTTGCCGAAGCTGACATCGTGAACCTTTTCACCCAGGGTGACGGCCCTGATCTTGTATTCCCGACGACCGGCTTCTCGGCCTCTACCTGCGTCGTGGATGGTGCCGAGCGTAATTTCGCCGAATGGCTGCGCGAGACCGGTGCCGGCACCGAGCTTCCGCTCGTCGCGAATTACAATGGCGCGATGATCAACGTTGCGTTCCAGGGTGTGCACGAGAACAAGGTTGATTTCTACGCCCCGGTTGTCGCTGGCCGTATTTATCGCCTGGCTGCTTCCGTCGGTGATTATCCGTCCGCCTATGGCACCTATTGCAATTCGCTTCATGATGCTGGCGGTGCTACTGCTCTGTCTTGCAACTGTATCCTGAACTACCTCTATGCCTCGCTTGAAGGCCGCACGACTGGCAGCTTCACCGGTCCGGTGACCTTTGGCGAAATCGCCTACATCCTGCTCAACCAGACGCTCGTGCGGCTGGATCTGCTGAGCGGAAATCTTGCTGCGGCGGCTGACTGAGCGGTTGCCGCGGTACTTGCGCGCTCCCCCCATGCCGGTCGCCTGAGGGCAGACCCGGCAAGGGGCTTTGGCGGCACAGCTCGACCCGGCCTGTCGCACTTTCTCCCTATTGGCCGTGCTGATTGATCTCCCCACCGTACTCCAGATTGCGCAAGCAGCCTCGGCCGTCTGGTCCGACCGCGGTCGCGTTCGGTGTCATCCCGATCCATGGATCGTGACAAGCTTCTGAAATTTCGGGGAAATTTCGGTGAAATCGTTTCGAAAAGCGATCTTACGTGTTGTTCATGTTCGCTCGATCTGGCCTTGCCTGGGGGCAGGCAACGACTCCCGCGCGGTCCTTTCGGTGTGCGTGTCGGGTCGGCGCTCGCACCAGAAAAGGGATGTGAATGATGCGGAGATATATTGGTTCCAGGGGCATCGAGCAGGCCGCGTGTCGTCGGCTGACGATGCTGCTCCTGTCGACGAGCTGCCTGTTCCCCATTACGGCCGGCGCGCAGACGGTGAGCGCCGGCGAGGTGAGCGCCAGCGGCACGGCGGGGCTCGTCGCGGGCGCCACCCAAGCGCCCAGCCAGAAAAAGATTTTCAAGTCCGGCACGACGCAGCGCGTCCTAAACCGCAAGATCCTCGATGCGGCCGGCCCGGTGGGTGGCGCCGCGCAGATGCTGTCCTACGCACCTGGCGTGCAGGTCTCCGGCTACGGCAATACCGGTGCTGACAAATACACGATCACCCTGAACGGTGTGCAGCAGGGCTGGGGCGGCTTTGGCGGCTTCACCGGTGATGGCGCGGTGATGATCACCATGGATGGCGTGCCGATGGTCGATCCCTCGACCGATCTGTGGCAGTCGAACTTCATTCCGCAGAACGGCCTGATTGCCAGCGCAACCACCACCTATGGCCCGGGAAATCCGGCCGATCGCTGGTATGCCAATGTTGCCGGCAATGTCGAGTTCACCCCGGTCCAGCCGACTGCGAAGCCGGGTGGCGACATCACGGCGACCTATGGAAATTACGGACAGAAGAACATCGAGTTCAACCTGCGTACGGGCAGCTATCACGGCTGGTCCACGGTTCTTGCCGGCGGCATGGGCAACGGTAACAGCTTCCGCAAGGCGCCCGACGGATTTCAGAACCCCTACAACGACTACGCAATCTATCTGAAGACCATCAAGAGCTTCTCTGCCGGCTCCTTTGAGTTCGGCGGGTATTTCGCCCGCAGCGTCGCCTATCGCGCGCCGATCATCCCGACCTCGCCCTATCCCGGCATCTATATCACCGGCAGTACCGGCACTGTTCCCTACAGCCAGAAAACGTCGGGGTATTATAGCACTCCACCCTTCAACGTTTACGAAAAACAGGATGAGAACCGGTTCTGGATGGTCTATGCGCGGGAAAACATCCGCCTCGACTCGTCCACCACGCTGCACAACCTGACCTATTACCAGAATTACAAGCGCACCCATTCTCGCTTGCACGACCTGTTCTATTCCTTCGGCCAGAACGAGGCGATGGAATACAACGATCCGCACACCAACGCGATCGGCGACAAGATCTGGCTCACCACCCGCCTGCCGCTGAACAAGGTTACGCTCGGCGCCTACTACATCCACGACCTCTACAACACCCGGAACAATTTTTACTCGACCGCCTATGGTACCAACACCACTGTCGCCGGGCCGTTCTTTCGCTCGGGCAATTTCAGCCAGGACGATTTCGCCCTCTTCGCGCAGGACGACATCCATCCGATCCGCATGTTGCATATCGTTCCCGGAATCCGGTTCGTCAGCTTCCAGACTGCCTATAGCGATACCGCGCTACAGGATTTCACCATCCTGCCCAACCAGGGTTACTATGCGAAATGCGCCCTTTCCGGTGGACATTTGCAGATCGGCAACGGCAACAGCTTTGACTCCGGCTCCATCTGCGGCTCCCATGCCAGCCGCAATGGCGTCGAACCCTCGATCTCGGTGAATGCCCAATTGCTGCCCTGGCTGACCGCCTACGGCTCCTATAGCGAGGCCTATCGCACGCCCGCGGTTGGCGGCGCGTTCGGCCTGTTCGCGAAGATAAATCCCTCCGCCTATGGGCTGGAGCTTGGTCAGTATTACGATGCCGGCCTGAAGTTCAATATCGAGAATAGCGGCCTGCTGCACCACTTCCTTGCCGGCATCGACTATTTCCATATCCGCTATGCCAAGCAATCGCTGAGCTACGCGATCGGCGGTGGCCAGTCGGTTTTCGCCACCGGCACCTCGATCTATGATGGTGCAAATCTCTTCGTCGATGACAATCCGCTCTATAATCTCTTCGTGTTCGGCAACCTGTCGCTGATTAATGCGAAATACCAGAGCTATGTCACCGGTGGCACGTCCTATAATGGCAGCCATGTGCCTTACGTCCCGGCGGTAAACTTCAATGTTGGCGCCTATTACGACATGCCGGTGGGCGGCATGATCCTGCAGCCAAAGCTCTGGTATCAGTACACAGGCAGCCAGTACATGTTCGACGATACGACCGGCGCGCCCTCCAACGTCCAGATGCCGGGCTATGGGGTGCTCAACATGTCCCTGAAGCTGAAAGTGCCGGTCCGGCTTCCCTATGCTGGCCGCAAGACTGTGGATGTCAGCCTCACCGCGCTTAACGTCACCAACAACCGTTACAACCAGTATGAGATCGCTGGCGCGGGCGGCTATTTCTCGCCGCCGGGAGCGACGGTCCCGACCCCCGCGACAGGGTCGAATGCGTTGGTCTATGCCTATCCGGGTGCGCCTTTCGGCATCTACGGCACCGTAGCCGTCCATTTCTGATGATCCGGGCCTGACCGGCCAGACCGGTCAGGCCCGGTAAATTGGCAAAGCCGATCAGATGAAATCATCTGATCGGATGCCGTGCTCTAGGCGGAGTGCGCCATCCGCAGCGCGGACCGCGGCCGGTAGGCCTGCATCGCCGGCTGGAACTGGTCCTGTGCCTGTGCTTCCGGGGTAAGAAACCCGGCGATGCGGGCGTTCAGCCGGCTGATTTCTTCGCGCAGGGAATGGGTGGCGGCCGAGGTCTGCTCGACCATCGCGGCATTCTGCTGCACCGCCTGGTTCATCTGCCCCGTCGCGGTATTGATCTCGGAGAGATTGCTTGCCTGGTTTCCCGCAGCCTTTGCGATCTCTCCCACAATCCCGTGCATTTCCGCGACGTGGCGCAGAATGATGTCGAGCGCGGTGCCGGTCTCATCCACCAGCCGCACACCGTCACCGACCTGTTTCGACGACCGGGCGATGAGTGCCTTGATTGATTTCGCCGCTTCGGCGGAACGGTGGGCGAGGGCGCGCACCTCGGATGCCACCACCGCGAACCCCCGTCCGGCATCGCCGGCCCGCGCCGCCTCGACGCCGGCATTCAGCGCCAGGAGATTGGTCTGGAACGCCATTTCGTCGATCAGCCCGATGATCTGGTCGATCTCTCGCGACGAGGTTTCAATACCGTTCATCGCGACCACCGCCTCGCTGACGATCTTGTGGGAGCGGTGGGCGGCGGTGCTGGTCGCGTCCACCGCCACGGCGGCTTTTGCGGCGTTGTCGGCGGTCTTGCGGATATCGCCGGTCACACCGTCGAGCACGGTGCTGGTCTGCTCCAGAGCGGCGGCCTGCTGTTCGGTGCGTCTCGCCAGATCTTCGGCAGCCTTGGCGATTTCGCCGACCCCGAGGCTGATCTCTTCGGTACTTGTCTTTACCCCCGCGATACTCTCGCCGAGCGTGCCGATCGCGGCATTGAAATCCACCCGCAACCGGTCGAGCGAGGGGATCAGCGCATCGCCGATCCGTGCCGTCAGGTCGCCGGCCGAAAGGCTTTCCAGCGCCGCAGCGATGCGCGCCAGATTATGCATCCGCTCGGTGATATCGACAGCGAATTTAACCACCTTCACGACCTTGCCCTGGGTGTCGAACACCGGATTATAGGTCGCCTGCAGCCAGACCTGCCGGCCGCCCTTGCCAATGCGTTCGAATTCCGAGGAGAGATACTCGCCGCGGCGCAGATGCGCCCAGAACGCTGCGTATTCCGTGCTGGCCGCGAAGTCGGGCCGGGCGAACATGCTATGCTTGCGGCCGATCACCTCGTCGCGGGAATACCCCATGTAAGAGAGGAAATTATCGTTCACTTCGAGAATCGTGCCATCGAGCCCGAAAGTGATGATCCCCTGCGATCGGTCGATCGCGCCGAGGACGCTTGCGTTTTCCGCCGCTTCTTCCTTCTGGCCGGTGATGTCCAGCGCAACCTTTACGATGCGAACAACCTTGCCGCTCCTGTCCCGCACCGGATTGTAGGCCGCCCGCAACCAGATGGCTGCGCCCGATTTGCCAACCCGGCGGAATTCTCCCGAATTAGGTCTGCCCGTGGCGAGGTCCTGCCAGAAACGGACATAATCGGAATTCTCTCGTTCTGCAGGTTCGAGGAACATGCGGTGATGCTGCCCCACAATGTCACCGAGGCTGTAGCCGGTCGACTGCAGGAACAACTCGTTAGCCGAGAGAATTTTGCCATCCGGAGCGAAGCTGATCACCATGAACGAATTCTGCATGGTCTCGAAATTCTGCGAATTTTTCGACGTTCTCGTCGATACAAACATCTTCGCTCCGAAATCTAAGAATGAAACGAACGCTCTGGTATGTTATGAATATCCATCTGAATTATTAATGGAATATTTCCTGGAATTCCGAAATTTTGGCCCCTCAGCCATGCGCGTTTGGCGTTGGCCACGAAAATTCAAGAGAATCGTAGGTGTGCCGGGTCAAATTCACAGAAACGTGATGAGATTGGCTTTTAGAGCACGTTCCGATCCATCAAGATCGGATGATGCTCTATCTTGTTGATAAATAGAGCATCTTTATCCGATCAGATGATGCTCTGGGTCAATTCATGTGACCATGTCGGCAAAAGTGCCACGATATAAGGACCGCCGTGCGAATTGGGTCGTGTTGGGTCAATACGGCCGGCGGAACGCCAGTTTCCGTGGCATCGGCAGCTCGGCCACCCGGTCTGGCAGGTTGTTCAGAGCTTTCCAGAGCATCCCGCCCATCCGCCGCAGCATATGCTGACGCTGCGGCGTTCGCCTCAGTGCGGGCAGATAGCCGGTGAGGAGGCGCAGGACAAAGCGCCGCTGCTGCGTCACGGCGTCGAACAGGTTGCCGTCGCTGGTCACCGCCGCGAGCGTCGCGATCACCGGCTCTTCCTCGATGTCGTTCATCCGGCAGAAGCTGCGCAGTTCGTCCCAGGGTGAGACCCCACGCTCGCGCAGCATCTTGTAGTTCGGCCCGCCGACCGGGCGGGTATGGCGAACCTGCACCGAGTCGATGATTGCGATCTGCGATTCAGGCTGGTCCACCAGCTTCGGCCAGACGAAATCCAGCCCCCATCCGCTGAGATTGGCATTGAACAGCGGCACCGCCCGTTCGAGCACCGAGGCGGCGAAGCAGGGCGCCATGACTTCGACATAGTTGGTATAGCGGAGTCGGAACCTGCCGTTATGCAATGTGGTCAGATGTCCGAAATAGCTGCTGTGCTCCAGCGATGGCTGCGCCACCTGTAGACTGTGTCCGGCCATGATGCGGAACAGCAAATCGATCTGATCGGCCGTGGTCTCGAGGTCGTCGTCCGGCAACCAGATGTAGTCGTAGTCGTGCATGAAGCGGGGATTTTCCTGCAACAACAATTGCAGCGCCGGCCATTTCGGCCCCTTGCTGTCGATCCGCTCGACATCCGGCCGGAGGTAGAGCTGTTCCTGCTCGCCGTAATAATTGACAACGAGGTCCCAGCTCCGCGCCTCCCCGCCGGCGAGCCAGCCGGGGTGCAGCGAATTGTCGCCTGCCCGCACGATCACGAGATTGCGGCGTCGGCCGGAAATCTGCCCGTTCATGGCGCTGAAACCCTCATTCTCAAAGCAATTTCATTATCCAGATATAACCAAACCGCTGCGTGAACCAGCGAAGCTTCGGTAAAAAAGACGAGCATCCTGTTACATCCGCGCCATTACAGGATCTGGAGCCAGGCCGCTGGCCGTGCTTCCGTCCCGCGCGGTCTCACGCAGCCGGTCTGCCAGCCGCAGCGCCAGTGCGACGATCATCTGCGTCGGGTTGGCGTGGCTCGATGTCGGGAACACCGAGCTTCCGGCAACGAACAGTCCGGCCACCCCATGCACCTGGCAATCTGGATCGACCACGCTGTCCGCCGGCGAGTGTCCCATCCGGGTGGTCCCGGTCGGATGCGCGACATCGCGAAATGTCTCCGGCAGCGCTTCGCTCTCCGCGACCCAGGCATCCGCCCGGGCAGGCGGCAGGCCGAGCCGGGCAAATTCTGCGCCGAGGATCGCTGTCATCCGTGCCATGGTGCGAATGTCCTCGCGGTTCACCCGCCATTCTATCCGTGCCTGTCGCAGCCCGAGCCGATCCCGCCGGGCCGATAGCGTGACCCGGCTGTCCGGGTTGGGCAACTGCTCCACCATGCAGACGAGGTCGAGTCGGTCGATCTTGCGTGGCAGCCCGTTGCGCCGCACCAGGTAGTCGTGGGCCCCGCGCAGGAGCAGCCCGGCATGGGCCGCCACCCGACCGATCGCCAGTGCCCCGCCGCGCCCGCGCGCAAGCCCCTTCAGAGCGTTCCAGGGATCGTCGTCCGTGATCCGCCCTTCCAGCCAGGCGCTGCAGTTGAGCAGTCCCTCCGCCTCTTGCAGCGCCGGGCTCAGCCGCCACCCGGCTGCAAACACCTGCCCGTTGCGCAGCCGATAATGGCCGAACATCCGCTGCAGCCCAGCGCTTCCGCGCAGCGCAAATGTCGCGGTCGGCCCACGCAGGTGGTCCATCAGGTACCGCCCTACCAGATCGCGCCCGTTGCCGATGCCGCCCGGCACCTGGCTGTCAGCGTTCAGCAGCAGCCGGGCATTCTCGATCCCGCCACAGCATAACGCCACCGCCCCTGTGGCAATCCGTCGCCGCGACCCGTCCGGTCCCGCGAGCGTGATCCCGCTCACCCGGTCGCAGGACGGGGCAAGGTCGATGTCGCAGAGCGTTGCGTTGGTCACCAGCGTGACATTGTCGCCGAGTTGCGCCTTCAGTCTCGGGCCGAAGCGCATGTAATCGCGCTGCGCTGTCATGTCGCGCGAGAATTGCCACATATGCGGCAGCACCAGCGCCGGGTCGAAGGCCGGAAGCGGGCACCGCCGCCCCGCCAGTGCCCAGAACCGTGCATCGGAAAACCCGTTTCCCGGATCGAGGCCGAGATAGGCGGCGGCGCGGTCGAAATAGGGCGAGAGGTCGCGCGGTGGCAGCGGCCAGCCTGAATGCGGCACCCAGGGGCGGCGCACGAAATCGATGTCATCGAACGGAACGCAGCGCCCGCTCCAGCTATGCGAGGTGCCGCCAAGAATGCGGTTGCGCACCAGCCACTGGTCCGCCACCCGCGGATAGCCAGCCTGCTCCACCTCGTTGAGCGCATCGGCTTCGGCCTGCCGCACCTCGCTGCCACTTTCCAGCAGCAGAATCCGCAGACCCGATCCTGAAAGTTCCCGCGCCAGCGTGGCCCCGGCAGGACCGGTCCCCACGATGCACAGATCCGCGGCGAGGGCCGTCGCTGGCAGATCGGCCGGGGCGCAGAAAAAGGGCACCGGCTTACGCGCTGCCTTGCGCCGCCAGCCAGCGCCGTGCCCCGGCAAGCGACTGGTTGATCACCTGGTCCATATCCAGATACTGATAAGTGCCGCAGCGCCCGATGAATTCCATCCGCGTCTCGCGCGCAGCCAATTCGCGATACGCCGTGTACAGCGTCTGATACCGGCCGTCCGCGGTGCGCACCGGATAGTAGCGCTCCATCCCGTTGTCGCGGTAATCGCACGGCTCCTCGGTGGTGACGCTGCGCCGCCCGGTCTGCCGCCTGCGGTGATGGGGCAGCGCATCCCACCACGTCTCCCTGGTGAACGGTCCGTCATCCGTGAAATTGACCACCGGTGCCGGCGGGGGCGGCCCATCGGGCTCGCTGCGGTGATGGAAGCGGATCGAGCGATAGGGCAGGTCGCCCAGCTCGAAGTCAAAATACTCGTCAATCGGCATCGCATTGAAGCAGAAGGCGAATTCCTTGAGCATCGCCCGTTCGAATCTGGTCCCCAGCCTCACCTCGATGCCGGGATGCCCGAGAATTTCGGCGAATAGCGCGGTATAGCCGTCCACCGGCATCAGCTGCGTGTCCTCACTGGCGAAATAGGTGTCGACCCTGTCGGTGCGCAGCGGAATCCGCTTGACCACGGCGGCGGCCATGTCCTCAAGCTCCTGCTGCCACATCTTCCGCGTGTAGGGGCGGAAGAACAGGTCGGTGAGCTCGCGGCCGATGGTTCCGTAGAGATGCTCGGCGGCATTGCGCGGCTGCGGAAAATCGAGTGCCACCCGGGCGAGATGCGCCTGCACCTCGGCACTGGTCTCGTAGTTCGTGCCGAACACCATGTTGACGGTATCGAGATTGATCGGCAGCGGCGCCATCCGCCCGTCCGGCAGCTTCGCCCGCACCTTGTGCTCGTAGGGCGCGAACTGCCCGAACCGGCGGATCCACTCCAGCACGGGTGCAGAGCGGGTATGGAACAGATGCGGGCCATAGACATGCACCCGCACCCCGTTCTCGTCATCATGGTCATAGGCGTTGCCGCCGATATGCGGGCGCTGGTCGATCACCACGACGTTGTACCCCGCTTCCGCCAGCGTGCGCGCGTAGACCGCGCCCGAAAAACCCGCCCCGACCACCAGAACCGTCATGTTCGTCCCCTTGCCCTTACCCTGTGCCCTGAAACGTTCAGTCGGCTTCTGCCGGCAGGCTGGCACCGCCCCGCCGCGCCTGGCGTTCGAGCCAGGCCGTCTCGACCCTGCGCAGAGCGTGACGCAGATCCAGCGCCGGCTTCTCGATGAAATGCCACGAGATCGCTGCCGCCCCGACGGAGAGCGGCAATGCGATCAGAAGATTGCCTTCCCAGCTGCGCGCTGCGGGCAGGAACTGCCAGCACGCCTGCTGGATCATGAAGCTTGAGAGATAAATACCGTAGGAATAGTCGGCCCCGCCCAGCCATCGCCGCTGCGGGTTCCGAAGCCCGAGATAGACCGTGACATAAGCGGCGGGCAGCGGTGCCAGGAAGTCGCCATAGGGTAAGAAGCCGAGGCAGGAAGCTGCTGCCGCTGTCGCCAGGAGGCAGAGTGGCAACGAATAAGGTACGGTGTCACGATACTGGTAGAGGCTGACCCCCCAGAGCGAACAGGCGATCAGCAGCGCTCCGTTGGGCATGCCCGGCACGGGGACCAGCACCCCGCCATGGCGTGCCAGCGTCGTGACCAGATAGGCCAGGGTGATTCCGACGGCCGCAACCGGCGCGAGGCTCCGCCTGCGGCCAAGTCCCAGCACCGCCAGCCCGGCGACCACGACGTAGCTCGCCACCTCGAAAGGAATGGTCCAGAGCTGGCCATTCACCACCGCTGGCAACGGGTTGTCGATAAAAACGCCCGGCAGCCCGAAATGCACGCTGCCGACGATGTTGAGGAGATAGGTGTAGAGGCCAGGGTTGTGGAAATACTGTCCAAGCGTGTCGCGTGTGGCCAGCGGCCCGAGCACGAAGGCGGCGAGCAGCACCTTGAAGGTCAGGGCCGGCATCACGCGCAATGCCCGCAGCCCGAGAAACAGCCCCGCGGTGTGGCATCGCGCCAGGCTGCCGGCCACGAGGAAGCCGCTGAGCGCGAAAAACGCCGGCAGGATGAATCGCACCAGCGGCCGCAGCGGGCTCAGGAATACCGCCATTTCCGCCCGCATTCCGTGCGATACCGCGGCGACGTGCAGAACCACGACAGACACCGCCAGAGCCAGCCGCAGGTCGTCGAAACCGCTACTGCGTCCGCCGGTTTCCCTCATCCGGCCAGATATCGAGATGGTCTGCACGCTGCGTCCTGTTCATCGCTGTCTGTGGGCGGCTTACCCAATCCGCCGGAAGTGAAATAAATTTAAATTAACAACATCGCAATAAAAATAATGAGATTCCAGGATGTTTTTAATTTTTTTGAACATTTGCCTCGCTGATTGCCATAAGCCGCATATTTTGCCACCAACGGCGGGTGACCGGATCGTCCCTGTTCTTGCGGCCCCGCCGACGGGCCCTGCGCCGCCTGGCGTTAGCGGGGCTTTGCCTCGCCGTTGTGGTCGTCGTCGTGTTGCGCGGCGGTGCGGGCAGGGCAGGGGGCGGCGCGCGGATTGACCTCTCCGCCTATCACGTCACGTTTCTTGACCGCTTCAGGACCCTTAGCCTCTCGGCCCATGGTCCCGGCACGGTATGGAGCGCCCACACGCCCTGGGGCGGCGATTTCGGCGAGGCGGCCTTCGCCGATCCCACCCCGGCGGTCTTCCGGATCACCCCTGAGGGACTCTCCATCATCGCCAGCAAGACGGCGCGGGGGAATTGGCGCTCGGGTCTGATCAGCTCGGCCTATCGGGATAACGATCCGCACGCCGGATTTGCCCAGGAATATGGTTATTTCGAAATGAAGGCAAAGCTGTCGGGCGGAATGGGAACCTGGCCGGCCTTCTGGCTGATCGGCACCGACAAGCGCGACTTCGCCGACGAGATCGACGTTATCGAATATTACGGCGGCTTTCCGCGTTACTTCCATACCACCGAGCATGTCTGGGTGCATGGCGACAACGCTCTGCTGCGCAGCAGGCTGGTCCGGGTTCCCGCCGGCCTGCTCACCTCCCGGTTCAACCGTTTCGGCGTGCTGATCACGCCGCGGACCACAAGCTTCTATCTCAACCGCCGCCGCTTCTGGTCCACCCCGACGCCGCGGCAATACCGCCAGCCAATGTATATGCTGGCCGATCTCGCGCTCGGCGGCGGCTGGCCGATCGACCATCTCACCCCGCCGCTGACCTTGCGCATCCGCCAGATCGAGGTCTGGCAGCGCGACCGGCCGTGGCTTGGCCATCCCAAAGATTAAATTATGCCCCCTCCTGCGGGGTGATGTTGTTGTGTCAAAAAAATTACTTTAAAAAAACAATTAAACATAGAAAATCATTTTTTATACAAACCTGACGCCTGAAAAGCGCTTCGGGATTGAGGAGACCCGTCATTCAGGCCCCGCGCGACATATCGGCCCGCCAGTCCGACCAGACGACGCACTATCTTGTCCTCGACGGTATGCGCGGCATCGCTGCGGTCACCGTGCTGGCCTTCCACATCACCGAATATTTCCGCCTGCCGTTCAAGCCCGTCCATGGTTATCTCGCGGTCGATTTCTTCTTCATGCTCAGCGGCTTCGTCATCGCTCATGCCTATGACCGGCAATTGCGCGGCGGCATGGGTTTTCCGGGTTTCCTGCGCTTGCGGCTGATTCGGCTCTATCCTCTTGCAGGGCTTGGCGTGCTGCTCGGCACCGCCGGCTATCTCGTTGCCGCCAGCGCTCCCGGTGGCCCCGATGCCGGAGCTGTCCTGCAGGCGACCCTGGCAAACGCTCTGCTGTTGCCCACCCGGTCCCTGCTTGGTTTTCGCCCCTGGGCTTTCCCGCTCGACACGCCACTCTGGTCGCTCTCGATCGAGTTGCTGATCAACATCCTCTACGCTCTGTGCTTCCGCTGGCTCACCCGTGCGAGCCTTCTCGCCACATGCGTTTTCGGCGCCGTGCTGATGGGCGCCACCGCCTTGCATTATCACGGGCTGAACGCGGGCTATCGCTGGATCGACCTCTGGGCTGCCGCTGCGCGGGTTGTCTTTCCCTTCACCGCGGGCCTGCTGATGCGCCGTGCGCTGCGGCCATCAATGGCCGCCGCGCCGGGGCGCCTTGCCCGGCGGGGGGCCGCGCACGCCACGGTGCCGCTACTTCTCCTGCTCCTCGCCGCGCCGTTGCCGATGGAGGCCTGGTTCGATATCGCGGCAGTATTGCTTGCCTTTCCTGCCCTCGTCGCCGCTGGCGCGCTCGCGACGCCCAGCCGCCGCCTCGATCCGATCTGGAAATGGCTCGGTGCGCTTTCCTATCCGCTCTATGTGCTGCACTACCCGCTGGTTGCCGGCCTCGCCAACCTCACGAAACACCACCTGCACCGCTTTGCTCCCGAGATGGCGCTGTTTGCGGCACTGGCCTCGATCGGCCTCGCCTGGGCCGCGGGCCGTTTCTACGACGTGCCGCTCCGCCGCTGGCTCACCGGCGCCGGCCGCACAACCGCCCGATTGCCTGCCGCCGTGCCGCCGGGGACTGGCTGAACGGCTGCCGCACCCCATCCGCTTCCAATCCTGCGGCGAACGGCGCTATCCTGCCGGAAAGCTGCGCCGTCGCCCGGGCCATGCCTCTGTGCCCGCAAGGCCAAGGAGCCAAAATGCATCTTCCTCATCCGGAATTCCATCTCCTCGGCCGCACCGGCTGGCTCCGCGCCGCGGTGCTCGGCGCCAATGACGGCATTATTTCCACCGCCAGCCTCATCCTCGGCGTGATTTCGGCCAGCGGGGTGCGGCACGATGCGCTGGTCGCCGGCGTCGCCGGGCTGGTTGCCGGCGCCATGGCGATGGCCGCCGGCGAATACGTTTCCGTCAGTTCCCAGGCCGATACCGAGGCTGCCGCGCTTGCCAAGGAGCGCGCCGAACTTGCCGAGAGCCCCGCGTCCGAACGCGCCGAACTCGCCGCAATCTATGTTGCGCGCGGCCTCGACCCCGATCTCGCGGGAGCTGTGGCCACCCAGCTCATGGCCCATGACGCGCTTGGCGCCCATGCCCGCGACGAACTCGGCCTGACCGAGTTCACTGCCGCCAATCCGATCCAGGCGGCACTCGCCTCGGCTGCGACCTTCGCAGTCGGCGCGGCCGCCCCGCTCATCCTTGCCGCGACCTTGCCGAAGCCGGTGCTCTCAGCCGGAATCGGCCTCGGCGCCCTCGTTTTCCTCGCCGTGCTCGGGGCCGTCGGTGGCCGTGCCGGCGGCGCACCGATGGTCAAACCGGCCTTGCGCGTCGCCTTCTGGGGGGCTCTTGCCATGGTTGCCACCACGCTGATCGGTCATCTGTTTGGCGCGACGGTATAGAGCACGTTCCGATCCTCTCGGATCGGATGTCGTGCTCTATCTTTTTGATAAATAAAGCATCTTTATCCGATCAGATGACTCCATCTGATCGGATGATGCTCCAGACGCCTCGATGCTGCCTGCGCTCCGTCGCCGTTCGTTGTGCCGGATGGCGCACCGCGCGGAGCCGGAAAATTACGTCTCGGCCAGAACGTCCCTGATCGCCCCGGTCAGGTGTGCCAATTCGTCCTGAGCGATGGTCAGCGCCGGGGTGAGATAGACGATATCGCGGAACGGCCTGATCCACGCCCCACGCGCGACGAACCGCTCCCGCAATCCCGCGGGATTCATGCCCCGCTCCAGTTGCACCACGCCGATCGCCCCCTTCATCCGCACATCGACCACGCCCGGCAGGCCCCGGCACGGTTCCAGCCCCTCGCGCAGCCAGGTCTCGATCCGTCTGGCCTGTCCCAGCCGGTCCTCGGCTTCGAACAAGTCGAGCGAGGCATTTGCCGCCGCACAGCCGAGCGGATTGGCCATGAAGGTTGGCCCGTGCATCAGCGCCTTCATCGGGTCCTCGCCGAGAAACGCCTCATAGAGGTCGCGGTGCACCACGGTTGCCGCCAGCGGCGAGGTGCCGCCGGTCAGCGCCTTCGACAGCGTGACGATATCCGGCACGACGCCGGCCTGCTCGAAGGAGAACATCGTTCCCGTCCGCCCGAACCCGGTGAAGATTTCGTCGAAGATCAGCGTCAGCCCATGCCGGTCCGCTGCCGCCCGCAACCGCCGCAGCACGGCTTCGTCGTGAAACACCATGCCGCCCGCCCCCTGCACCAGCGGCTCGACGATGATGCCCGCAAGCTCCCCGGCGTGCCGCTCCAGCAGCGTCGCAAACGTTGCCTCCGACGCCGCATCCCGGGGCAGGGGCGCGATCACATGCTCCTGCAGCAGCCCGGCGAACAGCGCGTGCATCCCTTCCTCCGGGTCGCACACCGCCATCGTCGCCAGCGTGTCGCCATGATACCCGTCGCGGAAGGCAAGGAATTTGTGCCGCCCGCGCTCGCCGCGGTTGAGCCGGGCCTGCACCGCGACCTTCATCGCCACCTCCACCGCGACCGAGCCGGAATCGGTGAAGAACACCCGCTCCAGCCCGTCCGGCATCATCCCGGCCAGCCGCGTCGCCAGCCGATAGCCCGGCTCATGCGCCAGCCCGCCGAACATCACATGCGGCATCGCCTCAAGCTGGGCCGCCACCGCCGCGCGGATATGCGGATGATTGTACCCATGGCACGCCGTCCACCAGGAGGCGACGCCATCGATCAGCACCCGCCCGTCGGCCAGATGGATCCTTGATCCCTCCGTCCGCACCGCCGGCAGCGGCAATGGCGCGGTCTGCATCTGCGCATAGGGCAGCCAGACATGACGCCAGCCGCGCTCCAGCCACTCGCTCACGAAAGCTTCGTCATCCCGAGCCTGTCGAACAGCGCATTGTCGCGCGCGACCGCGGGGTTTGCCGTGGTCAGCAGCGTGTCGCCATAGAAAATCGAGTTCGCCCCGGCGAGGAAACACAGCGCCTGCGCCTCGTCGCTCAGCGCCTCCCGCCCGGCCGACAGCCGCACCCAGGATTTCGGCATGGAAATTCGCGCCGCCGCGATGGTGCGGACGAAATCGATCGGGTCGATCGGCGCGCGCTCGCCGAGCTTCGTGCCCGTCACCGCGACCAGCGCGTTGATCGGCACGCTCTCCGGCGGCGGATCGAGATCGGCGAGCGTCGCCAGCAGCCCGGCGCGGTCGTCGAGATCCTCGCCCATCCCGATGATCCCGCCGCAGCAGACATTGATGCCGGCATCCCGCACCGCCGCCAGCGTGTCCAGCCGGTCCTGGTAGGTGCGGGTGGTGATGATGCTGCCGTAGAATTCCGGCGAGGTGTCGAGATTGTGGTTGTAATAGTCGAGCCCGGCCGATTTCAGCCGCGCTGCCTGGTCCGGCCGCAGCATCCCGAGGGTGACGCAGGTTTCCATCCCCAGCGCCTTCACCCCCTCGACCATCGCCGCCACCCGGTCGAGATCGTGATCCTTGGGCGAGCGCCATGCGGCTCCCATGCAGAAGCGCTGCGCCCCGGCCTCCTTCGCCCGCCGTGCTGCCTCCAGCACCGGGGTGATGTCCATCAGCTTCGAGGCCGGAACTCCCGCGTCGAATTCGGCACTTTGCGGGCAGTAGCCGCAATCCTCCGGGCAGCCGCCGGTCTTGATCGAGAGCAGGGTGGAAATCTGCACCTGGGTCGGGTCGAAATGCTGGCGGTGCACCGTCTGCGCCTGGAAGATCAGCTCGGGCAGCGGCAGCGCCAGCAGGGCGGCGATGCGCGCCCGCGTCGGGGATGGCATGGCGGCAGAGGCAGCAGTGGAAGACTCGAGTGCGATGGACATGGCAAGCTCCGATTTGCCCCAAGGGGTCGAACCGGTGATAAACGCTGCATCCGCGTTCGTGAAGCTTTTGCGGCAGATTGAGACAGGATGACCACGCTCGACCAGTTCGCGACCGACAAGCTCGCCCGCCTTGAGGCCGGCGCCCTGCGACGTCGCCTGCGCCCGACCGCCCGCGCCGCTGGCGCGACGCTGGAGCGCGACGGGCGGCGGCTGATCTCGTTCTCCTGCAACGACTATCTCAACCTCTCCACCCACCCGGCGGTGATCGACGCCGCGATCGACGCTGCCCGACGCTACGGCGCCGGCGCCGGCGCTTCCCGCCTCGTCACCGGCGACCATCCGCTCTACCGCACGCTCGAGGCGCGCCTCGCCGCGCTGAAACAGACCGAAGACGCCGTGGTCTTCGGCTCGGGTTTCCTCGCCAATACCGGGATCATCCCGGCGCTGATGGCGCGGGAGGATGCGTTCTTCGTCGATGCACTTGCCCATGCCTGCATCTGGGCCGGCGCCCGCCTGTCCGGCGCTGCGCTGCACGTTTTCCGCCACAACGACCTCGTCCATCTCGCCGAACTCCTCGCCGCCCATCGCCCGGCCGCCCGCCACGCGATGGTGGCGACCGATGGCGTGTTCTCGATGGATGGCGACCTCGCGCCGGTGGGCGAGATGCTCGCCTTGGCAAAGGCGCACGACGCCTGGCTGATGACGGACGACGCGCATGGCATCGGCGTTATCAATGCCGGACGCGGGGCGGCGCACGGCCACGACGTGCCGTTGCAGATGGGCACGCTGTCCAAGGCGGTGGGCAGTTATGGCGGCTATCTCTGCGCCTCGCATGTCGTGTGCGAGCTGATCCGCAACCGTGCCCGCAGCTTCGTCTACACCACCGGCCTGCCGCCGGCGGTGGTCGGCGCCTCGATCGCGGCCCTCGACCTGATCGCGACCGATCCCGCAATGTGCGCCGCCCCGCTCGCCCATGCCCGCCGCTTCTGTGCGGCACTCGGCCTCGAACCGGCTGAAAGCCCGATCGTGCCGCTTCTGCTCGGTACCGCCGAGCGCGCCCTTGCTTCCCAGGAGATACTGGAGGAGGCGGGCTATCTCGTCGCCGCGATCCGCCCGCCCACCGTGCCCGAGGGTACGGCGCGGCTCCGCTTCGCCTTCGCAGCCGATCATCTGCCCGAGGACATCGATCGTCTGGCCGAACTCGTCCGAACCAGGATCATGGGGAAAGCATGAGCGATTTCTTCATCACCGCCTCCGGTACCGAGATCGGCAAGACACATGTCGCCGCCGGCATGATCCGCCACTGGCGGGCGGGCGGCGTCCCTGCGCGAGCGCTCAAGCCGGTCGCCAGTGGCTATGACCCAGTCCTCGCGGCAGAGAGCGATGCCGGCATCCTGCTACGGGCGATGGGCAAGGCGGTGGTCACCGACGATGACGTTGCCGCCATCTGTCCCTGGCGGTTTCCCGATCCGATCTCGCCCGACATGGCGGCGGCGCGATGCGGCCGGCGCATTCCCTTCGACGAGCTTGTGGCTTTCTGCAAGGCCGCGCTGGCCGAGGCCGAGGCCCCGCTGCTGGTCGAGGGTGTCGGTGGCGCGATGGTGCCGCTGGATGAAACCCATACGGTGCGCGACTGGATTGCGGCACTCGGCCTTGAGGTGGTGCTGGTCGCCGGCGGCTATCTTGGCGCGATCAGCCATACGCTCTGCACCGTCGAGGCCCTGCGCGCGCGCGCGATCCCGATTGCCGCGATTGTCATCAACCCGATGGACCCGTTGCCCGTGCCGGTCGGGCAGACGCGGGAGACACTGTTGCGCCACCTTGGCAAAGGCGCGCCGCCGGTCCTGGTGGGTTCGACGCCGGACTGGCTTGCCTGGGTCAACGATGCTGCAAGGCGCTAGCATATTGATAAACACAGCGTCCTTATCCGATCAGATGACCCAATCCGATCGGATGATGCTCTACGATATCGTGCTCCTCATGCGCGTGTTGACACCCCAAAAAATCCTATATACCGGTTATCAATAATCTGCGTGGGGAGGTCGACCGATGCACGCGTTTTTGCCGGGTTGCCTGGGCAAGCGGCCATATGTTGCGGCGCCAAATTTCCCCACACTCTCCGAAACGCCGCATATCCCGCAACAGCCATACGCAATACAGCGCCGACCTTGTCGGCTGTGTGCCACGAGGCTGGCGTGCCGGGGAGCGGAATAGAGCCTCCAATCAAATAAAATCCAGGGAGATGAAACAAATGATCGGAAAATTACTTGGCGGCGCGGGCATGATTGCCCTTCTGTGCGGTACGGGCGTGGCTCACGCCGCATCCGGCACGATCGAGATCGGCATGATCGCCGATCTGACCGGCCCCGCCGCGCTCAGTGGCCAGCACAAGGTTGACGGCGCGAAGCTCGCTGTCGACGAAATCAACGCGCATGGCGGCATCGCCGGCAAGAAGATCAAGCTGATCGTCGAGGACGATCGCGGGCAGAACCAGGCCGGTGTCTCCGCCTATCAGAAGCTGGCCGCGAATCAGAACATCGTCGCCATCATCGGCTCGATCCGCAGCACGATCGTGCAGGCGACACTGCCCTATGTCGCGCGCTACAAGATCCCCACCATGATCGGCGGTACCGACCCGAAGCTGACGCATGTCGGCAACCAGTGGGTGTTCCGTTTCCGGCCGAACGACACCTATGCATCGGCAACGATGGTCCAGTATGCGGTAAAGACGATGGGCAGCAAGAACGTCGCCGTTCTTTACGATACCGACGCTTTCGGCGCGGCCGGGAATGGGCTGCTCAAGGCGGCGCTGGTAAAGAACGGCGCCAAGGTTGTCAGCGATCAGGGCTATACGACCGCGACGCGGGATTACACGTCGTTTCTGGAGAAGGTCAAAAGTTCCGGCGCCGACACGCTCGCAACCTACATGACTAATTCCGAGGACGAGGCGCAGATGCTCAAGCAGCTGCGCCAGCTGGGTCTCAAGGTGAAGATCATCGGCTCGACCTCGATCGCGACCTCGGTCTGTATCCAGCTTGCTGGTCCCGCGGTCGACAATACCTATGGCGTCTCCGATTTCGTGGCTGATGGCAACGATGCGGCGAAGGCATTCACGAAACGTTATGTTGCAAAATACAACAGCCAGCCCGACGTGTTCGGCGGGTGGGTCTATGACGCGATGAACGTTCTCAGCCAGGTCATTGCGAAGGATGGTACCGCGCCGGCCGCGATCCAGAAGGGCATTCGCGCGGTGAAGGGCTATAACGGCGTCGAGGGCACCTACAATTTCGACACGAACGGCGATGGGCTGCATGGCTATTGGGTGGTCAAGATCCAGCATCGGAAGGTGATCCCGATCAAATATGTCGGCTGATTGCCGCGTGCCGTCCGGGCAACGAGCCTGCCCGGACGGCGCCTGGCGTGATCCTGAGTGAATGAAAACCAGCTGACCGGGATATCGTCTGCGTGTTCTCCGAATTCATCCAGCTGACCATCGCGGGACTCGCGGTCGGCAGCATCTATGCGCTGATCGCGCTTGGCTTCGTGCTGATCTATACCTCGGTCAATGTGGTGAATTTCGCCCAGGGCGATTTCGCGATGATCGGCGCCTATTTCATGGTCAGCCTTGTCGTCGTGCTGCATCTGCCGTGGTGGCTCGCGCTGCTGCTCGCGGTCGCCGCAACCGGTCTGGTCGGCGCGCTGTTCCAGTTGCTCATCTTCCAGCCGGTCCGCAACCGGCCGCGCAACTTCCTGCCGGTGATGATCGCAACCGTCGGCGCCTCGGTCTTTCTCGAACAGGCCTTCCTGCTGATCTACGGGCCGATCCCGTATCAGCTGCCGCCGATCTTCAAGGCTGAATCGGTCGCGGTGCTCGGCGTGCATGTCTATCCGCAATATATCGTCATCATCGTCGTCACCGCCGCGATGGTCGCGCTGCTGAACTGGTTTCTTGAACGGACCAAGCTCGGCAAGCAGTTGCAGGCCACGGCGCAGGACCCGGATACGGCGCGGCTGATGGGAATTCGCGTCGCCTGGATGGCGGCGCTGACATTCGCGATCAGCACCGCGCTGGGTGGGCTGGCGGGATTGCTGATCGCGCCCGTCTATACGGTGACGGCGACAATGGGATCGAGCATCGCGCTGAAGGCATTCGCCGCGGCGATCGTCGGCGGGTTCGGCAGCATGAAGGGTGCGATCGTCGGCGGGCTCGGCATCGGGCTGATCGAGACCTATGGGGCGACGTATATTTCGGGATCATATCGCGATGCGTTTCCGTTCATCGTGCTGATCCTGTTCCTGATCTTCCGGCCATACGGGCTGTTCGGTGAAAAAATCTCGCAGAAGGTCTGACCGGCGCGCCGGCGGCTTCAGGGAAACGACAACATGATCAGGTCGATTGCCAAGTTCCTGCCCTTCATCGCACTGCTGGTGCTGATCCCGTTCCTGCTGCCAGGCGGGCGGCTCGGGTCCTATTATCTGACGTTGCTGATCCTCTCGCTGTCCTATGCCGTCGCGGCGCTCGGGCTGACCGTGCTGCTCGGCTATTCGGGGCAGATCTCGCTGGCGCAGGCGGCGTTTTTCGGCATTGGCGCCTATACGTTCTCGATCCTCGCGGTGAACCATCACGTCGGTTACTGGAGTGCTGCGCTGGCGGCGGTGGTGGTGACAACGGGCTTCGGCCTGTTCCTCGGTGCGATCTCGCTCAGGCTCGCTAGCCATTATCTCGCGCTGGTGACGATCGGCTTTCAGATCATCACCGAACTCGTGCTGAACAACTGGAACGCGGTGACCGACGGTGCCGACGGGATTTCCAACATCCCCCGGCCGAGCCTGTTCGGCTACGCGATCACCAGCGATCACGGATTCTACTTCGTCTCTGTCGCGGTGCTGGTGCTGGCGAGCTATGTCGTGTTTCGCCTCCGCCACTCGCGGCTGGGGGGCGCGCTGTTCGCGCTGCGCGAGGACGAGATCGCGGCATCGGCGAACGGGATCAGCCTGTTCCGGACCAAGGTTCTCGCCTTCGCCGTCTCGGCCGCACTCGCCGCGATGGGCGGGATTCTCTATGCCTCGGGCTCGCTCTATATCAGCCCGAACGTGTTCAATTTCTACCAGTCGGTCTCGTTCTTCGCGATGGCGCTGGTGGGCGGACAGGCGTCGATCGTCGGCACCACGCTGGGCGCGGGGCTGATCACCTTCCTGCCGGAAGTGCTGCGCTTCCTGCATGCCTATTACATCGCGGTCTATGGCGTGCTTGTCGTCATTGTCGTGCTGTTCATGCCGGAAGGGCTGTACGGCTTGCTGTTGCGCGGCGTCGGCGCGGTGGCGACGCTGATATCGGGCCGGCGACGCGCAGACGAGGGAGAGGTCGTGTCTCTCGAGGCCGGCGCCATACCCGAGCGGCCAGTGGCCTCGGACCGGCCACTTCTGGAAATTCGTGATCTGGCCAAGCATTTCGGCGGCATCAAGGCGGTGAATGGCGTGTCGCTGACGGTGAACCGTGGCGATGTCGCCGTGCTGATCGGGCCGAACGGCTCGGGCAAGACAACCGTGCTGAACGTGCTGAGCGGGATCTATACGGCGACGGCGGGATCGATCGTCTATGACGGCAATGCGATCACCAATCTCGGCCCGACGCGGATCAACCGCCTCGGTATTTCCCGCACCTTCCAGAACATCCGCCTGTTCCCCGAACTCACCGCGTTGGAGAATGTGGCGGTCGGTTATTATCGGCGGGGCACGGTCGGGCTTGCGGGCGCCCTGCTCTCGCGGCCGCGCGGCTATCGCGAGGAACGCGAGGCGATGGAAAAGGCGAGGGAGACCCTGCGCTTCCTCGGCTTCGCCAGGCTCGATGTGAAGGCGAAGAACCTGCCATACGGACAGCAGCGCATCGTCGAGATCGCGCGGGCCATCGTTTCCGGCCCCGAGCTTCTGCTGCTCGACGAGCCGGCGGCGGGGATGAACCACGAGGAAACCGAGATGCTGTCGCAGATCCTCTACCGGATCCATGCGTTGGGGGTGACCATGCTGCTGATCGAGCACGACATGAGCTTCGTCTCCAGCGTGGCGACACGTGCCTATGTGATGGATTTCGGCCAGAAGATCAGCGAGGGATCGGTGAAGCAGGTGCTGTCGGATCCTGCGGTGATGAAGGCGTATCTGGGTGACGATGTCGAATATGCTTGAGGTCAGCAACATCCAGTCGCGCTACGGGCAGGTGACCGCCCTGCACGATATCAGCCTCGAGGTGCGGGCAGGCGAGGTCGTCGCCCTGCTCGGCGTGAACGGCGCCGGCAAGTCGACCACGCTCAAGACGATTTCCGGTCTGCTGCACCCGACGCGCGGCGAAATCCGTTTCGAGGGCGAGAGGATCGACCGGATGGCGCCCGAGGCGATCGTCCGCCGCGGCATCGCCCATGTGCCGGAAGGGCGGCATGTGTTCCCGGGGCTCACGGTGCGCGAGAACCTGATCATGGGCACCTCGAACCGGAAGGTGTCGCGCGCCGAAACCGAGCGGGATATCGAGGGGATTCTCGAAATCTTCCCCGATCTGAAGCGGCTTTACACGCAGATGGGCTGGTCGCTCAGCGGCGGGCAGCAGCAGATGCTGGCGATCGGGCGCGGACTGATGGCGAAGCCGCGCCTGCTGATGCTGGACGAGCCCTCGCTCGGCCTTGCGCCGGTGATCGTCAAGCAGGTGTTCGCGACGATTGAGCGGATCAACGCCCAGGGCATGACGGTGCTACTCGTCGAGCAGAACGTCAATCTCAGCCTGAAGGTCGCGCACCGCGCCTATCTGCTGGAAACCGGGCGGATCGTGCGGGCGGATACAACCGAGGCGCTGCGCGCGGATGAGGGATTCCGCGCGGCGATGCTGGGTGCCGGCGCCCACTGATGCCGGCGTCATGGTCACATGAGGTTTTATCTGGCGGTCACATGACGATTTATCTCGCGGTCACATGACCGCGCCAACCTGCCAGGGCACGAATTCATTGTCGCCATAGCCCAGCAGTTCGGATTTCGTGCGCGCGCCGGAGGCGACGTCGAGCAGGTGGCGGAAGATTTCCTCGCCCTTCTGCGCGATCGTCGTGCCGGAGAGGATGTCGCCGCAATCGATGTCCATGTCGGTTTCCATGCGGCGGTAGAGATCGCTGTTGGTGGCGAGCTTGATCGAGGGCACCGGCTTGCAGCCAAAGGCCGAGCCGCGGCCGGTGGTGAAGCAGAGGATGTTGGCGCCGCCGGCGACCTGGCCAGTGACCGAGACGGGGTCGTAGCCCGGCGTGTCCATGAAGACGAAGCCGCGCGCGGTGACCGGCTCGGCATAGCGGTAGACGGCGGTGAGCGGCGTGGTGCCCCCCTTGGCGACGGCGCCGAGGGATTTTTCGAGAATGGTGGTCAGCCCGCCGGCCTTGTTGCCGGGCGAGGGGTTGTTGTTCATCTGCCCGCCGGTGCGGGCGAGATAGTCGCGCCACCAGTCGATCCGCGCCAGCAGGTCGTCGGCGACACGGCGGCTCGCGGCGCGATGCACGAGAAGATGCTCGGCGCCATAGATTTCCGGCGTCTCCGACAGGATCGCGGTGCCGCCGTGGCGCACCAGGATATCCGCCGCCTCGCCGAGTGCCGGGTTGGCGGTCAGGCCGGAATAGGCGTCCGACCCCCCGCATTGCAGGGCGAGGACGAGATGCGACGCGGGCAGGGGCTCGCGCCGCGCGGCGTCCGCACGGGGCAGGATCTCGCGCAGCGCGGCAAGCCCGGCCTCGATCGTCGCGGGCGTGCCGCCGGAGTCCTGGATCGTCATCCAGTGAAAGCGGGGATCGTCCTTCAGCCCGTAGCGGGCGGTCATCCGCGCGATCTGCAGCACCTCGCAGCCGAGGCCGATGAACAGCACGCCAGCCACGTTCGGGTTGCAGGCCGCCCCCCAGAGCGTGCGTTCGAGCAGTTCGTAGCCCTCGCCATCGGCCGCCATGCCGCAGCCGGTGCCGTGGGTGAGCGGGACGATGCCATCGACATTCGCAAACCCTTCGAGCAGGCCGCTCCGCTCCGCCCGCAGCGCGATCTGCCGGGCAACGGTCGCCGCACAGTTCACCGAACTCAGGATGGCGATGTAGTTGCGTGTGCCGACCTGGCCGTTGGCGCGGCGGAAGCCCATGAACGTCGCCGGTGCGGCGACGGGGGCGACCGGTGTCACCTCGCCGAGCGTGTAGTCGCGCGCGAATTCGTGAACCTCGACATTGTGTTCGTGCACCCAGGCGCCGGGTGCGATGGTCTCTTTCGCGAAGCCGATGATCTGGCCGAACTTGCGCACCGGTGCGCCGGCCTCGATCGGTGCGGCGGCGATCTTGTGACCGCGGGGAATTCGTGCCGAGGTCACCAGGCCTTCGGCGACGCCGGTGCCGGAGGCGATCGGCTCGATCGCCACAAGAACATTGTCGGCGTCGTTCAGGCGCACGGTGGTGGGGGTGTTCATGGGTCTGGTTCCGCTTCTCGCCCTGTGCCGGGCGGTGGTCCGCCCCGCTTCATTGAAAGATACTGGTCGATATGTATTTTTCCGATAAACGGCAAATTGGTCAAGCGCCAGCCGGCCGCCCCGCGCGCTGCGCGACCTCGCCGGCATCGGGCGAGAAATAGTCGCGCCGCTCGGCGATCAGCAGGCGCACGGTTTCGAACACCCTGTCGAGATGTGTCTGCATCGCGGCGGCGGCGCGCTCGGGATCGCGCTGCATCAGGCCGTCGAAGATTGCCTGGTGTTCAGCGAGTACGGTTTCGGCGTGGTTGGGACGTGGAAAACCGAGCCTGCGGATACGGTCGAGCTGCGCCTTGGCGCCGTTGATGATGCGCCAGACCGTGGACGAGGCGCCGCATTCGCTGATGAGACGGTGGAACTCCTCGTCCAGCAGATAGAACCCATCGAAATCGCGGGTTGCGGATGCCTTGTGCTGAGCTTCCATGTTCGCGGCCAGCGCGCGTTCGGTGGCAAGGTTCATGCGCGATGCCGCGAGCCGAACGACGCGCATCTCCAGCGCGTCGCGCACCAGCTGGCCGTCGAACGCGTCCTGGATATGGATGGGTGCGACGCTGGTGCCCAAATTCGGTATCACGGTGACCAGGTTTTCCGCTGCGAGCTGCAGGATCGCCTCGCGCAGCGGGGTGCGCGAGATGCCCAGTCGGGCGCAAATTTCGCGCTCGTTGATCGCTGCTCCTGGTGGCAGCTTGAGCTGGACGATGCCGTTGCGGATGAGCGTATAGATCTGCGCTGTCTTGCCGAATGCGGGGTCGAGCCGCTCCGTGGCAAGCGAAGCGAGGAAAGGATCTTCCGTTCCATTCCCGGTGCATCCGGCTTCCTGTTTGCGTGGACGCGGCATTTGTCTTCTTTGTCCGGTGTACTTTTC
Organism: Acidiphilium sp. C61; assembly: GCF_902712915.1. The sequence goes on along the minus strand of NZ_CACTIA010000005.1, from coordinate 1,151,992 downwards.
CGGTCAAGTTGGCGCCGGCCCGCGCAACTGCCAGGGGCACTTTCCGATCCTGTCGGATCGGATAAAGATGGACAGGGGTCATGATCGGATCGGGTGGCGGTGTGCCGCATGTTTCCGCGTCCCCGTCAGACAAGGGGGAGGGGCAGGAGGATGGAAGAAACCTGGCGCTGGTTCGGACCGGAAGATCCGATCCCCCTCGATCATGTCCGTCAGGCGGGGGCGACCGGCATAGTGACCGCGCTGCACGATATTCCGCCCGGCGAGCCCTGGCCGGTTGCCGCGGTGCAGGCACGGCGCGACGCGATCGAGGCCGCGGGACTACGCTGGAGCGTGTGCGAGTCGATCCCGGTGCCGACCGGCATCAAGTGCCGGGACCATCACTGGCAGCACCTCGTCGGGGCGTGGAAGGACTCGCTCGTTGCCGTGGCGCGCGCGGGGGTGGGCGTGATCTGCTACAATTTCATGCCGGTGATCGACTGGACGCGCACCGAGCTTGCCCATGAAATGCCGGACGGGGCCAAGGCGCTGCGCTTCGATATGGTGGATTTCATCGGCTACGACGCCTTCGTGCTGCGCCGCGCCGGGGCGGCGGAGGACTATCCGGCGCCGATGGTCGCGCAGGCCGAGGCGCGGATCGCGGCCCGCGACGCGGCGGCGCTGGCGCGGCTGGAGCGGACCATCATCGCCGGCCTGCCGGGCGGGGCGGGGGCGCAGACGCGGGAGACCATCGCCGCCGAGATCGCACGCTTCGACGGGCTGGACGATGCGGCGGTGCGAGCCAACCTGCACGATTTCCTGCGCGAGGTGGTGCCGGTGGCGGAAGAACTCGGCGTGCGGCTTGCGATCCACCCCGACGATCCGCCGGTGAAGCTGTTCGGCCTGCCGCGGGTGGTCTCGACGCTGGAGGATCTGGCGACGCTGTTCCAGGCAGTGCCCTCGCGGGCGAACGGGCTGACGCTCTGCGCCGGGTCGCTCGGGTCGCGTGCGGATAACGACGTGCTGGCGATCGCCGAGACGTTCCGAAGTCGCATCCATTTTGCTCATCTGCGCAACGTGGCACTGGACCCTGACGGGTCCTTCGTCGAGGCGCCGCATCTCGACGGGCGGACCGACATGGTGGCCCTGCTCGCCCTGCTGCTGCGCGAGGAACGCGAGGCGGCGGTGGCGGGGCGGCGGTCGTCGATCCCGCTGCGGCCCGACCACGGACATCTGCTCGCGGCGGATGCGGCGCGGCGGGTCAATCCCGGCTATTCCTATATCGGCCGGCTGCGCGGGCTGGCGGAATTGCGCGGCGTGATCCGCGCGCTCGAAGCCACGGGACGGGCTGCCTGATGTTCGTCGCCATCGGGGAATGCCTCGCGGAATTCGCGCCCAGCGAGGCGGGCGGATACGCGCTCGGCTTCGCGGGCGATACGTTCAATGCCGCCTGGGCGGCGCAGGTGCGGCTGCGCGGGGCGCTGAAGATGCGCTACGTGACCGCGATCGGGACCGACTGGATGTCGGATGCGATGCGCGCGCGGATCGAGGCGGCCGGGATCGATGCCGGCTTCGTGCGGCGGGTCGAGGGTGCTTCGGTCGGGCTATACGTGATCCGGGTTGAGGCGGGCGAGCGCTCCTTCGCCTATTGGCGCCGGCAGTCGGCGGCGACGCATCTGGCCGACGATCCCTATTTCCTCGCCCGGGCGCTGGCGGGCGCGCGGCTTGTGCTGGTCTCCGGCATCACCCTGGCCATCCTGCCGCCGGCGGGACGGGCAGCCCTGCTCGATGCCATCGGCGCGGTGCGGGCGGCGGGGGCCGAGATCGCCTTCGATACCAATTACCGCCCGGCGCTGTGGCGCGACGCCGACGAGGCGCGGGAGACCGTCCGGCGCGTGCTGCCGCTGGTGGATATCGCGCTGCCGACCTTCGAGGACGAGGCCGCCCTGTTCGGCGACGCGGCGCCGGCGGCGACGGTCGCGCGGCTGGCGGCGGCAGGGGTGCGGGATGTCGTCGTCAAGAACGGCACGGCGGCGACGCTGGGGCGCTTTGGCGCGGAGCGCTTCGAGGTGGTGCCGCGCGAGGTGGTGATGCCGGTGGATTCGACTGGCGCGGGCGATGCGTTCAACGGCACTTTCCTTGCCTGCCGGATGCAGGGCATGACGCCAGCCTCTGCCGTGGCGGCGGCGCAGGCGGTGGCGGCGCGGGCGGTGCTGACGCGCGGCGCGCTGATCGCCGACGAGGGGTGAGCCGCGCTTAGAGCATCATCCGATCTTTTCGGATCGGATGATGCTCTGGCCCCGATAGATCCGCGCGGCGTTGCCGCCGAACACCGCCTCCATCGCATCAGGTGCCATCATCCCGGTGAGGGCTTCCGCCGCGCCGCGCCAGGCGTCGTAGGAGGCGGCGAGGGTGAGCACCGGCCAGTCGCTGCCCCAGAGAATCCTGTCTGGCCCGAAGGCGTCGAACACGGTGCGGACATAGGGGGCGAGCGCGTCGAAACCGGCACCCGGCTCGGCCTCGGTGATCAGGCCGGAGAGCTTGCAGGCGATCGCGGTGTCGGCGGCGAGGCGGTGCAGCGCCTCCGCCCAGGCGGCGTGGCCGCGCGCGGCGATCGCCGGCTTGGCGCCGTGGTCGAGCACCATGGCGAGGCCGGGATGCCGGCGCGCGAGTTCGCCGCAGCGCGACAGGTGCGCCGGGCGGACCAGCAGGTCGAGCACCAGGCCGGCGCGTTCCATCGCGGCGAGGGCGGGTTCGATTTCCGGGCGCAGGATCCAGTCGGGATCCGCGATGTCCTGCAGCATCGGGCGCAGGCCGGCGAGGCACGGTTCGCCGGCGAGGGCGGCGATGCGGGCCGGCGCGTCGTCCGCCGCGAGATCGGTCCAGCCGACGACAGCGCGGACGAAGCCGCCGGCGCGGGCGGCGATGTCGAGCAGGAAGCGCGTCTCCGCCTCGGTGGGCGCGGCCTGTACGAGGATGACGGCGTCGATCCCCGTCGCGGTGCGGCGGGCCTCGTCGAGCGTGATCTCGCGGCAGATCGGCAGGTCCGGCGTCAGCCAGCCATAGTCGCCACGGGCGGGCGACCAGAGATGCAGGTGGGCATCGATGCGCATCAGGCGGTCAGCGCGCGGTCGAGATGGACATAGCCACCATCGACGACGTGATGCTGGCCGGTGACGTGCGAGGCGGCGGCGGAGAGCAGGAAGACGACGCTCGCCGCGATTTCCGCCGGCGTGGTCATGCGCGCACCGAGCGGGATGGTGCGGGTGATGGCGGCGCGGCGGGCCTCGGGGTCGGGCTGGGCGGATAGCCACTGGTCATACATCGGCGTGGCCACCTCGGCGGGCAGGACGGCGTTGACCCTGATGCCATCGGCCGCGAGTTCGGCGGCCCATTCGCGGGTGAGGCCGAGCAGGCCGCCCTTGGCCGCGGCATAGCCGCTGGTGCCGCCCTGGCCGGTGAGGGCGACCTTGGAGGCGATGTTCACCACCGCGCCGCGCGACTGGCGCAGATGCGGCAGGCAGAGATGCATCAGGGTGAAACATTGCACGAGATTGCGTTCGAGCGAGGCGCGGAAGGCGGCGAGGGCTGCATCGAGCGTGCCGCCAAGCCCGGCGCGGTCGTTCACGCCGGCATTGTTCACCAGGCCGTCGATCCGGCCGTGGCGCGTGGCGATGGCGGCAATGGCCTTGGCACAGGCGGCGGCATCGGTCAGATCGAGGCGGTGATGCTCGCAGGTGGCTGCGGCGCGGTCGAGCACTACGGGAACGGCGCCGGCACCAGCAAGCGTATCCACCACCGCGGCGCCAATCCCCGAGGCGCCGCCGGTGACGATGACGATCTTTCCCTTGAGCCCCAGCTCCATCGTTTTCTCCCTCTCTTGCGGATCTTGCGTGTTTTATTTTCGTATTCGCAATGAAAAACGTCTGATGTTTCGGCGAGGCTATCAACCGGGTCTTCACCGCGCAAGCCGGCTCACGATCCCGCAAAGGTGAGGGATGGGCGCGCGCTTGGCGCTTGTAAGCATTGCTGCATATCGATATTCTGCACCCAAATAGGCCGGTGCGGAATGAAGCGCCGGCAAAGGGAGGAAAAACGATGCGAGCGAACGACCCAGGAACGGGCGCGCCGGTCGGAACGGATGTCGCGGCATGAGCGCACCCGCCCTTGAGGTGCGTGGCGTCGACAAGCGGTTCGGCGCAGTCGAAGTCCTCCGCGACGTGTCGCTCGAAGTGGCCCCCGGCGAAGTCCTCGGCGTGGTCGGCGACAACGGGGCCGGCAAATCCACCCTGATGAAGGTGATTTCCGGCGTGCACCGGGCCGATTCCGGATCGATCCGGCTCTGCGGGGCGGAGATGTCGTTCCGCTCGCCGCGCGATGCGCGCAATGCGGGGATCGAGACGATCTACCAGGATCTCGCCCTCGCCGATCATCTCGATGTGGGTGCCAATATCTTCCTCGGCCGCGAGCCGATGCGACGCTTCATGGGCTTCGTGCCGATGCTCGACGAGCGGAAGATCCATGGCGAGATCGCCGCCCTGCTGGCGCGGATCGAAAGCCATATTCCCGACCCGATGACGCGGGTGCTCGACCTTTCCGGCGGGCAGCGGCAGGCGGTGGCGATCGCGCGCGCGCTTTACTGGCGGGCGAAGGTCGTCATCATGGACGAGCCGACGGCGGCCCTTGCCGTGATGGAAACCGAGAACGTGCTGAAGATGGCGCGGCAGCTCGCCGGCGAGGGCATCGGCGTGCTGTTCATCGGCCACAACCTCGTCGAGATCCTCAAGGTCTGCGACCGGGTGATGGTGATGTATCGCGGGCGCAAGGTGTTCGACGCGCGCTCGGCCGAGACGTCCCAGACCGAACTGATCCGCTACATGACCGGCTATGCGGATGCTGAAACCAACGAAGCCGAAAGGGAACATCCATGAACTTACGCAAGTCACTGCTCGGTGCCGCGGCGGTCGCGCTGCTCGGCGCCATCGGGGCTGCGCCGGCCATCGCGGCCGCGCCCACCGTTCATTCGCTGCCGGTGCCGGCCAATCCGGCGAAGCACTACCATTTCACGCTCATCACCAAATCCAACGCCTCGCCCTACTGGCTCGCGGTGCGTGAGGGTGCGGATGCGGCGGCGAAGAAATTCGGCGTTTCGGTCGCCTTCGAGGCGCCGGCCAGCGGCACCGACCTCGCCGGGCAGATCGGCATGGTCAATAACGCGGTGACCGGCGGCACTGACGGCATCATCCTCGCCGCGCAGAATCCGCAGGCGCTGCTCAAGCCGGTGAAGTCGGCAATCGCGCATCACATTCCGGTGGTGACGGTGGATTCCGGCCTGTCGCCCAATATTTCGGACTGCTTCCTCGCCACCTCGAATGTCGGGGCCGCGGCGGCGCTTGCGAAATACACGGCCGACCACCTGATGGGCGGCAAGGGGCAGTATGCGATCGTCGACTTCAACCATACAGCCTCGACTGGAATCGCCCGGCCGAAAGGGTTCATGCTTGGCATGAAATCCTATCCGCACATCAGGAAGATGGGGCCGATCCAGTATTCGAACAACGATGTCAGCGCCGGGTTGCGGATCGCGACCACGATGCTCACGCAGTATCCGCATCTCAAGGTGATCTTCGGCGCGAATGACCGTGCCGCGCTCGGCCCGGCCGAGGCGGTGCAGCGTGCGCATGCCAAGGTGAAGGTCGTCGGGTTCGATGCCGACCTTGGCGAGATCGCGCTGGTGAAGTCGGGGATCATCCAGGCCTCGATCCTGCAATCGCCCTACGACATGGGCTATTACGCTGTGGTCGCGCTGCTCGACAAGCTCGACGGCAAGACGCTGCCGAAGCGGATCAATACGCCGTATTTCCTGCTGACGCCGAAGAATCTCGGCTCCAGCCAGGCGACGGCGGCGATCCGCCAGTACGCGCCCAAATATAACCCCGCGGGCTGAGGGAGGCTGGCGGGCGATGGACCAGCAGGCACGAACAGCCGCGCTCGATATCGAGTCCATGCCGCGCGGGCGCATGCTGTGGCGCTTCGTCCGCCAGATCGCCTTCGCGCTGATCAGCATCGTCGTGCTCGTCGTCGTGTTCGGCGTGCTGAACCCCCGCTTCCTGAGCGGGGGGAACTGGTTCCACATCGCCCAGCAGGTCGCGGTGATCGCGATTCTGGCGACGGGGCAGACCTTCATCATCGCGACCGCCGGGATCGACATTTCGCAGGGCTCGGTGGTCGCGCTGTCGTCGATGATCTGCGCCATCGCGATCGTCGATGCGCATATGCCACCAGCGATCGCGATCGTGCTGACACTCGCGCTGGGCGCGGTGATCGGCGCGATCATCGGGCTCTCGGTGGTCGCGCTCGGCGTGCCGCCCTTCATCGCCACACTGGGCATGCTCGCCGTGGCGCTCGGGGCGGCGCTGCTGACCACCAACGGCACGCCGGTGTTCGGCCTGCCGAACGGGTTCCAGGAGATTTCGCAAGGCACCGTGCTGGGCTTTCCCAACATGGCGTGGATCGCGGTGCTGCTCGCGCTGTTCTCGGCCTATCTGCTGAACAAGACACGGTTCGGCCGCTATACGCTCGCGATCGGCAGCAATGCCGAGGCGGCGCGGCGGGTCGGCATCAACGTGCCGCGGCATCTGCTGCTGGTCTATGTGTTCGGCGGGATCGTGTCCTCGCTCGCCGGTGTGATCTATCTCGCCTACACGGCGGCGGCGCAGCCGACTTCGGGGGGGAATTACGAACTCTATGCGATTGCCGCGGTGGTGATCGGCGGCGGATCGCTGTTCGGCGGGGTCGGGACGATCCTCGGCAGCATCCTCGGCGCACTGCTGATGACGATCCTGAAGAACGGCACGCAGCTGGCGGGCATTTCGCCCTATGTCGAGCAGGTGATTCTCGGGATCGTGGTGGTCGGCGCCGTCTATGTCGACAATCTGCGGCGGCGACTGCGCTGAGCTGAAAGCCGCCGGCCGGATGCGGGGCATCCGGCCGGTCGGGGCAGGCGATCAGGCGAGGTCGAAGCGGTCGAGCTCCATGACCTTGGTCCAGGCGGCGACGAAATCCTGCACGAAGGCGGCCTCGCCGTCCTGCGTGCCGTAAACTTCGGCGAGCGCGCGGAGCTGGGAGTTCGAGCCGAACACGAGATCCACCCGCGTTGCCGTCCACTTCACCGCGCCGCTCTTGCGGTCGCGCAGCTCGTAGACGCCTTGCTCGGCGGTGGGGTGCCAGCTCATGCCCATGTCGAGCAGGTTGACGAAGAAGTCGTTCGTCAACGCGCCGGGGCGGGTGGTGAAGACGCCATGCTTCGCCCCGCCGACATTGGCGCCGAGGGCGCGCATGCCGCCGATCAGCGCCGTCATCTCGGGCGCCGTCAGCGTCATCAGCTGAGCGCGATCGATCAGCTGTTCCTCCGGCGCGCGCGGGTCGCCCTTGCCGAGGTAGTTGCGGAACCCGTCGGCCTTCGGCTCCAGCACCGCAAAGGAGGCGGTGTCGGTCTGTGCCTCGGTCGCGTCGGTGCGGCCGGGGGTGAAGGGCACGGTGACGTCATGGCCTGCCGCTTTCGCCGCCGCTTCGACAGCGGCACAGCCGCCGAGCACGATCAGGTCGGCCAGCGAGACCTTCTTGCCGCCGGTTGCTGCCGCGTTGAACTCGGCCTGCACCTTTTCGAGTGCGGCGAGCACCTTGGCGAGTTCAGCCGGTTCATTCGCCGCCCAGTCCTTCTGCGGGGCAAGGCGGATGCGCGCACCGTTGGCGCCGCCGCGCTTGTCCGAGCCGCGGAAGGTCGCCGCCGAGGCCCAGGCGGTCAGCGCGAGGCGGGTCGGCGCGATGCCGGTGGCGAGAATCTTTGCCTTCAGCGCCGCGATGTCCGCCGCGTCGATCAGCTTGTGGTCCACCGCCGGGACGGGATCCTGCCAGATCAGCGTCTCGGACGGGACGAGCTTGCCGAGATAGCGCGAGACCGGGCCCATGTCGCGATGGGTGAGCTTGAACCAGGCGCGGGCGAAGGCATCGGCGAACTCGTCCGGATTCTGGTGGAATCGGCGCGAGATCTTCTCATAGGCCGGGTCCATGCGCATCGACAGGTCGGTGGTCAGCATGGTCGGGCGATGCTTCTTGGCTGCGTCGAACGCATCGGGGATCACGTCACCCGCGTCCTTCGCAACCCACTGCCAGGCACCAGCGGGGCTCTTGGTCAGTTCCCATTCGTAGTTGAACAAATTGTCGAAATAATAGTTGCTCCACTGCGTGGGCGTCTGCGTCCAGGTGACTTCCGGCCCGCCGGTGATGGCATCGCCGCCTTTGCCCGAGCCGAAGTTGCTGATCCAGCCGAGACCCTGCTGCTCGATCGGTGCTGCTTCCGGCTCTGGCCCGACCAGGGCAGCGTCGCCGGCGCCATGGCATTTGCCGAAGGTGTGGCCGCCGGCGATCAGGGCGACGGTTTCCTCGTCGTTCATCGCCATGCGGGCGAAGGTCTCGCGAATGTCGTGCGCTGCCGCCACCGGGTCGGGCTTGCCGTTCGGGCCTTCGGGGTTGACGTAGATCAGACCCATCTGCACGGCGGCGAGCGGGTTTTCGAGGTCGCGATCGCCGCTGTAGCGTTCATCGCCGAGCCAGGTCTTCTCAGGCCCCCAGTAAACGTCTTCTTCAGGCTCCCAGGTATCGGCGCGGCCGCCGCCAAAGCCAAAGGTCTTGAAGCCCATAGCTTCGAGCGCAACGTTGCCGGCGAGAACCATCAGGTCGGCCCAGGAGATCTTGCGGCCGTATTTCTGCTTGATCGGCCAGAGAAGGCGCCGGGCCTTGTCGAGATTCGTGTTGTCGGGCCAGCTGTTGAGCGGGGCGAAGCGCTGCTGGCCAGTGCCGGCACCGCCGCGGCCATCGCCGATACGGTAGGTGCCCGCGGCGTGCCAGGCCATGCGCACGAAAAGGGGGCCGTAATGGCCGAAGTCGGCCGGCCACCATTCCTGCGAGTCCGTCATCAGCGCCTTGAGGTCGTGGGTCAGCGCATCCAGGTCGAGGCTCTTGAATTCGGTGGCATATTCGAACGCCGGGGTCATCGGGTTCGAGAGCGCGGAATGCTGGTGCAGGATCTTGAGGTTGATCTGGTTCGGCCACCAGCCGGCGTTCGAGTGGTTACCCGCCTGAGTATGCTGGCGGACGTCGCCGGTGAAGGGACATTTCGCTTCTGCTGACAAGGGATCCTCCTTGGAATGTTGGACTGCCGCGACATCGGCCTAGCGACAAGAAATCGATCGGTCCAATCCATTTTATGGAATAAGAGAATAGGTTTTGCCTATTGAAACGCGCCGGTAACACTGGGATGTCTGGCCGGATGTCGAATTGGTGCGTCGCAGCACATGAAATCGCTTGCGAGACCGCCGTGGAGCGCGATACGAAATGTGCGATGACGTTTCGTATGTGCGACTGACGCACAATTTGCAGAGACCCTACGGCGCCTGCACCATGTTCTGAAGGGAGAGATCGTGTCCATGACCGAGGCCTTTATTTGCGAATATGTCCGCACACCGTTTGGCCGGTATGGCGGCGCGCTTTCTGCGGTGCGGGCGGACGATCTTGCGGCGGTGGCGATCCGTGGCGTGGTTGCACGGGCGGCGGGGCTGGATCCGGCGGCGATCGACGAGGTGCTGTTCGGCTGCGCCAACCAGGCCGGCGAGGATAACCGCAATGTGGCGCGCATGGCCCTCCTGCTCGCCGGGTTGCCCGAGAGCGTGCCGGGGGCCACGGTCAACCGGCTCTGCGGCTCCGGGCTGGACGCGGTGGGCAGTGCGGCGCGGGCAATCCGGCTTGGCGAGGCTTCCATCGCCATCGCCGGCGGGGTCGAGAACATGAGCCGGGCCCCCTTCGTGATGCCAAAGGCAACCGCGGCGTTCGACCGTTCGAACGCGGTCTATGACACAACGATTGGCTGGCGTTTCGTCAATCCGCAGATGAAGGCGCAATTTGGCGCCGAATCGATGCCGGAGACCGGCGAGAACGTTGCGGCGGATTTCAATGTCTCGCGTGAGGACCAGGATCGGTTCGCCCTTGCCAGCCAGCAGAAATGCAAGGCGGCCGCCGAGGCCGGCTTCTTCGCCGGCGAGATCACCCCGGTGATCATCAAGGGCCGCAAGGGTGATACGGTGATCGACACCGACGAGCATCCGCGTCCGGAAACGACGCTGGAAGGACTGGCAAAGCTGAAGACGCCGTTCCGCGACCCTGGCACGGTGACGGCGGGTAACGCCTCCGGTGTGAATGACGGGGCGGCGGCGCTCATCCTCGCGTCGGAAGAATCGGCGAAGGCGCATGGGTTGGTGCCGCGCGGGCGGGTGATCGGCATGGCGACGGCGGGCGTGCCACCGCGCATCATGGGGATGGGGCCTGCCCCTGCGGTCAAGAAACTGCTGGCGCGCACTGGTGTGGCGCTGGAAGAGATCGACGTGATCGAGCTGAATGAGGCTTTCGCCTCGCAAGCGCTGGCAGTGACCCGCGACCTCGGGCTGGCGGATGACGATCCCCGCGTTAACCCGCATGGTGGCGCGATCGCGCTCGGTCATCCGCTTGGCGCCTCCGGGGCGCGGCTGGCGGGCACCGCGCTGCGGGCGCTGGAGGCGCGCGGCGGGCGGCGGGCGATCGCGACGATGTGCGTCGGCGTGGGCCAGGGCATTGCGGTTCTGATCGAGCGGGTGTGAGACGATGATCGACAAGTTTGTGCCCTCGATCGAGGCGGCGCTGGAGGGGATTGGCGATGGTGCCGCGATCATGGTGGGCGGGTTCGGCGCAGTGGGGCAGCCGAATGAGCTGATCGACGCGCTGGCGGCGCGCAACCTGCGGGGGCTTACGCTGATTGCCAACAATGCAGGTGGGGATTTCGGCGGAATGCCCAAGCTCATCGAGCGTGGAGGCATTGCCAAGGTGATCTGCTCCTATCCCCGGGCAAGCCGGCGGACGGCATTCGACGAACTCTATGAGGCTGGGAAGATCGAACTGGAGCTGGTTCCGCAAGGCACACTTGCAGAACGTATCCGTGCTGCAAATGCAGGGATCCCGGCTTTCTTCACGCCGACCTCGGCGGGCACCGAACTGGCAGCCGGCAAGGAAACCAAGCGGATCAACGGGCGGGATTGTGTGCTGGAATACGCGATCGAGGCCGATTTCGCGCTGATCGAAGCCTGGGCCGCGGACCGTTGGGGGAATCTGACATTCAGACGGGCTGGCCGGAACTTCAACCAGATCATGGCGGGGGCGGCCAAGGTAACGGTGGCGAGCGTACATCGGCGAGTTGAACTGGGCGCTCTCGATCCGGACCGGATCGTCACGCCGGGAATTTTCGTCGATCGCGTGGTGATGGTGTCGGAGCCGATGGAAGGTGAGGCGGCGTGATGGGGGATACGATGATGCGGCAGGGCTGGTCGCGTGCCGAGATGGCGGCACGTGTTGCAACGGACATTCCCGAGGGCTGGGTGGTCAATCTCGGCATCGGGTTGCCGACTCAGGTGGCAAACCATGTCCCCGTGGATCGGGAGGTGATCTTTCACTCCGAGAATGGGATTCTGGGAATGGGGCCTGCTCCGGGCGAGGGGGAGGAGGATCCGTTCCTGATCAACGCGGGCAAGCAGCCGGTCACGTTGCGACCGGGAGCCTCGATTGTCGGCCAGGCGGACAGTTTCGCGATCATTCGCGGGCGGCATCTCGATCTGTGCGTGCTCGGCGGCTACCAGGTGGCGGCGAATGGCGACCTCGCCAACTGGTCGGTCGGGCGCAAGGGGGTTGCGCCGGCAGTTGGCGGGGCGATGGATCTTGGCGCTGGTGCGGCGAGGGTCTGGGTGTTGATGGAGCACTGCACCAGAGAGGGCGAGCCAAGGCTGGTCGAGCGTTGCACCTATCCGCTGACCGCGCTGGGTTCGATCACCCGCGTCTATACCGATCTCGCGGTCATCGACATCACCCCGGAGGGGTTCGTGCTGCGGGATCTGGCGCCGGGTGTCACCGCCGATCAGGTGCGTGAACGCACGGGTGCGCCACTTGCCGTGAAGGCGTGAAGGGCGGTTCCTTCTGCATGAGGGTCTTCACGGTGTGAGAATGATGCTGCTGGAGTTTCGCGGCAGCATGTAGACCGTGGATGACATGTCGAAGGGGCCGAGCTTGAGGAAGTCAAGCGCCGGGGCAAACGGATATTCGATCTGGCCGAGCAATACCGACGTGTTCGGCTGGTCGAGCGAGGTTGGAATGTTGATGGTCTGGCCGACAGTCAGCGCGGAGGCGTTGTAGCCTTGGCTCCACGCCACCGTGGCGTTGCCGTTGCCATCGATCGCGATGCTCGAGATCACGATTTCGATCGGCGTCACCGGATAGGGCGCAAGGATGTTCGTCCCAGCCGCGAAAATGTCCTGCAGTTGCGAGCCTGCGCTGATGCTCGTGTATTGCGACACGATGTTCATGATCGTGGAGTTGGTCTGCCCGACAAGCTGGTAGACGATCACGGCCTGTTCGATTTCCGTCGTCGCGAAGAAGAACAGCAGAAGCACCGGCAGGATGAGCGCGAATTCCACCGCTGCCCCGCCCTTGCGGCTGCGGCACAGACTCGCGAGGCACCGGAACAGACGCCGCGGTATCGGCTCGCCGCTATGCCGGTCAGTAAGGCTCATTGCGGAACACTGCCGTTGCCTCAAGCAGCCGCTGGCTGCCATTTACTGTCGCGAAGCTGAAATTCAGCGGCCCGGCAAAGACCGGTAGCTGATAGAAAACCTGTACCAGCACGATGTCTCCGGGTCCGCCCAGGCTGTAGAGCAGGGTTGATGTATTGAAGTTGCCGTTGACGACCGGATTGACCTGCGTGATGGCGCTGAAGGAAGGGAAGGTCTGAACATTGACGTTGAGACTGGCGCAGGTGAGCAATGGGCTGCCCTCGGCGCAGACATCCTGAAGGAATTGCTGTGCAGTCATTCCTGATGTCTGGGCCTGACCGGTCATGATCAGGCGGGCAGTCTGTTGTGTCGCGTTTTGCAGTACTTCTTGTGAAAAAAAAATCAATCCTGACTGGATGATGGCAAAGATCAATGCGAAATATGGTATTGCGACAAGCGCGAATTCTACGGCGGCCGCGCCTCGTGTATCGCTGGCAAAACCTTTCATTGATAGCGAGCGTTGGCGCTGCTTGATCCGCCGATGATGTTTGAGGTTCCGGAGCATGGCTATGCGCCGTTACTTCGAAAGATAAGACGATTGTACGGCGCTATTGAACAGTGCCGACATTGCGGCTGAAATATCGCCGCCGGTCTGCACTTCGAAATAAAGTCCAGGCGAAGCGCATTGCTGCAGCGTCGGGGATATATTGCTTTGAAAAGGAGCAATATAAGTATTGTACCATGAATTTGTCGGGAGTGGGAGATATTCTGTATAAAGCACAGCGATACGGATGCCGCGACTTTTAATATTTGAACACAAAGTTGCATTTAGAACTGATTGTTGGCGGCCGCCATTTACGTTCTCGTCTTCGACCCCGTCCGTCACAAAGAACAATACCTCCTGAGGTGTATCGCCATACGTTCTGGTGCCGTTCCCCGGATTAGGCATGATTGCGTTGATCCCGTTCAGGGCGGTGTCGTAGTCGGTATCCTCATCGTCATTATTGTAGCTCGACGTGAGCCAGTTGTTCGAATACACCTCAAGCTGCTGTATGTTCGATGCTTCGGTCTGTGCCTGCGTCAGGTCAGAGGTTAACGGTTCGATGGAGTTCAACCCGACGTCGAACGTGTAAATTGCCATCCGGTAGGTGCTGCCATTCTGATTTTCGGTATTTTGCGCCGTTGTCATCAGATCTTGTGTTGCCTGGCGCAGCGTATCGATCCGCAGGGTCACGCCGAGGCTGCGGGCGAGCGCGTAATTATCCTCCTGAAGACCGTCATTCCAGGGGGCCTGCTCGTGGCAGCCGAAGGCGCAGCCGCCCTGCGAGGACGTTTTGGCGACCATCGTATCGATGCCGGCCTGCGTCGCGGCGATAGCCATTGAAGGTGAATCGTCAAGCAGAAGGTAAAAGTCGATATTCGGTGCGAGAGTGGTCGTCGCGGTAGCCTGGCCGCCGATCTCAATTCCACTTGAGCCCATGATGCCCGGCAGAATCGAGTTCGATTTTGCCTGGTACTGCACCGTCGCAGTCTGCAGGTTGCCGTTGGCACTGATGCTTACAGTCACGCCACTGGCATTGTAGTCGATTCCGCTGAGCGAAAGAGCCTGTGCGTTGAAGACGTTTTCAGCCTTCGTGATGGCCGCTGTCTGACCCGCTGCGACCATGGCGGGCGTCACAGCAGCGAGGGCGGCGGCATCGGCATAGGTTTCCAGTTGCGCCTTGCGGTCGACCGCAAGACCATAATCGACACCGACACCCAGAACGAATACCAGAGTCAGCGATACCAGTGCAGTGATGATCGCGATGTTGCCGCGGCGATCATTCCGCAGGATCCTTACGATGTTCCGACGTGCCGACATGCATGCGAACCCGTGTTATCTCAAAATCGCTTACTGAAGCTGAGCGCTCAAGGTAAGAATAGCTCTGTAGAGGGGGCCGGACGTTTATGAAAATATCCGGCCACTACCTCTGCACCCAAGCATTTCTGAATCATCTCAAATACAACGCATTAATTTGAAAAGGTGAAAAAATGATTAATTCAGGATGCTGCTATCTTGGATTGATCGATCAGATCAGAAATCTTCCCAGCTCTCCGCGGCGGCCTCCATCTCTGGTGCCTGCCGGGTTACGGCAACAGGCTTGGTGGTATGGCGCGCGGACGGACGACGGGTTGTCGCCTGGGAGTTCGGCCGTGCCGGTGTTGGCGAGGCGATGTTGCCGAAATCGAAACGCTGGATCAGGGTTGCGAGCTGTTCGACCTCCTGTGCGAGGCTATGGCTCGCGGCAGTCGACTGCTGCACCATCGCGGCATTTTGCTGCGTCGCCCGATCCATCTGGCTGACTGCATCGTTGACCTGGATAAGCCGCGCCGAGTTGCCCTGCGCGCCTGCTGCGATTACGCTGACCACTTGGTTGATTTCAGTGACCTGGGCAACGATCCGCTCAAGGGCCTTGCCTGTTTCCGCCACTTGTTCGACGCCTGAGGTAACCTGCTGGTTGGAGGTCGAGATCAGTGTCCTGATCTCCTTCGCAGCGTCTGCCGAGCGCTGGGCAAGAGCCCGCACTTCCGATGCGACCACGGCAAAGCCCCGTCCGGCTTCACCGGCGCGAGCCGCCTCGACGCCGGCGTTCAGCGCAAGCAGATTGGTCTGGAAGGCAATTTCATTGATGACACCGATGATGTTGCCAATCTGGTCGGCGGAGGCCTCGATCTCGCCCATCGCCGCCACGGCGCGAGCGACGACCGCGCCACCGCTTTCGGCATCTTTCATCGCCGTGCTCACCGCCTCGCGGGCATGTGCCGCATTGTCGGCTGTACCGCTGACGGTTTCCGTGATTTCCGCCAGCGTAGCCGCAGCCTCCTCGATGGTGGCGGCCTGCTGCTCGGTGCGCCGGGCGAGATCGTCGGCCGCGGTAGCGATTTCTCCGGTGCCGGAACGGATTGCCGAGGCATTGGCGGCAATGACCTGGAGCAGTTCCTGCAAATGGTCCATCGCGGCGTTGAAGTCCGTACGCAGGCGTTCGTAGCCATTTGCGAAGGCGGTCGTCAGACGGAAGCTGATCCGCCCGGCGGCGAGATTTTCGAGGCCGGTGGCAAGCGAGTCGACGACGAGTGCAAGGTCTCGCGCCGCCTGATCGCGTTCCGCCGCGGCGCGGGCGGCCTCCGCTTCGCGCGCCTCGCGTGCCTCGCGGGCCTCGGCTTCGAGCTGCCCCTTCTCGATACCCGCGGCCTTGAAGACCTCCACGGCGCGCGCCATCCCGCCAATCTCGTCGTTACGCTCGACATAGGGAACAGGTGTCGTGGTGTCGCCCTTCGAGAGCCGGGTCATCGCCCCCGTCATTGCGCGGAGGATGGCCGCGATATTCCGCTGAATGAAATACATCGCCAGGAGAAAGAACAGAAACACCGGAACGAAGATTTCCGCGATACGGGTAATATTCTCCCACAATGCGGCGTGGATCTCGCTGACATAAACGCCGGTGCCGATCACCCAGTCCCACCCCGGGACTTTTGCCATGTACGAAATCTTTTCCAAAGGCTTTTTGCCGTTGGCTTTCGAGATGTAATATTCGTTGAACACCGGGTGACCAGCCAGCGCGCCCTCAAGCATCGGGCGGATGATGTAATGGCCGTAGGCGTCCTTGCTGTCGAGACGGTTCTTGCCGAGCATCGACTTCTTGGCGTGCTGGATGATCGTGCCGTCCTTGTCGTCCACGAAGTAGTAGTTTCCGTGATCGAAGCGCGTGGCGCCGATGATTTCCAGCGCGATGGCCTGGGCGCGATCTTTCGGCATGGCGCCGTATTTCACGAGGCGGGCAAACGACGACGCGATCGCGACGGCGTTGTTCACCAGCGTGCGCACTTCTGCCTTGCGATCAGCAAGCTCGAGGCGATAGGCCCCGAGCAGGCTGATGGCCAGGGCGGCCGCCGCCATCGTGATGCCGAACAGGCCGATCGTTGCGAATTGATGTCGGATCGAGAGTTTCTGCAGCACGGAAAATCCTCATTTTCAAAAGCAGGTGCAGCAAACCAGAAAATGCTTAATGAAAGATTGGGCTGCCGGGCCGCTCTGCGTTACCGGCACCGGTCGATGCGACAGCCCGGACGCTGCGGGTCTTGATCCTGGTCAAGGCGCCAGCGCCCCACGCGCCTAGGCTCTGGTCCCGGACCATCAGGGTCTGGAATACCAGACAGGGATTGTCGCCATGACCGTGAAGCTGCAGATTACCTTCAAGGACATCGACCGTTCTCCCGCGCTTGAGGCGCGCATCCGCGAGAAGGCGGAGGTGCTGGGGCGGTTCGAGGGACGGATCCTGCGCTGCCATGTCATCATCGAGGCGCCGCACCGGCATCACCACAAGGGCAAGCTCTACCGTGCGCGGATCGAGATCGCGGTGCCGCGGGGCGATATCGTGATCAACCGGGAAAGTCCCGAGAACCACGCGCACGAGGATCCGTATGTCGCGGTTCGCGACGCGTTCGATGCCGCGGTGCGCAAGCTGGAAGACCATGCGCGGCGGCTCGACAATGCGGTGAAGCACCACGCGGAGGCGCTGGCGCATGGTCAGGTGGTCCGGTTCGTCGCCGATGCCGAATACGGGTTCATTGCCACCGATGACGGGCGAGAGGTGTATTTTCACCGCAACAGTGTGGCCGGAAACGGGTTCGGGCGGCTGCGCGTGGGTGATGCCGTGCGCTTTGCGGCGGCCGAGGGGCGGGACGGGCCGCAGGCGAGCCTCGTGCGTCCCGCAGCGCGGGGCGGCTGACAGTTGTTCCGCGGCGTGCTTTGATCGCAACCGATGATGCTGTTCCGGGATGAGGCAGAGTGAAGGATCCTTACGATGTTCTTGGTGTGGCGCGGGATGCGGGTCAGGATGAGATAAGGCGGGCCTATCGACGGCTCGCGAAGGACCATCATCCCGACCTCAACCCCGGCAATGCGGCGGCGGAGGCGCGGTTCAAGGACGTTTCGGCGGCCTATCACCTGCTGTCCGACGCCGATCAGCGCGCCCGGTTCGACCGCGGCGAGATCGATGCCGAAGGGCAGGAACGCGCGCGGCACGGCACCTGGCGCGACTATGCCGAGACCGGCGAGGGCGCGCGCTACGGCGGTGGCGGTGGCGCCTGGACCACCGACGATCTCGAGGCCATGTTCGGTTCGATGTTCGGCGGCGGCGGACGGCGCGGTGGGCCGGGGCGCGGGCAGGACCGGCATTATTCCATGACGATCGGCTTCGTTGAGGCTGTGGCTGGCGGCACAAGGAGGCTGTCGCTGCCCGATGGCGGCACGCTCGACGTGCGGATTCCCCCTGGCACCGAGGACGGGCAAATGCTGCGCCTGCGCGGCAAGGGCGGAGTGGGATGGAATGGTGGGCCGGCAGGCGATGCGCTGATCCGCGTGAGTGTGACGCCGCACCGCTTCTTCACCCGCGAGGGACAGGACATTCGGCTCGATCTGCCGGTGACGCTGGCCGAGGCGGTGCTGGGTGGGCAGGTCGAGGTGCCGACGCCGGGTGGCGCGGTGCGGATGCGGGTTCCTGCAGGGTCGGACAGCGGTACGGTATTGCGACTGCGCGGCCGCGGCGTGGCGGCGCATGGCACCGCCGCCGCGGGCGATCTCTACGCGACGCTGCGGGTCGTCATCGGCAAGGCGGACCCGGCGCTGGAGGCGTTCCTGCGCGGCTGGACGCCGGAGGAGACGCCCGATCCGCGCGCCGGGATGACCGAGACGGAGGTGCCGTCATGAGCGAAGGGGTGACGATCGAGGTCGTCATCGCCGAGGTGGCGGGGCTGGCACGGGCCGATCTCGAACGCTGGCTGGCGCTGGAATGGGTGCGCCCGGCGCGGGCTGGGGGAGGCTGGCGGTTCCATGGCATCGATATCGCGCGGGTGCGGCTGATCCACGAGCTCGCGTCCGACCTGCTTGTGGACGAGGAGGCGATGCCGGTGGTGCTCTCGCTGCTCGACCAGCTCTACGATGCCCGCCGGCGGATGCGCGCACTGGCCGAGGCGATCGCCGCGGCTCCGGAGGGACCGCGGCGCGCAGTGCTCGAACGCATTGCCGCCGCTCAGGAGCCGCCGAACCAGTTATAGCCCTGCCGCACCCAGTAGCCGCTGGGGAAGGTGTTGGTGACGCCGAGGGCGACGACCGATTTCGGGTTCTTGTAGCCGAGCTTGGTCGGAATCCGCAGCCGCACCGGCGCGCCGAACGGGGCGGTGAGCGGCGCGCCGAGAAAATCGAGTGCGAGGATCGTCTGGGGGTGCAGGGCGGAAGCCATGTCGATGCTCTCGTAATACCCGTCGGCGCACTGGAACGAGACATAGCGCGCCTTGAGATCGGCATTCACCCGTCGCAGGAAATGGCCGAGCGGCACACCACTCCACTGGCCGACAACGCGCCAACCCTCGACGCAGGCGAGGCGGGTGATCTGGCTCTCCTGCGGCAGGGCGCGCAGTTCGGCGAGGCGCCAGTGCCGCTTGTCGCCGATGCGGCCGGTGAGGCCGAGGCGCCAGGTCGCGAGATCGACGCGCGGCGCCTGGTCGATGCTGTAGAAGGCGTTGAAGCGCGGCGGCCTTGTGATGGCGGAGGCCGGGAAGGTCGGCGCTAGCGTATGCCGGTCGAACAGGGCAGCCTGCACCTCGTCGTTCCAGCGCGACATCGCGGTGAGCGCGCGGTCCGCAAGGTCGGGATGTTTCAGGTCGTCGTAGTCGCAGCCGGTGAGGCTGGCGGCGGCGCCGAAGGCGAGGCTGCGGCCGAGCAGGGCGCGGCGGTTGAGGAGCGTGCGCATGGGTCTTACTCCGCGGCTTCGGTTATTTTGGGAAGAGGATCGGGCAGGCGGCCGCCGGTGATCATCGCGGGGAGGACGCGCGGCACCAGGGCGACCAGCAGGACATGGACGATCAGGAAGCCGGAAATCCCGGCCATCGCGACGAAGTGGACAACGCGGGAATCGAAGAATCCGCCGAACAGATCCGACAGGTACCAGAGCTGCACCGGCTTCCAGACCGCAAGCCCCGACAGCACGGCGAGAACGCCGAGCGCGATGACCCCGAGATAGAGCACCCGCTGCACCGCGTTGTAGACGCCGACTTCATGCGGCAGGTGCAGGCGCAGGGCGGCCCAGATGTCGCGCAGCACGGCGCGGGGCGTGACCGGCAGCAGCTTGCGGCGGAAATGGCCACTTGCCGTGCCCCAGACGAGATAGGCGAGCCCGTTGAGCATCAGCAGCCAGATCGCGGCGAGATGCCAGGCGATCGCCCCGCCCAGCCATTGCCCGATCGTCGCCCATTGCGGGA
This sequence comes from Acidiphilium sp. C61, assembly GCF_902712915.1. Next base: position 1,132,091 of record NZ_CACTIA010000005.1, on the reverse strand, counting down.
AGGTGAAGGGCAGGAAGGGAGAGGCATCGTAGATCTCCCAGCCGCTGCCGATCAGCGTGATGATGGCGATTGCGTTCAGCCAGTGCATGATTCGCAATGGCAGCGGGTGGATGGGGCGGTATCGGCGCATTTTCGGTTTCCTCGCTTGTTGTTGCGATGGCGCCATGATGCGCCCGCCGCGGCGCCGGGGTCGAGGTATCGAAACGATGACCAAACGGCATTGGATCGGCCGCGCATGGCCGGTCATGTTTGCGGGGCGGACCACGATGACCGGTCCGCAGGAAGCAGACCGGGGCGCCGCCCCCCACACAGAGGAGACCACCATGATCCGCATTCTCGCCACCACCGCCCTTGCCCTCGGCCTCGTCGCCGGCGTTGCCCAGGCGCAGACCACCAGCGCGATGGGGCACGACACGATGGGCCACAAGAGTGCGATGAGCCACGGCACCGCCATTGGTCACGACACGATGGGTCACGACACGATGGGTCACAACAAGATGGGCCATGACAAGATGGGTCATGACAAGATGGGCCACCCTGCCTCGTAGGGCGCTCTCGCTCCTGTCGGATCGATGGATGCCCCGATCCATCGCAGCCGCCGCCTGATCGTCCCGGCTTCAGAGCACGTTCCGGCCCTTGCGGCTCGGGACGTGCTCTATTTTATTGGATCTCTGGCCGGCAATTGATCGGGATGGCGACTTTGCTACTATAAGAAAGCCAGGGAGACAGTATCGGCCATGGGCCTCGACGAGCAGCTTCAGGCGGAACGCCAACGCCGCACTGCAGATGACGCCGTCCGCCTTGCCTATGAGGACGTCTTCACGACGCTCAGCCAGAACGGTTTTCTCTCCGGCGTGCTCGGGGAAACTGCCGCGTTTCCGGATTTCGTGCTGCCCAATGCCGAGGGGCGGCTCGTCTCGCTTGCCAGCCGTCTCGCCGAGGGGCCGGTTGTCGTGCAGTTCTTCCGTGGCGAGTGGTGCCCGTTCTGCCGATTGATGCTCGACGCGCTGGTGGCCGCCCTGCCGGAGATCGAGGCGGCCGGAGCATCATTGCTGGCGCTGACGCCGGACATGGGCCCCTGGGCGCGGCAGGCCAAGCAGAATCACGGCGCGACGTTCGAAGTGCTGTCGGATGTGGATTACGGGGTTGGACTCGCGGCCGGGGTGGTGTTCCGCATTCCGGCGCTCTATCGGTCACGCCTCATGAGGGCGGGGATCGATTTCGCTGAACGGCACGGGAACGGGTCGCAGTTCCTGCCGGTGCCGGCGGTGTTCCTGCTCGATGTCAACGGGCGGGTCGCGTGGCGATTCGTCAGTGTCGATTTCACCCGCCGCGCTGCGCCCGATCGCATTCTCGGCGAGCTGCGCCGCCTTGCCGCGCCGGAACAGGAGTAGACGCGATGGAGCTGACCCAGGTGCGGTATTTCGTCGCGCTGACCCGGCTGCTCAACTTCACCCGCGCCGCCGATGCCTGCAATGTCAGCCAGCCGGCGTTGACGCGGGCGATACAGCGGCTGGAGGACGAACTTGGCGGGCCGCTGGTCTATCGCGAACGCAACCTGACGCAGCTGACCGAACTCGGCCGGGCCATGCTGCCGCATCTCGAGGCGATGCTGGAGGCGGCGGACAATGCGTCGGCGCTGGCCGAGGCGCGGCGGCAGCAGCCGGTGGCGAGCCTGAAGATCGGTCTGGGCCCCGGCGTGGGCGCTGCGGCGATTGCCGGTGCGGTGCGCGAGGTCGCGTCGCTGATGCCCGACCTTATGGTCCGCTTTGAGGAAGCCGCTGGGGCGATGCTCGTCGAATCGATGCTCTCCGACATGCTGGATTGCGCGGTGCTGCCCGCCGACTGCGCCCTGCCGGAACGCTTCAATCACTGGAAACTCTATGACGAGGGTGCTGTCGTGGTCATGCCGCCGCAGCACCGGCTGGCGAATGCCGAAAGCATCACTGCCTCCGACCTGGACGGCGAGGTGCTGCTGCATGGTGAGCGCTGCGGCGGCTTCGTCCAGGCGCTGCGCGCGGCCTGCGATGGGACGTTCCGCGTGCGACGTTGCGACGGCGGCATTGGGAACATGCTGGATCTTGTCTCGGCGGGGCTTGGCATCGCCATTCTATCGGAACGGATGGCGGTGCCGTCGCCGCTGGTGACCTGCCGCCTCGCCAAGCCACCATTGAACCGCGAGGTGCGCCTTGCCGCGATCGCCGGCCGGCCGCAGGGCCCTGCTGTCGCCGGTTTCATCAAGCTCTGCCGTGCCGGTTGTGGCCTCTGAGCCCGCCGCGGCCCGGTTGATTTTCTGACCCCACGCGCCGAATGTGCAGGGCAAAACAGGGTCGGAGACGGGCGCGATGGCGATGAACGACATGCAGCATGACGCGATCAGCCGGTTTTCCGTGCCTGATCTCGACTCGCTTCCCGCGGATATCCGCGAGAAAATCCTCGCCGTGCAGGAAAAGGCGGGCTTCGTGCCGAACGTGTTCCTTGCCCTCGCGCACCGGCCCGACGAGTTCCGCGCCTTCTTCGCCTATCACGATGCGCTGATGCTGCGTCCCGCAGGGCTGAGCAAGGCGGAACGCGAGATGATCGTGGTCGCGACCTCGGGTGTCAATCATTGCCTCTATTGCGTGGTGGCGCACGGGGCGATCCTGCGGATCTATGCGAAGGACCCGGAAATCGCCGACCGGCTGGCGGTCAACCCGGGCAAGGCACGACTCGCCCCGCGCCAGCGGGCCATGATCGATTACGCGATGAAGGTCGCAACCGCGTCGGACACGGTCGGGCCAGACGATCACGCGGCACTCCGCGAACAGGGGTTCGACGCCGACGAGATCTGGGATATCGGCGCGATCGCGGCATTCTTCGCGATGTCGAACCGGCTCGCCAACATGGCCGGGATGCAGCCCAACCCGGAATTCTTCGCGATGGGACGGTTGCCGAAAGCCTGAACCTTCAGCCGGGCGCGAGGCGGCGGCCGGACTCTCCGTCAAAAACATGGAGCTGTTCGGCGGGCAGGTCGGCCCCGAGTTCGGCGGCCCCAAGTTCGCCGGCCCCGAGTTCGGCAGCCTCAAGTTCGGCAGCGTCGGGCGCCGGGCCGCTGACGCGGATCGAGAAAGCGTCGCCATTGGCGAGATGGCCGTGCAGCAGGGTTTCCGAGCCGAGCGGCTCGACGAGATCGATCGTGACGCGCAGGGCATCGGCAGCCGTCGAGAGCGCCACATGCTGCGGGCGGATGCCGATTGTAACACCCGTGCCCTCGCGCCCCCATGAGCCGGCGGGCAGCGCGATCTCCGGCCCGGCATCGAGCCGGGCGCTGCGGCCTTCGGGCCCGAGGCGGGCGGCGCAGAAATTCATCGCCGGCTCGCCGATGAACCCGCCGACATAGGTATCGGCGGGATGGGCGAAGACCTCGACCGGCGGGGCAATCTGCGCCGCAACTCCCTGGTGCATGACGATCAGCCGGTCGGCCAGTGTCATCGCCTCGACCTGGTCATGGGTGACGTAGAGGCTGGTGACGTTGAGGCGCTTCTGCAGCTTGCGGATGTCGGCGCGCACCTGCACGCGCAGCCTGGCATCGAGGTTGGAGAGTGGTTCGTCGAACAGGAACAGCTTCGGCTCGCGCACGATGGCGCGCCCCATGGCGACGCGCTGGCGCTGGCCACCGGAGAGCGCGCGCGGCTTGCGGCCGAGCAGTTCCGAAAGCCCGAGCGTGTCGGCGGCATCCTCCACCCGGCGGGCGATCTCGGCCTTCGCCATGCCCTTCAGCTTCAGCCCGTAGGCCATGTTGTCGAACACGCTCATATGCGGGTAGAGCGCGTAATTCTGGAACACCATCGCGATGTCGCGCTTCGAGGGATCGACATCGGTGATGTCGCGGCCATCGAGCAGGATGCGGCCGCCGCTCGGCGCTTCCAGCCCGGCGACAAGACGCAGCAGGGTCGACTTGCCGCAGCCCGACGCGCCGACGATGACCAGCATCTCGCCATCCGCGAGCCGCAGGTCGATGCCGTGCAGGACGGTCGTCCCGCCGAAGCTCTTGGTCAGTCCCTGCAGTTCCAGCGTTGCCATTACTTGTCCACTTCGGTGAGGCCGGCGACGAACCAGCGCTGCATCGCCACCACGACGAAAACCGGCGGCACGATGGCAAGGATGGTGGCCGCCATGACGAGGTTCCAGGGCGTGAGCTGGTCCGAGGTGATCAACTGCACGATGCCGAGCACGATCGTATCGAGCCGCCCGTTGGTCGCGACCAGCAATGGCCAGAGATACTGGTTCCAGCCATAGACGAACAGGATCACGAACAGGGCGGCGAGATTGGCGCCGGAGACCGGCAGCAGGATATCGAAGAAGAAGCGCATCGGCCCGGCGCCGTCGAGCTTTGCCGCCTCGACCAGCTCGTCCGGCACCGCGAGGAAGACCTGGCGGAACAGCAGCGTCGCGGTGGCCGAGGCGATCAGCGGCATGGTCAGGCCGGTGAAGGTATTGATCAGGTGGAAATCCGACATCACCGAATAGGTCGGGATGATCCGCACCTCGACCGGCAGCATCAGCGTGATGAAGATCAGCCAGAAGGCGACCATGCGGAAGGGAAAGCGGAAGAAGGCGATGGCGAAGGCCGAGATCGAGGAGATTGCGATCTTGCCGATGGCGATGCCGAGCGCCATCAGCGCGCTGACCATCATCATGTGCCAGATCGGTACGCCGCCCTTGGCGGTGTTGCCGAAGCCGAGCGCGTGTATGAACACGGGCAGGCCCGAGAGGCGCGGGATCAGCGACAGGTCGCCGCGATTGATCGCGCCGGCCGATTGCGTCGCGCCGGCGAAGGCGACCCAGATCGGGAAGATGAAGATCAGTACGCCGATGATGAGCACGGCATGGGCAAGGTAATCGGGCCTGCGGTTCATGTCGCGCGCTTGCCGGTGTAGCGGAACTGGATCGTGGTGAGGACCATGATCAGCGCCATCAGGATGACCGATTGCGCGGCCGAGCCGCCGAGATCGAGATTGATCACCCCGTCGCGATAGACCTTGACCACCAGCGTCGTCGTCGAGCTGCCGGGGCCGCCGCCAGTGAGCGCGAAGATAAGCGCAAAGGCGTCGAAGGCGGCATAGACGGTGTTGATCACCAGCAGGAAGAAGGTGGTGGGGGCGAGCAGCGGCCAGATCATGGTACGGAACCGGTAGAAGCCCCGCGCGCCGTCGAGCGTCGCGGCCTCGATCACCGAGGCTGGCACCGATTGCAGGCCCGCGAGGTAGAAGATGAAATTGTAGCTGACCTGCTTCCAGGCGGCGATCAGCACGATCAGGCCGAAGGCGTCGGTGCCGTTGGTGGCGTAGTTGAAATCGATCCCCAACCGGGCAAGGACGTTGGAGAGCAGCCCGATCTGCGGCTGGAGCAGGAAAACGAAGATCACCGAGGCCAGCGCCGGTGCGATGGCGTAGGGCCAGATCAGCAGGACGCGATAGACCGACTGGCCGCGTATGCCGCGATTGGCGAAGCAGGCAAGCACGAGGCCGCCCGCCATCGACAGCACGGTGACTGCCGCACAGAAGATCACGGTGCGCAGCAGGGCCGCCTGATAGACCGGCGAGCCCAGCAGCGTGCGGAAATTGGCGAGGCCGACGAAGGTGGTGTTCAGCCCGAACGCATCCGTCGCCTGGACGCTTTCTGAGAAAGCGCGCCAGGCGGGGAGCAGGAAGAACAGGACCGTGATGGCGAGCTGCGGGGCCACCAGGACGGCCGGCAGCAGCCGGCCGCCGAAGAGGGTGCGTCTCTCCATCGCGCCGGGTGGATCAGCCGTGCAGGGCGCGGGCGAAGCGGTCGACCACCGCCTGGCTGCGCTGCTGGGCGCGCGCCAGCGCCTTGTGGGCCGGCGTGCCGCTCTGGATCGCGCTTTCCCACTCCTCCTCGATGATCACGCGGACTTCCGGCATGCCGCCAAGGCGGATGCCGCGCGAATATTTCGTCGGCTCCGTGCGGGTCAGCTGCTTGACCGCGAGATCGCCGCCCGGCTGCTTCGCGTAAAAGCCCTGCTTGGCGATGTAGTCGTTCCCCGCCAGAGTCACCGGCACATAGCCGGTGGCCTCGGCCCAGCCGGCATCGTTCTGCGGTTCGGAGATGAACTTGAAGAAACGTGCAACGGCCTCGTATTCGGCCTTGTCGCGCCCCGGCGCCGTCATCGCCCAGAACGCGGCGCCGCCGATGATCGAGTTGATCGGGCTCTTGATGATCGACTGGTGGTAGGGGAGATAGGCATTGGCGAAGCGGAACTTCGCGCTCTTCACCAGCTGGCCGTAGATCGAGGAACTGTCGAAGGTGATCGCCGCCTTGCCCGAGTAGAAGATCGGGCTCGGCTTGCCGTCGCGGCCTTCATAGTGGAACAGGCCGTCCTTCTGCATCGTCAGCAGCGTGTCGAGATTGCGCACGAAGGGATGCGAGTCGAGCCGCAGCTTCGGGTTCGGGCCGCCGAACCCGTCGTTCAGTGTCGCGTATTCGACATTGTGGATGGCGGCGAACTGCTCGAAATGCACCCAGGTCGGCCATGAGGTCATCACCGGGATCTCGGCCGCCCCCTTCGCCTTGATCGCCCGGGCGGCCTTGATCACGTCATCCCAGGTCGCGAGCGGGGCCTTGGGGTCGAGCCCGGCCTTCTCGAAGGCGTCCTCGTTGATCCACATCAGGGCGGTCGAGGAGTTGAACGGGGCGGCCCCCATCTTTCCGTCATTGAGGCTGTAATAGCCGCGCACGGCGGGAATGTAGGTCGAGGGTTCGATGGCCACGCCCGTCATCTCGGCGAGCTTGTAGACATCGACCACCGCGCGGCCGGCGCCGAGCATGTCGGCGGTGCCGACATCGAACACCTGGGCGATCGAGGGCGCCTTGCCGGCGCGCCAGGCAGCGATCGTGGCCGTCAGCACCTGCGGATAGGAGCCCTTGTAGACGGCGTCGACCGCGAAATCCGGCTGGCTCTTGTTGAAGGCATCGACGATCGACTGCAGCTTGTCGCCGAGCGCGCCACCCATGGCGTGCCAGAGTACGACCCGTGTGGGGGCTGCGGCGCGCGCGGTGGCGGCGACCAGCGCCGTGGCCGGGGCCGAGGCGATCAGGGTGCGACGTTTCATGAGAAGTCCCTTTGACTGGAGTTGGCGTAGCCAGTTAACGCGACTGCATGGCGTGGCGATGACAGTATCGTCACACATTGATGACAAGATCATGCGGCGGAGCGGCGATCAAGGGGGCTGATGGTTGCCGGATGCAACGCGTCGGCCTTATGGTCCGCCGCGCAACGGCGCGAGAAGAGGAGCGGGCGATGTTCGTGACGGCGGGTGACATAAATGTTCACGTCAGGATCGACGGGCGGGACGGATCGCCGCCGCTGGTGCTGCTCCATTCGCTCGGGACCGACCACCGGGTCTGGGATGACCAGGCCGCGGCACTTGCGCGGAACTTCCGCGTCATCCGCCCGGACATGCGCGGCCACGGCCTGACCGAGGCGACACCGGGCGACTACACGATGGCGCAACTGGCCGGTGATGTCGCCGCGGTGCTCGATGTGCTCGGCGTCGGGGCTGCGGAGATCGGCGGAATCTCGATCGGCGGGATGATCGCCCAGGAATTCGCGGCGCGGCATCCCGGGCGCACCGAGGCGCTGATGCTCTGCGACACCGCGATGGCGATCCCCTCGTTCGAATCCTGGCGCGAGCGGGTGACGAACCTGCGCGCGCACGGGATCGGCTCGATCGAGGACGGCGTGCTGGCGCGCTGGGTGACGCCCGGCTTCATCGACGCGCCGCCGGCGCGCGGCCTGCGCGCGATGCTGCGCGGCACCAGCGTCGATGGCTATGCCGGCTGCGCCATGGCGATCGCGATGGCCGATCTCGCGCCGACGACGCGCCGGCTCAAGATGCCGGCTCTGGTGCTGGTCGGCGATGGCGATGTCTCGACGCCGGTGGCCAGCGCGCAGGCGCTGATGACTGCGCTGGCCGAGGGCGGCGCGCCGGATGTGCGCTTCGTGGTCATCGAGAATGCCGCGCATATCCCCACCGTCGAGAAGCCCGACGAGGTCACCCGCGCGATGCTGGACTTCCTCGCCGCCCGCAATGGGGGCGATGCGTTCGAAGCCGGGCTCGACATGCGCCGGGCCGTGCTCGGCCCTGCCTATGTCGCCCGCGCGCTGGAAGGGGCGACGGAGTTCGACCGCGACTTCCAGCACTTCATCACCGAAACCGCCTGGGGCAAGGTCTGGACCCGGCCTGGCCTGCCGCGGGCGATGCGCTCGCTGCTGGTGCTGGCGATCACCGCGTCACTCGGGCGCGAGGAAGAGTTCAAGCTGCATCTGCGCGCGACCCGCAACACCGGTGCGACGCGCGAGGAAATCGCCGAGGCGCTGATGCAGGTTGCGATATATGCCGGGGTGCCGGCGGCGAATGCCGGCTTCCGCATGGCAAAGGCAATCTTCCGCGAGGAAGAGGCAGGGTAGCACTCTTGCGCCCGCCGGGCGGGGAATCAGCCTTGCGACGGGCCGGCGGGGCGGTCGATGGCGCCCGCGGCGATCAGCGGTGCGGCGTCGATCTCCGCCGCGTCGAGCAACGTTCCGACGCGTTCGAGCGCGGCGAGGATCATTGCCTGTTCCCAGAGCGGCAGGGTCTCGAACCTGTCGCGGAAGCGCTCCTGTAGAAGGTCTGGCGCCCTGCCGAGGGCGGCACGGCCGGCATCGGTCGCGGCCATGATCATCTGGCGCTTGTCCCGCTCGCCGCGCCGTCGGGTGATCAGCCCGGCGCCGACGAGCCGGTCGGCGATATTGGTAATGGTCGCCTGGCCGAATTGCAGCGCCGTGGCGATGGCGCCCGGCGTGGCATCCCCCCGGCGGTCGATTTCCTGCAACACGAGAAACTGGGACGTGGTCAGCCCCGTCGCCGCGTAAAGGCGATGGCTGCCCTGATCGGTGGCCCGCAGGATGCGGCGGATCGCGCGCAAGGTCGCGCTGGTGAGAACATCGTCCATGCGGGTGATGGAGCCTGAGAATCCGGGCGTTTGCAACCACATGGTATTTCGATAAACGAAGAAATTTTCTGAAGCGGCGACGGTCCGCGGTTGAATGCCTCGATAAAAAACTTGAAAAACGAGCGTGATTTCACAAATTGTAAGATACGAGGTCGCCGAGTGCGGCATCATACGACATAATACTGCTTCGGAGTTTAAAATAATTTTGGGTCAACTCGATCATCTTGCGGCACCGTGCGGCAGCGCGGTGTCGTTGCGTCGGCCAATAGCTGCCGATGGCCCGGCGGTGACTGCGTTGATCGCGGAGTGCCCGCCGCTCGATACGAACTCGGCGTATTGCAACCTTCTGCAATGCACGGATTTCGCCGAAACCTGCGTGATCGCGGAACGTGAGGGTGAGGTGGTAGGGTGGATCTCGGGATATCTGCCGCCATCCAACCCGTCGCGCATCTTTGTCTGGCAGGTTGCGGTGTCGGCCGCTGCGCGCGGCATCGGCCTCGGCGGCCAGATGCTCGATGCGCTGCTCGACCGCCAAGCTGTGGCGGGCGCCCGCGCCCTGACGACAACCATTACCGAAGCCAACACAGCCTCGTGGCGGCTGTTTGAAAGCCTCGCGCGTCGGCGCGGCGCTTCCTTCGTCCGCGCGGTGCGGTTCGACCGCGCCACCCATTTCGCCGGCCGCCACGACACCGAGTTTGCCGTGACGATCGGCTTGCCCCGACCTGTCACCGACCAAGCATGAAAGGACATGACATGACCGATCTGCCGCGCCCGTCCCGGCGCAAGCCGGATACCGCCATCTACGAGCGCATGGAATCCAGGGTTCGTAGCTATTGCACCGCGATTCCGCGCCAGTTCACGTGGGCCGAAGGTGCCTGGATGCATGACAGCCAGGGCGGAAAATATCTCGATTTCCTCGCCGGCTGCTCGTCGCTGAATTACGGCCACAACCATCCGGTGCTGAAACAGGCGCTGATCGACTACATCGCCCGCGACGGCATTGCCCACGGGCTGGATTTCCACACCGACGCGAAGGCCGATTTCCTCGACGCGCTGGAAACCGTGATCCTGAAGCCGCGCGACATGGACTATCGCGCCATGTTCGTCGGCCCGACCGGGACCAACGCGGTCGAGGCCGCGCTCAAGCTCGCCCGCAAGGTGACTGGCCGGCAGACCGTGATCGCCTTCACCAATGGTTTCCACGGCATGACGCTCGGTGCGCTCGCCTGCACCGGCAACGAGGGCAAGCGCGGCGGTGCCGGCGTGCCGCTCGCCCATGTCAGCCACGAACCTTATGACGGGTATTATGGACCGGGGATCGATACCGCCGATCTGCTCGAGCAGCGCCTCGCCGACGGCTCGTCCGGCCTCGATGCGCCGGCGGCGTTCCTGGTCGAGACGGTGCAGGGCGAGGGGGGGCTGAACGCCGCCTCCGCCGGATGGTTGCGCAAGATCGCGACCCTCGCGAAGCGCCACGGCGCGCTGCTGATCGTGGATGACATCCAGGCCGGTTGCGGCCGCACCGGCCGCTTCTTCAGCTTCGAGGAGATGGGCATCCGCCCGGACATCATCACCCTCGCGAAATCGCTCTCCGGCATTGGCGCGCCCTTCGCACTGACCCTGTTCCGCCCGGAACTCGACCAGTGGAAGCCAGGCGAGCACAATGGCACGTTCCGCGGCAACAACCACGCCTTCGTCACCGCGGCTGCGGCGATCCGCCACTTCTGGAGCGATGGCGCCTTCGCTGCCGACATCACAAGGCGCGGCGACCTGCTCGGCCGCCGGCTCGGGGCGATCGCGGCGCGGCATGGCATGAGCACGCGCGGGCGCGGCATGATGCGCGGCATCGATGTCGGCACCGGCGAGATGGCCGACCGCATCACCGGCATCGCCTTCCGCGAGGGGCTGGTGATCGAGACCAGCGGTGCCGACGGTGAGATCGTCAAGGTGCTGGCGCCGCTCACCATCGATGACGATCTGCTGGCGGCCGGGCTCGACATTCTCGAACGCGCCGTGAACGAGGCCGCGGCGCCCACCTACAGCATCGCCGCCGAATAACGCGCAGCGATACCCGATCAAGGAGCAGAAACATGATCATCCGGACTCTGAAGGAGGCGCAGGCCTCCGGGCGAAAGGTCGTCACCGATGGCTGGGACAGCGTGCGCATGCTGCTGCGCGACGACGGCATGGGCTTCTCGTTCCACATCACCACGATGTACGCGGGCAAGGAACTGCAGATGCACTACAAGCATCATTTCGAGGCCGTCTTCGTGCTGAGCGGCGAGGGCACGATCGAGGATCTCGACGCCGGCGCGACCCACGAGCTGAAGCCGGGCGTACTCTATCTGCTCAACAAGCATGACCGCCACGTGGTTCGCCCGAAGACCGACATCGTGACCGCCTGCGTCTTCAACCCGCCGGTCACCGGGCAGGAAGTTCATGACGCGTCCGGCGCCTATCCGCCCGCCCCGGTGGGCGAGGCAGCCTGAGATCGTGGTCCGCAACGAACGAAACGTGGGAGAACTGACAATGGACGATCTCTATCCCTCGCGCCGCGAACCCACCCCGTCGCTGCTGCCGCGCCATGATCCGGTGGTGCATGGGCGGTGGGCGCCCGGCGCGCCGTTGAGCGACGAGCAGACACGGTTCTACGACACCAACGGTTATCTCGTGCTGGAGAACGTGTTGGATGCCGCCGAGATCGCGTTGCTGCAATCCGAGTCAATGGACCTGCTCGCCGATCCAGCCGGGCTCGACCGTGAGACCATCATAACCGAGCGCGGCAGCGACGAGGTGCGCTCGATCTTCGCGATCCACGCGCAGAATGAACTGCTCGGCCGGCTCGCGGCGGATTCGCGAATTGCCGGCGTGGCGCGTTTCCTGCTGGATGACGATGTCTACATCCACCAGTCGCGGCTCAACTACAAGCCGGGCTTCGAGGGCAAGGAGTTCTACTGGCACTCGGATTTCGAGACCTGGCATGTCGAGGATGGCATGCCGCGGATGCGGGCTCTGTCGATGTCGATCCTGCTGGCCGAGAACACCGCGAATAACGGCCCGCTGATGGTCATTCCCGGCTCGCACCGCAAATATCTCACCTGCGTCGGCGAGACACCGGAGAACCATTACCGCTCCTCGCTGAAGAAGCAGGAATACGGCGTGCCTGACCGCGAGATGCTGACGGCCCTCGCCAGCGATCATGGCATCGTCGCGCCGACCGGCAAGGCCGGTACCGTGGTCCTGTTCGACTGCAACACGATGCACGGTTCGAACGGCAACATTACGCCCTTCCCGCGGTCGAACGCGTTCTTTGTGTTCAACGCGAAGGCGAACAGCCTGGTCGAGCCATTCGGCCCGAAATCACGGCGGCCGGAATTCATCGCCGGTCGCGATTTCAGGACCGTGGACATCGTGAAGGGCCCGCTGGTGCGGCGCGAGCGCGCGGCATGAGCGTGGCCCCGAGTGTCGAGAAGATCGGCGGTACGTCGATCGCGGCGAGGGATGCGGTCGCTGACAACGTGCTGATCGCCGGCCGCGCCGGCCGCGATCTCTACCGGCGGATCTTCGTGGTGTCGGCTTATGGCGGGATCACCGACCTGCTGCTGGAGCCGAAGAAGAAGACCGACGCCGCGAAACCGCCCGGGCTTTATGCGAGCTTCGCCGCCGATGGCGAGAAGGGTGACTGGCACGACGCGCTCGATACGGTCGCCGCCGCGATGCGCGCCTGCAACAAGGAGGTGTTCGGCAACGCGCCCGAGCGCACCGTGGCGGATGAGTTCGTCAACGCCCGGATCGGCGAGACCCGAGCCTGTCTCGATGATCTCGACAGCCTGCGCGGCCACGGCCATTTCCGACTCGACGAGCCGCTCGCCAACTTGCGCGAGCTGCTTGCCGGGCTCGGTGAGGCGCATAGCGCGCACAATACCGCCCTGTTGCTGCGCGCCCGTGGCGTCAATGCGGCCTTCGTCGATCTGACCGGCTGGCAGGATGGGCGGAATTTCGATCTCGATGAGCGAATCCGCACGGGGCTCGACGGGATCGACCTCGCGACCACCCTGCCGATTGTCACCGGCTATGCGAAATGCAGCGACGGCATGGTCCGCAAATACGACCGTGGCTACACCGAGATGACCTTTGCCAGGCTCGCCGTGCTTACCGGCGCGCGCGAGGCGATCATCCACAAGGAGTTTCATCTCTCCAGCGCCGATCCGAAGGTCGTCGGCGTCGGCAAGGCGCGCAAGATCGGCCGCACCAATTACGACGTGGCCGACCAGCTCGCCAATCTCGGCGTCGAGGCCATTCACCCGGGGGCGGCGCGCGGCCTGCGTCAGGCGGGCATCCCGCTGCGGGTGCGCAATACATTCGACCGGCACGACGAGGGCACGCTGATCTGCGCCGATTACGTCTCTGCCGCGCCGCGCATCGAGATCGTTACCGGCATTCGCGAGGTCCGCGCCCTGCAGTTCTTCGAGCAGGACATGGTCGGGAAGAAAGGCTATGACGCGGCAATTCTGGACACGCTGACGAAACACCGCGCGCGCATTGTCAGCAAATCCTCCAACGCCAATACCATCACCCATTACCTCGCTGCCGGCGGGCCGACGGTGCGCCGGGTGATCGCCGATCTCGAGGCGCGGTTTCCGAATACCGAGGTCTCGGCGCCGCGCCTGGCCATGGTTGCGCTGATCGGCAGTGATCTCAGCGAGGAGGGCTGCGTTGCCCGCGCGCTCGGTGCGCTCGGCGCGGCGGGAATCGGGGTGAAGGCGATGCAGCATCAGATGCGCAATGTCGACATCCAGTTCATCCTCGATGCTGACCGTTTCGATGACGCAATCCGCGCCCTGCATGCAGCGCTGGTGGAATGCCGGATGGCGGAGGATGACGAGGGCCGTAAGCTACTTGCGGCAGCCTGATCGCGCATCCGTGTGCAACTGACCGACGCCGGCGGCATTGACCAGGCCAAGAACCACGCCTAGGCGATGGCTCAACTTTCGGGACGGACCATCTCTTGCCGTCGCGTGTCTGCGTTGTCGCGGGGCAGGAAGGTGGTGCAGGAAGGTAAGGTCTGATGGTTGCTTCACTGATTTCCGTCCGCAGCCTGCTGCTCTCGATCTTCATGCTGATGGCCGGCAGCGGCTTTCTCTCGACGCTGATGAGCTTGCGGCTCGAGGCGAACGGGACGAGCCAGTTGCTGATCGGCCTGATCGGCACCGCCTATTTCGCCGGGCTCACCCTCGGCGCGCTGCGCGCGGGGCGGATCATCGAGCGGGTCGGTCATATCCGCGCCTTCACCGCGTTCGTCTCGCTGTTCTCGGCGAGCACGCTGGCATGCACGATCTGGCAGGATTTCAGCTTCTGGGCGGTGCTGCGCTTCGTCGAGGGCGTATCTCTGGCCGGCGTGTTCATCTGCATCGAAAGCTGGCTGAACGAACGGGCCACGCCGCAGACCCGCGGTGCCATTCTCGCCTTTTACATGGTTGCTCTCTATGCCGGGCAGGGGGCCGGGCAATTCCTGCTCGACCTCGGCAACCGCGCCCCGGCGTTGCCCTTCATCGCCGCCTCGATCCTGCTGTCGCTGGCCGTGATCCCGATCGCGCTGACCCGGCTTCCCGGTCCCGTGCTGGGCGTCTCGACGCCGCTTTCCTTCCTCCGGCTCTACCGGATTTCGCCGCTCGGGATCTTCGGGGCGGCGATGACCGGGGTGATGCTGGGCGGCTTCTACGCACTCGGCGCGATCTACGCCCACGGACTCGGCATGGCCCGGTCGCAGACCGCGCTGTTCATGAGCGTGGTGATCATGGGGGGCGTCGTGCTGCAGGTTCCCATAGGTCGCCTCTCAGACCGGTTCGATCGCCGCAAGGTCATCATCGGAACCTTCGCCGGGGCCGGAATCGTGAGCATGATACTCGGCGCTCCGCTCTGGCCACCCGGAGTGGTGGATGCGCTGGGATTGCTGTTCGGCGGGCTGGTGTTCACCCTCTATCCGCTTTGCGTCGCCCATACCAACGACTTTCTTGATCCCGAGCAGCGTGTCGGGGCAAGCGGCGGCCTTGTACTGGTCTACTCGATCGGCGCTGCGATCGGGCCGGTGATCGCAGCCATTGCGATGACACGGACAGGCCCGGGCGGATTGTTCATCTTTCTCGCGCTCGCGGCGCTGGCCGCGGTCGGCTTCGGGGTCTGGCGGCAGCGGGTGCGTGAGCCGGTTCCGAACGAGCAGCAGCAGCCCTACCAGATCCTGACGCGCACCACGCCCGTGGTCGCGACGCTCGATCCGAACACGCCGGAAGAGGGCTGAACGGATAACCGGCTCGGGAGCATCATCCCATTCTGTAGGCTCGAAACCGCGCGACCAGGATAACCGCCTGACGCAGCACGCCGGCGAGGGCGTTGCGCTGCGCGGCAACCAGGTCTTCCGGCGTCGTGCCGGCGAGCGGTGCCGAGCCGGACAAGCGTCGCTGCGCCAGCGGCCTGTCGCCGATGCCGACCGGCTTTGCCACGACAAGGGTCAGCGCCGCGCGCGCCTCGCCCCGTGCGGGTGCTGCCAGCAGCGTATCGAGCGTGCCGCCCACGGTCAGATCCGCCGTCACCGACGAGCCATCCCCGACCACCGCGGCGAAATCGCCCGAGGCCTGCAGCCAGGCGATCAGCGCGGCGGTCACCGCATCCGCCGGTGCCGTGGCCCAGCGGTTGTAGTAGCCGCGATGGATGCTGCCATTGGCTTCGAGCGTGATCAGCCCGCGATCGGTCAGCGCCGGGCCGGCATCGAGGCCATGCACCTTCACCACACTGCGTGAAGGGCGGGATGCCGCGCGGAGATCCGGCGGCGGCGCGAGCGGCCAGTCGATGCGCGGGCGGTAGGGTTGTTCCGACAGCACCGTGCCGCAGCCGGCAAGCGCCAGCGGGGCTGCGAAAGCGAGGCGGCGGGAGATCGGGGTCATGGCGTCCCTCTCGGAGGTTCCCGGCCGCGCAGCACGGCGGCGGGATTGCGTTTCAGCGTATCGGACAGGTCTTCGAGATTCGCCGATGCCTGCTTCAGCGATTGCAGGATCGGCAGCATCTGCCGTTCGACTGTCGCCGTCGCCTCGTTGGCGTGGCGGATGGTCGCGGCCGACTGGGCGACCAGCGCGGGCATCGCCGCACTTGCCTTCGCGAGAGCAGCACTTGTGGCTTCGAGCTGCTGCAGGATTTCGCGGGTCTGCGTGCCGTCGGCCAGGGTGCGCATCGAGCTTGTCGTCGCCGGCAGGTCGGCCTGCTTGACCTGCTGCTGCAACTCGACCAGCAGGCCGTTGACATTGACGAGCGCGTCATGAGCGCTGCCGGTGCTCAGTTCCCGGTTCACCGTGTCGATCATCGAGGTGAGCGTGTCGATCGTACGGCCCAGCTTGACGTTGCGCATGTTGTTGAGCAGGCCCTGAACCGCATCCTGAACCTCGGTCAGTGTGCTCGGCACCGAGGGGATGACGAGGTGATGCGGCGCCCACGGCACCGATTGCGGCGGATTGGTCTGCGGATTGGCAAAGCTGAGTTCGAGATAGGCAAGGCCGGTGATCCCTTGCGGTGCCACCTGCACGCGCAGCCCGTGGCTGATCGCCTCGCGGATGTCGGCATCGCGGCCGAGCTTGCGCGGGTCGATCCGGTACTGGACCACGACCTGATGATAGACCTTGCGATTGAGGTTTTTCTTGTCAGGCGGCGGATACTCGGCGGCGACAAGCGCTATGGCGGTCACCTTGCCGATGGTGACGCCGCGGAACTTCACCGCCGAGCCGACATCGAGCCCCTGGACCGACTCCCGGAAATAGGATTCATAGACCGCTCCGCGCTGGAACATGTTGCCAGACAGCAGGAAGACCAGCCCGATCAGCACGACGATTGCGCCGATCACGAACAGGCCGGTGCGCAATGCGGCGCCTCTGGGTTCCATCAGCGCTCTCTCGTGATCCGGCTCATGCGGGATCCTCCTCGCGGTTGAAGAATGCGCGCACACGCGGATGCGCGGCCGTGGTCTTGAGTTCCCTCGGCACACCGAGCGCGATCATGCCGCGTGCCTCGCGGTCGAGCATCAGGCAGCGGTCGGCGATCGCGAAGATCGAGGCGAGTTCATGGGTGATCACGACGAAGGTGCAGCCGAGGGCGGCGCGCAGGTCGAGGATCAGCCGGTCGAGCCCGGCGCCGGTAATGGGATCGAGCCCGGCGGAGGGCTCGTCGAGAAACAGGATCGGCGGGTCGAGCGCCAGCGCACGGGCAATCGCGGCACGCTTGGCCATGCCGCCGGAAATCTCCGCCGGGAGCAGGTTCGCCGCGTCCGCGAGGCCGACCAGTGCGAGCTTCACCCGCGCGATCTCGGCGCGTGCGGTGGCCGGCAGATCGGTGAAGACGGTAAGCGGCAGCATCACGTTCTCCAGCAGCGTCATCGAGCCGAACAGCGCGCCGGACTGGAACATCACGCCGATCTCGCGGCGGACGGCCTCGACCTCGGTCACCGTGTCGTGCCCGGCAACGCTGATCCGCCCTTCGGTGGGGCGGATCAGCCCGATCATCTGCTTGAACAGGGTGGATTTGCCGCAGCCCGAGCCCCCGAGCACGACGAATACCTCGCCGCGCGCGACCTCGAAACTGACGTCCTGAAAGATCACCCGCGCATCGAAGCTCTGCGCGACGCCTTCGACGCGAATGGCGGGGGGCTCGCCGTTCACTGGCCGAGCCTGTAGAGGACCACCGCGAAAAGCCCATCGAGCAGGATGGTCGCGACGATGCCACCCACCACCGCCGAGGTCGCGGCCTCGCCCACCGCGCGCGGCCCGCCGCCGGCGGTCAGCCCGGCGCGGCAGCCGATCAGCCCGACCGCGGCACCGAAGACGACCGATTTCATCAGCCCGAGCAGCACGTCGTGCGGGCTGGCCGCCATCTGCATCTGTGCGACGATTGCCGAGGGCGGAAAGCCGAGAATGCCCATCACGAAGCCCATGCCGAGCACGCCGGAAACGTCGATCCCGAGGGCGAGGGCCGGCATCACCAGCATCGCCGCCGCCATCCGGGGGATGACGAGCATGGTGCCGGGGTCGATCCCCATCGTTGTCAACGCCGCGACTTCCTCGTTCACCATCATCGTGCCCAGTTCGGCGGCGAAGGCCGAGCCGGTGCGCCCGGCGAGAATGACGGCCGCCAGCAGCGGACCAAGCTCGCGGAACAGCGACAGCGAGACCAGGGCTGCCACATAGATGTCTGCGCCGAACTGCCGCATCGGGATCGCCGACTGGAAAGCGAGGATCATGCCGATGAGAAAGCCGAGCATGATCACCAGGGGCAGCGCCTGTGCGCCGGCACGCTCGGCGATGCGGAAGAAATTGCCCCCGCGCAGGAAGCGCCGGCGCCCCGGCAGGCCGATCGTGGCAAGAATGGTTTCGCCGAAAAAGGCGATCCGCACGCCCAGGGTCCGCAGCGGCCCCTGCATGCGCACGACGCGCGGTGGCGGTGGCGTGTCGGTTGCGGGCAGGGCGGTGCGCAGCCGGGCGATCAGGCTCTCGGCTGCCGGCGTCATCCCCTGCCACCGGGTTTCCCCCGCATGGCCGCGTTCGAGCGCGAGCAGCAGTGCCGCACCCGAAGTGTCGATCCGCGCCGCGCGCGAGAGATCGAGTGTCATCACCCCCTGCGCCGCGCGGGCGACGGCAATGGCGCGCGGCCAGGCCTCGGTCAGCGCGGCGGCGGTGAGCGACCCGGTCAGGGCGATCACCGGCCCGTCCGCGCCGCCCGCGATCTCGATTGCGGCCTCGCTCATCCGAACCAGCCCGGCAGGTGCCAGCCAAGACGCGCCGCCACCTGAAGGATGCCGCCATGGATCATCTCAAGCGCAACATATAGCACGATCGCGAGCCCGACCCAGACCAGCCACCGCCGTTTCGTGAGCAGGCGCGCGACCAGGTTGGCGGCAATGCCCATCAGCGCGACCGAGACCAGCAGCCCGGCGGCGAGCAGGGCGGGATGATCGCGCGCCGCCCCGGCGACCGCCAGCACATTGTCGAGGCTCATCGAGATGTCGGCGATGATGATGCGCAGCGCCGCGTCGCGCAGCTTGCCCGGTGGGGCGGCTGTTGCCCCTTCTGGCCGGTGGTTGAACTCCCGCCAGGATTTCCATGCCACGTAGAGCAGCAGGATGCCGCCTGCGAGCGTCAGTCCGATGATCGCCAGCAGCCGGAGGGCAACCAGCGCGAGGGCGATGCGGATCACGGTGGCGGCCGCGACGCCGATCAGGATCGCCTGTTTCTGCTGCGCCTTGGGCAGCCGCGCCACGGCGAGGCCGATGACGATCGCGTTGTCGCCCGCGAGGACGAGGTCGATCATCAGGACCTGCGCGAGCACCAGCGCATCGGCGAGCATCAATTCCATCGTATCGGGTTCGCGGAGCCGGCCGGTCTTGTCAACCGGACGGCCCCGGCCCAAAACGGCGCCGCGCCGGCCTCCGGCCTTGAAGATGGGGAGAATTTCGATGGTTCCGCGTTACGCCCGCCCGCAGATGGTCGCGATCTGGCAGGACTTGAACCGCTACCGGATCTGGTTCGAGATCGAGGCGCTGGCCGCCGAGGCGATGGCCGCCACCGGCGACGTTCCGGCCGAGGCCGCGCGCATCATCCGCGAGAAGGGCGGCGCGCGCATCGCGGCGATGACCGAGGCCGATGTCGAGCGCATTGCCGAGATCGAGCGCGAGACGCGGCATGACGTGATCGCCTTCCTCACCTGGCTGGCCGAGGGCATCGGGCCGGAGTCGCGCTTCGTCCATCTCGGCATGACCTCGTCGGACGTGCTGGACACCTGCCTCGCCGTGCAGCTCACCCAGGCGAGCGATCTGCTGCTGGAGGGGGTCGACGCGGTGATGGAGGCGCTCAAGCGCCGGGCGATCGAGCACAAGCTCACGCCGACCATCGGCCGCAGCCACGGCATCCATGCCGAGCCAACCAGTTTCGGCCTCAAGCTCGCCGGCCACTACGCCGAATTCGCCCGCAACCGCGCCCGCCTGCTCGCCGCGCGCGAGGAGATCGCGACCTGCGCGATTTCCGGCGCGGTTGGCACCTTCGCGCATCTCGATCTCTCGATCGAGGCGCATGTGGCGCAGAAGCTCGGCCTGCGGCCCGAGCCGGTCTCGACCCAGGTGATCCCGCGCGACCGCCACGCCGCCTTCTTCGCAGCCCTCGGCGTGATCGCCTCCGGCATCGAGCGGCTGGCCACCGAGGTGCGCCATTTGCAACGCAGCGAGGTGCGCGAGGCCGAGGAATTCTTCCACCCCGGGCAGAAAGGCTCGTCGGCGATGCCGCACAAGCGCAACCCGGTGCTGTCGGAAAACCTCACCGGCCTTGCCCGCATCGTCCGCGGCTATGTGGTGCCGGCGATGGAGAATGTCGCCCTCTGGCACGAGCGCGACATCAGCCACTCCTCGGTCGAGCGGGTGATCGGCCCGGACGCGACGATCACGCTCGATTTCGCCCTGCACCGGCTCGCCGGCATGATCGAGAAGCTGACCGTCTATCCGGAGCGGATGACCGAAAACATCGAATCGCTCGGCGGCGTGGTGCATTCGGGCGAGGTGCTGCTGCTGCTCGCCCGCGCCGGGATCTCGCGCGAGGATGCCTACCGGATCATCCAGCGCAACGCGATGGCGACCTGGACCGCGCTCGGCAAGCCCGATTTCCGTCGCTTCCGCGATCATCTGCTGGCAGACCCGGACGTGGCCGGCCGGATCAGCCCGGAGGCGATCGACGCGGCGATGGACCCGCGCCTGCATCTCGCCCGGATCGATGCCATTTTCGACCGGGTGTTCGGCTCGCACTGACCGATATCGCGCGATGTGCTCGCTGATCCTGTCGTTCCTGCCGGGGGATGCCTGGCCGGTCGTGATCGGCGCCAATCGTGACGAGATGCTGGCGCGGCCGTGGGACCCTCCGGCCGCGCACTGGCCGGACCGTCCCGGCGTGATCGCCGGGCGCGATCGCACCGCCGGCGGCACCTGGCTCGGCCTGAACCGCCATGGCGTAGTCGCCGCCCTGCTCAACCGCACCGGCAGCCTCGGCCCCGCGCCGGACAAGGCAAGCCGGGGCGCGTTGCCGCTGCTGGCGCTGGAGGAGCGCTCGGCGGCGGCGGCGGCGGCGCGTCTCACCCGGCTCGATGCCGGGCGCTACCGCAGCTTCAACCTGCTCGTTGCCGATGCGGCCGGCGGATACGTCCTGCGCGGGCTGGAACGCGGCGCGCCGGAGGCGATGCGGCTCGACCCCGGCATCACCATGATCACCGCGCATGACCCGAACGATCCGGACAGCCCGCGCATCGCCCGCTATCGCGGCGTGTTCGAGGCAGCTCCCCGCCCCGATCCCGCCGCCGATGCGTGGGACGCCTGGCGGGCGCTGTTGGCGGATCGCGCCCCACCTGACGATACCGCGCTCAATGTCGGCCCGCGCGGTGGGTTCGGCACCGTGTCCTCGGCGCTGATCGGCCTCGGCAGTGAACGCGCGCGGTTCCTGTTTGCAGCAGGCCCACCGGACCAGGCGGCGTTCGCGCCGGTCATCTGAGGCCGGTTAAGCCACGGATGGGCCGGCACAGGGCCGGCCGTGCCACAATCGGGTCGATGACCCCGCCTTCCGGTGTGTCATGATGTTCCGTGTCGGCGCGGCTGCGCGGGGTGCGGTCTTGCGCGCGGGCGGCGTCGGAGGCCATCATGCCTTCATGACGCAGAACACGAATTACCGCATCAATGGCGCCCGCCTGTGGCGCGCGCTGATGGAGATGGCCGAGATCGGCGCGACCCCGAAAGGCGGGGTCAACCGCGTGACGCTGACCGAGGTGGACCGCGCTGGCCGCGCCCGTTTCGCCGAATGGTGCGCCGCCGCCGGGTTAAGCCTTGGGACTGACACGATGGGCAACATGTTCGCCCGCCGTGAGGGGCGCGACCCCACCCGCCCGCCGGTGATGTTCGGCTCGCATCTCGACAGCCAGCCCACCGGCGGCAAGTTCGATGGCGCGCTCGGCGTGCTCGCCGGG
The DNA here is from genome assembly GCF_902712915.1 of Acidiphilium sp. C61. The sequence goes on along the minus strand of NZ_CACTIA010000005.1, from coordinate 1,110,065 downwards.
CTCGAGGTCATGCGCACATTCGATGAGCTTGGCATCGTCACCGAGGCGCCGCTCGAGCTGGTCAACTGGACCGATGAGGAAGGCTGCCGCTTTGGCCGTGCGATGATGGGCAGCGCGGTCTGGGCCGGCGTGCAGCCCGAGGCGACGATCCGGGCGCTGCGGGATGCATCGGGCATCACCGTTGCCGAGGCGCTGGCCGCGATCGGCGCCGAGGGCGGCGAGCCAGCGACCCATCGTCCGGCGGATGCGTTCTTCGAGCTGCATATCGAGCAGGGGCCGCTGCTTGAGGCCGGGGGCGAGGCGATCGGCATTGTCACCGGCGCGCAGGCGCAGGTGTGGTTCGATATCGTGCTGACCGGCCGCGACTCCCATGCCGGCACCACCCCGCCCGCCGTCCGGCGTGACGCGCTGACAGGTGCCGCCGAGATCATTCTCCTGGTCGAGCGGCTGATGCGCGATTGCGGTGAGCAGGGGCGCGGCACGGTCGGGCGGCTGAGCGTTCATCCCAACTCGCCCAATGTGGTTCCCGGCGAGGTGCGCTTTGCCGCCGAGTTCCGCAACCCGTCGGATGCCGAGATCGTCCGTCTCGCACGGGAGTTTCCCGAGCAGGCGACGGCACTCGCGACGGCGCGCGGGCTCGAGATCGTGATCACGCCTGTCTTTCGCGTCGAGGCGACGCCGTTCGACCCCACTTGCGTCGATCTTGTCCGCGCGTCCTGCCGGCAACGCGGGCTGGCCGCCCGGGAGATGGTCTCCGGCGCGGGGCATGACGCCGTGCACCTCGCCCGCGTGGTGCCGAGCGCCATGATCTTCACACCCTGCAAGGATGGCCTGTCGCACAACGAGGCGGAGTCGATCACCGAGGCCGAGGCCGAGGCCGGTGCGCAGATCCTGTTCGATGTCGTGCTGGCCCGCGCCAACCGGCCGCTCACGGCCGCTTGATCGAGGTCAACGACCCCGTAAACTCCAACGGCTAGCTTTCTGACGTTGCGGGGGCAGCATGCCCCCGCAGGCGAAAGGAGCATGCCGATGGCGATCAAATGGAAACTTGCGGCAGCCTCTGTCCTGCTGGCCGCGGGAAGCACCCTGGCTTTGGCGCAGGGGCCAGGCCCCGGCGGTTACGGGCCGGGCATGATGGGCGGAAACGGGCAAGGGCAAGGTGCCTGGAGTGGCCGGGCAGGGCGGCAGTATTCTGCCGCGCGGCTCGATGCGTTGCGGCAGATGCTGAAGATCACCACCGCCCAGCAGCCGGCCTGGAATCGTTACGTGAAGGCCGTGACGGATGCCCACCAGCAGGCCTGGTCCGGCATGCAGTCGGTGATGCGGCCGGGCTCCATGATGAGCATCACGCCAGACCAGCGCTTTGCCTACATGCAGGACATGCTTGATCTGCGGAAAAAGACGTTCGAGAGCGAGAAATCCGCCGCCGAGGCCCTGCTGCCCCATTTGAGCGAATATCAGCAGGGGCAGGCGAGCATGGTTCTGCCGGGTCTGGCACAGGCAGGCTATGGGCTTGGCTATGGCCGTCATCGCTTCGGCGGCTGGGGCATGATGGGTGGATTTGGCGGTGGCTATGGCCCGGGGATGACGGGCTTCGGGCCGGGCCGGCCATAAGGCGGCGCCAGGGCTGCCTCGCGTTCGGCAGATATCCCGGATTTTCCGTTGTCTTCACCATCATGACGGTCGATATGATGCTCTGAGGTGATGACATCAGAGGAGGATCTGCCGATGCGGGTCATGCGTATCGCGCGGCGCGCCGTGGCGGTTCTGGCCACGATTCTGTCCACGATTCTGGCGCTTGCCGTCTCTGGCGGTATGGCCCGGGCGAATCCCTCGATGCTCGGGACCTTCGATTTCGACCATCCGGCATTTCTGCACGCGAACCCCGCGGCGACCCGTCATGTGGTGATCCAGGTCAGCGCGGCCGCGCCGGGCCATTGGCTCATGGCGCTGAATAATGCGCAGAATCTTCTTGCCGCGCTGGGGGCGAAAAAGGTGCAGATCGTCGTGGTGGCGTTCGGGCCCGGGCTGAAGATGCTGCTGGCTGACTCGCCTCTCGCGCGGCGGGTGGCGGCACTCGATGCGCAAGGAGTGGAGTTCGACGTCTGCCACAACACGATGGCGGCGATGGCCCGGCATCTCGGTCACATGCCGAAGCTGGTGCCGCAGGCGGTGGTCGTGCCGGCGGGCGCGGAGCGTATCGTGCAGCTCGAAGCCCATGGGTTCGCCTATCTGAAGCCATAGGCGACAGGCTGTGATTTCGGGGCGGTTTCAGCGCCCCGATCCGAGTGCCCGGAGTGCGTTGAGGATCACCGCGACGTCGATGGCCTCCTGCAACAAGGCCCCGCCAACCGGCGGGAGATAGCCGGCGGCGGCAGCAGCCATTGCCAGCAGAGAGAGTCCCATGCCGGCCACGATCGATTGTAGTGCGATGAACCGGGCACGACGCGCGATCGACACGGCTTCGGCGATTCGGTCCAGCCGGTCGAGCATCAGCACCACCTCGGCGGCTTCGGCTGCCGCGGCGGTGCCGCGGGCGCCCATGGCAATGCCGACATCCGCCGCCGCCAGGGCCGGAGCGTCGTTGATCCCGTCGCCGATCATCATCGTCGTGCCGAGCGCCCGTTCCGCGCGCGCGCGTTCGATCTTGTCCGCCGGCGACAGCCCCGCATGGACCGCATCGAGCCCGAGTTCGGCGCCCACCCGCGCCGCCGGTTCGGCGCGGTCGCCGCTCAGCATCACGATGCGGCGGAAGCCAAGCCGGCGGAGCGATGCGACCAGCGGCTTCGCGTCGGGCCGGATCGCGTCGGTCAGCATGATCGCGCCAGCCGGCACGCCGTTGATGGCGACCCAGGCGGTTGCCGCCGCGCCATTTGCCTGTTCGGCCACATGATTGTCGCGCGGGAGTGATATTCCCGCGGTCTCGAACATACGGGGGCCACCCACCATCACGAAATCCGCGCCGACCTGGCCGGCAAGGCCGAGGCCGGGCGTCTCGGTGACTCCGGCCGGTGTGGCCAGCCGGCCAGAAGCGCGCCCGGCGGCGACGATTGCCCCGGCCACGCCGTGCTGGGAGACCTGTTCGAGCGAGGCGGCAAGGCGCAGCACATCCGTCGGCGCAAAACCGTCGAGTGCTGCAACGCCGGTGAGCGATGGGGTGCCGGCGGTCAGCGTGCCTGTCTTGTCGAACAGGGCGATGTCGGCGCGCGCCAGGCGTTCCAGCGCGCCGCCGCCCTTGACGATCACCCCGCGCCCGGCCGCCCGCGAAATGCCGCAGATCAGCGCGACCGGCGTGGCCAGGATCAACGGGCATGGGGTGGCGACGACCAGCACGGCGAGGGCGCGCAACGGGTCGCCGCTGACCAGCCAGGCGGCAGTGCAGACCGTGAGTGTGAGAGTGAGAAATCCCACCGCCCAGCGATCCGCCAGGCGGGCCATTGGCGGGCGTTCCCGTTCGGCTGCGGCAACCAGCCTGATCACCGCGGCATAGGTGCTCGCTTCGGCGCTTGCCGTGGCCAGCAGGGAAACCGGCCCGCCCGCGTTCAGCACACCGCTGCGCACGGCGTCGCCGGCCAGCCGCGCAACCGGCAACGGTTCGCCGGTCAGGGCCGACTCATCGAGCGTGGCGGCGTTCTGCAGCGTGCCATCGACCGGCACGATCTCGCCGGGCTTGACCAGAAGATTGTCGCCGATGACGACAGCTGCTGCCTGAATGTCCTCGATTGTGCCATCCGTGTGGCGGTGCGCTGTCGTTGGCGTGCGTTTGACCAGTGCGGAAAGTTCGCGCCGGGCGCGCGCGCCGGCATAATCCTCGAGCGCTGCGCCGCCGGCCACCATGCCCGCGATGATCACGCCGGCGAGGTGCTGGCCGAGCAGCACCGAGCCCAGTATGGCGAGGAGCGCGATCAGGTCGACGCCCAGCATCCCGCGAAGCACCCCGGCGATGAAATCGGCGGCAACCTCGGCTGCGACCAGCAGTGCCGGCGCGATCCACAATCCGGCGGCGAGGTCATCGAAGCCGGCCGCGCGTGCGGCCAGGCCAAGCCCCAGCCCCACCCCGACCGCGACCGGCGCAGCCTGCCGCAGCGCCGCGCGCCATCCCATGCCGTCTCCTGTTCACCCGGCAGTGCCGGGGGCTGTGCCGGGGTTTTATCCGCGACACGATGAACATATCGGGACAATCGCGTTCCCGGCTTGACCTGCATCAAGGACGGCGGCGAGTCTGCATGACATCACGAGACGCCTGAAAAAACGGAGGGTACGATGACCAGCACTTTCGAGGCGCATCGGATGGGCAAGGGAGCCGAAATGTTCCTCATGTCGAGCCTCTCGCCGGTGATGTTCGAGACGATGGCCGGCAGCATGATGCGTGTGGCCGAGGCTGAATTCGCGCTGATGCAGGCCATCATGCAGGCACAGTTCGGCATGATGGAGGCTGTGTTCCGCATGGGCGCTCCTGCCGCGGAGCGGATGGGGCGCGCGGCCGGGCGGGAGAGCGGCCGGGCGGCGGCCTGAGCCGATGGCGCCACCCGTCGTCGATCTCTCCGGCAAGGTCGGGCTTATCCTCGGCATTGCCAACGAGCATTCGATCGCGACGGGCTGTGCACGTGCCTTTTCCGCCGCCGGCGCGCGTCTTTGCGCCACCTATCTGAACGACAGGGCGAAGCCCTTCGTCGAGACCGTCACCCGCGACCTGCCGTGCGACATGCTGCTGCCCTGCGATGTGCAGCAGGAGGGTGCGCTCGAAACCGTGTTCGACACGATTGCCCGCCGCTGGGGCAAGCTCGATTTCCTGCTCCACTCCATCGCCTTCGCGCCGAAGGCCGACCTGCGCGCCCGGCTTGTCGACTCCTCCGCCGCCGGATTTGCCCAGGCGATGGACGTTTCCTGCCATTCCTTCATCCGCTGTGCCCGGCTTGCCGAGCCGCTGATGCGCGCTGGCGGGGCGCTGCTCTGCGTTTCCTACGAGGGATCGGTCCGCGTGGTCGAGCATTACGACCTGATGGGGCCGGTGAAGGCGGCGCTGGAATCCAGCGTGCGCTATCTCGCCGCCGAACTCGGCCCGCGCGGCCTTCGTGTCAACGCGCTCTCGCCCGGGCCGATCGCCACAAGGGCGGCAAGCGGGATCGACCATTTCGATGATCTCCTGGCCGAAGCCGCCCGTCTGGCGCCGGAGCGTCATCTGGTGACGATCGAGGATGTCGGCGCCCTTGCAGCCTTCCTCGCCAGTCCGGCCGCCACCAGAATCACCGGCACGGTTGTGCCGGTGGATGGCGGACAACACATCATGGCGTGACATCACCGACAGACTTGCAAGGACAATCAGACCCGTGAGCACCGAGACCCGCCGCAGCCGAACAGGCAAAAGCCCCAAGCCGCCTGCCGAGGCGATCAGGCCGTCGCCCCTGCCGCCACCCGTGCTGCCTGCCTCGATCGCGCCGCACGAGCCGGTGTCGACCACGGATGCGCTCGACCGTTCGCTGCACGCGGCCGAGGCCCGGTTCACCGCTGGCCTGGCGCCGGCCGGTATCGCGCTGGCCTGGCGCGACTGGGCGGCGCATCTCGCGAACCAGCCCACACGGCGGATGGACCTCGCCCGGCGCGCGATGGAGGATTGGGCTGCGGTCTGGCGTGTGGCATTTGGCCTTGAGGAGGCCGTCACCCCGCCTTGCGACAATGATCATCGTTTCGATCATCCCCGGTGGCAGGACATGCCGTACCGGCTCTACAAGGAATATTTCCTCCGGGTCGAACGTTGGTGGCACGATGCGGCAACCGGCATCGCCGGGGTCGATGCCGCCCATGAGCGCATCGTCGATTTCATGATCCGCCAGGCGCTGGACGCGATGGCGCCCGCCAACCTGCCGATGCTCAATCCGGAAGTCGAACATGCGGCCCGCGAAAGTCATGGCGAGTCGATCCGTGCCGGGTTGCGCAACCTGCTCAAGGATACCGAGATCGCCCTGAACCATGAGAACCGGCTGCCGCTCGCGCCGGGGCGCGACGTCGCGGTCACGCCGGGCAAGGTGGTCTACCGCAACCGGCTGATCGAACTGATCCAGTATTCTCCAACGACGGGTGAGGTCCGGCCCGAGCCGGTGCTGATCGTCCCGGCCTGGATCATGAAATACTATATCCTCGATCTTTCGCCGGAGAACTCGCTGGTCCGCTACCTCGTCGGGCAGGGCTATACGGTGTTCATGATGTCTTGGCACAACCCCGACAAGGGCGACCGCGACCTCACCCTCGATGATTACCGTGCCGATGGCGTGATGGCCGCGCTCGATGCCGTCAGCGCCATCACTGGTGCGCGGAAGATCCACGCCACCGGCTATTGCCTCGGTGGCACGCTGCTCTCGATTGCGGCCGCCGCCATGGCCCGCGACCATGACAGCCGTCTCGCCTCCGTCACGCTCTTCGCCGCGCAGACCGATTTCACCGAGGCCGGCGAACTCCAGCTCTTCATCACCGAGGCGCAACTCGCCTTCCTCGAAGACCTGATGTGGCAGCAGGGCTATCTCGACACCAAGCAGATGGCTGGCGCCTTCCAGATGCTGCGCTCGAACGACCTGATCTGGTCGCGGATGATCCGCCGCTATTTCATCGGCGAGCAGGAACATACGAACGACCTGATGTCCTGGAACATGGACGCGACGCGCATGCCCTATCGCATGCACGCCGAATATCTGCGCCATCTCTTCCTGCATAACGATCTCGCCGAGGGGCGGCTTTCGGCCGGCGGCCGGCCGGTTGCGATCGGCGATATCGATGTCCCGTTCTTCGTCGTCGGTACCGAGCGCGATCACATTGCGCCCTGGCACTCGGTCTACAAGCTGCACCTGCTCAACCGCGGCCCGATCACCTTCGTGCTGACCTCCGGCGGGCACAATGCAGGCATTGTCAGCGAGCCGGGCCATCCGCATCGCCATTATGTACTGCTCCAGCGCCTCCCGGGCGAGCCCTATCTCGCGCCGGAGGCCTGGCAGGACGAGGCGCCGCAGCATGATGGTTCGTGGTGGCCGGAATGGGTCGCTTTCCTCGGCGTGCATTCCGGCGCGCCAGCCGCGCCGCCGCCGCTCGGCCGCGAGGAGGCCGGATATCCGGTGCTCGGCGCCGCCCCCGGACATTATATCCACGAACGCTGACCGGAGACCGAGATGAACGATATCGGACCGGTGCCCGCTCCCCTCGCGGCGCCGATGATCGAGAACCGTGTGTTCGACGAGTTGAAGGTGGGCGATACCGCGAGCGTGAGCCGCATCCTGCGGCCCGATGACATAGCCCTGTTCGCCTATATCTCTGGAGATATCAATCCGGCGCATCTCGACCCCGAATATGCCCGCGGTGACGTGTTCCACCATATCATCGTCCATGGCATGTGGACGGCGGGGCTGATTTCTGCGGTGCTCGGCACGAAATTGCCCGGCCCTGGCACGATCTATCTCGACCAGAGCCTCCAGTTTCGCGCCCCTGTCGGGCCGGGGGACGAGATCACCGCAACGGTGACGGTGACCGAGCTCGAGCCGGCGCGGCATCGGGTCACCCTCGCCTGCACGGCGGTCAACCAGTCGGGTACCGAAGTGCTCCGCGGTACCGCCCTCGTCGCCGCGCCGACCGAGAAGGTGCGGCGACCGGCGATGCCGCTGCCAGAAGTGCGGCTCAGCCGGCACGAGCGGTTCAACATCCTGCTGGGCGAGGCGCGGGCGCGCGGCCCGCTGGTCACCGCCGTGGTGCATCCCTGCGACGATGTCAGCCTGCGCGGCGCGCTCGATGCGGCCCGGGCCGGGCTGATCGTGCCCATCCTGGTTGGGCCGGAGGCAAAGATCCGTGCTGCCGCCGAAAAGGCCGGGCTCGATCTGGGGGATCTGCGGATCGAGCCGGTTCCCCACAGCCACGCCGCTGCCGCGCGCGGTGTCGAACTGGTCCGCGAGGGCACCGCGAAGCTGCTGATGAAGGGCGCGCTGCACACCGACGAGCTGATGCACGAGGTGATGCTGGCCGAGAATGGCCTGCGTACCGGGCGGCGTTTGTCGCATGTCTATGTCATGGACGTGCCGAGCTATCCGCGTCCGTTGCTGGTGACCGATGCGGCGATCAACATTGCCCCCGATCTCGCGACCAAGCGCGATATTGCCCAGAACGCGATCGACCTTGCCCGCGCCATCGGGATCGAGACGCCCCGCCTCGCCGTTCTGTCGGCGGTGGAGACGGTGAACCCCGCAATGCCGTCCACCCTCGATGCCGCTTCGCTCTGCAAGATGGGCCAGCGCGGGCAGATCACCGGCGGCATCATCGATGGTCCGCTGGCCTTCGACAATGCGGTGAACGCGCGCGCCGCAGCCGAGAAGGGAATCGAGTCGCCGGTCGCCGGCCGGGCCGATATCCTGCTGGTGCCGGATATCGAGGCGGGCAACATGGTCGCGAAGCAGCTCACCTTCCTGGCCGGGGCCGATGCCGCCGGCGTCGTCGTCGGCGCGCGCATCCCGATCGTGCTCACCAGCCGGGCGGATGACGCCCGCACCCGCCTTGCCTCCTGTGCGGTGGCGTTGATGCTGGCCGGCGCGTCGGGATGAAGGGGGAGATCCGAAAGGATCGGAAAGTGCTCTAGCGGCGCGCTCGATCGCAAGACGAAGGAGTTGATCGTGCTGGCGATCGGGGTGTCGCGTTAACCGATCCTTCGTCCGGGCCTGTCACTCTGTGCCGGATGAGCCCCGGCGGGGCGCAAGCCTTGGAAGCCTCAATGGATCATGTGGTGCAGATCGCGATGCTCGTGCCGCTGGCGGTCGCCTGCTGGCAGGATTTTCTGCTGCGCCGCATCCCTGACGGCGTTTCCATGCTGCTTGCCCTGGCGGGGATGGCGCTGCGCCTTCGCGATGGCATCCAGCCTCTGGCGGTGAGCCTGGCTGTGGCTGCGGCGCTGTTTCTGGTACTGCTCCTGCTGTATTTGCGCCGGCTGGTCGGCGGAGGCGATGTGAAGCTAATCGTGGCGCTCGCCATCGGCTTTCCGCCTCTGGCCCTTCCCGGTTTCCTCTTCGCGACGGCCCTTGCCGGTGGCGTGCTGGCGCTCGCCTATCTGGCCTTGCGCATGGTGCGCCTGCCTTTGCGGCCGCTCCCGCGCGGTGCCGGGTTGCTTCGCCGCCTGTGGATGGTCGAGCGCTGGCGTGCCCGGAAGGCGGCTCTGCCCTACGGCATCGCCATTGCCGCCGGGGCCGCCTGGGTGCTGCTGCCCGGCGCGGGGCTCTGATTGCCTTCAGAACGGGCAGGCTGGCCTTGATTTTGCCCATCCCTGGCCCGCCATAGCCTATTTACACAGGCACGGTTTTTGCTGCATCCGAAAGCACAGGAACAAACAACAGGGGCAAGGCGGGAATGGCCGAAGCGGGCACAATCACGGTCGAGACAAAAGGGATCGACAAGGTCACTCCGGACGAAACCCGCGGTAGCCCGCGCGCGCTGTTCGGGCTCTGGATGGCCGCGAACGTGGAGTTCGCAACCATTACCACGGGCGCGCTGGCAACCGGCGTATTCGGCCTGTCCGCGGTCGACGCAATCGCCGCAATCCTGCTCGGCAACCTGATTGGCGCCGTATTGCTGGGCATGTTCTCGACCTTCGGGGTGGAATACGGCTTGCCGCAGATGATCCAGGGCGCCGCATGGTTTGGCCCCCTCGGCAACCGGTTGCCGTCGTTCCTGAACTTCTTCGGCGGCTTCTCGTGGTTTGGCGTCAACACCATCATCGGCGGCTATGCTCTCGAATACATGCTCGGCACCGGGCTGATCCCGAACATCATTGCGCTGTGCGTGGTCCAGGTCGCGATCGCCGCGATCGGTCATGACCTCATCCATGCGGCGGAGAAATATTTCTTCTTCCTGCTGGTGGCGATCTTTCTGGTGCTCACCGCCTTCGCTGCCGGCCATGTCGGACATCTGCCGCCCGCCAACCCGAAAATGCTGAAGAATGTCGGTGGTGTGTCCGGTGCCTTTATCCTCACCACCTCGATCATCGTCGCCTATGTTCTCGGCTGGATTCCCTATTCGTCCGACTACACGCGCTACCTTCACCATACTGGCGACCGGTCGGTGACCGGTCGGGCCGTCTTCACCAACGCCTTTCTGGCAACCTTCCTTTCCTGCGTCTGGATGGAAGTACTGGGGGCGCTGATCGGCGCAACCGTCGCACTTTCGAAACCGTCGGACCTGTTCACCCCCTGGATGCCGCACTGGTTCCACGCGCCGCTGATCATTGCCATCGTGGTCGGCACGATCAGTGCCAACATCATCAACATATACTCCGCGACACTTTCATCGCTGGCACTCGGTTTCCGGCTCAAGCAATATCAGGCCGCGCTGCTGAGTGGCGCGATCGGCACCGCGATCTCGGTTCTTGCCGCCACCCATTTCATCAAGAGCTACGAGAGCTTTCTGTTTTTCCTGGGATATTGGACCGCCCCCTGGATCGCCGTCACGATGCTGTCGCATTACACGCGCCGGCACAGCCGGATAAGCGGGGTCAATGCCGCATTTACCGCCTGGATCGCCGGCATTGCCGCAAGTGTTCCGTTCTTCAACCAGTATCCGCTCTTCGTCGGAAGTTTCGCGGCAACTCATCCGGGGTTTGGGGATATCTCGTTTGCGGTTTCCGCCCTGGTGTCTTGTGTCGTGTATTTCGCACTGACCGCAAGGGTAAGCACTGCTGCTGCTTGATTTCGAATCCGCACGATTTAGAGCATCATCCGATCAGATGGAATCATCTGATCGGATAAAGATGCTCTAATTATCAACAAGATAGAGCACGACATCCGATCCATCAGGATCGGAAAATGCTCTAGCTCCGGTAGTCGCCGTTTCCTTCGATGAGACGGAGGGCAGATTGCCATGCCATCTCGTAATGGGCCATGCGGTTTGCCTCGTCCATGTTGAACTGGGCCGCGGTATGCTCGCAAACCTCGCGTGGCGGGATTACCAGCTTGGCGCCGCCCGACATCGCGGCCACCTGCGCCTGGCAGGCGCGCTCCAGGAAATAGATCTCGTGGAACGCTTCGGGAATGCTGCGCCCGCCCACCAGAAGTCCATGATTGCGCAGGATCATCGCCTTGTTCTGGCCGAGATCGTGCACGATGCGCTCACGCTCGTCGAGGTCGAGTGCTATGCCCTCATAGCCATGATAGGACAGGCGGCCATAGAATTTCATCGCATGTTGGCTGATCGGCAGGAGCCCCTGTTCCTGCGCTGCGATCGCGATGCCGGCGGCGGTGTGGGTATGGACGACACAGACGAGGTCGGGCCGGGCGATGTGAATGGCGGAATGGATGGTGAAGCCGGCCTGGTTCACGCGTTTGGCCGACATGCCCGGCGTTTCGACGCGGTTGCCGTGGAGGTCGATCTTCACGAGGTCGGAGGCCCGCATCTCATGAAACATCACGCCGTAGTCATTTATGAGGAAATGATGTTCCGGGCCGGGCACGCGCGCGCTGATATGGGTGTAGATGAAATCGGTCATCCGGAAATGTGCGACCAGCCGGTAAAGCGCAGCAAGGTCGCAGCGGATCTGCCATTCTTCGGCTGATATTCCATCAGGCGGATTGATCTTTGTCGTCACGTTCATGGTGGTGGTCCTCCCTCGGGCGGCAGGGTCGGGGCAATTGCCGTTTGCGTCAAGTAAATTCAGTGGCGTTTTGGCAGTAACGGCAACAGCATTGGCACTTTGGCGCGGTAGTCTCGATAGGCCTCGCCGTAGAGACGCAGAAGGTTTCGTTCCTCGAAGCGGATGCCGATGAGAAGGTAGACCGTTGCGGCGGCTGCGGTGGCAAGGCGGAATGGCGACGTTGCAAGCCCCCAGACGATCAGGAGCAGGCCGAGATAGAGGGGGTGGCGCACCAGCCTGTTCATCCCCCCGATCGCCAGTGGTTCGGGCGGAGAGGCGCTGTCGGGCTTGCCGGCCCGGAACTGGGCAAGGCCGGTAAAGCGGGCGAGATCGTAGTTCCGGCCTGCCAACCCGACGACAATGGCGCCCGCACCTGCCGCGATCCAGCCGGGCAGGATGATTTCGCGCGGCAGGTTGAAGGCATGATCGGGGAACAGGAGCCGGCCGATCGCCAGCACCAGGGCGAGATGTGCCGCGGCGATCAGGTTATAGGCCAGGCGGTCGCCGCGCCCGGCGAGTTGCAACAGCAAAGCCCGGCCGCCGGGCGCTGCCAGGTAACTGTGCCCCGCGCCGAAGCTGGCCCAAAGCAGCATGTAGGAGAGGATGGCGATCATGATCCTGCACCATATTTATTTTCTGTTTGACATATTCGATTTACTATATGAATGTCGGTTTGACAGAAAAATATCGCTCCTGACGCCCAATCAGGAAGAATTTTGCTGCTGCGAGGGGAAATGTCCAAAACCGATCGAAGGGGCCTTTTCAGGCTCGGCGCCGCTTTTGGTGCGATCGCCACAGCCGCTTCCACCGGCGCTCGCGCGGCTACGGTCGCACCGCCTGCTGACAATGCCTGGTCGAATGCGCTGGGTGCGGGCGTCGACTCCCGCCCTTACGGCAGGCCGTCGCGCTTCGAAAAGAACGTCATCCGTCGCTACGTGCCGTGGCTTTCGCCAACCAGGAACGCGGATGCGAGCTTCACGCCCTTGCAGGACCATCACGGAATCATCACCCCGAATGGCCTGTTCTTCGAGCGCTACCATTCGGGCCGGCCCAGCATCGACCCCAAGGACTACCGGCTGATGATCTCCGGCCGGGTGAAGCGGCCGCTGCTGCTGACGCTCGACCAGCTGATGCGATACCCCTCGGTATCGCGCATCCATTTCATCGAGTGCCCCGCCAATGGCGCAACCGAATGGCCGGCGGCGCAGCTCAATTCGCTGCAGTTTACCCACGGGATGATCGGGTGTGCCGAATGGACGGGGGTACGGCTGTCGACCCTGCTCGACGAGGCGGGGCTGCTGCCCGACAGCCGCTGGGTGCTCGCCACCGGATCGGATGGCGCGCATATGGATCGCTCCCTGCCGATGGTGAAATGCCTCGATGACTGCATCGTGGCCTGGGGGCAGAACGGGGAGGCGATCCGCCCCGAGCAGGGCTATCCGGTGCGGCTCGTCGTGCCGGGCTGGCAGGGTAACGTGAACGTGAAATGGCTGCGCCAGCTCGAGGTCGGGTCCGAGCCCTGGATTACCCGCGAGGAGACCAGCGAGTACAGCGAATTGCTGGGCGATGGAAAATCGCTTGGCTTCACCTGGGCGATGAATGCGAAATCGGTCATCACCTTCCCCTGCCCGGAAAGGTCGCTGACCGGCGGACCCGGCTTTTACCAGATCCACGGCCTTGCCTGGAGCGGCAACGGGCGGGTGAAGCATGTCGATGTCTCGCTCGATGGCGGGGTGAGCTATCATCGCGCCGCGCTGGACGGACCCGTTCTCTCGCGCTGCCTCACCCGGTTCACCTTCAACTGGCGGTGGGATGGCAAGCCGGCGCTCATCCAGTCCCGCGTGACCGACGAGACCGGTTATGTTCAGCCCACGATCGCACAGAAACACAAATTCTGGGGGCGTGATCCGGTTTATGAGAACAACTCCATCCAGACATGGCAGGTGCTGGCCGACGGGACGGTGAACAATGTCCAGCTCTCGTAAGGTTCTGCTTGCTGTCACCGGGTTTGCCGCAGCGATTGCGGCGGCCCGCGCGGGTGATGCACCGGCGCCATCCTACAAGGGAATCGTGCCGGCGGCGACGCTGGAGGTTTGGCGCGATCTCGGCACCGGCAATGGCGCGCTGACGCATTACAAGCCGGCGACGCCGCCAGGCCATTACGGCATCGGCACCGCGCCGACGATGCAGCAGATCGGCGGCTGGACCATCGCCGTGCCGCCCGACGGCTCCAATCTGCCGCCGGGTAGCGGCACTGTGGCTGCCGGCGAAAAGCTCTTTTCGAGCGATTGCGCAATGTGCCATGGCGGTTTCGGCGAGGGTGCGCACGGCTATCCGGCGCTTGCCGGTGGCGTCGGGTCGCTGGCGGGCGCTGCCCCCCAGAAGACGGTGGGCAGCTACTGGCCCTATGCGACGACGCTGTGGGATTACATCAACCGCGCGATGCCGTTCTATGCCCCGCACACGCTGAAGCCCGATCAGACTTATGCGCTGACTGCCTTCATCCTGAACCTCAACGGCATCGTGAACGCCAAATTCGTCGCCGATGCGCAGAGCATACCGCGGGTGAAGATGCCCAACCGCAACTCGTTCAACTGGAAAGATCCGCGTCCTGTCACACATAATATGGCCTGCATGAAGAACTGCGCGCCGCCCGGATCCGTCAGGATCACTTCGAGCGCGGCAAAGATGGGGCTGACCCCGCGCACCACCGGCCCGGTGGACGACATGAAGGGCAGCAGCAAATGAGGAGGGTGAAATGAAGCCTGCCACCATCCTGCTGGGCCTTGCCGTCGCGGCGTCGCCCGCTGTCGCGCTGGCTGCCACGCCGCAGCAGATTGCCGCCGGCGAGACGATCGCCACCACGAAATCGCTCGGCAACTGCGCCGCATGCCACAGTTTCGCCGGCGCGGTGGAGCCGGGCAATGTCGGCCCGACGCTGAAGAACGTGAAGGCAATGATGCCCGATCGCAAGACATTCTATGCGATCGTCTTCGACGAGCAGGCGCGAAATCCGCAGACGGTGATGCCCGCCTTCGGGAAGAACCTGATTCTGACACCAAAACAGATCAACGAAGTAATCGATTTTCTCTACACCAAATGAAGACCGAACTGCGCCGAAGCAGACAAGAGATGGGGAAACACACGATGATGACCGAACCACGCAAGACAGGGCCCGCACGCCGGACGGTGCTGCTGGGCGCCGCAGGGGCCGCGGCGGCGCTGGCAATGCCGCGCTCCGGCCTCGCCGCCGCTTCGGTGCCGGCGCCAAAGGCTTCGCTATGGCCCGAAGCGGCCTTCAAGGCGACCGTGCCCGATGCGGCGCTGAAGGCGTTGTGGGGCAGCTCCACTCTGGTTTCGACCGACCAGGTGAAGATGGAGGCACCGGATATCGCCGAAAATGGCGCCGTGGTGCCGATCTCCGTCGATGCGAACGAGACCGCCATTACCGGTGCGGCCCTGCTGGCGCGGCACAATCCGTACTCGCTGGCTTGTGCCTATGAAATTCCGGAGGGCACGAGTCCGGCCATCTCGAGCCGCCTCAAACTTGCCCGTACCACGGAGGTCGTCGCGGCGGTGAAGGCGGGCGGCAAGCTCTACGCGACGTCGAAGCAGGTGAAGGTCACGCTTGGCGGGTGCGGCTGAGGAGAGGAACGATGGCACATCAGATTCTGGTTCACGCAACCACGTCGGGCGGGGTGACGACCGTCGAGGCGTTGATCAAGCACCCGATGGATTCCGGCTTCGTGAAGGGCAAGGACGGCAAGCTCATTCCGCCGCATTACATCGAGGTCGTCGAGTTCACCCACAAGGGCAAGCTCGTTCTGCGCGGCTTCTGGGGCCCCGCGGTTTCCAAGAATCCCTTTATCAGATTCTCTTTCAAGGGCGGCGCCTCGGGCGATCCCATCGGGGTTTCATGGGTCGATAACAAGGGTGAAACCGCCAACATGTCGGCGTCAATCATGTGAGCGAGGCGCGTCGGCATCCTCTGTGCCGGCGCGCGCGGCTGGGAGGAGCAGACAATGCAACGCACATCGGCGATGATCGTGGCTCTTGCAACGCTGACACTTGGTACAGCGCCCCTTGCAAAGGCCGGGCCGGCGGCGGATCTGAAGGCGTTCCAGGCCTATTTCCAGACACGTTTTCCAATGCTCGCGCTGAAGAATTACGTCGACGGGCCCTATAATTTCAGCGCCAATGACCGGGCGCAGTGGAAGCAGATACTGGAATTCCCGCCCTATTCCTTCGCGGTGGATGCCGGGAAGACGGCATTCGGCACGAAGTTTCCCGATGGTGCAGACTATGCTTCGTGTTTTTCGCAGGGCGGGATCGGCATTGCACAGGATTATCCGAAGTTCGATGAAAAGACCGGCAAGGTCGTCACGATCGGCATCGCCATCAATGAATGCCGCAAGCGGCATGGGCTGAAGCCGCTCAGCCTGACCAAGGGCGAACTCGCCGATATCGTCGCCTATATGACCTCAACCTCGGATGGCAAGCTGATCCATGTCGTTATTCCGAACGACAAGCGGGCCATTGCAGCCTATGAGGCGGGCAAGGAATATTTCTATTCCCGCAGGGGGCAGCTGAATTTTTCCTGCGCCAGTTGCCATGTGCAGGCAGCGGGCAAGCGGCTGCGGGGGCAGTATCTCGCGCCGGCGCTTGGCATCACGGCTTCTTTCCCCGTCTATCGTTCGAAATGGGGCGATGTCGGCACGCTGGTGCGGCGGTTCATCGGCTGCAACAGGAAGGTGCGTTCGGTGCCGGCGAAGCCGGATTCGGCGGCGTATCGGGACCTTGCCTATTTCCTCACGTACATGAGCAACGGCCTGCCGATCGCGGGCCCGGGGGCGCGATCATGAAACGGATAAATTGTGTGCTGGTTGCTGCGACTTTTTGTCTTGGCGTTGCCCATGCCCATGCCGCCGGGAAGGACGGTGCAGCGCGGGCGATCGCCGCGGCGGCGGCGAAGATGAAGACCGCCGCGACGCTGGATGACCAGTGGACGCCGACGGTCGCTTCATTCAAGGCAGCCAAGGCGGCCGAGGCTGCCGGCGATTACGCGAAGGCCGAGGCAACGGCCAAACGGGCCGCGGCGCTGGCCGCCGCTTCGATTGCCCAGGCGCGCAGCCAGAAGCGCCTCTGGCGGAATGCAGTAACGCGCTAGAGCATCATCCGATCCATCAGGATCGGACAGCGCTCTAAGCCGGCCAGGCGGAGACCGAATGGATGACGATTGCACGACGCGCTCTTCTCACCGCTGCGGCCAGCACATCGCTGCTGCCGCGGCTCGCCTGGTCGGCCGCCGATCCTTATGACGTGAAGATGAGCGGCGATGTCCGCATCATCCACCAGACCGACACGCATGCGAATGCAAGGCCGGTGCATTTTCGTGAGCCAACGCAGAATATCGGGGTTGGTCGCGCAGCAGGGCAGCCGCCGCATCTGGTTGGCGCTGCCTTCCTCGATTTTTATCACATGAAACCCGGCACACGGGATGCGCATGCCTTCACCTTCCTCGATTTCGAGGCGTTGGCGCACCGCTACGGGCGGCTTGGCGGGTTCGCCAGCCTC
Source organism: Acidiphilium sp. C61 (assembly GCF_902712915.1). The sequence continues at coordinate 1,092,847 of NZ_CACTIA010000005.1, read as the reverse complement.
AAGACGGTGATCGACAATCTGCGCGCCGGTGCCGGACCGGGCCGCTCGATCCTGCTCGATGGCGGCGATCTCTGCCAGGGCACGGGGATTGCCAATCTCACCCGTGGCCAGAACATGGTGGCGCTCGGCAACCTTTTGGGCATCGATGCGATGACCGGGCACTGGGAGTTCACCTACGGGCAGGACGGGATCGAGGCGCTCATCAAGGCAATGCACGGCCGCTTCATCGCGCAGAACGTATTTCTCTCGGCGGAATCGCAGATGATGGGCGCGCCCGCCTTCGACCAGAAGACCGGCCGCGTGTTTCAGCCCTCTATCATCTGCGAGCTTGGCGGTTATCGCGTCGGCGTGATCGGCCAGGCTTTTCCCTATGTGCCGATCGCGCATCCGAGGAGGTTCACGCCGGACTGGCGGTTCGGCATCCATCCCGGCCGGATACAGAAGCTTGTCGATGAATTGCGCGCGGTGCAGAAGGTCGATGCCGTGCTGCTGCTCTCGCATAACGGCATGCCGGTCGATCTCAAGCTCGCTTCGCAGGTGCGCGGGATCGACGTCATTCTCGGCGGCCATACGCACGATGCGGTGCCGCATCCGGTTCCGGTAAAGAATCCCGGCGGCATCACACTGGTGACCAATGCCGGAACGGGGGGCAAGTTCGTCGCAATACTCGACCTCGAACTCACGAAAGGCCGGGTGAGGGACGTGCATTATCGGCTGCTGCCGATCTATGCCGATCAGGTGAAGCAGGACGCGGCGGTGGTGGCGGCGGTGGAAGCGCAGGAGGCGCCGCACCGCGCGATGCTCGATGAAAAACTGGCCGAGACGGAAACGCTGCTCTACCGGCGCAACAATTTCTACGGCTCTGTCGATCAGGTGATCATGGACGCGCTGCGGGCCGAAACCGGTGCGCAGATCGCCTTTTCGCCCGGCTTTCGCTGGGGCAATACGGTGCTTGGCGACCGAGCGCTGACGATGGGCGATCTGCTGGCGGAAACGGCCATCACCTATCCGATGGTGTACAAGCAGACCATGACTGGCGCCGAGATCAAGGCGGTGATGGAAGATGTCTGTGACAATCTCTTCAATCCCAACCCGTATTATCAGCAGGGGGGAGACATGATCCGGGTTGGCGGCATGAACTATGCCTGCGCGCCGGGGCAATCGATCGGCCACCGGATTTCCGCGATGGAGCTTGATAATGGCACCAAGGTCGAGGCGGCGAAACAATACACCGTTGCGAGTTGGGCCTCGGTGTCACTGCCGCAGACCGGCGCGCCGGTCTGGGATGTGGTGGCCCGGCATCTGCGCCAGGTGAAGACGGTGAAGCTGACGCGGCCCAACCGGGTCAAGGTGCTCGGGCTCGCCGGCAATCCGGGCTACGCTGTCCCATGAGTTCGCGCCGGAGGCTGTTCGGCGGTCTTGGCGTTGCGGCGGCGGCAATGGGTGTGAGCCGCGCTGCCGTCAACAATCCTTTTGCCACCCATCTGCTGGCGTTGCAGCTCTCGGATTCGGTGATGAGCAAGCAGCGTGAGGTTCTCAACAACGCCAATGCGGTGCTGAAGGTCTGGCCCGAGACGGCGTCGATCATCGTGGTGGCTTTCGGCCCAGGCGTGGAAATTACCTTTGCCGACTCACCGCTGCGCCAGCAGGTCGACAGCCTGATCGCGCAGAATGTCGAGTTCGACGTTTGCATGAACACGATCGAGACTCTGAAGCGCGAGACCGGCCATGTGCCGGTGCTGAACCCAAAGGCGCAGCAGGTTCCTTATGGCGTGCCGCGGCTGATGGAACTTGCTGGCAAGGGATACGTCATCGTTCGGCCCTGAAGCGGCTGCGGGGTGTATTCTTGAAATCTGATATATCAGGGGCTAGACATATTCGCGAATAAGAATGTCTTGTGGCGTAACCCGCCAGGGGAGATTTTCCATGATCGAGACGGTTCTTGCCCTTGTATCCGGCAGCGCTGTTGGCTTCACGCTGGGGCTGATCGGCGGGGGTGGCTCGATCTTGGCGACCCCGCTGATGCTTTACGTCATTGGCCTGGCACCCCATGTCGCGATCGGCACTAGTGCGCTCGCGGTTTCGGCCAATGCCTTTGCGAATTTTGGCGGCCACGCCCGCAAGGGCAATGTGCGGTGGCGGAGTGCTGCCATTTTCGCGGTGCTTGGCATTGTCGGCGCCGCGGCCGGTTCCACCCTCGGCAAGACGTTTGATGGCAAGAAGCTGCTGTTTCTTTTCGCGATCCTGATGATCGCGGTGGGGTTGGTGATGCTTCGCCCCCGCAAGATGGCCGACCGCGAGACCGGGCAGCCTGAACGGCTGAACATGACCGGACTGCTGGCGGTAGCGGTTGCGGCACTCGCGGTCGGCGTGCTGTCGGGTTTTTTCGGCATTGGCGGGGGCTTCCTGATCGTTCCTGGCCTGCTCTTCTCGACCGGGATGCCGATGATTTTCGCGATCGGCTCCTCGCTGCTCTCGGTCGGCAGTTTCGGGCTGACCACAGCGGTAAATTATGCGGCCTCCGGCCTTGTGAACTGGGCCGTTGCCGTGGAGTTCATCCTGGGGGGCGTGATTGGCGGGCTCCTCGGCACGCGCCTGGCGATCCACCTCGCGGGGCGGCGCGACGCGCTCAACCGGATTTTTGCCGGGCTTGTTTTCGCCGTGGCGGTCTATATGCTTTACCGCAACGCGGCCTCATTCGGGCTTGCGTGATCTGCCTGAAAGATTAACCGAGCCTTCACTCTGCCGTGTCAAACTCCTGTTATGAACTTTGCCGCAGCGGATGGAGCGATCGACCTCATCGGTATCTATCGTGATCTCCATGCTGCCGATCCCCGTCAGCCCGGCATCGTCGCGGCCTATGCGACGGCGTTGCTGGAGGGAGGAGATCCTGAGGCGGCGTGCGCCATTGCCGGTGCGGCCACCGATACCGCAGATCCCGGCGTCTTTCTTGTGCATGCGCGAGCCTTGCGTGCGCTGGGGAAGTTCGAACCCGCGGTGCAGGGCTTCGCCGCCGCGATCTCTGCCGGTGCGACGGGGGCGCCGGTGCTGGTGGCGCTTGGAAACTGTCTTGCCGAACTCGGGCGGCTTGAAGAGGCAACCACCTGGTTCGCGCGCGCTGCGCCAGATGATCCGAGCGGGCGAGCGCTTGCCAATCTGGCTTCGGCACGGGCCCGCCTCGGGCAGAATGCCCTCGCGATCGACGCCGCCCGAGCGGCGCTGCGGTGCAGTCCCGAACTGATCGACGCCCATCGCACGCTTGCCGTGCTGCTGGCCGGAAGCGAGCCCGAATCGGCCGCGGCGCACCGCGAGGTCGCGTTCCGGAATGGCCCTGTATTTGTCCGCCCGGGACCACAAGACGCATTGCGCGTGCTGGTACTCACCTGCCTCGCCGAAGCCAGCCTGCCCATCGAGCATTTGCTGCCGAATGCCCGCTACGCGCTGACCGACTGGTTCATCGATCATCCTGTGAACCATCTGCCCCACCTGCCGCCGCACGACCTCGTTTTCAATGCGATCGGCGAGGCCGAACTGATGCCGCCGCTGGATGGCGCGACAATCGGGTTTCTCGCCGGTGGACTTCCTGTGATGAACCGGCCCGAGGCGGTGATGCGCACCGGGCGTACGTCGCTGCCGGCGCTGCTCGCGGGGATCGACGGTCTTGTGGTGCCGCCGGTGCTGCGGGTTGCGGCTGGCGAGATTCCCGTCAGCATTGGTTTGCCGGCGCTTGTCCGGCCTGTGGGAACGCATGGCGGCCATGGATTGCGTCGCGTGGAGACCGCGGAGCAGCTGACGGCAGCGTCACACGAAGCCGGCGACAAATATCTCAGCCGTTTCATCGATTATCGGAGCGATGACGGCTATTATCGCAAATACCGGATGATCTTCGTCGATCGGCAGGTCTATCCCTATCATCTCGCGATCGGGCCGCACTGGATGGTGCATTACTGGACCGCGGGGATGGATCTCGATCCCGCGCGGAGGGCCGAGGAAGCTCGGTTTCTCGACGATCCCGTGACAGTGCTGGGTTCCGCAGCGTTCGAGGCGGTCAGCGCGGTGGGGCGCCGCCTCGATCTCGATTATGCCGGTATCGATTTTTCCATCCTTCCAGACGGGCGAGTTCTCGTCTTCGAGGCGAATGCCGCTATGCTGGTTCATCCTGAGCGGGAGGCGGAGTTTGCCTATCGCAATCAGGCCGTTCAGCGCATCCTCGACGCGTTCGCCGACATGTTGGAACGGCGCGCCGGCAGGGGGGATCATCGAGCACCTGCCGGTGATCCGGCTGAGGTCACGCAGCGCCCGAGATCGCTTGCCAGATGATGAACGCGCTGAGTGCGATCAGGCCGTAAAGGAACAGGGCGCGGAAGCGGTCAGGGTGAACCTTGCGTCGTAGTCGGGTGCCGAGCTTCATCCCGGCGAGGGCCGGCACGAGGGCGATGGCCGATATCTCCAGAGAGGTTGCGGGGAGCGCGCCGTGCCACGCCAGTCCGGCGCCGAGTGCGAGGGACGCCGCAGAAAAGATCAGCCCGAGCGCCTGGATCAGCGCGTCCCGCTCAAGTCCGAGTGCGGCGATATACGGAATGGTGGGAATGGCGAATACCCCGGTCGCGCCGGCGAGCAAGCCGGCGCCGAGGCCGGCCAGCGGCCCTGCCCACGGCTCAGCGCCGGGCGGCAGGCGCAGCCGGGGATGCATTAATCCCAGCAGCGCATAGACCATGAGAACGATGCCGAGGGCGACGACGGCGGGCCGTGCGTCATGACCGGTGATCAGTCCGGCGCCGAGCGGTGCGCCGATGAGGATGCCGGCCATCATCGGCCAGAACCGTGCGATCGCCTTCCCGGCGCCGCGATGGCTCAGAAACTGCCAGATATTCGTTACGAAGGATGGCACCAGCAGCAGCGATGCGGCCTCTGCTGGGCTGATTATGGCGCCCAGAACCCCCATCGTAATGACCGGCATGCCGAGACCGAGAATTCCCTTGACGATGCCGGCAAAGAAGAAGGTGAAGATCACGATCCCCAGGCGGGGCAGGTCAAAGCTCACGATGTGTGTATGCCGGATTCAGGCGATGTGATTCACCACGCTGCGCAGCATCTCGCGCACGGTGCCGGCCAGTCGGCCAAGCTCTGGGTTCTCGATCCCTTGCATCGAGGTCACCGGGTCGATCGCCGAAACTTCGACCGAACCGTCATCGTGCTGCTGGACGATGACATTGCAGGGCAGCATGGTGCCGACCTTGTCTTCAAGTTTCAGCGCCTCGTGCGCCATGCGGGGGTTGCATGCGCCGAGAATCCGATAGGGCCGGAATGGTGTGCCGAGTTTCACCTGCATGGTCGCCGCCACGTCGATGTCGGTAAGAACACCGAAGCCTTCGGCGCGCAGCGCTGCGACCGTCGCGGCAACGGCGTCATCGAACCCGAGATCGGTGACTTTGGAGATGTGATAGCTCATCAGGGGGCTCCCCGGCCAAGGTAAGGAACCAGACTATCACCCCGTGACTCGTCATATGGCAAGCCGTCCATAAAATTCATCCGATCGGACGATGATGCCCGATCGGATGATGCTCCAAATACAAAACCTGGCGATAAAGTTTGCGCTCAGGCGGACGGATTGGTCTTGGGCAGCGGATTGAAGTCGGCCGGGATTTTTGTATGGATTCCCTTGGCGATATCAGTCGGCACGATGCCATCCACTTTGCACCCGTTGCCGCCGAATTGCGGCAGGGTCTTGAGATCGTGGGCGGGGATGATCGCGTAACCCGGCGGCAATGCACGAGCCTTGCCTTCGAGCCGTGCCGGGTCGAACGCGCTCATCAGGTCAGAGGTGTCGGGTGTGATCGCGTCTGCCGGACCGACATTGGCCTCGCCGAATTCCTTCTGGCCAAGGCGGCGACCTTTCATCTCGTCCGGCAGGCGGGCGAGCGGCGTCAGGCCGAACACCTTGTCGACGAACTTCACGACCGATGCCTGGCTGCCCACCGCGTGCGAGATCTGATGAACCCGCGCATAGGGCGAAATGACGATGAGCGGCACGCGCGGGCCGAAGGTGAGCGGCTTGTGATCCGGCCCTTCGATGACCACCGGCGGCGGCACATGGTCGTAATCTCCTTCGGAGTCGTCCCAGGTGATGATGATCGCCGCGTGCTTCCAGTATTTGCTGCTGGCGATCGCGTTGACCGCACGGGCGACAAACGCCTCGCTGATCTGGGCATCCGAATAGGCGGGATGATCATCGTCGCCGACGAAGTTCTTGCGGGCCTTGGCGTCAGGGTTGTCCGGGGTCAGGCCCATGTCGTTGCGGAAGCCGCCCTTGAGATAGAAGACGCCGCCCGAAGCCGGCAGGGTTGAGGTCCGCAGCGCAGTATAGAACGCCGATGCGCCGTGCAGGTGATCGCGCTCGGCCGGGTTGTTGGCGACGTATCCGAAATATTGCGGGCCGTTATGATGGGTGATGTAGGCTGCATGCATGCCCTGGGCGTCGGTGGGGCCGGCATGCTTGTCGCCGGCATCCTTGCCATAGCCTTCTTCGTACCATCCCCAGCCGACCGGCTTCTGGCCATGTGCCGAGAGATAGGCAACATCCTGCCGGACGTCCGCCAGATCGGTATCCGGAGCGGTGTCGCGCGCGGTTTCGCCCTTGATGGCCTTTCCTGCGGTGGTCAGCGCCAGCGAGGCATAGGTCTGGTTGATCTGCACATGCGTGCCGTGCGGGCTGGCGAAGTCGTGCGGATTGACCGGCACCGCTTTGTGCGGATCGAGCGGTGAGCCCCAGAGCGGATCATCATCGGTGACGACCGGCACGCCGGCGCCTGCCTCGGAAATCTTGCCGCCGGCAGCATTCGTGGCCGTCGGTCCGCCCTTGTAGGTTCCGGTCGCCTCGCTCGGGTGTAGCGCCCACTGGGTCAGGCCGGTCTGCGCGGCGAAGATCGACAGGTTGCCGGGCGTCGAGGGGCCGGCAATGTCCTGAAAGACATGGTCGAACAGCACGAACCGGTCGGCGTAGCGCCAGAGGAAGGGCACCGTGTCGCAATCCTCGTAGGCCATCGCGAGTTCGCCGAACTGCTTCGCCTTCAGCGAGGGATTGCCGGTCGGCGAATATTTTTTCTCCTCGGTGACGGCGAACTTGTCCATCAGCGGCTTGCCGGCGGTGACGTCCATCTTGGCAACGATGCGGCCGTGCGAATGGTCGATGTCGTCAGTGTCCCACGCATATTGCTTGGGCCCGATGCGGAAGGGCGAGATGGTGGCAGCACTGCCATCGGTGTTGATCAGCGTCTGCACGAAGCCGCGGGTTTTCGCGGCCGGCTGCGAATAGAGCCCGTCAGCGCCGGGGAAGGTGCCGAAATAGGAGTCGAACGAGCGGTTCTCCTGATACAGCACGAACACATACTTGATCTTGCGGCGGACCAGAGCGGTCATTTCCGCGTCGCTCAGCACCGGCTGCGGCTTGTCCATCATCGTGCTGACAATGCCATGAGCGGCAGGCTGGGTGACGACTTCCTGGCCATTCGCGGCGAAGGCCGCGGCGCTGACGGCGACAAGCGCCGAGCAGGCCAGAAGGAATGCGCGTTTCATTCAGGAACTCCTTTGTTGCCAGGCCGCGTATCGCGCGGATCCACGGATGAATCGGCCGCGCCCGTCAGGCCGCAGCCGCCGCGGAACGCTCTAGACCAGAGGCGTTCGGCGTTGGATGACGTTTTGGTGGCAATCGAGCTGGTCAGCCACGCAGCAGGGCTGCGGCATGGCGCGCGATCATGGCTTCCTCGTCAGTGGCGATCACGCGCACCTCGACCGGTGAGGAGGCCGCCGAAATGACCGGCGCATGACGCCGGTTCGCGGCATCATCGATGATGATGCCGAAATGGCCCAGTCGGGTACAGATCTTCGCGCGGATTTCCGGCGCGTGCTCCCCGATGCCGGCAGTAAAGACAAGCGTTTCGAGACCGCCAAGAGCGATGGTCAGCGCAGCGATCTCGCGGGCGGCGCGATGGCAGAACAACTCCACCGCGAGACGGGAGTCGGGGTGTGAACTCGCCAGCAGCGTGCGCATGTCGGACGCCTCGCCCGAGACGCCCAACAGCCCGCATTCGTGATACAAGCAATGACTGATCGCGGCTGGGGCAAGCCCTTCCTGCTCGGCCATGTAAAGCACCACGCCAGGATCGATCGTGCCGGGGCGGGTTCCCATCATCAGCCCGTCCAGCGCGGTGAAACCCATGCTGGTCTCGACCGACCGGCCTTCCAGCATCGCGCAGGCGCTGGCCCCGTTGCCGAGATGCGCGGCGATCACCTTGCCGGCGGCGCGGGCAGGCGCTGCCGCGGCAAGCGCCCCGGCGATGTATTCATACGAAATACCGTGAAACCCATATCGGCGCACGCCGGCTTCGTGGTAGCGCGCGGGGAGGGGCAGGCGCGTTGCGACATCGCCCATCGTGCAGTGAAAGCCGGTATCGAAGCAGCCGATTTGCGCAAGGCCAGGCCGCAGGCACGCAATGGCGCGCACAGGTGCGAGATTATGAGGCTGGTGCAGCGGCGCCAGCGGCACGAGCGTATCGAGCGCCGCGACAACGGTCTCGTCCAGCCTGACGGGGGCGGCGAACTCCCGGCCGCCATGCACGATGCGGTGGCCGACGCCGGCAAGCCGGTCGCCGGCGAGGTGCGTATCGGCCCATTCCAGCAATGGCTTCAGCAGGTCTTCATGCGTCATGGTGGCCGCGTCGTCCCATCGGCGCTCGGTCACAAGCTGGCCGGCTGCGTCGAATCCCTGGAAATGCGGTGCCTCGCCGATCCGCTCGATGGTGCCATGGGCACGCCGCGACAGGCCGTTTTCGATCTCGAACATGCCGAATTTGATGCTCGATGAACCGGCGTTGAGAACCAGGACTGCTGTGCCCATCCGCGTATCTCTCCCGTCAGAGCACTTTCTGATCCTTTTGGATCGGATGTAGCGCTCTATCATATTGATAAACCGAACATCTTTATCTAATCGGATGTAGTGCTCTATCATATTGATAAGTCGAGCATCTTTATCCGATCAGATGATTCCATCTGATCGGATGATGCTCTAGCGATGATGCCTGGCTGTCCGTCAACTCTGCTGGACGTGGCCGCAACAGAATAGAGCCTCACCTGAACATAGGGAAACAGCTGTCGCCCTGCGGGAGCCCGGCTTCCGCGGGATGTGGACGTGTGCCTGCCGATACATGGTCGGGATGCAGGCAAAGAAAAAGCCGGCCCGCAGGTGCGGACCGGCTTCTGGATACGTGCAGTCGTTGTCGATCAGGCCGAGTAATACATCTCGAACTCGACCGGATGCGGCGTGTGCTCGAAGCGGTAGACCTCTTCCCACTTCAGCGCGATGTAGCTCTCGATCTGTTCCTTGCTGAAGACATCGCCGGCGAGCAGGAAGTCATGATCGGCGGCAAGGGATTCCAGCGCCTCGCGGAGCGAGCCGCAGACGGTCGGAATACCCTGAAGTTCTTCGGGGGGCAGGTCGTAGAGGTTCTTGTCCATCGGGTCGCCCGGATGGATCTTGTTCTTGATGCCGTCGAGCCCGGCCATCGCCATCGCCGCGAAGGCGAGATAGGGGTTCGCGGTCGGGTCGGGGAAGCGGACCTCGACGCGCTTGGCCTTCGGGTTGGTGGTGTAGGGGATGCGGCACGAGGCCGAGCGGTTGCGCGACGAGTAGGCCAGCAGCACCGGCGCCTCGAAGCCCGGAATCAGTCGCTTGTAGCTGTTCGTGCTCGGGTTGGTGAAGGCGTTCAGCGCCTTGGCGTGCTTGATGATGCCGCCGATGTAGTACAGGCAGAGCTCGGAGAGATCGGCATAACCATTGCCGGCGAAGAGCGGCTTGCCGTTCTTCCAGATCGACTGATGGGTGTGCATGCCCGAGCCGTTGTCGCCATAGATCGGCTTCGGCATGAACGTCGCGGTCTTGCCGTAGCTGTGAGCGACGTTGTGGACGCAGTATTTGTAGATCTGCATCTGGTCGGCCATCTGCACCAGCGTGCCGAACTTCGTGCCGAGTTCGTGCTGGCTCTGCGCCACCTCGTGGTGGTGCTTCTCGATCGGCAGGCCCATCTCGCCCATGGTCGAGAGCATTTCGGCGCGCAGATCGCTCTCGGAGTCGACCGGGGGAACCGGGAAATAGCCACCCTTCACCACCGGGCGATGGCCCATATTGCCTTCCGGGTAGTCCTTCATCGAGGAGCCGGGGCCTTCGATGCTGTCGAGCTGGTAGGTGCCGAAATTGCCGCCGGTGCCGAAGCGGACGGAATCGAAAATGAAGAATTCGGCTTCGGCGCCGAACAGGATGGAATCGCCGACGCCGGATGCCCGCACGTAGGCTTCCACCTTTTTCGCGGTTGAACGCGGGTCGCGCGAATAGGGAAGGCCGGTCGAGGGTTCGAGAATGTCGCAGAAGATGACCAGGCTCGGCTTCGCGGCGAAGGGATCCATCACCGCGGTTTCCGGATCCGGCATCAGGATCATGTCGCTCTCGTTGATGACCTTCCAGCCGGCGATGGACGAGCCATCGAACATGATGCCGTCGCGGAAGGCGTCCTCGCCCATGGTGGAGATGTGCTGGGCGGTGTGGTGCCACTTGCCGCGCGGATCGGTGAACCGCAGGTCGACATATTCGACCCCGTTCTCCTTCATCATGGCCATCACCTTGCTGATCGCATCGCCGCTACCGGCGGGCTTCTTCGCCATTGTCGTCCTCACTGCTGGTCATTGTGCGGGCCCGCCCCATGCGGACCCGCTCTCGTTGGGTTTGAGGGATGGATTGAAACAGAGGGTCAGATCGCCGCTTCGCCCTTTTCACCGGTGCGGATACGGATAACTTCCTCGATCGTGGAAACGAAGATCTTGCCGTCACCGATCCGCCCGGTACGCGCGGCGTTGGTGATGGCTTCGATCGCGCGCTCGGCAACGGCATCCTCGCAGATCACCTCGATCTTCACCTTCGGCAGAAAATCAACAACATATTCAGCACCGCGATAGAGTTCGGTATGGCCTTTCTGGCGTCCAAATCCCTTCGCCTCCATGACGGTGATGCCCTGAAGCCCGACCTCGTGCAAGGCTTCCTTGACCTCGTCAAGCTTGAACGGCTTTATGATCGCTTCGATTTTCTTCATCCGGTTCACGCCCGATCCGAGACGGGCACCTCCTTGTTACGGTTGATCGCGGCGAGCTGGTGCGCGCACCGGCCGGCAAAACCTGCTTTGCAGATATCATGCCAATGGTGCATGCATCATGCCAGTCGTGGATAAAAACAATGCCGCGTCCATTGCCTACAAGGGCGGCATGATCCATGCCTAAATAAACGGCAGTTATTGCCTGCAAATCAAGCCTGCCCCGCAAAACCCCTTGCCCTTCGGCCCCGCGCCGCGATAGTGCGAAATCCGTCATTCTGGAGAGACCCGCGTGAAATCGCCAAACCAACTGCTCGACAATATCGGCACGACCATCTTCACGGTGATGTCCGCCCTGGCCGTGGAGCACGGGGCGATCAATCTCGGCCAGGGCTTTCCCGATACGGATGGCCCGTCCGACGTGATCGAGGCGGCAGCCTCGGCCCTGAGGGACGGACGGAACCAGTATCCCCCGCTCACCGGCGTCGTCGAATTGCGCGAGGCGGTGGCCGCCGCGAACCGACGCTTTTACGGGATCGACGCCGACCCGGCGCGGGAGGTGGTCGTGACCTCGGGTGCGACCGAGGCGATCACCGCCAGCCTGCTTGCCCTGCTCAATCCGGGCGATGAGGTCGTGTTGATCGAACCTCTCTACGATACCTACCTGCCGGTGGTGCAGCTCGTGGGCGCTACCGCGAGGCTGGTGCGGCTCAATCCGCCCGACTGGGCGCTGCCGCGCGCCGAACTGGCGGCAGCCTTCGGCCCCAAGACCAAGCTGCTGCTGCTCAACTCGCCGATGAACCCGACCGGCAAGGTCTTCACCCGCGATGAGCTGGAATTCATCGCTGATCTTTTGGTGAAGCATGACTGTTATGCGGTTTGCGACGAGGTGTATGAGCATCTGATTTTCGATGGGTTGAAGCACATCCCGCTGATGAGCCTGCCGGGCCTGCGGGAGCGTTGCGTGCGCATCGGCAGTGCGGGCAAGACGTTCAGCCTGACCGGCTGGAAGATTGGCTACGTCACGGCGCCGGCGCGGCTCGCGGGGGTGATTGCGCGGGCGCACCAGAACCTTACCTTCACCACGCCGCCCAACCTGCAACGCGCGGTGGCGGTCGGGCTCGCCAAGGACGATGCCTATTTCGCGTCGCTCGCCTCGGATCTCGCGGCGAAGCGCGACCGGCTGTCGGACGGGTTGCGGCGGATCGGCTTCGGCGTGCTCCCGAGCCATGGCTCCTATTTCGTGACGGCCGACTTCGCGCCCCTCGGCTTCAACGGCGACGATGCGGATTTCTGCCGGCACATCACCGAACACGCGAAGGTGGCGGCCATTCCTGTCTCCGCATTCTACCCCGGCGAAGCGCCCCGCCATTATGCGCGCTTTGCCTTCTGCAAGCGCGAGGCGGTTCTGGACGAGGCCGTGGAGCGTCTCTCTGCCCATTTTGCCGCGCGGCGGGCGGCCGAATAGTCCGCTTGCCTGCTCACTGCACCTGGCGCACGATACGCCCATGCAGGAAGATACGCTTCGACTCTCCGTCATTCAAATGTCGCCGGGCGCCGACAAGGCCGCCAACATCGCCCAGGCACAGGGGTTGATCGATGCCGCCGTCGCCGCTGACCGGCCCGGCCTCGTGTCGTTGCCGGAGGTCTGGAGCTGTCTCGGCGGCGACCGGGCGGCAAAGATGCAGGCCGCCGAGGCGTTGCCGCCTTCCGGATCGGATGCCGCCGGCGGGCCGGCCTATGAATTCCTGCGCGAGACCGCCCGGCGGCACCGCCTTCATGTGCATGGCGGGTCGATCGGGGAACAGGGGGACGACCGGCTCTACAACACCACGCTCGTCTTCGACCCCGATGGGCGGGAGATCGCGCGCTATCGCAAGATCCACCTGTTCGACATCACCACGCCGGATGGGCTCGGCTACCGCGAAAGTGCGACCTATGGCGCCGGCGATGCCGTCGTGACCTGCCGGATCGGCGGTCTGACGGTGGGGCTGTCGATCTGCTATGACATGCGCTTTCCCGAACTCTACCTCGCCTTGCGCCGCGCCGGTGCCGACCTGATCATGGTCCCCTCCGCCTTCACCCTGCAAACCGGGAAGGATCACTGGGAGGTGTTGCTGCGTGCCCGCGCGATCGAGACCCAGTGCTGGATCGCTGCGGCGGCCTGCGTCGGGCCGCATCGCGATGGACGCGGCGAGACGCGCTTCACCTACGGCAACGCGTTGATCGCCGATCCGTGGGGCGGTGTCGTCAGCCGCGTTTCCGATGGGCCGGGCTTCGCCACGGCACGCATCGACCCCACCCGGACGGCACGGGTGCGGCGCGACATGCCGGTTCTCCAGCATCGCAAGCTCGCTTGACCCGCATTCATTTCGCGGCCGCGTCAACCGACCAGGCCCTCGCTGCGCGCGAGCGGCTGGTCGCACTCTACGGCGATGCGGCCCCTGATCAAGCCGAAGTCGTCGTTGCCCTCGGCGGCGACGGGCTGATGCTGGAGACGATGCACAGCATGCTGGAACGCGAGCTTCCGGTATATGGCATGAATTGTGGCTCGGTCGGCTTCCTCATGAACGACTTCGCCGAGGCCGACCTGCCGGCGCGCATCGCCCGCGCCCAATGCAACGATATCCACCCGCTTCGCATGCATGCGATCACCTCGACAGGGGCTGTCGAAGAGGCGCTCGCGTTCAACGAGGTGAGTCTGCTGCGGCAATTGCGGCAGGCAGCGAAAATCCGGATCACGATCGATGGCAGAGTGCGTCTCGCCGAGTTGATCTGTGACGGCGTGCTGGTATCGACCCCCGCGGGATCGACAGCCTACAACCTTTCGGCGCACGGACCGATCGTGCCGCTTTCGGCCAACCTCTTGCCGCTGACGCCGATCTCGGCGTTCCGGCCGCGGCGCTGGCGCGGTGCGCTGCTGCCCTCGGATAGTGAAATCCTGTTCGAGATCCTCGAATCCGAAAAACGGCCGGTGGCGGCCGTTGCCGACTTCACCGAGGTCCGGCGGGTGATTTCGGTGGCGGCGAGCGAGGATCGATCGGTTCGTGCCCGCATCCTGTCCGACCCCGATCGGGCCCTGTCGGAACGGATCATTCGCGAGCAGTTCACCGTCTGAGCCTGCGCGGGAAGGCCCCGGCACGCGCCGGGGCCCTTGAGTGTTGTCCGATCAGATGGAATTGTATGGTCGGATAAAGATGATTTTTTATCAATATGATGGAGCACTTTCCGATCCAAAAGGACCAGAAAGTGTTCCAGCCACAATCAGCCCAGCAGGTGCGCGATCGCCTCGCGCTCTTCCTTGAGTTCGTTCAGCGTGATGTCGAGCCGCGACTGGGCGAAGGCATCGATCTCGAGATTCTGGATGCGGGTCACGACACCGTTCTGCGTGGTCACGGGCACACCGAACATGATGCCTTCGGGAACGCCATAGCTGCCGTCCGACGCGATCGCCATCGACACCCAACGGCCGTTGGAGCCGACGACCCAGTCACGCACCTGATCGATCGCGGCATTCGCGGCCGAGGCAGCGGAGGAAGCGCCGCGCGCCTCGATCACGGCAGCGCCACGCTTGCCGATGGTGGGAATGAACACATCGCGATTCCACGCCTCGTCGTTGACGATTTCGGCGAGCTTGCGGCCACCCGCCTCGGCGAACCGGTAGTCCGGATACATCGTCGGCGAATGGTTGCCCCAGACGATCAGCTTGCCGACATCCCCGACATTCACGCCCGCCTTGGCGGCGAGCATCGAGGCGGCGCGATTGTGGTCGAGCCGGATCATCGCCGAGAAGCAGTCCGGCGAGAGGTCCGGTGCGGATTTCATCGCGATATAGGCGTTGGTATTCGCCGGATTGCCGACCACGAGGACGCGAACGGAGCGCTTCGCCGCCTCGTTGAGCGCGCGGCCCTGGACGGTGAAGATCTCGGCATTGGCGCCGAGCAGGTCCTTGCGCTCCATCCCCTTGCTGCGCGGCCGCGCACCGACGAGGAAGGCAATGTCGATATCCTTGAAGGCAACCTTGGGGTCGTCGGTCGCGACCATCCCGGCGAGGAGCGGGAACGCGCAATCGTCGAGTTCCATCATCACGCCGCCGAGCGCGCCCTGCATCTGCGGCAGGTCGAGCAGGTGGAGGATGACCGGCTGGTCGGGACCGAGCAGCGCGCCGCTGGCAATGCGGAAAACAAGCGCGTAGGCAATCTGGCCGGCGGCGCCGGTGACGGCGATGCGGACGGGGGACTTGGCCATTGGTTCACTCCTTGCTGGTGCGCCGCACTATCTCCCGCAGGCGCCGACGGTCAAGCAGTCTTCCGGTCTGCCACCCCCGCATGGCAGGATGCAGATATGTCCAAAGCCACCCGCAATGCGACAAGGCCACTGCCGAAGCCACCGGATGAGGCCACGCTGCGCGAAAGCGCCCTTGCCCATCTTGCCCGTTTCGCGGCAACGCAGGCAGGACTCGCCCGCGTTCTGAACCGCAGGATCGACCGCTGGGCGCGGGCCGCCGAAGGCGCCGGGCTTGAGGCCGAAACAATCGCGGCCGCGCTCCGCAAAGCGCGGGTTGCGGTTCCGGCGGTGGTGGACGCGCTCTCCGCGGTCGGGGCCGTCGACGATGCGGCGTTTGCCGATGGAAGGGCGCGCCGCTTGACCCGCCAGGGTAAGTCACGCCGGGCGACGCTGGCCCATCTTGCTGGGAAAGGAGTGGATTCGGCTCTTGCCGAGAGCGTGGTGCCGGAGGATCCGGCGCGCGACCTCGCCGCGGCTTGCGCCTATCTGCGCCGCCGGCGCCTGCCGCCCTTCGGTCCCGGCGAACGGGTGCGCGCCCTTGCAGCCCTCGCGCGCGGCGGCTTCGCCCGCGATATCGCCGAGCGTGCGGTCGATCTCGATCCGGACGAGGCGGACGCCGCGCTGTCAGTGCTGCGCCAGACCTGAGTTCGCGGTTGCCTGCACTGGCGGGTCTGGATAGGGCGGACGCGCGAGTCCCCCCATTCATCCCGCAGCTTCATGAAAGAAATGTGAAATTCGGCATGGTTATCGGGCAGCTTCCGGGCCATATCGCAATGCAACATGGTCGGGCGGAGACATTCTCGTGCCGGCCCGCCTTCGTATCTGGAGAGTGATTGTGCAGAAATTCATTGCCGTTGCATCATTGACGGTGGCATTGCTGGCCGGTTTCGGGTCGGCACTGGGCGGCGTTCGCCTCGCGCGTGCCACGCCCATACTCCCTGGCGAGCCGTCCCTCGCCCTTAGCAGCACCTATGGGCCGGTTCAGCTGAGCCTCATCAGGTCTGACCGGGAGCGTGAGATGGTCGCCCGCTGAGGGAAACCGCCACACCGCCATCCGGCGTGGCCGCTTCAGTCGAAGATCGGCGCATGAACGCCCGCCATCCCCGCTGTTGATTGCAGGAAGGGGGTCTTCTCCAGTTCTTCCTGCAGGAAATCGAGAATGGCCCTCGTGCGCGCCGGAATATAGCGGCGGGATGGCAGGATTGCGTGGATCTTCACGTTCATCGGCACGAAAGTGTCGAGCAGGGTAACCAGCCGCCCGGCGACGACGTCGTCGATCGTAGTAAGTCGCGGCAGGAGCGCTATTCCAAGCCCCGCCCGTGCGGCGCGGCGCACGGCCTCGCTCGAATCAACGTGGAACCGGCCCTGCACGCTCACCGTTTCCTCGATTCCATCGCGCGCAAACCGCCATTCCCTCTCGGCGCCGGGCCGGGTGTAGACGATGCATTCGTGCCGCAGCAGGTCTTGCGGTGTGTCCGGCGCGCCGCGCGCGGCGACATAGGCCGGTGAGGCGACGAGAACGGAGGCGGCCGTGCCCAGAACGCGGGTGATCACGCTCGCCTGCGTTGCCTCGACCACCGAAATCACAAGATCCAGTCCCTCCTCGATCAGGTCGAACGCGCCGTCGCGCATCTTGAGGTCGAGCGAGATTTCGGGATTGCGGGCGAAGAATTCGGGCAGCCTTGCCGCGAGATAGAGGCCGACAGCCGTGGGAACGCCGAGGCGCACCTGCCCGGTCGGTGTCTTCCGCGCGCTGCCCACGCTCGCGGTCGCGGCATCGACGGCGTCGGCAACCGCTTTCGCATGCTCAAGATAGATCTGGCCGTCCTCGGTCAGCGAGAGTCGTCGGGTCGTGCGCTGGATCAGCCTGACGCCCAACTGGTCTTCGAGAGCGGCGATCTGGCGTGAGATGACGGGCTGCGAAGTGTTGAAATCACGCGCAACGGCAGAAAACGACCCGCGTTCGGCGACCCGGATAAAGGTGTTGATAAGGGAAAGCTGGTCCATAGGGGGCCTCTGCTCGGGTCCTGGCGGATTTGCCACGGAAATCGTTGAACCCCGGCCATACCGGCTGCCGGGCGACATGAATATTTACATCATGTCATGGAAGCCCCTCATTTTCAGCGTTTCAACACAGTCGTACGACTTGATGGTTTCGCGGAGACACAGGGGGCATGCATACAGCATCCCGCCCCGTGCGGCATCATACTGGACATTGTGTAATCGCAACGGCCGCCGCGCTGAAGTTTGCCCTATATCATCGTTGGGCGGGAACAGTTCTTGGCAGCGGATATGTCGTGGTGCGGCTCAGGCAAAAATATTGCTGCCTGTTTCTGGTTTGGATAGCGTTTCATGTCTGGATGAAGGATGTAGATATTATGATTGCGGTTACAAAAAGCGATTCGGGAGCATGAATCTGAGTAACGGATATGTGACCGACATCACCTATTCCAGCGGCTATTACGTCGAGCAGTCTCCGCGGCTGACGGCGCTCGTGGCGCTTCTGACGGGCCAGGATGCACGCATGCCGGGTCCGGACGAACCGTTTCATTTCCTCGATATCGGCTCCGGCCGTGGTTTCACGGCGCTGGTCATGGCCGTTGCCAACCCTGGCTGGACCGTAACCGGCATCGATTTCAATCGCGCGCATGTTGCTGACGCGCGTGAAATGGCGGCGCGGGCCGGAATTCGGAATTGCCGGTTCATCGAGGCAGACCTCGCCGATTTCGATGATACGGACCTTCCCGCTGTCGATGCGGTCAGCCTTCATGGCGTCTGGACCTGGGTCAGCGATGCTGTCCGCGCCGGCATCCTGCGTTTGCTTGAGCGTCGGCTGGTGCCCGGCGGTTTGTGCCATGTCAGCTACAATCTGCTTCCCGGCTGGGGCGGCGTGGTCGGACTGCAGCGCCTGGTGCGGGAAGCGGGACTGAGGCTTGCCGATCGGGCGGACCGCCAGGTCGAACGCGGTTTCGGGGTTGTTCGCCATCTTTTCGGCCCGCTTGGCGAGGCAACGGATGAGCGGACGCGTGCCATGCTGCAGATGCTGGCAGACAAGCCTGCGGCGTATCTGGCCCATGAGTTCATGAATGCCGACTGGCGCCCCTGCTTCCACGCTGACGTTGCGGCGGCATTCTCGGATGTCGGGCTGAGCTATGTCGGGTCCTCCCGTATCCTGGATAGTATCGCCGAGGTGACGCTACCTCCGGCAGCGCTGGAAGTCGCCCGGCAATTCGGCGATTCGGCGATGACCGAACTCATCAAGGATGTCACTCTCGGCCGGCCGTTGCGTCATGATATTTATGTTCGTGGCGGAAGACGGGTCGCGATGGTCCCACGCGACAGCATCTTGCGCGGCCTGACGCTCGGCCTTGCCCTGCCATATTCCCAACGTCGCCTCGGCATCCCCTCGCCGACGGGCGAACTATCCATGAACCCGGCATTCTACGAGCCGGTCTTTGCTCGTCTCGCGCAAGGGGGCGCGTCGGTCGAGGAACTCTTGAGCCTGGCCCGACCGAACGGCGCCTCGCCGGCATCCGACAATCCCGCCGAACTCGTCGCCCTGCTGGTGGGAACCGGACAGGCTGTGCTCCTTCCCGCGCCCGGCCGGCCGATGACTGCATCCGCGCGGGCACTGAATGGCATGATGTTTGCCACCCAGGTGGCAGGCACCGCGATGACTGAAACTGTCGCTTTCGCGGTGCCGGCACAGGGCGGGGGGTTCAACCTGCCGGCGGCTGGAGCGCTCGCGGTGTTGCGTCAACAGGAGCGGCGGGAAACGGCGGCCGAAGGGACGATCCTGCCACCGCCCGATCGTGACACCATCGAACGCTGGGCGGCGGAGGCGATGGGCGACAGGCCTGAGATGTGCGTGGCCCTGGCGACCGGGATGGAGAGTTTTCTCCGCGAAAGCCGTTCGACCCTGGAGGCCCTGGGTATTCCCTGTTGATTGCCGGCGGCTTGGCTGCCTGCGAATCGTGTCGCTCCGCTAGAGCACGTTCCGATGCTGACGGATCGGATGTCGTGCTCTATCACATTGATAATTAGAGTATCTTTATCCGATCAGATGATTCCAACTGGTCGGATGATGCTCTAGGTTCTGTACCTATTGCCATGACTACGGGGCGTCTGATTCAAGTCTGTTCGGAGGACTTGGAACATGGCGGAACTTTTCTGGCTGAACGACACGCAATGGGCTGCGATCGAACCATTGCTGCCGAAGCTTGGCGGCAAGCCTCGGGTTGATGACCGCCGGGTGCTGAGCGGCATCCTGCATCGCTTTCGCGAGGGCTTGCGATGGCGAACGCTTCCTGAGGCCTATGGGCCACGAACCACGGTGTTCAACCGGTTCAACCGCTGGAGCCAGCGTGGCCTCTGGCAGGAGATCTTCGCGGCGCTTGTCGCCTGCGCGGATCCGCCGCGCATCGCCATGGTGGACAGCACCTCGGTTCGGGCACACCGCGCGGCCGCGGGCGGTAAAGGGGGGCGCAAAGCCAGGCCATCGGCCGGTCGAGGGGTGGACGGACGACCAAGATCCACGCCGTCGCAGATGAGCAGGGGCGCATCGCCGCACTCCTCCTGACGCCAGGACAGGCCTCCGACATCAGCGGCGCGAGGGCGCTTCTGCCTACAATACCGCCACCAGAAGAGCTGATCGCCGACAAGGCCTACGACGCTGATGATCTTAGCACCTTCCTCACCCGCCAAGGCACCAGGCCGGTGATCTCGCCCATGCCCAACCGCCGCGCCATTCCGCCCTTCGACCCCGTCGCCTACAGAAAGCGCAATCTCATCGAACGCGCCTTCTGCAGGCTCAAGGACTGGCGCGCCATCGCCACACGATATGACAAAACCGCACGAAATTTCCTCGCTGGTATTTGCCTCGTCCTCGCCGTCACATCATGGATCAGTTGAGTCCAGAACCTAGCCTGAGGGAGTTCATCGCGTACAATCAGATCAATCGTTGGTCGGATAGAGCGCCATGAGGGCCTTCTGCCGTCGCCACGCCCGAAGCAGGCGCAGCGTGCCGTAACGCGGCACACCCTTCGCACGCATCGCCGCCCCGATCCTGAATGCGGCACCGTAATGAAAGAACTGCGCCCGGTAGGCTTCCCTGATCGTGGTTTGCGGGTCCCAGATATGGGTCGCCTCGGAGCCAGCGCCGTTGACCTCGATAATCGAGAAGCCCTCGCCTCTGCGCAGCGCGCTTGCTGATGTGTAGCGCAGGTCGAACCGGCCGAAATGGAAATCGGGAATGTCGCGCGCGATCGTCTCGATGCGCTCGGTGAGTTCGGGGGTGATCAGATGCCGGCCATCCTTGAAGGTCGATCCTCGGCAATGATTGCCCACGAAAACCAGCCGCACCCGTTCCCCCGCCTCGGGTATGCGCGATGCGCCGGTTCCGAGCTTGCCGAGCAGCAGATCAGCAACCGCGTTCAGCCTTGCGTCCGCGCCGATCAGGTCGCGGATGCGCGACCGGCCGTCGCCGATGACCACGGGCGCATATTTGAGCGTGATCGATGTGATCCGCCCGCGTGCCGCGCCCGGCTCGCGGATGTAGAATAGTCCCGCCTCGCCCTCATGCGGCACCAGCGCCTGGATCTGAAGGCGTGTCGCCCGGGGAAATTCGGCGAGATAGGCGGCCAGGGCGGCGTCGTTCTCAACGAGGCGAACGCCTGCGCCATTGCAGCTCATGTCCGGTTTGACCACCACGGGATAGGCGAGGCCTGCCTCCCGCATGGCGGCTTCGGCCATCGCCACGTCACCGCCATGATGCGCCGGCGTCGTGATCCCGACATAGGGAGCGATCCAGCGCCGCGCCTCGGGGCCGCACAGGTCGAGAATGTCGTTCTTCGACTCGCCGCAAATCCCGCCTGCCTCGATGCGGGGATTGGTCAGCGCGGGGAGCGTCACGCTGCGGTGACGAATCGCCTGAAACAGCCAGAACAACGCAACGGGGGCATAGAAGATGAAACCGGGCCAGAATTCGAAGAACGAGACGGGACTGGCATCCCGTCGCCCGGCCGGCCCCGCCGAAACGCTCGACGCTGGGGAGACATCGCTCATAGGGCGTCCTTTCCGATGCGGTCAGCATGCCACCGTGCCGCAACCCTGCCTACCATGATCAGGATCACCACGAAAACCGCCAGTCCAACCCAGCGCCAGGGGCCGAGATAATGCACCATTAGCGCCCCAAGCTTCAGGCTGACAAAGAACAGCAGGCTCGTCCACGCGAGCGTCGCGAGGATTGCCGCCGCGACAAAGGCCAGGAATGGTGCGCGGAGGAATCCGCAAGTCGTGTAGGTGGGCAGCCGCAGGCCGGGGATAAAGCGGCTGACCACGACCACGGGGATGATCCGCACGCTGACCCAATCCCGCCCGATATCCCGCCGGCGCTGAGGCACCAGCCGGTGCGCCCAGGGATGGCGGCCGGAGAGACGGCCAAGCCAGTAGAGCCCGATATCGCCGAGCACGATGCCGGCATAAAGCGAGCCAAGCGCGATCGGCAGCGACACGGCGCCGGCGGCAACCTGCATTGCGGCAAGCAATGTCGCGGCATCCTCAAGAATGAAGGTGCCGAGAATGATCGTCGTGATCTCGAGCGGGGGGCTGCCCGCAGCAGAGCCGAGCAGCGTACTGAAGTCCGTCAACCACATAACGAGACCACATAAGCGAAACGGCGAAATTTACCAATTCCGGCTTTTGGCTTCCACTGTGGCGGGAGCATCGAAACCCTGGCCAGTTTGCTTATCCCCATCAGTGACCATATCCGGCGCTCAATCGGAACATAAGAAGAAAATTGTTATAAAACATATATTTATGAAAATCTACTCACAGCGTTTTTCAGAGACATCCGATAATTGCGCACAGAGTTATCCACAGTGCGTCTCACCATAAAAAATGGTTTCCAGAGATTGAAGCATCGCCGTGCGGTCAAGGCCCGTCGGCAGGGGCGGGTGCACCTCGACATGTACGGTGCCAGGATACTTGCGGATCGAGTTGCGGCCCCACACACGGCCAGAATCCGTCGAGACCGGAAGGACGGGCAAGCCGGTTGCCTTGGCGATCGCGACGATGCCGGGCTGCAATCGGGCCCGCTCGCCCGGAGCCACGCGGGTGCCTTCGGGGAAAATGATGATCTGCCGACCGCTGGCGGCCGCGGCGCGAACCCGTTCGGTCAGGTCTCGTAGTGCCTTTGCCCCGCCGGATCGGTCGAGCGGGATCTGGCCGGAGGGAACCAGAAGCGGCCCCAGAATCGGGATCCGGCTGAGCTCCTGCTTCATCACGTAGGCGGGTTTGGGCAGTCGGGTGAACCAGATCATGGTGTCGAGCGCCGACTGGTGCTGGGCGGCAAGGATTACCGGGCCTTCAGGGATGTTTTCCAGCCCCTCATACACGATCGCGATTCCGCAGAGTGCCCGCAGCGCCCGCAGCGCGAGGCGCGCCCAGGCCTGGCCGAACGGCAGAACCTTTTCGGGGGCGATGCGCAGCAAAAGGTTTGCCCACAATCCGGCGGTGAGGCCGGAAACCAATATGAAGGCATGAAACAAGAGCGATCCCAGCAGAAACATCAGCCATGCGCCTCGATTCGATGTGCCGCGATGCCGTCCAGATGCAGCCGCACGGCGATATACTTGATGAACTCGGCCATCAGGATTTTCAGAATGTGCGGCTGGCTGGGATGGGTCATCGCGGGCGGACGGACGGGTTCGGGCACAAGCCTGACGTCCGGCATGGCGCGGTGAAGGTCGATCATTGCGCGCGGCATGTGATAATCGGCCGTGACGACGATGAGCGAGGCGATATGATACCGCTTCGCCCAGGCCGCGGTTTCGCGCGCATTGCCCTTTGTGCTGGCGGCTGAGTGGCCGATGTCGATGTCGGCGGCCTTGGCGTTCGCATCGATCCCGTCCCTGACCGTGAAGTCGCCCAGAAACGTTCCTTCGCCGGCGCCGGAGATCAGCAGCCGCGGCGCCGCGCCGGCCATGAGCAGTTCCAGCCCGGCCTTCACCCTTTCGGCGCCACCGGTGAGCACGACGATGCCGTCCGCGTGCGGCATCGGGTTTTGCGCGTGTTCGGTGGCGATCAGATTGAGGAACCAGCCGAAGCTGCCCATCCAGACCAGCAGCAACGCCAGCACGATGCCAAGCGCCCAGCGCAGGCGGCCGGACCGCCGGCGTGCCGGCCTGCGGTGCCGCCCGATCCCGATGTCATCGGCCGGCTTCACGTCAGTTGCCGAAGCCAGCCGCGGACGGTTACCTGTGCTGCGATCCAGCCGATCGCCGCGGCGGCAAGAGTGAAGATCGGCGGCGTCGCCACCAGCAACGGCGGCAGTCCCGCGATCAGCGAAAGCCCGCCGGACGCGGATGTCGGGGCGATCATGAGGCCGGCGGCAAGATGGCCGACCCAGGCCAGCACGGGCGGCGCGGCAAGTCCGCCGATCAGCCCGCCCAGCCCGGCGAGACGCATGGCGCGCCCTGCGAACTGGTTGGCGATGTCGGAATCCAGCGCACCGAGCCCATGGATGATCTCGATCGCTTCCCGCCGTTGGGCAAGGCCCGCCCGCACCGCGACCGCGACCACCGAGGCCGCGACCAGCGCCACGATCACAAGGACCGCCGCCGCAGAGGCGCGGATACTATCGGTCAGTTCCGCGATCCGGCCTGCCCACCGCGATCCGGAATCGACGAGCGTTCCCGGCGCGGTCTTGTCGAGGGCGGTCGCGAGCGTTGCGGTGTCGACCGATCCCGCACCTGCATGGACGACGATTACCGCTGGCAGCGCAATCGGCAGGCTGGCTCCGGTTGCAGCCGAGCCGAGCCAGGGTTTCAGCACATCCGCCAATTCCGAATCGGAAAGCCGGCGCGCGTCGGCCAACCCGGGCATGGCTTTCATCTGCTGCAGCACGGCATCGATCCGCGAGGTGTTCCCGCTGGCGGCGGGGGCCGCAGGAGAGCCGACCTCGACCGTCAGGAGGTTCTGCGCGCCGCTGAGCCAGTGGGTGGCGAGCGTGCCGGCGGCAATGCTGCCGGCAAGCGCCAACGCCGCGAGGAAGGACATCGCCGCCACCACGAAGGGCAGCAGCCGGTCCGCCATCGCGGCGCGCAGGCCGATCCGGTCGGCGCGCGAGGCGTGGCGGTGCCTAGCCATGCCATGTCATCCTTCCGTCCTGCAGTTCGATCATCGGCGCCGGGTGGCGGGCAACCAGGCCCAGATTGTGGGTCGCCACGATGACCGTGGTGCCGAGACGGTTCAGCGAGCGAATGAGATGCATCAGCCGCTCCGCCTGATCGTCATCGAGATTCCCGGTAGGTTCGTCGGCAACGAGCAGGGAGGGCTTGGCGATCACCGCGCGCGCGATCGCGACGCGCTGCTGCTCGCCGCCGGACATCTCGTCCGGCCGGTGATCGAGCCGGCCGGACAGGCCGACCCAGCGGAGCAGTTCGGTGACATCGGCGCGGACCTGCGCCTCCTTGCGCCTTGCGAGGCGTAGCGGCAGGGCGACGTTGTCGAACGCGGTGAGATGCTGGAGCAGCCGGAAATCCTGATAAACGACGCCGATCCGCCGCCGCAGCAAGGCAGTCCCCCGCCGGTCGAGCCGCGAGGTGGGGGTGCCGAACAGGTCGATCCGCCCCTCGCTCGGGTGCAGCGCGAGATACATGAGTTTGAGCAGGCTGGTCTTGCCGGCGCCCGAAGGGCCGGTCAGCCACCGGAACCCACCTTCCGGGATCTCGAAGTCGATATCGTCGAGCGCAACGGAGTCCGTGGCCGGAGATTTGCCATAGCGCAGCCGGACATGGGTGAAGCGGATCATTGCTCTTCAATGCCCCGGCTCCCGGCCACGATCAACCGGCATCGGGCCCGTATGGCGGCTGTTGCGCGGGTGGAGCGAAACTGCCATGAAACGCGTCATGCGCGCCGCATGCCCGAATTGCGAGGCTGTTTACGTTCTGCCGGACGAGATGGCGGCGCGATTGCCAGCAGCCGTGCGTTGCGCCGCATGCTTGCATGTCTGGGATCTCACGCCGGACGCCGTTGCGGCCGAGGCAGAGGCGGAAGCAGAGGCCGACACAGGATCGCCCGACACTGGATCTTCCGATACTGGAGCGCCCGACGCGGCAGCGAAAGCCCTGGCCGAGCCGGCGGCTGAGCCGGTGGTGGAACCCTCGCCGATTCCCGAACCCTCGCCGCTCCCGGTTTCCGATCCCCCCCTGGTCGTGGAGCCCAGGAAAATCTCTGCCGCATCGGTTGAACTCTGGCCGTCCGAACGGGTGCAGTGGATCGTTTCTGGCGGCGTGTTGCTGGTGTTGATCGCCCTGTTGTTTGCACTGCATGCTCCCATCGGCCGGGCCTGGCCGCCGATGCTGCGCCTCTACGGGCTGTTCGGTCTCGGTTGAGCGGTCTTGCTCTTGACCGCATGGCCTGCCTCCGGTGAGGGTTAGGACATGACACATCACGATCACGCCGATCTTCTCGTCATCGACACGCATGTCGATATCCCGTGGCCCGAGGGGGCGGATTTCATGCATAACGGGCCGCGTTGCGTCGATCTGCCAAAGGCGCTGCGCGGCGGGGTCGGGGCGGTCTGCTTCGCCGCCTATGTCCCGCAGGGGCGCCGAACCCCGGCTTGCAGCACCGCGTCGAAGACGCGGGCGCTGGCGATGCTCGACACGATTGCGGCCATGGGCCGCCAGCCCGGCACAAGCCTCGCCGTGACGGCTGATTCTATCGAGGCTGCGTATCGGGACGGCAGGTTCGCTGTGATCCCTGTGGTGGAAAATGGTGCCGCCCTCGGTGGGGACCTCACGACCCTCGATGAATTTGCGGCGCGCGGTGTGCGCTACATGACGATGACCCATAACGGCCATAACGACCTTGCCGATGCCGCGATTCCGCGCGCCGAGCTCGGCGATACCGCGGTGCTGCATGGCGGGCTTTCGGAACTTGGGCGGGCTGCTGTCGCGCGGATGAACGAGCTTGGCATTCTCGTCGATGTCAGCCACACCGCGAAATTGACGATGATGCAGGCCGCGCGGCTCTCGCGCACCCCGGTGATCGCCACCCATTCCTGCGTGCGGACGCTCTGCGACCATCCGCGCAATCTCGACGACGAGCAGCTCGACCTGCTCGCCGCAACCGGCGGGCTGATCCAGATCACCATGGTTTCGGCGTTTCTCAAGCGCGGCGCGAAACCCTCCGAGATCGGGGTGGAGGCGATCGCCGATCATGTCGACTATGTCGTACGCCGGATCGGGGTCGAGCATGTCGGTATCGGCACCGATTTCGATGGTGGCGGCGGCGTTGCCGGCTACATGAACGCGGCGGAAACCCCGGCGCTGACGGCGGAACTGGTGCGCCGCGGCTACGACCGTCCGGCGCTGGAGAAGATCTGGGGCGGCAATTTTCTCCGCCTGCTGCGCGAGGCGGAACGGGTGCGGCGGGAAGCGCCCGCCGGAGTTGTGGCGCTGGATCGGTAGGGGAGGGCGCCGGCCCAGGCAGACCGGCGCCGCTATGCCTCAGCCGGGTGTGCCGGTCATCCTGTCCGCCACCAGGCGGGCGAAGCGGGCGGGATCGACCGGGGATTCGCCATCCTGGATGCGGGCGAGGTCGAGCAGCAGGGCCGCCCAGTCGTCCATCGCCTCGCCGGCGGCGGCACGGGCGACGAGCCTCTCGATCAGCCGGTGCGCGGGGTTGAGTTCAAGAGCCGGCGGCGGCGCGAAGCTCGGTCGGCCGGCGCGGCGCAGCAGGCGTTGCAAGGCGAGGTCGGGCTGCGCCTCGCCGGCGGCGAGGGCGGCGGGGCTGTCGGTGAGCCGAGTCGAGGCGCGGACCTCGCCGACCTGCTCGCCAAGGGCGGATTTGAGCGCGTCGATCAGCGCCTTCAGCGGCTCCGGCGTCTCGGCGACGTCGAACATCTCGCGGGCCTGGCCGGCATGGACGAGCTTGTGCCCCTCATAGGTGCCGAGCCGTTCGGGCCAGAAGAAATCGATCTGGTCGGAGAGCAGCAGCACCTCGTAGCCCTTCGCCCGCAAGCCCTCGATCTGCGGCGAGGCGGCGAGGCGCGCGGGGTCCTCGCCGGTGATGTAGTAGATGTCCTTCTGCCCGTCTTTCATGCGCGCGACATAATCGTCGAGCGAGGTCAGCTCCTCGCCGTGGGTGCTGCGGAAGCGGGCGAGGGCGGCGATGTCGTTCCGGTGGTCGGCGTCGTCGTAGATGCCTTCCTTCAGCATCGGGCCGTGCTGCTCGATGAAGCCACGATAGGTCTCGGCCTCCTTCGCGCGGGTTTTCAGCTCGCCCAGCACGCGGTTGACCAGCGCCTTGCGGATGCGGGCGAGGACCGGGGTGGATTGCAGCATCTCGCGCGAGACGTTGAGCGGCAGGTCCTCGGTATCGACCACGCCCTCGACGAAGCGCAGCCAGGTGGGGAGGAGCTTCGCGTCGTCGGTGATGAACATCCGCCTCACATGCAGGCGGACATGGGATTCGCGGTCATCCTCGGTCACCGGGAAGGGCGAGCGGCCGGGGATGAAGAGCAGGGCGGAGAACTCGACCGTGCCCTCCGCACTCCAGTGGATGGTCGCCCACGGCTCGTCGAACATGTGGCCGAGATGGCGGTAGAAATCGGTGTAGTCCTTCTCCTCGATGTCGGCCTT
Organism: Acidiphilium sp. C61; assembly: GCF_902712915.1. Next base: position 1,064,778 of record NZ_CACTIA010000005.1, on the reverse strand, counting down.
GCGCTTGCGCCAGAGCGCGGTGCCCTCGTTTGCCTTCTGGAACTTGCCGTCGCGCTCGATCTCGACCGGCACGGAAACATGGTCGGCCCATTTGCGCAGGATCGTCTCGAGGCGGACCGGTTCGAGGAACTCGTCGGCGTCGGACTTGACGTGCAGCACGATGTCGGTGCCCGGGATTTCGCGCGTGGCGGCCTCGATGCGGTAACCGCCGGTGCCGTCGGACGACCATTTGTGCGCGGCGTCGGTGCCGGCGCGGCGGGAGGTCACCTCGACGCGGTCGGCGATCATGAAGGCGGAGTAGAAGCCGACGCCGAACTGGCCGATCAGGTTGGGCCGGTCCTCGGGCTTGGCCTCGGCGAGGGACGCGGTGAAGGCCCTGGTGCCGGAGCGGGCGATGGTGCCGAGATGGCTCGCCAGATCTTCCCCGGTCATGCCGATGCCGTCATCGGCGATGGTGATGGTGCGCGCCGGCTTGTCGATGCTGATGCGGATGGCGGCGCCCTCGGGCAGCGCCAGGCTCTCGTCCGACAGGGCGAGGAAGCGGCGCCGGTCGATCGCGTCGGCGGCGTTGGCGACGAGTTCGCGGAGGAAGATCTCGCGTTCGGAATAGAGCGAATGAACCACCAGATCGAGCAGGCGGCCCACTTCGGCGTCGAACGGACGGTCGGTCGCGGTTGCGGTGTTCATCAGAAGTCCCTCTTGGCAAAAACCCTTGCGGGTGGGTCGGATTGCGCCCTGCGAGATAGGGGAGGCGCAGCGCTTCTGCAATCGCCGGGCATGTCGTCGTGCCTTGCATTTGGCGGTGGAAGCGCCACACTCGGGGCATGTCCGGATTCGCCCCGCGTGTGAAGGCGGTGCTTGGCCCGACCAACACGGGCAAGACCCATCTCGCCATCGAACGGCTGCTGGCCCATTCCTCCGGCATCATCGGCTTTCCGCTTCGCCTGCTCGCGCGCGAGAATTACGACCGGATGGTCGCCGTGAAGGGGGCGCGGCACGTCGCGCTGATCACCGGCGAGGAAAAGATCGTGCCGGCCGAGGCGCGCTGGTTCAGTTGCACCGTCGAGGCGATGCCGCTGGACCGGAAAGTGGAATTCGTCGCAGTTGACGAGATCCAGCTCTGCGCCGATCCCGATCGCGGCCATGTCTTCACCGACCGGCTGCTGCACGCACGCGGCATGGTGGAGACCATGTTCCTCGGCGCCGAGACGATCCGCCGCCTGCTCCGCCGGCTCGTGCCCGAGGCCGAGATCGAGACGCGGCCGCGGCTGTCGCAGTTGTCGCATGCAGGCCCGGCGAAGCTGTCCCGCCTGCCGCCACGCTCGGCCATCGTCGCCTTCTCGGCGGCCGAGGTTTACGCGATCGCCGAGGCGGTGCGCACCCGGCGCGGCGGCTGCGCGGTGGTCATGGGCCGGCTCTCGCCGCGCACGCGCAACGCGCAGGTGGCGCTGTATCAGGAAAAGGAAGTCGATTTCCTGGTCGCGACCGATGCGATCGGCATGGGGCTGAACATGGATGTCGACCATGTCGCCTTTGCCGGCCTGTCGAAATTCGACGGGCATCGCCCGCGCCTGCTGACCGCGAGCGAGGTGGCGCAGATCGCCGGCCGTGCCGGGCGGGGGATGCGCGACGGCACGTTCGGCTCCACCGGCACCTGCCCGCCGCTGACCGAGGAACTGGTCGGCGCGGTCGAGGCGCATGCCTTCGAGCCGCTGGAACAGCTCGCCTGGCGGAACGCGGACCTTGATTTCGCCTCGCCGGATGCGCTGCTGGGCAGCCTGCTCGCACCGCCCGACCGAGCCGGTCTCGTGCGCGGCAACGATGCGTCGGACGTGCTGGTGCTGTCGGCGCTGACGCATGACCCGGCGATCCGCGAGGCCGCGCGCGGCCGCCGCGCCGTGCGGCTGCTCTGGGAAGCGTGCCAGATCCCGGATTTCCGCAAGCTCGCCACCGATCATCACACGCGGCTCTGCGCCCGGGTCTTCACCCATCTGCTGCGCGAGGGCGTATTGCCGCAGGACTGGGTTGCCGGGCAGATCGGCGGGCTCGGCCGCACCGACGGCGATATCGACACACTGATGCAGCGGCTGACCGAGGTCCGGATCTGGGCCTACATCGCCGCCCGCGCCGATTGGGTGCGCGACGCCGCACACTGGCAGGGCCGCGCGCGCGAGGCGGAGGACCTGCTTTCGGACGCGCTGCACGAGAAACTGATGGCCCGTTTCGTCGATCGCCGGGCGGCGCGGCTGACCCGGCGGCTGGAACAGTCCGAGACCGCCGAACTGCTGTCCGCCGTGACGCGGGCGGGCGATGTGGTGGTCGAGGGGCATCCGGTCGGGCGGATCGAGGGGTTCCGCTTCGAGCCGGACGCCTCGGTGGGCGGGGTGGACAAGCGGATCGTGCTGCGGGCGGCGCGGCGCGCCCTGGCCAGCGAGATGCCGCGCCGCGTCGCCCGGCTGGAGGCTGCGGCAGATACCGATTTTGCATTGGGGCCGGCTGGCGCGATTGCCTGGCAGGGAACGCCGATCGCCCGGCTGCGGCGCGGCGCCACGCTGCTGGCGCCGGCGGTCGAGGTGATCGACAGCGAGTTTCTCGATGGATCGCAGCGCGAGACGGTGCGCGCGCGGCTGGCCCGCTTCGTCGATGGCGTGATCGCCGAGGGGCTGGCGCCGCTCTTCGGCGCGGCGAAGGCGGCCGAGACGGATCCGGCGCTGCGCGGCGTGCTGCACCGGCTGGCCGAGCAGGCCGGCGTGCTGGCTTCGGGCGGTGCGGGAGGCGAGTTGCGGGCGAAGCTGCGCCGGATCGGCGTGCGGGATGGCGCCTTCGCTCTCTACATGCCGGCGCTGCTGAAGCCGCGGGCGGCGGCGCTGCGCGCGATCCTCTGGTCGGCATGGCACCGCCGGACGCTGCCCGATCTGCCGCCGCCCGGCCTCGTCTCGCTTCCGGCGCCGGACTGGCCGGCCGGGCTCGCTGCTTATCTCGGCTGGGTGGTGGCTGGTCCGCGCGCGATCCGGCTCGATATCGCCGAGCGCCTCTCGGGCGAGTTGCGCCATGCGGCGCGCCGCCGTCCGGCGCCGGCGCCGCAGATGCTCGCCTCGCGGCTGGGCGTGGGCCATGAGGATCTGCCCGCGGTGCTGCGCGGCCTCGGGCTGCGGCTCATCCCCGGCGAGGCGATGGAACCGGACATGTTCGGCCCGCCGCGCCCGCCGATGATCGAACTCCGGCGCCCCAGACGCGGTCCACCTCCACCGCCGCGCAAGGCAGCGCGCCCGGTGCCGCCGCCGAACCCTGATCATCCTTTTGCGGTTCTGGCCGCGCTGCGGCGTGTCGCCTCCTGAGCCTGCGGGCGGCGAGGATGCCTCGTGGCAGCGACTCGACAAGTTCCTGTTCCATGCGCGCTTCGTCAAAACCCGCGGCGTTGCGGCGCGGCTCGTCGCCGCGGGAGGGGTGAGGATCAACCGCCAGGTCACCGAAAAGCCGCATGCAAAGCTGCGCCCGGGGGATGTGCTGACCCTCTCCCTGCCGCAGGGCGTTCATGTCGTGCGTGTGGTCACGCTTGCGGCCCGGCGCGGTCCGGCCGCCGAGGCGCGCGGGCTCTACGAGATTGTTGCAGAGGACTGATGCAAGGCTGCCGCCTTGCGCTGGCCGGCTGTTGGGGGCATATCGCCCCTCGATCCATCCCATGCCCAGGAGTGCCCGATGACCTATGTGGTCACCGAAAACTGCATCAAGTGCAAGTATATGGACTGCGTCGAGGTCTGTCCGGTCGACTGTTTCTACGCGGGCGAGAACATGCTGGTGATCCACCCGGACGAATGCATCGACTGCGGTGTATGCGAGCCGGAATGCCCGGCCGAGGCGATCGTCCCGGATTCCGACTCCAAGGCATCTGCCTGGATCGAGAAGAACCGCGAACTCGCGACCGTCTGGCCGAACATCACCAGGAAAGGCACCCCGCCGGCGGATGCCGACGCGTGGAAGGACCGGCCCGGCAAGGCAGAGTTGCTATCGTCGGAACCACACAAGGATTGAGCGTTCCCCGGCCGGGCGTTCACCGGGCCTGAAATTTGTGGTATCCATGCTGAACCGGTGTTCGTCCGGCCTTTGAGTGGCGCGGTACGCGCCCTCGATCGCTTTGCTTTCGAGGTTCAGCATGAAACGACCCGCTTCTACCGATCCGGCATCCGCCGGTGCGGACGTCAGCAGCAGTGCCAAGGCAGTCCGCGTGAAGGCGGCCAGCAAACCGGCTGCGGCACCACCTGAATTGCGCCCGGAGAAGGCGCCGCCCCGCCGCGCCGCCAGAACCGCCGTCGACGCCCCTATGGCCAAGACCGAGAAGGACTCACAGCCCGATATGCCCAGCCCGAATGCCGCCCAGACTGAACCTGAAGCCACCGAAGCCGAACGCGATGCCCTGCCTCCGCCGGGTCCGCGTCCCGTGCTGCCGCAGCGCGCGATCGCCAAGGCCGAGACCTTCAAGCCCGGCGATCACGTTGTCTACCCCACCCATGGGGTCGGCAAGGTGGAGCGCATCGCCGCCGAGGAGATTGCTGGTCAGAAGCTTGAACTGATCCACATCACCTTCGACGAGAACCGCATGACGCTGCGCGTTCCGGTGAACAAGGCGCGCACGGCGGGCCTGCGCAAGCTCTCCAGCCGCAAGCAATTCGACGAGGTGCTCGCCGCCCTCAAGGGCCGTGCCCGGGTCAAGCGCACCATGTGGTCGCGCCGGGCGCAGGAATACGAGGCGAAGATCAATTCTGGCGATCCGATGGCGATTGCCGAGGTGGTGCGCGACCTGCATCGCAACGCCGGCCAGCCGGACCAGAGCTTCTCCGAACGCCAGATTTTCGAGCAGGCGCTCGACCGTCTCGCCGCGGAGTATGGTGCGCTCGAGGGGCTGGGCAAGCAGGAAGCCATCGACAAGTTGCTCGACTTCCTCAAGACCGAATGAGGCGCATCGGCGGGCTCCGACGGCAGCCCGCGCGTGATCCAGACCAATATCCTGAAAACGATGACACGATGCCGGCCGGGGGTTCGCCTCCAGCCGGCATTTTGCGTTCGGGTGCTCGCGCGATCGGGCATCTTCAAAATTTGATTGCGGCCGCATATATAGCCTAGGCTACATTTTCATGGGTGGGCTTCGATTGCAGTGAGCGACCTTGCTTCCCGGCCAGGGCTGAGCGAACGGACGGCACGCGCCGTCGCGGACCGGCTGGCCGGGCGTGCCGGGTGGCGCAACCCGCTGATCTTTGCCGGGCCCGCGGTCGTTGCCTCGATCGCCTATATGGACCCCGGCAATTTCGCGACGAATATCCAGGCCGGCGCACGCTACGGCTATGACCTGCTCTGGGTGGTGCTGCTCGCCAGCTTGATCGCGATGCTGTTCCAGGGCCTGTCCGCCCGGCTCGGGATCGTCACCGGGCGGAACCTCGCCGAACTCTGCCGCGACACTCTGCCGCCGGCGCTGACCATTCCGATGTGGATCGTCAGCGAGATCGCCGCCATGGCAACCGACCTTGCCGAGTTCCTCGGCGGTGCCATCGGCATCGCGCTGCTGGCGCATCTGCCGCTGATGGCGGGCATGGCGATTACCGGGATCGTGACCTACGGCATCCTGCTCCTCGATCGGCGCGGTTTTCGGCCGATGGAACTGGCGATCGGCGCGCTCGTGGGCGTCATCGCGCTCTGCTATCTCGCCGAGCTGTTGATCGTGCCGGTGCATTGGCGGCAGGCGGCGCTGCACACGGTGCTGCCGTCCCTGCCGGATGCCGAGGCGCTGACGATCGCGGTCGGCATCGTCGGCGCCACGGTGATGCCTCACGCGCTGTTCCTGCATTCCGGCCTGTCTGGTGCGCGGGTCGCGCCGCAGGATGCGGCGCAGCGCCGGCGGCTGGTGCGCTATTCCAATATCGAGGTGCTCGCGGCGCTCGGGGTGGCCGGGCTGGTCAACATGGCGATGGTGGCGATGGCTGCCGGCGCCTTCCACCCGGCGCATCAGGGGATCGCCGAGATCGGCGCGGCCTATCGCACGCTTTCGCCGCTGCTCGGGGCCGGCGCCGCCGTGATCTTCCTGATCTCGCTGCTGGCTTCCGGCGTGTCGTCTTCCGTGGTGGGCACGCTAGCGGGGCAGATGGTGATGCAGGGGTTTGTCGGGTTTTCGATCCCGATCTGGCTTCGCCGGGCGCTGACCATGATCCCCGGCTTCGTGGTGATCGGCCTCGGCGTGAACCCGACGCGGGCGCTGGTGCTCAGCCAGGTGGTGCTGAGCCTGGCGCTGCCGGTGCCGATGCTGGCATTGCTGTGGTTTTCCACGAGGCGCGCGCTGATGGGCGCGCTCGCGGTGCGCGGGATCACGGCCATAGCCGCGATCGGCGGCGCCATCGTGATCCTCGGGCTCAATGTTGTTCTGCTCCTGCAGATCTTCGGCGTTAGAGCATAATCCGATCAGATGGAACCATCTGATCGGATAAAGATGCTCGACTTATCAATATGATAGAGCACTACATCCGATCCTGATGGATCGGAAAGTGCTCTAACGTGCTGCTGCCGGGCTAGTTGTCTTCCACCTGCAGCTCGCCGAGATAGGCCTCGCGGATCGCCGGGTTGGCGGCGAGGTCGGCGGCGGGGCCTGAGAGCACGACGCGGCCGGTCTGCAGCACGTAGCCGCGGCTGGCGATCTGCAACGCCATGTGGGCGTTCTGCTCGACCATGAAGATCGCCACACCCTGGCGGTTGATGGTCTGGATGATGCCGAACACGATCTCGACGAAGCGCGGCGAGAGGCCCATCGAGGGTTCGTCCATGCAGATCAGCGCCGGGCGAGCCATCAGCGCGCGGCCGATCGCGACCATCTGCTGCTCGCCGCCGGAGAGCGTGCCGGCGAGCTGGTGGCGGCGTTCCTTCACGCGGGGGAACAGCTCGTAGACGCGTTCGAGATCCTCGTCGAAATCTGGGCCGCGCTTGCGCGTATAGGCGCCCATTTCGAGATTCTCGTAGACCGTCATGCGCGGAAACAGCCGCCGGGCTTCGAGCACCGGGGCGATGCCGCGCTTGACCCGCTCGGAGGTGCTGAGCCGGTTGATCGGCGTGCCGCGGAAGCGCACTTCGCCTTGCGAGGGGGTGACGGTGCCCATGATCGTCTTCATCGTGGTCGACTTGCCGCTGGCATTGCCGCCGAGCAGCACCACGATGTCGTCTCGTGCGACCGTGTAATCGACGCCCTTGAGCACGTGCAGGTCGCCATAATGGGTGTGCACGCCGGCGAATTCGAGCAGGGTTTCCTCAGGCATCGACCGCACCCCGGCCGATATAGGCCTCGATCACCGCCTCGTTCCGCCGCACCTCCTCGGCGCGTCCCTCGGCGAGCTTCTCGCCATGGTCGAGGACGATCACGTTGTCGGCCAGGCGGGTGACAACATCGAGCTTGTGCTCCACCAGCAGGATCGTGAGGCCGAAATCGCGGAAGGCGGCGATCTGTTCGGCGAGTTCGAGGCTTTCCGCCGGGTTCATCCCCGCCGTGGGTTCGTCGAGCATCAGCAGGCGCGGGCGCGAGGCGAGGGCGCGGGCGATTTCGACACGGCGGCGATTGGCGTAGGAGAGCTGCGCCACGCCCTGGTCGATCCGCGGCACCAGGCGGTTGCCGAACATCGCCAGCAATTCGAGCACGAATTGCCGCGCCTCACGCTCTTCGGCGCGCACACGGGGCAGGCCGAGGACAGCCCCGGCGGCGCCGGCGGAGAGATGGCTGTGCTGGCCGATCAGCACATTTTCCATCACCGTGAGGTTGGGGAACAGGCGGATGTTCTGGAACGTGCGGGCGACGCCGGCGCGCAGCACCTGGTCCGGCCGCAGGCCCAGCAGATCGCGTCCGGCGAATCGCACCACGCCGGCGGAGGGTTTCACGAGGCCGGTGATGCTGTTGAACAGGGTGGATTTGCCCGAGCCATTCGGTCCGATCACGGCGACGATGCTGCCCGCCGGGACATCGAGCGAGATCGATTTCAGCGCGGTCAATCCGCCGAATTTCACTGTAAGGTCGCGGATTTCGAGCACGGCGGGCCGCGCGTCGGTGGCGGCCTCGGCGAGCCCGGCGCGCAGCCTGGCCACGGCCGGGGCCGCACCGCGGGAGACGGCGGCGTCCTGCTGCTCGTAGCTCAGCCGCACCTCGTTCCGGCCGACCGGAACGAGCCCGTCCCGTCGGTAGAGCATCATGGTCACGAGGATGATGCCGAAGATCAGTTCCGAGGCCGAGGTGAGCTGGAGATTCTGCAGGAAGGGCGAGTGGATCGCGTTGCCGAGCCCCTGCACCCAGCCAGACAGGGCGGGCAGGAACCAGGCCTGCAGCAATTCGAGCAGCACCGCGCCGAGAATGGCGCCCCAGACGCTGGCCAGCCCGCCGAGCACGATCATCACCAGCACCATGATCGAGACCGGCAGATCGAACATGTCCGGCGTCGCGGTCTGCAGCTTGGCGATGTAGAACGTGCCGGTCATGCCGGCGAACCCGGCGCCCATGGCGAAGGCGAGCAGTTTCAGCCGCGTGGTATGCACGCCCATCGCGCCGGCGGCGATCTCGTCCTCGCGCACTGCCATCCAGGCTCGGCCGATCCGCGAGGGTTTCAGGCGCAGCGAGATGAACAGCAGCAGCAGCACGAGGCCGATGCCGACATAGTAATAAGGTGTCGCGTTGATGCCGAAGCGGTAGCCGAGCAGCACCGGCGGGCCGACGCCGTTCAGCCCTTCGGCGCCGTTGGTGAGCGAGGACCAGTTGCGCGCCACGATCGGCACGATCTCGCCGAAGCCGAGGGTGACGATGGCCAGATAGTCGCCCTTCAGCCGCAGCGTCGGCGCGCCGAACGCCATGCCGAAACAGGCGGCGATGACGGCAGAGGCCGGCAGCATCAGCCAGAAGGGAAAGGTGAAATGCACCGTTGCCGCCGCCCCCGCGCCGAGCTTCGCGACGAAGCCGATCGCGGCGAGCGGCGCCCAGGCGGCACTCCAGTGCGGGTGGAGCTGGAACGAGTTCAGGATGCCATAGGCATAGGCGCCGATGGCGAAGAAGGCGGCATAGCCGAGATCGAGCAGGCCGGTGAAGCCGACCACGATGTTGAGGCCGAGCGCCAGCGCCGCATAGGCGCAGCTATTCGCCGCGACGTCGATATTCGCCTGGCCGATGCCAAGGAAGGGCAGCAGCAGGAGCACCATCAGCAGGGCTGCGAACAGCGCCTGGCGCTGGCGGGGCGAAAGCAGGGCGAGGCGCTTCATCGCCGCCTACGAGCGGTTGGGCGACTGCGCGCCCAGCAGGCCGGCCGGGCGGAAGACCAGCGTGAGGATCAGGATCGAGAAGATGATCACATCGGCCCATTTCGTGGCGATGTACTGGCTGCTGATCGTCTCGATCAGGCCGATGAGGAGGCCGCCCACCATCGCCCCCGGCACGTTGCCGATGCCGCCGAGCACGGCAGCGGTGAAGGCGCGCAGCCCCGCCGTGTAGCCGATGCTGTACTGGGTGAAATTGTAGTAGAGGCCGAAGATCATCCCGGCGGCGCCGGCCAGGGCGGAGCCGGCGAAGAAGGCGATCATCACCACCTGATCGACCTCGATGCCCATCATCCGCGCGGCTTCGGCGTCCTGGGCGACGGCGCGCATCGCCTTGCCAAGGCGAGAGCGCCTGACGAACAGGTTGAGCCCCCACATCAGCACCGCCGCGACGATCCAGATGATCACCGCCTTGAGGCGGATCGTCACCCCACCGAGATGATAGTCGATGCTCGGCATCGGGTCGGGGTAGTTCAGCGCCTGCGCGTTGGTGAGCAGCAGCACGAGGTTGAACAGGATATAGGAGACGCCGATCGTGGTGATCATCGCCATCGGCCCGCGCACGTTGCGCATTGGCCGCAGGGTGTAGCGCTCGATCACGACGCCGAGCACCCCGGAGGCCACCATTGTCACCGCGAGGGCTGCGAGCAGCGACAGCACCAGCGGGGCGCCGTGCAGCACCACCGACTGGCCCTGCAGGCCGAACCATTGCAGCACGATGAGGCCGACGAACGCCCCCACCATGAACACGTTGAAATGCGCGAAATTGATCAGCTCCAGGATACCGTAGACGAGCGTGAACCCGAGGGCGAGCAACGAATACATCGCCCCCAGGCTCAGCCCGTTCACGAGCTGCTGGAAAAAAACCGCCGTTCCGGTCATGGCCGCCGCGTCAGTTCTGCGGCGCCACGCCGACGTATCGCATCTGCTTGTTCAGGTCCCCGAGCGGGGCGGATTTGTCATGGTGGAACTGGAACACGGCGACGACATGGCTGGTCATGTCGCCATACTTGTCGAAGCTGATCGGCCCCTGCAAGCCGTTGACATGCACGGTCGCGATCGCGTCGCGCACATTTGCGGCGGTGAGCGGCTTGCCGGCCTTCTGCACCGTCTTGATGCCGGCGATGGCGACGAGGGCTGCGTCATAGCCGGTGATCGCGTAGTCATCAGGTGCCACGCCGTAGGTTTTCGTATAGAGCGCGACCCAGTTTGCGAGCTTGGGGTCGTCCACCACATGCGGCGAGGCGTTGGTGCCATACCAGCCCTCGGCGGCGGGGAAGCCGGCGGCCGTCATCATCTCGGGGCTCAATATGCCGTCGCCGCCGCCTTTGATGACGTGCGGAATGATCTGGTAGCTCTGCTTCACCAGCTTCACACCCGCCTGCATCGTGCCGCCATAATAGAGCGAGGCAGTCTTGGTCGCGGCGATCTTGGTCAGCACGGCGGAATAGTCCGCGGCCTTGGGATCCAGCCTGTCGCGGCCGAGGACCTTGATGCCCTTCTTCTTCGCCTGCGCCTCGAAGGCGTTGGCGAGGCCGACGCCATAGGCGCCGCTGTCATCGAGGATGTAGACGCTCTTTGCCTTGAGGACCTCTGCATAGAAATTCGCCATGTTCGGGCCCTGATAGGCATCGGTCGTCACGGTGCGGAAATAGATCGGCTTGCCGCCCGGATCGAACTCGCCGGCATAGGTCGGGCTGGTGATGTCGGGGGCGGTGGAGGAGGGGGTGATGGTGGCCAGATTCGCCATCGAGAGGATTGGCGCCATCGCCTTGCCGGAGCCGCTCATCTCGGGCCCGACATTGGCGAGAACGGTGTGCGTGCCGGCCAGCTTGCGGGCGTTGGTGGCGGCCTGCGCGGGGTCGTACTGGCCGGCGGTCGCGGTCGCGTTGTTCAGCACCATCGGTTCGAGCCGGATGTCGCCGAGTTCACCGCTCTGGTTGGCGAGCTTGATCGCGAGTTGCGCGCCGTGAAGGATCAGATGCGCGGCCTCGGCGTCGGCGCCGGTCAGCGGCAGGGTGATCCCGATGTGATAGACCTTGTCGCCCGCCCGGGCGATGGGACTTGCCGAGGCGAGGAGAACCGTGCCTGCCGCGCCCCGCAGAGCATTGCGCCTTGAAAGTGCCATTTGTCCCATCCTTCTTGCTTTTGTGATATATCTGCCATGCACAGAGTAACCGGCTCCAAAGCGAAGGCAAGCGGTTTTTTCCGGATGGGATCACGCCAGAGCGCCCTTATCCGATCAGATGGAGCCATCTGATCGGATAAGGATGTTTTTTATCGATATGATAGAGCGATGCATCCGATCCGGAAGGATCGGAAAGTGTTCTGGATGGGTGTGGGCAGATCGGCCAAAAAAAATGGCGGCCATAAGGCCGCCAAGTTTAGGGAGGAAACGTCCAAGAAAGCAAACAACGTGTTGTTTGCTGCGATGCACTATATGTCCGTTCCGGTGCCCGTTTCAAGTTTTTTGTGCATCGCAACATATGTCTTTCACGAATATGTCTTATGCTGCCGCCTGAACCGAGCTGTCACATCATCCGCCGATCGTGCCTCTCAGGCCGAACAGGAAATTCTGGCCGGGGATTTGCACACCGTTTGCCGGCTCGAAGGGGGAGTTGGTCAGGTTGCGGCCGATCGCGAAAAGAGTGAGGGCCCGGCTGACGCGGTAGTTGACCGCCAGATTGGCGATCGTGCCGGGCCGGGCTAGGCCGGTGCCAGTCGGATAGCCGGAATTGGCGTAGAGGTAATCCGAGAAGCGGCCGACATAGCGGATGGCGGGCTCGATCGACAGCGCCGGGATCGGGTGGATCGAGAGGGTAAGCGATCCGGCGTTATCCGGCCGGCGCAGAAGGGCCGTCCGGGTCGCGACATCGCGGGCGATGGTGCGCGTATAGTCGATCCGGCCGGAGAGCCAGCGGGTCGGCGCGAAGCCGATGCCAGCCTCGATGCCGTGAATCCGGGCGCGAGCGACGTTCTCCTCCGTGCTGGTGCCATCAGGCAGGGAAGTATACTGGAACAGGTTAGCGATATCCTGGTGGAAATAGCTCATCTGCAGCGTCACTGCGTCGGGCATGCCGAAGGCCGGCAGCACGGTTTCGAAGCCGAACCGATATCCAACCGAGTGTTCGGGGTGGAGGTTCGGGTTGCCGTGATAGCCGTAGCTGTCGATGCCGTGCAGGTCGTAGAGCGAGGGGGCAAGAAAGCCGCTGCCCGCCGAGGCCTTCAGCCGCGTATCGATTTCGGGCAGGGCCAGCACGAGACCGCCGCGCTCCGTCACCACGGTGCCGTAGCCGCTGACCGAGTCACCTCGGATGGCGCCCTGGACTGACAGGCGACGTGCGATGGTTGCCTGCGCGCCGACATGCCCCGCGGTGATGGATTGCGAGGCGGCGAGGCTGGAGAGGTAGGGAAAGCCGCCAAAGCTCGCATTGTAGTTCTCGATCGCCGTATCATGCGTGGTCTCGATGCCGGCGACGAGCGTCGGGTCTGTCATCGGGCCAAAATTCGGCAGGCGGATCACGTTGTTCCACTGGATCACCGTGCGGTCGCCGCGATAGCCGCTGTCGCCGGCGAACTGGTTGGGGTCGGCGGGATCGAGCAGGGTGAGGTAGCGGCGGTCGTCCTGGATATGGGCGATGTCGAGTTCGGTGGTCAGCCGGTTGTCGAACAGGTGCGATTTCACGCCGAAGCGGACGAAAACATTCGAATCGTAGCTGTTTTCATAGGGGTCGTCGAAGATCGGATATCCGAGATCGGGATACTGGGTGCCGGTCTGCCGGGCGCGGACGATCAGCGAGATCCGCGTGCCGGCGATGGGTGTGTAGCCGAGATTGACGGCGCCGAGCTTGTAGCGGAACGGGTCGCGATGCGCGGCATAGACGGCAAGCCGCCGCGCCGTCGCGTCGAACCCGGCCTGCTCGATGAGCGAACCTGTGATCGCATAATCGAATTTGCCGCTCTGGCCGGAGAGGGTAACGCTGCCTTCGCCCTGGCCGGGAAAGCCCCCGGCGATGTCGTAATCGACATGCGGTGCGCCATGGCCACGCTTGCTGATCAGGTTGATGACGCCGCCGATCGCGCCCGAGCCGTAGAGGCTGGACATCGGGCCGCGGACCACCACGATCCGCGCGATATCGCCGATGCCGGCATTGCCGAAATTGAACGCGCCGTTGGCCACCGAGGGATCATTCACCGGCACGCCGTCGCGCAGCACCAGCACGTCTTCGGAATTGGTGCCGTCGATGAAGACCGAGGTCTGGGCGCCAGGCCCACCCAGTTGCACCACGTTCAGGCCGGGAACCGTGTCGAGCGCCTGGACGAGGGTGGTCACGCCGCGCTGGCGCAGCGCGGCCGCGGTGATGACCGTGACCGATGCCGGGGTATCCGCAATGGGCGTCCGCACATAGGAGGCGGTAACCGTCTCGATCGGCACGGTGCCGGCGGGCAGCTGCGCGTTTTGGGCGTGTGCATTGGCAACAGCCCCGCACAAGGCGAGGGGAACGAAAAAACGATATCGCGCGGAGTCGCGCATGGAAAAACTCCGGTCCGGCACCCGGCGGGGCGGGCGCTGCCATAAGGGCGACCGAAGGCTACGGGACTTCACCCTTCGCTCCCGGTTCACCCCGCCCGGACGCGCGCGCATGGTCTCGGAACTGGCCGGTCTCCTGGCTCGCGGGTCAACAGCGCGCTCGGCCTTCTCGCGGGCGGGTCTGTGCCCCCTCGCAATGGCCCGGATGAACGCGCCTCACCGCTCACAGTTGCGGGGGCAGCCGCAGACGGGGCGACAAACCACCCTTCTGCGTTCCCGTTTCAGCCCTTGCGGGCCACCGATTCCTGATCAAGCTGTAGCGCCACCGGGGCTGGCGGCGCAAGCGCTGGTTCAGTCGAGGCCGAGCAGGCCGGGCAGGGCGGAGAGATCGCTGAGAACGGCATCGGGCGCGCCGGGCAGCCGCTCCGCCGGCTGTTTCGCGCGGTTGCACCAGGCGACGCGGAAGCCGAAGGCCGAGGCGCCATACGCATCCCAGCCATTGGAGGAGACGAAGCAGACCTCCTTGCGTTCCACCCCAAGGCGCGCCGGCACCATCTGGTAGACACGCTGATCGGTCTTGAACACGCCCACCGCCTCGACCGACAGCACATGGTCGAGCACGTCGCCGATCCCGGCATGGGCGATGGCGGCGGCGAGCATCGCAGGGGTGCCGTTCGAGAGAATTGCGGTGGCGATGCCCTTTGCCTTGAGGGCGCCCAGCGTTGCCTTCACCTCGGGATAGGCCGAGACGATGCGGTAGAGTGCGAGCAACGCCTCGCGCCGCTTCGGGTCGGCGAGGCTGGTCGCCTCCAGCGCGAAATCGAGCGCGTCGGCGGTGACGGTTTCGAAATCGGTATAGAGGTTCTGCAGGCTGCGCAGCCACGTGTATTGCAGCTGCTTGTCCCGCCAGAGTGTCACCAGCGCCGCGCGGCGGTCTTCCGGCACATCCGGGCAGCGGGCGACAGCGGAGCCGAAATCGAACAGCGTGCCGTAGGCATCGAACACGCAGGCGCGGACACCCTGGATTGCGGACATCGAAATCCTCCCGTTCAGGCGGCGGCCGGCAGGACGCGGGCCAGCCCGTCATAAGCGTCGAACATGCGGTCGCACCAGGCGTGCAGCGTGTCATCCTCGGCGAGGATCTTTACCGGGGTCGAGGCATGCGCCCAGAGGAAAGCGCTGAAGGCGACATGGTCGGCATAGTTCGGCGCGTCGCCGGCAAGGAATTGCTGATCCGCCAGCGTGCTGCGCAGCGGGCGCAAGGTGGCGCGGAGCGTGGCGAGATTTTCCTCGCGTGCGGCCCGCAGCGCCCCGACCGTGGTGCCGAACGCGGCCTCGCGGGTCGAGCGGAAATAGTCGCGGTCACCCTCGTGCAGGATGTCCACAAGGTCCGGCAGCACCACTTTCGCGATTGCGGGATGCACCGCTTCGCTGGTCCACTGGTTGACGAAGCGGACGAGGCTGCGGCCGACCGCGCCGCCGAACAGGCTGGGACGGTCGGGATAGGTATCCTCGAGGTAAAGCGCGATGGCCCAGCTGTCGTGAATGTTCCGGGTGCCGTCGACCAGCACGGGAACCTTGCCCTGGCCGGAAAACGCGATGGCGTCTTTCTCCATGAACCGCCAGACCACGGTCTCGCAAGGCAGACCCTTGTGCGCCAGCGCGAAACGGGTGCGCCAGCAATTGGGGCTGAAGCGCACGCGCTCGTCGGCGCCGGCGAGATCGTAAAGTTTCAGGGGTTCACGCATTCAGGGTCTCCTTGACGGCAGGCCGCACAGCAAACACCGCAGGTCCGGCGGTTACTGTCGGCGGGCTTTTTTGGGTGGTGTCTGCTGTTCATGCAGCCGCGGGCGCGGGTCTCCTGAGCCGGCTCACTGCATCCTCGACCAGGCGGTCAAGACGGCCAGGATCAGGGTCGAGCCGCGCGAAGGTGCGCAACGCGACGACGGTCCCCAGCAGCAACTCGGCTTGCGTCGCGGTATTCATGCCGGCCGGCAAAAGTCCGGCAGAATTCGCATGTTCAAGCCGCTCGTGGAAAAACTGCTGAACCCCGGCGAGGCGCGTCCCGACGATCGTCCGGGCCTCCGGGGACAGCGGGCCGCCATCCATCGCCGTGTTCACCAGGAGGCATCCGAGATGCAGCGGATCGTCCCGCGAATGATCTCGGATCAGGCCGAGAAAATCAGCGATCGAGGCGATCGGGTCAGTGCGTTCGGCGAGCTGTTCGAGAACGGGGGTCAACCCGTCATCGGCATACCGCTCGAGCGCTGCGCGGAACAGGCCGTCCTTGTCGCCATACCGGTGATACAGCGCCGCCGCGCTGAGACCCGTCGCTTCGGTAAGATCCCTGAGCGAGGTTCCCGCGTAGCCATTTTGTCTGAAGACCGGAATGGCGCGGTCGAGAACGTCATCGTCAGTCAGGAGGCGTGGGCGTGGCATGTTACACTTGAGCTCGATTGCATTTTCGTTTCCATTATAATAAACCGATCATTATAAAACAACCCATGTGACGCTGCTGGGTGATACACATAATGTGACATATGGTATATGAAGCCGACCTCGTCTACTTTATTGATCCTATGTGCGCATGGTGTTGGGGGTTCGCGCCGGTTATCGATGCGATCCGCGCACGATATTCTCGCCGTCTGGGCATCCGCATCGTTGTCGGTGGCCTTCTGCCGGGAATGCGTGTCCCCATGGATGCCGCTGCGAAAAGCCTGACTTCCGCGCACTGGGAACGGGTGCGGAAAGCATCCGGGCAATCCTTCGATGACGCATTCTTCGACCGCTCAGCCTTCGTCTACGATACGGAGCCGGCGTGCCGTGCCATCGTCGCGGCACGCCGCCGCTCGGCGGAGGACGCGCTCACTCTTCTGGCCAGCATCCAACGTTCTTTTTATCTCTGCAACGAGGATGTGACGGATCCGGTGGTGCTGGCCGGAATCGCGGCGCGCCAGGGGTTTCGCATGGAGTCGTTCCGGGAAATGCTCTGTTCCGACGAACTTGGCGTGGAGACACGGCAGGATTTCGCGCTGACACAGAAATCCGGCATCGCCGGCGTCCCGACCCTGGTCGCCGCCAGGGGGCGGGATCGGCGGTATGTGGTCGTCACTGAGGGGTTTCGGCCGGCAAAGCGGATCATTCCGATGCTGGATCGCTGGCTGCAAAGGGAATTGCCCGCGGGAGGCGCACGGCGCGCCATCTGAACTCTGTCCCAGGCCTGACCTTCGTCGCGTGCAGTGCATGGGGGATGCCGGCTTGTGGCTTGCCGTCCGACGCGGGGAGGATATAGACGGATCATGAAAGAACGACATTATCGCCCCGCGACCACTCTGGTTCATGCAGGCCAGATCCGGTCCAATTTCGCAGAGAACGCCGAAGCGCTCTATCTGACCTCCGGGTTCGTCTATGATAGCGCAGAACAGGCGGAAGCCACGTTCAAAGGCGAGATTGCCCACTATCAGTATTCCCGCTTCGGCAACCCGACCGTGAGCATGCTTGAGGCAAGGCTTGCCGCGATCGAGGGGGCTGAGGCCTGCCGCGCGACCGCCACGGGCATGGCCGCGGTCAATGCCGCGTTGCTCGCCCATCTGAAGGCCGGGGACCGGGTTGTCGCTTCGCGGGCGCTGTTCGGCTCCTGTTCGTGGATCGTCTCGACCCTGCTGCCGCGCTACGGCATTGAGAGCGTGTTCGTCGATGGAGGCGATCTCGCGGCCTGGGAAGCGGCACTGGCGCCGGGTGCGGCGCTGGTCCTGCTCGAAACACCGTCCAATCCGATGCTTGAGATCATCGATCTGCGCGCCGTTGCCGACCTTGCCCACAAGGCCGGCGCCATTGTGGTGGTGGACAACGTGTTTGCCACGCCGCTGCTGCAACGGCCGCTCGAATTCGGCGCCGATGTCGTTGTCTACTCGGCCACCAAGCACATGGATGGCCAGGGCCGTGTGCTGGGTGGTGCCGTGCTGGGCAGCAAGGCCTGGATCGAGAACACGCTTCAGCCCTTCACCCGCAATACCGGTCCCGCGATTTCGCCGTTCAACGCCTGGGTCATCCTCAAGGGGCTTGAAACGATGGCGCTTCGCGTCGGCCAGGCGTCAGGATCGGCGGCGACCATCGCGGATCACCTCGCAAGCCAGCGTCATGTGCGGCGGGCGCTCTATCCGTTCCGGGCCGACCATCCACAGGTTGATCTGGCGAAGCGGCAGATGAGCGCCGGGGGGACGCTCGTGACCTTCGAGCTTGAGGGCGGCAAGGAAGCGGCATTCCGCTTCATGAACGCGCTCGATCTGATCGCGATTTCAAATAATCTGGGCGATTCCAAATCGATGGTCACACATCCGGAAACCACGACCCACTCTCGAATCCCTGCGGAAGAGCGCGCTCGTCTCGGGATTGGCGGGGGGACGATCCGTTTCTCCGTCGGGCTCGAGGATGTCGCCGACCTGATCGACGATCTCGATCGGGCGTTCGCCGCGCTGGCATAAGTCGTTATGGAGGCGGCAGGTTCGGATAACGGTCTATTCACCAGCTCCCGCTGGGGCAGGCGTTTCTGCCGCCGCCTCGTGATCGGGCCACGCGGAATGCGGACGCTGGATTGCGCGGTTTCCCTGCTTGACGCCCAACCCGACCGGGGATATCAACATGCGTGATTTCGGGCCGCAGCAACCATGCGCTGCGGCCTGTTGGTTTTTGCTCCGTTTACTGGAAGAGATCTTTCGTCCATGGCCAATATTGCATCGGCACAGAAGCGCATCCGTCAGACCATTGTTCGCACTGCGCGCAACAAGGCTCGCCGGTCACGCGTGCACAGCTTCGTCCGGAAGGTTGAGGAAGCACTTGCGTCGGGTAATCACGCGGAAGCGCGTGCGGCGTTCGTGGTCGCTCAGCCGGAACTGCAGCGTGCGGTGACGAAGGGCGTTCTGAAGGCCAACACGGTGTCCCGGAAACTGTCCCGGCTGTCGGCGCGCGTGAAGGCGCTCTCTGCTCCCGTCTGAGGCTGGGCCTGGGTTTCGTCTGTTTCGGACGAATTCACATCGTCAGCGCTTGATTGGCTTTAAACCAAGCCATTGCTTTGGCTGGGCTAGTTCGCCCAGTCAAGCTTGTTCCTCTTAAACGGCAATCGGTGATGCGCTCAGCGAATGAAACAAGTCGCTGATCTCGTCTACCAATTGTCGTTTTCGGACGCGTTTGTCGCCCGGATCAGAATTGTTTAGCTGATCGTATTTCGCAACAGCGCGTCAACGTATACTGCAACCGTTAATTGCAAGACGTTTTGGCGATTTTATCGGGGAGTGATGCGGCCAGATTTCAAATGGCTTCATCAATCTCCTGATTTAATGGGCAATTATTTAAAGATGCACATTATATCAGCAGAAAATCAAATCGATAGGGTCTTGCGCAGGGCGCTGGGTTTGGCCTAGTTTCAGGTCACAGGATGACGAATGGATGACGATGACTGATCCGTTTGATGGTTTGTTCAACCATTGATTGCGGATACGGGTTCTTGCGGCCGAATAGCAGGCCGGTCATGCGGTCGTGCAGGGATGAAGTCAGGACGGGAGCGGCACTTGAGCACGCAGGTTTGGCAGGATCAGGGGGGCGAAGCCCGGTCTTCGGGGCGTTCGCGCGGCGATGCTGGCCAGGATGAACTGGCCAGCCAGTGGAGTCGTGTCCGGGGACGCCTGCAGGAAGAGATCGGCGAGGTCGAGTATCGCAACTGGCTACGTCAGGCCGTTCTGCATGGGCTTGATGGCGATGAGGTGACCGTCATGCTGCCCACGCGCTTCCTGCGCGACTGGGTCAACAAGGAATATGGCAGTTTGCTGACGTCCTTCTGGCAGGCCGAAAATCCCGCGGTGCGCCGCGTCGATATCCGCACGAAGCCGGTGGGAATGAGCGAGCGCGCGCCCGATCTGGCCGAGGCCGAGGTGAAGGGCGCGGCCGCAAAGCCGCCCGCCGCCCGCCGCGAGATCGAGGACCGGCAGGACATGAGCGCGCCGCTCGATCCCCGGTTCACTTTCGATACGTTCGTGGTCGGCAAGCCGAACGAGTTTGCGTATGCCTGCGCGAGGCGGGTTGCGGATGGACATGCCACGCCCGGTTTCAACCCGCTGTTCCTGTATGGCGGCGTCGGGCTCGGCAAGACCCATCTGATGCACGCGATCGCATGGGAACTCTCCCAGCGCTCGGACAACGTGACGGTCGCTTACATGTCGGCCGAGAAGTTCATGCACAAATTCGTCAGTGCCCTCAGGCGGCAATCGACGATCGAGTTCAAGAACGAGTTGCGCAGCGTCGATGTCCTGATGGTGGACGATCTGCAATTCCTGATCGGCAAGGACGGAACGCAGGAAGAATTTTTCCATACTTTCAACGCGCTGGTCGATTCCGGGAAGCAGATCATCGTCTCCGCCGACAAGTCGCCTTCCGACCTGTCCGGGATCGAGGATCGGCTCCGCACCCGGCTTGGCTGCGGCATGGTCGCCGATGTCCATGCGACAACCTACGAACTCCGGCTGGCCATCCTCGAGGCGAAGGCTGCCCGCGCGGGGGTGAATGTGCCCGGCCGGGTGATGGAGTTCCTTGCGCAAAAGATTACCGCGAATGTCCGGGAACTCGAGGGCGCGCTGAACCGGCTGATCGCGCATGCCAATCTGTTCGAGCGTCAGGTCACCCTGGAAACCGCGCACGAGGTGCTGCACGATCTCCTGCGCGCCTACGACCGCAAGATCACGATTGAGGAAATCCAGAAACAGGTCGCCGAGCACTACAATATAAGGATCAGCGAAATGTCGTCGGCGCGCCGGGCGCGGAACATCGCCCGCCCGCGGCAGATCGCGATGTATCTTGCCAAGCAGCTGACCAGTCGCAGCCTCCCGGAGATCGGCCGGAAGTTCGGCAACCGTGACCACACAACGGTGATGCATGCGGTGGCGAAGGTTACCGAACTGATCGACGCTGACCCCGATTTCGCCGAGGACGTCGAATTGCTCCGCAGGATACTGACCGTCTGATCAGAGGCCCGGCAGCCAGCACCCGTCAGAGATGACGGGCGTGATGTCTGAGATGATCCTCGACGAAAGTCGAAATAAAGAAATACGAATGGTCGTACCCGTCTTGCATGCGGAGTTCGAGCGCTACACCCCTTGCCGAGCAGGCCTCCCGCAGCAATTCAGGTTTGAGTTCGCGTTCAAGAAATGGATCCGCCGTGCCCTGGTCAACCAGGATGGCCGGGCCGCCCCAGCCGCGGTCCTCGATCAGCGCGGTTGCATCGTAATCGCGCCAGGCCTTGCGGTCGGCTCCTAGATATCCGGTCAGCGCCTTTTCTCCCCAGGGGCAACGCATCGGCGATACGATCGGCGCGAATGCTGAAACGGACCGATAGCGCTCCGGGTTCTTGAGTGCGATCGTGAGGGCGCCATGGCCGCCCATCGAATGGCCGAAAATGCCGACCCGAGCGGCATCGACCGGAAATGCGGCGTTGATCAATGCCGGCAGCTCGTCCGCGATGTAGGAATACATCCTGTAGCCATTCCGCCATGGCGTCTCGGTGGCGTCGACATAAAACCCGGCGCCGACACCAAAATCATAGGCGTCCGACTCGCCCGGATAGCCAAGGCCGCGCGGCGAAGTGTCCGGCGCGATCAGGGCGATTCCAAGCTCCGCGGCAACGCGCTGCGCGCCAGCCTTCACCGTGAAATTTTCTTCCGTGCATGTCAGGCCAGCCAGGTAATAAAGTGCCGGAACCTTCCCGATTTGAGCCTGAGGCGGCATGAAAACGGCGAAACGCATCGAACATCCGGTCGCCTTTGCCTGGTGCCGATAGACGCCTTGCACGCCGCCAAAACATTTCTGTATCGAAATCGTCTCGAAAACAGTGGCGTTCGTCATGTATCGATCCCCCCGTGATTTGTTCGCCAGACTATTCCGCGCTGCGTGCGGAAAGGCAATCGCAGGCGGCTCTTATGCGTTTTATCGAATTTGAACGGCTGTTTTGCGAAATCTTGCTTAAAACCGGCGTCGGAGAATTTATTCGCGTTGACAGTTCCGGTGGTTTCTGCGTCATTAATCGTGCAATCGACTTTGGCTTGCCTTGTTGCACGAGACGGGTTTCCGTACGGCCAAGACGTCCAAAACCCGGTTGTCCCTCTGGAGCCGTGCGGCGGTCGCACGGTGGGTCTGTCTTAGGAGCGACGACGCGACAATGGCGATCGGCACTGTCAAGTGGTTTAACACCACGAAGGGCTTCGGCTTTATCGTGCCGCAGGATGGCGGCAAGGATGTTTTTGTTCACATCACGGCGGTTCAGGCGGCCGGCATGCGGGGCCTCAATGAAGGCCAGAAGATTTCCTACGAGGTCACTCAGGAACGCGGCAAGGCAGCCGCTACCAACCTCAAGGCGGTCTGAACCTACCGTTCTGGTTTGGTTATGAGACGGGGCCCTCCGGGGCCCCGTTTTTTTGTTGAGCGCCCCATCCTTTCCGGGGTTCCGCAGGCCTCGCCCGACGCCCGCAGGTCGGGCCTCCCGAATGCATGCATGCCGCTCAGGCGCATTGTCCGGTCATGCGGGGTGGCCGGAGAAAGGCGGCGGCTTGGTGCGGCGCAATACCGAATCGTGCGCTCACGGCAAGATGGCAATGCATGTGATGGTCAGTTCTCCTGCCAATTGCTGCCAACTTTCATGCGACCGGCCATTCTGACATTTTCGTGATCTGATTGTTCATTCTGCGATCGTATCGTGCGCTGTGTAGCACGAATGGCCGAAATTTTACCGGGATGAGGGCGTTTTTTTGCTTGTGAGCAGCTTACAATTGCTCGACATCGTATAGAGCATGCCCTATACGTAATGATTATTCGGTTATCGTTAAAGATGGAAACGGGTCATTCATGGTATTGTCCGCGACCGCCGTTCATCATTCGACAGGACGATCAATGACCTCACGAACTACCACTGGACCGGCTATGGCCGCGTTGCATGAACGTCATCAACGTGAGGACGAGGCCGCCGGCCAGCAGGGGGATGCGCTTTACTCGGTCAGCCAGTTGGCCCGTCAGCTTGGCGTGACGGCGCGCACCATCCGCTTCTACGAAGACAAGGGGTTGGTAAATCCCAGCCGCGCTGGAACCACCCGGGTCTACACCTCGCGTGACCGTGCCCGGCTGATGCTGATTCTGCGCGGCAAGCGGCTTGGTTTTTCGTTACGCGAGATCAAGGACTACCTCGATCTCTACGACGTCGATCCGACACAGCACGCGCAGTTGCGTCAGCTTCTCGCGGCCGTGCGCAAGCGCATCGCCAAGCTTCAGGAACAGCGCGCGGCACTCGAGCAGAGCCTGGCCGAGCTGGCCGATATCGAGCGGCAGTCGGAAAATGCCCTGAAACTGTCGACCAAATAAGCCTCGCACAGGAGTCCGAGATCAATGCCCAGCGCCGTCATCGCCGCCTATGCACGTTCGCCATTCGCCCTTGCACGAAAAGGGGGGCTTGCGCGGGTCCGGCCCGACGAGATGGCCGCGGCCGTCGTCCGGGAACTCGTGGCGCGCAGCGGTGTCGCGGTGGGGGATATCGAGGACCTGATCGTCGGCTGCGCCTTTCCCGAGGCGGAGCAGGGGCTGAACGTGGCCCGCCTGATCGGGTTGATGGCGGACCTGCCGATCAGTGTTGCCGGCGCTACGGTCAACCGGTTTTGCGGCTCATCGATGTATTCGATCCACATGGCGGCGGGCGCCATCGCGATGGGCGCGGGAGAGGCGTTCATCGCCGCCGGCATCGAGAGCATGACACGGGTGCCGATGGGCGGGTTCAACCCGATGCCGTCGCCAACCCTGTATGGCAAGATGCCGGCCGCTTACATGGGCATGGGCGAGACGGCCGAGAACGTGGCCAAGCGCTGGCATATCTCGCGCGATGCGCAGGAGGAATTCGCCCTCGCCAGCCACGTCAAGGCGGCGGCGGCGCAGAAAGCGGGGAAGCTCGCGGACGAGATCGTGCCGATTTCGCTGGCCGGCGCAACGGTGTCCGAGGATGGCTGCATCCGCCACGATGCCTCGCGTGAGGGTTTGGCGGGGCTGAAGCCTGCCTTCGATGCCGAGGGTAGCGTCACTGCCGGAACCTCCTCGCCGCTGACCGATGGCGCTTCGGCCGTGCTGGTCTGCTCGGAGGATTACGCCGCCAAGCACGGGCTTGCGCCGCTCGCGCGGATCCGCTCGGTCGCGGTGGCCGGCTGCGCGCCGGACATCATGGGCATGGGCCCGGTCGCGGCCTCGCGCAAGGCGCTCGCCCGCGCCGGCATCGAGGCTTCCGCGCTCGACGTCGTTGAACTCAACGAGGCCTTTGCCTCTCAGGCGCTCGCCTGCATCGGTGAACTCGGCCTCGATCCGGCGCGCGTCAATCTCGATGGCGGCGCCATCGCGCTCGGCCATCCGCTCGGGGCGACGGGCGCCCGCATTACCGGCAAGGCGGCGCAACTGCTCCGGCGCGAAGGCGGCAAATTCGCGCTCGCGACCCAGTGCATCGGCGGCGGCCAGGGCATCGCGACGGTTCTGGAGGCGCTCTGATGGGCGCGATCCAATCCGTCGCCGTCATCGGCGCCGGCGTGATGGGGGCAGCGATTGCCGCCCAGATCGCCAATGCCGGCATCAAGGTCCGCCTGCTCGACATCGTGCCGAAGGAAGGGGATGACCGCAACGCCATCGCGAGGCGGGCGATCGAGCGGCTGAAGACCACACAGCCGGCGCCGTTGATGTCCTCCCGCGCCGCGCGGCTGATCGTGCCCGGCAATACCGAGGACGATTTCGCCGCCCTTGCCGAATGCGACTGGATCGTCGAGGCCGTGATCGAACGGCTCGACATCAAGCAGGCGCTCTATCGGCGCCTCGCGGAGGTGCGAAAGCCAGGTTCGGTGATCTCGTCCAACACCTCCACCATCCCGCTTGCGGAACTGATGACGGACATGCCGGAAAGTCTCCGGCCGGATTTCGTCATCACCCATTTCTTCAATCCGCCGCGCTACATGCGGCTCCTCGAACTGGTCACTGGTCCGGCAACCAGCGCGGACGCCATCGCCCGCATTACCGAATTCTGCGATATCGTGCTCGGCAAGTCGGTGATTCCCTGCCGCGACACACCGGGCTTCATCGCCAACCGCATCGGCACCTACTGGATCCAGACTGCGCTCATCCTCGCGATGGAGATGGGAATCGAGATCGAGGAAGCGGATGCGATCATGGGCAAGCCGATGGGCTTTCCCTCGACCGGCGTGTTCGGGCTGATGGATCTGGTCGGCATCGATCTCGGTCCGCATGTCAATGCCTCGCTCGCCCGCCTGCTGCCGAAGACCGACGCCTTCCACAGGATGAACCGCGAGGCGCCATTCCTCGGGACGATGATTGCCGAGGGCTATACCGGCAAGAAAGGGAAGGGCGGCTTTTACCGCTCCAGCGGGCGCGGCAAGGATCGCGTGAAGGAGACCCTTTCGCTCGCCGCGGCGGCGCAGGGCCGGCTGGAATGGCGGCCCTCCATCCGCCCCGACATCGCCGAGGTCAAGGACGCGAAGAAGGATCTCAAGCAACTCGTCGGTGCGAAGTCGAAATACGGGCGCTATGCCTGGGGCGTGCTCGGCCGCGTGCTGGCCTATGCGGCCTCGCTGATCCCCGAGATCGGTGACGACATCGCCGCCGTCGATGCCGCGATGCGGCTGGGCTACACGTGGAAATACGGTCCGTTCGAACTGATCGACCGGCTTGGCGCCGACTGGGTTGCATCGCATCTCGCCGATCTCGACGAGACGACCCCGCCGCTGCTCGCCAAACTCGGCAAGGGCGCGTTCTACCGCGAGGACGGCGCCGCCCTGCTGCGCTTCATGCCCGATGGCAGCTACCGGCCGATCGGGCGCGCCCCCGGCGTTCTGCTGCTCGAGGATGCGAAGCGCGGCCGCAAGCCGGTGCTCACGAACAAATCCGCCTCGGTGTGGGACATTGGCGACGGCGTGCTCTGCTTCGAGTTCCATTCGATCATGAACTCGATCGATGGCGACATTCTGGCACTGCTCGGCAAGACCATCGCGCTGGTGCAGAAATCCCACAAGGCGCTGGTGATCTACAGCGAGAACCTGCGCGCCGGGCCTGGCAAGGAGAATTTCTCGGTCGGCGCCAATCTCGGCCTCGCCATGTTCGCCGCCAACCTCCGGATGTGGGGCAAGATCGAGGGGACGGTGAAGGAGGGGCAGAAGGCGATGCAGGCGCTGCGCGATGCACCGTTCCCGGTGGTCGGCGCGCCATCCGGCCGGGCGCTGGGCGGCGGCTGCGAGATCCTGCTGCATTGCGACGCCGTTCAGGCCCATGCCGAAACCTATATGGGGCTTGTCGAGGTCGGTGTTGGCCTGGTTCCGGGCTGGGGCGGCTGTGCCACCATGCTGGCGCGCTGGCAGACCGCGAAGGATGCGCCGCGCGGTCCGATGCCCGCCGTCGCGAAGGTCTTCGAGATGGTATCGACCGCGAAGGTGGCGACCTCCGCCGCCGAGGCGAAGGAGCTGAAATTTCTCCGCCCCGGCGACGGCATCACCATGAACCGCGAGCGCGTGCTGGCCGATGCCAAGGCCCGGGCGCTCGCCATGGTGGCGGGATATGCGCCGGCCGAGCCGGAAACGCTGCAATTGCCGGGTGCGTCCGGACGCGTCGCCCTCGGCATGGCGGTTGAGGAATTCCGCAAGAAGGGCGTCGCGACGCCGCATGACGTGACAGTATCGTCCCATCTTGCGCGCGTGCTCACCGGCGGCGATACCGACATGATCGATCAGGTGCCGGTCGCCGCGGTGAAGGACTTTGAACGCGAGGCCTTCATGGCCCTGTTCCGCACCAAGGAAAGCCAGGCGCGGATCAAGCATATCCTGGATACCGGCAAACCCCTGCGCAACTGAACCGAGACAAGGGAGATACGACATGCCCGTCTACAAGGCTCCGCTCAAGGACATGCGCTTCGTCCTGCACGAGCTCTATGACAGCACCACCATCGCCGAGCTGCCCGGCAATGCGGATTTCACCCCCGAACTGATCGACAGCGTGCTGGAGGAGGCCGCGAAGATCAGCGAGGAGGTGCTGTTCCCGCTGAACCAGGTGGGCGATCGCGAGGGCTGCACCTATGAAAACGGCGTGGTTCGCACGCCGAGCGGCTATCGCGAGGCCTACCGCACCTTCTGCGAGGGCGGCTGGACCTCGATTTCCTCCGATCCGGATTATGGCGGGCAGGGCATGCCGCTGACCGCGGCGATGATGGTCGAGGAGATGTTCTGCTCCGCCAATGTCGCCTTCGGCCTCTACCCCGGGCTGAGCCACGGCGCCTATGTCGCGCTGAAGCATTCGGGGTCGGAAGAGCAGAAGAAGGCGTGGCTGCCCAACATCGTCTCCGGGAAATGGACCGGCACGATGTGCCTGACCGAGCCGCATTGCGGCACCGATCTCGGCATGCTCCGCACCAAGGCGGTGCCGAAGGATGATGGCAGCTACAGCATCACTGGCAACAAGATCTTCATCAGCGCCGGCGAGCACGATCTTGCGGAAAACATCGTCCATCTCGTTCTCGCCCGCCTGCCGGACGCGCCGGCCGGGGTGAAGGGCATCTCGATGTTCCTGGTGCCCAAGTTCCTGCCGCGCGAGGATGGCACGCTCGGCCCGCGCAACGGCATGCAGTGCACCGCGATCGAGCACAAGATGGGGCTGAACGGCTCCGCCACCTGCGCGATGAGCTTCGACGGCGCGACCGGCTGGCTGGTCGGCGAGCCGCACAGGGGCCTCGCTGCGATGTTCAAGATGATGAACACCGAGCGCCTCTCCGTCGGCATCCAGGGGCTCGGCATCGCCGAGGTCGCGTATCAGAACGCCGTGGCCTATGCGCGCGAGCGCATCCAGGGCCGCTCGCTCACCGGCACCAAGGCGCCGGAGAAGCAGGCGGACCCGATCCTCGTTCACCCCGATGTGCGGCGGATGTTGCTGACCAGCCGCGCCTATATCGAGGGCTGCCGGGCGTTGGCCGGCTGGGTCGCGCGGGAGCTGGAAATCCTCGAGAAATCGGATGACGACGACGCGAAGCAGGTGGCCGACGATTTCGCCTCGTTGATGACGCCGGTGGTCAAGGCGATGTTCACCGATCTCGGCTTCGAGATCGCCTCGCTCGCGGTGCAGACCTATGGCGGCCATGGTTATATCCGCGACCATGGCATCGAGCAGTATGTGCGCGATGCGCGGATCGCGATGCTCTACGAGGGCACCAACGGCATCCAGGCGCTCGACCTCGTCGGCCGCAAGCTGCCGCAGGATGGCGGCAGGCTGCTCACCCGCTTCCTCGATCCGGTCCTCGAATTCATCGAGGCGCATCAGGATAACGACGCGCTCGCCGAGTTCCTGCCCGCGCTGTCGCAGGCGCTGGAGCATGTGCAGGAAGCGACCGGCGTGATCATGGAAGGTGCGATGACCAATCGCGACGAGGTGGGGGCGGCGTCGGTCGACTATCTCCGCCTGTTCGGCCTTACGTCGCTCGCCTTCGTCTGGGCCCGCATGGTTGCGGTGGCTGCCCCCAAGGCCGGGGATGACGGCGAGGGCGCGCAGTTCTACCGTGCCAAGGTGCAGACCGCGAAATTCTTCATGGAGCGTCTTCTGCCGCAGACCGGCGCGCTGCTCGCCGCGATCCGGTCGGGCGCTGCGACCATGATGGAATTTGAGGACGCCGCGTTCTGATTGGTTTGAAGCCGCCCGGTCACCTGGCCGGGCGGCCGTAAAGCCCCGTGATCGTGGCGCTGGCCAGCGCATCCTGCGCCAGCGCCCGGCGGAGCGCAGCATGGGACGCCAGCGCCGCTGCCGGCAGCCGGGCGATTCGCAACGCATAGACCGTTAGATGGTAGTGATGCGGCGGGTCGCCGACGGGCGGGCAGGGGCCCTGGTAGCCATGGATGTTGCCGCTGCCGTTGCCTTGAACGGTGCCGCGCGGCAGCGCGTTGCGCCGGCTCCCGGAACCCTCTGGCAATGACGTGACGCGCGCCGGAATGTTCGCCACGATCCAGTGCCAATAACCCTTGCCTCGCCGGGCATCGGGATCGAACAGCGTGACGGCATAGCTGCGTGTGCCCGCCGGCGCGCCGCTCCAGGCGAGGGCGGGGCTGATATCGTTACCCGTACAGCCGAGGCGGTTGAAGACCTGGGCGGCCGGAATGGTCCCGCCATCGCGAAACGCCGTCGTGTGCAGTGAAAATCCGTCGGCGCGCGCGGTTTTGGTCAGGGCCATCAGCGCAAGTGCAAGCAGAACCGGCCGTTTCATCAGCGTCATCCTCAGCGTTTCGAGCCTCGCCGGAGCAGCCAGAGCGGCAATGGCAGGGCGGCGAACAGGAACACCCAGAGCAGCGGGAACGTGGCGGAAAGCCCGCCGTCTTCAAGATCCACCCAAAGGCGCACGGGCATGCCCTGCGGAAAATAGGCGAAGATCAGCACGATGCCGAGTTCGCCCACCCCGCGCACCCAGGCCAGCGCCAGGGCGGCGCCAAGCCCGTCGCGCGCCATCGGCAGGGTGATATGGCGGAAGATCTGTCGGCGGGACACGCCGAGGGTAAGAGCCGATTCGGCGAGTTCGGCGGGAATTTCGGCGAACGCGCCGCGCGCCGCGACGACAAAGGTCGGCAGGCCGGCATAGATCCCCGCGATCAGCAGCGCCGGGGGATTGTTGGTGATGATCCCGCCGAAGCGTTCGAGCAGGGTGCCCACCGGACCGATCGGGCCGTAGAACGCGGCGAGCAGGATGCCGAGGGCGAGCGGCGGGGTCAGCAGTGGCAGCAGCAGGAACAGTTGCGCGGCATCTCGCGCCCGTCCCTTGCCGGCGGCAAGCCAGTGGGCCAGCGGCGTGCCGAGCAGTGCTATGACGGCCAGAGCCGCGAGCCCATAAGACAGCGAGACGATCAGAGACCTGCCATCGGCCCCGGAGAGGCCGAAATGGCGCCAGTCGGTCATCATGAAAAGGCCGACGAATGGCGCCGCCAGCAGCAGCAGCACGAAGCCGCGCAGCAGGGTTCCGGGAAGCGCTCCGGTCAGACCGGTCCGCCCAGTGGCGGATTGTAGCCGTATCGTGCGAACAGTTCCTGTCCCTTGCGGCTTTGCAGCAGTGAAACGAAAGCCCGTCCCGCCTCGGGATTCCGGGCGTTGCGCGGCACGCAGGCATAGAAGACGAGCGGCTGCGTGTGCAAGGTCTGCCTGTGGCCCTTCACCCTGAGCGTGACCGCGGCGCGGGAATACCATTCTGCCACCATCGATGGATCGCTGAGATTGATCTGTCGGGGCAGGGCAAGAAACGGCAGCTTGAGCGACTTCACTGCACTTTCATAGCCGATCGTGGCGTCGACCGCGCCGCTGTCGATCCGCGAGAGCAAGGAGGGTTCGGGGAAGATCTGCGCAGGGTTCACCGGCGTGCCGAGCACGCGCCGGATCAGGTCCGGCTTCTGGTAGTAACGCTGGGCAAGATCGAACGTGAACAGCACGTTGCGGCCTTGCGGATCGGTGCGCGGGTCGGTGCGGCCGAAGCGCAGACCGGGTTTTTCGAGGATGTCGAACCAGTGCGCGCCGGCATCCGCGGCCTCGAAATCCTTGTGGAAGCGCGAATGGGGCGACCATGCCAACACCATCGCGGTGCTCGCCACCGGAACGGCGTGGCTGACCAGCCCCGCTGTCTGCAAGATCTCGATCGGGCCGCGCGTGATCGAGATGAACGCGTCCACCTGGAGCGTTTTCGCCGCGATGAGATGCGCGAGGCCGAACGCGCCCCGTCCGATGCCGCGGAACTGGTCACCGGACTGGGTCTGGAATGCGGGGCCCAGGCCGCGGTCCATCAAAAGGCCCATCGAGCCCGCATACGCGATCGTGGCGGACTTGCCGGCAGCCTCCGCCGTCATGGGGGCGAGTGCGACAGCGCCTGCGAGCCTCGCGAACGCTCTTCTGGACAATATCATTGGGGAGTCTCCTTGTGCGGACCGTGCCACCTTCGGGCAATCGATATGTTCAATTGGCGATATCGTCAATTCGTCATATCGAAATCGATGATGTTTTGTGTTTGAACCGGAGGGATGGAGACCGAAACCGGAATTCCCCCGCTCAGCTTACGCATTCGCGTTGTGCAGGGTAGGGATCTTTTGCTTGGGCCTGGCCGTGCCGACTTGCTCGCGTTCATCCAGGAGACGGGCTCGATCGCGGCAGCCGGCCGGCGTATGGGCATGAGCTACAAGCGGGCCTGGCAACTCGCCGAATCGATGAACGCCACGTTCCGCGCCCCGCTGATCCATGCGGCGAAGGGCGGGGTCGCGGGTGGCGGCGCGCAATTGACCGACCTTGGCGTGGCGGTGCTTGCAGCCTATCGACAACTGGAGGCAATGTCGCGGCGTGGTGGCGCATCGGCGTTGGATGTCCTGGCCGATGCACGAGGCGCCAAGGCACCCGACGTTTGAGCATGGTGGCCGGTCCGGAAATCCGGAATCCGTCCCTTTTCACCAGCACCTGTTTTGCCTAATTTGATGTCTGAAGGAGTATGTGTCTTCCGTTTGCCAGAGCGCCCCGAACGGCACCGCATGTCCAGCGCCCAGATCCGGGCGCTGCTGGGCTTTCTTGCGCTGGCGCTCCTGGCGGGCGCTGTCGGCGGATCGGTGACCGTTCCGAACATCCAAAGCTGGTATGGCGTGTTGCCGCATCCGCCGGG
This sequence comes from Acidiphilium sp. C61, assembly GCF_902712915.1. The sequence continues at coordinate 1,033,204 of NZ_CACTIA010000005.1, read as the reverse complement.
CACGCCGCCGGATTGGGTATTCGGCCCTGCCTGGACGGTGCTTTACCTCGACATGGCGATCGCGGCGTGGGTTGTCTGGCGCAGCCCGGACATCCCGACACGGCAGCGCCGCGCGCTCAGCCTCTGGGGATGGCAACTCGCCGCCAATGCTCTCTGGTCGCCGGTCTTTTTCGGCCTTCACCGGCCGGATGTCGCCCTGGTCGTCATATGCGCGCTCGATGCACTGGTCGTTGCGACGATTGCCGCCTTCCGGCCCATCAGCCGTCTCGCCGCGGCGATGATGGTGCCTTATCTCGCGTGGTGCCTGTTCGCGACCTATCTCAACGCGGGCTTCTGGTTTCTGAATCGCTGATCGGGTATTATCTGGACGAGTTGCGTCGCTTGATGTCGGGCCTGGACAGATTGCGGGTCACGCCAATGACGAAGTCCATTTATCCGCGTCGGTATTCCAGCCAGAGACGGCGGACGCGGAACATCTGAGCCGATACAGGGGCGATCGGAGTGTCAACTGTATCGTCCGTGCCCTCAACCAGACAGGCGGACTGTCCGCCAGGGAACCTTGCCTGCCATGACCTTTCGATCAAAGCTGCGTTGTCTCGGACTTGCGACCCTGCTTGGCAGCATCATCAGCATCGTTCCTGCGAATGCCCAAATGGCCGGTGCCGGTCCGGGCAATGGCCTGGGGCCAATCGGCGGCATTCCCCAGCCACGCCATGAAGCGCCAACCGAAGCCCCGCCCGGACTGCCAGGCGCCTCTTCGGCCGGCAATATTTCGGCCGGCCCGGTCACCGATGCGGGCGGCGATCCGACCACGCTGCTGTTCAAGGCGATCAATCACGGCGACTACGCCCAAGCGCGTGCTGCGGTGAGTCGCGGCGCCAATCTTGCGGCCCGCAATGCGCTGGGTGAGACGCCGATCGAACTTTCGGTTGAGCTGAACCGAAACCGCATAACCTTCATGCTGCTGTCGGCGCGGGCAGAAGAGGTGCCCGCCTCGACGATCGCGACAGGGCCGTCTTTTGCGCAGCCTGCGACCAAGGCGCCGACCCGTTCCAAGGTTCATGGAATCCCGAAATCCTCAATGATGGTCAAGGCTGCGGGCCGTCCGGCATATCCAGCCGGGCAGGTCGCGCATGATGCCGGCCGGCCCGATCCGAATGCCGGCTTCCTCGGCTTCGGGCATGGTGACTGATCCGTCCCGGTGCACCGGAGTTTGATCCGGGTGCGGTTCGTTTGCCTGAACGTGAAAAGCTGGTAATTGGAATATGGAGCGACGCTCGATGGCGGATGCCTCCGTCAACCAATGATCAGCTGAAAAATTCTAAGGGAGATGACATGAACACCTTCAACCCGGCACCACTGGGACTGTTCGGTTTCGCGCTCACCACATGGCTGCTGTCGATGATCAACGCCGGACTGCTGCCCGGGGCTGGTCTTGGCATGGTTCTCGCCATGGCATTCGCTTTCGGCGGCACGGCACAGCTCGTTGCCGGGTTGGGCGAGATGAAAGTTGGCAACACTTTTGGATTTGTGGCGTTCACCTCGTACGGCGCCTTCTGGTGGTCCTTTGGCCTGTTCGTCGAATTCTTCGCCAAAGGTGTGCCGGGTCCCATGGTCGGCTGGTATCTGCTGGTCTGGGGTGCCTTCAGCTTTGTCATGTTCATCGGCACCTTTGCCCTGAACAAGGCGCTGCAGCTGATCTTCGGCTTCCTGGTTGCAACCTTCGTGCTGCTTGGCCTCAATGACCTTCTCGGGGCTCCCGCGCTTGGCCAGTTCGGTGGATATCTCGGCCTCATCACGGCGGTGCTCGCGTTCTATCTGGGCGCCGCTGGCGTGATCAACGGCGCTCATGGCAAGGAAATCCTGCCGATCGGCGCGAAGGCCTGACCGACGATAACATCCCGCCTGGGTGACGGAGCCGGCAGTCGCCGGCTCCGTTTTCGTTTTTGCGGGAGGGCCACGAATCGGTGACCAGCCGGCCATTGGCGAGGCTGGGCGTTTGGAGTATTCATATTATGGACGGATACCGATAGCTCCGGGCGAGTCATCTCCACCGATCTGTCATCCGCCATTCGTCGGGCCGGCCAGATCGGGCCAGCCCCCCAGAGGCGGGGATCGCTATAGTGAGGAAGGATACAGATTATGGGTGGTTTGAGCATCTGGCATTGGCTCATCGTTCTCGCGGTGGTGTTGCTCCTGTTCGGAACCGGCCGGGTGGGCAACCTCATGGGTGAACTCGGCAAGGGCATGAAGGCGTTCAAGAACAATATCGCCGACGACCAGCCGTCAAAGGATGCCTCCATGCTCGAGCAGCATGCCAAGGGGCCGGAAGCCAGCGCCGAGAAAAAGGCCGAGCAGAGCAAGGTCTGAGGCCGAACCGATGGGATTCGATTCGCCTGTTCACTGGCTCATCGTCATCGCCGTGATCGCATTGCTGTTCGGCGGGTCGCGCGTCGGCAATCTGATGGGCGAGCTTGGCAAGGGCATCAAGTCGTTCAAGCAGAACATGAACGATGCCGATGCGGCGAAGCCGGCAACGGCTGAAAAGGCCGGCACTGCCGCGCCGGAACAAATTCCGGCCCCGGGGGCGAGCCCCGACGACGCCCGCGTCGCCGATACCGCAAACAACGCCCGTCACTGAGCCGGATCGAGCTGAATGAGCGCAATGCCAGCCGCCATTCAAGCGGATACCGGGGCTGAGCTGGCGTCGCGCGCCGGCGAACTCGTCGCCATCGGTGCCCGCATGGACCGGAAAGGATGGGTTCCCGCCTCGTCGGGCAATCTCTCCGCGCGTCTCGGCGCCGGGCGGATCGCCATTACCCGCAGTGGCGTTCACAAGGGACGGCTCGCGAGCGACGATATTATCGAGGTCGGGATGGACGGAGCCCCCCTCCGCGCCGGAGACCGCCCCAGTGCGGAAACCTTGCTCCATTGCCAGATTTACGAGCAGTTTCCTGGCGTCGGCGCAGTGCTGCACGGCCATTCGGTGGCAGCGACGGCGCTGTCCCTGACCGATTCGGCCCCTGCAATCCAGTTCGAGGGTTACGAGATCCTCAAGGCGTTTCCGGGAATCGCAACGCACCAGACGAAGGCTTTGCTCCCGGTATTCGAGAATGACCAGGACATGCGGCGGCTGGCCGCAACGATTGCCCCTGCGCTTCAGGCTGCGCCGATCGGATATGTCCTTCGCGGTCATGGCGTTTATGCCTGGGGCGAAGACGTCGAGCGCAGCTTCTGGCGTCTGGAAGCGCTTGAATTCCTGCTGTCCTGTGAATGTGAACGGAGACGGATCAGATGAGCACACTGAAGATCTTCAACGAAACCGCCGGAGACACGCCTCTGGTCGCCACTTCGGATGCGGTGGAGATCGCGTCCGAACTCAAGGCGATCGGGGTGCGGTTCGAACGCTGGGCAAGTCCTGTCGTGCTGGCGCCGGAGGCTTCGCCGGAGGAAATCCTGCAAGCCTACCGCCCCTATCTGGATCGCCTTATGGGGGAGACCGGAGCGGGGTCCGCAGATGTCATCAAGATGACGCCGGACCATCCACAGGCCGCGGTTCTGCGCGACAAGTTCCTCAGCGAGCACATCCATACCGAGGATGAGGTCCGGTTTTTCGTGCGTGGCTCAGGCCATTTCGTCATGCATGTCGATGGCCGAGTCTACGATGCTCATTGCGCGGAGGGCGACCTGATATCGGTGCCGGCGAACACCCGGCATTGGTTCGATGCCGGGTCTGCACCGGATTTCATTGCATTGCGCATCTTCACCGACACGTCCGGCTGGGTGGCGCATTTTACCGGCGACGAGATCAGCGCGCGCTTCCCGGTCGCAGCCTGAGCCGGTCGATCGTTCGTGACCATCAGACCCGAACTCCTGCTTCTCGACATCGAGGGCACGATCGCGCCTATCAGCTTCGTCCACAACGTGCTGTTTCCCTATGCGCGCGACCGACTAGCCAGTTTCGTCGCTGCTCATGCGGCGGAGCCGGATATCGCCACGGCTCTCGCTGAACTCGACGCGATCGCCCCTGGAGCGCCGCCGGTAGCAACGCTGCTCGCCTTGATGGAGCGCGATGCCAAGATCGGGCCGCTCAAGCTGATCCAGGGACGGATCTGGGCTGAAGGTTTCGCTGCCGGCGACTTGACGGGCCAACTCTACCCGGACGTGGCGCCGGCATTGCGCGCATGGCACGCGGGCGGTGGGCGGCTTGCCGTCTACTCCTCCGGGTCGGAGGAGGCCCAGCGTCTCTTGCTCAGCCATACCGCGGACGGCGATCTGACGGGGCTGTTCGAGCGGTTTTTTGATACCCGCATGGGCGGCAAGCGTGAAGTCGCCAGCTATGCGGCGATCGCCCGGGCGCTGTCCCTCGCGCCGGCGCAGGCCCTGTTTCTGTCCGATATCGCGGCCGAACTCGCCGCCGCCTCTGCCGCGGGGCTGAAGACGTTGCAGATTGTTCGTCCCCAGGATGAAACGGTTGCGTCCCCCGATCACCCGACGGCACCCGATCTCGCCGTGGTCATGGCAACCCTCGGCTGTACCGATCTCGTCTAGGAACCATCGGACATGACCTCCATCGACCGACTTGCCGCCCGCATGCCGGCACGGCTGCGCGGCGATGCCTGGCAGTGTTTTGCGCTGGGTTTGCTTGCGGCCGTCGCGCTGCCCCCTTTCTACCTCCTGCCGGTGCTATGGTTTGTGGTGCCGGCGCTGCTGGCGCGCCTCTCACGGTCGGGCGGATGGCGCTGCGCCGCGTGGCTCGGCTGGTGTTTCGGATTTGGCTTCAACCTGCTGGGATTGTTCTGGGTCACCGAACCGATGCTGATCATGGCATCGGATTTCTGGTGGGCGATTCCGATTGCCGCCCCGGCAATCGCCGTCGCGACGGCGCTGTACATGATCCTGCCAGCACTCGCCGTCTTTGCCATACGACCCGTCAACCGGGCGGGGCGATTGTCCGCCGTGCTGCTGTTCGCGGGCGCGCTGGTACTGTCGAACCTGGCCCAGGAGTTTCTCGTCACCGGTTTTCCCTGGAATTACTGGGGTGCCGATTGGGCGTTTCCCGGCCATCTCGGCCTCGCGATGATCCAGCCGGCGGCGATTGGCGGCATTTTTCTGCTCACCCTGCTGACAGCCATTGCCGCGGGGCTTCCCTATGTCGGCCGGCGGGGCTGGATCGGCAGCGCCGTTCTGCTCGCGCTCTGGGCGGGCTACGGATTCGCGCGCACCGCTGCAGGCCCCGCACCGTCCAGCCCATATACGGTCGCGATGCTTCAGCCAGATTTCGCGGTGCCGGGCAGTTTCACGCAATCAGCACTCCAGGCGCGCTGGCAGCGCGATCTGGCCCTGACGGGCGAGGCCCTCGCCAAGGCCGGCAAGGGCAACGACATCGTCATCTGGCCGGAAACGGCGAGTCCCGCCTTGCTTCAGACCGATGCCGCCGCCCGTTCGGCGATTGCCGCAATCGCTGGCGATACGCCAATACTCGCCGGTTCGTTCCGTCTTGCTGCCGACGGGAGCATGCGCAACTCGCTGGTCGCGGTGAAAGGGAATGGCCCTTCCGTCGCATGGTACGACAAGTGGAAGCTTGTTCCGTTCGGTGAATACACGCCGGGCTGGTTGCCGCTGAAGGTGACGCCCGGTGGCGGGTTCACGCCTGGTCCCGGTCCGCGCACGCTGCATGTTCCAGGCCTTCCGCCGGTAGGGCCAATGATCTGCTACGAGTCGATATTCTCGGGCATGGTCGTCGATCCCCGCGACCGTCCCGCCTGGCTGCTGAATATCAGCGACAATGCCTGGTTCGGCGATACGACCGGCCCGTATCAGGATTTCGCCACCACGCGGTTGCGCGCGGTGGAAGAGGGATTGCCGCTCGTGGTCGACACCAATTCCGGAATTTCCGCGGTGATCGGACCGCATGGCCGAGTCGAGGCGACGTTGGGGCTCGATCGGGCAGGCGTTCTGGTTCATAAACTCCCGGTTGCGCTCACGCCGACACCGTTCAGCCGTTTCGGCGTCACTCTGGCGGGAACCCTTGGCTTTTACGCGTTGGTTTTAGGTCTGGTTTGCCTGATCGTATCGATCACCGTGACATGAGATGCGTCTGGTCTCACTGTCTTAAAAATAATTCAAGCTTGTGTATTTGAGGCGTGACCACTATTGTAGATAGTGGTTGACGGATAGTGGTGCCGACCTCTGGTAGCGAGGTTCAGCCATCTAGATATTTTCTTAATTTTTGTATCTTAACCGGTTTTGAAGCTTGTGAAGGCATGATGTTTTTCTTGCGGTGCGCTATCGGAGCTGCCGATGCAAAACAGACAGGCGTCATCTTCATATCCCCGGCGGCGCAGATCGCGACCGTTTGCGGGGCCGGTTGGTGCCGCTGAGGAATAGGAAATGAGTTCAAACGGTGGTGACACCAACGATCGCAGTGACCGGGATGGCCGGCCCAGCCCGATCGATGTGCATGTCGGGTCCCGGATCCGGCTTCGGCGGACGCTGCTCGGCATGTCACAGGAAAAGCTGGGCGATGCGCTCGGGCTGACGTTCCAGCAGGTCCAGAAATACGAGCGTGGGGTGAACCGGGTCGGCGCGTCCCGCCTGTTCGACATCTCCCGCGTTCTCGATGTGCCGATCAGCTTCTTCTTCGACGATATGCCGGAGGGGATGAACGAGATGCCGATGTCCGGCCCGCGCGGCCGCAACAACGGCCTGTCCGAGGCTCAGGAACCGTTCGGCGTCGGGCTCGATGACCAGATGACCAAGCGCGAGACACTGGAACTGGTTCGCGCCTACTACCGGATCACCGAACCTACGGTGCGCAAGCGCATGTTTGACCTGATCAAGTCGCTTGCACCGTCCGATTCCTTCCCGACAGAATAAACTTGCGCGCGGCGGTGACGCGTATGCTTGTGGTTAAGCGAGTCTCCTGGCTACATTGCAATCCATGAGTGCAACGTCCCGTCCTTCGCCGATTATCGCCCCGAGTCTGCTCGCCGCTGATTTCGGACGGCTCCGCGAGGAAGTCGCCGCCGTCGAGCGTGCCGGCGCTCACTGGCTGCATCTCGACGTGATGGACGGCCATTTCGTGCCGAATATCAGTTTTGGCGCGCTGGTGCTGAAGGCGTTGCGCCCGCATACCCGGCTGGCGTTCGATGTTCACCTGATGATCGCGCCGGCAGATCCCTATCTCGCCGATTTTGCGAAAGCCGGCGCCGATCATGTGAGCGTTCATGTCGAGGCCGGGCCGCATCTGCACCGTTCCCTGCAAACGATCCGCGATCTCGGTCTCAAGGCTGGGGTTGCCATCAACCCGGCAACGCCGGCCGAGTCGGTGCGGCATGTGCTGGATCTCGTGGACATCATCAATGTCATGACCGTCAATCCAGGTTTTGGCGGCCAGTCCTTCCTCGACAGCCAATTGTCCAAGATTGCCGAACTCCGCCGCATGATCACGGAGTCCGGACGCGACATCCGTATCGAGACCGATGGCGGCATAGATCCCGCCTCCGCCCCTCGCGCCCTGAACGCAGGCGCGGACGTGCTGATCGCCGGCAGTGCGATCTTCGGCAAGCCGGACTATGCGGCCGCAATCGCAGCCTTGGGGGCAAGTGATTGAAGCGGAGGGAATGATGCGCGGCGCGAGACAGTGGGTTGCCCGGCTCGCGACTTTGCGCGGAGGCCATGTGCCTGATGCGCCCTCGGTCGCGCTCCGCGATCCCTGGCCTGGCGAACCGGCGCGTGGTGCGCGGATCATCAAGGGCGAGATCGAATACCAGAATGTCGTGCGCCCCCTCCGCCCCGGACTTTTCCACGAGAATGACGGCTCCCCGGTGTTTATCGCCCATATCCAGGGATTTTCCTGGCTGCGCGATCTGCGGGCATTGGGAACCGACGCGGCGCGCACCCGCGCGCGGGCGTTGATCGCCGACTGGATCCGCTGCGAAACCTTGCCGCCGCTGGCTGAGGCGCCGGAGGTTGCCGGCGCGCGGATCGCCGCCTGGCTGGGCCATTACGACTTCTTTGCCGCCTCGGCTGACGACGATTTTCGCCAGATGCTGATGTCCCGTCTCGTAGCGGAGGCCAGAATGCTGTCGGCAAACCTGCCGGCGGAAGCGCGGGATGCGAGAGCCTTCACCGCCATCAAGGGGCTGATCGCTGCGGCGGTGGCGCTGCCGGAGCATGGTGGCTTCATGCAGCGGGCTCTTCGCTTCCTCGTCCCCGAACTCGAACGCCAGATCCTTCCCGATGGGTCGCATGTCGAGCGGAGCCCTTCCGTTCACTTCTCGGTTTTGCAGGATCTTGCCGAAATCCGCGCCTTGCTGCAGCTCGCCCGGGCGGAGGTGCCGCCGCAGTTGCCCGGCGCCATCGAGCGGCTTGCCATCGGGTTGCGGGCCTTGCGCCATGGCGACGGCGGCCTCGCGCTGTTCAACGGCACGAGCGAGGACTGGCCGAATCTGATCGACCTTGTGCTGAGCCAGGCAGGTCGCACCGGCCGAAGCGCCTTGGCCCTCGCGGGGGCAGGGTTTCACCGGCTCGCTGCTGGCCGGTCGCTGGTGATCGTCGATGCCGGCCAGCCTCCCGGCCCAGGCACCGACCGTTTTGCGCATGCCGGTACATTGTCATTCGAATTCTCCGTCGGGCGTGATCGTTTGATCGTGAATTGCGGCGCCGCACCGGCCGCATCGAGCGGCTGGCGCGACGCCTTGCGCAACACAGCCGCCCATTCCACCGTTGTCGTCGCCGATGTGTCCTCGTCGGAGCTGATCGATCAGGGGCTTGGGCGACGTCCCGCCCACGTCGAGGTGCAACGCCAGGAAGCGAACGGGGCACACTGGATCGAAGCCAGCCACGACGGCTGGCAGAAGGTGCTGGGCGTCGTGCATCGCCGCCGCCTTTATCTTGCCGAGAGCGGCGATGATCTGCGTGGCGAGGACAGTATCGAGGCCGACCAGCCGCAGCCGTTCACACTCCGGTTTCATCTGCATCCGAACGTGACCGCGAGCATCCAGCAGGATGGGGAAGGGGCGTTGCTCCGCCTGGCTTCGGGCCAGGGCTGGCGGTTGCGCGCGGGCGGCGCGACGATGAGCATCGAGGAGAGCATCTATTTCGGTGGACCAGAGCCGCGTCGCGCGGAACAGATCGTGCTGACCGGAACGCCCGATGGTCCGCAGCAGGTGAAATGGGCATTGACCAGGATGGGTTGACCGGATGTCACGAATCATGCTCACCGGCGGCGCCGGCTTTATCGGCTCGCATACCGCCGTGGCGCTTCTCGAGCGCGGCTACGACGTCGTGTTGCTCGACGATTTTTCCAACGCCGCGAGGGACGTGCCAGACCGTCTGCACCGGATCACCGGCGTCACCGTTCCTGTTATCGAAGCCGATATTCGCGATCCCGAGGCGATGCGTGCGGCATTTGCCGCTTTTCCGGTTGATGCCGTGGTTCATTTCGCGGCGAAGAAGGCGGTCGGCGAGAGCGAAAGCAATCCGCTGCTCTATTTCGACGTCAACATTCTGGGCACGATCCGCCTGCTGACGGCGATGCGCGATGCGGGCGTGCGCCGGCTGGTGTTTTCTTCATCCGCCACCGTCTACGGGGAGCCGGATGTCTGCCCGATACCCGAAACCGCCTCCCTCCGTGTCACCAACGTCTATGGCCGGACAAAAATGGTCATGGAGGGGATGATCGAGGACCTGTCGCGCACGGGTACGCTCGCTGCGTCCGCCATCCTGCGCTATTTCAACCCGGTCGGTGCCCATCCTTCCGGTCTGATCGGCGAGGATCCGCGTGGGGTTCCTGCCAATCTGATGCCCTATCTCTGCCAGGTTGCGGCGGGACAGCGTTCGCACCTGACCGTGTTTGGCGACGATTACCCGACGCATGACGGCACCGGTGTGCGCGATTTCATCCATGTGATGGACCTCGCCGAGGCGCATGCCGCTGCCGTGGAGCGCATCCTCGCGCATGATGGCGGTTTCGCCGTCAATCTCGGCACGGGAACCGGTTATTCCGTTCTCGACCTCATCCACGCCTTCAAGGCGGCGACGGGGATTGACGTTCCTTATCAAGTCGGACCCCGACGGCCCGGCGATGTTGCCGCCTGCTATGCCGATCCCGGCCTCGCCGCCAGCCTGCTTGGCTGGCGCGCCACCCGCGGCGTGCAGGACATGTGCCGTGATGCCTGGCACTGGCAGAGCGGGCGCTGAGTCCGCCGTTGGATCGCCACATCGTCTTCCTGATCGGGGAAGACTGGTTTTTCCGCTCGCATTTCCGCGCTCGCGCCGAGGCTGCGCGGCTGGCGGGGTGGAAGGTCACGGTCCTGACCCGTACGGGCGATGCCGCCGCATTGTTGCGCGCGGAGGGGTTCGAGGTCATTCATGTCGACTTTCGCCGTGCCCGCCTCAACCCGCTGGCGGAATTCCGTCTGCTCCGATCGATCGCCCGCCATTACCGGGCACTCTCACCCGATGTCGTCCACCATGTTGCGCTGAAACCCATCCTGCTGGGCAGTCTTGCCGCCGCTCTCGCACGCGTTCCAGCGGTCATCAACGCGCCCGTTGGCCAGGGTTTTGTCTTCACGTCGGCACGCCTGAAGGCGCGCCTGCTGCGTCCTGCGGTCAGTCTCGGGTTGCGGCTGGCGATGGGGGCTCGCGGCGCGCTGGCCGTGTTCGAAAATCATGATGATCTGACGGCCATGACGGCCTCTGGCGCGCTCCCGTCCGAGAGGGCCTATCTGATCAGGGGGGCGGGCGTCGACCTCGCCTCATATCGGCCCCATGCTCCACCCGCCGGCAAGGTGCGCATCGTGCTCGGCGCGCGCATGCTGGCAGACAAGGGGATCAGGGAATTCATCGAGGCCGCTCGACTTCTGCGTCTGCGTGGTGTTGCTGCCGAATGCCTTCTGGCCGGCGGCCCTGATCCGCAGAATCCGGCAAGTCTTGACGCGTCCGAACTGCAACGCGCCACTGAGGCAACCTGGCTGGGGCCGATCACCGACATGGCCAGCCTTCTGGCCTCCTGTCATGTTGCGTGCCTGCCCTCCTATCGCGAGGGGCTGCCCAAATTCCTGCTGGAAGCCATGGCGTCAGGCCTGCCTTGCGTGGCAACGGACGTCGTCGGCTGCCGCGAGGCGGTGGCCGATGGCGAAAGCGGCCTGCTGGTTCCGCCACGCGATCCGGCGGCCTTGGCCGACGCGCTGGAGCGCCTCGTCGCCGATCCCGTGCTGCGCGCCCGCATGGGCGCGGCCGGGCGTGCGCGGGCGGAAACCCTGTTCGCCGACGAGGTGGTTTGCGCGGCGACGCTCGCGGTCTATGAACGCGCCATCCGACACGACGTTTGACAGGGGATGGCATGATCAGGCGGCTCGCATTTCTCGGCATCATGGCCGGGGTCTGGACGTTCGCGGCGGCAACGGCGCAGGCGGAAACCCGGATCGGCGCGGTCTCGACCAATTTCCGCCTGCTCGGCGCGAACGACAAGGTGGTGATCGAGCGGTTCGACGACCCGAAAATCCCCGGCATCGCCTGCTATGCGAGTTTCGCGAAGACCGGCGGGGTCAAGGGCAGCCTCGGTGTCGCGACCGATCCATCGCAATTCGGCCTGTCCTGTGTTGCCACCGGGCCGGTCACACTGCCGGCCGGCCTGCCGGCGAAGCAGCAGATCGCCGCGATTTCGGCGTCCTTCCTGGTGAAGCATTTCGATCTCTTCCGCCTGGTCGATCCCGATCACAAGGCGATCGCCTACGTGCTGATCAGCACGAAAATCATCCACGGCTCGCCGGCCAACGCCGTCTCCGCCGTTCCCCTTTCCGGCCACTGACAGACGAGGTTTGCGATGAGCGACAGAGTGAACATCCGAAGGGCCCTCATCTCGGTGTCCGACAAGACGGGGCTGGTCGAACTCGGCGGCGCGCTGGCGGCCCAAGGCGTTGAAATCCTCTCGACCGGCGGCTCCGCCCGCGCGCTGCGCGAGGCCGGGATCGCCGTTGTCGAGGTCGCGGATTACACGGGCGTTCCCGAAATGCTCGATGGTCGGGTGAAGACGCTGGTGCCGAAGATCCATGGCGGGCTGCTCGGCCGGCGTGACCTGCCCGAGCATCTCGCACAGATGCAGCAGCACGACATCCCGCCGATCGACCTGCTCGCGGTGAATCTCTACCCGTTCGAGGAAACGGTCGCGAAGGGGGCGGATTTTGAAACCTGCGTCGAGAACATCGATATCGGCGGCCCCGCGCTGATCCGCGCTGCCGCGAAGAACCATGATTCGGTGGCGGTTCTCACCAGCCCGGCGCAGTATGACGATCTTGTCGCGGCGCTGGCCGAGGGCGGGACGACGCTGGAGCAGCGCCGCCGCCTCGCCGCCGCTGCCTATGCCCGAACCGCCGCCTACGACGCCGCGATTTCCGCATGGTTCGCGCAGCAGACTGGAGAGATGTTCCCGGCCAGTCTTGCCCTGGCCGGCGCGCGGCAGCAGATGCTGCGCTACGGCGAGAACCCGCACCAATCCGCCGCGTTCTACCGCACCGGCAACCGTCCCGGTGTTGCTACCGCGCGGCAGTTGCAGGGCAAGGAACTCTCCTACAACAACATCAATGATACCGACGCCGCCTTCGAATGCGTCGCCGAGTTCGACCGGCCGGCGGTGGTGATCGTCAAGCACGCCAATCCGTGCGGCGTCGCCCTCGGTGCCGATCTCGCCGAGGCCTGGGACCGCGCGCTGGAATGCGATCCGGTCTCTGCCTTCGGCGGCATCATCGCCGTCAACCGCCCGCTCGACGCGGCTGCCGCCGAGAAGATGGCCAGCATCTTCTCCGAGGTGATCATCGCGCCCGACGCCGCACCCGACGCGGTGGAACTGCTGGCCCGCAAGAAGAATCTCCGCCTGTTGCTTACCGGCGGCCTGCCCGATGCGGCGGAGCCGGGTCTTGCCTGGCGCAGCGTCGCCGGCGGCTTCCTCGCCCAGACCCGCGATGCAGGGCGGATTGGCCGCGACGACCTGAAAGTCGTTACCCAGCGCGCCCCGACCAACGCCGAGTTCGCCGATCTGCTCTTCGCCTTCCGTGTGGCCAAGCATGTGAAGTCGAATGCAATCATCTACGCGAAAGCGGGGGCGACCACCGGCATCGGCGCGGGGCAGATGAGCCGCGTCGACTCCTCGCGCATCGCCGCCCAGAAGGGTGGGGAGAAGATCCCGGGCTCGGTCGTCGCATCCGACGCGTTCTTCCCCTTCGCCGACGGTCTTGTGGCCGCGATCGAGGCCGGCGCGACGGCGGTCATCCAGCCCGGCGGCTCGATCCGCGACAATGAGGTGATCGCGGCGGCAGATGCCGCCGGGATTGCCATGGTTTTCACCGGCATGCGCCATTTCAGGCATTGATCGACATGACCCACACACCCCGCCTTGGTCTTCCCGACCTCTCCCGGATGAGCGAAGCCCAACGCGCCGCTCACGATGCCATCGCGTCCGGCCCGCGCGGCCGTGTCGAGGGGCCGCTCGCAGTCTGGCTGCACAGCGCCGAACTCGCCAACAACGCGCAGGCCCTCGGCGCCTTCTGCCGCTTTGGCTCGTCGCTGCCCCCGCGCCTTTCGGAACTCGCGATCCTGGTGATGGGCGCCTATTGGCGTGCCGGTTTCGAATGGTACATCCACGCGCCGATCGCCGCGAAAGCCGGTGTGCCGGAGACCGTCATCGCCGCGATCAAGGCGGGCGAAACGCCCGTTTTCGCCGAGCCGGACGCAAGAGCGGTGCATGATTTTGCCAGCGAACTCCTCACCGCGCATGAAGTGTCCGATGAGACTTACGTCTTTGCCCGCCGCCAGCTGGGCGACCGGGCACTCGTCGATCTGGTCGGGATACTCGGCTATTACGGGCTGATTTCCATGACCATCAAGGCTTTTCGGGTGCCCGTGCCGGACGGCGAGTCAGAGCCCTTCGCCTGATGACAACCGCCATGCTCGTCAAGAGCGTGGCGGATTAGAGCATGTTCCGATCCATCCTGATCGGATGTCGTGCTCTATCTTGTTGATAATTAGAGCATCTTTATCCGCTCAGATGATCCCATCTGATCGGACGATGCTCTAACTTAGACGTCGACTTCCTGCACGCTCGATGCATGGTCCTGGATGAAGCGGAAGCGCAGCTCGGGCTTGCGCCCCATCAGGCTCTCGACGATTTCCGCCGTTTCAGCCCGCGCCTCGGGCGGGGCGAGAACGCGCAGCAGCACGCGGCGCTTCGGGTCCATCGTGGTTTCCTTGAGAATCGCCGGTGGCATCTCGCCAAGTCCCTTGAACCGGCTGATCTCGACCTTGGCGTTCGCCTTGAACGCCGTCTTCACCAGCCGGTCGCGCTCGCTATCGTCCATCGCATAGACCGACTTGCCGCCCTGGGTGAGGCGGTAAAGCGGCGGCTGGGCGAGATAGATATGGCCACCGCGGATCAGCTCCGGCAGCTCGCGGTAGAAGAAGGTCATGAGCAGCGAGGCGATATGGGCGCCGTCGACATCGGCGTCGGTCATGATGATGATCCGGCCGTAGCGCAGCGCGTCGATCTGGAACCGTTCGCCGACGCCGCAGCCCAGCGCCTCGATCAGGTCCTTCAGTTCCTGGTTCTGCCGCAGCTTCTCGGTGGAAGCGGAGGCGACGTTGAGGATCTTGCCGCGCAGCGGCAGCACGGCCTGGGTCTCGCGGTTGCGCGCCTGCTTGGCCGAGCCGCCTGCCGAATCGCCCTCGACGAGGAACAGTTCGGTGTCCTCGCGGCTTTCGCGCGAGCAATCTGTCAGCTTGCCGGGCAGGCGGAGGCGCCGCGTCGCCGATTTGCGGGGCGTGTCCTTCTGCTCGCGGCGGCGGATGCGTTCCTCCGCCCGCTCGATCACGAAGGCAAGAAGATTGTCGGCATTCGCCGGATCGCCGGTGAGGAAATGCTCGAACCGGTCGCGCAGCGCCGCCTCGGTCAGTTTCTGCGCCTCCGGCGAGGTCAGCTTTTCCTTGGTCTGGCCCTGGAATTGCGGCTCGCGGATGAACAGCGAGAGCTTGGCGGAGAGCGCGCCGGTCGCATCCTCGGCGGTAATCACCGCGGCGCGCTTGTTGCCGCGCTGCTCGCCGAAGCCGCGCAGCCCCTTGAGCAGGGCGGCGCGAAATCCCGCCTCATGCGTGCCGCCGAGCGTCGTCGGGATCGTGTTGCAATAGGTCGAGAGCGTGGCATCTGCGGTCTCAAGCCAGGCACACGCCCACTCGATCCGTCCGGCATCGTCCGGCAGGTCGGCCTGCCCGGCCCAGACGGGGGCGACCAGCTTCGGCGCGGTGCCCAGTTCCTCCGCCAGCGAATCGGCGAGGCCGCCGGGAAAATGCAGTTCCGCCTGCGCCGGCACATCGCCGCCGGCAGCGATCAGCGATTCATCGCAGGACCAGCGGATCCGCACGCCGCGGAACAGATAGGCCTTCGAGCGGCACATCCGGTAGAGCCGCACCGGGCTGAATGTCTTGTCGCCGAAAATCTCGGGGTCGGGGATGAAGCGGATCAGCGTGCCGCGCCGGTTCGGCGTCGCCCCGGCATTGACCAGCTTGGTCAGCGGCTTGCCGCGGGCATAATCCTGTTTCCACAGCGTTTTCTCGCGGGCAACCTCGACTTCGAGCCTCTCGGCCAGCGCGTTCACCACCGAGGAGCCGACGCCGTGCAGGCCGCCCGACGTGGCATAGGCCTTGCCGGCGAACTTGCCGCCCGAATGCAGCGTGGTGAGAATCACCTCGAGTGCTGACTTGTCACGGAACTTCGGATGCGGATCGACCGGAATGCCGCGCCCGTTGTCGCGCACCGTAAGCAGGTTTCCGGGTGCCAGCGTCATCTCGATGATCGAGGCGTGGCCGGCGACGGCCTCGTCCATCGCATTGTCAAGCAGTTCGGCGGCGAGGTGGTGCATCGCCGTGTCGTCGGTGCCGCCGATATACATGCCGGGGCGGCGGCGAACCGGCTCCAGCCCTTCGAGAACCTCGATGTCCTTGGCGGAATAGCTCGCCTGGCCGGCGCCCTGCTCGAACAGATCGGTCACGCTGTCTCCTCTGGTCCGGGCGGGGTCAACCCCGCGCAAGTACCTTGTTCACCAGATCGGCCGCCGCGGTAAAGGCATGATTGGCATCCATCTCGCTGGTATCGAGCAGCAGGGCGTCGTCTGCCTGCACCAGCGGGGCGGCGGCGCGGGTGCGGTCGGCCTCATCGCGCGCGGCAAGCTCGGCGCGTACCGAGTCGAAGCCGGGATCGATTCCATTGGCAAGCCGCTCAAGATGCCGGCGTTTCGCCCGCACATCCAGCGATGCGGTGACGAAGAGTTTCACGTCGGCCTCAGGAAACACGATCGTGCCGATGTCCCGCCCGTCCAGTACCGCGCCGGAGGAAGCGGCGAAACGGCGCTGGAAGTCGAGCAGGGCGGCGCGCACCGGTCTGATCGAGGCAACTGCGCTGGCCGCACGGTCAACCTCCGGGGTGCGCAGGTCGCCGCGTTCGAGATCGAGCCGGCTGAGCGAGCGGGCCTGTTCCGCGCTGGCCGCGGGATCGGCCGGATCGCCCCCTCGGTCGAGCACGCGCCGCGCCACCGCGCGGTAGAGCAGCCCGGTGTCGAGATAGGGCAGGTTGAAGGCGGCGGCGAGGCGGCGGGCGAGCGTGCCCTTGCCTGATGCGGCCGGCCCGTCGATCGCGATGACGATCGGTCGCGTCATGCCGCCGCCTCGATCGCCGCGCCGATCCCGCGCATCAGCGGCAGGAAGTCGGGGAAGCTCGTATCGATGAAGCGTGCATCGTCGATCGTCACCGGTGTTGCGGTGGCAAGGCCCATGACCAGCGCGCTCATCGCCAGGCGGTGGTCCATATGCGTCGCCACCGTGGCGCCGCCGCGCGCGCCACCCCCCTCGATGATGAGGTCGTCATCCTCCACCCACGCCTTCACGCCGTTGGCAGTGATCATGGCGAGCGTCGCGGCGAGGCGGTCGCTTTCCTTCACCCGCAGTTCCGCGAGGCCGCGCAGCCGCGAGGTGCCGCGCGCCATCGCGCAGGCGATGGCAAGGATCGGGTATTCGTCGATCATCGATGGCGCGCGGTCCGCCGGCACATCGACGGCGCGCAGGTCAGACGCCGTGACGATGAGATCGCCCACCGGCTCGCCGCCGGCCTCGCGGGCATTCACGATCGCGATCGCCGCTCCCATCTCGCGCAAGGTGAGAAACAGGCCCGTCCGCAGCGGGTTCAGCCCGACCCCCTGGATCGTGACGCGCGAGCCCGGCACGATCAGCGCGGCGACGATCGGGAAGGCGGCCGATGATGGATCACCGGGCACGACGACATCCGCGCCGCGCAGCTCCGGCTGCCCCCGCAGGCGGATCAGCTTGCCGGTGCCGTGCGCCGCAACGTCCACCTCGGCGCCGAAATGGCGGAGCATGTTCTCGGAATGGTCGCGGGTCGGCTCCGGCTCCTCGATCTCGGTGATTCCGCGGGCATTCAGCCCGGCGAGCAGCAGCGCCGACTTCACCTGGGCGGAGGCGACCGGCAGGCGATAGGAAAGCGGCATCGCCTCGGCGGCGCCGCGGACCGAAAGCGGCAGGCGTCCGCCCTCGCGCGCGGCGAAGACCGCACCGGTCGCGGCCAGCGGGTCGATCACCCGGCGCATCGGCCGGCGGCGCAGCGAGGCATCGCCCGTCATGACCGCGAAAATGTCGTGGCTCGCGAGAATGCCGCACAGCAGCCGCGCGGCGGTGCCTGAATTGCCCATGTCGAGCACGTCATCCGGGCTTTGCAGCCCGCCGATGCCCGGGCCGGAGGCGCGCCACTCGCCCGGGCCGGTCCGCTCCATCGTCGCACCCAGCGCGCGCATGGCGGCGGCGGTGCGCAGCACGTCCTCGCCTTCCAGCAGGCCGGAAATCCTGGTTTCGCCGACAGCCAGACCCGCGAACATCAGCGCGCGGTGGGAAATCGACTTGTCGCCCGGAACGGTGATCGTTCCAGCAAGCGGTGAAGCGGGACGGCGAGATGTCTGGGGCAGCGGGGCAGCGTGTTCCATGGCGCGGCGCTTACCACGAGTGAGCGAATTTGCCAGCCATCATTGTCGACAGCTCTCAGGGTTTGACAAGCGGGGCGATGGGTGGCATGGCGCCCGCCCTGACGGAGTTCCACCGTTTACCCTGCAATGCGAGGCTCTCATGGCGAAGCCTGAACTTGGCGACAAACACACCTGCGTGTCCTGCGGCGCGCGGTTTTTCGACCTCGGCAAGGCTCCGGCCGTCTGCCCGAAATGCGGCACCGAGCAGCCGGTCGAGCAGCCCAAGCTGAAACGCAGCGTTCCCATCCCCGATGATGTCAAGAAGCCCGCCAAGGCGCAGGCCGCGGAGGACGATGTCGATACGGATGACGTCGAGGATGCGGGCGATGACGACATTCTGACGGATGCCGACGATCTCGAGGACGACGACGCGATCGATGCCGATATCGAGGTCGAGCGTGACAGCGACGAGAACGAAAGATAATTTTTCTTTCCTGGTCGAATTTGTTTACCGGATTGTAATCCGGGGCGGGTCATTTTCGGAGGCAGCCAAAAACGGCTGTTTCCGTTGGACATCCTGAGAAGGACATTCGCGATGACCCAGTTCGCCTCGGCGAAAACCGCCGACCAGCACGATCCGATCGTCAGCCCGCTCATTCTCGTCGATCGACTTATCTCGCTTGCCCAGGATGCGGAGCGGGCGGGTCTGACGACTGTTGCCAATCGGCTTGTTCGTCTGGCGCTGCGCAGCTGCGTCCCGCCGACAGGCGGGCCGATCGCTCACTGACCCGCCACGGATATTCCCGGACCTCCCGTTTTGACCTGCCACGGCAGTCTCGCTATTGCCGGGGCATTGACGGGAGTCCTTGAATGTCTGAACACAAAGCCGCCTCCACCAAAACACCTTCGGGGCCGCTCGCGGGTTTGACCGTTTTCGATCTGACCCGTGTGCTCGCCGGTCCCACCTGCGTGCAGATGCTGGCCGATCTCGGCGCCGAGGTGATCAAGATCGAGAAGCCCGGCAGCGGCGACGACACACGCGGTTTCGCGCCGCCCGCCCTGCCGGGAACCGAGCAGAGCGCTTATTTCGCCGGTGCCAATCGCAACAAGCGGTCGGTGACGCTCGATATCGCCAAGCCAGAGGGACAGCAGCTCGCGCGTGCGCTGATCGCGAAAAGCGATATCCTGGTCGAGAACTTCAAGGTTGGAACGCTGCCGCGCTACGGCCTTGGCTATGAAGATCTCAAGGGTGGCAATCCCGGCCTGATCTACTGCTCGATCACCGGCTTCGGCCAGACCGGACCCTACGCCTCCCGGCCCGGCTATGACAGCCTGATCCAGGCGATGGGCGGCATCATGTCGCTTACCGGCGTGCCGGATGGCCAGCCGATGAAGGTGGGTGTGCCGGTGGCGGACCTGTTCGCCGGGCTATACGGCGCGATCGGCGTGCTCGCCGCGCTGCGCCATCGGGAAATGACCGGGCAAGGCCAGCATATCGATATCGGCATGCTGGACACGCATGTTGCCTGGCTTGCCAACCAGGGCATGAATTATCTCGCCACCGGCAAGAATCCGCCGCGGCTTGGCAACGAGCATCCAAACATCGTGCCCTATCAGGTTTTCGCCACGGAAGACGGCCATATCGTTCTCTCGATCGGCAATGACCCGACCTTCGCGCGCTTCTGCAACGCGTTCGGGCTGGAACACCTGCTGGCCGACGAGCGATTCATGACGAATGCCGCCCGCGTCGCCAATCGCGCCTTCGTGACCGCAACCCTCGCCGCAGTGCTGCTGCAGCACCCTTCGGCCTGGTGGCTGGAACGGCTCGAAGAGCTGAAAATCGGCTGCGGCCCGATCAATACGCTGGAGCAGGTCTTCGCCGATCCGCACGTGATCGCGCGTGGCAATCTGATCGACATGACCAGAAACGATGGCGTATCGGTGAAACTGGTCGCCAATCCGGTCCGTCTGTCGGAAACGCCGGTGGACTATCGTCTCGCCCCACCCAATTTGGGGGAACATACGGATGAGGTGCTGACCGACATGCTTGGACTCGACGAAGCCGCCCGCGCCGCGCTGCGCCGGGACGGCATCATCTAAAGGGAAGCCGGTCGTGGCGCGGCAGGGTTTTGTTCCCTATCTGCTTGGCAACGATTTCCATCGGCTCGCCTTCGTGGAATTCGGCAACCCGGCCGCGCCGGCCGTGCTTTGCGTGCACGGCCTGACCCGCAACGGGCGCGATTTCGACAGTCTCGCCGAAAGCCTCGCCGATCGCTACCATGTCATCTGCCCCGACCTGCCGGGACGCGGACGTTCGGAATGGCTGCGTAACGGGGCGCTCTACCAGCCGCCCTCCTATGTCATTGCACTGGCGCATCTGCTCGCCTGGCTGAACAAGCCGGTTGCCTGGGTTGGCACCTCGCTTGGCGGGATTTGCGGCATGATGGTCGCGGCGGCGGCGCGTACGCCGATCACTCGCCTCGTGCTCAACGATATCGGCCCGCATATCCCGGCCGCGGCGTTGGGCCGGATCCGCGATTACATGAGCGAAGCACCCGCAATTTTTCCCGACATCTCGGCGCTCGAAGCCCATCTGCGCGTTGTGCACGCGCCGTTTGGCCCGCTGACCGATCCGCAATGGGCTGACCTCGCACGTCATTCGGCGCGGCCGGTCGAGGGTGGGGGGGTCGCTCTCCATTACGATCCCGCGATCGCCGAACCGATCCGCGCCTCGGTGCCCATGGACGCTGATCTTGGTGGTATCTGGCAAGCGGTTCGGGTTCCTGTGCTCGCGCTCCGCGGAGCGACGAGCGATCTGCTGACCGAGGCAACGCTCGCGCGCATGGAAGAGGATGGTGCCGCGACGCATACCGTCCCGGCCTGCGGCCACGCCCCGGCGCTGATGGATTCGCCTACCATCGCGGTGATCCGGCGGTTCCTGGACGGCGCCTGATGTCCTGGCGGCGGCGCCTCGGGCTCTGGAGCCAGGGTCTGCGCGCCGCCATCATCGAGCTGATGAGTGGCGAAATGTCCCTCGTCGCCGCCGGTTGCGCCTTCTATGCCACGCTGTCGCTGTTTCCGGCGATCACGGCGCTGATTTCGCTCTATGGCCTCGCGTTCGACCCGATATCGGTTGAACCGCAGCTGCTCTATCTGAAGCATCTGATGCCGCCGGCGGCCTTTGACCTGATCGGCGGGCGGATCCAGCAACTTGTGTCCGGCGGCAAGACGACGCTGGGCATCGGCCTGATGATTTCCCTCGGGTTCACGCTCTATTCCTCGTCATCGGGCACCAAATCCCTGATCTACGCGCTGAACATGATCCACAAGCGGCAGGAGACGCGCGGCTTTTTCAAATTCCAGGCGGTGACCCTCGGAATGACATTGATCGCCATGATCGGGGCGATCATCGCCATCGCCGTGCTGGTCGGCATGCCGCTTGCGCTCGCCTTTCTGGGCCTTTCGAATGCGCCGGCGATGCTGACGGTGCTGCCCGGGTTTGGCCTGCTGATCGGGTTCATGGGCATCGCGCTCGGACTGGTCTACCGCTACGGGCCGGCCTTCGGGCGTGGCGCGGGGCATCCGATAGCCCCGGGTGCCCTGGTGGCGATCCTGGCCTGGCTTCTCGTGTCATACGGGTTTGCCGTCTATGTCGGCCGTTTTGCCGCCTACAGCCAGACCT
Organism: Acidiphilium sp. C61; assembly: GCF_902712915.1. The sequence goes on along the minus strand of NZ_CACTIA010000005.1, from coordinate 1,011,502 downwards.
ATGGGCCGCTCGCCACGATCATCGGCCTGATGATGTGGTTCTATCTGAGCGCCTACGCCGTGCTGTTCGGCGCCCTCTTCAACGCGATGCTCGACAGGGCCGCTGTTGCATACAGGCCATAGTTGGAAAACTTGCCACACGTCCGGGGATGAAAGCCTGAACCGGCGTTGTCGCCGCGCTACATTGGGATTATGCGTTTTAGACTTGTGAAAACGAATGATGCGTGAGGCGCTGCCGTGCACCGATTCCAGATTGTATTCTGGGGTTCGGTCGATAGGATCGTCGTGACGCGCCGCCGCGGTGCCGCATGAGTCGCAAGCCGCCACGGCGTTTTGCCGAACTGCCGACCGAATCCGTGCTGCGCGAGTTCATCGCCGAAGCGGGAACGCGCCTGCGCAAGGGAGATATTGCGCGCGCGTTCGGCCTCGGCCCTGACCAGAAACCGGCGCTGCGCGCGATGTTGCGGACTCTCGAGCGCGATGGCGTGCTGGTGCGTGCTGGCGGGCGACAGGTGCGTGCGGCCGAGGCACTGCCGGAACGCTGCGTCGTCGAGATCACCGGCACCGATCGCGACGGCGATCCGCTCGCCCGGCCGGTTGGCTGGGACCAGCCCGGCAAGCCGCCGATCATTTTCATGATGCCGGAGAAACGCGGCCATGCCGCGCTCGCGCCGGGTGCCCGCATACTCGCGCGACTGCGGCGAATCGACGATGATCGTTACGAAGGTCGCACGATACGGCGACTCGATGAGGAGCCGGCCAGCATCATCGGCGTGTTCCGGGCCGAGGCGGAGGGTGGCTGGATCGAGCCGGTCGACCGCAAGAGCCGCGCTGAGTGGAAGGTTCCGCCGGGCGAGACTGCGGGGGCTGAAAGTGGCGATGTGGTTCGCGCCATGCCGTTGCCGGCCTTCGGCTACGGGCCGAAGCCTGCGCGTATCGCCGAGCATCTCGGCCGGATGGGCGATGCCCGCTCGATCAGCCTGATCGCCATTGCGGCGCTGGGGATTCCGGCCGATTTCCCGGAAACCGCCATCGACGAGGCCAAGCGCGCCCGCGGCGTTCGCCCCGGACAGCGGACCGATCTGCGCGAAGTGCCGCTGGTGACGATCGACGGGGCCGATGCGCGCGATTTCGATGATGCCGTCTTCGCCGAACCGGCCGGGCCGGGACATCGCATCGTCGTCGCCATCGCCGATGTCGCGCATTACGTGCGCCCCGGCTCTGCGCTCGACCGCGAGGCGCTGAAGCGCGGCAACTCGGTCTATTTTCCCGACCGCGTGGTGCCGATGCTGCCCGAGGCGCTTTCCAATGGCTGGTGCAGCCTGCGGCCGGGCGAGGACCGGGGGTGCCTGTTCGTCGAGATGATCGTGGATTCAGAAGGCCGCAAGCTGAGCCACAAATTCGGCCGCGGCCTGATGCGCAGTTTCGCCCGTCTGACCTACGAGGAGGTGCAGGGCGCCTTCGAGTCCGGCCGGGAAGCCGATCTGCCGGACGGGACGCTCGGCCATCTCTACGCCGCCTATCGCACGCTGCTGGGCGCGCGACAGGCACGTGGAACACTCGACCTCGACCTGCCGGAGCGCAAGATCACGCTCGACGAGGCCGGCCGGGTGACGGATGTGGCGCCGCGCCCACGGCTCGACAGCCACCGGCTGATCGAGGAGTTCATGATCCTCGCCAATGTCGCGGCGGCAGAGGAACTGGAACGGCTGCGCCAGCCCTGCATGTATCGCGTACACGCCCCACCTTCGCCGGAAAAGCTGGATTCGCTCCGCAACCTGCTGGCGACATTCGAGATTTCGCTCAAACCTGGCGACCAGCTTCGCCCACGTGACCTCGACCACGTGCTTCGCCTCGTCTCCGGCACCGATGCCGCCCCTCTGGTGAACGAGGCCGTGCTGCGCAGCCAGAGCCAGGCGGAATATGCGCCCGAGAATATCGGCCATTTCGGCCTCGCGCTGAACAGCTACGCGCATTTCACATCGCCGATCCGCCGTTATGCCGATCTTCTGGTCCATCGCGCGCTGATCGCCGGGCTGAAGCTCGGCACCGACGGGTTGCGCTCCGAGCATGCCGAGGGCTTCGAGACGATTGCGGCCGCCATCACCTCGACCGAGCGCCGCGCCACCGATGCCGAGCGGCAATCGGCGGATCGCTATCTTGCCGCTTACCTGGCCGACCGGATCGGCGAGGATTTTGGCGCGCGGATCAGCGGGGTGACGCGGTTTGGCCTGTTCGTCACCCTCGATGCGACCGGAGCTTCCGGTTTCGTGCCGATGGCGCTGTTGCCCGACGATTTCTGGCATTTCGACGAGACTGACGGCACGCTGTCAGGCACCCGCTCGCGCGTGGTGTTCCGTCTCGCCGATACGGTGCTTGTGCGGCTGCGCGAAGCCAAGCCGGTGACCGGCGGGCTGCTGTTCACCCTGATCGAAGGCGGCAGCGCGCCGGGTGAGGGGAAGGGACCAGGACGCCGCCTGCCGGCGCGCAAGGGCGGAGGCAGGAAGCCCGGCCGCGCGCCGTCCAGGCAGAAACGCGGACGCCGATGAGCAGACTGCCGGCGCACTCACGCCCCCGACGTTTCGGGGCGTGTCATGTCCGTCGATCGAGATTTGCGCCGCTGATCAGGCTCATCGTCGCGATGATATGCGTCGTGACGCCGCTGCCTGGGGCGCAGGCGGACCAGCGGGGGTTTGATACCGCCCGTGTCGCGGCGGTCTGGGGCGCTGCGCTGGCTTTCATGGCGCCGCGAACGCTCGAACCGCTCGGCATACCGCGCATGGCGGTGTGGGGGCTTTCGGGCATTACCGCGCTCGATCCGGACATCGCGGTGCAGGAGAAGTCCGGCAAGCTCGTTCTGTTCGGTCCGAACCGCGTCATCTACGCGACCGTCGCGCCACCTGCCGGGGATGCGGCAAAATGGGGCATGGCCTGTGCTGCGGTCGCATCGCAGGCCTACAAGGCGTCGCCTGTCATCAAGCGGGCTGGCACCGGCGGCATGATCCGCAGCTTCTTCGACGAGTTGTTCAACCATTTCGATCCTTATTCCCGCTATGTCGCCCCCCGCGATGCGGCCGCCGAACGGGCGCTGAGGCTGGGCCGTGGCGGGATCGGCATGAGCCTGGCGCGCCAGAACGGTCTTGTCGTGATCACCGGGGTCACGCCTTCAAGCCCGGCTGACCGGGCCGGCATCGCCCCCGGCATGCAACTCCTCGCAATTAATGGTCAGGAGACAGTCGGTCAGCCCGTCGGTCAGTTGCAAATGGACATCGCCGGTCCCATCGGCAGCAGTGTCGATCTGACGATCCGGCCGGGAAACAGCCTGCCGCAGACCATCACGCTGAACCGCGCCCTCGTGCCGACCCAGAGTGTCAGCGGCCAGATCGATGACGGGATTGGCTATATCCGCGTGGCAGGGTTCGATCACGGCACCGCGCAGCAATTCGCCGCCACGCTCGCGCATCTCGCGCAGGCACAGCCGGCGCCCAAGGGAATCGTCATCGATCTGCGCGGCAATCGTGGTGGCGTGCTACGTCAGTCGGTCCTCAGTCTCGACACCCTGCTGTCGCGGGGGACCATCATTCGTACGGTTGGCCGAGATCCCGCCGCCAACAAGGTCTGGCAGGCCGAGGGTGCGGATATCGCGCGGGGCTTGCCCGTTGTGGTGCTGGTCGATGGCAGCACCGCCAGCGCCGCCGAGGTATTCTCTGCCGCGGTCGCGGACAATGACCGTGGCGTCGTGCTCGGTAGTGCAACGCTCGGCAAGGGCCTGGTGCAGAGTGTCACCGAATTGCCGGGCGGAGGAGAATTGTTCGTGACCTGGAGCCGGATGATTGCGCCTCGCGGCTGGCCTTTGCAGAGCCTGGGCGTGTTTCCGCAGGTCTGCACCAGCCTCGGCACCGATGTCCTTGCGAACCAGATCGCGGCCCTGAAGCGCGGTGATGACCTGCTGCGCAAACCGCTTGCCGAAACCCGTGCCTCACGGGCGCCGATGCCTCTTGCCGAGGTGCTGGCCCTGCGCGAATCCTGCCCGGCGGCGATCGGGGCGAGTGGCTATGAGCGGGCGGCCAGGGCGCTGATCGACGATCCGGCAGCCTATCGTGCCGCGCTGATCCGGCCGCTGCTCGATGATGTTCGCGCCGGGGGTTGACCGGGCCGGCAAGGTCGATCATATCGACCCGATCGGAGAACACGCATGGCCAAGACGAACACTGTTCAGATCAAACTCGTTTCCACCGCCGACACCGGCTTCTTCTATGTGACCAAGAAGAACGCCAAGGCGCAGACGGGCAAGCTCGAGTTCCGGAAATATGATCCGGTTGCTCGCAAGCACGTGACGTTCAAGGAAGCGAAGATCAAGTAGCTGGTTGCGGCACTATCGTGCCGCATACGCGGTTTACCTGATTGTATGAAAGGCCCGGCCTTGTCCGGGCCTTTACTTGTGTTCGCTCCATGGATGCGTAAGGCGGCGTAAGGCAGTCCCGATCCGGATGGATCGGACAAGGACGCATTCCTCCGGAACGCCTGTCAGAGCAGCTCCAGCACTCTCTCTGCCGCTGCATTGCTGGGGGTGGACGCGCCTGGAATCGCAAGCGTCGCGAGAGCGGCGGCAAATCCCGCACGCTGCGCATCTGCCAGTGAAGTATCGCCAAGCAGCGATGCAATCTCGGTCGCCAGTCTCTCAGGCGTGCATGATTGCTGCAACAGCTCCGGAACCAGTTCCTCGCCGGCCAGCAGGTTGATCATCGCCGCGTGCTTCACCTTGACCAGCCTTCGGGCCACAAAGGCACTGATCGGGTTGACTCGATAGGTCACGGCCATGGGCACGCCGGCAAGGGCGAGTTCCAGCGTCGAGGTGCCGGATTTGGTCAGGGCGGCGGCAGAAGCGGCAAAGGCGTCATATCGTTCGGCCACATCGGTGACGATGAGCGGCGGGTGCGTCCAGGTGGCGGCCTCGGCCCGCAGTTCGCCGGCCAGTGCCGGGGCTGCGGCCAGCACCGGCATGAGATCGGGAAATCTTGAGCGCAGGCGTTCGACTGTTGCGCCGAAGATCGGCATCAGCCGGGAGGTTTCGGTGCGGCGGCTGCCGGGCATGAGGATCAGCGGCCGCGTGGTCTCGGCAAGGTCGAAACGGGCACGAAACCGCGCTGCGTTACCGGCATCAGCGCCCGATTCGAGGACCGGATGGCCAACAAAGACCGGGTTCAACCCATGCGGCGCGAAAAAATCCGGCTCGAAGGGGAGAAGACAGAGCAGCCTGTCCCACAGACCGGGAAAATGCCTGACCCGCCCCTGCCGCCAGGCCCAGACCTGGGGAGCGACGTAATGAACGCGCCGCATGCCGAGTGGTGCTATGCGTCGCAGCAGGCGAAGCGTGAAGTCCGGACTGTCGATGGTGACGACGATATCAGGTCGTTTCGCGGCAATGTCCGCCACGGTCTGTTCGAGTCGGTGGCGCAGCCGGACGATCTTGGGCAGCACTTCCGCCAGGCCCATCAGCGCCAGGTCCTGCATCGGGAACAACGACGCGACGCCCTGCTCGGCCATCCGCGCGCCGCCAATGCCAGCGACCTCGATGCCGCCGGCCCGCGCACGCATTGCAGCGATCAGGCGGGCGCCCAGCACGTCACCGCTCGCTTCGCCGGCAACGATGTAAACCAGGGTCATGTCAGCCGGACCACCGGGGCTGGCGCCGGATCTTCGGGCCAGTCGGTCCGGTTTCTGACCGCCGGGTCGGCGCGCGTTGCCGCGAGGCGGGCTGGATCGAGCGTTGTGAACAGCAGGTCCGGCGAATCCAGCGCGCCGCGGGCCAGCAGCCCGTCCTCCGGGAAACCTCGATCAACCGGTCCGAAAACACAGGTATAACCGCGATTTTCATCTACAGCGGCCGACCACGGGGCCATCCCTGTGGTTGGCGCCACGGCGGTAAAGCACTGGTTTTCCAGTGCCCGCGCCCGGGCCGACAGCCGCACCCGGTTGAAACCGTGCAGTGTGTCGGTGCAGGCCGGGATCAGGATCGTGTCCGCTCCGGCGAGCACTTGCGCACGCGTCAGCAGGGGGAACTCGGAATCGTAACAGATGGCGATGCCGAGCCGGCCGAAATCGGTCTCGAATACGGCGGTGGACTCGCCTGGCACGATCCCCCAGCGCTCGGACTCGAAGCGCGTCATTACCCGCTTGTCCTGAAAGGCGATGCGACCGTCTCCATCGATCAGTGGCGCCCTGTTGCGGATCTTCCCGTCGACGCCGCGCATGGGGACCGACCCGGGCAGGACCAGCAGGCTGCGCGCGCGGGCGAGGGTGCGGAAACCCGCCACCAGCGCATCGGCACGGCTGACGACGGCATCGAGCTCGGCCGTAATATCCGGTGCAGCGACAAAGGCGCCGGCGAGCGCCATCGAGGCATATTCCGGCAGGACGAGAAGATCGGCGCCGCCGAATTTCGCATCCTCGATCAGTCGATCCACGGTCGAGAAAAAATCATCGAGGCCCTCGGGGCGGCGGATCGGGAAGGGCGAGAGGGCGATCCGCATCGTCAGGCGCTGCCCAGTGGCTTCATCCACACCTGGAGCCGGTTTTCCACCTCTCCGACACCGCCGATCTCCCGCCAGCGCATCCGGCATGCGAGATCGGGCACAGGGGCATACCCGCGCTTGCGCCAGAACGCGTCGAGCGTGGTTGCGTCTGCCGGGCGGCGCTGATCGGTCTCGTCGCGGATCACGGCGCAGAAGGCGGCATATGTCGCGTCCGAAACCGAGCGTGCATGCGCCTCGCGCTCACGAAAAAAGCCGACGCCGATGCCCCGGCCGCGATAGGCTGGCAGCAGCACCGATTCGCCGAAATAGAAGACCGCAGCCGGGTCGAACCCGAAGGCGCGGAATGGTGCCTGCATGGCCTCGTCCTCGTCGGTGAGAGGCAGGCAGGTGGAGGCACCGATGATGGTCTCGCCCTCCCTTGCAATCACGATCGCGGCGCGTTCGCTTGCGGCGTAGGTCGCGACATAGTCGCGCTCATATGCCTCGTCGCCGTCATAGAGATAGGGCCAGGCGCGGAACACCTCGATCCGCAGGCGGGCGAGTGATTCGAGATGCGGCAGGATCGCCGCACCTCGAAGCGTTTCGGTCAGAAGCGGAGGCCGAATGGCCTCAGCTCCCCGTCTTCGCGGCTGTGTCGAGTTTCGCCGCATCGGCAAGGAAACGCGTCAGCGCGGCTTTCTTCTGCGAGAGCGACAGACCGCGTTCCTGCGCCACGACCGGGCAATACGCCGCCATCAGGAATGCGGACATGCGCTGCGCGCTGATGCCTGGATAGGCCTTGCGGATCGCCGCAATCAGCAGACGGGTGCGGTTGCCGAGGGTGGCCGGCGTTGCGCCCTGCATCATGTCCATCACCCCGTGGCCGGGAGACACGAGATCCGGGGTCAGCAGCGGACAGTTCATCTTGCGCGCAGCGGCGGAGGCAATCGGCGGGAGATCGAGATAGTCCGCATCCGCCAGTGCGATGTCATGGGGCGGTGCTGATTCGCGGATCGCCAGCACCTTTGCGGCATTGGCATCGGTCACGCCCTTATTGCCCCAGGCGGTGCGGACGTAGTTCGCGATGGCCGCGATCTGCGAGTCATCCAGCATCGAGCCAAACGCGGGCATGGCCGGGCCATTGACATGCCACGGGATCATCCCGCCGAGGACGACGCCGATCACGTTGTCGGACGGCCCGTTGGTCACCGCATCGTTGCCGGCGAGGTTGGGGAAAACGTCCTTCACACCCTTGCCATCCGCCTGGTGGCAGGCGGCGCAATTCTGATCGTAGAGCATCTTGCCCTGCGCGAGTTCACCCTTGGCAAGCGCTACCGGCTTCACCGGGTTCTCGCGCGGCGGTGTTGCCGTCTGGAGATAGGCGGCGAGGTCGTCGATATCCTGCCGCGGCATCTGGCTCAGGCTGTAATTGACCACCGACTGCATCGGCCCGAACGCCGAGCCGCGGTTCATGTTGCCGCCGTCATGCAGATAGTCGACCAGATCGCTCCGGCTCCAGCCGCCGACACCATAGGTTTTCGAGGATGATATGTTCGGCGCATACCAGGGTTCGCCAAGAATCTGCGCGCCGGCGAGCGTGTCGCCGGACTTGATGGCGAAGAGCAGGTTGCGCGGCGAATGGCATTCGCTGCAGTGGCCGAGAGCTTCGGCGAGATAGGCGCCCTTGCGCACTGCGGGCGACCAGTCCTTCTTGTCGTGGATTGGCGCGGTGCTGAAGAACATGATCCGCCAGCCGAGCAGCATCGCCCTTATATTGAACGGAAAGCCCAGCCGGTTTGGCACGTGTGGCACATCGACGGCCGGTATCGCATCGAGATACGCCTTGATGGCCGTCACGTCCGGCTTCGTCAGCTTGGCGTAGGACGTATAGGGCATCGCCGGGTAGAGATATTTCGGAAACACGCCGAGCGAGCTGCCGGGCGAGATGCCGTAATGGAGAGCGTCGTAAAACTGCCCTTGCGTCCACTTGCCGATCCCCGTTGCTTTCGCAGGGGTGATATTCGGCGAATAGATCGTGCCGAAGGGTGTCACGAAAGACAGGCCGCCCGAGAACGGCTTCGCGCCGGGGGCTGTGTGGCAAGGCATGCAGTCGGCCGCGGCCGTGAGGTATTCGCCGCGTTGCACCTCGGCGATCTGCGTCTGGCTCATCCCGCTGGTATTCGGTTTGGGCAGGGCAGGAAACGCCCCGGGTGCCGCCGCGGTCGGTGCGGGAACATAGGCGCCCGACCCCTGGCCAAAGGCAGCTTCGACACCGAGCACGCCAGCCAGCACGGCGATCATCGTTGCTGCGGTCCAGAGCGGGGCGCGTCGGAAGCTCATTTTCCTTGAGTGCGGCATCGAATTCTACCTGTTCTGTGCATTGCGGGAGCCTGCATGGCCAGTCATGTTTCTAATTCGCCATATCTGCAGATTGATCAAGTGTCGGATCGGCCTCTTCACAGACCGTGCCGATCTTGCTAGAGGGCCTTTGTCGACGCGCTGCGACGCGGGCGATCATGTGTGATGGGCGCATAGCTCAGTTGGTAGAGCAGCTGACTCTTAATCAGCGGGTCCAAGGTTCGAGTCCTTGTGCGCCCACCATCTCACTGAAAATACTGTGTTCTTTGTCATTCAGCACGGAAACCCGGTTGCTGAAATGGTTGAGTGTTGTGCTGTCGCCGGCATACGCTAGATTGCTTGCATGGCAGATGGCAGCGAAACATCCACGAGCGAAAAATTGCCGGAAAATCGGCCCCGGTCACACCACGATCTGGGTGGCGTTTCGGCCTTCATGTGCTCCGGGGTCGACACCGAGCCCCACACGCTGACCGATTTTGATCGTGAGGTCGATGCGCTGCGGCAGTTGCTCAGCCTGAAGGGGTTGATGAGTGTCGACGAATTGCGCCGCGGGATAGAGGCCATTCCGGAACAGGATTATCACGCTCTGGGCTATTATCAGCGCTGGATACGCTCGATAGCCGATAATCTGCTGTGCCGTGGAGTGATTACCGAGGCCGAATTGCGCCGCGCCCTGGCGGCGGCATGACCGCCTTCGCGCCCGGAGACAATGTTCTCGTACGGGATGATTGGCCCGAGACAGGGGGAGCCGTTCACATCCGCACACCGCATTACGTTCGCGGCATGCAGGGTGAAATCCGTGCCTATCTCGGGCGGTTCCCCAATCCCGAAGATCTGGCCTTTGCCCGACCTGCGCCTGAGCTCGAGCTCTATCATGTCGCCTTCCCGCTTCAGGCAATATGGCCTGAGGGGCGAGGAGACGATGAGATCCTGATCGAAATCTATGAAACCTGGCTGGCCAGACCATGAGCGCACCGGACGACCTGCTTTCCGCTCCCGCCGAACATCTTCTCGTCGCCATCCGCGATATCCTGGCGGAGAAATCCATTGTCTCGTCGGCCGAGATCGCCGACCGGATCGCGATTACCGAAGCGGCGAGTCCGGCCCAGGGCGGGCGCATCGTCGCACGCGCCTGGGTTGATCGGGCGTTCCGCCAACGCCTCCTTGATGACGGAACCCGCGCCGTGGAAGAGCTGGGGGTCGTCATGCGGGGGGCACCGCCGCTCGGCGTCGTCGAAAATAGCGGGTCGGTACATCACCTTGTGGTCTGCACCCTGTGCAGTTGCTACCCGCGGGCAGTGCTGGGCTATCCGCCTTTCTGGTTCAAATCGGCATCCTATCGTGCCCGCGCCGTGCGCGATCCCCGCGGGTTGCTGGCCGAATGGGGAACCAGCGTTCCCGACAATGTGAAGCTTCGCGTTGTCGACTCCACCGCTGATTATCGCTGGATGGTTCTGCCGCAGCGACCTGCCGGAACCGAGGGCTGGGACGAGGAAAGACTGGCGTCGATCGTCACGGCCGGTGACATGATCGGTGTCACGGTGCCGAAGATCAAATGAGATCCAGCCGCCCGCCAAGCATATTCCGCCAGGTACATGATGTTTGAAGATGACAAAATTCGCGTTGGCCTGGTCGGCTATGGGTATGCCGGGCGCGCATTTCATGCGCCGCTGATATCGGCAACAGATGGCTACCGGCTGACGGCGATCGCCTCGCGCGAGCCGGCGAAGGTTCGTGCCGATCTGCCCGGCCTGCCCGTGGAGGCCGACCCGGTCGCCCTGTTCAATCGTGACGACATCGATCTGGTTGTTCTCGCGTCACCGAACGAGACGCATCGTCCTCTCGCCGAAGCCGCGCTGGCACGCGGGAAACATGTCGTTGTCGACAAGCCCTTCACGCTTGACCTCGCGGATGCGAGATCTGTCATCGCCGCCGCACGACGCGCGGACCGGATCGTCTCCGTTTTCCAAAATCGGCGCTGGGACAGCGATTTTCTGGGGATTCGCAAGGCTGTCGAAGACGGGCTGATCGGCGAAATCTTTCATTTCGAATCCCATATCGACCGGTTTCGTCCGGACGTGCGGTCCCGCTGGCGGGAACAGGCTGGCCCGGGGGCCGGATTGTGGCTCGATCTGGGGCCTCATCTTGTCGATCAGGTGCTTTGCCTTTTCGGGATGCCGCAAAATGTGCAGGCCAATTTTGCGGCTCAACGCAATGGTGCTGTGGTCGAGGACTGGGTGCATGTGGTTCTCGATTATGGCAAGCGGCGTGCGATTTTGCATGCAGGAATGCTGGCCGCCGGTGGTGGGCACCGTTTCGTCGTGCATGGGGATAGGGGAACGCTGGTCAAACGCCTCGCCGACATCCAGGAAGACCAACTGCGCGCTGGCATGCGGCCGGGGTCGGACGGATGGGGCAAAGACCCGGACGATATGCTGCACTTCGACCAGGCCGGGGTGACGCGCGAAGTCCCCGTTCCGGCGGGCGATCATCGCAGGTTTTACGCTGAACTGCGTGACGCATTGCGTGGCGGTGGCGGCGGTCCGGTTCCACCGCGCGATGCGCTCGCGGTCATGGCCGTGATCGAGGCCGCCGCACGCTCATCGCAAAGTGGAGAAGCGGTTGTTCCAGACATCGTCGGGCCGGAAAAGGCGGCCTGATCGCCCCAGGCCAGAGGAATTTCCGATCCGAAAGGATCGGATGTAGTGCTCTAGGTTCTGTACCTATTGCCATGACTACGGGGCGTCTGATTCAAGTCTGTTTGGAGGACTTGGAACATGGCGGAACTTTTCTGGCTGAACAACACGCAATGGGCTGCGATCGAACCATTGCTGCCGAAGCTTGGCGGCAAGCCTCGGGTTGATGACCGCCGGGTGCTGAGCGGCATCCTGCATCGCTTTCGCGAGGGCTTGCGATGGCGAGCGCTTCCTGAGGCCTATGGGCCACGAACCACTGTGTTCAACCGGTTCAACCGCTGGAGCCAGCGTGGCCTCTGGCAGGAGATCTTCGCGGCGCTTGTCGCCTGCGCGGATCCGCCGCGCATCGCCATGGTGGACAGCACCTCGGTTCGGGCACATCGCGCGGCCGCGGGCGGTAAAGGGGGGCGCAAAGCCAGGCCATCGGCCGGTCGAGGGGTGGACGGACGACCAAGATCCACGCCGTCGCAGATGAGCAGGGACGCATCGCCGCACTCCTCCTGACGCCAGGACAGGCCTCCGACATCAGCGGCGCGAGGGCGCTTCTGCCCACAATACCGCCACCAGAAGAGCTGATCGCCGACAAAGCCTACGACGCTGATGATCTTCGCGCCTTCCTCACCCGCCAAGGCACCAGGCCGGTGATCTCGCCCATGCCCAACCGCCGCGCCATTCCGCACTTCGACCCCGTCGCCTACAGAAAGCGCAATCTCATCGAACGCGCCTTCTGTAGGCTCAAGGACTGGCGCGCCATCGCCACACGATATGACAAAACCGCACGAAATTTCCTCGCTGGTATTTGCCTCGTCCTCGCCGTCACATCATGGATCAGTTGAGTCCAGAACCTAAAGCCGGGCGCGCGCGCTGCGCGGTGTCGCGAGGAGCAGGTTGGTTTCGCTGCCGGTTATGCCGGGAATCAGCCTGATGCGCCTGAGAATGGCGTCGAGATCGGCCAGGCTTGGGGCTGCGAGTTCAACGATCAGGTCCCATTTGCCGTTCGTCGTGTGAACCTCGATGACCTCGGGAAAGCCGCTGAGGGCGCGAACGACCTGGTCCGCAGCGCGGCCCTCGACTTCGATCAGCATGATCCCTCGCACTGGCGCCGCGACCGTATCGGCGCGTAGCACCACCGTGTAGCCGATAATCACGCCGCTTTTCTCAAGCCGTTCGATCCGGGCGCGGACCGTGGCGCGCGAAATCCCCAGCGCGAGCGCAAGGTCGGAGATGCTTCGTCTGCCATCGTGGCGCAGCAGGGTGATCAGTCTTTCGTCGAGGGAACCAGCCTGTGTCATGCACGCTATCTATATTCTGATCAAAGGCATCAGGCAAAATGGCAAAATTGACGATCATTTTTATCAATAATCCTGCTCAACTCAGCCATGGTTCCGTGGTTCGCTCGCCCTCATGGAAAGCAACGGCATCCCGGGGGGAGTGATGGTGCAGCACAAGCAATGTCGGCTGATCGGAGCCCCTGTTCAGGACGGGGCGGGACGGCCTGGATGCGACATGGGGCCAAGCGCATTCCGGGCGGCCGGGATTGCCAGGGCGATCGCCGAACTCGGCCATGCCGTGGAAGATTTGGGGAATATCGCCCCTGCGCTGGTCCGGCCGGCATTGCATGGCAACAGCGCGATCAAGGGGTTGCCCGAGGTCGCGGGGTGGACGTCGGCCCTGGCCGACGCGACCTATGCCGCATTCGATTCGACTGAGGTTTTTCCGGTCTGTCTCGGTGGCGATCATAGCCTGGCGGCGGGATCGCTCACGGGGCTGTGTCGCCGGGTGAGGGAATGGCAAAAGCCGTTTTTCGTGTTGTGGCTTGATGCCCATCCGGACCTCCACACGCTGGAGACAACCAAAAGCGGCAACCTGCATGGCGTACCGATGGCCTATGCGACCGGATTGCCGGGGTTTGACGGGTTTTTCCCGCCGCAGGCGGCATTCATCGACGCTGCGAATATCTGCATGCTCGGCATTCGCAGCGTCGATCCTGCTGAACGGCGCGTGATCGAACGGACCGGCATGACCGTTCACGACATGCGCGCGATCGACGAGCACGGGATCGCGCCGCTGCTTCGTGCGTTTCTGGGCCGGGTGGCGGCGGCCGGTGGCCATCTGCATGTGAGCCTCGATGTCGACTTCCTCGACCCGGGGATTGCGCCTGGCGTCGGGACAACCGTGCCGGGCGGGGCGACCCTCCGCGAAGCGCATCTCGTCATGGAGATGCTGCATGACAGTGGCCTTGTCGGCAGTGTCGATCTCGTCGAACTCAACCCGTTTCTCGACGAACGCGGACGAACAGCGGTGCTGATGGTCGATCTGCTGGCCAGCCTTCTCGGCAGGCGTGTGCTCGATTACCCGACAAGGAGCTATGCACAATGATTCCGAAACTGAACATCGTTCCGTTCGTCAATGTCGATAACATGATGAAGCTGGTGCTGCGCACCGGCATCGAAGAGTTTATCGTCGGGTTGGCCACGTATGTCGAAGATGATTTTCGTCGTTGGCCAAGCTTCGACAAGACGCCCCGTGTCGCATCGCATAGTCCCGAAGGGGTGATTGAGCTGATGCCCACCAGCGATGGCCGGACCTATGGGTTCAAATACGTCAACGGTCATCCGAAGAACACGCGCGAAGGCAGGCAGACGGTCACAGCCTTTGGTGTCCTTGCCGATGTGGGGACCGGCTATCCCGTTCTGCTGTCCGAGATGACGCTGCTCACCGCGCTGCGGACCGCGGCAACCTCGGCGGTTGCCGCGCGGCATCTCGCGCCGCGGGGCGCAAGCTGCATGGCGATTATCGGAAACGGTGCGCAATCGGAATTCCAGGCTGTTGCGTTCCGACGCCTGCTCGGGATCCGCCATCTTCGGCTGTTCGATATCGATGCCGAGGCGACGCGCAAATGCATGCGCAATCTGTCCGGCCTTGATATTGACGTCACACCTTGCACCTCGGCGGAAGATGCGGTGGCCGGGGCGGACATCATCACAACGGTCACCGCAGACAAGCAATATGCCACGATTCTGACTGACAACATGGTCGGGTCAGGTGTTCATATCAATGCAGTGGGTGGTGACTGTCCGGGCAAGACCGAACTCCATCGCGATATACTGCTGCGTTCGGACATATTCGTCGAATACACGCCGCAAACACGTATCGAGGGTGAAATCCAGCAGCTTCCGGCCGATCATCCGGTCACTGAACTCTGGGAGGTGATTGGCGGCGCGGCTGAGGGCCGGCGGGATGCGAGACAGATCACCGTATTCGACTCGGTCGGCTTCGCGACCGAGGATTTTTCGGCACTGCGTTTTGTCCGCTCACTTCTGGCTGGAACAGGGCTTTACGACGAACTCGACATGTTGGCGGACCCCGACGAACCGCGGGATCTGTTCGGCATGCTGCTCAGGGCTTCAAGGGAGACGGCAATACAAGAGGCGCCCCGATCATAGAGCGATGTACGATCCTCGCGGAGCGGAGTGTAACCTGGCACGAATTTCGAAGCGTCTTGATCCAGATCATATCCGGCAAGAATGGTTGTGGTGTATCCAACAAATCAGACGTTTCTCCCAGACGTTGAATTCCCTGTTCCAAACTAATGCCCCAGCTTCGTCTGGGGCTTTTTTTGGAATATATATTTCTATTTATGGGATAAGCAAAAATACTTTATAAAGACATTAATCATATATTTACAATTAAACGATAAGCGACTGAGCCATGAACGGAAAATCAATGAAAAGCAGGCTTGGTCATGGAGTTTTTGAAACGTTCTGAGTGGCTGATACTTGGCGTTCTGGCTGGCTGTTTGTCTGCAGCAATCATCGTGCTTGCCGCAAAATATGCCTACGAAAATCACATATATTTTTTCTCAAATAACGACTATTATAATCAAAAAAGCGCGTATTATTTCAAACAGATCAAGGATTATAGAAATCTTGAGCCCGGCCAGCTTATACATATGGTAAATAGTGAAAATCAAAAAGGGAAAAACTTTTCCATATATTTTGACCAGAGTAATATCAATAAATATAAAATAAAAATAAGACATTTATCTAAAAAAACATGTAGATTTATTTTGGATATGTCTTTCAGTTCAAATATAATAAAAAACATGTGGATAAACAATAAATCAGTCGGCATGTTTCAGGTCCAGCCAATCGAAGGTCCATTCATTCGCGTGAATGGCAAGGCCGTCACGCTCGCCCAGGATGACTACGCCCAGAGGCAGTGTCAGGCCAATGGTTCGGGAATCAAGATCGGCCTCGGCATTGTTGTCCATTCGCGTGATGACTGAAACCTAGAGCATCATCCGATCAGATGGAATCATCTGATCGGATAAAGATGCTCTAATTATCAATAAGACAGAGCACGACATCCGATCCGGATGGATCGGAGCGTACTCTGACGGCGACTCGGCTCTGGCGCCAGCTGAACCTGCGCGCCGGGAGCGATCATGTGTCTCCGTCCCATCATGGGGCAGATCTCCCTTTTCGGAAGGCGCGCTATCAGCCTGTCGGCGCGCGCCTGGACGACGGGTTGCCGATAACGTGTTGATTTTTATGCCATTGGAAATTTGAATATTCTCCTTGCTGAAAGTCTTCTTGACAGACGGCAAGTTGATAGTGTCAGTTAACAAACTAATAGTCCTGTCGTTTTGCGGTTGGTTCCGATGTTCGCGGTATCCGCGCTGCTGGAGTGAAGGACGTCGACTATGGGGTATGCCACCCATTATTGGGTAATGCTGGTTTACACCTGTTTCGTGGTCGCTCTGGTCGCGGGTATGATCGGTGTGTCTCATTTCCTCGGCCAGCGGCACATGAAGCGGGCCACCAGCGAACCGTTCGAATCCGGCATCGTCACCGTCGGCTACGCCCGCTTCCGGCTTCCCGTGCAATTCTACCTCATCGCGATGTTCTTCGTGATCTTCGATCTCGAGGCCGCCTATCTCTACGCGTGGGCAACGGCGGTCCATGCCGCGGGATGGACCGGCTATGTCGTGATCACGGTCTTCATTCTCGCCCTGCTTGCCGCCCTCGTCTATCTGTGGCGCGCCGGGGCGCTGGAATGGGGGCCGAGGCCACGGCCACTTGCCAGGGCGCGGGGGCGCTGACGCCATGCGGTTCACCTTCGGCAAAGGCGGAACGGGACAACAGGCGTCCACGACGGCGCCGCTGCTCCGCGGCCTCGGCGCCGCCGGCCACGCGCCCGCCCCATCCCCCGGTAGTGGCACCTTCACCGATGCCGTGCGCCGCAACGTAGCCCTCGGCCGGCTGGAAGACATGGTGGCCTGGGGCCGCAAATATTCGATCTGGCCGTTCAATTTCGGCCTTTCCTGCTGCTATGTCGAAATGGCAACCGCCTTCACCAGCAAGTTCGACATCGCCCGCTTCGGCTCGGAAGTGCTGCGCGCCACCCCGCGCGAGGCCGACCTGATCGTCATATCCGGTACCGTCTTCGTGAAGATGGCGCCCGTCATCAAGTATCTCTACGACCAGATGCTGGAGCCGCGCTGGGTCATCTCGATGGGCGCCTGCGCCAACTCGGGCGGGATGTACGACATCTACGCCGTCGTCCAGGGCGCCGACAGCTTCCTGCCCGTCGATGTCTACGTTCCCGGCTGCCCGCCGCGGCCGGATGCGCTGCTCGAAGGGCTGACGCTGCTGCAGAATTCGATCGGTTCCGAGCGCCGGCCGCTCAGCTGGATGGTCGGGCCCAACGGCGCCGAGAAGATCGAGCGGCCCAGCTTCCGCGATCTCAAACACCAGGAGAGGCAAGCCGCCGGCAGCCTCCCCACGCCGGACAGCGTGTAGGGAGGGCGGGATGCTGACGGAATTCAACAGCATCCCCGCCACAGAGGCCGAACAGGGCATCGTGTCCGACCTGGTCCGGACGCTCGGACCGATTTCCTTCACCCTGCAGCAGACCGCCGACCGGATCCCGACGATCTGGATCGATCGCGACATCCTGCATGCCGTGATCCGGCACCTGCGCGATGGCGCCGTACAGCGGTTCCAGATGCTCTACGACCTCACCGCGATCGACGAACGCCAGCGCGTCCATCGCGATGGATTGCCAGCATCCGATTTCACCCTCGTCTATCACCTCGTCTCCTTCGAGCGGAACGATGATGTCCGCATCAAGGTCCCGCTCGCCGAGGGCGCGCTCGAGGTGCAAAGCATCGCGGATATCTGGCCTAACGCCAATTGGTACGAACGCGAGGTCTGGGACATGTTCGGCATCGGCTTCGCCGGCCACCCGACCCTGTTCCGCATCCTCACGCCGCCGACCTGGACCGGTCATCCGCTGCGCAAGGACTACATCGCCCGCGCCACCGAGATGGGCCCCTACATCCTCACCGAGGAGAAGGAGCGCGCCGAACAGGAGGCGCTGCGCTTCAACCCCGAGGCCTGGGGCATGAAGCGGCACAGCGAGAACTCCGACTTCATGTTCCTCAATCTCGGCCCCAACCACCCCAGCGTCCACGGCGTTTTTCGCATCATCCTCCAGCTCGAGGGCGAGGCAATCGTCGATGCGGTGCCCGAGATCGGCTTTCATCACCGCGGCGCCGAGAAGATGGCCGAGCGCCAGTCCTGGCACACCTACATCCCCTATACCGACCGCATCGACTATCTCGGCGGCGTGATGAACAACTTCCCCTATGTGATGGCGGTCGAGCGCCTCGCCGGGATCGAGGTGCCGTCCCGCGCGCAGATGATCCGCATCATGCTCGCCGAGCTGTTCCGCATCGCCAGCCATCTCGTGTTCTACGGCACCATGTCGCAGGATGTCGGCCAACTTTCGCCGGTCTTCTACATGTTCTCCGACCGCGAGCGGGTGTTCCAGATCATCGAGGCGATCTGCGGCTTCCGCATGCATCCCGCCTGGTTCCGCATCGGCGGCGTCGCGGCGGACCTGCCGCAGGGCTGGGACCGGATGATCCGCGACTATCTCGGCTACCAGTCGAAGCGGCTCGATGAATACGACAAGCTCGTCATGCGCAACCGCCTCTTCAAGGCCCGCACGATCGGCGTCGGCGCCTACACGCTGGAGGAAGCGCTGGACTGGGGGGTGACCGGCCCCGGCCTGCGGGCCTGCGGCCTTGGCTGGGACTATCGACGCCAGCGCCCCTATTCCGGATATGACCAGCTCGAGTTCGACATCCCGATCTGCCACAACGGCGACTGCTACGACCGCGTGGTGGTCCATATCGAGGAAATCCGCCAGAGCCTGCGCATCATCCGCCAGTGCCTCGAAAACATGCCGCCCGGCCCCTACAAGTCCGACCACCGGCTGACCACGCCGCCGCTCAAGGAGCGGACGATGCAGGACATCGAAACCCTGATCACCCATTTCCTCAATGTCAGCTGGGGCCCCGTGCTGCCGCCCGGGGAGGCGATGGTCAGCATCGAGGCGACCAAGGGCATCAACGGCTATTACCTGGTCGCCGACGGCGACACCGTCTCCTACCGCACCCGCATCCGCACCCCGTCCTTTCCCCATTTGCAGATGATCCCGCTGATCAGCCGCGGCGCCTATGTCGCCGATCTGATCGCGATCATCGGCAGCATCGATTTCGTGATGGCCGATGTCGACCGCTGAACACAACCCGGCGTCCGCACCGCTCGATCCCGCCCTGCGGGAGACGATCGCGACGTTTCTGCGCGAATCCGAAACCCCGCGCGCCGCCGGCATCGATGCGCTGAAGGCAGTGCAGAAGCGCCACGGCCATGTCTCCGACGATCACCTCGCCGAAGTGGCCGCCCTGCTCGGCATGACTCCCGCCGAGCTCGACGGCGTCGCCACCTTCTACAACCTGATCTTCCGCCGCCCGGTGGGCCGCCACGTCATCCTGCTGTGCGACAGCGTGGCCTGCTGGGTCATGGGCGCAACTGCGGCGAGCAACCTGCTGCGCCAGCGCCTCGGCATCGAGCCGGGGGAAACCACGACGGATGGCCGGTTCACCCTGCTGCCGATCGTCTGCCTCGGCTGCTGCGACCGCGCCCCGGCGATGATGATCGGCGACGACCTGCACGGCAACCTCACCCCCGAGCGGATCGAAACGATCCTGGAGCAATACAGGTGATGCCGATGGCGGACAGACCCCTCACTTCATGCATCCAGCCGGGCCGCCAGCCGCTCGATATCGCCGGCTACGAGCGCGCCGGTGGCTACGCGGCGATGCGCAAGGCCTTCGGCATGTCGCCGGAAAGCGTCGTCGAGGAGGTCAAGCGCGCGAAAGTGCGCGGCCGCGGCGGCGCCGGCTTCCCCGCCGGCCGCAAATGGGAAGGCGCGCCCCGCGGAGCGGACGCCCCGCGCCACCGTTACCTCGTCATCAACGCCGACGAGATGGAACCCGGCAGCTTCAAGGACCGTCTCCTGCTCGAAGCCGCGCCGCATCTGATGATCGAGGGGATCATCATCGGCGCCTTCGCGGTCCAGGCCGAAACCGCCTACATCTTCGTCCGTGGCGAATACGTGCTGGCGATGGAACGGCTCTCCCGCGCCGTGGCCGAGGCCGAGGCACGCGGCTATCTCGGCACCGACATCCTGGGCTCTGGTTTCTCGCTCACCATCCACGTCCATGGCAGCGGCGGGCGCTATATCTGCGGCGAGGCCAGCGCGTTGTTCTCGGCACTGGAGGGCAAGCGCGCCGTGCCGCGCACCCGCCCGCCGCGCTCGACGACCAGCGGCCTGTGGGGCAAGCCCACCGTCGTCAACAACGTCGAAACGCTGTGCTGTGTGCCGTCCATCATCGAGCGCGGCGCCGACTGGTTTCTCGGCCTGAGTCGCAGCGCGACCGAAGGCGGCACCAAGCTCTACGGCGTCAGCGGCCGGGTCAACCGCCCCGGTCTGTGGGAACTGCCGGTGGGCACGCCGCTCAACGAAATCATCGAGGAACATGCCGGCGGCATGCGCGAGGGCTACGAGGCGCGCGCGGTGCTGCCCGGCGGCGCGTCGACCGCGTTCATCATGCGCGAGAATTTCGACGTCCCGATGGATTTCGACTCCGTCGGCAAGATCGGCAGCTGGCTCGGTACCGCCAATATCCTGGTGCTGGACCAGAAGCGCTGCCCGGTCGGCCTGCTGCGCAACATCGAGCATTTCTTCGCCCAGGAATCCTGCGGCTGGTGCACCCCCTGCCGCGACGGCCTGCCCTGGGTCGAGCGCATCCTCACCGCGCTGGAAGCCGGCGAGGGCGAGCCGGATGACATCGAGCTGCTCGCCCATCACGTCGACTTCCTCGGCCCCGGCCGCACCTTCTGCGATCTCGCCCCCGGTGCGATGGCGCCGCTCCGAAGCGGCCTGAAGTTCTTCCGGGAGGAATTCGAACGTCATGTCAGCGAGCGGCATTGCCCCTGGCACGACACGGCGGAGGGCTGGACATGACGACCTTCGAGGTGGACGGCAAGACCCTGACCGCGAAGCCCGACGAAAACCTGCTCCAGGCCTGCCTCGGCGCCGGGCTCGATCTGCCGTATTTCTGCTGGCATCCGGCGCTCGGCTCGGTCGGCGCCTGCCGGCAATGCGCCGTCAAGCAATATGACGGGCCGGACGACGAGACCGGCCGCATGGTCATGGCCTGCATGACCCCGGTGCCCGAGGGCGCGCGCTTCTCGATCGCCGATCCCGAGGTCGCCGCCTTCCGCGCCAGCGTGATCGAATGGCTGATGGTCAATCACCCGCATGATTGTCCGGTCTGCGAAGAGGGCGGCGAATGCCACCTCCAGGACATGACGGTGATGACCGGCCACACCTACCGTCGCTACCGCTTCACCAAGCGCACCCACCTGAACCAGGATCTCGGGCCGTTCATCAAGCACGAGATGAACCGCTGCATCGCCTGTTACCGCTGTTCGCGCTTCTATCGCGACTATGCCGGCGGCCGCGATTTCGATGTCTTCGCCGCCCACGATCACGTCTATTTCGGCCGCCACGCCGATGGCACGCTGGAAAACGAGTTCAGCGGCAATCTCATCGAGATCTGCCCGACCGGCGTTTTCACCGACAAGACGTTTTCCGCGCATTACGTCCGCAAATGGGATCTGCGCGGCGCACCCTCGGTCTGCGCCCATTGCGGGCTTGGCTGTAACACCATCGCCAATGCCCGCGCCGACCGTCTCCGCCGCATCGTCAATCGCTACAACGGCGCGGTCAACACCTATTTCCTCTGCGACCGCGGCCGGTTCGGCTACGGTTTCGTCAACGAGGCGGATCGTCTGCGCGCCCCGCTCCGGTGCTGCGACGATGGCAGCCAGGCTGCGATCGATCGTGACGATGCGCTCGCCCGTCTCGCCGCCCTGCTGCGCGCCGGCGAAGCCGTGATCGGAATCGGCTCGCCGCGCGCCTCGCTGGAATCGAACTACGTCCTGCGCCAGCTCGTCGGTGAACAGAATTTCTATCCTGGCGTCAGTGCGGGCGAGGCGCGCCTGCTGCGCCTTGTCGCCGACATTCTTGGCTCCGGCGCCGTCCATGTCCCCTCGCTGCGCGAAATGGAAACGGCGGATGCGGTGTTGGTGCTCGGCTCGGACCTGCCCAACGCCGCCCCGCGCGCGGCGCTCTCGATCCGGCAGGCCGCGCGCGGGGCCGGCATCGCGCGCGCGGCGGCGGCGAAAATCCCCGCCTGGCAGGATACCGGCGTGCGCAATCACGCCGGCGACACGCGAAGCCCCGTCTTCATCGCCACCCCCGCCTCGACACGGCTGGACGACATCGCGCAGCGCGCCCTCCGCGCCGCACCGGACGACATCGCCCGCCTCGGCTTCGCGGTGGCCGCCCGCATCGACAACGCAGCGCCGGACGTTCCCGATCTGTCCGCAGACCTCGCCGCCGCCGCGCGCGAGATCGCCGACGCGCTGCTTGCCGCGCCGAACCCGCTCGTCGTCTCCGGCGTCGAGAGCGGCGAGGAGAGCATCGTCCGTGCCGCCGCCAACATCGCCATCGCCTTGCGTGCCCGCGGCAAGACGCCGGCGCTGCTGCTGAACGTGCCCGAATGCAACAGCCTCGGCCTCGCCCTGATGACGGCAGGGGAGGCCAGTGTCGAAACCGCGCTGGCGCGGCGGGCGCCCCTTGTCATCGTGCTCGAAAACGACCTCCATCGCCGCGCGCCCGCGGCGGTGATCGAGGCCACGCTTGCCGCCTCGCGCCTCGTGGTGCTCGACCATTCCGAAAGCCCCACCACGCGCCAGGCCGATCTCGTCCTGCCTGCAGCGAGTTTCGCCGAGGCCGAAGGCACCCTGGTCAATGCCGAGGGGCGGGCGCAGCGTTTCTACCCGCCGATCATCGCGGAGGACGCTGTCGTCGAATCCTGGCGCTGGCTTGTTGCCGCCGCCCGCGCCGCGGGGCTCGCCTCCTGCGAGAGCCTGACCACCACCGACGCCATCGCCGCCGCGCTGGCCGCCTCGTTGCCGCACTTCGCCACCCTGCCGGCTGTCGCGCCGCCGGCGGATTTCCGGGTCGTCGGCTCCCGCATCGCCAGTGAAACCCGCCGTTATTCCGGCCGCACCGCAATCGATGCCGGGCGCAACGTGCACGAGAAGAAGCCGCCCGTCCCGGCGGACTCGCCGTTCAGCGCGACGATGGAAGGCCATCACGGCACCATCCCGCCGGCCCTGCGCCCGGTCTTCTGGGCGCCGGGCTGGAACTCGGTGCAGTCGCTCAACCGCTTCCAGGCGGAAATCGACGGCCCGCTCAAGGGCGGCGATCCCGGCGTGCGCCTGCTCGAAGCCCGGCCGGACGCCGCGCGGCCCTACGACGCATCGATCCCCGCCGCGTTCTCTCCGCGGCCGGACGATTGGCGCGCGATCCTGCTGCCTCGCGTCTTCAATGACGATGAACAGGCCGGCCGCGCCCCGCCCATCCGCGAACGCGCGACACCGCCCGCCCTCGTCCTCAACGCCGAGGACGCCGCCTCCCTCGGCGTCGCCGCCGGCCAGGCCCTGGCCTGCGAGATCGGCGATGCGCGGGTAGAATTGGCGGTCGAGATCGACCCCGCCTTGCCGCGCGGCATCGCCGGGCTCGCCGGCCTCGCGCACAAGGCGCACGCCATCCCTGACTTGCTGCGGCTGCGCCCGGCGGAGCCGCCCGTGTCATGACCCACGGCAACGAGATCGTCATCGGCCTGCTGAACGTTGTGATCGGCCTCGCGGTTCTGATGGCGGCCGCCGGCCTGCTGACCTGGATCGAGCGGCGCCTGCTCGGCTTCTGGCAGGACCGTTACGGCCCCAATCGCGCCGGCCCCTTCGGGGTGCTCCAGGTCGTCGCCGATGGAATCAAGCTGCTGTTCAAGCAGGACTGGATCCCCCCCTTCGCCGACCCGGTCATCTTCGTCCTCGCCCCGGCGATCTCGATGGTCACGGTGATGCTCGCCATCGCCGTCGTCCCGGCGACCCCGATGATCGGCATCATCGGCAACCTCAATGTCGGCCTGCTGTTCTTCCTCGCCATGAGCGGGCTTGGCGTGTACTCGGTGGTGCTTGCCGGCTGGTCGTCGAACAACAAGTTCTCGCTCCTCGGCGGCATGCGCGCCGCAGCCCAGATGGTGAGCTACGAGGTCTTCATGGGGCTGTCGCTGGTGGGCGTGGTGATGCTCGCCGGCTCCTTCAACCTCACCGATATCGTCCACAGCCAGCTTCATCTCTGGTACGTGGTGCCGCAATTCATCGGCTTCGTCGTTTTCTTTCTCGGCGGTATCGCGGAAACCCATCGCCTCCCATTCGACCTGCCCGAAGGCGAGAACGAACTCGGCGCCGGGTTCCATACCGAGTATTCCGGCATGAAGTTCGGCATGTTCTTCGTCGGCGAATATATCGGTATCATCGTCGTCTCGGCGATGACGACGGTGCTGTTCCTTGGCGGCTGGTACGGCCCGCTGCTGCCGCCCTTTCTCTGGTTCGCGATCAAGACCGGGTTTTTCGTCGCCTTCTTCATCCTGCTGCGCGCCGCCTTGCCGCGCCCGCGCTACGACCAGTTCATGGCGTTTGGCTGGAAAATCCTGCTGCCGCTCACCTTGCTGAACATCCTCATCACCGGCGCGCTGATGCTCGCCGGGCCGGCCATATGAAGGGGAGGGGATCATGCTGAGTTCGCTGGTCACGCTCTGGTACACGTTCCTGCACCTGTTCCAGCGCAACGTGACGGTATCCTATCCCGACGAGATGCCCTATCTCGCTCCGCGCTATCGCGGCCGGATCGTGCTCACCCGCGACCCGGATGGCGAGGAACGCTGCGTCTCCTGCTATCTCTGCGCGGTCGCCTGCCCGGTCGACTGCATCAGCCTGCAGAAGACCGAAGCCGAGGGCCGCTGGTATCCCGAATTCTTTCGCATCAATTTCTCCCGCTGCATCTTCTGCGGCTTCTGCGAGGAAGCCTGCCCGACCTATGCGATCCAGCTCACCCCCGATTTCGAGATGAGCGAATACGACCGGCAGAACCTCGTCTACGAGAAGGAACACCTGCTGATCAGCGGCACCGGCAAGTATCCCGACTACAATTTCTACCGCGTCTCCGGCCTCGCGATCCCGGGCAAGGACAAGGGCGAGGCCGCGCGCGAGCGCAAGCCGATCGACACGCGCAGCCTGCTGCCATGAACGCGGACGGGAAGGGGAGGCATAACGGATCATGAACGCCACCTTCGTCATCTCCGCGATCATCGCGATCGTCGCGACGGCGATGATGATCACCCGCCCCTCCGCCGTGCACGGGCTGCTCTATCTCACGGTCTCGCTGCTCGCCGTCGCCCTCGTGTTCTTCGTGCTCGGCGCGCCCTTCGCCGCGGCTCTGGAAGTCATCATCTATGCCGGCGCCATCATGGTCCTGTTCGTCTTCGTGATCATGATGCTGAATATCGGCGAGGAAGCGGCCCGGCTCGAAAGCAGCTGGCTGCACCCCGCCACCTGGTTCGGCCCGTCCATCCTGGCCCTGCTGCTGGCCATCGAACTCGGTGCGGTCGCCATCTCCGGCGGCCTGCCGCACCCCGCCTCTGCGGTGATCAGCGCCCATGCGGTTGGCGTCGCCCTGGTCGGCCCCTACATGCTCGCGGTCGAGCTTGCCTCGTTCCTCCTGCTCGCCGGCCTGGTCGCGGCATTCCATCTCGGCCGCTCCGTCATGGGAACGGACTAGCGCGATGGCAACGGTTCCGCTCGACCAGGGTCTGCTGCTCGCCGCGATCCTCTTCGCGCTGGGCCTCGTCGGCGTGCTGGTCCGCCGCAACCTGCTGTTCATGCTGATGTCGCTCGAGGTGATGCTCAACGCGGCCGGCGTCGCCTTCATCGTCGCCGGCGCCCGCTGGGCCTCGCCGGACGGGCAGATCATGTTCATCCTCGTGCTCACGCTCGCCGCGGCGGAAGTCTCGGTCGGCCTGGCACTCATCCTGCTGATGCACCGGCGGATTCCCACGCTCGATGCCGATGCCGGCGACGGTCTGAGAGGGTAGGCAGATGCAGCATGTCCTCTGGCTCGTCCCCACCCTGCCGCTTCTCGGCTCGATCGTGCTGATGCTCGGCACCGGGCGCCTGTCGCACCGCGCCGAGGCGCTGATCGGCGTGCTCTCGGTCGGCCTCGCCGCCATCATCGTCTTTGCCATCGCCGGCGCCTTCCTGCTCGACCCGCCGGCCGGCGCCGCCTACCAGCAGGCCCTGTGGCGCTGGTTCGCGGTCGGCCATTTCTCCTTCGGCCTCGCCCTGCGGGTCGATCCGCTCTCGCTGCTGATGATGCTCATCACCAGCGGCGTCGGCTTCCTCATCCATCTCTTCTCGACCGAATTCATGGAAGGCGAGGACGGCTACGGCCGCTTCTTCGCCTATCTCAACCTCTTCGTCGCCGCCATGCTGCTGCTGGTGATGGCCGACAATTTCCTCGCCCTCTATGCCGGCTGGGAAGGGGTCGGGCTCTGCTCCTACCTGCTGATCGGCTTCTGGTGGCGCGACCCCGCCAACGGCCTCGCCGCACGCAAGGCCTTCATCGTCACCCGCGTCGGCGACACCGCCTTCCTGATCGGCCTGCTGCTGATTGCCAGCCGCCTCGGCACGCTGAACATCGCCGGGGCGATGCGGGATGCCGCCCACACCTGGCATGTCGGCTCGCCGGCCGCGACGCTGATCGCCTTCCTCCTGCTCGGCGGCGCCGTCGGCAAGTCCGCGCAATTGCCGCTGCAGACCTGGCTGCCCGACGCGATGGCCGGCCCCACCCCGGTCAGCGCGCTCATCCACGCCGCGACAATGGTCACCGCCGGCGTCTACCTCATCGCCCGCACCCATGTGCTGTTCCTGCTCGCGCCGGCGGCGGAAATCACCGTCGGCATCGTCGGCGCGGCGACCCTGCTGCTCGCCGGCTTCAGCGCCCTCGCGCAGAACGACATCAAGCGCATCCTTGCCTATTCGACGATGAGCCAGATCGGCTACATGTTCCTTGCCCTCGGTGTCGGCGCCTGGCGCGCGGCGATGTTCCACTTCATGACGCACGCTTTCTTCAAGGCGCTGCTGTTCCTCTCGGCCGGCGCCGTCACCATGCGCCTGCATCACGAGCAGGACATCTACCGGATGGGCGGCCTGGCCCGGCGCCTGCCCGCCGCCTTCTGGAGCTTTCTGATCGGCAGCGCCGCCCTTGCCGCCCTGCCGCTGATCACCTCGGGGTTCTACAGCAAGGAAGCGATCCTCTCGGGCGCCTGGGCCGATGGCAATGGCGGCCGCGTGCTCTGGCTCGCCGGCGTGATCGGCGCCTTCGTCACCGGAATCTACATTTTCCGCGCCGTCTTCATCGCGTTTTTCGGCGAGGAGCATACCCATGTCAGTGGCTCCTACGGCTGGCGCGTCATCGTGCCGCTGTTGGTGCTCTCGGTGCTGTCGCTGGTCGGCGGCTTCATCGAACTGCCGTCGGCCTTCGGCCACGTCACGCTGCTCTCCAGGCTCCTCGCCCCGGTGCTGCCCCCGACTAGGGAGGTGACCGACATCACCCCGCTGCTGCTCGCCAGCGCCGCGTCCATCCTCGGCATCGCACTGGCCGCCGTGCTCTACTGGCGGCCGTCGCGCCCGCCGGCCGAAACGCCGCTCTGGCGCTTCTGGCATGGCGCCGCCGGGTTCGACCTGCTCTATGACCGACTGCTGGTCCGCCCGGTGATCTGGGCCGCCCGCGTCGACCGCGACGATTTCATCGACAGTTTCTACGACGGCATTGCCTGGGCCACGCAGGCGCTCCACCGGGCGATCCGCCGTACCCAGACCGGTCGGGTCCGCCTCTATGCCGCGAGCCTCGCCATCGGCTCGGTCGGCCTGATCGCGATCGCGGTGCTGCGATGATCCTGTTCTGGCTCCTCATCTTCCCGGCGATCGGCGGCGGGCTGGCCTGGATCGCCGGCGGCCGCAACCCGGACGCCCCGCGCTGGGTTTCGATCGCGGTGCTCACGCTCGAACTTCTCATGGCACTCCCCCTGATCGGCGCCGCCGCCGCTCCGGGCCATGGCGCGTGGATCGCGCAGCTAGACGCCCCATGGATTCCGCAGCTCGGTATCTCCTTCGAACTCGATCTCGACGGGCTGAGCCTGGTCCTGATCCTGCTGACGATCGTGCTCAGCCTCATCTGCGTCGTGATTTCCTGGACCGAGATCACCGATCGTTCCGGCCTGTTCCACGCCAACCTGCTCTGGACCACCACCGGCGTCATCGGCGTCTTCCTCGCGCTCGACCTGTTCCTGTTCTTCTTCTTCTGGGAACTGATGCTGGTGCCGATGTATTTCATGATCGCGCTATGGGGCCACGAGAACCGCTCCTACGCGGCGATCAAGTTTTTTCTCTTCACCCAGGGCAGCGGCCTGCTCATGCTGGTGTCGATCCTCGTGCTCGTCTTCAGCCACCAGCACGCGACCGGCGATCTCACCTTCAACTATTTTGCCCTGCTCGGCACGAAAATGAGCCCGACCACCGGCTTCCTGCTGATGCTCGGCTTCTTCATCGCCTTCGCCGTGAAGCTGCCGGCGGTGCCGTTCCACACCTGGCTGCCGGACGCCCACACCGAAGCCCCGACCGCGGGGTCCGTGCTGCTCGCCGGCATCCTGCTGAAGACCGGCGCCTACGGCCTGATCCGCTTCGTGGTGCCGCTGTTTCCCGCGGCGGCGCACGCCTTCGCCCCGGTGGCGATGGTGCTCGCGGTCGCCGGCATCCTCTACGGCGCGCTGCTCGCCTACGGCCAGAACGACCTCAAGCGCCTGGTCGCCTATAGCAGCATCAGCCACATGGGCTTCGTCTTGCTCGGCGTTTTTGCCTGGAGCACGCTCGCCCTGCAGGGCGTGGTGGCGCAGATGGTGGCGCACGGCATCAGCACCGGCGCGCTCTTCGTCCTGGTCGGCGCCCTGCAGGAACGCATCCACACCCGCGACATGCGGCGCATGGGCGGGCTCTGGGGGCAGGTGCCGCGCCTGTCCGCCTGCGGCATGTTCTTCGCCGTCGCCTCGCTGGGCCTGCCCGGCCTCGGCAATTTCATCGGTGAATTCCTGATCCTGCTCGGCAGTTTCCGGGCCAGCGTGGTCTTCACCGTCATCGCCACTTTCGGGCTGGTCGCCGCCGCCGCCTATTCGCTGCTGCTGGTCCAGCGCGCCTTCCACGGCGCGGTACAGGAACCGACACACCATCACACGATCGCCGATCTCTCGCCGCCGCATCTCGCCGTCATGGCGGTGCTGGTGGTCGCCATCGTCGGGCTCGGCCTCTATCCGCAGCCCGTCTTTGACGAGGTGGCGCCGGGCCTGTCGGCCGTGCAGCACAGCGCCGCGGTCTCGGCTTCACTGCCCCAACACGTCGCGGAGCGCGCGCCATGACCGCCCCGGCCATGACCGCCCCGGCCTTCGCCGCCTTCGCGCCCTTCACCCTGCTCGGCGCGGTGACGATCCTGGTCATGCTGCTGATCGCCATCCGCCGCGATCACCACCTCGTCGCCCTTTCGACCATCGCCGGCCTGCTGCTCTGCTGCATCGCCCTGCCGCTCGCAGCCCCCGCATCCCCCGTCGCCGTGACGAAGCTTTTCATCATCGACGGCGCCGCCCTGTTCTACGCCGGCCTGGTGCTGGTCTCCGCCCTGGTCGTCGCCGTGCTTTCCTGGATCTACCTCGACCGGGTGGGCGAGGGGCCGCGCGAGGAATATTATCTCCTCCTGCTCACCGCGACGCTGGGCGCCGCCATCCTGCCGGCGAGCGTGCATTTCGCATCGTTCTTCCTTGGCATTGAAACGCTGGGCATCTCGCTGCTCGGGCTGATCGCTTATGCCGGCCCGCGCGGCGCCGGAGCCGAGGCCGGCACCAAATATCTCATCCTCAGCGGCGCCGCCTCCGCCTTCCTGCTGTTCGGCATGGCGCTGATCTATGCCGCTTTCGGCTCGATGTCCTTCGACCGCATCGGTGCGCTCGCCCATCAAGCCGGCCCGGCCGATCTCTACCGTCTCGTCGGCATCGCGCTCATTCTCGCCGGCGTTGCCTTCAAGCTCTCGCTGGTCCCGTTCCACATGTGGACGCCCGATGTGTATGAGGGGGCGCCCGCGCCGGTCACCGCTTTCATCGCCGTGGTCTCGAAAATTGCCGTCTTCGCCGTGATCCTGCGCTTTTTCGCCCTCGCCGGCGGCCATGCGGATGCCTCGCTGCGCGCCGGCATCGCCGCGGTCGCGATCCTCTCCATGCTCGCGGGCAACCTGCTCGCCTTGCTGCAGACCAACGTGAAACGACTGCTCGCCTATTCCTCCATCGCCCATCTGGGCTATCTGCTCGTCGCCTTCCTTGCCGCGCCGGCACTCGGCGTGGATGCCGCGGCCTATTACCTCGCGGCCTATGCGGTCACCAGCCTAGGTGCCTTCGGCATCATCGCGCTGCTCAGCGCGCCGGGTGCGGAGCGCGATGCCGACCGGATCGAGGATTACCGCGGCCTGTTCCGCACCCGCCCGTTCCTCGCCGCGAGCTTCGCATTCATGCTGCTCTCTCTTGCCGGCATGCCGCCGACAATGGGTTTCATCGCGAAATTTTATCTTGTCGTTGCCGGTGTTGGCTCCGCGATGTTCTGGCTGGTCGCTGCACTTGTTCTCGGCAGCGTGATCGGATTGTTTTATTATCTGCGCGTGTTGATCGCGATGGGCTTGCCGCCCTTGCAGGAGGATGACCCTGCTCGTCGCCTGAGGGTGCCGATATCGGGCAGCGCTCTGATCGGTATCATCACTGTGGTACTCGTGGTTCTGGGAACTTATCCTGCGCCCGTTATTTCCCTGATAAAGGTAATGCTCGGATAGCGCATCATCCGATCGGATGATGCTTTAAGATGCAGTTGCGTTTTGCATGGCTGGCTCCGCGCGCAGATCATTTAAGTACTGGTCCTGCGCGAGCGGAGGGATCATAGTTTTGAGACCGGGATACTGGAACGGCTCCCAGACTTCGCCGACTGGTCATTTTGATCGGATGTCCAAGGGGAGCTTTGAGCAATGGTCGTCTTGCGCGCGCTGGTCTCGTTCTCTTTCCGGCGTTCGTGACAAGAGCCGTATCGCCACTGCGGAGAACAAGCGATGACAACAATTCGACAAATTCTCGATCAGAAGGGCTGGGGGGCTGTCGTCCTCAAGGGGCGTCAGTCGATACCCCAGGCCGCGAGGTTTCTTGCAGCGAAGCGGATTGGTGCGGCGCCGGTGGTCGACGATGCCGGCCGACTTATCGGCATGCTGTCCGAACGGGACATCATGAGAGCCGTAGGTGACCTTGATGGCGACATCAAAAACCGCACCGTGGCGGATCTGATGACACGACTGGTCGCATCATGCACGCCCGATGTCACCATTCTGGACGCCATGCTGGCCATGACCACCAATCGGTGCCGTCATCTCCCCGTGTTCGAGGACGATACACTCGCGGGGCTGGTCAGCATCGGCGATCTCGTCAAGGCTCGGATCGAGGAGGCCGAATTCGAGGTCGACTCCCTGAGGGCCTATATCGTCTCGTGAGAGGCGCCATCGCGATGGAGGCTTCGAGGCAGCGTTACAAAGATGGTGCCGACACCCAGGATTGAACTGGGGACCTACTGATTACGAATAAGGTAGTTTGACCGCCTCACCCTGTATCAAGCCGCCTTATCCCACCCTGATAGTGTTCCGAAAAGCCTTGCATAATGCCTGAACTATGCCTTAGGGCTGTTTCAGGTTGTTTCAACCTGCTTCATGCTATCCGGGATTCCATGAAGCACGGGAGAGGCACAAAGCGAGGCACAAGGCATGACCGTCCGATTGACCGAGACTGCGATCAATTCCGCGATCCGCCGGGTGAACGAAACCGGCAAGATGATCGAACTGATCGACTCAGCTACCGCCGGTCTCCGTCTCCGCATCACGCCCCGAGGCCGGCGCGCTTGGGTCATGGCATGCCGCGATGGCTGGGGGAGCCTGAGGCGGTTTCCGGTGGGGGAATACCCCCAGATGGGCATTGCCGACGCCCGCGCCCGTGGCGCTATCGTCCGGGCCGAAGTGAAGGGCGGAGCCGACCCCATAGCGGACGCCCGGCGGCGGCGGCAGATAGCCAAGGAAGGGCGGGACGGTATCGGAACGCTGGGCGCGCTGCTGGACCTCTATGCCAAGCTGCACGGGGAACACCTGCGAAGCTGGCCGGAGCAGATAGGCCGCATCAAGAGCGTGTTCGGGAAACTGATCGACGTTCCGTTACCCAAGATCACGCTGGTTGATCTGCAACTTGCCGCCGATGGCTGGCCGGCGCGGCAGTCTGCCGGTGCGGCGGTGCGCTACATTCGCCCGGCCCTGAAATGGGCGAGCGCGCCGGGCCGCGCTTATGTGCCGGCGGAGATGGCCGCCTTGAGGCCGCCCGCGTCACCTGGGCGGCGGGACCGTGTTCTATCCCGCGATGAACTGGCCCGGCTGCTGCCGCTGCTGAAAGCGGGCTCGACCCCTTACGCCGCCTGTATGCGGTTCATCCTGCTGACGCTGGCCCGGCGCGACGAGGCCGTTGATGCGAGATGGCGGGACGTGGACCTAGAGGCGGGGACCTGGATCATTATCCAGCCCAAAAACAAAATACCGCACCTGATCCCCCTTTCCCGGCAAGCGCGCGAACTGCTTGCCGCAATCAAACCGGATGATGCCGGCCCTGTTGATTACCTGTTTCCGACCGGGACGGGCGGGAGGCTTTCGAACTGGCACAAGGCAACCGTCGCGATCCAGCGGGCGAGCAATACTGCCGGATGGCATCGCCACGACCTACGCCGAACGGGAGCAACGCTGCTGGGCGAGATGGGCATCATGCCCGACATCGTTGAAGCGGCGCTGAACCATGTTGCGATTCATTCAGCGCTTGCCAGCACCTACAACAAATCCCGTTACCGCCCCCAAGTTGCCGAGGCCCTGCAACTCTTGGCCGATGCCCTCGACGGTATCGAGAATGGCGCAGCGGAGGTGGTGCCGATTCGGGGGTGGGCATGAGTGCTAACGGGCGGAGATTTACACGCTACCAATCAAGCAAGCGAAAATCCCTACGGCTGTGAAAGATGCCATTCTTGCCGATGGCGCCCGATGGGCATAGGAAAGTCACAGCGGTTCACCGAATCGCAACAGATGAAAGGAGCGACCTTGCCGAAAATCTCAAGTCCACCCCGACCGATTGACTTAACATCACCCCCTGCACTGGCAACGATTGCTGAGGCGTGCGCGACATTACGAATAAGCCGCCCAACTTGTTGCCGCTGGATTGCTGCCGGGAGACTGGAAGCGGTCAAGATCGGAACGTCCGTAAGGATCAAAACCCGATCAATCGCCGCACTGGCTGCATAAAAAAACCCGCCACGCAAAGGGGCGGGCGGGACAGGGCTAGAGAACAAAAAAACCCTCAGTAAACTTAGCAAGCTACCTCTGAGACTCTAACCCTTTCCAGTCAACCCCCAGCGTGGCCCCGATAGAAAGGCTACGCCCTTGCTCTACCCCGAGCATTTGATCCGCCGCTACCCCGAGGCCCCCCGCCGCCGGGTGCTGACTGTCCGCCCGAAACCCCCGCGCCGCTGCATCGTCTCCGCGATCCAGCGTTACGACGACCGACAAACCGCACTGGTTTTCGGCTTCGCCCGGCTGGACCGGCGGGAGTCGCGCTGATGGACGGAATCACGATCCCCGCCGCGCCTGACCTCGATGCCCTCGCATCCCGCCCGCTTTGGGTGGCGTGGCACATAATCGACCGGAACAGTAAACCGACGAAAGAGCCGTTGAACCCCGCAACGGGCTACCCCGCCAAGGCAAACGATCCCTCAACCTGGGCAACCCGAGACAAGGCCGAGGCCGCCGCGCGCCGTATCGTGCAGGATGGGGCAGGTGGTATCGGAATCGAGTTGTCCGATCTGGGCGATGGCTACCGGCTGGGCGGTATCGACCTAGATACCTGCCGCGATCCCGAAACCGGACACATGGAAACATGGGCCGGGGACGTTATCGACATGATCCCGACCTATGCCGAAGTAAGCCCCAGCCAGACCGGCGCGAAGCTGTATTTCCGCTATCACGCCGATGACCTGCCCAAACTCCGCGAGGCTATGGGAACCGACTACGGCAAACTGTGGCAACGCGGTGGTGGCGACCATCCGCCCGCTATCGAGTTGCACCTGGGGAACCGCTACTTTGCGGTAACGGACGATCACCTTGCCGGAACGCCGAAGGCAATCGAACTGATCCCGACCGATGACTTACTCCGGCTGATCCGCGAAGTTGGCCCGGCATTTAAGGGCCGGAAGATGGCCGCCGCACCGCATGGGAAGCCCGCACAAGCCGCACCCGCCGCCGGGGATATCCTCGACCGTCTCGACCGCGCCGCCGCCTCGACGCCGCGCCTGAGCCGCGCGCTCGACCGTCTCGACAAGTGCGGAAGCCGGAGCGAGGCCGCGATGATGCTGGGCGCGGCATTGAAGGCGGTGGGCTGGTCATATGAGGATATGGCCGCCGCTCTCCGCGAGCATCCCGCAACAGCCGAATGGACCGCCGAAAAGGGCAATGAAGCAGGGGGTAGGGAACTCCGGCGGATATACGACAAGGCAACCGTAAGCGAAGGGCAGACCGAGAGCGCGCGCGATGCCGAGGGGTGGCCCGAAACCTCGATAGCCCCGATCCCGTTGCCGGATTCCTTGCCGCCGGTCGCATCCTTTGCCGGCGACCTCCTGCCCGATGCCTTCCGGGCTTGGGTGCTGGACATTGCAAACCGGATGCAATGCCCGCCTGACTTCCCCGCCGTCGCTGCCATCGTCACCGCAAGCGCCGTGATCGGTCGCCAGATGGGGATATACCCAAAACGGCGGGATGACTGGCTTGTGGTGCCGAATCTCTGGGGGGCTGTTGTCGGTCGCCCTTCGCTCATGAAGACCCCGGCGATTGCCGAAGCCCGGAAAATTCTGTCTCGATTGGAAATCGAGGCCCGGAAGAAATACGAGCGGGAGGTTGCCGAATACGAGTTGAACGGATCGATAGCGAAGCTGGTAGCGAAAGAGCGAACAAAGAGCGCTGGGCGAAGCATCAGGGAAGCTATGAAGGCGGGCGACGACCCGGAAAAGGCCGCCCGCGCGGCGATGGGGGCGGACGACGAGGATATTAAGCCGCCTGTCCGCCGCCGTTACGTCACGCAAGACCCGACCGTTGAAAAGCTAGGCGAACTGCTGATCGAGACGCCGCGCGGGATGCTGTTGTTCCGGGATGAACTGATCGGGCTGCTGCGTTCGATGGACAAGGACGGTCATGAGAACGACCGGGCATTTTATCTTGAAGCCTGGAACGGGAACGGGGCTTACACCTATGACCGGATCGGGCGCGGAACCATAGAAATCGACGCCGCTTGCGTCTCCCTGATGGGCGGAATCCAGCCGGGACCACTGCGTTCATACATCGCACAAGCCAATGCGGGCGGGGCTGGGGACGATGGCTTGTTGCAGCGTATGCAACTGCTGGTCTGGCCGGATCGTGGCGACGATTGGCGCAACGTTGACGAGTGGCCCGATACGACCGCGAAGACCCGCGCCTATACGGTATTCGAGCGGCTGGATCAGATTGGAGACCCGACCTCGACCGAGATTCCGACGATCCGTTTTGACGATGCAGGGCAGGACGCTTTCAACGCTTGGCGGGAGGTATTCGAGCGGCGCTTTTATGCCGAAGACATGCCCCCGGCGCTTGAAGCGCATCTGACGAAATATCGCTCTCTGGTGCCGTCGCTGGCCCTGATCTTCCACCTGATCGACACGCCCGACGCTCCGGCGGTGGGTGCAAGGCATGTCTCCCGCGCGATCCGCTGGACTGAATACCTGGAGAGCCACGCCCGCCGCCTATACGCTCAAATCCTCGACCCCGGCATGGTCGCGGCGCTGCTGCTGGCGGGGCGGCTCCCCGAGTTGCCGGAGACCTTCACCGCCCGCGACGTTTACCGGCGGGGCTGGGCCGGGCTTGACCGGGTAGCGACGGAACGGGCGCTAGAGGTGCTGGCAGACTTTCATCATGTCGTGGTGAAGACCGAGACGACCGGAGGCCGCCCCAGCGCGATCTATCGGAAAAATTTTTATGAGGCTCCCAAACCGGGAACTGACAAAACCGCCAAAAGTGACCCTAGCGGGGCTTTTGTCAGTTTTGGCAGTGACCCGAATGGGGGGTGGAGCGAAATTTTTTCGGATGAGGTGGAACTGTGAGCGCCGCCCTTTCCACCTCACCGCTACTGCCCCGGCTTCGCGCCGCCGGGGCGGAGGTGGTGCTGAGGGGGCAACGCCCTGTTGTGCAGCACGCTAGCCGGGTGCCGTCCGCACTGATGGCCGAGGCCCGCGCCCGGCGGGATGCCCTCGCCGCCGAACTGCTGGCCGAGGCCGATAACGAGGCGGCTTATCAGGGCGAGGAACGCGCCGCCGTAATCGCGGAGGGATCGGGAGACACGGCGGCGGCGGTGCCGCATCACTTGCCGGTCTCATGGGCTGATCCGACGATCCAGCCGACGCCCAGCGCGCGCTGCCGGTGCTGCCGGGGTGCGTCCTGGTGGTGCGAGGCGGAGAGGCCGAAGGGCTGGCGCTGCATGGCGTGCCATCCGCCGCTTGGCGCTGGGCAGGTGCGGGAGGTGCGGACATGACGACGAAGGCCGAACTCCGCGCCCGGATCATCTCCGCCCGCCGGTCGCACGATGCCGCAATCCGGGTGCTGGATCGGCAATGGTCCGAACTGCTGGCCCGGCTGGGCGAGACGCCAAGAGCCGATCATCCAGCCGTTATCGAGGCCGCCGCCCGCGACATGGCCCCGCTGCTGGCGTTCACATTGGAGACCGGACCATGAAGGACGCTG
This sequence comes from Acidiphilium sp. C61, assembly GCF_902712915.1. The sequence continues at coordinate 974,635 of NZ_CACTIA010000005.1, read as the reverse complement.
CCGGGCTTGTGCTGCTACTGGCCCGCGCTCTGGCTGCTGCATCCGGCGAGGGGCGGGTTGCGACACCAGCCCTGCACGCCGCCTGCCGTGCCGCGTTCCCCGCCTGGAATGTCACGCCCGCCGAAATAGGGGCGATTCTGTCGGGTGCCGGGTGGAAGCATCGACAATGGCGGGAAAGGCGCGGAAATCCTGCAATCCGTGTGCGAGGCTATGAGCCTGATCGGCTGGGGGAAGCGGAACCGGCGAGCAACGGGTAACCGCCGCGCGCGTGTCCAACCAACCGAAGGCGTGACACCTCGCACAACAAACCGTTGCAACTGAACGCGCGCGGGGGGCGACGGGAAAAGTCCCAGCCGATCCGGGATGCCGTCCCCCGGCTGGATCATCGCAAAGTGCGTTGAAGTGCCACGCCCCCTGCCGCTGTTTCTACAGGCAGAAAACAGGACCGCGCCCGGTGCGGACTGCGGACAGGTTTTGCGGACCTGCACCCAGCCGGAGACAGGGCGGGCGAAATCCCCGCCGGTCGCATGGCTGGGGAAGGACCCAAAGTTGCTGGGCCGGAGGTGAGACCTCGCCGCCTGATCCGCCGCCGAGGCCGCGCACCCTGCGGAGATAAATATTCCTTAAATGGGAAATTAACCATATCATGCGCCAAATCTAAAAGAGCGTATTAGATCGGCCTACCTGATATTTTTTCTGAATTTGAGGCGTATTTTGGAAATATCATTCGAGATTATCGACGCCACACAAGGCGGCGCGTCACCTGACGAAACCTCATACTTTGAGACTGGACATATCCCCGAGGGGATAAGGTGCCGTAGCTGTTCAGTGCCGGTGACGTCTCACGATCCTATGGAAACGGGATTATGCCTCGCCTGCTGGGCATGGTGGCGTTCGTAGGTAGCGGGGCGAGGCTTCCGGTGCTGCACCACGTGCGACAGTCCACAAGTGAGCCAGTCACCGCCGCAACATGCCGCCACCCCTACGCGCGTGCGTGTATGCGTATTGCTTGCCTAATCCCCTAATCCCCGCCCGGCGAGGCGGACGAATCGAGAGCGGCGGAGACGATCACGCAACCGTGATTACGTCACTCCGCGTCATCCTGTCCGGTGGTTTGCGAAGCATCCGCGAGGCATATTTTCAGGGAAGGGGGATCAATGACACCCGAAAATGGGCGGTAAGTCATTGATTTAAAATGGTGCCGACACCCAGGATTGAACTGGGGACCTACTGATTACGAATCAGTTGCTCTACCGCTGAGCTATGTCGGCATATCCCGGAGCCTATAACGAGGCTTGGCTCACCCTGCAAGATCGAATCAGGCCGCTGCCGTTCCCTGCTCTCCCGACAGGATATGGCGCAGTGCCTGCACCAGTTTGTCCATCATCGCCTCGGTGTGTTTGGGACCAGGGGTAAATCGCAGCCTCTCCGTTCCGGCAGGTACCGTCGGATAGTTGATCGGTGTCGCATACATGCCGAATTCGCGGATCAGTCGCATCGAGACTTCGGTCGCCCGTGCTGCGTTGCCGATCATAAGCGGCACAATGTGACTTTCCGTCGGCAGCCGTGGCAGTCCGGCCTGATCGAATTTCGATTTCAGCAGGTTTGCCCGCTCGAACAACGTATCGCGGCGAGCCTGGTCGACCTTCAGCCGACGAATCGAGGCGAGTGCCGCGGCAACGGTGGGCGGGGGCAGGGCGGTGGTGAAGATGAAGCCGGCCGCGACCGAGCGGATGTAATCGATCACGCTCGCATCGCCTGCGATGTAGCCGCCATGGCAGCCATAGGCCTTGGCCAGCGTGCCCTCAATGATGGTGAGGCGATGGGCAACGCCGTCCCGCTCGGAGACGCCGGCGCCGTGCGGGCCATACATGCCGACGGCGTGAACCTCATCGAGATAGGTGATGGCGTTGTATTTGTCAGCAAGGTCGCAGATCGCGCCGATCGGGGCGATGTCACCGTCCATCGAATAGACGCTTTCGAAGGCAACCATCTTCGGCGCATCGGCTGGTGCTGCCGCCAGCTTGGCTTCGAGATCGGCGAGGTCGTTATGGGCGAAGACATGCACCGTCGCCTCCTTGCCACCCTTGATGCCGACGATCATCGAATTGTGGTTCTGCGCATCGGAAAACACATGCCAGCCTGGCATCGAGTTCAGGATCGCGGTCAGCGTCGCCTGGTTCGAGACGTAGCCCGAGGTGAAGAGCAAGGCGGAATCCTTGCCATGCAACGAGGCAAGCTCCGCCTCCAGTGCGACGTGGATCGGCGAGGAACCGGCGATGTTGCGCGTCCCGCCGGCACCGGCGCCCATCGTGCGCGCAGCCTCGATCGAGGCCTCGATCACCTCGGGATCGGTGCCCATGGCCAGATAGTCATTCGAGGACCAGACCAGGATATCCTGGGTGCGGCCTTCCATTGTCACCTTGTAATACGGAAAGCGGTCAGCCAGCTTCTCCAGCGCCACGAAGCGACGATAGCGCCCTGCGGCGCGGATATCGGCCAGGGCCTTGTCGCATTGGGCGATGAACGGGTGGTCGCGATTCATACTGTGCTCCTCGCAGTCCCTCGGGCCGGTACCTTGTCCGCACCCGGATTACATATCATTGCGCGGAAAGTTGCGCGTCTCGTCAAGGATATAAGTGCCAGCAAGCGAAATATTTCGTCAAAAAACGATTGCTGCCGGTCAGCGTGGCCCAGGTGGGGCGAGACCGGCCATCATCTCTTCCCATTCACGTTTCGACAGGCCGGATTGAGCCTGATCGACCTGTTCGCCGGCCAGCATCCTGCGCAGCGTGGCGAGCATCGTCGCCGAAAAGGTTGCGGCCCCCATGCGGTACTCCTCGAAAGCCCGGCAACTGGCCGGCACCCAGGCGCGGACGATGCCGAGCATGGCCTCGGCATACGCCCGGATTTCATACTGGGCGTGAGGATCGGCACGCAGGGACAGGAAGTGGAACAGGTTGTGAAGGTCGGTTTTCCAATACCACTGGGTATAGGTGTTGAGCGTCAGGTTCATCCGTGCCAGCTCGCGCGCCAGGCCGCGGCGGGACGTGTCGGCGCCGCCTTCGTTCAACATGTGCTCGTAATGAGTATAATTCCGCTCGGCATCGGCGCGTAGCATGGCCAATACCTCGGCGGCCTCGTCGCCCTCGAGCAGATCGCCCCGCCCCTGGCGGTTGTTGGCTGACTGGGCTGCGAGTTGCGCAGGGGCTGGGATGTAGAATTCGCGGTCCATCACCGAATAGCGGGCAGAGTACTCATTCACATTCGCCGTCCGATGGCGGATCCACTGGCGTGCGATGAAGATCGGCAGCTTCACATGCAGCTTGATCTCGCACATTTCGAAGGGTGTGGAATGCCGGTGGCGCATGAGGTAGCGGATCAGCCCCTCGTCCTCGCTGACCTTGCGGGTGCCACGGCCATAAGAGACCCGGGCCGCCTGAACCACAGCGGCATCGTCGCCCATATAGTCGACAACGCGGACGAAGCCGTGATCGAGCACCGGAATCGCGTTGAAAAGCATGGCCTCTAGGGCAGGCACGGTGGCGCGACGGGTCGCCGCGGTTTCGGCGCGCGCGGCCTCGATCTCGATACGGTCGGAATCGCTGAGCGACATGGCGGCAGTCCCTGGTTGAGCGATCGTCCTATGCCCGTCCGGCGCCATCGGCAAGAATGGCATCTTTCACAGCCGGCACACTTCGCCTATATAAGTCTCGTCGGGCAACCGACTATGGCGATAAACGATGCGTGGAATAATCGTAGTGGACCCGGGGGCAGTACCCGGCGCCTCCACCATTTTCCCGCCGGGCTGGTTCGTATTTTGCAAATCGAACTGCCGGCGGTTTCATGGGGGCGAAACAGGCTCGACACGCGTGGTAAAGACCCATCTTTCGCTCGGCATGGTTCCGCCGTCATCGGGCCGTATCACAAGTGCCAACGATAACTTCGAGGCGCTCGCTATCGCTGCATAAGCGATAAGCGCGGCACGGGGGGCGCCGGGCAACAGAAGCCCCCCACCTTGCCATATCGAGATAGGCAAAAAAAAGGCCGGTCTTTGACCGGCCGGCATCATTTCGATGCTATCTAAAGAGGCTCCCTAAACTTGGCGGCTGGCGCCCGACTCATCGTTACTGCTCACGACACAAGTTCGTTTGCGGTTTCCGAAAATTTCGTAACGCCACAGTCATTAGATGACCGAGAATCATGACGCGGGCAAGACCCTTTCGTCTCGCATAGGGGCCATTGAAAGAAAAAATGTGTTACATTGTGCGAGACGCCGGCGAAGCTTGCGAAGCGCTTGAGGCGTGCGCCATTGCCATCGCGCGGACCGCCGCTGCCGGACATGGCCGATATCTAGAGCACTTTCCGATCCTTTTGGATCGGATGTAGTGCTCTATCATATTGATAAACCGAGCATCTTTATCCGATCAGATGATTCCATCTGATCGGATGATGCTCTAAGCGCTCAACGGCTCGTCAAATCGTTGAATTTTCACTGTCCTGTTACGGAAATCACCAGGATGATGCTGGCGAGGATCAGATTGGCGGCGATCAGCCGGTTGATCCGGCTCCAGCCCGTCGTCGTCGCTTCCGCATCGTTCGCCGTGATCGCTTCCTCGAGCAATGGCAGCAATCCGAAGCGAAGAACGAGCGTTACGACCGCCATCACGATTCCGAGAGACTGCATCGCGTTGACCGTCCAGCTCCAGTTACGGGGCGGTCCGAGTTCGGCAAATGCGAGTCCCCAGCCGGATGTGAGGGTCAACACCATGGCGGGTATCATTACGGAAAATTGCCGCCGGCAGAGGACGGCATCGCGGCATCCCGCCACAAGAAGGGCAAGCAGCAGCCCGTTCCATGCGGCAAACCCGCCGAGATGCATCGCCGCCAGCCCGGAAATTACCGTCAAGGCCGGATCGCTCACGCCAGCAGCGTGCGCAATCGTTCCGCGACGGCCATCACCTCCTGGCCTGCGAGCGTTGCAGGGCCGGTTTCGGCAATGCCGAGACCGTCTGCGAAACTATTTGCATAAGCGGCCCGGTTTCCGAGCGCCGTATCGAGCAGTTGCAACCGCCTCGCGGCGATTTCCACCTCGAGACGCCGTCGCAGTTTCGATGCTGAAGGCGCCCGGTTGAACATCAACGCGACCGGCCGCCGTTCTTCGGTTGCCAGGGTCAGTGTGCCCTCGGCCGCCCAAAGATCGGGCGGCGTGGGGTTTAGCGGGATCAGCACGAGGTCCGCACCGCGGATGGCACGCCGCGCGTTGGAATCGAGAACCGGCGGCGTGTCGATCAACACGAGATCGCAACTGCCGCGCAAGGTCTCGAGCACGTTTCCCAGCCGCCACCCGGAAACCGACTCGACCGTGAGATCAGCACTCGCCTTCGGGTTGGCTGCCCGCAGCCGGCCCCAGGCGCCGAGCGTTCCCTGCGGGTCAATGTCAAGCAGGCCAACCCGTCCGCCCATGCCGAGGGCAACGCCGAGCTGGGCCGCAAGCATCGTCTTGCCCGCACCACCCTTTTGTTGCGCCACCGCGATCACCCGCGCCATCAAAGCCTCCTGCCTTCCCGAGAGCGCTCTCCGATCCTTTCGGATCTGGCGCTCTATCATATTGATAAACTGAATATCCTTGTCCGATCAGATGATTCCATCTGATTGGATGATGCTCTAGCAAAGACCGTGCATTCTGTCTCACATAGGGGTCATGGACCCGTTGTATTCCCCTTTGGAGATGGCGCGCATCGACGCCGCTGCCCCGTCGTGCGGCATGAGTGGCATCGCGCTCATGGAAAATGCCGGGGCGGCGGTGGCGCGCGTTGTCAGGCGGCGCTTCCGCCCGGGCCGGGTGCTGGTTCTGGCCGGGCCGGGAAATAATGGCGGCGATGGATATGTCGCCGCGCGCCATCTGGCGCTTCGGGGGTGGCCTGTGGACGTCGCACCTGTCGCTCCGCCACGGCCGGGCAGCGATGCGGCGGCCATGGCGGCGCTCTGGCGCGGTCCTGTCGTGTCGCCCGATCGCGGGCGGGTCGTTGCCGCCGACATCGTCATCGATGCCGTGTTCGGCGCCGGGCTGACGAGGGATATCGATCCTGCCATTGCCGAGCTTCTTGCTGCGGCGCGCCGCATCGTTGCCATCGATACTCCCAGCGGCGTCGATGGTGCGACCGGCCTTGCGCGCGGGAGGCCCGCCCAGGCCCAGCTCACGGTGACATTCGAGGCGCGCAAGCCCGGCCATCTGCTCTATCCAGGGCGGGAACTCTGCGGCGAGACGCTCTGCGTCGCGATCGGCATGCCCGCGGCGGCATTCGCGTGCGTCGAGACGAAAACCTGGCGCAACACGCCTTCGCTCTGGCAGCTCCCGCAACCCGCACCGACGGCTCACAAATATCGACGAGGCCACCTGACGATCCTTGCAGGACCGATGGCCGGGGCGGCGCTCCTGGCCGCTGCCGCCTCTCGCCGCGTGGGCGCGGGGTTGGTGACGCTGAACGGCGCGGGACTGTCCGGGGCGCCGCCCGGCGTGATCGTCAGCCCGGCTCCGCTCGACAATCTGCTCGCGGATCAGCGGCGGCAGGTCTGGCTTTGCGGCCCGGGCCTCGGTGTGGAGGCTGCGGGTGCCGCCTTGCGCTCCCTTCTCGATGCGGGGCGGACCGTCGTGGCCGATGCCGACGCGCTGACATCCGCAGCCGGCGCGGCGGAAAATCTGCTTGGGGTTGCCGCGATAACCCCGCATGAAGGCGAGTTCGCCCGCCTGTTTCCCGATCTCGGCGATGACCGCCTCACCCGCGCCCGGATCGCCGCATCGCGGATCGGCGCAGTGGTCGTCCTGAAAGGGCCTGACACGGTGATTGCGGCGCCGGACGGACGCGCCGCGATCAACGACAATGCGCCGCCCTGGCTGGCGACGGCCGGATCGGGAGACACCCTTGCCGGCATCATCGCCGGATTGCTGACACAGGGCATGGCACCGTTCGAATCCTGCTGCGCCGCCGTCTGGCTGCACGGTGAAGCGGCCTCGGCGGCGGGATCGGGCCTCATTGCGGAGGACCTCGCGGAACGCCTACCGACAGTTGCAGATAAGATAAAAAATTTCAAAAATTAAACAAAATCCGGCGGAAATGCAGCTTAAGATCGGTGGCGCCAAACGTACGGTTAACCTATTCTTAACTCATGTTGGTTATTGCACTTTGTATGATCAGTGTAGCCTCCTTGTCAGCGTTTGCGGCGCCGATCGGCCCGTCCTCGCTGGAAATTCCGCCGCTCCGCGTGACGCCTGCATCACCGGCTGCGAGCGAAGCCTCCACGGCGTCCCGCCAGCCTGCCGCACCGGCGGGATCGATGCGAGGCTCGCGTCTCGACATCACGGTCTGACGACGCTGGACTGTCTGACGACGCTGGTTTTTTCATACCACTTTCGTATCTGATTTCTCCGTAAAGACCGGCGAGCCGCAAACAAGACGCAAACCAGCGCTTGCGCTCCTTGCCGAACTGAGTTTACACAAGCGCATTCATTCCTCCCTGCGGGAGAGAGCGGCGTTGCTGGTGAAAGCCGGTATCCGCCGCCGCCGAAGGCGCAACCGGCCCCCGGAAACGCTCAGGCAAAAGGACCGCAACGGAGCAAGGATCTCTGGAAAGCCGGCGCGATGCGCCGCACCGAAGGCGTAAGGCACGGTTGTTCCCGCGCCGAATCTCTCAGGTTCCGCGACAGAGGGGGGTCAGACTGGACGGTTCTGCACCCGTCCGCTGGTGTCGCGGGAGATCTCATCGTGGCTGATCAAGCGTTGCAAACCGTGCCGCTCGATGCATTGCATCGCAGTCTGGGCGCGCGAATGGTCGATTTCGCTGGCTATGACATGCCGGTGCAGTACGACGGCATCATCGCCGAACACCTGCATTGCCGGGCGCAGGCATCGCTGTTCGATGTCTCGCACATGGGCCAGGCGGTGCTCGAAGGCCCCGATGCGGCGGCCGCGCTGGAGCGCGTGGTCACCGGCGACATCAGGGGGCTCAAGCCAGGCCGCCAGCGCTACACGCTGCTGATGAACGCGCAGGGCGGAATCGTCGACGATCTCATGGTCGCCAATCTGGGCGACCGTCTGCTGCTCGTTCTCAATGCCGGGCGCAAGATCGTTGACGTTGCTCACATTCGCGCTCACCTCCCCGCAACCGTATCGCTGACCCCGCATTTCGACCGCGCGCTGATCGCCCTGCAAGGGCCGGAGGCTGGCGCCGTCCTCGCCGCCCTTGCGCCGGAGGCCGCGGCGATGCGCTTCATGGATGCGCGCGAGACATCCGTCTCCGGCATCGCGGTCACCATCACCCGTTCGGGCTATACTGGCGAGGACGGGTTCGAGATCGGCCTTCCTGCGGCAGAGGCCGAGACGCTGGCGCGCGCCCTTCTGGCCGATCCGCGGGTGAAGCCGGCCGGCCTCGGCGCGCGGGATTCGCTGCGGCTCGAAGCCGGGCTGCCGCTGTATGGCAATGACATCGACGAAACGCGTGACCCGATTTCCGCAGGGCTCGGCTTCGCGATCGGCAAGACGCGCAAGATGGGCTGGGATTTCCTTGGCGGCGACGCCGTGCGCGCGGTGCACGATGCCGGCCCGGGCGAACGCCTTGTCGGGCTGCGCGCCGAGGGCCGGGCGCCGGTGCGCGCCGGCGCCGAACTCCGCGATGCCGCCGGGCAGCCGGCCGGGCGCGTCACCTCCGGCACGTTCGGTCCGAGCGTCAACGGGCCGATCGCACTCGGCTATGTCCGCGCCGACTGCGCCGCGGATGGTTCGACCCTCACTGCCGGGCTGCGCGGCCGCGATATTGGGATGATCGTGGCGCCGCTGCCTTTCGTTCCGCATCGTTATCATCGCTGAAAGAGGACCAGATGACCGAGACCCGATTTTCCAAGGACCATGAATGGGTGCGGCTCGACGGCGACGTCGCGACCGTGGGGATCACCGATCACGCGCAGTCGGCGCTCGGCGATGTCGTGTTCGTCGAACTGCCCGAGGCGGGCCGGCATGTGGATGCCGGCGAGGCCTGCGCGGTGGTGGAAAGCGTCAAGGCCGCGTCGGATGTCTATGCGCCGCTCTCAGGCACGGTGACCGAGGCGAATGGCGCGCTGGCCGACGAGCCCGGCATGGTCAACGCGCAGGCCGAATCCGGCGCCTGGTTCTTCCGCATGACCCTGGATGACCGCGCCGCCTTCGCCGCCCTGCTGACCGCCGACGATTACCAGGCCTTCCTCGCAACGCTCTGACCGGAGCTGCCGCCATGCCGGATACCGCGCCCCAGACCATCGACGATTTCGCCGCCCTGCTCGCCGAGGAGCGGTTTGCCCTGCGTCATATCGGCCCCGGACCAGCTGAACGCGCGGCGATGCTGCGCGCGCTGGGGGCGGCCGATCTCGACGCGCTGATCGCCCGCACCGTGCCGGAGACGATCCGCAGCGCAGCACCGCTCGACTTGCCGGCAGCGCTGACCGAGGGCGAGATCCTCGACGACCTTCGCCGTTATGCTGCGGATAACGAAGTGAAGCGCAGCCTGATCGGGCTCGGCTATCACGGCACCGTCACGCCGCCGGTCATCCTGCGGAACGTGCTGGAAAACCCTGGCTGGTACACCGCCTACACGCCGTACCAGGCCGAGATCGCCCAGGGACGGCTGGAAGCGCTGCTGAATTTCCAGACGATGATGGCGGAACTCGCCGGGCTCGACCTCGCCAATGCCTCGCTGCTGGACGAGGGCACGGCGGCGGCGGAGGGCGTCTCGCTCGCGCATGCGGTCCACAAGGGCGGATCGACGGTGATCGCCGTCGCCGCCGACCTGCATCCGCAGAGCCGGGCGGTGATCGCGACCCGTGCGGCCCCGCTCGGCTGGACACTGGCAGATGTCGCACCGGGGGATGAAGCGGCGATCGAGCGGGCCAAACCCTTCGCCGTGGTGCTGCAATACCCGGGCACGACGGGCGCTGTGCGCGACCTGTCGGACGAGATCGCCGCGGCGCATCGCGCCGGGGCGCTCGCCATCGTCGCGGCCGACCCGCTGGCGCTCACCCTGCTGCGGCCGCCGGGCGAGATGGGGGCGGATATCGTCGTCGGCTCGGCGCAGCGTTTCGGCGTTCCGATGGGCTTTGGCGGGCCACACGCGGCCTATTTCGCGACGCGCGATTCGCTGAAGCGGCACATGGCGGGCCGGCTGGTCGGCGTTTCGGTCGATGCGGCGGGGGAAGCCGCCCTGCGCCTCGCACTGCAGACGCGCGAGCAGCATATCAGGCGCGAGAAGGCGACCTCGAATATCTGCACCGCGCAGGTGCTGCTGGCGGTGATCGCCGGATTCTACGGCGTATGGCACGGACCGGAAGGGCTGGCGCGGATCGCCCGGCGGGTGCATCTCGCGGCCAGGCTGCTCGCCGGCGCGGCGCGGGCGGCCGGGCTTTCGCTCCGCCACGACGCGTTCTTCGACACGATCGCGATCGAGGCGGGTGCTGGTGCCGCCGCGCTGATGCAGCGGGCGCTGGATGCGGGGTTCAACCTGCGGCGCGTCGATGAGGGCTGCGTCGCCATCGCGCTCGACGAAACCGTGACGGCGGCGGAGATCGCCACCCTCGCCGGGGTGATCGGCGGTGCCGCGCGCGCCTCATCCTCGCCGCTCGCCGGCCTCGCACGGCAGAGCATCTTCATGAGCGAGCCGGTCTTCCACGCGCACCGCTCCGAGCACGCGATGCTGCGCTATCTCAAGCAGCTCGAGGACAAGGATGTCGCGCTCAACCGCAGCATGATCCCGCTCGGCTCCTGCACGATGAAGCTGAACGCGACGGCGGAGATGATCCCGATCACCTGGCGTGGCTTCGCCGATATCCACCCCTTCGCGCCGATGGAGCAGACCCGGGGCTACCGGGCGCTGATCGCCCGTCTGTCGGAGGATCTCGCCCGGATTACCGGATTCGCCGCGGTCTCGCTGCAGCCGAATTCCGGCGCGCAGGGGGAATATGCCGGGCTGCTGTCCATCCGTGCCTTCCATGCCGCGCGCGGCGAGGGACATCGCGACATCTGCCTGATCCCCTCCTCGGCGCACGGCACCAACCCGGCCTCGGCGACGATGGCCGGCTACCGCGTGGTGGTGGTCGGCTGCGACCGGGCGGGGAATATCGACCTCGCCGACCTGGAGGCAAAGATCGCCGCCCATGCGGGGACGCTCGCGGCGCTGATGATCACCTACCCCTCGACCCATGGCGTGTTCGAGGCCAGCGTGCGGGACATCTGCGCCCGCGTGCACGCGGCCGGCGGCCAGGTCTATATGGATGGGGCGAACATGAACGCGCAGGTAGGGCTGACCTCGCCGGCGGCGATCGGCGCCGATGTCTGCCATCTCAACCTGCACAAGACGTTCTGCATTCCGCATGGCGGCGGCGGGCCCGGCGTCGGGCCGATCGCCGTGGCAGCACATCTCGCGCCGCATCTGCCGAACCATCCGCTGCGCCCGGATGCCGGACCCTCGACCGGCTATGGTCCGGTGAGCGCGGCTCCCTTCGGCTCGGCCTCGATCCTGCCGATCCCCTATGCCTATATCCGCATGATGGGGCCGGACGGTCTGCGCGAGGCAACGGCGGTGGCGATCCTCAACGCCAACTACATCGCCCACCGGCTCGCGCCGCATTATCCGATCCTCTACACCGACGCGAACGGCATGGTCGCGCATGAATGCATCATCGATTGCCGGCACTTCCAGGCCGAGGCCGGCATCCTGGTCGAGGATATTGCCAAGCGGCTGCAGGATTACGGGTTCCACGCGCCCACCATGTCCTGGCCGGTGCCGGGCACGCTGATGATCGAGCCGACCGAAAGCGAGACCAAGGCGGAACTCGACCGGTTCTGCGACGCGATGATCGCGATCCGCGGCGAGATCGCCGATGTCGCGGCCGGCACGCTCGACCGGGCGGACAACCCGCTGAAGAACGCGCCGCATACCGCGGCGGAGGTGATGGCGGCGACATGGACCCACAGCTATGGCCGCGACCGTGCCGCCTTTCCGCTGCCCTACCTGCGCGCGGCCAAATACTGGCCGCCGGTCAAGCGGGTGGACAATGTGTATGGCGACCGCAACCTCGTCTGCTCCTGCGCCCCGCTGTCGGCCTATGCCGAGGCGGCGGACTGAGCGGGGCCCGATTTCGCAATTCCAGGTTTCGCAAGTCCAGGTTTCGCAAATCCGGATCGGGCCCACATCCAGAGCCGTGCAGGGAGCGTAATCCCGGCACGGCTTTGCATGGAGGACCCGCATGACCACACTCGCCCGCCGTTCGCTGCTGGCGGCCGCCCCGGCGCTGCTCGCCGGCTGCACCTTCGATACCAGCCCCTATCCCCAGCCGAAGCTGCGCCATGCGCGCGTCGATCTCGATCGGTTCATGGGGCGCTGGTACATCATCGGCCATATCCCGTATTTCGCCGAGGCCGGATATGTCGGTGCCTATGCGGTCTATACGCGCCGACCCGACGGGGCGATCGACGACCAGTACAACGGCTACCCGAAAAGCTTTGCCGCGAAGCGCTTCCAGTTCACCTCGGTCGACGAGGTGGAGGCAGGGACGGACAATGCGGTCTGGCGCGTGACCCTGCTGAACGGAATGGTCGGCGTGCCGTATGTGATCATGCATGTCGAGCCCGATTATTCGGTGTTTCTCGGCGGATTTCCGAACCGCTCGCTGGGCTGGATCTTCGCCCGCGAGAAGCGGATGGACGAGGCGACCTACCGCGCCATGCTCGACCGCTTCTATCGCCAGGGGTACGACGCGCGACAGTTCCGCAGGGTCGCGCAGTTTCCCGATCAGATCGGCCAGCCCGGTTTCGAGCGCGTCTGAACGGCGCGGACCTAGCGTTTTTGGGGCCTTGCCGCTGACCCAGGGTGTCGGCATATCAGGATGCATGAGGTCGAGCGCCGCCCATGACTGAGTCCGCCGCGCCGCTGCGCCGCCTGGTCAGGCTGCTGTGGCGCGCGGTGCGCGCGGTGGTGTTCGTGGTCGGGCTGGTGACGATCGTGCTGGCAGGTGCCGGGGCCTGGGGGCTTCATCGTCTGGCGCGCCAGCCGGTCACGCTGCCGGCGCATTTCGTGCTGACCCTCGATCTTGAGGATGCGCCGCCGGATGTCGCCGCCCCGCCGGCGTTGCTCGCGCGGGCAACGGGCGAACACCCGACACTCGAACAGACCATCGCCGCGATCGACCGTGCCGCCACCGATCCGCGGGTCCGCGGCATCGACATTCTGCTCGGCGGCGGATGCTGCGGCCTGACCACGGCCGAGGAGTTGCATGACGCGCTCTCCCGCTTCCGGGCGGTTTCCCACCGGCAGGTGGTCGCCCGGGCAATGTCCTTCGACGGTGCGGGAGGGCTTGGCGCCTATGTCGTCGCCACGGCGGCAAACCGCATCGAGCTGTCCGATGCCGGCGATTTCGGGGTCACGGGCCTCGCCCTGGAGAGCCCGTTCGCGGCGGATCTGCTCAAGATGGCGGGAGTCGAGGCGCAGTTCGCCCATATCGGCAAATACAAGACCTATCCGGAACTGTTCACCCGATCTGGCCCCTCGGCCGCGGCAACCGAAATGATGAACAGCCTTGCCGGCTCACTCTACGATTCCGCGCTGGCGCCGATCGCGGCACGGCTGAAGCGAACCCCCGACCAGGTGAAGACCCTGCTCGACCAGGCGCCGTTCAGCGCCGGACAGGCGAAGCAGGACGGGCTGGTCGAAACGGTCCTGCCGCTCTCGGCCCAGGTTGCCCATGTCCACGGCCTGCATGTGCGGTTTGCGCAGTACATCGCCGCGATGCGATCGGCGCCGGCCGGCGCGCCCAAAGTGGCGCTGATCGTCGCGCATGGCGACATCAACGCGCCGGACGCGCCGGGGCGGAGCAGCGGGATCGATCCGGCCCGTCTCGCGCATGAAATCGCGGTCGCGGTGGCTGATCCGTCGATCCGCGCGATCGTGCTGCGGCTCGACACCCCCGGCGGAACGGTAACCGGCTCGGCCATGGTCGGCGCCGAGGTCGCGCACGCTGCCAGCGTTCACAAGCCGCTGATCGTCTCGATGGGCGCGTTCGATGCGTCGGGTGGCTACTGGATTTCGAGCCATGGCGCGGTGCTGGTGGCCGATCCGGCAACGTTGACGGGCTCGATCGGCGTGCTCGGCGGCAAGTTCAGCTTCGGCGGGCTCCTTGCGCGACTGGGCGTCAGCGTCAGCGCGGCCTCGCGCGGCGCGAACGCGCTGTTCGACAGCGCGGCAACGCCCTGGACACCGGCACAGCTGGCGAGCCTGCAAGGCCAACTCGATCTCGACTACCAGAAATTCGTCGGCTGGGTCGCAGCCGGCCGGCGGATGAGTCCGGCGCAGGTCAACGCGGTGGGGCAGGGGCGGGTGTGGACCGGCGCACAGGCCCGCAGTCGTGGCCTGGTCGACCGGCTGGGTGGATATCACGAAGCCTTCATGACCGTCCGCGCCGCGCTGCATCTGCCGGCGAGCGCACGGCTCGACATCGTGTCCGGCAATACGCAACCCGGCCTCGGGGTTCTCATCACCTCTCTCGCGCGGCGGGCCAGCCCGCTTCGCGTTGCCGAACTGCCCGAGCCGCTGCGCGGGCTTCTCGTGCTCACGCGGCTGCATCGCCTGTCGATGATACCGGTCGAACTCCGGTAGGGCTGCGATCCGACGTTTATTAACGGCGAGTTAATCAAACCAGGGGCCGTCGGAGTAAATCAAGAACAAAACATAAACGCGCCGAAATCATCGGTGGCGAAGCCCGTCGCTTCACCGTCGATTCCGATTTGTTGCGCTTTTTAAGTGGAAATTTTACGAGCGCGGGGAGAAATCCCTTTGACGCCCATAACTGCCCATGATATCCCATGACAACCCATAGCGAATCCGGCTGACGTACCGTCCTGATGTCGGAATGTTTGCAGCGAGGCATAGCAACGGCGAGACGAAAGGGCCGCGACAGCGCCGATGAGCCAGTTTCTCGGCACGCACACGAATAGGCTGGACGCCAAGGGCCGGGTATCGGTCCCGGCATCGTTTCGTGCCGCCCTGCGTCGGGATGGCGATTCGAGCGGCTTAATCCTGCGGCCATCTCACAAGCATCGCTGCATCGAGGCCTGGCCGACGCCGGTGTTCGAGGCGCTGGCGACGCGTTTGCAGGGTCTCGATCTGTTCAGCGATACGCATGATGACATGGCGGCCGCGCTTTACGCCGATGCCTGGCCGCTCGAAGCCGACAAGGAGGGGCGGGTTCTGCTGCCGGAGCCGCTCGTGGAGCATGCGGGGCTACGCGATAGCGTGGTGTTCATGGGGCTCGGTCGGACATTCCAGATCTGGGAGCCGGAAGCGGCCGATCGCCGCCGGGCCGAGGCGCGGGAGCGCGCGCGGATCGGCGGGCTCACCCTGCCGGCGGGTGCGCCATCATGAGCGGCGGGTTTTCCCATGTGCCCGTGCTGCGCGAGGAGGCGGTTTCGATGCTGGCGCCGCGTGACGGCGGGGTCTATCTCGACGCAACGTTCGGCGGCGGCGGCTACAGCGCGTCCATGCTGGAGGCGGCGTCCTGCACGGTCTGGGCGATCGACCGCGATCCGGCTGCGATCGCGCGCGGTGCGGCGCTCGCCGCCCGCTATCCCGATCGGCTGCATCTGGTCGAGGGCCGGTTCGGCGACCTGCTCGATCTGCTGCGCGACCGCGGGGTGCTGGCGCTCGACGGCGCGGTGTTCGATTTCGGGGTGTCGTCCTACCAGATCGACGATCCGGCGCGCGGCTTTTCCTTCCGCGCCGATGGGCCGCTCGACATGCGCATGGGCGCCGCCGGGCCAACCGCGGCCGATATCGTCAACAACTGTGCCGAGGTCGAACTGGCCGACATCCTCTTTCACTTCGGCGAGGAGCGCGCCTCGCGACGGATCGCCGCCGCCATCGTCCGGCGCCGCGCCTTGCAGCCCTTCGAGACCACGGCCGATCTCGCCGCGGTGATCCGCACGGTGGTCCGGCCCGACCGCTCCGGGATCGATCCGGCGACGCGCAGCTTCCAGGCGCTCAGGATCGAGGTGAACCAGGAACTCGCCGAGATCGAGCGCGGGCTTGAGGCGGCCTCGTCGTTGCTGGCGCCCGGCGGGCGGCTCGTCGCAGTCTCGTTCCATTCGCTGGAGGATCGCATCGTCAAGCGCTTCATGAATGCGGCGACCGGCCATGTCGCCGCGCCCTCCCGGCACGATCCCTCCGGCCTCGCGCGGCCAGCTTCAGCGCCACGGTTCAGCGCCCTGACCCGTGGCGTGGTCACGCCGGGTAAGGCAGAGGCTGCCGCCAACCCGCGCGCCCGGTCGGCGCGGCTGCGCGGCATCGAAAGGCTTGCGGCATGATCCGCCCCGTCACCCTCGTGACCGGGCTGCTGATGCTGGGCTCCGGTGCCTGGTTGTTCGTCGTGAAACATCGCGCCGGCACGCTCGATCACCAGATCGGCGGCGTCACCGCGCAGATCCGCAGTTCCGAACAGCGCATCCGCGTGCTGCGCGCCGAATGGGCCCTCGAGACCGATCCGAACCGGCTGACGCGGCTTAGCGCGATGTTCATGCCGCAACTCAAGCCGATGAAGCCGGACCAGCTGGTGTCGTGGCAACAACTGGCCGATGCCCTGCCGCCGCCGGGCGCCGAGGCGCCGCATCTGCCGCTGCCGCCGCCTTTGCCCGGCGATGTTACCGGCGGGCCCCAGTTCCAGAACCAGACCATGTCTCCGTCCGCACCCGTTGCCTCCGTGGCGGCGCCGGTAAACGTTGCCCTCGCCACGATTCCGCCGCCGCCGCCGGCGCGGGTGCCGCCTGTTGCGAAGCGCGCGTCCGCACCGACCCGTACCGTGCTGGCGATGGCAAAGCCGCATATTGCCGCGCCACACCCGGTCGCACGGCCCGCCGCTGCGGTCCATGCGCCGGCGCATCACACCGTTGTCGTTGCCGCACATCGACCGGCCCCCCGGCAGCACAACGCCACCCCGTCATCTGTCATCGCGCAAGCGCGCCGGCCTCAGATGCTCGGAGCCTCGGTGCTCGCGCCCCGCCCGGCTGGCCATTCAGTGGCGGCGGCGATCAGGCCGATCAGGGCGAGCGATCCCTTGCCGGCCACGCCGTCGCGGTCTCCGGCGCGATCCGTACGCACCGCTGCCCCGGTGACCCATGCGGCGTCGGTCTTCGGTGCTTATGCTGCGAGCCTGCCACCGCCGCGCCCGGCAGACGGAGGCGTGCCATGACCTCGCCGCCGCCCCGCGACAGCCTCTCGCCCCGCGTTCCCGGAAGCAGCCGCGATGCCGCCCGCCGCGCCGGCGCGCCCGAGCGCGGCGCGATTCCGCGCATGGAGCATGTGCGCGTCACGTCTCCCGATCTCGTGCGCCGCGCCGCGATCGGCACGCTGCACCGGCGGCTTGCGGCCGGGTTCGGCGGGTTCGTCCTGATCTATCTGCTCCTCGCCGCGCGGGTCGTCTTTGTCACGGTCGTCCATCCGGTGCCGCCGGACAAGGCGGCGATCGCGGCGCAGACGCCATCGACCACCATCGCCCTGCCGCCGCCCGCGCGCGCCGAGATCACCGATCGCAACGGCGATATCCTTGCCGTTTCGCTGCCGGCCGCGGCCCTCTATGCCAACCCCAAGCAGGTCCAGGACCCGGGCGTCGCGGCGCGCGAGATCGCTGCCGTGATTCCGGGGCTCGATCCGGGATTCCTCGAAGCACGGCTTGCCGACCGCGCGCATGATTTCGTGTATCTCGACCGCAAGCTGACGGCTTCGCAGGAACTGGCGGTCAACCGGCTCGGGATTCCGGGCGTATATTTCGAGAACACCGAGCGCCGGCACTATCCGCAGGGAAATCTCGCGGCGCACATCCTGGGCGGCGTGACGCCGGACCAGCGCGGGATTGCGGGCATCGAGGACTGGTTCAACAAGCGTTTGACCGCTGACCCGGGCAAGCCGCTTCGCCTGTCGATCGATCTTGGCGCCGAGGGGATCGTGCGTCAGGCGATCTGGGAAGCGATGTCGGATTACGATGCCAAGGGCGCCTGCGGCATCGTGATGTCGGTGCGGACCGGCCGGGTTCTGGCGATGGCCAGCGTGCCGGACTACAAGGCCGACGATCTCGGCACGGCGCCCGCCGATGCACGGTTTAACCGCTGCGTTTCCGGCGATTACGAGCCGGGCAGCGTGTTCAAGCTGCAGACGCTGGCGATGGCGATCAATTCCGGGATGATCGAGCCCTGGGATCGGTTCAACACGACCCATCCGCTGCATGTCGGCCGGTTTACCGTGACCGATTTCGAGCCAGCGCATATCTGGATGGCGGTGCCGCATATCCTCGCCGTGTCGTCCAATATCGGCGCCTCGCGGATCGCGACCATCCTTGGGCCGGAAATCCAGCGCGCCTGGCTGCGCAAGCTCGGCTTCTTCCGTCGCCCGCCGATCCATCTGCCGGAAGCCACCCCGCCGATGTATCACCCGAAGTCGAGATGGAAGCTGCTGACGACCATGACGGTGAGCTTCGGCAACGGCATCGCGATGTCGCCGCTGCAACTGATTTCGGCGGTCGTGCCGGTCGTCAATGGCGGGGTCTGGTATCCGCCGACGCTGCTCGATCAGCGAACCCCGCCGGCAGGTGTGCGGGTGATGACCCCGCGGACCTCGCTCATCATGCGCAAGATGATGCGCAACGTCGTCACAGCACCTGATGGCACCGGCATCTATGCAAGGGTGCCGGGCTATCTCGTCGGCGGCAAGACCGGCACGGCGCAGGTCGTCGGCCCGAACGGGCGCTATCTGCGCCATCTCAACAACGCCTCGTTCATGGCGGCGTTCCCGATGAACGACCCTCGCTATGTGGTCTACGTTGTCGTGCTGCAGCCGCATGCGACGAAGCAGATGCTGCCGTTCTGCCATGGGTTCACCACCGGCGGTTATGTCGCCGCGCCCGCCGTCGCCCAGATCATTTCGCGGATCGGGCCGATGCTCGGCATCATGCCGCTGTCAGGCCAGGCGCTTGCCGAGGCGCAGGCTTCCCTGTCCATTCCGCTCGATCCCATGGCACCGCCGGGTCGGCTCGCGCTGGGGCCGGGGCATCTGTTCCCGCCGGGTGCAAGCAAATACGCCTATTCCCTCGCGCACCAGACCCCGCCGGCGAACACCGATGTCGCAGCGCATGACCGGGCCCTCGCGCGGACCGAGATGTGGCAACCCCTGGCGGCACCGGCGGCGCAGACGGTGAGCCTGCCCCCGGCGGCGCCCGCGCCCGGCGCCCGCACGCCCGGGAACAGGATCATGAATATCGCCCTGCCGGTGACACGTGCGGGGGGCTGAACTGATGGACGGTCTTTCACGTTACGGCACCGCGCCGTGCTGGACCTTGCCGTCGGAGGCGGCGTTTTCCGGAATCACCGCCGACAGCCGTGCCGTCCGCGAGGGCATGATCTTCGCGGCCCTGCCGGGCGCGCGATCCGATGGGCGCGACTTCATCGCCGAGGCCGTGGCCCGCGGTGCCGCCGCGGTGCTGGCCCCGACGGGCACGCGCTGGCCGCCGGGCGTGCCGCCGCGCCCGCTGATCGAGGATGCCGAACCGCGGCGCCGCCTCGCCGAGATCGCGGCGACGCTCGCCGGGCCGTTGCCGGAGACCATTCTCGGCGTGACGGGGACCAACGGGAAAACCTCGACGGTCGATTTCACCCGCCAGATGATCGCCGCCAGTGGCAGGAAAGCCGCCTCGCTCGGCACGCTCGGGCTGATCGCCCCGGGCTTCGCGCCGGGGGCGAGCCTGACGACGCCCGATCCGGTCACGCTGGCCGGAACCCTTGCCGCGCTGCAGGCGGCCGGAATCGGCACCGTAGCGCTCGAAGCCTCCTCGCACGGGCTCGACCAGTTCCGCCTGCACGGGCTGCGCCTTGCCGCCGGCGGGTTCAGCAACCTGACCCGCGACCATCTCGATTATCATGGCGACATGGCGTCGTATCGCGAGGCCAAGCTGTTGCTGTTCAAGGATCTGCTGCCCCCCGGCGCGCCGGCGGTAGCGATGGCGGATCTCGAACCCGCAACGCTTGCGGCCCTGCGCGAGATCGCGCAGGCGCGGCGGCTCGATTTCGCGACGGTGGGTGCGGGCGGGGATCTGTTCGATCTGCGCGGCATCGCCGCGACGCCGTCCGGCCAGGTGCTGTCGGTGGCGCAAGGCGGCGTGCTGCGCGAGATCGAATTGCCGCTTCCGGGCCGGTTCCAGGCGGATAACGCCCTGCTTGCCGCAGCATTGGCGCGTGCCGCCGGCGTGTCCGATCCACTCGGCCTGCTGCCGGGCCTCAAGCCAGTGCGCGGGCGGCTGGAGCGCGCCGCAGTGCTGGCGAATGGCGCAGCCGCCTATGTCGATTATGCCCATACGCCGGATGCGCTGGAGCGGCTGCTCGTCGCGCTGCGCCCGCACGCGGCGGGGCGGCTCGTGCTGGTGTTCGGTGCCGGCGGCGATCGCGATCGCGGCAAGCGGCGGCTGATGGGCGAAGTGGCCGCCCGGCTCGCCGATATTGCCATCATCACCGACGACAATCCGCGGAGCGAGGCCCCCGCCTCGATCCGCGCGGAAATTCTGGCCGCGTGCCCCGATGCGCGCGAGATCGGCGACCGGCGCGCCGCGATCGCCGCGGGGCTCGGCGAATTGCGGACGGGAGACGTGCTCGCTGTTGCCGGCAAGGGCCACGAGAGCGGGCAGATCGTCGGCGATGTGGTGCTGCCTTTCGACGATGCCGCGGTGATCCGGGATCTCGCGGCATGAGCGCTTTGTGGACCGCGCGCGACCTCGCCGCAGCGACCAACGGCACGTGGCTGCGCGGCGAGGCCGATGCCACCGGCGTCTCGATCGACAGCCGGACGATCGCGCCGGGCGCGTTGTTCGTCGCCCTGGCGGATGTCCGCGACGGGCATGATTTCGTGCCGGATGCCGAGGCGAGGGGCGCATCATGCGTGCTCGTCTCGCGGGATGTCGGTACCGGGCCGGCACTGCTTGTCGAGGATGTGCAGGCCGCGCTCACCGCGCTCGGCGCGGTTGGCCGGTCACGCAGCCGGGCGCGGGTGGTTGCGGTTACCGGGTCGGTCGGCAAGTCCACCACCAAGGAGATGCTGCGCCGGATCCTTGCCGCGTTCGGCTCCACCCATGCGGCGGAGGCGTCGTTCAACAACCATATCGGCGTGCCACTGACCCTGGCGCGTCTGCCGGCCGAAGCCGATTTCGCGGTGGTGGAAATCGGCATGAACCATCCGGGCGAGATCGCGCCGCTCTCTGCCATCGCGCGGCCACATGTCGGTGTCATCACCGCGATCGGCTCGGCGCATCTGGGGCTGATGGGCTCCATCGAGGCGATTGCCGATGAAAAGGCCGAGCTCCTGCGTGGCGTGATGCCGGGCGGGGCGGCGGTGCTGCCGCGCGGGCCGTTCCTCTCGCGCCTTGCGCGCCGGGCGGGGGATGGCGTGAGCGTGGTCAGCTTCGGTACGGACGACCTCGCGGAGGCAAGGCTGACCGAGGCCGTGAACGATGCCGACGGCGTGGCGCTGACGGCAAACATCCTGCGCCGGCCAGTCCGTTGTCGCCTTGCCGCGCCGGGGACACACATGGCGATGAACGCGGTGGCGGCGCTGGCGGCCGCTGCGGCGCTCGGGCTCGACCCGGCGCAGGCGGCGGCGGCACTCGACGGTTTTGCGCCCATGGCCGGTCGCGGTGCGCGACGCCGGATCACGGTCAACGGTGCCGGTGCCACGCTGCTCGACGAAAGTTACAACGCCTCGGGCCACTCGGTGCGCGCGGCGCTCGAGGTTCTCGCCCTTCTGCCCGGCCGGCGCATCGCCGTGCTCGGCGACATGCTCGAACTCGGGGACTTTGCCGATGCCGAGCATCGCGATCTTGCCGCGCCGGTGGCCGGCGTCGCCGATCTCGTGTTCGCCTGCGGGCCGCACATGCGCGTGATGTTCGATGCCCTGCCGGAGCGCCAGCGGGGCGCCTGGGCGGCGGATGCCGCTGCCCTCGCGCCGGCGGTGCGCTCGGCCCTCGCCGAGGGCGATGTCGTTCTGGTGAAGGGGAGCTACGGGTCGCGGATGCGTGATGTGGTTGCGGCACTCGAGGACAAATCCTGATGCTTTACGCGTTGCTTCTGCCGCATGTCTCGGCGTTTCACGTCCTGAACCTGTTCCGCTACATCACGTTCCGCGCCGGCGGCGCGTGCCTGACCGCGCTGGTCGTGAGTTTCCTGCTGGGGCCAGGGCTGATCCGCTGGCTCAAATCGCTTCAGAAGCAGGGGCAGCCGATCCGCGCCGACGGGCCGGAACGTCATCTGATCGAGAAGAAGGGCACGCCCACCATGGGCGGCTTCCTGATCCTGATCGCGCTGACCGTCTCCACGCTGCTCTGGGCCGATCCGCGCAACGGCTATGTCTGGGCGGTGCTGATGATCACCATCGGCTATGGCGCGCTCGGCTTTGCCGATGACTTCCTCAAGCTCACCAAGCGCAACACCAAGGGTGTGCCAGGGCGGATCAAGCTCGTGGTCCAGGCCGCGCTCGGGCTCGGTGCTGCGGTGTGGATCACCCGGCTGATGCCCGGCTCGATCGCCGATTCGCTCGCCGTGCCGATGTTCAAGAATCTGATGATTCCCTTCGGCCCGCTGTTCCCGCTGGTTGCGATGTTCGTGATGATGGGCGCGTCGAACGCGGTTAACCTGACGGATGGGCTCGATGGTCTCGCCATCGTGCCGACGATCATCGCCGCCGGCGTGTTCGCACTGATCGCCTATCTGGTCGGCAACCGGATCTTTGCGCATTACCTCGAAATCAATTTCGTACCCGGAACGGGTGAACTCGCCGTGTTCTGCTCGGCGCTGATCGGCGCGGGCATGGGCTTTCTCTGGTTCAACGCGCCGCCCGCCGCCGTATTCATGGGCGATACCGGCTCGCTCGCGCTCGGCGGCGCCCTCGGCTCGGTGGCGGTGGCAACCAAGAACGAGATCGTGCTGGCGATCACCGGCGGGCTCTTCGTCGTCGAGACCGTTTCGGTGATCGTGCAGGTATTCTGGTATAAAAGAACCGGGCGGCGCGTGTTCCTGATGGCGCCGCTGCATCATCATTTCGAAAAGAAGGGCTGGGCCGAGCCGACCGTTGTGATCCGGTTCTGGATCGTCGCGATGATCCTCGCGCTGATGGGCCTTGCGACCCTGAAAATCCGATGAGTGCAGCGGTGAAAACGTGGAAGCCGGTGTTCGCCGGCCGGCGCTTTGCGGTGATGGGGCTCGGGGTCAATGGCCTTCCGGCGGCGCGCGCACTCCGGGATATGGGGGCCGAAATCATCGCGTGGGACGATCACGAGGCGCGGCGAGACGCTGCCGCCGCCGAGGGCATCCCGCTCGGCCGGCCGAGTGAGGCGTCGCATCTTGACGGGCTCGTGCTGTCGCCCGGCATTCCGCACGCCCTGCCGGCGCCGCATCCCGAGGCGGCGGCAGCCATTGCGCGCGGCGTGCCGATCCTGACCGATGCCGAATTGCTGTTCCGGGCCGTTCGCTGCTCGGGAAGTGCCGCGCGATTCGTCGGCATCACCGGCACCAACGGCAAGTCCACCACCACGGCGCTGCTTGCGCATATCCTCGCCGCTTCGGGGTTCGAGGTTGCCGCAGGGGGCAATCTGGGGCCGGCCGCGCTCGCCCTCGGGCCGCTCGGCGATGACGGCGTCTATGTGCTCGAAATGTCCAGCTACATGTTGGAGCGAATCGAAAACATGCGCTTCTGTGCTGGAGCAATGCTGAATCTGACCCCTGATCACCTCGACCGCCATGGCAATATGGCTGGATATGAAGCTGCAAAGTCTCGGCTTTTCGCCGGGCAGGCAGCGGGGGATGTCGCCGTGTTCGGAATCGACGATGCGCCGACGGCGGCGATGGCCGACCGATTCGAGGGGGGCGCGGCGCGAGTCGTGCGGATTTCCGGCACTCAGCCTGCGGATATTTTCGCGCGCGGTCGGATGCTGGTCGATCATGCCGGCGTGATTGCCGATCTCTCCGCGGCAAAGGCGCTGCCCGGCACGCATAATGTGCAGAACGCGGCGGCGGCGGCGGCCCTCGCGCTGGCCCTCGGCGTGCCGCGCGAGACCATCGGCGCGGCGATGCGGACCTTCCCCGGCCTGCCGCATCGCCAGCGTCTCGTCGCCACGGTTGCAGGCGTCGCCTTCATCGATGACAGCAAGGCGACCAACGCCGAGTCGGCCGCCAGGGCGCTCGACTGCCATGATCGCCTGGTCTGGATTGCCGGCGGAATCGGCAAGGAGGGCGGCATCGAATCGTTGTCTCCGTGGTTTTCCCGTATTGCCCACGCGGTGCTGATCGGTCGCGACGCGGCCATCTTCGCGGCGACGCTCGGCACCGCGGGCGTATCGTTCGAACACGCCGATACACTCGAACGTGCGGTTCCGGCCGCCTTCGCGGCGGCGCAGCGGCTTGGGACCGGCACGGTGCTGCTCTCGCCGGCCGCGGCGAGTTTCGACCAGTTCACCGACTACGCGGCGCGGGGCCGACGCTTTGCCGAACTGGCCATGCGCCTTGGCGCGAAGGAGGCGATGTAATGCCGGTCCTTTCGCGCGCGGATGATTCGATCGTCGGGCGGTGGTGGTGGAGTGTCGACCGCGTCATGCTCACGGCCCTGCTGCTGCTGGTCGGCGTGGGCTATGTGCTCGCCTTCGCGGCGACCCCGGCGACCAGCCTTTCGCTCGACGATCCCAACACGATCGTGATGGTTCGTCAGATCCTCTATCTGCTCGCCTCCGGCCTGCTGATGGTCGGCGTCTCGATGCTCGACCTGCGTCACGTGAAGCTCGCGGCGCTGGCGATCGGGGTGGTGTTTCTGGTGCTCACCGGCTTCACCCTGGTCCATGGCGTCGTCGTCGATGGTGGCCGGCGCTGGATCGCGCTGCCGGGCTTCACCATCCAGCCGTCGGAGTTCCTGAAGCCGGCGCTCATCATCGCCTCGGCCTGGCTGCTCGCCGAACGGCGCCGCACCCCGGGATTTCCGGGCATGTTCGCGGCGATCGGCCTGAACGCCATCGTCGTGCTGATCCTGTTGCGCCAGCCGGATGTCGGGACCACGGCACTCGTGCTGGCGACCTTCTTCGTCCAGCTTTTCCTCGATGGGCTGAATCCCGCCTTTGTCGGTCTCGGGATCGCCGGTTTCGGGATCGGCGGGATCGCCGCCTTCGAACTGATCGCGCATGTCCACAAGCGGGTGATGCTGTTCCTGCATCCGACGAAGGACAAGGCCTACCAGGCGATCACCGCGCTTTCGGCCTTCGCCAATGGCGGCCTCTGGGGGCGTGGTCCCGGCGAGGGGCAGGTGAAGCATTACCTGCCGGATGCGCGCGCCGATTTCGTGTTCGCGGTGGCCGGGGAAGAGTTCGGCATGTTCCTCTGCCTCGGCATCATCGCGCTCTATGCCGTGATCGTGCTTCGCGGCCTCGTGCGGGTGCTGCGCGAGACCGATCCGTTCGCAGCCCTCGCGGCGACCGGTCTGCTGACCAGTTTCGGCCTGCAGGCGTTCATCAACATGGCGTCATCGCTGTCGATGATCCCGACCAAGGGAATGACGCTGCCGTTCCTGTCCTATGGCGGCTCTGCGGTGCTGGCGACGGGCTTGCAGATGGGCTTCCTGCTGGCGCTGACGCGCCGCCGCTCGCATGCCGAGCGCGCGGCGGACGGGCTGTTCGGCCTTGGGCTGCAGGATCGGGCGGTATGAGGGGCGCGATGCTGCATCCGATCGTGATCGCCGCCGGCGGTACTGGCGGCCACATGGTTCCGGCCGAATCGGTGGCGGATGAACTCATGCGGCGCGGCCAGCGGATCGTGCTGATGACGGATGCGCGGTCTGCAGCGCTGAGGTCGCCCGTCTTCGACGGCTGCGAGCGCCATGTTCTGGCCGGCGCTGGACTGGCCGGGCGAAGCCTCGGGCGCCGGCTGTCCGGTATGGCGCAGCTTGCGCGCGGCACGGGCACGGCACGCCGCCTTCTCGCGCAGCTCGACGCCGCCGCCGTGGTCGGCTTCGGCGGCTATCCCTCGGTGCCCCCGATCCTCGCGGCGGCCACGCTGCGGCGACGCCCTGCCATCGTGCTGCATGATCAGAACGCGGTTCTCGGCGGCGCCAATCGCTTTCTCGCCCGGTTCGCCGATCACATCGCGCTGAGTTTCGAGGGCACCGCGGGGCTGCCCGCAACGGCGCGCACGACGATCACCGGCAATCCGGTGCGCGCCGCCATCTCGGCGCTCGCCGCATCGCCCTATGCGCCGCCCGCGGAGACGATCCGGCTGCTGGTGCTGGGCGGCTCGCTCGGCGCGCGTGTGTTCGCCACCCTTGTGCCGGCCGCGCTCGCCCTGCTGCCCGAGGCGTTGCGCCAGCGGATCATGCTGACCATGCAGTGTCCGGCCGAGGCGATCGGTGACGCGCGTGGCGCGCTCGATGCCGCGGGGATCAAGCACGAGCTGGCGCCCTTTTTCAGCGATGTGGCGCCGCGGATGGCGGGGGCGCATCTGCTGATCGCGCGGTCCGGCGGATCCACCGTCGCCGAGGTGGCAACGATCGGGCGGCCGGCGATCTTCATTCCGCTCGCGATCAATACCGACCAGCGGCACAATGCCGATGTCCTGGCCCGGCGCGGCGGTGCATTGCGGCTCGACCAGGCGACGACGACACCCGAATTGCTGGCCCGGGCGCTCGGCACCCTGCTCGATGATCCGGCACGTCTCGCGGCGATGGCCGAGGCGTCGGCCGGCGCGCGGATCGAGGGGGCGGCGATGCGCCTGGCCGATCTCGTTCTTTCGGCAATTGCGGAGCGCGTACGATGAGGGCCATGCCGCTGTCGATCGGGACGATCCATTTCGTCGGCATTGCCGGGATCGGCATGTCCGGCATCGCCGAGGTGCTGCACAATCTCGGCTATTCGGTGCAGGGATCCGATCTTTCCGAAAACGCCAATGTCGCGCGCCTGCGCGCCGCGGGCATTCCGGTCGCGATCGGGCATGACGCCGCCAATCTCGGCAGCGCGCAGGTCGTCGTGGTGTCGACCGCGGTGCCGCGGGACAATCCCGAGGTGCAGGCGGCGCGCAAGCGGATGATCCCGGTGGTGCGCCGCGCCGAGATGCTGGGCGAGCTGATGCGGCTGCGCTGGGCGGTCGCGATCGGCGGTACCCATGGCAAGACGACGACGACGAGCCTGGTCGCGGCCGTGCTCGAAGGGGCGGGGCTCGACCCGACCGTGATCAATGGCGGGATCATCAACGCCTACGGCACCAATGCGCGGCTTGGCGGCGGCGACTGGATGGTGGTCGAGGCCGATGAGAGCGATGGCAGCTTCCTTCGTCTGCCGGCGGTGATCGCCGTCGTCACCAACATGGATCCCGAGCATCTCGACCATTGGGGCTCTGCGGAGGCGATGGAGGCGGGATATCGCCAGTTCGTCTCGAACATCCCGTTCTACGGGTTCGCCGTGCTGTGCATCGATCATCCCGGCGTGCAGCGGATGATCCCGGACCTGTCGGATCACCGGCTGATCACCTACGGCCTGTCGCCACAGGCGGATGTGCGGGCCGAGCGGATCATGTCCGACCGGAATGGCGCGACCTTCGAGGTTCGCCTCTCCGAGCGCGTGGCCGGGCGTGAGCGCGTGCTGGCGCCGATCCGCCTGCCGATGCTTGGCAACCACAACGTCCAGAACGCGCTGGCCGCGATCGCGATCGGCATCGAGATGGATGTGCCGGAGGTGGACCTGCGCGCGGCCCTGGCAAGTTTCCGTGGCGTGAAGCGGCGTTTCACCAAGACCGGCGAGGTCGCCGGCATCACCGTGATCGACGATTACGGCCATCACCCGGTCGAGATCGCGGCGGTGCTGCGGGCGGCGCGCCAGGCCGGGGCGCGGGATGTGATCGCCGTGGTGCAGCCGCACCGCTATTCGCGCCTTGCCACGTTGTTCGAGGATTTCTGCACCTGCATGAACGATGCGGGCAAGGTGATCGTCGCCGATGTCTACCCGGCGGGCGAGGAGCCGATTCCGGGCATTGATCGGGATGCGCTGGTCGAGGGTCTGCGGGCGCGCGGCCACAAATCGGTCGTCTCGCTCGGCAGCCCCGATCATCTAGCCGAGATGATCAACGCGATGGCCCGCGCCGGCGATTTCGTCGTGTGCCTCGGCGCCGGGTCGATCACCAATTGGGCGCAGGCGCTGCCCAACCAGTTGCAGTCGCTGATCGAGACCACCCGCCGCGGTGCCGGGGGGATGCCCATGGGGACGCCCGGGGGGATGCCCGGGGGGATGCGATGATGGCCGCGCCTGTCATGGCCGACTGGCGGGCCGGGCTGCCGGAAGTGCGCGGGCGCATCGGGTTCGATGTGCCTCTCGGCCCAGTGACGTGGTTCCGCGTCGGCGGCCCGGCAGAGGTGATGTTCCGCCCCGCCGATATCGATGATCTGAGCTGTTTTCTCGCCGCGCTCGCGCCGGAAGTGCCGGTGCTGCCGATCGGCGCCGCCTCCAACCTGATCGTGCGCGATGGTGGAATCGCGGGTGTGGTCGTGCGGCTCGTGCGCGGATTTGCCGACATCGAGGTCCAGCCCGACGGCATCGTGGCGGGTGCGGCGGCGCTGGATGCGACGATCGCCGAACACGCCGCGGCGGCGGGGCTGGCCGGACTCGAATTCCTCTCCGGCATTCCGGGCTCGCTGGGCGGCGCCGTGGCGATGAATGCTGGCGCCTATGGCACCGAGATCCGCGATGTTCTGGACTGGGCCGAGATCATCGGGAGGGACGGGACGGTCGCGCGCTATGCCGCTGGCGATCTCGCGCTGACCTATCGTCACGCGCGGTTGCCGGAGGGCGGAATCGTCGTGCGGGCACGGCTGCACGCGCGGCAGGGCGAGGCGACGGCGATTGCCGCGCGGATGGCTGAGATCCGCGCGAGCCGCGAGGCGACGCAGCCGGTGCGGGCACGGACCGGCGGCTCGACCTTCCGCAACCCCGAGGGCGACAAGGCCTGGCGGCTGATCGACGAGGCGGGCTGCCGCGGGCTTACGCAGGGCGGCGCGCAGGTTTCGGAAAAGCACTGCAATTTCCTCATCAATCTCGGCGAGGCGAGCGCCGCCGACATCGAGGGCCTGGGCGAGATGGTGCGCCGGCGCGTGCGCGAGCGCACCGGCGTCGAACTGATCTGGGAAATCCGCAGGATCGGCCTGCCCGGGCGGGGGGCGGCATGAAGCGCGTCGCGGTCCTGCTCGGCGGCATTTCGGAAGAGCGCGAGGTCAGCCTCGCCTCCGGCCGGCAGGTTGCGGCGGCGCTGCGCCAGGCTGGATATGACGTGTTCGAGATCGAGGTTGGCGCCGATCTCGGCGCGGTGATCGCAGCACTGACGCCGGCGCCGGATGCGGTGTTCAACGCGCTGCACGGCCGGTTCGGCGAGGACGGGACAATCCAGGGCGTGCTCGACTACATGGGCATCCCTTACACCCATTCCGGCGTCCGGGCGTCGTCGATGGCGATGGACAAGGGGGCGGCGAAGGCGGTTTTCGCCGCTGCCGGCCTGCCGCTGGCGCAGCACCGCATCGTGCCGCTCGATGTGCTCGCCGCGGCCGATCCGCTGCCGCGCCCCTATGTCGTCAAGCCGGTGAACGAGGGCTCCTCGGTCGGCGTGTTCATCCTGCGCGATGGCGATAACCGCCGTGCCGACATCGTGCGCGACTGGCGCCACGGCACGGTGGCGATGACCGAGGAATATGTTCCCGGACGCGAACTCACCGTTTCCGTGCTCGATGACCGCGCCCTGGCCGTCACCGAAATCCGCGCCGAGGGGTTCTACGATTACACGGCGAAATATGCCGCCGGCGCCTCGCGCCACGAAATTCCGGCGCAGATTCCGCCTGTGGTGAGCGCAAGGGCGAAGGATGTCGCGGTCGCGGCGCATCGCGCGCTCGGCTGCCGCGGGGCGACGCGTTCGGATTTCCGCTACGATGACGAAACGGATCGGCTCGTGCTGCTGGAGGTGAACACCCAGCCCGGCATGACGCCGACCTCGCTGCTGCCCGAGCAGGCGGCCCATTGCGGAATCGACTTCCCCGCCCTGTGCGCCTGGATGGTGGAGAACGCCACATGCCGCGTGTGAAGGCGCGCAAGACCACTGTGCAGGACCGGCCGAGCCCGCGCACGCTGCTGCTGCGCCGCTTGCGGCGGGCCGGACGGCCGACGGCGGTGCTTGGCGTGGTCGCCATCCTGCTGATCGCGGTGCCGCTTGGCTTGCGCGGCGTGGCCGCCGTGTTCCGGCCGGTGCGCGCAGCGGCGGCGGGCCTTGCGGCTGACGCCGGTTTCCGCGTCGCCCATATCGAATTGCAGGGCGTGGCGCCAGGCTCGCGCGCCGTGGTCGAGCGGGTCATCGCTGTCGAACGGGGCCAGCCGATCTTCGCGGTCTCGCCGGCTGTGGTGGCGGCACGGGTCGGCGCGCTCGGTCTCGTGCGCACCGCGGTGGTCGAGCGTGTGCTGCCGGACACGTTGCGGGTCGAGGTGACCGAACGCCGCGCTCTTGCGATCTGGCAGCGGCCGGACGGACGATTCGCCCTGGTCGGCCCCGGTGGGGCCGTGCTGGAGGATCGCGATGCCGGCGCGGCCCGCGCACATGACCCGAGCTTGCGGCTGCTGGTCGGCATCGGCGCGCCGAAACATGCGCAGGATCTGCTCGACCTGCTCGCGCGATTCCCCGCGATCGACTCCAGGGTGGTTGCCGCCGAACGGATCGACCGGCTGCGCTGGAACCTCATCCTGCGGGACAAGACGATCGTGGAACTGCCGGATTCCCATCCCGCGCGTGCGCTCTCCGCGCTGATGCAGGCAGAGCGGAAGATTCGCCTGCTGGAGCGGCCGGTGCGCCGGATCGACCTGCGGCTGGCCGATCGGCTGGTGGTGCGCCCCTATCCCAAAGGCTTCGCGACCGAGGCGGCAACGCCATCGGCCGCAGCCGGTAAGCACAAATCATGAGGGAGGCACGGACATGAACGATCTGTCCCGCCGCGCGACGATCACCGCGACACGGGCCGACCCTCGCCAGCAGGATGCGCGACGCCAGCCCGCGCGCTCCGGCCCGTTCGGCGTGCTCGACATCGGCTCGACCAAGATTTCCTGCCTCATCGGCCGCGCTGAGAGCGATGGCCGGCTGCGCGCGCTCGGCTTTGGCTGGCAGCGCGGGCGGGGGGTCAAGTCCGGCGGAATCGTCGATCTCGAAGAGGCGGAGAAAGCCATCCGCGCCGCTGTCGGCGCGGCCGAGGACCAGGCCGACATGCGGCTGAAATCGGTCACGGTGAACCTGTCATGCGGGCAGCCGGAGAGCCGGCTGTTCAACGTGCAATGGCCGATCGACGGCCGCGCCGTGACCGAGGACGACATCCGCCGCGTGGTGCGCGAGGCGCGGGCCCGCGCGGCATCCGAGGGGCGCGGCACGATCCATGCCCTGCCGCTGAATTTCTCCACCGACGAGACCGGCGGCGTTGCCGATCCGCGTGGCCTTTATTGCGACACGCTGACCGCACAGCTTCATGTGGTCGATGCCGCCACCACGGCGATCAAGAGCGTCACCGCCTGTCTCGAACGCTGCGAACTCGAGATTGCCTCAATGGTCTCGGCGCCGTTCGCCTCCGGCCTCGCGACGCTGGTCGAGGACGAGCGCGAACTCGGCGCCACCGTGATCGACATGGGCGGCGGCACGACGACGATCGCGATTTTCGCCGAGGGGCAGATGCTGCACACGGCGCAGCTGCCGGTCGGCGGCAATCACGTCACCAACGATGTCGCCCGTCTGCTGTCGACCCAAGTGGCGCATGCCGAGCGGCTGAAGACGCTCTACGGCACCTGCCAGGAAAGCCCGGACGATGCGCGCGAACTGCTGCCCGTGCCGCTGGTCGGAGAGGCCGAACACCAGATCGCCAAGGTGCCGCGCAGTGCGCTGGTGTCCATCATCCGCCCGCGGCTCGAGGAGATTTTCGAGCTGGTGCGCGACCGGATCGAGACCTCCGGCCTCGGTCGTGCGGCCGGCGCGCGCGTGGTGCTGACCGGTGGCGCATCGCAACTCGTCGGCGCCCGCGAACTCGCGGCACAGATCCTCGATCGCCAGGTGCGCATCGGCAAGCCGCTCGGCGTCATCGGCCTGCCCGACGCGGCCACCGTGCCGAATTTCGCCACCATGATCGGGCTGCTCGCCTTCGCCACCGGCGAGGGCCAGACGATGCACGACATCGATTTCAACGTCGCTGCGCCGCAAGGCCGGTTGGCCCGGTTCATGAATTTTCTCGTGCGGCGGATGTGATGACACACCCCCATCGCATCGCCGCCCTCCCTCGTTTCACGCCCGCCTGCCAGGAGACGCAGACATGACCCTGAACCTGATCCGACAGACCACGACACAGACAGATTTCACACCGCGTATCACGGTGATCGGCGTCGGCGGCGGCGGCACCAATGCGGTCAACAACATGATCGCCCTCAACCTGCCGGGCGTGGAATTCGTCGTCGCCAATACCGACGCGCAGCAGCTGATGCTTTCGCGCGCCGAACGCCGCATCCAGCTCGGGCCGCATATCACCCAGGGCAACGGCGCGGGCGGACGGCCGGAAATCGGCAAGGCCTCGGCCGAGGAAGCGTCGGAAGACCTCGCCCGGCATCTCGACGGCGCGCACATGGTGTTCATCACCGCGGGCATGGGCGGCGGCACCGGCACGGGTGCCGCACCGGTCATCGCGCGGATGGCGCGCGAGCGCGGCATCCTGACGGTCGGCGTGGTGACCAAGCCCTTCGCCTTCGAGGGCCGCCGCCGCCTGCGCTCCGCTGAAGACGGGATCAACGAGCTGCAGCAATTCGTCGATACGCTGATCGTGATTCCGAACCAGAACCTCTTCAAGGTGGCCAACGAGCGCACGGGTTGGAAGGAGGCCTTCGAGATGGCCGACCACGTGCTCTACATGGGCGTGCGCGGCGTTACCGACCTCATGGTGGTCCCGGGCCTCGTCAACCTCGACTATGCCGACATCCGCTCGGTGATGTCGGTGATGGGCAAGGCGATGATGGGCACCGGCGAAGCCGAGGGCGAGGATCGCGCAATCCGTGCCGCGGAGGCGGCGATCTCCAACCCGCTGCTCGAAGACACCAACATGAAGGGCGCGCGCGGGCTGCTGATCAACATCACCGGCAGTTCCGACTTCTCGCTGCATGAACTCGACCAGGCGGCGAACCGCATTGCCGAGGAAGTCGACGAGGATGCGAACATCATGGTCGGCATGGCGCTCGACGAGAGCCTCGGCAGCCGGGTCCGGATTTCGGTTGTCGCGACCGGGATCGACACGCCGGCGCCATCGCAAGCCGAGCGGCCGCGCCTTGCCGCGGTGTCGGGCGACAGCGTGATGGTGGAGGCGAATGCGACCATCGCGGCGCAGGTGCAGGCACCGGTGAACCACGCCGCGCAGAATTCCGGGTTCCAGCATCAGCCTCAACCTCAGCCTTCGGTCCAGCCGCAGGCGCTGCATCCCCAGCCTGAAGCTGCCCCGGCGGCTCCGCGTCAGCAATTCCAGCAGGAAGCGCCGGTACGGGCACCGATTTCGGCACCGGCGGCCTACCGCGAGGCGCCCCGCGCCGCCGAGCCGCCCCGCAAGCAGAGCCTGTTCAGCCGGATGACCAATGGTTTCCGCAACGCGGCAGCGCCCCAGCCCGTTCAGCCGGCGGCCGAGCCGCCGCGGGCGGCGATGCCGGCCTGGCCGGCCCGGGAGGAGGCATCCTATCCGTCGCCGCAGCATGCCCCGCGCGACCTGTCGCATGGCGCGGCACCGGACGGCGCGTCCCACCATGTCCCGCATCAACAGCATGAGCCGCGTGCGGCCGTGCGGCTCAGCCACAACGAGGAAATCGGCATCGATATCCCGGCATTCCTCCGTCGTCAGCAATCCTGACGCCATCGCTATCCGGCCGGCTGATCGGGTGAAACCGATCAGCCGGTTCATCCGATCGGATGATACGCCGCGTGACCGGCATCGCTTCGCGTTCCCCAACCGGCTGCGCGCGCTGTCATCCAAATCCTTCCGCTCACCGTGTTGTGCACTTGCCGCGTGCGCTGTCGCGGCGCCATCCTTCCGCGCATGACGGATGCTCTCGGATTGCTGCTGCTGGCTGCCGCGATCGGTGCGTGGTTGGCGTTCGACGCCACGCGGGACAGGGGCGAGCGCCCGGCCAGCGATGCGGGCGCGAAAGCGATGCTGCATGGCGTCGTCGGCAGTCTCGGCCTTGCGGCTCTTGTCGTCACGCTGGATCGCCACCCGCTCGCGCAGCGCATGGGCCTTGGCGGGTTTGGTGCCGGCGCAGAACTCCTGCTCGGGCTTGCGCTTTGCCTTGGCCTCTCCGTCATCGTCATCGCCTCGCGCGGGCGGCGCATTCCGGGCCTGCTGCTGGCGATCCACGCCATGCTGGCCATCGCAGGCATCTCGCTTGTCCTCGCCATTGCGGCACTTGCCTGATTTTGCGCTTTCGCAACGATCCTGGATGAAATAGGATAATTCAACTTTCAGTTGAGAATTATCCTTTGGACGCCGGACTGACCATCGACAGAACGACACCCTCGTCGGCGGTCACAACGCCGGACGGTGGCTATCGGGCGGCCTCCTATGCGGGGCGCATCGTGCTGTTCCTGCCCGTGGCGATGCTGGCTGGCGTGCTTCTCTATTTCGACCTTGGCAGTGAACCGCCGGTCTGGATCGCGCCTGTGGCGATCATGCTGGCCGGCGGTGGCCTTGCCCTTTGTTGGCAGCGTCCGGTCCTCCGACGTATCGCCGCGCTGTTCCTCTTCGCGACGATCGGCTTCGGGCGGGCACAGTGGCAGGCGATCGCGATGCCGCCGCCGATCCTCGTGCCGCATGGTGTCGTTACCGTCGCCGGGCGGGTCAGCTCGATCGATATTCTCCCGACCGGCCGCCGGGTGGCACTCGCTTCGCCGCGGCTCGATGGCGGACCCGCCCTGGCCCGCGCGGTGCGGGTCAAGCTGCGCAAGGGCGACGATCTTCGCCTTGCCGCCGGAGACCTTGTCCGTGTGCGCGCCTTTCTGTTCGCCCCCTCGCGCCCGGCCTATCCCGGCGGGTGGTCGTTCGCGCGGGACCAGTTCTTCTCGGGCATCGGGGCGGTCGGATTTGCCGTGAGCAAGATCGCGATCATCCGTCCGGGGCGGCCGGGCTGGGCCGGCGCGCTGAGGCGGCTGCGGGAGACGATCGCCGCCCGTGTCCTGACCGCCATGCCGCCAACGACCGGGCCGGTGGCGGCGACCTTGCTGACCGGGTTCGAGTCGGCGATCCCCGCCCGTGAGCGGCAGGATTTCATCACCGCCGGGCTTGCGCACATCCTTGCCGTCGCCGGCCTGCATATCGGGATCGTGATGGGCGCTTTGTTCGCGGTGGCGCGATTCGCGGCTGGACTGTCCGAGCCGTTGCTCCTGCGGGTCCCGGCCAAGGTGGTCGCCTCGCTCGTCGCCTTCGCCGGCGGTCTGGTCTACGCGGCGCTGACCGGGTTTCACGTTCCGATCGAGCGAAGCCTCGCAATGGCGGGCCTTGTCCTGCTCGGCATCGTCGCGGGGCGCCGGGCGCTGTCGCTCCGTGGCCTGGCGCTGGCGGCTTTCGCGCTGATGCTGATCGAGCCGCAATCGGTTCCGGGTCCGAGCTTCCAGATGAGCTTCTCGGCCGTGCTGGCGTTGATTGCCGGCTACGAGGCGTTCGGCCGCCGGCTCACGATCGGAGGCGATGGATGGCACCAGCGCCTCGGGAGGCATGTGGCGGCGCTGGCCTTCACCTCGCTGCTCGCAGGCGGCGCCTCGATGCCTTTCGCCGCCTACCAGTTCCAGCAGGTGCAGCCCTACTACATCCTCGCCAATCTGGTCGCTGTGCCGCTGACCGCGCTGATCGTGCTGCCCGCGGGGATGGTGGCGCTGCTGCTGATGCCGCTGCATCTCGAGGCGCTGGCGCTGGCGCCGATGGGGTGGGGGATCGCCGCGATTCTGGCCGTTGCCCGGTTTGTCGGCGAGTTGCCGCACGCCCTCATCGCGATCGGGCCAAGTCCGGGCTGGCCGGTTGCGCTGCTGGGCTTCGGCATGGCGCTGCTGGGCCTGCTGCGGGACCGGACGCGCTTCGCCGGGGCGCCGCTGGTCGCGATCGGCCTTGCGGGCATGATGACAGGCCGCGCGCCGGATGTGCTCGTCTCGCCGACAGCGTCTCTCGTCGCGGTGCGGGATGGCGCGGTGGTGCGGATTCTCGTGACCCGACGAGCCGACAACTACACGCTGGCGCAGTGGCGCCCGGTTTTCGCCCATGATCGCGTCCGCGTGGCGAGGGCAACCGATCTCTGCCCCGACGGTCGATGCCGGTTCGATCGCGGGCGGGTGCTGTATCTCGACGGTCCTGCCGCGGCGAAGGGCGGCTGCGGCGAGGCGCGCGTGGTCGTCTCGCCGCGGCCCCTGCGCGGCGCCTGTCGTGGCCGTGGGCGCGTCGTGCTCGACCGTTTCAGCGTGTGGCGGGATGGCGCGATCGCCCTGCGCTTCAGCGGGGCCCGCTTGCGGTTCGCGACGGATCGGGACGTGCAGGGCGCGCGGCCCTGGGTGCCGGATTGGCCGCCGCGCTGGCACCGGCGCCGATAGGGCATTATCCGATCGGATGGGGTTTCTTGATCGTATATCGTGCTCTGAAGCGGGCGGTGCACGGCAGCCGATTGCAGGTCTCATGCAGGAAAACGTAGCGCCGCGCGGCGGCGGTGTTGCCCTGCCGGGGCCTGGTGCGCGACAGGACACGCGCCTCGGCAATGGCCCCGAGCGTCTGGCCAAGGCGCGACGTCATGGCGCCGCGCGCCAGATACACGCCGGCGCGCAGCCAGAAGCCCGCCGGGCCATCCCAGTCATGCGCGATCAGCAGGCGGTTGCGGACGAAATGGCGCCACCGCCCCGCGCTCCAGCCCATGCGCGCTTCGGGCGACACGGCGTGGACGACCGCGAGGTCGCCGTGATGCTCGATCTTCCAGCCGGCAGCGATGGCGCGGCGCGCGAATTCATATTCCTCCCAGGCGAAGAACAGCGTCGCGTCATACCCCCCGAGCTGCTCGAAACAGGCGCGCGACAGGGCATGGCCGCAGCCGACGAAGGTGGTGGCGGTGAAACGCCGCTCCGCCTGCCGCACGAGGCGCGCGGGATATCCCCAGCTCGTCCGGTCGAGACAGGCGCCATCGGCCGCGAGTATCCGAAACCCGATCGCCCCGAGGCGATCTGCGCCGGCGATCCGCCGCGCGGCGTGCGCCGCCGTGTCGCGGTCAGCGAAGACGGCATCATTGTCGAGACTGATGATCGTCCTGCCGCGCCCGAGCGTTGCGGCGAGATTGCGGCCCCCCGGCACGCCTAAATTCCGCGCGACGCCATAAACCGCAACATTTTCATAGTCCTGCGCCGCGGCTGTCAGGGCCGCGCGCATGGCTGCATCCGAGGCCTGGTCCAGGATGATGACATGGCTGTCCATGCCGGTCTGGGACGCGGCCGAGCGGAGGGCGGCGATGGTTTCGCGCGGCCGCTGATGGCTGAGAATGACGATATCCGCATCATAGGCGCGGCCGGGCGGCGGCGTTCCCGCCAGCAGGTGCGGCTCAGACGGCATTGCGCCCAATGAGCACGGCGGGAACCGTCCGCAACAGGATCGCGATATCGAGCCAGACCGACCATCGCTCGATGTAATCGAGATCGGCGGCGACGCGCGCGGTCACGAGGTCGCGCCGCTCCGCCGGGCCGCGCAGGCCCCGCACCTGTGCAAGGCCGGTCAGCCCCGGCTTTACCCGGTGGCGCACGCCGTAGAACGCGATCGCCTGTTCGAAGGTGAAGTCCCCGCCGCTTGTATGCGGCGCGTGGGGCCGGGGACCGACCAGCGACATGTCGCCGCGCAGCACGTTGACGAGCTGCGGCAGTTCATCGAGCGAGAGGCGGCGGAGAACGCGGCCGAGCCGCGTGATCCGCCGGTCGCCCGCGCGCGCCTGGACGACGGGGATGTTGCGACCCGTGGCGTCCTGCGGGTGCATCGTGCGGAACTTGAAAACGGTGAATGGGACGCCATCCAGCCCGATCCGGCGCTGCCGGAACAGAACCGGGCCGGACAGGCACAGTGAAATGGCGATGGCGGCGAGGAGCGGGGACAGCAGAACGCTCAGGAGGGCGGCGCCAATGATGTCCATCCCTCGTTTCGCTGATGCAGCCAGGGGGCGGATCGGCCGGTCGAGCGCCGTGACGAGGCGAAGCCCGAGGCCCGCAGCGAGGTCGCCGGCGCCGATTTCGGCAGCGGCGTCGAAGGCGAGACGTATCCTGACCGGCTGGTCCGCGAGGCGGGCGAGCAGCGCGTCCAGCCGGCCGCGCGTCTGCACGCTGTCGCCGCGGCGGATGACGACGATGAGATCGCCGATCTGGTCGGACCGGATCAGCCCCTCCAGCGTCGCGACATCGGCAATCGCGCGCAGACCCGACGAGGTCGCCAGCCCCAGGCAGAAAATATATCCAAGGCGATGATCGGCGAGGCGATCGAGCTGGTCGCAGACCGCGCGGTCGCACGGCGCGGTGGTCACGAGGGCCGCGGCCCCCTGGGCAACGCCGATCCCATGACGCTGCCAGATCCGGGCCACGGCAATCCGGCCTGCGAACAGAAGGGTCGCGGTCAGGGTGAAGGCGGCAATTGCCCAGCCGAACGATGTACCGAGCGGCGGTGCTGTCGGCGACGGCCGCAGCACCGCGATCCGCAGCAATGAGAGCGTTTCCGCCGCCACAAGCGCGCGCATGATCGAGGTTGCGTGATCGAGCGGGGCGCGGACCGGCCCCGGCTCGTAAAGCCCCGAGCCCGCCAGCGTGATGACGGTCAGCGCAGCATAGACGAGCTGACTTGGCAGGCCACGCGCCATGGTGGGGGCGGAAAGCAGGAACCGGGAGCCGAGTTGCGGGCCGAGGCAGGCGGCGGCGATGTCGGTAACCAGCAGCAGGAAGAGGCCGGCATGCATACCGATATGGATGTGCCGGCCGGGCGCCTGCGGCTGTCTTGCTGCCGCTCCGTTGCGGACAGGTTTGGCGATGGAGTTGAAAGCGGTCTGCGACATCGGTCCGGAACGACCTCGGCTTTCGGGGATACAACTGAAGATTGTATTGAATTAACCGAAAACCAGACGCCGGGAAAGCAGAAAATTAACCAGAAAGCCGGAAACGGAACCTGCGCACACGGCCAGCACGGGGTAGTGCCGCGGCAACACGAAGCTGGCGATGAGCAGGGAATAGGCGCCGCGGTTGATCGAGAAGCCGATCATGTTGACGAGCAGGAAGCGCAACCATTGCGTGTGGGCGGGGCGTTGGGTGCGTGCGCGAAAGGTCCAGATCCGGTGCAACATCCAGTTGCAGCTTGCCGCAAAGACGTAGGCCGCCATGCCCGCGCCGTAGAGCCCGAGGCTGGGGATGAGCGCATAGACCGCGGCGATATCCACGAGCAGGCCAAAGACGCCAACCGTGCCGAACCGCAGCAATTCGCCCGCCGCATCGCGATGACGCGCCGGGAGGCGGCTGGTGATCAGCATGATGGGTGAGGGCAGGGCCGGCATGCGGCCGGAGAGTTAACAGGCTTCCGGCAGTGCGCAACCTGGCCTGTGACAAATTCTGTCAAATTCGCACCTTGCGGTAAGAAAGCTGTCCGGTTCTCTTGACCAACGCCGGAGAGCCCCATCATCATGGTATAAGGAAGCGGATCATCCGGGCGGAGGGTCCCGCGCCATCATGAACGGAGGAATCAATGCCCCAGGTTAAACTCACGGTGAACGGCAAGCCGGCGACCGCCGAGGTGGAAGCCCGCACGCTGCTCGTCGAGATGCTGCGCGAAAACCTTCACCTGACCGGCACACATGTCGGGTGCGACACCAGCCAGTGCGGCGCCTGTGTGGTCAAGATCGATGGCAAGTCGGTGAAGTCGTGCACGATGCTCGCGGTGCAGGCGAATGGCAGCGAGATCACCACGATCGAGGGGCTGGCGGCAGCCGACGGCACGCTGCATCCGATGCAGGAAATGTTCCGCGAACATCACGGCCTGCAATGCGGCTTCTGCACCCCGGGCATGGTGATGAGCGCGATCGATCTGGTCGAGAGCCATCCGGAAGGCCTGACCGAGCAGCAGATCCGCGAGGAACTCGAAGGCAATATCTGCCGCTGCACGGGCTACCACAACATCGTCAAGGCGATCGCCGCCGCTTGGCCGCTCATGCATGGGCGCGAGCTGCCGCAGGCCGCCGAATAAGGTTCGGGCTGCAAAAGGTGAAGCACCCGTATGTCCGGGTGCAAGAAAAATTTCGGGAGATCATCCATGAACGATACGACCTTGCCGCACATCGTGAAGGGCGGCATTGGCGACTCGCCGAAGCGCGTGGAAGACCGCCGGTTCCTGTCAGGCCGCGGTCACTACACCGACGATATCAACCGCCCCGACCAGACCTATGCCGTGTTCCGCCGCTCGGACGTGGCCCATGGCGTCATCCGGTCGATCGACACCGCCGCCGCGCGGGCGATGCCGGGTGTTGTCGCCATTTTCACCGGTGACGACATCGCCAAGGCCGGCATCGGCGGCGTGCCGTGCGGCTGGCAGATCCACAGCAAGGACGGCTCGCCGATGGTCGAGCCGCCGCATCCGGTGCTGGCCCAGGGCAAGGTCCGGTATGTCGGCGATGCGATCGCGATGGTGATTGCCGAGACTGTCGACCAGGCGAAGGACGCCGCCGAGGCGCTGGTGGTCAACATCGACCCGCTGCCGGCGGTCTCCAACATGATCGCGGCGACGGCCGAGGGTGCTGCCCTCGTGCATGACGAGGCCAAGGGCAATGTCTGCTTCGACTGGCATATCGGCGACAAGGACGCCGTGGATGCCGCCTTCGCCAAGGCCCACAAGGTCGCGACGATCGACCTAGTGAACAACCGGCTGGTGCCGAACCCGATCGAGCCGCGTGCGGCGATCGGCGATTTCGACCGGTCGACCGGTGAACACACGCTCTACACCACCAGCCAGAACCCGCATGTGATCCGGCTGCTGATGGGCGCGTTCGTGCTGCAGATCCCCGAGCACAAGCTGCGCGTCGTCGCACCCGACGTCGGCGGCGGGTTCGGCGCCAAGATCTTCCACTATATCGAGGAAGCGGCGGTGACCTGGGCGGCCGCGCAGGTGAACCGGCCGGTGAAATGGACCTGCGAGCGCAGCGAATCCTTCATCACCGACGCTCATGGCCGCGACCATATCAGCCATGCCGAGCTGGCGCTGGCCGAGGACGGCGCATTCCTCGGGCTGCGGGTCAAGACGATGGCCAATCTCGGCGCCTATCTCTCGACCTTCGCGCCGTCGGTGCCGACCTATCTCTCGGCGACGCTGCTCGCCGGCGTCTACACGACGCCCGCGATCTATTCGGAAGTGAAGGCGCTCTTCACCAACACCGTCCCGGTCGACGCCTATCGTGGCGCCGGCCGTCCGGAGACCACCTTCCTGCTCGAACGCCTCGTCGATGTCGCGGCGAAGACGATGGGGATGGATCGTGTCGCCATCCGCCGGCGCAATTTCATCCCCGCCGACGCCTATCCGTATCAGACGCCGGTGGCGCTGCAATACGATAGCGGCAACCATGAGGCGACGCTCGCGCGCTGCATGGAGCTGGCCGACTGGAACGGATTCGAGGCGCGGCGCGCGGAGTCGGCGAAGCGCGGCAAGCTGCGCGGCATCGGCATGTCGACCTATCTCGAAGCCTGCGGCATCGCGCCGTCGGCGGTGGCCGGCGCGCTCGGCGCGAGGGCAGGGCTCTACGAGGTCGCCAACGTCAAGGTGCATCCGACCGGCTCGGTGACGCTCTATACCGGCACGCACAGCCACGGCCAGGGCCATGAGACGACCTTCGCCCAGCTCGTCGCCGACCAGCTCGGCGTGCCGTTCGAGCAAGTCGAGATCGTGCATGGTGACACCAGCAAGATCCCGTTCGGCATGGGCACCTACGGCAGCCGTTCGCTCGCCGTCGGCGGCTCGGCGATCGTCAAGGCGGTCGACAAGATCATCTCCAAGGGCAAGAAGATCGCCGCCCACCTGATGGAAGCCTCGGTCGACGACATCGAGTTCAAGGACGGCAAGTTCACCGTCGCGGGCACCGACAAGTCGAAGGCATTCGGCGAGATCGCGCTGACGGCCTATGTGCCGCACAACTACCCGCACGACGAACTCGAGCCCGGCCTCGACGAGACGGCATTCTACGATCCGAAGAACTTCACCTTCCCCGGCGGGTGCCATATCTGCGAGGTCGAGGTCGATCCCGATACCGGTGTCGTCAGCATGCTGAACTTCACCGCGGTCGACGATATCGGCCGGGTCATCAACCCGATGATCGTGCATGGCCAGGTTCACGGCGGTGTGGCCCAAGGTATCGGCCAGGCGCTGCTCGAACACGCGATCTACGACGAGACCGGCCAGCTCCTGTCCGGATCGCTGATGGACTACACGATGCCGCGCGCGGACAACCTGGTGAACATCCATGTCGGGACCGAATCGACGATGTGCACCCACAACCCGCTTGGAGCCAAGGGGGTTGGCGAGGTCGGCGCGATCGGCAGCCCGCCCGCGGTGATCAATGCCGTCGTCGATGCGCTGCGCGATTATGGGGTCACCCATATCGACATGCCGGCGACACCGCTGAAGATCTGGTCGATCATCAACGCGGCGTCGCCGCGGATGGCTGCCGAGTAACGGAGAGACGCAATGTACGATTTCAATTATCAGAAACCGGCCGCAATCGACGATGCGGTCAAGGCGCTGGGGAGCGATCCCGAGGCCAAGGCGCTTGCCGGTGGCATGACCTTCATCCCCGTGCTCAAGCAGCGGCTTGCCAAGCCGAGCACGCTGGTCGATCTCGGCGGGCTCGGCCTCTCCGGCATCCGCCGCGAAGGCAACGCGCTCGTCATCAAGGCGATGACCACGCATCGCGAGGTTGCCACCTCGAAGGTCGTTGCCGACGCGATCCCGGCGCTGGCGCATCTGGCCAGCCATATCGGCGACCGCCAGGTTCGATACCGCGGCACGATCGGCGGCTCTCTGGCCAATAACGATCCTTCCGCGTGCTATCCCTCCGCCGCACTCGCCCTCGGCGCCACGATCCGCACGACCAGGCGCGAAATTGCGGCGGATGACTATTTCCAGGGCATGTTCACGACGGCGCTGGAGCCGGATGAACTGATCGTCGAGGTCTCCTTTCCGATCCCGGAAAAGGCCGCCTACGAGAAGTTCCCGAATCCGGCATCGCGCTACGCCATGGTAGGCGTGTTCGTCGCCAAGACCGCCGGGGGCGCCCGCCTCGCGGTAACCG
The DNA here is from genome assembly GCF_902712915.1 of Acidiphilium sp. C61. The sequence goes on along the minus strand of NZ_CACTIA010000005.1, from coordinate 931,167 downwards.
GCGCCGGCAATAACGGCGTGTTCCGTCATGCGGCGATGGAACAGGCGCTCTCGGCGAATTTCGCACCCGATGCGATTCGCGACGTGAAGACGCCCGAGGAGGACATGAACAGCGACATCCATGCGAGTGCGGCCTATCGCGCGCACCTCGTCGGCGTGATGGCCCGCCGGGCGGTCGCTTCCTGCGGCTGATCGTTCTGCACTGCAGGCTGATCGGGAAAGGGCGGCCCTGGGCCGCCCTTTTCTCATGCGGGGATTGTAGCCGGAGTGCTGTCCCGTTTTGTCACAACCGGGTGGGATCGCGGATTACCCACTTGCGTCGTTATCGACATGTCGTATTGTCGCGTCACTCCGCATCTCGCGGAGACAAAAGCGGAAAACGCATTCGTACCTCAACGATCCAGGAGACAAATCCATGTGGACCAAGCCGAAGCTCGTCGAAATCGCTGTTGGCACCGAAATCAACTGCTACGCCTGCGCTGATCTCGGCTAATCTGAACCAAGGCACCGGAACCGATGCTTTGCGCCGGTTCCGGTGAACTCTCAAATCGATGAAACTGATTGTTCTCGGTGCCGCTGCCGGAGGCGGGTTCCCGCAGTGGAACTGCGCCTGCGCGAATTGCGCGCGCGCCCGACATGGTGATCCGGCGGCACGGCCGCGTACCCAGGCGGCCCTTGCTGTAAGCGTCAACAATTCCGATTACGTGATCTTCAACGCATCGCCCGACCTGCGCGAACAGATCCTGGCAACGCCTGCGCTCCAGCCGCGCTCCGGCCTGCGCGACAGCCCGATCGTCGCGGCCGTTCTCACCGGCGGCGATGTCGATTTCACCGCCGGCCTGCTCAACCTGCGCGAAGGCCACCGCTTCGGCCTCTATGCCGGGCGGCGGATTCTTGACCTGATCGAGGACAGCAAGATCTTTCGCGTGCTCGATGCGAACCTTGTCCCCCGCAGGGAACTGCCGGTCGGCGTGCCGACGCGGCTTGCGGACGGTGCCGGGCGGGATCTGGGCATGACGGTCGAGGCCTTCGTGGTGCCGGGCAAGGTCGCACTCTATGCCGAGGATGCGAGCCGGACGGATTTCGGCTCGTCCGAGGGCGACACGATCGGCCTGCGCATCGCCGATGATGAGGGCAAGTCGTTCTTCTACATCCCCGGCTGCGCCCGCGTTTCGGCGGATGTTGCGGCGCGGGTGCGCGGCGCCGGCCTCGTGCTGTTCGATGGCACGCTCTGGCACGACAACGAGATGATCGAGGCGGGGCTCCTGCCCAAGACCGGCGCGCGGATGGGGCATGTCAGCGTCAGCGGGCCGGACGGATCGATCGCGGCCTTTGCCGGGCTCGACGTCGCGCGGAAGGTGTTCGTGCATGTCAACAACAGCAATCCGATGATCCTCGACGATTCGCCCGAACGGGCCGAAGCCGAGCGCGCCGGCTGGACCGTGGCGCATGACGGAATGGAGATCGTGCTATGACCGTGCTGCTGAGCCCCGACGACCTGGAATCGGCGTTGCGCGCCGTCGGTGCCGCGCGATACCACAACCGCCATCCATTTCATCAACTCCTGCATGGTGGCAAGCTGGACAAGCGCCAGGTGCAGGCCTGGGCACTCAACCGCTACTGTTATCAGGCGGCGATCCCGATCAAGGATGCGACGCTGATGGCCCGCACCGACGATGCCGACTTGCGCAGGGCCTGGCGTCAGCGGCTTGTCGATCATGACGGCAATGCGCCGGGCGAAGGCGGCATAGTCCGCTGGCTGGCGCTGGCCGAGGGGCTCGGTCTTGATCGCGACATGGTGGTGAGCGAGCGCCGCGCCTTGCCGGCGACCCGCTTCGCCGTGCGCGCCTATGTCGATTTCGTGCGCGACCGCTCCTTGCTGGAGGCGGTGGCCTCTTCGCTTACGGAAATGTTCTCGCCGACGATCATTTCCGAACGCGTCTCGGGCATGCTCGCGAACTACGATTTCATCACCAGGGAAACCCTGGCCTATTTCAACGCGCGCCTCGATCAGGCGCCGCGCGATGCGGATTTCGCGCTGGACTATGTCAAGCGCCATGCCCGCACGCCCGAACAGCAGCAGCAGGCGATCGCGGCGCTCACCTTCAAATGCAACGTGCTCTGGGCGCAGCTCGACGCCCTGCACCATGCCTATGTCAGCCCAGGGCTGATCCCGCCCGGCGCGTTCGGCCATGAAGGCGTGTGGTCGTGACCCTCACCGAGTCCAGCGTGCCCCGCCTGCCGCGGCATGTCCGCTTCCGGTTCGATGCGGCGCGGAATTGCCATGTCCTGCTCGCGCCCGAACTGGTCATCATGCCGGATGAGATCGCCGTCGCGATCCTTGAGGCAGTTGACGGAACGGCCAGCGTCGGCGGCATCGCCGACCTGCTGGCGGCGCGCTACGAAGCGCCGCGCGACGCGGTGCTGGCCGATTGCATCGAGATGCTCAACGATCTGGCGAAAAAGGGGATGATCGCGGCATGAACGATCTCGCACCCGCTTCGGTCACGCGTGCGGCCGTTGCGCCGCCGATGGCGATCATGATGGAGCTTACCCATCGCTGTCCGCTGAAATGCCCGTACTGCTCCAATCCGCTCGCCATGGATCGCGCGCGCGACGAGATGGATACGGCGACATGGATGCGCGTGATCACCGAGGCCGCGGCGCTCGGCGCGTTGCAAGGGCATTTTTCCGGCGGCGAGCCGATGGCGCGTGACGATCTGGCACAGCTCGTCCAGCACGCGCATCGCGAAGGGCTCTACACCAACCTGATCACCTCCGCTGTTTTGCTCGACCAGCAGAAGATGCACATGCTGGCCGAGGCCGGGCTCGATCATGTCCAGATCAGCTTTCAGGGTGCCGAGAGCGGTATTGCCGATCACGTCGCCGGGCTTCGCAACGCGCATGTCAAGAAACTCGCCGCGGCCAGGCTCGTGCGCGATGCCGGCCTCGCGCTCACGGTCAACGCGGTGATGCACCGCCAGAACCTGCATCAGCTGCCCGCCATGCTGGATCTCGCGGTCGAGGCCGGCGCCCAGCGAATCGAGGTGGCGCATGTGCAATATTACGGCTGGGCGCTCAAGAACCGCGCCGCACTGATCCCGACGCGCGGCCAGCTCGACGAGGCGACCCGCATCGTCGACGAAGCGCGCAAGCGGCTCGAAGGCGTCCTGAACATCGATTACGTCGTCCCCGATTATTACGCGTCGCGCCCCAAATCCTGCATGAGCGGCTGGGCCAGGCGCTTCTTCAATGTCACCCCCTCCGGCAAGGTCCTGCCCTGCCACGCCGCGGAGACGATCGGCCACCTGCGCTTTGATTCGGTGAAGGACAAGTCGCTTGCCGAAATCTGGCTGAATTCGGAAGCCTTCAACGCCTATCGCGGCACTGACTGGATGCCTGCCCCCTGCAAGGGATGCGAGCGCGCCGAGATCGACTGGGGCGGGTGCCGCTGTCAGGCGCTGGCCATTGCCGGCGATGCGGGGGCAACCGATCCAGCCTGCAGCCTGTCGCCGCATCACGACAGGATGCTGAACCTCGCGGTCGAGGAAAGTGCGGCCGGAAGCGAGGCTTTCGTCTACCGGATGATCTCGTAGAGCGCTACGGCGGCAGCGGCCGACACGTTCAGGCTTTCCATCCCGCCCGGCATCGGCAGCGAAACCAGCTCGTCGCAGGTTTCGCGGGTAAGGCGACGCAAGCCTTCGCCCTCGGCGCCGAGGACAAGTGCCGCGCGCCTGCCGCCCAGCGCGTCGCGGGACAGGAATGATGTCCCGGCGGCATCCAGCCCCATCACCCAGAGCCCCGCGGCTTTGAGCGCGATCAGCGCCCGCGCGATATTCACGGTCCGCAGCAACGGCATCCGCTCCAGCGCGCCGGATGCCGCCTTGGCGAGCGCGCCGCCTTCCTCCGGTGCGTTGCGCTCCTGCGCGATGACCATTGCCGCGCCGAATGCCTGTGCCGAGCGCAGGATGGCGCCGACATTGCGCGGATCGGTGATCTGGTCGAGCACGAGCACGGGTCCGGGACGTTTCAGGGCATCGGCCAGGGTGGGGGCGACCAGCGGGTCGGTCTGCAAGGCGATTCCCTGATGGACGATCCCGCGGCCCAGCATGTGCTCCAGCCGGTCGCGCTCAACCCGTTCGGGCTGGATGGCCCAGGGTTGCGGCAGCCGTGCGGCGAGCGTCGCCTCGCCCTCTTCCGTCACCAGCAGCCGCCGCAGCCGGCGCGCGGGATTCGCCAAGGCTGCCTCGACGGGGTGCAGCCCGTAGAGCCAGAAGCCGCCGCCGGCCGCCTGCGGGCGCCGTTCGCGCCCCACGTCACCATGGCCGCGCCCTTGGGGTGGGGATGTGCGATTGTGCTTGTGCGTCCGCCCGCCGCGCGGGTGTGGCTGATTGTCGCGTCTGTCCATGGCGGCTCTCTAGAGCATCATCCGATCAGATGGAAACATCTGATCCGATAAAGACGCTTAGACGAACAACAAGACAGCGCATGACATCCGATCCGGCTGGATCGAAACCGGCTCCAGCGTGCGCGGTGCGCTGTTGACAACACAGGCCTGATCGAAGATTACGGGCGGCGGAGAGGTGCCCGAGTGGCTAAAGGGGGCGGACTGTAAATCCGCTGGCGCACGCCTACGTTGGTTCGAATCCAACCCTCTCCACCATCCCAACACGATCGATCGTTTTTCGCACCGGCAAGTTATCCGGCGAGGCTGTTTCGTCTGCTCGTTCTGCGGCTGACATTCTTCACCGCGCTGTCGGTGCGGCAGCGCCGCGCCTTGCCGCGGTCAGCGAATGGCGGATCCAGCCGATGCCGTTGGCGACGTCGATGCGCCGCCTGGGGCGGGAGGCGAGGCCGCTGACAGTGACGGTCAGAGCTGGGACGGCCCTCGCATCGGGAATTGCCGGATGCACGGCAATTGCGAGGTCGACCTGATCCTGGGCAAGATCGAGATGGCCGCGCGCGGTCATCTCGCCCAATGGCCCGCTGAGGGCAGCATGGTCGAGCCGGATCGTGCGGTTGCCGACTGTCGCGGTCAGGTTGAGAAGCGTGAAGGCCGACGTCCCCGAACTCAGCGCCGTCCGCAGCATGCGAGATGCCGCGATCAGCCCGATCGGGTGTGGCGCGCGCGTCGCCGCGGCCAGGGTCTGGCCGGCAGACGCGAGGTTCAGTCCGCTCACCGTAATATCGTGGCTGCTTGCCGTCACGCTCCCACTGAGCGTGCGCAACCAGGCGGCGCGGCCATCCCCCTGCGCCATCAGATCGGCCGCGATATCGAGGGTTCCGCCGGCAAGCGGCAGGTCGAGCCCCTGCGGCGCCGCGAGGGCTGCAATCGCTTCCGAATTCCCGCCCGCAAGCCGCGCCCGCAGGCTGAGCGTGGCCGGCGTGCTGCCTGAGGCGCCGGTGAGAACGGCCCGGCCAGAGAGTTTGCCGCCGGCGAATCCGGCGCTGCCGATATCGATCGCCAGATGCGGCGCCAGCTTCCCCTGATCGAGCGTGATCCCGAAATCCGCCTGCCGGGCGACCGTCTCGCCGTAACGCTCGACCCTTGCGGCGGTCAGACGCGGCATGTCGATCCGCACATTGCCGCCGAGGGCGGCTTGCGCCAGCCCCATCAGGCTGACTGTGTCGGGAACCGGCAGCGTGTCGGCGGTTATCCGGCCGAAGATCCGCTTCGGCCCATGCGCTGTATCGACATCGACCCGCCCGGAGACGGTGAGCGCACCCAGCGAGGCGACAAAATCGGAAAAGCCGAACCCGCCTGGCGTGACATATCCCGCCGCCCTGAGACTGGCCGAGCCGGGCCCCGGCCAGCCCAGCCCCTGGCGTTCGCCGAGCAGGCCGGCGCCGCCGAGGCTGAGGATCAGCCGTGCGGCGTTCGGGGCACGAAACGTGAGCGACCCGGCGGCACTGCCGGCGGCAAGATCGATCGTGGGGTGCGCCGACGCGCGTACCAGGCCGACGCGTAGCCTGACATGCGTCGCCAGCGCCGTGGCGGGGCCATCCGCCGCCATGGTGAGCGAGAAATCGTGCCGGAATGCCGGCTGATCGTCCCATGCCGCCGGCACGCCGAACGCCGCCGCCAGCGCCGTCGCCTCATGGCTTGCATTCGGCCCGACCAGGAACAGACGGCTCCTGACGATAGCGCCATCCGCCTTGCGCAGGAAGCGGCCGATCAGCAGCCCGCCTCCCATGTGCATGGTCGCGAGGCGGATATGCAGCCCGCCACCTGCCGCCTTGTCGCGCAGGCTGGCGTCGATCCTGAGATCGGTCGCAATCACCTGCGAAGGCGCGTTGGGTTGCCCGGCCGGTTTTTCCAGCGCCCCCACGGCGATCTGCAGCGGTCCGGCATAGCGTGGCGCCGGATCGGACAGCGCCGCGAGCAGATCCTTGATCATCGGCTGGTCGAGGGTAAGCCGGTCGAGACCGATCCGGGCGGCGATGCGTGTCGGTTGCCCGGCGGGTGCGGGGGTGAGGTGCAAGGCGCCGGTGAAGCCGGTTCTGGCTGTTCCCATCGCCACGTGCCCGGCGATATCGTCGAGCGCCAGGGTGCCGCCGTGTGTAACGCTCGCCATGCCGGCGGCATCGAGGCGGCCCGCACCTTTCGGCCATGCGGGCAGATAGGGCAGCTGATGCCGCAAGATTGCGAGCGTGGCTGCGGGATCCTGTGCCTCGATGGTGAAATGCCCGCTCAAGGCTGGCGATATCGGACCGGAAAATCCGAGAATCGCTTGCCCCGGCAGGGGGACGGAAACCTGCTCCGCCCGCAGCGAGGCATCATCGGCCAGTACCGTTCCGTGCGCGCCGTTGACCGGCAGTCCTGACAGCGTGCCGGAGACGTCGAGCGCGGCGGCGACCGGGAGCTGGCGCCGCATGCCGGAGACCAGGATTGCGGCCAGATCGAGGTCGAGCCCCGTCGCCTGCGCGGTCACCCGCAGCAACGGTGCCGGCGCGAGGGACAACACGGCGTCCCCTCCCGCCTGCATCCCTCCCGACTGCATGGCGACGTCGTCGAGCCGGACCTGCTGCCCGGTCGCGGCAAGGCTTGCCGTCATGTCGAACGGTGCGGCGCTTTCCTTGAGGGCCGGCAGCAGGCTGGCGATCGCGGTCTTGTCGGCTGTCGCCGCCATCGCGCCAGAGAGGAAACTGTCATGGCCGAGCGTGCCGTGGAATTTCAGCTCGGCATGGCCTGCGCTGTGCAGCTTGAGCGTCGCGGTCACCGGTGCGGGCCCGGCGCTGCCGGTATCATCGATATCGAGCGTCATGGCGGCGTCGAAGCCGCCGATCCGCATCGTCCCGCCGGCGGCGATCACCGCGCGCGGGCCGCCGGTGAAGATCGACAGGTTGGCGTGGTCGAGCCGCAGCGGCCCGACATGGAACGTGCCGTCATCGATGGTCGCGTGCAGCGAGCCGAGCCATGGCGGCGGCGCGATCGCACCGGCGCCGCCCGGCAGCGGCCATGGCAGGTCGATGTCCGGCCGACGCAGGATCAGCCGGTGGGCGCGAAGCCGGCCGAACAGCAGCGGCCCCGGAGCAAGTTCGAGCTTGAGGACCGCCGCGGTTGCCTGCGCGCCGTGCGGGCCGCCGATGATGACATCCTCAGCCACCAGTTGCGGATCGGGCAGCAGCGAGAGCGTGATCCCACCCTCGATGAACACCGGCCTGCCGACGACCCGGCTGGCCAGGCGTTCGATCGCGCCGCGATGGTAATTCCCCGAGACCAGGATCGGGCCGAAGACCGCGGCGAGGCCGAGCAGCGCGATCAGGCCGATCGCGGCGGCAGCCAGAATGCCCCGCCGGCGCGTGGTCTGCTGCCTCTTGCGCCGGTAATCGCCGTCTTCGTCCATGTCTCCGCTGGTATCAGACCGAAGCGACCCGCGCCACGCCGGCGGCCGCCATCGCCTGCCATGACGCCGCCAGCGATCCATCAAGGTCGATCCCCCGGCAGGCCGGCTCGATCACCCGCGCTTCCAGCCCGAATTGCCGCGCATCCTGTGCCGACCAGGCAACGCAGTAATCGGTCGCCAGACCGCAGAGATCGACCCGCTCGATGCCGCGCGCGGCAAGCCACCCGTCGAGCCCGGTCCGCGTCGTGCGGTCGGCTTCGAGGAAGGCGGAGTAGGAATCGATGAGTCGGTTCGACCCCTTGCGCTGGATCATCGCGGCATGCGGGATGTGCAGGTCGCGGTGCAGTGCCGCGCCGGGCGTGTCCATCACGCAATGGTCCGGCCAGAGCACCTGCGGCCCGTAGGCGAGGGGGATCGTGCCGAACGGGGTCTGCCCCGGATGCTGGCTGGCGAAGGAGACATGATTGGCCGGATGCCAGTCCTGGGTGATCACCACGGTCTGGTAATGCCGCGCGAGGGCATTGATCACCGACACCACCGCATCGCCATCCGGCACGGCCAGCGCGCCGCCGGCGCAGAAATCCACCTGGACATCGATGACGACAAGGGCCGTGCGGTGATCCATTGGCGGAGAATAGCCGGCATCTGGCTGTCGAGATAGGGGGCGTGACAGTTGCCCGCGATGTCCGTTATCGGTAATAATCAAACTGCTGTCGGCAAGGCAGGCAGCAACGCAGGGAGGCAACGACAAGATGGCACATTTCGGGCGGGTTGCGGGAAAGACCGCGCTGGTGACCGCCGCGGGGCAGGGCATCGGCCGCGCCATTGCCGAGGTGCTGGTCCGCGAGGGCGCGCGCGTGATCGCGACCGATCGCGAGCCTTCCCTTCTCGCCGGGCTCGCCGGCGCCGAGATCGCGCGGCTCGACGTGCAGGACGATGCCGCGATCCGCGCGCTGGCCGCTTCCCTCGGCCGGGTGGACATCCTGGTGAACGCCGCCGGCTATGTCGCGCACGGCTCGGTGCTCGACTGTCCTGACACCGACTGGGCGTTTTCCTTCGATCTGAACGTGACGGCGATGTTCCACATGATCCGCGCGTTCCTGCCGGCAATGCTGGCGGGCGGCGGCGGGTCGATCGTCAATGTCGCGTCCGCTGCCGGGTCCATCAAGGGGGTGCCCAACCGCTTCGCCTATGGCGCCTCGAAGGCGGCCGTGGTGGGGCTGACCAAATCGGTCGCGGCGGATTACGTGACGCGGGGCGTGCGGTGCAATGCCATCTGCCCCGGCACCGTGGAAAGCCCCTCGCTGCGCGGGCGCATCGCCGCCCTCGCCGCGTCCCGCGGTGTCGATGAGGCGGCCATCGAGGCCGAATTCGTCGCCCGCCAGCCAATGGGACGGCTCGGCACGCCGGAGGAGATCGCCTCTCTTGCCCTGTATCTGGCGTCCGACGAATCCCGATTCACCACAGGCGTCGCCCATGTGATCGACGGCGGCTGGTCGAACTGAAGGAAACCGCGATGAGCAGCACCCCGAAACGTCTCCGTTCCACCGAGTGGTTCGACAATCCCGGCAATCCGGGCATGACGGCGCTCTATCTCGAGCGCTATCTCAATTACGGGCTGACGCGCGAGGAACTGCAATCCGGCAAGCCGATCATCGGCATCGCGCAGACCGGCAGCGACCTTTCGCCGTGCAACCGGCATCATCTCGAACTCGCCAAGCGCGTCGCGGACGGGATCCGTGCCGCCGGGGGCGTGCCGATCGAGTTTCCGGTGCATCCGATCCAGGAAACCGGCAAGCGGCCGACCGCCGCGCTCGATCGCAATCTGGCCTATCTCGGGCTTGTCGAGGTGCTGTACGGCTATCCGCTCGATGGCGTGGTGCTCACCACCGGCTGCGACAAGACCACGCCGGCCATGCTGATGGGGGCGGCGACGGTCGACCTGCCCGCCATCGTCCTCTCCGGCGGGCCGATGCTGGACGGGCATTTCGAGGGCGAACTGGTCGGCTCCGGCACCGTCGTGTGGGAAGCCCGGCGGCGGCTGGCCGCCGGCCAGCTCGACTATGACAAGTTCATCGACATGGTGGCCGGTTCCGCGCCGAGTGTCGGCCATTGCAACACGATGGGCACCGCATCTTCGATGAACGCGATGGCCGAGGCGCTCGGCATGTCGCTGCCCGGCTGCGCCGCCATTCCCGGCCCCTATCGCGAGCGCGCGCAGATCGCCTATGAAACCGGCAAGCGCATCGTCGCGATGGTGCATGAGGATCTGCGGCCGTCCCAGATCATGACGCGCAAGGCATTCGAGAACGCCATCGTCTGCGCCTCGGCGATCGGCGCCTCGACCAACTGCCCGCCGCACGTCATCGCCATCGCGCGGCATATCGGCGTCGAGCTCGACATCAGGGATTGGGACCGGATCGGCTACGAGATCCCGCTGCTGGTCAACATGATGCCGGCCGGCAAGTATCTCGGTGAATCCTACCATCGCGCGGGCGGGCTGCCGGCGGTGATCGGCGAGCTGATCCGCCAGGGCAAGTTCCACGCCGACGCGCTGACCGTCAGCGGCCGCAGCATAGGCGAGGAAAATGAAGGCAAGCGCAGCAGCGATGCCGACGTGATCCGCGGCTTCGACGATCCGCTCGCCGAGCATGCGGGCTTCGCCGTGCTGAGCGGCAATTTGTTTTCCAGCGCGATCATGAAGACCTCGGTGATTTCCGAGGAATTCCGCGCCCGCTACATGCGCCGCCCCGGCGATGAGAATGCGTTCGAGGGCCGTGCGATCGTCTTCGAGGGACCGGAGGACTATCACCACCGGATCAACGATCCCGCGTTGAATATCGATGAAAACTGCATCCTGGTGATCCGCAACAGCGGGCCGATCGGCTATCCCGGCTCGGCCGAAGTGGTGAACATGCTGCCGCCGGATGCGCTGGTGCGCCAGGGCGTGAACCAGCTGCCCTGTATCGGCGATGGTCGGCAGTCCGGCACGTCGGGCAGCCCGTCGATCCTGAACGCCTCGCCGGAATCGGCGGTCGGCGGCGGGCTCGCGCTGCTCAGGACCGGCGATGTCATCCGTGTCGATCTCAAGGATCGCAGCGCCAATATCCTGATCGACGAGGCCGAGCTTGCCGCGCGGCGGGCAGCGCTCACCCTGCCCGATCTGGTCAACCAGACGCCGTGGCAGGACATCCATCGCCGCTTCACCGGCCAGCTCGAAACCGGCGCGGTGCTGGAGAATGCGCCGCAATACCAGCGCGTCGCCGAACGCTTCGGCGTGCCGCGGGACAATCACTGACCGTGTCCCGAAGCTGCCCGGGTTCGGTTCCGGGCGGCTTCGGGGGCATTGAGCACGACATCCGATCCAAAGGGATCGGGAAGTGCTTTAATTATCAACATGATAGAGCACTACATCCGATCCAAAGAGATCGGAAAGTGCTCTAACGCCAGAGGTGCCGACCGGCGCCGTCCGTCCCCCGCAGCGCCTGCCGCGCGGCTTCGAGCGCGGCTGGCCCGCCGGCCAGCGAGGGTTTCACCACCTCGAAATACGGTGAGACATCGAAATCCCGCGGCACGAACAGCTGGTGATCCCGCACGCGCAGGATTTCGGCCACGCACATGTCGCAATCATGCGCGTGCGAGCCATGCGGCCCGGTCATCGGCAGGATCGGGTAGAGAACCGCGTGGAATGCCTGCGCCACCAGCGTCGAGCAGATCGCCCGTGTCGGGTCGCCGGCGCCGAAGGCGATCAGCCGGCGGCGCAGATGCACCGGCACCGGCGGTGTGGGGATCGTGTAGCGCAGCAGATCGAACACGTTCCGCAGGTCGTATTGCGCGCCGAGGCGCGAAAGCGCGAAATCCATCACCCGTTGCCGCTCGTTTTCCGACAGGCCGACAGGGCGGCAGATCCTCAGATGGTAATCCCTGAAGGCTTCGAGCCCGACCATCCGCACGCCTTCCACCACATCGGCTTCGACGAAGCAGGGCTCCGGCGGGTCCGCCGCGGTGCGGCGGCGCAACCCGACATAAAGTGCTACATGCGACCAGGTGGACTGGGTCAGATATTTGATCGCGATGCTGAACCGGCTGTGTCCTTCGACCAGGACGACATCTCCGGGTTCGAGACAGGAAGCGAGCAGCGCAATGTCGGTCGCCGGGGCGATGGTGTGCTGATGGGCGGGGGCGGAGAGAAACCGCGCGAGCCGCCCGCCGATCCAGCCGGCGATGCGGTTCATCCGCCGTCAAACCCTGCTGCGCCGTGTCGGATCAAGCGTCGTTCCCCCTTGGGCCGTATCGTGCCGGCTTTGCCGTGAGGATCATAAGCCGAGGTCAGGAGGGGAGGCAAAGGTCGCGCCGGCTTTTGTCAGTATTCAGTATCCGGTGTCAGTATCCAGGGCTCGCCAATTCGTCGAGGATCGGGCAATCCGGTCGGTCGCTCCCCTCGCAACTGTTCACCAGGTGGCGCAATTGTGCGCTCATCGCCTGCAATGCGGCGACCTTGGCTTCGAGTGCGGTGATGTGCGCCACCGCGATGGCGCGCACCTCGCGCGAGGGGCGGTTGCGATCGCGCCAGAGCGAGAGCAGGGCCCTGATATCGGCGATGGCGAAACCGAGATCGCGGGCCCGGTGAATGAAGCCAAGCTCGTTCACCAGCGCTTCGTCATAGAACCGATAATTGTTGGTCTCGCCGCGCAGGGGCGGGCCGATCAGGCCGATCCGTTCGTAATGGCGGATCATCTTGGCCGAAACGCCGCTCAGCGCCGCGGCCTCGCCGATGGTCATCTCCCTGCCGGTCATGAAACCTGTCTCCCGTCGCGCCCGGTCAGCCCGGGCTGACCTCGTTTTCGGTGACATGCTTCTGACCGACCACCATATACACCGCTGGCAGGACAAACAGCGTGAACAGCGTGCCGATCGACAGGCCCGCGGCGATCACCATGCCCATGTTGAACCGTGCCGCGGCACCAGCACCGCTGGCGATGATCAGCGGCAGGACGCCCAGCACCATCGCGGCGGTCGTCATCAGGATCGGCCGCAGCCGGATGCCGACCGCGTGCTCGATCGCCTCGCGCTTGGTCATGCCGGCGAGCTGCGCCTCGTTCGCGACCTCGACGATGAGGATGCCGTGCTTGCTGATCAGACCCATCAGCGTCACCAGCCCGACCTCGGTATAGATGTTCAGGCTGAGCCCGAAGCCGAGATAGATGAAGATCAGCGCGCCGACGATCGCCATTGGCACCGACACGAGAATGATCAGCGGGTCGGTGAACGAATTGAACAGCGCGGCAAGGGCGAGGAAGATCACGATGACCGCGAAGCCGAACGTGGCCAGAAACCCGCCCTGCTGCTGGATGAACTGGCGCATCGGCCCGCCGTAATCGACATCGTAGCCGCTCGGCAGGTCTTTTGCTGCGATCTGCTGCAGCACCTTCACCGCCTCGCCGGTGGAAACGCCGGGTGCCGCAACGCCCTGGATGGTTGCCGCGTTGAGCTGCTGGAAGTGGTTGACCGATTCGGGAATGACATCGTTGCGGATGGTCGCGATCGCGCCGAGCGGGATCGGCACGCCGTTGATGTTGGCCACCGGATAGTCAAGCAGTTGCGACACGTTCAGCCGGCTCTTCTGCCCCACCTGCGGAATGACCTTGTAGGAGCGGTCATCGAGGCTGAAATAATTGACGTAGAGCCCGCCGAGCGCCTGCGCCATCGCCGCGCCGACCTGGCTCATGTCGAGCCCGAGGGTTGCCGCCTTGGCGCGGTTGATGACGACCGTCGCCTGCGGCTGGTCGATCTTCAGGTCGCTCTGCAGGAAGATGAACTTGCCGGTTTTCAGCGCGGCACCCAGCACTTTTTGCGCCACCCCGTTGAGCGTGCCGAACGGATCGGTGGTCTTGATGACGAACTGCACCGGCAGGCCTTGCGAGCCAGGCAGCGGCGGCGGCTGGAACGCGACGATCTGCTGCCCGGCGACGCTCTCCGCCGCCTGTTTCTGGATTTCGTTCTGCAGCACGGTCGAGTTCGTCGTCCGCTCCGTCCAGGGCTTCAGCACCATGCCGGAGATCGCGAAGGTCGGCGTCTCGAACTGGAACGTATGCCCGACCGATTTGTGGGACATCATCAGCCGGTTCAGCTCCTGGTCCCAGAGCAGCTTCTGCTGCAGCGTGGCATTCGGCGCCGAGGTGGAGGACAGGATCACCACCCCCTGGTCTTCCTGCGGGGCAAGCTCGCTCTTCGCCCCCGCCGCCAGGAAGTAGATGCTGGCGAGAACGATGGCGCCGAAGGTGAGCGTGACCGGCAGGGTCCGCAGGCTGCCGCGCAGCATCCGCATGTAGCGCCGGTGCACGGCGTTGAAGAGGCGGTCGATGAAATGGACCAGCCTTGCCTCCCAGTCGGTGCCGTCGCGCGGGATGTGGTGCAGCAGCCGTGAGGAGAGCATGGGCGAGAGGGTGAGCGCGATGATCGCCGATACCGTCACCGCCGAGACGAGGGTGAAGGCGAATTCGGTGAACAGCGCGCCGGTCAGGCCGGACTGAAACCCGATCGGCACGTAAACCGCGGCGAGGACGACCGTCATCGCGATGATCGGGCTGCCCAGTTCGGCCGCCGCGTTGATCGCCGCGTGCAGCCTCGTTTCGCCATTGTCGAGATGGCGGTTGACGTTCTCGACGACGATGATCGCGTCGTCCACCACCAGCCCGATCGCAAGGACGAGGGCGAGCAGGGTGAGCAGGTTGATCGAGAAGCCGAGCATCAGCATCGCCGCGAAGGTGCCGATCAGCGAGAGCGGGATCGCGATCACGGGGATGAACACCGAGCGCGGGGTGCCGAGAAAGGCGAACACCACCAGCACCACGATCAGCAGGGCCTCGATGAGTGCGGCGACCACTTCGTGGATCGACGCGTTCACGAAGGCTGCCGAGTTGTAGACGATCGCGCCGTCCAGCCCCGCCGGCAACTGCTTTGCGATTTCCGGAAAGCGCGTCTCGACGCCGCGGATCACCGACAGCAGGTTGGCGGAGGGGGCGACCTGGATGCCGATATAGACACCTGGCTTGCCGTCGAAGGCGACTTCGGATTCGTAGCTGTCCGAGCCGAGCTGCACCCGCGCGACATCGCCGAGCCGCACGATCGCGCTCCCCGACTGCTTGACGATCAGGCGGCGAAACGCGGCGGCGCTGTGCAGCGAGGTCGATGCGGTCAGCGTGTCCTGCGTCATCGCGCCCTTGGTGCTGCCGAGCGCGCTGATGAAGTCGTTGCCGGCAAGGGCGTTGTAGACGGTGGTGGCGGTCAGCCCGTAGGCGGCAAGCTTCGCGGGTTCGAGCCAGATCCGCATCGCGAAGTTCTGCGCGCCGAGAATTTCCGCGGTCTGCACACCGGGCACCGATTGCAGCTGCGGCTGGACGACGCGGGTGAGATAGTCGGTCACCTGGTTCGGCGAGAGCACCTTGCTCTTGAAGCCGATATACATCGCGTCGAGCTGCTGGCCGACCTGCAGCTTGAGCTGCGGCTGCTGCGTGCCAGAGGGCAGCTGGTTGAGCACGGACTGGATCTGCGCCTGGATCTCGGTCAGCGCCTTGTCCGGGTTGTAGTTGAGGACGAGATAGACCTTGATCGTGCTGGTCGAGGTCTGGCTCTGCGATGTCATGTAGTCGATGCCGTTGACCTGCGCGATCGCATGCTCGATCGGCGTCGTCACGAAACCGGCGATCGTGTTCGGGTCGGCGCCCGGATAGCTGGTGGTGATGGTGATCGTCGCGTTCTCGGTCTTCGGGTATTCGAGAACCGGAAGACCGCCGAGCGCACGCAGCCCGAGCACGAGGATCGCGGCGCTGACCACGATCGACAGCACTGGCCGCCGGATGAAGAGTGTCGTGAAATTTTTCATGGCGCGCTTATTCGTTCGGCACCGAAGGGTTCGGCAGGTTCTGCGGCAGGATCTTGTTGTTGATCGCCACCGGCGTGCCGTTCTTTAGCTTCACCTGTCCCGCTACCACGACCTCCTCGCCCGGCTTGACGCCCTTGAGCACAGCGACCTGATCGCCCCTGGTCTGCCCGAGCGTGACAAAGACCTGCTCGGCGGATTTGCCGGTCTTGCTCTGCTTGTCATGTTTCACGAGAAACACCGTGTCGCCGTAGGGGTTATAGGCGATCGCGGTCTTGGGCAGAGTGACCTGGTCCTTCGGCGTGCCGATATCGATGCTGACCCGGGCGAACATGCCCGGCCGCAATTCGTCGTGCGGGTTGATCAGCATCGCGCGGATCTGGATCATCCGCGTCGCGGTGCCGACGGCGGAGTCGAGCGCCGTCACCTTGCCGGCGAAATTGATGCCGGGGAACCCGTCAACCGTGACCCCGACCTTCATGCCGGGATGGATTGTCCGCAGCGCGGATTGCGGCAGGTAGAAATCCACCGCGATCGGGTCAAGCTGCTCCAGCGTTCCGATCGCCGTGCCGGCGGCGAGGAATTCGCCGACATTCACGGCGCGAATGCCGATTCGCCCGGAGAAGGGCGCATAGATCTTCTTTTCCTGCATCAGCACTTTCTGGCTTCGCACCTGCGCCTGCGCGCTGGCGAGATTCGCACGGTCGGTGTCCACCGTCTGCGCGCTGACCGCGCGCGCCTGATATTGCGCCAGATCGCGCCGGTAGGTGATGTCGTCGAGCTTCGCCGTCGCCTCGAGCTGGGCAAGCACCTCGGCGTCGTTGTTGGGGCGAAGCGTCAGCAGCAGCTGCCCCTTCTTCACGTTCTGGCCGGAGCGGAAATCGATCGTGTCGACGATGCCGGCAACTTGCGCCGAAAGTGCCGCACCCTGCAGCGCCACGAGGCTGCCGGTGGCGTTTTCGGCGTCCTGGAACGGCGTGTGTTTCGCCACCATCGTTGCCACGGTCTGCGGCGGGTTCTTCAGCTTGGCGATGAATTTCGCGATCATCACGTCGCGGAACGCGCCGAAGCCGAAAATGGCGCCGAGCACCAGGGCCACGAGCACGAGCATCACGATCATGCGCAGCACGACCGAGGGTTTCTTCGCCTTGCGCGCGGGGGTTTCGCTGGCGGTTCCGGGGGTTGGCGCCGTCATGGCAATACTCCACAGCAGGTTTCGACTTGCTTCTTCACGTCATGCCGGTGCCACCAGCCGCCGCCGAGCGACTGGAACAGTGCCGCCGTGTCGGCATAGCGCTGGGCGGTGGCCTTGATGCGGTTGATCACCGCGGTTTCGTAGGTCTGCTCCGCGGTCAGCACCGTGGTATAGGGCACGCCGCCCAGGCGGAACTGGCCTTCGACGAGGTCGAGGCTGCGCTTCGCGTCCCGCTCGGCGGCGGTGTCGGCGGCGAGGGCAATGGCGTCGTAATGCAACGCTTCCAGCGTGTCCGCCACGTTCTGGAAGGCGAGCACCACGGTGTTTTCATAGGTCTCGGCTGCGGCCTTCATGGTCGCGACCGCGGCGCGGCGCTTGTAGAACAGCGTCCCACCCTCGAAGAGCGGTTGGGTGAGTCCGGCGGCGAGATTCCAGATCAGCGTCTGCGGCGCGAACAGGGCCTGGCCGTTCAGCGCCTCGTGGCCAAGCCCGGCGGACAGGGTGATTTGCGGCAGCATGTTCGCGGTGGCGACGCCGACGAGCGCTGTGTCCTGGTGCAGCACTGCGGCCGCCTGCCGGATATCCGGCCGCTGCTTCACCAGCGCCGAGGGCAGGCTCACCGGGAGGCGATCCGGCAGTGTCAAGTCGGCCAGGGTGAAATCGGCCATGTGGAAGCGGCTCGGCGCAACGCCGTCATAGGCCGCGAGCTGGTCGCGGCTCTGGGCCAGCTGCTTGCGCAGGGGCGGCAGCGTTGCCTCGGTCTGGGCCAGTTGCGTCCGCTGGGTGAGGGCGTTCGTCTCGGGAATGCCGCCGAGCGCCACTTGCCGATTCAGAATATCGAGCAGCCGCTTCTCGGAGTCGATTATCTTCTCCGTCGCGGCGATCTGCGCCGTCAGCGACGCTTCGGTCACCGAGGCGGTCACGATGTTCGCGGTCAGCGAAAGATAGCTGGCCTCAAGCGCGAAACGCTGCTGCTCGGCCTGGGCGCGCAGGCCTTCCACCTGCCGGCGCGTGGCGCCGAACACATCCGGCGCGTAGGAAACCGCCACCGAGGCGTTGCGCAGCGTGTAGGTCGCGCTGGCGCCGGTGGATCCGACCCCCGTTGTGCCCAGCGCGCTGCGCAGCCGCTCCGCCTGGAAGCTGCCGGAAACCGAAGGAAAGAAGCCGCCTTCTGCTGCCCGCGTGCTGTCCCGCGCGGCGAGTAGGGTGTCCTGCGCGGATTTAAGGCTCGGATTGTTGGCCAGGGCGCTGCGGATCAGCCCGTCGAGCTGCGGCGAGTGAAACAGCTCCCACCACGCGCCGGCGATCTTTTGCCCGACCACCAGATCCTGTGCCGCTCCACCCTTGCCGCTGGACGAAACCGTCCGGTCGGGCAGGGGGGTGGTCGTATAGCCTTGCAGCTTCGGTGCGGCGGGCTGGTGGTAATCGGGCCCGACCGCGCAGCCCGCGAGCAACGTGGTGCCAAGCAGGGCCGTTGCCAGCCCGGCACGGCGACGCATCGGAATAACAGTGGACTTCATGATATATGACACCTGTCGCGCGCTGCCTGTCTGGTCCGGTTCGGTCGCGAGCAAGCGCGCAAAAGCCTCCTCGATCGACGTGTGGAAACTATCGAGTTTCCCGCCGTTGCGTCAAGATGCGCGGTGCGGAAGTTTTTCATATTGAAATTAGCTGGCTTTCTTGCGAATTGAGGAAGCAGCGAGGAACCGACCGATGAACATTGTCACCAGGGTCTGCCGCCGGCGCGATACCGCCGATGCGGCGCGACAGAGGCGGGATGCGCTGATTGAAACCGCCGAGCGGATATTCCTGCGGAAAGGATATCACGCCACGACCATGGACGACATTGCGGCCGAGGCCGGCATGTCGAAGCGCACGCTCTACCAGCTCGTCGAATCGAAGGAGGACCTGTTCACCGCCCTTCTCGAACGCCGCCGCCGCCCGCTCGACGTCTCCGGGATCGAAACCGCGGGTCGTCCGGTGGCGGACGTGCTGAACGACATGATCCGGCTCTGGGCGCACCACGTCATGAGCCCGTCGATCATCGCCCTCGCGCGCCTGATCATGGCCGAATACATGCACGGGCGAACCCTCTCCCGCCTGCTCGACCGCGAGGGCGCAAAACCCTGCCGCGATGCGCTGCGCGACTATTTCGCCGCCTGCAACGCCCGCGGCGATCTTGCCATCGATGACCCCGAGGAGACCGCGCACATGCTCTACGGCATGGCGATCGGCAACATCCACATCGAAATGCTGCTCGGCATCGGCAAGACCCGCACCCGCGCGGAGATCGACGCCCGCATCGCCCGCGCGGTGACCCTGTTTCTCAACGGCGCCCGCGCGGTTGGCGAAGGCGCCGCGCCGGTTCGCGAAACCCTCGCGCAGGGGTGAGCGGCTGAATGCCCCTCGCGGGGCGGTCTGGGAGCGCGGCGCCGGCCCGGCATGGTGCTAACAGGCGCTTCAATGTATCGATGGTGTGTGATCCGCCTTTCGTGATCCAGCCCGCCCCGACATCGCGAGGAACCAGACAAGCGTGAGTGCGACACCCCCAGCCGACCGTGCGGCCCCCGCTGCCAAGACAATCATGATCGACGGCCGCAATCTCGACCTCGAACGCGGCACCGGTGTTGCGACCTATGCGCGCAATCTCAGCTACTGCATTCGCGATCTCGGCTATCGGGTTGGCGTCCTGTACGGTAACAAGCCGTCCGCCAAGATGAGTCCGGCGATGAAGGAGGTGTCGTTCTTCGACACCTATCAGCCGCGCATCTCCCCGCTCGGCCAGGCCTGGAAAGACGTGCTAAACTGGGGCCGTGCGCGGATCGGCTTTTCCGCCACCCAGGTGCCGATGAGCGGCCTCGTGATCGCGGACTCCTTTGCATCCCGTCTGCCCTATTTCGATGCCATTCATAACAGTCCGGATCTGTTCCGCGTGTCGCATGCGAATTTCAGCCGTTCCGCGCCGCTGCGCCGGGTCCGGTTCGAGGCGCCGCCCGACCTGATGCACTGGACCTATCCCTTGCCGCTGCGCGCGCCGGGGATGCCCAACGTCTATACCCTGCACGATCTCGTGCCGCTGCGCCTGCCGCACACGACGCTGGACAACAAGCGCCGCTATTTCAGGCTTGTCTCGGCGATTTGCGACCAGGCGGATCATATCGTCACCGTCTCCGAATCATCGAAGGCGGATATCGTCCGGCTGTTTGGCGTGTCGCCCTCGCGGGTGACGAACACGTACCAGTCTGTTTACGTACCCGAAATCTATCTCAACCGGCCGGCTGACGCCATTGCCCGCGAGCTGGAGGGCATATTCGGCCTCGAATATCGGAAATACTACCTGTTCTGGGGTTCCATCGAGCCCAAGAAGAATATCGGCCGGATGATCGAGGGATATCTTTCAAGCGGCGTGCCCACGCCGCTGGTGATTGTCGGCGCGCAGGCCTGGAAATCGGAGCATGAACTCAAGCTCCTGGAAGATTTGCAGACCGGAACGGGCCGCCGGAACAACATCATTCGCCTCAACTACGTGCCCTTCGCCCTGCTGATGACGCTGATCAGCGGCGCGCGTGCGGCGCTGTTCCCCTCGCTTTACGAAGGGTTCGGCCTGCCGGTGCTGGAGGCGATGCAGCTCGGCACGCCAGTGATCACCTCGAACGCCGCCTCGCTGCCGGAAGTCGCCGGCGATGCCTGTGTGATGGTCAACCCCTATGAAACCAGGGCAATCTCCCGCGTCATCGCCATGCTGGATGGCGACGAGGCGCTGCGGGATGACCTCGCGAAGCGCGGCCTGCGCCAGGGGGCGCTGTTTTCCCCCGAGGCGCATGCAAAGCAGTTGGTCACAATCTACCAGAAACTGATCTGATACGGCAAGAAATCTGGATTTCCGGGCGAGGAACTGGCGAGACAGTTGCATGCCGGCTTGCGATAAAGCGTAAAGCTCGTTATCCAATTTAGTGAAAAATTATAGATCAAAGCGAAAAACGGATAGTCATTGTATGATATCATGGCAGAGGTCAGACCGCCGCAACAGAAGATATCGTGCCGAGGGCGACCGCCTTCGCGATATCGAGGACTACGCAGGGGCGTTTGAATCATACAAGATTCACCTAGCAAAAAACCCCGAAGACTTCGCTATTTGGGTCCAGTCAGGCCACTGTCTTAAGGAACTCGGCAGATACAAGGAAGCGAGAGCTGCATATGACGCCGCGTTGCGGTTAAATCCCTCGGACGCTGATCTGCATCTCCAGCTTGGACATCTTGCAAAATTGATGGGGAACCAGAGAGACGCCCTGGAATTCTACCAGATGGCGTTGGATCTTGATAAAAACTTCGCCGCTGCCGCCGATGAAATAAGGATGATTTCCAATAGCGGCGACGAGTTGAAAATCACGACGCTCGCCAATAGCGGACCAGTAAAGCCGCAGCCCGCAGAAGCCAGCAAAAAAATGCCGGAGGCTTCTGGCTTCCAACCTCCGCGTTCCGTAACGTTTCAGAACTCGAATAATGGCAATTTTCACGCGTCAACTTCAGAATTTTCAAAATCTATAGAGAAAATGAAAATCAAACTAAATAAAATCTAAGTTCATAGAGTGTACACACTTAAGAATTTCCAATAGTTATTTTTTAAGAAATTGAATGTAAGATAATTAGAGCATTATCCAATCAGATGGAGCCATTTGATCGGATAATGCTGTACAGATATCGAATCAATAGATTCAAAGTTCTATTAATCTATTATTTAAAAGGAACACCTTTTAGACTTTCGTTCACTCTACGTACACCGGCGCATCGCGATGTAATCTTGTATTATAAGTTTACCTTTCCCGCCCTTTTCAATTACAAATTCTGTAGACTTTGCGGGTTGATTGAGAATAAATAATACATCAACTAATGTATCTTTGCTTAATGGAATAAGTTCAAATTTAGCAAGATGATTGAACTCGGAGACGATAGAAAGAGAAGCTTCTCCTTCTCCGGTTTCAAATGAACCCTTGACTATAATTCGGTATATCCCAGGGTCTAAATCTTCATAAGGACCAAACATCGCCAGTCCGTTTTTATCAGCAACCAGAGAACCATCCAGCCATTTGGCATTTGAAAGCCGAACGGAATTTCGGTCTAACGAAAAAACTTCTTCAAAATAATTAAGATATGAATAAAAATTTATTTTCTGATTGATAAAATTGCTAACAACATTATAATTTGTCGACTTTATCATTCGTTTTGCAGCACCTCTTATGTCTTTTAAGCTGATATCGTCCGAATTAATTTTTTCGATAAGATCAAGAATGCCATTTGCGATATCGCGAGGGGATGTGCCGGGCAGCTGGTAAGTGGTACCCCGTACATCGTCAAATATTGGTAGAGGTGTGGTCGCAACAATAGCACCCGAGAGAAATCCCATTCGGACGGCACCGCTGCCGGATTCGCCAGTTCTGGTATACGGATATATGACAACATCCGACTCAGATAATAGACGCAAACTTTCATTATCTGACAAAAAATCAGTGTTCAGTGTAATTATATCATCTATATCAAATTTTTTAATTAATTCATTAATTTCGGAAATTAGCGAAAGAGATACGCCCTCAGGATCTTCGTACTGAGCATTTATTAAATTAAGCGTAAGATCTTGTCCTTCGCTGCGAACTATATAAACAGCTTCAACAATTTCTTTTAGTCCTTTACCAGGCAATACAAAGCCATACGTTGAGAGAACAAAATTCTTCTTTCTGGAAAGCTCTATATCAGTAGCTTCTATATTTAGCTCAGGAATTCCATGAGGTATTAACGTAACATTTCCATATATACCAATTTCGCTTAATCTATGAATATCCCCGATACCGTGAACAAATATACGATTTGCTAATCTCAACGCAGGATATAGTTTACTCAATTTATGAGACGGATCGTCAGACTGATCTATTGTTGAATGCAGTGTAAAAAAGACGGATATGTTCTTGCTTTGTAGTGAATAAACAAGTTTATTAAGTGATTCAAAATCAAAAAAACTGTAATTAAATTGAAAGTGAATAACGTCGATTTTCTGCTCTATAATAGCCGCCTCTAACTCGATAAGATAATCAAATTTTCCTTCATCCCAACATGGAATTACATTATAGCCATCTGAATTCTGACTTAGAGTTTTATATGAAGAAAAAATCGTAGGTTTGCTATCCATATGATTTACAAGATATGACGAGTATGTAGCAACCCCACAGCGTATCGCCCACCTAGTTACCCACCCAACACGTAAGCGCCGCTTATTCCAAGCTAATTCAGTGTAGTCTTGAATGAGGGCGCTTGAATTTATAACATTAGAAAAATCTTTTTCGATAAGATCTTCAGTATTTACATGTTTTTTTAATGTTTCATCTATGGACAATTTCGGCAAAAAAGTTTTATTTCGTCTTGCGATATTTTCAATTGTTGCAAGTGCAGATTTTGCCGTACTTGCCCAGCTAAATAGATTAATTTGTTTAATGGCATTGTTTGCTGATGCTCTGCGGAAATCGCTATCGAACAAGCCTCGTTCGATGCATTTTGCGATATCTCCCGCATCATCGGGATCAAACAAGGCGTCATCCCAGCCGACCACTTCCGGGAGGCTGGATGTGTTGGATGCAACCACCGGGGCGCCGCAGGCCATGGCTTCGAGGACCGGCATGCCGAGACCTTCGAGTTTGCTGGGGAAGGCAAACAGGTCGCATAAATTGTAGAGGTCCAGGAGTTCATCGTCGGTGACGCGCCCCAGGAATGCGACATCGCTTTTGTCGAGTTTGTGTTCGGCGGCGACCTGCCAAAGCTGCTCGTAAATCGTCTCCGATCCGTTGCCGACGAAGGCGAGCTGGAAATCGCGGCGTTTCATTGCTGGGATCTTGGCAAATGCCTTGATGAGACCGCTCTGGTTTTTCCGCTGATCATAACTTGCCGTGTAGAGGATAAACCGCTTGGACAGTCCGAAGCGGCGGCGCAACTGGATGGCCCTCGTCGTCAGTGGCAGTTTCTTGAATTTTGGATCAATCCCACCGCGGATGTTGGTAATGATACCATTGAAGCCGGTAAGGAGTCGCTTCCCCTCGTCCGCGACGAACTGGGAAATCGCAAGCAGTGCATCTGCCCGGGAGAGTTGTCTGATCTTTTCAAAATAGAATGCCCGCGCTTTCGGGCTCGATAAATATTGCTTCCGTTCGACCATCGGGATCAGGTCATAGAACGTCGCTGCGACGGGCGGACCACCTTCAATGCGCCCGATCGACGTGACGATATCCTCGTATAACCCTTCAATAACGCTCGTTACGTGAACGACATCTGGTGAAAGGGATTGGATAAAACTTTCCCTAAGGATCTCCGCGCTTTGCGTCAAAGCAGGAACCCCGTTGGCCCAGGCAACACCAGGGGGGACGGGAAATGTCACGATATTCGAGGGCGGAAGCAGATTACGCAGTGCGGAACGAACCTCGTTTTCGCCATAGGCATGAAGGCTGTTCAACGCGATGATATAATCGTGCTCTGGTGATACAGAGATCATCGATCGCAGAAGATCCAGAGAATATCGTCCAATCCCGCCAAGCCTGCTTCCGGATTGGTTGCTCTGTAAATCTACGACGATACGCATACTCATTACCTCTTAGGAACGATAGAGTGGAAAACATGAAATAAGACAAAATATCAACTTTGAATTTTAAACATTACTCATTTAAATTTCTAAAATATAGATATTTTTACGATCCAAAAATATTCGCGTTTTGGCGATGGTAAACCACAAAGTGATTTGCATGGCAATGTTCCATCACAGAGATCGATATGCTTCGATCGCGTCGTCTACAGAGTTGAAAATTTGCAGTTTTCCACCCTCAAGAACCGCCGCGCGATCGCAATGTTCCCGTATCAGATCTGTCTGGTGTGCCACAATGATCATTGCCCGGTCTGCACGCTTCTCAAAGAGTTCGACATCGCATTTCCGCGCAAAGCGATGATCTCCGACGGACATACCTTCGTCGATCAGGAAGCAGTCGAATTCAATCGCCATCGAAATGGCAAAGGCAAGCCTTGCCCGCATACCCGAGGAATATGTCTTGACCGGCTCATTGAGATAGGAGCCGAGCTCGGCGAAGCACTCAACCTCGTTCAGTGTATTCTGGAAATCGACGCCGTATACACGCGAGATCAAACGCGCATTGTCCCGCCCCGTCAGGCTGCCCTGAAACGCGTCGCCGAAGGCAAGCGGCCATGACACCGACATATCCTTGATGACGCGTCCGCTATGCGGCCGGTCGGACCCGCTGATGATTCGGATCATGGTCGACTTGCCAGCGCCATTCCGGCCCAGGATGCCCCATTTCTCGCCCCGCTCCACCCGCAGATTGACATGGTCGAGGATCACACGTTCACCACGACCATGATTGATCGGATAGCGCTTGCACACATCGACCAGTTCAAGCATGACGGCAGTCAACTTAGCTGAACTTTTCGTACAGAAATATTGACTAAAGCGTATGAAACCAAAATCATCCCTGTGATTGAAAAAATTGTGTATCCGATGTGAAAAAACGTTGGCAGCCTGTTCCCGTAATAGCCAAAATGAAAATATTCAACGGCATCAATTAGAGGAAAATACAATAAAAGGCCTCTAAATTGTTGGGGAACAAGAAACAAAGGAATAAATACGCCAGTAAATGGAAGCATAAGGTATGTTATTATATGCGATATTCGTTCTATTGTTTCGCTTAGCTCGGCTAGAGCTGCCATAATCATCACAAACGCAAAAGAGAAGGCGACCACTAAAAAATACCCAAGAGTCATTGCCAATAAATTTGCCGGCCATTGGCAAATTCCAAGTTGAATAAAAATAACAAAAAGAACGATAAATGATCCAGATGCGCCGGCAAACTCGAGAAGTATACGTGAATAAATTATATCAATTGGTCGTATTGGCTGATGATGCAAAAGAGCTCGATTGACATCGAGGGATTTCATGACCCGACCAGTTCCGTTCCGCCAGAGCAGTAACGTTGGATAGCTGACAGCCATATATTCGGCCACGGAGTATGTTCCAAAACTTTCCGTGAACGAAAAAATCAACGTGACGCCAATTACGAACATCGCCGGTTCGGCCAGCAACCAGAACGCGCCGATCCCCTCGCGACCGAATCGGGTAATCACCTCGCGCATCGTCAGTGCCCAGATCACACGTCCCTGGATGCGCAGTTGCTGACCGAAGGTAAGATCGGTTTCAGCGGTCATGATGTTCTTTCACCCCGGCGATGATCACGCTGAAGATGCCCCAGAGAAACAGACCCAATACGAACACCGCGAGAATGCCGCGCATCCTTTTGGGTTCGAGCGCCTCGTCCGGCAGGTTCGGTGTGACGACGGTTTCGATGAAGAGCTGCTGCTTCTGCGCGCGGATCCGGGCCTGCTCGAGTTCGGCGATGGAAGCGGCGAGTTCCTTTTCCGCGAAATTCATGCTCAGGGCGAGTTTTTCATAGGCCACCGATTTCGATGCCAGTGAGTTGCTCGCTCCGGCAACCTTGGCTGTCTGCCTCGCGATTTCCGCGCGCGTCGATTCAATCGCCTTGCGGAGTGCCGGAATCTGCGGGTTATCGCTGGTGTGCAGCAGCATCTGCGCCAGCCGGCTTTCTTCCTGGATCAGCTGGTCTTGCAGTTTTGAAACGAGCTGCAGCTGCAAGGCGGACTGGGGCGCGGGGTTGAACACGCCGTGAAGGTTCCGGTAGGTCGCCATTGCCACGGCCGAATCCTCGACCTTGGCCTCGTTCTTGTTCACCTCGGCCTGGTAGAACCGCACGGAATTCTCATCCGCCCGCGCATTGATCTGGTCGACCAGGTGCTGCGCCAGCTTGAGGAGCTGTGCATTCATACGCTCGGCGTCGCCCGGTGTGTATGCCTGCACCTTGATCGTGCTGATGTTCGACGTGGCATCCACACCATCCGAGACCATCGTCTTGTAATAGAGGTAGAGGTTCTCGAATGTCTTGCGGAGATAGAGCGGACCGCCGAAGCGGTTGAACCAGTCAATTTGCGGCGAGCTGTACATCGCCTTCACATCGAGCGATGTCTGCAGAGACGCCAGCGCGTTCCGCGACAGCAGGTAATCCTGCACGGCATAAACGCCGTAGCTGTTGCCCGAGAGGCCGGCACCGGCAAGGAGCGAGCTGATGCCGGACGTGGCACCCGGTGTCATCTGCGGATTGTAGATGATGAAGCGGGATTCCGAGATGTAGACGTTGCTCGCAATGAGACCGTAATAGGCCGAGGCGATCAGCGTGGGCAGGATCACCGTGATCAGGAAAAGACGATTGATCCTGCGGCTGATCCCGCGAAAAAATTCCATTGTCTGGCCTGGCAGTTTTCGTGTGGAAGTGTCGTGCGCGCCTGTTTCACGGCGCTCCAGCGGAGCAGTGTCTGAGTGTGTCGACATGGTCACTCCACCGGTGATAGCGAAGGGGCGCTGCAACCTCAAGCGTCGCGAGGCCATGGTTATCCGCGCCGCTCAAGCAAATTCACGGTTGTCTCGATCTGTTCGACAGTGTGCGCGGCGCTGATGAAGAACCGCACGCGTGCGGATTTTTCCTCCACCGCGGGATGGATGATCGGCTGAGCATTCACCCCCTCGGCAAACAGCGCGTTCGAGAGCCTGGTCGCCTTCAGCGACGATCTGGTGATGGCGGAGATGATCGCATGTCCCTCCGAGTGTCCGGTGCGAACGCCTTTCGCCTTCGCGCTTTCGAGAAACAGAAGGGCATTCGCCCGCAACCGGGAAACCCGTTCGGGCTCGGTCTCGAGAATGCGGAGTGCCTCAAGCGAGGCGGCGGCCAGTGGCGGCGACAGGCCGACACTGTAGACAAAGCCCGGCGCGGTATATTTGAGCAGCTCGATCAGCACCCGGCTGCCGGCGACATAGCCGCCGCAGCCAACCAGGGTTTTCGACAGCGTTCCCATCCATATGTCCACACTGCCCGACGGAACGCCGCAGGCTTCGGCGATGCCCTTGCCGCGTGGCCCGAGCACGCCGAGCGAATGGGCCTCGTCCACCATCAGGAAGGCGCCATGCCGTTCCTTGATATCGATGAACCGGGGCAGATCGGGCGTGTCGCCATCCATGCTGTAATGGCCTTCGATGACGATCAGCACACGCTCGAATTCTCCGCGCACCGCGCGCAGCGCGTCGTCGAGTGCGGCCCAGTCATTGTGCGGGAAGCTGCGGCGGTGCGCGCCTGAAAGCTTCACGCCCTCGATCACGCTATTATACGCGAGAGCATCGTGGAGGATCAGATCCTTCGGCCCGAACAGGCTGCCGATCGTGCTCACATTGGTGGCGTGGCCGCTGACGAAGACGCAGCAATCCTCGGCATCGTAAAATGCGGCGAGTGCTGCTTCGAGATCGCGGTGAACCGGTCGTTCGCCCGCCACAAGCCGGCTTGCCGAAGCCGTCGTTCCGTAGCGGACGAGTGCCGCCTCGGCGGCTGCGGTAATCCGAGGATCGCGGTTCAGCCCGAGATAATCGTAGCTCGAGAAATTGATATAGTCTCGCCCGCCGATTTGCGTCGTCGCGCCTGCGGCGGCATCGTGCATGCGGAAATACGGATTCTCGATGCCGAATTCCCTTGCCGCGGTCTGCGAAACCAGCAGCCGTTCATAGGCCGGCATCCTTTCGAAGCGGCGGAACGCCTCCGGGACGCGGGTTCCCGCGTCCATGCGCGGCGCGGAGGGACCTGCATTGCGTTTCTGCCCGCGAAACCGGTCGAGCAATCGGGCGCGGGCGGCCTCGCCAAGGGGGACGCGGTCGCTCATGGTGCCAATCCCTTCCCGCCGCCCGCGGCTTCGCGCACTCGTGCGGCGAGCACGTCGATCTTGATATCCTGGTCGGTCTCGGCATGGCTCGCTGCCATGACCCGAACCAGTTCGGTCACCGCGTCCGCGGTCTCGGCGCTGCCGACAATACCGTCAAGCACCCGTTCGGCAATGCGGTCGATGCTGGGATTCTCGTTGATCAGCATGGGGGGAACGCTGACCCCGAAGCGCTTTTCCAGTGCGAGCGATAGCTCCACCGCCATGAGCGAGTCCATCCCGAGTTCCAGCACGGACTGGGTGGGGGCGATCCGGTCTGGCGGCAGTCGAAGAATCGCGGCGATTTCCGCGGCCAGTGCCGTCACCAGTTCGATCCGCGCTTCCGCCCGCGGCAGGGCGCGGAGCCGGGTGCGGAAATCATCGCCGTCCGCGGTGGCGTCTCCCTTGCCAAAACGGCGACGGAGTTCGTCGAAAAAGCGGCTCTGGGCCGCGGGCAGGGCGCGGTGAAGCGCTGCGCCGTCGATATCCATGACCGCGAGTCCGGTCCGGTGGCTGCCAAGGATCAGGTCTAGCCGCGCGAGCGCGCTGGCGGCGGCGAGAGGGGCGACGCCCAGCCGCGTTTCCAGCGCCTCACGCGCCAGTGCATTGTCGGTCAGCACGCCGACATCGCCGATCGGCCCCCATGCTACCGCGCAGGCGGCCAAACCCTCGCGCCGGCGTTGCAGAGCGAGCGCCTCGATCGCGCCGTTCGCCGCGACGTAATTCGCCTGACCGGGGTTGCCCAGCAGCGTGGTCGCCGACGAGAACAGCACGAACAGGTCGATCGGCATCGACCGCGTCAGTTCGTGCAGGTGCCGCGCGCCGTCGAGTTTCGGCGCAAGAACGCTGGCGAACCGGCTGGCGTCGAGATTGCCGAGCAACGCATCGTCGAGCACCATCGCGGCATGAACGATCCCGCGGAGCGGCGGCATGGTCGCGGCTATCGAGCGCAAAGCGGCGGCAAGCGACTCCCGATCGGTCACATCGGCCGCCAGCGCGATGGAATGTGCGCCGCGCGCGCGCAGGGCGGCAAGCCTCTCCTCGGCGTCGCGCGCAGCAGGGCCCTGGCGGCTGAGCAGCACGATATGACGGGCGCCGCGCTCGGCCAGCCACAGTGCGCAGGCATGGCCGAAACCGGACAGTCCGCCGGTGACGAGATAGGTCGCATCGGGATCGAGGGCCATGCGGGGCGGTGGCGCGGCCGGGCTTATGTCGCGCGGCGGCGTCGCCAGATCGATCACGATCTTGCCGATCTGCCTTGCCTGCTGCATGTGCCGGAACGCCTCGACGATCTCGTCCGCGGCGAAAATCCGGTGCGGCAGCGGGCTCAGTGTCCCGTCGGCGAAAAGCTGCATGACGTCGCGGAAAATCTGCGTGGACAATTCGGGCCGAACCTTCATCAGCTGGTCGGCATCGACGCCGAAATAGCTGATATTGTTACGGAACGGCCTCAGCCCGATCGCGGTATTCTCGTAAAAATCACGCTTGCCGAGTTCGATGAACCGGCCGAAGGGCCGCAGCGCGCGCAGGTTGC
The DNA here is from genome assembly GCF_902712915.1 of Acidiphilium sp. C61. The sequence continues at coordinate 900,860 of NZ_CACTIA010000005.1, read as the reverse complement.
GCTGGATGGCCTCGCCCGCCAGCGAGTTGAGGACGACATCCACACCTTCGCCACTGGTCAGGTCGAGAATGGCCTGATCGAAATGTGGATCGCGCGAATCGATGACGTGATCCGCCCCGAGCAACTCCACGAAAGCCCGTTTCGCAGCACTTCCGGCACTCGCGAAAATCTCGGCGCCGAGATGGCGCGCAATCTGGATTGCCGCCAGCCCGACCCCACCCGCCGCGCCATGGATCAGGATCCGCTCGCCCCGGCCGAGACGCGCCAGATGCGCGAGCGCATACCAGACCGTGAAGAACACCGTCGGCACCGTCGCCGCTTCGGCATGGGTCCATCGTGCGGGCTTGCGCGCCACGGCGCGGGCAGGAACGATCACATGGCTGGCGAAGCTGCCGCCCGCGAAGGCGAGCACGTCATCCCCCGGCGCGAGGTCGACGACGTCCCGTCCACACCGGCTGATCCGCCCGGCCACTTCGAGCCCGAGGGTTGCGCCGGCGAACCCATTCTCCAGGGCTTCGTCGCCGAGCAGGCCCATCGCGTACAACACGTCGCGGAAATTCAGTCCCGCCGCCCGCGCCTCGATCTCGACTTCGCCAGGCCGCAGCTCCCGCCTGGCAGAGGGGCGCCATTGCAGGTTGCGGAGCTGCCCGGGCAGGCTGAAATCCAGCCGCCAGCCATGGTCGCCGGCCAGCGGAATACCGAGGCTCGCAGGATCGACCGGCTCCATCCGAAGTGCGAGGCGGGAGCCGGGCGTCAGCACGATCTCGGGCTCATCCCGGTTCTCCAGCACCTCGCGCAACAGGCGCGGTGCCAGCCCGGCATCCGCATCCGGCAGGTCGATCAGCGAGATGCGCAGGGGATGCAACTCGTTGGCAGCTGTCCGGCACAATGCCCAGATCGCGGCACCGCCGGCCGTTGGCGGGTTCAGACCGGTTTCACCGTGCAGCGCGCCGCCGCTGGTCACGATCCAGACCCGCGCCTCGGGCGCATGACGCGCGATGGAAAGCAGCTGCTCTCGCAACCGGTCGCACGCCTGCGCGAGCGATGCGGCGTCGGGGAGCTTGTCCGGTTCGGCTGGGAACAGCACGTAGTGATCGCCGGGTGGCAACAGCGGGTCCCTGTCCACGGCCTGCCCGGCCGCGCCCAGCGCCTCGGCAAGCGCGTCGGCGAGGGGTATCCAGGCCGGAGCAACCGGGTCTGGAATGATCCAGCAGGCATCATCGCGGGAAGCTGACGGCGCTTCGCCGCGTGGCGACGGACGTGCCAGGATGACGAAACTGCCAAGGCCGAGAGGAGCCCCCGCCGTATCGGGCAGCAGGCAAAGCTCGGTCCAGCCCATGTCATCCAGCGTGCCAAGCCAGTCCTGCGGCGGCACGAGGCTGCCCTGTATCTCGCCGGAGGCGTCGTGCCACCAGCGATCCTCGATCCCGTGCGAGAAATCGCTGACACGGTCGGGAGACCGGCCTGCCAGGATCAACACGCCGTCGAGGGCAAGGCACCCGCGCAGTTCGCGCAGGGCATGCGCCGGGCGGGGGGCTTCATGCAGCGCATGATGAACCACAACAATGTCGAAGCCGGCCGTCGTCTCGGCATCTCGCAGCAGGCTGAAATCGAGCGCGTCAAGCGCAATGACGCGGACGTCCTCGCCGCCATGATCATGTTCGAGCCGTGCCCGCAGATCGTCATCGGCCCGCGCGATCACGTATTTCAGGTCATGCGCCGGAAGCACCGGGCGCAAGCGGATCAGCATCGTCTCCTCTGCCGAACCGATATCAAGAATCCGCACCGGCCGTCCTTCCGGCCAACCGGCCATCAGGCGCTCCACCGTCTCCACAATCCTGCGGTTGGCGATGGCACGAACCGGGCTGCGGCTCTCGTCCGGTGGCGGTCCGATCTCTGCTGCGATCTGGGCGGGATCGATCATCGGGTCGGCAGCAAGCATCTGCCCGATCCGGCCGATCCGCAGAAGCTCGGGTGCCAGAACCGGGCAGTCGGCCAGGACAGACGCCCAGATCGACATGGTGGGGGGGATGTCGTCGGCGGTGCTATCTTCACCCGCCAGGCCCTCATCCTCGGCCAGATGCGAAAGCCAGCGCTGGAACGGCTGCCCCTGACGCCAGGCGTCAATGCAGCCCGGCCCGCCGGCCGCGATCGCATCGCGCAGAAAGGCAACCGGGAGCATTTCGAAAAGTGCTGCCGTCTCGGCGAAATATCGCTCTGCCTCCGGATTTTCGGCTCCTTGTGCGGCGGCCAGCAGCGTCTCGGCGATCGGCCGCAGCGCCGGCAGGGGAAACGTGTCGCCGGGCAGGGGGGCGAGATGCGGCCTACCGATCCAGAATCCGGGAAGCGATGCGCCGTTACCGAGCGGAGCGGCGCGGAACCGGGCGGATTCGATGCGGGCAACGAGAATGCCGGCGGCGTCGAACAGCTCGAAGTCGGCCGCGGCGGAACGCTGGCCGGCCCGCAGGAGAAGCGCGCGGATTTCGACGGCCGGCCCGCCGCCGGGCTGCACGGTAACCCGGCCAAGACCGACGGGCAGGAATGCCATATCCCGCGCCGCGCCGCGCTCGTCGCCGGCAAGCCAGCCAAGCACCGACTGAAAGCATTGATCGACGATGGCTGGATGCAGGATAAAGCCATCCTGCGCCGTTGCGTCCTCGGCCCAGGCGAGGCGGGCGCGCAGAACCTGCCCCTCCACGGCGATATCCAAGATGCCGCGGAAGGCTGGACCATATTGAAGGCCGATCGACCGGGCATGTGCGTAATGCGCAGCCCCCTCGATCGTCGCACTCCCCTGTCCAGGCGCTTCAATGGCGGGCACGGCGGGAGATGTGGGTGCGCCGAGAAGTCGTCCCTGGGCGTGCAGGGTCCACGGTGTATCGGCAAGGCGTTGCCGTCCCTCGATCCGGAAACGCAGATCCGCGGGCGAAAAGGTCAGCCTCAATGTGCGTCCATGTTCGCCATCGAAAGCGACGGGCGCCAGGATGTCGAGTTCCTCGACGATCTGCCCGCCCGCACCATACCATTCCCGGGCGGCGGCCAGCGCCATTTCGAGATAGGCCGCGCCGGGCAGCACCACCGCATCGCCCACCCGATGATCCGCCAGCATCGGCAGTGTCGCCGGATCGAGCTGGACTTCCCAGCCCGCCGGCAGATCGCGTAGCCGGTAGCCGAGCAGGGGGTGGATGGCGATACGGTCGAACAGGCCGAATCGCTCAGTCGTCGCGGAAATGCGGAAATCCTCGCGCTGCCAGGGATAGGCGGGCAGGGGGACGTGCGGGGCCGGCGTCGTCGGGAAATAGGCCGCCAGGTTCGTCGTTGCGCCGGACAGCGTCGCCCGCAATGCCGCGATCCGCAGGGCTTGCGCCGTGTCGTCCCGACGAGGCGCTATGGCGATGGCGGTTCCCTCGGTGCCGGCGGCGTCGAGCGACTCCGCGATGTAGCGTTGCAGGATCGCCTGCGGGCCAATTTCGATGAAGATACGAAAACCGTCGGCGCAAAGTGCTGCCATGGCGGGGCCGAAGCGCACGGGTTCGCGCACGTTGCGCCACCAGTATTCCGCACCAAGCTCCGCTGCGTCGAGCTTGGTACCGGTGACGCTGGAATAGAATCCCGCCTCTGCCGCGCCCGGTTTCAGCGTCTCCAGATCGGTCAGCAATCTGTCCCGAATCGGATCCATCCGGCTGCTGTGGAACCCGTAATCGAGATCGAGCAGCCGGTAGAATGTGTCACCCATCGCCCCGGCAAGGATTTCGAGGGATTCGACGCTGCCGGTGACCGTGACGTTGCCGGGGCTGTTCTCGGCGGCGATCTCGATCTCCTCGGCAAGACCGAGTTCGGCAAGCCGGGCGCGCATCGCCGCGATACCGAGCGCCGCGGCTGCCATCCTGCCGGTGCCGCGGGTCAGCGCCTGCGCCTGGCTGCGGGCGACGATCACGCGGCAGGCCGCCTCGATCCCCAGCGCGCCGGCAGCCCATGCCGCGGCGATCTCGCCAACGCTGTGCCCCATGGCGGCTTCGGCGGCGATGCCAAGATCGCGCAGCCGGTTCGTCGCCGCGACTTGCACGGCAAACAGCGCAGGCTGGGCAATCGCGGTATCCTCGAACAACGAGGTCTCATCCGCGGCGAGGGCTGCCAGTATGTCAGGTCCGCCCATCTGCCTTACCAATGAAGCGATGTCGGCAACATCGCGGGCGAATGCCGGCCAGTCGCGCAGCAGCCGGCGGCCCATCCCGGTCCATTGCGCGCCGTTGCCGGAATAGATGAAGGCCGTCCTGGCCGGACGGGCGAGCGCGGTGGCGCGGACCACGCCGGGAGAGTCCTCGCCGGATGAGAAGGCCAGCAGGGCGGCGCGCTGGTCCTCGTCCTCGACATCGACGATGGCCAGCCGTTCGCGGAGCCAGTCGCGCCGAGTCCAGGCGGCATGGGCAATGCTGCCGCGATCCGGCGCCGCCTTCAGGCATTCGGCATAGTGTCCGGCCAGCGCCCGCAACGCGGCTGGATCCTGTGCCGAGAGGACCAGCGGCTGGGCCTGCCCTTCTGTCGGCATCGTGGCCTCGACGCGCGCGTCCTCGCCCACTTCGATGATCGCATGGCCATTCACGCCGCCGAAGCCGAAGGAATTGACCGCGACCCGCCTTGAGCCGACCGAAGGGAGCGCCTGTCGCCGGCGGACCACGTCGATCCCGAGTCCCTCGAAATCGATCGCCCGGTTCAGCGTCTCCGCATGCAGGGTGGGCGGAACGGCGCCATGCCTTGCCACAAGCAGCGCCTTGGCGAGGCCGGCAACGCCGGCCGCTGCCTCCATATGGCCCAGATTGCTCTTGACCGAGCCGATGGGCAGGGCGCCGTTTCGCTTCTGCCCGTAGACCCTGCCGATTGCGGCCGCCTCGATCGGGTCGCCGACCTTCGTGCCGGTGCCGTGGGCTTCGAGATAATCGATGTCCGAAGCCGCCAGACCGCTCTCGGCGAGCACCCGACTCATCAGTTCCTGCTGGGCCTCTCCGCTCGGAATGGTCAGGCCGGTCTTGCGTGCGCCATCGGTATTGACGCCGGTTGCGCGGATGACGCCGAGAATCCGGTCTCCATCCCGCTCTGCCGCGGCCAACGGCTTGAGCACGAACATGCCGCCGCCCTCGGCACGGACATAGCCATCCCCGCCCTCGGCAAACGAACGGCAGCGGCCGCTGGCCGAAAGCATCGAGGCTTTGGTGAAACCGATGAAAGGGTAGGGATGGAGGAGAAGATTGACACCGCCGACGAGCGCCGTCCCGGCCTCGCCGGTCCTCAGGGCAAGGCATGCATGATGCAGCGCGACCAGCGATGACGAACACGCGGTATCGACCGCAACGCTCGGCCCGCGCAGGTCCATCACGTAGGAGATGCGGTTTGCGGCAACGCTCATCGTGTTGCCGGTCATGGTGTGCGCTGTCAGTGTCGCGAGGTCGTCAACCAGTCGAACGCCATGGTCCAGCCCGGATATCCCGAGATACACCGCGCAGTCGGTCCCCGCCATGCGCGAGGGCGGAATGCCGGCATCCTCTAACGCCTCCCAGGCGAGTTCGAGCAGGAGCCGCTGCTGCGGGTCCATCAATTCCGCTTCGCGCGGCGAAATGCCGAAAAATTGCGCATCGAACGCGCCGATGCGCTCGATCACCCCGGCATTGAAGGTGATGCTGCGGCCCGGTTCGTTGCGCCTCGGGTGCGTCAACAGCCCGACCGGCCAACGATCGTCCCCGATTTCGGTCACAAGATCGCGACCGTCGCAGAGCGCGCGCCACAGATCGTCGGCGCTGCAAATTCCACCGGGCAAGCGCAGCGACATACCGACGATCGCAATCGGCGAGGTCTCGGAAACTACGGCCCGCATTCTCGAAGTCTTGAACTCAATTGTGATACGCCCGTGAAAGTGTTTAAAAAACGCGACTTCTCTTATAGTGAGACGATTTTCTTTGTTTTAGACGGGAAAACATCTACGTCTATAGCCTATATCCTGGCATCAGGCCAAGACAGCAATGGGACAACCGAAAACAAACGGCAACGGTATCTCACGATCATGTTTGTGGTGCGGGTCAGCATTGTGGCGACGCAGGGCCCTCCTCCTTCCCCTCTCAGGCCGCCGCCGCCATACCGGCGCCTGGCGGCACAATAGCCGGGTCCCCGTGTTTCAATCCGGTGGCACTCGATTTCAACAGGAATGTCGGAGACACCGATATCTGACCAGCATGCCTCGATCTGAAATCGCCCGTGAACTGCGAGGGACGACCGCATGTTGTTTTGCCTGGCACATTTCCCTTTTCGCGACGGCCGCCCTTGCGCGCGAACGAGGTTCGGTTAGAACCGGGGCGCGTCTGCACCAGTCATGGTGGTTGGAAGGGATCATGTCGTCTTGCCGAAGCCGAACAGATGGTATCACCGTGTCCAGCCGGTCCTTTGCTCGGAAATGATCGGCATATGATCGGTTCATCGCTTCGCGTCCTTTCCCTGGCGGTCGGCATTGGGGCAAGCCTGGGGCTTGCCGGTTGCTCGCGATACCTGCCAAGCGCGGGGCCTCGCACGGGGGCGATCGAATCGGCGCCGACGGCCGCGTCGTTGCACGGCATCGAACTGGTCAGGGTGAATTACGGGATCGCTGCCGACCTGCGGCAGGAGGCAAGACAGGCGCGGTTCTCGGCATCGTTTTCCGGCCCCGTGCATGCCGATCACGAGGTTGCGGCCGGGGATGTCCTGGCGATCTACATCTGGGAAGCGCCGCCGGCCGTGCTGTTCACCTCGCAGACCGCGACGGCGATGGGGCTCACGGGCGGCGGAACCGGTACCGTATCGCTGCCGCCGCAGACAGTGGACAATGCGGGCGATATCCGGGTGCCCTTCGCAGGGACGATCCATGTCGCCGGGCTGACCGTTGCGCAGATCGAGTCCCGGATCGCCGGACGGCTGGCAGGCAAGGCGAATGAGCCGCAGGTGATCGTGCGTCTCGCCAGCAACAACACGCAAGACATTACCGTTGTTGGCGACGTGCGGCGCAGCATGGAAGTGCCGGTAACCCCCGGCGGCGTGCGTCTGTTGCGGGCGCTTGCGATGGCGGGAGGAGTGTCGAGGCCGGTCAGCAAGACCTCCATCCAGCTTTCGCGGGACGGCAAGGTTGCGGTGTTGCCGCTCGAGACCATCCTCAAGGATCCTTCGGAAAACGTGCCGCTGCGTGGTGGCGACGTGGTCACCGCGTTGTACCAGCCGCTCAGCTTCACCATTCTCGGCGCCGCCGGCCGGAATGCCGAAGTCAGTTTCGAGGCGAGTGGAATCTCGCTCGCCCAGGCGATTGCAAGGTCTGGCGGCCTTAACGACAACCGGTCCAATCCGGCAGGGGTGTTCCTGTTCCGTTTTGCCAGGCCCGACGCACTCAAATGGCCGATGCCGCCGAAGACGCTGGTTCGTGGCAAGGTGCCGGTGATTTTCCAGTTCGATCTGCGCGATCCGGCGACATTCTTCGCAGCCGAAACCTTCCCCGTGCATAACGACGACCTGATTTATGTGAGCAATGCGCCGGTGGCCGATCTGCAGAAGGTCCTCAACGTGGTCAGCTCGATCGTCTATCCGTTCCAGACCCTGCAGAGCGCAGGCATCATCAAGTAGCCGCCGCTTGCATCCGGCCCGACCGTTCTGCGGCCTCGCAGCATTTGCGCGGTGGAGCCGTGGATAGAGGAATTAACGCCCAGGTCCTGGCCTAGAGCATTGATAAATACAGCATCCTTGTCCGTTCAGATGACGCCATCTGACGGGATGATGTTCTAAATCGCGTCGTGCTGCGGCACCATGAGCGCCGGGTGTTCATGTGGCGTCAGTTTACGGCCCTCGATTTCGAGTTCACCAACGCGATTATTCACCAATCGCCAGGCGGCGCTGTTGACGGCTGCGGTCAAGCCGGCCTTTCCAAAAAATGTTCCGCGAATTTGCACCGTGTGAGACAATGCGAGCAGAAAATCACGCACCAATTCGGCATCCGGGATGGTGCCATCCGACCAGAACGCATCGAGCGTGCCCTGGAAACTGATCCCGGGAATATCGAAAACGGCCTGCCCCAGCACCTTGAGAGGGCGGCCAAGCTGCAGCGCGCGAATGCCTGACGTGCTGTTAACGGTCACGACCCCGCTGGCACCGCGGATCAGATCATCGAGATTGCCACCTCGGAGGTAGTGAACGCGCCCGGAGATGCCGAGCGTGGCGGCGATCTCGCTCATCAATGTCTGCCATTGCACCAGGGCCGGATCCCATGGGTGTTCCTTGAGAACCAGCTGGGCGTCTTCCGGCGCGTGCCGGGCGAAGGATGCCAGCACCATGCGGATTGCATCCCCGACGCCGTCGAAATCCGAATAGGCGATGATCTGGAAATCGAAATTCAGTTGCAGCGGAAAAACATAATACCGCGCCCCCGAGGTCGAGATGTCTTTCACGAACAGTTCCGCCGCCTCGCGCAACCGCCTGTTGGCGTAGAGCCGAACCGCGCAGGAAGCGGTATAAAGAAGCGTATGCGGCCGCCGGTCGCTCCGCCGGTAGAACGGGTAGAGCCACCCCAGCAGCACGTTGGCGAAATTATGCAGAAGATCGCCGCAGGCCATGCGGACGCCGCCATCGGCATACTGCGCCGTCCAGTCCGGCTCCGGCAGGCCTTTCGCCAGGCGCCGGATTGCAGCCGGGTCGCGTGGAAAGTGAGACCCGCCGCTCATGCCGTCGCGTTCGAAGGTGATCCAGTCCGGCCGGAGATAGCCGAAATCGGTGACCGTCACGGTAATGCTGCGCGCTTTCGCCGCCTCGACGGCCTCGCGATGATAATATCGCTGTTCGCCGAGCAGGACGAGATCGGTAACCCTCTCGCGCTCGAAAAAGCCGGCGATGAAGTCTGGCCAGTTCTTGTATGTTCCCCGGTAATTCACCGCATCGGGACCGCGCCAGAACAGCGCATCGCCGGTGCAGAGATTGATCCGCGTCGTGCGCAGCCCCGCTTCGCGCAGACGGGTGGCAACATCCTTAAAAAAGGCGCAGGGCATGCCCTGGAGGAAAACGACGTGGCGGCCTGTCTCCGTCATGCCGCTATCTCCCTGTACCAGCCGATCGAGTGCCGCATCGCCTCTTCGTAGCCGACCCCTCCTAGAGGGGCGCCGGCGTCTCGCAGCGCTGAAATATCGTGCCCGCAGGTGCGGCCGAAAATCCGCACCAGCAGGCGGTGGAGGAGGGGTTCGCCACCGAGCAGGCGGGCGCGCCATGGCAGTTCGGCGAGCATGGCAGCGGCATCGGCCAGGTGAAACGGCAGGTTGATGACGATCCCGCGCCCCTCGATCCCCGCGCGGAGATCCCGCACGAACCGGTCCCAGCCGATCGATGCCGGATCGCGGACATTGAAGCACCTGCCGATCGTCGCGGGCGCCATCGCCGCCCAGATCACGCAGTCGATCAGGTTCTGGATGTAAAGAAAACCGCAATCCGCCCTGCCGCCATCGATGGTCAGCATCAGCCCGCGCCGGAGTTCGTCACCGATCCGGCGGATGAACTGGCTTCCCGGCCCGATCACATTGGTCGGCCGCAGGATCACTGTCGGCACGCCGAGCCTCGCCGCCTTTTCGCGCAGCACCGCCTCACCGGCGGCTTTGCTGCGGCCATACAGGAAGGCGCCGCCGGTTGCAGGGGCCCCCTCCGTCGCGGCCTCGCTGGGAAATCCATACACATCCACCGATGACAGATGCACAAGCCGCGCCGGAGTTGCCCGTTCGGCGGCAATGGCGTCGAGCAGGTTGCTGATGCCGGCGATATTCGCCGCCGCATAGGCCGGCCAGCGATCCCAGGTGTTCACGTTGGCGGCGCAATGAAAGATCGTCCCGGCACCGCGCACGGCCTGCCTGAGCCGGCCCGAGGCGGCCATGTCGCCGGTGATGATGTCCGCCGAATCGCGAAGATCGCTCCGCAATCCGGATGGATCGCGCACAAGCAACCGGGGCCGCGCGCCCATGCTGCGAAGCCGTGCGGCCAGATGACCGCCGATGAACCCGGTAGCGCCGGTGACCAGAACGGGTTCGGCGATGCTCATGCCGCCGCGCCCGTGGCGGTCTTGAAAATCTCCCTGGGCGCGGGCGCGGGCACTTCGTTCAGCAGATTGTAGCCAAGCCCGACGAACGGGTTGATGAGTCCCCAGCGCGCCCGCACCGCAACCCGGATCGGTATGACCTCCGCGCCGAGATCCTGCTTGATCGGGTAGGTGGTCAGCCCCATTTCGAGTCGCCGGACGCCGAGATCGATCGCCGTCTCGACCACTTTCTGCGCGATATACAGATAAAGATTGTCGTTTGCGGCAATGTCGCGGCCGACATAGAGCCAGCGCAGCATGTCGCCATCCACCATCAGCAGGGCGTGGCCGGTCAGCTCGCCATGCCGATAGAACAGCAATACCTTCGAGCGGGAGCCCATGATGCGCGCAAACTGGCGATAGAAAGCCGGCGTCAGCACCTCGCGCTGGAATTCCTTCGCGTTTTCGTGAACCACCATCCATTGTTGATGCAGCGTGGTGGCAAGCTCGTCGAAATCCTCGACCAGAAGATGGGTCACGCCGGCCTCGACGTTCCGGCGCAGGTGCTTTTTCAGCTTGCTGCGGAAATAGCTCCGCATCGCGCCGAGATAGGCGTCCGGGCTATTCCATGTATTTTCGATATAGGTATTGGGCAGGCTGCCGATCCAGTGATAGCCGTGCCGGCGGAAATCGGTTTCCAGGGCAAAGCTTTCCGGCTCGAAATCACGGACGACGATGAACAGCTGCCCTTCCTGCCGCGCCACCCGCATCAGCACCTCGTGTAGGGCGGCGACGATGTCCGCATCGTCGATGTCGGCGCGGCGCACGAAAGGCGGGCTGGTGATGGTGATGGGCGTGCCGCATTCGAGCATGCGCAGCTTCAGGAAATTCGGAAATATCCGGCGTATTCCGTCCAGCAGCCTGCGCAGCACCCCGGTTGCGAAGATCGCGATATCGGTGGTGACGTTATAAAAACTGCTCAGCCCTGCGGCGCGCCCCTGCTCGTCGAAGAACAGCACATACCGATATACAAAATCGTTAAGATTTGAAGCTTCGAGTACGTTCCAGAAATCGCGGCTTAACGTTTCATGTGAGCCGGCAATGAGCTCATCCCAGATTTGACCAGGAACATCTGCGATCCGTTGGTAGATTTCTGCCCTTAACCGCCGGTTCGCCACGCCCGCTCCATCATGAGTACTACCGCCTCGTAATTCTTTGTCACGTTTGCCGGCCGCAATAAAGAGGTGAACGCTCCGCCCGGCGATTCAGATCTGTCTCGTCGGCGGTGGCTTGGCATCATCCGACCAGATGGAGTCATATGATCGGATAAAGATACTCGGCTTACCAATACGATAGAGCACCACATCCGATCCGAAAGGTTCGGAAAGCGCTCTATCGCACCCCGATGAAGAGACGCAGCAAGATGCGATAGATCTCCTGAAACGGCCGAGCTGTCCCGGCATCGCGCGCCTTCCAGGAGGCAAGTTCGGCCAGTGCGTCTTCCGGCGCGATCGGCGACGTGGCACCGATATAGACGGGATAGAGGATCAGAGCGCCGGCCACGAGTTCATCGAGGCTGAGCCGGCGCGTCCGGCGCGCGATCGGCAGCCTGTCTTCCGTCAGCCCCCAGCCGGCATAGAAGGGCTGGCCATGGCAAACCACCCGCCGGCCGCGCAGCAATGCCTCGAAGCCGGCGAGGGAGGTCATCACATGAACCTCGTCCACCGAATCCAGCACGCTGTGCATCGGGGCGTCGGTAATCACCTCGTCGGCGATATCGGCGGCGCGGGCCTCCTCGGCGCCGGCGCGGCGCAGGCGGGCGACGACGTCGGGGTGAGGCTTGTAGACGAGATACGCCTCCGGCTTCGCGGCACGCACGGCTTGCAAGAGCCCGATATTCGACCTCAAGCCCGGCGCGCCGAACGCGAGGGACGCGTCGCTTTCCACCTGCCCGGGCACCAGAACCACGTCCCGCCCGCCCGGGGGCCGTCGCCATTGCGGTCCGGCGAGATTGTATTTCGTCAGCCCTGCCCGAAGCACCGTGTGTCGCAGCGCTGCGGCCCGCGCCCGCAGCGCCTCGGACATGGGGCAGGTCTCGAGCAATAGTTCGAGACCGGATGGCCGGGACGAATCGTAATAAAGGCCGTGCCGGTCGATCACCCAGGAGAGCGGCCTCGTCAGTTCGGCACCAAGCCCGACCGACCGCAGGAACCCATCCTCCAGGCGTGCGACCGGCAGATCCGCCCGCATCCCCGCCGGCGCCGGCGTCATGCCCCAGAGCAGCACGCCGCCTGAATCGGGCGCCCTGGCACAGGCGCCAACGAATCTCAGCTGCCGGCCCGGCAGGCAGCGACGCACATACCGCCATTTCCATCGTGGAAAGCCATGGACGGTAACAATCTCCGGCCAATCGGCCAGGGGCATGGCCAAGGGCGTGGGCATGGGCGTGGGCAAGGGGCCGGGCGGCTCGTTCATGCCGCAAGTCCGCGATCGAGTTGGGCAAGAAAATCGCCGACGATCCGGAAATGCTCGGCCCAGCCGGGAGCTGCATAATGGCGTAGCCGCGTCATCTGCGCGTCCCGCGCCACGCTCCCGGGCATGGCGTAATCGAGGATGCGGCGTTGCCAGGCCGGACCGTCCAGCGGGTCGAGATAGTCCGGAATATCGCCGGCCACCTCGCGGAACACCGGCAGGTCGCTCGCGATCGCCGGAACCCCAAGGGCGAGGGCTTCGGCCAGCGGCATGCCGAATCCCTCGACGAAAGAGGGAAACAGCAATGCCCGCGCCCCGGCGAGCCACGCGGCCAGCGTGTCGTCATCGCACCCGTTCAGCTCCCGGACCTTGCCGCGCAGCACAACGCAGCGCTCCAGCAGGTCGATCACCTGCTCGCACTCCCAGCCGCGCTGGCCGATGATGATGAGCGAGGGAACCGTTTCGGCGCGGTTCGTCTCCAGCATCCGGCGCCACAGATGCAGCATGGCGAGATGATTCTTGCGTGGCTCGATGGTCCCCAGCATCACGAAATAGGGAGCCTCCTCCCGCATCCTTGCCGCGGGCAGGGGCAGGGGTTCGGTTCCAAGCGGCGCGACAACGAGCGGTGGCAACTCCATGCCCCGTTCCTCGGCATGGCGGGTCAGATCGCGCGCTGTCATCTCCGAGTTGACCACCAGTCCAGCCCCGGTCGCGAGCATGGTGGAAAGCCGGATTTCATGGCGGGCAGTTTCGCCGGCCCGGCAATATTCGGGGTGGGTGATCGGGATCAGGTCGTGGAGGAAGTAGATTGGCCGTAGCCCCAGGCGCCTGACCATGGCGCCATAGCTTGGCTCGTCCAGTCCGCTATGGCCGGTGTTGAACAGAATCGATCCCGATCTGATCCGGCGCGGGGCGACAAAATGCGTTGCGACGAGGGTGCGCACCAATCGCGCCGCCGTCTCGGTCTCACCGCACAGGGCGTCGAACAGGCGCTGCGCCGCCTGGCCGCGGATCTGCACCCAGCGCCCCCGATGGCGGACCAGAGCTGCCGCACCGGTCCCGAATTGTCGCAAGTAGGCGAGGCTGACCCGGTCTATCCCTGTCGGCCGCTTGCCGTCGATCAGCCGGCCGGCAAGCCGGGTGACATCGAACAACAACTCGGCCTGTCCGCTATCTGACGCCCCGCGCCGCATGATTTCAGCCTGTCCCATCGATCGCGCCTCTACCATGCCCGACGCGGCAAACGCCAATCCGCCCGTATCTCCGTCTGCGCTGCCGATAGCCGGCCGCATTCGGGTATCACGAAACGATAACACGGATGCGCTTGATCGGGGCTGCCCGGTTGATGCCTCCTACGCCCGGTGAAATCGCAACCCGGAGTATCCGATGCCGATCCCGACCCTGACCCGAACCGGCGTTTCGCGCCGCACCGCGCTGGCCGGCTCGGCCGCTCTGGCGACCGTGGCGGCCACGCGCCCCGCCCGCGCCAGCGGTGTCGTCACCGTCTATTCCGCCGATGGCCTCAAGGACGGCAAACCCAACTGGTTCGACACCGTCTTCGCCGCCTTCACGCAAAAGACCGGCATCGCGGTCCGGTATGTCGAGGCTGGCTCGGGCGTGGTGGTCAACCGTGTGCTCGCCGAACGGTCCAATCCGCAGGCCGATGTGCTGGTGACCCTGCCGCCCTTCATGCAGAAGGCGGCATCTCTCGGCGTGCTGGCGCCGATGAAGCCCTCGTCTCTCCCTGTCATTCCGGCTTCCACCCGCAGCGCACGCGATCTCTGGTTCCCGCTGGTCAACAACTATGCATGCTGGATCTACAACACGGCCGAACTCAAGGCGCCGCCGGCAAGCTACGCCGCGCTGCTCGCGCCGGGCCTGAAAAATCGCCTCCAGTATTCAACCCCTGGCCAGGCCGGCGACGGTACCGCGGTGATGCTTGAGATCATCGAGGCGATGGGCGGCGCGGATCAGGGGTTTGCCTATCTGCACAAGCTCCAGGCCAACAACCTTGGACCATCGGCTTCCACCGGGCGCCTTGCCGGGCTCGTCGACAAGGGCGAGATCCTCGTGGCGAATGGCGATGTGCAGATGAATTTCGCCCAGATGCGGCAATACCCCCATCTCGGCATTTTCTTCCCGGCGCATGACGGCCGCCGCATCACCATGCCGATCCCCTACGACATCGCGCTGGTGAAGAATGCGCCGCATGCCGCAGCCGCTGGCAGGCTGATCGATTTCCTGCTGGGCCGCGAGGCGCAGGATTCCGTCTATGACATCGCCCGCGGCTTCCCGGTGCGGACCGATGTTCCGGCGCGCGGCAAGACGGCGGAAGCGCTTGCCGGCATCATGCACGGTGTCGATGTCTGGTCGCCGGACTGGACCAGGGTGCTGGGCGGGCTCGACGCGAATATCACAAGCTGGCATCGCGTCACCGGCAGCTGAGGCCGATGGCGATCTGTCATTTGGCGTCCGCCGCGCACGTGATCCATCGAATGGCACCCGACGGTGCGCGACGCTGACGCCGCCAACACGCTGACAGACGCCATCGCCCTCGATACCGTCACAGTGCGGTATCGCGGGGCGGTCGCGCTCGATCGCGTCTCGCTATCCGTCGCGCCGGGTGAAATCCGGGTGCTGCTCGGCCCCTCGGGCTCGGGCAAATCGACCATCCTGCGCGCGATCGCGGGGTTCGTTCCCCTGGCATCCGGGCGGATCCTGCTGGCCGGGCGGGACGTCACCGCGCTGCCGCCGCACGCGAGGGGGCTGGGCATGGTCGTGCAGAACTACGCGCTGTTTCCCCATCTGACGGTCGCCGCGAATGTCGGTTTCGGCCTCAGTGCCCGCCGCCTGCCGAAGCGGGAGATCGCCGAGCGTGTCGCCGACTGTCTCGGTCTTGTCGGCATGTCCGCCTTTATCGGCCGTTATCCACGCGAACTTTCGGGCGGCCAGCAGCAGCGTGTCGCAATTGCCCGCGCGCTGGCGATCCGCCCGCCGGTCCTGCTGCTCGACGAACCGCTCTCCGCCCTCGATGCCCCGCTGCGGGCCGGGCTTCTGGAAGAACTTCGCAGCCTCCACGCCCGATTGCCGGAACTGGCCATCGTCTATGTCACGCACGATCAGAGCGAGGCCATCGCGCTTGGCCACCAGATCGCGCTGATGCGCGACGGGCGCATTGCCGCATCCGGCACGCTGCGCGGCCTCTACGAAACGCCAGAGCATCGCTACGCCGCCGAATTTTTCGGACAGGCGAATCTCCTGCCGATCAGGATCGAAACCGCCCTGCATGACAGCGCCGAGGTTAGTTTCGAGGGGCAACGCCTGACGGTCATGGGCGCGTCGGGACATGCGATCGCGCGCCCTCTGCTCTGTGTGCGGCCGCATGCGCTCGATATCGACGCAACCGGTTCGAACCGCATCGCGGCGCGGATCGTCGGCGTGCAGTGGATGGGCGCGGTCCAGCGCGTGCAGGCCGTGGCGGGCGCGCATCTTCTCAGGATCGATCTGCCGGCCGGGCGGGAGGCGCCGGCAATCGGCGCCGATGTCACGGTCGGTTTCGCCCCCGACCGGGCCTGCCTGGTCGCCGATACATGAACCGGAGGAGGCGATGTCCGGCGTGAGGTGGCTTCATGTTGCGCGATTGGCGCCGGTTCTCGGCGTGTTGTCCATCACGTTGCTCTATCCGCTCGGGCTGATGATCATCGCCGCCTTCCGGGGGCCGCAAGGATGGAGCCTCGCGCCGGCAACGCGGATCATCGCCTCCCCGGTCTTTGCCGGCGCCCTTGGCCACACGTTGCAGATCGCCCTGACCTCGACGGTCCTGTGTCTTCTGCTCGGATTCGTTCTGGCGTTGCTCCTCAATCTCGCGCCGTTCCACGGTGCCGCGTCTGTCGGCCGGGTGGTCGATGCCTATCTCTCGTTCCCGTCCTTTCTCATCGCGCTCGCGCTGACGTTTCTCTACGGAAACGCCGGCTTGATCACCGCGCTGCTGGAGCCGCTGCTGGGCAACCCGCACCGGGCGGCGAGTTTTCTCTACGGGTTCTGGGGTGTGGTCCTGGCTGAGGTGACATTCTATACGCCCTTTGTCTTGCGCCCTGTGCTTGCCGGGTTCCAGTCGCTCGATCCCGCCTTGCTCGAAATGGCGAGCAGTCTCGGGGAAACCCCGGCGGGCGTGATCCGTCGCGTTGTCATCCCCGCGCTGCTGCCCGCCCTGCTGGCCGGCGGCGGGCTTTGCCTGCTGCTGACATTGAATGAATTCGGCATCATGCTGGTGATGGGCGCCAAGAATGTCATCACCCTGCCGTTGCTGATCTATGGCAAGGCGGTGCAGCAATTCAACTATGCGGGTGCGAGCGTGATCGCGGTTTGCGACAGTGTGATTTCGCTTGCCGTCTTCGCGCTCTACCGTCTTGCTCTTACCCGGCTCGGTGCCTGGCTGGCCGCATGAGCATGCTGGTATTCAAACCGACGACAAGACGAATCGCGCTTGTTACCACGGCCACGCTGTTCTTCCTGATCTTCGGCCTGCCATTGCTCCTGCTGCTACTGGCCGCCTTTACCCGGCAATGGAACGGGGTGCTGCCGTCCAGTCTCACGCTCCATCACGCGCGCGCCCTGGCGGCGGGAGATCAGGGGGCGGCACTGCTGCACAGTGTCGCAACGGGAGTGGCCGCCTCGTTCATTGCCCTTCTGTTCGGAGGCGGTGGGGCGTTGGTCGTGCGTGGCTGCCCACCCTCCCTCCGCCGCGGGCTCGACATGCTCTATTTCCTGCCGGTCGCGCTGCCGTCCTCGACCATCGGTCTTGCCATGCTGATCGCCTTCAGCCGCAAGCCGTTCCTGCTCAACGGAACCGTGCTCCTGGTCATCCTTGCCCATGTCGTCCTGGTCATGGCCTATGCCTATGCGACGATCAGCGCGGGCCTCGATCGACTGCCGCACAGCCTCGAAGAGATTGCCGGTTCGCTTGGCGCATCGCCGCCCCGGGTTCTGCTCACGATCACGCTGCCGCTGCTTCTGCCGCAGATCCTTGCTGCACTTTCGCTCGGCTTCGCCCTTTCGATGGGCGAACTCGGCGCATCGATCATGCTCTATCCACCGCAATGGGTGACAGCGCCGGTCGAGGTCTTCGCCCTGACCGATCGCGGGGATATCTACGCGGGCGCCGCTCTGGGTGCCGCTCTGTTGGCCTGCGCGTTTTTCGTTCTGACGCTGCTCAATCGTCGTACGTCATGGCACGGTGAGTTCCAGCCATGACGCATGATTGCTTTCCGGATCCTGCCGGATCCGGAAAGCCCTTGCCGCGCCGTCTTTACGGGCGGATCGACGCTACGGAGACGCTGTTCTGAATGATGGAGTTTGCACCGGCATTCTGTGCAGCCATCAGAACGCCGCTAGTCCCGTTAAAGGACTGGTCCATCGACACCCCGTTCGTCTGGTCAATCGAAGACGCGTAATTGCCGCTCACCGATGCCTGGTTGAACGATGCCGCCGCGGTCATGGCAAGCATCTGGGTGTTGGCCTTCTGCATGTCGATGGAGCTGACCGACGTTGCGTTCTGCACGATCGAATTCGATCCGGTGTTTTGTGCAATGCTCAACACGCCGGTGGAGTGATCCATGCTGTTCTGCACTGTCGAGGTTGTGGGTGTGTCGATGCTGTAGGACGTATTTCGCCGGGCATGCGCCGAATTCCGTGCGCTTGCCGCGGCCGTCGCGGCGCCGATCGATCCCTTGGTTTGAAGCGCCGCCACGGTCGTTGCTGTCTGGACCGTGCTGTTCGCACCACCGTTCTGGTTGATGGAGAAGATACCGACATCGTTGTTGAACGACTGGCTGACGGTGGCAAAGGGATCGCTGCCCTGTGCGGTCAGGCCGTAACTGGCCGGCGTCCCTCCGCTTTGAGTATTCGAACCCGTTCCGGTCCCCGATCCGGTTCCGCCGCCGGTTCCCGTGCCGGTCCCCGACCCGGTTCCGCCGCTGGAACCCGTGCCGGTCCCCGACCCGGTTCCGCCGCCGGTTCCCGTGCCGGTCCCCGACCCGGTTCCGCCGCTGGAACCCGTGCCGGTCCCCGACCCGGTCCCGCCGCTGGAACCCGTGCCGGTTCCCGTGCCGGTCCCCGATCCGGTCCCGCCACTGGAGCCCGTGCCGGTCCCTGACCCGGTTCCGCCGCCGGTTCCCGTGCCGGTCCCCGATCCGGTTCCGCCACTGGAACCAGTACCGGTCCCTGAACCGCCATTATTTCCCGGCTGCCCGCCGGAGGATGCCGGGTTTGCCTGTCCATATCCGGGGTAATCGTGATTGCCGGCTGCAATCGCCATGTTGCTGGCCGCGCCGATCACCACCCCATGCCCGCCGATCGTCGGCCCGACGCAGATCCCGCAGGACGCAATATACGCGAGCGAGACCGAATTCTGCAGCACGCTGTTCGCGCCCGCATTCTGGCTGCTGGTTCCAATCCCCGCGCTCTCGTTGAACGATCGGCTCGACACAGCAGAGGCGATGAAATGCCACTGTCCGGCGATATTGACGCCACCATCATTCGAGAAATTATGGATCAAGCGCGCATTATTCTGAGATGCGGCAAGACTTATATAATTCTCGATCGACTGATTCCCGGCGTGCGCAGCCACGCTGAAAATCAAGGCCGACGATATCCCAAATAGAATTCTTGTTTTTTGTTTCATTGTTTGCCTCGCCCTGTCTTGATCTGCACTCGGCAGATACGGATAAAAATTGAGATTTCTGTTCTAAAATTTCCCTAAGCAATTTTGATGCCATCTCGATAATTAAACAACATATTGATTTAAGTTAATTTTCAGCGGGAAGGCTGGTGTTTCCTGGCGCCGCGTATGGTGAAATTCGACACCATTGCGGCGTCACGACAACGTAACACAACTTTCGATTGTGTTATTTTCCGGATGTTTCGGGAAAGTTATATTCCTAAAAAAATATGAAAATACGTCCGAATTCTACTCAAAGTTATCTCTTAATTTGTCACACACGTATAAAATGTGTTGCGTCATCAGTGACGCGTAATTATTAAGACGAGGACAGGATTAAACATAAATTTTGGGACCGGAGAATCTTTTTAATGATACGCACGGGATACTCTGAGAGATCTCCGGCCGCTGCCTATCGTGGGTCCTTTCCCTCCAGCACGAGCGGGCGCAGCGATGTGCAGAGAGAAATCGACGAGGCCAAGATCGCCGCGGTGCTCCAGTCTGGCTCCGAGCGGTGCATCGTCGGCGACAGCCCGCAAATTCGCACGATATTCAACCTGATCCGCAAATATGCGTCGAGCGATGCGCCGGTTCTGATCACCGGCGAGACAGGGACCGGCAAGGAGCTGATCGCGCACGCGATCCACGATCGCTCACCGCGGGCACACGGTCCGTTTCGTGTGATCAACTGCGCCGCGATCCCGCCGACGCTGATCGCGTCGGAACTGTTCGGCTATGAAAAGGGTGCGTTCACCGGCGCGGTGAGCCGCAAGAAAGGCATTATCGAGGCGGCGCAGGGCGGCACGCTGTTTCTCGACGAGGTTGGTCATCTGCCGGCGGACATGCAGGGATATCTCCTGCGCGTTCTTCAGGAAAAGACGATCCAGCTGGTCGGCGGGGTCGATCAGATCCCGGTTGATGTACGAATCGTCTCGGCGACCAATGTGGATTTCGCCAGCCTGATCGAAGCGGGCACGTTCCGAAGCGATCTTTTCTTCCGCCTCAAGGTGCTGACGATCCACAGCCCGCCGCTGCGTGAGCGTGGGCATGACATCCTCACGCTCGCGCTATTTTTCCTGCGCAAGTTTGCCGCGGAAATGGGGCGGGACGAGATGAATTTCACCGAGGCGGCGCAGCGTCGCCTCCTGTCCTACGGCTGGCCCGGCAACATTCGCGAATTGATGGCTGCGATCCAGCGGGCGGTTGTGGTCTGCGACGATGACGTGATCGATGTCGGTGATCTGGAGGACGGCTTCGTTCCGGATCTGGTCGCGGCACCCGCGCCCATCCAGCCGCCGAGCCCGGCAAATGACACGGTGCGGCGGCCTCGTGCGGATCGACGCCGTTCAAATACCGAGCGGCGCAGCGAGCTGGTCGACATGATCCGCCGCTGCGGCGGCAACCTGACCGAAGCTGCAGAGAATCTCGGCATTTCCAGAATGACGATCTACCGCCTGATCGAGAGGTTCAAGCTCGATCAGACAATCCAGGACATTCGTAACGAATGCCGCCAGTACGATCATGACTGTTACGCCGACCCGACACCAAAGACGTAACTCAATACGTAACATTCCAGCCAAGATAATTGTATTCACGTTTAAATATACTTTAAAAAATCTAAAAATCATTGAAAACAAATAAAATAAAAAAGCAAATAAACTTGGCACGATGGTTGCTAGATAAAAAATACAGGCTGAATGAAAAATCAGTTTGTAATGAATGTAACAAGGGCTTCGTCAAAGAAAATGGCGTGGCCAACCCTTAGGGAAGTGGAGATTATTGTCATGCGTAAAATTCTTCTGATGGGCGCGGCCCTTTCCATCATTGCAGCGACCCCGGTTATTGCTTTCGCCCGCAATGGTGACGATGGCGGCTCGGGTCATAACGGCAAGAATGGTGGTCATTCCACCAAGTCGATGACCATCGATGCGTATGTTGCCCTGGCCGCCGCCGGCAATTCCGGCAACGTTGCCGGCAACGAAGCCAACATGCACCGCCAGACCAGCTCGGCCAATCTGAGCAATTCCTACAACTCGGGCACCAAGGGTGTCTCGAACCAGGCTCAGAACGCGGGTGCCAACAGCCAGCTGCAGAACACCTTGGCCCTTGCTTATGTTCACAACCCGTCGAACCGGAGCCACACGATTGGTGGCGGCCTTGCGGTTGCGCTCGCCGGCAATAACGGTGGCGTGATGGGCAACGAGGACGAGGTTGGCCCGCGCAGCGGCTGGGACAATGACGACGGCACGGTGACCCAGTCCGCCACGGTCAGCAACTCGTACCAGGGCTTCAATGGCGTCGGCCAGCTGAACCAGAATGCCGGCAACAACAGCCTGCTGCAGAACTCCGCGGCTGTTGCGGCGGTTAGCCCGATCAACGGCACCGAAGGCACGCTGGCCGGCTCGCTCGCCGCTTCGGGCAACATCGGCTACGTTGCGGGCAATTATGCCCGTGAACACAGCAGCAACGCGTCGTCGACGATCGATAATGGTTCGTTCAACAACGCCAATGGCGTGATCAACGTCAACCAGAACTCCGGCGCGAACAGCCTGATGCAGAACTCGACCGCTGTCGGCACGGTGAAGCTGACCGCCGCGAGCAGCAACACGCTGGCCGGTGCGGTTGCCGTCGCGGTGCAGGGTGGCGGCGTCTATTGCAACACCGCGAACCTCGCGAACGGTTCGGCGAAGGTGAACATGGACAGCTCCTTCAACGGTGCGCAGGGCGTGCTCCAGGCCTCGCAGAATGCCGGCGCCAACAGCCTGATCCAGAACTCCGTTTCGGTGGCTGCGGTTCGCTAATACCGCCTGTCAGCCTGGCGTGCACACCCTGCGGGTGTGCACGCATTTTCCTCAGGAGCGGCGTCCATGGCAAAAACAATCAAAGCATTTTGCATCATCTCGATGGCGGTGTTCGCACTTCCGGTTGCCGGATATGCAGCTGGCGGCGGCAATCTGTTCGGCACCCCGGTGTCCACCTCGGCGCTGGCGGCCTCGCATGGTCGGGACATTCCGGCGAGCCAGCTTTCGGCAACGTCCTTCGGTAACACCGCGTCCGGCACCACCGGCACGATTTCCAACACGAATTCGGTTTCCGGCAATCAGGGGCTGACCACGGTCATCCAGAATACCGGCAACAACGCGCTGTTCCAGACCTCGACGGTCGTGAACATCACGCTCAATCACTGAGCTGCAGTCGGGGGCGATCGGCGATGTCAGGGACGTTTGTCAGGTTTGCCGGAACCGTGGCGTTGATTGCGGCGTCCTGCCTTGCATCCGTGCAGGCCAGGGCTGATGCCTTGCAGTTTGCCCTGCCCAACACCGCGATCAGCGGCACACATATGCAAGTGCGCAGCTGGCAGGACATGAAATTCACCAGCACGGTGCATCAGAAATACGATTTTTCCTGCGGCTCTGCGGCGCTCGCGACATTGCTGACTTATGTCTATGACGTGCCGGTCACCGAGGAATCGGTTTTCAAAAGCATGTATCGGCATGGCGACCAGGCGAAGATCCGCCGGCTCGGCTTTTCCCTGCTCGACATGAAAAACTATCTCGCAAGGCATCACATTCCATCGAACGGGTTCAAGGCAAGCCTTGCGAAATTGAGCCAGATTCGGGTGCCGGCGATCGTTCTGATCGACTATCACGGCTACCATCATTTCGTTCTCGTCCGCGGGGTGAGCAACGGCGAAGTACTGATCTCCGATCCCAGCCTTGGCCTGCGGGCAGAACCGGTCGCCACCTTCGCGAAACAGTGGAGTGGCATTTTCTTTGCCATCACCTCCGATCTGTCGCAGGCGAGGCTCGCCTTTAATAATCCGACGGTCTGGCAGGCTGTGCCGCAGCCGCCGGTCTCCCTGGCTCACTTCCAGCTTCGCGATCTCGGACTGCCGGCCAATGGCTGGCAGCTGCAAAATACATTCTAGGGAAATGGTGCGCGTCATGTCACGCTCGATGCTGATCATGCTTCTGGGTACCGCCAGTCTCCTGCCTCTCGCTCCCGGCCGGGCATCGGCCGCGGACAGTCCGCACGGCGGGGTCTCGCCGGGTATTGCCGCTTCCACCAGCGCCGCCGCTTTTCCCTCGCGCGGCATGGCCATTGTGCCGGATACGGCGCTTGCCGGCATGCGCGGCGGGTTTTCGCTGCCCAATGATCGCGGCATCGGGATCGATTTCGGCTTTTCGATCCAGACGCTGGTCAACGGCCAAGCTGTGCAGACCCTTTCAGGCGACATCAATCACCTGACCCAGCAGATTTCGCCGGCCTTCCGCCAGGTTGCGCCCGACACCGTCAGCAGCGCCCTGAACGGGCAGAGTTTCTCCGCCACGTCCCAGACCCCGCTGCCGGTTTCCTCGTTCAGCGATGTCAGGAATAAGGCCAACCCGTCCGGCGTGATCAATACGCAGAGTTCGACGCCGACGGGCACGACCTTCACCAGCCTCGTTCCGCAGGCGGGCGGCAACGGCGGTGGGGTATCGGGTCAGCAGCTTTATACGACGATTGCCAATACGGTCGGCTCCGCTGGAATGTCGACGCTGATCCAGAACCCGGTGAATGGCCAGATCATCCAGCAAACCCGCACGCTCAACATCGACATCAGCGGGATGCAGACCCAACTCGTGAACGCTGCCCAGTCCAACCATGTGATACAGTCCCTGTTGCCACGGTGAGATGGAATTCGATGATGCAAAAAATGCATAGAGACGTGAGTCCACTCTGCCGAGCACCGGGCAATTCGCTTTTCTTGCGCCTCCTGCTCGGCCTGGCGGTCGCCCTCGGCGCGCTTGCCCCCGGGCTTGCGCGGGCGCAGGGGATCGATCGGATAGGGCGGCCCGCCGATCATGTCGAGCTCGTCACCATCCAGAAGATCGGCCTGCCGCTGTCACCGCTCTCGGTTCAGCAGATGTCCTCGGCCACGGCGCAAGGTATTCCGTCGGTCGCTCCGTCGCTCTCGCCGCAATCGAAGGGTGGCAACGCCGTCCTCCTTTGGGACGAAGTGGGGCCCGGTCGGATATCCGCACCGAATCCCGCATCTTCTGGCAATGTCAGCCTGAATATTGTCCACTGAATTCCGGCGCCGGAGGCGACGGGAGTGCGAGCGAATGCGTTCGCTGCTCAACGATAACCTGCCGGATCTGATACCGGAATGAGAGTGAAGATGTTTCAAGCGGAACGTGGTCTCAGCACTTCCTGTCTCCCGCGCCTGCCGGGCTTGCGCCATGTCGTATGGCTTATCCCTGCTCTGGCGCTGGGCGGCTGCATGTCGGGCCATGGCCTGCAAACCGGCGGGCAGCCTGCGCCCTCGCATGCCGCAACATCCGCAAGCGCGGTAGCACCAGCATCCGGTCCCGGCCTTGGGAACGGCTATTCGAATTACGGGCAGCCTCTGACGAAAGTCGGCTTCCTGCATCTGACCCTGGGCAACACACTCTATCGGCCGCTCGCGGATGGCGGGCGAACCTCGATCTATGTCGCGCCAAGTGGCCAACTCACCATGCGGCTGGTCGGCGCTGATGGTCGTGTCGTCGATGAGGCGGGCGTCCAGTCGGTCAATTCAAAGGATGCGTGCTGGAGCCTGAAAGGCAAGCAGCAGCCGTTGTGCTTTTCACCCTACTGGAACGGCCGTCTGATGACACTGCGATTTGTCGACGCGCACGTCCTGCCGGCGCAGTTTCTGGTGGAGCGCGGCCAGCATCTCTAGAGCACTTTCCGATCCTTCTGGATCGGATGTCGTGCTCGATCATATCGATAAAAAGAGCAACTCTATCCGATCAGATGACTCCGTCTGATCGGGTAGAGTTGCTGCAGTGATCAATACCACAGAGCATGGCATCCGATCCGATGGGATCGATACATGCTCTGTCGTGAACCGTATCCAGCGCAAAAAAAGCGCCCGGGCGGTTGGCCCGGGCGCGTCATGTTCGCCGGAAACCTCAGAAATTATATTCGAGGTAGAAACGGCTGCTGAAGTAGGGGTTGTTGTAATGCGCGGTTCCCGTATAGCCCGCCCGGTTTTCCGCGACGGTCACGTCGGTATCTTCCGCCACCGAGAGCCCCTTGAGGATCGAGGACAGATCGTACGACGCATTCGCGTCCAGCGCCCAGAGTTGCTGGTTCGGGATGTAGTTGGCATTCGGGAAGCTGTAGGGGCCGGCATAGCTCGTATAGTTTTGTGCATCGCCGCCATAGCCGTAGCGGACGAGGTAGCGCACATACGTAACACCAACCTTCAGCTTCTTGTTGAGGAAGTCGTAGTTGGTCGTCACACCATACGCATAGCCCGGCCCGAGATTCGGAACGCCGTTCTGCATCGTGTCGGTGAAGCTCGTGCCGGTATTGTCGTTATACGGGTGGAGCACGCCGCCATGATGGAACGAGTTGTATTCGGTCGGCGCATAGTTGCCGATCAGCGCGATGCTGCCGTCGCCGAACGAATAGCCGAGCTTGGCGCCGTACAGATGGGCATTGATCGAGTTCGAGCTGTTGCTGGTGAACGCCATGATCCTCGAAGCATTGCCAGCCGAGTTGCCTTCGGTCAGCGCCTGCACCGAGCCGAAAATGGCCTGGCCGTTGGCAAGCGGCTGGACAAGGTCGAGCTGCCCATAGACGAGCTGCGCGTACTGGTAGAAGTCGTAATACCACGCCTGCGCCGTCAGCTGGGTCGAGCCCACATCGCCATGATACCGCGCGCCGATCGCGATGAAGCCGTTGGTCGGCTTGGTGCCGGAATAGCGGTTGTTGGCGACAAAGGAGCTGGAATAGCGGCTTTCATAGGTGAACATCCGCGTCATGAAGACGCTGAACGCCGCCGGATCGCCATCGAGGCTCAGCGCCCCGGCATCGACCTTGTTGGAACCATCGCCAAGCACGTTCACGACACCGGCAACGCCCATGAAGGCGCGCGGGTTGAACGTGTAGTAATCCTGGTTCGCATAGGGCGTCTGGATCAGCTGGCGGCCGAAGCGGATTTCCACTTTCGGCGTCTGATACTGCAGATAGGCCTGGCGAAACGACTGGATGCCGTAATGCGAGCCGGTGAGTTCACCGTCATAATGCACCCGGTCGCTGGCGTTGTTCTTGCTGTACAGGCCGAGCGACTGCGCGGTGTACCCGCCGAGGCCGACGCTGAACCCGTCGAACGAGCCGGTATGGGCGATCAGATGCCCGCCGATCGCGAAGGAGTGCGTGCTCTTGCTCGAATGACCGTTATTGCCATAGTCGAAGTGGATCGCGCCGACCATGCCCTGGAACGTGGTCTGCCGCAGCGCGTCGCCGAGGCTTTGCGCGTGCGCCAGCGGTGCGAGACCGAAAAGGCTGATCACGCCCGCGGCGCATGCGGCGTGGCGCAGCTTCCGCGTCGCAGACCGGGCCGGGGCATTGCCCGCCTGGTTGCCGATGTTTCGCATTATGGTTGGACCTCCATGTTGAAAGATTTTTTTGCTGGCGAAATCCGCGCCGTGCGCACGGATCCGGCCCGCCGCTTCGCCATCTGCGGCGGGTGGACGGTGGCGATGGCCGCGCCAGGCCATGCCGCGTGGAATACGCGCTGATGCTGTGCCGCGCGCAGGTCTCCGCAAACCCGAGGCTGTCGTTCAATTGCCGCAACCGGCATCGTTCCGTCCCTGTCTGTTCTCCGTGCGGTGCGCTCTGACTGTCGCTTGCACGAATTATTTTTACTCTTTAAGAAACCAGTAGAGAGGAGCGTTTTCAATGTCAAGAAAGATTCATGGTGTCGGTTTCGAGCCCGGCGGGGCACGATGATCCGGCCGCCAGGGGAGGGGGAATGACCCGGGCGCGCGTGAATTCGGCACTGGTCCGGCGCATCAACTCGGCGCGGCTGTTCCACATGATCCGGCAGAATCCGGGCATCTCGCAGCAGAAGCTCTCGCAGATTTCGGGTATCGATCCCGCGACCATCTCCATCATCATCAGCAATCTCGAATCCGGCGGCATCGTCCGTCGCGACACCGAGGCGCCGACCGGGCGCGCCGGTCGGCCGACCACGGCGCTCAGCCTCGATCCCCGTGCCGGCTATCTCGCCGGCATCGGCGTCGAGCCCGATGCCATCCGCATCCTGATCTCGACGATCGACGGCGCTGCCTGCAGCGATCTCGTCGTGCCCGGCAGCACCTCTCCCGAGGATGCGATCACCGCCGTGCGGGGCGGCATAACCGCCGCCCTGCGCTCGCTGCGGGCGCCGCGCAGCACGCTGCTCGCCGTCGGCGTTGCGGTACCGGCGCTGGTTACCACCGGCGGCCGTGTCGTGTTCGCCCCGAATATCGGCTGGCGCGACCTCGATCTGGCCGGCACGCTCACGGCACGGATCAAAGTCCCCGTCCGCGTCGAAAACGACGTCAAGGCCGCGGCCCTTGCCGAGCATCTGTTCGGTGCCAGCCGCGACATTGCCGATTTCATCTATGTGATGGGCCGATCCGGCATCGGCGGCGGCCTCTACCTGATGGGCGAGCTCTATCGCGGCCCGCACGGGCTCGCCGGTGAAATCGGCCACATGAAAATCGTTCCCGGCGGGCGTCCGTGCGGCTGCGGCGGGCGTGGCTGCTTCGAGGCCTATGTGTCCGAACGCGCGATCCTGGGCGATCTTGCCGCCCGCGGCCATCGCGCGGCCGATGTCGCGGCGGCGCGCCAGGCCTGCGAGGCCGGCGATGCGGTGGCGCGGTCGGTCATGGCCGAAGCCGGCCGTCATCTCGGCCTTGGCCTTGCGAACCTGATCAATATCATCAGCCCGCGCCGGATCGTGCTCGGGGGCAGCCTCGCGCAGCTCGCGCCATTCCTGCTGCCCGCGGCGATGGAAACCCTGGAAGCCAACGCACTCGCCGCGATCTACCGCGATGTCGAGATCGTCGTGTCCGAAATGAGCGCCACCGCGGCGTCGATGGGCGGCATCGCGCTGGCGCTGCAGCAGTTTCTCGATGATCCGCCGGTTCGCCTCGATCGCGCGCGACCCATGATCGCGTCGTGAACGATCGCCCGGATAATCAGTCATGCCGCACGCGCGCATGCCGTTTCCCGTTGCCTCCCGATACCGGCGCCATTCTTGTGCGCCGTGACTCTTACAAATTACTGTCAAGCATTCGTAACCGGGGCAGAATCCCGGGCGATTTTGTTCAAGCCTGGTGGGCGCGGGCCCTGAGCAGATCCGGGAGATAGGGGACGGCGGCCTGATCGGGGACGTGGAGGCGATCGCCGAGATAGTCCCAGAACGAGAAGCCGAGCCTGGTTGTGGTGCGCATGAGGCCGAGGAAAGCGTCGCGGCAGTCGCGGCCGAGGACGGCCTGGGTGCCGCCGCTGATCTTGCGCCTGGTCACGTGCAGGCGGATGTCGCGCTCGGAGCCGTTGGTGTGGAGCGGGATCTCCGGGCGGTCGAGCACGGTCAGCAACTCCGCCTTGTTGGCGTGCAGGCGTGCAAGCAGGCGGTCGAGAGTGGCAAAACCGGTGCGTCTTCGGAAGATGCGATCGAAGCGGACGCGCAACTCGCTTCGGCGTCGTCGCGTGGGATCGGCACGGTAGGCCTTGAGATCGGCGTAAAACCACCAGATCAGATTGCGGACATGCGCCTGCGCGGCCCGATGTCGCTCGGTGAAAGTGTCGAGCCTGTGCACCAATCGTTCGGCGTGGACCCAGCACAGCGCGTGCCTGCCGACCACGAACTGTCCGGCGTCGTCGCTGACGATGACGGTGTCATTCAGGAACCCGTGGTCCCGGACGGCACCCCAGAGCGCACCTTCGGTGGCGATCCGGACCGGGTCGGGATGGACCTTGAGCACGCTGATGCCAAGCCGCTCCAGATGCGCCTGCCAGGCCGCATGATCGGCGAACTCTTTCGCCGCGGCGTCGGCAAGAGTGCGGATCACCGGGCCAGCGAGCGCGCGCCCGCGCATGTAGGCGAGTGCCGCGTCGTTGACGACATAGTCGGTGTGCCCGGCCCGCAGCAGGTCGAGGAAGTTCAGCCGGCTCTTGCTCTCCCTCGTGCCGAACCAGGCGAAATCGTCATTGCCGACATGGGTGCAGAACCCGTTCCGCCCGGCATGCCGCGCGCCGGTGTCGTCCACCGTCACCCAAGCCGCTGTCGCAAGTCCCGCCCGCAGGACGTCGCGGCTCTCCGCAAGGAAACCCTCCTGTCCCTCGATCAGCAGCCGCAGCACCTGCCGCTTGGAGATCGCCACCCCAAAGGCCCGCAACTGCGCCGTCAGCCGCTCCACCGTCACCTGCCCCTGGTGATGCAGCATCAGCACGAAGCGTCGCAGTTCCGCGCCGAAATGCCCCACCACCCCCGACGGCAGCGGCGCAACGATCGTCCGGCCCGCCGGCGTCACCCACCGCTCCCGCCGGTAGCGGATCGCTCGCGCCCGCAGAACCAGATCCTGAACCAGAAAACTCTCATATCCCTTGAACCGCGAGCCCGCCGGTGCATCCGCCGCGATGACCCGCTCCTCGATGCCAATCCGGGGCGTGAATTTGCCCCGACCTTTGCCGCCCGGCGCCCGCGTCGGCGACGTCGCGCGCTCCATCCCGCTCGGCCGGCTCGGCGGCTTGATGTCGGGAGGGCCTTTAAGCCCCTTCAGACGCGCGACCTCCTCACGCAACGCCGCAATCTGACGCGCCTGCTCCGCGTTCTCCGCCAGAAGCTGAAGCACCATATGCTTCAGCTCACTCGCAGGCAGATCATCAAAGTCGGACGGCTCGGTCACCCAAAGTTTGAATCAGTCCCAACCGTGACCGCGCAAGCAAAAAATCATTC
This sequence comes from Acidiphilium sp. C61, assembly GCF_902712915.1. The sequence continues at coordinate 870,854 of NZ_CACTIA010000005.1, read as the reverse complement.
CCCGCCCGGACTTTTGCCCCGGTTACAAGCATTCCGGTTAAGTCACCGACGGTCAAGCAAAAATAGCCGGATTACCGGGGCGGCGAACTAACCCGCGACCAGTGTTGCAGATTTGCAAAGCTCCCGGTGCGCCAGGAGTTCGTTGATAAAACGCATCGAATAAGTCTAAATCCCTGATTTTTCGCTTGAAACGGAATGTTGCTGCATTGCAACGCGAAGCACGCGCCCGCCAGCACCTTTCGGGTTTCCACAAACCCGAAAGGTGCGGTCAGCTCTCTTGCGCGGCCGACTCGCCCGACCGGATCGCCCCTTCGATGGTCGAGGGCAAGCCTGTCGCGGTATAGTCGCCGGCGAGTTTCAGGTTAGCGAGTGCGGTGCGTGTGCCGGGCCGCCGGGCAAGCTGCGCCGGCGTTGCGGCAAAGGTCGCGCGTTTTTCCTTTACCACCCGATAGGGCGGCATCGTCCGCGGCAGCCCGAAACCACGCCGGAGATCGGCCCAGACCTCGGCGGCGAGTTCGTCCGTGTCCTGCCCGAGCCGGTCATTGGCCGCGCTGATCGTGACCGACACGACCTCCGATTTCTCGAACACCCATTCAGCGGTGCCGCCGACCAGCCCGTAGAACCCGGCCGGCCCCGGAGCGATTCCAGCGCGGAAATGCAGGTTGACGATCGCCTCGTGCATCTGCGGCACCGCGAGCCCGGGCAGCAGTTCGGCCGCGACCCAGGGCGGCGTCGCCAGTATGACCGCATCCTCCGCGCCGATGATCTCATCGACATTCGGGCCGGCGAGGCCGCTCACCCGCCCATTCGCCATCGTCAGCCCGGCAATGCGCGCGCCGAACCGCAATTCGGCACCGCGTGCGCGCAGATAGGCGAGGGCGGGATCGACGAAGCTCTCCGAAAGCCCGACCTCCGGCATGCGCGGCATGGTCGCCGCACCGCCGCGCGCGAGGCTCTCCCGCACCACGGCCGCCAGCGGTGCTGCGGAGGCGATGTCCGGTTTGGTATTGAGGGCGGCGATCGCCAGCGGTTCGAGCAGCCGGTCATACAGCATGCCGAGTCCGCCCAGCATTCCGACGACGAGATCATCTTGTCCGGCACGCTCCAGCCGGCGGAGTGCGAGATAGTCAAGCGGATTCGTCCCCGGCACCCGCCAGTCCCGGCGCAGCACCCACCAGGGCAGCTTTCCGTGGTTCAGCCGTAGCGTCCAGGCCTGGCCCGAGGCGAGATCGATGAACGGAAACAGCGGCCGGTCCGGCCCGGTCAACGTGTTCTCCGCGCCGATCCGGCGCAGATAGGCCATGGTGTTGCGGTTGCCCGACAACAGCAGGTGATTGCCGTTGTCGATCCGGCAGCCGAGGGCGGCGTCGTCATAGGAGCGGCAGCGCCCCCCCGCCCATTTCGCCGCCTCGTAGAGCACGACCTGCCGTCCCTGCGCGGCAAGGGCGGTCGCGGCGGACAGTCCTGCCATGCCGGCGCCGATCACATGGACGCGGCTCATCGTCGCCGGTCGGTCCGGATGATAAGCTCGGCGGCAAGGCGCAGCTTGCGCCAGGCGGGCAGGCTCGGCCGACGCTCAGGATGGGCGAAGCCCGACTCGCGCATCACGCCGAGCAGCGGCCGATAGGCGTCCGCCATCATGCGCGCCGGCAGCACCGCGCGGCGATCGCAGCCGCGCATCGCGGCCTCGGCCTCGGCGAAATGCTGCTCCGCCAGCCCGGCGATCTCGGCCATCGCCCGCTTCAGTCCCGGATCGGCCAGCAGCGTTGCCGGATCGGCGGCCGCCCCCGCGGCCTCCAGCGCCTCGCGCGGCAGATAGATCCGCCCCCGCGCGGCATCCTCGCCGACATCGCGCAGGATGTTGGTCAGTTGCAGGGCCCGGCCGAGATGATGCGCGACCCTGTCGCCCTGGGCCGAAACCTCGCCGAACACCCGGATCGACAGCCGCCCCACCGCCGAAGCCACGCGGTCGCAATAAAGATCGAGCATGGCCATGTCGGGTGCGATGATCGGCGCGCCGGCATCCATCTCCATCCCGTCGATGATCGCGTGGAAATCCTCCCGCCGCAGCGCGTAGCGCAGCGAGGCATCGCGCAGCAGGCGGGTGACCGCGTCATCGCCGCCCTCGGGCAGCGCGTCGATCCGCCGGCGCCAGGCATCCAGCCCGTCGCGCTTGGCTGCGAGCGGCGCCTCCTCGTCGGCGATGTCGTCCACCACCCGGCAGAAGGTGTAGATCGCATACATCGCGGTGCGGCGCGGCGCCGGCAGCACGCTCATGCCACGATAGAACGAGGTGCCGGCGGCGCGCGTGGCGGCGGCAACGGTCGCGGCATCCTCGGCGAAAAGAGTGGGATCGGGCGTCATCAACATCACAGAAGCAACATCACACAAGCAATATCATACAAGCCTGGCCAGCCCGGCGAGCACGGCGCCCGCGGCATCGCGCCGGAGCAGCTTCACCCGCCCGGCCAGCGGGTCTTCATTCGATAGCCGGCGATGCAGCCGGCGGGCGAGGCCGACGATGATCGCGGTCTCGATCCGCAGCCCGCGCGCCATCACGAAGCCCGGCAGATGCGCCGCCTTCGCGTTCAGCTCCGCCGTCCTTTGCAGCATCGCGTCGAACACCGAGCGCAGCGCCGGCGGTGTCGCCGCGGCGGTGACGGCATCCGGCCCGAGCCCGACCGCCTGCAACCAGTCGCCCGGGATGTATGAACGGTCGAGAGCGTTGAAATCCTTCGCGCAATCCTGAAGGTGGTTGAGCACCTGCAGGCTGGCGCACAGCGCATCGGAGGCGGGCCAGCTCTGCCTTCCCTCGCCGTGCAGGTCGAGCACGTAGCGGCCGACAGGTGCCGCCGAGTATCGGCAATACTGCATCAGCTCGTCCCAGCTCGCATAGCGCGTCTTGGTTGCATCCTGCCGGAACGCGACCAGCAATTCGCGGGCATGGACGGAATCGACCTTTGTCGCCGCCAGGCTCTCGCGCAGCCGCGCGGCCGAGGGGGAACGCGCCGGATCGTCGCCATCCAGCACCGCCTCCATCGCGTCGAGCCGGGCGATCTTTTCCGCCGGCGCCAGATCGGGATGATCGGCGATGTCGTCGGCATTGCGGGCGAAGGCGTAATAGGCATGCACATGCCGGCGCAGCCCGGCGCGGATCAGCCAGGAGCCGACCGGAAAATTCTCATCGCCCCGGTCCTTGCCCGACGCCTGCTCGATGCTCGCGGCTTCACTCATCCGCCGGCACCGTAATCGCGGTTCTTCCAGGCCGCGCCGGTGCCCCGCCAGTATCGCAGGGCAGAAGCGAACGTCGCCTCCATATAGACCAGCGCGATCAGCGGCAGCGCCAGCGCCCAGTACCAGCCGCGGCCGTAGCGCCGCAGCGTCGGCTGGTAGCTCAGCACCGCGAGCAGGGAGGCGATCAGCCCGCACAGCGCAGCGTCTTCGTCACCGGAGAAAAGCGCGATCGGCGGTACGAGCCACACGATCGCGAGCCCCACCAGCGTCAAGGCGAGCAGCAGCGCAGAATAGCGCAACTGGGTGAAGGCGGTGCGCGAGATCATCGCCCGGATATCGGCAAGCCGCCGATAGGGGCGGATCGAGCGGGCGAGGCCGGAATGCCCGAGGAACACGGCACCGCCGCGCTTGATCCGGCTCGCCAGTGTCACGTCGTCGATCAGCGCGCCGCGCATCTGCGTGAGGCCGCCGGCCCGCTCCAGCGCATCGCGCCGGATCAGCACCGTGCCGCCGGCCGCCGCGGCGGTGCCATCGAGCGGGTCGTTCACCCGTGCGAACGGGTAGAGCATCTGGAAGAAATACACGAAGGCGGGAACCAGCGCGCGCTCGGCCGCGCTCTCGCAGTTCAGCCGCACCATCTCGGAGACCAAGTCGAGCCGCGCGCCGCGCTCCGGCCTTGCCAGCCGGGCCACCAACGTCGCGAGGTGCCGCGGATCGTGAACGATATCGGCGTCGGTGAACAGCAATACCGGCGCCGTGCCTTGCGCCACGCCCTGCTCCAGTGCCCAGAGCTTGCCCGACCAGCCGGCCGGCTTGTCGCCGCCGCGCAGCAGCACGAAACGCTGATCGCCCTCGGCCGCCCGCGCGGCGATGTCGCCGGTGCCATCGGTGCTGCCGTCATCCACCAGGATCACCCGGAATTTCCCGTCATACTCCTGTGCGAGCAGCGAGCGCACCACCGGCGCGATGGTCTCCGCCTCGTCGCGCGCTGGCACGACGATGTCCACCGGCACCGTTGCCGCCGGAAGCGCTGGGGCGAGTTCCGGCCCGCTCTGCCAGAACTGCCCATGCAGCAGATAGAGATAGATCCACGCCAGCAGCGCCAGCACCGCAACGAAGGTCATGAAGCCGCTCCCGCGGGGTCGAAGGCGAGGCTCGGCAGCTTACCGCGCCGGCAGAAATCGGCCAGCGCATCGCGCATTGCCGCTTCTGCCGGGCGGGCGCGATAGCCAAGCTCCCGCTGTGCCTTGTCCGAAGAATAGAACATCCGCTTGCGGGCCATGGTCAGCATGTCACGTGTCATCAGCGGCTCGTGGCCCGAGATCCGCGCCCAGGCCTCCATGAGGGCGGCGACCGGCATCAGCGGGCCGATCGGCAGCTTCACCCGTGGCGGCGGCTTGCCGGCCAACCGGGTGATCATCCGCCCGATCTCGGAGAGCATCAGGTTCTCGCCGCCGAGGATATAGCTCTCGCCGCGCCGCCCATGCGCCAGCGCGAGCAGATGGCCCTCGGCCACGTCATCCACATGCACGATGTTCATCCCGGTCTCGACATAGGCCGGCATGTGGCCCCGCGCCGCGTCCAGCACCATGCGGCCGGTCGGGGTCGGCTTGATGTCGCCCGGCCCGACCGGGGCGGCCGGGTTGACGATGACGATATCCAGCCCTTCGCCGACGAGACGCTTCACCGCCAGCTCGGCCTCGTATTTCGAGCGTTTGTAGGGGCCGACATGATCCTCCGCCGCATGCGGCGTCGCCTCGTCGGCCGGGCTGCCATCCTTGGTCAGGCCAAGTGCGGCGACGCTGCTGGTATAGACCATGCGACCCGCCCCGGCAGCTTGCGCCGCGCGGAACAGGGCAATGGTACCGTCGATGTTCACCGCCCGCATCGCCGCCGGATCGGGTACGTAGAGACGATAGTCCGCGGCCACGTGAAACACGTGCGCGCAGCCCTCGACCGCCCGGGCGAGCGACGCTGGATCGGTGAGATCGCCGACCACTCGTTCGCCTGGCACCTCCGCGAGGTTGCTCATGTCGCTGGACGCGCGATGCAGCAGCCGCAGCCGGGTCCCCTGTCGCGCCAGCGCCCGCGCCACGGCCGCGCCGACGAAGCCGGTCGCGCCGGTCACCAGAACCGGCCGGTCGTCGGCGGGGCGGGCAGAAGCTGCGGAAGGGAAGGAAGAATCGTTGCTCATGCCTGCCATCAAGAAAGCCTACCAAGGCCATACTTGATCGGCCGCGCCGAAGCAAAGTGCCGCTCGCAACGACAGACGATACCCCAAACCGCAACAATCTGCTAAGGGGGCGCGATTGGGCGGTCCACGAGCCGCCGCCACCTGCCGATTTTTATCCCGCCGGGAGTGCGAGAAACCAGTGCTGCGATCACCATCTGCCCAGCCTTCCATGCGGAGCCCGCGCGCGTGATCCGCCGCCTTGGCATCTGGCCCACGGTCTTTGGCCTGGTCGGGCTGCTGCTGTTCACTGGCACCATCGCCTGGTTCGGTTGGGGCGATGTGGCCCACGCGCTCGAACGGGTCAGCCTCTCGGGCTTCGCCGCCTATCTCGGGGTGCAGATGGTGATCATCGCCGGGCTGGCCGTGGCCTGGCGTCTGTTGCTTCGCCGCCGCCACGGCGGCAGCTTTCTCCTGCTCTACTGGGGCCGGATGGTGCGGGACTCGGCCGGCGAATTCCTGCCCTTCTCGCATGTCGGCGGCTTCGTGATCGGCGGCCGGGCGATCGCCCTCGGCGGCGTTGCCTTCGCCGACGCGGCGGCCTCGACCCTGGCGGACGTGACGCTGGAATTCCTCGCCGAGCTGGTGTTCGTCGCCATCGGCGTGGTCCTGCTGATCGCGCTGGTGCCGCACAGCGACCTCGTATGGCCGATGAGCATCGGGCTCGGCGTCGCGTTCGCCGCCGGCGCGATCTTCCTGCTGATGCAGAAGGGCATGAGCCGCCTGTTCCGCGGCCTCGCGATGCGGATTGCCGGCCAGTCCGCCGATGCCGCTTCCATCGGGATCGGTCGGCTGCAAGCGGCGCTGGATGCAATCTATGCCCGCCGCCGCCGCCTGGTCGCCGCCTCGTCGATGCACCTGCTTTGCTGGTTCGGCACTGGCATCGCCTCCTTCGTCGCCTTCCGCGCCCTCGGCCAGAACATCTCCCTCCGCGATGCCCTCGTGATCGAGGCGCTGCTGCACGCGATCCTCTCGACCGGTTTCTTCATCCCCGGCCGCCTCGGCGTGCAGGAAGCGGCCTACACGCTGCTCGGCGCCGTGTTCGGCATTCCGCCGGACATCGCGCTCTCGGTCTCGCTGCTGCGGCGCGCGCGCGACCTCGTCATCGCGGTGCCCGTCCTGCTCGCCTGGCAGGGGATCGAAGCACGCCGGCTGCAACCGGTCTCCGGCGAACTGCGCTGACCGGCGGGCTTGTCCGCCACGGCGCGCCGTCCCATGTCCTGAACCGCATCCACCAGGAGGATACCCGCCCATGCATCTGATCGGCTTCATCATTCTCGGCCTGATCGCCGGCTGGATCGCGAGCCATATCGTCGACAACGCCGGCAAGGGCCCGGTTCTCGACATGGTGCTCGGCATCGTCGGCGCGCTGGTCGGTGGGCAGATCTTCATCACCCTCGGTTTCGCGCCGGGCGGCGGATTTCTCTACAGCCTGTTCGTCTCCGTGGTCGGCGCGGTGATCGTGCTGGTCGCCTATCACGCGCTGCTGGGCCGCCGCCGGCTGTGATTTTCCTGTTCAATACAATCTGAAGTTGTTATATCCTCCGCGCCATGCTGGCGCGGAACGAACATATCTCAGACCGGCCAATGGGCAGGCTCGTCCGGCTCGACGGTCTGCGCGGCGTGCTCGCGATCTATGTCACAGCGGGTCACATGATCCCGTTCTTGCCATTGCCGCCGCTTGCCATGCGCCTCGCCCAAGCGTTAGCCAGTCACGGTCTTGCCGCGGTTGAGCTGTTCTTTGCCCTGTCGGGGCTGGTGATTGTGCAATCCCTCGCGCGGTTCGGCGGAGATCGGCGGCGATTCCTCGCGGCGCGGGCGCGGCGGCTGCTGCCGGTCTATCTCGTCGTGCTGGCCGGCGCCGCGGTGCTGATGCTCGCGGCCGGCTCGCCCTACGGCGCCATGAACTGGATCGCGCCGCATGCTCCAGCGCGGGCGATCTGGCCCGCGGGTCCGCCACCGCATCCCGGTCTCGAAGTGCTGGCCCATCTTGCCTTTGTGCATGGCGCGCTTCCGCATGCGGCGCTGCCCGATGCGCCCTATGCCCTGCTCGGCCCGGCCTGGAGCCTCTCCACCGAATGGCAGTTCTACGCTGCGATCGCCATCTTCGCCTGCGGGTTCGACGGCAGCGATCGCGCGCTCGTGCGCCTCGCCCTCAGCTTCGTTGCGCTGGCGGTGCTCGCCAGACTCTACGCTTCCTGCGTGCCGCTGCCCTGGCGTTTCAGCCGGGCGTTTCTGCCGAACGAAGCCGTCTATTTCGCCCTCGGCATCGCCGCCGCGCGATTCTGGCAGGGCGGGCGCGCAGGGGAGGGGGCCGGGCGTTTTTTCGCAGCCCTCCTGATCGTCGCCATGGCGCTCGGCGCCACGCATGGTGCGGGCTGGGGCAGGGTGGCGAAAGCCCTGCCGCCGCTCGGCTGGGCGGCGGCGATCGCGGCGCAGCGCTTTCCTGCCTCGCGGCCGCTCCGGCCGCTGGCACGCGCCCTCGGTGCCCGCCCGATCCTGTGGCTCGGGCTGGTCTCCTACCCGCTTTATCTGGTCAACGAACCCCTCGGCCGGGCGCTGGCGCTCCTGCTCGGCCCCCGGCTTGCGGGTCATCCCACCCTGTTCGGCCTGCTCTGGGGCGGAGCGACGCTTATCGGCTCGCTTCTCCTCGCCGCAATACTGCATTACGGAATCGAGCGCTCCCCGCCGGCCCGGCGGCGACGGGTCACCCCGCCGGTTGCGGTGCCGGCAGCAGGGGAGGCGTAGGCGCCGCGGTGCCGTGCCGCACCCAGCCGAGCGAGCCGATGGCGGCGCATTTGCGGCATGTCGGCTGCCAGGCCTCGTGCTCGGTCTCGCAGGATTTGCAGATCCAGGCACCCTTGCCGCCGCTCTGCCGTTCGTGCCGCTCGGCTTCGCCGGTCAGCCTCGCTGCGCGGGCGGTGCGCGCCAGCAGGGCCTCGCTCTCGGGATGTCCCGGATTGACCGCCGCCAGCCGTGCCGCGGCAGCGGCTCGCTCCAGCGGCGCGCTTATCTCCGCGAGCCACGCCTCGCCAAGATCGGGATGCGGGGCAAGGCGCCATCCGCGCTTCAAGACCCGCTTGGCCCGCCACGTCTGCCCGGCCTTCGCCCGCGCCTGATACAAAGCAAGATAAGCTTCCGGGAGTTCCGGCGCCGCGCGCACCGCCTCCCGCGCCCAGTCGATCGCGAGCGGCTCGCCGCCTTGCTCGCGCGATGCCATGATGGCCAGCGCCGCGCGCGCCGGCGCATCGGTCGCAAGCCGGGCCGCCTCGCCGAACCGGCCCTGTCCCAGCGCGATCCGCACGCGCTGTTCGCGCAGCCAGCCCGAACTCGGATAGGACGCGGCGGCCTTGCGCGCCCGCTCGGCGGCAAGTGCGAGCCCATCCTCGTCGTCCTGCGGCAGCGGCCGTGCGGTCAGCAGGCCGCGCCAGCCGAGAAATCCGGCATCGCCATGTCTGGCGAGATCGGCGAACAGCGCCTCCGCCATCGTCGCATCGCCGCTCTGCCGTGCCGTTTCAGCACTCACGTAAAGCGGCAGCGGCGCATCGGGCGCGTGGCGCCGCGCCGTTCGCGCATGACCGGAGGCCGCGCCGATATCGCCGGCGGCAAGGGCTGCGAGCGCGCGTAGCGAGGCGGCGTCGGCGGCGTCACGCCGCGCCCGGCTCCGCTTCGCCGCCACCCGCCGGGGCAGGCCGAGCGCGCCGCGTAGCAGGCCCAGCGCCACGATCGCCACCGCGACCAGAAACACCAGCAGCAGGATCGCCACCGGCGTCGACGCGCTGGCGGCATAGCTGCCGATCTCCACCGTGACATGCCCCTGCAGGCTGGCGAGATACCAAGCGACGCCGAGCAGGACGATCGCGACGAGGCCGAAGCGGAAGGCGCGCAGCATCAGCCCTTCTCCGCCATCGCGGCCAGCGCCGTTCGTGCCGCGAGCAGGCCGGCGGCCTCGTCCGTCCAGGGCTTCATCGCCGTCGCAGCTTTCGGCGGCAGCTTCGCGAGGTCATTCACCGCAGTACCGAGATCATCGCGCGCCAGCGCCGTCCGCGCCTTGCCCAGAACGCCCTCGGCCGGGCTGCCGACCAGAACCGTATCGCCATGCCGCAATGTCACGAGGCTTTCCACCCGCGCGGTCGCCCGTTGCCAGAACCCGCCTTGCTGCGCCGCGTCGCCAGCGGCGTCGGAAGCTGCCCCGGCATAGGTCGCGAAGCTCGCCTTCAGGCCGGCAAGGGTCGGCGGCTTCGCCGTGGCATAGATGGCAAGCGCCGCGGGCGCGCCGGGAATCTCGCCGAGCGGGAGGCCGTTCTGCAGGTTCAGGCTCGCCTGCGCGAGCAGCGCGAGGGTCTTCGCCTTCGTCACCAGCGCCGGCAGGTCGCCGCTCTGCTGGCGCAGCCGCGTCACCGCCGCATGATCGGCGAGGGTGGTGGTCGAGAGTGCCGCGATGCTCGTCTCGATCTTGCCGATCCGTGCCGCGAGATCGGCGGGCAGGGCCGGTGCGGGTGTGGCGGGCGCCGGCTTGTTCTCGGCTGCGGCAACACTTGCGAGTTTCTGCTCAAGCGTCGCGACCCGGCCGCGCAGCGCGCCGATCCGCGTCGAGAGCTGGTCGATCCGGGCCGATTGCCCCGCCGCGCCGAGCTGGGCGCGAAGCAGGAAGAGTTCGCCGCCCGCAAGCAGCAGGATCGCGACCGCCGCAAGGCCGATGGCCTTGCGCTGGTTCCGGGGCGAGGCCGCCGCATCCGGTGCTGCCGCTGGTTCGGCAGCCTGGGGCTCAGGCGCTGCGGCTGGCGCCGGATCGGCGGTGGCGGAGAACTCGGGCGGGGTGTGATTCGGGTCGTGCTCGCTCATGGCAACAAGGGTAACATGTGATCCTGATCGGGTGAAACCGCGCTGCGGATCTCGCGAAATGGAAGGCGGGAGAGCGGGGCTGCCGCCGCCGGGCTGATCGCCACGCCAATCGCGCCGGCCAGCGCCCGGTCGAGCCCGGCCTCGGTGACGAGGGCGGCGAAACTGCGCGCGCTCGCGGGCGAAAATACCATCACCCGGTCGACCTCGCCGGCTTCGAGCGCTGCCCGCGCCGCCGTGTCGAGCTCTCGGGCCGGGCGCGAGCGGTAAACCACACGGCGAGTCACCCGGAAGCCGCGGCGGCGCAGATCGGCGGCGAGGCCCAGGCTGTGCCCCGCGCCACAGGCCAGCAACAGCCGCGCGCCGGGGTCGAGCTGCGCGCCCACTAGCTCCGCCAGTTCCTGCGCCGTTCCCGCGGCGCTGGCAACGGATATGAACCCGGCGGCGCGCGCCCGCGCGGCGGTGGCATCGCCCACCGCGAATAGCGGCACGGCGCGCAGGGCTGGCGGCAATCCGGGCAGCGCCTGCGCGCTCGCGACCACAATGGCGTCCACCAACGGCGGCAGCGCCGCCGGCAGCGCCTCGATCTCGAGGCAGGGGGCGAGAACCGGAACATGACCTGCCGCCCGCAGGGCGGCGGCGGTGGCGCTGCCGCCGGGTTCGGGGCGGGTCACCAATACGGTAAGCGGACCAGTTGCGCCGGTCTCAGTCAAGAAAGATGTCGGACGGGCTGTCGCGCCGCAGCGAGGCGCCGAGTTCCGCACCCAGCCGCACCGCGTCGGCAGCGTTCGCCGTCTCGCTGCGCTTGAGCAGGAAACTGCCATCCGGTCGCGCGGTGAGTCCGGTCAGATGCAGGTTGCCATCCGGCAGCAGCCGCGCATATCCGCCGATCGGCGTCCGGCAGGAGCCGTCCAGTGCGGCGAGCAGCGCCCGCTCCGCCTTGGAAACCGCCTTCGCCTCGTGGTTCTCGATCGCGGCGAGCAGTTCGGCGAGCCGCGTATCCGCCGCGCGAACCGTGATCCCGACGATTCCCTGGCAGGCCGCCGGCACCATCGCCTCCGGGTCGACCGCCGCACTCACCTCTTCCTCGAAGCCGAGGCGCCGCAGCCCGGCGAGGGCAAGCAGCGTTGCATCGAACGTGCCATTGCGCGCCGCGTCGAGCCGGGTGCGGACATTGCCGCGCAGCAGGCCGATCTGCAGGTCGGGCCGCGCATGCAGCAGCTGCGCCTGCCGCCGTACCGACGAGGTTCCGACCCGCGCGCCCTTCGGCAGGCTCGCCCAGATGTCGCCCACCTTCGCCGCGCCTAATCCATCGGCGAGGATCAACGCGTCGCGGGCGTCCTCGCGCTTCATCGTGCAGGCGAGGATGATGCCATCGGGCAGGGTGGTTTCCAGGTCCTTGAGGCTGTGCACTGCGAAATCGATTCGCCCGTCCAGCAGCGCCTCGTGGATTTCCTTGGCGAACAATCCCTTGCCGCCGATCTCGGCGAGCGGACGGTCGGTCACCCGGTCGCCGGTCGTGCTGATGATCTCGGGGGCGAAGGCATCCGGCGCGAATCCGAGCGCGGGGCAGATCTCGCGCAGCGCGGCGAGGAACATGTCGGTCTGCCGAACGGCGAGCGGCGATCCCCGCGTGCCTACCCGCAGGGGCAGGCGGCGGCCGGAATGGGGGGCGACCTTGCCGCCCGACGAGCTTTCCTGGTCCATCTCCTCTGCTTAAAAGGAACGGGATGGAAAGAAAAGCCGCAAGTTTCGCCGGGTTCGGCCCCGACTCGCTCGTTCTCGGGATCGAAAGCTCGTGCGACGAGACCGCCTGCGCCGTGCTAGACGGTGCGGGGCGGATCCGCGCCGAATTCGTCGCCAGCCAGATCGCCGATCACGCGCCGTTTGGCGGCGTGGTTCCCGAAATCGCCGCGCGCGCGCATCTAGCCCTCCTGCCGGACATGATCCGCCGCGCGCTGGCCGCTTCGGGCACCGCGCCATCCGGCCTTGCCGCGATCGCCGCGACCGCCGGGCCCGGCCTGATCGGCGGCCTCATCGTCGGCGCCAACACCGCGCGCGGCATGGCCCTGGCGGCCAACGTGCCCTTCCTCGCGATCAATCATCTCGAGGCCCATGCGCTCACCGCCCGCCTGCCGGATGCGGGCGGCACCAGGCCGGATTTCCCCTATCTGCTGCTGCTCGTCTCCGGCGGGCACACGGCGCTGATCGCGGTCGAGGGGGTGGGGCGCTACCGCCGGCTCGGCACCACGCTGGACGATGCCGCCGGCGAGGCGTTCGACAAGGTGGCGAAACTGCTCGGCCTGCCCTATCCCGGCGGCCCCGCGCTGGAACGCCTCGCCGCCGAGGGGCGGGACGGGCAGTTCAGCCTGCCGCGCCCCATGCTGGGCCGGCCGGGTTGCGATTTTTCCTTCTCCGGCCTGAAGACCGCGGTCGCCCAGCTCATCGCCCGCCAGAAGGAGGGCGAATTGCCGCACGATTTCGCCGCCGATCTCGCCCGCGCCTTCCAGGCCGCGGTGGTCGCCGCCCTGGCCGACCGGCTGCGCCATGCCCTCGCCATGCTGCCGGGTGCGACAGCGGTCGTCGTCGCTGGCGGGGTCGCCGCCAACAAGGCAGTGCGCGCCGCGCTGGGCAGCGTCGCGGCCGAGGCCGGCCTGCCGCTCGCGGCGCCGCCGCTCCGCCTCTGCACCGACAATGCGGTCATGGTCGCCTGGGCGGCGATCGAGCGCCTGCGCGCCGGCGGCGGCGCCGATCCGCTCGGCGCGCGCTGCCGGCCGCGCTGGCCGCTCGAACAGGCGCGGGAGATGCAGATCGCCGGCTGACCGGCCCTCATTCCGCCGGCATGGTCGCCAGCCGCCGCGCCCGGCGCCGGCCGAACCCGGTGACCGCGAGATAGATCACCGGTGTGGTGTAGAGCGTCAGCGCCTGGCAGACGATCAGCCCGCCGATCACCGCGATGCCCAGCGGCCGGCGCAGCTGCTCGCCGGTGCCGACCGCGAAGGCCAGCGGCAGGGCGCCGAGGGCCGCGGCCAGCGTCGTCATCATGATCGGCCGGAACCGCTCGAGGCAGGCGGCGCGGATCGCCTCGGCCGGCGTCATGCCGTGCTCACGCTCGGCGTTCAGCGCGAAATCCACCAGCAGGATGCCGTTCTTCTTGACGATCCCCATCAGCAGGAAAATGCCGATGATGCCGATGACCGAGAGCGGCGTGCCGGTGAGCAGCAGCGCCAGCAGCGCGCCGACGCCGGCGGAGGGCAGCGTCGAGAGGATTGTCAGCGGCTGCACCAGGCTCTCGTAGAGCACGCCGAGCACGATATAGATCGCGACCAAAGCGGCGAGAATGAGCAGCGGCTCGGTGCTCAGCGATTGCAGGAAATAGCGCGCGTTGCCGCCGAAGCTGATCTTCACCGCGGCCGGCAGCGGCAGTTCGGCGATCGCCTGCTTCACCGCCGCGATCGCCTGGCCGAGCGATGCACCCTTGGCGACGTTGAAGCTGATCGTCCCGGCCGGCAGCCCGTCGAGATGGGTGACGGAGAGCGGTGCCGTGCCCCGCACGTCATGCGCGACGGCGGCGAGCGGCACCGGCCCGTTCGTGCCGGCGACATAGACGTGCTGCAGGTCCACGGGCGAGCGATCGAGCCCTTCGGGCACTTTCAGGATCACGGAATACTGGTTCTGCGCCTCGTAGATCCGTGAAATCTGGCGTTGCGCGAAGGCGTTCTGCAAGGCGCCGTCGATCGCCGCGATCGAGACGCCGAGCCGCGCCGCCGCCTTGCGGTCGATCGCGACGGTGATCTCGGTCTGTGCCTTGTCCTGGTCGGTCGAGACATTGCCGATCTGCTTCAGCGTGCGCAGTTTCCGCTCGATCTCGGCGGTGACATCGGCAAGCCCGGTGAGCGAGGGATCGACGATCGAGAAACTGTATTCCCCGCCATTCGACTGGCCGCCGAAAAACAGGTCCTGCCCCACGAACATCGTGGTGGAGATTCCGGGAATGCGCGCCAGCCGTGCCTGCAACTGCCGCAACACCACCTGCGCCGAGGCGCCGCGCTGCGACAGCGGCTTGAGCTGGATGAACATGTGGCCCCGGTTGGCGGTGGAAAATCCGTTGGCCACACCGATGCGCGAGCTGACCGCCTCGACCGCCGGATTGGCGAGAATGATCGTGACGACACGCCCCTCCAGCCGTTTCATCCGCGAGAACGACACGTCGGATGGTGCGATCGTATGGCCGATGATCAGCCCCGAATCCTGCTCGGGAATGAACGCCTTCGGCACCCTGACATAGAGAAACACCGTGAGTGCGACAGTGAGGGCGAAGCTCGCGAGCATCAGCCAGCGATGCGCCAGCGCCCAGTCGAGGCTGCGCGCATACGCATCGAGACTGCGGCGATAGAGCCGGTCGATCGCGCGGGCCGGCCCTGAATCGCGCCCCGCCTTCGGCGTCCGCCCCATGAACCGCCCGCAGATCATCGGCGTCACCGTCAGCGAGATGACGCCCGAAATCAGGATCGCGATCGAGAGCGTCATCGCGAATTCGTAGAACAGGTCGCCGATGATGCCGCCCATCAGCGTCAGCGGCAGGAACACGACCACGAGCGAGGCGGTGATCGAGACGACGGTGAAGCCGATCTGCCGCGCCCCCAGCAGCGCGGCCTCGATGCCGGTGAGCCCGCGCTCGTGCTGGGTGACGATGTTCTCGATCATCACGATCGCGTCGTCGACCACGAAGCCGACGCAGACGGTCAGTGCGAGCAGCGAAAAATTGTCGAGCGTGAAGCCGAGCGCCCACATCGCCGCCACGGTTCCGGCGAGCGAGAGCGGCACGGTGATGCCGGCGGCGATCGTCGGCGTCAGCCGCCGCATGAACAGCGTTACCACCACCAGCACCAGCATGATGGTGATCAGCAGCGTGATCTGGATGTCGGCGACGCTGGCGCGGATCGTCGTCGTGCGGTCGTTCAGGATCGACAGCTTTACCGAAGGCGGTAGCCAGGTGCGGATGTCCGGCAGTAATTTCCGGATCCCCTCCACCGTGCGGATGATATTGGCGTCGGCGGTCTTGGTGATCTCGATGGTGATCGCCGGCCTGCCATTGGCCGTGGCCGAAAGCTGCGTGTTGGCGACGCCGTCGATCACCGAGGCGACGTCGGACAGGCGCAGAATCGCGCCGGAGGCCGATTTCAGCACGATGTCGCGATATTGCGCGGCGGTCGAGATCTGCCCGTTGGCCACGAGCGTCCAGGCCCGGTGCGGCCCCTCGATCACGCCGAGCGGCTCGGTCGCATTGGCGCTGCGCACCGCGTTGTAGACATCGGCGCTGGTCAGCCCGGCGGCGGCCAGCGCCTGCGGATGCAGCCGGATCCGCACCGCCGGCGACCCGCCGCCATAGATGCCGACCTGTGCCACCCCCGGCACCTGCGCCAGCCGCTGGTCCAGCACCGTATCGGCAACGTTGTAAATCTGCCCGAGGCTCATCGTCTCCGAGGTGAGCGCCAGCGTCATCACCGGGCGCGAGGCCGGGTTGAATTCCTTGTAATAGGGCCGCCGCGGCATCGAGGAGGGCAGGTCGGGCAGAGCCGCGTTGATCGCGGCCTGCACCGCATGGGCATAGACGCTGATATCCGGCCCCGGATTGAACAGCACGATAACCGATGTCGACCCCACCGAGTTCTGCGAGCGGATGTCGTTCAGTCCCGGAATCGTGCCGAGCGCGTGTTCGAGCGGGGCGGCGACGGTGCTCGCCATCACCGCCGGCGACGCCCCCGGGTCGGATGCGAAGACGACGATGGCCGGAATCGGAATGCTCGGCACCGGTGCCACCGGCAGCCGCAGGTAGGACATGATCCCGGCGATCAGGATGCCGAGGGCGAGCAGCGTGGTGCCGATCGGCCGCCGGATGAAGATCGCCGAGACGTTCACCGCCTAGTCCGCCGGATCGGGTTGCGCCGCCGGCTCTCCCCGCCGCGCCGGCCGCAGCCGGTCCATCGCGAGATAGATCACCGGTGTCGTGAACAGCGTGAGCAGCTGGCTGACCAGCAGGCCGCCGATGATGGTGATGCCGAGCGGCGCGCGCAGCTCGGCGCCGGCGCCGCCCTCAAGCACCAGCGGCACGGCGCCGAGCAGGGCCGCCATCGTCGTCATCATGATCGGGCGGAACCGCAGGATCGCCGCCTCGGTGATCGCCGCTTCCGGGCTCAGCCCCCGCGTGCGCTCGGCCTCGATCGCGAAATCGACCATGATGATGCCGTTCTTCTTCACGATGCCCATCAGCAGCACGATGCCGACCAGCGCCACCAGGGTGAAATCCGCGCCGAACAGCATCAGCGCGAGCAGCGCGCCGATCCCGGCCGAGGGCAGGGTGGACAGGATCGTCACCGGATGGATCGTGCTTTCATAGAGCACGCCGAGCACGATGTAGATGACGACGAGGGCGGCGAAAATCAGCCACGGCTCCTGCGCGAGCGAGGTTTCGAACGCCGCCGCCGCCCCCGAAAACTGGCCGCTCACCGTATCCGGCACGCCGAGCGTCCGCTCCGCCCCGCGAATCGCACTCTCGGCGGCGCCGAGCGATGCGCCCTTCGCGAGGTTGAAGCTGAGCGTGACCGAGGGGAACTGGTCTTCCCTGGTGATCGCGAGCGGGCCGTAGCGCTGGTCGATCTTTGCCACCTCCAGCAGCGGCACCTCGCCTGCGACACTCGTGCTGGCGCTGCCCGCAGCCCCCGTGCTCGTGGTGCTGGTGCCGCTCACCGACCCGCCGGGGCCGAGCGATGCTGCCGAGGTGCTGGCCGAAAGACTGCCGGTCGGCACGTAGAGGCTGGCGAGCGCCTGCGGCGAGCGCGCATAGGCGGGATCGACGCCGAGCACCACCCGATACTGCGCATTCTGCGCATAGATCGTGCTGACCTGCCGCTGCCCGAACGCGTCGTAGAGCGTCGCCTCGATCGTCGCCATCGAGATGCCGAGCCGCGCCGCGGCGGTGCGGTTGACGTCGATATAGGTCTCCAGCCCCTGGTTCTGCTGGTCGCTGGCGAGGTCGGTGATCTGCGGCAGTGCCGCGAGGGCGGCCCGGATCTTCGGCGCCCAGGCGTCAAGCTCCGCCTGGTCGGCATCGGTGAGCGTGTATTGGTATTGCGTCGGCGAGACGCGCGAGGAAAGGGTGATGTCCTGCACCGGCTGCATGTAGGCGTGCAGCCCCGGAATCCCGGCGAGACGCGCCTGCAACCGCGCCATCACCGTGCCGATCCCTGCGCGCTGGCCGATCGGCTTGAGCGTGATGCCGAGCCGGCCGGTATTCGGCGTCGGGTTGGTCAGGCCGGAGCCGAGCTGCGAGGTGACGCCGGCGACCGCGGGGTCGGTGCGGATCGCGCGGATCGCCTGATCCTGCAACCGGCTCATCGCGCCGAGCGAAATGCTCTGCGCGCCCTGCGTCACGGCGACGATCGCGCCGGTATCCTCCTGCGGCAGCAGCGCCTTGGGGATGATCGCGAACAGGATCCCCGTGGCTACCACCGTCGCGGCGAAAGTGGCGAGCATCAGCCGCTGGTGCCGCAGGCTCCAGGCGAGGCCGGCGCGGTAGCGCTCCCGCACGCTCGCCAGCGCCGCCTCCGCCGCGCGCGCGATCCGCCCCGGCTGCGCGGCCTCGGCGCCGCGCAGGAGCCGCGCGCTCATCATCGGCGTCAGCGTGAGCGACACCACCGCCGAAATCACCACCGCGATCGACAGCGTCACCGCGAATTCCGAGAACAGCCGTCCGATCACGCCGGGCATGAACAGCAGCGGAATGAACACCGCGACCAGCGAGACGGTGAGCGAGACGATGGTGAAGCCGATCTGCGCGCTGCCGAGATAGGCGGCCCGCAGCGGCGATTCGCCCTCTTCGATGAAGCGGACGATGTTCTCGATCATCACGATCGCGTCGTCGACCACGAAGCCCGAGGCGACGGTGAGCGCCATCAGCGAGAGATTGTCGAGCTGGAAACCGAGCTCGTTCATCACCGCGAAGGTCGCGACGATCGAGAGCGGCAGCGCCACCGCCGGCACCAGCACCGCGCGCGGACTGGGCAGGAACAGGAAGATCACCAGCACCACGAGAAGCGCCGCGGTGATCAGCGTGATCTGCACGTCGCGCACCGAGGCGCGGATCGTCCCCGTCCGGTCGGCGACGACCTTCACATCGATCCCCGGCGGCATCGCCGCGCGCAGCCCCGCCAGCGCCGTGCGCACATCCGCGACCGTGCTGACGATGTTCGCCCCCGGCTGGCGCTGGATATCGAGCACCACCGCCGGCGTGCCGTCATAGCTGGCGCTCTGCAGGTCGTTCTCGAGGCCCGCACTCACCGTTCCCACCGCCGAAAGCCTCACCGGCGCGCCCTTGCGATAGGCGATGATCAGGTCGCGATACTGCGCCGGCACGGTGATCTGGTCGTTGGCGCCGATCGTGTAGGCCTGGTTATGCCCGTCCAGAGCCCCCTTGGCGCCGGACTGGTTGGCATTGGCGATGGCGTTGCGCACATCCTCGAGCGACACGCCATAGGCGGCGAGCCGTGCAGGGTTCACGTCGATGCGGATCGCCTTGGTCAGCCCGCCCTCGACCGTCACCTTGCCCACCCCCTTCACCTGCGAGAGCTTGGGCACGAGGCGGGTCTGCGCCGCATCGGCAATCGCATCGAGCGGCAGCGTGCGCGAGGTCAGCGCCAGCGTCAGGATCGGTGCATCCGCCGGATTCACCTCCGAATAGGTCGGCGGATATTGCAGGTTCGGCGGCAGCGTGCCGGAGGCGGCGTTGATCGCGGCCTGCACGTCCTGGGCCGCCGTCGTCATCGGCATCGATAGGTCGAAGCGCAGCGTGATCGCGCTGGTCCCCTGGCTCGAGATCGAGCTCATCGCCGCGAGCCCGGCAATCTGCCCGAACTGCCGTTCGAGCGGTGCGGTCAGCAGTTTCGAGGCGGTATCCGGCGAGGCGCCGGGCAGCTTGGTCACCACCTGGATTGTCGGAAAATCGACCTGCGGCAGCGAGGAGACCGGCAGCGCCCGATAGCCCAGCGCGCCGATCAGCAGCAATGCGATCGCGAGCAGCGAGGTCGCGACCGGCCGGGCGATGAACGGGGCGGAGATGTTCACGGCGCGCCGGCGGAACCCGTGACGACATGGATCGCCGAGCCGCCCTTGAGGCGCGAATTGCCCTCGGTCACCACCTCATCGCCGGCGGCAAGCCCGCCGGTGATGACAACGGTGTTCGCCGTCTGCTCGCCGAGCGTCACCTTCCGCTCCTCCACGGTGAGCGCGCCGCCTTGCTTGGCCGGTTGTTTCACGAGAAACACGAAACTGCCCGCGGGCCCCTGCTGCACCGCGACCGGCGGCACCGTCACCGCACCGGCGATCGTCCGCACCAGCGTGCGGACATTCACGTAAGCGCCGGGCCAGAGCGTGAGATCGGGATTGGCGAACGTGCCCTTGAGCGTCAGCGTG
This sequence comes from Acidiphilium sp. C61, assembly GCF_902712915.1. Next base: position 851,077 of record NZ_CACTIA010000005.1, on the reverse strand, counting down.
CCGGTGCTGGCGTTCACCGTGTTGTCGAGCACGGCGAGGGTGCCGCGGTCGAGCAGCGTGGCGGTCTGCGGGTCGCCCTCTGCGGTCGCGAGCAGGTCGACCTTGCCGCGCTTCATCGCGGCGACGATCTGCGGCAGGTCCTGCTGCGGCAGGCTGAACTGCACCGAAATCGGCTGCAGCGTGTTGATCACCACGATGCCGCCGGCCGTATTCGGGCCGATGATATTGCCCGCGTTCACCTGCAATATGCCGGTGCGGCCGGAAATCGGCGCGGTGATCCGCGTATAGCCGAGATTGATCCGGTCGGTCTCGATGCTGGCCTCGTCCTGCTTGACCAGCGCGCGATCTTCCGCGGCGGTGGCCAGCGCCGTCGCCGCCTGCAATTTCGACGTGTAGTTCTGCCTGACCAGCGAGGCGTATTGCCGCGCCTGCATCTCGGCATTGGCAAGGCTCGCCTTGTCCTGCGCGAGCTTCGCCTCCGCCTGGTCGAGGGCCGCGCGATAGGGCGCCGGGTCGATCTCGGCGAGAACATCGCCCCGCTTCACGAACTGGCCCTGGGTGAACAGGATGCGGGTGAGCGGGCCGGTGATCATCGGCTGCACCGTCACCGTGTGATAGGCGACGACGGTGCCGAGCGCATCGAGATAGACGGGCACGTCCTCCCGCATCGCCTTCGCCACCTTCACCGGAATCGCGGTCGCGGCAAAGCGGTGCTGGGGTTTCCCCCGGTGCCCAAGCCGATACGCCACCGCGCCGGCAAGGGCGAGCGCCGCCAGCCCGAAAATGATCCGTCCGCGCCGTTTCGCCATTGTCAGTGATCCTTGCCGGCACCGGCCGTCCAGCCGCCGCCCATCGCCTTGTACAGATTGACCGCGGCATCGAGCCGGGTGAGCCGCCCCGTCACCAGCGTCGTCTCGTCGGATAGCAGGGTCTGTTCGGCGTTCAGCACCGTGCCGATATCGACCACGCCGGCCCTGAGCTGCGCCTTCGCCCCGTCGAGCGCGGCGCGGGCACGCGCCACGGCAACCCGCTGCAACGCTTCCTGCTCGGTCGCATAGCGCAGCGCGGTCATCGCGGTCTCGACATCGCTGAAGGCCTGCACCACCGCCTGCTCGTATTTCGCGACGTCTTCCCGGTAGGTCGCGCGGCTTACCCGCAACTGCCCGGTCAGTGCGCCGCCCTCGAAGATCGGCTGGGCGATCGAGGTCGCCGCCGAAATCAGGGTCGAGCCGGGGGCGAAGAGCAGGTTCAGCGCCTTGCTCTGCCAGCCGCCCGAGCCGGTCAGCGTGATCGACGGATAAAACGCGGCGATGGCACCGCGGACATTGGCATTGGCGGCGATCAGCGTGGCCTGCGCCGCCGCGATGTCGGGCCGCCGCGTCAGCAGCCCCGCCGGCAGCCCCGGCGCCAGCGCCGGGACGCGCAGCGCGCCGAGCGAGCCGCCATGAACGCGGAGGAACTCGGGCGCCTGCCCGGTGAGAATCCCGAGGCCGATCGCTTCCTGGCGCAGCTGCGAGACGAGGTTGGGAATGTTCGCCCGCTCGGCGGCGACCAGCGCTGCCTGCTGCGCCACGCTCGGCGCATCGACGATGCCGGCCTGCAATTCCGCCTGCAACTGCGCGAGCAGGCCTTCGGCGGCCTTGAGATTGCGCTGGGCGATGCCGAGCTGGTCCTGATCGGCCAGCACCTGGAAATAGACGGTGGCGACCGAGGCCTCGGCGGTCAGCGCCACCGTCGCGGCATTGAATTCCGCTGCCGCCGCGTTCGCCTGCGCCGCGCGCAGCGCATCGTAGTTTCTGCCCCAGAAATCGAGCTGGTAGGAGGCCTGGAACGTGGCGGTGAAGCTGCGCGTATCCACTGTCCGCAGCCCGCGCGCGGTGCTTGCCTGCGCCTGCTGGAACGATCCGCTGCTGCTTGCCGTGATCGCCGGCAGCAGCGGCGCGCCGGCGATCTGCGCCTGCGCGTTCGCCGCCTCGAGCTGGTCGATCGCCTCGATCACCGAGAAGTTATGCGCTTTTGCGGCCGTCACCAGCCGGTCAAGCTCCGGCGAGCCGAAATGCCGCCACCATCCCGGTTTCGGCCAGGCCGGCTTCGCCTCAGCCGAAGCGGCGAAGCTGGCGGGAACCGGGGTTTTCGGCGGGTGAAAGGCCGGGCCGACGGCGCATCCGGCAAGACCCAGCGGCAGCAGGGCGGCCGCGGCGAGGCTAGCGAGCCTCATGCAGCCTCCGGTCGTCCTGTCACGCGCCTGCCGCCTTTCCGCGCCCGCATGGGCGCATGCATGTGTGTCCGGCAGCAGAAATCTGGATGTCCAGCGCACGTTTCAAGATCTCCGGCGCCGGTCCGCGGTCAGGGACGCCAGGTCAGCGACGACGGCGGCGGCGAGGCGGGATCATACTCGATCCACGTGCCGTTGGTCAGTGACTGTCCGGTCAGTGCGAGGATGAACGCCCAATGGCTGACCACGATGGTCTCGCGCCAGTCCGGCCGGGCCGCCATCGCGCTGCGGAAGCGGTTGGCGCGTTCGATCACGGCGGCTTCGGATTCCGTCCGCCCCGGCCACCATTGCTGCGGCAGATGGGCGAAATCGTGCTCCGGAAACCGCGCGGCGAGGCGATCCGGCGGACTGCCGATATCGCAGGTGAAGTGGAACCGCTCGCGGATATCCGGTGAGATCTCCACATCGAGGCGGCGCTGCGCGAGCATCGGCGCCGCCGTCTGCAAGGTGCGCGTGTAGGGCGAGACGATGAGCCGCCGCAGCGGCCGCGCCGCAAGTGCGGCGGCGGCTGCGGCGGCCTGCGCATGCCCCTGCTCCGTCAGGCCGGGATCCTCGATTCCCGGGTCCTGCCGCGTTGCCGTGAAATGGAGATTGAACTCGCTCTGGCCGTGACGAAGCAGGATCATGGGCGTGTCGATACCCCGAGCCGGCGGCTTCGGCAAACCGCCGCTCCCTCCCGCCGCGGTTGCGGGCGCGGCGCGCTCGGCCTATCACGAGGGGAGGGGCCTCGCCCGCATAAACAGGTGTCGTTGTCGTCATGCATACCGGATTCCCCGTCGATATCGTCCTTCTCGCGCTGGTCGCGGGCTTCCTCGTGCTGCGCCTGCGCAGCGTGCTGGGCCGCCGCACCGGGTTCGAGCGGCCGCCGATGCCCGAGCCCAACGCCGGCGGCGGCGCGCCGCGCCCCGTTGGCCCGCCGGTGATCGACGGCGTTGCCGAGCCGTCCCGCCCCGCGCGTCCGGTTCCGGCCTCGCATACGGTCGTCGGCCAGGCGCTCGCCCGCATCGCCGCCGCCGAGCGGGGCTTCGATCCGGTCCGCTTTCTCGAAACGGCCGAGGGCAGCTTCCGCCGCGTCGTGCTTGCCTTCGCCGCCGGCAATCTCGCCGTGCTGCGGTCGCTGCTGACGCCGGCCGTGCTGGCCACGTTCGAGCAGGCGATCACCGCGCGCAACGCGGCCGGCGAAACCCAGCACACCGAAATCCTCCGCGTCATCGAGACCACGATCGACGAGGCGGACATCATCGGCGGCGAGGCGGTCATCGTCGTGCGCTTCGTCTCCGACCAGCAGAACTTCACGCGCGACGGCCAGGGCCAGGTGATCGCCGGCACCGAATCGATGACCGAGATGATCGATCTCTGGACCTTCGAGAAGCAGCTCGGCGCCGCCGACCCGACATGGCGGCTCGCCGCGGCGCGCAGCGGCTGAACCATGCGCGCTCTCCTGTCGCGTCATGCTCCGGCGTGCCTCGCCGCCCTCCTTCTGCTCGCCGGCTGTGCCCTGCCGCGCCCCGGCGGGCAGGATAGCGCCGCTTCCGGCCTGTCCCGCGTTGCCTACAGCGCGCTGCCGGGCTGGAGCGTGAATGAAGCCGTCGCCGGCCTGCCGGCGTTCCAGCGCTCCTGCAAGGTGATCTCGGTGATGCCGGTCGACCAGGCGCTGGGCGGTGCTGGCCTTGCGGACACGCTCGGCGGCAAGGCCGGCGACTGGCGTGACGCCTGCGCCGCCGCGACGTCGGTGCCGCCAGATGACGCGGCAGCGGCGCAGAGCTTCTTCCAGACCTGGCTCGTGCCCTATGCCGCCTCCGGCACCACCCGCATCACCGGCTATTACGAGCCGGTCTACCCCGGTTCGGAAATCCGCGAAGACGGCTATGTCGTGCCGATCTATGCCCGCCCGCGCGACCTGGTGGACGCCAATCTTTCCGCCTTCCGCGACACGACGGGCAAGCGGCGTATCGTCGGTCGGCTGCGCTACGGCACCATGGTTCCCTATTACAGCCGCGCCCAGATCGAGGGCGGTGCGATCCGCCGCCTCGCCAAGGTCGTGGCCTGGGTGAAGAACCCGGTCGATGCCTACATGATCCAGCTCCAGGGCGCGGCCCGGCTGCGCCTGCCGGATGGCACGCTGATCGATCTCGGGTTCGATGGCACCAATGGGCGTGTCTACACGCCGATCGGCAAGCTGATGGTGGAGAAGGGGTATCTAAAGCCTGACGATGTCTCGATCACCTCGATCCGCGCCTGGCTGCTCGCCCATCCCACAGCCGCGCGCGGGTTGATGGACGCCAACAGGAACTACGTGTTCTTCAAGCGGATCCGTGGCGTGCCGGATGGTCTCGGCACGCCGGGCGCGCTCGACGTGCCGCTGGCACCGGAAGGCTCGGCGGCGGTCGACGCGAAGACGATCCCGCTCGGCGCACCGGTCTTCATCGCCACCAAAACGCTCGCCCGCCTGACCACGGCGCAGGATGTCGATGTCGGCGCGCACGGCACCTCGGCGCTGCAGATCTTCTTCGGCCTTGGCAGCAAGGCCGCGGCGCGGGCGAGCGCCGAGGCCGAAACCGGCCGCATCTTCGTCCTCCTGCCCCGGCAGGCCGCCACATCGTCATCCGCCAAGGGAGCGTCCTCATGAGTGAAGCCGCCGCGGCGCGCCCGCGCGTCGCCCTCTTTGTCACCTGTCTCGCCGATCTCTACCGGCCGAGCGTCGGCTTCGCTGCCATCCGCCTGCTCGAGGCGGCCGGCTGCACGGTCGAGGTACCGCGGGCGCAGACCTGCTGCGGCCAGCCCGCCTACAATTCGGGCGATCATGAAACCGCCCGCGCCCTTGCCGAAGGCCTGCTCACCGCGCTCGCCGGCTACGACTATGTCGTCGCCCCCTCCGGCTCCTGTGCCGGCATGCTCCGCAAGCACATGCCCGGCCTGTTCGAGGCCGACCCCGACCTGCGCTTCAAGGCCGACGAGATCGCCGCGAAAACCTTCGAGCTGACCAGTTTCCTTGTCGACGTGATGGGATTTGCCGGGCTCGATGTCGCCCTGCCGCAGCGCGCCACTTATCACGATTCCTGCGCCGGGCTGCGCGAACTCGGCGTCAAGGAGCAGCCCCGTGCGCTGCTCTCCCGCGTCGGGGGGCTGGAACTCGTCGAGATGGACACGCCCGAGGTCTGCTGCGGCTTCGGCGGCACGTTCTGCGTCAAGCATCCCGACATCTCGGCCCGCATGGTGTCGGACAAGACGGCCGATATCGTGTCCACCGGTGCGGACCTGCTGCTTGCCGGCGATCTCGGTTGCCTGCTGAACATGGCCGGCCGCCTGACGCGCGAGGGCAAGCCGGTCGCCGTGCGCCACGTCGCCGAGGTGCTTGCCGGCATGACCGGCGAGGTGCCGCCGATCGGTCGTGGCCGGGACGGGAGCGCCGCTTGAGCGAAAGCGCGGCTCCGCACGGCACGCCCGGCGAGAAGCTCCGTCTCGCCGGCCTGATTGGCGTGCTCGGCGTCGTCTACGGCGATATCGGCACCTCGCCGCTCTACGCGGTGCAGACCAGCCTGAGCTATTTCTCGACCAAAAATTCCCTCGAACCCGACGTGTTCGGCGTGCTGTCGCTGATCTTCTGGGCGCTGGTCATCACCGTCACCATCAAATACGTCCTGCTGATCATGCGCGCCGACAACGAGGGCGAGGGCGGCACACTCTCGCTGATGGCGCTCGCCCAGCGCGTCACCCAGTCCGACCGGACGAAATGGATCGTCGGCATCATCGGCATCTGCGGTGCCGGCCTCTTCTTCGGCGACGGCACGATCACCCCGGCCATCTCGGTGCTTTCCGCCGTCGAGGGCATGGAGGTGGTCTCGCCCGGGCTCAAGGAATTCGTCCTGCCCGTCGCCATCGCGGTGATCCTGGTGCTGTTCGTCGTCCAGCGCTTCGGCACGGCGCGAGTCGGCAGCGCCTTCGGCCCGATCATGGCGCTGTGGTTCGGCGTGCTCGGCCTGCTCGGCCTGCACCAGATCATCCAGCATCCCTTCGTGCTGCAGGCGCTGATCCCGATCTATGGTTTCGAGTTCATCGTCAGGCACGATTTCCTCGCCTTCATCGCACTCGGCTCGGTTGTCCTCGCGGTGACGGGGGCGGAGGCCCTCTACGCCGACATGGGGCATTTCGGCGCGAAGCCGATCCGCGTGTCCTGGCTGTTCTTCGTCCTGCCCTGCCTGCTGCTCAACTATTTCGGCCAGGGTGCGCTCGTCATCCGCGATCCGCATGCGGTGACCAACCCGTTCTTCGTCATGGTGCCCCATGCGCTGCGCGGTCCGATGGTCGTCCTCGCGATGATGGCCACCGTGATCGCCAGCCAGGCCGTGATCTCGGGGGCCTATTCGGTCGCCCGCCAGTGCATCCAGCTCGGCCTGCTGCCGCGCATGCCGATCCGCTACACCAACGAGACCGAGCAGGGGCAGATCTATGTCCCGCCGGTCAACAGCTTCCTGTTCGTCATCGTCGTGCTGCTGGTGCTCGGCTTCGGCTCATCCGCCGCGCTGGCCTCGGCCTACGGCATCGCCGTCACCGGCACTTTCCTGTGCGACAACGCGCTCGCCGCCTTCGTCTTCTGCCGGCATTTCAACTGGCCGCTCCGCCGCACCGTGCTGGTGTTCGGCGCGATCGGCCTGGTCGATTTCGCCTTCTTCAGCTCCAACGTGCTGAAAGTGTTCGATGGTGGCTGGGTGCCGCTCGCCATCGGCTTCAGCCTCATCACCATCATGACCACCTGGCGCCGCGGCCGCGCCCTGCTGTACCAGCGCTGGCAGCAGGACAGCCTGCCGCTCGCCTCCTTCCTTGGCCGGCTGCCGCAATCGCGCATCGTCCGGGTTCCCGGGGTCGCGGTCTTCCTGACCGGCAACCCCGAATACACACCCTCCTCGCTGCTGCATAACCTCAAGCACAACAAGGTGCTGCACGAGACCGTGGTATTCGTGACCGTGCGCAACCCCGGCGTGCCCTTCGTGGGCGATGCGAGGCGCGCCAAGATCGAGGAACTCTCCGAGGGGGTCTATCGCGTGCTGCTCTCCTTCGGCTTCATGGAAAGCCCCAACATTCCCCGCGCGCTCGACCTGCTGCGCGAGCGCGGCCTGCCCTTCAGCCCGATGCAGATCAGCTATTTCCTCGGCCGCGAGACCATCGTCGCCGCGACCGTGCCCAAGCTCGGCTTCATCCGCCGGGCGATCTTCCTGTTCATGCTGCGCAACGCGATCTCGGCCACCGAATTCTTCAAGATCCCGTCCGATCGCGTCGTGGAACTCGGCGTGCGGATCGCCATCTGACGGGCATGGCCGCCGCCATTCCCCGCGCCGTCGCTGCCGATGGTACCGAACTGCATCTCGTGCCGCTGTCGCCGCCCCGGCTGCCGCGGGTGCAGAAGCGCGATCTCGAACAGGCATGGGAAGCAGCACATTCCGCCGCTCGCGCCGGCGCCGAAGGGCCGCGCCGCGGCTTCCGCTTCGCCGGCGGCCCCGATGTCGTGCTGCGCGACCGCGACGCCAGGGTCTGGGCCTCCTCGGTCGACCGTATTGCCGATCTCTCGACGGCGCATGGCATCTCCGTCTGCCTGCGGCTGCTCGGCCTCGTCGCCCTGCTCGCGCAGGGGGGATGGGCTGCGCGGTTCGTGCGGCTCGATCAGGGCAGCGCCGAGCTGGACGGCGCGCTGCTCGGCGCGGCCGCCCGCACCGTCTTGACCGATACGGGGGCTCTCGACGAGAACGCCCTGCGCGCGCAACTGCTGCCGTGCCAATCCGAGGAACAACCGCCATGCCGCGCCCGATCCTGACCCTCGCCCTGCTGAGCCTGCCGCTCGCCGCCTGCACCTTCGGCGCGCCGCCGCCCGCCTCGCCGGCCGAGCGGGCCGACATCGCCGCCTGCACCCAGCAGGCAAATGCCTATGACCGGACACACAACTACGCCTATCTCTCCCGCACCGACCAGTTCGCCACCCCGTTCCAGGGCACGCCCGATGCCGCGGCGCCCTATGATCGCCTGGCCCAGGTCCACGCCCGCCGTGACATGATCGCCCGCTGCGTGCGCAACGCCAATCCGGCTTATGTCGGCGGCGGTGCCGCCCTGCCGGAGCCGAAAATCATCGGCCCTTCGAGCTGAGTGCCCCGCGCCGCCCGATCGGCTGACCCGGCGCTACCCGCACGGGCGGTTTCATCGGACGGCGGATCGGTCTAGAGCACTTTCCGATCCATCCGGATTGGATGGAGTTCTCTACTACATTGATAAACAGAGCATCATCCGGTCAGATGGTTCCATCTGATCCGGTGATGCTCTAGTGTCCTGCCCGGCATCGAACCACGCGCCGATTGCGCGTGGGGTGCCCTGCCGGCCGAAGGAGACGCGATGAAGCCGCTTGGCTATTCCATCGTCAACCGCTTCGATCCCGACGCCCTGTTCGCGCCGAAATCCGTGCTGCTCTCGGGGGCAGGGACGGCGTTGGGCGAGGCTTTGGGCAACGCGCTGGCGGCAGGCGGCTTTCCCGGCCGGATCGTGCGTCCCGGCGAGGATGAGGGCGGTGTCGATCTCGCCCTGATCGCCGATCCCCCGGAAGCGGTTCCCGGAATCATCGCCGGCCTTGCCGGCCGCGTCCGCGGCGCGGCGGTGGTCTATGCCGCGGTCGAAGGGCTGCGCGAGATCGCGCTCGCTGCCAGGGTACGGGTCATCGGCCCGCGCTCGTTCGGCATCGCCGCGCCCGCCGCGCGGCTCAACGCGTTGCGCAGCCACATGCCGCCCCCGCCCGGCCGCGTCGCGCTGCTCGGCCAGTCCCCGGCGCTGGCGCGCGCGGTGATCGACTGGGCGGCGCCCAACGGCATCGGCTTTTCCCATGTCGTCGGCATCGGCGGCAATGCGGATATCGGCTTCGGCCGGGTGCTGGATCATCTCGCGCGCGACCCCGGTACCGGCCCGATCCTGATGGAAATCGCCGGGCTGCGCGACCCGCGGCTGTTCCTCTCGGCCGCCCGCGCGGCGGCACGCCTGCGCCCGATCGTCGCCATCGTTCCCGGCGCGCGACTCGATGATCCGAGCGGCATCGCGCTGGCCGGGTTCGAGGCCGCGCTGCGCCGCGCCGGCGTGCTGCTCACCACCAGCCTTGGCGAGTTCCTCGCCGCCGCCGAAACCCTTACCCGCGCCCGTCCCGCCCAGGGCGAGCGCCTCGCCATTCTCGGCAATAGCGAGGGCGCCTGCCGCCTTGCCGCCGACACGGCGCTCGCCGCCAGCATCGAGCTTGCCGTGCTGTCGGACGAAACCCGCCGGGTTCTTGGCCTGCTGCTGGGCGACCTGCCGCCTGCCTCTGGCCCGATCGCCCTGCCGGATACGCCCGGCACCCGCCTTGCCGATGTCGCGGCCATGCTCGCCGCGGCGCCCGAGGTGGGGGGCGTGCTCGTGATCCATGCCCCGTCCGGCCCGGAGGACGATGCCGCGATCGCCGGGCTGATCGCCTGTTCCGGCAGCATCAGGGCGCCGCTGCTGGCTGCCGTGCTCGGCGAGACCACCGCCGCCCCGCAGCGCCGCCGCCTGGCCGAGGCCGGGGTGGCCGCTTTCGCCACGCCGGAACGCGCGGTCGAAGGGTTCGGCGACCTGCTCCGCCACGCCGCCATCCGCGCTGCCGCCCGCGAGTTGCCGCCCTCCGCGGTGCTCGATGTCGCCCCCGACCGCACGGCCGTCCACGCCGCCTTGTCCCTCGCCCGCAATGGCGGCCGCACCGCCCTGCCGCAGGATGCGTGTTTCGCCATCCTGCGCGCCTATGGGATCGAAACCGCCGAAACCCGCATCGTCGACACGGCCGAGGATGTGGCGGCGGCGGCCTCGTCGCTCGGCTTTCCGGTGGTGGTAAAGGTCTCCCACCCCGATCTGGCGCAGCGTCGCCCCGAGGGCAGCGTCTCGCTCGACCTGCCGGACGCCGCCTCCGCCGCGGCCGCGGCCGCGCTGATCACCGCCCGCCTGCGCCGCCGGGGCGATTTCCCCGAGGGCGCGCGCTTCCTCGTCCAGCACCAGCTGCCGCGTGCGCGCGAACTGCGCATCCTGGTCGGCGAGCAGCCCTTTGTCGGCCCCACCATCGGCTTCGGCCCCGGCGGCGGCGATGCCACCGACGCCTCGCGCCTTGCTTTCGATCTCCCGCCGCTCAACCTGAAGCTCGCCGAGGGGCTGATCCGCCGCGCCGGCGGCAACGCGCTGCTCCGTCCCGCCCGCGGCATCGACGAGGCGGACCGCGCCGCAGTCGCCGGCACCCTCGTCCGCATCAGCCAGCTCGTGGTCGACTGGCCGGAAATCGAGCGCCTCGACATCGATCCGCTCTTCGCCACCGGCGCGGGAGTGGTGGCGGCCAATGTCCGGATCACCCTGCACGCGCCCGGCGAGCGGCGCGCGAAATTGCCGATCACCCCCTATCCCGCCCATCTCGCCCATACGCTGACGCTGAAGGGGCGGGTGTTCCAGATCCGCCCGATCCGCCCGGAAGACGCCGCCGCCCATCAGCGCCTGTTCACCCGCCTCGCGCCGGAGGATGTCCGCTTCCGCTTCTTCTCTGCCGTCCGCCAGCTCGCGCCCGAGCAGGTGGTGCGTCTCACCGAGGTCGATTACGGCCGTGAACTCGCCCTGATCGCGGTCGAGACCGCGACCGCCGAGACGGTCGGCGTCGCCCGCCTTGTCCGCTCCGATACCGACGGCACCGAGGGCGAATTCGCCATCCTCGTCGAGAGTGGCGCGAAGGGTGTCGGTCTCGGCTCGGTGCTGATGGGCGACCTGATCGACTGGGCGCGCGACGAGGGGGTGATCGACATGGTTGGCCAGGTCCTGGCCGACAACCACCCGATGCTCGCCTTCATCCGCCATCTCGGCTTCTCGATCGCCCATATTCCGGGCGAGGAGGATGTCGTGGAAGCAAGGCTGCGCCTCACCTGAGCGGGCGGGCTTGCCGCGCGCGCGGCGATCGCGTTGATAGAGATCATGAGCGATATCGCCCGCCCGTCATCGCCGGTCTCCAGCTTCCTGTCGCGTCCGAACGCCCCGGTCATCGTGCTGCTTGCGGTGACCGTGATCTGGGGCTGGACGTTCCTGCTTACCCGCCTGTCGCTGCCCTATATCGGCCCCTATGCCTTTGTCGGCTGGCGTTTCGGCGTCGCCGCACTCGCCGTCGTTCTGGTGACCCGCCCGCACCCGGCGAGCTTCACCCGGAGGGAGATCACGAGCGGCGTTACTATCGGCCTGATCCTCTTCCTCGGCTATGGCTTGCAGGCGGACGGGTTGCGCACCGTGGCGAGCGGCGAATCCGCCTTTCTCACCGCGCTCTACGTGCCGATGGTCCCGCTGCTCGAATTCCTGATCTTCCGCCGCCGCCCCGGCCTGTTCGCGCTCGCCGGCCTCGCGCTCGCCTTCGCCGGCCTCGTCCTCGTCTCGGGCATGACCGGCCTGTCGTTCGCCTTCGACCGCGGCCAGTGGCTCACCTTGGGCGGCGCGCTGGGGGCGGCACTCGAAATCGTGCTGATCGGCCACAGCGCCCTCACCGCCGATCCGCGCCGCATCGCCATTGTGCAGCTTGCCACCGTCAGCGTCATCTCCTTCGCCGTCGAGGCGGTGCGCGGCGGCATCATGATCACGACCCACGCCTTTCCCTTCGCGGCGATGACCGGCATGGGCCTCGCCACCGCCTTCGTCCTGGTCGCGCAGAACTGGGCGCAGCGCAGCATCCCCGCGAACCGCGCCACGTTGATCTACACGCTGGAGCCGGTCTGGGCCGGGCTTGTGGGTGCTGCCTTTGGCGAGATCTTCGCTTCCGCCCAGGTTCTCGGCGGCGTGCTGATCATCGCCAGCGTCGTGCTCAGCCAGTGGAAATCCTGAATCGGGCTCCGCAAAACGCAACAACCCGGCGCCACGCGGCGCCGGGTTTTCGGTTGACGATCCAGCTCTATCCTGTTGGTTGTCAAAGCATCTTTATCCGATCAGATATTTCCATCTGATCGGATGATGCTTCAGAGCACGTTCCGATCCATCCGGATCGGATGTCGTGCTCTGTCTTTTGGTTTATTAGAGCATCTTTATCCGATCAGATGTTTCCATCTGATCGGATGATGCTCTAACGCGTCGGCGTCGGCGGGTTGGTCGAATAGTCGTAGAAGCCGCGCCCGGTCTTGCGGCCGAGCCAGCCGGCCTCGACATAGTTCACCAGCAGCGGGCAGGGGCGATACTTGTCCTCGCCCAGCCCCGCATGCAGCACCCGCATCACCTCCAGCGCCACGTCGAGCCCGACGAGGTCGCACAGCGTCAGCGGTCCCATCGGGTGCCCGGCGCCGAGTTTCATGCCGTTGTCGATCGACACCACGTCGCCGATCCCCTCGTGCAGCGCGAACACCGCCTCGTTGAGCATCGGCACCAGGATGCGGTTGACGATGAAGCCCGGCATGTCCTGTGCCGCGATGGTGATCTTGCCCATCCGCTTCGCCAGGTCCTCGACCGCGGCAACCGTCGCATCCGAGGTCTCCAGCCCGCGTATCACCTCGACGAGCTTCATCATCGGCACCGGGTTGAAGAAATGCATGCCGACGAACCGCTCCGCCATCCCCGAGGCCCGGCCGAGCTTGGTGATCGAGATCGACGAGGTGTTGGAGGCGAGAATCGCGTGCGGTGCGAGATGCGGGATCACCTGCGCATAGACCGCGCGCTTGATCTCCTCGCGCTCCGGCACCGCCTCGATCACCATGTCGCATGCCGCAAAGGCGTCATGCGTCGTCATCGGCGAGACGCGGGCGAGGGCTGCCGCCTCGGACGCGGCGTCGATCGTGCCTTTCTGCACCTGGCGCTCGAGGTTCTTCCGCATGGTCGCCATGCTCTTCTCCAGCACCGCCTGCGCGGTGTCGACGAGCACGACATCGAGCCCGGACAGGGCGGCGACATGCGCGATGCCGTTGCCCATCGCGCCCGCGCCGAGCACGCCGAGAGTCCTGATCTCCATCTGCATTTCCTTCCGATCGAAACAGAGGCCGGGCTAGCCTTTACGGCCGCCCGGCGCCTTGATGTCGCTCAAGCCCGCAGGGCTCAGCCGAGTTCCTTCTGCAACTCCGGCAGCAGGGTGAACAGGTCGCCCACCAGGCCGTAATCGGCGACCTGGAAGATCGGCGCGTCCTCGTCCTTGTTGATCGCGACGATCACCTTGGAATCCTTCATCCCAGCGAGATGCTGGATCGCGCCGGAAATGCCGACCGCCATGTAGAGATCCGGTGCCACGATCTTGCCGGTCTGCCCCACCTGGTAATCGTTCGGCACGAACCCGGCATCGACCGCCGCGCGCGAGGCGCCGACCGCGGCCCCCAGCCGGTCGGCGACCGGGTCGAGCAGCTTGCCGAAATTCTCGCCGTTCTGCATGCCGCGGCCGCCGGAAATCACGATCCGTGCCGCCGTCAGCTCCGGCCGCTCGCTCTTCGAAAGCTCGGCGCCGACGAAGCTCGATCCACCGGAATCCACCCCGGCCTCGATCGTCTCGATCGTCGCCGTCCCGCCTTCGGCCGGGGCCGGATCGAAGCTCGCCGCGCGCACGGTGATCAGCTTCTTCGCATCGGCGGATTTCACCGTCGCCATCGCGTTGCCGGCATAGATCGGGCGGACGAAGGTGTCGGCATCCACTACCCCGGCGATGTCGCTGATCGGCTGCACGTCGAGCAGGGCTGCGGCGCGGGGCATCACGTTCTTGCCGGTCGCGGTCGAGGCGGCAAGAACATGCGTGTAATTGCCGGCAAGTTTCACGATCAGGTCGGCCAGCGGCTCGGCCAGGGCGTGCGCCAGCGCCTTGCTGTCGGCGACCAGAACCTTGTCCACCCCGGCGATCGCGGCGGCTTCCTTCGCTGCGCCAGCCACGCCGTCGCCGGCAACCAGGGCATGCACCGTGCCGAGCTTCGCCGCCGCCGCAACCGCGCTGCGCGCCGGCTGCTTCACGTGTGCGCCGTCGTGCTCGATGAGAACCAGAACCTCTGCCATGATCAGATCACCTTCGCTTCGTTGCGCAGTTTCTCGACGAGCTCGGCCACCGAGCCGACCTTGACCCCGGCCTTGCGCTGCGGCGGCTCGGCCACTTTCAGCGTGGTCAGCCGCGGCGCCGGGTCGACGCCCAGATCTTCCGGCTTCACCGTCTCGATCGGTTTCTTGCGCGCTTTCATGATGTTCGGCAGCGAGGCGTAGCGCGGCTCGTTCAGCCGCAGATCCGCCGTCACCACCGCCGGCAGCTTCAGCGCGACCGTCTCCAGCCCGCCATCCACTTCGCGCGTCACCGTCACGGTGCCGTCGGCGATCGCGACCTTGCTGGCGAAAGTGCCCTGCGGCCAGCCGAGCAGGGCGGCGAGCATCTGGCCGGTGGCGTTCATGTCGTCGTCGATCGCCTGCTTGCCCATGATCACAAGATCGGTCTGCTCGCGCGCGACCAGCGCCTTGAGCATCTTCGCCACCGCCAGCGGTTGCAGCTCGGCCTCGGTCTCGACCAGGATGCCCCGGTCCGCCCCCATCGCCAGCGCCGTGCGGATCGTTTCCTGGCAGGCGCTCACGCCCATCGACACCGCGACGATCTCGGTTGCCACGCCCTTTTCCTTGAGCCGCACCGCTTCCTCGACCGCGATTTCATCGAACGGGTTCATCGACATCTTCACGCCCGCGAGTTCGACCCCGCTGCCATCCGATTTCACGCGGACCTTCACATTGTAATCAACCACACGCTTCACAGGCACCAGCAGCTTCATGGTCACTCCACAGGTTTGGCGTTTCGCGTCGCTGTTCTTTGCTGGATGATCTATGGGGCGTCGTTCGGCAAGTCAATCTTTGCGGATGCTTCCTGACGTTTGCGTCAAGGTTTTTGGCCCGGTTCCGGCGGCCCGATGCCGAACAGGTCGCGGATGAAACCTGGCGCCAGCGCCGAGACCGGGTTGACCATCACCCGCGGCGATCCGAACGGCCCGGCCACGGTGTAGCGCGCGGCGAACAGCCCGCCGCCTTTCTCCGGGCTGAACAGACGGCCGATCAGCGGAATCCGACCGGGCAGGGTGTTGAGTGCATAGGCGGGCACGATCGTGCCGGAGAGGTCGTAGTGCTTCCGCCCGAGATCGATTTGCCCCGTGGCGGTGAACCCGAGCGAGGGCGACCACGCCCGCGCCCCGCCGAGCGTCACGACCTGCCCGGCCATGGTGAACGGCGCGACCAGCCGGGTGAAGGCAAGTCCCGGCCCGGAGGTCGCCGCCGGCATGCCATAAATGGTCAGCGCCTGCAGCACTTTCGCGATCACCGGCGCCTCGGTCAGCCGGAAATCGCCGATGCCGAGGCGCCCTTTCATCATGCCGCCCTGCCGCGTCGCATCGAATGTCAGCGTGCCGTTCCTCACCCCGCTCGTGATGCCCGCCTCCGCGAGCAGCGCGCCGGCATCCGGCGCATCGAGCCGGAGTCGCGCCCCCCCTGGGCTGCGGTGATAGCTCAGCCGCGCGCGTCGCTGGGGCGCCTGTTCGAGCGTCGCGTCCAGCCCTGCGAGTCGCGCGCCGTTCCCCGTCGCGGCAATCTCCGCCGCCCCCGCTACCGGGGCCGGTGCGGCATGCAGGCGCAGATGGGCGAATCGCGCGCGCAGCTGCCAGGCCGGGCCGGGCGATGCGGGGCGAGATGCCGGGCGCGGAGCTTGGGCAGGGGGCGCGGCACCGGTGCCCGGCTGCGCGCGGGCGCGGGCGATCAGCCCGGCCAGATCGAGTGTGCCGCCGGCCAGCGAAACCCGCCACGGGCGGCCGGGGGCTGCCGGCGGCGTCAGCGTGCCGCTGGCCTGCAACGGGCCGAGCCGCGCCGCCTCGATGGCCAGGCGACCGGCCTGTCGCACCCCGTCGAACCGCAGGCCGGGTGCCGAAACATGCGCCGATTCCAGCCCGGCGAATGCGCCGCCGCCGAGCCCGATCCGCAGCGTCGCCCGGCCGGGCTGCCCCGCTGCCTTGCGCCAGCCGAAGCCGGGTGCGGCAAGAGTCGTGCCGGTCAGGTCGGCGCCGATATCCAGCACGCCGCCGCTTGCCCCGTCGCGATAGGTCACGGTGAGCGGCGCCGCCCCCGCCCGCCAGGCCGCAACCGGCAGGCCGAGTTGCGCCAGCGCATGCCGCGTGGCGTCGGCCTGCGCGACCAGCGTAAGCTGCCCGCCCGGCAGCGCCATGGACGCGGTGAAGCGCGTCGCGGTCGCCGCCACGCTTCCGCTGCCATGCAGCGCCAGATGGTGCGGATCGACCTCCAGTGCCGCGCTGCCGCCATCGAGCGCGAGCCCGGCGAAGGGCAGGGGCAGATGCAGCGCCGTGAGCCCCGCCGTTGCCCGGATCGTGATGTCCGAGAGGGCGAGCCGGCGGATCAGCGGCACCTTCGCCTCGATCCGCGCCGCCACCCGCCCGCTCGCCAGGTCCAGCCGCAATCGGCCGGTCTTCAGCCTGAGCGGCGGGCCGTGCAGCAGGGCCAGCGCATCGGCGAGCCCGCCGGCCGCATGGGCGTCGATGATCGCCGTCTGGTCGTGCCGGCTGAGCGTGGTGATCCGCATGTGTCCGCGCAGCGCAAGGCCGCCGAGCTGGCCCGCCGTCGCGTCGATGTCGAGCGCGTCATCGGCGGTGAAATGCAGCGTCCCGGCCAGCCCCGTCATCGGCGGCGCGCCGTGGAACCAGTCGAGCCGCACATTGCGCGCGGTGAAGCTGCCGGTTGCCGCCCCCGGTGCGAGCGCGCCGGTCGCGAGATCGAACATGGCGTGGAACCGCCCGTCCTGCGCCACCCCGGCGGTGATGTGCCGGGTGACATAGCGCCGCGCATCCTCCAGCAGGCCGGGCGGCCAGTCGCGGGGCAGGTCCGTGGCCTGGACCCGGTCGATCGCCGCATCGAGCGTGGTGGGCAGGGCGCCGCGCAGCGCGATCCGCCCATGCAGTCGCGCCACCGGTCCGGTCGCGCCGCTTGCCCCGGCAAGGCCGATCCGCGCATCCGTCAGCCGGACCGCATCCCGCGTGGCCACCGCGTGGGCCTGCAGACCGGTGAGCGGCAGCTGCCCGGTTCCCGCCGCGATGCTCCCGCGTCCCGCGCTGACGCCGAGATCGAGTTCCGGCGTCCGGAACTGCCCGACCGGCCACGAGGCCGCGACCATGACCGGCAGATCGACCGCTGCGAACGGGGAGCCGCGCCGGATCAGCCGCGCCGGGTCGAACGGCCCGAGCAGCGCCGTCACCCAACCCTTGCCGGCCTCGCCGACGATCGTCATCACCAGCGGGATCGTCGTGCCGCCATTGCGGAAATCGGCCCGCGCGGTGCCGCTCATCCGCCCGCCCGGGCGGCGGGTGAAGACCAGCGCGCCGTCGTTCGCCGCAAGGCCTGGCAGCGCGCCCGCCGCCTCGATGGCGACATGCGCGCCGGTGATGCGGATGCGCCGCAGCCCGGCGAGGTCGAGACGGCCCGTCCGCGGCGATTGCGAAATCAGCGTCAGCAGCGCCCCGACCGCGACCGGCGGCGCTGCCAGCCCGGCCGGCTTCTGCAAGGCGGGGCGGAACACGATGGCGGGTTCGTGGGCGGCGATGCTGATCGGCGCGATCGCGCCGCGGATCAGCGCCGCAAGGCCGAGCCGGACCCGCAGCGTCGAGATCCGCGCCTTGACCGCCCCCGAGCGGTTGCGGATGACGATGTCGGCAAGGCGTAGGTCGATCGGCGCGCCGCCGCGCCGGAATCCTTCCCAGGCCAGGCCGGCGCCCCCCACCGTGACGGTCAGTCCCGGCTCGGCGGCATTCACCGCCGCGCCGATCCGCGCGGCGAGCGGCGGCAGGTCCACCGGCCCCTGGCCCAGCCGCCAGGCCGCGACCCCCAGCAGCAGCAGCGCGACCAGCGCCAACGTCCCCGCCAGCCGCGCGCCGTGATGGCCGACATGCCCGGCGACCCGCCCGGCTTGACGCAGCCGCCGCCTCATCGAACACTCCGGAACGCATGAACGAATTCCTGGCGCCGGCTCCCGGATTTCCGCCCCCCGCCGATACGCGCGCCGCCGCGTCGTTCGTCGCGGATTTCGTCGCCATCGGCCCCGCCGCGCGGCGCTTCGCCGATGCGGCACCTGGTCGTGCCCTGCTCGACTGTCTCGGCGGCAATGCGCCGCATCTCGCCCATCTCGCCCTGCGCGAGCCCGACATTCCGCCGCGCGTGCTCGCCGAGGGTGCCGGCCCGGTGATGGAAGAGGCGCTGGCCCTGCTGCGCGATGCCGATCCGCTCGCCACCCGCGCCGCGATCGGCCGCACCCTGCGGCAGGCCAAGCGCCGTGCCGCACTGGCCATCGCGCTGGCCGACCTGTCCGGGGCCTGGAGCGTCGAGCAGGTCACCGCCGCCCTGTCCGACCTCGCGGATGCCAGCATCGGCCTCGCCCTGCGCCATCTGCTGCGTCACCTGCACGCGCGCGGCACCATCAGCCTGCCCGATCCGGCCGATCCCGAACGGGGAAGCCGCTTCGCCGTGCTCGGCATGGGCAAGCTCGGCGCGCGCGAGTTGAACTATTCGAGCGATATCGACCTCGTGCTGCTGTTCGATCCTTCATCTTCCGTTTACCGGGACGATTCGCAATCCGCCATGGCGCGTCTCGCGCGCGATCTCGTTCCGCTGCTCACCGAGCGCGATGCGGATGGCATGGTCTTCCGCGTCGATCTGCGCCTGCGCCCCGACCCCGCCGCCACCCCGCCGGTGGTCAGCCTCGCCGCCGCGCTCAGCTACTATGAAAGCCAGGGCCGCACCTGGGAGCGCGCCGCGTTTTCCAAGGCAAGGCCGGTCGCCGGCGACCGCGCGTTCGGCGCGTCCTTCCTCGAGCAGATCCGCCCGTTCATCTGGCGCCGCAATCTCGATTTTGCCGCTGTCGCCGAAATCCACGGGATGAAGCGGCGGATCGATCAGCGCCGGCGCGACGCCCCGGGCCGCATCGCCGGGCGCGACGTCAAGCTCGGCCGCGGCGGCATCCGCGAGATCGAATTCATCGTGCAGACGCTGGAACTGGTCTGGGGCGGGCACGAGCCGGCGCTGCGCATCCCGGCGACGCTGCCGGCCCTGCGCGCGCTCGCCACCGCCGGCCACCTGCCGCGCGCCGCCGCGCGCGACCTCGCCGCCGCCTATCGCGCGCTCCGCCAGGTCGAGCACCGGCTGCAGATGGTCGATGACCGCCAGACCCACACCCTGCCCGAGACCGAGGCCGGCCTCGCCCGTTTCGCGACCTTCATGAACATGCCGGACGCCGCGCGGTTTGCCGCATGGCTCGATGCGCTCTGCGAGACCGTGAACGCCCTCTTCGCCGATTTCTTCGACGCCGATCCGGGCCGCAACGAGGATGCAGCACCCGATCCCGGCGAGTCCGGCGCTGCCCCCGCCGCCTTCGCCGAGCAGGCGCGCGGGCTGGGCTTCGCCGATCCGCAACATCTCGCGGTCAGGCTTCGTCTCTGGCGCAACGGCACGCTGCCGGCGCTGCGTACCGCCCGCGCCCGCGAACTGCTCGATTCCATCCTGCCCGCGCTGCTGCGCGCCCTCGGCCGCCAGCCCGACCCCGATCTCGCCTTCCGCCGGTTCGACCGGATGCTGGAACGCCAGAGTGCCGGCGTCAGCCTGCTCTCGCTGTTCCAGCACAACCCGGCACTGCTCGACCGGCTGGCGACCGTCCTCGGCGCCGCCCCGCCGCTCGCCGATCATCTCGCCAGCCATCCCGGCGCGCTCGATGCGCTGCTCGCCCCGGTCGCCCGCTTTACCCGCCCCGGCCCGGCACTGCGCCGCCTGCTGCGTGACGCCGCCGATCTCGAAACCGCGCTCGACACGCTGCGCCGCTTCGTCCGGCGCGAGGAATTCCACCTCGCGGTCGCAACGCTGGAGCGCCGGATCAGCGCCGACCAGGCATCGCTCTGGCGCACCGACCTCGCCGATGCCGCGCTGGTCGCGCTGCTGCCGCGGGTGATGGCCGATTTCGCCGCCCGCCACGGCCGGGTGCGGGGCGGGCGCTTCGCCATCGTCGCCCTCGGGCGGGTCGGCGCGCGCGAGATGCAGCCCGGCTCCGATCTCGACCTGATGCTGATCTACGACCATCCCCCCGAAGCCGCCGCTGCCCGGCTGCCGCCCAGCCAGTATTTCCTGCGCCTCGCCCATGCGCTGGTCGCCGCCATCACCGCGCCCGGCGCCGAGGGGGCGATCTATGCGGTTGACATGCGGCTGCGCCCGTCCGGCAACAAGGGGCCGGTCGCCGTCTCCCGCGCCGCCTTCCGCCGCTACCATGCCGAGGAAGCCTGGACGTGGGAACGCCTCGCGCTGACCCGCGCGCGCGTGCTCGCCGCCACCCGCGGTTTCGCGCCGGTGGTCGATGCCGAGTTCCGCGCCGCCCTCGCGCGCGACATCCCGCCCGCGACCACCCGCGCCGACACGGTGGCGATGCGCGCCCGCCTCGCGCGCGACGCCCCGCCCGCCGGCCCGTTCGACCTCAAGCACCGCGAAGGTGGCATGATGGAACTCGGCTTCATCGCCGAGGCGTTGCAACTCGTCCATTTCCGCGGCGCGCCCGCGCGGTTCCGCCAGCGCACCGCCGAGGCGCTGGCTGAACTCGAAGCCTGTGGCGCGCTCGACCCCGAAGAGGCCAGCGCGCTCGCGGCAGCCGATCGCTGGTATCGCGCCGTGCAGGCCATGCGCCGCATCACCGGCCTCGCCGATCCCCGCCCGGAGTCGCCGCAATCCGCCCTTGCCCCCATTCTCGCCGCCGCCGGTGCGCTTGATTTCGACGGGATCATCGCCACGATGGAGGCGCAGGCCGCCTTCGTCCGCACGTCCTTCGTGCGCCATCTCGGCGATCCGCGCGGCATCACCAATCCACGAGGAGACACAGCATGAGCGTTGCCGAAGGCGACCACGCGCCGGATTTCACCCTGCCCGCGACCGGCGGGCGCACCGTTTCGCTTGCCGGCTACAAGGGCCGGCCCTTCATCCTGTATTTCTATCCGAAGGCCGACACCCCCGGCTGCACCAAGGAGGCCTGCGCCTTCCAGGAGGCGCTGCCGGCACTCGGCGGCATCGGGATCGACGTCATCGGCGTCTCCAAGGACAAGATGCCGGCGCTGGAGAAATTCGCCGCCAAGTACAATCTCGCTTTTCCGCTTGCCTCGGATGAATCCGGCGCCGTGGTCGAGGCCTTCGGCGCCTGGGTCGAGAAATCGATGTATGGCCGCAAATACATGGGGATCGACCGTTCGACCTTCCTGGTCGGGGCGGATGGCCGCATCGCGAAGGCGTGGCACGGCGTCAAGGTGCCCGGCCACGCCAAGGCAGTGACGGAGGCCGCCGCCGCACTTCAGAAGGCATGATCCAGCCCGGCGGGGCCACCGGCGCCACTGATCGTGATGCCCGGCCTGCGTCCCGCCGGATTGCGCGCCGCCAGCCCCTCCGGCATATCCGCATCATGACATCGCACCGGCGTTATGGCCTGTTTCTCGCCCTTGCCGCCTTCGCCGCCCTCGGCACCGCCTATTTCGCCCAGGATGTGCTGCGGATGATTCCGTGCCCGCTCTGCTATATCGAGCGCTGGCCCTGGCGCATCGCCGCCGCCCTCGGCATTCTCGCGGCAATCCTGCCGCGCCTGCCGGCACGGGTGCTGATCGGCCTTGCCGCCCTCGCACTCTTCGTCAACGTGGCGATCGCCTTCGTCCATGTCGGCGCCGAGCAGCACTGGTGGAAGAGCCCGCTGCCGGAATGCAACGCGCCGCCGCCCTCCTTCGGCGCCGACCTGCCGCTTCGCCCCTCCGCCTCGTGCGACTCACCCGTCTTCCTCATCCCCTTCCTGCCGGTCTCCTTCGCGACGATGGACCTGATCTGGTCGCTGGTGGTGGCGCTCGCGGCAAGTGCGCATATCTTCCGTGACAGACGGAGCAACGCATGAGCAAAGACATCGACTATCTCCCCGGCGACCGCACGCCGCCCGCCGAAATCGCCCGCATGATCCGGGTCGACCATGCCGGCGAATTCGGCGCCAAACAGATATATGCCGGCCAGCTCGCCGTGCTCGGCCGCGGCCGCCATGGCGACACGCTGCGCCACATGAAGGCGCAGGAGCAGGTCCATCTCGACACGTTCTCCCGCCTGGTTGGCGAGCGCCGGGTGCGCCCGACCGCGCTGCTGCCGCTCTGGCGCATCGCCGGCTTCGCCCTCGGCGCCGCCACCGCGGCGATGGGCCCGCGCGCCGCGATGGCCTGCACCGTTGCCGTCGAGGAAACCATCGACGCGCATTACGCTGCCCAGCGCGACCGCCTGGGCGATGCCGAGCCCGAGCTTTCCGCGACGATCGAGACCTTCCGCCAGGAGGAGCTGGAACACCGGGATATCGGCCTCGCCAACGAGGCCGAGCAGGCGCCGTTCTACCGCCTGCTGTCGGGCGCCATCCGCATCGGCTGCCGCGCCGCGATCGCGATCAGCGAGCGGATCTGATCCGCAGCACGGCATTGCCGGCAGGGCAGGGCGGTTGGCAGCGCCGCCCCACCATCCTACATCAGCATCCATGAGCAGCACGGAACGTTTCGAACAGGATCTGGTCGCAGCCGCCTTCGACCTTGGCGCGAGCCAGGGCTGGCGCCTTGTGACCGCCGCCGCCGCCGCCCGCCATGGCGGGCTCGATCTCGATCGCGCCCGTCGCAGCTTCGCCTGCACGGGGATGATCCTCGCCCGCTTCGGCCGGCTTGCCGACATGCACGCCCTGCACGGTGCGGCAGCGGACGGCGCGGTGCGCGACCGGCTGTTCGACATCGTCATGCGCCGCATCGATTTCCTCCAGCAGCATCGCGCGGGCGTCATCGCCCTGCTGCGCCACATCCCGACCGATCCGCTGCTCGCCTGCTGGCTCGCCCGCGCCAATCTCGCCTCGATGGGCTGGATGCTGGAAGGTGCCGGAGTCTCCGCTGCCGGGCTGCGCGGCGCCCTGCGCAAGCGCGGGATGCTCGCGGTCTGGGCCTGGACGGTGCGGGCCTGGCTGCGCGACGAGAGCGAGGATCTCTCGACCACGATGGCCGCCCTCGATACCGCCCTGACCCGCGCCGAGCAGGCCGCCCTCCAGCTCAACGGCACCCGCCCGCTCGCCGCCGAGGCGGATGAGGATGCGCACTTCACCCCTGCGCCTGACCTTTCGGCTGACCCGGCGGAGGGCACATAAGCCCTCGCGATTCCGCAGCGCCGGGTCTAGAGTTGCGGCGGCAGCGCGGTCTGCCCCTATCGATGCCCCATATCCAGCAGAGGAGTCGTTTCATGGCCGAATCCCCCAAATCGAAGCACGGTGCCGAACACGGCGCGATGCCATCCTTCCTGCCGGATTTCGACTTCACCAAGGCATTCGGCGCGATGAAGCTTCCCGCCATGGCGGATGTCGAGGTCGTGCTCGCCGCCTATCGCCGCAATCTCGAGGCGCTGTCGGAAGCCAACCGCGTCGCCCTCGAAGGTGCCCAGGCCGTCGCCCGGCGACACATGGAGATCATGCAGAAAACCATGACGGAACTCTCCGAGGAGCTGCGCGGGTTCGCCTCCGTCACCGGCTCGCAGGACCGCGCGGCGAAACAGGCCGAACTGCTCAAGAACGCGTATGAAACGGCCGTCGCCAACATGCGCGATCTCGGCGATCTCATCCAGCGCTCCAGCCACGATGCGGTGGAAACGCTGAACAAGCGCTTCTCCGAGGCGATGGACGAGATGAAGACTCTCGTCGAGTCGAAGAAGTCCTGACCTCGCGCGGCTGAACCCGGTCCACATCCGCATGTCCACCGCCATCGCCGCGCCCCGCCTCCCGTTCATTCCCGAACGCCAGGGGGCGCGGCCGATGCAAAAGCCGCTCCGTGTTGTCTCCGACTATGAGCCCGCCGGCGACCAGCCGGGCGCGATTGCCGAACTCGTCCGCGGCGTGCGGGAGGATGAGCGCGACCAGGTCCTGCTCGGCGTCACCGGCTCGGGCAAGACCTTCACGATGGCGAAGGTGATCGAGCAGGTGCAGCGCCCGGCGCTGATCCTCGCCCCCAACAAGACCCTCGCCGCCCAGCTCTATGCCGAGATGAAGTCGTTCTTCCCGGATAACGCGGTGGAATACTTCGTCTCCTACTACGACTACTACCAGCCCGAAGCCTATGTCCCGCGCACCGATACCTACATAGAGAAGGACGCGCAGATCAACGAGGCGATCGACCGGATGCGCCACGCCGCCACCCAGGCGCTGCTCGAGCGCGGCGATGTCATCATCGTCGCCTCCGTTTCCTGCATCTACGGTATCGGCTCGGTCGAGACCTACAGCCAGATGGTCGTCCGCCTCGAAGTCGGCGGCTCGATCGACCGCGACCGCCTCGCCAAGGCGCTGGTCGAACTGCAATACCGCCGCAACGACGCCGCCTTCCAGCGCGGCACCTTCCGCCTGCGCGGCGAGACGGTCGATATTTTCCCGAGCCAGTACGAAGACCGCGCCTGGCGCGTCACCCTCTTTGGCGACGAGATCGAGAGCATCGCCGAATTCGACCCGCTGACCGGCGAGAAGGTGGCTGACCTGCCCGCCATCGCGATCTACGCCAACAGCCACTACGTTACCCCGCGCCCGACGCTCACCCAGGCGATCGGCAAGATCAAGGTGGAACTCCAGCAGCGCCTTCACGACTTCACCGAGACCGGCAAGCTGCTCGAGGCCGAGCGGCTGCAACAGCGCACCACCTTCGACATCGAGATGATGGAAACCACAGGTTCCTGCAAGGGAATCGAGAACTACTCGCGCTATCTCTCCGGCCGCAATCCGGGCGATCCGCCGCCCACCCTGTTCGAATACCTGCCCGACAACGCGCTGCTCATCGTCGATGAGAGCCACGTCACCGTTCCGCAGATCGGCGGCATGTTCAAGGGGGACTTCGCGCGCAAGTCGATCCTCTCCGAATTCGGCTTCCGCCTGCCCTCCTGCATCGACAACCGGCCCCTGAAATTCGAGGAGTGGGAGAGTTTCCGGCCGCAGACCGTCTTCGTCTCCGCAACCCCAGGCCCGTGGGAGATGGAGCGGACCGGCGGCGTCTTCGCCGAGCAGGTCATCCGCCCGACCGGGCTTGTCGATCCCGTCATCGATGTCCGCCCCGTCGAGCACCAGGTGGACGATCTTCTCGCCGAATGCCGCGCCACCTCGCAGGCCGGTGGCCGCGTGCTGGTCACCACGCTCACCAAGCGCATGGCCGAGGACCTCACCGAATACCTCACCGAAAACGGCGTGCGCGTTCGCTACCTCCATTCGGACGTCGATACGCTCGAACGCATCGAGATCATCCGCGATCTGCGGCTCGGCGCCTACGACGTTCTGGTCGGCATCAACCTGCTGCGCGAGGGGCTCGACATTCCCGAATGCATGCTCGTCGCCATTCTCGATGCCGACAAGGAGGGTTTCCTCCGCTCTGCCACCTCGCTGGTGCAGACGATCGGCCGCGCCGCCCGCAATGTCGAGGGCCGCGTCATCCTCTATGCCGACACGATGACCCGCAGCCTCAAATACGCGATCGACGAAACCGAGCGCCGCCGCGCCAAGCAGACCGCCTGGAACGAGGCGCACGGCGTCACGCCGCAAAGCGTGAAAAAGCAGATCGGCGAGATCATGCATTCGGTGTATGAACAGGACTACGTGACCGTGGCACCGATCCGCGACAGCGGTGCTACCGAATTCGTCGGCAAGGATCTGAAGTCGACCATGGCAGAACTGGAGAAACGGATGCGCAATGCCGCGGCCGATCTGGAATTCGAGGAAGCCGCGCGCCTGCGCGACGAGATCAAGCGGCTCGAGGCGCTTGATCTCGGGCTGACGCCGCCGCCCGCGCCGAGCGCATCGCAGCGCCGGCCACGCAATCGCACGCCCGAGCCGCTCGGCCCCGGCGGCGGTGGCTATGACCCCGACAAGCGGCGCGGTGGCCGCCGGAGGCGCGGCCCATGAAACCCGTCCTCGCTGCGGCCCTGCTCGCCGCGCTCGCGCTTCCCGCCGTCGCGTCAGCCGGCGCGCCGATCCATCTGGTCGGGCAGAATGCCAGCTACACGCTGACCCTGTCCAAGGTGCGCGGCCATTCCGTCACCGGCGCCACCGGCCGCCTCGAATTCAACGTGCGCAACACCTGCGATGCCTACACGGTCAGCCAGAAGATGACCCTGCTGATCCGCAACCAGGACGGCACGCTGAGCCGCACCATCAGCGACTACGATACCTGGGAGGCGAAGGACGGCCGGCACTTCACCTTCCTGCTCCGCCAGGGCAACGGCACCTCGATGAAGGTGGAGGACCAGGGCACCGCCGTGATGGGCCCCAAAGATGGCAAGGTGACCTATATCGTCCCGAAGGGGCGGACCGAAACACTGCCTGCCGGCACGCTGTTCCCGATGGCGCATACCCGCACCATTCTCGAAGCCGCCGAGGCCGGCAAGCAGGGCATCGATCCGCCGCTGTTCGACGGCACGTCGAGCCGCGGTGCGGAGCATACATTCGTCGCCATTCTCCAACGCCGGCAGCCGCAGCACGACCGCTTCGCCGACCTTGCGAAACTGCCCTCGGCCCTGGTGGATATCGGCTTCTGGCCCCGCACCGAAAAGGACGACGAGCCGGATTTCCGCACGCAGATGCGCTATTTCACCAACGGCGTCTCGCGCGATGTCCGGCTCGATTTCGGCAATTTCGTGATGACCGGCAAGCTGACCTCGCTCGCCATCCTCAAGAATGCCTGCCCGTCGTCCCACAGGCGGCCTGACCGGGCGAGCGCCAAGGGCTGATTTCGGCAGGTCCGCGTTACCCGACCGGATGGTTCCATCCGGTCGGGTACACGTAACGGCAGGGCGTAATCAGTCGTCGCCTTATGAGCGGTATATCAGCTGCCGCTGTCCTCGCCCTCGGGGGCGGTGTCCGGCGCCGGGGTGGTGGACGGTGAAGCGGGCTCCGCCTTGCGCGCCGCTTTCGCCGACGGCCGTGTGATAACCGGTTTCACGGCGCGCCGGTCCGGTGTGGCGCGAGCCGCGCTGGTCGGCTTGCCATTTGCGGTCTTCCGCGTCGTCGCCGCGGTGCGGCTCACCGTCTTGGCCGGAGCCGCGGCCTTGGCGCCCGTCTTCGCTGCAGGCTTTGCTACAGTCTTTGTTGCCGTCTTCGCCGTCACCTTCGCCGTCGCCTTCGCAACTGCGGCCTTTGCCGGGGCGGCTTTCGTGCTGGCTGGCTTGCCGGCAGCAGCTTTTGCGGCTGTCTTCGCCGCAGGTTTCGTCGCGGACTTTGCGCTGCTCTTCACGGCGGTCTTCGCACCGGCCTTGGCTTGCGTCGATGTCTTCGCAGTGATCTTCGTCGCCGCCTTTGTGGTCGTCGTCTTCTTGGTCGGGGCCTTGCTGCCTGTCTTTGCGGCGGTCTTGCCCGTCGCCTTCGCCGCGGTCTTCGCCGCAGCGGATTTCATGACGGGAGCCTTGGCGCTGGCGGTCTTCGTCGCCGCACCCTTCGCGGCGCCGGCCTTGGTGGCGCCGGCCTTGGTGGCGGTGGTCTTCGCGCTCGGCTTCGCGGCCGAAATCGTCTTCGTCGCGGCCTTTGTGGCGGCACTCTTCGGGGCTTTCGCCGTTACCGCCGGCTTTTTGGCCATCGCCTTCGGTGTTGCGATCTTTGCAGGCGCTGCCTTCGGCTTTGCCTTGGCGGCCGGTTTCGTGGTTGCGCCTTTTGCGGTGGCTGTCTTGGTCTTCGAGGCGGTTTTCGCAGTGGTCCTGGTGCTGGCGCGTATGGCGAGGGCCTTGGCGCGCGGTTCGGTTTGCTTGGTCACGAGGTTGTTCCTTCGCTCGGGGTTGCGGGTAACGCGGTCAGCCTTGCCGTTGCCAATGACCGAGGCCGCCATCGCCCCGCTCGGGGCCGCGTCACCTCTGAAGTTCTAACATCGCTGGAGTTTGCGGAGCGGGTCCGTTGATGTCCGGTTAGTCGAGGTGACGCCATCGCGGTTGTCATCGTCGTGCAGGCAGTCTTCCCGTCGTTTCGAGGCCTGGCTTCGCGTGATCGCGGCCAGTGTCCATCCTTCCCTTTCGCGTGCGTTACTCGATTTGACCGATCGGCTCTTGACAGTTCTGCGACGCGAATCGCGCGGCGCACGCAATTTCCGCTATCGGCCGTATGAATATGCTGTGTCAACAAAAAGCGTCGGCACTTCCTTGCGCGGCGCCTGTTTTTTGCGTTTTTTCGCGGCTCTGATGCGGTTTCGCATCGTCTTGACTGTCAAACGCCGCATGAGATCCGTCCTGCGCTCCGCGCATTCCCACTCTGCCGCCGCGCTGAAAGGCTTGCGTCCGCGTCGCTTCGGGCCGATCATGTCATCGTCCGGAGATCATTCCAGACAATGCCATGGGAAATCCGAGCGTGGCCGACGATACCGATATCACCTGGATCGCACCGCGCGGGCGCGCACAGCACGAGGTCGCCATGCCAGGCTGGCGCATCGCCCTCGGTCGTGGCCTGTCGATGCGCTGCCCCGCTTGCGGCGAAGTCTCCGCCTTCGATGGGTATCTCAAGGTGCGGCGCGAATGTTCCTCCTGTGCCGCTCCGCTTGGCCGCGTGCCGTGCGACGATGCGCCGATCTATCTTACCCTCGTCATCGCGCTGCATATCGTCATCCTGCTGATGGTGACGGCCGACTATGATGGCGGCATGAGCTGGGTTGCCTCGCTGTTCATCTTCGTGCCGCTGACGCTCGCGCTGATCCTGCTGATGATGCGGCCGATCAAGGGTGCCACGCTCGCGATCATGCTCAAGGTCAATCTGCTGCGCCCGGCGCCGAGGGTGGTGCCGTCCGGCAATGGCTGACGGCGCGTCCGACATCCGCGGCCGCCTGCGCCGCGTTGTGCTCGATGAAGAGATCGGCGGCGCGCTTTCGCCGATGCAGGAGGCCGACCGCAACCAGGCCATCGCCGATCTTGCGGCGGATAACCGTTTCGCCCTCGCCACGCATCCCGAAGCCGCCACCATCCTTCATCTCTCCGTGCAGGATGGCCGGCTGGTTTTCGACATTCGCGACGAATCCGACGCAACGCAGCAAACCCTCGTCCTCGCTCCGGGTCCGTTCCGCTCGATGATCCGCGACTACCAGATGTTGCTCGACAGCTATGCCGCCGCCGTCGCCGAAGGCCGCGAGGCGCGGATCCAGGCCATCGACATGGGCCGCCGCGGCCTGCACAACGAGGGCGCCGAACTCGTGATGGCCCGGCTCAACGGCAAGGTGCTGCTCGATTTCGACACCGCCCGCCGCCTCTTCACCCTCATCTGCGCGCTGCATCGTCGCGCGTAAGCGCGCAAAAAGATACCAGCGTAAGCGCGCAAAAAGATATCAGCGTAAGTGCGCTGAAACAACGCGCGTGAGCGCGTGAAAGCCCCGAGTGTGAGCGCGCGAAAATATCAGTGTGAGCGCGCCGGATCATCGTCCCGAACCACGCCATGCGCGCGCGGCGATTGACGCGGCGCCCTGCCTCGCGCCAGATCGGCTTACGCAGTTTCGAGGTGAGAGATGAAAATCGACGGCACGCCCTATCGTTCGATCTGGGTCGACGAGTCCGACCGCTGGTCGGTCCGCATCATCGACCAGACCAGGCTGCCCTGGGCCATCGAGATTCCCCGTCTGACCGCGCCGGCGCAGGTCGCGCATGCGATCAGCGCGATGCTCGTGCGCGGCGCCCCGCTGATCGGCGCCACCGCCGCCTATGGCGTTGCGCTGGCCATGCGCGCCGATCCATCGGATGAAGCGCTGGCGACGGTCATTCCCATGCTCGCCGCAACGCGGCCGACCGCGATCAATCTCCGCTGGGCGCTCATGCGCATGCAGCGCGCCCTCGCTGCGCATCCGCCCGCCGAGCGTGCCGACGCCGCCTATGCCGAGGCCGCCGCGATCTGCGACGAGGATGTGGCGACCAACCGCGCCATCGGCGAGCACGGTCTCGGCCTCATCCGCGCCCGCGCGCAGGGAAGCCGCCGCGTCAACATCCTCACCCATTGCAATGCCGGCTGGATCGCGACGGTCGACTGGGGGACGGCGCTCGCGCCGATCTACATGGCGCATGATGCCGGCATCGACGTTCATGTCCTCGTCGATGAAACCCGCCCGCGCAACCAGGGTTTCTCGCTCACCGCCTGGGAACTCGGCAAGCACGGCGTGCCGCACACCGTGATCGTCGACAATGCCGGCGGCCATTTCATGCAGCGCGGCGAGGTCGACATGGTCATCGTTGGCACCGACCGTGTCACCCGCGCCGGCGATGTCGCCAACAAGATCGGCACTTATCTTAAGGCGCTCGCCGCGCGCGACAATGGCGTGCCGTTCTACGTGGCGTTGCCCTCCTCGACGATCGACTGGACGATCGCGGACGGGCTCTCCGACATACCGATCGAGGAACGCGCGCCGGCCGAGGTCACCACCATCACCGGCCGCGCGCTCGATGGTGCGATGATGACCGTCCGCATCGTCCCGAAGGACAGTCCCGCCGCCAATCCCGCCTTCGACGTCACCCCCGCGCGCCTCGTCTCCGGCCTGATCACCGAGCGCGGCATCTGTGCGGCGAGTGCGCCGGCGCTGGCTGCGATGTTCCCCGACCAGGCGTTGCAGACGGCGGCGTGAACACGGCGGCGCGCCGCGCCCTCGGCCTCGTCGCACTGCTCGCAGCACTTGCGGGCTGCGCGATGCGGCCGGATGCGCATGCGCCGCCCTTCGCCAGCAAGCCCTATGCCGCGTTCTCCCGCAGCGCTGCCATTGGCGTGGCCGAGGGGGAATGGCGCTACTGGGGCAGCCCGGTGATCGACGGCCCCGCCGATGAGGAGCCGGTGTTGCCGCCGCCAGCGCTGCAGGAGCGCGACGATGCCGGCTGGCAGGAAGTCGGGCTTTACTGGTGGATCGGCATGAACGCCGGCCATCAGGAAGATCGCTGGACCGGCAAGCACGATGCGGCGGGTCGGGTCTTTCCCCGCGCGGTGAACGGACGCTACGCCTGGTCCGCCGCCTTCATATCCTATGTCATGCGCATGGCCGGCGCCGGCCGGAATTTCCCCTACGCGCCCGACCACGCCCGGTATATCGACGCCGCCTGGCGTGCCGCCCATGACGGCACCCCTCACGCCGCGAAACCTTCCGAACTCCGGGCCAAAAATCCCGCGACCTACGCGCCTGCGCCCGGCGACCTCATCTGCGCCGGACGCGGCAGCGCCGCCCGCATCACCTATGCCGATCTGCCCACCAATGGATATTTCCCGGCGCACTGCGCCATCGTCACCGCCGCCACGCCATCCGAACTTTCCATCATCGGCGGCAATGTCGACGATACGGTCGCGCTCACCCATGTCCCGCTCACCGCGCGCGGCACTCTCCTGCACCGCGATGGCACGATCGTCGACCCGCGGTATGACTGGTTCGTCGTGCTGCGCGTGCTCTATCGGCGCGATTGAACTATAGAGGCCCGATGGCCCGCTCCCCATCCCCCGACGGCGACCTCTTCGGCGAGGCCGCGCCCGCGCAGACATCCGCCCCGCGCGGCGCCGTGCCGCTGGCCGAACGCCTGCGCCCGCGCGAACTCGCCGATGTGATCGGCCAGCCGCATCTTGTCGGGCCGGACGGCACGCTCACCCGGATGCTCGAACGCGGCAGCCTCGCCTCGCTCATCCTCTGGGGCCCGCCCGGCGTCGGCAAGACCACCATCGCCCGCCTGCTGGCCGACCGCGCCGGTCTCGTCTTCGTGCAGATCTCCGCCGTGTTCTCCGGCGTCGCCGATCTCAAGCGCGTCTTCGAGGAGGCCGCCCGCCGCCGCCGCACCGGCGCGCGTACGCTGCTCTTCGTCGATGAAATCCACCGCTTCAACCGCGCCCAGCAGGACGGTTTCCTGCCCGTGGTCGAGGAGGGAACGATCACTCTTGTCGGCGCGACCACCGAAAACCCGTCCTTCGAGCTGAACGGCGCGCTGCTCTCCCGCTGCCAGGTCCTCGTGCTCCGCCGCCTCGATGACGACGCGCTGGAACACCTGCTCCGCCGCGCCGAAGCCGTGATGGCGCGCAAGCTCGCCCTCACCGATGCCGCCCGCGCCGCCCTCCGCGCCATGGCGGATGGCGATGGCCGCGCCATCCTCAACATGACCGAGCAGATCTTCGCCGCGAACCCGCCGGCACCGCTCGACGAAGCGGCCCTCGCCACCATCATCGCCCGCCGCGCCGCCCTCTATGATCGCGACCGCGAGGAGCACTACAATCTCATCTCCGCCCTGCACAAATCGATGCGTGGCTCCGACCCCGACGCCGCGCTCTACTGGTATGCCCGCATGCTCGCCGGCGGCGAGGACCCGCGCTACATCGCCCGCCGCCTCACCCGCTTCGCCGTCGAGGATATCGGCCTCGCCGAGCCCGCTGCGCTTACCCATGCCATCGCCGCCTGGGAGGCCTATGAGCGGCTCGGCAGCCCGGAGGGCGATCTTGCCATCGCCCAGCTCGTGCTCTACCTCGCGACGGCGCCGAAATCGAACGCCGCCTACCGCGCCTTCGGCGCCGCCCGCCGCGCCGCCCAGGCCACCGGCAGCCTGACGCCGCCCGCCCATATCCTCAACGCCCCCACGAAACTCATGAAAAATCTCGGCTACGGCGCCGGCTACGAATACGACCACGACAGCGAAGAGGCCTTTTCTGGCCAGACCTATTTCCCAGACGGCATGAGCCGCGAAACCTTCTACCGCCCCGCCGGCCGCGGCGCGGAACAGGAGATCAAGCGCCGCCTGCTGCACTGGGCCAAACTCAGGGAGGATCGCGAATGAGCGTCCGCATCGTCACCGTCGAGCCCGATCAGGCCGACATGCGGCTCGACCGCTTTCTCCGCAGCCTGCATCCCGGCCTTACCCAGGGCGCGATCCAGAAATTCTGCCGCACCGGGCAGGTGAGGGTGGATGGCAAGCGCGCCGAGGCCTCGACCCATCTCGCCGCCGGTCAGGTAGTGCGGATTCCGCCGGTGCCCGACACCCCGGCGCCGAAGCCGCGCCAGACGGTCGCGGCCAATGAATGGGACGTCAAGGAGCTGAACGCCCGCATCCTTCACCGCGACGCCGACGTGCTGGTGATCGACAAGCCCGCCGGCCTCGCCACCCAGGGCGGCAAGGGCATCGCCAGACATCTCGACGGCATGCTCGACGCGCTCCGCTTCGATGCCACCGAACGCCCCCGCCTCGTCCACCGGCTGGACCGCGACACCTCCGGCGTGCTCATCCTCGCCCGCAACGCTTTCGCCGCCAACCGCCTCGCCGCCGCCTTCCGCGGCCGCGACATGGAAAAGACCTACTGGGCCATCGTCGTCGGCCTGCCGATCCCGATGGAAGGCCAGATCGACTTGCCGCTCGCTCGCATCGGCGGCGCCCAGGGCGCGCGCACCCGCCCCGCCGACCGCGACGACGAGGATGCCGCGAAGGCGATCACCGATTACCGCACCCTCGATCATGCCGGGCGGAAATTCTCCTGGCTCGAACTGCATCCGCTCACCGGCCGCACCCACCAGCTGCGCGCCCATTGTGCCGCGATCGGCACGCCGATCCTCGGCGATGCGCCTTACGGCGAGCACCTCGCCTTCGCCGAGGGGTTTCCGCGCCAGCTGCATCTGCACGCCCGCCGCCTGGTCCTGCCGCACCCGCGCGGCGGCCGGCTCAGCGTCGAGGCGGAGCTGCCAGCGCACATGAAAACCACCTTCGCGACGCTCGGCTTCACCGCTCCGCACGCCGCCCCGGCGCGGCGGGGCTAGAGCAATTTCCGATCCATCAGGATCGGATATCGTGCTCTATCTTGTTGATAAAAAGACCATCTTTAGCCGATCAGATGACTCCATCTGATCGGATGATGCTCTACGCTCCGGCGGCGCCGACGGTCATGCCGCCGCAGACATAGAGCACCTGGCCAGTGACGAAGCCGCTGCGCTGGTCGAGCAGATAGGCGATTGCGTGCGCCACGTCCGCCGGGGTGCCGACCCGGCGGACCGGGATGCCCTCGATGATCGCCGTGGTGCGCGGATCGTCCGGCGGGTTTACCCGGTCGAACAGTTCGGTGCGGATCGGGCCGGGGCCAACGGCGTTGGCGGTGATGCCGAAGCGGCCGAGTTCCAGCGCCCAGACCTTCGCCATGCCGATCAGCCCGGCCTTGGTCGCGGCATAGGCGGTGCGGTCTTCCTTGCCGAGGGCGGCGCGCGAGGCGATGTTGACGATGCGGCCGAATCCCGCAGCCTTCATGCCGGGCAGCAGCGCCTGCACGCATTGCAGGCTGCAGCGCAGGTTGAGCGAGACCACGGCGTCGAGATCGGACACGGTCTGCGCCTCGATCGGGGCGGGGCGGACGGTGCCGACATTGTTGACCAGCCGGGTGATCGGCCCGCCGCGCAGCGCCTCGGCCAGGGCGGCCTCGGTCGCCGCCGGATCTGACAGGTCGGCGACGATGCCATCGCCGATCCGGTCGATCATCACGACCTCGTAGCCCTCCTCGCGGCAGCGCGCGACGCTCGCCGCGCCGATACCCGCAGCCCCGCCCGTGACCAGCACCCGTTCCTTGG
Organism: Acidiphilium sp. C61; assembly: GCF_902712915.1. The sequence continues at coordinate 816,226 of NZ_CACTIA010000005.1, read as the reverse complement.
CCATTGTTCCTCCCCGAACGACAAAAGGCCGGCGCCGTGGATCCGGCGCCGGCCTCTCTTCAAGCCGTCATGCCGCCGTCCCCGTCAAGGGGCGGCGCGGCCTGTGTTCAGGCGGCCTTCGCCATGTTGCGCAGCACGAAGTGCAGGATGCCGCCGTTCTGGTAGTAGAGCACCTCGTCGCGGGTATCGACGCGGCAGAGCAGTGAGACCTTGTCGGTCGTGCCGTTGGCGCGGCGGATCACCATGTCGAGATCCATGCGCGGCGAGAGGTTTTCGAGGCCGACGATGTCGATCGTCTCGTCACCCTTCAGCGCCAGCGTCTTGCGGGTCATGCCGTCCTTGAAGACCAGCGGCAGCACGCCCATGCCGACGAGGTTCGAGCGATGGATACGCTCGAAGCTCTCGGCGATGACCGCCTTGACGCCGAGCAGCACGGTGCCCTTCGCCGCCCAGTCGCGCGAGGAGCCGGTGCCGTATTCGCGGCCGGCAAAGACCACCAGCGGCACGCCTTCGTTGCGGTAGCGCATCGCCGCATCGTAGATCGACAGCTGCTCGCCCGTGGGGAAGTGCTTCGCGTAGCCGCCCTCGACATTGTCCAGCATCTCGTTGCGGATGCGGATATTGGCGAAGGTGCCGCGCATCATGATTTCATGATTGCCGCGGCGCGAGCCGTAGGAGTTGAAGTCCTTCTGCTGGATCTGGCGCTCGAGCAGGTATTCGCCGGCCGGCGTCGTCTTGCGGAAGGACCCTGCCGGGGAGATGTGGTCGGTGGTGATCGAGTCGCCGAGCAGGGCGAGGATGCGCGCGCCCGCGATGTCCTTCACCGGCGCCGGCTCCTTCGTCATGCCCTCGAAATAGGGCGGGTTCTTGACGTAGGTCGAGCTGTCGGACCAGCCATAGGTGTCCGACTCGCCCTCGACGGCGATCGCCTGCCACTGCTTCGGTCCCTTGAACACATCGCCATAGCGATCGAGGAACATCTCGCGGGTGAGCGAGGACTGCACCATCGCGGCGATCTCGGCGGTGGTCGGCCAGATGTCCTTCAGGAAGACGTCGTTGCCGTTCTTGTCCTTGCCGATCGGGTCCTTGGTGATGTCCTTGCGCATGGTGCCGAGCAGCGCATAGGCGACGACCAGCGGCGGCGAGGCGAGGTAGTTCGCCCGCACGTTCGGATGCACGCGGCCCTCGAAATTGCGGTTGCCGGACAGCACCGAGACGGCGACCAGTTTGTTGTCCTCGATCGCATCGGCGATCGCGTCATCAAGCGGGCCGGAATTGCCGATGCAGGTGGTGCAGCCATACCCGACCGTCTCGAAGCCCAGCGCGTCGAGATCGTCCTGCAGGCCGGCGCGGTTGAGATATTCGGTGACGACCTGCGAGCCGGGCGCGAGGGAGGTCTTGACCCAGGGCTTCGGCGTGAGGCCGAGGGCGCGGGCCTTGCGGGCGACGAGTCCGGCGGCGATCAGCACCGAGGGGTTGGAGGTGTTGGTGCAGGAGGTGATCGCGGCGATCACCACGTCGCCATGGGTGATCGAGAAATTCGTCCCCTTCACCTCGGCGGTGGCGCCGACATCGCCGGCAGGAACGCCGAGGCCCTTGGTCAGCTCGGCATCGAAGGCGGTGGAGGCCTGCGACAGCGCGACCCGGTCCTGCGGGCGCTTCGGCCCGGCGAGCGAGGGCTCGACGGTAGAGAGATCGAGTTCCAGCGTGTCGGAGAACACCGGATCGGCACCCTCGCGCCACAGGCCCTGGGCCTTGGCATAGGCCTCGACCAGCTTGATGCGGTGCTCGTCGCGGCCGGAGAGGCGCATGTAGTCGAGGGTGATGCCATCGACCGGGAAGAAGCCGCAGGTCGCACCGTATTCCGGCGCCATGTTGGCGATGGTCGCGCGGTCGGCCAGCGGCAGGTGGTCGAGACCCTCGCCGAAAAATTCGACGAACTTGCCGACGACGCCCTTCTTGCGCAGCATCTGGGTGACGGTCAGCACCAGGTCGGTCGCGGTGATGCCCTCGCGCAGGCTGCCGGTGAGGCGGAAGCCGATCACGTCCGGGATCAGCATGGCGATCGGCTGGCCGAGCATGGCGGCCTCGGCCTCGATGCCGCCGACACCCCAGCCGAGCACGCCGAGGCCGTTGACCATCGTGGTGTGGCTGTCGGTGCCGAACAGCGTGTCCGGATAGGCATAGCTCTTGCCGTTGGACGCCGAGGTCCAGACGGTCTGGGCGAGATATTCGAGGTTGACCTGGTGGCAGATGCCGGTGCCGGGCGGGACGACGCGGAAATTGTCGAACGCCTCCTGGCCCCAGCGGAGGAATTCGTATCGCTCGCCGTTGCGCTCGAATTCGATGTCGACGTTCTTTTCAAGAGCGTCCTTGCGGCCGAACACGTCGACCATCACCGAATGGTCGATCACGAGATCGACCGGAACCAGCGGGTTCACCTTCTCGGCCTTGCCGCCGAGGCGGAGGATGCCGTCGCGCATCGCCGCGAGATCGACCACCGCCGGAACGCCGGTGAAGTCCTGCATCAGGATGCGGGCCGGGCGGAACGGCACGTCCTTGTCGGAATGGGCCTGGGCGGTCCACTCGACCAGCGCCTTCGCGTCATCGACCGTGCAGGCCGAACCGTCCTCGAAGCGCAGGACGTTCTCCAGCAGGATTTTCAGTGTCCGCGGCAGGCGGGAAATGTCGCCGAGCTTTTCAGCGGCGGCATTGAGTGCGAAATAGGCGTAGTCCTTTCCATCGACGCTCAGCGTCTTTTCCACTTGCAGACTGTCCCGTCCGATCATGCTCATCGCGTTCGCTCCTCTTCGCGCGCCACTGCGGTGCGTTGCGCCGCAGCAAAACCCGGTTTCGCGCCGCTTTAATCACGGCGTGGGCCCCGCGTCCATGTCCAGCGCCGGTCTCTAGCCATGCTGGAAGCGAGGGGCCTGGCTGCGATCCGCGGGGAACGTCTCATATTCCGTGACATATCGTTCCGGGTGGGCCAGGGCGAGGCGCTGGTGCTGGTCGGGCCGAACGGGGCGGGGAAGTCATCGCTGATCCGGCTGGTGGCCGGGCTCACCCCGCCGGCATCTGGCGAGCTGCTCTGGGACGGGGCGGATGCTCTCGACGATCCGCCGCTGCACGCAACACGGCTGTGCTTCGTCGGCCATGCCGATGCGATCAAGCCGGGGCTGAGTGTGGCGGAAAATCTCGGCCTCGACCGCAGGCGCCCGCGCGCGCTCGTGCTGGAGGCGCTGGCCAGCGTCGATCTGGAGCGGTTTGCCGACCTGCCGGCGCGGCTGCTCTCCTCGGGGCAGCGACGGCGCCTGGCGCTGTCGCGTCTCGCCCTCTCGGCGTCGCCGCTCTGGCTGCTCGACGAGCCGACCACCGGGCTCGACGCAGCCTCGGTACGGCGGCTCGAAGCCAATATCGCGAAGCATCTCGGCCGCGGCGGCATGGTGATCGCGGCGACGCACCTGCCGCTCGACCTGCCTGGCGCGCGGCCGTTCGACCTTGCGGGGCAGGCGGCATGAAACCTTTTCTCGCGCTGATCCGCCGCGAACTGATCCTCGCCCTTCGCCATGCCGGCGACTCGGTGGCCTCGCTGCTGTTTTTTGTCATCGCCGCCAGCCTGTTCGCCTTCGCGATCGGGCCCTCGGCCAATGTTCTCTCCGGCATCGCGCCGGGGGTGGTCTGGGTGATCGCGCTGCTCGCCGCCCTGCTGCCGCTCAACCGGCTGTTCGCCGCCGATTTTGAGGACGGCTCGCTCGACCAGCTGATGCTGTCCGGCCTGCCGGCGAGCGGCGTGGCGATGGGCAAGATCATCGGTCACTGGCTGACCACCGGGCTGCCGCTGCTGCTCATCGCCGGGCCGGTCGCGGTCATGCTGCGGCTCGGCGGCGATGCGGTGCCGCAGTTGCTGGCGACGCTGCTGCCGGGGACGATGCTGCTCTCGCTGGTGGGCGGGATGAGTGCGGCGGTCACGCTCGGCGCGCGCGGCGGCACGGTGCTGCTGCCGCTGATCGCCCTGCCGCTGATGATCCCGGCGGTGATCTTTGGCGCCGCGGGCGCGGTGGCGCAGTCGCCTTACGCGGAGCTTGCCATGCTCGGCGGGCTGCTCGCGCTGTTTCTGCCGATCGCCCCGCTGGCCGCCGGCGCGGCGCTGCGGGCCGCGGTCGGCTGAGCCTGGAACATCATCCGACCGGATGGAATCATCTGATCGGATGAAGTGCTCCGGCGCGGCATCACAGTTTCGCGCAGGCGGCTTCGAGCCAAGCGCGCGCCGCCGCGTCGAGCGCGGGGCCGATCGTGGCCAGCACGCGGGCGTGATAGGTGTCGAGCCAGGCGCGGGCGTCGGGGGCGAGCAGGGCGGGATCGATCAGCCGGCGGTCGAACGGGGCGAGGGTGAGCGGCTCGAATTCGAGGAATTGCTTTGCCGCCCCGACCGGCGAGGGGACAACGAGCAGCAGGTTTTCCAGCCGGATTCCGTAGCCGCCGGGTTCGTAATAACCGGGCTCGTCGGACAGGATCATGCCCGGTGCGAGGGCGATGGGCTTTCCCAGCCGGTGGAAGCTCACAGGCCCCTCATGCACCGAGAGATAGGAGCCGACGCCGTGGCCGGTGCCGTGGTCGAAATCGAGCCCCGCCTCCCAGAGCGGCGCACGGGCGAGGGCGTCGAGCTGCGGGCCCGTGGTGCCCTGCGGAAAGCGCGCCCGGGCGAGGGCGACATGGCCGGCGAGGACGCGGGTGAAGTGGTCGCGCAGCTTTTGCGGCGGCGCGTCCGGTCCGGTCCAGAGCGTGCGGGTCACGTCCGTCGTGCCGTCGGGATACTGGCCGCCGCTGTCGATCAGGTAGATCTCGTTGCGGCGGATCGGCCGGTCCGAGGCGGGGGTGACGCTGTAATGGATGATGGCGCCGTGCTCGCCGGCGCCGGAGATGGCGGGGAAGCTCTCGCCGTGAAAGCCCGGGGCGGTGCTGCGGCAGGCAAGCAGCTGCGCCGCTGCACTCCGCTCGGTCTGGCCGCCCTCGGGTGACGCTGCGGCGAACCAGGCGAGGAAGCGGCAGAGTGCGACGCCGTCATGCCGGTGGGCGACGCGGGCGCCCTCCTGCTCGACCGGGTTCTTGATCGCGCGCGGCAGCACGCAGGGATCGCCGCCGGAGACGGTGATCGCCCCGGCATCGCCGAGCAACTGGCTGAAGCGGATGGGCGCCGTCGCCGGGTCGAGGCGGACGCGCTGGCCGCGCAGTGCGGCGAGGCTTTGCGCCATCGCCGCGCGGGGGATGATCTCGACGGCGGCGCCGAGATGCGCGCGCGTTGTCGGCGGCACCCGCGCCGGGTCGATGAAGATGATCGCCGAAGCGTCGCGCCGGAGCAGGGCGAAGCAGAGCACGATCGGCGTGTGCGGCAGGTCGGCGCCGCGCAGGTTGAACAGCCAGGCGACGGCGTGCGGATCGGTCAGCAGGACCGCGTCCGCCCCCTCCCGCGCGATGGTTTCGGCGATGCGGGCGCGCTTGGACGCCGCCGATTCCCCGGCATGTTCCGGCGGATGCGCGAGCGCCGGCGAGGCCGGCGGGGCCGGGCGGTCGGCCCAGAGCGCGTCGATCGGATTGGTGACCGGCACCATGGTCAAGCCGGCATCGGCATAGACGGCGACGGCATTCGCCGTCATCAGCCAGGGATCGTAGCCGATCCGCGCGCCGGGGGCGGCGGCCTGCAGCCATTCGACGGGCGGGGTTTCGACGATGTGATGCCGCTCCCAGATCGCGGGATCGGTCTGCTCGGCGAGTTGCAGCGTGTAGCGGCCATCGGAGAAGACGGCGGCGCGGTCGGCCAGCAGGATGGCGAGGCCGGCACTGCCGGTGAAGCCGGTCAGCCAGGCCAGCCTTGCTGCCGAGGCGGGGACGTATTCACCGAGGAACTCGTCGCTCCTGGGTTGTATGAAGCCGTCGAGCCCCTCGGCGCGCAGCGTGTTTCGGAGGGAACCGATCTGCGTTTTCATCATATCTTAATAAATATCCCATCGATTTTACGCATGGCTGACAAAGCAACGTATCGCTCCCCAAACCAAATCGCCGCGCTTATGTTGCACTGCGAAAACACGGTGACGGATGGCACGACAATGACCGCCCGCATCGAGGTTTGGCTCCTTAAACAACGGTGAAGTATCATGTCTTCCACGACACAGAACAAGCGCTCCCTTCCGGCCGCCGACACGATGGCGGCCCATACCGCCGCGATCGACGCCGCACTGGTCGACAGCGCCCGCCTTGCCGCCAACGGCTTCGCCCGGATCGGCGCCTGGTTCGCCGCGCGCCGCGCCGCGCGCGAGGCCTATCGCGAACTGCAGAGCCTGAGCGATCGCGAACTGACCGATCTCGGCATCGGCCGCGCCGATATCCGCGCGGTGCTGAACGGGACGTTCAAGCGCCCGATCTGACCCATCGCTTCGTGATGGCTACATGAACCCGGGCAGGCGCCGAGCCTTGGCCCGGGTTCTTGCTGTTCGGGGTTCTGGGGCATCATCCGATCAGAGCAAGCCATCTGATCGGCACATGTTCTATTCTCCAGATTCCCCGCGGCCCTTGCCGAGGATGAGCGTGGTCCATTCGCCATCGTCGATCCGCCCCTTGAGAACCAGGCCGTGGCGGCGATGCGCCGAGATCACCCAGCGCGCCTGGCGGCCGAGCAGGCCGGCGAGAATTGCAGTGCCGCCGGGGGCGAGATGCGCCGCCAGTTCGTGCGCCATGGCGACCAGCGGCCGGGCGAGGATGTTGGCGAAGACGAGATCGTACGGCGCGCGGTGGGCGAGCTGCGGCGCTGACCAGCCATCCGAGCCGATCACCCGCAGCAGCGGCGAGACGCCGTTGAGCGCCGCGTTGGCGCTCGCGACCCGCACCGCCCGCTGGTCGATATCGGTGGCGAGGACCGGCTTTCCCCAGATTTTCGCTGCCGCGATACCAAGAATGCCTGAGCCGGTGCCGAGATCGAGGATGCGGCCGGGCGCGCGCCGTTTCGCAAGGCGCTCCAGCGCCAGCAGGCAGCCGCGCGTCGAGCCGTGTTCGCCGGTGCCGAAGGCGAGGCCGGCATCGAGCAGGATGGTGATGCGCCCAGCCGCATGCGGCGTGGTGACATGGGTGCCGCGAATGGCGAAGCGGTCGCCGATCAGCTGCTCGGGGAAGCCCTCGTAGCTGCGTGCGAGCCAGCCGCCGGCCGGCACCAGCGCCCGCTCGACCGCGGGGCTGACGCCGCTCGCCGCTTCGGCCAGCAGCAGGGCGGCGGCGAGGTCGCCATCCGCGCCGCCCGGCTCGCGCAGCCCTTCGACGATCCAGGTGCCGTTCGACTCATCGAGAAAGAAGCCGACGCTGCGGCAGCACGCCTCAAGCGCCGCCTCGAAGGATTCGAGTGCTGCCTCTGGCACCGTCACGGTGACGCGCTCCAGCATTTCCACGCCGCCCCGTGCCATCACGCCCGCTCCACGAAACGGTCGAGCACGCGTTTTTCGCCGGCATTGTCGAAACGGATGTCGAGTCGGTCGTCTTCCGCGTCGATCACGACGCCATAGCCGAATTTCTGGTGAAACACGCGGGTTCCTTCGGTGATCCTGTCGGGGCGGGGCGGGCGCGGGGTGGCGGCCCAGGCATCCGCGTGCTCGCCGCTCGCCCGCCGTGCCGCGACCAGCGGGCGCGCGGTGGCGAAGACGGGCGGCGCGTTGCGCTGATCGAGTGACGCGGAGCCGCCGGTGCGGATCGCATCCTCCGGCAGTTCCTCGATGAAGCGGGACGGCACGCTGCTTTGCCAGTTGGCGTAGATCCGGCGGTTGGCACAGTGGGAAATGATGGCGCGCTGCTTCGCCCTGGTGATTCCGACATAGGCGAGGCGGCGTTCTTCCTCCAGAGCGCGGCCGCCGCCCTCGTCGAGGGAGCGCTGGTTGGGGAACACGCCCTCTTCCCAGCCGGGCAGGAAAACGGTGTCGAACTCCAGCCCCTTCGCCGCGTGCAGCGTCATCAGCACGACCTTGTCGTCGTCCGGCTCATTGTCGTTGTCCATCACCAGGGCGACGTGTTCGAGGAAGCCGCCGAGCGTCTCGAACTCGGCGACGGCGCGGACCAGCTCCTTCAGGTTCTCGATCCGGCCGGCCGCTTCGGGGGTTTTCTGCTCCTGCCACATCGCGATGTAGCCGCTGGCATCGAGCAGGGTGGACAGGGCGACGACATGGCCATCGAGCCGCAGGGTCTCGCGCCATTCGGCGAACTGGGCGAGCAGGTCGCGCAGCCCGTCCCGCGCCTTGCCGCGCAGCCCGCCTTCGGCGACGACGCGGCTTGCGGCCTCGGCGAGCGGAACGCCATCGGCGCGGGCGCGCTCGTGCAGGGTGCGCAGCGCGGTGTCGCCCAGGCCGCGTTTCGGCGTGTTGACGATGCGCTCGAAGGCGAGGTCGTCCGCAGGCTGGGCGAGCAGCCGCAGATAGGCGATGGCGTCGCGGATTTCCGCCCGCTCATAGAAGCGCAGGCCGCCGACGATGCGATAGGGCATGCCGATGGTGATGAAGCGTTCCTCGAATCCGCGGGTCTGGAAGCCGGCACGGACCAGCACCGCGCATTCGGCAAGCCGGTGGCCGTCGGCGCGCAGCGCCTCGATCCGGCTGGCGACGGCGCGGCTTTCCTCGTCCGAATCCCAGAAGGCGAGAACCTCGACCTTCTCGCCCTCGGCATCGTTCCGCCCGGCATGCAGGGTCTTGCCGAGCCGGCCTTCATTATGCGCGATCAGCGCCGAGGCGGCGCGCAGGATCGGCGCCGTCGAGCGGTAATTCGCCTCCAGCCTGACGATTTTCGCACCGGGGAAATCCTGCTCGAAGCGCAGGATGTTCTCGATTTCGGCGCCGCGCCACGAATAGATGCTCTGATCGTCGTCACCCACGCAGCAGATGTTCTTCGAGGCCTGGGCGAGCAGGCGCAGCCAGTAATACTGAACGAGGTTGGTGTCCTGGTATTCGTCGACCAGGATGTAGCGGAAGCGGCGGTGATACTGGGCGAGGATCTCGGGCTCGCGCTTGAGCAGGTCGGTCGCGAGCATCAGCAGGTCGCCGAAATCCATCGCGTTCAGCGCCTGCAGCCGTTGCTGGTAGGCGGTGTAGAGGTCGCGCGCGGATTCCGCGCCCCAGTCGATATCGAGCTCGCGCGGCACCTGGTCGGGCAGCAGGCCGCGATCCTTCCAGCGCTGGATCGTGCCCATCAGCCCTTGCGGGGTGAAGCGCTTCACGTCCATCCGCCGCGCTTCCATCACCTGCTTGAGCAGGCGGAGCTGGTCGTCCGGATCGAGGATCGAGAAACTCGACGTGCGGCCGACGAGCTCGGCATGGCGGCGGAGCATCCGTGCCGCGAGGGCGTGGAATGTGCCGAGCCACAGCCCCTCCGCCGGCTCGCCGAGCAGGGCGGAGACGCGTTCGCGCATCTCCCGCGCCGCCTTGTTGGTGAAGGTGACGGCGAGCACCTGGTTCGGAAAGGCGCGGCGTGTGAGCAGGATATGGGCGAAGCGGGTGGTCAGCACGCGGGTCTTGCCGGTGCCGGCACCGGCGAGCACCAGGACCGGCCCGTCCACCGCCTCGACGGCTTCGCGCTGGGCGGTGTTCAGCCTGTCGAGATAGTCGCTCACCTGGCCGGCTTCACGCCCAGGATGCGCGCGATCGCGTAGGTCAGGTCGGCACGGTTGAGGGTGTAGAAATGGAACTCGTCGATGCCGTTGGCCTGCAGCGTGCGGACCTGCTCGGCGGCGATGCTGGCGGCGACCATCTTGCGGGTTTCGGCGTCGTCGTCGAGCCCGTCGAACATCTCGCCCATCCAGGCCGGGACATGGGTGCCGGCCATCTCGCTGATCCGCTTCGCCTGCCCGAAATTGGAGACCGGCATGATGCCGGGGATGATTGGCGCGGTGATGCCGGCGGCCAGCGCGCGGTCGAGAAAGTCGAGGAAATGGCCGGTCTCGAAGAAGACCTGGCTGATCGCCCGCGTCGCCCCGGCATCGAGCTTGCGCTTGAGATTGTCGAGATCGGCCTGCGGGCTTGCCGCCTGGGTGTGGGTTTCGGGATAGGCGGCGACCGAGATCTCGAAGTCGGCGACGCGGCGCAGCCCGGCGACGAGGTCGGCCGCATAGGCGTAACCCTCGGGATGCGGCGCATAGGCGGAGCCGCCCGGCGGGTCGCCGCGCAAGGCGACGATATGGCGCACGCCGGCATCCCAGTAGCGGCGGGCGACATCATCGACCTCGCCGCGCGAGGCGCCGACGCAGGTCAGGTGCGCTGCCGGAACAAGGGTGGTCTCCCGCACCAGGCGGGTGACGGTGGCGTGGGTGCGCTCCTGGGTCGAGCCGCCGGCGCCGTAGGTGATCGAGACGAAGCGTGGCGCCAGCGATTCGAGCCGGCGGATGCAGGCCCAGAGCTGGGTTTCCAGCGCCTCGGTCTTGGGCGGGAAGAACTCGAACGAGATCGCCGGCGCCGGGGCGCGCGGCATGCGCGCGGGCAGCGGATCGATGCGCGGGCCTGACAGCCAGCGTTCCAGGACGGCGCGGGGCGGGGTGTGACTCATCGGAAACTCCTCGGTCGTCTCGTGGCAGCAAGTGCCGCCGGTGGCAAGGCTGGCCCGCGGCGACGGGCGCTGTTGATCCGCCCGGCCGCGACGCTACATACCAAAAATATGGTGCGCGCGTGCCGGTCGGGCAGATCCCCCGGATGGGCGCCACGAAATGATGCGGCGCCTTTCCGGACGCCGAGACAAGGAGAGGCTCGTGGGTATCGTCAAGACATCGTTGCTGTCGTTGCTGGCCGTGCCGGTTCTGCTCGCCGGTTGCGCCACACCGCCGCCGCGGAGCAACCAGGCGGCCTACGAGGCCTATCGCCAGCAGAACGATCCGCTGAAACCGGCCAACCAGGCCTTCTACCGGTTCGACAACGTGCTGGATGCCTATGCGCTGCGGCCGGTGGCGGTGGGCTACAGCCACGTCACCACCCCGGCGATCCGCCAGCATGTCGGCGATTTCATGGACAACATGGACGCGCCGGCGCAGCTCGTCGAATTCATGGCCGCCGGCAAGCCGCGCGACGCCGGCACCACGCTGGTCCGCTTCCTCGTCAACTCGACGGTGGGGATCGGCGGCATCTTCGACCCCGCGAGCGCGCTCGGCTACCGGCGGGTCTATACCGATCTCGGCCTCACTTTGGCCGGCTACGGCGTGCCGGAGGGGCCGTATCTCTATCTGCCCTTCGCCGGCCCGTCCGATCTGAGGGATGCCTCGGTGCTGCCCGCCGGGCTGTTTCTCTCGGCAACCGCCGCCGCGCCGCCCTCCACCGGCCTGACCATCTTCAATTATGGCTCCGACGGGCTGAGCGTGGTCAACACGCGGGCCAACCTGATCGGCACGATCGACAACATCAAGAAATCGTCGCTCGATCCCTATGCCACATTCCGGAGCCTTTATCGCCAACATCGTGCCGCACAGTTGAAGACAATCGACGAGCGCGACATCGCGACCCCGCCGTCCTGGTATCCGGCGAAAGTGCGGGAGGCGATGAAACCGCGCCCCTATGGCGCGCCGTAGGGCATTCGAGACGACGCACTGCAGAAAGGATTTCCTGATGGCTTCTTCCGTTCGCCGGGTTCTGCTCGGCGCATTCGCCGTATTGCCGTTTCTCGGCGCGCTGCCCGCCGCCGCCCTCGCTGCCGCGCCGAACGCCGCTGTGGCGCAGACTTTCATCAAGCAGTCCGGCGACCAACTCGTCTCGATCGTCAACGGGCCGGGCTCGACCCAGGCCAAGTCGGACAAGCTGCGCGCGCTGGTGGACCGTATCGTCGCGGTGGACCAGATCGGCCGCTTCGTGCTCGGCCGCTACTGGCGGGTGGCAACGCCGGCGCAGCAGCAGGAATATCTGCATCTGTTCCACCAGACGCTGGCTTACAACATCACCAACCAGATCCGCGCCTACAAGGGCGTCACCTTCGCGGTGAACGGGGCGAAGCCGGGGCCGGAAGGGCAGATGGTCGCCACCACCGTCACAAGGCCGGGCGAGTCGCCGGCGGACGTGCAATGGGTGGTCGATACGGTGGGCGGCGCGCCGCGCATCGTCGATGTCGTGGTCGAGGGCACGTCGCTCAGGATCACCGAGCGGTCGGATTATTCGAGCGTGATCAACGATCATGGCGGCCAGGTCAGCGCGTTGCTCGACGCGATGAAGCAGCAGATCAGCCGCATCGCGGCGGGCTGAGCGGCCTCCGGGCGATCGCCGCCCTTGCCCGGGGGCGGCGATCGGTCTATATTGGGATAAATCAAAATCTCCAGCGTTTATGGAGGTGGCCCTGACCGGCCGCCTTTTTTGTTTTCCGGATGTGCCGAGAGTTTCCCGTGAACGATACCAGACCCAACCATAGTGGCCTCGAGGGCCGGATCGCCGAGCTGATCGCTCCGGGGCTCGAGTCGATCGGCTACGAACTCGTGCGCGTCTCGATCATGGGCAAGCAGACGCCCACCGTGCAGATCATGGCGGACCGCGCCGACCAGACCCCGCTCTCGCTCGATGATTGCGAGCGGATCAGCCATCTGGTCTCGGCGGTTCTCGATGTCGACGATCCGATCAGTTCGGCCTGGACGCTGGAGGTCAGCTCCACCGGGATCGACCGGCCGCTGACCCGGGTGAAGGACTGGAACCGCTATGCCGGGCATCTCGCCCGCATCGATCTCGACGTGCCGACCGCCGCCGGCCGCAAGCGGCTGACCGGCACGGTGCTCGGCGCCGATCTCGCCCATGCGCGGGTGAAGCTCGATTCCGGCGAGACGGTGGAACTGCCGCACGGCGATATCCGCCGCGCCAAGCTCGTGCTGACCGAAGACCTCATCAAGGCGACGGAAACCCCGCCGCCTGCCAACTGACCCACGATCCGTGAACAGAGCGAGATGACCATGGACACCGCCATAGCCCGCCCCGAACTTCTGCTCGTCGCCGACGCGGTTGCCCGCGAAAAGCAGATCGACCGCGAAGAAGTGCTCGAGGCGATGGAACAGGCCATCCAGAAGGCTGGCCGGGCCAAATATGGCCACGAGAAGGACATCAGGGCGACGATCGACCGCAAGACCGGCGATGTGCGCCTCTCGCGCTGGACCGAGGCGGTCGAGACCGTGGAGAACGAGGAAACCCAGATCCCGATCCACATCGCGCGGAAGTTCAAGCCCGAGATCGAGGTGGGCGGCTTCCTGGTTGATCCGCTGCCGCCGATCGATTTCGGCCGCATCGCGGCGCAGACTGCGAAGCAGGTGATCGTCCAGCGCGTGCGCGAATACGAGCGCAAGCGGCAGTTCGAGGAATACAAGGATCGTGTCGGCGAGATCATCACCGGCGTGGTCAAGCGCACCGAATACGGTAACCTCATGGTCGATCTCGGCCGCTCGGAGGCACTGTTGCGGCGCGACGAGACGATCCCGCGCGAGAACCTGCACAATGGCGACCGGGTGCGCGCCTTCATCTATGATGTGCGCGAGGAACCGCGCGGGCCGCAGATCTTTCTCTCGCGCACCCATCCCGGCTTCCTCGCCAAGCTGTTCGCGCAGGAAGTGCCGGAAATCTACGAGGGGATTATCGAGATCAAGGCGGTCTCGCGCGATCCCGGCTCGCGCGCGAAGATGGCGGTGATCAGCCGCGATACCTCGATCGATCCGGTCGGCGCCTGCGTCGGCATGCGCGGCTCGCGCGTGCAGGCGGTGGTGGCCGAGCTGCAGGGCGAGAAGATCGACATCATTCCCTGGAGCCCGAATCCGGCGACGTTCGTGGTCAATGCGCTCGCGCCGGCGGAAGTGTCCAAGGTCGTGCTCGACGAGGAGGCCGGCAAGGTCGAGGTCGTGGTGCCCGACACCCAGCTGAGCCTCGCGATCGGCCGCCGCGGCCAGAATGTCCGCCTCGCCAGCCAGCTCACCCGCTGGGACATCGATATCCTGACCGAGGCTGAGGAAAGCGAGCGCCGGCAGGAAGAGTTCCGCCGCCGGTCCGGCCAGTTCGTCGAGGCGCTCGATGTCGATGACGTGATCGCCGGCCTGCTGGTGACCGAGGGCTTCGAGGGGGTGGACGATCTTGCGGCGACGCCGATCGAGGAGCTTGCCTCCATCGAAGGGTTCGACGAGGGTATCGCTGCCGAATTGCAGCGCCGTGCCGAGGCCGCACTCGAGCGCAAGGCGAACGAACTCGAGGATCGTCGCCGTGCCCTCGGCGTTGCCGACGACCTCGCCGGGATGGAGGGGCTGACCGCACAGATGCTGGTGGCGCTCGGCGAGAAGGGGGTGAAGACGCTGGACGATCTGGCCGATCTTGCCTCCGACGAACTGATCGAGATCGTTGGTGCCGAGGCGATGGACGAGGATGCGGCGAACGCGGTCATCATGGCAGCGCGCGCCCACTGGTTCGAGGGAGAGCAGGACGCTGGCTGACCCCGACACACTGGCCGGGCTTGCGGAGGACGACGACGCGACCGAGGACGGGCCGCTGCGCCGCTGCCTCGTGACGCGCGTGCGCCTGAAGCGGGAGACAATGCTGCGATTCGTCGCGGCGCCGGAGACGGTGTCGCCGGAGTCGCTGGTTTTCGACGCCGCTGCAACCCTGCCCGGTCGCGGGCTGTGGTTGAGTGCGCGTCGGGATGTGATAGAGAGGGCGGTGAAGACCAACGCATTCTCCCGCGCGGCGGGGCGGCGTCTGGTGGCACCGTCTGGCTTGGCGGAACTCGTGGCCAGCACGCTCGAACAGCGGATTGCCGAACGTCTCGGGCTGGCGCGCCGCGCCGGCCAGGCCGTGTGCGGTTTCGAGAAGGCGAAGGAAAGAATTGCCTCCGGGCAGTGCGCCCTGCTGGTCGAGGCGTCCGATGGCAGCCTCGCGGAGCAGGAACGGCTTGTCCAGCGCCGCGAAACCAGGGTTGTGCGGCCGCTGAACGCAGCGCGGCTCGGGGCGGTGTTCGGGCGGGAACGCTCGGTGCATGTGGCCATCGGCCCAGGACGGCTCGCCGTCCAGATCGAGGCCGACTCCGTCCGCCTGGCGGGGGTGACCGACACCGAACCTGCGTCCTTGCGATTGCAAGCGCCGCAGGGAGCGGGCAGAGAGAAAGACGACCGGGGCGAACGGCAGATCTGACCGCCCGCCGACAAGATGATGACGACGACACTACACTGATTACGGACCGGATTGAATGAGCGACGAGCAGGATCAAGGCGAAACCAAAGGGCGGCTCTCGCTGCGCCCGGTAAACCGGGGCGAGCTGGGGCGGACGGTCGATGCCGGTTCCGTGCGCCAGAGCTTCAGCCATGGACGATCCAAGGTCGTCCAGGTCGAGGTGCGCAAGAAGCGGGGCGCTGCCGGCGCAGCCGAGCAGGGCCGCCCGTCGGGCCAGCCGCGCTCGGGCGGCGGTGCTGCGGCACCGCGCGCACTGACCGCTGCGGAACAGGCTGCGCGCCAGCGCGCCGTGGTCGAGCAGCAGCGCGAGGCCGCGCGGGCCGAGGCCGAGCGGCGCGAGCAGGAAAAAATCTCGATTCTCTCCGCCGCCGAGGAAGCCCGGCGCAAGGCCGAGGAAGAGGCGCGCGCCGCCGAGGAGTCGGCTCGTCTCCGCGCCGAGGAGGAAGAGGCGAAGCGCCGTGAGCAGGAGGAAGCCGAGCGGCGCAAGGCCGACCAGGCCACCGCCGCTACGACAGCCCCCGCGCCGGAAGCCGCCGCATCTGCACCGCCGGCGACGCCGAGGCCTGCCTCCGCCGCGCCGTCCGCCGCTCGCCCGGGCCCCGCTGCACCGCCGCGCCGCCCGGCATCCGCGCCGCCTGCGGGCGCTGCATCCGAAACCCTTCGCCTGCGCGCCGGCCGTGGCGGGCGCGAGGAGGAAGAGGAAGCACCGCGCCCGGCGCGCCGTCCCGGAGGCAGTGGCCCCGGCAGCGCTGCGCCGAGCCGCAAACCTTCCGCGCCGGCGCCGAAAAAAGCCGTCGACGACCGCCGCCGTGGTGCGCGGATCGACGTCCAGGCCGCGATGTCCGGCGATGACGAGCGCGTTCGCTCGCTCGCCTCGGTCCGCCGCCAGCGCGACCGCGAGCGTCGTCAGGCCGAGCTGGAGCGGCTGCGCTCCGACCAGGTGCGCGTCGTCCGCGAGGTGATCCTGCCGGAGACCATTACCGTGCAGGAACTCGCCAACCGCATGGCCGCGCGCGTTCCCGAGGTGGTGAAGGCGCTGATGAAGCTCGGCGTCATGGCCACCGCGACGCAAACGATCGATGCCGATACCGCCGAGCTGGTGGTCGAGGAATTCGGCCACAAGTCGAAGCGCGTGTCGGAATCCGACGTCGAGCAGGGGCTCGAGGGCGAGGAGGATACCGAGACCGACCTCAAGCCGCGCCCGCCGGTCGTCACCATCATGGGCCATGTCGATCACGGCAAGACCAGCCTGCTCGATGCGCTGCGCTCGACCGATGTCGCGGCCCGCGAGGCCGGCGGCATCACCCAGCATATCGGCGCCTATCAGGTGACGCTCGATTCCGGTGCGAAGATGACCTTCATCGACACGCCAGGCCATGAGGCGTTCACCGCGATGCGCGCCCGCGGCGCGTCGGTCACCGATATCGTCGTGCTGGTCGTTGCCGCCGATGACGGCGTGATGCCGCAGACGGTGGAGGCGATCCGCCACGCCAAGGCGGCCAACGTGCCGATCATCGTTGCCATCAACAAGATGGACAAGGGCGACGCCAACCCGAACCGTGTGCGCAGCGAGCTGCTGCAATACGACATCGCGGTGGAATCAATGGGCGGCGAGACCCAGGATGTCGAGGTTTCGGCACTGAAGAGGCAGGGGCTCGACGCGTTGCAGGAGGCGATCCTGCTGCAGGCCGAGTTGCTGGACATCAAGGCGAACCCGAACCGTACCGCGGAAGGTGCGGTGATCGAATCCAGCCTCGATCGCGGCCGCGGCCCGGTGGCGACGATCCTGGTGCAGAAGGGCACGCTGCGGCAGGGCGACATCATCGTCGCCGGCACCGAGCAGGGCCGTGTGCGCGCGATGATCGACGACCGTGGGCAGACGGTGAAAGAAGCCGGCCCTTCCACGCCGGTCGAGATTCTCGGGCTTTCCGGCGTGCCGGGGGCGGGCGAGGTGTTCGTCGTCGTCGAGGACGAGGGGCGCGCTCGCGAGATCGCCGAGTTCCGTCAGCGCCGGATGCGCGATCATGCCGCCGCCGCCGGCGCCGCGGCGCGCGGAACGCTCGACCAGATGCTCGCCCGCATCCAGGCCGGCGAGCAGAAAGAGGTCGCGCTCGTCATCAAGGCCGATGTGCAGGGCAGCGCCGAGGCGATCCAGGTCACCATGCAGAAACTCGGCAACGAGGAGGTGCGCGTGCGCGTGCTGCTCGCCGGGGTGGGCCAGATCACCGAAAGCGACGTGCAGCTTGCCAAGGCATCGGATGCGATCATCGTCGCGTTCAACGTGCGCGCCAATGCCCAGGCCCGCACTTTGGCCAGCCGCGATGGCGTCGATATCCGCTACTACAGCATCATCTACCAGGTGTCCGACGACATCGAGACGATGGTGAAGGGCAAGCTCGCGCCGATCCAGCGCGAGAAGTTCCTCGGCTACGCCGAAATCCGCCAGGTGTTCAACATCACCAAGGTGGGCAAGGTCGCTGGCTGCTACGTCACCGAGGGGCAGGTCAAGCGCGGTGCCGGCGTTCGCCTGCTGCGCGAGGGCGTGGTCATCCACCAGGGCGATCTGTCGCAGCTCAAGCGGTTCAAGGACGATGTGCGGGAAGTCGCGCGCGGTTATGAATGCGGCCTGTCCTTCGCTGGCTTCTCTGATCTTCGTGAAGGCGACGTGGTCGAATGCTACGAGACCGAAACCGTTCCGGCGTAAAGGGCGGCGCCGAAGGGCCGTCGCAGCGGCAGCGCCGGGTGGCGGAAGATCTCCGTCACCGGCTCGCCGAACTGTTCGCCCGCACCGAGTTCCGCGATCCGGACCTCTTGGGCGTGCATGTCACCGTGGCCGAGGTGCGGATGAGCCCCGATCTGAAGCACGCGACCGTGTTCGTCTCTCGGCTCGGTGCCGCGGATATCGAGCGCTATCTGCCGGCGCTGCGGCGCGTCGGTCCTTATCTGCGCGGCGCGATCGGGCATGGGTTGCGGATGAAATTCGTCCCCGAGTTGCATTTTCAGCCCGATCACGCGCTGGATGAGGCAACGCGGATCAACCGTCTGCTGCACCGGCCGGAAGTTGCCAGAGATCTGCTGAAGCCGGACGAGGAATGACCGAGCGCCTCGCCGCGGATGCGGCCGGGATCGCCCGGGCCGCGGCACTACTTGGTGCCGGCGGGCTCGTCGCCTTTGCGACCGAGACTGTCTATGGTCTGGGTGCGGATGCAACCAACGCCGCAGCGGTCGCCGCGATCTACGAGGCCAAGGGACGGCCGCGCTTCAACCCGCTGATCAGCCACGTGCCCGATGCCGATGCTGCGTTTCGCCACGCGCTGGCGGATTCGCGGGCGGAGCGGGCTGCTGCCGCGTTCTGGCCGGGTCCGCTGACCCTTGTGCTGCCGCGCCGCGACGAGAGCGACATCGCTGCCCTCGCCACCGCCGGGCTCGACAGTCTCGCCGTTCGCGTGCCCGGCCATCCGGTCGCCCGCGCCCTGCTCGCCGCTGTCGGTCGGCCGGTGGCGGCACCCTCGGCCAATTTGTCCGGCAGGCTGAGTCCGACGCGCCCGGCGCATGTCCTCGCCGGGCTGGAGGGGCGGATCGCCGGGATCCTGGAATCCGGCTCCTGTGCGGTTGGGCTCGAATCCACCATCCTCGACCTGACCGGCCCGCACGCCACCATCCTTCGCCCCGGCGGGATTGCCCGCGAGGCAATGGAGGCGGTGATTGGCCCGGTCGATCTCGCGGGTGGGAGCGGGGATGACGTGAAGGCGCCGGGGATGCTGGCGTCACACTACGCGCCGGTGCTGTCGTTGCGCCTCGGTGCCGCGGCGCCGGAGGCGGACGAGGCCTGGCTCGGTTTCGGCCCGGTGCCGGGTGCCGCCGCGGTGGCGCGCAACCTCTCGCCCGCGGGTGATCTGGTCGAGGCCGCTGCCCGGCTGTTCGACGCGTTGCACGAGCTGGACGATGCGGCCATCGCCGCCGGCCTGGTGCGCATCGCGGTGGCGCCGGTGCCGGCGCGGGGGCTGGGTATTGCGATCAATGACCGTCTGGCGCGCGCCGCCGCGCCGCGGGGCGGTGCCCAGAGCACTTTCCGATAGCACTTTCCGATCCTTTTGAATCGGATGCAGTGCTCTATCATACTGATAAACAGAGCATCTTCACCCGATTACCTGGGGTGATCCGGTCGGATGTCATCGTCGATTCGCCCGAGGCGGATGCCGAGGGCGTCCCAGCTTCGGATGAAGGCGCTGCGCATCGTCTCCGCTGCCGCGGCCCCGGCGGGCTGCAACAACAGGATATCGCCGTCATGCGCCTCGACGTGGTCGTCAGTGAAGCCGGATCGCGGCAGGCCGAGCAGGTCCATCGTCCAGCACCTGGCATAGCGGCAGGATGTGGTGTCGAAGCGGATGGGCTCGACCCGGTATCCGGCCGGCGGCGCGCGCAGCAACGCGGCCAGCCGGTCGTGTGGAGCGGCATCGCCCCCGGAGCCTGCGGGGATTTCGACAAGCAGTTGCCGCAGGCCGGGTCGGTCGCGGTTCTGCGCGAGGCACGCGGCGGCCTCGCGCAGTTCTGTCGCGGATAGCGGCGGGTCGAGATGGCCGATCCGCGCAATCGCACCCTCGACCGACATGAGGGCCCGACGCCACGCCGTCTCGATTGCCTGGTGATACGCCTCGGCGCAGGCGCGCGGCGCGTGGCGGCGGCGGACATGCTCGCGCGCATCGCGCCCGAGGGCCTGCCGCGCTGCCGGATCGGCGGCGAGGCGCTCGATTGCGGCGACAAGGCTTGCCTGGTCGAACGCATCCGGCAGCTTGACGACGATGTTCTCGTCGAGCTCCGCCATCGCGCCATTGGCGTTGACGATGGTGGCAAGGCCGTTGTTCAGGCAGTCGAGCACCGCGGCGGAAGTTTCCCCGCGCGAGGCCGTGCGCAATTGCACCGCGATGTCGGCGGCGGCGAGATAGTCGCGATACGTCGCGGCGTCGGTCCATCCGGTGATGGCGATGCGCGCAGCTTCGGGGCTGCGGGAGATGCGTTCGAGAAGGGCGGCGGTATAGGCATCGCTGCTTGATTCTCCGACGAAGACGAGCATGGCATCCGGATTCTCGGCCAGGTCGCTGTCGAGCCAGGCGTCGAGCAGGGCGTGGTTCAGCTTGGTTTCCGCGACAATGCCGAAGCTGCAGGTGAGCAGGGCCGTGCCGGGCAGGCCGAGCCGCGCGCGCGCCGCGCTGCGCGGGCGCGGCAATGTGGGTGTGCGCAGCAGCGGGATGACCGACCAGTCCCGCACCATCGCCGCGCCGTGGATGTCCGCGGCGAGCCTGGCCGCGCCGGCGCTGTGGACGATGACGCCCACTGCCTTGTCGAGCGGATCGAGATTGCAGGCATAGGTGTTGATGATCGCTCCGGCATCGCGCGAACCGAGTCCCGCGGCGGCGGCGGCATAGCCGTGGCTGCGATAGAGCGCGCGGGCGAAGTGTCCGGGGCTGTGCCGGCTGTCTTCCATCCACCGCATGACGCCGGAGAGAAAGACGTCGTGCAGCACGACGACGCCGGGCACTTCGGCCAGCAGGTCGAACATGTGTTCGTGGAAGGCCGAGTTGCCGACATGGTATAATACGCGATCGTAGCGGGCGGGGTTATCGCGCAGCTCATCCGGCGTCCGGATCGGAAACAGGGTGCCGAGCCAGGCGGGCAGCACCTCGTCCTGCCGGACGATCAACTCGATCTCGTAGAAGCGGCCGAGTTCGGGCAGGAGTTCGACGCTGTAGTCGCTGATGCCGCTGCGCTCGGGCGGAAGGGGCGAGACATAGGCGAGGCGCGGGCGCGGTGCTGCCGGCGCTGGCTGTGGCGGCTGGCGTTTCAGGGCCGTGAGCGCGTCAAGCGCGCGGCGGGCGGTGGTCTGCCATGAGAACGTTGCCGCCTGGCGCAGGCCGTGCGCGGTGAGGCGGCGGCGGAATGGCTCATCCCCGAGCGCCTGTGCGAGTTTCGCCGCGATCGCGCCGGTATCCATCGGGTCGAACAGCGCCTCGTCGCACCCGACGACCTCGGGCAGGCTCGATGTGTTGCTGGCGATCACCGGCGCGCCGCAGGCCATGGCTTCCAGCGCCGGCAGGCCAAACCCCTCGTGCCAGCTCGGGAATACGAAGAGGGTGCAGGCATGGTAGAGCGCGATCAGCTCGTCTTCCGGGATGAAGCCGGTCAGCACGAGGTCGTGCGGGCCGAGCCCCTCCGCGCGAGCGAGGGTTTGCAGCCGTTCGCGCGCCGCGGCATCGGCGGAGCAGACGATGGCGAGCTGATGCGCGTCGCGCAGGTGCGCCGGCAGCCGGGCGAAGGCGGCGATCATGCGCTCGATGTTCTTCCGGTGATCGATCCCGCCGGTATACATCACGAAGCAATCGCCGAGTCCGTGCCGTGCGCGGACCGCCTGCAACGCGGCTGCCGGCAGGTCCTGGCGGTGGAATGCATCGTCGGCGGCGGCGCCGATCGCTGCGATGCGCGAAGCGGGCAGGCCGAGCATGGTTTCGGCCTCCAGGCAGGTCGAGCCGGAAATGCCGAGTACGAGATCGGCGCGGCGGAGATGCGCGAGCTGCGCCTCGTACCATGCTTCCCATACGGGGCTTGGCGAAAGATAGATCTCCCGGTGGATCAGCGGGATCAGGTCGTAGAGCACTACGGCGGTGGGGATGTCGTGCAGCATGCCGATGCTGGCGACGCTGTCGTCGTTGCTGCCCTCGAACAGGCTGCAGATCAGGACCGCGTCCGGCCGGAGGCTGGCAAGGAAGGCCTCCCTGACGAGTTCAGCCGCCCGTCTGCGGGTGAGGCCGGCCTGATCCGCCGGGCTCAAGTTCCGCGGGCACTTCCAGACCCGAAAGCCACCTGGCGGCAGCAGGCCAGCGAAGCGGCGGCGCAGTGGCGCGAGACTCTCGGGGAAGGCATCGCTGGCGACGATGATGATCTCGTGATCGCCCCGCAGCCGGGCGATCTCCTGCGCCAGGGCGAGGGTATAGCGGCCGATGCCGCGTGTCGCGCTGCCTTTGGTCTGGGCACCCTGAACATCGATGACGAGGCGCATCAGCCCTGCCGGCCGGTGCGGGCGCGCAGCATCTGCAGATACAGCCTTCCGGCGGTGGCGTTGAGGTCCGCGAGGTCGCGCCGATGGGGGATGCGGCCGGCCGCAACCTTGCCGCGGCGTGAGTGGCGATGCAGCCGGGACGCGGTGATTGGCAGTCCGCCGGCGGCACCGGTGAGAAATTGATGCCGAAGCGTGCGCTGCCAGCGGTCGAACCACGGGGCGGCGCGCAGGCAGGCCAGCGCCATTCGCCGCAATCCCTGGCGGGATCGAACGAGATCGGCAAGCCGGTTCAGGCCGCAACCGGCGGCGCGCCGCGCATAGCTCATTCTGTTCATGGGTGAATGACGGCAGTCCCGCGGAAGCCGGTCGATGTGCAATCTGTATTCATCTGTCGGGTTCCTGTGATCTGAACACACGACCGTTAAAATATGAAAATACATAATACAAGTTTGAATATCGGATAAACAAAGAGGAGTTTACATTATATCATCTAAAAATAAGTTGTGTTATGAATAAATTATCTGAAATATATTTGATATTTACTTATTTTATTTATTATTCAGGCGATATAAAAAAATATAAAAAAATCAATTATTGTGAGAGGCGGTAGATGCCGCCGGTTGTCTGGTCTGAGAGCCCGAATCTGAATGGTAGTGTGGCTACCTGTGTCGGGCGATTTTTCGTGTGATCAGGCGGATATGTGCGAGGAAGAGCCATGCGGTGGCGCTGATAACGGTGGCTTCGAAATCCTTTGCGAGGCGCCGGCATCTGCCGAGCCAGGCAAAGGTTCTCTCTACCACCCAACGTCGCGGCAGAAGTTCGAACCCGCTGGCGGCGTCGGAGCGCTTGACGATCTGTATGGTCCATGTGCCGATTTTGGCGAGGCGTCCATTGAGTTTGGGACCGGCATAGCCGCCGTCGGCGAATACGTGCCGCAACCAAGGATACAGGGATTTGACGGATTTGAGCACGTCGGGCGCCCCATCCCGATCCTGAATACCGGCATGATGAACGATCGCACCGACGAGGTGGCCGATTGTATCGGTGACGATGTGGCGCTTGCGTCCCTTGATCTTCTTTCCGGCATCGAACCCGCGCGGCCCGCCAGCCTCGGTGGTCTTGACCGACTGGCTGTCGATCACACCGGCTGTGGGAGACGCCTCTCGTCCGGCTATTTCCCGCGCCTGCATGACCAGGACGTGATTGATGCGATCGAACGTGCCGTCGCGACAGAAGCGGTAGAAATAGCCCTGCACAGTGGTGAACGGCGCGAATTCCTTCGGGATCTGCCGCCACTGGCAACCGGTCGACAGCATGTAGAAGATGGCCTCCACAATCCTTCGCAGTGCCACCGTTCGGGGCCTGCCTCGATGCGGCGGCAAGGGCATGAATGGTTCGATCAAGGCCCATTCGGCGTCGGTGAGGTCGCTTGCGTAGCGCAATCCGGCCCGGCAATATCGTTGCCGAGCGGTTTCAGTCCAAGCCATTGCGAATCCGTCTGTTGTTGCAAACCGGCAGAATCACAACCTACTGAAATCGCTCAACTATCTTTTTCGGTCCGGCTCTGAGTGTGAATTTCGTGGCGCACTTGCCTCCGCGCGGATCGCGGATCGCGCGGAGGCCTGGTGTTGGCTGCCTGAAAGCGGAAGCGTGATTACCAGTCTGCGCCCGATGACGCAGCTTCGGCGTCGCGGGGTTTCATGCCCGCGTAAATCTGGGTTTGCAGCGCGTTGTCGAGATCGGCGATGAAATTTTCACCACCGGAAATGAAGTGATAGCCAACGGAATTGAAGCTGCGGATCTTGTATTTCTCAAGGCCGAGTGTCCGGAGTTTCTTGCGGATACGCGACATCAGATTATCGATGCTGCGATCATTATAGCCGACGGCGCGCCCCTTGATGGCAGATGCCATGTCGCTGCGGGACAGGATCTTGTCGGCATTTCTCACGAGCAGGCTGAGCGCCATCAGCTCGTAAGGCGTGAAGACTTCATGCAGCACGGCGCGGTTGCGAATGTTGAGAAACAGGAAATCCGCGATCGCGACGCTCGGTGTTTCGATGTCTCGGGGAGCGTGCCTGTTTTGCCGTTTGACCATGTTGCTGATGCGGATTTCGAGATCATGCATGCCGATCGATGCGTCGAGAACCTCGTCGGCGCCGATCCTGAACAAGGTGACGGCCACGGCCTCGCTGTAATTCTTCACCAGGATAATGATCGGCTTGCGCGTCAGATCGCGAATTTCGGTGATAGTGGCGAGGGAGGAGAAGTTATCCCCCTGCAAAACAAACAAAAATAAATCACAGACAAAGATATTGTCACGTATTTCCTTTAATATGTCATTCTTGATTTTGTAATAATATACATTGAATATATTTTCAGGAAATTCAATATGAACGTCGTCAGATTCACAGAAAACGGGTAAATTGAATTTCTTTATATCGATTTCGATATCAAATTTGCCGTTCTGGGAGAGCGAGTTCATCAGGGCACCCTTATCATTACGTAATTAGAATTATCTGGTTCATTCCGATTTCGATAATTCATTTTGTTTTAGATAAACGAATACTCTAGATAAACAAGAGATATGATAGTTTGAATCTGTAAGAAGAAAAATATTAAGAAAGAAAATATTGTAATCGAAAATTTACATTTACGCCATCAATTTACTTTTCGGGAAACGGTCCATGGATATTTTTTATTTTATTTAAGGAATAAAAATATTCAACATTTTCATGCATATAGAAAATTTGGCGCGAAAAAGGGATCTGAACCCGCATTGGACTCACCGCGATTGCGGTGGCGGACATAACAGCCGGCGTCTCCGCGCAGGACGTGATATGCGATTTTTGAAATCCTGGGTGGCGCGACAACGTGTGCCACAAACACTCACAATACAGTGAGTGTAAATATAATAGTGATACTGACGCATATCTACTGCGCGATGCTCTTGAGCGCCGCCCGGCAACGTCACGGCCCTATTTGCGGGAGTATGTCGCCGGCTGCGGACACTGCAACCGACCTCCGCGATGGAGATCGGCCCAAGGCGACGGCCGGGCCGCTTCTGGCCCGGGGCGCGAACTCTTATTTCGTGACGTTGGTAACCGCCGTGAAGGGGATCGCGACGTTGCCGAGTTGCAGCGAAACGCTGTTGGTGCTGCTCGTCACCCCGGTGGCGGTCCCGGTGATGGTGAAGGGGAGGGTGGTGGTGGCGCCATTTGCCCCGCCTTCGACCACGGCGACGTTATAGGCGCCGTCCGGCATCTGCGTGCCGGATGCATCCTTGCCGTTCCAGGTCCAGGAGTTGCTGCCGGCGGTGGCGTTGATCGCGCTGTCGAGAATCTGCTGGCCGGCGCTGTTGTATACCGCGATCGCCACCGGGCCGGATGTCGGTGCGTTGAAATTGAGCGTCCCCGTGCCGTTCTGCAGCGGCAGCTGGCTCGATGTCGCGGTGACCTTGCTGCCGAGCATCGCGCTCGCCTGGGTGAGGTCGCCCGCCTGGGTCAGTTGCAGCAGCTGGGTCAGGCTCTGGTTGGTGTTGATCTGCTGCTCCACCTGCGAGAACTGGACGAGCTCGGAGGTGAACTGGCTCGAGCTGACCGGGTTGGTCGGGTCCTGGTTGCGCAGCTGCGTGGTCAGCATGGTCAGGAAGTTGTTGTAGTTCGAGGAGAGCGAGCTCAGGGCGTTCGCCGTCGAGCTGCCGCCCGTGCTGGAGGAGCTGGCGGTGCCGCTGGTGCTCGAGGTGGAGCTCGCGCCGCCGATGCCGGCAGCAGCGGTGTTGGCGGCGGCCGTCAGCTGGCTCTGCTGGTAGGCGACTGAGGCGACGCTGCTGGTCATCGTGGGCTCCTTTGGAATCGGATTCGGAACGGAAGGTAGGGCATATCGTCAGGCCATGACATTCACGCCGAAGCGGCGCAGCGCCACATTTGCCGGCAGGCCGACGGCTTCTGCCACCGAGTTTGTGGCGACGCCGGCGGCAATGGCCGGGGTCCGGTAGACGGGGTCGGCGTTCCGGGCCGAGCCCCCGCCCGAGCCTCCCTGCGGCGTGCCGCCGGAAAATCCGAAGCCGCCCCCGAGATTGCCCCCGAGATTGCCTCCGAAGCCGCCGGTGAAGCTGTTGCCGGCCTGCGGCTGGCTCGCGGCGCCGGGCCGCGGCTCGATCAGGTTGAAGCTGATGCTCCGGTTGGCAGCCGGCAAACCGGCCTGCGTCAGAACCTGATCGAGAGTCGAGTGGTCGTTCCGCAGGTCGAGCAGGGTATCGGGATGGCTGGCGCCGATGGTGACCGATGAGCTGCCATCGGCGTGACGGTCGATCTGCAGCGTCACGGTGCCGATGGCGGGCGGTGCCAGCGCGATGGTCAGGCGGGTGCCCGATGCCGCGCCGGCGCTGGCGTGAGACCCGTCGAGCTTGCTGACATTGACCAGGGCCGCAGAAATCTGGCTCGACGCCGAAGCCGGATTGGCGCTCGTCGCTGCGCCCGCGCCGTTCGCGCTGCCGGCCGGCGCGGAGGTGGCGGCCGATGCGGCAAGCAGGGGCGAGGCGACCACTCCGGGTGACGCAGTCGCGCCGGATTGTCCGGCGGTGCCGGTCGCAACTGGTGCTGAGGCCGTGTTGCCCGTCGCCGTGGATGATGGTTTCGCACTGGCCGGATCCGCGTGCCCGGACTTGGCGGTGGCGAGCGCTGCATGAAACCGCGCCACGGCCTCATGCGCCAGGGCGGCTTCGGCGGGTGTCGGTGCGGTTGACGCTGCTGCAGCGGAGGAGGAGACGGCGGAAGTGGTTCCGGCGGCGGACGCGCTGCCAGCGGCCGCGGTCGGGGGGCTGTTGGCAGAAATCTTCCTGGTCACCGCCGGCGCGGTTTGGGTGTCAGTGGATGGGGCGGGTGGCTGGCTGCCGGCGGGCAGATGCGCCGCCGCGGCCATGATCGAGATGACGGGTCCCGCCGGCGGTTGCGGCGTCGTCGTTTGTGCAGTTGGCGCCACGCTCGCCGTAGTGGCGCCAGAGGCTGTTGCCGTGCCCGTCGCCGTGCCGTTGTGGTCAGTCTTGTGTGATGCGTCCTTCGTCTGTCCGGCGTTGGCGCCTGACGGTGTCCCAGCTGCTTGCATGGTCGGCAGGGCGGCGTCGGGATCGGCTGTCGCGATCTGCACCCCGACGCCCGCGGTGCCACTTTCTTGATGAGCGCCAGTATTTCCGGCCGTCTTGGCTTTGGTGCCTGCTCCCGCTTCGGACGCAGTCTCGGCCGTGCTGCCGGCGGCAGTGGCTGTCGTGTCGCCGGATCCTTTGGTGGCCCCGGCCAGTGCGGCGCCGAAGGAGGGAGCATGACCGCCGCCTGCCGCCGTCCTGGAATCGGTCTGCTTATTCGCCGCCGCCGATGCCCTCGATGCCATAGTTGAGCTGGTCTGGCTGCAGGCGACGTTGCTCCCAGAACTTCCGGCGCCTGCATCCGTGGAGGAGGGCGAGGAGTTCGCGCTGCCCTGCGCCGGCGGCGCGGCGGGTAGGCTGGGTGTGGCGAGGATGACGGTTCCGGAGGTCATGTACGGGGATAAGCAAAAGTCTTGCCAAGACCGCTCCGACAGAAACGCAAGGATATGTCCGTCCGGTCAGGCAGCAGGGCGGCAAAATCTGCCGGGTTCGACCGAAGTGGCCGGCTGTTTCTGCCGGGTCGAACCTGCCGGGCCGGGTGGATAAGGCGGCTTGGCTTGCGTCCGCCCGTTGGCATGGTTCGTGCAGCGAGGCGAACGTGCGTTTCCCACCGTCGCCCAGGCGAAGCTGGCGGCGCCGCGGATGAGCCGTCAACCATTTGGAGCTGAGGACAGGATGTCGATTTTCGGTGCTTTGGATACGTCGGTCAGTGGCCTGCAGGCCCAGTCGGCCGCCTTCACCAATATCAGCGACAATATCGCGAACGCGCAGACGACCGGTTACAAGGGCGTCAACACCCATTTCATCAATTATCTTGTCCAGAGTACTGCGACCAGCAACGGCCCTGACTCGGTGGTGGCCAACCCGGATTATACCAATACGGTCGAGGGGACGATCACCCAGTCGAGCAATCCGCTTGCCATGGCGATCAACGGCAACGGATATTTCACCGTATCGATGCCGGCCGGCACCAACACTGTTGGTGGCAAGACGACCCAGACGTTCAACGCTCAGCAATATTATACCCGTGCGGGCGACTTCAAGCTGAACGCCTCCGGGTATCTGGTGAACGGCTCCGGCGCCTATCTCGATGGCTGGGCGGCCAACCCTACGACGGGAACCATCAACACCTCGGCGCTCGCGCCGATCCAGGTCTCCCAGGGCGCTTCGCCGCCGGTCCCGACCTCGAATGTGACGATTTCAGCAACATTGCCGACCACGCCGACGACGACGCCGGTGACCACCCAGGTGGACACCTATGACTCTCTGGGCAACCTCCAGCAACTCGATCTCCAGTTCAGCTCTCCAACGTCCATCGCGGGCGGTCAGACGCAGTGGACGCTGACGGCTTCGTCCCCGAATGATACGAGCAATGCTGGAAAACCCACCAATTTCACGGCGAATGTCGTGTTCAATTCGAACGGGACGCTGAGCTCCATCACGCCGGCCACCGGATCGAGTGCAACTGCGACGGGCGGCCAATTGCAGATTTCGCCGACATTCAATGGCGCTACCCAGAACATCACTCTTGATTTTGGTAGTCCTAATAGCACCACCGGGTTGACCCAGTATGCGGGCACGACGCTGAACCTGCAGGGTGTTACCCAGAACGGGTCGCCCTCCGGCGATTTCAGCAATTTGTCGATCGATACCCAGGGCAACATTACCGCGAACTATACCAATGGGTTTTCCAAACTCGTGGCGCAGGTGCCGCTTGCATCGTTCGCATCGCCGGATGCGCTGCAGAACCAGAGCGCCCAGCTCGAAACCGCTAGCCAGGCGTCGGGTGCTGCGACGATCAACGCGGTTGGTGGCAGCGGCGGGTCGCTCGTGACGGGTTCGATCGAGAATTCCAACGTGGATATCGCGACGCAATTCACCGACCTGATCAATGCCCAGCAAGCCTATACCGCCAATACGAAAGTCGTCACGGCGGCACAGCAGATTCTCCAGACAACGGTCAACATGGTTCAGTAACCGTTTACCCTTCCGTAATCTTTTTACCGGATAACAAGATATTATGAGCATCGGAACCGGACTCGCGATCGCCAGCAGCGGGCTGAGTGCCATCGACCAGCAGATGGCCGTCGTGTCGCAGAACGTGGCGAACGCCACGACGCCTGGCTATTCGGTTGAGACGGTCAGTCTTTCGGCCGAAACCGCCGGCGGTCAAGGCTCCGGCGTGATCGCCGGGCCGGCGACGCGGCAGCTCAACGCCAGCATACAGGCTCAGGTCAATCAGTCGCTGGCGCAGAATTCCTATCAGGGCATCGTCTCCTCGACCCTGTCCGGGATCGACCAGGTGATGGGGACGCCCGGCCAGAACAACGACCTGCCCAGCCTGGTGGCCAATCTGCAATCCGGTTTCCAGACGTTGCTAACAGATCCCTCCAGCACGGTCCAGCAGCTTTCCGTCGTCAACTCGGCCCAGTCTCTGACAAGCCAGATCAACACGATTGCCAACACTGTCCAGTCG
The DNA here is from genome assembly GCF_902712915.1 of Acidiphilium sp. C61. The sequence goes on along the minus strand of NZ_CACTIA010000005.1, from coordinate 786,380 downwards.
GCCGTGCAGTCGACTGGCAACACTGTTGCGGCGGACGTCAAGAAGCTGAATACCACGCTGGCCACGATCGGCTCGCTGAATGCGCAGATCATCAATCTCGGGCAGCAGAACAAAAGCACTGCCGACCTGACGAACAAGCGGGATCTGGCTATCCAGACCGTTGCGTCGCTGACCGGTGCGAAGACGATTTCTCAAGCCAACGGGGCGGTTTCGCTGTTTTCACCGAACGGTATCGAACTGCCACTGAACGGTACATCCCAAGTCACTGTTTCATCGACGGCGAGCGGTACCGCATTTTCGGTTGGCGGCACTGCTGTCAGTTTCGGTGGCGAGCTTGGCGGTGCGCAACAGCTAGTCAACACGACGCTACCCCAAATTCAGGGCGGTCTCGACTCATTTTCCCAGGCCCTTTCCGCCCGGTTTGCCAATGCCGGCCTGAGCCTGTTCACGGATCCCTCGGGTGGCGTGCCCTCCAGTTCGACAACAGGGTTTTCCGCGTCCATCACTGTTAACCCTGCCGTTACGGCGAACCCCGCATCGGTGCGCGACGGCACGAATACAGTCACCAGCTCGTCCGGGGCCGTGCTGTTTACGCCAAATCCCCCAAGTGGGCCGGCAGGGTTTACGGGCCTGATCCAGAATGTTCTGGGCTCGGCACTCGGCACGACCACGCTGAGCGGTTCAGTGCAGCCCGCAGCGATCTCGACATATTCCGATGCTTCCGGCACTGCGACTCTCCCCTATTCCGGTTCCGGATCTCTCACGACCGTTGCCTCGAGTTTTACCGCCAACGAAGCAACGCTCAGCAGTTCGGCAAAAACTGCCGCGACGAATGCGAGTGGCCTCGCAACAGCCCTGCAGACGCAGGCGGCATCTACAAGCGGCGTGAATATTGATCAGCAGATGAGTCTGCTTGTCACGCTGCAGAACGCGTATGCGGCGAACGCCAAAACGGTGACGATCGCCCAGCAAATGTGGCAGGCGGTTCAGGCGATGGTCCAATGAGTGCATCCATTTCAGGACTCTCCACGGGTAATTTCGGGCTGATCCAGCAACTCGCAAGTGATTCGAACGTCACCAGCCAGAAGCTTGCCCAGCTGACAATTCAGTCCCAGACCGGATATGTCGCAACAACTTATGCGGGCCTCGAGAGCGCGCAGTCCGGCTCTGCCAGCCCGACGCTCACGCTCAACGCGTCGCTGAATACGCTCAACAACACGATATCAAATCTGAAGGTTGCCCAAGGCCAGATGGGCGTCCAACAGAACGCGATCCAGACGATCAGCGATATCGCGTCCAAGGCGCTGCAACAGTTCCAGAGCGTGAGTTCGCTCACAAGCAGCGCTTTGGATACCGCTGCGGCAACCGCGCGAACGGCGGTCACACAGATCGCCAGCCTGCTCAACAGCCAGGATGGCACACGCTACATATTCGCGGGGCAGGACAGCACGATACCGCCAGTTCCGAACGCGACGAGTTTCACCAGCGCGGCCTTTTACGTCAGCATTCAGAATGCCACGAACAGCCTTTCCGTCTCCGGTGTGTTTGCTGCGGCAACGAGCGCGTCAAACAATCCATTTTCCAGCAGCTTGTCGAGTAATTCAGCAGCTCCGGCTGTGCTTGGCGCCGGCGGGGTACCCATCACCACGGGTATCGTCGCAAGTGGGAACCAGTTCATCGGCCAGTCGACCGGAAGCAATACAACCGGATCCTACGTCAAGGACATTCTCACAACGCTCTCCGCGATAGGAAGTCTGAATTCCAGTCAGATATCCAATCCGAGTTTTACCGGCTTCGCGAGCGCAATATCGTCCAGCCTCGGGAATGCAATCAACACGATGGCGCAGGACGCAGGCGCGCTCGGGAACAACCAGGCGCTGGTGAATACGCAGATCTCTGATCTCCAGAATACCTATACGGCCTTCACGAATCAGGTGGCCGGCTTCGACCAGGTCGATATGGCAAAGACCCTGTCGCAGCTTTCATCAACTCAGACGCAATTGCAGGCGTCCTATCAGCTTATCGCCGCGGTGAAAACGATGAGCCTCACTCAATATATTTGAGGCTGAACTTCATCGAGCGTTAACGAGTGCGGCGTAATATACGTCATCTTCGCAAAATGCGGAACAAAGACTAAATGATAGCCAAGGATACAAAGCATGTCCGGTGTGGTTAGCTCGATTATCACCAACTCCGCCGCTATGGTGGGCGTTGAAACCCTCAACTCGATCAATACGGCGCTGAACAGCGTCCAGAACCAGATCTCGACGGGCTACTCCGTCAGCAGTGCCGTTGACAATGGTGCTGCCTTTGCAGTGGCCCAGTCGGTTCGCACCAATGTCGCGGGTCTCACTGCGGCAAACCAGCAGCTCGGCGATACCCAGGGGCTTCTGTCGACCACCAATACCGCTCTGACCAATATCTCGAACCTGATGCAGAGCATGGATTCGACATTGGTCAATTTGTCGAGCTCTACAATCTCGTCGTCCCAGAGATCACAGTATGCTGCTCAGTTCACCTCGCAGCTGCAGAACCTCCAGTATTTCATCAAGGGCGCAGGGTATAACGGCCAGTCCCTCATCGGCGGAACGAGTTCGGCGCTCAAATCTTCTGCTTCCGGATTTACGAGCGCGGCTCTTCATGTTGCGCTCGACGCCAGCGGGACAACTCTGAAGATCACGTCGACCAGTCTGAGTTCTGTGTATAATGCCCTCAGCACCGTTGGAAAGTCGCTCGGCACATATTCCAGTGTCGCCGCGTTCATAACCTCGGGCGGGAAATTCAGCTCGCAGGTTGCATCGGTCGGCTCGTATCTGAACACTTATGGTAATCTGACAAATCAGATCAACGAGCAGATTACATACAACCAAAATAAAATGGACGCCCTGAGCAACGGTCTCGGCGCCCTTGTTGACGCCAACATGGCAGCTGAATCGGCTAAACTTCAGTCGCTGCAGATTCAACAGCAGTTGGCCACTTCGGCACTTTCTATTGCCAACCAGCAGCCGTCCATCCTCACGAAGCTGATCTAATGATCGGCTCGGATCCGGTCTGTCTCAGTGACAGGCCGGATCTGCCTGCCGCCTTATAAAGGATACTCGAATGTCGGTTCTGGTGCTGGAGCTTCGCCAAGGCGATATAATGGTTCTAAATGGTGCACCGATCCGCTTCCGCACAAAATCGCGGATAGAGCTTACCGCGAAGGCTCGATTCATGTTTGGCAAGCAAATATTGCGTCCAGACGAAGTGAATACGCCTGCGAAGCAGATCTATTTTACTCTTCAGACTGCATACATAGGCACGAATGAAGAAAGAGATGCGGCGTTAATCAGGGCCCGCGAACTCATTGAGCAATTTAAGCAAGCAACAACCTCTGTACTAGCACGGGAGATACTCGACCGAGCACTGGAATGTGCAAAGGCCGATGATTGTTACGAAGCGCTCAAGCTCTCCCGTCGGATTATGCGTCACGAAGCAGCTGTTCTCGAATCCAGACAGTAAATCTCCTAGTCTGTGATCAAAAAGGATCATAAATGTCGTATCAAGCAAAAGCACTTAAAGCTTACGAAAATGCAAATAATCTCAGAGACCAGAGACAGCAAGACGCAGAGGTGTTTCGTAGTGTTAGTGTAATGCTACGTACTGCGGATAATGAACTTGAGCGTGTTAAGGCCATCGCGACGGCAAGGCGGGTTTGGCAAACAGTGCTCGCTACTAACTTAGATCCACTCAACCCCTTGCCTGAACCATTGCGTATACAGATTGTTTCTGTAGCAAATACCGTTCTCCGGACCATGGACGCTGAGACAATAGACTTAGATTTTGTTGCGACAATTTGTGATAATTTTTCGAACGGTCTAAGCGGAAAAGTGTGAAGTAAATTTCTGGAGCTCACTGTGTCTGTATCTCTTTCCTCCAACATAAATCTTCTATTTTCGGCGTCTAATGTTGGTTCCTCATCCAGCATAACGTCGCTACTGGAGGCAAGTTATGGAGGAGGGGCAGGTTCAACCGTATTTAGCTCCCAGAATCCAATTCTTTCTCTAGAAATTGCCCAGCGTAATGAGACGAAGGATATCCAGGCGCAGGCTAAGGCGCCTCAAGTGCAGAGAGATATCGCGGCATTTACGAAGGCTGTTAATTCGGCCAAGTCAGCGAAAGACCTTTTGTCAAATCCAACAGTTCTTAAAGTTCTGTTGACGGCAAATGGTTTGGGCTCCGAAGCGAGCTTTCCCGCCCTGGCACAGAAAGCCTTACTGTCAAACACGAAAGACCCGAATGGTCTTGCTAATCAACTTGCTTCAACAAATACTCAATGGTTGGCAACCGCTCAGTTGTATCAATTTTATTCACAAGGCCTGTCGGTAATAAAAAAACAATCTACAATATCAACTTTAACGAATGCGTATGCCGAAGTATTATGGCGTCAGTCACTTGATAAACAGACGCCAGGGTTATCAAATGCGCTTTATTTCATACAAAATGCTTCAAAATTTACGAATGCGACGCAAATTTTGGGTGATGCAATCATGCGGTCCGTCGTTACGACTGCGCTAGGGTTGCCCCAACAGATCGCATTTCAGCCATTAACGGCACAAGAGCAAGCAATTAACAGCCGCCTTGATATAGCAAAATTTCAAGATAAAAATTTTGTGCAATCTTTCACAGATCGATTCCTCGCCGTGAACCAGGCAAGTCAGAATAGCATTGGAGGAGGATCGGCTAGTCTAATATCCCTCGCTGTTCAAGCCAACTCTCTAATTGCGTAAATGTGACTAGAAGAGTTTTCAGTTTAACCAAATAATGTTCAAAAGGAACAGAAAGTGAAAGAGTCAAAAAAAAGTACTGATGTCCAACAGAAGGCTGATCAGCCACAGGTATACGATATTATATTGAATCGTATTAAGCAATTGATTGAGCGTGATCAGATTAATGCGGCTGCACTTTTAATTCCATCTTTACGACGCTATGGTGTTGATGCGGGCGTAATTATAGTATTGGAAGCCATGATTGAGTTCCGGCAGGGCAATCATGATCGTGCCAAGCAAATTGTCGCTGATGCGCTTATCGAGCATCCTGCCAACCCGCTTCTGTTACGAATGAGCTCTGAGATCAGCCTTGGTGAGCACAATTGGGTCGAGGCCGCCAAGGCTGCGGCGGAAGCGGTCGTATTGGATCCAAATGATGCGACCGCTAAATCCATGCTCGGCCGAGCTCTCATTGAGCTTGGCTATAGCGAAGATGGGAATACATGCCTGCGTGAGGCGTTGGCAGAAATGCCTGATAACCTTCAGGTTCTGGGTGCGCTAGCGCGTAATGCACCTGGAGAGGCTGAGGCTGCGATCAAGGCGGCTCTCACTCGGTTGGGGAGTGGTTTTGGGGTAGATCACGCCGAAAAATTAAAGCTGAGCAATATTCTCATTTCGATATTACTCGAGCGGGGTGCATTTGTAGATGCGTCCGCCTGCATCGGTGAGCTTGTTGCTGATGGTATCGCTGACTTGGATACCTGCCTGCTGGCTGTTCACGCCGCAGGGAGTACAGGGAAATGGGACGAGGCTACTGCCTTGTTTAATTCTACTACTCGCAGCTTGCGGCATCATGCCTGATAATAGAATTCTGGAACCATTGAGTTCTGGACATAGTTCGGCGGCGGCTGATCTAGTCGCCGAAGCGATTATTGCTGAGCGAGATGGTTCGCGGGCATTGGCGACATCGCTTTTGAGCAGGGCCATGAGCTTGGCTCCTGATTGGGATGAGCCACTGATTAGGATGGCCCAATGTCGGCGCGCCGAACACAAAATGAAGGAAGCGAGGGCACTTTATCGCAAAGCGACATCTCTTCCTCGGTGTCGGGTGGAATGTTTCATTAGTGCGGGAGTTCTGGCATTACAGGATAACGAACCTCACGAGGCCTTTGACTACCTTTCGAGAGCCACGGACATGGAGCCAACGAACCATGAAGCCTGGCATGCGCTTGCTTTTGCTTCGATGGAAATGGAGCTCCCTGGGCTAGCCTGCCACGCCATCACGGTCGCGGGGCGTCTGGCACCCCATCGTCTTCCTTACGCTCTCATGCACCGTGATCTTACGGCCGCCGTGGGTGGAGAGTTTCAGGTGGCTATTGAGAGCCCGCCTTGGACACCCGCAGTAGAACTTGCTTGTGAGGCAAAAATTGCGCGCCAGGCGGGCTATCTCCAGGAGGCTATTGCGCTTGCAGAAACTGCGCTGGAACTCCAGCCGAACGATGTCGACATATTACAACTTATGGCGAGCTTGAGAGATGCGAATCTCGAGCCAGAAATTTCCGAGAAGCTGCTACGTGATGCTTTTCAGCAAAGACAGAATGATGTTGATATAAGGAACGATCTCGCGGTAGCTCTTGAACGTCAATATAAATATGGAGAGGCAATGATATTATTGGAGGATGCTGTTATTTCTCCAGTGAAATCTCCTATGATTTTATTAAATCGTGCCATTATTAAAGCGTCGGCCGGCGAGATTTCTGGATCGATGGCAGATGTACAGCTCGCGAGTCCATATGCTCCGGCGGAATTGTTGGCTCTTACTGAGTGCTCCCTGCTCCCCTATCAGGAAGGAACCACCGCAGAAATTATGCTTGCGGCAATGAAGCGTCTTGCCTCGAGTACACCGGAAGATTGCCCTCCGCTAACAAAGATTAATAATTTTGATCCCGACCGAATTTTGCGTGTCGGTTTGCTCTCGCACACTCTCAAGCGGCACCCTGTCGGTTGGTTGACATGCGCTGGCTTCGAACAACTCGATAGAGAGAAATTCAAGCTCCAGTGCTTTGGCCATTATGTTGAACATGATCCGTTTGCTGTACGATTTAATCGTTTGGCAGAAAAATGGCATGAATGTGCGGGCAAAAATCTGCTAGAAATTGGTGAGCTTATTGCTGAAAATGAAGTAGATATCTTAATTGACTTGAGCGGTATTGGAGATAGCGGACTGTTGGGTGCACTCGCCTATCGGCCTGCTCCAGTTCAAGTTAAGTGGGTTGGGACTCAAGCAGCAACCACGGGAATGCGGCGCGTGGATTGGATCATTACGGATCGCTGGGAGACGCCGGACGGCTATGAACGCTTTTACACAGAGCGGTTGTTACGTCTCCCGGATGGTTATGTATGTTACTCTCCACCTGTCAGTCCGCCTTCTGTAACGTCGTTGCCTGCACTCGGAAATGGGTTTGTTACTTTTGGTTGTTTCAATAATCTTACAAAAATTACTGATGAAACTCTTGGCCTTTGGGGACGCATACTGTCGCGCGTGCAAAACGCAAGATTGGTCTTGCGGTGCCCACAGTTTTCGGAGGTTATGATCCCTCCACGCTTCCGAGAACGTGCAGCTTTGTACGGAATTGATGTCGAGCGCTTGGAATTGCGCGGCCGTGCCGCGCACCACCAATTTATTTCAGGTTATCAGGATGTGGACATTGCCTTGGATCCGGTGCCCTATTCTGGTGGCTTAACTACGTGCGAATCGTTGTTCATGGGTGTCCCTGTTGTTACATTAGCTGGAGAATTTTTCGCAGCACGGCACTCGGTCAGCCATTTGTGTAATGTCGGACTTTCAGATTGCGTGACGAATAGCGTTGAAGCTTATGTTGATCGTGCAGTCTCCATTGCTTCCGATCTGAAGGCGTTGGCTATTCTCCGTGCCGGCCTCCGGCAGCAGGTTCTGGAGAGTCCGCTTTGTGACGCCCCCCGTTTTGGTCGGAACCTTGGAAATGCTCTGCGTGATGTCTGGAGAGAATATTGCCAGAGCCACGGAGGTGCTTGAATATTTTCCTCGGGTGTGGTGCTGACGCGGGATGAACCCGCTGTCATCACGTGTCACTCGAACCCGACCTGCCGCCACATTTGCAACTGCTGCTCTCGCACGCTCCCTCCGTGCAGCGGGGCGTGACGTCATTTCGCTAGCGATTGGAGAACCGGATTTTCCGACCCCACCTCACGTAATTGAGGCGGCCCACCAAGCCGCAATCGACGGGCAGACGCGATATCCGCCTATTGTAGGAACTGATGCCTTACGCGGTGCTGTCGCTCGGAAGTTTGCAAGAGACCAGGGATTGCAGGTAGCTCCGGCCGACGTGCTGATTACAAATGGTGGCAAGCAGGCAATTTTCGATGCAGTCATGGCTGTTGCCGACGAAGGTGATGAAGTAATCATTCCGACACCGTGTTGGTCTGGGTACATTCAAGTTGTTGAATTTGCGGGAGCAAGGCCAGTCTTTGTACCTTGTCCTGCGGAAACTGGTTTCCTCCTTTCGGCGCCTGCTCTCGAGGCGTCTGTTGGGGCCCGAAGCAAGCTTTTGCTCTTGAATTACCCAAACAATCCGTCTGGCGCGGTTGCTGATATTGGCATGCTGGACGGGATTACGGATGTGTTGCGCAAGCATCCGCAGTTGCGAGTAATTTCCGACGACATCTATGAGCATCTCGTTTTTGACGGAGTTTACACGACCCTGGCAGCCAGGGCCCCAGACCTTGCTGATCGCATTTTGACGATGTCAGGTGTTTCGAAATCCTATGCGATGACCGGGTGGCGATTAGGCTTTTGCACTGGGCCGCGCGATTGGCTCGATGGGATGACGGTTGTGCAGGGCAGTTCAACCGCCGGTGTTTCGACGATCAGCCAGGCGGCAGCAGTGGCTGCGCTGGATGGTCCGCAGGATATTCTGGATGAACGACGGCTGATCTACCATAGGCGGAGCCAAAAGGTTTTTGAAATGCTTGCTGAGGCACCCGGTCTTTCGTGTTCGCGTCCTCAGGGGGCGTTTTATGCTTTCCCTTCTGTGACTGGACTTTTAGGCCGTCGGACAAAGGGGGGACGCCTGTTGGCCAGTGACGAAGATGTTGCTGGCGCTATGCTTCAGGAATCGTTTGTCGCGACTGTTCCTGGAACGGCTTTCGCCATGCCTGGCCATATCCGGCTTTCGACCGCCGCATCGGATGCGGTTCTTGAGGCAGCATGCTCCCGGATCGTGGAATTTTGTAAAGCAGTGATGTGAATGGGGCTTCATCCGGTCAGGTCCGGCCATCTGATCGGATTAGGATACTGTAAGCATCAATATCCTGGCGCGTTGCATTCGGTCCCTATGGACCGGAAAGTGCTTCAAAGCCGTATGAAGGAGATGGTGTAATGACGGAACACAGACCGCCTTTCCCGCCGTTTGATGCTGTAAGTGCGGCATTGAAGGTTCGCCTTGCGGAGGACGCATGGAATTCTCGTGATCCAGTGCGCGTTGCTGGCGCCTATACTGAAGACAGCGCATGGCGAAATCGAGATGAATTTTTTATTGGACGCACCGCAATTATAGAGTTTCTTCAGCGTAAATGGGAAAGAGAGCTGGATTACAGGCTTGCCAAGGCGCTATGGGCATTTACCGATGATCGCATCGCTGTTCGATTTCAGTATGAATATCGAGATCAGGAAGGCCAATGGTTCCGGGCCTATGGCAATGAGCAATGGGAGTTTAACGCAACTGGTTTGATGCGTCGTCGTGAGGCGAGTATCAACGACAAACGAATTGAGGCCAACGAACGGCGCTTTCTTTGGCCTTTGGGCGCTCGTCCAGAGGTCCATCCAGGGATAGAAATGGTCGGCTTCGGCTTACAGCCTTAGAGCCGTAATCGGAATGGCAGTATGGCTGACATTTGCGTGTGATTTTCCTTGTGAGCAGGCGGATATGTGCGAGGATGAGCCATGCAGTGGCGCTGGTAACGGGGCTTCGAAACCCTTTGCGAGGCGCAGCCATCTGCCGAGCCGGGTGAACGTTCTCTCCACGGCCCAGCGTCGCGGCAGGAGTTCGAACCCGCTGGCGGTGTCGGAGCGCTTGACGATCTCTAGCGTGGTTTTCGACCGGTGTGAATCGCGAGGGGTTCCCATTTGCGGTGATTTCTGATCCAGATTCCGTGCTGGAGAAGGATGGCGGTATGGATGGGCCAACCACTATTGATGGATCTTCGTCGGCGGCTTTTGGCGGCGATTGATGAGGGGATGAGTTACCGGGCAGCGGCAGCCTCCCGCTTTGGAGTGGCGCCGGCGACGGCATTCAGCTGGCGAGCCCAGCGTCGCGATATCGGCAGCTTTGCTCCGAAGCCTCAGGGTGGCAACACGCGCTCATGCCGGGTTAAGGAACGGCGGGCGGACATCCTCACGATCTGGGAAGCGCGTAAGGACATCTCGCTTGCAGAGCTGCGCCTGGCACTCATCGATGTCGGGTTGCACGTCTCGGTGGGCTTCACCGCGTCTTCGTCCGCCGCGGCATGACGCGTAAAAAAGGACTGGCCACGCCATTGAGGCAGGACCGCCCCGATATCCTGAAACAGCGCCAGGACTGGTTCGATAGCCAGTTCGATCTGGACGCTGATCGCCTGGTCTTTATCGACGAGACCTGGACCGCCACCAACATGACCCGCAGTCATGGCCGCTGCACTAGGGGCGAGCGTCTGCGGATGGGCTTCCCACGCGGTCACCGCAAGACCACTACGTTGGTGGCAGGGCTGAGCATGACCGGCATGGTCGCGCCGATGGCGCTGGGCGGCTCCATCAATGGCGACTGGTTCGAGGCGTATGTCACCAAAGTTCTCACACCCGAACTGCGGCCCGGCGACGTGGTGATCATGGACAATCGGTCGAGCCACAAGCGTGACTCGGTGCGTGAACGGATCGAAGCGGCCGGCGCAACCCTGCGCCCCCCCCCCATAGTCCCGACTTCAATCCGATCGAGAAGGCGTTCGCGCGGCTCAAGGCCATGCTCAGAGAGATCGGAGAGCGAACTGTTACTGGCCCATGGAACCTGATCGGCAGGCTCTGGACCAGCTGGACGCCCGTATTTACCCTTGCGTATTGAGCGGTTGGTTGGATCTGAATCTGGATACTGCGCTCCTGGCCGTTTGAAGAGCCTCATTCGACCGTCGGGCGTGGGTCGCGGAGGCCGCGATCGGTGCCGCAATCCCGAGGTCTGGACGGATTCATCCCATGGCTTGTGAAGTGGATCCTAGAAATGGGACCAGGGGCTAAGTTGGAAATTGGCCGTTTTGTCATGATAGACGGAGCGGAACATGAGCAAGACGAGACGGAAGATTGAGGCGGGGCTGAAGGCGAAGATTGCCTTGGAGGCGCTGCGCGAGCAGGCAACGGTTGCTGACTTGGCGGCGCGGTATCAGGTTCATCCGAACCAGATTTACGCTTGGAAGAAGCAACTGCAGGAGCAGGCGGCGCGGGCGTTTGATCCGAAGATCGGGCAGGATGCGGAGGCCGCCGGGCAGCGGGAGATCGAGAAGCTGCATGCGAAAATCGGCCAACTGACGATCGAGAACGATTTTTTAGCAAAGAGGTCCGGAAGATGAGCGTGCCGGACCGGCGAGCGAAGCTCGATCGCGATCATGCTGTGCTGTCGATCCGCCGGCAGTGCGCGCTGCTAGGGCTGGCGCGATCCGGGGTGTACCGACGGCGTCGTGCGGCGAACGACAATGATCTGGACGTGATGCGGCGGATCGACGAGCTGTTTTTGCGCTGGCCGTTTCTGGGCTCGCGCCGGCTGATGGCGGTGCTCGCGGCCGAGGGGCTGCGGGTCAACCGCAAGCGAGTGCAACGGCTGATGCGGCTGATGGGGATTGCGGCGCTCGGGCCGAAGCCGCGGACCAGCAAGCCGTCGGCGGGGCACCGGATCTACCCGTATCTGTTACGGGACCTGGTGATCGACCGGCCGAACCGGGTCTGGTGCGCCGATATCACCTACCTGCCGATGGGCCGCGGCTTTCTCTACCTGGTGGCGATCATGGACTGGCATAGCCGAGCGGTGCTGGCCTGGCGGGTCTCGAACACGATGGACACCGGCTTTTGCATCTCGGCGCTCGAAGAGGCCCTGTCCCGGTTCGGCAAGCCGGAAATCTTCAACACCGACCAGGGTTCGCAATTCACCTCGATGGCGTTCACCGACGTCCTGACCGCGGCGGAGATCCGGATCTCGATGGACGGCAAGGGGCGCTGGATGGACAACGTGTTCATCGAGCGGCTCTGGCGATCGCTGAAATACGAAGACCTGTATATCAAGGGCTACGCTGACGGCACGGAACTGCGCGCCGGCCTGGGCCAATGGTTTGACTTCTACAACCACCAACGCCCTCACATGGCGTTGGACAACCGCGCGCCGATGGCGGTGTGGCGCGAAGCAATGGTCGGCATTCTGCCGCCGGCGGCCGTGGATATGACGCTTATCCTGCGGAGAAGCTTGGACAACGCTACCACGTTGCCCACATCTCCACAGCCGCAACAACAGCAGGTAGCTTGATAGCCCTTTGGGAGATCAGAACGGATCAGCTTCCATCTTAAATCCCGCCCCAAGTGGTCCACACCAAAGGGTCCACTTCAGTGCCGGCGCCGCGCGGGGCTCAGAAGTTTCCCCGTGTCGCCTCCGTCAGGATCGCCTTGTCCAACGACAGATCGGCCACCATACGCTTCAGCCGGGCGTTCTCCCGCTCCAGTTCCTTCATGCGACGCGCCTGGTCCATCTTCAGGCTGTCACACTCCTTATGCCACCGATAATAGCTCTGCTCGGTGACGCCGATCCGACGGCATGCATCCGCGACCGTCCCGCCCTGCGCCAGAACAATCTCAGCCTCGCGCAACTTGCCGATGATCTCTTCCGGCTTGTGATTCCTCGCCATCCCGGTCTTCCTTCAGGCCAAATCCTAAAACAGATCCGGGACCACTCAGAAGGGGGCAGATCGATCGACAGCATGTAGAAGATGGCTTCCACAATCCTTCGCAGCGCTACCGTCCGGGGGCTGCCTCGATGCGGCGGCAAGGGCATGAACGGTTCGATCAAGGCCCATTCGGCGTCGGTGAGGTCGCTTGCGTAGCGCAATTCGGCCCGGCAATCTCAATGCCGGGCGATTTCAGTCCAGGCCATTGTGTCTCCGCTCGTCTTCGTAAACAAACTGAATCACAACCTACTGAAATCACTCAACCATCCTTTGCAACACAGCTCTTAGGTGTATAAGGTGTATAATATTAGATGGATATCATAGAAATACATGGTCTAGAGGAGGATCGAGGCTAGGATGGTGAAACCGAGGAATTTGCTGCCATTTGTTTGTATCTGGTAGCGATCCAGCGCCTATCATTGAGTTTCTTGGAGTAACGCTCGATACAATTGCGGAGTGCGTAGAAAAGGCCGGTCAACAAAATGCTGGACGCAGCGGCTCTTTTCGGTCTTTCGAAGATCGTCCCGATATTCCGTGCGTCCAACCCTACGGAGTTGCTATCGGATCCCCGGTCGACCATCGGGATGCAAGAATCCCCATCGCGCTCTTCCGTCAGGTCCGTGTAGTCGGCGCTGTCACAAGCCGCGCCGGGGTTATACATAATATCTGTGGTTAGCATTTCGATGGGGGTGCGAAGATGTGTCTAGGTTATGGAACTTTCTCGAGAACAGCCAAAAGTTTTGCTTTGCTCATCCTTTTAATTCGGAGGCACACTGCAAAAATTTTCCAGTATTCAGCTCTCTGCTTTCCCGCTCAAGGCTTAGCAAGAAACAACTTGAAAAAAATCAATTTCTTACCCCTCATCCATCTAGGAAATAGCTCCGATCTCTATTCCAGAATTCAGTGTCAAATCAAATTGCACCCTGTTGAGGTTACGTTCTATGCGGTTTGTTCACGCCGCTTAAATCAAGTAATAAAGGTAAATTATGAGAGTGAGGCCACAAAATGAATATTGAAAACTTACTCAAAGCAATTAAGCCAAATATAATTAAAAATCATGATTTGAAAAACAAAGTAATCATTAGTCTTACATCTTATCCAAGCAGATTTCAAACTGTTTATTTTACTATTATTTCTCTCTTGAATCAGAGCATTAAGCCAGATAAAATTATTCTATGGGTATTTAAAAATGAATATAATTTATTGCCGAGAAAAATTATTGAATTAATAAATAGTAATTTCGAAGTAAAAAAATTGAATGAAGATTGGAAGTCATATAATAAACTTATACCATCATTAATTGAGTTTCCAAACGAATACTTAGTAACGGCAGATGATGATGTATTATATAAACCCACTTGGATTGAAGAACTAATTTTATCTTTTAAAAATATTAATGGCATTGTTGCCCATAGGGCGCATATAATTCAATATGATTTTAATGAAAAAATAGAAGAATACAATAAATGGATTGTAGATACACCAGAAGAGAATTTTTGCCAAATAAAATCGCCATTAGTTTTTCCAACAGGTGTAGGAGGTGTACTATACCCGCCTGATTCTTTTGATGATCGCATCTTAGATATTTATTTAGCAATGGAACTGTGCCCTACAGCAGATGATATTTGGTTTTGGTTTATGCATACACTAAAGGGGAATTGCGCTTCTTCTATTGGAGATAGATATTTTATAGATATAAATCCGGACCAAAGTAAAAGTCTTTTTAACATAAATGTAAGAGGAAAAAATGATGATCAAATTAGAAATATGGTGAATAAATTTGGTATTCCAGAAACTGTTGAGTTTTTTATAAATAATTTTTGTAAAACTATTAGAGAAAATGAGTCTTTTACACAATTAAAATCTGGCCGAGCGATTATACTTCAAGATGATGATATCGGTTTGTTTGTAAAAAACAATAGAATATTTCACAATGAAAAAATAATTAGTTTTATAAAAAGAAATCTTACTCCTAAAAAAATCTTAGATTTATCTGGAGATATTGGATATTTTTCAGTCGGTCTTTGTGGTATTGAAGATTACAAAGTATGGACGGTAGATTTTAAAAATAAAAATTTTTTAAAATTTCAAAATAATTTAATTGCAAATAATATAAATTTCAAATCTATTGAAATAGATATTGAATATTTTATGAACTTCAATAATGAAAAATTAAATGAATATATAAAAGAAATTGAGTATTTTGATTTGACAATAATAAATATATTAAATTTTGATCAAAAAATTGATATTATTGGAAATTTTATATTTAATAGCAAATCAATTTTAATTGAAAAAAATTATGGTGTATCTATCGATGATTACATGTATAATTATGGATATCGATTGATGTATTCAGATGTCGTTGAGGGGTCTTACTTATATAAAAAAAATTTTTAGATATTTTTTTAATAAAAATAGATTTCTGTAAAATCAAATATGAATTTTTGAGCTGGACGCCCGCAATAACTCTGTGAAGGTTGTTGAATTCGTGATTCACTGAGCGGGTCGTGAATTGGAGGCGGGTGGATGGAGGCGTGGTCGCTATTCGGACTCTCGGAGCATCTTGAGCGTCTGAGCAAGACCGGGGATCCGCTGGAGGTTCTGGAAGCGACGGTCGATTTCGAGCATTTCCGTGGCTAGCTGGTCACCTGTGAAAAATCGAACTTTGCTGATCTAGTCATGACTTTTTAGCGGCGGGCAATATTGGGATTTGCAAGGTGTGGGAGACCTGAGTGGAAAAACCTTGCAAAACCGTTGGAGCGTTGCGCGGTGGTCGCGATCGTGATTCTCTCCCTTTGATGCCGAACATCATGTGTTTGGCGTGGAGGAAAGAATGCCGCCGAAGCTGAATGCACCGCAGGATGATCTCGAACTGTTCCGCTCGCGGCTGGAGAACATCATCGACCAGCGGCATCCCCTGACGCGGCTGGCCCGGCTGATCGACTGGCGGGTCTTCGAGGAACGCTTTGGCGCACTCTACGCCGAGGCGGCGGGACGTCCGGCGCTGCCGACCCGCCTGATGGTGGCGCTGCATCTTCTCAAGGACATGGATAGGCTGTCCGACGAAGCGATTTGCGCGCGCTATCTCGACAGTCCGTATGTCCAGGCATTCTGCGGCGAGACGCATTTCCAGCACACGCTGCCCCTTGACCGATCCTCGATGACGCGCTGGCGCAAGCGGATCGGGGCGGAGCGGATGGAGGCCCTGCTCGCCGAGACGCTGGCGGCGGCCGAGCGGGGTGGGGCCGTGGCGGAGAAGCACTACGAGCGGGTCACCATCGATACCACGGTCCAGCCAAAGGCCGTGACGCATCCGACCGACAGCAAGCTGCTGCACAGCGGCATCGAGACACTCGCCCGCATGGCGCGCAAGCACGGTATCACGCTGCGCCAGTCGTATCGCCGGGTCGCGCGCTACGCCAGGCAGGAGGCGGCGCGCCTGCACCATGGTGGCAAACGCCGCGAGGCCGCGGCTCGCGTGCGCAAGCTGCGAACCTGGCTGGGCCGGCTGGCTCGTGACATCACCCGCAAGATCGCAGGCAACGCTGAAGCGAAGGCCACGTTCGCCGAAACGCTGGGCCTGATCAATCGCCTGCTTCGCCAGAAGCGCTCCGACCGCGGTGCCGACAAGCTCTATTCCCTGCACGCGCCTGAGGTGGAGTGCATCGGCAAGGGCAAGGCCAGGACGCGCTTCGAATTCGGCGTGAAGGTCTCCATCGCCACCACCAACGCCGCTGCACCCGGCGGTCAGTTCGTTCTCGGCATGCAGAGCCAGCCGGGAAATCCCTATGACGGCCACACTCTGGCCGGCCAGATCGAGCAGGTCGAGCGGATCACCGGGGTTGCCGTCGCCCGCGCCTATGTCGACCGCGGCTATCGCGGCCACGGCGTCGAAGCCGAGGGCAGAAAGATCTTCATCTCCCGCCAGAAACGCGGCATCACCCCCACCATCCGCCGCGAGTTGCGCCGACGCACAGCCATCGAACCCGTCATCGGCCACATGAAGACCGATGGCCATCTGGGGCGAAACTTCCTGCTCGGCGTCGACGGTGATGCCATCAACGCCGTCCTCGCCGGCGCCGGCCACAACCTCCGCCTCCTCCGCAGATGGCTGATCAGGCTTCTTTGTGCCCTCGTCGCATGGCTCTATGCCCCAAACCGCTCACCAAGCCTCGGCTTCGCCCACCGCCAAATCACATAGTTCACAGACGACTAGCTGGTTGAAGGGCTGGGCTATTGCGACGGAGCCAGGGGTGGCCGCCCGCCCTTCGACCCTGTTTCGATGTTCAAGACGCTGATCCTTCAGACCCAGCACAATCTGAGCGATGCCAGGATGGAGTTCATGATCCGGGACCGCCTGTCCTGGATGCGCTTCCTGCGCTTTGATCTTGGCGGGCCGACGCCGGATGAGAACACGATCCGGCTGTTCCGTAACAAATTGACCGAGACCGGCACGCTGAAGCAGGTGATGAAGGCGTTCGACTAGCAATTGCAGAAGAAGGGCTCCTGAAGTGGATCCTAGAAATGGGACCAGGGGCTAAGTTGGAAATTGGCCGTTTTGTCATGATAGACGGAGCGGAACATGAGCAAGACGAGACGGAAGATTGAGGCGGGGCTGCGCGTTCCGGTTGATTGTGAACATCGATTCCGTTTGATTGTGAACGCCTAATCCGGTTGATCATGAACGCGGATTCCGGCGGATCGTGAACACCGGTTCGGGTGCTCATGAACGTGTCCTGGAGTGCGATGGTGGGGCGCCGCTGCTGACAGTCTTCAACCAGGGGTAATCCCGATCCTTTGCTGAGCAGCGAGGGATGGGAATGCCGGGAGAGAGATTGTCGATGCGGAAGATACGTGATGTTTTGCGGCTGCGATTTGCGCAGGGACTGAGCCAGCGAGCGATTGCGGGTAGTACGGGTCTGAGCGTAGGAGCTGTGAACAGTTACCTGAGCCGGGCGCGGCTGGCGGGATTGAATTGGCCTCTGCCTGAAGACCTTGGCGACGCGCAGCTTGAGACGCTGCTATATCCGCCGCTGCCGGATGTTGCGCCGGACCGCCGGCCGGTGCCGGATTGGGCGGCGGTGCATCGTGAATTGCGCCGGCCGAATGTGACGCTGTCGCTGCTGTGGGAAGAATACCGGGCCGGCACCGGCGGCCAGGACGGGTTCAGCTACTCCTGGTTTTGCGATCTCTACCGGGAATGGGTGGGTCGTCTGAAGCCGACGCTGCGCCAGGTGCATATGGCGGGAGAGCGGCTGTTCGTCGACTTCGCTGGCCACGCCATGGAAGTGATCGATGGGGCGAGCGGGGAGATCCGGCGGGCCGAAATCTTTGTTGCCGTACTCGGTGCCTCGAGCTTCATCTACGCCGAAGCGACCTGGAGCCAGGGGCTGGCGGACTGGATCGGCGCGCACGTTAACGCGTTGACCGCGATTGGCGGCACGCCGCGGCAGATCGTCAGCGACAATCTGCGCGCGGGGATCACGCGCGCGTGCTTTTATGAGCCGACGGTGAACCGCACCTACGCCGACATGGCGGCGCATTACGGCACCGCGATCATTCCGGCGCGGCCTTACAAGCCGCGGGACAAGGCGAAGGCCGAGGTCGGCGTGCAGGTGGTCCAGCGCTGGATCCTGGCACGGCTGCGCAACCGCCGCTTCTTCTCGCTGGCTGAATTGAACCAGGCGATTCGCGAATTGGTCGATCAGGTGAACGATCGACCGATGCGCGGCTGGGGCACCAACCGGCGGGCGCTCTATGAGCAGCTCGACCGCCCGGCCCTGCAACCACTGCCGCCCACGCCTTACGAATACGCGGACTGGAAGCGCTGCCGCGTGAACCTCGATTACCATGTCGAGATCGACAAGCACTTTTACTCGGTGCCGTTCCGGTTGATCCGCGAAACAGTAGAGGCACGGATCACGGCGAAGACGGTGGAAATCTTCCACCGGGGCAAGCTGGTGGCCACGCACCAGCGCAGCTTCCGCCAGCACCGGCCGACCACAATCGCGGATCACATGCCGAGTTCGCATCGGCGCTATCGCGATTGGACCCACGAACGGATATTGCGCGAAGCCACTGCGGTCGGTGACGACACCGCCGCCCTGGTCGAAATCATCCTGCGCTCGCGCCCGCATCCCGAACAGGGGTTCCGCTCCTGCATTGGCATCCTCGGATTGGCAAAGCGCTACGACCCCGAGCGGCTGGATGCCGCCTGCGCCCGTGCCTTGGCACTCGGAACCCGCTCCTACGGCTCGGTCGCTGCGATCCTGAAGAATGCTCAGGAGAGGAAGACCACGGACAAGACCGAACAACCCAGCCTGTTCCACGAGAACATCCGTGGCCCCGGCTACTATCACTGAAAGGAAACAAGATGCTGATCCATCCCATGGTGGAGCGCCTGCGCGGCCTCGGCCTGACGGCAATGGCCGACGCGTTCATCGAGATGCAGAACCAATCGGCGGCTGACGATCTGACCCGCGAGGATTGGCTCGGGTTGCTGGTCGACCGTGAGGCAACCAGCCGGGACAACAAGCGCCTCGCCCGCAGGCTGAGCCAGGCGCGGCTGCGCCAGAATGCGGTTGTCGAGGATACTGACTTCCGGACACCGCGCGGTCTGGACCGAGCCCTGTTCCACAAACTTGCCGGTTGCGAATGGATCTCGCACAGCCAGCATCTGGTCATCAGCGGCCCGACCGGCGTGGGCAAATCATGGCTCGCCTGCGCGCTCGGCCACAAGGCGTGCCGGGAGGGCTTCTCGGTCCTCTATCGGCGGGCGCCACGCCTGTTTGCCGAACTCGCGACGGCGCGCGGCGAAGGAAGATTGCCCCGGATGTTGGCGGCCCTTGAACGCACCCGCCTGCTCATCATCGATGATTGGGGACCCGAGCCCCTGACCGCCGAGCAGCGCCGCGACCTACTGGAAATCGTTGATGATCGTTATGAAAAGGGCTCCCTGCTGGTGACCAGCCAGGTGCCCGTGAATCGCTGGCATGACCTGGTGGGGGATCCCACCCTGGGAGATGCGATCCTGGACCGCGTCGTGCACCGCGCCCATCGCATCGAACTGAAGGGACCGAGCCTGCGCAAGCGTCACGCCGTCACCACACAATCCGATCAGGGCGCTTGACGAACCCCACGGAAAAATGAGACGGCGCAACCGTCAGTGGCAGCGATCCACCATGACCGCCGGCCGCCCGTCAGGCCCCGTTCAGGCCAGAGCGAGCAGGTGTTCATGATCGCCGGAATCGGTGTTCACGATCGAACGGATTGACCGTTCATCATCACCGGAATGCGCAGGCGGGGCTGAAGGCGAAGATTGCCTTGGAGGCGCTGCGCGAGCAGGCAACGGTTGCTGACTTGGCGGCGCGGTATCAGGTTCATCCGAACCAGATTTACGCTTGGAAGAAGCAACTGCAGGAGCAGGCGGCGCGGGCGTTTGATCCGAAGATCGGGCAGGATGCGGAGGCCGCCGGGCAGCGGGAGATCGAGAAGCTGCATGCGAAAATCGGCCAACTGACGATCGAGAACGATTTTTTAGCAAAGAGGTCCGGAAGATGAGCGTGCCGGACCGGCGAGCGAAGCTCGATCGCGATCATGCTGTGCTGTCGATCCGCCGGCAGTGCGCGCTGCTAGGGCTGGCGCGATCCGGGGTGTACCGACGGCGTCGTGCGGCGAACGACAATGATCTGGACGTGATGCGGCGGATCGACGAGCTGTTTTTGCGCTGGCCGTTTCTGGGCTCGCGCCGGCTGATGGCGGTGCTCGCGGCCGAGGGGCTGCGGGTCAACCGCAAGCGAGTGCAACGGCTGATGCGGCTGATGGGGATTGCGGCGCTCGGGCCGAAGCCGCGGACCAGCAAGCCGTCGGCGGGGCACCGGATCTACCCGTATCTGTTACGGGACCTGGTGATCGACCGGCCGAACCGGGTCTGGTGCGCCGATATCACCTACCTGCCGATGGGCCGCGGCTTTCTCTACCTGGTGGCGATCATGGACTGGCATAGCCGAGCGGTGCTGGCCTGGCGGGTCTCGAACACGATGGACACCGGCTTTTGCATCTCGGCGCTCGAAGAGGCCCTGTCCCGGTTCGGCAAGCCGGAAATCTTCAACACCGACCAGGGTTCGCAATTCACCTCGATGGCGTTCACCGACGTCCTGACCGCGGCGGAGATCCGGATCTCGATGGACGGCAAGGGGCGCTGGATGGACAACGTGTTCATCGAGCGGCTCTGGCGATCGCTGAAATACGAAGACCTGTATATCAAGGGCTACGCTGACGGCACGGAACTGCGCGCCGGCCTGGGCCAATGGTTTGACTTCTACAACCACCAACGCCCTCACATGGCGTTGGACAACCGCGCGCCGATGGCGGTGTGGCGCGAAGCAATGGTCGGCATTCTGCCGCCGGCGGCCGTGGATATGACGCTTATCCTGCGGAGAAGCTTGGACAACGCTACCACGTTGCCCACATCTCCACAGCCGCAACAACAGCAGGTAGCTTGATAGCCCTTTGGGAGATCAGAACGGATCAGCTTCCATCTTAAATCCCGCCCCAAGTGGTCCACACCAAAGGGTCCACTTCATACATCCCGATGTCGGGCCAGATCGTCGATGCGTCGCTGGTGCCGGCGCCGAAGCAGCGGAACACGGACGCGGAGAAGGAAGCGATCAAGGCCGGCAAGACAGCGCGTGACATCAGCGGCGCCAGGGCGCGGCGGTATCAGGAATTCCGTGTATGGTTGGCGGTGGAACATCAGGCCGCCAGGGGCCCTTACGAAGTGGTCGCCGAAGATGACGGCGAACTGAGCCTTTGCCATAGCCCATTCTCGAGGTGGCATCACCCACTCTTTTTTGGATCGGTTGAGGATCAGATAGAGCAGCCTGGCAGTGGCCTCGGCGGGCCTGGCATCAACGGCCCGGTAGATGTCCTTGAGGGCGGTGGCGACCACCTTGCGGTCCTTGTAGGACACGAAATCCATCGAATTCCGGAGCAGGTGGACGATGCAGGTCTGCACGATCGTCTCGGGAAAGACAGCCGTGATCGCCTCCGGGAACCCCTTGAGGCCATCGACCACGGCCAGCAGGATGTCCTCGACGCCACGGTTCTTCAGCTCGTTCATCACGCGCAGCCAGAATTTGGCGCCTTCGTTCTGCTCGATCCAGATGCCGAGTACGACCTTCGTCCCGTCGGCCATAATCCCCAGCGCGATATGGATCGCCTTGTTGCGGATCACGCCCTCGTCGCGGATCTTCATCCGGATGGCATCGAAGAATACCAGCGGATAGACCGGGTCCAGCGGACGCTGCGGCCAGGATGTCACCTCGTCCAGCACCGCATCGGTGATCGTGCTGATCAACTCCGCCGCGGCATCCATGCCGTAGATCTCGCGCAGATGTTCCGCGATCTCCCGGGTGCTCATCCCCCGCGCATACATCGAGGTGATCTTGTCATCGAAGCCTGGAAACCGGCGCTGGTATTTGGCGATCAACTGCGGATCAAAGCTACCCGCACGGTCTCGGGGGATCGCAATCTCGATCTTCCCCGTGCCGGTCGACGCCGACTTGCGGCCATAGCCGTTGTGGCTGTTCTCCCCCTCCGCTTCGTCACTCAGATGGTAATCCATCTCTGCGCTCAGGGCCCGCTCCGCCAGAGCCTTCTTCAGCGCGTTCACCAGATCCCCGGAATTAAGCCCTGCCGCCGCGTCATCCCCAGCCAGCAGCTGGTCCAGAAAATCGTCCGGGATCGCCGGTGCTTTCCGTCGTGCCATGTGGGTCTTCCTTTCTACCCACTACGCCACTCACACACGCGATTCTTGACACTCCTCCTGACGCCGGGACAGGCCTCCGACATCAGCGGCGCGAGGGCGCTTCTGCCCACAATACCGCCACCAGAAGAGCTGATCGCCGACAAGGCCTACGGCGCTGATGATCTTAGCACCTTCCTCACCCGCCAAGGCACCAGGCCGGTGATCTCGCCCATGCCCAACCGCCGCGCCATTCCGCCCTTCGACCCCGTCGCCTACAGAAAGCGCAATCTCATCGAACGCGCCTTCTGCAGGCTCAAGGACTGGCGCGCCATCGCCACACGATATGACAAAACCGCACGAAATTTACTCGCAGGTTTTCACAGGTGACAACCTAGGCTTAGTGGTGAGTTGTGGCCAATGCAGTAGTGGGCATGAGTATTTTGATTGAAATATATCTATTTTGATATATTTTCAAGGGCCCTTATTTTGTTGATTGCATCTTGTAAGTCTGAATGATTGGATAGGGGCTGGCTAGTTATGATCTGGAATAGTGCCGCTTCTGGACCTGGTGGCATTTTTTCGAGATAGAGTTGTCGTAGATTGTCAATTTTTTTCTGGTCATTATTTTTATATGCAGCTGTCGCAAGCTGATTTATGATTTCTGCTTGTTTTTTGTTTAGTTTAGATTTTCCTCTTAAAAATTTGGAAGCGTATCTTGATAATGAATCTTCTTCCTGTCCCCAATTTTTTTGCTCATGGGAGTGCCGTGCTACGGTAATCAGGTTATTCTTGCTGGTAGAGGGATGATTCGTCGTACTCGGATCAAGCTTGTCCGCAATAAGTTGAGACAAGGCTTGTCTTTTCCGAGTGACATCATCATCGGCAAATGAACTTTTCGTACGATCAATAGTTTGCTTGGCTAAAGTGAAATTATTATCATAATATTGTTGATTCGCCAATATAAGACCAAGTTTTGATATATTTTTTGGATTTTTGTTTTTATTAATCAGATATTGAAGCGGTGTGGACAAATTGTCTGAAAGTCCAAGCTGTTTCAGATCCGAATTTAATTCTGAAACAGCCTTCATTTCATTTTTGCTGTCGGGAAGGAGGTCGATATTATTTTGAAGAATTGATACTGCCCCTAGGGGGGCAAGTTTTGAAAGCTGTCCAGATTCAAGCAATTTTGAAAATAATGTTTCACGAAGATAATTGATCGTCGCTGCGTCTGCCGGGAATAATTCTAAATCACGCTTAAGCTCTGACATGGCGGAAGGCCAGTCATGAGCTTTCGTATATAATTTTGAGATCTTCATGCGCAGGTTTAATTCGTGCTTTGGTGCTCTCCAATCATAAACATGGCGTAATAGCTGGCTAGCTGCAGAATGTGCACTCAATTTATGTGTCTTATATTCCAGATATATTTTGCGTGAATTCGCAAGGCCAAACGCCATATTATTTCTTGAATGAAGTAGATTATTGTAAACGGAAAGTGCTTTGTTCAAGTTTCCACTTTTTTCATAATATTCACCTTTATAAAAATTAAGTATAGAATTATTCGGAAAAAATTTCATATATTGCTTAAATGTATCAAAATTATTTGTCTTGATCAGAGATTTCGCAACGATTGGGAGAATATGATTTCGTATTGGTGTCGGTAGTGATAATATATAATTTATACCGGATTTAATTCCGTTTATCGATTCGGTATATTTTCCTTTTTGGGCAAGAGAAATTGCGCTCAGTATTTTTGTTATGTTCGTATTATTTTTTATATTTCCAAGATAATTCAGAGCACTATCTGGCTTGTTGGAGATGATGTCTGCAACGGCGTGGAGAAGACTCCACTGAGGGTCCTTCGTGACCAGGGGTTGGGTTTGTGCAAGCCGGTCAAGCGCGCCGGCGGCTTCGGGGCCCATATTGAGTGCAAGCATGACCCGTACCAGCTTGAATGTCGGCTCCTGTTTATCGAGTGCAGGGGCCCGGGTCACAGCGATGCGTTGCAAGCCGAGTCTTTGGCGGAGACCTATCAGATTGTAACGTGGAAGGTCGAGACCGTCGGGCGTTCTTGCAGCCGCAGTAAGGGGAGGGACTAGAAGGGGGCTGCCGATCGGGAGTCCAACACCGGCTTTCAGCGCACCGAGGCTAAACCCGTCAGGCTGACGGGACATGGCAACTTCATCCGATGTTGCAATAACGGCAATACCGCGCGATGTCGGCAAAAAACTGTACCCCGGCCCGCTGGGCGCGTCACTCAGCGCGGTTGAACCAGTCACAGTACCGACGAGTAACGGCCTTCCTGTTTGTGGATCAGCCATGGTGACGATAGGGCCGGCATCGCTACAGTAGAGATTTATAAAGCCTTTATCGAAAGAAACCTTGACGTTTTTCTGCGGTACCAACGGTGTCAGATTTACGTGAATCGAGCTGGTGCCTGGCTGCGTCGACAACGATTGCCCCGGAGGCGTGGGTATCTTGAGAACCGTGGAATTTTGAAGATGAATGACCGATGCTTTTTGGTTTCCGGTTATTTTTCTTAGCGCGTAGGCTTTTATCGGAAAATTATCAGAAAGTATCAGGTATGTATCGTCGCCTTCCTTGAAAATCGACTGACCAATATTTGATGGGACCAGGTTATCCGGTACCAGGATACGAAACCAATATGATGACGAATCACTTCCCTTTGCGTGCGGCATGCTTCCGCAGAGCGCGAGAGATATGCAGGCGAAATAACCGAGCTTTCTTTTTTTTGTGCGACGCAGGCGGGCGCGAGTCATGGTGCGCCATCGGGAAGGAGGGAAGCGACGGGCTGAGGCTTGGGCGTCATGGCCGACATCCCGGCGAGCTTCTCGGTCACAATCTGCGCCTTTTGCGGACTCATGGCGGCCAGAATGGGGGCTGATTTTCGGCTGCTCATGCGCTGGATGACATTCAGGACGATTTTGGGATCGAGCCCATCGAAAATCCGCGCAGCGCTCCGTGGATCCATCGTTTCATAGGTGGAAACCAGAGCCGCCCACTTTTTCTCATCCGCGGCCTTTTGCGCGGTACTGATCTGCTCAAGCTTCTGGGCCAGCGGTTTGATAGCCGCGATTTGCTTGGCGATCGCTTCCTTTTCGACGGCCAGCTCAGATTTCTGGCGATTCAGTGCCGCGGCGCGTTCATCAAGCTGCTCGGCCCGCTGTTTGAGTTGAAGCAAAACCTTCCGCTCGCCGGTTTGGTCGAGAGGGTCTGGCTTGCAGAGAGGCGGCGGCGGCGGCTTGTCCTTCCAGTTGGCCACAGGCTCGTATGCCGATGGGGCAGAGCTCGCGCTCGTTGTTCCTGATGGCTTGGCCTGGGCATGCTGAAGGCCTGCTGACGCCTTTCCGGACGTGGAGGTGCCTGCGAAAGCCGCATCGACAAGCCCTGCCGATTTAAAGAGAATGGTTCCACACAGACAGAACGTCACGATCGGCAGAAGCCGAGGCAGTCCGCGGGATTGGAACTCGTCAGGTGGCATCAAGCAGCATCCGGGCAAGGTCGCGCTCGGCTCTGCTTTGCAGCTTAGCGGGGCGCCGGGGTTGGGGCGAACGGTGCAGGGGGTTTGGCTTCGCCATCAGCACCCCGCGCGGAGACGCGACTGCGTCTTGAGGTTTCAGGTCGATCACGGCGGAAGTCGCATCAGCCATATCGAAGCCCTCCTTGCTTTCGGCGCGTTTCTGGGTGTCCGCGGCGATGTTGGCCTGGCTGATCAGTTCGTCGAGGCGAGTGGTGGAGGCAGCGGCGGCCTGGCATGCTTCCTCCAGTGCGGTGAAACTCTGGCTGGCCTGCTCCTTCAGGCGTTCCGTGGCGGAAATGGCTGAACTCACCGATGTGCCGATCTGGTCGACCAACTCCTGCAACGCATGGCGATCGGCGCGCATCTGGAGAATGGATTTATCCAGACGGCGGGCGTAGACCAGTGTGAAAACCAGAACCCCAAATAATACGCTCTGAAATCCCCACGCGCCGTAAGTCAGGATATAGGTTAGCATTTTTTCACCATTTCAACAATTTTTGCTTCGACACTGGGCAGAGATCGGTATTATTGAACGATCAGTTCCTGGAACAGGATATCCTTCACCACGGCCGGCGCGGTCGCGACCTCGATGCGATCGATCAGAGCTTCTCGCAGGCGGTAGGTGCCAGATGCGCCACGAAGCTCGCCGGGACGCATGGCACGAAGATAGGTCTGGAACACATCGACGATGCGGGGCATGTCTGCCGTCGCGATTTTTGCCGATTTTGCATCCGCGAGTTCGATGGTGGCCTCAAGTTTGACGTATGAATCCTGGCCACCGGGGACGTCGAGATTCGCTACGATTTCCGGGATTTTGACATAGACCGGCCCAGTCACTTTCTGCGGTGGTTTCTCCCCGAGCATGCGCGGCAGGATGCCGGTGATCCACAGGCCGCCGACCAGGAGCAGAAGCGCGGCAACCGCACCGCCGATGAAGATCAGCTTGCGCCGTGACGGCTTTGCCGGCGCCGCCTCGCCCTCGGTTTCGGGCAAGGTTTCGTCGGCTGCATTTTTTGCGGCTGTCGGTGGCTTGGCCATAGATTGTCCTCTGATCCTCAGAGGAGATTATCTTGGATGAATATTAATGGATGGTTATGTTCCGTTTGGGCATCAGTGAAAATCACGGCTTTGTGGTGCTGTCCGTCGTTGCTGCCTCGATTTTCCTCGTGCGCCCGCCTTGCCTGCCATATCCGGCGAGTCGAGCCGGTCCAGCAGTGTTGACAAATCGGCAAGTGTATCGACCAGGACATGCACCATCGTGATATCTCGCTCGACGCCGCGCTGCACCTGGCCCTGCACGCCGAGCAGCCGGGCGCCGACGATCTCCTGTCGCAGCGCCTCGACACGGGCGGGCCAGACGATCAGGTTGGCGATGCCGGTTTCATCCTCGATGGTGATGAAGACCGTCCCCTTGGCGCTGCCGGGGCGCTGGCGCACCGTGACCAGGCCGGCAAGGCGGACTTGGCCACCGTCCGGAATGTTGTCGTCCATCGCCTTGCAGGTGATGGTGCCGCGCAGCCGGGGATGGCTTCGCAGCAAGGCCAGCGGATGCGCGCGCAGCGACAGGCCGGTGGCGCGATAGTCGGCGGCCACGTGCTCGCCAGGCTGCATCCGGGGCAGGTCGGGGGTAGCGGCAGGGGAAGAAAGCGGCCCGATCGGGAACGGGGGCGCATGATCGACAAGGCTGGCCTGCCAGAGCGCGGTGCGCCGGTCCATGCCGAGAGACCGCAGGGCGCCGGCCTCTGCCAGCGCTTCGAGGGCGGCTTTCGGCAGCGATGCGAGCCTGGGCAGGTCGAGTCGGCCCCCAGCCCGCAGGGCGTCGATCCGCGCTGCCCAATCGGCCCTGAACCCCCTGATCATCCGCAGGCCGAGCCGCAGCGCCCCGTTTTCCACCGTGCAGTCCCACGAACTCGCCGCCACATCGGCGGCGCGGACGGCAATGCCGTGCTCGCGCGCATCGCGCACGATCTGCGCCGGCTGGTAGAACCCCATCGGCTGTGAGTTCAGCAGGGCGGCGGCGAATTCCGCCGGGTGGTGGCATTTCAGCCAGGCCGAGACATAGACCAGATGGGCGAAGCTCGCGGCATGGCTTTCGGGAAACCCGTAGGTGCCGAAGCCCTCGATCTGGCGGAAGCAGCGTTCCGCGAAATCGCGCTCATGGCCGCGCGCGACCATGCCCTCGACAAGCCGGGTGAAGAACCGCTCGATCGTGCCGGCGTTGCGGAAGGTCGCCATGGCGCGGCGCAACTCGTTGGCCTCGCCGGGCGTGAAGCCGGCCGCCTCGATGGCGATCCGCATCGCTTGTTCCTGGAACAGCGGCACGCCGAGTGTCTTGCCAAGGACGGCGCGCAGGGCGGGCGAGGGCATGTCCGGCGTTTCCAGACCGTTCCGCCGTCGCAGATACGGGTGCACCATATCCCCCTGGATCGGCCCTGGCCGGACAATCGCGACCTCGATCACCAGGTCATAGAAGACGCGCGGCCGCAGCCGCGGCAGCATGTTCATCTGCGCCCGGCTTTCCACCTGGAACACGCCGAGCGCATCCCCCCGGCACAGCATGTCGTAAACGCGCGCATCCTCGCGCGGCACGTCCGCCAGATCGGCGATTCCCAGCAGGGCAAAGCATTTGCGGATGCAGGTGAGCATGCCCAGCGCCAGCACGTCGACCTTCATCAACCCCAGCGCGTCGATATCGTCCTTGTCCCATTCGATGAAGCTGCGCCCCGGCATGGCGGCCGGGCCGACCGGCACGATCTCGTCGAGCCGGGTGCGCGTCAGCACGAATCCGCCGACATGCTGGGACAGGTGCCGCGGCAGGTCGACCAGCTCGCGCGCGAGGCCGATGGCGCGCCGCAGGTCCGGCGCGGCCGGATCGAGTCCGGCCTCGCGCAGCCGGGCATCGGACCACAGCGCATCGCCCGGATTCCAGCTCTGCGCCGCCAGCGTCTCGATCGTCGCCGCTTCGAGGCCGAGCGCCTTGCCGACATCGCGGATCGCGCTGCGCGGCCGGTAGTGGATCACCGTCGCCGCGATCGCCGCCCGCGCGCGGCCGTAGCGGCCATAAATATACTGAATCACCTCCTCGCGCCGCTCATGCTCGAAATCGACGTCGATATCCGGCGGCTCGCCCCGCTCGGCCGAGATAAAGCGCTCGAACAGCAGGTCGATCTCGGCGGGATCGACCGCGGTGATGCCGAGCGCGTAGCAGACCGCCGAATTCGCCGCCGACCCGCGCCCCTGGCAGAGAATTCCCTCCCGCCGGGCAAAACCGACGATATCGTTCACCGTCAGGAAATAGCGCGCGTAACCGAGCTGCGCGATCAGCTCGAGTTCGCGGCGGATCGTCGCCGCGATGGCCGCCGGCACGCCGCCGGGATAGCGGATCGCCGCCCCCGCCCAGGCGAGGTCGGCGAGATGCGCATCGGGCGTTTTGCCGGGGGGCACCGGCTCGTCGGGGTATTCATAGCGTATATCGCCGAGCGCGAAGCCGACCGCATCCAGAATCTCCGCCTGTGCCGCGATCGCCGCCTCATGGCCGCGGAACAGCCGCGCCATCTCGGTGGCCGGCTTGAGGTGCCGCTCGCCATGCGGCTCGAGGCGCAGGCCGGCTCCGGCGATCGTGCAGCCATGGCGGATGCAGCGCAGCACGTCCTGCAACGGCCGGCGCGAGGGCGCGTGATACAGAACGTCGTTCACCGCCACCAGCCGCCGCCGCCGTCCGGCCAGGGCGGCGAGTGCCTCCAGCCGTGCGGCGTCGTCCGGCGCATAGCGGCGCGCCGCCCCGATCCAGATTGGGGCGGAGAAGCCGGCAATGCGGTCGAGGCTGGCGGCGAAGGCTTCGTCGGGCCAGGGCGGTGGCATCACGATCAGCGCCATCCCGGGCGCATGGTCCTCCAGATCATCGAGGCGAAGCCGGCAGCCGCCCTTCGCCGCCCGCCCCTTGCCGATGCTGAGCAGCCGGCAGAGCCGCCCCCAGCCCTCGCGGTCGCGCGGATAGGCGATGACGTCCGGGCCATCCTCGAAGCCCAGCCGGCTGCCGGCCAGCAGCCGCAGCCCGCCCTGCTTCGCCGCGACATGAGCCCGCACGACGCCGGCGACCGTGTTCCGGTCCGCGATGCCAAGCGCCGCATGGCCGAGATAAAGCGCCTGGTCGACCAGCTCCTGCGGGTGCGACGCGCCTTCGAGGAAGCTGAACGCGCTGGCGGCGGCGAGTTCGGCATAGGCGGGCATCAGAACACCCCGTGGATAAACCATCGCGGCGGTTGCACTCCGCCATGCAGCCCGGTGCGGAACACCCAGAAGCGGCACCCCGCCTCATCCTCGATCGCGTAATAGTCGCGCAGCATTTCCGCCTCGGTGCGACCGGCGCCTTCGGCCGGCTCGTGGCGCCACCACTCCCGCGCGATCCGCTCCGGCCCGGTGGCGCGGACGATGCGATGGATCGCTCCGCGCCATCGCATCAGCCGCGGCGGATCGTCGGGCACCGGCGCGATCACTTCGATCCGCTCGGGTCGGACGAACAGCCTGACCGGCCGCGGATGCGAGGCGGGCGGCCAGCCTGGCGGCGGTTCCGTCACCGGAAACCGGCGCATCGCGCGTTCCGGTACATGGCTCGCCACCGGTGCCAGCCGCGACAGTCGGGCCCGGCCGGCCATCAGGTCGAAGGTGCGGGCGTGATCCGGCCGCAAAGCGCCGCCCAACTCCGGCTGGCTGGCCAGCAGCGACGCCACCTCCCCCTCGATCTCCAGGTCTTCCACGCCGAACCCCGGATCGACCCGGTTCAGCAGTTCGGCCAGCAGCCGGCAGATATGCGGCGCATCACGCGCGGGAGCGGCGAAGCCGATCGTCTCTTCGATCACCCGCGCATCGACCCGCCGGAACCTGACACGCAGTGACGTCAGCCCGCATTCCGCCGCCTCCAGCCTGTCGCAAAGCCGGATGACGAGGCGTGCGAGTGCGGCGCTGAGTTGTTCTGCCGTCAGCAACGGGTCGTGATGGGATTCCGCTTCGCGCCATGCGGTCGGCGGTGGCAGGAAATGCAGCGGCTCGGCCGCCCGTCCGTGCAGTCGGTCGAGCCTGAGCAGAAGGTCTTCGCCGAAACCCGCCCGGATCTCGCCGCGCGAGAGGCGCGCCAGCGCGCCGATCCGCCTGATGCCGAGCCGGTGCAGAAGCTGCGTTACCGTCGCTTCCAGCCCGAGCGCCGTCACCGGCAGCTCATCGAGCCCGCCGCCCGCCGCCATGCCGTGCCGCGCCAGCGCCCGCGCCGCCGCCGCGGTGGCGCCGACCGCGATCCGGGCGCCGGGCAGCATGGCGCTAATCCGTGCGCATAGCTGGGCCTCGCCGCCAAACAGATGGGCGCAGCCAGTGATATCGAGCAGAACACCATCCGGCGGGTCCGGGGCCACCAGCGGCGTAAAGCCCTGGCAGCGCAGGGCGAGCCGCTCAAGGGCCAGATTAGCCGGCGCGTCTGAGAGGCTGCTGACGGGCACTCCCGCCGCCAGCCAGATCGAAAGCATGCGTCGTCCCGTCATGGTTCAACTCTAGGCCGAAGGTGCCCGGCGGCGTGCCGCGCGCATGCAGCAGCTCGGCCCGCCATCGCCGCGTGCCATCTGGCCCCGAAGGTTCTGCGCCAATCCGCCATCTCGTTGCGAACGCATTTGAATCACTCGCCTTTCCCATATTCAGCACCAGCCCGAGAGCTTGCCCCCGCCGTGCCGCGAGCGCGATGCGCCGCACCGCGAGGCGGTAGACCCGCGCCACTTGCCCGGCTGCGTGCAGGCCACCGGCCAGGGCGGTCTCGAGCAGCGCCAGCCGATCATCCTCCCGCTCTGCCTCGGCCAGCACGAGCCGGCCAGGATCGAGCGCCAGCCCCGCAAGCCCGGGCGGGTAGAGATCGACCGAGGTGCCGACCCAGCAGACCGGCGCGCCTCGCGTGCGGCCAAGCAGCAGGGCCGCGAAGCTCACGATGGATTGATCGCCGGCGATTTCATGCACGCTCCCCGGCCGGATATCCGGGGATTGCAGACCGGAAAAGAGCGCCGCACTGGTCATGAACCTATCCTTTGTTCTTATTTTGTTCTTTTCTGCGGCGGCGTCAATCCCGGTATCGCGAGGGCGCCGGGGCGAATTTATTCACCGGCTTAGCCGATCATTAAGCTTTAACCGCCATTGTTCCGCTGCACGTTCCGGTGCGACGTCCCAAAAGGGTGACAGGACAGGATGCAGAATACCAGCACGATCATTCTTTCGCGCATGCTGACGGCATCCCGCGATGTCGACGTGATCGCAAACAACATCGCCAACGCATCCACGCCCGGCTACCAGTCGCTGCATCTCGCATCGACATCCTGGCTCGATCACATGCGCGGCGTCACTGCACCTCCCGGCGGGTCCACCCAGGCCTATACCCAGTCCAACGGAACCTGGCGCGACGCGCAGCCCGGAACCATCCGCAACACCGGCAATCCCCTTGATCTCGCACTGCCGGCCGGCGGCTATTTCACCGTCCAGACCCCGAACGGCCCACGCCTGACGCGGGACGGGCAGTTCAACCTGATGCCGGATGGCACGATCGCCAATGCCGATGGCTACAGTCTTCTCAGCACGAACGCTCAGCCCATCACGGTACCGCCGCAGAGCGGCGCGCTAACCATCGCGGCCGATGGGACGGTCAGCACCCAGCAAGGCATTATCGGGCAGATCGGCGTCGTGACGGTTGCAAATCCGCAAACCCTGACTGCCCAGGGCGCAAACCTCTTCCAGGCGGCGGCCCCGCCCATTCCCTCACCCAACCCGCAGATCGTGCAGGGGGCGGTAGAGGAATCGAATGTCCAGCCGGTCACGGAAATCACCAACATGATCCAGGCCAGCCGGAACTACGAGATGCTCGCCCAGTTCCTGACCTCCGAGAAGAGCCGCAGTCAGTCTGCCATCTCCCAGATCCTCGGCGGCACCACCAGCTGACGCCACTGTCCTGACAGGAAAGCAAGAATGCGCGCACTCGATATCGCTGCCACCGGCATGCAGGCCCAGCAGACTAATGTGGAAGTCATTTCAAATAACATCGCGAACATGACGACCACGGGCTACAAGGCCCAGCGCGTCGCCTTCCAGGATCTGCTCTACCAGGATCTGCGGCGCGCGGGATCGAACAGTTCGGATGCGGGGACGATCGTTCCGTCCGGCACGCAGATCGGCCTCGGCGTGAAGACCGCTGCGATCTACCGGATCGATCAGCAGGGCAATCTCCAGCAGACGAACAACACGCTTGACATGGCGATTTCGGGCAACGGATGGTTCCAGGTGACCCTGCCGTCCGGCCAGCTCGCCTACACGCGCGACGGCACGTTCGGACTGTCGCCGAATGGGACGATCGTGACTGCGGATGGGTATATCGTCCAGCCTGGCATTCAGGTGCCGACAAACGCCACGAATGTCACGATCAATGCGTCCGGCCAGGTTCAGGTTTCACTGCCCGGGCAGACCGCACCGCAAACGGTCGGTCAGTTGCAACTCGCGGTCTTCCCGAACGATGCCGGCCTTGCCGCGCAGGGCGGGAACCTTTTCCTCCAGACCGCCGCTTCCGGCAATCCGGTGACCGGCGCGGCCAGCGCCCCCGGTTTCGGAACTGTGATGCAGGGCTTTGTCGAGAACTCGAATGTCAATGTCGTCAGTGAAGTGACCGATCTCATCACGGCCCAGCGCGCCTATGACATGAACAGTCAGGTCGTCACCGCCACCAACCAGATGCTGCAGACCCTGACGCAACTCTGAGGATTGCGACATGCCCCGATCGACCGGACGCACGATTGCGGTTCTGACCGTCATGCTTGGCCTTGCCGCCGGTGTCGCGGTCGCGGCGCCGGCGCCGCGCGGGATCGTCACGATCAACCGTTCCGTGGTCCAGCTTCAGGATCTGTTCAGCGATGCGGGGCCGAAAGCGGGCGATGTCCTGGGGCCGGCGCCTGCGCCGGGGCAGCGGATCAATGTTGGCGCAGCGCAGCTCTCGGCCATTGCCCGTGCCTACGGCGTCGGCTGGACAGGCAGCGGGTCGGACAATGTCGTCGTCATCGAGCGTCCGGGCGTGCCGGTCAGGGCGGCGGCGATCACGCACGTATTGCGGCCCGCCCTGCTCGGCGCAGGCGCACCCGACCATTTCGTGGTTCAGCTGGGCTCGGATCGCCTGCCGATGATTCCACCCGGCGCGCTGCCGGACATCGTGGTCAACAATGTTCGCTATGATCAGGTCAACGGGCAGTTTGCCGCCTCCCTCCTGATCAGCGCCACCGGCATGAAGCCCGAAAGCTTCGATATTACCGGTATCGCGGCACCTGCCGAGCGGGTGATCGTCGCTCGCCGCACCCTGCAACCCGGCGATGTCGTCACCATCAATGACGTCAAGATGGCATGGGTCGCCAGGGCAGCGTTGCCGCAGGGCATCCTGACCAGCGCGGCCGACGTGCTTGGCATGCAGATCAGCCGCCGCCTTGCTGCGGGCACGCCACTCAGCCGGCAAACCATGGCACGGGTCATGATGGTCACCCGCGGCGCGACGGTCAGCCTCGCGGTGGAGACACCCGGTCTTGAAGTGACGGCCGAGGGGGTGGCACTGGCCTCTGGCCCTGAAGGTGCCGTGATCCCGGTTCTCAATCCGAGTTCGCGCGAGGTGGTGCAGGCCGTGGTCGATGGGCAGAATCATGCCCATGTCATCCCCGGCAGCCACCCCACGCCACAGAATGGGACGGTGCCGTATTACAGCCGCATGGTTGGCCAGAATGGCTGAGCGTTTCCTTGTGTTCCTGTCGAAACAGCGCAGGCGTGGGCTGAGGATCTCCGCTTTTGCCGTTGTCTCGCTCTTGCAGGGATGTGGCGCGTTTTCCAACCTTGCCTATGTCGGTCGGCCGCCGCCGATGTCGCCCATCGTCAATCCGACCAAGGAGCCATCCTGGCGCCCCGTGAGCATGCCCATGCCGCCGCTCAGAAAGGTGCCGACCGAGCCCAACAGCCTCTGGCGCCGGGGGGCGCGCGCATTCTTCAAGGATCAGCGGGCTTCACAGGTCGGCGATATCATCACCATTCTGATCAACATCAATGACAATGCCAATGTCAAAGACCAGACGACGCTCGGTCGCACCGGCTCGGAATCCCTTGGCGTGCCGAACCTGTTCGGTCTGGAGAGCCTGATACCGCGCGTGATCGGCAAGGCAGTCAGCCCATCCAGCCTGGTGTCAGTGTCGGGTGCCGGCAATTCGACCGGCACCGGTCAGATCCAGCGCAACGAGGCGGTTTCGCTCTCCCTCGCGGGAGAGATCACCCAAGTCTTGCCGGATGGAAATTTCGTGGTGATGGCGAAGCAGGAAATGCGGGTTAATCATGAATTGCGAGTCCTGACCGTCTCCGGCATTTGCCGGCCGCAGGATATTTCGAGCAGCAACACCATTCAGTCCAATCAGCTGGCCGAAGCACGGATTTCCTATGGCGGCCGCGGCATTGTGAGCGGGCAGCAATCGCCTCGCTACGGTCAGCAGATTCTCGACGATATCGTGCCGTTCTGACGTTGCGGCACGAGGGTCGCCCGGCAGGCTGGCTCACGCCATCCGAGTACAAGCGTTCCTGACGGTGAATCTGCCGGTTATCCTGTCAGGCTGCTCGGCTGTTCCGTGCCGATGCCATGATCCTCTGTTTATCAATACGCTAGAGCACCAAATCCGATCCGAAAGGACCGGGAAGTGAGCTAATGATTGACAGTCATGACCGTGAACCGACAGGTCAAGCGCCGCACGGTTCTGTGGACCCATGAACCATGCAAGAAAAAATACCTTGGTCACATGCGACCATAGTCGCTTGTTCCATTGAGCCAATGTATTGTGCAGGATTGAACGCCTTGGTAGCGGCGGGCGGATTTGAACCACCGACCAAGGGATTATGATTCCCCTGCTCTACCGCTGAGCTACGCCGCCCCATGGCTGGCGTTGAGGTAGCGTCACAGGAGGAGCAAGTCAATCATGTTGTCTTCATGGCCGCCCCGCCCGGTGATAGGGGTGTCCGGCGAGGATGCATTGCGCCCGGTAGAGCTGTTCGGCGAGCACGGCGCGGGCGAAAAGGTGGGGCAGGGTCAGCCGGCCAAGCGACAGCACGGCCTCGGCGCGCTCGATGATCCGCCGCTCCAAGCCTTCGGCGCCGCCGATGACGAAGGCTAGCGGCCGGGCGGTCTCGCGCCATGAGGCGAGCATTGCGGCGAAGGTAGCACTGTCAGGCGCTTTGCCGTCGAGATCGAGAGCAATGACCAGATCGTCGGCGGTAAGGCGGCGGAGGATCGCGTCTGCCTCGCGCCGCTTGATCTCAGCCGGGCTTCCGGTGCCATCAGGCAGGGCGACAACTTCCAGCCGGGGCTGGAGCCGCGCGGCGTAGCGGGCGACGAGATCGGCTTCCGGTCCCCTGGTATCGCGCCCGATCGCAACGATGCGCAACCGGGCGCTCGGAGCCGTCACACCGGCTCGTCCAGATCGGCACTCCACATCTTTTCGAGCGCGTAGAGCTCGCGCGCTTCCTGCTTGAAGAGATGGACGACGATGTCGCCGGCATCGACCAGCACCCAGTCCGATCCGCCGGCACCCTCGACCTGCACGCGCTTGACGCCGATGGCGGCGAGCTTCTCGAGCAGGTGGGTCGCCATCGCGGCGATCTGCCGGTCGGCAAGGCCGGTGGCCACCACCATCCGGTCGGCAAAGCTGGCACGGCTGGCAAGGTCGATCGTCACGATATCCTCGGCCTTGTCGTCGGCTAGGCTCTCGGTGATGACCTGTTCCATCTGCGCGAGCCGTTCGGCAGCCTTGTCCGCGCTGCGGCGCTGGCGTGCGGTTTGCGGCGCGGGGCCGGCGATGGCGGCCTTCTTGCGCGGGGTTCCTGGGGTCTTGGGTGCAGCCTCGGCGGGAAGCGGCGGCTTGCGCTTCGCCGCCGGCTTTCGCGGTGCGGCGGTGGGCGGGGTCGAGCGGGTCGGCGGGCGGGCTATGGCCGGTCTCCTTGAATGCCGTGCGACGCGCCTGCCTTGCGGGCACGGGCGCGCAGCGCGGTGGCTGATAATGGATTTTCGCGCGCGGGCAGCCAAGTCCAGGCCGGCGGTGGGCTGCCGGGGAGGGTCGCCGCCGAGCGCGCAGCGATCCGTGCATTTCGTAGCACATCCGCGGCCCGCCCGGCCAGCGCGGCGCGCGTTTCGCCCGGCCGCGGCAGCACGGCGATCGGCACGGCGGCGGCAATATCACGCCAGCGGTGCCAGCGGTGCAACTGGGCGAGGTTGTCTGCCCCCATGATCCAGACGAAGTGCGCGCGGGGAAACCGGCGGCGCAGCTTGGCCAGGGTGTCGGCGGTCCGGCGGGTTCCGAGCGCGGCTTCGATCCCCGTTGCGACGAGTCGCCGCCCGTCGGCAAGCCGTGTCGCAGAGGCGAAGCGTTCGGCGAAGGGTGCCATGTCAGCGCGGCTCTTCAGCGGATTGCCGGGCGAGACCATGAGCCAGACCTGATCGAGTTTCAGCGCCCTGCGCGCCGCAGTCGCGACGTGACGATGGCCCTCATGCGCGGGGTTGAAGCTGCCGCCGAGCAGGCCGATGCGCAGTGGCCTGCGGTCGCCGAAGCGCGGCAGTCGGTCAATGTTCAGGGACGCACCTGGCCGGTGCCGACGACGTGGTAGCGGAATGTCGTCAGCTGTGCCGGGCCGATCGGGCCGCGGGCGTGGATTCGCCCGGTGGCGATGCCGATCTCGGCGCCGAAGCCGAACTCGCCGCCATCGCAGAACTGGGTCGAAGCGTTCCACATCGCCACCGCGCTGTCGGTGCCGGCGAGAAAACGGCCAGCCTCATCGGCGTTTTCGGTGACGATCGCCTCGGTATGCGACGAGCCGTGCCGGGAGATGTGGTCGAGTGCTGAGTCGAGATCGTCGACGACGCTGACCGAAAGCACCGAATCGAGCCATTCGGTGTCGAAATCATCGGGCCCCGCGGCGGGGAGATTCGGCACGATGGCCCGCGCGCGGTCGTCGGCGCGGAAGGTGCAGCCAAGGGCGGCGAGATCCTCGATCAGGCGCGGGAGCAGGGCAGGGGCGATGGCTGCGTCGATCAGCAGGGTTTCAGTGGCGCCGCAGATGCCGGTCCGCCGCATTTTCGCGTTGGCGAGCACGGTTCGGGCCATCCCCGGATCGGCCTCGGCATGGATGTAGGTGTGGTTCAGCCCCTCGGCATGCGCGAGCACGGGCACTCTTGCCTCGCGTTGCACCCGCTCGACCAGCGACTTGCCGCCGCGCGGGATGATGAGGTCGATCTGCCCTGACGCGCCCAGCATCGCCGCGACGAAGGCGCGGTCGATATTCGGGGCGATCTGCACGGCGCCATCGGGAAATCCGGCCTGGCGCAGGCCCTTGGTCATCGCGAGATAGATCGCGGTATTCGAATGATAACTTTCCGAGCCGCCGCGCAGGATCACCGCATTGCCCGACTTGATACAGATCGCGGCAGCATCGGCGCCGACATTGGGGCGGCTTTCATAGATCATGCCGATCACCCCGAGCGGCTGCGGCACGCGGCGGATCACGAGGCCGTTGGGCCGCGTCCATTCGGTGAGGCTGGCTGCCAGCGGGTCGGGCAGGTCGGCAATCGCCTCGATTCCGGCGGCGATCGCCTCGATGCGCGCCTCGTTCAGCAGCAGCCGGTCACGCATCGCCGGCGATCCCGCGAAACTGTCGAGGTCGCGGGCGTTGGCAGCGAGGATGTTCACGGCGTGAATGCGCAACTCGGCCGCGGCGGCGCGCAGTGCGCCATCGCGCCGGGCCGCCGGCATTGCTGCAAGGCCACGCATGGCAGCGCGCGCGCGGCCCGCGGCGGCGTTAAGGAATTCTTCGGCTTTATGGGTCGCGGTGTCCATGGAGGAAGAATTGCGCGCCCGCGGCCGGCAAATCAACCGTCAAACTGTGGATCGCCCTTTCGGCCGCGTCCCGGACAAGCTATCCCGGAGCGGCCAGGAGACAGTGCGGGGGTTTTTCGTGCCGGACATCGCCACCAGGGACGCCGTCGGAACCGCCGTGCTGCGGCCGCTCGCGCAGGAGGATGCCGCCCGCTTCCACCAACTCATCAACGATTGGGACATCTGCCGCCGGCTGCCGGAAGCGCCGTTTCCCTATCCGCTGGAGACGGCCGAGGCCTGGGTGGCTGCGGCGGTGGCCGATCGTGAGGCCGGGCGCGCTCATGAATTCGCGATTCTCGATGCCGATGGCGGCATGATCGGCAGTGCCGGCCTGCGGCTCGATGCCGCGCGGGGCAGCGCTGCGCTGGGCTACTGGATCGGCCGACGTTTCTGGCGACGTGGGCATGCGGGGGCGGCGGTCGCCGAATTGCTGCACTGGGGGTTCGCCGAGCTGCCGATCGCCATGATCGAGGCGACGGTGGCCGCCGACAATGCGGCCTCGGTCGCGCTGCTCGAACGCGCCGGGTTCAGCGCGACGGGGCGGGGCCATGCGAAGTTCATCGGCCAGCCCGGCGCCAGCCTGCCGGTGGTGCATTACGCGATCACGCGGGAGGCGCTGGCGCTGCGCCATCTCGCAGCTCCCGAACCGGTGTCAGCGACCGCGGTCACTGCCGTGAAGCCGCTGGTGCTGGTGGCCGCCTGCGCGCTGGTCGATATCGAGGGGCGCATCCTGCTGGCCCGTCGCCCGCCAGGGAAGAAGATGGCGGGGCTGTGGGAGTTTCCGGGCGGCAAGCTCGCCCCGGGCGAAACCCCCGAACAGGCGCTGGTGCGCGAGATGGAGGAAGAACTCGGCATTCGGCTCCGCGAGGAGGATGTCGCCCCGTTCGCCTTTGCTTCGCACGCCTATGACCAGTTTCATCTGCTGATGCCGCTCTATCTCGCCCGCCGCTGGAGCGGCACGCCCGAGCCGCGCGAGGGCCAGGCACTGGCCTGGGTGGCGCCGGACCGGCTCGATGAATACCCGATGCCGCCGGCCGACCGTCCGCTGCTGCCGCTGCTGCGCGATTTTCTGTGATCCGGGAGACCTGTATGCCCAGTAACCCCACCGCCGTCATCCTGATCATCGGCAACGAGATTCTCTCGGGCCGCACGCAGGATGTGAACACGAAATTCATCGCCGGTCGTCTCGCAGTGCTCGGCCACCGGCTCGAGGAGGTGCGGGTCGTGCCGGATATCGCCGAGCGGATCGTCCGCGCGGTCAATGAACTGCGCGCCGCCTATGACAATTTGTTCACCACCGGCGGCATCGGGCCGACGCATGACGACATCACCAGCGAATGCATCGCCGCCGCCTTCGGCGTGCCGTGGGAAAAGCATCAGGAGAGCTGGGACGCGCTGGAGCGGCATCTCGGCCGTGAGCAGTTCAACGAGGCGCGGCAGCGCATGGCGATGCTGCCGCGCGGTGCCGTGCCGATCCCGAACTCGGTCTCGATCGCGCCGGGATTCTCCATCGGCAACGTGCATGTGATGGCCGGCGTACCGCGGATCATGCAGGCGATGTTCACCGGGCTGGAGACTGTGCTGACCCGCGGCACGCCGATCGCGATGCGGGCGGTGCATGGGCTCGGGGTGAAGGAAGGCAGCATCGCGGCCCGGCTCTCGGCGATCCAGGCGCGGTATCCGCAGATCGACGTTGGCAGCTATCCGTTCTACCGCGAGGCCGGCAGCGGGGTGGCGGTTGTTGTCAAAGGTACGGATGTCGAGGCGCTGGATGCAGCAGCCGGTGAGGCCGAGTCGCTCATTGCAGCCGAGGGCATCACGCCGGTCCGGGGTGAACCGCCGGTGTGATGCCGGCACGGCTAGAGCACTTCCCGATCCCTTCGGATCGGGTGTAGCGCTCTATTGTATTGATAAAAATAGTATCTTTGCCTAATCAAATGGTTCCATCTGATCGGACGATCCTCTAGCTGATCGGACGATCCTCTAGTGATCGTCGTCGTGGCCCAACGGCAGGCTGAAGCCGAAGGACAGGCCGGCCGGGAAGGACGGCGCATAATACGCCGGCGGCGGTGGCGCATAATAGGCCGGTGGCGGCGGTGCGTAGTAGCGGGGTGGGGGCGGCGCGTAATAGACCGGAGGCGGCGGCGGCGCGTAATAGGCCGGCGGGCCGGCAAAGCCGATTGAAAAGCTCGGGCCGCCATCCCAGTCGGCTTGGGCGACGCTGGTCGCGGCGAGGACAACACAGGCGGCCATCGCACCGCCGACGATGATGCTGGTTCGCTTCATGTGGGCATCTCCTGATCGATGATCGTAATCTGTCAGGAGAATGCGGCGGAATTCGGCGATCCTGATTTACCGCTGGATGAAATTCCGTTCATCCCGCGGTTCAGCCCTGGCGCATGCCTACCGCCTCGATGAACAGAGCGACGATCAGCACCGCGAGCACGACGATCGAGATCGCCCAGCGCAGGATGAGATAGTTTCCCGGCACGATGTCGCGCCCGCGGCCGACCGTTTCGGCCACGATGGTCGCGAAGAAGCCGGCAATCAGGATCGCGATGGCCAGGCGCGGCGCCTGGGCCAGCGAGAGGGCGAGCAGAGCGAGCCAGCCGACCAACGCCGGCAGCACACCGAACAGCAGGCGCTGGTTGTTCAGCCGCATCTCGGGCACGATGCCGCCTGGCTCCAGTGCGAAGCCCCAGTGTACCGCGCCGAGAAAGGCGAGGATGCAGGCGCCGTAATCGATCATGACAGTGGTCGCGAGCGGAGCGCGCGTCGGGTCGGTGATGATGGCGGCGAGGCTGACCAGGAAGGGGACCAGCCCGGCGATTGCGAGCAGGGTGGCGATGGTGAAGGGAGCGCGGTTCATGCCTGTTTATGTCATGAAATCGAGCCCGATATCCAGCACCCGCGCGCTGTGGGTCAGCCACCCGGCCGAGATCAGGTCGACCCCGGTTTCCGCGATGGCGGGGGCGCTCTCCGGGGTGATCCGGCCGGAGGCCTCGGTGATCGCACGATCTTTCGCCATCGCGACGGCCCGGCGCAAAGTTGCAGGGTCCATGTTGTCGAGCAGCACGGCATGCGCACCGGCCTCTAGCGCCTCGGCGAGCTGGTCGAGCCGGTCGACCTCGCATTCGATTTTCACCAGATGGCCCACCGCGGCGCGGGCACGGCGCACCGCGAGGCCGACACCGCCGGCAATGGCGATGTGGTTGTCCTTGATCAGCACCGCGTCATCGAGCCCGAAGCGGTGATTGGCGCCGCCGCCGCAGCGCACAGCGTATTTCTGCAAGGCCCTCAGGCCGGGAATGGTCTTGCGCGTGCAGGTGATCCGCGCCCCGGTATGGGCGATGGCGGCGGCGATGCCGGCGGTGGCGGTGGCAACCCCGGAAAGCTGGCCGAGAAAGTTCAGCGCTGTCCGCTCGGCCGAGAGAATGGCACGCGCCTTTCCCTCGATCCGCGCGATCACGTCGCCGGGCGCGACCGTGCCGCCATCCGGGATCAGGATATCGAGCGCGAGGGACGGATCGAGCAGGTCGAAGGCGATGGCGGCGCAATCGAGGCCAGCAATCGTGCCCTTCTCGCGGGCGACGAAGGCGACGGTGGTGCGGCTGTCGTCCGGAATCACCGCGTCGGCAGTGATGTCGCCGGCGCGGCCGAGATCCTCGAGCAGGGCGGCGCGAACAGCCGGTTCGATCATGATGCGGGGCAGCTTGGTCATGCGGCGTGGGGCCTTTGCGCGAGGGCAGCGGCACGGGCGAGGGCCGCCGCCTGGGTGAGATCGGAATGGCGCGGCTGCGCGGCGCGGGAGGGCGCATCGGTCCGCGCATGGGCGCCACGGCTTTCGGCGCGGTCGAGTGCTGCGACGCCGATCATGAGGCCGATCAGCGCGGCATCGTGAGCCGGAGCCAGCGGGGCGAGGCGCTCGATCAGGTGCGCCAGGCCGGCGGCATCGCGCAGCACGCCGAGATGGCGGCTGACAAGATCGCGCACCAGCGCCGGTGGCGGTGCGCTGCGCGGCGCAGCGGCGGACGCGGTCATCGAGGTTGCATCGGGTTCACCGGCGAGCGCGGTTCCGGCATCGGTGCCGGTGACGAAGGCTTCGAGCAGCGAGTTGCTGGCCAGGCGGTTCGCGCCGTGCAGCCCGGTGCAGGCGGCCTCGCCGGCGGCGTAGAGCCCGCCCACGCTCGCGCGGCCCTGCGCGTCCACGGCGATGCCGCCCATGTGGTAATGCGCGACCGGGCGCACCGGGATCGGCTGTCGCGCGGGATCGATCCCGGCGGCGCGGCAGGCGGCGTCGATCGTCGGGAATCGGGCGGCGAAGCCGGCGCCGAGATGTGTGGCGTCGAGCGTGACGCGGTGGCCGGCGGCGAGATGATGGACAATGGCGCGGGCAACCTCATCGCGCGGGGCGAGTTCGTCGGTGAAGCGCTGACCGGTCTCATCGGTCAGGATGGCGCCTTCGCCGCGCACCGCCTCGGAGATCAGCGGCATCGGCGTGGCGCCGGAATCGAGTCCGGTTGGGTGGAACTGGACGAATTCGAGATCGCGCAGCACGGCGCCCGCGCGTGCGGCGAGGGCGAGGCCGGAGCCGTCGGCACCTGGCGGGGTGCTGGTGTGGCGCCACAGCGCGCCGACGCCGCCGGTCGCGATCAGCACGGCGGCGGTCGGGAGATGGACGATGCAGCCAGCGGTC
Source organism: Acidiphilium sp. C61 (assembly GCF_902712915.1). The sequence goes on along the minus strand of NZ_CACTIA010000005.1, from coordinate 742,708 downwards.
TCGACCCAGAGGCCACGCACCCGGTTCTCCGCGACATCGAGCGCCACGGCGCGCGCGTGTTCGATGATCGTGACATGCGGGGCGGCGCGCACGGCGGCGGCGAGCGCGGTGGTCAGGGCGCGGCCGGTGGCATCCTTCACATGGCTGATCCGGCGGCGCGCATGGGCGGCTTCGAGGCCGAGCCCGGCGTCGAAGCGCACGCCGTGGGCGCGCAGGGAATCGATCACGAACGGCCCCCTGGCGATGATGCGCGAGACCGCGGCGGCGTCGCATAGCCCGTCGCCGGCAGCGAGTGTGTCGGCGATGTGCAGGTCGATGGCATCGTCGGCGCCGATGGCGGCGGCGATACCGCCCTGGGCCCAGAGACTGGCGGCGCCGGCATCGAGCGTGCCGGCGGTGAGCAGTCGCACCGGGCGTGGCGCGGCGGCCAGGGCGGCGGCAAGGCCGGCGAGCCCGGCCCCGACAATGATCGGGGCGTTCATGGGATTGTGCGCATCCGCATCAAGGTATCGCGAGAATGCGCTATCAAGGTATCGCGAGCATTCGCTCGACCGCCGCGCGTGCCGGGGTGGCGAGGGCAGGGTCGATCGTCACCGCTTCGGTCATGGTTTCCAAAGCGCTGCGAATGCCGGCCAGGGTGATCCGCTTCATGTGCGGGCAGAGATTGCAGGGCTTGACGAAGGTGGTTGCGGGATTGGCGGCGGCGATGTTGTCGGCCATCGAGCACTCGGTGATCAATGCTGCGCGGGCCGGGCGGTGGCGCGCGATATAGTCGGCGATGGCGGCGGTGGAGCCGGCGAAATCGGCGGCGGCGACCACCTCCTCCGGGCATTCCGGATGGGCGAGGACGGCAACCCCGTCATATTGCTGGCGTACCTGCACGATGTCAGCGGCGGTGAAGCGCTCGTGCACCTCGCAGGCGCCGTCCCAGGCGATGATGCGGATGGTGGTTTCGCGCGCAGTGTTGGCGGCTAGAAAGCGGTCCGGCAGCATGATCACCGCGTCGGTCCCGGCGGCGCGGGCGGCGTGCTCGACCACCTTGCGGGCATTGGCCGAGGTGCAGCAATAATCCACCTCGGCCTTCACCGCGGCTGAGGTATTCACATAGGCGATCACCGGCAGGCCCGGATGGCGGGCGCGCAGGCCGCGGACATCGGCGGCCGTGATGCTTTCGGCGAGCGAGCAGCCGGCGCGGGAATCGGGGATCAGCACCGTCTTGTCCGGGTTCAGCAGCTTCGCGGTCTCGGCCATGAAATGCACCCCGGCGACGACGATGACCGAAGCGCGGGCCAACATCGCCTCACGGGCGAGAGCGAGGCTGTCGCCCACGATGTCGGCGACGCCGTGATAGATGTCCGGCGTCTGGTAATTATGGGCAAGGATGATTGCGTCGCGCGCCTGCTTGAGGTCGCGGATTGCCGCGATGTCCTCTTGCATCAGCGCCCATTCGGCGGGCGGGACATGTGCGGCGAGCGGCGCGGGAACGGGGGCAGCGGCGAGAGTCATGGCCACATCCTTATGCTCGAAATGAGCATATCATGAGCGATTTTATGGCCGAAAATCGGCTGGATCAACGCCTCTTATAGTGGATGTGAGTATAATTCGGTCAAGGTGTGGCGAGCGGCGGGCGGCTGCCGGTCATGGCCCGTTCGTCACGGATGGCACTGCGGAAATGGAACAGCTTGGCCGGCCGGCCGGGGCCGTTCGCGAAATCTCCCGTTTCTTCCAGCAGGTTCTGGCTTTCGATGAGGCGCCTGAAGTTCTGCTTGTGCAGTTTCTGGCCGCTGACGGATTCAATGCAGTGTTGCAGCTCGAGCAGGGAAAATCGCTCCGGCATCAGCTCGAAAACGGCGGGCCGGGCCCGCAGCCGGGCACGCAGCCGGCTGATCGCGGTGGCGAGGATGCGGCGGTGGTCGGCGGCGAGCGTGGCACCCGGGGCGAACTCGCCATGCGCCGGCCGGCCGTCGCGCGCGGCCTCGCGCACCAGCCCGGCTTCGTAGAGGAGTTCGTAGCGGTCGAGCGCCAGATCCTCCTGCCAGGGCGTGCCGTCGAGCCCGAAGCAGCGGGCGATGCGCGCGCGGCGCGTCGGCTCCGTGCCCACCCAGCTTCGCAGGCCGGGTTCGATCCGTGAGGCGGCGTCGTTCGCGGTGCGGCGGTCTTCCCAGGGAAAGTAGCGGTACCAGTCCTGCCACGAGACCTGGCCGCCGAGCCGAGCCCGCGTCTCGCTGCTGAGGGCGAGGTAGGAGATCGAGATGCTCCGCCCAGCACGGCTGCGGCCGGCATCGGCGAAGGTGTAGAGTTGCTCCACATGGCCGAGCGGATGTCCGGTCTGGCGCTCCACCCGGTCGCGCAGCCCGGCCTGCAGCGATCGATGGGCCGATTCGAGCGGGCCGGCGGGCAGGGCGCTGCCGTCGTGCAGGGTGAGGACGCGGGGTGTTGCGTCGGTGACGGCGACAACGACCGCGATCAGTTCAGCGTGGATCGGGTCGGCGCTATCGCTCACGGCTTCATCATCCGGAAGGCGAGGCGGGCGGCGAGTCCGCGCGGCGCGAAACGGGTGCCGAAGGCCATGGCCGCGTTGCTTCGCCCGGCGACGACGCTGGAGCGCCCGGCGAGCAGTGCTGCGACGCCGATTCGCGCGACCTCGGCGCTGGTCATCGCGCTGCGTTTGGTGAAGGTGGAGCGGATCTGGCCGGCGGCATCGAAGAACTCGGTTTCGGTGACGCCGGGGCAGAGCACGGTAGTACGCACGCCGCGTCCGGACAGCTCGACATTCAGCGATTCGCCGAGCGATAGGACATAGGATTTGGTCGCGGCATAGGCGGCGTAGAGCGGAACCGGCTGGAACGCGGCAGTGGAGGCGACCATCATGATACGGCCCCAGCCGCGCGCCGCCATCGGAGCGGCGAACAGCCGTGTGAGATGGGTCAGGGCGGTGATGTTCACCGCGAGCATCGCCTCGGTCCGTGTCCATTCGGCCTCGGCAAAGGGGCCGAAGACGCCTAGTCCGGCATTGTTCACCAGAATGTCGATGGTCGGGAAGCGTTCGGCCAAGGCGAGGCGGCCGGCCTCATCGGCGAGGTCGGCGGCGGCGGTTTCGGCGGTGACGCCGAACAGGCGGCATTCGGCAGCCAGCGACTCGAGCCGGTCCTGCCGCCTTGCGGTGAGAATGAGGTCAGCACCACGCTGGGCGAGCTGGCGGGCAATATCGGCGCCGATGCCGCTGGAAGCCCCGGTGACGAGGGCGCGGCGGCCACGGAAAGCGTCGGTCATTGATCCGTCTCCTTCGGTCGGTCATGATGGCGGGACAGCAGTGTGTGCGCAATTCGGTGGTTCCGGAAAGGCCGGAAGCCCTTTGAGCGCATGAATACCCCGCTCATAATGGGCTCGAAGACGAACAGGGAAGGGACGCGTAATGAAGTTTTCGATTGGAGCAGCAGGATTGCTGCTCGTCGCCATCGCGGCACAATCTGCGGTGGCCCAAGCCCAGCCCGCGCAGGTGCAACTGGCGACGCGCGATATGACCCAGATGCTCTCGGCGATCGGGCATTCCGATTACAAATCTTTCGTGGCACCGACGTCATCGACATTCCGGGCCCATGTCGACAGCAAGAAGTTTCCCGCTCAGGCGGCCGCCATCGACGCGAAGATCCCGCTATCCCAGCCTTTCGCCGTCAAATACCTGACGACGCAGCGGGTGGGCTCAACGATCGGCTATATTTTCGAGGTGACGCTACAGGGGGGCAATCAGGTTCTCACCGACCTGACGCTCACCGGTACCAGGGTCTCGAGCTTCCACCTTCTTTGAGACGGGCTTCTCTGGAGTACTACATCGGATCCTTTTGGATCGGATGTAGTGCTCTATAATATTGATAAAAATAATATTTTTATCCGATCAGATAACTCCATCTGATCGGATAATATTCTGAAACTGGCCGGTGTCCCGGCGCTCAGGCGCCGCCGGGCCGCCAGAGCGTGTCGGCGCGACCTTCGTCGTTGAGCAGGCGGGCGAGGATGAACATCGTGTCCGACAGGCGGTTGAGATAGGGGATCGGTATATCTGAAATAGTCGTCTCGCTGGCGAGCCGCACCAGTTCGCGTTCGGCACGCCGCGCGATCGTGCGGGCGAGATGCGCGCGGGATGCGGCTTCGGTGCCTCCCGGCAGAATGAAGCTGGTCAGCGGGCCAAGACGCGCATTCCAGGCGGTGGCGGCTTCGTCGAGCCGGGCAACATAGGCGCTGGTCAGCCTTGACGGGCGGTTAGGGTCGGCGGGCGCGGCAAGGTCGGCGCCGATATCGAACAGATCATTCTGGATGGCGGCGAGGACCGAGTCGATCTCGGGAGACTGCGCGCAGACCACGCGGAGCAGGCCGACCGCGGTGTTGGTTTCATCCAGCGCGCCGAACACGGCGATGCGGGTGTGGCTCTTGGCGACGCGCGATCCGTCGGCCAGGGATGTTTCGCCACGGTCGCCGCCGCGGGTCACGATCGTATCCAGCTTCACCATCTCGCAGACCTCATTTCACCAGAATTCCTTCGTTCTTGGCCTTGTGATCGGGCTCGACATGGATCGTGATGATCACGCCTGCCATTTCCCGCTTCAAGGCACCTTCGATCCGATCGCATATGGTGTGGGATTCGGCGACCGTCATGGTCCCCGGCACGACGAGGTGGAATTCGAGGAAGCGCGACTGCCCGGCCTCACGGATTCGCATGTCATGCGCCTCGATCGCGCCGGCGGCATGGGTGGCGACGAGCCGGTGGATCCGGTCCACCATTTCAGGCGGCGGCGCGCGGTCGAGCAGTGCGCTGAGGGCGCGCAGCACTGTCCGCCCGCCCATGAATGCAATCTGCGCCGCGACGGCCATGGCGATCAGCGGGTCGATGACCGGCAGGTCGGCGAGGACGGCGATGGACAATCCGGCGATGATCCCGACCGTGGTGATGGCGTCGGCCACGAGATGGGCCTGATCGGCTGCCAGCGCCGGAAATTTCCGGGTCACGCCGGACCGGCCGAGCGCGAGCGCCCAGAGGGCATTCACGAGGCCGCCGGCCGCGTTCAGGCCGAGGCCCAAGACCGGCGCCGAAGGGAGGTGCGGCATAAATATCGTACTTGCGGCGCGTTCGAGTATCAGCACTGCGGCGAAGAGGATCATGCCCCCCTCGGCGACCGCACTCAGCAATTCTGCTTTCGCATGTCCGTAGGGGTGCTCGCTGTCGGCGGGCTTGGCGGCGGCCTTGAGCGCCACCATCACCATCACCGCGGCAAAGACGTTCACCAGTGATTCGAGTGCGTCGGAATAGAGTGCCGCCGAATGGCTGACGCGCCACGCCATCACCTTCAGCCCGAGCGAGACCAGGCTGATGACGACACTCAGGGCAGCAAGGCGGAGCGGGATAAACATCGTTCCTCAGGCTCGATCTTTCCGAACGGTTTGGCGTCTTGTCGAGCGGCTGGCCAACAGGCTTGCGCCCTGGTCCTGTTCCCGAAAGCCTCGCCCGGAAGCCAGGCAAGGCCAGCGCCGCGCCCTCGCTTTAGCCGAACCGTGACACCGATGAAACCGCCGGCATCACCGATCAGGCCGAGCGCCTCGACCCCTGCGCTGCCTGCGCTGCCGCGGGCAGCCATACGCGGCATGTCGTGCCGGTTCCCTCGACACTGTCGATCACCAGCCGGCCACGGTGGCGCATGACGACATGCTTGACGATCGCAAGGCCGAGCCCGGTGCCGCCCACGGCGCGCGCCCGCCCCTTGTCAGCCCGATAGAATCGCTCCGTCAGCCTTGGCAGATGCTCGCGCGCGATCCCGGGGCCATCATCGATCACTTCAATCAGAATGCCAGGTTGGGGGAAGTCGGTATTTGGCGTTGCATGCGCGGACACCGTGATGTTGCCGCCTGCGTTTCCGTGCTTGAGCGCGCTGTATTTCACCGCGTTGTCGACAAGGTTGCCGATGACCTGGGTGAGCTGGCCGGAATCGCCATGCACGACGGGCAGGCTGGCGGCGATATCCAGGGTCAGCCTGGTCGAGGCTTTCGCGAGGATCGGGTCCATGAAGCTGGCGACCTGGCGGATCACCGGCCCGATATCGATCTGCTCGGAGGGGGGCTGATGCTCCGACATCTCGATTCGCGAGAGGCTCAGCAGATCCGCGATGATCCTCTGCATCCGTTCGGCCTGTTCGGCCATGATGGCGAGAAAACGCGGCACGGCCTCGACATCGTCGCGGGCCGGGCCGCGCAGGGTCTCGATGAAGCCGATCAGGCTGGTCAGCGGCGTCCGCAATTCGTGGCTTGCATTGGCGACGAAATCGGCGCGCATCTGGTTCAGTTCGCGCTCGCGGGTGCGGTCGGTCAGCAGGATGTAGACCGGGGCCGCGCGGCCAAGATCTCCGCTGCGGATCACCGTGGCATCCAGAACCCTGGCGACCGGTGTGGCGAGCGATAGGGTGGTCCGCACCGGCTGGTCGGCCAACTCTGCCTCCGCGAGGGCGGCGCGCAACTGCGGATGGCGGAGGAGTGCCGATTCCTCGGCGCCGTAGATCCTGACCGCTGCGGGGTTTCTCCAGACGATCCGCCGCGACCCTGGCAGGCCGTCGAGCTGGAACAGCGCATCCGGCAGGCGATTGAGAAGAGACTGGCTGTAGTTGGCGTTGGTGGCGGCGGCTTCGCGGGTTTCGCGTTCCGTGGCGATCGTCTGGATGATGCGCTGGGCGAGGTTGGTCAGCCCCGGTGTTACGAGCTGCAATGCCGAGGGCGATGACGGCGCGGTGAGCGCGGCACTGAAGCGGCGCAGATCGCGCGCCAGAACCATGCCCGCCGCTCCCGACCAGGCGGCGCAGCCGGCCAGCCAGCCGACGCCCTCCCAGAGAGGGATCGCGCGGGCAAAGATCAGTCCGGACAGGACGATGGCAGGCGGACCGCCGAGCCAGGCCGCTATCGTTGCGATCGGTCGGCGCATCCGGTCAGGTCATGCGTTCGGCGATGGTGCCGGGGATGGCAATGTCTGCGGTGCGGGCGAAACCACTTTTGGACCGTCCGGCTCGATCCGGAACACCGCGAGCCCGCGTTCGACATGACCGTTTGGCAGCAGCCGGAGCGGACCGTCGGTACCCGAGAACCCGCTGGATGCCGTCAGAACGGATGTCTTGTACCCGCCTTCATGCGCCGCGAGTACGCTGATCGCCGCGGCGTCGAAGGCAACCTTGTCGATCGATGGCGGCGTGACACCGCCATAGGTTGCCTCGAATTTCTGGTCAAATGGCAGGCCTGCCGACGGATCGGGCGCCGCATAGATCGCACCGCGCAGAACCTCATGCGTGGCCATCGCCCTGGCACGGCTGGACCAGAGCGCGGGGCCCATCAGCTGAACCTGTGGCGGACCGGCCTCGTAATACGGAAGGAAGGTTTGCAACTCGGCGAGGTCTTCGCTTGTCGCACCAAGCAGAAGGGCATCGAAGGGCGGCGGCGGGACGGGTTCGCTCCGCAGCTTGGCCGCGAGGCGACGTCCCGCCGCGCTGTCCTGGTCGCGGGCAGCGCGAATCCGCGACATCAGGCCGGCACCCCGGCTGTCGAATTGTGAGATGCTCCGCGTCGTTGCGTTCAGGCTGGAGAAAGATGCCGAATAGTATCCGATATGCGGCGGTGGAGCGCCGAGCCGGGCTGTGGTGCGGCGCAGGGCGGCGGCCATGAGCCGGCCGAACAGGTTATCCGGCAGGATTGCGGCGGTGCGGGTGCGGCCGCTTTCGATGGCGTAGGAAACCACCCTGCCGACCTGCTGGTCGGGCGAGATGCCCAGCGGCCAGATGCCGGGGCGCGCAACGCTGTCGTCATTCGTGAAGGCAAGGACATTCACGCCCGCGGACTGGGCGACGGGCGTGACCGCACGAGCTTCCACCATGGTAAGCGGTCCGAGGATGAGACCGGCACCCTTGCCGATGGCGTTATGCGCGGCGCTGGCGGCGCCGGCCGCCGTGCCGCCGGTGTTCTCGACATCCAGCCTAGGTGCGCCTGGTGCTGAAAATGCCAGTTTGACGGCCTTCTCGATCGACTGTCCGATGGCGCCGTAGGGGCCGGTCAGCGGCACCAGCAACGCGACGGGACCTTGCGTCCGTGTGGCGTGCGCCGTCGGTTGCATCGATGAGACCTCGCCGCCGGTGGCGGTGGGGCGCGGCGCGGTGCTGCATCCCGCAAGTGCGAGTGCCGCAGCGGTTGCCAAAACCAAAGCCACAGGCGTTAATGTCGTTCGTGACATCCGAGACTTCTCCACTTGCATCCGAAACGGCCTCTCGTCGGCAACCCGACCTTGTGCTGGTTTCCACGCCAATCGGCAACCTGGGCGATTTGTCGCCACGCGCGGTCAGCACGCTGCGCGAAGCAGACATCATATTATGCGAAGATACCCGCGTTAGCGCGACCCTGCTGGCTCAATATCAAATCTTAACAAAATTACAATCTTTCCACGACCATAACGAACAGGCCCGAACCCCTGCGCTGATCGGCATGATGCGCGAGGGAAAGCGGCTCGCCCTGGTGAGCGATGCGGGGGCGCCGCTCATCGCCGATCCTGGTTACCGGCTGGTGCGTGCGGCGATCGACGAGGGACTCGTTGTCAGTGCCGTGCCGGGGCCGAATGCGGCCGTCATGGCGCTCGCCTTGTCCGGCCTGCCACCCCATCCGTTTCTCTTCGGCGGGTTTCTGCCGCCGCGCTCGGCCGCTCGCCGCAGCGCATTGCAGCGTCTCGTCGCGGCGGAGCAAGCCGGGCTTGTCGCGACATTGGTATTTTATGAAGCGCCCCACCGGTTGGCGGCGTGTCTTGAAGATTGTCAGGCGGTCCTCGGAGACCGGCCCGCTGCGGTGGGGCGCGAACTGACCAAAAGATTCGAGGAGATCAGGCGAGGCCCGCTCTCCGTGCTCGCCGAACATTACGCGACGACCGCCGCGCGCGGCGAGATCACCCTGGTGATCGGTCCTGCGACCCGGACAAGCGCATCGGCGGAGGCGCTGGACGAGGCGCTCGAAGCGGCACTGGCGGTCATGTCGATCAAGGATGCGGCTTCGGCCGTTGCCCGGGAGCTGGAGTTGCCACGCAAGCTGGTATACGCGCGCGCGCTCAGCCTGAAGCAGGACGAAGTGTCAGGCTGAGCAGGCCAGGATGGAAAACATACGGCACTGCGTAAAGTGCAGCCGTGCTCAGGTTGACCACGAACAGCAGCCCGAGCGCCTTCCACCAGCTGGTCTGCAGCCCGGCCCGCAGCACGAAACCCTGCAGCCACAGCATATAGAGGGCGATCAGCCCGCCTGAGAGGGTGAGCGCGCCGACCTGCCCGGCGCCGAGCGCGAGCAGGATGTCATTGACGACCATTCCCAGGGGAATGAGAACGAATACGACCCAGATCGACCAGTTCAGCGCCGTGGCAGTGATCAGCCATCGGTCGCGACGTCCAAGCCACTGCGATGCCCGTTCGATGATGACGGGTTGTATCAGGACGCCGCACAGTCGGGACAGCATGAGCCCCGCCGCGTAGATCCAGTGGCCACGCGCCGCCAGAAGTGCCGCACCAACCATCGGGAAGGCGATCAGCGGCGCGATCGACGCCGAGAAGGCGGCGGGTGTGTTCCCGAACTCGCGAAACGCATCGAGTCTGCCGAGGGCCAGTCGGAAGATGCCGCGCAGGGTGCTGAACAGCGCTCCGGCAAAACGATCCTCACCATTCATGCGAACACACGATCCAGAATTTGGGCATAGATTTCGGACAAATCTCTCAGCTCGCTGATCGGAACCGCCTCGTCGACCCGGTGCATCGAGGTTCCGACCAGACCGAATTCGGCGACAGGACAATATGACGTGATGAACCGGGCATCCGACGTGCCGCCGCCGGTGTCCAGTTTGGGCGTGATGCCGGTTACCTTGGCGATGGCATCACTGAGCAGGTCGATATCCTTGCCGGGTTTGGTCAGGAACGCCTCGCCGCTGATGCTGGTCTCGCATTTTGCGCCGGGCGCGTAGGTCGAGACCGTTTCGCGTATCCAGGCGGCGAGTTCGGTCCCCTTGTGCCGGTCATTGAACCGGATGTTCAGCCGCGCCGATGCGCTGGCCGGGATCACGTTGCCGGCCGCATTCCCGGTATCGACGCTGGTGATTTGCAGCGAGGACGGTTCGAACCAGGCTGTGCCGGTATCGAGTTGCCGCGTGCGGAGCGCTTCAAGGGCAGGGATCAGCCGGTGAAGCGGATTGTCGGCGAGATGTGGATAGGCGACATGCCCCTGCACGCCGGGAACAGTGATACGGGCCGAAACCGATCCGCGCCGGCCGATCTTGATCGTATCGCCAAGCGTGGTCCGGCAGGTCGGCTCGCCGACCAGGCAGAATTCAGGCAGGGCGCGATTTTCAGCCAAATGGTCGAGAATGCGCCGGGTTCCGTCGACGGCCTCGCCCTCCTCATCGCCCGTGATCAGCAGGGAGATGGTTCCCGCCCGGTATGCCGGTCGGGATGCCAGCGCTGCGACGAAGGCTGCGATCGCACCCTTCATGTCGACGGCGCCCCGCCCATAGAGCAGCCCATCCGCGATGGTGCCGCCGAATGGCGGGTGGCGCCAGTCATCGCCAGGGGGAACGACATCGGTGTGACCGGCGAAGGCGAAATGCGGGCTGCCGGTTCCGCGTCGGGCGACGAGGTTGGAAACCTCGCCGCATTGCAGCGTCTCGACCGTGAAACCGAGCGACTCCAGCAGACCAGCAAGCGTTGTCTGAGCGCCATCATCGACCGGCGTGACCGAGCGGTGGCGCAGCAAAAGCTGCGCGATCGGGACGGGGTCCGTGCCTGTCACGCCCGCAGAAGCTCGTTGATCGCGGTCTTCGAGCGGGTCTGGGCATCGACCCGCTTCACGATCACGGCGCAGGCGAGCGATGGGCCCGGACTGCCGTCAGGCAGCGCCTTGCCCGGCAATGCTCCGGGCACGACAACGGAATAGGCTGGTACGCGGCCATAGAAGATCTCGCCGGTTGCGCGATCGACGATCTTGGTCGAGGCGCCGAGAAACACTCCCATCGAAAGCACGGCGCCGCGCTCCACAATCACGCCTTCGGCGACTTCCGAGCGCGCGCCGATGAAGCAGTCATCCTCGATGATCACCGGATTGGCTTGTAGCGGCTCGAGCACTCCACCGATTCCGACACCGCCGCTGATATGGCAGTTGCGGCCGACCTGCGCGCAGGAGCCCACCGTTGCCCAGGTGTCGATCATCGTATCCTCGCCGACCCTGGCGCCGACATTGACGAAGCTCGGCATCAGCACCGTGTTCCGCCCGACATGAGCGGAATGTCGGACAACCGCACCCGGCACCGCCCGAATCCCCGCGGCCGCGAAGCGGGCATCGTCCCAGTCGCCGAATTTCATCGGCACCTTGTCGAACACGGGCGCACCGCCGGCTCCTTCCATGCTCCGGTTCGGCAGCAGGCGGAAGGACATGAGAATGGCCTGCTTGAGCCATTGATGCACGGTCCAGCCGTCCGGGCCGGGTTCCGCCACCCGCAGAACGCCGTCGTCCAGCAAGGTGAGGGCCTGGTTCACCGCCTCGCGCACTGGTCCCTGGTAGGCCGAATCGAGTTGGTCCCGGCGGCCCCAGGCAGCGGTAATCGTCGCGGCGAGCGGTGTGTGATCCATTGGCGGCCTTTCCGTATTTGTTCCGGCGAGACCATGCTGAGGTGGGTTCAGCCTGTCAATCGGGCGGTAATACGTTATTTACCCAATCCTGCGAAAAGCCTGATGATGACGTATGAGGCAGGCTTTTCCATGGAAGCATCCGAGGGCGCCCGTGACGGACGAGACATTTCAGGGCGTCTCGACCGCATGGCACGCATGATCGATAGTTTGGCAGGACTGCCTGACCCGAGTACCGCCGGCCCCGCGGCCTGCGCCTTGCTGGCAGCGGAATTTCCCGATTCCGGCATGTGTTTCGTGGTGCGCCCGGCGACGGTGCAGCAGGGGGGGGAAACGATCCTCGCTGATTACCCCTATGGCATCGGCCTGACCGATTGCATCGGCGGTGAAATCCTCACCATTCCCGTCGATCTGGAAACTGCAACTGCCGGGCATCTCCCTGCGGCTTCACTCGTGGCCTGGCGTAGTCGTGGAGACAGGCGGTTCACTGCCGCGGAAACCGATCTGCTGACCGCGATCGGACCGCATTTGCGGCGCCTCGTGACCCGGTTGCTTACGGCTGGCGCCACCAAGAAGCGGAATGCGCTCGATCCTGAAACCGGATTGTGGCCCCTGCCGAGTTTCCTCGCACAGGCGGATCGCCGATTTGACCGGTTGGACATCGAGGAACGCGTTGGCACCATGTTCGCCATAGGCTGGGTCAGATCGAGCGGCACGCAAGGATCGGAAGCGTCATCTGCCGTCATTCGTGAGTCGGCCGAAACCCTGCGCGACATGTTGCGTCCGAGCGACCTGATCGGGCGGATCGGCCCGACCCGCCTTGCCGCCTGGTGCGATGGGGTGGATCATCTGGTAGCTGCCGAGCGGGGAGACCGGATCGTCGCGCGGCTGGATGCGATGCTGGCGGGAACCGGTCGCCATGTCGCCATTGGCATCGCGTCGCGGTGGTCACGCTCGGGCGATGACCCTGCGGCGGTTCTCGCCAATGCCCGCTCCGGTCTCGAGCAGGCCCGTTTGACCGCCGCGACGACCGGGCGGCCTGCCGTGCGGATCTGGCAGTCCGATATCTCCTGAATCTCGCGCCGAGGGAGCGGAAAATCAGGTATTGTCTTCATGGGGGCGAACATCGAGGAACCGGCTGAGAAGCCAGTCCCCATCGATTTTCTCCTCCGTGAGGGCCATTGCCAGCACCTCGCTGCCGAAGACTGGGGCAGCGAGAACCATGTCGGGGTGAACCCGTCGGACGCGCTCGAGATTCTTGCGGGTACTCACCGCGGCCACCTTTTTGGCATCCGTGCCCAGTTCCCGGACCGCGAGAACGACAAAGGCATTTTCCGAGTCGTCATCCGAAAGGGCAAGAATCGCCCGTGCATGCTCGCCACCGGCTTTGCGGAGCGTATCGAGGTCGGTGGGATCGCCGATCACCGTCTCGGCATCGCCGAAACTCGCATCCTCGAATTCCGTTATGACAATCACGGATTCTCCACGATTGCGCAGTTCGCGGGCTGTATTTCGGGCAAGGACGCCATGGCCGGAAATGATGAAGTGGTTGACGCGTTTCATTTTCTGCCTCCGGGGGCCGATCGTCCGGTTTATCCGATTCTGCAGAACCGGGCCGATCACGGCAGTCAGTGCGGTTGCGAAGACCGTCAGTCCGAGCACGATGAGCGAGACGACGAAAAGCCGCGCGTTCTCGCTCTTGGGGAGGATGTCGCCATACCCCACGGTCGACATCGTGACGATAACAAAATAAAGCGCTGACGGCAGATTGGTGATTGGCGGGTTGAAGCCGGCGCCGAGAAGCAGTGAACCGAGCACCCCGTACACCATCAAGACAAGTACCGAGGCCACAGCGAACAGCGTGCCGGCGGCCAGTGAAGAACGGGAGAAGTGGTTGCGTGCGAGCAGGAGCGAGGCCAGCAGGGCGATGATGTAGATCGCTTCCCCATCGAGTCTGGACGCTGCCTGGACATGAACGGTCAGCAGAAGTTGGGCAAGCGTGATCCCGATGGCCGAGAGCCAGGCGATACGCGAGCGGCCCAGCAACCCAATGGCGATCAGGAGTTGGAGTGCGCCAACGACGACGGTTGGAACACCGTTGAGGATAAGGCCCGGAATATTTCCCGAAATCGGGTGAATGGCGCTGACCAGGTTAGCCAGATCGAGATGAAGATATTCCGCAGCGAATTTCTGGATCGTCGGCAGAATCGCGAGTGCGCCAGCGACGCCGACTGCGAGCGCCAGCGGCACATGTGGAAACCACAGATCCATCCGCAGGCGCCGGTACCAGCGGTGTCCAAGCAAACGCATCGGCCGTATGAGAAGTGAAACGACCCTATTCATCGCGGGGCCCTTGGAGGAGGCCATTGACGCGGCTGGCGCCTTTCATCTCACCCATCATTGCCTTCGAGATGGGCGCTAAAGGCGGGCGCCGCAACGCCCGGTCGTCAGGGAAGTGAAATCTCGAAGTTTTCGACCACTGTATTGGCGAGCAGGCGTCTCGCCATCGCTTCGGCGATAGACTTGGCCTTCTCGCGGTCTGTCTCGGCGATGTCTAGTTCGATCAGCTTGCCGACCCGGACATCCGTGACGCCGTCATATCCCAAGCCTTCGAGTGCGTGGCCAATGGCCTTGCCCTGAGGATCGAGCACGCCGGGTTTCAGCTTGACCGCGACCACAACCTTCATTGCATCATCTCCGGGCCCTTCATGTCGCGGGTTCCGGCTTCGGGCAGGATGCCGAGCCGCTTGGCGACTTCCTGATACGCTTCCTCGACCCGGCCGAGGTCACGGCGGAAACGATCCTTGTCCATCTTTTCGTTGGTCTTGGCGTCCCAGAGTCGGCAGTTGTCCGGGCTGATTTCATCGGCGAGAACGATGCGCATATCCTCGTTCTCCCACAGCCGGCCGAACTCGATCTTGAAGTCCACCAACACGATTCCGACACCAAGGAACAGGCCGGTCAGAAAATCGTTGATACGCAGGCTGAGATGGACGATGTCGTCCATATCCTGCGTGCTGGCCCAGCCGAATGCGGTGATGTGATCCTCGGACACCATGGGATCGTTCAGCGCATCGTTCTTGTAATAGTATTCGATGATGGACCGGGGAAGCCGTGTCCCCTCGGGGATGCCGAGCCGGGTGCTCATGCTGCCCGCCGCGACGTTGCGGATAACCACCTCGATCGGGATGATCTCGACTTCGCGCACAAGCTGTTCGCGCATGTTGAGGCGGCGGACGAAATGGGTGGGAATGCCGATTTCGCCGAGGCGTTGCATCAGGAACTCGCTGATGCGGTTGTTCAATACGCCCTTGCCGGTGATCACGCCCTTCTTCTGGGCGTTAAACGCGGTGGCGTCGTCCTTGAAATACTGCACGAGTGTGCCGGGTTCCGGCCCTTCGAACAGAATTTTTGCCTTGCCTTCGTAAAGTTGCCGGCGACGCGCCATGGGTGAACCTCGTATCTCGGCGGCGAAAAGGAAATTAAAACGGTGCCGCTCACGACCGGGTATATCAACCGGCGGGGGTTTGCGCCATGCCCGGAGCCGGACGCTGCCCGGAAGGGCAGCATCCGACAGGCATCAGGCAGCCTTCTGCCTCAGCGCTGCGGGCAAACCGATGATCGCCTGATCGATAAGACCTTGATCGTGGGCCGCATCGATGGTTTCCTTGAGAACCCGTTCTGCTGCGAGCGCGGCAAGTGCCGCGGCGGCCTCGCGCACTTCGGCGACAGCCGCGGATTCGGCCGCAGCGATCCGCTCTTTCGCCATCTGTTCACGCCGACGGGCGGAAGCCTCGGCCTCTGCCAGCAAGTCGGCTGCAAGGCGTTCGGCTTCGCGACCGGCCATGGCGAGCATGTCCTTCGCCTGCGCGAGTGCGGCCTCGCGGCGGGTTTCGGCATCCTTCAGCATGGCTTCGGCTTCGGCGCGCAAGCGGGAGGCTTCATCCAGTTCGCGCTGAATCTCAGCACTTCTCTGGTCGAGCATCGTGGTGATTGCCCCAACGATCTTCTTGCCAAAGAAAAAGAGGAAAATCAGGACCGCAACGGTGACCCAGAAAGTTCCCTTGTCCCACAGCGTACCGGTAAGGGCTTCATATTCCATGGTCGCTCACCCCTGGGTTGAAAGTGCCGCAATCGCCTGATCGACGCGGCCAGGCTCCGCCGCCTCGCCTGTCAGGCGGTGCAGCAGGCTGGACGCGACGTCGCGCGCGATCGGAGCCAAAGCGTTGACCGCCGTACGACGTGCCGCCTCGATTTCGGCTTCGGCCGCTGAAATCTGCGCGTTGAGCCGCTCGTTCAGCGTCGCGGATTGTGCCCGGGCGCGTTCCTTTGCGGCATTCACCGCCTCGGCGATCGCACCCTGGCTCGATTCCCGCGCGTTCTGGACCGCGAGATTGAGGTCTCGCACGGCATGCTCTGCCTCCGCCTTGGCGCGGCGGGCGGTTTCAAGGTCGCTTGCAATGCGGTTGTGACGGTTCTCGATCACGCCGCCGATCCTGGGCAGGGCCCAGCGCGCCAGAATGAAATACAGCGCGACCATGATGACCGCCATCCACACGACCTGAGCGCCGGTCAGCGGATTGGCAAAATCCATCTGCGGCATCTTGCCTTCAGCCATGGCGACAGCCGGCGTCAGGCCCAGGAGAGTGGCAGCGAGCAGTATGGTGGTTCGGCGCATCGCGTGACGTATCCCTGCCGGTGGTTCAGGCGAACAGGATGATGAGCGCGATGACCAGCGCGTAGAGCGCGACGGCTTCGGTCAGGGCGAAGCCGAGCAGAACGTCGCGGAACATCTTGTCGCGAGCCGCCGGGTTGCGGCCGACAGCGCCGACGAAAGCGCCGAACAGGTTGCCGATACCGACGCCCGCGCCGGCAACGCCGATGGTCGCCAGACCTGCACCGACGTCGCGAGCAAGCAGAAGGGTGTCAATGGCCATAACTAGGATTCCTTTCAGTTCAAGCGGTAGCTGAGGCCGGTCAGGCCGGTGGAGTTGAAGGGATGCGCGAGGCGATCAGTGCATGTGGATCGCATCGTGCAGGTAAAGGCAGGTCAGGATCGCGAACACGTAAGCCTGCAGGAACGCGACCAGGAATTCGAGCGCTGTGAGCGCGATGTTGAGGCCGAGCGGGATGATCGCGGCGACCACGCCAACGGCACCCAAGCCCGAGACCAGCATCAGCATGAAGCCGGCGAACACTTCCCACATCACATGGCCTGCGGTGATGTTCGCGAAAAGTCGGACCGAAAGCGAAATCGGGCGCGAAAGGAAGGAGACGATTTCAATCGGGATCAGCAGCGGCAGCAGCCAGCCCGGCACGCCCGGTGGGGAGAAGAATTTCAGGAAGCCGATGCCGTGATACCAGAAGCCCACCAGCGTCGAGAGGGCAAAGACGAACAGCGCAAGGGCGCCGGTGATCGCGATATGGCTGGTAAAGGCAAAGAAATACGGGAACAAGCCGAGGATGTTGCCGATCAGGATGAAGGCGAACAGGGTGAAGACGAAGGGAAAGAAGCGCTTGCCTTCCTCGCCGATCGTGTCGGTCACCATGTTGTGCACGAATTCATAGCTGATTTCGGCCAATCCCTGCATGCGGCCGGGAACCAGTGCGCGCTGGCGCAGCGCGATCACGAACAGAGAGGTGACGATCACGGCGGCGAGCAGCATCATCTGGTTCGAATTGGTGAATTCGATCGCCTTGCCGAACGCACCGAAACCGGTGGTCAGCTGGAACTGCCCGAGAGCGTTGATCCCCGATTCTTGCGCCATCCGTATCCTCCGGTCAGTCCTTGTCGCCTGGCCCCATGGCCCGGAACACGTTTCGAAGCCCCGCAGCCGCGCCAATGGGCACGAAGCCAATCATGAACCAGGGTGCTGAATGAAAAAGGCGATCCAGTCCATAGCCGATCGCGACCGACACGACCAGAGACGCCACCATTTCGGCGCCCAGTCGCGTTGCGACGCTGAACGGATTGGGACCCTTGTCCTGCTGCGCGGCGCCTTTGGCGGACTTGTCTAGCCCGGCACGACTTCGCGCGGCGGCAAGGCGCTGATCGAAATCGTTTCGATCATCTGGCCCCTGAGCCGGTTCGTCACCCATTTTCACACCCTTACGCCCGCCGACAGGCGGCAGCGGTTGCTACCGATGCTGCCGTTCCAAGTCAACATATCGCGAGCGTGAAATCTATTCCGCTGCCATGGCGCCGGCGGGCTCGACCATCGCCGCCGCCGTGCCGAGATCGACCGACAGGACGCGCGAAATCCCGCGTTCCTGCATCGTGACGCCATAGAGGCGGTCCATCCGCGCCATCGTGTGGTGGTGATGGGTCACAACGATGAACCGGGTTCCGGTATCCTGGGAGATGTCCTCCAGCAGGCGGCAGAAGCGTTCGACGTTCGCATCGTCGAGCGGGGCGTCGACCTCGTCGAGCACCGAGAGCGGTGCCGGATTGCAGCGAAAGACCGCGAAAATCAGCGACAGCGCGGTAAGAGCCTGCTCGCCGCCGGAAAGCAGGGACAATGTTGCGAGTTTTTTGCCCGGCGGCTCGGCGAAGATCTCGAGTCCTGCCTCGAGCGGGTCATCGGAGCCGGTGAGGGCCAGATGCGCGCGCCCGCCGCCGAACATCCGGGTGAACAGGGCCTGAAAGTGGCGGTCGATCTCGGTGAAGACGGCAGAGAGGCGCTCGCGGCCCTCCCGGTTCAGATGGCCGATCGAGCCGCGCAGCTTCGCGATTGCGCTGGTAATCTCCTCGCGGTCGCGTTCGATCGCGGCGAGACGGGTCTCGATCTCGCCGACCTCGATATCGGCGCGCAGGTTGACCGGGCCCATTTCGTCGCGTTCCCGTGTGAGGCGCTCGAACCGCTTCCGCGCCTTGTCGGCGGCGTCGGGCGACGGATCGGCCACTGCGGGCAAGGCGGGATCGACCCCCAGGCGCTCCAGCATTCTTTCGGCGACGGTGCCCCAGGCATGGTCCGCTTCGCGCACGGCGGATTCCGCGCCGATGCGGGCTTCTCGGGCGCGGGCTAGATCCTGCTCCGCGGCGCGCGCGGCGGTAGAATTCCGCCGTGCAGCGTCTTCGGCGCCGGCAAGGTCCCGCGCGGCGGCCTGGTGGTCGGTTTCTGCCCCCGCCAGCTCGGTGCCGGCTTCGGCCCGGCGCTCCCGCGCGCCGCCATCCGCGCCGAGGGAATCCAGGCTGGCTTCGGCCTCGCGCAAGCGGGCAGCGAGGTCGGTGCGTCGGTCATTGGCGTCACGTGCGCGTTCGACCCAGTCCGCCTGTTCGCGGACGATCGTGTCCAGCCGGCGCCCGCGGGTTTCGGTTTCCGCCTGCAGGCGTTGAAGGGCCTGGGTCGCTTCGCTGTCGCGCCGGCGGCTCTCGGCCAGGGCTGCGCGCGCTTGCTCCAGCGCGTCGCGAAGGGTCCGGGCGTCATCCAGTGTCGTGAATTCGGACTCGATGGAGGCAAGTGCAGCGCGAGCATCCTGGGCCTCGGCCTCGAATCGGGCGCGGGTTTCGGCCGCCGCAGTCTCGCGGGAGGCCAACCGCTCGGCTTCAGCCGCCAGCCTGCTCGCGGTCTCCGTTGCCGCGCGCAGATCCTTGCGGGTGCGGTCGATCGCGGATTCGGCAGAGCGGCGGGACGTACGCGCCTCCTCCTCGGTCCGCCGCGCATCGCGCTCGGCGGTTTCGGCGTCCTGCAGCGCGGCGCGTGCCGCCTCTGCACTTTCCCGCGCGCGCGCGAACTCGATGTCGAGCTGGTCCAGCCGGTTGCGCTGGGCGAGGCGGACGGCCGCTTCCGTCGGCGCGCCAGGACGGACCACGAAACCGTCCCAACGCCAGACCCCACCCTCGATCGAGACGAGGATCTGCCCCGGGCGCAGCGTCGCCTGCAAGGCATCGCCGTCTTCGCCGGCCGGCAGCAGGAGAATGTGGTCAAGGGCACGTCGGAGGGCTTCGGGTGCGGTGATCGTCTCGCCGATCCGGGGTAGCGAGGCCTCGGACGTGATGGCAGGCAGGGGACGCCAGTGCCGGGCGGCGCTGGCCTGTTCACCTGCCGAGAGCTCAGCGCCCAGCGCGGCGCCAAGCGCTGTTTCCAGCCCGGCGGGAACCTTGATGCGGTCCAGGACCGGATCGGGATCGCGACCGAATTTCTGGGCGAGCAGGGCTTTCAGCGCATCGGTTTCGGCCTTGAGCCGCGTCGCCGCGCCGTCCGCTTCGGTGGCGGCGGAGCGGGCGCGGATGGCGGCGGCATGGGTCTCCGTGCGCCGGGTTTCCGCCTCCTGCACCCGGTTCTGGGCTTCGGCATAGGCGGCCTCGGCGGTTGTCACGGCCAGTTCCGCCGCCTCGCGGGCGGCTTCTGCGGCGGCAAGACGCTCGGGTGACACAAGAGCGGCCAGCGCGCTGGCATGGGCGGCTTCGGCTTCGCGGGCCCGGCGATCCGCCTGGCTGGCGGTATTGCGGGCCTGGGTCAGCCGGGTTTCCAGTGCCTGACGCTCGGCCTGGGCGCGGGCAGCGGCTTCCGTTGCTTGCTGGGTTGCGGCGTCGCACTGCGCGAGGGCGCCCGAAGCTGCCTCGGCCTCGCGCCGTGCCTGATCTAGTCGGGCGGGAGCCAGTTCTTGATCGGCGGCGAGTTGCGACCGCTCTGCCTCCAGCCGAATTGCGGCTGCTTCGGCGTCGTGGGCAGTCCGTTCGGCGCCGGCGTGGTCCTTTCGCAGGGTCGTCACCCGCGCTTCGGCTTCCTGCCGAGCCGCTTCGAGACGCGCTATCTCGGCATCGATCTGCTTGGCGAGGATGCGTGCGCGCTCGAGACGCGTTCGCGTTTCCGCTTCGCGCGCGCGCAAGGAGGGCAGCGCGTCGTTCTGTGAGGTCTCGCGGCCCAGCACCTCGTCACGGATCCGCTCGGCGCGGCCGACCGCTGCGTCGGCTTCGGCGAAGTGCGCGCGCGCCGCATGGCGCCGGCGCTCCGCAAGCTCTCGCTCAATGGCGAGATATTCGGCTTCGGCGTCGCGGATCAGCCCCGAGATATTCCGGTAGCGATTGGCCTGCCGGGCCTGCTTGCGCAACTCGGCGAGACGGGCCTCCTGCTGGGCGCGCAGGTCGTCGGCCCTTAGCAAGTTCTGCTCGGCTGCCCGCAGCTTGAGTTCGGCTTCGTGCCGGCGGGCGTGCAGGCCGGTGATGCCGGCAGCTTCCTCGAGCAGGGCGCGCCGCTCGTCCGGGCGGGCATTTACCAAGGCGGAGACCCGGCCCTGGCTGATCATCGCGGAATTGCGGGCGCCGGAGGCGAGGTCGGCGAACAGGGTCGCGACATCACGTGCCCGGACTTCGCGGCCGTTGACCCGATACGAACTGCCGCTGCCGCGCTCGATCTTGCGGGAAACCTGGAGTTCCGGCTCGTTCTGGAACGGAACCGGGGCGAGGCCAGCCGTGTCGGTCAGGGTGATGGATACTTCGGCGAGATTTCGCGCGGCACGCGCCATCGTGCCGGCGAAAATCACGTCTTCCATCTCGCCGCCGCGCAGGGACTTTGCACTGGCCTCACCCATCGCCCAGCGCAGCGCGTCGACCACGTTCGACTTGCCACAGCCGTTCGGCCCGATGATGCCGGTCAGCCCAGGCAGGATGTCGATCGTGGTCGGATCGGCGAAGCTCTTGAACCCGCTGATCCGCAGGCGGGCGAAACGCGCGGGCAAGCCGGACCTACGCGGCCTTGAGCCAGGAGGAGAAGGTGTCGAACGACACAGCGCCCTCCCGCTTGCGGCCGTTGATGATGAAGGTGGGGGTCGAATTGACCTTGTAGGTCTTTTCCGCCTCGTTCAGCTCCTTGAGGACGAAGGCGCGCAGCTTCTTGTTCGCAATGGCGGCGTCGAACGTCGCGCGATCCATGCCGGCGAGGGCGGCGTAGCGGAACAGCGCGTTCTGGTAATCCTTGGGCGTTTTCAGGTCCGGCGCGTAGGCCCATTCATCTTGCGTGCGGAAAAGTTCGGAGATGAAGGGAAAATACGCCCTTGACGGCAGTGTGCGGGCGATCTGGGCTGCCCACAGAGCGTCCTCGTTTAGCGGGAAATCCTTGAACACGTAATACGCCTTACCCGGCTTCACGTAGGTTTCGATGACCTTGGGCAGCGCATGCGTGGCGAATTCGGCGCAATGCGGGCAGTTGAGGGAGAAATATTCGTAGATTTTGATAGGGGCGTCGGGATTGCCGAGGCTGCGCGCCGTGTAGGGGGAATCGGTGGCCGCTCCGGCTGCTGCTGCCGGAAATGATGTTCCGATGCCACCGGCGCTCACAAGTCCAGCCACCATACCTAGTAGCGAACGACGATCCATAGCAAAAAATCCTCTATATGTTGTGTAGCTGAAACGCGCGACATCGTCGAGCGGAAACGGCGCCAGCTGATGCCTGAATAGCGGAACACCCATATCGTGACGAGAGCAAGGCGGCGTGAATTAGCGCAAGAATGATTTTGTCCCGCACGATGGCCTTGCGGACGTTGCCAAGGCTGCCGCCTCCGCTATACCGGCGGCATGAATCTAAAGGATCACATCCGCGGTATCCCCGATTTTCCGAAGCCGGGCATCCTGTTCTACGATATTTCCACTCTCATTCGCCATGCCGATGCGTGGCAGGTGGCGATGGGGCGTCTCGCCAATGTGGTTCGGGCATACCACCCGGATATGCTTGCGGGTGTGGAAAGCCGCGGCTTCATTCTTGCGGCGCCGCTCGCCCTCAAGCTGGGGTGCGGGTTCATCATGCTCCGCAAGCGCGGCAAACTGCCGGGCCCGACTGTTGGCTATGATTATGATCTCGAATACGGCACCGACCGCATCGAGATCCAGGCCGACGCCGTCCAGCCGGGGCAGCGGGTCGTCGTCGTCGATGACCTGCTGGCGACGGGAGGCACGATGGCGGCTGGCATAAATCTGTTGCGGAATGTCGGCGCCACGGTGCCGGCCGCGGCGGCGCTCATCGAACTGGAGTTCCTGAAAGGACGGGATCGTCTTGACGTGCCGTTCGAAGCTCTTGTCAGCTACGACCGTTAGGCCCGGGTCGAGAGGTTTGGCAGGGTGAGGCGCCGGTTCATCCTCGGCGCACTTGGCGCGACATTGGCGGGGGCAACTCCCGGGATATCGTCCGCCGCGGGCAGCATCGCGCCGACTGGCACGATCTTCGCCGATACGTCGGATCGTGGCTATCGTATTTTGGTGGGGGGCTTGCCCGGCGGGAGGATCGACCGCTGGGCTCATGCGATTTCGCTCGGGGTTCAAGCTATCCTCTCGCCGGACGCTCTCTTGCGGGTTCAAACAGCGGGGGGACGGGACGGCGTTACTGGCGCAAACCGTCTGCAGGCCCTTGTCGCGGCGGACGGCCATACCGGAGCGCTGCTCCCTGGCGCAGCTCCGATCGCTTATCTGACGGGCGACCCGCGCGTTCATTTCCGGCCGGGGGAGTGGATTCCCATTCTTGCCGGGATCAATCCTGGCGTCATTGTGGTGCGTGGCGGGCTTGCAAGGCTCGCGCAGCCCAGCCCCCTCCGCCTGGCCGCAGCGGCGCCGGAAAGTCCTGATCTGGCAGCGATTTTGGCGTTCGAGCTGCTTGGCGTGCCGATTTCGCCGATTTTCGGACTTCGCGACATATCGGCGGTCGCACGAGCATTCAGGCTCGGCGAGGCAGATGCGGTATTGCTCGCTGGAGAAGACATTCCGGCGGATATGGCCTCCCTGCAGGCGGCGAACGGTAGCGCGATCTGCACGCTGGGCAGCTCCGATCAGGCTGGCGGGACAAGGCGGGAGCAGCGCTTTCCCGCCTTGCCGACGGTTGAGGAACTCGCCTCGTCGCGCAGGGTGGCAACACTGCCCGCGCCGCTTGAACGCGCCTATCAGGCGGTAGTGGCCGCAAGCCGGCTGGATTTCATCCTGATCCTGCCGCGCCTGACGCCCGCAGTATCGGTCGCGCTATGGCGCCAGGCCGCGCTGGGGGCGATCGGCCAGCCTGCCCTTCAGTCTGCGGCGGCGGCGAGTGCGATTGCCCTCACGGTGGACAGCGCCGGTCTCGCCCTCGCGCCGATCACGGCTCCGCCGGACGCACTTCTGGCGCTGCGGCAATTTCTGTTCACGCGGTTTGGCTGGCGGCCGAACTGATGCCGATCTCACCGGTAACCGGCGACTGAATGGCGAAGGGCGCCACCCGTTTCGTGTGCAATGAATGCGGCGCAGTGGCCCCGAAATGGGCGGGCCGGTGCGAAGCTTGCTGCGCCTGGAACACCCTTGAGTCGCAAACGGTCATTCCAACCGGCACGGGGCGCAAGGCACCGGTTCAGACCGGCCGGGGAATCGATTTCGTCGGGCTGGCGGGAGAGACGCCTCCGCCGCCGCGAATTCCGCTTGGAATCGACGAGTTTGATCGCGTGCTCGGGGGCGGGATGGTGCCGGCCTCCGTCATTCTGGTGGGCGGCGATCCGGGAATCGGCAAGTCTACCCTGCTTTTGCAGGCCGCGGCCCGTCTCGCCGCCTCCGGCCAGCGGGTGCTGTATGTTTCCGGAGAGGAATCGGTTGCGCAGATCAGGCTGCGGGCCGAACGGCTCGACCTCAAGGCGGCGCCGGTTAACCTGGCCTCCGCGACAGTTCTCGCCGACATACTCGGTTCATTGCGCGCCGAGACCAATGTCGCACTCGTCGTGATCGACAGTATCCAGACCATCTGGGACGAGACCATCGAATCGGCTCCCGGCACCGTGAGCCAGGTGCGCGCCAATGCCTTTGCCCTGATCCAGGCGGCAAAGACGCAGGGTTTCGCGCTGATGCTGGTCGGACATGTCACCAAGGAAGGCGCGCTCGCGGGGCCGCGTGTACTCGAGCACATGGTCGATGTTGTGCTGCATTTCGAGGGTGATCGTGGCCACCAGTTCCGCATTTTGCGCGGCGCGAAAAACCGGTTCGGCGCCACCGATGAGATCGGCGTATTTGAAATGACCGGGGGTGGTTTGGCTGAGGTTGCCAACCCATCCGCCCTTTTTCTTGCCGAGCGGCACGGCAATGTCACGGGCAGCGCTGTGCTTGCGGGTCTGGAGGGGTCACGGCCGGTCTTGATGGAGGTGCAGGCGCTGCTCTCGGCCAACGGGGCGGGGTCAGCCCGGCGCTCGGTGATCGGGTGGGACCAGGGCCGGCTGTCGATGCTGCTGGCTGTTCTCGATGCACGCTGCGGCCTGAAGCTTGGCGGTCACGACGTGTATCTCAATATCGCCGGCGGATTGCGCGTATCCGAGCCGGCCGCGGATCTTGCTGTCGCCGCCGCCCTCATTTCGGCGGCCAGCGGAGTGCCGGCCGATCCGCAGACTGTCTTCTTTGGCGAGATCGGCCTGTCTGGCGAATTGCGCCAGGTGGCGCAGGCGGAATTGCGGTTGAAGGAGGCGGTCAAGCTCGGCTTCGCAAGAGCCGTGCTGCCGCGCCGTGCGGCTGGCGGACAAAGGCGGCTGCTGTCGCCGGATGGCATGTCATTGGTGGAATACGGACATTTGAGCGATCTTGTTGCGGCCATGGGTGGTGATGGTGGCAGCAGGGCGGAGGAGGAATTATGACTTGGGCTGATGGTGTTGGGATTGCCATCGTGTTGCTTTCTGGCCTGCTTGCTTTGGCCCGAGGCTTCGTGCGGGAGGTTCTGGGGATTGGCGCCTGGATCGGAGCTGGTGCGGCTGCATTCCTTCTCTATCCCGATATCGAGCCGCAGATCACCGGGATTGTGGGGAATCCGAAACTCGTGCTGCCGGTTTCGGTTGGTATTGTGTTCATCGTTGTGCTCATCGTGCTGTCGATCCTGAGTGCTTGGCTCGGATCGCTCGTGCGGGACTCTGCCCTTTCGGGCATCGATCGCACGCTTGGTCTGGCCTTTGGCATTGTACGCGGCGGTGTGATCGTGTGCCTTGCCTATATCGGCCTGTCGATTTTCCTGCAGCCGCCTGAATGGCCTGCTGCGATCCGGCATGCGCGGTTCCTGAATTATGCCGAGAACGGCTCTGCATTTCTGGTGGCGTTTCTGCCGCCAGCCTACAGGCCCCATGTCGACAACCTCAGTCCGGAACCGTCCATGCCGTCCGCTCAGCCGAATTCCGCCGCGGGCGTGACAGGACCCAGCCAATAGATGCCGGCATGGTTTGGTCCTCGACAGGGCAGGACCGAGGCATTATGTGACAAGCTCCGGTCGCAAGGGGATCAAGCGGCGTGATACAATCCGAAAATCAAATGACTGCTGGCGATGACGACAAGTTGCACGAGGAGTGCGGTGTCGTTGGCGTCTGGAACGTCGCCGACGCTGCCGCAATCACGGCGCTCGGCCTGCACGCGCTCCAGCATCGCGGCCAGGAGGCGACGGGCATCGTCACGCATGACGGCGTCCGCTTTCATGCCCATAAGGGTATAGGCCTCGTCGGTGACAATTATGGTGACGCCAAGGTCATGGCCGGTCTGCCGGGAACCCGCGCAATCGGCCACAATCGCTATGCAACGACCGGCGCCACGCTACTGCGGAATGTCCAGCCGTTGTTCGCGGAATTCGAATTCGGTGGCCTGGCGGTTGGCCATAACGGCAATCTGACCAACGCCCATACGCTGAAGCGGACCTTGGTGCGGCGCGGTTGCCTGTTCCAGTCCACGACCGATTCCGAAGTGTTCGTTCATCTGATTGCCATCAGCCTCTATGCAACCGTGCTCGACCGTCTGATCGACGCGGTGAAGCAAGTCCAGGGGGCTTATTCGCTGGTCGCGCTGACCAATGACCTGCTGATCGGCGTTCGTGATCCTTTGGGTGTCCGTCCGCTGGTTCTTGGCCGCACGCATGGGGCTGACGGTAGCGGTCCCGGCTGGGTGCTGGCTTCGGAAAGCTGCGCGCTTGAGATGGTCGGCGCCGAATTCGTGCGCGATATCGAGCCGGGCGAGATCGTGGCGATCGATCGCAACGGCGTGCGGAGCCTCAAGCCGTTCGTGCCGCAAAAGCCGCGATTCTGCGTTTTTGAATATATCTACTTCGCTCGGCCGGATTCGGTTGTCGATGGAAAGTCGGTTTACGAGGCGCGCAAACGTATTGGCAGCCAGCTTGCCGAAGAATCCCCTGTCGAGGCCGATCTGAT
Organism: Acidiphilium sp. C61; assembly: GCF_902712915.1. The sequence goes on along the minus strand of NZ_CACTIA010000005.1, from coordinate 715,934 downwards.
CGTCCCTGTCCCCGATTCCGGCGTGCCGGCCGCGATGGGTTATGCCGAACGGAGCGGTATTCCGTTCGAACTCGGCATTATCCGCAATCACTATGTCGGGCGGACGTTCATCGAGCCGACCGACCAGATTCGCCATCTTGGCGTGCGGCTGAAGCATTCGGCCAACCGGCCGGCGCTTGAGGGCAAGCGCGTTGTGCTGGTGGACGATTCGATCGTGCGCGGCACCACGTCGAAGAAGATTGTGGAGATGGTGCGCGCAGCCGGCGCGCGCGAGGTTCATATGCGGATATCCTCGCCGCCGACCACGCATTCCTGCTTCTACGGCATCGATACGCCAGAGCGCGCGAAACTGCTTGCAGCTCGCAACAGTGAGGCGGAGATGGCCGCGCTGATCGGCGTCGACAGTCTGGCATTCATCTCGATCGACGGGCTTTATCGCGCCCTGGGCCATAGCGGGCGCGACCCGGAAGCGCCGGCCTATTGCGATGCCTGTTTCAGTGGCGATTATCCGATCCCGTTGACAGATCATGCCGAGCCGAGAGATCCTCAACACTCGCTTCTGGCCGAGCTGGCCTGATTTCCGTCGGGCTGGATTTCCGGGCATGAAAGTGTTGGAGGGGATCAAAGCCATGATGAGCTTGATGAAAACGCGAATACCGACGCCTGCTGAGGCGCTGCCTGGTCGCGCGACGCCAATAGCCGTTCCCGAATTCCACCATGTCAGCGGTGCGCGGCTGGCCGGACCTTATCCCCAGGGAACGGAAACCGCGATTTTCGGTCTTGGCTGCTTTTGGGGCGCCGAACGTAAATTCTGGCAGGTGCCGGGCGTTGTGGTGACCGCTGTCGGCTATGCAGGCGGATTCACGCCCAACCCGACCTATGAGGAAGTCTGTTCGGGTCGCACGGGCCATGCAGAGGTCGTTCTTGTCGTTTTCGACCCGAAGGTGACTTCGTTCCAGGCTCTGTTGAAGGTGTTCTGGGAAAATCACGATCCGACGCAAGGCATGCGCCAGGGTGCTGATATCGGCACGCAATATCGCTCGATCGTTTGTGCGGCATCGGATGAGCAGTTGCGTCTCGCTGAAGAAGCCCGCGCTTCTTACCAGCCGGCGCTTTCTGCGGCCGGATTTGGCACGATCACCACGGAAATTGTTCCGGCGTCCCCCTTCTTTTTTGCCGAGGCCTATCATCAGCAATATCTGGCCAAGAACCCGAACGGTTATTGCGGGCTTGGCGGCACGGGTGTGGGTTGCCCCGCCGGGGTCATGTCTGCCTTGTAAAGAAGTATCCGGTCAGATGTTTCCATCTGACCGGACGTCTTGCCACGACAAGGTGATCAATTCGCTCGTTACTCAGGCCGGCGCAAAGGTCTCAGTGAACCGATACCGGCGCAAGTTCATGCTGGACGATGGCGGCGCGGGCGACGTTATTGTCGGCTGCGATCGCCATCGGCACGCCGTTGGCAGCGAACACACCGAAGGCCGGGCCTGAAGGCGTCATGATCGGGCGGACGTAAGCGATTTCCTCAAGGCCGAGTTCGGCGAGCTGCGATTCGGTGATCTGATGCGGATCGAGAAACACCTGGAACGGGGCATCTTCGGTGATGCCGTCATGGGTCTTGATGTTCATGTCAGGAACCCTCCTGGAGTTCACGGCCAACCACGCGCGATGCAATCGCGTCGCTGTCGAGCGTGCGTGCCGTGCTGGCGCCGTTCTGGCCGCCTGCACCTTTCTTGATGGCGATCGTGCGGATTTTTGCTTCCGGCAGCGGTCGTGCGAGGTCGATATGCAGGAGCCCGTTGTCGAGCCATGCTCCCTTGACCTCGATGCCCTCGGCAAGAACGAAAGCCCGCTGGAACTGCCGTGCAGCAATCCCGCGATGCAGGAAGATACGTCCCTGCATGTCGTCGTTCTGACGGCCACGGATCACCAGTTGATTGTCTTCCTGTGTGATCTGGAGATCATCCATCGTGAACCCGGCGACAGCGATCGTGATCCGCAGGCTCGTCGAACTGAGTTGTTCGATGTTGTAGGGAGGGTATCCCTCCGACGAGGCCTTTGCGGCACGTTCAATCACCTGCTCAAGATGATCGAAGCCCAGAAACAGGGGCGAAGTGAAAACGCGAGTGGTCAAAGCCTCCTCCTTTCGAGCGAGACAAGCGAAACCCGGACGGCGTTTCGCACCCCCGAAATGGGCATAAATCGCGGCCAATGCAAGTACCGATTGATCGGGCGGGGCGGCGGCGCTACATGCCGCGCATGAGTGTGACGACCGATATTGCCGATGCCGGAATCCCCGAAATCCTGATCGTGCCCGACAAGCGACTGCGCATGAAGGCGCGCCGGGTTGTCGGCGCCGACCGGAGTGAGGTCGCTGAACTGGTGCCGCGGATGTTTGCCGCCATGTATCGCGCGCCGGGCATCGGTCTTGCCGCCCCGCAAATCGGCGTGTCGCTGCGCCTGGTGGTGATGGATCTGGCGCCGGACGACCAGAAGCAGCCCATCGTCATGATCAACCCGGAGATCACCACCCGCAGCGACGAACTTGTCTCGCGTGAGGAGGGCTGCCTGTCGTTGCCGGGACAGTATGCCGAGGTGATCCGGCCGGGGCGGATCAGCGTGTCGTTCGAGGACGAGGGCGGCAAGAAGCGGCTGCTCGATGCTGATGGACTTCTGGCCGCCTGTATCCAGCACGAGATCGACCATCTGGATGGCGTCCTGTTCGTTGACCATCTCTCGGCGCTCAAGCGGAACATGATTCTGCGCAAGCTGGCGAAGGATCTGCGCGAAAAGGCAGCCCGAAAGCCGACGCGCTGATGCGCGTTGCGTTCATGGGTTCGCCGGGATTTGCCGTCCCGGCGCTGATGGCGCTGCATGCGGCGGGGCATGATGTGGTGGCCGTGTATTGTCAGCCGCCGCGTCCGGTCGGGCGAGGGCATCGTATCCGCAAATGCCCCGTTCACGAGGCGGCCGATCAACTCGGCCTGACGGTGCGGACGCCGGAGCGCTTGCGTCGCGATGACGCAGAAAGAGCCTATTTCCGTGGCCTCGATCTCGATGTTGCCGTTGTCGCCGCGTATGGCCAGATCCTGCCTGCGGACATGCTGGCCGCGCCGCGGCGGGGCTGCATCAATATCCATGCCAGCCTGTTGCCGCGCTGGCGCGGCGCCGCGCCGATCCACGCCGCGGTGCTGGCGGGGGATACGCAGACCGGTGTTACCATCATGCAGATGGACGAAGGGTTGGATACCGGTGCGATGCTATTGGCCGAGTCGCTGCCGATCGGCCCGGAGGATACGACGGCGGATCTGCATGACAGGCTCGCTGCCCTTGGCGCCCGCTTGATCCTCAAGGCTTTGCAAGCGGATTGCATCCCGGTGCCGCAGCCGGAAATCGGGGCGACCTATGCCCCGAAACTGTCAAAGGCGGATGCCGTGATCGACTGGTCCACGCCGGCAGCGGCCATTCTGCGGCGAATCCGGGCATTCCAGCCCTGGCCTGGCACTGAGACTCGCCTGGACGGCGAGACGCTCAAGATCCTGCGTGCAGACGCCGCAGAAGGGCAGGGTGAGCCGGGAACGGTGCTCGACGATCGGCTGACCATTGCCTGCGGCGAGGCAGCAATCCGGCTGACGCTGGTGCAACGCGCTGGACGCGCCGCCATGCCCGCGGAGGCATTTCTGCGTGGGCACTCGGTGGGTATCGGGACGCGTCTCGGGTGACACGCTGGGCTCTCCGGCTTGAATATGACGGCAGGGGATTTGTCGGCTGGCAGCGTCAGCAGAATGGATTGTCCGTGCAGGAGGTGCTGGAGACCGCAGCGTCTCGGCTATGCGGTAGCGGCACTGCTGAAAGCGTTGTCGCGGGTCGCACGGATGCGGGGGTGCATGCCGCCGGGCAGGTTGCGGCTCTTGAATTGCCGGACCAGTTCGACGCGCGGGCGGTGCGCGAGGCGCTGAATTTCCATATGAAACCGCATGCCGTAGTGGTGCTTGCCGCAGCGCCGGTATTGTGGGCGGACTGGAGTCCGCGCTTTTCGGCGATCGGACGCTCATATCGCTACCTGATCCTCAATCGAGCAGCCCGGCCGGCCTTGCAGGAGGGCTTCGTCTGGCATGTGAAGGTGCCGCTCGATGTTTCGGCGATGCACGAAGCGGCCCAGTCCCTCCTGGGCCGGCATGACTTCACCAGTTTCCGGGCTAGTGCGTGCCAGGCGAAGTCGCCGCTGCGTACGCTCGATCGGCTCGACGTGATGCGGGATGGCGACATGGTGGTGATCGAGACGGACGCGCGCAGCTTTCTGCATCATCAGGTGCGGAACATGGTGGGCACGCTCAAGCTGGTAGGGGATGGGCGCTGGCCAGTCGGCCGGGTGGCCGAGGCTCTTGCTGCGCGCGATCGTGCCGCCGCCGGGCCGACTGCGCCGCCGGAGGGATTGTCCCTGGTCGCGGTCCGCTACGAGGCTGATCCATTCGTGGGGACCTGATCGTGGGGAACTGAAGGGCCGGGCGCTTGTTCTGTTGCTTTGGCAGCCCGATATCGTCTAGAGCAATAAAGCTAATTTCTATTTGCGTCCACAACGACAGGAGACCGACATAGCCAGACTACCTGCTCCGCCGAGCCCGCCAAACCGCGATGGCCCGCGCGTCAATGAAGATATTCGTGTGCCCCAGGTCCGCTTGATCGACCAGGAGGGCGAAATGCTCGGTGTGATGAGCACGAGAGAGGCGCAGCGCCGCGCCGGCGAGGTTGGGCTCGACCTTGTCGAGATCAGTCCGAATGCTGATCCTCCTGTCTGTAAGCTGCTCGATTACGGCAAGTTCAAATACGAGCAGCAAAAGAAGAAAAACGAGGCGCGCAAGAAGCAGAAAGTGATCGAGATCAAAGAGATCAAGGTCCGCCCGAATATCGACGAGAACGATTATCAGGTGAAGCTGCGCGCCATGAAAAGCTTCATCGGCGAAGGCGACAAGGTCAAGGTCACGCTTCGTTTCCGTGGCCGAGAAATGGCTCATCAGGAGCTTGGTGTGAAGGTGCTGGAACGTATCCGTGTTGACATGGAGACGGATACCAAAGTCGAGCAGATGCCGAAGATGGAAAACCGGCAGATGATCATGGTGCTCAGCCCGCGCTGAGCACCCGGTCCGCATCATGCTGGGATTCGTGACGGGGCTGACCGCGGAAGCCAGCCTCCTGCATGGCATGGACGCAAAGGTCGCCGTTGGCGGTGGAACGCCGGAAGGGGCAACTCGTGCAGCGCGATCGCTGGCACGGGATAGCTCGGTTTCGGCGATCATCAGTTTCGGTCTTGCAGGCGGGCTGGATCCAGGTTCTGCGGCGGGCGACTTGCTCATCCCAAGGCGGATACTCGATGCTGCCGGCACTGCTTTTCCATGTGACAACCGGCTTGCGGACATGTTCGGCGGGGTGACCGCTGACGCCATGATCGGCGGCGGGAAGGTTGCCGTTACTCCCCAAGACAAGATGATGCTCTTCGCATCCACCGGTGCGGTCGCGATCGATCTCGAATCCGCGGCCGTTGCACGCGTTGCCCTGGAGCATGGCCTCGGGTTTGCCGTTCTGCGGGCTGTCGCCGATCCTGCCGGACGGCATCTGCCGCCGGCAGCGCTTCTCGCACTCGGCACGGATGGCCGTATCCAGCTTGGTCAGGTCGTGAGGAGTGTTTTGCGCCAGCCCGCCCAGATCCCGCAGCTGCTTGCGCTGGCCCGCGAGGCTGCCGCCGCGCGGCGCGCCCTGAAGCGCGCTTTGCAGGCTTACAGATCGAGCGTCAGCGCCACAGGGACGTGATCGGAACCGCGTTCCCAGTCTCGGGCATCCTGAAGAATGGCGTACCGGGTCAGCTTGCCTGACAGGTCCGCCGAAACCCAGATGTGATCCAGGCGCCGGCCACGGTTTGACGCTCGCCAATCCCGGTTCCGGTACGACCACCAGGTAAAAAGCTTCTGATCATCGGGCACAAAATGCCGGATGGCGTCGATGAAGCCTTCGCGCCGCCACGCGTTCAACCCTTCGGTTTCCGCAGCGGTATGACTGACGACGCCCAGCAATTGCTTGTGGCTCCAGACATCGTTTTCCAGCGGCGCGATGTTCAGATCCCCGACCAGGATTGCGCGGTGTGGGCGGTTGGCCGCGAAATGGGCACGGGTTTCGGCGATGAAATCCAGCTTGTGGCCGTATTTCGGGTTCTCCTCGCGGTCAGGAATGTCGCCACCGGCCGGAACATAGAAATTGTGCACCACAAGCGGTTCCGACCCGGTTTCGACCCGGGCGGCGAGGTGCCGGCAATCGGATTTCATGCACCAGTCGGGCGTCTCTTCGAGCGTCTCAAGCGGGAGCCGAGAGAGAATGGCGACACCGTTATAACCTTTCATGCCGCGCTTGAGCACGTGAGGCAGGCCAAGCGCGGCGCCCAAATCGTCGGGGAAGAGTTCGTCAGGTACTTTCGTTTCCTGCAGGCAGATGATGTCGGGCATCGCCAGTTCGTTCAGGCGGTGCAGCAGATCGCGGCGGAGCCTGACAGAATTGATGTTCCAGGTCGCAATGGTCAGTTGTGTCATGCGAGCGTGAATTCGAGCTGGCCGATACCGTCTATGACCCCGGCGATGCGATCGCCGCGGCGCAGTTGACCGACGCCATCCGGCGTTCCGGTGAAGATCAGGTCGCCGGGCATCAGTTCCACGAGGCTGGAGAGACAAGCGATGATATCGGCAACGGGCCATATCATGTCAGACAGGTCGCCGTTCTGACGCTGTTCGCCGTTGACGGTGAGGGAGATGCGGCCCGAAGCAGGATGACCAACGCGCGATGAGGGGGCAATTGGGCCGACCGGGGCGGAATGGTCGAACCCTTTGCTCATGTCCCATGGACGGCGAAGCGATTTTGCTTCGTCCTGAAGATCCCGGCGGGTGAGATCCACGCCCGCGGCATATCCGTAGACGTGATCAAGGGCGGCGCCGGGCGGAATATCCCTGCCGCCCGAGCCGAGAGCGACAACCAGTTCCATCTCGTGATGAAGGTTGTCCGTGGCGGAGGGGAAGGGAACGGAATCGCCCACGACGATCGCATCGGCGGGCTTTGTGAAGAAGAACGGCGGCTCGCGGTTTGGATCTCCGCCCATCTCGCGGGTGTGGGCGGCATAGTTTCGCCCGACGCAGAAAATCCGCCGGATTGGAAAATATCCTCCGCCAGCGACTGGCACGGCCGGTGTGGCTGGGGGGGCGATCACGAAGTCGAGCATGTCCGTTTCCTACTTTTCCTGCGAGCGATCAGCCTGCTTTATCCACTGCCGCACCGAAGCTTTCAAATATGCGGCGCGACGCTGCATCATGCTCGAAATCATATTCGGGGTGCCATTGCACACCGACGAGATAGCCCGCTCCCGTGCCGGTGACCGCTTCGATGGTGCCATCGGTTGCGCGAGCCTCTACCAGCAGGCCCGGAGCCAGCCGGTCTATCCCCTGATTGTGGAGGGAATTGACAGAAAGAGCTTCGCTTTTGACGATCCGCGCGAGCTGGCCACCGGAGCGCAAGATGACATGATGAGCTTTCCCGGTCCTGACCGGCCCGTGTGGCTGCATGGGTGTCGAGTGGTCGATTCTTCCCGGCAGGTCCTGCAGGCGCTGGTGCAGAGTGCCGCCGAGAGCAACGTTAAGCTCCTGAAGGCCACGACAGATTGCCAGGACCGGCAAGCCCCGTTCGATGGCACCGCGCACGAGGGGCAGCGTCACGAGGTCCCGCTCGGGGTCCTCGGGCGCATCTTCAGGCGGTTGCGGCGGTCCGCCATAGAATACGGCAGCGACGTTGCTGCGGCTGCCGGTCAGGATCAGTCCATCGAGCCGGTCCAGAAGCGTATCGATATGCGCCCGATCGCCGTTTGCTGGAATGAGCAGAGGCATTCCCCCAACCACGAGATCGACGGCGCGGACATAGGTATCCGACGCAGCGTGATTGACCATGCCGTAAATGCCAAAGAGCTTGCGGCAGCACGAAATGCCGATCAGTTTTGATGAGCGGGAGATCATGACCGGGTTGTCGCAAATCCGGCGTCCCCTGTCAGCATCGCTCTCCGGACTGCCAGAGTTGCACCCACAATGGCGGCCGTATCACGGGAGGTCAGTTCGAATTGAAGCCCGGGATGAACTCGAATGTCTTGTCGGGGAAGGGGGGGGCTTTTTTAAGGTCATATAAGCTGACTTGAGTAACGCGATCCTGGGCGTCGGTGATCCGCCATTGCCGCAATTCGATCGGATTGGTGGAGAATACGAGGGTGATATGCCCCTGAGATTCCTTCCCGACCCTTGCCAAGGTGACCTGGATCTCACCGGGCGGGGTGGTCACCCGCAGCAATTTCACGTCACCGTCGAAACGGATGTGTTTTGACAGCAGAATGCCGAGCGGCGTGGAGGCCAGCGGGATATTGCTTGTCTGGTTCAGTTCGGGATCGTGATAGACAAGCAAGCCAAAGCCGGCAACCAGGAGTTGTGGATTCGGCTTGTCGTATTGGAACCGCATTTTGCCGGGACGCTGGACAATCGCAGTGCCCGTGCGAACTGATCCGTCAGGGCCAACCTGCATGAAGTGCGCGGTTACGGTTTTCAGGCCATTCAGATAAGTCAGAACTGCCGTAAGGGTTTTTTGCGTATGGTCCGGCAGTGCCGTTGCTGCGTGCGCTTGGATGCCTGACGCGGTGAGGAAGGCAACAGCAAAGCCTAATAGCCCGCGCCGATGGATCATCTAATTCCACTCTTCCACTCAGTTGGGTGCCGCCGAACAGCGGTTGGTTTGCTCTGAATGTCGTGGTTCGTCCATCGCCAATTCACTCATCACCGAACGGATATCCCGCAAAAACGCTGAGCCCTTGGTTGTACGCTGAACCAGTACGCTACGACGGTCGGCTGGATCAACCTTCCTGCGGGCAAGGTCAAGATCGGACAGCCGGTCGAGGGCGCGCGTGATTGCCGGCTTTGAAACATTCAGTTGGTTCGCGAGGCCACGCACGGTGTGAGCGTCTTCATCGAGATAGCAGGTGAGAAAAACACCGAGCTGACGGGCCGATAGATCGACGCCTTCGCGCCTGACGAGAGCGACGATCGTGTCACGGAAAATCTCCACCAGTCCTTCTGCATCCATACGCTGTCGCATGACACAATCTCCTTCCGGCTACCCGGCATTCTGATCACCAGAAGACACTGGCGTTGCATCGTCTAGCTTGAACTTTCGTTACGAAAGATCACATCGATGTTCGCCAACTTTCCAGCAGGTTGATCGAAGGTCAAGTGTGAACGTCGAAGTTAATTCTCAAGATATTGAAACATGAAAACATTGCAATTCCGTTGCTGTATATTATTTAATTACCTACAAATTATTAGGATCGTTCGCTAACCGATATACTGGCCAAATATTCAATAGCGCCAACCGTCGCCATTAGCGACTGGGCTTCTCCTCCTTCCGGTTTTCCCGGTGTAGTTGAATCGTTCCACGCATAGGTATCGATATGAGCCCAGGCTATGCCTGCGGGGACAAAGCGTTTGAGGAAGAGAGCCGCCACGATTGCTCCGGAGAAGGGTTTCGGTGCAACCGTATTCATGTCGGCGATTTTGCTGTGCAGCCACGACTCGTAGCCATGCCAAAGGGGCAACTGCCACAAAGGGTCATGTGCAGCAGTACCGGAGGCAATCAATGCATCCGCGAGCCTGTCGTCATTCGCGAAAAGTGCGGGCAATTCAGGCCCGAGTGCGACACGCGCGGCTCCTGTCAGCGTTGCAAAATCGATCAGCCAGTCCGGTTTTGCATCCGCCGCATCGGTTAGCATATCCGCCAGGACCAGCCTGCCCTCTGCATCGGTGTTTCCAACCTCCACAGTTAGGCCTGCCCGTGTGGCCAGTACGTCCAACGGACGCATGGCGTGTCCTGAAACACTATTTTCAACGCATCCGATCCGTACTTCGAGCCTCACCGGGAGGTCGAGCGCCATGATGGCCTGCGCGACGCCCAGGGTTATTGCTGCGCCACCCATGTCCTTTTTCATGCGCAACATCGCCGCGCTGGGCTTGAGATCGTAGCCGCCCGAATCGAAACACACGCCCTTGCCGCAAAGTGAGATCAAGGGATGCGAAGGGTTCTCCCCCCAACTGAATTGGAGGATTTCCGGCTTGCGGTCCGACCCTGCCCCCACAGCGTGGAGTGCGGGGTAGCCGCTTGCAAGTTCAGCGCCGCGAATCCGCCTGGATCGCGCGCCATGGCGCCTCGCCAGCGCTTCCCCCGCGTCGGCGAGTTCCGCAGGCCCCAGATGATTGGCTGGCATGTTGACGAGATCCCGGGCGAAACAAACCGCCTCGGCAAGACGCTTGGCCCGGTCTGGCGCGTTCTGTACGCTAATGTGTGGTAGCTTCGCGTCTGGCTTGCGGAAGCGGTCGAATCGGTATGCGCCTAGCGTGATGCCGAGATATGCCTCGCCGGGATCATAACTCCCAGGCAATAGGGTCCAGTCGATACCGTTCGGCAGTTTCTTGTGCAGGTCGCCAAATGTTGCCGGACCCGGATGGTCACCAAGCCCCAAGACGGCTCGCGATATCCCCTCCGGGCTTGGCAGCAACACGACGGATGCGGCCTTGCCCGAGAAATCATGCGCACGCAGATAGGCAGCTTCCGTTTCATTCAGGTCGGTGAGGAAATGTTCGATTTCCCCAGGTCTCAGCGCATGGACCGGAAGGCTTGAACGCGAGTTGATATCTGTCGAATTGGGCTGGGCGGGCATAAGAGGCTCCTCGATGCGCAACGGGCTGTCATGATATCACTATCGACAATCGGGACTTTACCGCGGTTTGGATGCGATACTTTCCGATAGCTGGTGATCCCTTTTGGCATTGTATCATCCCATCCCGGCAAAATCTTTGAACGGCTGTATCGCAAGTTGTCCACGCGTATAGACGTGGCAAATCGGTTTTGTTCAATTGTTTACAGGAGTTCGCCATGTTGTTTTGATTTGAAAGATTAGTCTGCAATATCAGTCGCTTATCTGTCCGATCCCGGGTTGCCATAAAATTCCCCGGCCGACTTGACTATCGCTTGAAGCCAAGAGGCTTCGAATTCGTTCACAGAGTTATCCACAGTCTAGCCGCACTGACAGGCCACCATAATGCCCGATCCTCAAACGCCCCCCAAAGGGGTCGATATCATTGCGGCCGCTCTGGGGTCGCTGCCGGCAGCGCCGGGCGTCTACCGGATGCTCGATTGCGACGGTAGTGCCCTCTACGTGGGCAAGGCCCGCAGCCTGAAGAGACGTGTGACGACCTACACGCAGGTCGCCCGGTTGCCGGAGCGGCTGCGGCGCATGGTTTCGGAGACTGTGAGCGTCGAGATCATCACGACGCACACGGAGGCCGAGGCTTTGCTTCTCGAAGCAAATCTCATCAAAAAGCTGCGTCCGAAGTTCAATATCCTGCTTCGAGACGACAAGTCCTATCCGTGGCTGATGATCACCGAGGAGGGCGAGTTTCCCCAACTCGTCAAGCACAGAGGTGCTCGGACGCGAAAGGGGCGGTATTGGGGACCATTTGCCTCCGCCTGGTCTGTGAACCAGACAATCCAGGCGCTGCAGCGGGTGTTTCTGCTTCGCACATGCGCAGACTCCGTTTTCGCCAACCGCTCCCGACCCTGCCTGCTTTATCAGATCAAACGATGCTCCGCCCCATGCGTCGGGCGCATAGACGCCGAGGCCTATGGTGCGCTGGTGCGGCAGGCGAGCGATTTTCTCTCAGGCCGCGCCGGTACAGTTCAGCGTGATCTGGCTGCGGAAATGCAGGCAGCGTCTGAGTCCATGGAGTATGAGAGGGCCGCTGCAATCCGGGATCGAATTCGCGGTCTTGCACATATAAGCGGTGACGATGTGATCAACCCCGAAACGGTTGGGGATGCCGATGTCATCGCAATCCATCAGGCTGCAGGCCAGTCTTGTGTCCAGGTCTTTTTCATCCGTGGCGGACGAAACTACGGGAATCGAAGTTTCTTTCCCACTCATGCTCAGGGGGCAGTCGCTGGTGACGTGATCGGTGCGTTTATCACCCAGTTCTATGACGACAAGGTTCCGCCGCCTCTGATCCTGCTCAGCACTGCCGTTACCCAGGCGGCACTGCTGCGGGACGCTCTCAGCCTCAAGGCAGGGCATAAGGTCGAGATGGCTGTCCCCCAACGCGGGGAGAAGCGGCAGGTTGTCGATCATGCCGCCACCAATGCCCGCGAAGCCCTGGAACGAAAGCTCGCCGAATCTGCTGGCCAGGAAAAGCTCCTGTCCGCCACGGCTTCGTTGTTCGGGCTTGAGGCTTCGCCGCAGCGCATCGAGATCTACGACAACTCGCATATCATGGGCACCAATGCCTATGGCGTGATGGTCGTTGCCGGGCCTGAAGGGTTCGTGAAGTCAGCCTACCGGCGTTTCGCAATCAAGGGGCCCGTCACGCCCGGAGATGACTTTGCCATGATGCGGGAAGTTCTGACGCGTCGCTTCGCACGCGCGCAGGCAGATGATCCGCTGCGTGAAGAAGGCTCCTGGCCGGATCTGGTCGTCATCGATGGTGGCCAGGGACAACTCTCGTCGGCGTGCGCTGTGCTCGATGAACTCGGTATCGTCGATATTCCGCTTGTAGCGATTGCCAAGGGACCGGACAGGGATGCCGGGCGTGAGTGGTTTCATTTGCCGGAGCGTGCCCCGTTTCAACTGCCGCCGCGCCATCCCGTACTCTATTTCCTGCAAAGGTTGAGAGACGAGGCGCATCGGTATGCAATCACGACCCATAGAGCCGGAAGGAGCCGCAAAATAACGACAAGCGAACTCGACGGTATTCCTGGTATTGGCGCAGCCCGCAAACGCGCCCTGCTTAATCATTTTGGGTCCGCAAGAGGCGTTCGCCAGGCAGGCTTGAAAGATCTCGAGGCAGTGGCGGGGATCAATCGCGCAACTGCTCGACTGATTTATGGGTATTTCAACCCGGATGCCCAGTTGCCTGGCACCATCCTCAGGGGGGCAAAAATTAATGAAACATAAATTTTATATAGACTCAACTTAAAGTTTAATATATACACAATCTCAGGATTAAATAGCTGTTCGGCTGATTCTTGAGGGGCGAAGATGTCTGACACGATTACCGGGAGCCAGGCGACAGAGATCTCGCTCTCATCAACTCAGTATGCTGACCCGGTTACAGTAACGGGCAATTTTGCCGTGGCATCGGGAAACGCGATTGTCGCACCGGCGGTGTGGACCATTGATGTCGCGGGGAGTCTCGTGGCGCCGTCTGGCGAAGGTATCGTTCTGTATGAAGGCGGCCAGATCGATAATTCAGGACTGATTTCTGGAGCGTTTGGCGCAATACAATCCACAACGGGTCGCGCTTTTGGCATTCAGAATAATGCACTGGCCACGATAGTCAGTTCAAGCTCGATTGCGGTCAAATTGAGTGGCGATGTAACGGGCAGTTCGCTTCTGAATGCAGGCATGATTACTGCCGGAAGCGGTGGCATTGGACTGGAGATTGGAGCGGCAAGCGCGATAAATCTTGTTGGAGCCCTGATACAGGGGGGTAGCGTCGGTGTAGAACTCAATAATGTCGCTGAATTGACCAATCTGGGGACAATTGACGGAGCGACAGGCATTCTGGTGCCAAGTGGCCAGAATTATGTTGATATTATTCAAGGAGGTATGGTCAGTGCAAGCTCGGGGGCTGCCATATCCTTTGCTTCAGGTGTTGCGGCAACCCCGACAGATACATTGACAATTTTGCCCGGCGCCACCTTTGATGGCCTTGTCTATGGCGGATCGGTTGCCGATCTCGTGTTTGGTGGGAACGTTGCCGGAACATTTTCCGATCCATTGGCGGAATTTCTACAATTCAGCACCGTTTCGATTGCTGCAGGCGCAAATTGGCAGTTTTCTGGCAGCTCGACCATTTCGGCCCCATTTGTAAATGATGGAACGATAGTTATTTCATCAGGAACAAATTTAGATTTTAATACTATCGCATCTGGTACTGGTATTATCGATCTGGCTGGTGGAAATGTTACTTTTTCAAATAATGTTACCTCTGGAATGTTAATAGATTTTACAGGTTCAGGTTCAAATATCGTTTTAAACCAGGCGCACCCGTTTTCCGGTACTATTGGAGGGTTCTCTGCCGGCGATACAATTGACATAACGGGTTACGGACAGACCCAGCAGGTCAGCGGTTCTGTGACAGGCAATGTTCTGACACTCAACGATGGGCAAACGCCGTACCAGATTACATTCTCAACAGCGCCGGGTTCACTGGCCGTCCAGGCTGTCAGTGGGACCAATCCGAAAACCGTAGAGATCGTTGTTCCATGTTTCAGGCAAGGCACCCGGCTGTTGACCCCGGACGGATTGCGGCTAGTGGAAACCTTGTGCGAAGGGGACCACGTCATTACCCGTACCGGAGATCGTCACAAGATTATCTGGCATGGACAGCGGCGGGTGGATTGCCGCAGGCACCGGTCGCCAGAGTTGGTCCTGCCGGTTCTGATCGAGAAGGATGCCTTCGGCTCTGGCCAACCATGCCGGGATCTTTATCTCTCACCGGACCATGCGATCTGGATTGATGGATACCTGATCGAGATCAAAAAATTGATCAATGGACTTTCGATACGACAGGTATCCGTGCCGAGTGTAACGTATCATCATATCGAGCTTGAAAATCATGATGTAATTTTGGCTGAAATGCTGCCGGTTGAGACTTACCTTGATTGTGGAAACCGGAACCAATTTTCTGATGGTATTAATTATATCACGTTGTTTGCTAACTTTAATCCTCCTTTTCGCGATCCGGTACACGTTTGCGCACCCGTAATCGACGGTGGGCCCCATCTCGCTCGCATCAGGACTGTTTTGCAATACCGGCTTGTCGCGCGCGGTTTTCGGCAGATACCGGGCCATTTCCAAGTCTGTGTAAGCGGCAAGGCTCTTGTGCCAGACAGCAGTGCCGCTCCAATGAGTGTGTATCGGTTGCCACATGGAACCCATAGGGTCGCGATCATATCCTCAACATCGCGCCCCGCTGAGTTGGACCCGGTCTCGCAGGATTGGCGCAAACTCGGGATAGCCATTGACCACGTAATGCTGGATTCGGCCCCGGTCGGCATGCTTGCCGGATTGTTCGAATCCGGATTTCACGATCCTGAGAATATTGGGCCTGATTGTTTCAGATGGACGGACGGGGCGGCTCTGCTGAATGTTCGTGGCGCGAAAGCGCTGGCCTTTCACGTCACGGCTGTTGCACCGTTATGGGATCCTTCCGGAGTTTGTTGCCAGTCTTCGCCGCAGCGTCATGCCGCAACGTTGCGTTCCGGATAACCTGCTTCAGTCCCAGCGCCGCCTGCTGTGCCGCCGCGGCAGCGACATCGCCCCAATACGGAGCCATTTCACTGCTCTTCAGGTCGTGTAGCTGGGATACCTTGCCGACGAAGTTGCCGCGCCGGTCTTTCACCGTCCAGTCAAGTTCGACCAGCTTGTTCTCGGTGTCCCGATTCGTCTTGTCGAGAGGGCTCACCCTCACGCGTCCGCTGACGAGAAAATCGGCGTCGGATTTATCTTTGACCATGACAATGCCCTGTCTTGGCAGAGTCCGCGAAAGATCGAGTTTCAGGGCGTGGTCGCCGTCGCCAGGTGCGCCGGTCACGCCGAGGAGCATCACCTGGGGGGGGCGATTTTCGAGAGAGGCTGGATTGCTTTGTTGCACGGAGGCGTTGATCGCAGCGAGTTGCCTGGCGAGGTGTGGTGCTGCCGACGTGGCAGCGTGGGCGATGGTTGCAGGATCGTCTTCTGCCCATCGGGTGGCATCAACGGGCTGGCCTGTCAGGTGGCCGTATATTTTGTGGTTCGGCCCGATGATTTTGAAGTCGGGCGTTGTCAGCCCCGCGGAAGTGGTTGCCGTCGCCAAAAGCTCCCAATCGTAGTTTCGCGGGGTGCGGACCATGGCCGGCACGTTCTGATCGTCCAGCGCATGGGCCAGAGCGTGAGCATAGGCTTTCGATCCATTGCTCCCGAGCAATGTCGCAGGGGAGGGGGGAATGACCAGAACCGGCGGCGGCGGTACCGCGAGGCGCGCCCCCTCCGCCCCTGGCTTGCCGAGCAGGGGTTGTGGCAGCGTCCCACATCCGGCCAGCAACAGTGTGAAAGCCATGCAGAGCAGGCGTTTCATGCACGCCTCATGATGATCGATATCTGATGTCCGCCCGCGCCCTCACCGCGCAGGGTCCGGCGACGATGTGAGAAATAGCCGGCTTCATCGGCCTGCGTGTCATGAGGAAGAATTATTGTCTGGACGCCGATCGCGGCAAGCCGCGCTGCACAGTAGCCGGGGAGATCGAATTGCCAGTGACCCGGTCTGCCATCTGCAAAAAAGCGCGTATCTTCAGTTGCACGGTCAAGCACAACCTGCCTCATGTCCGCTCCGACCTCGTAGCTTTCCTGGTGAATGCATGGGCCGATCGCTGCGGTTATTCCCTCAGCCCCGATCCCGCGCATCAGCTCTGCCGTCTCCTCAAGAATGCCGGCGACCGCGCCGCGCCATCCGGCATGAGCGGCGCCAACGATTTTGCCATCAGCGGAGCTGAACAGAACCGGGGCGCAATCTGCGGTGATGATGCCGAGGCCGAGCTCTGGCTGGTCGGTGACCATCGCATCCGCTTCGATCATCGCGGCCCCAGGTTCGGGGTTCAGGACGACCCGCGCGCCGTGCACCTGTTTCAGCCCGATCAGCCGGTGGGGCATTCCGCCGATGGCGCGCATGGCGCGGGACCGGTTTTCGGCGACGTTCAGGGGATCGTCCTTGCCATATTGCCCGCAGTTCAGGCTGTCATATGCGCCCTCAGAGACGCCGCCTTGCCTGGAGAAAAAGCCATGGGGCGAGGCTAGCCCCGCAGTGATGAAAGGGATCATGACAAAAATCCGGGAAGTCGTTCAAATCCTCGTGGCGCCAGCGCCATGACACGAAAAAGGCTGCCCATCGCTTCCGGTGCGGTGAGGCGCTGTGTGGCTGCAAGCAGTCGCATTGCGTCGTCAGCCTTGGCGTGACGCCCCAGCTGGGCGGTGCGTTCATGAATGCCCATCGTAGCGAGAAAGGCGCCTTGAGACAGCGGTCCCTGGATATCGGCGCCGGCCTGACGGGCGATCATGGCCATGCGGGCGAAATCGACATGGGCGGTAAGATCGCTTCGGCCGGGATACGCGAGTGGATCCGCCGGCCTGCCGCTTTCAATCGCCTGCAGGGTTGCGCCAGCTCCCCCGCGATCATGGCCATAATCGATCAGCAGTGCGGCACCGCTCCGTTTTGCGATACGTGCGGCAAGATCGCGCACAAATGTGTCTCCGCCTTCGCTCCGCTCGATGATTGCGCCATCCGGCGCATCCGGCAGATCGAGATCGGTACTCATCTCGATGAAATCACCATCCGCCACGTATCGTTCATGCCAGGCGGAGCCACGCCTGACGAATTGGCGTATCGGCAGGGCATCAAGAAATTCATTCGCCACAAGCAGGATCGGCCGATCGGGAATCGTTGACAGATCCGGGTGGATCGTGGCCTGCGGGAGTTTCTGCCTTAGCAGGGCGATCAGTCGCGGTGACGTTTCGATGAGGTGGATTTCCGCGGCCCTAGTGAACGCCGGCACGGCGCGCCCGGCGGCGCGAAGCGCGTCCGCCATCAGGTGCCCGTTCCCGGGGCCGGCCTCGACCAGTGAGAATACAGCCGGGCGGCCGAGCATTCGCCAGGTGACAGCTGCCCAGAGGCCGATCAATTCACCAAAGATCTGGCTGATTTCGGGCGCTGTCGTGAAATCCCTGAATGGATCACATTCGGCGTAGTAGGCGGCGTTGGCCCGCGCCATGAAAGCGTCCAACCGCTCGATCATGCCCCGGCTGGAGCCGCCTTCGGGCGGGTGACATATTTCGCCCGCCAGATCATGGTCGCACCGATCACGATCATCGGGATGGAAAGCAACTGCCCCATGGTCAGCCCGAACATCAGATAACCCAGGAACCAGTCGGGCTGACGGAAGCCTTCGGCAACCGTTCGTGCGATGCCGTAGCCCATCACGAACATGCCGCCGAGATACCCGGGCTGGTTCCGGATACGCTCGTTGCGGGAGGCGATGAACAGGACGAGGAAGAGCACTAACCCTTCGAGCGTAGCCTCGATCAGTTCTGACGGATAGCGGGGAACGTCAGATCCCGATTCGGGATAGATGATGCGAAACGGAAACCAGGAGGGAGCAGGGCGGCCCCAGAGCTCGCCATTCACGAAGTTTGCAATCCGCCCGAGGAAGAGGCCGATTGGCACCGGCACGGCAACCCGGTCGCCAAACCGCCATGGATCGAGGCCGTTGCGCCCGCAATAGATCAGGATCGCAACCGCTACACCCAGCATTCCGCCATGAAAGCTCATCCCTCCATCCCACACCGCGTAGGTGCGGTTGAGGTGGTCGAGGAAATAAACCGGCTGGTAGAATACTATGTAGCCCAGCCGCCCACCCAGCACGACGCCGAGCGTTGCCCAGGACAGGAAATCGTCAACCTGTTCATGGGTCGCGACGACCGGCGCCTCCCGGACCAGCCGGCGCATCAGCCTCCAGCCAAGCACCAGAGCCGTGATGTAGGCCAGGGCGTAATAATGAACGGCGAACGGCCCGAACCGAACCAGGATCGGGTCGAAATGCGGCCAGACATAAACGTTTTTCATCGGTAAGGGTCCGGCTGACCGAGAAAGCGTTTTATGTAGGTTTCGATACCCTGTTCGAGCGTGGTGAACGTCATATCAAACCCTGCTGCGCGAAGGCGATCCATCCGCGCTTCGGTAAACGATTGATACTGGCCGACCAGGCTTTGAGGCATGGGGACAAATTCTATCCGTTCTGCAACGCCGCATGCGGCGCAGACGGCGCGGGCCAGGTCCGCATAGCTCCGCGCTTTCCCCGTGCCCAGATTGAACAGACCGCTGACGTTGGGGTGCGCAAGCAGGAAGCCAATCGCCGCGACAACGTCATCCACCCAGATGAAATCCCGGGCCTGCTCGCCATCGGCAATCTCGGCCCTGTCAGACCGGAACAGGCGCGCGGGTTCCCCCGCCGCGATTTCGTCGTACTTGACCTTGATGACCGAGATCATGCGGCCTTTGTGATATTCGTTCGGGCCGTAGACATTGAAGAACTTCAATCCCGCCCAGTGGGGCGGGCGCGGCCGGCCTGCGGCGCATTCGCCAGCAACCCAAAGATCGAATGCATGTTTCGACCAGCCGTATAAATTCATCGGCCGCAATCTGCGGAGCGCCTCGATGTCGTTGTCATCATCAAAGCCGAATGAACCGTCGCCATAAGTGGACGCCGAGGAAGCATAGATGAAAGGACGCTGTTGCGCGGCACACCAATGCCAGAGCATCTGGCTGAGCACGACGTTCGAGCGCCATACAAGGTCGCCGTCCGTTGCCGTGGTCTCGCTGATCGCGCCGAGATGGACAACCGCGTCAATCGGCGGATCGCTGGCGAGAAAATTTTCCAGATTGTCCGGATCAACGATGGCCGAGGGAGGATGGGCCCGGAGATTACGCCATTTGCCGTTTGCACGTAGCCGGTCGACGATGACGGTTTCCCGACCGCTTCTGTGCAATTCCGCATGGAGATTGGAGCCGATGAAGCCAGCTCCGCCCGTGACCAGTATCATGGACGTGGTTATAGTGGGCATATGATGATCCGTCATCACCACCTGCAGGAGAAAAGGCATGACCGAGAGACCGCGATTTTTTGACGATCTGGCGGGCCTTGCCGGCGGTGCCCTGTCTGCCGCCAGCGGCTTGCGCGATGAAATGTCCGCAATGGTCCGCACCCGGGTGGAGGAAGCCATCCGGCGCCTTGATCTTGTCAGACGTGATGAATTCGACGCGGTAATGGAACTCGCTTCGCGCGCGAGGGCCGAGGCGGACGCTTTGGCCGCTCGCGTCGCCCGCCTCGAGGAAATGGCTCATCGTTCGGAAGCCGCCGAGACATCTGTGCCATCGCTGGCAGATGGGGAGGCGGAACAGGCACTTACGCCCGATCAGGAGGGCAGCGCTCCGGACTGACGCAGGAACGCAAGCAGGCGGAGTAGCGGGAGGCCGAGTATCGTAAAAAAATCGCCGTCGATACGCTCGAAAAGTTGAATGCCGAGCCCCTCAAGCCTGTAGGCACCAACCGAGTGCAGGATTTGATCGCTTTCGGATTCGACGTAGGCTGCGATGAATTTATCGGACAGGGGGCGCATTTTCAGCTCGGGAGCTTCGGAATGCTCCCAGCGGCATGCGCCCGCCACCGCGCAGACGACAGCGGTTTCCAGCCGATGCACCCGGGCTGACAATTTCCGTAAGTGTTCTGCGGCGGCTGGCAAGTCAGCTGGTTTGTCAAACCAGCGACCCTCGCAATCCAGTATCTGATCGGCACCAATCACCAGCGCGTCGGGGTGTCGGGCCGATACGGCCAGTGCCTTTTCCCGTGCCAGCGCCATGGCTGCGGCGGTGGAAGACTGGCCTGCCTCCCGGAAGGACAGCTTGATCGGCGCTTCGTCGACGCCGGATGCAACTGCATTCGGCGTCACACCGGCCGATCGCAGCATCGATTGCCGCGTGGCCGATGTGCTGGCGAGAATGATATCCACTCAAAACCCTTCTAGAACGATCTTGCCGCGCGTTGTGCCGCTTTCGATCGCAGCATGTGCCCGCCGAAGGTTGGCGGCCGTGATCGGCCCGTAATTTTCCGTCATCGTCGTGCGAAGAACCTCCTGATCGACAAGGCGGCTCACCGACTGGAGGATGTGGTGTTGCTCGATCATCTGCGCCGTCTGGTGAAGTGAACGGGCAAACATGTATTCGGTATGCACCGATGCTGATTTGTTGAATATCTCGTGCATGTCGAGCGGGCCGGTCGACTCGATCAGCCCGATCCGCCCTTCGGGGGCCAGCACATGGCATAGTTCGCGCCAGTGCTTCTCCACGTGATTGGTGCAGAAAATGTAGCTCGGCGCGCTGGCTTCGACCATCTCGAGCTGGGCCGCCACGGGATGATGGTGGTCGATGACGTGGTGAGCGCCGAGTGAGGAGCACCAGTTGATCGTTTCGGGTCTTGAGGCTGTCGCAACCACGACGAGACCGGTGAGCTGGCGCGCTAGCTGGATCGCCATTGAGCCGACGCCTCCGGCGCCACCGACGATCAGCAGCGTATCGTGATGGACACGATCTCTCGGAATGGAGAAGCGGTCGAACAGCATTTCCCACGCGGTCAATGTGGTCAGCGGCAGCGCCGCGGCCTCGGCAAAGCTGAGGGAGCGGGGTTTGCGGGCAACAAGGCGCTCATCGACCGCCTGGAACTGCGCGTTGGAGCCCTGGCGATCGACCGAGCCCGCATAAAAGACCTCATCGCCGATTCCAAACCGCGTCACACCGGGGCCTACGGCCCGAACGATGCCCGAGGCGTCAAAGCCGAGTATCCGGGGTTCGCCGAGTGGCTCGTTGCGGCGCCTGATCTTGGTGTCGACCGGATTGACCGATACGGCGCGGATCTCGACCAGGACATCATGGGCACGCAGCACGGGATCCGGAGCCTCGATATCGATCAGCGCGTCGTCCGCCGTGATCGGCAGAGAATGCGTAAAGGCGACTGCTTTCATGGATTGGCCTTGTTCATTGGGTTTGAGATGTGTGGCGATCAGGAAATCCGCAGGAGTCCGGGCCCTTCGCGACGCAGCCAGCTTGTCGCCTCTGCGCGGTATGGTGTCAGAGTCTCCACCAGCGTCCAGAAATCCGGCCCATGACTCATATGACGCAAATGAGCCGTTTCGTGTGCGACAACATAATCCTGAACGAAGCGTGGCGCCATTATGAGACGCCATGAGAACATCATCGTTCCATCGGCGGTGCAACTACCCCATCGGGTGTGGGTGTCCTTTATGCGGACCGCAGCGGGGCGCGCACGGAATTGCGCCGCCATGTGCCGTGCCATTGCCGAGAATTCACGAAAGGCGAGATCGCGCAACATGTCGCGAACGCGGCGGGCCAGGAAATCCGGATGGCCGGAAACCCGGATCACTGGGGTCTCGATCGCCGCTCCGCCGCGGGTTCCGCGATCGTGGACGATCCTGTGCGGTTGACCGAAGACCGGAATTTCATTTCCATCCGCGATCACGAGGGCCGGCGGCAGGGAGGCGAGGCGTTCGGCAACCCACGATTCATGCCCGCGAAGCAGCGCCAACCCGGCCTGGCGGGATCCGCACGGCGGCAATGTGATGACAATCCGGCCTGCTTGCGGATCGATCCGCAATGCAACGCGCCTCGCCCGATTGTTTTTCCGCCAGACAATCGTGGCCTGCAGGCCGCCTACGATGACAGGTTCAGCGTCTTCCATCGGTGCGATGCTGAACGGCATGTGTGGCATCAGAAGATCCTATTCGTCGCGATCACCGGCGCGCGGCCAGAGAACCGGCCACTCAACGATATGATCCTCCAGATTTTCAACGGTTCGCTCAGTTCGCACCCGTCCGGCAACCGATGCCCCAGCCCGGCGCGTGCTGTCCGGATCGCCCGTGCGCAATGGATGCCAATCCGGGAGATCGCGCCCCTCAGCAACCAGGCGGTACGCGCATGAGGGAGGAAGCCAGTCGATCGCGTCGACGAGTTCGGGTGTCAAGGCTGTGCAGTCGGGAACCTTGTGCAGGCGATTTTTATAGTCGAGACACCGCCCGGTCGTCCGGTCGAGCTGGTGACAGGAGACATCCGTGAAGGCGAGTTCGTTGGTCTCTTCGTCCCTCAGCTTATGCAGGCAGCATCGGCCGCAACCATCGCAGAGGGATTCCCATTCCGATTGGGTCATCTCTCCAAGGCGCTTGCGACGCCAGAACGGTTCAACACCGGATTGCGACATGCGATCAGTCTAGCCCGGACGCAGAGGGCAGAAAAGAACCAGAATACCCGCTTGGTTTCCTGGCCCGGCAATCAGGCAACGCGCAGCCCCAGGATGACCTGCGATGATGTCATCCCATCAAAGGATCTATCCTGCCCTTGTTGGGCTTCAGCCACCGTATCTGGAGAGCATCGCCCGCAGCGGGTTGGCGCCTGCATTATTAACCGCCATGTTCACGACGATCTGACGCGGAGCGACGGTCTGCCCGTAATATTGTTGATCGAGCGCCTCATCGTTCGAGAAAACGGAGCCTGAGAGGGAAATCCCGCCGTAAAGCCCGCGCGCCTTGGTAAATGTGACGATGTCAGCGCCAAGCGCCGTTCCGGTTGAACCGCCGATCCCAGCCCCGATCGTGGCCACCGAGACGCCAGCGTCGGCTCCCATCTTGAACTGGCTGCTGAGAAAGGCGTTCAGCGCGGTGTTGTTCATCAGCAGCATGATGACCTCGGCATCCTGCGCGCCGATCTGAAGGCCGAAGCTGCCGCTCCCCATCGTGTAGAAGGCGGGATCGGACCATGAACCGCCGGCCGCGCGTGAAACCAGAACGCAGCTTCCACCTTCGCCGCCGATGAAGAAGCCTGCCTTGAAGATGCGCGGACAGACCACGACCGCCTTGGCATTTCGCAGCATCTGGGTGGCCTGGCCGGCGGATGGGGTTCCCGATCCGAGCATTGTCTCGACCGTGAGGGTCGACCGGTCGACGAGTTCCTGGGCGGCGTTCGGCGAGCCGGCACCCGAGGCGCATGATGCAAGGGGAATTGTGACCGACAGTGCGGTAACCCCGGCATAGAGCGTCTTTCGCGCCTGGCGCCATGCCGTGGTCTTGCGTTGCGTCATTGCTCGTCTCCGCTCTGGACAGGTGTTGATCGGATGTGGCCCGGATCGGGCTGACGTTCAAATGGAAATTTGTTCATTGACCGTGACGACCCTCCAGGCGCGATCGTGGCGCTCAAGCCGGGTCACCGACAGATTTTCGACGGCGAGGCTTAAGGCCTGATGGGCTGTCAGATCCAGCGCATGCGCCACCGCTGCACGGATGGCACCACCATGAGACACCGCGACAACATGTTCCCCTTCATGATCGGTGCTCAACCGCTCAAGGCCCGCGCCCACCCGTTGGCGCAGCTGGGCAAAACTCTCCCCATCCGGCGGCTGTTCATCGCCGCCAACCGGCCAGAACGGATGCCGCGCGCCTCGTTCTGCGAATTTATCCATCCGCATGCCCTGCCATGTTCCGAAATCCTGCTCGATGAGGGTTTCCTCCACGCGAGGCGCGATGGGCCCATATCCGGCGTTCATGATGGCCTCCGCGGTCAGGCTTGTGCGCGATAGCGGCGTGACGAACCATTGCGCCGGGCGGGGCAGGGACTGGGCGAGAGCCGCATAGCGGGGTGCATCCTGAGCGCGGCGCAACTCACAGATCGGGACATCCATCTGGCCATAGAGCAATGCGAGCGCTTGGGGTGTCACGGTCGCATGCCGTATCAGCCAGAATGTCGTCGGTGTCATGTTGGATTCCGTGGATTGCGGGAGGGGGAGTGAACGATCATTCGCCGATCGTGACCAGAGCGCCGCTGCGGCGGGCTGCCCTGAACTGCAATGCGAATATCAAACCGGCGCAGCCCATCCAGAACAGGTTCAGCCCGGCAGCAATCGCAAGCTGGCCGATATCCGTCTTGTGGTGATACAGCGCGGTGCGCATGCCGGCGAAGATATGTGCGGCCGGCAGGGCTTCGGCAACCGGGCGCAGCCATGGCGGCAGAACCGAGACCGGATAAAACACGCAGGCGACCGGGGTAAGCCCGAAAGCGAGCGTCCAGGCGAGCGCCTCAGCCGATGCCCCATAGCGGAACAGGAGGGAAATCACGCAGAGCGCAAGCCACCATCCCATCAGGAAAAGATTGGCGACAAACAGGATCAAAGCGGGGCCGAACGTGAAGATATTGAATTCGTAGAGAAAGAAAGCGATCCCGGCGGCCGGCGTGAGACCCGCGACCGTGCGCAGGACCGAGACGCCAAGCAGTGCCAGCACCATTTCGCGCGGCCGCAGGGGGCTGACAAAGACATGGCCGAGATTGCGTGACCAGATTTCTTCCAGGAATGAAATGGTAACACCCATCTGGGCGCGGAGGGCGACTTCCCAGAGCAGCACGCCGCCGATCAGCGCGCCGGCGGTGCGGATCGCCAGATCGGCATGGCCCTTCATGACGAACTGAGCCGTGAACCCCCAGATCAGCAATTCCAGGGTGGGCCAGTAGGCGAGTTCGAGAACCCGTGGCCAGGACCGCCGGTAAAGGCAGAGATGGCGATAGATCAGACCCCATATCCGGCGAAGGGCGGCGATCACGGCGGCAGCGTCTCCGGATTGCGCGCGATGGCGAGAAAGACCTGTTCCAGATCGTCGCGGCCGTAGCGCGTGATCAGGTCGCCCGGCGTGCCGCGGTCGACGATCCGCCCGCCTTTCATCATGAGGACCTGGGAGCAGAGTCGTTCGACCTCGGCCATGTTGTGCGACGCGAGCAGAATGGCTGCCCCGGTTTCGTCGCGATATCGCTCGAGGACGCCGCGCACGTAATCAGCTGTATCTGGATCGAGACTGGCGGTCGGTTCATCGAGCAGGAGCAGGGATGGTCGGTTGATCAGAGACTTTGCCAACGCTACTCGGGTTTTTTGCCCCGCTGAAAGGGCTCCCGCCTTGCGCGAGAGGAGTCCCTCGAGGTCAAAATCCCGCGCCAGTTCGCGAATCCGGTTCTCAAGCCGAGGCACGTTGTAGAGGTGGCCGTAGACGCGGAGATTTTCACTGACGGTCAGCCGCATCGGCAGGGCGACATAGGGTGAGGAATAGTTCATCCGGGCGAGTGCTGCGAACCGGTCTCGCGCCATATCGTGTCCGAGCACCTCGATCGAGCCGGCGTCAGGCGCCAGGATACCGAGAAGCATGGAAATCGTGGTCGTCTTGCCGGCGCCATTTCCTCCCAGCAAGCCGCAAGTCGTCCCGGCGGGCAGGCGGAAGCTGACACTGTCGACGGCGCGGACAGTGCCAAAACGCTTGGTCAGATTTTCGACAATCACTGCGTCCATGGGGAGCGGCGCGATACCGGTTTCAGCTTTCCATCGCCAGTTCGCGCTTCAACACGAACAAACCCTGCTCGCCGAACAGATTGGCCAGCAGCGGAAAGCGGCGCCACGGCGCACGCCGCCCGGCCTCGTCGGCCGCCAGCCATTGTTCGACCTGATAGCGGTCCTTCGCACAGAGGTCGAAGAAGTCGCGGATCGTGCAGGGATGGATGTTGGGTGTCTCGTACCACATCCGGTTCCACGTCGTGGTCATCGGCATGCGGCCTGTCGAGAATAACTGCCAGCGCAGGCTCCAGTGACCGAAATTCGGAAAGCTGACGATCGCCCTGGTGCCGACGCGCAGCATCTGGCGCAGCACTTCGCGCGGCTGTTCGACAGCCTGGAGCGTGCGCGACAGAACGACATAATCGAATGTGTTGTCGGGGTAATGGATAAGGTCGGTATCCGCGTCTCCCTGCATCACCGGCAGGCCATGCGCGACGGCGCGGGTGACTTCGGCCATGTCGATCTCGATGCCGCGGGCATCGCATCGCCGGGTGCGGGCCAGAAGGTCGATCAACGCCCCATCGCCGCAGCCGATATCAAGCACGCGGGAGCCCGGGGGGATCATCCCTGCGATCAATTCAAGATCGACACGCAGGTTTTTGGCAACGAACCGCACCGGTGTTGCCTGGCTCATTGCAGCCCCGCCGCTTCCGCCGCGCCGGAGATGAAGCCGGCAACCGTGCGGTGGAAATCCGGCTCATCGAGCAGGAAGGCATCATGTCCCTTGTCGCTCAGGATTTCGACAAAACTGACATTTGCGGCGACCTGGTTCAGCGCGCGGGCCATCGTTCGGCTTTCGGCGGTCGGAAACAGCCAGTCGGAACTGAACGAGACCAGCAGGAAACGCGATTTCGTGTGGCGAAAGGCCACAGCCAGCGATCCTCCATGGTCGGCAGCGAGGTCGAAATAATCCATCGCCCGCGTGATCACGATATATGAGTTCGCATCGAAGCGGCGCACAAAACTCGACCCTTGATGCTCGAGGTAGCTCTCGACGGCGAAACGCTCTCCGAACAGCGGCGAGGGGAGGGCGGTCTGGCGCTGCAGGCGCCGGCCGAATTTTCGCGTCAGCGCCGCTTCGGAAAGATAGGTGATGTGCGCGGTCATGCGGGCGACAGCGAGCCCGCGTGCGGGGATCACCCCATGTGCGCGGTAGTGACCGTCGTGAAAATCCGGGTCGGTATAGATCGCCTGCCGGCCGACCTCATGAAAGGCGATGTTCTGTGCGGAGTGGTATGGCGCTGTCGCGATCGGAACCGCAGCGAAGACCTGGTCCGGATACATCGACGCCCAGGCCAGTACCTGCATGCCGCCCATCGAGCCGCCGACAACGGCAAAAAGCCGTTCGATTCCCAGCCAGTCGATCAGCTTCTTTTGGGCTCTCACCATGTCCTGGATGGTGATGGCAGGAAAATCGACCGACCAGGCATCGTCGGTTTCATGGTTCCGCGGGCTGCGAGGGCCTGTCGAGCCCATGCAGCCGCCCAGAACATTCGCGCAGACCACGAAAAACCGTCGTGTATCGATTGGCTTGCCCGGCCCCACCAGCGCGTTCCACCAGCCAGGCTTGCCGGTCAGCGGGTGTTGCTCCGCCACATACTGGTCGCCCGTCAGGGCATGACAGATCAGAACCGCGTTGTTTTTTTCTGCATTGAGTGTGCCATATGTCCGGTATGCGACTTCGAGCCGCTGGAGCGTCACGCCGCAATCCAGAGCAAGGCCATCGGGAAACGATACCTTCTGATGGGGAATATCGGGAAAGGGTGAGTGGTCCATGGCTCGCAGGATATGCGCTCAACCCAAGCATGCGGCAAGGATGGGGCTTGCCGTGTGGCGAACCTCCTGTATCAGTTAAAGTCGAATTCAGCTTATTGGAATGCCATGTCTGAAATGCCGCCTGCATCACCTCCTCAGGACACCGCCCCGGAGGCGCTGTCCCGGCTTCGCGCCGAAATCGACTCCCTCGACGACCGTATCCACGACATGCTGATGCAGCGCGCGGAAATCATCGAGCGTGTGCGTTCGCAAGGCGGGAAGCGCGGTGTGATGATCCGGCCTGGCCGCGAGGCCGCGATTCTGCGCCGCCTGCTCGCCCGCCACGAGGGAGGGCTGCCGCCGCATACGATCACAAGGATCTGGCGGGAACTCTTTTCCGGCGCCCTGATGATCGAGGGTGGGCTTGTCATTGCCGTTGCGGATGGCGGTCAGGCTGATTTGCTTGCCCTGGCCCGTGAACATTTCGGACCGCTGACGTCCATGCGCCGGCATCGCACGCCCTCGCAGGCACTCACAGACATCACGAGTGAAATTGCCCATGCGGCCGTCTTGCCCATCCCATCCGATGAGGATGACGATCAGGCGGCATGGTGGGTCGGCCTGATGCATGGCGGCCTCCCGCGGCTGTCGATCGTCGCGAAGTTGCCGTTCTGGGCGAAGCGCGGTGAAGGGGTGCCTCAGTCGGAAGCCTATGTCGTGTCGTCGTTCGTTCCGGATGCGAGCGGCGAAGACAGGAGCCTGATCGGGATCGAGATTGTTCCCGATACCAGCACTGCACGGATCCTCGGGATCCTGCGCGACGCAGGGTTCGATGTCGGTTCGTTGCTGATCCGCCGGATTGCGAGGCGGGAGGCGGCTTATGCGCTGGCGGACGTTGATGGCTATATTCCGCGCGAGGACCCGCGGCTTGGCGCTATTTCGACGTTCCCTGCACCGCCGGTCGTGCTTGGTGCCTATGCCAGCCCAATCGGCGCATCGGGCATGATGCGATGACCGGATCGCCTGCGGCTCGGCCCGCCGTATTCTCCGTGCCGCCCTATGTCGGCGGTGAATCCCATCTGAACGGAGTAAGCCGGGTCATCAAGCTGTCGTCGAATGAGGGGGCCTTTGGCCCTCCTCCCGGTGCTATTGCCGCGTTGCAGACCGTTGCGTCGAAGATTCACAGATATCCCGATGGCGGCGCCGTCGAACTGCGCAACGCGATTGGCCGGCATTTTGATCTCGATCCGGCCAGGATTGTTTGCGGCAACGGGTCCGATGACCTGATTTCCCTGCTCATCCAGTCCTATGGCGGGCCGGGCACCGAACTGGTCATGAGCCGCCATGGGTTTCTGATCTACGAGATCGCTGCGCGGCTCGCGGGCATGGAGGTGCGCAAGGCTGCGGAGCGCGACCTGACCGCCGATATCGATGCCATGCTCGCCGAAGTGACACCGGCCACCCGGCTTGTATTCCTGGCCAACCCCAACAACCCCACCGGCACGCTCGTGCCGTCTGCCGAGATCGTGCGGCTGCGGCGTCAGTTGCCATCGCATGTCCTGCTGGTGCTGGATGCGGCCTATGCGGAATATGTCGAAGACGGTGACTACGATCCAGGCGTCGGCCTGGTCGATGCGAGTGAAAACACGGTGATGACCCGGACATTTTCCAAGATCTTCGGTCTGGGTGGCCTGAGGCTCGGATGGGCGTATGCAGCGCCGGCGATCATCGACGTGCTCAACCGGACGAGGATGCCTTTCAACGTGAGCGGACCTGCCGCGGCAGCGGGGATTGCGGCGCTGGCCGAGCAGGGGTGGGTGCAACGCAGCCGGAGCCACAATACCCGGGCGCGGGCCGAACTCTCGGCCCGTATCCAGCGAGCAGGGTTCCATGTCTGGCCGAGCAGCGCGAATTTCCTGCTTGCCGATATGGAAACAACGGATCGCGCCGCCGCCGCGGACCTGCATCTGCGCAACCGCGGCATCATCGTCCGGCGGGTGGCAGCTTACGGGTTGCCGCAATGCCTCAGAATCACGATCGGGACCGATGATGAGTGCGCCGCTGCGGCTGATGCGCTCGACGAGTTTGGCCGACAGCATGCCTGAGCCACTGTTCAACCGGCTTGTGCTGCTCGGCTTCGGGCTCATCGGGTCATCGATTGCACGGATTGCCCGCGAACGCGGGGATCTTGCCCGGACCGTCGTGGCCAATGCCCGCACGCAGGCAACCCTCGATCGGGTAGCCGAACTCGGCATCGCCGATGAATGCGAGATCGATCCGGCACGCGCCGTGCAGGGGGCCGACTGCGTGATCTTTTGCGCGCCGGTCGGTGCCTATGCCGCCTTGGCGGAGATCGTGGGGCCCCATATCGCGCCGGGCGCAATTGTCAGCGATGTCGGCTCGACCAAGCAGTCGGTCATCCGTGACATCGGTCCGCATCTACCGGATGGGGTTCACTTCGTGCCGGCGCATCCGATGGCGGGAACCGAATTTTCCGGCCCCGATGCCGGCTTCGCGGATCTTTTCAAGGGACGCTGGTGCCTCCTGACGCCCGTAACCGGGACTGACCAGGACGCCGTTGCCCGCATGAGGCTGTTTTGGGAGCGCGCCGGCGCGATGGTGAGCGTGATGGACGCAGCCCATCACGATCGTGTCGTGGCCATCGTAAGCCATCTGCCCCACCTGATCGCGTTTACGATTTGCGGGACAGCGGATGATCTGGCGGACGAGACGAGGAAGGAAGTCCTGCAGTTTGCGGCCTCCGGTTTCCGGGATTTCACGCGTATTGCGGCATCCGACCCCACGATGTGGCGGGACGTCTTCCTGAACAACCGGGAAGCTCTGCTGGAAATGCTCGCGCGATTCACCGAAGACGCGCAGGCTATGGCGCGGGCTGTTCGTTGGGGCGACGCGGCCTACATCGAAGACAAGGTTTTACGTGGCCGGAAGATCCGGCAAGCCCTGATCGACATCAATCAGGCCTGATTTCGCTGACCGAAGCCTGCAGCGTTTGCCACGCCATGCCGGCTTCGCTATCAGGCGCAGCACCCCAAAGACATTGCAGGATAACATGGCGCCTCATCAGCCGCGGCAGAAACGCGGACGCATCATCGATGGCTGGATCATACTGGACAAGCCGCAAGGGATCACCAGCGCTCACGCTGTGGCTCGCATCAAACGGGCATTGCAGGCAGCCAAAGTCGGTCATGGCGGTACACTCGATCCGCTGGCGACGGGGGTGTTGCCAATAGCCCTTGGGCGGGCAACGAAGATGGTGCCCTACGTCATGGACGGCTCCAAGCGCTATCGCTTCACCCTTTGTTTCGGTGAGGCCCGTGACACCGACGATGCCGATGGGGCCGTTGTCGCGACATCGGCCATACGTCCGGAAACATCTGCAATCGAGGGGGTTCTGGGGAGGTTCCGGGGCAATATCATGCAGGTGCCGCCCGCTTTCTCGGCCATCAAGATTGGTGGTGAACGGGCGTATGACCTAGCCCGCGCCGGGTTGGCTCCTGAATTGCCGCCTCGCCCGGCACAGGTGTCGCGGTTTGAACTGGTTGACCGGCCTGATGCAGATCATGCCATCTTCGAGGTCGAATCGGGGAAAGGCGTCTACATGCGATCGCTCGCGCGCGATGTGGCGCTGGCGGTGAACACGGTCGGCCACATAGCTGCGCTGCGTCGACTTTCCGTTGGTCCGTTCGAGGAGGCGGCGGCGATTCCGCTGGACAAGATTACCGATTCCGGCGATAGCCCCGGTGCTGATTCGAGTTTCCTGCTTCCCGTCGGGACCGCGCTGGACGACATCCCGGCTCTGGCCCTGACCGAAACGGAAGCTGCTGCCCTTGGAAATGGCCAGGCGTTGAGCCTTGTTCAGTTCATGGGGCGGATTCATCCGTCATGTGATCCCAATGGTGGGTTGGCACGGCTGATGACGAGCGGCCGTTTTGTGGCTCTGGGCCGGCTGGGTGACGGCCTGCTCAAGCCTGAACGCGTGCTTTAACTTTAAAAACAGGAGTATATCCGATGTCGATTACACCGGATCGCCGGCAGGAACTGATTGGCGAATACGCGAAACAGCCCAGCGACACGGGCAGCCCGGAAGTGCAGGTTGCGCTTCTGACCGAACGGATTGTCAATCTCACCGAGCATCTGAAGACGCATGCGAAGGATTTCCACTCGCGCCGCGGCCTCCTCATGCTCGTCGGTCGCCGGCGCCGCCTTCTGGACTATGTCAAGCGTCAGGATGTGAAGCGTTACGAAGCCCTGATCGGTCGTCTCGGCCTGCGTCGCTGAGCTGAATTCCCTCCAAACGCCAAATCGTTACACCGATCTCATCCTCCGCCCGCCGATTATGCTTGATCGGCGGGCGCGAATGGCCAAAATAAGGCTGATGGTGGCATTCCGCCGCCTGACGAGGAGTGGCAAGCAATCATGGCTATGGGTCCTGACATGCGTTCCTATCGCAGCGCATCGGTTGCGGCAGGTACAGGCGTTCTGGACGAAGGCCTGCGGGCATACATGCTGCGGGTCTATAATTGGATGGCGTCTGGCCTTCTGCTGACGGCGATCGTCTCCTACGCAATCGCCAATACCGGCCTTATCAACGCCTTTTACCCCCTTGTGGCGGCGCCTGGCGGCGCGATGATACGTCAGCCGGGAATATTGGCTTATATCAGCATTTTCGCGCCGCTCGGGTTCATGCTCGTGATGTCGTTCGGTGTGAACAAACTCAGCACGACGCAGGCTCAGGCACTGTTCTGGGCGTTCTGCGCTGTGATGGGGGCGAGCCTAACCAATATCTTCCTTGTCTATACCGGCCAGTCTATTCTGACGACATTCTTTGTCACGGCCGTTACCTTTGGCAGCATGAGCCTTTACGGCTACACGACGCGGAATGACCTTACCAAATTCGGCAGTTTCCTGGTGATGGGTGTCATTGGACTGCTGGTTGCCATGATCGTAAATATTTTTCTGCACTCCCCTGTGGTGCAATTCGCGATCAGTGCGATTGGCGTTCTGATTTTCACTGGCCTCGCCGCTTACGATACGCAAAGAATCAAAGCGGATTATCTCCAATATGGATCCCGCTTCGGCGACGATGTAGCAGCGAAGCGAAGTGTATATGATGCGCTTCAGTTATATTTGAATTTCATTAACCTGTTCCTGTTTCTCCTGCAGTTCATGGGTAACCGTAAAAACTGAGTTCTGTGTCCATAAAAAAACAGGCTCTGGAAATATCCAGAGCCTGTTTCTGTTGGCGCACTATTCGTACTTTTTAGCCCGTCTCATAAAACCCCGCCTCGACCAGTTCCACCACCGCAGCGAGGGCTTCTTTGGCATCCCATCCCTCTGCTGAAATCTCGACAGTCGATCCAAGCCCAGCGCCAAGCATCATCAATCCCATGATCGACTGCGCGGAGACGGTTTGACCATCCCGAGATACCTCCAGTGCCGCACTGAATTTTTCTGCAAGGGTTACAAGCTTGGCGGCAGCTCGGGCGTGGAGTCCGCGGGTATTGGTGATCGTGACTGTTTGAGTCAGCCGAACAGGCGATTGATCTGTATTCATCCGCAGGCGCGTTTCGGAGCCGATGGGTGGAGAATGTCTGATCCGCAGGCAATATATTTACGGCCTGCTTCCTCAGCACAGTGAACGGCATCAGACAGGTTGTATGATCCGCGTATTTTGGCCAGTTTGACGAGCATCGGCAGGTTCACACCCGCGATGACCTCCACGTCATCCCGGTCAAGCATACTCATGGCCAGATTGCATGGCGTACCGCCGAACATGTCAGTCAGCACGACGACGCCGTCGCCGGCATCGACATCCGACACGCGTTCCGCGATCTCCTTCCGTTGCGTCTCTATATCGGCATCGGCCTCAACGGAAACGGTCGCGATATTACGCTGAGGCCCAACGACATGTTCGAGGGCTTCCCGCAGCGCAACACCAAGGTTGCCATGACTGACCAGCACCATACCGATCATTTTTCAACTCCGACCGTTGGCTGGCTGGCAGCATTGCCGGTTGCGTTGTCGTGCGGGACCACGACAGATTTCATGTCCAGATTGCGATGCTCGACGAGCACACCCCATCCCCTGTCGCTCAGCCTTGTCCCGAGCATTTCGACAAGCGAAACCGAGCGATGTTTTCCGCCAGTACAACCAATTGCGATCATTACGTATTTTTTGCCCTCACGAACAAAGCGCGGTAACAGGAACTCAATCAGGCCACCGACCCGCTCGTAGAACTCTGGGAAGTCAGGATCCTCCGAGATATAGGTTCTCACGGCAGGGTCAAGCCCGGTCTTTTCCCGCAGATCCGGTATGTAATGCGGGTTTCGCAGGAAGCGCGTGTCGATGACGAGGTCAGCCTCCTGAGGCAATCCGGAAGGAAAGCCAAACGATACCAGGGTGATGGTCATGCCTGGGCCGCCGAGGCCAAACCTCTGCTCGATAATTTGACGCAGGCTGGTCAATGACAATTGCGATGTATCTATGACCCAATCCGCAGCGTTCCGAAGGGGAAGCGTCAGAGCCTGCTCGGCTTCGATTCCCTCTGTCACCTTGCCTGTCAGCGCCAGAGGATGTCGCCTTCTGGTCTCGCTGAACCGACGCTGCAAGGCTTCCGGGCTGGCAGTCAGGAACAGCAATTCCGGATGGACAGAGGCGCTGGAGCGCAGGCGATCGATTGTGGATAGGACATCCTCGACGGAAAAATCCCTTGTGCGTGTGTCGATCCCCACAGCAAGAGGCCTGTCCACCCGGGCGAGGGTTTCGACAATCGCCAGAGGCGGATTATCCACGGCCTCATAGCCGATGTCCTCCAGTGCCCTCAAGCCGGAATTACGGCCGGCACCTGACAGTCCGGTTACGATAATCAACCGGCTGGGTTGATCCCTCATGATACAAAGCACCCGCAAACTTGCTCCCGACGCCCGGCGATGGTGTCGAGAGCCCATTGGACCTTGATAGGCGCTGAATCCAGGCGCGGATCTATGAAGATTTCCGGGACATTCAGCTCAGCATTGCGCTTAGGGAACGGCAAGCGATCTTGTTCGTTCCCAAGCTGCACGGCCAAACGCAAGCGGGCGATTCTGGTCGCGGGAACCTTGAATAGACCCAAGCCCCGCAACTCTATGATACCCAAAAGCGACGGAGGCGCCGATGCGAATTCGCCTTCGATGCTGACTTGATCATCGGAAACGAGCGAAAATCCCCGATCGAGAAGTCTCAGCAATAAGTCAGATTTGCCTGATCCGGATGGACCAAGCAACAAGACACCATCGTCATCCAGCGCCGCACAGGACCCATATAAAATCATCTCGATGCAATTGTGGCAAGTTTTCGGCAAAAGCGAAAGAGAGGCTTCCGATCCGATGGACAGGCCCTCGGGTAATTCAATGCAACCAATAATTTTATGGATTACTATCTAAGGTTATATGATGGGAGGTCGTCGTGCAGCGACAAGAGATTTGCCGCCAATAATAAATATCAATTATTGAAAAGTTCTATTTACAATTATTTGTGATATATTTATAAAATATTGGTCACAAAGATATTTCCTACAAAATGACAAAAAATTAATCATAATAATTTTACTTATCAATTTCATGAATAATAAAAAATTACCAATAAAACCCCGTTTCTTCCAAAATATGTTTTATGAATGTGCATAACTCGTAACGTTGATGAAACGCTTTAGAAAGTGCATTTTAGTTATCACGTGTCGAAATCGTATGGCATGAAAATCGATCTGGCGTGAGTAAGGATTGCCGGAGTGATTTGTTTGGGGTCTTGTTTGAAAATAATTAGGCGTCGATGGGCATTGATTTCATCATATGTAAATCGGCGCATATATCGATTCATTGGAAATTTAACAGATATAATATACAATAAAAATTCAATAAAATTTTTTATGATGAAAAATTTACTTTGAATTCAATTTCTTTAGATACGTATCATAAAATATTGAATTAAAAATTTTTCGCTCGTCGTTGTCTTTTGCGCGATACGGGACAAAATCATGCGGATGAATATTGTACAAGTCATGAGATATGGCGCTTCGGTCTCGGCCATTTGCCGGGGCCGCGCGTCGTTGTCGATAATCTTGCCATCAGGACAAAGTCTCATTTACGTGGCAAAAGCAGATGATGAAATTCCGGGGTCATAGCGGTGCCGTTCGCAAGAGTTGCTTTTCGGAGGCAAAAAAATCGCAAGATGTGGACACAATTTGTAACAGGTGCCTTTGGGCCTGCTGAATTTGGGGGGCAATCATGAGGATATTGGTTGTTGAGGATGACAAGGATGTCGGCGGCTTTGTAGTTAAAGGCTTGCGGGAGGCCGGGCATACTGTCGAGCATGCCGATAATGGCCGTGATGGCTTGTTCATGGCTGCGTCCGAGAATTTTGACGCAATCATTCTCGACCGAATGCTCCCTGGCGGGATCGACGGGCTGCGGCTGCTTGAGACGCTTCGTGCTCAGGATAACGCGACACCCGTCCTGTTTCTGTCTGCGCTCGGGGAGGTGGATGACCGGGTCAAGGGACTGAAGGCGGGGGGAGACGACTATCTCACCAAGCCATTCGCATTCGCGGAATTGCTGGCGCGTGTCGAGGCGATGGCGCGGCGTGGCAAGGGCGAGGGGCCTTCGACGCGCCTTGCGGTGGGAGATCTCGAAATGGATCTGCTGTCCCGGGGTGTGAAGCGCGCTGGCCAGAAGATAGATCTTCAGCCGCGTGAGTTCCGGTTGCTCGAATATCTTATGCGCCATGCCGGCCAGGTCGTCACGCGAACCATGCTTCTCGAGGGCGTGTGGGACTATCACTTCGATCCGCAGACCAATGTGATCGATGTGCACATTTCGCGGCTTCGCCAGAAAATCGACAAGCCGTTCGATTTGCCCTTGCTGCATACGGTGCGTAACGCTGGCTATATGCTTCGCGTTGAGGAACCCTAAGGCCCGTCGGTGGCAAGGTCTCTATCCGGTACGACAGAGGGGCAGGATCCGCTTCAACCGCGGGGAGTGCAGAACCGACTCCTGCGTTCGGCGGGGGTCCGTTTCGCGGTGTTCTATGCCCTTGTTTTCGGCATATCGGCCATCGTGCTCGCGGGCTCGCTCTATTATTCAACGATCGGCCTTCTGGGGCGGCAGACCCACGAAGCGATACGGGTGGATGCCCGTAGTCTTGCCACTCATTTCGAGGCCGGCGGGCTGACCGCTCTGGTTATCACGCTGGATAGCCGGATCAGCGAGGACATAAACGATCACGCCATCTATTTGCTGGTTGATCCCCTTGGCAACCGGATTGCCGGCAACATGAGCCGTTGGCCGCAAGGAATCACCACCGCGCATGTCTGGTATCAGGTGCCGCTCGAACGGGGAGGGCGAAAATCGACGGCACTGATTCGATATTACGAACTACCCGGTGGCTTTCAGTTGCTTGTTGGGCGGGACGTCAGCACGCGCGCGCAGTTGCGACGTATCTTGCGGGACGGTCTTCTCTGGGCGCTGGCGGCTATGGCGTTTCTGGGGGTTCTCGGCGCCATCGTCATTCGCGGCCTGTTCAAGCGTTCGCTTGCGGATATATCCGGCATCACGCGTGCGATTGCCCGGGGAGATCTGACCCGGCGGGTACGCCGCTCCGGCAATGGCGACGAGTTCGACGAACTCGCCGAAACGATCAACGATATGCTCGACCGGATTGCCAAGCTGATGGACGGCGTTCGCGAGGTCTCCAACGCGATCGCGCATGATCTCCGTACGCCTATCACCCGGGCGC
Source organism: Acidiphilium sp. C61 (assembly GCF_902712915.1). The sequence continues at coordinate 678,260 of NZ_CACTIA010000005.1, read as the reverse complement.
GCACACGGCTTGAGGACGCTGCATCACATGCCCGCACCAGTGAGGAACTGCGCAACGCGGTCGAGCGTGCGACCCTTGATCTCGACGGAATCGTGAACGTCTTTCAGGCGTTGCTGCGCATCGCGGAAATTGAGGCGGGAGCCAGGCGATCGGCTTTCAGGGATATCGATCTTGCACCTGTGCTAGATGATCTCGCCGAATTCTTTGACGCTCTTGCAGATGAGCGCGGCATTTCGATTCTCAGGAATTGGCCCAAATCAATTCCGCTTTTCGGTGATCGCGACATGCTCCAGCAGGCTGTCGCGAATCTGCTCGACAACGCCATCAAGTTTTCCAGCCAGGCGGACAAGGTAACGATTTCCGCTCACGCTGGCGGGGGGCGTGTGGAAATTATCGTCGCTGATCACGGGCCCGGAATTCCCGAAGCTGACCTATCCCGCGCGACCGAGCGTTTTTACCGCGCGGAGTCGGCCCGTTCCACGCCGGGATCTGGGTTGGGCCTGGCTCTCGTGTCGGCGATTGCGCAGTTGCACGGCGGGACCTTGTTGCTTGAGGATAACCAGCCCGGGCTGCGTGCGCGTCTTGTGCTTGCGCAGAAAGACGAAACCCGCCCGGCAGCCGGGCAACCGGAAGCGGCTGCGTCAATGGCAGAATAAGCTACTGATGATTATCAAACCACCGGACGTTATCCGTGGCCGGCTGAAAAGGTCATCGGTAGCCAGAATGCCAGTGCGGCCAGTGCCGCCAGCAGAACCGGCGGCGTGATCAGCAGGCCGATACGCATGTATTCGCCCCAGCCGATCCGCACTCCCTTGCCGGCAAGGACATGCAGCCAAAGCAGCGTCGCGAGGCTGCCGATCGGGGTGAGCTTGGGGCCGAGATCGCAGCCGATGACATTGGCATAGACCATCGCGTCGCGAATCGTGGTGGAGGCGTGAACATGGGCGATGGCCAGCGCGCCGACCAGCACGCTCGGCAGGTTGTTCATCACCGAGGAGAGCAGGGCAGCGAGGATGCCAGTGCCGAGCGAGGCGGCCCAGATCCCATGCGCGGCGAAGATCCGCAGCAGGGCGGCGAGATGGCCGGTGAGCCCGGCGTTGCGTAGCCCGTAGACAACCAGATACATCCCGAGGCTGAAGATCACGACCTGCCAGGGTGCGCCATGCAACACGCGCCCGACATCAATCACACGGCGGCCGCCAGCGGGCCAGCGGGCCGCAAGTGCGAGCAATACGAGCGCGCCGGCGATCGTCACGTAGGAAACGGGCACACCCAGCGGCGCGGTGACGAAATAGGCTGCGAGCAGCAGGATCAGCACCGGCCACGCGGCGCGGAAGACCACGTGGTCGTGAATGGCGTGTGCCGGGGTTTCGAGTTCGGTGACATCGTAGTGCCGGTTGGAGGCTTTGCCGTAGCAGAGCATCAGCACGGCCAGCGTCGCGGCGAGGGCGACGAAATCGACCGGAACCATCACCAGGGCGTAGCGGTTGAAGCCGATCCCGAAGAAATTGGCGCTGACGATGTTGACGAGGTTGGAGATGACGAGCGGCAGACTCGTCGTATCTGCGACGAAGCCGGTCGCGATGATGAAGGCGAGTGCCGCCGCGGGGGGAAATTCGAGGCTGGCGAGAATCGCCATGACGATCGGCGTCAGCAGCAGGGCGGCCCCGTCATTGGCGAAGACAGCAGAAATCACGAAACCCAGCAGCACGACCAGTGGCAGGAGCCATCGCCCGCGCCCTCGTCCCCAGCGAGCGACATGCAGCGCCGCCCAGCGAAAGAAGCCAGCCTCGTCGAGCAGCAACGAAATCACGATCAGCGCGACGAAAGTGAAAGTCGCGTTCCAGACGATGTGCCAGACGGTGGGAATATTCCGCCAGTGGACAATGCCGAGCGCGAGATCGACCACCGCGCCGGCCATCGCGCTCCAGCCGATGCCAAGGCCGCGGGGCTGCCAGATGACGAGCACGAGCGTGGCGATGAAAATCGCGAAGGCGAGCATGATTTTTCTTCCGGCTTAGAGCATCGCCCGATCGGATGGGTCATCTGGTCGGATAAAGATGCTCTGTTTATCAATATGATAGGGCACTACATCCGATCCATCAGGATCGGAAAGTGCTCCATGAGCTGGAGGTTCAGGGTTGTTTCTGAACGGCGTTGTCTATCACCTGCTGGCCGTCTTCCTTGACGAAGGCGCCCCGCTGGGGGGCGGGCAGAATGTCGAGCACCGTTTCCGAAGGACGGCAGAGACGCACGGCATTGTCGGTTACCACAATCGGCCGGTTGATCAGGATCGGATGCGCCATCATCGCATCGAGAAGTGCATCGTCGGTCAATTTATCGTCGTCGAGGCCAAGTTCGGCATAGGGTGTTCCCTTTTCGCGCAGGATGGCGCGCGTGGGTACTCCCATCCGCGTGATCAGGTCGCGCAATTGCTCGCGGCCTGGCGGTGTTTTCAGATACTCGATCACGATCGGCTCGATCCCCGCATTGCGGATAAGGCCCAGGACGTTGCGTGATGTGCCGCAGGCGGGATTATGATAGATCGTAACACTCACAATACGGTTCCTTGTCGGTTTATGCGGCTGCCTTGGTTTTGCATTCGGCCCCCGCGGGACTGATAATTAGGTAAAATGCTCATCCGACCGCTCCGGACTTTGTTGCGTTGCCGTAAGACAGGGATCGCACAATGCGGGATGGATGAAAGGATCCTGACCACAGCAATTTTTGGCCAGATAGGACAAAAGATCGTTCATGGCGGAAAAATCGGCCGCATAGATCACGTTGCGGCTCGCCCGCCGCTGTGTGATCAGATCGGCTCTTGCTAGGGCCTGAACGTGAAATGTCAGGGATGACGGCACAATGTCGAGGCGATCCGCAATCTCACCTGCGGGTAACCCGACCGGGCCTGCTTCAACCAGCAGACGATAGATCGCAAGCCGATGCTCGTGTGCAAGGGCAGAGAGAGCCGCCACCATCCAGGCGATGTCTCGCCCTTCCTGACCACGATGCGATTTTTCCATAATTATCGAAATATCATATCATAAGCCATTGGCAAGCCGATCTGGAGATGTCGTCGGATCTGGCGAGCGAGTCGGACGTGAAAATTCGGCGTGCTTGCGGCTTCACGATTGCCCTTAAACGCGCTTGATGTTGTTGATCAATGCAATGCCAACACATGGATAGAGGGGAAATGAAATGGCCAACCCGCGCTGGCGTCATCGACCTGAAGGGTCGAATTGGGGGGATTTCGGACCGGATGACCAGAATGGCCGCCTCAACCTGATCACGCCGGAAAACGTGCGGCAGGGGCTTGCTGAAGCGCGTGAGGGACTTGTCTTCTGTCTCAGTCTGCCGCTCGATTATCCCGGCGGCAACCTGCTCAATGAACGGCGACATCCGCCGGTTCTGCGGCCAACCTTGCGAGGGGATCGGCCCAATTTCAATTGCACGCTGACAGGCCCGGAGCGTGCGCGAACCGATGTGTTCAATGATGATCTGGCAATCATCCATCTGCAATATTCGACGCAATGGGATGCACTGTCCCATGTCGGCGGTCTGTTCGACGTCGACGGAGATGGGATTCTAGAGAAAGTATTTTACAATGGTTTCCGTGCTGGAGAGCATATTGTTGGACCTGAGGATGGCAAGGACGCCGGCATTCAGACCGCGATGAGGCGACACAGCACATCGAATGCCGGGGCGTTGGGCATTGAGCGGATGGCCAGTCGCGGGGTGCAGGGGCGCGGCGTGATGATCGACCTGCGAGCCCATTATGGCGATGCCCGCACCCTGGTCGGCTATGATGAACTCATGCGGGTGATCGAGGCCGATCGTGTCGAGGTCGAAACCGGAGACATGGTCTGCCTGCATACGGGTTTTGCCCAGCTTCTCCTCGACATGGACCGCAAACCGGATGCAACAGTCCTTCATGGAGCCTGTGCAGTTCTGAACGGCCGTGATTCCCGGTTGCTGAACTGGATCACGGAAAGTGGCCTCGCCGTGCTGATTGCTGACAATTACGCCGTCGAAGCCTTCCCGGCGCAACCCGGCGCCGACGAGTGCTGTTCGGTTCTGCCGATCCACGAACACTGCCTGTTCAAGAACGGGATCCATCTCGGCGAGCTATGGCATCTTACGCCGCTCGCAGACTGGTTGCGAACCAACGGTCGATCGAGGTTCCTGCTGACCGCCCCCCCCTTGCGTCTGCCAGGCGCTGTCGGCTCACCAGTAACGCCGATCGCGACCGTTTGAAATTTCAGGACAACAGGCCGGGCGATTTGCCCGCCTGTTGCCAAGAGCGCTCAAAATCGGACCTGGTGGAGGGCTGGTGCCGGGTGAGGGATTTGAACCCCCGACCTTCGGTTTACAAAACCGCTGCACTACCGCTGTGCTAACCCGGCCCGCTTCGTCTGATTACCCTGAGCGGCTGCGAGACTCAACAAGTGGCTCGGCCGGTCAGGTGCAAATTGGTGCAGGTTCAGCCGGCGCCAAGATAGTCGATCGCCGCATCGACGCCGCCGCGGGCGTGCGGCACGCGGGCGAGGCGCAGCGCCATCTCGACCACGCCGAGCGTGCCCAGCAGCATGGGCTCGTTCAGATCGCCCATATGGCCGATGCGGAACACCTTGCCGCCGAGCGGATCGAGTCCGGCGCCGAGCGAGACGTTGAAGCGTTCATAGGCGATCCGGCGCACCGCTTCGCCGTCGTGACCCTCGGGCATCAGGATTGCGGTCACCGAATCCGACCGACGAGCCTGATCGGTGCAGAAGAACGCCACACCCTGATTGCCACTCCAGACCGATGCCGCCCGCCGCGTTGCTTCCGCGAGGCGATGATGCCGGCGCCATACCGCTTCGACCCCTTCCGCCTCGATGAGCCGCACGGCTTCCAACAGGCCATAAAACGGGGCGATCGGCACGGTGCCGGCGAAGCTGCGATGCCGGCGCGCCATCATCCGGGTCCAGTCGAAATAGAACCTTGCCAGCCGTGCCTCGGCATGGGCGGCGAGTGCCTTCTCGCTCACCGCAGTGAAGGCGAGGCCGGCGGGCAGCATCAGACCCTTCTGGCTGCCGCCGACCACGGCGTCGATCCCCCAGTCCACCATCCGAAATTCGAACGAGCCGAAGGAGGAGATGGTGTCGACCAGCAGCAGCGCCGGGTGGCCGGCTTCGTCCAGCGCGGCGCGGATTTCGGGCAGAGGCACCGCCACGCCGGTCGAGGTTTCGTTATGGACGATGCAGATCGCCTTGATGTCGTGCGCGGTGTCGGCGGCGAGCCGGTCGGCGATCGCGCTGATATCGGGGCCACGCCGCCAGTCGGCTTCCGGCATCTCGACTTCAAGCCCGAGCGTGCGCGCCATCGCCCCCCAGACGCGGGAGAAATACCCTGCATCGGGCATCAGGATGCGATCACCCGGCGAGAACAGGTTCTGCAGCGTTGCTTCCCAGGCGCCGTGGCCGCTGGAGGTGTAGATGAACACCTCGCCGGTGGTGAACAGCAGCCGTTTCAGTCCCGCAACTGCGCGGTCATAGATGTCGATGAAATCGGCGCTCATGAAATCGGTTGTTGGCCGGTCCATCGCCCGCAATACCGAGTCAGGTATGTTGGTCGGGCCGGGATTCGCAAAGAACAGCCGGCCAGGCTTGCGGGGGGTGTCGGTGGTCATCGGTCCTATGTTCCTTCGGCAATGGCAGACGTCAGTTTCAAAGTCTGCGGCCCGCCGCCCGGATCATGCCCGCTTCAGGCCAGATATGGCATGCGAGATGGTCGGGCAGATCGGAAAAACTGGCTTCGTTGACGAATACAGTACGTATGATGCCCCGACCATACCTGGTCGATCTGCGGTGCTCTATTTTGGATGCCACGGCCAAGGGGGCGATAAGTAACGAGCGCCCGAGACCAATCAGCCAAGCACGGATTGCAGGAATTCGCGGGTGCGATCTTCGCGCGGTTCGCTGAAAATCTCCTCCGGCGAGCCCTGCTCGGCGATGCGGCCCTGGTCGAAGAAGCAGACGCGGTCCGAGATTTCGCGGGCGAAGCGCATTTCGTGGGTGACCATCAGCATGGTCAGATCGTGCTCGTGCGCGAGGTCGCGGATGACGTTCAGCACCTCGCCGACGAGCTGCGGATCAAGCGCCGAGGTCGGTTCGTCGAACAGGATCACCCGCGGACGCATGGCGAGGGCGCGGGCGATCGCGACGCGCTGCTTCTGGCCGCCCGAAAGCTGGCGGGGATAGGCGTCCTTCTTGTCGGCGAGGCCGACGAGGTCGAGCAAGCCCATCGCCCGCTCGATCGCCTCCTCCTTCGGGATCTTCAGCACGGCGACGGGCGCCTCGATGATGTTGCGCAGCACGGTCATGTGCGGGAACAGGTTGAAGCCCTGGAACACCATGCCGACGCGGGTGCGGATCTCGCGCAAATGTCGCGGCGAGGCCTTGAACGGACCCTTGCCGCCGGGTTCGTGATAGGAAATGCCGTCGAGCTCGACGCGGCCTTTCTGGAACGGCTCCAGTGTCATCAGGATGCGCAGCACGGTGGATTTGCCGGAGCCGGACGGGCCGATCAGCGTCACCTTCTCGCCGGGGGCGACGTGGAAGTCGAACTCGTCGAGCACGGTAAGCGGGCCGAAGCGCTTCGTGACGGTTTCGAAGCGGATGATCTCGTCCGGGGCCGTCCCGGGTTCGGCGGGCGGGCTCATCGCAATGGAACTCCTTCCTTGGGCAGCACCCGCTCGAGCCGGTTGACGGTGGTGCTGGCGATCACCGTCAGCAGCAGGAACAGGGCGCCGACGATGGTCAGCGGGATGAGGTAACGATAGGTTCGGTCGCCGATGATCTGGGCGAGGTTGAGCATTTCCATCACCGTCACGGTCGAGAGCACCGGCGTGTCCTTCATCATCGAGACAAGGTAGTTGCCGAGCGCGGGGATGATGCGCGGGACCGCCTGCGGCAGGATGATGGTGCGGTAGAGCCGCGCGCGGGAGAGGTTCAGCGCCGTCGCCGCCTCGACCTGGCCGCGATCGATCGCATCGAGCCCGGCGCGGTAGACCTCGGACGTGTAGGCGCTGTACTGCACGCCGAGGGCGAGAACGCCGGTGAACAGGGCGGGCAGGGTGACGCCGTATTTCGGCAGCACGTAATAGAGAAAGAAGAGCTGCACGAGCAGCGGCGTGTCGCGGAGGAACTCGATCACCACCGCGGTGGGCCAGGCGATGGTCCGCAGCGGCACCCGCCGCAGTAGCGCGAGGACGAGGCCGAGCAGCAGGGCGACCAGGAAGCCGAGAATGGTCGCCTCCACCGTGACCTTCATGCCGATCAGCAGGATCGGCAGGATCGACATCGCGAAGGCGAGCGGGGTGTGGAGATTCCAGTGGATGCCGTAGATCATGCGTGCGCACCCCGTGCCGGGGCGAGGTGGCGGCGACTCCAGCGCTCGATCAGTCGGATCATCACCGTCAGCACCAGTGCCATGCCGAAATACATCAGCAGGGTCAGCGTGTAGATCGGCGTGCTGGCGAGGGTGAGGTTGCGCAGCGCATCGGCATGGAAGGTGAGGTCGCTGATGGTGATCAGCGAGACCAGCGAGGTGTCCTTCAGGTTCTGGATCGCGAGATTGCCGAAGGGCGGCATCATCTCGGCGAGGGCTTGGGGCATGATGATCCGCCAGAGCGCCTGGCGGCGGGTCAAACTGAGCGCGGTCGAGGCTTCCCACTGCTCGGGCGGAACGGCGTTGATGGCGCCGCGCACGACCTCGGCGCCATAGGCGCCGATATTGAGCGAGAGGGCGAGCACGCCGCTGACCATTGGCGACAGCGAGGGGCCGAGCAGGGGCAGCGCATAATAGAGCCAGAACATCTGGACCAGTAGCGAGGTGCCGCGGAAGATCTCGATATAGACTGCGGCGGTGACGCGGGCGGCGCGGCCGCGCGAGACGCGGCCGAGACCGGCGGCGAAGGACAGGGCCGCGCCCAGCACCGTCGAATATGCCGTGATCTCGGCCGTGATCCATGCGCCGCGCGCGAGCGGGGCGATGAAGCCGGTCCAGTGCATCAGGTCTGCTCCGCCGCGCCGATCGTCACGCCTTGCAGCGATCCGCCGTGGTCATCTGGCGGGCGGCTTCGACGTCCTGCTTCGTCAGGCCATATTTCATCAGCGTGTGGGCCCAGGCGTCGGTTTTCTTGTAGGCGTCGAGCGCCTTGTCGAAGGCGGTGAGGAGGGAGGTCTCGTCCTTGCGGAAGCTGAAGGCACCGTAGCTGCGCACCGAATGTCCATGCACCACGGGCTGAGTGAATGGGGCGGCGGGTTCGACCGCCTTGCTGTGGCGGGCGAGGCGGGCGACCGTAAGGCCGGTCGCGGCATAGGCGGCGACGCGGCCATCGGCCACGGCGGAGAGCGCGTCGGCATTGGCGCTGAGATTGACGATCTGGCTGTCATGGATGCCAACGGCGTGGGCGAAGCGGAGTTCGTCGGCGCCGGCGACGATCGCGAATTTCTTGTCGCGGTGCTTGAGGAACCAGTCATAGCCATGGATGCCGAGCGGGTTGCCGGCCTTGACCAGCAGGCCCTCGCCATAGCTCGAATTGATGACCGAGAACGCGACCTGGGTGCAGCGCGCCGGCAGCACGTTCTGGCTGGCGGCGACCATGTCGAAGCGGCGGGCCTTGAGGCCGGGGATCAGCGAGCCGAAAGGGGTGACAACCCATTGCTGGCGGTGGATGCCGATTTCGCCGAGGACGTGTTTCGCCACGTCGGGGGCGATGCCGTGCGCCTGGCCGTCCGCGTTCATGAAGCCATAAGGCACCTCGTTGGCGATGGCGATGCGGATGAAGCCGCGGCCGCGGATGCCGTCGAGCACATTCGCCGCTTCCGCATCGCCGGGGACGCCGAGGGTTGCGGCGGTCATGCCGGCGCCGAACAGGGTGAGCGCGCCGCGCCGTGTTGTTGAAAATGTCATGTTGCCCTCCTCTTCCTCTCGCTCTCGAACAATCAAGTCGTAGCGGCGACCATCAACCCGGATCACTGAGGCAATAACCGAACCACGATTCTCAAACCCATATCAGGCAGATTTTTCCTTACAGGTTGCCGTTATTTGAATAATATGTATCAAAATAAAGAAAAAACCATGATAATATTATTTACATATGGATATGATATGATAACGCCTGCAGGCGTTTTGATTATTGGATAGATCAGTGATTTATGATATAGATTATCTTTTCGATAATTAAATTTTATTATATATTTTAAATTATTCAAGATAAGATATGGTTTAGAAAAAATCGTAATTTTATTATTGAATATATGAAATAGAAACGCCGCTTCTATACAGCGAACAACCCACTTCAGAGCATCCGGTAAATTTTTCGATGAAGTCTACCTGCTGTAGTGACATCATGATGTGTGTTGGCGCAGACGGGTTTTACGATGTGATTTTGCCATGTCATGTTTTGCGCTGAGCGCGAATGATCAGTCAGCAGTCGGATGGAGCGGGGAAATGGCGAAGGGATATTGGATCGCGAGCGTCGATGTGAGCGATCCTGAGGCTTATGCGGCTTACGTGCGCGAGAATGCGGTAGCATTCGCAAAATACGGTGCGAGGTTCTTGGTGCGCGGCGGAACGGTGGAGGCAGTCGAGGGAAGCATGAGGTCCCGCATCGTGGTGCTGGAGTTTCCAGACCGTGCGACCGCGCTGGCCTGCTATCACTCGCCCGAATACGCAAAGGCGAAGGCGCTGCGGGCAGGTGCCTCAGCCGCTGATGTTGTGGTGGTGGAGGGATATGACGGCATGCAACCGGGTTCCGATGCGGACGGCCGCTTCTCGTAACCTCGAGAGGGAGGCCGACGGCAATCGCCTGATCCGATCAGGCTTCAGCGCCTGATCGGATCGGGATTTTATTTTGCCAAGTTCAGGGAAAACTGTCTGCGCAGATCATTAGCAGATTTGCGATCGACGCCGATTTGCTTTTGCTGCAGTGCAGCATCGCGGCGATCGGCACCGCTCGCAAGACGAAGGTTACGGATCAGAGTTCGCTGGCGAGTGCCTCGTGGGCGGCCGTATTGGCGTTGATGCAGTCCGGGCTTGCCGCGAGATCGCCGGGATTGGCGGCGCAGGTCGCAATCGCGGCCTGACGGGCTGAGGCGTGAAGAGTGAACCAGGGTACGTCATGCGTTGCTGCTGCGTGTGCGGGTGCAACGGCAAGAGCCAGAACGATGGGCAGCTTGAGCAGGATGTTGCGGGTCATGATGATTGTCCTTGGTTGGTGATCTGCTTCCCCTATCTGTGCCCGCGCGCTGCGGCGCGGTAGGCACGGGGGCAGCAAAAGACCCTTGCCGGGACGGTAAGGTAAGGATGATCCGATTAGTCTGTTTCGGGGGCGATGCGGCGGGCGCGCAGGCGGCGAATGCGGCGGGCATCGGCGTCGAGGACCAGGAACTCGATACCCGCGGGGTGGGCGATGATCTCGCCGCGGGTGGGCACGCGTCCGGCGAGTGTGAAGACGAGGCCGCCCACTGTGTCGAGATCGGCTTCCTTTTCCTCGTCGGTCAGGAAGTCGCCGAACCTGGCGGTGAAATCCTCCACCGGAAGGCGGGCGTTGAGATCGACCGCGCCGTCGTCACGGTCGATCATCAGCGGGCCCTCGATCTCGTCGTGCTCGTCGTCGATGTCGCCGACGATGGTCTCGACGAGGTCCTCGATGGTGACGAGCCCGTCGACGCCGCCATATTCGTCGATGACCAGAGCGAGATGGGTGCGCCGCTGGCGCATCTGCAGCAGCAGGTCGAGGACCGGGATCTGGGGGGCGACCATCAGCGGGCGGCGGAGGATGGCGCGGAGCGAGAAGGCCTCGGCGCGGCCGGTGTAACCGACCACATCCTTGATGTGGACCATGCCAAGAATGTCGTCGAGATGCTCGCCGAAGACGGGCATGCGGGAATGGCCCTCGCGGCGGATCTGGTCGATCGCCTGGTCCAGCGTGACGTCGGCGCGCATGGCGACGATGTCGGCGCGGGGGATCATCACGTCGTCGGCGGTGATGCCGCGCAGGCGGAGGACATTGGCGATCAGCGCGCGTTCCTGGCGGTCGAGCCCGGTGCCGCCCTCATCGCCGCCGGCTTCCTCCGCGGCTTCTTCCATCAGCTCGCCGATCTGCCGGCGCAGATCGGGCTGCTCGCGCATCTTGCTGAGCAGGCGTGAGAACCACGACCCACTCATCGGCGCAGTCTCCGGTTCCGCCGATGATTTTTTTCGCTTCGGCGCGCAGCCGCCACGCCAGCCCTGCGCGCTGTCATGACGCATATTTCCAGGGGTTGGGCACGCCTAGGCGGTGCAGCAGACGAGCTTCGAGGCGCTCCATGCGGCGGGCCTCGCCGGCTTCGTGGTGATCCTCGCCGGCGAGGTGGAGCGCGCCGTGGACGACGAGATGGGCGAGATGGTGCGCCGGGCGGCGGCGTGCGGCGCGGGCCTCGCGCAGGACGACGCCGAGGGCAAGGATGATCTCCGGCGGCATCTCGTAGGTGAGGACGTTGGTCGCCTTGTTGCGGCCGCGGTCGCGCGCGTTCAGCGCCTTCACCGTGCGGTTATCGGCGAGGATGACCGGGCAGGCGGCGCCGGCAGCTTCAAGCGCGCGCGCGACCACGCGCTCGGCGTCCGGCACGAAGCGGCGCCAGCGGGGCTCGGCAATGTGGATGAGCCCCCGCAGCGCGGCGCCGCGGGGGGGGCTACTTGGAGGCTCGTTCACAGATCCCGCGCGCGCTCGCGCTGCGCCTCCGAACGGTGGTCGTAGGCCTCGACGATGCGGGCGACCAGCGGGTGGCGCACCACATCGCTGGCATTGAAGCGGGTGACGCCAATGCCGGACACGCCTTCCAGCGTCTCCAGCGCGTCGGCAAGGCCCGAGCGGCTGCCGGGCGGCAGGTCGATCTGCGAGAGGTCGCCGGTGATGACCATCCGTGTGCCCTCACCCATGCGGGTGAGGAACATCTTCATCTGCGCCGGAGTAGTGTTCTGAGCCTCGTCGAGGATGACGAACGCATGCGCGAGGGTGCGGCCGCGCATGAAGGCGAGGGGGGCGATCTCGATCTCGCCGGCGGTCATGCGGCGGGCCATGACCTCGCCGGGCATCATGTCCTGCAGCGCGTCGTAGAGCGGGCGAAGATAGGGATCGACCTTTTCCTTCATGTCGCCGGGGAGGAAGCCGAGGCGTTCGCCGGCCTCGACCGCTGGGCGGGAGAGGACGATGCGGTCGACGCGGCCGGAGGTGAGCATGGCAACGGCCTGGGCGACGGCTAGATAGGTCTTGCCGGTGCCGGCGGGTCCGATGCCGAAGACCATCTCGTGGCGGGAAAGCTCCTCGATATAGGCGGCCTGGCCGGGGCTGCGCGGGCCGACCACGCCCTTGCGGGTGCGGATGGCCGGCAGGTCGGACAGCGGCAGCCGGGGCTCGGCGGTGGGATCGACCAGGCGGGCGGCGGCATCGACCTCGGCGCCGGAGATCTGCTCGCCGCGGGCGAGACGGTCGTAGAGTGCCGAAAGCGCGGTTTCGGCGGCGGCAACCTGGTCGGGTTCGCCCGAGATCGACACCCGATTGCCGCGGCAGGCGAGCCGGACATGAAGCCGCTTTTCAAGACGGGCGAGGTTGCGGTCGTGATCGCCGAGCAGGATGGAGAGCAACCCGTTGTCGTTGAAGGTGAGGGTGCGGGACAGCCTTGGCGGCTGTGATGTGACGATCTGGCTCAAGCGGCGATCTGCTCCTGTATGAGACTGGCCATGAGAGAATTGGGGTTGGACTGCACGATTTTCACCGTGTGGAGAGTCCCCGGCACGATGTCGGCATCGTTGACCACAACGGGTTGCAGGTAGGGCGAGCGGCCGGCGGACTGGCCGGGATGGCGGCCGGTGCCGGTGAAGAGGACCTCGAAGCTGCGGCCGACCTGGGCGCGGTTGAAGCCGTGCTGCTGGTCGCGCAGCACGGCCTGAAGTTCCTGCAGGCGGGCATCCTTCACCGCCTCGTCGATCTGGTCGGCGGCGTCGGCGGCGGGCGTGCCGGGGCGGCGGGAATATTTGAAGCTGTAGGCCAGGGCAAAGCCGGTTTCGCGGACGAGCTGCATTGTCGCGGCGAAATCGGCATCGGTCTCGCCGGGGAAGCCGACGATGAAATCGGACGACAGCGCGATGTCCGGCCGGGCCGCGCGCAGCTCGCCGACGATACGGCGGAAAAGGTCGGCATCGTGGCGGCGGTTCATGCGGGCGAGGACGGCATCCGAGCCGGATTGCACGGGCAGGTGCAGGAAGGGCATGAGTTTCGGATTGTCGCGATGGGAGGCGATCAGTGCGGCGTCCATGTCGCGCGGGTGGGAGGTGGTGTAGCGCAGCCGGGCGAGGCCGTCGATGTCGGCGAGTTCGGCGAGCAGGCGGGCGAGATTCCAGGTGGAGCCGTCAGGCGCCTTGCCGTGCCAGGCATTGACGTTTTGGCCGAGCAGGGCGATCTCGCGCGCCCCGCCGGCGACGAGGCGACGGGCCTCGGCGAGGATGGCGGCGGCCGGCCGGCTGGCCTCGGCGCCGCGCGTGTAGGGGACGACGCAGAAGGTGCAGAACTTGTCGCAGCCTTCCTGGATGGCGAGGAAGGCGATCGGGCCCTGGCTTGCCTGGTCCTCGGGCAGCAGGTCGAATTTCTGCGCGGCGGGGAAGTCGGTATCGATCACGGCGCGGCGCTTGGCCTCGATCTCGGCGATCAGCTCAGGCAGGCGGTAATAGGCCTGCGAGCCGACCACGAGATCGACATGCGGAGCGCGGGCGATGATTTCGGCGCCCTCTGCCTGGGCGACGCAGCCGGCGACGGCGATCATCATCGCGCCGCCGCGGGATTCCTTGAGCGCGCGCAGGCGGCCGAGCTCGGAGAACAGTTTTTCCGAGGCACGCTCGCGGATGTGGCAGGTGTTGAGGATCACCATGTCCGCATCCTGCGTTGCGACCTGCTGGTAGCCGAGTGGGCGCAGGACGTCCGCCATGCGTCCACTGTCGTAGACGTTCATCTGGCAGCCCCAGGTGGTGATGTGCAGCGTGCGGCGGGAGGCGGTCTCGGTCATTCCAGTTCATCCGGGCAAAGGTTTGCCCTGTGGATGTGCCGGTATGCCGGTCGGGTCAAGCGCGAAAGAATGAGATCACTCCCGATTCCATGATCGTAACTATCGCAGATCGGAGGGCGGCGCTGTCAAGCGATTTCGAGTTATGCTTTCGTGAAGGGGCCCGGGAAGCGACCCTGGCGGATTGCGGCGGCGCGGGCCGCGATCTGTCGTTCGAGGGTCGCGGTCAGCGCCTTGCGGCCGCCGTCCAGCTCGATCGGGTCGTCAAGCACGATGGTCGCGCGCCAATCGTGCCGGCCGAGTTCGGCGTAGTGCGAGGCGATCTCCATATCGCCATACCAGGCGATGCGCGGGCGGTTGCGGCGGCAGACGGGCAGCGAATCCATCCGGTCGTAGACGATGGTGACGGGCTGGATCAGCGGCGACGGGTCGGTTTCGGCAAGTGCGAGGAAGCTGGAGCGGAAGGGCAGCACCCGTGCGCCGTCGGACGTGGTGCCCTCGGGGAAGAGAATCAGGCTGTCGCCGGCGGCGAGGCGTTCGGCGAGTTCGGTGCGCTCGCGCCCGGCGCCCGAGCGCGCGCGGCTGACGAAGATGGTGCGGCCGGCACGGGCGACGGCGCTGATGCCAGGCCAGCGCCCGACATCCGCCTTGGCGATGAAACAGGCCGGTAGCACCGCGCCGAGGGCAACGATGTCGAGCCATGATGTGTGGTTCGAGACAAACAGGACAGGACGGCTCTCGGTTTCGGCGAGCCGGCCGATGACCTGGAGTTCGAGGCCGAGGATGCGGGCGACGCCGCCCCAGTAGCGCAGCGGCAGAGCCTGCTTGGCCCGGCCCGGTTGACGGATCAGCAGGAGCTGGACCGGCAGGAGTGCCATTGTCCAGGCCAGCACGGCGACGAGCCGGGCGTACATTCGCGCTCCGGAAAGTTTTTTCAACATGGCGCGCAGCCTTGCGGTGTTGCGCGCGCGATCATGGCGCGTCGCCGCGCAGCATCATGCGCAGGTCAGCAAGGATGGGAGCCGGGTCGGCGCCGAGTTCATCGCGCAGCAGATCGGCCCAGTCGCCGATATCTTCGACCCTCGTGGGGTTGTCGCGCAACAACTCGCGCTTGATGAACGGATAGCCGGACAGCAGCAAATGGCGCCAGAGATCCGAGGTCGGGTTCAGCGGGCGGCGGCGGGCGATGGCGTCGCGCAGCCGGAGGATGTGCAGCCAGCGGGTGAGATCGTGCGGGTCGGCGCGGCCGCCGGGCTCGATATCGAGATAGGGCGCGAGCTGATCGCGCGTGATCTGCCGGGTCAGCGCCTCATAGGGCCAGAGTGCGGCGACGCGCAGCCCGCCACGAATCATCGCCTGGGTCAGGCCGACCTCGTATTTGCCGATCACATAGGCTTTCGACGGCGCAGGGATCACGCCCGACCAGAAGCGGCGGAAGGCGGGGCTGCGGAGGGCGCGCGGGCCGAAGGCGACGAAATAGGACTGCAGGTGGTAGCGGCGCTGCCAGCTCTCGGTGAGGCCCCAGACATCGGCTTCGTCGTAGTCCAGCCGGAGAAGCATCGAGTCGATCGGGCGGATCGGACCGAAAATGCTGTCATTGGCGATGATGATCTCCTCGGTCCCGGCACGCGGGAGATCGAGCGTCTCGATCGCGTCGCGCCAGCCACCAAAATCATAGCCGATGTTTCGCCGCACGAGAATGCCGGCGCAAATGTCGAGCAGGCGCGCTTCGGCGGAAGGATCGAGCTCACCGGCATTGGTCAGGAAGACCACTGACCGACCGGAGGCAGCGAGTTGGGCGATGTAATCGAACAGTGCCTCGCGCACGCGCCCGCCGCGGTCCCAGTGCAGGAAGAGAACAACACGAGGTCCAAGCTCGATGCCCCGATCGGGCTTGCGGGCAATGACCTGGTGTGGGCTGCGCAGCCGGCCGATTACGGCTGCGACACTCATGATGACGAGGTTCCAGGCGTCGCGGAGGCCGCGCCAAGTGAGGCGGAGAAGCTGGGCAGTGTTCATGGGGCGGGTGCGGCCAGTTCGGTCCTGAGACTGTCGGGAGCGCCGTCATAGCGCGTCAGCATCGCCCGGCCCAGAGCCGTGGCTTCGGCGGCGCGGCCGGTGCGATGCAAGGCGATCATCTCGCCGCGCAGCGCCTCCCAGAACAGTAGTGGCGCCGCTTCTCCGGCAGCGAGATCGGCAGCAAAACCGCGGCGGACTGCGGCAAAGGCAAGTTCGGCGCGATGCGGGCGGGCTGGCTCTTGAAGTTCGAGCAGGCCGAGGGCGAAGCCAGCGCCGCGCAGCGTCTCGTTCGTTGCCGGGGTGAAACCGGCGAAAGCGGGCTCGATGCGGCGGCGCAGCAGGGATGCCGCCGCGAAATCTCCGGCATTCACCGCTTGGGTAAAGGTGCCGAGCGCGAGTCCGGCGATGCGGTCTGCCGGCGCACCTTCGGCTTCCAGCCGCTCCAGGAGGAGGATCACATTGCCGATGTCGCCCGTTGCGACGGCGCAGCCTGCCCTTGCGGCGAGCAGTTCGATCCGGGCCGGTGGGGCGAGGGCGGCTTCGTCGACTGGGGCGATCAGGCTGCTGGCCTCGTCGGGCCGGTTGAGATGCAGCAGGCGGAGCGCGCCCTGGACCAGAGCATCGCCTCTTGCGGCGTGATCGAGATGCGGCAGGCCTTCGAGCAGGGCGGGCAGCATGACGGGATCGCCGGCGACCAGGGTGAGGGCAATCATGGCGATCGCGGCATCATGTCCGTCGGCATCGTCTATCGCGGCCCAGGTGGTGACGGGGGCGGATTCGGCGATAGTCACGGCCTCGTCGTAGCGGGCGCGGTTGACCAGTGTCACGAAGGCGCCGAGCGTGATCTGGCGGCGCCGCTCGGGTGAGACCGGCACTGCGGCGATGCGGGCTGGGGCGTGGGCCGGATCGCCGGTGACGAGGTCGAGAATGGCAAGGGCGCTTACCGCGGCGATGCGGGTCGGATCGGCCGGATCGCCGGTGGCGGCCAGCGTCTCCACGCCAGAGGTTTCGGCATAGCGGGCGGCGTCGGCGTAACGGCCGTTGTTTACTAGACGGCAGAACCCATCGATCACCATTTCCCGCTGTGTTGCGTGATCGAGCGCGAGGCCGGACAGCCGGGACGGAATATCCGCGGGATCGCCGGTGGCAAGGTCGAGCAGTGCGAGGGCGCGGCGGGTGTCGCGGCCGATTGCATCGTCGCGGGCGACCGCGTGGCTGACGATGTTCTCGGCATCGGCCATCGCCACCGCCTCTTCGTGCCGGGCGGCGGCGACGAGGCGGGTGAAGGCGGTGAGCACCGCCTCGACCCGGCGTCTCGGGTCAATCCGCAACGGACGGAGCAGCAGAGGAATCTCGACCGGGTCGGCATGGCGCTCGATGGCACCGGCAAGCGCGTTCGAGGCGTCGGTGCCGAGCGCGTCGGTGCGGCCCGCGCAGAGTTGGGCGGTGCGGTGCAGCAACGGGACGAGGGAGGCTTCCTCACCGTCATTCGACAGGCGGACGATCGCCCCCAGAAGGAATGGCGCACCGGGGCTGGAGGGCGTGTCGGCGCCGAGCCGATCGGCGAGAGCGATGGCGCGGTGCGGGTCGCCACCCGGGCCGAGGGCGAGTTGTCCCAGTACAATCAGCGCGTCCTGCACCGTTGCGGGTGGCAGTTCGGGGCCGGGTTCGGTGAGACCCTCTTCCTGCATCAGCGCACGGGCGCGCTCTGGCGCGCCGGCGTTCACCAGTTCTATCACGCCGCGCCATAGCACGTCGCGCCGCTCGGCCTCTGGTGCGTCGCGGGTCGCAAGGACGGCGAAGCGGCCATGGGTTTCGGGGGCGGCGACGCGGGCGGCTTCGAGCGCCGCTTCGGCGGCCGCGCGGAAGGCGAGCTGGGTAGCCAGCGCATCATTTAGCGTGAGGCGGGCGAGGGCTTCATGCAGGGCGGCGGCGGCATCGCCGGCGAGGGCGAACACGGCGCCGGCGCGCGGCCGCGTGGCGCGATCAGCGCGCAGGCGGCTGGCCTCGGCGTGCAGGATCATGCCGAGATTGAGCGGCATGACCTCGTTCAGCCGGGCAAGGGGCAAGCTCATCCAGTCCGCCGGGATGGTCTCCAGCGTGTCGGGCTCGAAGCCGTAGCGGGCGCGGATGGCCGGCCATAGATGGGAGCGCGCGGCGGCTGCGGCCGGCCAGTCGAG
The DNA here is from genome assembly GCF_902712915.1 of Acidiphilium sp. C61. Next base: position 659,977 of record NZ_CACTIA010000005.1, on the reverse strand, counting down.
ATCGATCGCTGCCTCGAACAGGGCGCGGGCGGCGAAGCCGAGGCCGGGATCGGAGGCGGGATCGAGGGCGCGGGCACGATCGGCGAGCCAGGCGCGGAAACGGGGGCGCTGGGCGGCATCGTCCTCGGCCAGTGCGCCACGGGTGGCGCCGGCATAGGCGACCAGGGTGAGCCCCTCGCGGGCGACACGGACATTGGCGAAGCCGGCAGCTTCGAGCAGGCGGCGCAGGCTCGCCTCGGTCTGGAAGACCATGTGGATGCCGGGGGCGAGCAGCTGGGCGAGATCGGTTTCCGGTGTCGCGCGGTCGATCGCCGCGCCGTCGGGGGTGGTGAGCAACAGAATGCCGTCCGGTGCCAGACGGGCCCGCAGCTCGGCGATCAGCGCGGCGGGACGCTGGACGTGTTCGATCACCTCGGTCGCGGCGATGACGTCCCAAGGTTTGGCATCGGGCAGCGCGTCGGGGAAATAGCCGTCGATGATGTCGAGACCGAGATCGGCGGCGCCGACATGGGCCATTGGCGACGGGTCGATGCCGAGGCAGGTCCAGCCCATCGCGTGGCGGGCAAAGTCGAGGCCGAAACCGTAGCCGCAGCCTATTTCGAGGCAGCGCGTGCCGCCAGGGCGGGCGATACGGCCGAGCAGGCGGGTGATGGCAACGAGGCCGGCGCCTTGCTGGATGTGAAACTGGTGCCAGCCCCAGTCCATCACGTCGGGGTCGCCATAATTGGGCACGCGCAGCGGCGGATAGAAGCGGGCGGTGCAGGCGGGGCAGGCGAATACCGGCTTGCGGTCGCCGCGAGGCAGCTTGGGCGCAGTCCAGGCGACGTCGAGCAGGCGGGGCTTGGGGCCTTCGGCGCCGCAATTCGGGCAGACGAGATCCTGCGGCGCCGCCGGCGCATCCGGCCAGTGGACGCGGATTGCCGGGGCGGTGGCGGGTTGGAGCGGGGTGGTCGTCATGGCCGGGAGTTGGCGTCTCTTCGTTACATGAAAAGGGCAGGAACGCGGGCGCGGAGTGCTGCGTCGAGTTCCTCGCGACGGGCCCAGAGGGAGCGATACCAGTCGGTCCGCGCGCGGACCTGGTAGGCCAGCATGCGGTTGGCGGCGATCTCGGCGCGGGCGGCGTCAGCCAGGCGGCGGGCGGCCTCGGGATAGGCGAGCAGACGGAGGAGCTGCATGCGCAGATGGTCCGGCGAGGTAAAGAGCAGCCCGGTTTCGCCATCACGAAGCGAGGCGCCGTAGACTACCGAACTGGCGAGAGGAATCACGCGGGCGGCGGCTGCTTCGATGAATTTCAGGTCGGACTTGCTGCGGTTGAACGTCGTGTCTGCCAGCGGCATGAAGCTGATCTCGCAACCCGAAAGGTGCTTGCGGTAGGTTACGTAGTCGGAGATCGGCACGAAGTCCTTATGCGGTGTTTCCAGGGCATCGAAGAAACCGCGGTCGTGCATGACGTGTATGTGCAGGCGGGGGCCCACGGCGCGCAGCACTTCGTTGAGCACCGGGATAAAGGGCCCCCAGTCCTCTTCGCGGTTGAGCGCGCCGAAAAACATGGTCAGGCGGTCGGGGTTGGTAAAATTTGCGGGCGGCTCAAGGTCGCGGATCGCGTTGGGAAAGACCGCGATCTCGGAATTCCATGCGGACAGGGTGGCCGCGAGAGGTTCGGTGCTGGTCTGGATCGCGTGGACACCGGTGAATGTGAGCAGGTCATTCACATCGATGCCGCGGGCAGCAAGGAAATCAGGGTGATCGTCGAACTCGGTAACAACGAGGAAGCCGCGATCGATCAGCGCGCGGACGCGGGCGCGGCCGGCATCGCCCACCAGGAGCGGGCGATGCAGCACGGCGATGTGCGGTGAGCCGTCGATGACGCGGGCGATCTCGGCCTCTTCCCGCACCGCACTGAAGACGGTGGGATCGGACGCAAGGGCTGCGGCCGGTTCAATCACTCGTACATCGGAGACCCCGCCTTGCGGCGGCAGCATTGTGGAGATCACCACGAGGCGCTCGCGCGGGTTGCGGCTGGCCCGCCAGATGAACTGCACAGGTGTGGCGCGGTCGAGATATTCGGACGGGGCAATGCCGAGAGCTGCGAGGGCGGGGGTGATGGCCTCGACGAAGCGGGATGCCGGCCCCTGGTCGCTCGGGCGGGAGCGGACATCGCACGGTGTCAGCCCTACCTGTTCGAGCAGGGCCCGCATGCTGCGGGCGGTGAAGAAGCGCAGATGGGTGCGATCGAGCAGGCCGTGATGATCGTAGTCGAATTGGCCGGTGAACAGGCGATAGACGATGCTCCAGTGCTCCACATTGGGAAAGCAGACGATCACCGATCCACCTGGGTTCAGGTGGCGGAGATGCCGGGATAGCACCGCCCAGGGATCGGCCATGTGTTCGAGCACGTCGCCATAGACCAGGACGTCGACGCCACCGGACAGGTCGAAAGGAAAATCATCCGTCTCAATGTCGCAGAGAGCAACCTCGGTCAGCCGTGTCCGGGCCAGTTCGAGTGCTGTTGTGTCAGCATCGACACCGAGGACGCGGGCACGTGGGTTGAGCCGCAAATAGGCGGCGCCGAGCGCGCCGCCACTGCAGCCGACATCGATCACGGTTCGCGCATCGAGGGGGATGGCAGCAAGCAACTCGGGGTTTGCAAAATCCGGATAGGCGCCAGCCATCGCGATTTCCGGCTGCGCGCCTGCGGCAGGGGCCGCGGCGATTAATTCACTCATCAAAATACTCCCTGTCCTGCTCAAATTCCGGACCGGCGGCAAAATGTGAAACGCCGCCACGGCCCACGCCGTGATAAACAAAGCCGGCGGCACGAATTGCCTCCGGATCAAAAATATTGCGCAGGTCGACAATCAGTCGTCCCTGCATCCGCGCAGCCAGCCACTCTGGCGAGAGGGCACGGAATTCGTTCCACTCGGTCAGCACAACCAGGATCGCGGCGCCGTCGATCGCCGTTGTGGCGGTTTCGGCGTAGCTTACACAGTCTGGCAGCAGCGCTTTTGCCGCATCCATCGCTGCCGGATCATAGGCGATGATTTCGCCGCCGTCATCTGCCAGTGCTTCGATTGTGGGAATGGCGGGTGAGTCCCGCATATCGTCGGTTTCGGGCTTGAAGGCCAGGCCGAGCACGGCAATGCGCATGCCGCGCACCGAGCCGCCAGCGGCATCCAGGATGCGCCGTCCGAGGCCGGCCTTGCGTGCCTCGTTCACCGCCACCACCGCTTCGGTCAGCCGGGAGGGGGCGCGGGCGTCCTGCGCGATGCGGGCGAGGGCCAGCGTGTCCTTTGGGAAGCAGGAGCCGCCGAAGCCGGGGCCGGGGTGAAGGAATTTGGCGCCGATCCGCCGGTCGAGCCCCATGCCGCGGGCAACCCCGTGCACATCCGCCCCTACTGCCTCGCAGAGATCGGCCATCTCGTTGATGAAGGTAACCTTCATCGCAAGGAAGGCGTTGGCGGCGTATTTGATGAGTTCGGCGGTCTCGAGGGTGGTGATCAGGATTGGCGTCTCGATCAGGTTCAGCGGGCGGTAGAGCGCGCGCAGCACCTCGCGGGCGCGCTCGGTCTCGGCGCCGACGACAACGCGGTCCGGCCGCATGAAATCGCCGATCGCGCTGCCCTCGCGCAGGAATTCGGGATTCGAGGCGACGTCGATCGAGAGGTCGGGGCGGCGGGCGGCAGCGAGGGCGGCAAGTCGGCGGCCGGTGCCGACCGGGACGGTGGATTTGGTGACCAATACGGTTGAATGATCGAGTGCCGCCAACACCTGCTCGGTAGCTGCAAACACATAAGACAGGTCGGCATGGCCGCCGCCGCGGCGGGCGGGTGTGCCCACGGCGATGAAAACAGCCTCGGCCCCCGCGATAGCCTCTTCGATATTGCCGGTGAATCCAAGCCGGCCAGCGGCGCGGTTGCGCGCCACCAGCGGATCGAGCCCAGGTTCATAGATCGGGATCTCGCCGCGATGCAGCCGGCCGAGCCGTCCTGGATCGGTTTCCGCGACCATCACGCTCACACCGAATTCGGCGAAACAGGCTGCCGAAACCAGACCGACATAGCCGCCGCCGATGATCGCGATTTTCAACACGTTCAGCTCTCCTGACAGCCCTGATGGTTGTTCTGGCAACCATGAGAGCGCGAAGCAATAGGTGCCGGCAGGTGGTTCAGGTCGTCCTGGCGTCGCATTCCCAATAGGGCGGCGTGCCGAGATGGGCAGCAAAACCGTCGATGAAAGCACGCACCTTGGGTGGGACCACCCGCTTGGGTGGATAAACCGCCCAGATGAAGCGCTCGCCAGGCCAGAACATCGCCTGATGATCGGGCAGCAGGCGGACCAGTTCGCCCGCGCGCAACGCGGCACCGGCGATCCAGCCCGGCAGCAGGGCCGCCCCAAGCCCCGCCCGGGTCGCGGCGAGCAGGGCCTCACTGTCATTCAGGCGAATACGGCCGGTGAGCGGTATGTCGTGCCGTTGTCCCGCCGGGTCGGTCAGCAGCCAGCGGTCGTGTGGTTGCAAGGCGAAGAGGAGATGCGGCAGGCGGAAGAGATCGTCGGGACTGCCGATCGGATCGTACCGGGCGAGCAGGGCAGGGGAGGCGCAGAGCACCCGGCGGTGCGGCGCGAGCTTGCGGGCGATCAGCCGGCTTTCCTCCAGCGCGCCGATGCGGATGGCGAGATCGGTTCCCGATTCGATGATGTCGACCACCGTATCGTTAAGGGTGAGGTCGATGCGGATGTCGGGCCAGGCAGCAGCGAAGCCCGGCAGAAACGGCATGACATGCAACCGGCCGAAGGCGGATGGCACGTTGAGGCGCAGCAGGCCCTGTGGCCGGGCGTTGAGATCGGCGGCGACGGCGCGGGCTTCGTCGAGTTCGGCAAGCACGCGGCGGGCCCGTTCGAGAAAGGCGAAACCGACCTCGGTGAGATGCAGCTTGCGGGTGGAGCGGTTGAACAACGCAGCGCCGAGTTCGCCTTCAAGAGAGGCAATGGCGCGTGAAACCGAAGACGGCGGCAGTCGGGCCTCGCGTGCGGCGCCGGAAAAGCTGCCAAGTTCGGCGGCACGAACGAAGGCGCGGAGTCGGGCGAGTTCGTCCATACGGCTTGCTTGTGCTCCCAGAGCAAAAATGAATTGTGATTTCTGCTTCTACAGCATGGGTAACGGCAGGCGCAAATAGGATCGGGTGATGAGGAGAGAGAGATGCGCCGGATTGCTGAGTTTCAGACGAAAGGGCTGGCGCCTGCTGCGCGGCGGGCGGGTCGCCTCATATTCGGGTTTCTCGTCATGTTAGCTTGCCTTGAGGTGGGCGGCGCCCTCGCGCCGCTGCTGCCGGTGCGGTTGCCGGGAGCGCTGATGGGCATGGTGGTTCTGGCGGCGTTGCTCACGGCGCATCGCGGGCGAGTTGCGGTGGCAGCTAGTGAGGCGGGAACGCTGCTAATGCGCCGCTATGCGCTGTTCTTCGTGCCTGCAGGCGTGGGGGTGATGACCAGCTTCGGCCCGCTGCGGGGGGCTTGGCCAGCGGTAGTGACGGCTCTGATCGTCTCCTCGCTGCTCGCACTCGTGGTGACGGGGCTGACAATGCAGCTGGTGCTTGGGTTGCAGGCCCGTTCGCGACGCGCCGTGTTGCAGGTGGTCTGCGGCCATGAGTGAGGTGCTTCACGGTATGTTGCCCGAATTTGGGTTTACCGCCGCCACTATGCTGATTTTTGAGGCGGCGCTATGGATGACGCGTCGGGTGAAACACCCGGCGCTGAACCCAACTCTTTTGACGATCTTAGTCATAATGGCCGGGTTGGCAGCTGGGCGTGTGCCTTATCCGACCTATGCACGCGGATCGGAGCCATTGGCCTGGCTGCTCGGACCCGCGACGGTCGCGCTCGGTGTGCCACTCGCGCGTAATTTGAGCGCGATCATACGCGATAGTGCGGCAATTTTCGTCTCTCTCACCTCCGGCGCACTGACCGCGGCAATTTCTGGCCCGCTGGTTTTGAAAGTTTTAGGTGGAACCAGTGTGTTAGGTTTGGCAATGGCGCCAAAAGCGGCAACAACGCCGATCGCGATGGTGGTTGCGCAAGAGATCGGTGCCTCCCCTTCGCTTGCGGCGGTGTTTGCGATCGCCGGCGGAGTGATTGTTGCGATTGCAGCGCGTCCGCTATTGGGTTGGTTCGGAATCGAGGATCATCGAGCCTTCGGCCTTGCTGCGGGTGTGGCAGGCAGCGGGATCGGGGCCGCCGAGGCAGTCGCGCGTGATCCGGAAGCTGGCGCCTACGCTGCGCTCGGTGTCGGCCTGACGGCGCTGGCGACTGCGCTGGTAGTGCCAGTACTCGCGACACTAGTTGGTTAGAGCTGGACACCCGCAATAACCCTGTGAAGGTTGTTGAATTCGTGATTCACTGAGCGGGTCGTGAATTGGAGGCGGGTGGATGGAGGCGTGGTCGCTATTCGGGCTCTCGGAGCATCTTGAGCGTCTGAGCAAGACCGGGGACCCGCTGGAGGTTCTGGAAGCGACGGTCGATTTCGAGCATTTCCGTGGCTAGCTGGTTGAAGGGCTGGGCTATTGCGACGGAGCCAGGGGTGGCCGCCCGCCCTTCGACCCTGTTTCGATGTTCAAGACGCTGATCCTTCAGACCCAGCACAATCTGAGCGATGCCAGGATGGAGTTCATGATCCGGGACCGCCTGTCCTGGATGCGCTTCCTGCGCTTTGATCTTGGCGGGCCGACGCCGGATGAGAACACGATCCGGCTGTTCCGTAACAAATTGACCGAGACCGGCACGCTGAAGCAGGTGATGAAGGCGTTCGACTGGCAATTGCAGAAGAAGGGCTACATCCCGATGTCGGGCCAGATCGTCGATGCGTCGCTGGTGCCGGCGCCGAAGCAGCGGAACACGGATGCGGAGAAGGAAGCGATCAAGGCCGGCAAGACAGCGCGTGAGATCTGGCCGGACGAGCCCCACAAGGCGGCGCAAAAAGACACGGACGCGCGATGAACGCTCAAGATCGGCGGCAAGATCCGGTATCGGCCGGACGGCACGCCACTGCCCCAGATTGCGCTGCCGGTGTTCGGCTACAAATCCCATGTCGCGATCGACTGGCGCTTCGGCTTCATCCGGGAGAGTGCGGTGACCTCGGCCGCGCAACCGGATGGGCGGATGCTGTCGCGACTAGTGAGCACACAGAATTCCTCCTCGGAGGTCTGGGCCGACAGCGCCTATCGCTCGCAGAAGAATGAGAAATGGCTGGCTTCAAGGATGCTGGTCAGACGCATCCACAGGCGCAAGCCGGCGGACAAGCCGATGCCGCACAATATCGCGCGGGCCAATGCCGCGAAATCGTCGATCCGTGCCCATGTCGAACACGTCTTCGCCCACCAGAAGAACAGGTTCGGCCTGTTCATCCGCACCATCGGCATCGCGCGGGCCGAAGCGAAACTCATCCTGGCCAATATCGCCTACAATTTCGACCGGCTCATCTTCCATGAACGCGCCCAAGCCATGGGATGAATCCGTCCAGACCTCGGGATTGCGGCACCGATCGCGGCCTCCGCGACCCACGCCCGACGGTCGAATGAGGCTCTTCAAACGGCCAGGAGCGCAGTATCCAGATTCAGATCCAACCAACCGCTCAATACGCAAGGGTAAATACGGGCGTCCAGCTCCACATTTTTACAAATAATTTAATAAAATTAACGAAAAATATTAAAATATAATTATTTATTGACTCTTTTCGTGTAAAATAAAATCTAACATTCGTTTTGTGCTTTGTTCCCATGTTAACCAATTTATTTTATTTGAATTAGGAGAAAGTCCATTCTTGTAATCATGAATCCATTTTTGAATCATATTTACTAATTCAGAAGAATTATTTCCTGCAAAATAGAATATATTGTCGCCTGCAACCTCTCGGAAAACAGGTATATCACGTGCAATTATCGGCACACCACGCATAGCTGCCTCAATTAAGGGTAACCCAAATCCCTCATTTATACTTGCTGCGATTAGACAATCGCAAATTTTATATATATTTTCTAATACATTATCGTCTGGCGATTCAATCCAAATTAGACGACGTTGGAATTCCGGGTGTTTACGTATGCGTTCTGCAGGAATTTGACTCTTCCAGTCGGGCCTTCCAACTATAACAAGTTGAATATCCATTCCCGACGCCCAAAGATGCTCAAACGCATCAATTACTTGTTCATGTGCTTTTCTTATTTCAATTGTACCAACCATTAAAAATTTTAAATTTTTTTCATTTATATTAAATTTTTGTAAAATATTAAAATTTTTGTGTCGATTTTTATTAGATGAATGGATATTTGCTCCAAGATGCGTCCAGCCTAATTTGATTTCATGATTTTTCTGAAAATGAAATAGATTTAGCCAGTCACGAAGATCATTCATTACAGTCTGGGATATAGCGAGCAAACCATCTGCATTTGATATAGTTTCAAGCCAAATTCTATGATTTTCAGTGACAATTGGCAATGTCGTTTCAGGGTGAAGCACTGGCATCAAATCGTATACAGTAAATAAAATTTTAACTCCTATTTTTTGCCAATTAAAAATTTGATTTTTATTCACAATAGTTGTATATGTTGATAAATCAAGACCCCAAAATACATCATTTTTCCAAACTTCTACTGCATCGTCACAAATTGAGCCTGGATCAAAGCCAAGAAATTTTGCTGTAAAGCGGCGAGCATAGCGATATCCGTACGATGATCCTGCATATATTGGCTCAATTCGATATCCAAATACTTCATTTTTCAATAGTTCTATAAGTACTTCACGAACAACTCTCTGTATTCCTGTATGAATATCTACATGACAGATTGCTGACACATCGACAAAAAGTTGTCGATGTCTCATTTTATTTAAATTTTCTGAGAAAAAAAAGTTTGATGACATTGCTATGATTCCGTTTCGTTATTATTATTTTATTGCAGACTATAAGCTTGAAGAAGAGTTTTGGTCCATTATTCTAGATATAAGAGATGACGCTAGTATCTTGATGTCTGCCTGTTTTGCTGACTGCAAAGCCAACTCACGCATCTGATATCGGTCTCTTTTTGACAATTCAACAGCCTTAATCATAGTATCAAGCATACTTTCTGCATCGCCAGCACGATAAGTAAGTGAATTTTCTGCGGGTCTAATAAAATCAAGAAGGGCGGGTAGATCAGGAACGATTGTAGGACGACCAAAACCGTGCGCTAGAGATAAAGTACCTGATGTCAACGCGCGCCGATAGGGAAGTATAACAAAATCAGCTGATTTTATTACGTATTGCATAACCGTATCATCAATAAATCGAGGTATGAGTCGGATACAGTTCTCTATAGTTATGTAACGTTCTTCAAAATATCCACTTCGCCGACCTGCCATAACTAAGCGTGCGTGAGGAAAAATTGCGTTAAGAGCAACAAAACAATCTAATAATTGATCTATTTCTTTTTCTTTATTATTATCGCCAACAAAAGAGAATAAAATATTAGATTCGTCAAATTCAAAATATTTCTTTGCTGCATCGTCATTTATATCATTTGGATAAAATGCTGCAATATTTGGAAAATTAGAAATAACTATTTTTCTTTCGTTTGCACCTACATTTAATAATAAAGTTTTAGCAGTGTAAGAGTGTACATGAATAGTATCAACAATTTGTGCTATTGCTTCTCTCAATCGCGTATATAGATTGGGAAACCTGCCATCATGTGGCACGTCGTCATGCACAGTCCATACGATATGTCCGCCTTGTGCTTGAAATGCAATAAATTTCTCTAAAATTTTAGATATTGTTGATGATGCTTCGATTTCGCTATCAATATCAACGTATAATAAATCTTCCCAATGCAAATGAAATACACACCGATGAGATTTTATAAGATTTAATGCAATATCGATTGATCCAGTGAAAACATTCACTGAATTTTTTAATTCCTTCTCTAGTATCTTCTGATAAGGCCTGCTGCCTCGATATTCAGACGAAAAAATCCAACTAAGTTTTTCATTTTCCATGGTTGAATCCGGATATTTTTGGCGGTTCAAAGTGAGCTAATAATATGTATATAATTTGATAATTTATTTTTTATTAAAAATGTATTTTTACCAATCAGCATAAAGACTCATCAGCCGTCGGTCCCTCGAGGCCATTTCGGAATGGGGCGGAAACGTTTTTTGGTGAGGGATTGGCTGGTTGGGCCAAATGTGATTCCGGGCAGGTGTTCGAAGCTTTGCCGGAGACGCCGTGCTGGACAACGCCATGCTCAAGGGAATTGCGTCAAAAGAAATTCTAGCGCCCAGCCATAAGCGGGAGGCGGTGGCTCATCTTCAAACCCTGTTCGAGGTGAGCCAACGCCGGGCCTGCGATGCGCTGGGCGTGGATCGGACCACAGTGCGGTATCAAAGCCGCCGCCCGGATGATGCGGAGGCTCGCGAACGCATGTGCGTGCTTGGGGCCGATCACACCGTCGATGGCGGTATCAGGAATTCCGTGTATGGTTGGCGGTGGAACATCAGGCCGCCAGGGGCCCTTACGAAGTGGTCGCCGAAGATGACGGCGAACTGAGCCTTTGCCATAGCCCATTCTCGAGGTGGCATCACCCACTCTTTTTTGGATCGGTTGAGGATCAGATAGAGCAGCCTGGCAGTGGCCTCGGCGGGCCTGGCATCAACGGCCCGGTAGATGTCCTTGAGGGCGGTGGCGACCACCTTGCGGTCCTTGTAGGACACGAAATCCATCGAATTCCGGAGCAGGTGGACGATGCAGGTCTGCACGATCGTCTCGGGAAAGACAGCCGTGATCGCCTCCGGGAACCCCTTGAGGCCATCGACCACGGCCAGCAGGATGTCCTCGACGCCACGGTTCTTCAGCTCGTTCATCACGCGCAGCCAGAATTTGGCGCCTTCGTTCTGCTCGATCCAGATGCCGAGTACGACCTTCGTCCCGTCGGCCATAATCCCCAGCGCGATATGGATCGCCTTGTTGCGGATCACGCCCTCGTCGCGGATCTTCATCCGGATGGCATCGAAGAATACCAGCGGATAGACCGGGTCCAGCGGACGCTGCGGCCAGGATGTCACCTCGTCCAGCACCGCATCGGTGATCGTGCTGATCAACTCCGCCGCGGCATCCATGCCGTAGATCTCGCGCAGATGTTCCGCGATCTCCCGGGTGCTCATCCCCCGCGCATACATCGAGGTGATCTTGTCATCGAAGCCTGGAAACCGGCGCTGGTATTTGGCGATCAACTGCGGATCAAAGCTACCCGCACGGTCTCGGGGGATCGCAATCTCGATCTTCCCCGTGCCGGTCGACGCCGACTTGCGGCCATAGCCGTTGTGGCTGTTCTCCCCCTCCGCTTCGTCACTCAGATGGTAATCCATCTCTGCGCTCAGGGCCCGCTCCGCCAGAGCCTTCTTCAGCGCGTTCACCAGATCCCCGGAATTAAGCCCTGCCGCCGCGTCATCCCCAGCCAGCAGCTGGTCCAGAAAATCGTCCGGGATCGCCGGTGCTTTCCGTCGTGCCATGTGGGTCTTCCTTTCTACCCACTACGCCACTCACACACGCGATTCTTGACACTCCTCCTGACGCCGGGACAGGCCTCCGACATCAGCGGCGCGAGGGCGCTTCTGCCCACAATACCGCCACCAGAAGAGCTGATCGCCGACAAGGCCTACGGCGCTGATGATCTTAGCACCTTCCTCACCCGCCAAGGCACCAGGCCGGTGATCTCGCCAATGCCCAACCGCCGCGCCATTCCGCCCTTCGACCCCGTCGCCTACAGAAAGCGCAATCTCATCGAACGCGCCTTCTGCAGGCTCAAGGACTGGCGCGCCATCGCCACACGATATGACAAAACCGCACGAAATTTACTCGCAGGTATTTGCCTTGTCCTCGCCGTCACATCTTGGATCAGTTGAGTCCAGAGCCTAGTCGAATAGGTTTTTAGCGGGGTAGTCTTTCAATCATCTCTGTAATTGACTGAGCATCTGCTGATACTGGAAGAAATGGAAAAAAAAGTAGTGGTAGATCACGCATCTTAGGATTATTTGCTTTATCTAAAGGTGATGGATATACGGTCGATGAAGCGCTTCTTTTAACCAAATTTGTGCGTATAAAACTTAGCTCAAGAACACTCGCTATCGTAAATCCCTCGACTATATATAAAGGCATGCAATTATTTCCATGTACATGGAAAAGTGTAAATTGTTCGTTTAGTATTTGAAGTGATTTTCGAACTTTTATATTAAAATTTGGATTTAAAATACGCTCAAGAAAGTGAATTTCTAAAACAATTTGATCAAATCGAGATAATATTTCGTGATTGATACAAGAGAAAACATCCCATTCATTACCTTCAATATCCATTTTTAATATCATAGAATTTTTATTATTTGGAATGTTATCAAGATGATCAATTAAAGGCATACATTTTGATACTTTTTCATTATCACCGCAGATTCCAATTCTTTTAAAATTGAATCGTTCATGCGTTTGCGGGCATTCACTAACGGTATGGTCATGTAGAAAGATATTTGCACCACGTTCTGCAAGGTCAAACTCAAAGCTTACATCCGGCCCTACGCCAAATGAAATTACGTTTTCGTTTAACTCTCGATCAGCAAGGACATACCCGCCATCTCGCTCATTCCCAAATCTCACTTTTTTTAAATCAATATCAAAAGGGCGGAGAAGAGATAGCGTATTAAAAATTTCATTATAATTATTAACAATAGAAAAATTATTTTCGATAGAATTATTGTCTGTTATAATATCATTATAAAAATTAATATTATACTTTTCTTGATTATTTTTTAAAGAATTAAGAAAACTGTCCCATTGCTTTGATATTGTATTGATACTGAATTTATTTATCGCGTCACTGCGTCCTAATTGACTAATTTTATTTGATAAATTTTGGTCATTTAATAAAGAATATATAACTTCACGGGATTCTCTAATTGTTCGACAAATAAAACCGTTGCTTCCGTGCTCAATAAATTTTTCAATCTCAAAGTATGGACCGCATCTTTCCGGGGGAGCATATACAATAAGAGGAACGCCCATCATCCAAGCTTCTATAAAATTCAAAGTGTAAGGAATATTAAGTCCAGATGCGTAAAGATATACTGCGGCACCTCGATAAAATTCGATTTGCTCTTTTGGGTCTAAATATCCTATTGAGCATGGAAATCCATCATTATCTACTCCACCAAGAATATGAGGGAATCCATCTGTTATTGTAATGTAATCAGAGGCATCTAATGGATATCGTTTTTTGTAATTATTTGAAAAGCTTAAAATAAAACCATTTTTTCCATTCCAATTTGAGTATAAAATTGGATCTTTACCAAATCTTATGATTGCATCTTCGCCGGAATAATAGGGTATTTTTTTCTCAATTTCAGAATATCGAATAATTTTTAGACCATTCTTGCGGTATTCACGAATTTTTCTTTCACAATAATCTAATTTTTGACCTATAGTACGCCAAATAACTTGTATATTATCGAATAATTTCCAGTTATTTATAATAAAATCAACATCATCCATAACAATTACAACATCAAACAAATCAATAAATGATTTCTTTAATTTTGTATATCTTGTATAAAAATTAAATTCGCATCCCATTTCACGAAATTGTTTGTAGAAATCAAGTTCTTCTAAGTTAAACTCGATATGAGGACGAAAATTTTGTACTGCACCGCGGTCATTATTGGCGCCAAGAACGCAAACGCTGTGCCCAAGAGATTTAAACATACGTACTTCATCATCTTCTAGGATATGATGAACTGAATAGTATAGAATTTTCATACTCACTCCTTGGGATATCTAGCGTTTTTAACCGTTAACAAATCATTTATTCGTTGTGTGGTTTTATCAGGAATATATGAACACAAAGATAAGAACCGTGTGCACAACGTCCTTATCCCCGCTAGGCTCTGGACTCAACTGATCCAAGATGTGACGGCGAGGACAAGGCAAATACCAGCGAGGAAATTTCGTGCGGTTTTGTCATATCGTGTGGCGATGGCGCGCCAGTCCTTGAGCCTACAGAAGGCGCGTTCGATGAGATTGCGCTTTCTGTAGGCGACGGGGTCGAAGGGCGGAATGGCGCGGCGGTTGGGCATGGGCGAGATCACCGGCCTGGTGCCTTGGCGGGTGAGGAAGGTGCTAAGATCATCAGCGTCGTAGGCCTTGTCGGCGATCAGCTCTTCTGGTGGCGGTATTGTGGGCAGAAGCGCCCTCGCGCCGCTGATGTCGGAGGCCTGTCCTGGCGTCAGGAGGAGTGCGGCGATGCGTCCCTGCTCATCTGCGACGGCGTGGATCTTGGTCGTCCGTCCACCCCTCGACCGGCCGATGGCCTGGCTTTGCGCCCCCCTTTACCGCCCGCGGCCGCGCGATGTGCCCGAACCGAGGTGCTGTCCACCATGGCGATGCGCGGCGGATCCGCGCAGGCGACAAGCGCCGCGAATATCTCCTGCCAGAGGCCACGCTGGCTCCAGCGGTTGAACCGGTTGAACACAGTGGTTCGTGGCCCATAGGCCTCAGGAAGCGCTCGCCATCGCAAGCCCTCGCGAAAGCGATGCAGGATGCCGCTCAGCACCCGGCGGTCATCAACCCGAGGCTTGCCGCCAAGCTTCGGCAGCAATGGTTCGATCGCAGCCCATTGCGTGTCGTTCAGCCAGAAAAGTTCCGCCATGTTCCAAGTCCTCCAAACAGACTTGAATCAGACGCCCCGTAGTCATGGCAATAGGTACAGAACCTAGAGCATCATCCGATCAGATGGAATCATCTAATCGGATAAAGATGCTCTAACTATCAATAAGACAGAGCACGACATCCGATCCGGATGGATCGGAACGTGCTCTAAATGGATTTCCTCCAGGAGTGAGTAGAGACCGCCCCATCAGGGAAGCGGACGAGATGAAGAGCAGTCGGTTTGACGAGGAGGAGATCATTGGCATCCTCAAAGAGCAGGAGTTAAGGATGTCGACGCCGTGGCCTACAGAAAGCGCAATCTCATCGAACAAGGCTTCTGCAGGCTCAAGGACTGGCGCGCCATCGCCACACGCTACAACAAAACCGCACGAAATTTCCTCGTCGGTATCTGACTCGTTCTTGCCGTCACATCACGTATCAGTTGTGTCCAGAGCCTAGGTTCTGTACCTATTGTCATGACTACGGGGCGTCTGATTCAAGTCTGTTCGGAGGACTTGGAACATGGCGGAACTTTTCTGGCTGAACGACACGCAATGGGCTGCGATCGAACCATTGCTGCCGAAGCTTGGCGGCAAGCCTCGGGTTGATGACCGCCGGGTGCTGAGCGGCATCCTGCATCGCTTTCGCGAGGGCTTGCGATGGCGAGCGCTTCCTGAGGCCTACGGGCCACTGTGTTCAACCGGTTCAACCGCTGGAGCCAGCGTGGCCTCTGGCAGGAGATCTTCGCGGCGCTTGTCGCCTGCGCGGATCCGCCGCGCATCGCCATGGTGGACAGCACCTCGGTTCGGGCACACCGCGCGGCCGCGGGCGGTAAAGGGGGGCGCAAAGCCAGGCCATCGGCCGGTCGAGGGGTGGACGGACGACCAAGATCCACGCCGTCGCAGATGAGCAGGGACGCATCGCCGCACTCCTCCTGACGCCAGGACAGGCCTCCGACATCAGCGGCGCGAGGGCGCTTCTGCCCACAATACCGCCACCAGAAGAGCTGATCGCCGACAAGGCCTACGACGCTGATGATCTTAGCACCTTCCTCACCCGCCAAGGCACCAGGCCGGTGATCTCGCCCATGCCCAACCGCCGCGCCATTCCGCCCTTCGACCCCGTCGCCTACAGAAAGCGCAATCTCATCGAACGCGCCTTCTGCAGGCTCAAGGACTGGCGCGCCATCGCCACACGATATGACAAAACCGCACGAAATTTCCTCGTCGGTATCTGACTCGCTCTTGCCGTCACATCACGTATCAGTTGTGTCCAGAGCCTAGGTTCTGTACCTATTGCCATGACTACGGGGCGTCTGATTCAAGTCTGTTCGGAGGACTTGGAACATGGCGGAACTTTTCTGGCTGAACGACACGCAATGGGCTGCGATCGAACCATTGCTGCCGAAGCTTGGCGGCAAGCCTCGGGTTGATGACCGCCGGGTGCTGAGCGGCATCCTGCAT
Organism: Acidiphilium sp. C61; assembly: GCF_902712915.1. The sequence goes on along the minus strand of NZ_CACTIA010000005.1, from coordinate 643,807 downwards.
CGCTTTCGCGAGGGCTTGCGATGGCGAGCGCTTCCTGAGGCCTATGGGCCACGAACCACGGTGTTCAACCGGTTCAACCGCTGGAGCCAGCGTGGCCTCTGGCAGGAGATATTCGCGGCGCTTGTCGCCTGCGCGGATCCGCCGCGCATCGCCATGGTGGACAGCACCTCGGTTCGGGCACATCGCGCGGCCGCGGGCGGTAAAGGGGGGCGCAAAGCCAGGCCATCGGCCGGTCGAGGGGTGGACGGACGACCAAGATCCACGCCGTCGCAGATGAGCAGGGACGCATCGCCGCACTCCTCCTGACGCCAGGACAGGCCTCCGACATCAGCGGCGCGAGGGCGCTTCTGCCCACAATACCGCCACCAGAAGAGCTGATCGCCGACAAGGCCTACGGCGCTGATGATCTTAGCACCTTCCTCACCCGCCAAGGCACCAGGCCGGTGATCTCGCCCATGCCCAACCGCCGCGCCATTCCGCCCTTCGACCCCGTCGCCTACAGAAAGCGCAATCTCATCGAACGCGCCTTCTGTAGGCTCAAGGACTGGCGCGCCATCGCCACACGATATGACAAAACCGCACGAAATTTCCTCGCTGGTATTTGCCTTGTCCTCGCCGTCACATCTTGGATCAGTTGAGTCCAGAGCCTAGAGGTGCGACTTCGCCTGCCTTATTCGCCGCCGAGAAGGCCCATGATCCGATTCTGGTAGTAATCGGTCCGGTTTCGCGATATCGGGGTGAACTCCCGGCTCGTGGCGAAATCGCGTGAGCCGTTGGAATATTTGGCGGACCCGGCGCGATTCGAACGCGCGACCTTTGCCTTCGGAGGGCAACGCTCTATCCAGCTGAGCTACGGGTCCAGCAAATCTCGCATAGCGCGGATCGGCCTGGGGCTCAATGCCTGTTGGCGCTGAACTGTGGGGTTGCACGGGAGCCACCTGTGGCAACGATAGGCAGCGGTGCATTTTGGCGATATTCTCTTTGTAATAGTTTGCTGTGCGAGAGGAACTCATGGCCGATACAAGAGATGCAACTGGCTTGGAGCCGATCCTCGTGCATGAGCGGGTGGTTGCGTGTGATGGCGGCGGCGGGCCGCTGGGGCACCCGAGGGTTTATCTGAAGATCGAGGGCATTGAGATCACCTGTCCTTATTGCTCCCGCCATTACCGCCTGGCCGGAGATGCAAGACCGGGCGCCGGACATTGACGCAGCGGCTTGTCCTGGTTGATGGCTCGGGCTTCATTTTCCGGGCTTTCCACGCCTTGCCGCCAATGACCCGCGACGATGGCACGCCCGTCAACGCGGTATTCGGCTTCTGCAATATGCTGGCACGGCTGCTCAAGGAGCATTCAGGGACGCACCTCGCGGTGATTTTCGATGCCGGCCGCACAACGTTCCGCAACGAGATAGATCCCAGATACAAGGCGCATCGTCCCGAGCCGCCCGAGGAACTCGTGCCGCAATTCGCCCTGGTGCGCGAGGCAACCCGCGCCTTCGCGGTGCCGGCAATCGAGCTTGAGGGGGTTGAGGCTGACGATCTCATCGCAAGTTATGCCGAAGCGATGAAGCGGACGGGCGGTGAGACGGTCATCGTCTCGTCCGACAAGGACCTGATGCAATTGCTCGATGACCGCGTTTCGATGCTCGATCCCATCAAGTCGACGCCGATCGGGCCGGCAGACGTGATTGCAAAGTATGGCGTCAGACCGGAGCAGATGGTCGATGCACAGGCCCTGATGGGCGACACGGTCGACAACGTTCCGGGCGTGCCAGGGATCGGGCCAAAGGGGGCGGCGCAGTTGATTGCCGAATTCGGCGATCTGGAAGCCATCCTCGCAGCGGCGGCGACCGGAGCCATGAAGCCTTCCAAGCGGCGCGACTCGCTTGTCGCTCACGCCGAAGACGCCCGGATTTCACGTCGGTTGGTGGAATTGCGGCGGGATGTCCCACTGCCACTACCGGTCAACGATCTGGTGGTCGCGCCGCTGCATGACGGGGATCTCAACGATTTCCTCGATTCCCAGGGTTTCAGAAGCATCAAGGCACGCCTTGGGCTCGATGGGGTGGCACGGCGGAACGGCGAGCGGCTCGCCGCGGCGGCGAGGGGCGATGCACCCGATCCGCCCGCCGTACCAGCGGCTGCGCCCGTTGTGGCCGATGCACCCTTCGGGCCTTATGTCACAATCGATGACGAGGCCGAGCTTGACCGCTGGATCGCCGAGATACGGCAGACCGGATATTTCGCGATCGATACCGAAACCACGGGCCTTAATCCCCGTCATGCGAAACTCGTGGGGATTTCAGTGGCGACCGCGCCGGGCCGGGCTGCCTATATCCCGCTCGGGCACGAGGATGGGGCGCAACTGCCGCGGAGCCTGGTGATCGGGCGGATGGCGCCGGTGCTTGCCGATCCGGCGATCCTGAAGATTTTTCACAACGCGAAGTTCGACATTCACATTCTGGCCGGTTGCGGGCTTGCGGATGCCGCGCCGGTCGATGACACGATGCTGCTCTCCTACACGCTCGGCGCCGGACGGCATGGGCATGGCATGGACGAGTTGTCGGGTCTGCATCTCGATCATCGGCCGATATCCTATGACGAGGTAACAGGCACCGGGCGCAACCGGATTTCATTTGCAGCCGTCCCGATCGACCGCGCCACGGCCTATGCCGCCGAGGATGCGGACATCACACTCAGGCTCTGGGTGCTGCTGCGCCCCCGCCTGCGCGCGGAGGGAGGGCTCGGGCTTTACGAGACGATCGAGCGCCGGCTGCTCAATGTGCTGCTCGCCATGGAACGCGCCGGCATCATGGTCGATCGAGGGGATCTCGAGTCGATGTCGGCCGAGTTCGCCCGGCGGATGGACGACATTCAACGCGACATCGAGCGGCTCGCCGGCCGCGCGTTCAACCCGGGCAGCCCGAAACAGCTCGGCGAGATCCTGTTCGACGAAATGGGCCTGCCGGGCGGCAAGCGGACCAAGACCGGGGCATGGGGCACCGATGCGGCGGTGCTGGAGGATCTTGCGGCGTCCGGACACGATCTTCCTGCCCGTGTGCTGGAATGGCGCCAGTTGCAGAAACTCAAATCCACCTATGCCGACGCGCTGGTGGGCGAGATCGATATCGGGGATCAGCGGGTCCATACCAGCTTCTCCCAGGCCATCACGACGACGGGCCGGCTTTCGTCCAACGAGCCTAACCTGCAGAACATCCCGATTCGCACCAGCGAGGGGGCGCGTATCCGCCGCGCCTTCATTGCCGCCCCCGGCAAGGCGCTGGTCTCGGCGGATTATTCGCAGATCGAGCTGCGCCTGCTGGCGCATGTCGCCGATATTCCGGCGCTGAAGGAGAGTTTCGCCAAAGGCGAGGATATCCATGCCCGCACGGCCGCCGAAGTGTTCGGCCTGCCGATGGAGGGGATGGATCCGATGGTGCGGCGCCGCGCCAAGGCGATCAATTTCGGCATCATCTACGGCATTTCCGCCTTCGGCCTCGCCCGCCAGCTCGGCATCGAGAACGGCGAGGCGAAGCGCTATATCGACGCCTATTTCGCCCGCTATCCGGAAATCCGGCGCTACATGAACGAAACGGCCGAATTCGCACGCACCCACGGGTATGTGCTGACACCGTTCGGCCGGCGTTGCTATGTTCCCGGCATCGCCGAGAAAAACCCGGCACGGCGGGGCTATGCCGAGCGGCAGGCGATCAATGCGCCATTGCAGGGCGGCGCCGCGGACATCATCAAGCGGGCGATGGTGCGGCTGCCGGCGGCGATTCGCGATGCCGGGCTGGAGGCGGTGATGCTGCTCCAGGTGCATGATGAACTCGTCTTCGAAATGCCGATCGACCAGGCGCAGGCAATGGCCTCGCTGGCGCGGGAGGTGATGCAGGGGGCTGCCACACTTTCGGTGCCCTTGCTGGTGGAAACCGGGATCGGTTCCAACTGGTCGGACGCGCACTGAGTGCGGATGGATTGCCATCCAGTGCGCCTCCCGACCCCGATGGATCGGCTGTAGTGCGCTGTCGTGTCGATCATCGCAGCGTCCTTGTCCGATCGGATAATGCTCTAGGTGCGATTTCCGGGACGCTGCCGCTGGAGGCCGCGATGCAGTCTCGCGAGGGCGTCGCCGAGATCTCCATCCGGCAGCCCTGCGGGAGGTGGCGCCTGGGTTACCGAGGCAGGCGCTGCGCGGCGGATGGGCGCGGGGACTGTCATGTCGGTGAAGCGCAGCCGTTGCACCGGCGCGCCACCGAGGGCGAGATTAATCTTGCCGATCAATACTGGCGCAAGGTGTTGCAAGGCCAGCGCGTCGGGGCCGGCGCAGCCAAGGGTCAGCGTTCCGGCAGCGAATTTCGTGGGCTGGCTGCGGGATGCGATGTCGGGCCCGGCGATGTCGGGCCAATCGGCGATCAGCGTGCCGAGAACGGCCCCCCGCCGGGCAAGGACCGGGCGCAGCACAGGCGCCAGCAGGGCCGAAATGCCCCGCGGGGCGCTGTGGCGCGGCGGCTCCGGCGCGACCGGGCGAGGCTTCGCCAAGTTTCCGCCATCCGCTGCCTTGTGCGACCGGGTCGGGCGCGGGGGAGTGTCGCGTGAGTGTGTCGCCGCCATCAGCTGATCGTCTGCTCCGCTGGTATCATGTTCATCGGCGCGTCCTGCCGTGGCGGGCTGCCCCGGGAGTCCGTCCCGATCCGTATCACGTCTGGCTGAGCGAAATCATGCTCCAGCAGACCGTCGTCGCGACGGTGATACCGTATTTCCACAGGTTCATCGAGCGTTACCCCACGATCGGCGAGCTGGCGGCGGCGGCGGATGAGGACATTCTCGGCCTGTGGGCTGGGCTTGGCTATTATGCGCGGGCACGCAACCTTATCCGCTGCGCCCGCGCGGTCACCGCTGCGGGCGGATTTCCGGCGACGCTGGAGGGGCTGCACAACCTGCCGGGAATCGGTCCGTACACGGCGGCGGCAGTCGGCGCCATTGCCTTCGGCCTGCCGGTCGTGCCGGTGGATGGCAATGTCGAACGTGCCGCCGCAAGAATTTTCGCGATCGAGACTCCGCTGCCGGCGGCGAAGGCGGAGATCGCCACCGCAGCTTCCCGTCTCGGCGCGCAGGATGCGGCCTGCGCCAGCCCGGGCGATTTCGCGCAGGCGCTGTTCGATCTGGGCGCCACGATATGCACGCCGCGCAACCCGTCCTGCATGATCTGCCCCTGGCGCGAGGGGTGCGCTGCACAGGCAAGGGCGATCGCGGCCGAGTTGCCACGCAAGGCGCGGCGGGCGGCGCGGCCAATGCGGCATGGCACGGTTTTCGTGATGCGGGACCGGAGCGGCGCGATCGGCCTGCGTCGGAGACCGCCGCGCGGGCTGCTGGGCGGCATGCTCGAACTGCCGGGAACCGGTTTCGAAGCGGCGCCGGGACGGGCCGATCCGCCTTGCGCGGCAGACTGGGTCGATGCCGGGAGCATCGGGCACGTCTTCACCCATTTCGAATTACGGCTGCTGGTACTCGCGGCAGAAGTGCCCAAACTGCCGCCGGACCTCGAGGCAAAGTCGCCGGAGACGCCGCTTCCGACGGTCATGCGCAAGGCGCTGGATGCCGGGCTCGCGGCACTCGGCGATGATGACACTGGCAGAAAAAACCCCGGGCCAAGAGGTCCGGGGTAAGGTGACAGAACGGATGCCGGCTGGCGCCGGCACCACGGGGGAAAGGTTCAGCGGTCGGGGGAACTGACCGCCCAGCTGTGGTGATGCACCAGGCCATCGTCATGATCGTGGTAATGGCCCGCTTCATCGTCCTGATCGTGGAATTGCTCGGTCTCGGTGCTGCCCGCCATGGCCGTGGTCGAGGCCTTGCCGGCGCTGACCGCCATCGCCACCGCGTCGAAATAGGAGGTGCCGACTTCGCGCTGGTGCCGTGTGGCGGTGTAGCCATCCTTCTCGGCGGCGAACTCTGCCTGCTGCAGTTCCGAATAGGCACCCATGCCGCGCTCGGCGTAGCCCTTGGCGAGTTGGAACATCGAGTAGTTCAGCGAGTGGAAGCCGGCGAGGGTGACAAACTGGAACTTGTAGCCCATCGCGCCGATCTCGCGCTGGAAGCTCTCGATCTTCTCCGGGGAGAGCTTCTTGCGCCAGTTGAAGCTCGGTGAGCAGTTATAGGCGAGCATCTTGCCGGGGAACTGCTTGTGGATCGCCTCGGCGAACTGGCGGGCCTCCTCAAGGTTCGGCTCGGAGGTTTCCCACCAGAGCAGGTCGGCATAGGGGGCGTAAGCGAGGGAGCGGGCGATCGCGTATTCGACGCCAATGCCCGGCTTGATGCGGTAGAAACCCTCGGCCGTACGCTCGCCGCTGATGAAGGGGCGGTCGCGCTCGTCGACATCGGCGGTCAGCAACTGGGCGGCGTGGCTGTCGGTGCGGCAGAGCAGCACGGTCGGCACACCTTCGACATCGGCGGCGAGGCGGGCGGCGGTCAGGGTGCGGATATGCTGGGCGATCGGGACCAGAACCTTGCCGCCGAGATGGCCGCACTTCTTTTCGGAGGCGAGCTGGTCCTCGAAATGCACGCCCGCGGCGCCGGCCTCGATCATGGCCTTCATCAGCTCATAGGCGTTCAGCGCGCCACCGAATCCGGCCTCGGCATCGGCAATGATCGGCGCCATCCAGTGTTGCGACGTGTCGCCTTCCATCCGGGCGATCTGGTCGGCGCGGCGCAGCGCGGAATTGATGCGCCGGACCACCATCGGCACCGAGTTCACCGGGTAGAGCGACTGGTCGGGATACATTTCGCCCGAAAGGTTTGCATCGGCGGCGACCTGCCAGCCGGAGAGATAGATGGCCTTCAGGCCGGCCTTGACCTGCTGCATCGCCTGATTGCCGGTGAGGGCACCGAGCGTGTTCACGTAGGGCTCGGTCTTCAGCAGGTGCCACAGGCGATTGGCGCCCATCTCGGCGAGGGTGTGGCGCACGCGGAAGGAGCCCGCGAGTTTATCGACTTCAGCCTGGGTGTAGTCGCGGCGGATGCCATCGAACCGGTCGGGCGCTACGGAGAGACCGCCCGGCAGGCCTTCGGGGGAATGGGTCGGGGAGGGGAAGTTCGACATGGTCTCTCCTTTGCGCCTTTCGGCATGTTGTGGCGGCGTCTGAGGGCGCCGTGATCTTGCAGTCCGGTAGCGTCCGTAGGTGAATTATTTACGCTGCACGCGCGAAAGTCACCGGCGAAAATGGCATAAAATGATGAAAGAGGTGGCGGTATTGACTGTAAAGTTTTACAATATGTAAAACATGAAAAATATCGCCCGTTGTCATGGAGTGCCCGCATGTCCAAGCCGCTGATTGGCCGCATCGTCCGCCGCCTGCGTCAGGAACAGGGGCTGACGCAGCAGAAACTTGCGGCGCGGCTCGGGATTTCGACGTCCTATCTCAACCTCATCGAGCATGATCAGCGGGGCATTACCGCGGCGCTGCTGATCAAGCTGACCGAAACGCTGCAAGTGGATCTGGCGGCGTTGTCAGGCTCTGATGAACGGCAGATGGAACAGGCGCTGCGCGAGGCGTTCGCCGACCCGCTGATCGGTAGCGAGCAGGTGCCGGACTCGGAAGCCCAGCTCATTGCCGCCTCGGCACCGGCGGCGGCGCAGGCCGTGCTGGGGCTTTACCGCGCGTATCAGGCGGTGCGGGAAGAGACCGGCGGCATCACGCTGCCCTCGGGGCGGAAAATCCTGCTGCCGAACGAGGAAGTGCGGGATTTCTTTCATGAACATGCAAATCATTTCCCCGAGCTCGAGGCGGCGGCCGAGGCGCTGGGAGCGGAATTGCCGGCGGCAACGCTGGGCATGAACCATGCGCTCGCGGAGCGGCTCCGGCACAAGCACGGGCTCGTCGTGTCCGTCGCGCCGCTGCCGGGGGCGCTGCGGGTCTTCGACCCGGCGCGGCGGCAGCTCGTGCTGTCCGAAACGCTGCCGCGGGAGAGCAGGGGCTTTCAGATGGCCTTCCAGCTTGGCCTGATCGAGGCGCGCGAGCTGATCGAGGAGATCGTCCGGCGCGCCACGCTCACCACCCGCGATGCGGGCGAATTGCTGCGGATCGGCTTGATCAACTATTTCGCCGGTGCGGTGCTGATGCCCTATGCGCCGTTTCTGGGGGCGGCGTCGGAGCTGCGTCACGATGTCGAGCATCTGGCGATGCGCTTCGGCGTTTCGTTTGAACAGGCCTGCCACCGGCTTTCCGCGCTGCAACGCCAGGGGGCGCGCGGGGTGCCGTTCTTTTTCCTGCGGGTCGATCCGGCGGGGAATGTCTCGAAGCGGTTTTCGGCGGCGGGATTTCCCTTCGCCCGCTATGGCGGCAACTGCCCGCGCTGGATCGTACATTCGGCCTTCGCCACGCCCGGCAGCGTGCGGGTGCAGGTGGCGCAGCTGCCTGATGGCGTCACCTATCTGTGCTTCGCGCGCACCATCACCTCATCGCCGGCGCATTGGGGCGAGCCGCCGCCAACGCGGGTGGTGGCGATGGGATGCGATATCGGCCGGGCCGGTGAGGTGGTTTATGCCGACGGGATCGATCTCGACCGGGCAGCGGTCGGGATCGGGCTGTCATGCCGGCTCTGCGACCGGCCAGACTGCCGCTCGCGCGCCTTTCCGCCACTGGCCCACCGCCTGTCGCTCGACGTATCGACCACCAGCGCCAGCCCCTATCGTTTCGAGCCGGCCGGGGGCGGAAGCCGGACGTCCGGGGCAGGGACATAGACACAGAACAAGGGTTAACAGACGGTTCCTGGCCGTTTGGCGTTCTATCCCCTCTTACGCCCGGAGCCGTGCCGACATCTTGCCGCGAGCCTGCGCCCGCGATGTTTCCGGAAATTTCCGCAGTCGCGGTTCAGCGGGTGAAAAATGGCGGCGATCCGCCCGGATAGAGATCGCGGCTGGCGGCCGCGGTTGCTCGTTCGGCGACGGGAGTGGCTGGGAAATGCGCGAGAATCGCGAGCGTGCGGCGCGGCGGAAGGGTGAATTCCGAACCATTCGCGGCGGCGAGGGCCGCCTTGCGGTCGCCATGGCGGAGGTCGAGGCTGATCGTGACCAGCGCGTCGATCACTGTCTGCGAGGGGGTGTCAGGCCGGATCCCCAGTTCTGCCCGCACGACCTTGCGGGCGTGCAGCATCTGGAGCTTCGTGAGGTTGTTCATGCCGAGCCAGCGGCCGACCGTGGAGAACTGGCCCGCCATCGCATCGAGCGAGGCGGCGGCGAGCGCCATTTCGGCCGGTCGCCCCTGCATCGCCGCGGGATGCGAGAAGGCCCAGCGCGCCTCGTTGGTTGCGGCGATCGCGGGGTCTTCGCCGGTCACCCGGCCATCGAACGCATTTGCAGGCAGATATCCTGTCGATGGCGGTGGTGTGACCAGCGCGCAGCCGGCAAGGCTCAGGCCGAGCAGCGCGAGGGCAAGAGCGGAGCGGAACGTGTGGGGCGAGCGGAGAGTCTGGTTCATGACGGTGCCTCGACAATGGCGCGAGCCCGATCAGGCCGGGCGCAGTCCCTTGCGGAACCGCTCGGCCAGTTCGACGTAATGCGGAGCGGTCTGGTCGAAACGGCCGCGCTCCTCATCGGACATGATACGAACGAAGCGGGCCGGCGACCCCATCCATAGCTCGTTGCGGCCGATTCGTTTGCCGGGGGCGAGCAGGGAATGCGCCGCGAGGACGCCGCCCTCCTCGATCACGGCACCATCCAGCACCACGGCGCCCATCGCGACGAAGGCTCGGTCCTCAAGTGTACAGGCATGGATGACGGCGGCATGACCGATGGTGACATCCGCGCCGATTCGCGCGGCGAAGCGCTCGCCGGCATTGACGTGGACGACCGTGCCATCCTGGATGTTGGTGCGTGGCCCGACCGTAATGTCGTTATTGTCAGCGCGCAGGGTGCAGTTGAACCAGATATTCGCCCCGGCAGCGATCCGCACGGCGCCGATCAGGACAGCGCCGGGAGCCACCCAGGCATCCGGGTCGATCTCCGGGCGTATGCCGTCGAGCTCAAAGAGGGCCGGCTGATCGTGGCGCATGGGGCTTTCTCTCCCGGTTCAGCTGTCTGCGAGCGGCACCCAGGGAATTTTCGCAAATGCGATCCCCTCGTCCGCCAGCGCTTCGGATTCAGCCTCGGTCGCCGCGCCGTAGATGCCGCGGGCCGGTGCCTCGCCATGGTGGATGCGGCGCGCCTCGGCGGCGAACTCATCCCCCACGAAATCGCATCGCGCCTCGACCTCGCGCCGCAAGCTGGCCAGCGTAGCACGGAGCTCGTCCGGCATGCGGCCAGCGACGGCGGTCGATTGCGTCGCCTTCGCCGGCGGCTGTGCGGGGGCGGTTTCGGCAGCCACGGCCTTGCCGATCCGCGGGGCCATCAATGCACGGCCGACATCGTCCCCGCCACAGCGCGGGCAGTTCAGCAGGCGGCGCTTTGCCTGGCGGTCGAAACTCTCGCTGCTCGCGAACCAGCCATCGAATTCATGGCCGCAGCCGCAGCGCAGCTGATAGTGGATCATGCCGAAAGCAGCGGATCGAGCCGGCCGGTCCGCTCCAGTTCGACCAGATTGTCGCAACCGCCGATCGGCCGGTCGTCGATGAAGATCTGCGGCACGGTGGTGCCGCCGCCGGATCGCTCGATAGCTTCGCGGCGCGCGGCGGAACCGCGAGGTGCGTCGATCTCGGTGAAGGCAAATCCCTTCTGGCGCAGAAGGCTTACCGCGCGGCTGCAATAGGGACAGAAGGCCTGGGTGTAGATTTCGATTTTCGGCATGTGTTGTCTCCGATCCTTCACATACGCAAGACGGAGTTTATCGCAAGACGGTTGCGGAAGTCTTAGAGCACGTTCGGATCCATCAGGATCGGATGTCGTGCTCTATCTTGTTGATAACTAGAGCATCTTTATCCGATCAGCTGATCGGATAAAGATGCTCTACAGCGGCTTGAGGTGGGGTACCATCACCCGATCGGTAAAATATATTTTATTATCAATATTATAGAGCAATGCCGTCGATCCGGAAGGATCGAAAACGACTTTACTCGCCGTCCTGCGTTGCAACGCGGGCGAGGGCCAGCACATCCACCGCCGCAGCACCTGCGGCGAGCAGCGCCTCGGCACAGGCCGATGCGCTGGCCCCGGTTGTGAGGATGTCGTCGATCAGCAGCACCGTGCGCCCAGCGAACTGCGCCGCCCTTCCTTTGCGCACGCCGATCGCGTTCTTCATCGCCTGCTCCCGGCCGAACTGGTCGAGTTCGGAGAGCGGCGGCGTCGCCCGCAGGCGGACCAGACCGTCGATCAGCGTGTCCCGCCCGGTCATCCGGCCGAGCGCGCGGGCCAGCAATCCCGCCTGGTTGTAGCCCCGCCGCGCGAGCCGGGTGCGGTGCAGCGGCACCGGCACCAGCAGATCGGCGCGGGCGAGCAGGGGGGCGCCGGGACGGAGCAGAAGCCGTGCCAGTCCCGCGGCGCGCTCCGGCCGGTCGGCATATTTGAAGGGCAGGATCAGCCGTCGGGCGGCATCGTTGTAGACCAGCGCGGCCCGCGCGGCGCGGAACGCCGGCGGCGCCCAGTCGCACCCGGTGCAGAGCGGGGCCGGGTCTTCGAGCGGCAGCCCGCACTTGCCGCAGACCGGGCCGGTGATGAACCGCGCCGCGCCGAAGCAGGACGTACAAAATACGCCCTCGGCCGACACCTCCTCGTCGCAGGCGAGGCAATGCGGTGGCAGCAGGAGATCAAGCGTCGCGCGGGCGAACTGCCTCAGCATCGGCGGCTCTTTGCCGGCTGGCGCAAAAGCGGCACAAGCGGGGGCATGAGCGATATCGATATCTTCGACCGCAGGGCCGTTGCCATGCACCGCAGCCGCGCGGCGCACCGCCTCGCGCGGGTCAGGCCGGTGCTCGACGAGCTTGCGGTGCGGGTGCTCGACCGGCTGGACGATACCGGGCGCCGGTTTCGCCGGGCACTCGATTTCGGCGGGCGCGGCGCCGTGGCTCCGCTGCTGGCGGCGCGCGGGCTGGAGGTGATCACTGCCGATGTCGCCCCGGCGCTGCTGGCCGGGAGCGGCGGGGTTGCCGCCGATCCGGAATATCTCCCCTTTGGCGAGGGGTGTTTCGACCTCATCGTCGCGCATCTTTCGCTGCACTGGGTGAACGATCTGCCAGGGGCGCTGATCCAGCTGCGCCGCGCGCTGAGCCGGGAAGGGCTGTTCATCGCTAGCCTTCCTTTGCTCGGCACGCTCGGGGACTTGCGGGCCGCCCTGATCGATGCGGAGGACCGTCTCGCCGCGGGGGCTTCGCCGCGGATCTCGCCCTTCACCACGCTCGCCGATGCTGCCGGGCTGATGCAGCGGGCGGGGTTCGCCCTGCCGGTTGCCGAGCGGGAAACCGTGCGTCTCGAATACGCCGCCCCGCTCGACCTGCTTCGCGATCTCAGGGATGCCGGGGAGACCAACGCGCTGCGCGACCGTTCGCGCCGCTGCCCGCCGCGCGCGCTGTTTCCGATGGCGCTGGCGGCAATCGCGGATGCCGATGGCCGGCTGCGGCTCGAATGGCCCATGGGCGTGATCACCGGCTGGGGATCATAACAGGCCGAGCCGCTTCAGGCTGATCCACCTTCCGTTGCCGATGATCAGGTGGTCGTGCAGCACGACCGAAAGTGTCGCCGCCGCCTGCTTGATCTCTCGGGTCATCGCCACGTCCTCTTCTGACGGGGTGGGATCGCCGCTCGGGTGGTTATGCACGAGGATGAGCGCCGTTGCATGCAGTTCGAGCGCCCGGCGCATCATTTCCCGCGGATAGACCGGGGCATGGTTCACCGTGCCGTGCGCGAGCACCTCGTCGGCGATCAACCGGTTGCGCTGATCGAGAAACAGCACGCGGACCTGTTCGGTCTTTTCACGGGAGAGGACGGCGGTGAGGTATTCGATCAGCCTGTCCCAGTGGTTCAGGACCGGCCGGTAGGTGATTTCCGCCCTGGTGAGGCGGAGCGCTGCGGCCTGGACGAGCTTGAGAGCGGCGGCACCGGCCTCGCCCAGCCCCTCGACACCGCGCAGCGCCTCGGCCGGTGCGGCGATGGCGCCCGCGCAGGAGCCGAAATGCCGGATGAGTTCCTTCGCCACCGGCTTGGTATCCCGCCGGGGGACGGCAAGAAACAGCAGCATTTCGAGGATTTCATGGTCCGCCAGCGCGTCCGGTCCTGCTTTCAGCAGGCGCGCCCGCAGCCGTGAACGGTGGCCGGCCGCGCCGTGGGCACCGGGGTTTGGTTCCCCGTGCCGTGAGGAGACCTCATCCTGCAGAAGATCCGGCTGGGCGGCCGGTTCGCGCAACGAATCTCCAGAGGGAATCACAACCGGAGATTGTCATATTCGAATGTCCTTGAAAAGCCGCTTTCCGCCCTGCCGGTCAGATCGTCTCGCCGGCGGCAAGGGTGAACACCTCGCATCCGGTTTCGGTGATGCCGATCATGTGCTCGAACTGCGCTGACAGGCTGCGGTCCCGCGTGACGGCGGTCCAGCCATCGTCGAGCACCTTCACTTCCGGGCGTCCCGCATTGACCATGGGCTCGATGGTGAAGAACATGCCGGGCCGCAATTCGGGGCCGTCGCCCTTGCGGCCGAAATGCAGCACGTTCGGCGGCTCGTGGAACCGGCGGCCGATGCCGTGGCCGCAGAAATCCCGCACCACCGAGAAACGTTGCGCCTCGACATAGGTCTGGATGGCATGGCCGATATCGCCGAAATGCGCGCCGGGCCTGGCCACGCGGATGCCTTCCAGCAGGGAGTTGTAAGTGACGTCGATCAGGCGGCGGGCCTTGGTCGGCGCCGTGCCGGCGATGTACATCCGGCTCGAATCGCCGTGCCAGCCATCAAGAATCACGGTGATGTCGATATTGAGGATATCCCCATCCATCAGCACCCGGTCGCCGGGGATGCCGTGGCAGACGACATGGTTGATCGAGATGCAGGTCGATTTCGGGAAGCCGCGATAGTTCAGCGGTGCCGGGATGGCGCCACGGGCAACGATGTAATCGTGGCAGATCCGGTCGATCTCACCCGTCGAGATGCCGGGATGGACATGCGCGCCGACCATGTCGAGCACTTCGGCCGCAAGCCCGCCGGCCGCGCGCATGGGCGCGAAATCCTCGGGTTTGTGGATCGTGATCTGCCGCTGTTCGGATCCGCTGTCCATCAGCTGCACTCCGCCGGGTTGACCGCTTTGAGTTTCATCGCTGTTAAATGACTTCCGTGCGGCGCAATGGCAAGGTGGCCAGCCGGACCGACAGCGCGAGACCGGCAACAAGCATTGCCGCGATCATCGCCACAACGCCGTTCCAGCCCGCACCGCTCCACGCGACGCCGCCCAGCGAGCCCGCGAAGCTGGAGCCGAGATAGTACAGAAAAAGATAGAGCGCCGCCGCCTGCGCCCGCGCGCCGCGGGCAACCGCTCCGACCCAGGCGCTCGCCGTGGCGTGGCTGGCGAAAAACCCGAGCGTGACGAGGGCGATGCCGAGAACGACCAGCCAGAGCGCGCCGGAGAGGGTCAGCAGCGCGCCGGCCAGTTCGAGCGCGATCGCTGCCGGCAGCATGCGCGCCCTGCCGATCTGCCCGGCAAGCTGCCCGCTCCAGGCGGAACCGCCGACGCCGACGAGATAGACCGTGAAGATCGTGCCGACCGCGGCCTGCGACATGCTGAATGGCGGTGCGAGCAGGCGGAAGGTGATGTAGTTGTACACCGTCACGAAGCCGCCCATGAACAGGAACCCCTCGGCATAGAGCAGGCGCAGCGCCGGGTCCGCGAGATGCGCTGCGTAGCTCCGCGCGAGGGCGCCGATCGATAGCGGCCGGCGGATGAAATGGCGCGAGGCGGGCAGGCTCGCCATGAACAGCAGGCCGGAGGCGAGGCCGATCGCGCCGATGCCGGCAAGGGCGGCGCGCCACCCGGCGGCATCGGCGAGAATGCCGGCGATCAGGCGCCCGCTCATGCCGCCGAAACCGCTGCCGCCGACATAGAGTCCCATGGCGAGACCCATCGATCTCGGCTCGATCTCCTCCGCTAGGTAGGCCATGGCGACGGCGGGCAGGCCCGACAGCACGAGGCCGATCAGCGCCCGCAGCGCGAGAAAATCCCCCCAATGCGGGATGGCTGCCGAAATGAGGGTCAGCAGCGCGGCGCCGATCACTGAGGTCGCCATCATCGGCTTGCGCCCCCAGGCTTCCGAGAGCGCGCTGGCGACGAGAAGCGAGCCGGCGAGGGTGAGGGTGGTCAGGGAGAGCGCGAGGCTCGCGGCGACCGGGCGGACGTGGAAATCCGTCGCGAAGACCGGCAGCAGGGGCTGGACGCAATACATCAGGGCGAAGGTCGCGAAGCCGGCGGCGAACATCGCGAGCGTGGTCCGGCGAAACGCGGGCGTACCTCGGCTGATGCGGGACGGGGCGGCTGCCGGCGGTGTTGGGTCCTTCATCCGTCCTGAATGCCGGCAGGGCAGGACGGTTTTCCAGCCCGTCCCGCGCAGGTCAGCCTCCTTGCCGGGGTGGAGCGGCGCCTATTTCTGCACCCAGGGCAGCCCGTCATGTTTCCAGCCGGCGACGAGGCCGCGATGGCCGCGCTGGTCGTGCGGGCCCTCGAACCCGTCCCGCACGTTGTAGACATGCGGGAAACCGTGCTCCTGCGCGATGCGTGCGGCAGCCATGCTGCGCCCGCCGCTGCGGCAGATGAAATACACATGGTGCTCCGGCCGCAGCCCGGCGCCCCGCATCTCGTCGAGGAAACGCGGGTTGTGCTGCATGCTCGGAAAGCTCTGCAACTCGATCGGCACGATCTGCTTGCCGGCCTGGGACAGGTCAGGAAGGCCGACAAAGGTCCATTCCGCGCTGGTCCGCACGTCGCACAGCATGGCATCCGGGTTGCTCATCAGCGCTTCCCACACCTGTTTCGGAGCCACATCGTCAACCATATCTTCCTCCGGATCATCACGGTTATAGCGTTGCGGCATTGTTGTCCGACGGCCGGATCTGATGCAAGACGGTTACACGGGAGACAGAACAGCGTGACACTGCAAGCAGCGACCTCGATCGCCGACGGATTTGTCGGCGCCATTGGCAATACGCCCCTGATCCGGCTGCGCCGCGCCTCGGAGGCGACCGGGTGCGAGATTCTCGGCAAGGCCGAATTCATGAATCCGGGCGGGTCGGTAAAGGATCGAGCGGCGCTCGCGATCATCGAGGATGCCGAGGCGCGCGGCCTGCTCACGCCGGGCAAGCCGGGTATTATCGTCGAGGGAACTGCCGGCAATACCGGAATTGGGCTAACGCTGGTCGCCAATGCCCGCGGCTATCGCAGCATCGTCGTGATGCCGGAGACGCAGAGCCAGGAGAAGAAGGACTTCCTGCAGATGATCGGCGCCGATCTGCGCCTCGTGCCGGCAAAGCCCTATCGCGATCCGGGCAATTACGTGCACGTCTCGCGGCGCATCGCCGAGGAGGTGGGCGGCTGCTGGGCAAACCAGTTCGACAACACCGCCAATCGCGAGGGCCATCGTCGCACGACGGGGCCGGAAATCTGGGCGCAGACCGGGGGACGAATCGATGCCTTCACCTGTGCTTGCGGTACCGGCGGTACGCTGGCCGGCGTCGCCATGGCGCTGAAGGCGCATGATCCGGCCGTGCGGATCGTCCTCGCCGATCCCGAGGGCAGCGCGCTGCATTCATGGATCAAGACCGGCGAGATCGTGGCGGAAGGCTCGTCGATTTCCGAGGGGATCGGCCAGGGCCGGGTCACCGCCAATCTGGAAGGCGCGCCGATCGATGATGCGGTGCGCGTGCCCGATACGGAGATGCTTGAACAGGTTTACGACCTGATGATCCATGAGGGGCTTTCCATCGGCGGTTCCGCCGGGATCAACGTCGCCGCGGCAATTCGCGTTGCCCGCGAGATGGGACCGGGCCATACGATCGTCACCATCCTGTGCGATGGTGCATCGCGCTATCAGTCGAAGCTCTTCAACCCGGAATTCCTGCGGAGCAAAAATCTGCCGACACCGCCCTGGATCACCTGAACGACGATTGACGTCTTGCTGGCTGGCTGAACCGCAGGGGGCTTCACGCAGCGCCCCATGCGGGCAGGAAACCGGCGATGACCGGCCCGCCAGATCGCACGCCGCAATTGCGTGAGGCGGCGGATCAGACCCTTCGGTAGGTCAGGACCAGCACGTCGCGGAAAGCGGCCCGCGCAGGGTCGAGCGGGATGACCGGCGTCACGCCGTGAAACACCCGCTGGTCGTCAACCAGGGCCGCATCTCGCGCTGCCGTCAGGGTGAAGCTGCCGAGATCGTTGCCGTGCAGGTCGTGGATCGTTGTGGTGCCCTGCTCGATGTTTTCGCGGCGGACCATCAGGACCAGAACGAAATCCACGCCGTCGCGGTGCATGCCCTCCGGCGTGGGCAGGCCGGCGCCATCGGGATTCGCCTCGATCCTGAATTGGTGCGCCTCGATATGCCAGGCGATGCTGCCCGTTCGTTCCTCGAAGAGGGATCGGGTGAAGCCGAGCAGGGCCTGAAACGTGTCGCCATTGGCGATGATGTCGGGGATCGGCTCGAACCAGCGCTCCACCCCGCCATTCAGGGCGTTGTATTCGCGGGTCTGGAAATGCGGCTGATGCGCGGCGCGGCGGATGGGCTGGTCCGGCACCGCGGTGAACACGCCGAAGCGGCGGCGGCGGTAGCGGCCGCCATCAGCCATGTATTGATCAATCGGCATTGCGTCCCAGCTCGACGCGAAGGCCTCCCACGCGGCAGGGGCAATGGCCTCGGCGGGGAGCATCCGGTCAAGGGCAACCCCCGGCAGAAAGGCAAAGCCTTCGGCGGCGAGGTTCAGGCCGAGTTCACTGCGGGTGCCAACAGGATCCATATGCCAGAAATAACACGTTCCCGGACGGGTAACAGGTCACGCGGAGGTAAACTCAGCCATTCCCTGGCGCGGGGTCGGGGGGTGGCGGGCTGGCCTGACGCGGGGGCGTACCGAATGCGGCGCGGAATTCGGCGGGATCGATGGTGAGCCGCTGATAGGGGAAGGGAATCTCGATCCCCTCGGCGTCGAAGCGGTTCTTCAGTCTGCGGTTGAATTCGCGGCGCACCGCATGCTGCTGTCCGGCCGGGGTGCGCATCCGGCCGACGATGTCGAGCGAGGAGGCGCCGAATTGGTCGAGCCCCCACAGCTCGATGTCGCCGAGGATGTTCGGCGCCCAGTCCGGATTGGCGCGCATGGTCGCGAATTCGTCGCGGATCACCTGGAAGACCCGATCGATGTCTTCCTTGTAGGCGACGCCGACGCTGATCGGCGCGAAGGAGAATTCCCGCGAGAAATTGGACACCGTGCTGACCGCGCTGAACGGGATGACGTTGAGCGAGCCGTCGCCGGCGCGCAGCCGGATCGTGCGGATCGAGAGTTTCTCGACGCTGCCGGAGACGCCCGCGAGGGTCACCCAGTCGCCGACCTGCACGGCGTCTTCGAGCAGCAGGAACAGGCCGGTGATGATGTCCTGCACCAGCTTCTGCGAGCCGAAGCCGATGGCAAGGCCAAAGATGGACAGGCCGCCGAGCAGCAGGGTCACATTGACGCCGATCGTATCGAGCACCACCAGTGTCACCACCACGAGGATCGCCCCCATGAGCGTGGAGCGCAGCATCGGCATCACCGTGCGGTAGCGCGCGGCACGGCCGGCGCGGCCCTGACGCTCCAGCCGTTCGGCATGCGCCTCCAGCGCCGCGTTCGCGGCTTCCCAGACGATGAGCGCGGCGAGAATCGCGGTCGCGATGGTGATGATGGCGGAGGCGATCTGCCGGCCGATCGTGGTTCCCGCGAACCACGCGAACACGCCGATGCCCCAGAGCTGCAGGGTGACCAGCAGGCCAAGCCCGGCGACGAGCGCCGCCGCCCCCAGCTTGAGCACCGGCAGATAGGTCCGCAGCCTTGCGTGCATGCCGGGATGCCGGGCGCGCAGCGTGCCGCGCTCGTCGAACGCATGATCGAGGGCGGAGGCGATGCTCGCCGCGATTCCGCGCGCGATGATGGTCACCAGGCCGAGCACGATCACGATGCGGAGCATGATGAAGAAAGCGTGCGGGATGCCGATCGCCCAGGCGACCCAAAGGGCGATCACGTAGAAGAGTGCGAGTATGTGCCAGGTGTGCGCGAACCCGACGCGCAGCGCCGCGGTGAACCCGGTGGTGGCGGTCTCGCCGCGGATGAAGGCCGCGACCGGCCTCCGCGCCTGCAGGATCATCACCGCCAGCATCAGATGCACCGCCAGCGAGACGATCTTGATCAGCACCCTGCTGGCCGCCGGATAAAGCCCGAACAGGCCGCCGGTCGCGATCGCGGCGTAGCCGAAGGCGATCGTGCCGACGATCGTGCGCAGCCAGCGATCGATCCACCGCGCGCGCGCATCGTCAAGGCCGGTCAGCCGGAGTTCCGGCGCATGCGGGGCAAACAGCAGCCGCAGGCACTCCATGGCGATGCGCGAGACGATATAGGCTTCCAGCGCGGCGATGATGACGAGGCGGGAGACCCGGTCGTCGGCGATGTCGCTCGAAATGAGGGCGAAGCCGGCCAGCGCGAAGACGAGAACGGGTGCCAGTTCGAGGCCGAAATGGGCAAGCGCGCGCGGAACCCGGCGCAGCCAGTGCCGCAGCGGCTGGCGTCGGCGACGGTGTTCGGTTTCGCCGGCTTCCGCCGCGGCGATGCCGGCATTGGCTTTCGGCGCGTCGGGCTTGTCGCCACCGCGTGCGCTGGCTGGCCCGCGCTCGAGCCGCGTGCGCGGCTTCAGCAAGGCCCGACGGGTGATAAATTCCAGCGCGAGGCATGTGGCAAGGACCACGGCGAGGCGCCAGGAGGCCTTCAGCACGGTATGGCGGAGCCAGGAATCGGTCGCGACGAACGTGATCCAGTGCCAGATCAGCGACACGTCGGTGGCATCGCTCAGCGCCCGGCCCACGCCCTGCAGGGTCTGTTTCGTCCAGGCTTCTGCCCTCTGGGTGATGCCAAGGCCGAGCGCCGCCGCGACGGGCGCGGGGCTCGCGGCCTTGCCTGCCTTCATCGCCTTGAGTGTCGCAATGAGGGCGTTGCGCTGTGCGGGGTTCTGCAGCGTGGTGATCGCGGCGTTGATCTGCGCCGGCGCGAGCGCGGCCGGGGCGGCAGTCGTGACGGCTGCACTCCGGCCGGCAGCGGGCGCGACGCTTCCCGCCGTGGCCTGCGGCATCGCGGCGACGAGCATGGCGAGGAACGGGATGACGAGCGTCAGGACGCGAACCATGGTTCGGGAGAAACGGGTCATTGCGGCCGATGTCAACACTGCCCCCCTATCGGCATCGGGTTTCGCCCATTATATGTTCGTCATGCGTGATATTCTCTTGATTGTGCTTGGTGTCGACATGATCGCGGTGGTTGCCGTGCTGCTGGCGGGTGCCGTCGGCATGACCCGCGGTGCGGACCCGCGCCGGCAAAACCGGCTGATGCGCTGGCGCGTCGGCCTGCAGGCCGTCGCCGTGGCGCTCGTCGTCATCCTGATCGTGACCGGCTGACGCGCATGGCCCAGCCCCGCGCCGTCCTGTTCGATGTCTTCGGCACGCTGGTCGACTGGCGCGGCAGCGTCATCGCCGGCCTGACCGCATTCGGTTCCGCGCGCGGCCGCAATGCGGACTGGGCCGAGATTGCCGATGCCTGGCGCCGGACCTATCGCCCCTCGATGGACCGGGTTCGCCGCGGCGCCATCCCGTGGACCCTGCTCGATGACCTGCACCGCGATGCAATCGTCGATCTGGCCCGGCGGCACGGCTTCGGTCCGCTGGAGGACGCCGATTGCGAGCACCTCGTCAAGCTGTGGCACCGGCTGGCGCCGTGGCCGGACACGGTCGCCGGGCTCACACGGCTGCGGCAGGCGGTAATCATCGGCCCGCTTTCGAACGGACATGTCGCGCTGCAGGTCTCGCTCGCGCGGCGCAACGGTTTCCCCTGGGATGTCACCTTCGGATCGGATATTTTCCGCCACTACAAGCCCGATGCCGAGGTCTATCTCGGGGCCTGCGACTATCTCGGTCTCGCGCCGCATGAGGTGATGCTGGCCGCCGCGCATAACGACGATCTCGCGGCCGCGTCGAGTTTCGGCTTGCGGACGGCGTTCATCAGCCGCCCGCTCGAATTCGGCGCCGCCACCGGCGATCGCGCCAACCCGTCCGGGCCGTGGGAGATCGTCGTCGACTCGGTCGAGGCGCTGGCTGCCGAATTCGGCGTCTGACGCGGCTCAGCGCTCGTCCCGCAAGGCGCGGCCGAGCAGCCGGCGCATGCTGGCTTCAAGCGTGCTGCGGCCACCGATCAGATCCGCCACCGCCTCGGTGACGGGCATTTCGCAGCCGGCCGACCGTGCGCGGGCGAGCAGGGCAGGGGCGGTCGCCAGGCCTTCGATCACGCCGCCCTCCGGTGCGGGGCGCTCGCCGCGGCCGAGGGCAAGCCCGGCGCGGTAATTCCGGCTGGCGCCGCCCGTTGCGGTCAGGATCAGGTCTCCCAGCCCGGCGAGGCCCGAAATCGTCTCCGCGGCACCGCCGATGGCTTCGGTGAGGCGGGCGATCTCGGCAAGGCCGCGGGTGATCAGCGCCGCGCGCGCGTTCTCGCCGAGCCCGGCGCCGATCACCGCGCCGGCGGCGATCGCGATGACGTTTTTTGCAGCCCCGCCAAGCGCCGCGCCGATCGGGTCGGCGCTGCCATAGACGCGCAGGCGCGGTGTCGCGAGGCGTTGGACGAGGTCGCGCCGGGAAGTTGCGTCGGTCATTGCCAGTACGGACGCTGCCGGCAGGCCGGCGGCGATCTCGTGGGCGAAGTTCGGGCCTGTCAGCACCGCGCAGGGCCGGCGGGGTTCCATCTCGGCGGCGATTTCCGGCCCCAGCGCGCCGGTTTCGCGCTCCACTCCTTTGGCGCAGAGAACCAGCGTGCCGTTGCCTTGCGGCAGGCGGCCGAGGGTTTCCCGCAAATGCTGGAACGGCACCGCGAGAAGCGTGACCGGCGCTTCGGGCGGCCGCGCGGCGATGGCGAGATTGTCCGGCAGGCGGAGGCTGGGCAAATGCGGGGTCGCGCGCGTAGCGGCCAGTGAAGCGGCCTTCGCGGCGTCGCGCGCGACCAGCGTCACCCGCCGTCCCTGCGCGGCGTAGAGCGTGGCGAGGGCGGCTCCCCAGGCGCCGGCGCCGATCACGACGAATTCGGGGTGCTGTGTCATCCTGCGTCCTCTCCGGCAAGCCGAATGATGGCGGTACTGGCCTCTTCCTCGCCCAGCGCGGCGCGCAACGCTTCCAGTACCGGGGCCGCCGCGGCCTCGAATCCGTAGGGTGGGTTGATCACCAGCAGGCCGCTGCCGTTCAGCCGCGCCGGGTCGATCGCCGGGCGGAGCAGCATCTCGCAGGCAATGACGTCAGGGATGCCTCTGGCGGTGATATCGGCCATGAAATCGCGGACGGGCGCGCGGTGCTTGACGGGATACCAGGCCGCGAACACGCCGGAGGGGAATTTGCGTCGCCCGGCATCGAGCGTCCTGGCGAGGATGGCGAACTCGTCGGGGCGTTCGAAGGGCGGATCGATCAGCACGAGGGCGCGGCGCTCGGCCGGCGGCAGCAGCGCGGAGACGGCCTCGTAGCCGTCACGAGCGTGGACCTGGGCCAGCGGATCGCCGCGGAACCGGCGTCTCAGCACCGCCGCATCCTCGGGGTGCAGCTCGCAGAGGGCGAGGCGGTCGCCGGGGCGCAGCAGCGCGCGGGCAATCGCGGGCGAGCCGGGATAGGCAAGGCCAGGCGGCACCAGCGCGAGATAATCGGCGAGGGCGGTGGGCGAAGCGGCGCGAAGCCTGCCGATGCCGCCTTCCCACTCCCGGGTGCGGCCGGCTTCCGGGCCGGCGAGATCGTAGGCGCCGAGTCCCGCGTGGGTATCGAGCACGAAGAGCGGCTTTGCCTTGCGCGTCAGCGCGCGCAGCAGCAGGACCAGCAGGGCGTGCTTCAGGCAATCGGCCGCATTGCCGGCGTGATAGGCGTGGCGGTAATTCATCTCGATCCGGCTGATAGTCGCCCGCGGCGGGCCGCGCCAGAGCCTGGCATTTGACGGGTGGATTTTCCGGCCTATCTCTGGGGCACTGCCGTTGAGAAAAGCGGGACGATCCGGCTGGCGGAAAAGAGAATGTGAACGCGCCACGCCCGGACCCGGATCTGAAATCCGTCGGGTTTCAGACCTGGCGCATTGTTGACACGAGGAGTTTTCGATGACGCTGACCCGCCCACTGGCCCTGCCCGACGACATGGCTGGCGTGACGGTGCGGCCCGAGGCCGGCAACGATGCCGCCTTTGCCTTGCCGTCCTGGACCCTGACCGATCTCTATCGTGGGACCGAGGACCAGGCGATCGAGGCGGATCTTGCGCGACTCGAGGCCGACGCCATCGCCTTCGCGGCAGCGCTGCGCGGAACGGTTGCCGGGCTGGACGGGGCGGCGCTGGCCGCCGCGATCGCGCGATACGAGGCGATCGAGCAGGGGCTGGGGCGGCTGCATACATTTGCGCAGCTCAATTTCAGCGCCGACGCCACGGTGCCGACCGCCGGGCCGTTCTACCAGTCGATCGCGGAACGGGCGACCGCGATCGGTGGAAACCTCGTTTTCTTTCCCATCGAGATCAACCTGATCGACGACACTGCGCTCGAGGCGGCGCTCGCCGATCCCGCGCTCGCCCGGTACGCGCCGTGGCTGCGCGATCTGCGGGCGCTGCGCCCGCATCAGCTGTCCGGCGAGATCGAGCGGCTGCTGCTGGAGAAGGAGGTGACGGGGCATGCGGCCTGGTCCCGCCTGTTCGACGAGACGACCGCTGCCCTGCGGGTGCCGGTGGCGGGCGAGGACCTGACGCTGTCGGCCGCGCTCAACCGGCTGTCCGATACGGATCGCGCGCGGCGCGAGGCCGCCGGCCGGGCGATCGGCGGGACGCTGCAGCGCAATTCCCGGCTCTTCGCCCAGATCCTCAACACGATCGCCAAGGACAAGGCGATCGAGGATGGCTGGCGTCGCTATCCCACGCCCGAAGCGGCGCGCCACCTGGCGAACCGGGTCGAGCCCGAGGTGGTCGAGGCGCTCGTGACGGCAGTGACGCAAGCCTATCCGCGGTTGGCGCACCGCTACTACACGCTCAAGGCCGGATGGCTGGGCCTTGAGCGCTTGCAGCATTGGGACCGCAACGCGCCGCTGCCGGGCGAGCCGGACCGACGGATCAGCTGGTCCGAGGCCCGCGAGACGGTGCTTGGCGCCTATGGCGCCTTCAGCCCGGAGATGCGCGCGGTCGCCGCCCGGTTCTTCGATGGCGGCTGGATCGACGCCGTGCCCCGCCCCGGCAAGTCCGGCGGTGCGTTCGCCCATCCCGCCGTGCCGGATGTCCATCCCTATGTCCTGCTCAACTATCACGGCCGCACCCGTGACGTGATGACGCTGGCCCATGAGCTTGGTCACGGCGTGCATCAGGTGCTTGCCGCGCGCCAGGGCTATCTCATGGCATCAACACCGCTGACGCTTGCGGAAACCGCCAGCGTGTTCGGCGAGATGCTGACCTTCCGCGCACTGCTCGACGCCGAGACCGACCCGCAGCGGCGGCGGCTGATGCTGGCGCAGAAGGTGGAGGACATGCTGAACACGGTGGTCCGGCAGATCGCCTTCCATCAGTTCGAGCAGCGGCTGCATGCGGCGCGGCGGCGCGGCGAGTTGCTGCCCGACGAGATCAGCGCCATCTGGCTCGCGGTGCAGCGTGAAAGCCTCGGGCCCGCCTTCGAATTTTCCGACGAATACCGGATGTTCTGGGCCTATGTGCCGCATTTCGTGCACTCGCCGTTTTACGTCTACGCCTATGCGTTCGGTGACTGTCTGGTGAACGCGTTGTATGGCGTCTACCATGACGCCGCGGCGCGGGGTGAAGCGGCCGGGTTCGTCAATCGCTATCTCGATATGCTGGCAGCAGGCGGCACCAGGCGGCACCGCGAGGTGCTGGCACCATTTGGCCTCGACGCATCGGACCCGGCCTTCTGGCGCCGTGGGCTCGATGTCATCGCCGGCTTCATCGACGAACTGGAACACTGAGGGAAACCGGGGATACATGGCCAACGAAGCGGATAATGGCGGCACGCTGTTCGGCGAAATCAGGCGCTTCGCACGCACGTCGGGGGCGGTGTCCGGCATCGCCGCGCGGGTGGCCGGCGAGCGGGTGTTCGGCATCCGCACCGATCGCGGCCGGCATGCCGAAGATCTGAAGACCATCCTCGGCGGCCTCAAGGGCCCGATGATGAAGATCGCCCAGATTCTCAGCACCGTGCCGGATGCGCTGCCCGAGGAATATGCACGGGAACTCGCTCAATTGCAGGCGAATGCGCCGCCGATGGGCTGGGCGTTCGTCCGCCGGCGGATGAGTGCCGAACTCGGTCAGGACTGGGAACGGAAATTCCGCACCTTCGGGCGCGAAGCGGCTGCCGCGGCCAGTCTCGGGCAGGTGCACAAGGCAGAATTGCCGGATGGCCGCATCGTCGCCTGCAAGCTGCAATACCCTGACATGCCGAGCACGGTGGAATCCGATCTCCGGCAGCTCAAGCTCGCGATGGCCGTCTACAAGCGGATGGACAACGCCATCCACCAGGATGACATCTATGTCGAACTGGCGGCGCGGCTGCGCGAGGAGCTCGACTACACGCGCGAGGCGGCACAGGCGCGGCTTTACGCGATCATGCTGGAGGGGCAGCCGGATATCGTCATTCCCGAACCGATCCCCGAATATTCCTCCCGCCGCCTGCTGACCATGTCCTGGCTCGATGGCATCGGGATGCAGGCGTTTCTCGACACCGATCCCGACCAGGAGAGCCGCAACCGGGTTGCGCGCGCGCTCTTCCGTGCCTGGTATGTGCCGTTCTACCGCTACGGGGTGATCCACGGCGATCCGCATCTCGGCAATTACCAGGTGAACCCTGCGGGCGGGATCAACCTGCTCGATTTCGGTGCCATCCGCGTGTTCGGCGCCCGCTTCGTCGCCGGGGTGATCGACCTGTTCCGGGCGATCCGCGACAAGGATGACGAGTTGGCCCATCATGCCTACACCTCCTGGGGGTTTACCGACATCACCCGCGAAAAGCTCGACGTGCTGAACGAATGGGCGCGCTTTCTCTACGAGCCGCTGATGCAGGACAGGGTGCGGGCGATCCAGGAGACCAATGACGTGACGTTTGGCCGCAGCGTTGCCGAAAAAGTGCATGAAGGGCTGAAGCGCACCGGAGGGGTCCGGCCGCCGCGCGAATTCGTGCTGATGGACCGCTCGGCGATCGGGCTCGGCAGCGTGTTTCTCCGGCTGCGGGCAGAGCTGAACTGGCAGCAGCTGTTCCAGGAGACGGTCGCTGAATTCGATGCCGCATCGCTGGAGGCACGGCAGGAGGCTGCCTTGGCCCGCGCCGGCGTGCCGAAGCCGCTCTGACCATGGCGATTCTCCAGCGCGGCCTGCGCGGCGGGCTTCTGGCACGGGCGTACCGGAAGATCCTGCATTCATGGTATCTCAACGATCTCGCCTTCGATATCCGCCTCGCTGCCAAGCGGGAGGCAGTGGATTATGTGATGGGCCACATGCAGGCGGCGATGATGCTGCGCGACCGGTTCGACCTGTTGCGCTTCGCCCTGTCGCGTGCGCCGGAAGCCGGGCTCGTGCTGGAATTCGGGGTGGAGAAGGGACTTTCCGTCAACTGCCTCGCGCGGGCGACGCCGCGCATGGTCCATGGGTTCGACTCATTCCAGGGCTTGCCGGAGGATTGGGCCGGCACCGCCTCCGCCCGCGGCGCCTTCGACCGGCGCGGCACGCTGCCGAACGTGCCCGGCAATGTGCGCCTGCATGTCGGCTGGTTCGACGCGACGCTGCCCGCATTCCTGGCGGAGACGGCGGAGCCGGTCGCGCTGCTGCATATCGACTGCGATATTTATTCCTCGACCAAAACCGTGTTCGATCTGCTGTCCGACCGCATCCGTCCCGGCACGGTCATCGTGTTCGACGAGTATTTCAACTATCCCGGCTGGCGGCAGCACGAATACAAGGCGTTCCAGGAATTCTGCGCCGAGGGCGGACGCAGCTATCGCTATCTCGGCTATGCCGGCGAGAAGGGTCATGTCGCGGTAATCATGACCTGACAGTGTTGGTATGGCCGGGAGTTTTCAGGCCGGATGGCGCCAGATGACCAGCCGCGCCGGACCGTGGGCGCGCTCGGCGAGCACGGAAAGATCGGCTGGCGGCGGGTCGGCCTTGCCGAATTCGGCAGCGATCAGCGCGCCGGGGGCAAGCCATCCGGCCCCGGCGAGCGCCTGGAGCGCCTGAGGCACAAGATCCCTGCCGTAGGGCGGATCCAGCAGGATGAGGTCGTGCGGCGTGCCGCGCGGCGGGGCAAGGGCATCTACGGCGACAATCCGGCCGCGGTCCTCCGCGCGGCATGCGACGAGATTGCGGCGAAGTGCGGCGAGCGCCGCACGGTCCCGCTCGATGAAGGTGGCGCTTGCCGCGCCGCGCGACAGGGCTTCCAGCCCGAGCGCCCCCGAGCCGGCGAAGGCATCGAGCACCGCGCGCCCGACGACAGCGTCCTCCGCCCAGGGCGCATGGAGAAGAATGTCGAACAGCGCCTGCCTCACCCGACCGGCGGTTGGCCGGGTCAGTGCGCCCTCCGGCACGGCGAGCGTGCGGCCGCGCCAGGCGCCGGCGATGATCCGCGGGCCGCTCATCAGCCAGCTTTCGGCAATTGCTCGCGGAGGACCTTGGGATTGACCTCCGTGACCGCGCCGCGTGGCATGTTGCCGAGCTGGAACGGGCCATAGGCAATACGGATCAGGCGGGTCGTCTCCAGCCCGAGTGCGGCCATAACCTTGCGGATCTCACGATTCTTGCCCTCGTTGAGGCCAACCGCGAGCCAGGAATTCGATCCCTTGGTGGAGTCGATTTCAGCCGCGATCGGGCCGTATCGCACGCCGTCTACGACAATGCCGCCCTTCAGCGCCGCGAGCCGGGCCGGGTCGATCGTGCCATGCACACGCACGCGATAGCGGCGCAGCCACCCGGTCGCCGGCAATTCGAGCTGGCGGGCAAGGGCGCCATCGTTGGTGAGCAGCAGCAGCCCCTCGCTGTTCAGATCGAGCCGGCCGATGCTGACCACGCGGGGCAGTTCGGCCGGCATCCGCTCGAAGATGGTGGGCCGGCCCTCGGGATCGCGATGCGTGGTCAGCAGGCCCGCCGGCTTGTGGTAGCGCCAGAGCCTGGTGCGCGCCGGAGCTGCCACCGGCGTGCCATCGACGAGTACGATGTCGCCGGCGGTGATGAAGGTTGCGGGGTGGAGAACCTTCGCGCCGTTCAGCGAGACCCTGCCAGCCTCGATCATGCGTTCGGCATCGCGGCGGCTTGCGATACCCGCCCGAGCGAGAAATTTCGCGATCCGCTCGCCGCGTTCGTCCCTCTCCGGATCGCTCATCGTGCGGCCTCGACAAAGGCCTCGAGCAGCCGCCGGTCGCCGGGATCGATCAGGAATTCCGGATGCCACTGTACGCCGAGGCAGAACCTGTGCGAGGCCGATTCCACTCCCTCGATCACGCCATCCGGCGCCAGAGCATTGACGACGAGGCGAGGGCCCGGCGCGCGCACCGCCTGGTGATGCGCCGAGTTGACCAGCATCGTGGCGGTGCCGACGATGGAAGCGAGGCGGGTTCCCGGTGTGATGGCGATCTCGTGGCCCGGCTCGTTGCGCGGGTTGGGTTGCTCGTGGGGCAGGGCATCGGGCACCGAATCCGGAATGTGCTGGATGAGCGTGCCGCCGAGGGCCACCGCCAGCAACTGCTCGCCGCCGCAAATGCCGAGAACCGGCATGTCGCGGGCGAGCGCGCCGCCGACAAGTGCTGCCTCCGCCGCGGTCCGGCCCTCTTTCAATGTCACGGTTTCATGGCGCCCGGGTTCGCCGTACAGCGCGGGATCGACGTCGAACGCGCCGCCGGTGACCACGAGGGCGGATATGGCATCCAGCATGTCGGGCGCCAGTTCCGCCCGGTGCGGCAAGGCCAGGGGCACCCCGCCGCAATCGGCGATGGCGTCCATGTAGTTGGCGCGCAGAGCATACCAGGGGAATTTCGAGTAGCCGCCAGGCTGCTCCGCATCCAGCGTCAGTCCGATCAGGGGACGGTTTTTCATGGGCAGAACTAGACCTCATCCCGCCCTCAAGGCAAGAGAGCGGACGTGACCCCGATGCGCCAAGCCCTGGAAGAGGCCGAAGCCGCCGCGCACCGCGGCGAGGTGCCGGTCGGTGCCGTCATCGTCGATGCCGCGGGTGTCGTTCTCGCCGCAGCCGGCAACGAGGTGGAGGCGCGCGCCGATCCGACCGCGCATGCCGAACTGCTCGCGCTGCGGGCGGCCGCCCGACGGCGGGGTGGGAAATTTCTGCAGGGTTGCAGGCTGTATGTGACCCTCGAACCCTGCCCGCTCTGCGCCGCGGCGATTTCCCTGTACCGCATCCAGTGCCTGATCTTCGGCGCCTATGATCCCAAATCGGGCGGAGTCGAGCACGGGCCAAGGATTTTCGCCCAGCCCTCCTGCCATCACCGGCCGGAGGTGATCGGTGGGGTCGGGGAGATTGCAGCCGCGTCATTATTGCAACA
The DNA here is from genome assembly GCF_902712915.1 of Acidiphilium sp. C61. The sequence continues at coordinate 614,094 of NZ_CACTIA010000005.1, read as the reverse complement.
ATTTTTTCGGGAGCGACGCGGCTCGGCAAATTCTGCCGAGTGTTAACCGAACAGTTACTCTGATGAGCGATGTTGATCCTGCGACAAAAAGTCGTAACCGCAGGATGGATACATGCAGTTCAACAACTGGCTGCGTCGGGACTCAAAATCGGGGTCCCACGGCCGATGAAACAGCTGATCGCGAACCTGAAGGCGCTGGGCCCGGTAAAGCTGGGTGCCATGGGGGCCGTGGCGGTTGCTGTGCTTGGGCTGATGGCGGCATTGGTGCTGACCGGTGGTCCTTCCCCGTCAGCAACGCTGTATTCGGGTCTCGGCCTCAAGGATGCCGGCCAGATCACCGCGACGCTGAAGGCTGCACACATTCCCTATTCGATCGGGGAGGGCGGGCATAGCGTCCTGGTTACGCCCGCCCAGCTCGACGAGGCGCGGCTTCTGCTGGCGCAACACAACCTTCCGGCCGGCTCGTCCGACGGCTTCGCCATCTTCGATCACAAGAACCCGCTCCTTGGCTCCAGTTTTCTGAACCGGATCGACGAAACGCGCGCCCTCGATTCCGAACTTGAGCGGACGATCGACCTGATCCATGGCGTCTCGGCGTCCCGCGTGCAGGTTGTGCTTCCCCGGCGCGACGAGTTCAGCCTCAGCACGGCGCCGGCCCAGGCCAGCGTGATGCTCTCGCTCGCTGGCGCCGCACCGCTCGATCATGAAAGTGTCGATGCGATCCTCAACCTTGTGGCTTCGGCGGTGCCGGGGCTGAAACCGACCAACATATCGATCGTCGACAACCGGGGCGATCTGCTCGCCCAGGCCGGGCGCACCGACGACTCGCTGCTCAACGCCCGCGATGCGGCGCTGAAGCGGTCGACCGAACACCAGCTGTCGGACGCTGTCCGGTCGATGCTGGCTGCCGTGGTCGGACCCAGCGCCGTGCGGGTCGTTACCGCCGTGTCGATGGATTTCGATCGCAGCGACCAGACCTCGACCACGTATGACCCGAACGGACAGGTCGTGCGCAGCCAGGAGCAGACGCGTTCGAAAAGCGCGCGCAGCAACGGGGCGAACAAGACCGTATCGGTTTCAAACAACCTGCCCGGCGCCCAGCCTAAGAGTTCGTCGCCGACGCGGCTCGATACCCAAAGCAAGTCGACGCAGACGACCAACTACGAGATCAGCCAGAGCGTGAAGCACATCGTGCACGCGACACCGCAGATTACCCGGATCAGCGTTGCCGTGATGCTCGATGAAGTGCCGTCCAAAGGGCCGAAGGGGCAGTTGGTCTGGAAGCCCCGCACGGCCGCGCAGATCACGCAGATCCGGGATCTCGTCAAAACCGCGATCGGCTACAACAAGTCGCGCGGTGATGTGGTTGATGTCCAGTCCCTGCAGTTTGCGCCGAACCAGTTGCCGGCCATGCACGCGCCCTCGCTCCTTGACCGCTTTCTTTCGAGCGGATTGCTGATGCCGCTGCTGCGCATGCTGCTGGCCGCAGGTGTCGCCATCGCGGCGCTGCTCGTGGTGTTCAAGCCAATGGTCCGCCGCATTCTCGAACCGGTGGTGGCCGCAATCGAGCCGCCTTCGACGGCGAATGGCGAGCAAACCGCAGCGATCGCGGGGCCGGCCAGTGTCGATGAGACCAATCCGGTGAAGGTCATCGCCGACCTGATCGAGCGGCATCCTGACGCAAGCGTAGCGGTGCTGCGCGACTGGATCGGCCAGGAACCGGTGCAATGAGCGAGACGGACGAGCTTCAGCTCAAGGGGCCTGCGCGGGCGGCGGCGCTGATCCTTGCCCTCGGCGAGGAAGCCGGCGGGAAGCTGATGGCGCTACTCAGTGACGACGAGCTACGCGAGGTGTCGCGCGCCATGGTCGCCCTCCGTTCGGTGCCGGCGGCGACCATCGAGGCGCTCTGCCTTGAATTTGCCGGACGGATGGGGCGGACCTCGGGCGTGTCGGGCTCGGCGGAACTGGCGGAGAGACTGCTCCGCAAGATGATCCCGCCGGGCCGGGTCGACCAGATCCTTGAGGATATCCATGGCCCGGCGGGCAAGAATATCTGGGACAAGCTCGGCAAGGTGAACGAGTCGGTGCTCTCCGATTATCTCTGCCACGAACACCCGCAAACGGCGGCAATGGTGCTGTCAAGGGTTACTGCCGAGCATGCGGCCCGTGTCATCGCGTTGCTGCCGGAACCTCTGGCGATCGAGGTTATCGAGCGGATGCTGACGATCGAAGGATTGCAGCGCGAAGCGGTCGACGATGTCGAACGGACCCTGAAGGTCGACTTCATGGTCAATCTTTCATCGAGCATTCAGCGAGATCCACACGAGAAGCTCGCGGAAATCTTCAACTCGTTCGACCGCACGGTCGAGAGCCGCATGTTCAGCGCGCTGGAAAACCGCAACCAGGAAGCCGCCAGCCGCATCCGCTCGCTGATGTTTACCTTTGAGGATCTCATCCGTCTTGCGCCGCGGGATATCCAGACCGTCCTGCGCGCGGTCGATAGCGACATCATGCCGCTTGCCCTGAAGGGGGCTTCGGAAAAGATCCGCGATCTGTTCATGAGTAACATGACCGAACGCGCCGCGAAGATGCTGCGCGAGGATATCGAGGCGCTCGGCCCCGTCAGGCTGCGGGATGTCGATGCAGCACAACTCACGATCGTGAGCACCGCCAAGGAACTCGCAGCCCAGGGCGAAATCGAGATCGGTACCGGAAAGGAAGACGACCTTGTCATCTGATATCACAGAGCCGACCCCCAACGGGCAGACCCTGTCGGATCTGCAACTCGCACCCGTTTCCCGCCGCCCCGCGGGGGATAGTGGCGACTCCCAGCGGCCGAGCCGGGATCTGGAGGCAGTTTACGATATTCCCGTGCTCGTCAGCGCCGTTCTGGGGCGCTCGACGATGCAGGTCAGCCAGTTGCTGAAGCTCGGGCGCGGCGCCGTTGTCGAGCTCGATCGCAAGGCGGGGGACCCGATCGACATCTTCGTCAATAACCGCCTGATCGCGCGCGGCGAGGTCGTGATGCTCGACGAAACCAAGCTCGGCATCACGATGACCGAAATCGTCAAATCCGACCGCAACGGATAGGACGGCCATGCGGGTTCTCATCATCGGTTCGTTGTCGGGTGAGCTTGGCGTCGCGGCGCGCATTGCGGCTTCCCGCGGTGCCACGCTTGCCCAGGCGGAAACCATCGATGCGGCCCTGCACAGCCTGCGTACGGATGCGCGAACCGACCTCATCATCTGCGATGTCAAGCATGACCTCTGCGAACTGATGAAGCGGCTTGTGGCCGAGCGGTTCACCACGATGGTTGTCGCAGCCGGTGCCGAGGACGACGAAGATGCGGCGGTGGACGCGATCCGTGCCGGGGCGCGGGAATATCTGCCCCTGCCGCCGGATTCCGACCTGATCGCGGCCATCCTGTCGGCCGTATCGGCGGAGCAGCAGGGCGAGTTCATTGTTCGCGATCCCGCCATGCGCGCGGTCCTGGCCCAGGCGGATCAGGTGGCGCAGTCCACCGCGTCGATCCTGATCATGGGCGAGAGCGGCACCGGCAAGGAGGTGCTGGCTCGCTACATTCATGGCCGCTCACGGCGTAGCAAGGGGGCCTTCGTGGCTCTCAATTGCGCAGCTATACCGGACACGCTGCTTGAGTCGGAGCTGTTCGGTCACGAAAAAGGGGCATTCTCCGGCGCGATCGCACGGCGCGCCGGCAAGTTCGAGGCGGCTGATCGTGGCACGCTTCTGCTTGACGAAATCGGCGAGATGGATGTGCGCCTGCAGGCCAAGCTGCTCCGCACGCTGCAGGAACGCACGGTCGACCGGTTGGGTGGCGACCGTCCGGTGCCGGTGGATGTGCGCATCCTCGCCGCGACGAATGCCGACCTTGGTGCCGCGATTACGGATGGACGTTTCCGCGAGGACCTGTTCTTTCGTCTCAACGTTGTCACTCTGCGGATTCCGCCGCTGCGCCAGCGCCCGGATGATATCGCGCCGCTCGCACATCATTTCGTGGCGCATTATGCCCGGTTGAACGAGGCGGGGGTAAAGCACCTGACCAGCCGGGCAGTGGAACGCCTGCTTGCCCATACCTGGCGCGGGAATGTGCGTGAGCTTGAGAACACGATGCATCGTGCGGTCCTGCTGTCGCCGGGTCCGATGATCGATGTCGAGCATATCGGCCTCTCGGGCGAAGCACGGGATCAGCCGGGCATGCTCGATGCCGGAGAAGCTCTGGCGTCGGGCGGCACGATTGGCGCGCTTGTCGGGCGGCGGGTCGAGGATGTCGAACAGGCGCTGATCCTGGAGACGTTGAATCGCTGCCTCGGCAATCGCACCCATGCGGCAACCATTCTCGGAATTTCCATCCGTGCGCTGCGCAACAAGCTGCGTGACTATGCCGCCCGTGGTGCCGATGTTCCGGCACCCCATAACGGTGTTGCCGCCTGATGGCTGCTACAGATATCGCAACTCTGCGGGGGCGTCTGCAGGAAATCCGGATCGGCACCGATATCGGTCTCGCGGTCGGTGTGGTGTGCATCATCACCATCCTGATCGTGCCGCTGCCGCCTTTCCTGCTGGATACCGGCCTGTCGCTCTCCTTCACCGGCAGTATCCTTGTGCTCATGGTCGCGCTGTTCATCCGCCGGCCGATCGACTTCACGAGCTTCCCGACGGTCCTTCTGCTGACCACGCTGCTTCGCCTTTCCCTTGACATCGCCGCGACGCGCGAAATCCTGTCGCACGGCAATGAGGGAGCCGAAGCCGCCGGCCACGTGATCGCAGCCTTCGGCGGCTTTCTCATGGGCGGCGACCTGCTGATCGGGCTGATCGTTTTCGCGATCCTGATCGTCGTGAACTTCATCGTGATCACAAAGGGCTCCACCCGCGTCGCCGAGGTCGCGGCGCGGTTCACCCTCGATGGTATTCCCGGCAAGCAGATGGCGATCGATGCCGAGCTCAATTCTGGCGCGATCAACGAGGTGACGGCCCGCCGCAAGCGTGCCGACCTCGAGCAGGAAAGCGGCTTTTACGGTGCGATGGATGGTGCCGCGAAATTCGTGCGCGGTGACGCGATCGCGGCCCTGATCATCACGTCCATCAACATCGTCGGCGGCTTTGCCATCGGCGTCGTGCAGCGCGGCATGTCAGTGCATGACGCCGCATCGGCGTTTACCACTCTCTCGATCGGTGAGGGACTGGTATCGCAGATTCCCGCACTGCTGGTTTCGGTGGCCGCAGGTATCGTGGTGACCAAAGGCAGCGCTGAAGGTACCGCGGATGCCGCGCTGGTGGCCCAGCTCAGCCGCTCGCACAAGCCGCTGGCGATTGCATCAGCCGGCGCCTTCGTACTCGCAATCCTGCCCGGGTTGCCGTTCATCCCGTTTCTCGCCTTGTCAGGCCTTTCGGGGTGGGGGGCATATTACCGATGGAAGAATCCGCCGCAGTCCGACCATGAGGTGGCGACACCGGAACCCGCTGGCCCGGCGGAGCCGCCGATTACCGATGCGCTGAAAATCGACCAGATCAGGCTCGAACTCGGCTATGCGCTGCTTGTTCTGGCGGGCGGCGACACGCCCCGCCTGACCGAACAGATCAAGGCGCTGCGCCGGGCGATCGCCACCGAAATGGGCTTCATCCTCCCGCCGGTGCGGATTCAGGACAACATGCAGCTGGCGGCGACGACCTATTCCGTGCGGATCAAGGAGATCGAGGCAGCATCGGGCGTTCTGCAGCCGACCCGGTTGCTGGCCATGACGCCCTCGGGGACCCGGCCGGAGCTGCCGGGCGACCCGACCACCGAGCCTGCCTTTGGCCTGCCGGCGATCTGGATCGACCAGGTAGACCGTGAAAGGGCGATCGGGCTCGGATGCACGGTGGTCGACCCGGCGAGCGTGCTGACCACGCACCTGACCGAAGTGGTCAAGGACAACATGGCTGAAATGCTTTCCTTCGCCGAAACCCAGAAGCTGCTTGACGACCTGCCGCGTGAACAGCAGCGCCTCGTTACCGACCTCATCCCGACGCATTTCTCGGTCGGCGGGGTCCAGCGCGTGCTGCAGGCCCTGCTGGCCGAGCGCGTATCGATCCGTGATCTTCCGACAATCCTCGAGGGCATTCACGAGGCGGTCTCGATGCAATTGCGGGCGATCCCGGCCATTGCCGCGCATGTCCGCACCCGCCTCGCTCGCCAGCTGACAGATGCCCATACCGGATCGCACGGATATGTTCCGCTCGTGATCATCGGCACGGAGTGGGAAACCGAGCTCACCGAGGCGCTGGTGGGCCCCGCCGAGGCGCGGCAGCTGGCGCTTGCGCCAAACCGGCTGACCGAGTTCACGCGACGGCTCGCGCAGGTTTGCGAGGCCGCAGGTGCCGAGGGCGAGACGCCCGTGCTGCTCACCAGTCCGCAACTTCGCGCCCATGTACGGGCAATCGTCGAACGTATCCGTCCGACCACCCCAGTGCTTGCCCAGACCGAAATTTTCCCGCGTGCCCGTATCAGAACCGTTGGAGCGATTTGAATGAAAGTCAAAGTGATCAGGTCGGCCTCCATGCGCGAAGCATTCGCCGAGGCCCATCGTCTGCTCGGCCCTGATGCGCTGATCCTCGACAGCCGACGTCGGGGGCGCGAATTCGAGATCACTGTGGCGCTGGATCCCGAAGTGCCGCAGGATTCGACCAATCCCTGGCGGCAGGCGCTGTCGTTCCATGGTGTACCGGCTGAACTCGCGACCGCATGGGCAAATCAGTCGCCGGACGAGGCCGTCGCCGGCACGTTTGCCTTTGGCAAGCTCGATTTCGACCGCCCGCTGATCATCGCCGGTCCGCCGGGTGCCGGCAAGACGATGACGACGGTGAAACTTGCCACGCGCTTCACGCTCTCGGGTATTAGGCCCACCGTGATCAATGCCGATCAGAACCGTGCGGGGGCTTCTGCCCAGCTTGCCGCGCTCTGCCGGATCCTGCGGGCCGAATTCATCGACACTGCCTCCAACACCAAGGCCATCCGGCGGCGGCCGGCCACGCTGCGGCCGACATTGATCGACCTGCCGGGCATGGATCCGTTCGATAACGCCGAGATGGATACGCTCCGTTCGATGGCGGAGGAGGTTGGCGGGACCGTGGCGCTTGTGTTGCCAGCCGGCCTTGATGCGGCCGACAGTGTCGAGATCGCCTCGCGGTTTCATGATGCGGGCGCAACCTCGCTGATCCCGACCCGGCTTGACATATCCCGCCGTCTCGGCGGCCTGGTCGCGACCGCCGGTGCCGTGCCGCTCACCTTGACCGAGGCGGGAACCTCCGGGCGCGTCAGCGATGCGCTCGAGCCCGTAACACCCGCCTTCATCGTCGAGCGCCTGCTCGCCGCCTGCACCGCCAGCGACGCTGTTGCTCATGCGGCCTGAGCCCGCCTTTCTCCGCCCCGCCGGCGTGTCCGCTCTCCATGACCGCGCGCAGCGTTCCGCGGTAACGGCCGTGCCGCGCACGCAGCCGCGACTGATTGCCATTGCATCTGGCAAGGGCGGCGTGGGCAAGACCTGGCTCACATTGTCGCTCGCGCAGGCGATGAGCGCGCGCGGCGCGCGTGTTCTGGTTCTCGATGCGGATTTCGGGCTCGCCAATGCCGATATCCAGCTCGGCCATCTTGCCGAGTCCGATATCGGGGCGGTCCTGCGCAACGAGGCGTCGCTCGCGGACAGCATCGTCAGGGTCGGCCAGGGCGGGTTCGACCTGCTGGCCGGAGAGGCGGGCTCAGGCACCTTCTCCGGCCTCGATCCAGTCGTGATCGAGCGCCTCGTGGGCAGCCTGCTGGATGCGAAGACCAGATACGACATCGTGCTGCTCGACCTCGGCACGGGGGTCGAGCCCGCATCGCGCCATCTCGCGGCGCTGGCAGATACTCTGGTTCTGATCTCCACCGGCGATCCGGCGAGCCTGACCGATGGCTATGCCGTGCTCAAGCTGCTCCAGCGGGATCGGGCTGATCGTGGAGCCGCCGTCGATGCGCGGATCGTGATCAACCAGATCGAGACCGAGCCTGCCGGCCGGAGGGCGCATGCCGCGCTGGCGCGCGCCGCCCGCGGCTTCTTGCGCCTTGATCCGCCGCTGCTCGGCATCATACAGCGGGACGACAATATCGGCGAGGCGATCCGCGGGCAGCGCCTGTTTCTCTCGGAATTCCCGCAATCCCCCACTGCAGCGGTCATTCAGTCGATTGCTCGCAGGCTGCTCGCTAAATAGGCGCTGGAGCACTTTCCGATCCGTTCGGATCGGATGTCGTGTTCTATCATATTGACAAAATTAATATTTTTACCCGATCGGATGATGCTCTAGCTGTTCAGGGGATCTGTTCGGCGGGCCCGGAAGCCTCGCGGGCCATCGGGTGGTGCTCTTCCATGAGCTTTTGCAGTCGCTCCGCGAGGACATGCGTGTAGATCTGCGTTGTCGAGATATCGGCATGGCCGAGAAGCGTCTGCAGGCTGCGCAGATCAGCGCCGTGGGCGAGAAGATGGGTCGCAAAGGCATGACGCAGCGCGTGCGGTGAAAGCCGGCCGGGATCGATCCCCGCCGCGAGGGCAACCCGCTTGAGCAGGCGCGCGAAAGCCTGTCGGGTCATCGGCATGCCCTTGCGGCGGCCCGGAAAAAGGTAGCGCGCCGGCCGCTCGGGGTTGGTGTCGAGCAATGTCTTCGCCGCATCTCGCGCCGCTGCGGACAGCGGCACGATCCGCTCGCGTCCGCCCTTGCCGCGGATCAGCAGCATGTTGCCATCCAGCGGTAGCGCATGGGCGGGCAGTTCCAGCATTTCCGAAATCCGCATTCCGGTCGCATACAGGATTTCCAGCCCTGCCTCCGCAACTCGCCCCGAGGCGCCAGGGAGTGTGCCTGCCGCGGCGAGCAAAGCGCTCACCTCCGCCTCGCTGATCGTTTTCGGGAGCGTCCGCGGCTGCTTGGGCGAGGAAGTGAGGGAAGTGGGGTCGTCGTGGCGCTGGCCGTCGCGCAGCAGGAAGCGCTGGAACTGCCGCAGCGCCGAGAGACGGCGGGCCTGGGTGCGGGCGGAAAGCCCTGCGGCCGCAAGGCTGGCGAGATAGTCGGTCACGATCGTGGCATCGGCGGCAGCCGGCCCACTGCCGCGCGAGGCGCAGAACGCGGCGAAATCGGCGAGATCGGCCTGATAGGCAAGAACGGTGTTCTGCGCCGCCCCGCGCTCGGCAACCATCGATTCAAGGAAAGCTTCGATATGCCGCTCTAGTGCCATGCAGATTTTGTGGTAATCCGCGCGACGATGTCCGACAAGAGTTTTCATGCCGCCGGCGCACCCGCGGCTCATCCAGGGCGCAGCATCGTGCTGATCGGGCTGATGGGCGCGGGCAAGTCGGCGGTGGGTCGGCGGCTGGCCGCGCGGCTTCAGCTGCCATTCCACGATTCCGATGCCGAAATCGAGGCGGTTTCCCGCAAGACGGTTGCCGAGATCTTCGCGTCCGAAGGCGAGGCGGCGTTCCGCGCCCGCGAGAGGGAGGTGATCGCCGGCCTGCTCGGTGGCCCGCCCGTCGTGCTTGCGACGGGCGGCGGCGCCTTCATGGATCCGGATACCCGCGCCGTGATCGGGGAACGGGCGATTTCGGTCTGGCTGCGCGCAACCATCGGCGTCCTGCTCGGCCGGGTGCGCGGCCGGACCCACCGGCCATTGCTTAACCAGGGCGACCCTGGCGAGATCCTCGCACGGCTTTCCGCTGTCCGCGGGCCGGTCTATGCCGGGGCGGATATTATCGTCGACAGTACCGAGGACTCACCGGACATGACCACCGAGACCGTTGCCGCCGCCCTTGCCCGCCATGCGCCGGCGCAGATCGTGCGGATCGACCTGCCCGATGCCGGGTATGACGTGGTGATCGGCCGCGGATTGCTCGATGGTGCAGGCGCCCGCCTTGCCGCGGCGCTGCCGGCGCGGCGTGCGGTGGTGGTCACCGACGCGAATGTGGCGCAGACCCACCTGCCGAGGCTCGCGCGCGCGCTCGACGATGCGGGTTTCATCCATGAGCGGATCGTTGTCCCGCCAGGCGAGGGATCGAAGAGCCTCGCCCGCTTCGCCACGCTGGTCGAGGATATTCTCGCACTGAAGCCGGAGCGGCAGACCGCGATCATCGCCCTCGGTGGCGGGGTGATGGGCGATCTGGCCGGGTTTGCGGCGGCGAGTGTGCTCCGCGGATTGCCCTTTGCGCAGATTCCGACCTCCCTGCTGGCGCAGGTTGATTCCAGCGTCGGCGGCAAGACCGGGGTGAATTCACGCCATGGCAAGAACCTCGTCGGTGCGTTTCACCAGCCCCGCCTCGTGATCATCGACAGCGATACTCTGGCCACCCTGCCGCGCCGCGAGGCCGCCGCCGGCTATGCCGAGATCGTCAAGGCCGGGTTGATCGCAGATCCCGCGCTGTACGACTGGTGCGAGAGCCATGGCGCGGCACTGCTCGGCGGCGACCAGGGCTTGCAGGAAGAAGCGGTCGCCCGCGCCGTCGCCTTCAAGGGGCGGGTGGTGATGGAAGATCCGCGCGAACAGGCGAAGCAGGATGGCCGCGCGCTGCTCAATCTCGGCCACACCTTCGCCCACGCCTTCGAGGCCGAAACCGGCTATGGCGCGGCGCTGCTGCATGGCGAGGCGGTGGCGATCGGCCTGGTCTGCGCGTTTGATCTCTCGGCCCGGCTCGGTCATTGCGATGCGGCGATCGCGCCGCGCATCGCAGCACATCTGCAAGCGGTCGGCCTGCCGCACCGGATCGGCGGCTGGAGCGCCGAGGCGCTGCTCGGTCACATGCAGCGCGACAAGAAGATGCGCGATGGCAGGCTGGCCTTCGTGCTGGCCCGCGGCATCGGCGGCGCCTTCACCAGCCGCGAGGTGCCGGTGGAGGCCGTTCGGGCGACGCTGATCGCCTGCGGCGCGGGCTGATCGTCGGCGATGTATACTCCGCCGGCCTTTGCCGAGGATGATCCGGCGGTCATTGCCGGCATCATCCGCGCCTGTCGCCTGCCGATCCTGGTGACGGCCGCCGCGGCAGGGCTGGAGGCGACGCATCTCCCGCTGTTCCATCGCGCCGATCCGGCCCCTCACGGCACGCTGGTCGGGCATCTTGCCCGCGCCAACCGCCAGTGGCAGGCGCTACGCGATGGCGCGCCGGCGATGGCGATTTTCCAGGCGCATGATTTCTACGTCTCGCCCGGCTGGTATGCGACCAAGCGGGAGACTGGCCGTGTCGTGCCGACCTGGAATTACGAGGCGGTGCATGCGCGCGGGCCGGTGGAGATCGTCGAGGATCCGCAGCGGTTGCATGAGATCGTGGCGACGCTGACCGACCGCGAGGAGGCATCGCAGCCCGCCCCGTGGCATGTCGACGATGCGCCGGATGATTTCATCGCCGGCCAGCTGAAGGGGATTGTCGGGGTCGTGATGCGGATCGACACGATGATCGCGAAGCGCAAGCTCAGCCAGAACCGGCCGCCGGCCGATCGCGCCGGCGTGATTGCCGCGCTCGCCGAATCTGGCCGCACCGAGGAGGCGGCGCTCATGCGGGAGCGGGAGGCAGCGGCGGATCGACCTGTCCCAGAACCCAGCCCTCGACCGCACGGATGATGGCCGAATCGCCCGGCAGTCCTGCCTCCGTGCCATCTGGCGCGCCATCGATCACCCGGATCAGCCCCAGCACGCCAAGCAGGGAGTCGAATGCATCCTCGCCCTCAGGTGCGGCGCCGAATCCATCCCCGATCCGGGCGATCAGCTCCGGCGCGGAATCGTGACGGCAGGCGGTGAAATGCGCGTGCAGCGCGGGGGCAAGGCGAGACCGGTCCGATTGCCGACGCTTGCTCCCGGTCAGTCTGAGCCCGGTCTGCACCATGGCCTCGGCGGGATAGGTCTCGGCAATGGCGATACGATCGGGCGCGAGGAGGTCGTGAAACGCACCGGCAAAGGGCCAGAGGCGCAGTGTAAGCCCTTGTGCGAGGGCTGGCAGCAGGCAATCCCGCCAGCCTGAAATGGCTGCCTTGCCGCATTGGTTGGCCCCCATCGTCCAGAACAGCGGCGCGCCGGCCGGCCGCCTTGCGGTCCGACAATCGACCGCGCGGCGCAGCGAAGCCGCACCGTCCATCCCCAGCGCGGCCGCGAGACGGGCCATCTGCCCGGCGCCGGCCACGGTCTTCAGCGGGTAGAACGGTCGACCAAGGCTGATTTCGGCAAGATTGGCGCAGGGGTGAAACAAGGGGGCAGCGGGATCGAGCCGTCCAAGCCACGCTGCGAAATCGTCGATGCCGGCGGCACGCGCATAGGCACGGGGCAGGCCGAGCGGGAAGTCGACGCCAAACGCAACAGCAGCACCGGCGGCGCGTTCGAGCAGCCGTGCGGCGAGGGTTGCGGCTTCGCCCACCTTTTCCGGCGCTTCGATGCGCCAGCGCCCAGCCTCGCGCCGGGCGACGCTCATCCAGCGCTTCGCGGGGCTCACGCTCCAGTCGGCATGAACCGCGAGGACCGGGCTCACGAAATTGTATGATTGCCGTAACGAGCCTGCCATTGCTGCGCCATTTTCCTGTGGTCAATCAATGCGAACATCATTCGAGGTCAATCCATGGACGCCCGTTATCGCCCATCCATCCAGGTCCTGCACTGGCTGATCGCCGCAACCGTCATCGGACTCGTGATTGCCGGGCTGCTGCTGCATTACGACCTGATTTCGAAATCCGTTCACCGCCCGCTCGCGGTCATCCACATGAGCTTCGGCCTTGCCATTCTCGCGCTGATGGTGGTTCGCCTCATCATCCGGCGCCGCTCTGGCGTGCCGCCGCTGCCGGAGACGATCGGGCGCCCATTCCAGATCGCGGCGCATGCGACCCAGATGCTGTTCTACGCGCTGCTGCTGGCGATGCCGATCTTCGGCATCCTGTTCGTCGAGGCGCATGGCCGCCCGGTGCCGTTCTTCGGGTTGTTCACCCTACCTGTCGTTGTCGGCAAGAATCACGGCGTGCAGGAGGTTTTCGAATTCCTCCATTTCTGGGGAGGGATCGCCATCATCCTTCTGTTCGCCGCCCATGTCGGCGGCGCCGTGCGGCATGAGATGCGCGGCGAGCATATCATCCGGCGGATGTTGCCCGGTCGCCGCTCAGCGTGAGGGCATGGCGGGGGCGAGCCGGCCGCCGAGGCGCACCGGCTCGACCGCCAGCGCCCGCCCGTCCGAGGCGATTCGGATCAGCGCGCCGCACACCGTCGCCTCACCCTCGGTCGGGTGCAGCCGCTCGCCGGGCATCTTGCGGATGAACCGGCCGATCGCCGCCTCCTTGGTCATGCCGATCACGCTGTCATAATCGCCGCACATGCCGACATCCGCCATGAAGCCGGTCCCCCCGGCCAGAACATGGTGATCGGCGGTCGGGATATGCGTATGGGTACCGAGCACGGCGGTGACCGCACCGTCGAACCGATGGGCGAAGGCCATTTTCTCGCTCGTCGCCTCGCCGTGGAAATCCACCATGATCGCCGCATGGGTAACGCCGAGCCGCACGCGCGACAGAACCCCTTCCAGCGCGCGGAACGGGCAGTCCATCGGGTCCATGAACAGCCGGCCCATCACCTGCGCGATCAGCACGCGCCGCCCATCCGGCAGGGTGATGTCGACCACGCCATCGCCCGGGGTGCCCGGGGGAAAGTTGAGCGGCCGGATCACCCGCTTCTGCTGGGCGATATAGGGGATGATCTCCTTGCGGTCCCAGGCGTGGTTGCCGAGGGTGATGGCATCCGCCCCGGCGGCGAACAGGGCGTCCGCCATGTCCGGCGCGAGGCCGAATCCGTGGGAGGCGTTCTCGCCGTTGACTACCGCGACATCGGCGCCGAGTTCCTGTTTCAGCCGTGGCAGGGCGGCGATGACGGCCTCGCGCCCGGACCGGCCCACAACGTCACCCAGATAGAGAAGCTTCATCACTGTCGTCTGCATGGCGACATGCGGTATTCGCTCCGCGCCGGTTGGGCAAGTCGGCGCAGGCGGCTAGTGGGCCGGCACATGACTTTGCCGGGAAATGACGTTAGCCTGAAGCCATGGACACGCAGAGCACGATCGACGCTGCCCGCGCCATTTTCGGCGAGCGGCTCAGCCTGAACGCCAATATCCGTGAAACCCATGCGCATGGTGAGGCCAATGCTGCCACCAGCCTGCCGGATGCGGTGGCGTTTCCCGAGTCGACCGAGGAGGTTTCGCAACTGCTGCGGCTGTGCCACGCGGCTTGCGTGCCGGTCACGCCGTTCGGCGCGGGCACCTCGCTCGAAGGCCATGTGACGCCGGTGCGCGGCGGTATCAGCCTCGACCTGACGCGGATGAACCGGGTGATCGAGGTGAATGACGCCGATCTCGACGGCCGGGTAGAGGCCGGGGTGACGCGGCGGCAGCTGAACACCTATCTGCGCGATCACGGGCTGTTCTTCCCGGTCGATCCCGGTGCCGATGCGACGATCGGCGGGATGTGTGCGACGCGCGCGTCCGGCACGACCACGGTGCGCTACGGCACGATCCGCGACAATGTGCTGGGGCTGCGCGCCGTGCTGGCCGACGGCACCGTGATCGACACCGGCGGGCGGGTCCGCAAATCGTCCACCGGCTATGACCTGACCCGCCTGTTGATCGGTTCGGAGGGCACGCTCGGCATCATCACCGAGGTGCAGCTGAAACTCTACGGCATTCCCGAGGCGATCGGTGCCGCCGTCTGCGGTTTCGCCGACGAGCACGCCGCAGTCGCCGCGGTGATCGAGATCATGCAGACGGGCATTCCCGTCGCCCGCATCGAATTCGCCGATACCGCGCAGATGGCAGCCTCGATCGCCTATTCGAAGCTCGATCATCTCACCGCCGGCCCGACGCTGATGTTCGAGTTCCACGGCAGTGCGCAGGGTGTTGCCGAGCAGGGGGCGATGGCCGAGGAGATCGCCAGGGCCCATGGCGGCAGCGGCTTCGCCTTCGCGACCGAAACCGAGGCCCGCAACCGGCTCTGGCGCGCCCGCCACGATGCCTATTGGGCAGCGCGGGCCGCCTATCCCGGCAAGGGCGCCTTTGCGACCGACACGATCGTGCCGATCTCGCGTCTGGCCGAGGCGGTTTCGCTGGCGCGCGAGGCGGTGACCCGCTCTGGTCTCGAAGCCTGCATCGTCGGCCATGTCGGCGATGGTAATTTCCACGTGCTGATCCTCTATCCCGAAGGTGAGGAAGGCCGGGCGAAAGCATGGGAGCTCGATCGTGAAATCGTCGCCCAGGCGCTGTCGTTTGGCGGGGCGGCGAGCGGCGAGCACGGGGTCGGGCTCGGCAAGCGGGAATTCCTGCCGCGCGAGCACGGGGCGGCAGCGCTTGGCGTGATGCGCGCGATCAAGCAGTCGCTCGATCCGCGCGGCATCCTCAATCCGGGAAAGATGTTTCTCGACTGAAGGTTGGCCGGGCCGCCTCGGGCCCGGCCAACCAGTCGGGTCAGTTGCCGCTGGCCGGCGCGGCAGCAGCAGGCGTTCCGCCGGCCGGAGAAGCTGCAGCTCCGGCAACCGGCTGCGCGGCGATGCCGATATCGGTGACACCCGCCTTTCGCGCGGCGTCCATCACCGTCACGAAATGCTGGAAGGCGACGGCCTTCGACGCGGCGATCGTCACCTCGGTCTTGGACGGATCGCCATCGGCCTGGAACATGGCGGTGAGCTGGTCCGGCGTCAGCACCTGTTTCTTCACCTGAATACTGCCATCGGCAAGGATGTTCACGGTGAATTTCGGGTGCTTGAGATGCGTCGTCTGCGTCGAGTTCGGCAGTTGCATCGGGATTCCCGCATCCGGGATCATCTGCAGCGTGACGATGATGAAGAACACCAGCAGGAAGAGCATCACGTCGATCATCGGGATGATCTCGACGCGCGCCTTCCGGGCCTCGAAATAGCGCATGTTCATGAAATCAGGCCGCCACCGCGGTGCGGATCGCCGGGCGGCTACCGGCATGGGGCACGACCGGCGCGCCATCGGTGCGGTTCAGCACCATGGTGCGGATCGTCTCGAGCTGATGAATGATCAGGCGGACCTGGTTCTGCAGCATGTTGAAGGTGGCAAGGCCGATCATGGCGATGAAGATGCCGCAGGCGGTGGCCACCAGGGCATCGGCCACGCCGCCGGTCACCTCGGCCGGCGCATGGCCGGGTGTCGCGAGCACCGAGAAGGCGTGGAACATGCCGATGATCGTGCCGAACAGGCCGAGCAGCGGCGCGAGCGTCACGATCGTATCCAGCACCCACATCCGCCGGTCGAGCCGGGGGGCTACCAGCATGATCGCCTCGTCCATGCGGCTGTTCATCGAGGCGTGGTTGGTATCGTGCATGTGGTTCAGGGCGGTGTCGAGCAGCAGCGCCTCCGGCATCCGGCCGGCATAGTCGCGCAGCGTCGTCAGATCGTCCTCGTTGACGCGGCCCATGGCGGCCATGCGGCGGACGATCGAGCTGCCGCGAAGGATCGCGCGGCGGAGATACCACATCCGGTCGATGATCACCGCGACGGCGATGACGAAAAGACCGGCGAGAACGTAAAGTACCCCGTCGGAATAATTCGCGAGGTGAATGATATAATCCAGGGTCATGCTGACTCTCCGAGACTCCGCCCGGAGCATTCCCGGGCCGGTGACGGAGCGGGAGGACTTCGGCCGGATCGTTTTGCCCGACAAACAGAACGGGGCGAGCCCGCATCGCGGACCGCCTCCCGTCAAATCGCGTGTAGACCAGCGAGCGGCGCTTTAGTGTGAAGCCTCGATGACAGTTGTTACGATAGCGCACCGCGCGCGGCGGCGCCTGACGGGTCGCGCCCTTGTTCCGGCGGCCGCGCCGCACGACATCTGCCGCAACAACGCAGGGAGCCTCCCGATGGACTATCGCCAGCTCGGCCGATCCGGCCTGAAGGTTTCGACGCTGACGCTTGGCACCATGACGATGGGCGGGCGCGGCGTGTTCGGGAAGGTCGGCAATGTCGGGCGCGCCGAGGCCCGGCGGCAGATCGACATGTGCGTCGATGCCGGTGTCAATCTCGTTGATACGGCCGATATCTATTCTACCGGGGGCGCCGAGGAGATCATCGGCGAGGCGCTGGGCGGCAAGCGGCCGCAGGGTCTGCTGATCGCGACGAAGGTGCGGTTTCCGATGGGGCAGGGGCCGAATGATCGCGGCCTGTCGCGCCACCACATCATCGCGGCCTGCGAGGCGAGCCTGACCCGGCTGCGAACCGATTTCATCGATCTCTATCAGGTTCACGAATGGGACGGGCTGACCCCGCTCGAAGAGACGACGCAGGCGCTCGACATGCTGATCCGCCACGGCAAGGTACGGTATGTCGGCTGTTCGAACTATTCCGCCTGGCATGTCATGAAGGCGCTGGCGATCGCCGATCGGACGAATCGCGAACGGTTCGTCAGCCAGCAGATCCACTACACGCTCGAAGCGCGGGAGGCCGAGAACGAACTGATCCCGCTCGCGATCGATCAGGGGCTGGGCGTGCTGGTCTGGAGCCCGCTCGCCGGCGGACTGCTGTCCGGCAAGCATCGTCGCAACCAGGACACGCCGCCCGGCACACGCCAGCTTGCCGGGTGGAGCGAACCCCCGATCCACGACGAAAACCGGCTCTGGGACATTGTGGAGGCGCTGGTCGAGGTGGCCGGCGCGCATGGCGTTTCGGCGGCGCAGGTCGCGCTCGCCTGGCTGCTCGGACGGCCGGCGGTCACCTCGCTCGTCATCGGCGCACGCAACGAGGAGCAACTGGTGGACAATCTGCGCGCGGCCAGCCTGACGCTGACCAAGGAAGAACGCTCGATGCTGGATGCGGTAAGCCAGCGCAAGCTGCACTACCCCTACTGGCACCAGGCACAGACCGCTAAGGACCGGCTCGGCCCGGCGGATCTCGCGCTATTGGGGCCGCATCTCTGAGCGGATGATGCTTTATGCGTCGGGTGCTGGGCTGGGCGCTCCGGGTGGATGCAGCACGCCGCATCCACCCGCAGGGCTGGTCAGATGTTTTTGTCGAGCCAGGCCTTCAGCACGCTTTTCGGCGCGGCGCCGACATGCTGTGCCGCCGGCTTGCCATCCTTGAACAGGATCAGGGTCGGGATGCCACGCACCCCATACTGGGTCGGGGTCATCGGGTTCTCGTCGATATTCACCTTGGCGACGGTAACCCGCCCGGCATATTCGCTGCCGAGTTCTTCCAGCGACGGTCCGATGATCTTGCAGGGACCGCACCATTCTGCCCAGAAATCGACAAGAACCGGCTCCTTCGAGTCGAGAACCGAGTTGGAAAATTCCGCGTCAGACACGGCTTTCGTGGCTGCACCCATGATAATGCTCCTTGAAGCGATGCGTTTGAGAAGAGAATGGCGTCTTGCCCCGTGACGATCAAGCGGATGGCTGGTCCTGCTTCGGCGCATGCCGGGCCAGCATCGCGGCGGGGACCGGCATGACACGGGCTTGCGATGTCCAGACCAGCACCGCATCGATCCGCCGATCGGGATATATTCCGCCGAGCACCGCGACATAGGCGGCGAGCTGCGCCGCATAGGCCTCGGGGATTCCAGCCGGATCGTCCGGCGGCCGGCGGTCGGTCTTGTAGTCGGCGACAAGCACCCGGTCAGGCAGCACGGCGAGCCGGTCGATCAGCCCGCCAATTTCGACGCCGCCGACAATACCGGCCACGGGCGCCTCGGCGCGCGAGGCGGGGCCGAACAGCGGCGTCAGCTCAGGATGGTCGAGCACTCCGAAAACCGCCTCGATCAGCGCGGATTGTTCGGCGGCGTCGAGGTCGTGAGCGGGCTGCGCCAGGTAGCGGCGTGCGGCTTCGTGCCGGTCGGCGAGCGCAAGATCGGGCAGATGCTGCAACAGCGCATGGATCAGCCGGCCGCGTGCAAGACCGGCGGCGCGGCCGGTTTCGCGGCCCGCCAGCGGCGAGGAAGCGGCTAGGCCCGTGCTTTCGCCTTCGGCGCTGCGGCTCGGCACCAGGCGGTCGATCCGGCGCTTGGGCTCGGGCGGCGGCGCCGCGCGCCAGCCGGTTTCCGGGCCGATCCAGTGCGGCAATGGCGATGCGACCGTCGTGGCGACGGCGGCGGTCCGGTCCGGCGCTGCCGTCTGCGCGGTTTCGAGGCAGAGGATGCTGCCTTCCAGCGGCACTTCCGCCGCGCGGTCGGCAACGCCGTCGAGCCGGGCGAAACCTGCGCGCACGCTCTCGTACCAGCATGAGTCCGGCAGCTTGGTCTTCGGCGCCGCGCCGCAGACGACCAGATGGTCCTCGGCGCGGGTCAGCGCCACGTAGAGCAGCCGGTTATATTCCTCGGCGGCGCGGGCCGCACTCCGGGCAAGCGCCTGTTGCACCGCGGCGCTGCGCATGTCGGCGCGGGGGCAGAAGATGGGTACCTCGCCGCCATCCTGCGGCGCTTCGAGCCAGTGGATCATCTCGCGCGCCTCTTTCCCCGGCTGTCCGGTCGTATCCGGCAGGATGACCAGCGGCGCCTGCAGGCCCTTCGCGCCGTGAACGGTCATCAGCCGCACCGCGTTGCCGGCTGCCTCCGCCTCGCGCTTGACCTCGGCCGCGGTGGCATCGAGCGCGGCGAGGAAGCCCTGCAGGCTCGGCGCCTCGCGCGCGCCATAGTCGAGCGCGGTGGCGAGCAGTTCGTCGAGCGGCTCGGCGGCTTCCGGCCCGAGCCGGGCGAGCAGCCGGGCCCGGCCGCCCATCGGCCCGAGCACTTCGGCAAAGAAGCGGTAGGGGGTGACGAAATCAGCCCGCGCCTGCGCTTCGGCGATCAGATCACGCGCCTGGGCGAAGGCGGCGCACTCGTCGGCGCGGGCGAACAGCGTATCGCGCAGCGAGGTCTTGCGGCCCAGCGCAAGCCGCATCAGCTCCTCGTCGGACAGGCCGCCAAGCGGGCTTGCCAGCACGGTCGCGAGTTCGACATCGTCCTGCGGCAGCAGCACGGCGCGGGCCAGCGCAATGAGGTCGGCCACGGCGCGGGTTTCGGTCAGCACCATGCGGTCGAGCCCGGCAACCTCGACATTGTACTCCTTCAGCGCGCGGGTGAGGGCGATGCCGAATTCGTTGCGCTGCCTGACCAGGATCAAGACATCGCCGGCGGCGAGCATGCGCCCGCGCGACTCAAGCCGCATCGTGCCGATATTGGCCTTGATCCATCCGGCCACCGCCCGGGCGAGCCGCCGCCGCGCCGAGGCCTGTTCGGCATAGGTCTCTGCCGGCGCCCAGGGCGGCAGATCGGGATCGGGATCGGCCGCAACCAGTGGCCACAGCGACACCGAGCCGGCCTGTCCGGCGCGGCTTGCGCCATGCGCGAGCGTCTCGCCGGGCATGACCACGCCGGCGCGCGCCGGCCCGCTCTCGAACACCTTGTCCACCAAGGCGAGAACCGGCGCCGTGGACCGGAACGAGGTGGCGAGGCTGCCTTCATGCCAGCGCGCCCCGGCGGCGGATACACGGGCCCCGATGCCCGCCCGCCAGGCGTCGAAACTCGCGAGGTCGGCGCCCTGGAAGGAGTAGATCGACTGTTTCCGGTCGCCGACCGCGAAAACCGTGCGCATCCCATCGGGCCGCGTCCCCGTGCCGGCGAAAAACTCCGCCGCGATCGCGTCGATCACCGCCCATTGCGCCGGTGCGATATCCTGCACCTCATCGAGCAGGATATGATCGATCCCGCCATCGAGCTTGTAGAGCACCCAGGCGGCACCGGGATCGACCAGAAGCTGTGCGGCGCGGGCGATCAGGTCGGCATAGTCGAACCGCGCATTGAGCTGTTTCGCTCCCTGTTCTGCGGCGTGGATCGGCAGCGCGAGCCGGGCGAGGGCGGCGGAAAGATCGGCGAGGCGCCGCGCTGCGAGACGGTCCATCATCCGCAGCAGCCGTGCCTGTTCGGCCTCGATCGATGTCCGCAGTGCCGGCTCCGCGGCATCCAGCGCCTTGCTCAACAGCGTCGTCATCGCGCGCGGTGCGCCGGCGCCGGTGAAAAATCCATCCCGCCAGATATCGAGCCGGGCAACCCGCTGCGCTGGCGGCAGGTCCAGCCAGGCTAGCAGGGCGGTGGCCTTTTCCCGCGCCTTGTCCGAGCTGCGCTCGCTCATCGCGCGAAGAGTGGCGCGGATGTTGCGATCGTCGAATTCGACGATCGAGAGCAGGATCGCGTCCTCGTCGGCTTCGGGGGCATCGAGCGCCGCCGCCTGCATGGCGGCGATGCCGCCGACGGTTTCGTAGCGGGATGCGAGCTTCGCCAGCCTCGCCTGGGCGTCGGTCAGCATCCGGTCGGTCAGGCCGGCGAAATCGGTTTCCGAAATCTGCCCCGCGAGAAGCCTGAGTGCGGCTTCGGCCGTGCGGCTGTCATCGCCCAGTACGGCCTCGCGCGCGGCGCGGCGGCGGCTGGCGGCTTCGGCCTCGTCGGCGACGGCGAAATGCGGCGAGATCTGCGCCTCCAGCGGAAACCGGCGCAGCAACGACTGACAAAAAGCGTGGACCGTGTCGATCCGCATGCCGCCCGGCAGGTCGAGCACCTGGCCGAACAGCATCCGCGCCCGCTGCCGCGTCGCGGTATCGGTCGGCATGTCGAGTGCCGCGAGATCGGCATCGAGCCGGGAATCCGTCGCAATGGCCCAGTCGCCGAGCCGCCGGCGCAGGCGGATCGCCATCTCCGCGGCCGCCGCGCGGGTGAAGGTGAGGCACAGGATGCGGCTGGGCGGTGCGCCGGAAAGCATCAGCCGCAGCAGCCGGTCGGTCAGCAGCTTGGTCTTGCCCGATCCCGCCGAGGCGCCGACGAAGGCCGAAACCGATGGGTCGGAGGCCGCGCGCTGCGCTGCCTCGGCCACTGCGATGGCGTCGCTCATGCGTCCTCCTGCCATTCGGCGCGGCGGGATATGCCGGCGTAGGGTTGATCCTTGGGTTTGCGGCCGGGATGTGGCGCGTCGAGAAACGGTGTCGCGGGATCGGCGTAATGGGCGAGCAGCGGGGGGATCTGCGTGCGCGCCGCCTCGATCACCTGATCGAGCGATTCGGCCTTGTTCCCGAACAAGGCCCTGGTCTCGCCCTCGGTCGCCCCGCCGGACAGTTTCCAATAGGCGAGTTCGGCGACCTTGCCGGCGAAACCGGGGAAGCCGCCCGCTTCGGCGATCACCGCCTCGATCGGCAGCTGCGGTGCCTTGCCCTGCTCCACCGCCCGGTCGGTAGGGGGGCTGCCGGTCTTGTAGTCGATGATCGCAAGCGTATCGCCTCGCCGCTCGATGCGGTCGGCGCGGCCATCGACGGTGAACCGGCCGAACCGCCAGGCGCCGGGCCGTTCCACCTTGATATCGTCCGCCTCGCCCTTTTCGACGAGCCGCGCGCGCTCGATCTCGACGATCCAGCCGGCGATGCGTTCCAGCCTGACCAGCCAGAACGCCTCGAGGGCCCGGCGCAGGCGCCGCGCGCGCAAGGCGGTGGCGAAGGCGTGGGCGAGCCGGCGCGGTGCGTCCTCTGCCCTGGCCCAGCCCGGCGAGCATGCCACCTCCATCAGCGCATCATGCGTGATGGTGCCGAAAATCGCGGCGTCGGTCTCGGCTTGCAGCGGGTTGAGCGGGCGCAGTTTCAGCACCTCGCTGGCATAGATGGCGTAGGGATCGGCGAGCAGTGTCGTGATCTTCGAGATCGAGTAGCTGGATGGCCTTGCATGCGCCGGCGGGCGCGGCTCCGGCCGCGTGCGGCGGGGCGTCGGGCTGCCGGGCGTCGGGCTGCCGGGCTGGTCCAGCCTGGCGGACCATTGGCGCGCCGGGTGTGATCGCAACACGCCGCCTTTCCCCCGCAGCCCGAGGTCGATTCGCGCCAGAAAGCGCGAGGGCACCGCCGGGGCGCGGCCGCGCCGGCGCGGCGCCGACAGCACCACCTCGTCGCACGCGCCGATCAGGATGCCGAGATCGTGTGCCGCCTCACCGATCTTCTCGGCATCGTCCGGTAGGCCGGCGGCGCGCCGCATCGGCCGGGACAGCCAGGGCCCTGGATCGGGTTCCGCGGGAAACACGCCCTCGACCATGCCGCCGAGAACCAGCGTGTCGACCCGCTGCAGCCGCGCCTCCATCATGCCCCAGATGGCGACCCGCGGGTTCGCGTCGCGCGCGCGCGGGCGCCGCAGCCGGGCACTGCCCAGCACCGCGTCGAGCAGCGGGACGAGTTCCGCCGGTTGGACATCCGGCAGGCCGTCGAGTGCCGCGAGCTGGATGGCCAGATGCTCGGATAGCGCTGCCCCGGCCTCGCCGGCCCAGAGATCGTCGGTGATCGCTTCCGTCGCCGCGATCAGCCCCGCGAGAAGGGTTGCCGGCGCCAGGCTCGCCGGGCGGGACGATATCGGCCGGAGGCGAAGCTGCAGATCGGCGAGGAAGGAAGGCAGCGGATCATCCGGCGCTGCCTCGTGCGCGGCCTCGTGATCGGCGGCGTGGAGCATGGCCGCGAAGCCGGGGCCGGGCAGGGCGCGGCGGAGCAGCAGGTCGAGCCGGCGGGCGAGGGCGCGGCACCGCCCCTGCGGCTGACCGGCCGTCACCAGCGGATGTTTCAGCAGCGCGAGCAGGGGCACGGCGTCGTAGCCGCTCTCGACGCAGGTGGCGAGCAGGCGCAGCACGATTGCCGGCGGCGTGTCGGCGAGGCGTTCGCCCGCGCTGTCTTCGGCGCGGATGCCGAGCCGTTCGAGCTCGGCGGCCACGCGCAGGGCCAGCCCGCGATCCGGCGTGACCAGCGCCGCATCGCGCCCCGGCGTTTCCAGCGCATCGCGGAGGGTGAGCGCGATGGCCCGCGCTTCGTCCTGTTCATCGGCAGCATCAAGTCGCCAGAGCCCGTCATCCGCCGCCGCTACGCCCTCCGCCGCGGGCGGAATCGGCAGGAACGCATCGCGGAGCAGCGCGATCCGGCCCGCCCGGCCGGTCGTCTCCCCGGTGCCCAGGGGGGGGGCAGGGGGGCGCCCAGGGGGGCGTGCAGGGGGGCGCCCAGGGGGGCGTGCAGGGGATGGATTTCCGCGCGCTGCACACCGATCGCCTCGGCGAGGCGGCGGAATCCGGCCTGGGGATGGGACGGCGTGCGATCGAGCATCGACCATGCCTCGTCCGGCAGGTCGGGATCGAAGCCGGGCAGCACCACGCAGCCCTGGTCCAGACTGGCGACGACACGCGCGAGGCGCGACAGGGCGGGCGGTGCCGCGGCAAGCCCGGCGAGCCAGACCGGGTGCGACGGCGGTGCCAGGCGCCAGCGCTCGGCTTGCGCATCGAGCAGCATCCGCTGGCGCACCGCCGGATCGACCGCGCCGCGCTCGGCAAGGATCGTGGGCCATGCGCGCGTGACGATCGACAGGAAATCGAGCGTGCGCTGCCAGTGTTCGGCGAGTTCGGGTGCCACGATTCCCGGCAGCGTGTCGGCAAGCTCGATCTCGGCCTGGGCGGCGGTGTCGAGCAGGAGGGCAAGGTCGTCGGCGAGCAGCAGCGCGGCGGCGAGGGTGGTCGGCGCGCCGTCGCGCCCGCCCATGCTCAGGATCAGCCGGGCGAGGATGGTGCGGCGCTCCTCTGCGGCGATCGCCGGCGGCAGGTCGAGCCCGGCGAGGATGCCGAGGGCGGCCTCGTCCGCCGCCCCGATCGCGGCGATGCGGGGCATGATCAGGGGCCCGCCTTTCGCTTCGAGAAAGGCGGCGGCGGCGGCGCGGGCGGCGCGGCGGGTGGGCAGGAACAGCACGCCATCGGCCGGGTCGCGGCCGGCATGCGCCGCCGTCTCCAGCCAGGCGCGGGCAAGCTCAAGCAGGAACGGGCGATCGGCGCCGACGAACCGGACCTTGGGGATCATGGCAGAAATCTTTCGAGCAGGGCATCTGGGCCACGGATCGTTGCAGTGCGGTGATTGCCCTCGTCCCAATCGAGCGCGATCGCCAGAGCCTCATGAGGCGCGAGCGGGCCGAGCCGGTCGGGCCACTCAATCAGGACAATGCCGGCTAGGGCCGCATCCAGCCCGAGTTCGGCGACATCCTCCGGGCCGCCGAGGCGCCAGAGGTCGAAATGTGACACCGGCGGATCAAGTTCATAAGTCTGCACCAGGGTGAAGCTCGGGCTCGGCACGTCGAGCGTGGCATCATTGGCGCGGGCGCGGATGAAGGCGCGGGCAAGGGTCGATTTCCCGGCGCCAAGCGGGCCCGAGAGCAGGAAAGCGTCACCGGCGCGCGCATGTGCGGCCAGTTGCCGCGCCAGCGCCGCGGTGGCGTCCTCGCCGCTGAGCGATATCGTTCGAATCCCCATTGCTCGATCCTGCCCGATCAGCCGGTCTTTGCAAGTTGACCCGCGCGCGGTTTCGGCTACGCATGGGGCATGGCAGAGACGATCACCACAGATGTGGCCATCATTGGCGCGGGTCCGGCGGGCCTGTTCGCCGTCTTCGAGTGCGGGATGCTGAAACTCGGCGCCGTGCTGATCGATGCGCTGGGCGAGGTGGGCGGCCAGTGCGCCGCGCTCTACCCGGAGAAACCGATCTACGACATCCCCGCCCTGCCGGCGATCGAGGCGGCGGGGCTGATCGAGAATCTGGAGCGGCAGATCGCCCCCTTTGCCGCGCCGCGTCTGCTCGGCCGGCTGGTGACGGCGATTTCCGGCGCCTGCGGCGATTTCACCATCGGCACCGACCAGGGCGATCTTGTCCGCGCCAAGGCGATCATCATCGCCGCCGGTGCCGGCGCGTTCGGCCCGAATCGCCCGCCCCTTGCCGGGCTGGCCGCCTACGAGGCGAGCGGTGCGGTGCAATATTACGTGAAGCGGCGCGAGGCGCTGCGCGGCAAGCGGGTGGTGATCGCCGGTGGCGGCGATTCGGCGGTGGATTGGGCGCTTGCCCTGCGGGGCATCGCCGCGAGCATCGCCGTGGCGCATCGGCGGGCGAAATTCCGCGCCGCGCCGGAAAGTGCGGCCCAGCTCGCCGCGGCGGCGGCCGAGGGTGAAATCGATCTCGTGATCCCCTACCAGCTGCACGCCCTGCATGGCGCCGACGGCACGCTGCACACGGTCGAGGTTGCCGATCTCGACGGGGCGACGCGGCATCTCGAGGCGGATGTCCTCCTGCCGTTTTTCGGCCTCGCCACCGATCTCGGCCCGGTCGCGACCTGGGGACTCGAACTTTCCCTCCATCACGTTCTCGTGACCCCGTCCACCTGCGAGACCAGCACGCGCGGCATTTTCGCGATCGGCGACGTCGCCGAATATCCCGGCAAGCTGAAGCTGATCCTGCAGGGATTTTCCGAGGCGGCGATGGCGGCGCACGCGATCCATCCGATCGTTCACCCCGAACAGGCGCTGCATTTCGAATATTCGACATCGAAAGGCGTGCCGGGCGTCGCGTGAACTTGCCGTGCCGGAGGCAAAAAAGCGCTGACAAACCGCCCCCGGTCGTCCATGTCTTGTGAACGGCATCGGAGGGATTGCGATGGATGGTTACACCCCGCCCGGCCTGGCCCGGTCGTATGAACGCGTACGTGCCCACACCGAAGACCTTGCCCGGGCGCTTTCAGCCGAGGATCAGTGCATCCAGTCGATGGCGGATGCGAGCCCGGCGAAATGGCACCGTGCGCACACGACCTGGTTTTTCGAGCAGTTCGTGCTGCTGCCCCACGCCCCGGGCTATGGGGTGTTCGATCCGGCCTTCCAGTTCCTGTTCAACTCCTATTACGATTCGGTCGGCGAACGGCAGCCTCGCCCTGAGCGCGGGCTGATCACCCGGCCCGATGGCGCGCGGGTGACCGCCTATCGCGCGCATGTCGACGCTGCGATGCAGGGCCTGATCGAACGCGGCGGGGCGCCGGCCGATCTGGTGGTGCTGGGCCTCAATCACGAGCAGCAGCATCAGGAACTGCTGATCACCGACATTACCCATGCCTTCGCGCAGAACCGCCTCGCCCCGGCGCCGATACCGCATTTTGCCCGGACCCCGGCGGTGCCCGGCGGCGACGGCTTCGTCGATTGTCCCGGCGGGCTCGTCGAGATCGGGTTCGCCGGGGGTGGGTTTCATTTCGACAATGAGGGGCCGCGGCACCAGGTATGGCTGGAGCCCTATCGCCTTGCCGACCGGCTGGTGCGCAACCGCGACTGGCTCGCCTTCATGGCGGATGGCGGCTACCGGACCAGCACGTTGTGGATGGCCGACGGCTGGGCAGCGGCGAGTGCCGGCGGCTGGGCGGCGCCGCTCTACTGGCGGTACGACGATGATGGCTGGTCCAGCTTCGGCCCCGAAGGCGTGCTGAGCCTCGATCCCGATGCGCCGGTGATGCATGTTTCCTGGTACGAGGCGGATGCCTATGCCCGCTGGTGCGACGCGCGACTCCCCACCGAGGCGGAATGGGAAGCCGCGGCGGCGGATCCGCGCCTCGCGGAGATGACCGGCTATGTCTGGCAATGGACCGAAAGCGCCTATCGCCCCTATCCGCGCTTCCGCCCGGTTGCCGGCGCGATCGGTGAATATAATGGGAAATTCATGATAAATCAGATGGTTCTGCGCGGATCTTCAATGGCAACGCCGGACGGGCATGCGCGGCGGAGCTATCGAAACTTCTTTCATCCGGACAAACGCTGGCAGTTCGCGGGACTTCGTCTCGCGCGGGACAGCTGAACGGTGTCGGGGCTGGCATCGCCTGAAACCGACATCGTTGCCGAGGCGCTCGCCGGGCTGACGGCACCGCGCAAGAGCCTTCCGCCCAAGCTGTTCTACGACGAGCCCGGCTGCGCGCTGTTCGGGGCGATCACAAGGCTTGCGGAATATTACCCGACGCGCACCGAGCGCGCCTTGCTGCCGCGGGTTGCGGCGGCGCTTGGCGCGTGGGTGGAGCCCGGTGCTGCGCTCGTCGAATATGGCGCCAGCGATGAAGGGAAGGCGGAATTCCTGTTCGGCCCGCTGGAGAGCGCCGCCTATGTCCCGATCGACATTGCCGCCCCCGCGCTTGCCGCACTCGCCGCGCGGATGCGGCGGCGTCATCCCGCAATCGCGGTGCATCCGGTGGCCGCCGATTTTCTCGCCCCGGTGCGCCTGCCGGCAGCGATCGCGGGGATGCCGCGTCTCGGCTTCTTTCCGGGATCGACGATCGGCAATCTCGATCACGACGAAGCAGTCGCGTTTCTCGGGCGGGCGCGGGGGGCGCTCGGGCCCGGCGCGCCGCTGCTGATCGGGGTGGATCTCGAGAAGTCGCTGGATATCCTGATCCCGGCCTATGATGACGCCGAGGGGGTGACGGCGGCGTTCAACCTCAACATTCTCAGCCGGCTGAACCGGGAAGCCGAGGCCGATTTCGACCCCGCGCTGTTCCGCCACCGGGCGGTGTGGAACGACAGGTTCCGCCGGATCGAGATGCATCTCGAAAGCCGGGTTCCGCAGAGCGTGCGCGTTGCCGGGCGCAGGATCGAATTCGCTGCCGGCGAGACGATCCATACCGAGAACAGCCACAAGTTTTCCGAGGCCCGCTTCGCCGCCCTGGCCGCCGAGGCGGGCTGGCTGGTGGCCGAAAGCTGGACGGATCCGGATCGCCTGTTCTCCGTCCAGCTCCTAGAGCATCATCCGATCAGATAGAATCATCTGATCGGATAAAGATGCTCTAATTATCAATATGATAGAGCACGACATCCGATCCTTTCGGATCGGAACGTGCTCTTGTGTCCCGATCCTGAACGCGGTCGTTTCAGGCCCGGGACAGGACAGGGGTGAAACCCGGGGTCAGGAAAAATCCGGCTTGCGCTTGGCGATGAAGGCCTGCATGCCCTCACGCTGATGCGGGGTTCCGAACAGCGGCAGGAAGGCAGCGCGCTCGTATCTGATGCCTTCGGACAGGGTGGTTTCAAAGGCGGCGTTGATGCTGCGCTTGGCCTGCAGGAGTGCCACCGGAGACATGCTGGCGATCCGCTTGGCCAGTTTCGTCGCCTCCGCCATCAGCTCCGCCGCCGGCACGACGCGGGCGACGAGATTGGCGCGTTCTGCCTCTTCCGCATCCATCATCCGGCCGGTGAGGATCATTTCCATCGCCTTCGACTTGCCGATGGCGCGGGTGAGGCGCTGCGTGCCGCCCGCACCCGGGATCACCCCGATGGCGATTTCCGGCTGGCCGAACTTCGCGGTATCGGCGGCGAGGATGATGTCGCACATCATCGCCAGCTCGCAGCCGCCGCCCAGCGCATAGCCCGCGACCGCGGCGATCACCGGCTTGCGCATCGTCGTCACCACCTCCCACGACCGGCCGATGAAATCGTCGAGCCCGGTTGCCGGCCAGGTGCGGTCGGCCATCTCCTTGATGTCGGCGCCGGCGGCGAAGGCGCGTTCCGACCCGGTCAGGACGATGCAGCGGATCGCGGCATCGGCATCGAAGCCGCGCAGCGCGTCGCCCAGCTCGGTCATGAGCTGGTCGCACAGCGCGTTGAGCGCCTCGGGCCGGTTCAGCCGGATGAACGCCACGGCGCCGTCGGTTTCGGTGATGATCATTTCGTAGGGCATGAAATCCTCCGCATTGCCGGGGCAGGATGGCCCAATTCGCCGCCGATGCAACCCGCTTTGCCGGTCCGGATGCGAATCGGCCATTGACGCGACCACGGCGGGTTCGTCAGGTATAGGAGGGAGAGACAGACCGAGGCCCAAATTGCCCTTGACCGCCATTCGCGAATTGCCGCTCGATCAGCTTCTGCTCGGTGATGCCGTCGAGACGATGCGCATGCTGCCCGACGCATCGATCGACTGCGTCTTCGCCGACCCGCCCTATAACCTGCAGCTGCGCGGCGAGCTTCGCCGGCCGGATGACAGCGTGGTCGACGGTGTCGACGATGACTGGGACAAGTTCAGCGACTTCGCGGCCTATGACGCGTTTTCCCGCGGCTGGCTCGGCGAGGCGCGGCGGCTGATGCACAAGGACGCGACGATCTGGGTGATCGGCTCGTATCACAACATTTTTCGCCTCGGCGCGATCATGCAGGATCTCGGCTTCTGGATCCTCAACGACGTGATCTGGCGCAAGACCAACCCGATGCCCAATTTCCGCGGCCGGCGCTTCACCAATGCGCACGAGACGCTGATCTGGGCGGCGCGCGAGCGGACATCGCGCTACCGCTTCAACTACCAGGCCATGAAGTCGCTGAACGACGACACCCAGATGCGCAGTGACTGGACGATCCCGCTCTGCACCGGCGGCGAAAGGCTGCGCAACCAGCACGGGCTGAAGCTGCATCCCACCCAGAAGCCGGAAGCGCTGTTGCACCGGGTGATCCTGGCGGCGACCAATCCCGACGATGTGGTGCTCGATCCGTTCTCCGGCACGGCGACGACGGCGGCGGTGGCCAAGCGGCTGAACCGGCATTTCATCGGTATCGAGCGGCATCCGGCCTATGTCGAGGCCGGCTGGGCGCGGCTGCGCGAGATGCGGGCGGCGCCGGCGCATCTGACCAAGGCGATGCCGAGCCGCCGCGATGCGCCCCGCATCGCCTTCGGCGTGCTGGTCGAGCGGGGCATGGTTCCGCCGGGAACGGTGCTGCACGACCGGTTGCGCCGCGTCAGCGCCACCGTCGCAGCCGATGCCAGCATCATCGCCGGCACCCATCGCGGTTCGATCCATCAGGTTGGCGCGGCGGTGCAGAATGCGGCGAGCTGCAATGGCTGGACCTTCTGGCATGTCGAGCGCGAGGGGCGGCTTGTCGCCCTCGATCATGTGCGCGAAACGCTGCGGCCATGAAGATGTCTCTCGCCTCGATGACCGGTTTCGCCCGCCACGCGGGCACGCATGACAATGCCAGCTTCGTCTGGGAAATCCGCAGCGTGAACGGCCGCGGGCTCGATCTGCGGCTGCGCCTTCCCGCCGGGCTGGACGCGCTGGAGCCGGCGCTGCGCGATGCCGCCGGCAAGCGGCTCAAACGCGGCAATGTGTCGGCGACGCTGACGCTCCGGCGCGAGGCGCAGGCGGCGATGATGGTGGACGAGGCGGCGCTCGAAGGGTTCCTGCGCCATGCCCTCGCACTGTCGGACCGGATTCCCGGGGCGATGGTGCCGCGCGCGGAGGCGCTGCTGGCCCTGCCCGGCGTGATCCGCCCCGCCCTCGCCGACGAGGCCGCCGATGACGCGCAGTCGGCGCGGCAGGAAGCTCTCGCCGCCACCCTCGCGGCCGGGTTCGACGCTGCCCTCGCCGCCCTCGACCAGGCGCGGCGCGAGGAGGGGCAGCGGCTTGCCGTAATCGCCGGCGACCTGCTCGATGCGATCGAGCGGCTGATCGCCGCGGCAAGAGCGCATGCGCCGGAACAGGCGGCACAGCACCGCGCCCGGCTGCAGGCGGCGCTGGCCGACCTGCTCGGCGCTGCCGATCCGCTGCCGCAGGAGCGGCTCGCCCAGGAAATCGCCCTGCTCGCCACGAAATCGGATGTGCGCGAGGAACTCGACCGGCTGGACGCGCATGTCGGTGCCGCCCGCGCGCTGCTGGCCGACGCCGTGGCGGTCGGCCGCCGGCTTGACTTCCTGATGCAGGAATTCAACCGCGAGGCGAACACGCTGTGCAGCAAATCCGCTTCGCTGGAGCTGACCGCGATCGGGCTCGACCTCAAGGCGACGATCGAGCAATTGCGTGAACAGGTGCAGAACATTGAGTAGGCCGGCATGAAGCGGCGCGGCATGTGCCTCGTGCTCGCCGCCCCCTCGGGCGCGGGCAAGACCTCGCTCTCGCGCGCCCTGCTCGAGGGCGATTCATGGATGTCGCTGTCGATCAGCGCGACGACACGCGCGCCGCGGCCCGGCGAGGTCGATGGCGAACATTATTTCTTCAAATCGCCCGAAGAATTCGCCGCCATGGTCGAGACTGGCGCGTTCCTGGAGCACGCGACTGTGTTCGCGCGGCGCTACGGCACGCCACGTGCACCGGTCGAGGCGGCGCTGGCCGCTGGGCGGGACATCCTGTTCGACATCGACTGGCAGGGATTTCGCCAGCTCCGCAGCGCCTTGCCGAACGATGTGGTGGGCGTCTTCATCCGCACCCGCAGCGTCGAGGAGTTGCGGGCGCGCCTGGTCGCGCGCGGCGACGATGCCGAGACCATCGAACGCCGGATGGAGGAAGCCGAAAGCGAACTGGCCCACCAGATGGAATTCGATTTCATCATCGAAAACACGGATTTCTCCGCCGCACTGTCGGATCTGCGGGCCATCCGGCGCGCCTGCAGGCTGGCGACCTCACGGATTGTTGAGGATACCTTGCCCCGGGAGGGCAAGTCCGTCTAAAGGGCTGTAACGTTGTCGTAATCGACATTCACTTAACCCGGAGTCATTCCATGCCCGATGACAACACGGAGCGTAAGCCACGCGTTTCGTTCTGGCGGATCCTTCTCGTGGTGCCGTTCGTGGCCACGCTTTGGGTTCCATTCTTCAATCACGCCAAGCCGGAAATCGCCGGCTTTCCCTTTTTCTACTGGTACCAGCTCCTCTGGGTCGTGCTGTCGGCGATCCTGATCTGGATCGTCTGGCGCGTCGAGAGCTGAGGAGCCCGAACCATGTTTGCTGCAGGCATTGTCTTTGCCGTTCTGGTCGTTGCCGTCCTGATTCTGGGCTTCTTCGCCGCGCGCTGGCGTGGCGGCGATCTCAGCCAGCTTCATGAATGGGGCCTGGGCGGCCGCCAGTTCGGCACGCTGATCTCGTGGTTCCTGATCGGTGGCGATCTCTACACCGCCTACACCTTCATCGCCGTTCCCGCGCTGATGTTCGGCGCGGGCGCGATTGCCTTTTTCGCGGTGCCATACACGATCGTCGCCTACCCGATCCTGTATGTCGTGTTCCCGAAAATGTGGCGGGTGGCGGCGAAATACGGTTTCGTCACCGGGCCTGAATTCGTCCGCGGCCGCTATGGCAACCGCTGGCTGGCGCTGGCCGTCGGGGTCACCGGCATCATCGCGACCATGCCCTATATCGCGCTTCAGCTCGTCGGCATGCAGGTGGTGATCGGCGCGTTCAATCTCGGCATCGGGTTCGGCGGCCATCTGCCGCTCATCCTCGCCTTCCTCGTGCTCGCCGCCTTCACCTACACGTCGGGCCTGCGCGCGCCGGCGATGATCGCGGTGGTAAAGGATACGCTGATCTACCTGACGATCATCGTCGCGATCATCGCGATCCCGTCCTCCCTTGGCGGATTCGGGGGTGTCTTCGCCAAGATAGCGCATGCGAAGCTGCTGCTGCCCATCCCCGGCCCGCACACCACGGGCGTCTATTCGGGCTATGCGACCCTCGCCCTCGGCTCGGCCATGGCGCTGTTCCTCTACCCCCACGCGCTGACCGGCATTCTCTCCGCCCGGTCGAGCGAGACGGTGCGGAAGAACGCCGTCATCCTGCCGGCCTATTCGCTGATGCTCGGCCTGATCACGTTGCTCGGCGCCATGGCGATCGCCGCCGGCGTTGCCGCGCTGCCGCAATTCGCCGCCGGCTTCAAGACCTATGGTCCGAGCTTCGCCGTGCCGGCGCTGCTGATCCATACCCTGCCGGGCTGGTTCGTCGGCGTCGCCTTCGCGGCCATTGCCATCGGCGCGCTGGTGCCCGCCGCGATCATGGCGATCGCCTCGGCGAATATCTTCACCCGCGACATCTGGAAGGAGTTCGTTGCCCCCGGCATGTCGCCCAGCGCCGAATCGCAGATCGCGAAGCTGTTCTCGATCGTGATGGTGATCGGCGCGCTGATCTTCATCTTCGGCCTGCCGCAGAAATACGCGATCCAACTGCAGCTGCTCGGCGGCATGTGGATGATCCAGATCTTCCCGTCCATTGTGTTCAGCCTGTTCACCCGGTTCTACAATGGCTGGGCGCTGCTGGTGGGCTGGGCCGTCGGCATCGGGCTGGCGACGCATTTCGCGTTGCTCAACCACCTGAAGGGATCGATCTATCCGTTCCATATCGGCGGTGTGACGTTCCCCTGCTACATCGCGCTGGCGACCTTCGTCGTGAACGTGCTTTTGGCCACCGTGCTGTCGCCGGTGTTCCACGCCATCAAGTCGGACCGCACGCGCGACGTCACCAGCAGCGCCGACTACGCCTGAGGGATGGCGCGCGCCTTGCGCCATCGTCGATGAGCGGCTCCACGCCCCGCCGGCGCGGGGCCGCTTTCGGCTTCATCATGGCTACGATCCTGCTGGACATGCTGGCCATGGCGATCGTCCTGCCGGTGCTGCCAGCGCTCATCACCGGGCTCGTGGGCGGGCAGCCAGTGCTCAGCGCGCATGTCTTCGGCGCCTTTGGCGCGGCCTGGGCGGCGATGCAGTTCATCGCCTCGCCGATGCTTGGCGCGCTGTCCGACCGGTTCGGCCGGCGGCCGGTAATCCTGCTCTCCTGCCTCGGCCAGGCAGTGGATTTCACCGTGATGGCGCTGGCGCCGTCGGTCGGCTGGCTGCTCGCCGGGCGCATTCTTTCCGGCGCCTCCTCTGCCAATATCGCCGCGGCCAACGCCTATATCTCCGATGTCACGCCGCCGGAGCGCCGGGCGGCGGCTTTCGGCGTCTCGGGCGTTGCCGCGGCCATCGGCTTTGTGCTCGGGCCGGCTCTGGGCGGCCTGCTCGGCGCGGTGTCGCTGCGCCTGCCGTTCTGGTTCGCTGCCGGCCTGTCTCTTGCGAATTTCCTGTATGGCCTGGTGGCGCTGCCGGAATCGCTCGCGCCGCGCCGGCGGCGACGGATCGGCTGGCGGGGCCTCAATCCGCTCGATGCGCTGCGCTTCTATCGCCGGCCGGGCGTGGCGGCGCCGGCGACGATCTACGCGCTCGGTACGCTTGCGCTGCAGGCGGTGCCGTCGGTCATGGTGCTCTACGTGCAGGAACGGTTCGGCTGGCGCCCGCAGCTGATCGGCGCGGCCCTCGCCGCCGCCGGGGTGGGGTTTGCCGTGGTCGGCGGTGTAGTGGTCGGGCCGATGGTGCGCCGGCTCGGCGAGCCGCGGACACTCATCCTCGGCCTGATCGGCGGTGCCGCCGGGTTCGTGCTGTTCGGCTTGGCACCCGATTCGCAGATTTTCTGGATCGGTGTGCCGGTGCTTTCGGCCTGGGGGCTGGCGATGCCGGCGGTGCAGGGGATCATGGCGCACCGGATTGGCGGGCGCGAGCAGGGGCGGTTGCAGGGCCTGCTCGCCAGTCTGACCGGGCTGACCGCGCTGGTCGGTCCGCTGCTGTTCACCACGATCTATGCGGCGACGCTGGGGCCTGACGGCACGGCGGATGTGCCCCGCTCGGGCACCGCCCTCGTCGTCGCCGGGCTATTGCTGCTCGCCTCGCTGATCCCGCTGCGCTGGGCGGTGCGGTATCAGGCCGGAAGGCCGAACCCGTAGGCATCCATCCGCAGGATGGCGTGTTCGGTCGAGTTGTGCAGTCGCCGCGCCGCGTCGCCCTCTCCGGCGCCGATCGCGGTGAAGAGCGGCAGCAGATGTTCCTCGGTCGGGTGCTCGTCGCGCGCATGCGGCGCGCGGGCGCGATAGTCGAGCAGGGCGGCGATGTCGTTGCCGGCAATCGCCTCGTCCATCCAGGCGCTGAACGCCGTCACGTCCTCGGTTTCCGGCGCGTCGACCGGCTGGCCGCGGAAGCGCCGCAGGTCATGGGTGAAACTGCCGGAGCCGACGATCAGCACATCCTCGCGCCGCAGCGGGGCCAGTGCGCGGCCGATGTCGAAAGCGTGGCGCGGGCCAAGCCGGGTCTGGACCGAAAGCTGGAGCACGGGGATGTCGGCCGCCGGATAGGCCAGCAGCAGCGGCACCCAGGCACCATGATCGAGCCCGCGTTTCGGGTCGAGCCCGGTCGGGAAACCGGCCTCGCCGAGCAGGGCAGCGATGCGCTGGGCCAGCGCCGCATCGCCCGGCGCGGGATAGGCCAACTGGTAGAGCGCGCGGGGGAAGCCGAAGAAATCGTGAATAGTCCCGTTGCGCTCGACCGCATTGACCATCGGCGCGTCCGTCTCCCAATGCGCGGAGACGACGAGAATGGCGCGCGGCCGGGGCAGGGTGGCGGAAAGTCCGGCGAGGAAGCTCCTCGCCGGGGTTTCGGTCAGCGCCAGCATCGGCGAACCGTGGCTGACGAAGAGAGCGGGTTGCATCATGTCGTCCTCCGGCCGAACGGGGTCGGGACAAGCGCGTAGGGACCATCGCCGATCAGGGCAAGCACCACGAGTGCGACGGCCCAGAACGCGGGATATTCCCATCCGCCGCCCTTCGCCGTGAAATAGAACCCGTTATGGATATGCACCAGCGCGATGGCGCCGATCAGGTCGGGCACGATCAGCAGCGCGGCGAGGCGGGCCCAGATCCCCAGCACCAGCGCAACGCCGGCGGCAAGCTCCCAGAGCATGACGAACAGGCCGAACCAGCCCGGCAGGCCGAGGCTGGCAAAGAAATGCTCCGTCCCGGCGGGGGTAAAAATGGCGTATTTCAGCCAGTCATGGGCAAAGAACAGGAAGCCGAGGGTCAGGCGCAGCAGCAGCGCGCCATAGCCGGCCGTTCTTGCATCGATTTTTGGGTCCATATGCGTGATCTCCTTCACAGCCGAGATAGCCATGCGAAGTCGGATGGTTAATACCCGAATTTTCGGTTATCGTCATGCGATTTTGCATGGAAACGCCGATGGATTGGGATGATCTGCGCAGCTTTCTCGCCATCGCCCGCGAGGGGACGCTGTCGGCGGCAGCGCGCCGGCTTGGCGTGCGGCAATCGACGATGGGGCGGCGGCTCGCGGCGCTGGAGGCGCGGGCCGGGGTGCGGCTGCTGGAACGCACGCCGCGCGGCTTCCGGCTGACCGTCGCCGGCGAGGCGGCGCGCGCCGAGGTGGAGCGGATGGAGGCGGCGGCGCTGGCAGCCGAGCGCGCGGTCAGCGGCCGGGATGTACGGCTGGAAGGCACGGTGCGGCTGACCACCGTCGCCGATTTCGCGGCTGCCGTGCTGATGCCCGCGCTCGGCGATCTTGCGTCCCGCTATCCGGGGATCGTGGTCGAGCTGATCGCGGACGACCGGACCTTTTCGCTGGCGGCGCGCGAAGCCGATCTGGCCATCCGCCTGGCGCGGCCGCGTGGGCAGTCGCTGCTCGGCCGGCGGATCGGCACGGTATCGTTCGGCCTTTATGCGAGCGAGGCCTATCTTGCCGCGCATCGCGCGCCCACGCTGCCGGGCAGCGTGGGCGAGGGGCACCGGCTGATCCTGTCGCGCGACGAGACCGGCGCCTATCCTGAGCTCGATGCCCTGGCGGCAATGGCGCCGAAGGCATCCGTCGCCCTCAGGACCGACAGCCGGGTGAGCCAGCTCGCCGCCGCCCGCGCCGGGCTGGGCATCGCCGTGCTCGGGCACCACGTTGCCCTCGGCGCGGGGCTGACGCGGATCGATTCGCCGCCGCTGCCGGAGCGGGAAATCTGGCTGGTCCAGCACGAGGATACGCGCGACGTGCCGCGGATCCGCGCCGTCGCCGATGCGCTGGCGGCGAGGATGCGCGCGGCGGAGCCGATCTTTGCCGGGCGGGGTCAGGCGCCGGCCACGCCGGAGCCGACGAGCCTCGCCGGATCGCAGAGCCGGTCGAACGTCGCGGGGTCGACGCCGCCATAGCCAGTCGCCGCCTCGCGCAGCGTCAGGCCGTGTTCCGCCGCGTGATGGGCGATGGCGGCGGCGCGGTCATAGCCGATCTCCGGGCTCAGTGCCGTCACCAGCATCAGCGAGCGGCCGAGCTGCTCGTCGATCCGCACGCGGTTCAGCTCGGTCCCCTCGACCGAGAACCGGCGGAAGGCGGTGCAGGACTCCGTCATGGTCCGGCAGGTGCGCAGCACGTTGTTGATGATCAGCGGACGCATCGCGTTCAGCTCGAAATTGCCCTGGCTGCCGGCGAAGGCGACCGCCGCGTCATCGCCGATGGTCTGGATGCAGACCATCACCAGCGCCTCGCACTGGGTCGGGTTCACCTTGCCGGGCATGATCGAGGAGCCCGGCTCGTTTTCCGGCAGCAGAAGCTCGCCGATCCCGCAGCGCGGGCCGGAGGCGAGCCAGCGCATGTCGTTGGCGATCTTCATCAGCGCTACGGCGAGGCCGCGCAGGGAGGCCATCGTCGCCACCATCGCATCGAGCGAGGCTTGGGCAGCGAACTTGTTCGGCGCGGTGACAAAGGGCTTGGAGGTGGGCGCGGCGATCCGTGCGGCGATCGCCCGGCCGAAGCCGGCGGGGGCGGCGAGGCCGGTGCCGACCGCGGTACCGCCGGCGGCGAGTTCGAGCAGCCCGCCGCGCGATGCCCGGACCCGCGCCAGCGCGTCGCGCAGCTGGTGCGCATAGCCCGACCATTCCTGCCCCACGGTGAGCGGCACCGCATCCTGCAGATGGGTGCGGCCGGTCTTGGGAATGTCCATCCAGGCAGCGGCCCTGGCCTCGATCGCGCCGGCGAGCGCGTCGATGGCGGGGAGGAGTTCGTCGTCCAGCGCCGCGAGGGTTGCGACATGCATGGCCGTGGGGAAGGTGTCGTTGGAGGATTGCGACCGGTTGACATCGTCATTCGGGTGAATCGGCGCGTGCGCGCCGGGGGCGGCGCCGAGCAGCTGGTTCGCCCGCGCGGCCAGCACCTCGTTGAGGTTCATGTTGGACTGCGTGCCCGAGCCGGTCTGGTAGACATGCAGCGGGAAATGATCGTCGAGCGCGCCCGCCATCGCCTCCTCCGCGGCGCGGATAATCGCCGCCACCTTCCAGCCGGGCAGCACGCCAAGCTCCTCATTCGCCTCGGCCGCCGCCTTCTTGACCAGCGCATAGGCGCGGTAGAGCGCGGTCGGCATTCGCTCGCCGATGGCGAAATGCCGCAGGCTTCGCTGGGTCTGGGCCCCCCAGTAGCGATCCGCCGGCACTTCGATCGCGCCCATCGAATCGTGCTCGGTGCGGGTGCCGGTCGCATCGATGCCGACCGGCACGTCACGCAGTCTTTCTGCTCCGGTGTTCATCTGGAGCAGATGGCGTGCCGCCCCCGCCGGTTAAAGCGGGCAGGGGGGCAAGGCCGGCCGGGCCTATTCCTCCTCGATATCCTCGAGGCTGAACTGCTGGGCTTCCTCGTCATAGGAATAGATCTCGGCGTAGCGGCCCCAGGAGATGGCGGTGCGCAGCGTTTCCTCGGCGCGCTCGGGCGACATGTGATCCTCGAGCTCGTCGCGGAAGCGAACGGCGGAGGCGCGGTGGTTCCACCGCTCGTCGATGACCTGGCGGATCGCGGCGACGAGCTTGACATTGGCCAGCGCCGCCGCGGCGAAGATCTGCTTGCGCTCCTCGGTATCGGCATGGACGAAGTTGCGTCCCTGCTCGGTGAGGCGGATGTCGCCATCCTCAAGCTCGGCGAAGCGGAGCAGTTGCAGCGTTTCGCCGAGCGGCAGCAATTCGTCGGCCTCGTATTGCAGCACCGAGGCGAGCGCCGGCAGGTCGGCCCGTCCGTCATAGGGCGGGGCGGCGAGGGTTTCCATCAGGCCGGACATCAGGTTGGTGCCGATCGGATGCAGCGGGGTGGCGAAGCCGGTGGCCGGGCGGGCGGCCTCGGCCTTCAGGTCGGCCGGCGACTTGCGCCGCGTCATCACCGCGTAAATGTCGTCCACCATCTTGCGGAAGGCGGGGTCGAGCCGGTTGCGCGGATGCGGAAACGGCACCCGCAGCTCGTGCGCGACCCGCCCGGGATCGGACGAAAACACGAGGATACGGTCGCACATCAGCACCGCCTCCTCGATATTGTGGGTCACGATCAGGATCGATTTCACCGGCAGCTTGCCTTCCGACCACAGATCGATGAGGTCGGTGCGCAGGGTTTCGGCGGTCAGCACGTCGAGCGCCGAGAACGGCTCGTCCATCAGCAGCAGGTCGGGATGGGTGACCAGCGCGCGGGCAAGGCCGACGCGCTGGCGCATGCCACCGGAAAGCTCCTTCGGATAGGCGCCGTCGTAGCCGCCGAGGCCGATCAGGTCGATCGCCTCCTCGGTGCGCTCCTCGCGCTCGCGCCTCGCCACGCCCTGCGCCTCCAGCCCGAGTTCGACGTTTTCCTGCACCGTGAGCCAGGGAAACAGCGCAAAACTCTGGAACACCATGGCAACACCGCGCACCGGGCCGCTTACCGGCGTGCCCTTCCACGACACGTCGCCACGGGTCGGGCGCAGCAGGCCAGCAATGATCCGCAGCAATGTGGACTTGCCCGAGCCCGAGCGGCCAAGCAGGCCGACGATCTCGCCCTCGCGCAGCGTCACGTTGACGTCATCGAGCACGATGAGTTCGCTGTTGGCTTCCTTCGGGTAGGATTGCCGGCAGTTGCGGACATCGAGCAGGATGCCGGGCGGGGTTTGCTGGTCCATCTCTCCTCCTTATCCGAAA
This sequence comes from Acidiphilium sp. C61, assembly GCF_902712915.1. The sequence continues at coordinate 573,731 of NZ_CACTIA010000005.1, read as the reverse complement.
TTGGTCCGTCGGCTCGCATAGGCGTAGAGCGGCCGCCACACCAGCCGGTTGAAGCCGAGCACGAACGCCGCCATCACCGCCACCCCGAGCACGATGCGGCTGGTATCGCCCGCCACGGTCGCCTGCGCGATATAGGCGCCGAGCCCGCGCGCGACCAGCGTGGTGTGGCCCCAGGACGCCACCTCCGCGACGATCGAGGCGTTCCAGGCGGCACCCGTCGCGGTCAGCGCGCCGGTGACGAAATAGGGCAGTATCCCGGGAATGATCAGCCGGCGCCACCGCAGCAGCCCGCGCAGGCGGAAATTCGCCGCGGCCTCCCTGAGATCGCCGGGCAGGGCGGCGGCACCTGCGACCACGTTGAACAGGATGTACCACTGCGTCCCGAGGACCATCAGCGGCGTCAGCCAGATGTCCGGGGCGAGGCGGAAATAGACGATGCCGGCGACCACGACCGGGAAGACCAGATTTGCCGGAAAGGCAGCGAGGAATTGCGCTGCCGGCTGAACCAGCCGGGTCGCCCAGGGCCGGAACCCGACCCAGACGCCGACGGGCACCCAGACCAGGCACGAGATTGCCAGCGCCGCGATCACGCGCGCCAGCGTGTAGAAGGCAAGAACGACGCATCGGGCAAGATCGCTCCAGTGCATCGTCCGCGCGCAGAATTCGACCACCTGCGCCGAGGCGATCCCGGCCGCGATGATCACGACGGCATAAAAGGCGGCGTCGCCGATCCGGCTGGCGCCACGGGCTCGCCCCGCGGACACGAACGTCCGTTCCGCCCGGCCGAGGCGCAGGCGGACGATGTGGGCAAACTGGTCGCTCAGCCAGTCCCCCGCCGCGCGGAGCAGAAAGGTCCGGCGCAGCAGCCGCAGTACCCACGGCTCGGTCTCGCCGGCGGAGGGCACGGTCTCGAACCGGAACTTGCCGGACCAGGCGACGAGCGGGCGGAACAGCAGCTGGTCATAGAGCAAAATCACCACCAGCATGGCCAGCAGCGCATAGACGATCGCCGCGAAATCCCGGTGCTGCAGTGCGACCGCGACATAGGAGCCGATACCCGGCAGAGTGAAAGTGGTGTTGCCGACCGTGATCGCCTCGGAGGCAACGACGAAGAACCAGCCGCCGGACATCGAGAGCATGGTGTTCCACACGAGGCCGGGCACGGCGAAAGGCACGTCGAGCCGCCAGAAGCGCTGCCAGGGGGTCAGCCCGAAACTGCGGCAGGCCTCGATCAGGTCCGCCGGCTCCGTGGTCAGCGACTGGTAGAAGCTGAACGCCATGTTCCAGGCTTGGCTGGTGAAGATGACAAAGACGACGGCCAGTTCGGCGCCGAGTTCCTGCCCGGGGAACAGGTGCAGGAAGAACAGCACGGTGAAGGAGATGAAGCCCAGAATGGGAATCGACTGGAGGATGTCGAGAACCGGAATGACGATGATCGCCGCGCGCCGGCTTTTCGCGGCAAGGGTGGCCACGGTGAAGGTGAAGCCGAGCGAGACCAGCAGGGCGGCGAACATGCGCATCGTGGTGCGCAGCGCGTAGCCGGGCAGCCAGGCCGGGTCGAGATGAATGTGGCCGGACTGCATCTGCGCCAGCGGCGTCAGCGTGCCCCGCGCCACATGCGCAACACCGATCAGCAAGGCGAAGACGAGGGCGATCGCCGCGGCGTCCCACGCGTTGGGCAGCCGGCGACCGTGAACGAGGGCGGGCGGGACTGGTCGTGTCATGTGCCGATCCGCTTTGAAACGAGTGCCGATTGTCGAACTGAAGCCGGGCGCTGCACCCCGCCTGCCCTGCCTTAGCCCGGCTTTCCGCTGCTGTCACCCACCGGCCGATGCGCGGGATGGTTCAATTCCGGTTCGAACTGGGCTATGCAGCAAGACCCGGGTGCGGAAGCCGCCCGGTCAGGCTGACTGGAAGGATCGCATGAAGCTCAAGGCGGATCGGGCAACGCTGCTGAAAGCGCTGGCCCATGTTCAGAACGTTGTCGAAAAACGCAACACGATTCCCATCCTGGCCAATGTGCTGCTGGCGGTGCGGGAAGGGCGGTTGACCGTTGCCGCGACCGACCTCGAAATCGCGCTGATCGAGGAAGTCGCCGCGACGACGATGCGTGACGGATCGGTGACCGCGCCGGCCGCGACACTCTACGAGATCGTGCGCCGCCAGCCGGACAATGCCGAGATCGAACTCGACCATCCGGGCGGCGACGCACCGCTCGCGCTGCGCGCCGGACGCTATGCGACCAAGCTCGTCGTGCTGCCGACGGATGAATTCCCGAAGCTCGATGCCGGCAAGCTGACCCATCGCTTCGCGGTGCCGGCGCAGGCGCTGCGCGGGCTGATCGACCGCACCCGCTTCGCGATCTCGACCGAGGAAACGCGGTATTATCTCAACGGCATCTACCTGCACGCCGCCGAATCGGATGGCTTGCAGGTCCTCCGCGCGGTGGCGACGGATGGGCATCGTCTTGCCCGGGTCGAGGAACCTCTGCCCGAGGGTGCGGCGGGGATGCCGGGCGTCATCGTCCCGCGCAAGACGGTGAACGAGATCCGCAAGCTGCTCGACGAGGTCTCCGGCGATGTCTCGATCGCGCTGTCGGAAACCCGCATCCAGTTCGAGTTGGACACGATGCGGATGACCAGCAAGCTGATCGATGGCACCTATCCCGACTATTCCAAGGTCATCCCGATCGGCAACGACAAGGTGCTGCGCGTCGAGACGGCGGACTTCTCTGCCGCGGTCGCGCGCGTCTCGGCCATTACCTCCGAGCGCAACAAGCCGGTCAAACTCTCCGTCGGGCGCGACCTCCTTGTGCTTTCAGCCACCAGCCCCGACCAGGGCACGGCGACGGAGGAACTCGACGAGGCGCAGGTCGAATATCATTCGACACCGCTCGAGATCGGTTTCCAGGCGCGCTACCTCAACGACGTGACGGAGCAGATCAAGGGCAAGGTGGAGTTCTGCTTCGCCGATGGCGCGGCACCGACCCTGGTGCGCGCCGCCGGCGACGAGAGCGCGATTTTCGTTCTCATGCCGATGCGGGTCTGACCAAGCGGTGCCAAACCCTGGAGCACTACATCTGATCCGAATGGATCGGATGTAGTGCTCTATCATATTGACGAACAGAGCATCATCACTGCATCGAGCCGCTCTCGCGCAGGCGGGCGTGCCAGGACAGCGCCTGTTCGATGAGATGCGGGGTCTGGCCGCCCCGTGTGCGGATCGCCTCATCGAAATAATCCCGCAGCGCATCGCGGTAGAGCGGGTGCGCGCAGTTGCTGATGATCAGCGCTGCCCGCTCGCGCGGGGCAAGACCCCGCAAATCGGCCAGCCCCCGCTCGGTGACGATCACGTCCACGTCGTGCTCGGTATGATCGACATGCGAGACCATCGGCACGACACTCGAAATCCTGCCCTCCTTGGCCAGCGACTTGGTGACAAATACGGAGAGATGGCCGTTCCTGGCGAAATCGCCCGAGCCGCCGATGCCGTTCATCATGTGCGTGCCGCCGACATGGGTGGAATTGACGTTGCCGTAGATGTCCACCTCCAGCGCCGTGTTGATGCCGATGATGCCGAGGCGACGGACGATTTCGGGATGGTTGCTGATTTCCTGCGGGCGCAGCACCAGCCGGTCGCGGTAGCGGCCGATATCGCCGAGAACCCGTTCGTAGAGCGGCTTCGACAGTGTCATCGACGAGCCGGAGGCGAAGACGAGGCGGCCGCTGTCGAGCAGGGCGATCGTGCTGTCCTGCAAGACCTCGGAATACATGGTGAGGTTGCTGAACCGGCTTTCGGTGAAGCCGTGCAGCACCGCGTTGGCGATGCTGCCGATGCCGGCCTGCAACGGCATCAGCGAGGGCGACAGCTGCGCCTCGCGCACCTCGCGGTCGAGGAATTCCAGCAGATGCCCGGCGATCGCGGCGGTGTCGTCATCGGGCGGCTCGATGCGCGAGGGGCTGTCGGCCTTGCTGGTGATGACGATGCCGATGATCTTCTGCGGGTCGATCGGCACATAGGGCAGGCCGATCCGGTCGCTCGGCCGCATCACCCCGAGCGGCTCACGATAGGGGCGGCGCGAGGGGAAATAGATGTCGTGCAAGCCTTCGAGTTCCTGCGGCATCGTCATGTTGATCTCGACGATCACCTTCTCCGCCAGCACGGCGAAGCTCGCGGCGTTGCCGACCGAGGTGGTGGGCACGATGCCGCCCTTCTCGTTGATCGCCGTCGCCTCGACCACGGCGATGTCGACCGGGCGAAGCTGGCGCGCGCGCAATTGCTCAACCGTTTCTGACAGATGCTGGTCGATGAACATCACCTCGCCGTCATTGATGCGGCGGCGCAGCGCCGGATCGGCCTGGAAGGGCATGCGGCGGGCGATCACGTTGGCCTCGGCCAGCGTCTTGTCGATATCGTTGCCCAGCGAGGCGCCGGTCATCAGCGTGATCCGCAGCGGATCGTGCCGGGCGCGCTCGGCGAGGGCCACCGGAACCTCCTTGGCGTCACCCGCCCGGGTGAACCCGCTCATGCCGATCACCATTCCGTCCCTGATCGACAGCGCGGCCTCCTCGGCCGACATCACCTTGCCCCAGAGCGTCTCCAGCCTGATCCGGTCACGATACATTCCGCGTGAACTCCCTGCGTTGCCGGTGTTTCCGGCTGTGCGGTGTGCTCGCGGTTGCGAAACGTTTCAATGAGCGAAATCAAGCAAATCCGGGCTTTGCCGCTTCTGTTGCGCATGGCTGGCGTGCGGATCGCTGTTCGCTGCGTCGTCCGATCGGACAACTCCCGCCGCCGGCCCGATGGTCTAGACTTACCAGACCAATTCGCGTGGAGCCCACGATGATGACCAGCAGCGAGAATCTCCTGATCGTGATCGCCGATGGCGCGCAGGCCCGCTTCGTGCGGATCCGCCCTCCGGGCAAGCTCGAGACCGAGCGGCGTTTCGAATCCGTCACCGCGCATCTGCGATCGTCGGACCTGCGCAGCGACGGCCCCGGCGCCGCGTTTCACAGCTTCTCGACGGCGCATCACGCGGTCCAGCCGCGGCATGATCCGCATCAGGTGGAAAAATCCGATTTTGCCCGCACCATCGCCTCCGAGCTGAACGCCCTGCCGGAGGGCAGTTTCGGCGGGCTGATCCTTGTGGCTCCGGCACGCTTGCTGGCGACGCTGCGCGACGCCCTCGGCCCGCTGCCGGCGCGCAACCTGATCGGCACCCTCGCGCATGATCTGGTGAAAGTGCCCGACCCGGATCTCTGGCCGCATCTGGAGCCGGTTCTGCCGGCCGGCCTGCATCCCGCGCGGCCCGTGCGGCGATAAGGCCGCCGCCTCAGAGATCGATCGCCGCACCGTCCCGCAGTACGAGATTGGCGGCTTCGCTGAACCCTTCGCCCTCATGCAGGACAAGCCCCGGCAGCAGCACCGTCGGGCCGCGACTGCCGCGCGTAGCCTGGAGGATGAACAATTTCGCCGGCCGGCCTAGCCGCGGCCAGAGCGGCAGCAGCCGCGTGGCGCCGCAGCCGGCGGCGCGGGTGGCTTCGAGCGCTGCGTCGATCGAGGCGGCGGGCAGGATCAACGACAGGCTGCCGCGCGGGCGCAGCAGGCTTGCGAGCGCCGCCGTCCAGGCCGCCAGCAGCCCGCCTGGCGCCTCATAGGCGAGTCGCCGGCCGGGATCGGGCGATGGCGTGTCGGCAGGGGCCCGCCAGGGCGGGTTGGCGAAGGCATGGTCGAACGGTCCGGCCAAAGGCGGGCGGGTGATGTCGGCGGCGATGACGGCGAGTCCCTCCTGGCCGTTCGCCCGCAGATTGGTGCGGGCGATGGCCGCGATTGCGGGGTCGCGCTCGATACCGGCGCCAGATAGCCCCGGCACGCGATGGGCAAGGCAGAGCAGCCCGGCGCCGGCGCCGGTCCCGGCCTCGATCACCCGGTCGCCACGCCGCGCCGGCACGACGGCGGCAAGCAGCACGGGCTCGATTCCGCTGCGATGTCCGCTCGCCGGCTGGGCATAGCGGACGCGGCCGGCGAGCAGCGTGCCCTCGGTGCGGGTCATGCCTCGCCGGCTTCGTGCAGGATGCGCCGGGCTTGCGCCGCCTCGTCCGCCGCCACCGCGATCCGGCGCGGAAAGGCGCCGATATTGCCCTCGATCGCGGCGATATTCTGGTCGAGCAGAACCGGCGCCAGCCCGGCATCGCGCAGCAGGGCCATCAGGAAATTCAGCCGGATCGTGTCGTTGGACGCAATGATCGTTTCCACGCCGCTCCTCTCCCGTGCGCTGGGGTTCGTGGTCCGCCGCCTTGACCCCTCAACCTTCCGGCCGATATGCTGTCCGTATCTCAATGGAAACACAAGGTTGACACCGGCTGTGGATGGGCTGCTCACCTCGGGACAGGACGGCGGAAACCCGCGCATGCATTCGCATGACGATTCCCTGCATCGGCTTGCCTCTGTCCTGCGCGACGATCTGGACGCGACGAACCGGACGATCGTCGCCCGCATGGCGAGCGACGTCCAGCTGATCCCGCAGCTTGCGGCGCATCTGGTGGCCGCGGGCGGCAAGCGGCTGCGCCCGCTGCTCACCCTCGCGGCGGCGCGGCTCTGCGGCTATCGCGGCGAGCGGCATATCCGCCTCGCCGCCTGCGTCGAGTTCATCCACACCGCCACGCTGCTGCATGACGACGTGGTGGACGACAGCGAGCTGCGCCGCGGACTGGCCAGCGCGAATGCCGTGTTCGGCAACAAGGCCTCGGTGCTGGTGGGCGATTTCCTGTTCGCCCGCGCCTTCGAGCTGATGGTCGAGGATGGCTCGCTGGAGGTGCTGCGGATTCTCTGCAACGCGTCGGCTACTATCGCCGAGGGCGAGGTGTTGCAGCTTTCGACCCAGAACGATCTTGGCACCGACATACCGCGCTATTTCAAGGTGATCGAGGGCAAGACGGCCGCGCTCTTCGCTGCCGCCTGCGAGGTTGGCGGTGTTGTCGCCGGGTGCGACCAGGCCATCTGCGCCGCACTTTCAGCCTATGGCGCCGCCCTTGGCATGGCGTTCCAGCTGGTCGACGATGCGCTGGACTACGCGGCCGACCAGAACGAGCTTGGCAAGACCGTCGGTGACGATTTCCGCGAGGGCAAGCTGACCTATCCGGTCCTGGTCGCCCATGCCGCCGGCGACGACGCCGAGCGCGGGTTCTGGCGGCGGACGATCGAGACCGGTGAGCAGACCGAGACCGATCTGGCCACAGCACTCGAACTGATCGCCCGGCACGACGCCATCGGGCAGACCGTGCGCGAAGCCGACGCCTTCGCGCGCAAGGCGAAGGCCGCGCTGGCCGCGCTGCCGGACGATCCGCTGCGCGCGCTGATGATGGAGGCGGCGGATTATGCTGTCTCCCGCCATCGCTGACCCTGCTGCCGGGAGAGACAACACATGACCATGCCGCCCTTGCGCGGGCTCTGTGCCGAATGGGGCCGGATGAGCCGCATCGAGCGCGACCGCGCCTATGACAACAGCTCGGCGGTACCGGAAAGCCCGGCGCTGAACGAGGCGCGGATCGCCGCCTCCCGTGAATACCGCGCCCGCCACGCCGAGGCGCTCGACCTCCGCTACGGCCCGCGCGAGCGCAATCTGTGGGACATCTACCCGGCCGGGACCGCTGATGCCCCCTGCCTCGTGTTCATTCACGGCGGATACTGGCAGCGTAACCGGCGGGAGGATTTCGCCTGCCTCGCCGAGGGCGTGCGCGCGCATGGCTGGTCCTGCGCCTTGCCCGGCTACACGCTCGCACCGGAGGCCACGCTTGCCGAGATCGTCGCCGAGATCAATCAGGCGCTGGACTGGCTCGCTGTCCACGGCGCCGCCCATGGCGTGTCCGGCAAGGTGGTGCTCTCGGGTTGGTCGGCCGGCGGGCATCTCGCGGCGATGGGGCTCAACCATCGGCGCGTGACGGCCGGGCTCGCCATTTCCGGCGTGTTCGAGCTCGGGCCGCTGCGCGATACCTATCTCGACGAGAAGCTCCACCTCACCGATGAGCAGGTGGCCGCGCTTTCGCCGCTCCGGCTGCCGGCGGTCGCCAAGCCGCTCGCCATCGCCTATGGAAGCCGGGAACTCGCGGCTCTGGTCAGCGATAGTCGCGACCTGCACGCCCTGCGCGCGGCGAGCCATGCGCCGGGGCCGCTGGTGCCGGTCGCGGGCGCCGATCATTTCACCATCCTGGACGCGCTGCGCCGCCCGGATGGCGAGCTGACCCGCACCGCGCTCGGGTTGCTGTCCTAGAGCATTATCCTGCCCCGACCTGACGCCTGCACCGGGATCGGCGATGTGGTGGTCGCCTCAGAGATAGGGCAGGAGCAGTCTCGCCGCCGCGTCGCGCAGCGGCGCTAGACCTGCCGATACCGGCATCGGCGACAGTGCCGCCGCGGCTGCAACCTTGCCGTCGATCAGCGCATCGATCTCGGCGCAGACCCGGGGATCGTAGCATTCGACGTCGAACTCGAAATTCAGCCGCAGGCTCCGCGTATCCCAGTTCGAACTGCCGATGAGGCACCAGGCGCCATCGATCGTGACCAGCTTGGCGTGGTTGAAGGGCGCAGCGCCGAGCCTGACATGCGGGCGGATGGCGGGGAAAAAGCGCAGATGGGCGCGCATCGCCCAGTCCATCAGCCGGTGATCGCTCCGCGCCGGGATAACGATCTGCAGGTCCACCCCGCGCAGCGCCGCCTGGGCAAGGGCGAATTCCAGCCGCGTATCGGGCAGGAAATAGGGGGTGACGATCCTGATCCGGCGCGTGGCGAGGGTCAGCGCGGCGCCGAGGACCGTCTCGAGATTGAACAGGTCACCGTCCGGCCCGGAGCGAATGCCGCGCGCCGGGGTCGCACCGGCATCCGCGATCTCCGGCCACCAGGCCTCGTCCTCCAGCGCCTCGCCAGTGGTGAACAGCCAGTCCTGCGCGAAACTCGCCATCAATTGCCGGGCGAGCGGCCCGTCGATGCGCAGGTGAACATCGTCCACCCGCTTCCGGGCCTCGCCATGCGCGAGATTCTCGGCGCCGATGTTCAGCCCGCCGGTAAAGCCGGCTTCGCCGTCGATGATCAGCAGCTTCTTGTGGTTGCGCAGGTTGAGCAGCGGCATGCGCCAGGGCGCCCAGCTGTGGAGAAATTTCGCGCATGGCACGCCGGCGCGGCGCAGCGCGCGGATCGCCGGTGCGCGCAGCCAGCCGCCACCCACGCCGTCGACGAGAACGCGCACTGCGACCCCGCGCGCCTGCGCCGCCGCCAGCGCCGCGATGAAGCGGCGGCCGACATCGTCATGGCGGAAGATGTAGGAGGCGAGGGCGACGCTGTGTTGCGCCCCGCCGATCGCCTCCAGCATGGCGGGATAGGCCCTGTCCCCGCCATGCAGGATCGCGATGGCGTTGCCTTGCCGTACCGCGACGCCAGTGACGCGCTGGCCGACCCGGGCCAATGCCTGCAGCGGCGGCGGGGCGTCGGGTGGTGCTGCATCGCCGAAGCGGACGCCGCGGGTTTCCGCCTGCGCCGAAAGACGCCCCGCGCGCCGGTTGATCCGGTTGATGCCGAAGGCGAAGTAGAGCGGGCCGCCGATGATTGCCGACAGCCAGGCCACCGCGATCCAGCCGAGAGCCGCCCGCACATCCGCCTTGCGCAGCAGGGCGTGCCGCGTCACCGCGATGGCGATGCCGACATGGATCGCCAGAGCCAGGAGGATCAGCGGCGGCATCCGCGCCATCCGTCATGGGCTGCCATGCCGACATGCATACACAAGATCGGGGCGTTGCCACCATATCCCCTGAGGTAACCCGCGGCAGGCCGGTCCCGCCGCGTGGATCACGGGAGGCGTGCGGATGCGGTTGATCAGCTGGAACCTGCTTCGCCGGGTTGGCGCCGAGGCTCGCGAGGTCGCGGCGCTGATCGATGAATACAGCCCCGACCTGATGCTGATGCAGGAGGCCACCGAATCGATCGCGCAGGTGACGGATCTCTGCGGCGGCTGGTTCTATCGCGCGCCGATGCAGGGGCGGATCTATGGGCTTGCGGCATGGAGCCCGGTGAAGCTGGCCGAGCCCGGAACGGTGCGGCTGCCCGCCTCCGTGATGCCCGGCCGGGTGCCGCCGCGCCTCGCCTTGCTGGTGGAGGCGGGCGGGATCACATTTGCCAACGTTCATCTCTCGCACGGCCAGATGCTCAACCGGCTGCAACTTCGTCACATCGCCCGCCATCTCGATGGTCCGGCGGCGATCCTTGGCGATTACAACGCGGTCGGCCCGATCCGCCTCAGGGGGTTTCGCGATGTCGGGCCGCGTCAGACCACCTGCCGCGCCGGCGAGATGGTGCCGTTCCGGCTCGACCGCTGCATGGTGCGCGGCCTGCAGGCGCACGAGACGCGGGTGCTCGCGCGCGGCAGTTCGGACCATCACCCGATCGTGGTGACGCTCGCCGCCGCCGGCGGCTGATCCGGCGCCGGCAGGAAGGGCAGGGCGGAGGGCCGGACCACCCGGGCCTCGACGAGCCTGAGCTCGGCGGCGGCGAGCGTTTCCCGGCGCAGCAGGTCGTCCGCCACCTCGTCGAGCAGGGCGCGGTTCTGCCGCAGGATCAGCCGCGCCGCCTCGAAGGCGGTATCGAGAATCTCCCGCACGGCGGCATCGATCGCATCCGCCGTCCGCTCGCCATAGCGGCGCTGCCGGAGATCGGCGGATGCCGCACCGCCGAGCCAGGCACTGCCGGAATCCGCTTCATAGGCGACCAGCCCCAGCTCGGGCACCATGCCGTAGCGCAGCACCATGCTGCGGGCGATTTCGGTGGCCTTCACGAAATCGTCCGCGGCCCCGGTCGAGACCTCGTCGAACACCAGCGATTCGGCCGCCCGCCCGGCCAGCAGCACCGTCATCCGCTGAAACAGCTCCCGCCGGTCCATCAGGTAGCGATCCTCCAGCGGGCGCTGGATCGTGTAGCCGAGGGCGGCGATCCCACGCGGGATGATCGAGATCTTCTGCACCGGATCGGCGCCCGGCAACGCCATGGCGACCAGCGCATGGCCGGTTTCGTGATGGGCGACGATATCCCGCTCATGCGGGTTGAGCAGCCGGTTGCGTTTCTCCAGCCCGGCGACGATCCGCTCGATCGCCTGATTGAAATCCTCCAGCGTCACGGCATCGGCCCGGCGGCGGGTGGCGAGCAAGGCGGCCTCGTTCACCAGATTGGCGAGATCGGCACCGGTAAAGCCCGGGGTCAGCGCCGCGACCTGTTCGATCGAGACATCCGCGGCCAGGGTGATCCGCTTCGCGTGGATGCCCAGAATGGCGATGCGTCCCGTGCGGTCGGGCCGGTCGACCAGGACCTGGCGGTCGAACCGGCCGGCGCGCAGCAGCGCCGCGTCGAGAATCTCGGGGCGGTTGGTTGCGGCGAGGAGAACGACGCCGGTGCTGCTGTCGAACCCGTCGAGCTCGGTGAGCAACTGGTTCAGCGTCTGCTCCTTCTCGTCATGCCCGCCGCCGGTGAAGATGCCGCCCCGCGCGCGGCCGAGTGCGTCAAGCTCGTCGATGAACACGATCGCCGGCGCTTGCCGCCGCGCCTGCTCGAACAGGTCGCGCACACGGGCCGCGCCGACGCCGACGAACATCTCGACGAATTCCGACCCTGAAATCGAGAAGAACGTCACCCCCGCCTCGCCGGCGACGGCGCGGGCCAGCAGCGTCTTGCCGGTGCCCGGAGGGCCGACGAGCAGAATCCCCTTCGGGACGCGGGCGCCAAGCCGCCCGTATTCCTTCGGGTTTCGCAGGAAATCGACCACCTCCTGCAACTCGGCCTTCGCCTCGTCGACCCCCGCCACGTCGGCGAACGTCACCTTGATGTCCTTCTCGACATAGATTTTCGCCCGGCTCTTGCCGATCGACATCATGCCGCCGACGCCGGAGTCCCCGGCCATGCGGCGGATCAGGAACAGCCAGATGAGCCCGAAGAGAAACACCGGCAGGATCCAGCCGAGCGCGCGCTCGATCAGCGTGGGGCCGGGTGTGGCGGCGAAGCTGATGCCCGCGGCCCCGAGCGTCGTTGCCAGTGCGGGATCGACGCGGTTGGTCTCGAAGGTTGCCGGCGTCTTGGGCGCGGGATTGGTGAAGCGGCCGGTGATCCTGTCCTGGTCGATCCGCAGGTCGGTCACCCCGCCGGACTTCACCAGCGAGAGAAACGTGCTGTACGGGATGGTGCGCACATCCGGCGGGCGGGCGATGAGGGTCTGGATCAGCAGCACGCCGATCATCGCCGCGATCAGAAACCAGAAATTGATCTTGTGCTCGCGCCTGATGTCCATGTCCGTCTGGCCCTGAAGGTTGCGCCGACAGTCTAGAGCATCATCCGATCAGATGGACTCATCTGATCGGATAAAGATGCTCGGCTTATCAATATGATAGAGCACTACATCCGATCCAACCGGATCGGAAAGAGCTCTAGCCCTCCCGGCTCCGCCCGCCTTGAGCCGGATCAAACCGGACGTGCGGGGCGAGAGGCAAGCTGCGGGAGACGTGAATTGACAAGCTTCCGGCCCGGTTGGACAGTTCGCCGACACGGCGGACGAAGGGAAGCGCGTCATGCTCGAGCCAGCGACCAGTGTCGGAGAGGCGGCGGCGATGTCCGGCGCAAGGCGAATTCCGTGCGTCATTCCGGCCCCCTCTCGGGATCGCGCTCGTGATTGCGGCGAGGGTCGGTCATGAGCCCCGCGGACGGCGTGTCGGGCGGCAAGGACGGTCTCGTGGGCGCGCGGCAGGGGCCTGGGCGCGAGGCGCTTCTCGGTGGCGTCGCCGCTGCCATCCGGCGCGGCCTGCACGGGCCGCAGGCGGAGGCGGCCTGCATCTTCCTCGATCATTACGCGGCGGGGATCGCGACGGCGGATCTCGCGGCGCGGCCGGCGGAGGAGGTTGCGGCGGCAGCGCTGTCGCTCTGGTCCTTTGCCCGGGAACGCCGGCCGGGCGAAAGCCGGCTGCGGGTCTTCAACCCGCGCGGCGGCGGCGAGGGCTGGGGCCATGCGAACGCCGTGCTGGAGCTGATCAACGACGACCGGCCGTTTCTCGTCGAATCCGCCCTTGCGGTGCTGCAACGTTTCGATCTGCCCGTGCATGCGCTGGTGCATCCGGTGCTCGCGGTCGAGCGCGACGAGGCCGGGGCGCTGCGGCGCATCGGTGCCGGCGCTGCGGAATCGATGATCCAGGTCGCGTTCGGCCCCGAGACCGATCCGGCCCGGCTCGAGACGATCGGCAGCGAGATCGGCCGCGCGATGGAGGATGCCGAAGCCGCCGTGGCCGATGCTGCCGTGATGAGCCAACAGCTCGCCGCGCAACTCGCCGAACTGGCCGAAGGGCCGGAGCGCGACCTGCTGGGCTGGATCGCCGATGACAATTTCATCCTGCTCGGCGTGCGGCAGATCGGCTTCGGGCCGGACCTCGCCCTCATCCCCGCCGCCGGGGGGCTTGGCGTGCTGCGCGGGCAAGAGGTCGCGCTGTTCGACATCCTGCGCGATGATGGGTCGTGGCAGGCGGTGGCGGAGGAGGCGCTCGACCGGTTTGGCCGCGTCGCCGTCGCCAAGGCCGACATCCGCAGCCGCGTGCAGAGGTCCCAGCTCTATGATGTCGTCGTGGTGAAGCGCTGCGACGCGCAGGGTCGGCCGGTCGGTCTCACCCTGTTCGCCGGCCTGTTCGCGCCCGATTCCTACAACCGCAACCCTCGCAGCATTCCGATGCTGCGCGAGAAGGTGGAGCGGATCATGCAGGATTCGGGCGTCGGCCTCTCCGGGCATGACGGCCGGACGCTGCGGCACATTCTCGACACCTGGCCGCGCGACGATCTCTTTCAGGGACCGCCGGAAGACATCCTCGCCGCGGCGATGCGGGTGATGGAGCTGCAGGTGCGGCCGGAACTCGCGCTGTTCCTCCGGCGCGATCCATTCGGGCGCCATGTCTCGGCCATCGTGTTCGTCCCGCGTGACCGGTTCGACACGGCGCTGCGCCTCGCCCTCGCGGAGATGATCAACCGCGCCGTGGGCGGCGAGCTCGCCGGCTACGCGACCGCGATGGGTGATGGGCCGCTGGCACGGGTGAACTTCATCATCGCCGCCGACCCGCAGCGGGCGCGGGCGCTGGATGTGGCCGCACTGGAGGCGGCGATGAAGGAGGCAGCCCGCAGCTTCCGCGAAAGGCTGGCCGATGCGCTGGCCGGCGAGCAGGGCGACATGACGGCGGCGGCGACGCTGGCCGGCTGGGGCGATGCCTTCCCGCCGGAATATGCCGCCTCGACCCCCGCCCATGTCGCCGTGCGGGATATCGAGGCCGCCGCCGCGGCGCGTGCGTCCGGCCGCTTTCGCCTCGCCCTCGCCAGGCCCTTCGGCATGGCGGAGGACCGCGTGGTGCTCAAGCTCTTCCGCGCCGGCGAGGCGGTGGCGCTGTCCGACATCGTGCCGCTGATCGAAAGCCTCGGCCTGCGGGTGATCGAGGAGGTGCCGTATCGCCTCGCGGCGCGTGACGGCGCGGTGATGCTCCAGCGCCTCACGCTGGAGACGGCGGATGGCGCCGTCTTCGACCTTGCCGGACGGGCTGGCGCGGTGCTGGACGCGATCGAGGCGGAAGCCGACCAGCGCGCCGAGGTCGACGGCTTCAACCGCCTGGTCCTCCGCGCCGGGCTCGACTGGCGCGAGGTCTGGTTGTTGCGCGCGATGTTCAAATGGTGCCGCCAGGTGCGGGCACCGTTCAGCCAGAACGCGGTGGAGGCGGCGCTCGCTGCCAACCCTGCGGCGACGCGGCTGCTGGTCGAGCTGTTCCATCTCCGCTTCGACCCCGAACGGGCCCGCGCCCAGGAGGCCGAGGCGGCGCTGGAGTCGCGCTGGAGCGACCTGCTCGATGCGGTCGCGAATCCCGAGGAGGACCGCATTCTCCGCCGCTACCGCCGGCTGCTGGACGCGGTGCTGCGGACCAATTTCCACGATGAAGCGACCCCCGTGATCGCCCTCAAGATCGACAGCGCGCGCGCCGGGGACATGCCGCTGCCACGGCCGATGTTCGAGATCTTCGTGCATGGCGCGCGGATGGAGGGGTGCCATCTGCGCGGCGGCATGATCGCGCGCGGCGGCATCCGCTGGTCCGACCGGCGGGACGATTTCCGCACCGAGATCCTGAGCCTGATGAAGGCGCAGATGGTCAAGAACGTCGTCATCGTGCCGGTCGGCGCCAAGGGCGGCTTCGTGCTCAAGCGCCCGCCGGCGCCGAGCGGCGATGCCAATGCCGATCGCGAGGCGTTCATGGCCGAGGGCATCGCCTGCTACCGGCTGCTGATCAACGCGATGCTCGACGTGACGGACAATCTCGAAGGCGGCGTCGTGACCACACCGCCGCGGATCGTCCGGCGCGATGGCGACGATCCCTATCTCGTCGTCGCCGCCGACAAGGGCACCGCGACCTTCAGCGACATTGCCAACGAGATCGCGGTCGCCCGCGGCTTCTGGCTGGGCGACGCCTTCGCCTCCGGCGGCTCGGTCGGCTACGACCACAAGGCAATGGGCATCACCGCGCGCGGCGCCTGGGTGAATATCGCCCGGCATTTTGACGAGCTCGGCCACGATATCCAGAGCGAGGATTTCACCTGCGCCGGCGTCGGCGACATGTCGGGCGACGTGTTCGGCAACGGGCTGCTGGTCAGCCCCCATACCAGGCTGCTGGCCGCTTTCGACCATCGCCACATCTTCCTCGACCCCGATCCCGACCCGGCGAAAAGTCACGCGGAACGGAGGCGGCTGTTCGGGCTGAAGCGTTCATCCTGGGCCGATTACGACGCGGCACTGATCAGCGCCGGCGGCGGGGTGTTTCCGCGCCACGCCAAGACCGTCGAGCTGAGCGCGCAGGCGGCGGCGATGCTCGGCCTCGATGCCGGCGCGCACGAGCCCGAGCGGGTCATGCGCGCGATCCTGACCATGCGGGTCGACCTGCTCTATTTCGGTGGGATCGGCACCTATGTGAAGGCGGGGACCGAAAGCCAGGCCGATGCCGGCGATCGTGCGAACGATGCGATCCGCGTCGATGGCCGGCAGATCCGCGCGCGGGTGATCGGCGAGGGGGCCAATCTCGGCGTCACCCAGGCGGGACGGATCGAGGCGGCGCAGGCCGGCGTGCGGCTGAACACCGACGCGCTCGACAATTCCGCCGGCGTCTCGACCTCCGACCATGAGGTCAACATCAAGATCCTGCTGGCGAGCGCGATGGAGGCGGGCCGGCTCACGGCGCATCAGAGGGTCGATCTGCTCGGCTCGATGACCGACGAGGTGGCCGCGCTCGTGTTGCGCGACAATCACCAGCAATCGCAGGCGATCTCGCTCGATGCACTCGGCGGTGCGGCCGATCTGCCGGCACAGAACGCGCTGATGAGCCAGTTGGAGGCGGCCGGGGTGCTCGACCGCGCGGTGGCCGGCCTGCCGGATGCGGTGGCGATGGCGGCGCGCGCGGCCGCCGGCCAGCCGCTGACCCGTCCCGAACTCTGCACGCTGATGGCGCATGCCAAGCTGCATGTCGGCGCTGCGATCGACGCCTCGACGCTGGTCGACGATCCAGCCCTCGGCCACCTGCTCGCCGGTTATTTTCCGCACACGCTGCGCGAGCGGTTTCGCGCCGAGATCGACGGGCACCGGCTGCGCCGCGCGCTGATCGGCACGGCGGTGACCAACGAGCTGATCAACCGGATGGGGGCCGCGTCCTTCGGACGAATCACCCTCGAATCCGGGCATGAGCCGCCGGCGATCGCGGAGGCGGCACTGGTCGCCGCCGCCGCGTTCGACCTGCCGGACCGTTTCCGCGAGGTCGAGGCGCTGGGCATGGCGGTGCCGGCGGCGCAGCGCCTGGCGTTGCTCCTTGCCTTGCGTCGCCTGCAGGAAGCGGCAGCGCGCACCCTGCTGGCCGGGCCAAAGCTGCGCGAGATCGGCGAGGAGGTCGAGGCGCTGCGGTCCGGCCTTGCCGAACTCGCCGCCGCGTCCTGTGCGCGGCTCGCGGATTCGGACGACGTGCGCGCCCTTGTGGCACATGGCGTGCCGCAACCGCTCGCCGCCTTCGCCGTTGCCCTGCCGGAGCTGATGGTGGCGCCGATCGTGGTTCGCCTCGCGGCCCGGCACGGTCGCGCACCGCAGATGGTGCACATGATCTGGTCCGACGCGGGCGAGGTTTTCATGCTCAACCCGTTGCGCGCGGCGCTTGCCGGCGTTTCGGCCGGCAGCGGCTGGACGACACGGGCGGTCGGCGCGCTGGCGGACGAACTGAACGAGATCCAGGGCGCGCTGGTCGAGGCCGCGCTGGAGGGCGGCGGCGATCCGGCGGCCCTGCGCTTCGCCCTCGGCAATGCCGCCGAAGGCGCCATCACGCTCGCGCACGAGGCCGCCCTGATGCCCGATCTCGCAGCGCTGCTGGTCGCCGCGCGCGGGCTGCGCCGGTTGTGCGGCTGAGGGTGCCGCCGCATGAAGCCCTATCCGATCCTGATGGATGGGACAGGGCTCCATCACATCTGATCGGATGATGCTCTAACCCTTCGTGCTGTCCGCCTTGGCGATCAGGTAATTGGCGTAGCGCGCGCGCAGTTCCGTCTTGAGGAGCTTGCCGGTCGCGCCATGCGGCAGTTCGTCGACGAAGATCACGTCGTCGGGCACCGCCCAGCGGGCGACCTTGCCCTCATAGACTGCGAGCAGTTCCTCGCGGCTGGCGTGTGCCCCCGGTTTGAGGGAGACGATCACCACCGGCCGCTCGTCCCATTTCGGGTGTTTCGCCGCGATCGCCGCCGCCTCGGCGACCGCCGGGTGACTGACCGCGATGTTCTCGATGTCGATCGAGCTGATCCACTCGCCGCCCGATTTGATCAGATCCTTGCTGCGATCGGTCAGAATCACGAACCCGTCGGGATCGACCATGCCGACATCGCCGGTTGGAAACCAGCCATCCTCGGTCGTGCCCTTCGGCATCCGGTAATAGCCGGTGGTCACCCAGTGGCCGCGCAGCTCGATGTCGCCGGCGGTCTCGCCGTCCCAGGGCACTTCCTCCGCACCGCGCCGCGCCCGCAGGTCGATCCCGAACAGCACCCGCCCCTGGCTCAGCCGCTGCCGCCGCGCGGTCGCGGCGTCAACGCCGGGCACCGGGGTCGCCACCGTGGCGATCGGGCTGCTCTCGGTCATCCCCCAGGCATGGACGATGGTCACGCCGAGCGCGTCATACGCATCGAACAGCGCCTCCGGGCAGGCCGAGCCGCCGACGGCCATGCGTTCGAGCGTGGTGAAGCGCGCGCCGGTTTTCTGCACATGGGCGAGCACGCCGAGCCAGACCGTCGGCACGCCGGAGGCATAGGTCACGCGTTCGGCCTCGATCAGCTCATAGAGGCTCTGCCCGTCCAGAAAGCGGCCGGGCATCACGAGAGTGGTGCCGGCGGCAGCGGCGGCGTAGGGCAGGGACCAGGCATTGACATGAAACATCGGCACCACCGGCATCAACCGGTCGCTCGCCTTGAGGCCGATCGCATCCGCCGCGTTTACCGCCATCGCCTTCAGCACGGTGGAGCGATGGGTATAGAGAACGCCCTTCGGCCGCCCCGTTGTGCCGGAGGTGTAGCACAGACCGCTGGCGGTCCGCTCGTCGAACCGGGGCCAGTCGTAGTCGTCGGTCTCGGCGTCGATCAGGCTTTCGTAATCGGTGATCGCAATCCCGGCGGGCAGGGCGATGCCGGGCAACTCCGCCGCGTCGCAGAGAAACACCACCTGGCGGAGCAGGCCCTGCGGCAGTTTGCCGGCGACCTGCTCGACGAGGGATGCGAAATCGGCCTCGGCAAACAGCACGCCATCCTCGGCGTGTTCGAGGATATAGGCGATATCGTCGGGTGCGAGGCGCGGATTGACGGTGTTGACCACGGCGCCCGAGCCGGAAATCGCGAAATAGAGCTCGACATGGCGGTGGCTGTTCCAGGCGAGGGTGGCGACGCGATCCCCCGGCCGCACACCGAGCCGGCCGAGCGCGCGGGCGAGCTGGCGGGCCCGTCGCGCCGTATCCACCCAGGTCTGGCGATGAATGCCGCCGGCGAGGCGGGAGACGATTTCTGCCCGCGGATGATGCCGTGCGGCGTGGACCAGAAAGTCCGAGATCATCAGTTCATGGTGCTGCATCAGACCCAGCATGGACGGCTCCCATTCTTTGGATTCTTTGTGCGCGAACCATGCGTCAAACCACCTTCGCGCGCAATCGCCGGGCGCGGCTGCCGGTCAGAACCGCTCGACCCACGGCCTGAGTTCGATCTCCCATGTCCAGGCGCTGCGGGCCTGGTGCAGGACATGGAGATAGGTCTCGGCGATGGCCTCCGGGTCAAGCAGGCTGTCCGGCGCGTCCGCCGGCACCGGGCGGCTGGCGGAGCGGATGCCGCCATCGATGACGAAATGCGCGATATGGATGCCCTTCGGCGCGAGTTCCCGCGCCATGCTCTGGGCAAGGCCACGCAGGGCGAACTTGCCCATCGCGAAGGCCGAGGATTCGGCATAGCCCTTCACGCTGGCCGAGGCGCCGGTGAACAGGATGGCGCCGTGTCCAGTCCCAAGCATTCTCCGCGCCGCTTGCTGGCCGACGAGAAATCCCCCGAAAGCCGAAACCGCGAGGGCGCGCGCAACCGCCTCGGGATCGAGCGAGGCGACCGGGCCGCGCACCCGTCCCGAGGCGTTGTAGACCACCACATCCGGCGCGCCGCTGCTGGCATTTACCCGCTCGAACAACGCTGCGACCGAAGCCGCGTCGGCGGCATCGCAGGCGAAGGATTGCGCGCCGATGTCGGTGCAGAGTCCTGCTAGCTTGTCGGGATTGCGCGCGGCGAGTGCTACGCTCATCCCCTGGGCGGTGAAACGGCGGGCGAGGGCGGCGCTCAGCCCGCTGCCGGCGCCGACAATCAGGGCGCGGCGATAACGCGGCTCGGCCTGGTCTGTCATGTCATCCATCCTTTCGTGGTCAAACGACGCAGGCGGTGCCCGCGCCGTCCATCGTGATGTTGACGCCCGTCACGTAGCTGGCGCGAGGCGAGGCGAGAAACAGCACCGTATTGGCGATCTCCTCCGGCGTTGCCATCCGGCCGAGCGGGATGCGGGCAATGCCGCGGGCCCGCGCCTCGTCGATGCTGATGCCGGCGAGCCGCGCATCCGAGGCAAGCCCCTCGGCGACGCGCCCGGTCTCGGTCAGGCCCGGATTGAGGCCGACGACCCGCACCCCCTGTTTCGCATAGGCGGTGGCGAGGCCTGCAGTCGCCAACATCAGCGCCGCGTTCGCCGCCCCGCCGGCCAGATGCACCGGCGAGGCGATCTTGCCGCCATTGCCGATCACATTGACGATCACCCCGCGCCCGCGCGCCGCCATCAGCTTGACCAGCGGATCGATCACGTTGATATAGCTGAAATATTTGGCATCCATCGCAGCCCGCCAATGGGCAGGCGTCAGCTCGTCGGGCGGGGTGCGCCGCGCCGCGCCGGCGCTGTTGACGAGAATGTCGATCGGGCCGAGTTCGGCCTCGGCCGCCGCCACCATGTCGCCCGCCTGGCCAGGATCGCTCAGATCGGTGGCGAAGGCCGCGCCCACCCGCAACGTCGCCTTCGCCGCATCGAGATTGGCTTGCTGGCGCGAGCAGATCGCGACCTCCGCCCCCTCGGCGATGAACGCCGCGGCGCAGGCGAAGCCGATTCCCTTCGAGCCGCCGGTCACCAGCACGCGTTTTCCGCTCAGGGCGAGGTCCATCGGTTTCTCCTTCGACAAATTGTTTCGTGACGGCACGGATATGACGGCGGATGTGGGGTTCCGGGGGCGGGATGCAATTGCGCGGGGCGCCCGAAGGCCGCATCATCCGGCCCGAGACACGACGGCACACGCGCCCGCCGGGCCATGCGGTCGCGCGGTGATGGAGGGGAATGATGGCGAAGGCGACGAACTGGATTGCAAGCTCGATCGTGGCACGGCGCGGCGTCGGCTGGGCCCGTAAGCCGCGGGTCCACAAGCTCACCGAGGAGATGCAGGGCCAGTATCACTACACGATCGGCCCCTATTCCGAACCGGTGCTGACAATCGAGCCGGGCGACCGCATCGTGGTCGAGACCCGCGACGCCTTCGAGGGCGCGATCCGCACCGAGCGCGACAAGCCGAGCCGTCGCCTGCGCATGCCCTTTGTCAATCCGCAGAACGGCCCGATCATGATTGAGGGCGCGGAACCCGGCGATGCGATCGCGGTCCATATCGAGCGGATGCGCCCGCGCGGCGAGGATCCGCACGGCACCTGCTGCATGATCCCGCAATTCGGCGCGCTCACCGGCACCGCGCTGACCGCGACGCTCAACCCGCCGCTGCCGGAAATCACCCGCAAGGTGCCGGTCAACGAGAAGGAAGTGCGCTGGAGCGCGCGCGTCGTGCTGCCTTATGCCCCGCATATCGGCACCCTCTCCACCTCGCCGGAGATCGACAGCATCAACTCGCTGACGCCCGGCGCGCATGGCGGCAACATGGACCTGCCGGACATGGGGCCGGGCAGCATCACCTACCTGCCGGTGCGCTCACCGGGCGCGCGGCTGTTCATCGGCGACGCCCATGCCTGCCAGGGCGATGGCGAAGTGTGCGGCACGGCGGTCGAATACGCTTCGGAAACCACCATCCGGGTCGACCTGATCAAGAACTGGGCGCTCGAATGGCCGCGGCTGGAGCGGGAAGATTTCATCATGGCGATCGGCTCGGCCCGGCCGCTGGAGGACGCGACGCGCATCGCCTATCGCGATCTCGTCCTCTGGCTCGAGGCGGAATACGGGTTCGACCGGTGGGACGCCTACATGATGCTGAGCCAGTGCGGCCGGGTGCGGCTCGGCAATTTCGTCGACCCGAACTACACGGTCGGCGCCGGTATCCTGAAGAAATACATCGATGGGGAGACAGGCTGACATGGATCTGGGACTTAAAGGCAAACGCGCCGTCATCACCGGCGGCACCAAGGGGATTGGTCGCTCGGTGGCCGAGCTGCTGGCGCAGGAAGGCACCGATGTCGCAATCTGCGCGCGCAACGCGCAGGAAGTCGAGAGCGCGGTGGCGGAGCTGCGCCGGGCGGGCGTGCGCGTCACCGGCCGCGCCGTGGACGTTTCGGACCATGCGGCGCTGGCGACCTGGATTGCCGATGTCGGCGCCGAGTTTGGCGGGATCGACATCGTCGTCGCCAATGTCTCGGCGCTGTCGATCGGGCAGGACGAGGCCTCCTGGCGGGCGGAATTCGAGACCGACATGATGGGCACGGTCACCGCGGTGAACGCGGCGATGCCGTTCCTTGAAAAATCCGGCGCGGCATCGATCGTCGTGATTTCCTCGGTGTCGGGCCGCGAGGTGGATTTCGCCGCCGGCCCCTATGGCGTGTTCAAGGCGGCACTGATCCACTACGCCAAGGGTCTGTCGTTCCAGCTGGCCGGCAAGGGCATCCGCGTCAACGCGCTCTCGCCGGGCAATACCTACTTTCCCGGCGGCGTATGGGAAAAGATCGAGCACGGCAATCCCGCGCTCTACAAGGAGGCGCTCGCCCTCAACCCGACCGGGCGCATGGGCCGGCCGGACGAGGTGGCGCGCGGCGTGGTGTTCCTCGCCAGCCCCGCGGCGAGCTTCGTCACCGGCACCAACCTCGTGGTCGACGGCGCGCTGACCCGCGGCGTGCAGTTCTGATCGCACGTTATCGATAACCAAGAAAAAAGCCCGCCCGGATCATCTCCGGGCGGGTTTATCGTTTCAGCAACGGGCCAGAGTCAGTCGTAATATCCAGGCGCGTGCTTGAAGCTCGGCCAGGCGATCGGATCATGGCCAGTCACCACCGTCGCACCGGTCTTCTCCGCGAGCGTGCGCAGCTTCTGCACCGAGCGCACGGTATCCACCGTGCTGGCAAGGAAGCCCGGCAGCGCCTTCTCATCCCAGTGATCGGTCGTATAGGCGGCATCCACCGTCAGCAGCATCGGTCCCGCCTTCGGCAGGGTGACGAGGAACGATTGATGCCCCGGCGCGTGGCCGGGGGTGAAGACGGTGCGGATCACCCCATCGCCATAGAGATCGTAGAAATCATCGGCGGCGCCGTTGAGGAACTGCCATTTCAGGCCGGGCTTGTCGAAATCCTTGCGGATATAGCCGCCGGCGGCGAACCAATCCGGCGTGTAGGCATATTCATATTCCGTCCGCTGCACGAGATGGGTCGCGTTCGGAAACCGGCCGATCGCCCCGGTATGGTCGAGATGCAGGTGCGATTGTAGCACGTAGCGCACGCTGGCCGGATCGATGCCGAGCTTCTGCAACTGCGGCAGGCACGCCTCCTCGCGCGACATCACCGGCAGGTAGACATCGCAGACCGCCCCCCAATGCGCCCGCATGTCCTCGGCGACCTCGGCGGCATTGCCGCCATCGATCACGATATTGCCCTTCGGATGGGTGATCAGGAACCACGGCACCGGGATTTCGTAGGGATCGTTGCCCTGGTTCATCTTGATCGAGGCGGTCACGGTCTTCAGCGTGCCGCAGCTGAACATGTAGAGCCTGATGTCTGACATTTTCCTTGCCCTTTCGTTATTGACGTTTACCAGTTGCGCATCGACTGGCGGAGTATCGTCTCCAGAATGACGGCATCCACCGGCTTGGGTGACCCGGCGAGCAGGCGCTGCTGCTTCAGTGCGCCGTCGATGATCGCGGGAATATCGGCCTCGGTGTAGCCGAGTTCGGCGATGCCCGAGGGCGCGCCCACTTCCTTCATCAGCTCGATCAGTGCCGCGGGCAGCGAGTCCGGGCCGGGGTTTTCGATAGCGTGGCCGCGCAGCAGGCTGGCGGCGCGGATGTGCTTCTCGGGCGCCGCATCATAGGTGTAGCGGAAAGCAGCCGGCGAGGTGACGATCACCGAAAACCCGTGCGGCACGAAGGCGTGGTTCCGCGAATAGCCTGGCGCGTGATAGACGTGCTTGAGCCCCGCGATCGGATAGGCGCAGGCATGGGGGATATGCACGCCGGCGGTGCCGAAGCCGATGCCGGCCATGGTGGCGCCGAGCATCATCGTCCCGCGCGCCTCGTAATCCTCGCCATCGGCCACGGCGCGGGCGAGATATTTCCCGCCGAACTCGATTGCCTGCAGCGACCAGATATCGGCCACCGGGTTGGAGCCCTGATAGGGCGGGCGATCATCCGGCGAAGCTGGTTTCGGCCGCTGGTTGAACGGTTTCGAGATATAGCTCTCGACCGCGTGGCAGATGACATCGAGCCCGGCCGAGGCGGTGACGCCGGCGGGTGTCGTCCGCGCGAGGGAGGGGTCGACCATCGCGAGCGTCGGCCGCATGTAGCGGTGCGAGATGCCGCTCTTGACCTTGAGTTCGGGGATGTCGAGCACGGCGACTGTGGTCGCCTCCGACCCGGAGCCGGAGGTGGTGGGCAGCGCGATCAGCGGCCGCAGCGGTCCGGGCGGCTTCCGGCCGCCGCCGATCGGCGGGTTCACATAGTCGATCACCGCCCCGCCATGGGTGCTGATCAGATTGGCGACTTTCGCGGTATCGATCGTCGAGCCGCCGCCAAGGGCGATGAACCCGTCGCAGGGATGCGCCTCCGCGAAGGCGGCGGCGCGGGCGAAACTGTCGATCGTCGGCTCGACATGGATGTCCTCGAACCGGTCGAAGGTGATGCCGGCGGCAGCGAGGATTCCCTCGATCCGCTCGATCAGGCCGAACTGGTGCAGCATCGGGTCGGTGACGAGGATGACATGGCGAAGGCCAAGGCGCTTCGCCTCCCAGCCGAGCTCGTCAGCCGCGCCGATACCGTATTTCAACTGGGTGGCTTCGAGCGTGAAGACGCTTTCGAAGCCTTGCTCTGCCGTTTGGCTCATGAGTTCCTCCATTTCCGGCCGGGAGCAGGCCGGTGCGGGAGGGACTATGCCCTTTCCAGAGCGGCGCGCAATCGTCCGCCCGCCTTGCCGAGCCTCAGCCGTGCCTCGGTCGTGCCGATTCGCAACACCAGCATGACGATGGCTGTTTTTACTTCGTAACCGCTTGTTTCGAGTGCATCTTTCGCATCGGCCTCGGGCGCGCCGGCAATCGCGGCGACGATGCGGATGGCGCGGGCGCGCAGCTTCGCGTTGGTGGCGCGGAGATCGACCATATAGGGGCCGAACGTCTTGCCGAGACGCATCATCACCGTGGTGGAGAGCGCGTTGAGCGCGAGTTTCTGGCTGGTGCCGGCAGAAAGCCGGGTCGAGCCGGCGAGCACTTCGGCACCCGTCGCGATCACCACCGCGATGTCGGCCGAAGCGGCGAGCGGACCATCGGCATTGACGATCGCCCCGGTCAGCAGGCCGCGCGCGGCGGCGGCGCGCAGCGCGCCGAGGGTGAACGGCGTCCGCCCGGAGGCGGCGATGCCGACGAGACCATCCGCCGGGCCCGCCTTGTGCTCATCGAGCAAGGCGGCGGCGGCATCCTCATCGTCTTCGGCGCCCTCGACCGCGCCGGTTACCGCCGCGCCGCCGCCGGCGATCAGGGGAATGATCACCCCGTCCGGCAGCGAGAAGGTCGGCCCGCATTCCACCGCATCGAGCACCGCGAGGCGGCCGGAGGTTCCGGCACCGGCATAGAACAGCCGCCCACCGGCTTCGAGCCGCGCCGTCACGCCCTCCGCCAGGCGGGCGAGGGCGGGGATCGCGCGTTTCACCGCCGCCGCCGCTCCCTGTTCCTGATCCAGCAACGCGCCCATGATCGTGGCGCTGTCCGCGCGGTCGAGCTCGTCGATATCGCGGCGGATCGTCTCCGTCGCCGGCATGGCGGGGGCGTGGCGCGCCGGGACGGGCAGGGGATGCAGCGCCGTGCCGCCGATCCAGGCATTGCGGATCTCGAATCGATCGTCGAACCAGACGAGATCGGCCAGGCACCCGGCGGCGAGCCGTCCCCGATCGGTCAGGCCGAGGGCTGCGGCGGGGGCTTCGGTCACCGCGGACAGCGCGGAAGCAGGCGCGATGCCGGCGCCGATCAGGCGGCGCAGCCCTTCATCGAGCGTGATCGTCGCACCGGTGAGCGATCCGTCCGGCCGCCGTGCGGCGCCGTCCCGCGCCTGCGCGGAATCGCCGCCGAAGCGTGTCATGCTGCCCTCGGGCAGGCCGGCGAGGCTGACCGAATCGGTCACCGCCACTGCCCGCGCCCCTGCGGCGGCGAAGCCGAAGCGCAGCGCCAGCGCATCCGCATGCACGCCATCGGCAATGAAACACGCATGCACCCGCGGATCGGCGAGGGCGACGCCGATCAGCCCCGGATCGCGATGATGAAACGGCCGCATCGCGGTGAACACATGCGTCACCAGCCGGGCGCCGGCCTCGATCGCGGCCTGCGCGTCTGCCGCGTCGGCGTCGCTATGGCCCAGCGCGACCGCCACGCCGGCGCCCGTCAGCCGCCGCACTGCCGCAAGCCCGCCCGGCCGTTCCGGCGCGAGGGTGACGAGCTTCAGCGTGGCGGTGAGATCGGGGTCGGCCAGAAGCTCGTCCAGCGCTGCGCCGGTCGGATCGCGCAGCCACTCCGCGCGGTGGGCGCCGCGCCGGTCGGGTGCGAGGAACGGGCCTTCGAGATGCAGGCCCGGCATCCGCGCGACCGTCTCGCCCGCCATCGCCGCCATCGCTGCGCGCAGGCGCCGCGCAGCACCGTGCAGGGCGGCGAACGGCGCAGTGATGACGGTTGGCGCAAAACTGGTGACGCCGCGGGCGGCGAGGGCCCGGCAGAGATGGCGGAACCCGTCGGTATCCGCCTCGGCGCAATCGATGCCGAAGGCGCCGTTATTGTGCAGGTCGATCAGGCCGGGGGCGAGGATGCCGCCTTCGAGTCGCAGGTCCGGGTTCGCCGGATCGTAATCGAGCACTGCCGTGATCCGCCCGTTCTCGATCACGAGTGCGCCGGGGCCGGTGATCGCCCCGTCGCGGAACAGGCGGTCCGCCGCGATCAGCATCGGCTCAGCGGACGAGCATCGGCCCCAGAGGACGGCCGGCAAAGACATGCACGTGCAGATGCGGCACTTCCTGATGGCTGTCCGGCCCCATATTGGCGAGCAGCCGGTAGCCGGTCCCTTCCGCGCCGATCTGCCGCGCAACCTCGCCCACCGCGCGCACGAAGCCGGCGATCTCGGCATCGCTGGCGGCGGCCGAGAAATCGGCGAAGGAGACGTATTTCCCCTTCGGGATCACCAGCACATGCTGCGGCGCCTGGGGGTTGATGTCGTGAAAGGCGAGGGCGAATTCGGTCTCGAACACCTTGCGGCAGGGGATCTCGCCGCGCAGGATCCTGGCGAAGACGTTCTGCTCGTCATAGGGCGGTTTGCCGCTCACACCTGGTTTCATGGAATTTTCCTTGTTTCCGCGATCGACAGCAGCATCGGGCGGGACGCTTTTTCAGCGATCCCGGAAATGCCTTCCCGGCGCTGGAGTTCCAGCCAGACATCCTCCGGCCGCAGCCCCGCCGCCACCCACATCACCAGCAGGTGATACAGCACGTCCGCGCTCTCGGCGATCAGCGCCGCACGGTTGCCGGAGACGGCCTCGATCAGGCACTCGACCGATTCCTCGCCGAATTTCTGCGCCACCTTGTTGATCCCGCGCGACAGCAGCCGGGCCGAATGGCTGACCAGCGGATCGGCCGATTTGCGGGCGATAATCGTGGACCACAACCGGTCGAGAACCTGCGCGTTGGGGGCGGCTGGGTTCAGCGGCGGCACCGGCGGATGGGTCGCGACCGCGCGTGCCCCGGGCTTGGCCCCGGGCTTGGCCTTCGGCTTGGCCTTTGGCTTGGCCTTTGGCTTGGCCTTTGGCTTGGCGGCGGCCTTGCCGTCGGCCTTCTTCGCCTTGGTGTCGGGCAGGGTGGATTTCACGGGTTTCTTGGGCATGGGAACCTCTAGCGCGGGTCGACCGGACGAACCGGCAGGCCGGCGGCGGCAAGAGCGGCCTTCACCTCGGCGATGGTGAACTGGCCGAAATGGAACACGCTGGCGGCGAGCAGGCCGGTCGCACCCGCCGCCGCACCCTCGACGAAATGCGCGAGCGTGCCGACGCCGCCCGAGGCGATCACGGGGATATTGACCCGCGTGGTCACGGCGCGCAGCAGGTCGAGATCGAAGCCGAGACCCGTGCCGTCGCGGTCCATCGAGGTCAGCAGGATCTCGCCCGCCCCGCGCGCGGCCATCTCGGCGCACCAGCCCACCGCGTCGATCCCGGTGCCGCGCCGCCCGCCATGGGTGAACACCTCCCAGCCCTCGCCGCCGCGCCGTGCATCGACCGCGACGACAACGCACTGGCTGCCGAATTTCCGCGCCGCCTCGTTGATGAAATCGGGGCGGGAAATGGCGGCCGAATTGATGCTGCACTTGTCCGCACCGGCCAGCAGCAGGCGGCGCATGTCATCCGTGCTGCGGATGCCGCCGCCCACGGTCAGCGGCAGGAACACTCTGGCTGCGGTGCGGCCGACCACGTCGATGATCGTGTCGCGGTTCTCGTGGCTCGCGGTGATGTCGAGAAAGGTGAGTTCGTCGGCGCCCGCGCGGTCATAGACCACGGCCTGCTCCACCGGGTCGCCGGCATCGCGCAGCGAGACGAAGTTCACCCCCTTGACCACGCGCCCGTCCTTGACGTCGAGGCAGGGAATGACTCGCAGCTTCAGCATGCGGCGGCCTCCGCCAGCGCTTCCCGCGGGTCGATCCGGCCATCGTAGAGGGCGCGGCCGATGATCGTGCCGGCAAGGTTCGGCGTGCGTGCGGCGGCGGCGCGCAGGTTGCGGATATCCTCGATGCCGGCCACACCGCCCGAGGCGATCACCGGAATGGCGATGGCGGCGGCGAGGGCCTCGGTGGCGTCGAGATTGAGGCCCTGGAGCATCCCATCGCGCGCGATATCGGTGTGGATGATGGCGGCGATGCCGGCATCCTGCAGCCGCACCGCCATTTCGGTCGCCGGCAGCGCCGAGGTTTCGGCCCAGCCTTCGGTTGCGACCATGCCGTCCCGTGCGTCGATGCCGACGACGATCCGCCCCGGAAAGGCGGCGGCCGCCTCGCGCACCAGGGCAGGGTTCTTCACCGCGGCACTGCCGAGAATGACGCGCGAGATGCCAAGCTCGATCCAGGCGGCGATGCCCGCCATGTCGCGAATGCCGCCGCCGAGTTGGACCGGCATCGACACCGCGGCGAGTATCGCGCGCACCGCCTCGCCATTCACCGGCCGGCCGGCGAAGGCACCGTTCAGGTCGACCACATGCAGTGCCACGAATCCGGCAGCCTCGAAGGCGCGGGCCTGGGCGGAAGGGTCCTCGGCATAGACCGTCGCCTGATCCATCTCGCCGCGGCGCAGCCGCACGCAGGCGCCATCCTTGAGGTCGATCGCCGGGTAGAGGGTCAAAGCCATGTCAGGACGCCTGCAACATCTTGTAGTAGAAATGCCCGCCGATCGTCTGCCCGTCAGTGCGGGCATAGGCCGGGTGGGTGCCCCAGCGGATGAAGCCGACCGCCTCGTAGAGCGCGATGGCGGCGGTCTGGGTCTCGCGGACATCGAGGTTGAGCACCTGATAGCCGAGGGCGCGTGCGCGGTCCTCGACCCGCTGGACGATCAGCCGGGCGAGGCCGTGGCCGCGCGCGTAGGGGGCGACGAAATTATGCGCGAGCGTCGCGCCGAAAGCCTGCGCCTCGTTGTTGCGCGGCGGGCGGACGAGCTGGGCGGCGCCATAGATCACGCCATCCATCCGGCCGACGAACAGCTCCCGCTCCGGCACCATCACCACCCCGCGGAAATACTGTTCGAGTGCCGCGCGACCCGGCGGGCGCAGCCAGCCGAACCCGCCGCCATCGATGATTGCCGCATCGGCCGCCTCGCACAAGGTCTGCATGTCGTCATCGGCGAGCGCGGTCAGGCGGTCCACCTGCATGCTTGAAGGTGGCGGCAGGTCGCAGAGGTCGGATCGGGTCATCATGGTGTCCAGCGCAGGAAATTCCCCAGGATCGTCAGGCCGACCTCCTGGCTTTTCTCAACGTGGAATTGTGTACCCGCCCGGTTCCCGGTTGCAACCATTGCCACGATTTCTTCACCGTACGAGGTGGTGGCGATCACCGCGCTGCGGTCGTCCGTGTGCAGGGCGTAGGAATGCACGAAATAGGCATGATCGCCCGGCACCAGCCCCTCCAGCAACGGATGCGCGCCGGGGGTGAAGGCCAGCTCGTTCCAGCCCATGTGGGGCAGCCGCAGGCCATCGGCGCGAATCTGTGCGATATCGCCGCTGATCCAGCCGAAGCCGGGCGTGATTTCGTGTTCGAGCCCGCGTTCGGCCATCAGCTGCATGCCGACACAGATGCCAAGGAACGGCGCCCCGGCCTCGACCCGGCGATGCATCGCGGCGGCAAGCCCGGGGCGGGCGGCGAGCCCGTGCGCGCAATCGGCGAAGGCGCCCTGTCCGGGCAATACGATGCGGTCGGCACCGGCGACGAATTCGGCATCGTCGGTGATCGAGACGGTCGCGTCGAGCCCGAGCCGGGAGGCGGCGAGCTCAAGCCCGCGCGCCGCCGAGGCGAGATTGCCGCTGCCGTAATCGATGACCGCAATCCTCACAGCACCCCCTTGGTCGAGGGAATTGCGCCGGCCGCGCGCGGATCAGGCTCGACCGCCATGCGCAGCGCCCGCGCCGCGGCCTTGAACGCGGCCTCGGCCACGTGATGCGCGTTGTGCCCGGCGCGGCGGGTCAGATGCAGCGCGAAGCCGGCATTGGCGGTCAGCGCCTGGAAGAATTCCTGCACGAGCTGGGTGTCCATGTCGCCGATCGTCTGCCGCTCGAACGGCACGTCGAACACCAGGAACCCGCGCCCGGAAAGATCGATCGCGGCCTCGCACAGCGCCTCGTCCATCGGAGTTGCGGCAAAGCCGAAGCGGGTGATGCCGCGCTTGTCGCCCAGCGCCTCGCGGAGCGCCTGGCCGAGCACGATGCCGACATCCTCGATCGTATGATGGGCATCGATATGCAGGTCGCCCTCGGCGCGGACGATCAGGTCGAGCATGGCGTGCCGGCCGAGCGCGGTCAGCATGTGATCGAAGAACCCGATTCCGGTGGCGATGTCGGTATTGCCGGCGCCATCGAGGTCGAGCATCAGCTCGATCGAGGTTTCGGATGTGGTGCGCGTGATGCTTGCGGTTCGGCTCATGGGGGCTGGCCTAGCCCAATTTCGCCGGCCCGCCAATCAGCCGGCCGGCGAAACTTCGCTCAGTGGTTGATCTGTTCGAGCGCGAGCCCCCTGGTCGAGGGGCCGAGCCCGATCATCGCGATGCCCACCAGCATGGCGATGCCGATGAATACCGCCACGCCCGGTACGCCATACCGGGCGAGCAGCACGCCGATCGCGAGGCCGGCGAAGGCTGCCGCCAGCCGGCTCCACGAATACACGAAACCGACCGCGCGGGCGCGGATCCGGGTGGGGTACAGCTCCGGCTGGTAGCCGTGATAGGCGAAGGACATCACGTTCGAGGCCAGCGTGAACAGCACGCCGAGGGCGATCAGCACCGGCGGCGCCGAGCTCTGCGCGAACAGGCCGATCACCACCGCCATGATGACGAGCGCGCCGATGATCTGCGTCTTGCGTTCGATCCGGTCGGCAAAGACGGTGCCGAGCAGCGGGCCGAACGGATTGGCGATGGCGATGATGAAGGCATATTCGAGGCTGTGGGTGACGGTGATGCCGCGATGGATCAGCAGCGTCGGCACCCAGGCGGCGAAGCCGTAGAAGCCGATCACCTGCGCCATGTTGAAGACCGACAGGATGATGGTCCGCCGCAGATATTCGGCACCGAAAATCTCCATGATCGACCCCGCGCCGCTCTCTTCCGGTGCGGCGGGCTGCGGCGGCGGCAGGGGCTGGCCGGTTTCGGCGGCCACCCGCCGCTCGAGATCGGCGACGATCGCCTCCGCCTCCGCCATCCGCCCGTGGCGGGCGAGCCAGCGCGGGCTCTCGGGAATGCCCCGCTGCAAGGCAAACACCACTACCGCGCCGACCGAGCCGATCAGGATCAACACCCGCCAGTAGTCCAGCCCGAACGGTTTGCTGCCCTTCATCGCATAGGCCAGGAACGCGATCAGCGGCACCACGAGGAAGGTGATGAACTGGTTGACCGCGAAAGCCTTGCCGCGCTCGCGGCGGGGAATGATCTCGGAGATGAAGGTATCGATGGTGACGAGCTCGACGCCGATGCCGATGCCGGCGATGAAGCGCCAGGCATCGAGCGCGAGGCCACTGGTCTGGAACGCCATGATCGCTGTGCAGACCATGTACCACAGCAGCGCGCCGGTGAAGACCGCGCGGCGGCCGAACCGGTCGGCGACCTGGCCGAACAGCAGCGCGCCGACCCAGAGTCCGGCGAAGGTGGCGAACACGAAGGTGCCGAAGCCGGCGACCTTCAGCACGCTGAGCCCGGAGAGGAAGCCGAGCGATTCGGGCTTGAACAGCCCCTCGCCGACCATGCCGGGCGCGACATAGCCGGTGAAGAACAGGTCATAGAACTCGAAAATGCCGCCCAGCGAGATCAGGACGATGATGGTCCAGACCGCGCGCGACGGCGGCAGGCGGTCGAGGCGGGCGGCGATCGTCGCCGCAGTCCGGCCCTGCATGTGATCCTCCCTGACATGTTTTTTATCGGTAAATGTGGATGTCTCACACTAAGCCGGGGTCCGGAAGCCTGGCAAGCCGGGTCCGATCAGCGCCGCTCAGTCCCGCTGTTCCCGTCGGTCCTGGTCGCGCACCAGCCAGTAGACGATGCCGAGCGACAGGAACGCGACCGAGAGTGCGAGGAGTTGCAGCGCGTTCTCATGCGCGAGATCCATGATGATCAGCTTGCGGACGATCGCGAGCATCCCGATCAGGATAACCACCCGCACGCGCACCGGCCCCTCGTCGCGCTCGCTGGTCACCAGGATCGAGCGCTTGAATTCCAGCGCGATGACGACGGTGAAGATCCCCCCGAACACCGACTGGAACACCGCCGCGTTGGTGGGATCGAAGGTGGTGGCGAGGATGTCGTGCGCGATGTTGACGATGAGATGCACGAGCGCTGCCGTCACCACGATCGCCATCAGCAGCGTCACCGCCTGGACGACGATGAACTCGAAATACTGGTAGGCCCTGCTGCCGAACCGGCGGTCCATCCCGTGGTCTCCCCGAAGCGCGGCGGCAGCATAGCGGCTTTCGCCACCGCTTGCAGCATGAAACGAGGACCGGGGCGCGCGGCCTGCTACCTTCGGCGCCTTGCCCGGCCGTTCGCGCGGTGCCATCTGGAGAGGATGATGAACTCGCATGATCCGGTCGGCTGGCACGGCACGACCATTCTCTGTGTGCAGCGGGACGGGCAGGTGGCCATGGCCGGCGATGGCCAGGTCTCGCTCGGCAACACCGTGGTGAAGGGCAATGCGCGCAAGGTGCGGCGAATCGGCAACGGCAATGTCGTGGCCGGGTTCGCTGGCGCCACGGCCGACGCCTTCACCCTGCTCGAACGGCTGGAGGCGAAGCTGGAGCGCTTCCCCAATCAGCTCGAGCGCGCTTGCGTCGAACTCGCCAAGGACTGGCGGACCGACCGCTATCTCCGGCGGCTGGAGGCGATGATGGCGGTTGCCGACCGCACTCACGCCTACACCCTGACCGGCAATGGCGACGTGCTGGAACCCGAAGACGGCATCATCGCCATCGGCTCCGGCGGCAATTACGCCCTCGCCGCGGCGCGCGCGCTGATCTCGGTGGACGGCATGACCGCCGAGGAGATCGCCAGGCGGGCGATGAAGATCGCCGGCGACATCTGCGTCTACACCAACCATCACGTAACGGTGGAAATCCTGTGATCGACAGCCCGACCTACACGCCGCGCGAAATCGTCTCCGAGCTCGACCGGTTCATCATCGGCCAGCAGGACGCGAAGCGCGCCGTCGCCATCGCCCTGCGCAACCGTTGGCGCCGCCAGCAGCTCCCCGAGGGGCTGCGCGAGGAGGTGGTGCCGAAGAACATCCTGATGATCGGCCCGACCGGCTGCGGCAAGACCGAGATCGCCCGCCGCCTCGCGAAGCTCGCCCAGGCGCCCTTCATCAAGGTCGAGGCGACGAAATTCACCGAGGTGGGCTATGTCGGCCGCGATGTCGAGGGCATCGTGCGCGACCTCGTCGAGGTGTCCCTCACCATGTTGCGCGAGATGAGCCGCAAGGGCGTGCAGGCCCGCGCCGAACTCGCCGCCGAGGACCGGCTGCTCACCGCGCTGGTGGGCGAAGGCGCCTCGTCGGAGACGCGCAATCGCTTCCGCCGCATGCTGCGCGACGGCGAGCTGGAGGACAAGGAAATCGACGTCGATGTCAGCGAGACGCCGCCCAACGTGATCGGCCAGATGGACATGCCGGGCATGCCGCCGGGCGGGGCGATCAACCTTGGCGACATGATGAAGTCGATGTTCGGCCGCCAGCACGGCCGCAAGCGCATGACCGTCGCGGCCGCCCGCGCCGCGCTGGAGCGCGAGGAGGCCGACCGCCTGCTCGACAACGAACAGCTCAACGCCGATGCCCGCCTGCATGCCGAGACCCACGGAATCGTGTTCCTCGACGAGATCGACAAGATCTGTGCGCGTACCGAGAGCGGCTTTCGCGGCGGCGACGTCTCGCGCGAGGGGGTGCAGCGCGACCTGCTGCCGCTGATCGAGGGCACCACGGTCTCGACCAAATACGGCCCGGTGAAGACCGATCACATTCTCTTCATCGCCTCCGGCGCATTCCACGTCGCCAAGCCGTCGGACCTGCTGCCGGAACTGCAGGGGCGGCTGCCGATCCGTGTCGAGCTCGCCTCGCTCTCGCGCGAGGATTTCCGCCGCATCCTGACCGAGCCGGAACATTCCCTGCTCAAGCAGTATGTCGCCCTGCTCAAGACCGAGAATGTCGACCTGCACTTCACCGACGATGCGATCGAGGCGGTGGCAGCGCTCGCCGCCGACATCAACGACCGGGTCGAGAATATCGGCGCGCGGCGCCTGGCCACGGTGCTGGAGCGGCTGCTCGAGGAGATCAGCTTCGCCGCGACCGACCGCGCCGGCGAGACGGTGACGGTCGATGCAGCACTCGTCGAGGACAAGGTTGCCCCGCTCGCCGCCCGCGGCGATCTCGGCCGCTTCATCCTGTAACGGCATCCTGTAACGGCGTGGCCCTCCGGCGGCGCCGGGGGCCAGAGCATCATCCGATCAGATGGGGTCATCTGATCGGATGTCGTGCTCTACTCGCCCAGCAGCCGTCGCCGCGATTCGAATTCGGCGGCGTCCATCTCGCCGCGGGCGAACCGCTCCTTTAGGATGTCGAGCGCCGTGCGCTGCGGCGGATGCGCTGTCCCGTGGCTGAACGTTCCGGCCGAGCGCAGCACCGCCACCGCGACCATCACGATCACGGCGAGCGCGAGGATCATGAAAAAAGGTCCGAGAAACATCGTCGTCCACCCGTCATCCCACCACATCATGCCTGGCCCGTAGCCGAACCCTCCCGGCCCCGGCCCGGCCTGCGCGAAGGCGAGGCCCGGCAGGGCGGCGAGCCCGGCGAGTGCCGCAATCCATTTCAGCCTGTTCATGATCGAGTCTCCTTCGTCCACAGGATCACTAGAGCACGTTCCGATCCATCAGGATCGGATGTCGTGCTCTATCTTGTTGATAACTAGAGCATCTTTATCCGATCAGATGAGTCCATCTGATCGGATGATGCTCTAGCGCAAGACTGCTCGATGGTGCCTGTCTGCGCCTTGATCCATGTGGATATCGCCCGGCGTTTCGCGCAACGCTGGCCGGTGCTGGCCGGGTCGGCCCGGAGGGTCAGCCCGCGCTGCGCGGATCGATGGGCATGACCGGTGCATCGTCCCGTGCGATCGCGGCACCGGCGGCGAGCAGCACGTCCTCGCGGAAGGGGGCTGCGACGAGTTGCACGCCCAGCGGCGCGCGGCCGGCAAACCCGGTCGCGACATTCAGTCCCGGCAGGCCGACCAGGGGCAGCGCGATCTGCGTCGCCTGCGCGTCCCACACACGGCGGAACGAGTCCGGCCCGGCAAGGTCGAGCCCCTCGCGGAAGGGCAGTTCGCCGGAGGTGGGCATCATCAGCACGGGGAAGCGGGCGAGCAGCTGGCGCCAGGCGCGGGCGATGGTGGCGCGACGCTTCAGCGCCAGCGCGACCACGTCGCCCGGCCAGGATTTCGCCTGCGCGCGGAAGGACTCGATCACCGTCATCGCGCCCGGATCGCCCTCCTGCGCGACGGTCGCGGCCAGCGTGTCGAAACCATCGCCGAGCCAGAGCTGGATCTGCACCTCGACCGCCTCGCGCATGTGCGGCAGGTCGTCGATCGTCTCGACCGTCCAGCCCGCACTCTCCAGCGCGCGGCCCGCCGCGATCAGCGCCGCCTCGACCTCGGGGACCACCTTCATCCCGCCTGGGCGCAGGCAGAGTGCCGCCCGCCGCGGCAGATCCGGCCCGTCGAGCGGTGCGGGGCACCACCATGGGTCGCGCGGCCCGTCCGGATCGGCGTCGGGCTGCGCCATCGCCGCGAGGGCCAGCCGCAGATCCGCCATGCTGCGCCCGATCGGGCCCGAGACGGCGGTGATCTGCGCCCCGATGCCGCGCTCGGGCCCCGAGGCGTTGAACGCCGGGACACGGCCAATGCTCGGCCGCAATCCATGCAGGCCGCAGGCATAGGCGGGATAGCGGATCGAGCCGGCAATGTCGGTGCCGTGGGCGAAGGCGCCGATCCCGCTCGCGACCGCCGCCGCCGCCCCGCCGGACGAGCCGCCGGGCGTCAGCGCCGGGTCGTGCGGATTGCGCGTATCGCCGTGCAGCAGGTTGGTCGTGAACCAGCGCATCGAGAAGGCGGGGGTATTGGTGCGGCCGATGATGACCGCCCCCGCGCGTTCGAGATTGTCGACGACCGGGCTGCTGCGCTGCGCGACCAGGTCTTTCTGCAGACGGATTCCGTTGGTGGTGGCGAAGCCTTTCTGGTCGATATTCACCTTCACCGTGACGGGAACGCCTGCAAGCGGGCCGGGATCGTCGCCACGGGCGAGCGCCGCGTCGATCCCGGCCGCGGCGGCCAGCACCTGCTCCGGGCGATGGTCGATCACGGCGTTGATCGCCGGGTTCGCCGCGTCAAGCCGGGCGAGCGCGGCGGCGGCTGCCTCGCGCGCGGAAATCTCGCGCCTTCGGATGCGCGCGGCGAGGTCGGATGCGGTAAGGCGCCAGAGTTCGGTCATTTTTGCTCCTGTTGTCTCCGCCGGTTCAGCCCGGCTCCAATCCGCACCAGGCGGCGACGAACAGCGCGATCGCCTTCGTCACCCGCCGCACCGAGGCGAGGTCCACCGCCTCGTCGATCCCGTGTATCCCGCGCGAGACCGGGCCGTAGCACAGTGCCGGAATCCGATCGTAGAGCGCATGCACCCGCGCATCGAGATAGGCGCCGGTTATCATCGTGCCGAGCGGCGCGCCGGTCGCCATCGCGTGGGCGCCGGCCAGCGCCGCCTCCGCCGCCGATCCCGGCTCCAGCACGTAGCCCTCGGCGAAGAAGCCGTTGAAGCTGACGCGCGGCGGATTGGCGGCGAGCATCGGGTCGGTCGCGGCGAAGGCTGTGATCCGCGCCTCGATTTCGCGCGCGGCATCGCCCGCCCGCGTGCCCGGGTAGAGCGAGATCCGGCAGGAAAGCCGGCATCGGCTCGGCACCGAGGAGGCCCAGTCCCCACCTTCGATCCGGCCGAGATTGAGGTTGATCGGGTGCGGCTCGGCGGCGAAATGCGGATGCGCGTCCTTGCGCGCGTTCCACTCCGCCTCCAGCCCGCGCAGATCGGCGATGATGCGATACGCGGCATCGATCGCGTTCGCCCCCTCCGCCATGGCGCGGACATGCGCCGGCGCGCCGCGCACCTCGATCTCGAACCAGAGCACGCCGACATTCGCGCGCACCAGTCGCTCGTCCTGCGGCTCGGGAATCAGCGCGGCGTCGGCGCGATAGCCGCGCAGATGCGTCATCAGCGCGCCATTGCCGGTCGATTCCTCCTCCACCACCGATTCGACATGCACGGTTCCGGCCGGCTGGACACCGGCGCGGCGCAGCGCATCGAGGGCGAAGATATTGGCGGCGTGGCCGGCCTTCATGTCGGCAGCGCCCCGCCCGTGCATCCAGCCTTCCGCGATCACCGGCTCGAAGGGCGGATGGCGCCACATGTCCGCCGGGCCGGTCGGCACGACATCGACATGCGCCTGCAGGATCAGCGAGCGGCCGGTGTCGCGCCGTGGCCGGTGGGTGCCGATCACGATCGGCGCGTCGGAATGTTCGGCCGAAATCCGCCCAGCACCCTCGTGTCGTGCCAGCGCGTCGCGGTCCATGTTGAAGCGGTCCATCGCATAGCCACGGTCCCGCAGCGCGCGATGGACGAAATCCTGGATCGGCGCCTCGGCGCCGCGGGTGGAGGGAAAGCGCACCAGCGCCTGGGTGAAGGCGAGTTGCTCCTCGAACCCGGCATCCACGGCGCTCATCACCCTTGCCGCCAGATCCGGATCCAGTGTCATTGAGCCCCCCGTTCTTCTGGGCCCGATTTGAGGAGCCGGGGCTTCCCCTGTCAAGGAAGGGCGGGCAGGATCAGAACAGCCCGGCCCCGGACAGCCCGCCATAGACGCCAAGCCCCGCGGTCAGGACCGACATCGCGATCGCGAGCCCGGCATACCAGCCCCGCAGCCGCACCTGCGGCGGCAGCGCCTTGAGGCCGAGCATCACCAGGAAGCCGAGCACCAGCGGCAGCAGCAGCGCGTTCATCACCTCGACGGCGATGTTCAGGATCACGAGATTCGGCACCACGCCGACCAGCACCGCGCCGAGGATCAGGCAGGCGGCATAGACCCCGTAGAACCACCGCGCGCGCAGCGGATGATCCTCCAGCGAGCGGCGATACCCGGCCACCTCGCCAAGCCCCCAGGCCAGCGCAAGCGAGGCGACGATCGCCGCGACCAGCCCGGCGCCAAGCACGCCGGCGCCGAACACGAGCTTGCCCATCGCCACGCCAAGATAGGGGGTGAGGGCGGCGGTGATGTCGCCCACCGTGTTCAGGCTGGCATTGGGGTTGTGCCGGCCGATCGTCGCGGCGGTCGAGATCAGCACCGCCGCCATGACGAGCTGGGTAACGATGGCGCCGATCGCGGTATCCCAGCGCGCATATTTGAAATCCGCCGGCGTCAGCCGCTTATCCGCCACCGCCGATTGCTGGTAGAAGATCATCCACGGCATGATCACGGCGCCGATATTGGCGGCGACGAGGTAGAGATAGCCCGGATCGCCGAGCGCCGGCTGGAAGGTCTGCGCGGCGATCTGCCCCGCATCCGGCCGCGAGACGAAGGCGATGACGAAAAACACCAGCTCGAACAGGCCGAGCCCGATCGCCACCCGCTCGACCCGGCGATAGGAGCCGGTGAACGCGACCACGAGCAGGAACACCACCGAGAGCGTCAGCGTCACCGCGCGGGGGATGCCATACAACTCGCCCACGCCGGCCACACCGGAGAATTCCGACAACAGCGCGCCGATCGTGGCGACCGCGAGGCCCGCGGCCGAAAGCCACGCCCAGCCCTTGCCGAACGTGTCGCGGATCAGCTCGCCATGGCCCTTGCCGGTGAAAATGCCAAGCCGGACGGTAAGCTCCTGCACGACATACAGGATGGGGATCAGGATGAACTGCAGCAGCAGCAGCCGATACCCCCAGGCGACGCCGGATTGCGACGCCGTGATGATGCTGCCCACCTCGGTATCCGCGAGCATGACCACGATGCCGGGGCCGAGCACGGCGAGAAAGGGCAGGCGCGAACGGCGGGAACGCGGTGACACGGCGGTCTGCGACAAGAGCGGTCTCCGGGATAAATTGAGAATGAGAATTATTCTCAATTACTGATCACGATGGATACAGGACCTCTCAGGTCCTGTCAACGAGCGGGCCGTTTCAGCGCTGCCGCCGACGCGCCGGTTGACTTCCGCTTGCCCGGAGAGGAAATCCGCGGCCATGATCCAGATCAAGCTGCACAACACGAAAACACGCCGGCGCGAGCCCTTCGCCCCCGCCGATCCCGCGCATGTGAAGCTCTATGTCTGTGGTCCCACGGTCTATGACCGCGCGCATCTCGGCAATGCGCGCACCGTGGTGGTGTTCGACACGCTGGTCCGGCTGCTGCGCCATCTGTTTCCGCGCGTGACCTATGTGCGGAACATCACCGACATCGACGACAAGATCAACGCCCGCGCCGCCGAGACCGGCGAGTCGATCGGCGAGATCACCGCGCGGACCACGCGCTGGTTCCACGAGGACATTGCCGCGCTCTATTGCGTCCCGCCCGACATCGAGCCGCGCGCCACCGGACATATCGGCGACATCATTGCCCTCATCGAGCGGCTGATCGCCCGCGGCCATGCCTATGCCGCCGAGGGCCATGTCCTGTTCGCCGTCGCGACCGATGCGCAATACGGCAAGTTCTCCGGCCGCTCGCCCGAGGAACTGCTCGCCGGCGCGCGGGTGGATGTCGCCACCTACAAGCGCGATCCGGGCGATTTCGTGCTCTGGAAACCCTCGCCGCCCGACCTGCCGGGCTGGGACAGCCCCTGGGGTCGCGGCCGGCCGGGCTGGCATATCGAATGCTCGGCGATGATCCACGCCACTCTCGGCGAGACCATCGATATCCATGGCGGCGGCGCCGACCTGATCTTTCCGCATCATGAGAACGAGATTGCCCAGTCCTGCTGCGCCTTTCCCGGCTCCGAACTCGCCCGTGTCTGGGTGCATGCCGGCATGTTGCAGGTGAACGGGCAGAAAATGTCGAAATCCCTCGGCAATTTCCGCACCGTGCAGGACGTGCTGGGCGAGGCCCCGGGCGAGGCCGTGCGCTTCCTGCTGCTCAAGACGCAGTATCGCGGCGTGCTCGACTTCTCCGCCGCCGCGCTGGCCGAGGCGAAGCGGGAGCTCGACCGGTTCTACCGCGCGCTGGAAAAACACGCCGACCCCGCGCCCGCCGCCACCCCGCCCGCCGCCTTCATCGAGGCGCTGGCGGATGACCTGAACACGCCCGGCGCCATCGCCGAACTCCACGCTCTGGCCGACGCGGCGATGCAGGGCGATGCCGCCAGCGCCGCCGGCCTGCGCGCCGCCGGCCAAATGATCGGGATTTTCAATCACGCCTCCGGCCATTGGTTCCGCGGCGATGCGACCGACGATGCGCGGATCGACGGGCTGATCGCCGAGCGTCTCGCTGCGCGCAGGAACAAGGATTTCGCTCGCGCCGATGCGATCCGCGCCGAACTCGCCGCCGCCGGCATCCTGCTCGAGGACGGTCCCGGCGGCACCACCTGGCGGCGCGCATGACCGGTCGCGACGAAGGTGCTGATCTCGCACCGATCGACCCGTCCCCGGTCATTATTCTGGTCCGCCCGCAGCTTGCCGAGAATATCGGCTCGGTCGCGCGGGCGATGGGCAATGGCGGGCTGTTCCATCTCCGCCTCGTCGCCCCGCGGGACGGCTGGCCGCAGGACCGGGCGATGCGCACCGCCTCCGGCGCCTACCGCATCCTCGAAGCCGCGACGGTGCATGACACGGTGGCCGATGCGGTGGCCGACCTTCACCGCGTCTTTGCCACCTGTCCGCGCCCGCGCCATATCGTCAAGCCGCTGCTTACCGCCCGTGGTGCCGCCGCCGAACTGCGCGAGATCGGCGCCCGCGACCTCAAATGCGGCATCCTGTTCGGCCCCGAGCGCGCCGGCCTCGACAATGACGACATCGCCTGCGCCGACAGCCTGATCCGCTACCCGCTCAACCCGCGCTTCATGTCCCTCAACCTGGCCCAGGCGGTGATGGTGATGGCCTATGAATGGTGGATTGCCGGCGAGGCCGCCCCGGTCCGCACGCTGCAGACCCACAAGACCCATGTCGCGACCAAGGGCGAGTTGGAAAATTTCCTCACCCACCTGATCGCCGAATGCGACGAGGCCGGCTTCCTGCGCAACGAGCAGAAGCGCCCCGGCATGGTGCGCAACATCCGCCATTTCTTCCAGCGCGGCGAGGTGACGGAACAGGAATTGCGCACGCTGCATGGCATCGTCACCGAACTCGCGCGCGGCCGTCGCGCGCGTTGAGTCGGCGTCGCGATTCTGTCATCATGAGATTGCCGCAGCGAGGCGGCGATCAGCGGAGTGGACAGCGTGATGGACCAGGTCGAACATGCAGCGCCGAACGCTTTTCTCAACGATGTGCGCGCCGTCTCGGCACGGATGCAGGGCGCGTTTCACGAGGAACAGGCGGTGGGTGCCGACCCCGCGCTGATCCTGCTGCAAAGCGCGCTTACGGCCGAAATTCTCTGCATCTGGCGCTACACCATGATGTCGGTCTCGCTTGCCGGGCTGAAACAGCCGCGCATCGGCGTCGAGTTCCAGGAACAGGCAAATGACGAGCGCCGCCACATGCTCGCCATCGCCCAGCGCATCCGCGAACTCGGCGGCACGCCTGATTTCTCCCCGCACGGACTCGAAACCCGTTTCGGCGAATTCGGCACCAGGGCGGATCTCGCCGGCCTCGTCGAACAGAACCTCGCCGCCGAGCGCGAGGTGATCGGCCTCTACCGCCGGATGATCGACCATTTCGAGCCGCACGACCCGGTCACTGCGCTGATGCTCACCAACATCCTCGAAGAGGAAAGCGAGCACGCGACCGACATGCAGGACCTGCTCTCGATCGAGATCGGCGGCCACGGCTGAAGCGCCGGCCGCGCCGCCGGTCCTTTGGCTGCCGGTCCTTTAGAGCATCATCCGATCAGATGGAATCATCTGATCGGATAAAGATGCTCGACTTATCAATATGCTAGAGCACTACATCCGATCCAATCGGATCGGAAAGTGCTCTAGCCGAGCAGGCCGATCAGCCCGCGCAGCAGGGCCGCCGGCGCAGGCGGACAGCCGGGAATCGTGAGCGTGACAGGCAGGACCGCTGCCGTGCCGCCCAGGCAATGCGGGCTTGCCGCGAACACCCCGCCATCGCGCCCGCAATCGCCCACGGCGACCACGAATTTCGGCGCCGGCATCGCCTCGTAGGCGAGCCGGGTCGCGGCACTCATGTTCCGCGTCATCGGGCCGGTCACCAGCAGCACATCCGCATGGCGCGGCGAGGCGACCAGTTTCAACCCGAACCGCTCCAGATCGTACAGCACATTGCCGAGGGCGATGATTTCCAGCTCGCAACCGTTGCACGATCCCGCATCCACCGCGCGGATCGCCAGCGACCGGCCGAGCCGCCGCAGCGCCGCCCGGTCGAGTTCCGCGACCAGCGCGGCGGTTTCGGCATCGCGCGGCGGGGCCGGTTCGGTCAGGGTACCGCGATGGAGGCTTTCGAAAAGCGTTCTGCGCATTACAGGTCGCACCCCGAATAGGCGGCGTTGAAGCTCTTGTTGCAGAGCGGGAAGTCGGCGACGATA
The DNA here is from genome assembly GCF_902712915.1 of Acidiphilium sp. C61. The sequence continues at coordinate 530,188 of NZ_CACTIA010000005.1, read as the reverse complement.
TTGCCCTCGATTACCGCCTCCAGCGCCGGCCATAGAAACCATGACGGATCGCGCAGGAACGCATCCGCCACCACCGCGCCGCGCAGCCGCACCGCGGCGAAGACATCGCCCCTGAACCCCTCCACCAGTGCGCAGCCGAACGCCTCAGCCTCGCTCTCCGGCAATGGCGCGCGAATGTCGCCGGCCGCCAGATCGCCCATCAGATCGCCGAGCAGATCGCCGATCAGGGCGACGCTGGCGCGGATCTCGGCACTCCGGATCCGCGCCCGCGCATCGACATCGCCAGACGCAAGCACGGGTATGTCAGGCATGCGGCGGTCATAGGGCGGGTAGGGCGCATTGCGCCGGGCGTCGAAATCCTGCCCCGCGGCGCGGCCGACATAGCCGCCGCAGCCGAGGCGGCGGGCAAGATCGGGGGCAAGCCGCCCGGCGCCGACCACCCGGTCCTGCAACGAGGCGGTCTTGCCATAGAGATCGACCAGTCGCTCGAACCGCGCGAGCCAGGACGGCAATTCGGCACGCAGGGAAGCGGCGGAAGCCGGCGCGAGATCGGCGGCAACCCCGCCGGGGACGATCCGGTCCATCATCAGCCGGTGGCCGAAACAGGCCTCGGCCTGGCGCAGGATCGTCTCGCGCAGCGCGCCGGCATGGGCGTTGATCAGCGGGAAACCGGCATCGTTGCAGATCGCCCCGAAATCGCCGGCATGATTGGCGAGGCGTTCGAGCTCCGCCATCACTCCGCGCAATGCCGACGCCCGCCTCGGCACGGCAAGCTCGCGCGCCGCTTCCACCGCGCGGGCAAACGCCCACGCATAGGCGACGGTCGAATCGCCCGAAACCCGCCCGGCGAGACGCGACGCCGCATCCGGTGTCGTCCCCCGCATCAGCCCGAGCGTGCCCTTGTGCGTGTAGCCGAGCCGCGCCTCCAGCCGCACGATCGTCTCGCCGTTCACCGTGAAGCGGAAATGGCCCGGCTCGATCGTCCCGGCATGGATCGGCCCTACCGGTATCCGGTGCAGCCCCTCGCCCTCGGCGGGCAGGAAGGCGAAATCCCGCTCATGGTCGAGCCAGGGGCGCGGATCGGGCAATCCCTCGGCGCGGAGCCCGCTCGCATCCTGCAAGGCCCGCTCCATCAGGATTGCTCCCGGATGATGCCGCCCGATCGACGGATAGGAGCCGTCCTCCGCACGCAGGGCGATCACCGCGAGATCGCCCCCGTCTGCCCGCCGCGTCGCCAGATGAACGCGCGTCCCGGCATCGTCCGGTGCTGCCCAGACCGCGACCAGCACGCGCTGCCCTGCGGCGAGAGCCGCATCCGCTCCCGCGGCGAGAGCCGCACCCGCCGCGCGCCATCCGGCGGCGTCGACCATCACCGGCGCGTCAGCCGAGCAGGGCGGCGGCATGGGCGAACCAATCATAGAGAAATCCCGGCAGCGCGATGCCGACGGCCAGCACGAGGCCGAGATGCAGCAGCAGCGGCATCGCCGCGGCGGAACTCTGTGCATTGCCCGGGCTCGGCGGGCCGAAGCACAGGCCTGTCATCCGCAGCAGCAGCGCGCCGAAGGCAAGCAGGATGCCGAGGCCGAGCAGCACCGCAAGCAGCGGGGCGCGGGCGAAGGTCGAGGTGATCAGCAGGAATTCCGAGGTGAAGATGCCGAAGGGCGGCAGGCCCGCAATCGCCGCGATGCCCGCCACGAGCGTCCAGCCGAGAAAGGGATGGCTCGCCGTCAGCCCGCTGACCTCGGCGATCTTCTGCGTCCCCTTGGCCTGCGCCACATGCCCGACCGCGAAGAAGATCGCCGACTTGGTCAGGCTGTGCATCGCCATCTGCAACAGCCCTGCGAGATTGCCGATCGGCCCGCCAATGCCGAAGGCGAAGGTGATGATGCCCATGTGCTCGATCGAGGAATAGGCGAACAGGCGTTTGATGTCCCGCCGCCGGTAGAGCATGATGGCCGCGAAGAACAGCGTGGCAAGGCCGAACCCCTCCATCAGGGCCCCGGCGGCGACGCTGGCATGGCTCGCCGCAAGCAGGATCTTGAAGCGCAGCAGCGCATAGAGCGCCACGTTCAGCAACAGCCCGGACAGCACGGCCGAAATCGGCGTCGGCCCCTCGGCATGGGCGTCCGGCAGCCAGGCGTGCATCGGCACCAGCCCGGATTTGGTGCCATAGCCGATCAGCAGGAACACGAACCCGACATCGAGCAGCGAGGGGTCGAGTGAGGCGGCATGCCGGAGCAGGCCGGTCCACTGCATTGCCCTCATCCCGCCGCCCAGCGTTGGCTGAGCGGCCAGATAGACCAGGATCGTGCCGAACAGCGCGAGTGCGATGCCGACACTGCCGAGGATGAGATATTTCCATGACGCCTCGATCGCCGCAGGGCTGCGGTAGAGTCCCACCATCATCACCGTCGACAGCGTGGCGAGTTCGACGCCAAACCACATCAGGCCGAGATTGTTGCTGACCAGCGCGAGATTCATCCCGAGCATCATCGCCTGGTACATTGCGTGATAGAGCCGCAGGTGATGCGGCGCGAGGCGGCCGGTGCCGATCTCGTGGCCGATATAGCTCGCGCTGAACAGGCTGGTGGTGAAGCCGACCAGCCCGTTCAGCAGCAGGAAGGCGATGTTCAGCCCATCCACCAGGAACAGCCCGTCCGGTGCCGGCCGGTGGACCAGCAGCACGGCGGCAGCGGCCACCGTCGCGCAACTCGCCATCGCGTTCAGCCGCGCCGCCAGCCGCCAGGAGGATACGGTGGCGAGCAGCAGCATGGCACCCGCCGGAATGGCGAGGGTGGCGATCACCGCGGCAAAGGCAGCGCCCGTCATTGCAACTCTCCCCGGAACGCGTCCAGCGCCGCGCTGTCCACCGTGTCGAACCGCTCGCGGATGCGGAAGAGAAACACGCCGATCACGATGAAGGCGATCAGGATCGAGAAGGCGACGCTGATCTCCACCACCAGCGGCATGCCTTGCGCCCCCGCGGCGGCGAGGATCAGCCCGTTCTCCAGCATCATGAACCCGGCGATCTGGCTCACCGCGTTGCGCCGCGTTACCATCATCAGCATCCCGATCAGGATGACCGACAGCGCAAGTGCGAGATCCTCCCGCGCCAGCGCATCCGCCGCGGCGGCGGTGCGCAGCATCACCAGCAGCGACAGCGCGACCAGCCCGATCCCCGCCAGCATCGTCAGACTGATCCCACCCACCGTCTCGACCTCGCGATGGATGTCGAGCCGCTCGATGATCCGGTGCAGCGCCAGCGGAATCGCCACCGCCTTGAACCCGATCGCGATCGCCGCGGTGATGTAGAGTTCAGGCGCCCCTTGCAGCCAGGCCTGCCAGCCGACCGCGACACCTAGCAGGGCCGCGTGCAGCGCCAGCACGTTGATCAGCGCCGGCAGGCGGTCCTGATACAGCATCATCAGGCTGACCAGCACCAGCCCGCCGGCGAGCACATGGGCAAGGCCGAAGGCGGTGGCGCCAGGGGTGAAGGGGGCCAGCATCAGCGTCACAGCGAGGCCGACATGAACAGCAGCAGCGTGCCGAGCAGGCCGAGCATCAGTGCGGCACCGACGAAATTCGGAATCCGGAAGACGCGCATCTTGGCGATCGTCGTCTCGAACCCGGCCAGCGCCACCGCGCCCGCGCCGAGCTTGCCGGCATAGCTCAGAAGCCCGAGCGCGAGGGAGGCGGGCCCCGCACCCGGCGGCGCGATGCCGAACGGTGCGAAGATGCAGGCGATCAGCGACATGTAGAGCAGCAGCCGCATCGCCCCGGCGAGTTCGATCAGCGCGAGGTGTCGGCCGGAATATTCCAGCACCATCGCCTCATGCACCATGGTCAGCTCGAGATGCGTCGCCGGATTGTCGACCGGGAAGCGCCCGGTCTCGGTCAGCCCCACCATCACCAGCGCGACCAGGCCGAGCGCGAGCGACAGCCTGAGCCCCTCGGCGCCGGAATGCATGTAGGTGGCGATCGTCGAAAGCTGGCTGGTGCCGGCGACGAGGGCGACGGTAAAAACGATCATCAGCATCGCCGGCTCGGCGAGCGAGGCGAGCATCGCCTCCCGGCTCGCACCGATGCCGCCGAAGGCGGTGCCGGAATCGAGTGCTGCCAGCATCTGGAAGAAGCGTGCGCTGCCGAGCAGGGCGACGATCACGATCAGGTCGCCCGACCAGGAGAATTGCAGATTGGTCGCGAATTCCGGCACCAGCGCCGCGGCGACCCAGGTGGCGGCGAAGATCGCGTAAGGGGAGGCGCGGAACAGCCACGAGGAGTCCTCCGGCACCACCGCCTCCTTCGCCACCAGCCGCGCGAGATCGCGATAGATCTGCAGCACCGGCGGCCCGGCGCGGCGCTGCAACCGCGCCTTGACCTTGCGCACGAAGCCGGTGAGCAGCGGCGCCGCGGCCAGCGCGATCGCCATTTCCAGCGCCTGCAGGGCGAGATGCACGATCAGGCCCATAGCGCCACCGTCGCGAGCAGGATCAGCAACGTGACGAACACCATCGCGAGATAGCGCCTTATGGTCAGGAATTGCAGCCGGTTGGCACGGTCGGCGGCGCGGCCGACCAGCGCGGCCAGACCCAGCGCGCCGCCATCCCATGCCGGATCGGTGATGCGGCTGGCGAAACGGGCCGGCGCGGTCGTCCCCGGCGGCGGCATCGTCACCTCGTCGCGGGCGCGGAACAGCGTCGTGGCAAACACGCGGCGGATCGGCTGGCTGAATCCCGCCGGCGAATATTGCGCCCCCGCGGGCAGCGCAGCACTACCCTCCGTCAGGAAGCCGCACCCCCAGGGCACCGCCCGGCGCAGGGCGCGCGAGCCGAAGCGGTGCAGCCCCAGCGCCGCAAGACCGCCGGTCACCGCGATGAACAGCGCGATCAGCAGCGGATCGTACGAACTCTGCCGCGCCGGCACCGGCAGCAGCGTCAGCGCGCTCCAGCCGGGCCGTGCGGGCAACGATATCCCGGTCAGTTCCCGCGCCACCGGTGCCAGATGGCTGAGCACCAGCGTCGGCATCAGACCGAACAGCACGCAGAGCGACGCAAGCCCGATCATCGCGGCGCGGGACATCCCGTCGGCCTCATGCGCCGTGGCGGCGGCCGTGCTGCGCGGCCGGCCGAGATAGGCCATGCCGTAGAGCCGGACCAGGCAGGCGCTGGCGAAGGACGCTGCCAGCGCCAGCAGCGCGCCCGCCGCCGGCACCGCGAGCTTGAGCCCGAATTGCGGCAGCGACGGGCTGAGCAGCACCGCCTGCAACAGCAGCCATTCCGAGGCGAACCCGTTCAGCGGCGGCAGGGCGGCGATCGCCATCGCCGCGACCAGCATCGGCACCGCGCTGACCTTCATCCGGTGGATCAGCCCGCCAAGCTCGGAGAGCCGCCGCGTGCCGGCGCCGTGCTGGATCGCGCCGGCGCCGAAGAACAGCGTGCTCTTGAACAGCATGTGGTTGAAGGCGTGGAACAGTGCGGCGGTGAGTGCGAGGCTCGCGGCCAGCGCCAGGCCATCGGCGCGGAAGGCGAGGGCGAGGCCCAGCCCCGCGAAGATCAGTCCGATATTCTCGATCGTGCTGTAGGCGAGCACGGTCTTCACATCGTTCTCCAGCAGCGCCTGCAAGACGCCCAGCACGGCGGAAACCGCCCCCGCGGCCAGCACCACCAGCCCCCACCACCAGGCGGCCGGCCCGGCGAGATCGAAGGCGATGCGGATGAAGGCATAGACCGCCACCTTCGTCATCACCCCGCTCATCAGCGCCGAGACATGGCTCGGCGCCGCGGGATGCGCGCGCGGCAGCCAGACATGCAGCGGCACCAGCCCCGCCTTGGAGCCCGCGCCAAGCAGCGCCAGCAGCATCGCCGCCGCCCCCGCCCATCGCACCCTGTGCGCCGCGGCGATGGAGGCAAATCCGTACTCTCCGTGCGGTCCCGCGAGCAGGCCGAAGGCGAGCAGCAGCAGCAACGTCCCCGCGCTTGCCATCAGCAGATAGACGAACCCGGCCTGCCTCGTCTCCGCCCTTGTATGATCCGCCATCACCAGCGCCCAGGACGCGAGCGACATCAACTCCCAGAACAGCAGGAACCCGTAGGCGTCGGCGGCGATCACCACGAGGTTCATCGCCGCCAGAAACACCGGGTAGAAGGGCAGCACCCGCCAGGGTTCGGCCTCGTGCCGCCCGTAGCCGAGCGCATACAGGCTGGCGGCGGCGGCGGCGAGATCGACCAGCACGAGGAACGCGGCCGATAATGGATCGACGGCGAAGCGCATGCCGATCCCCGGCAGGCCGAGCGGCAGGGTGATGCCCCGCGCCTCGCCGCCAAGCGACGCGAGAGCCACCCCAAGCGCGATCAGGGACACGCCGAGCGACCCACCATAGACCACGATGCGCCCGGCATCGCGGCGGGAAAGTGCTGCGCCGGCCGCGCCGAGCGCGAGCCAGGCCAGGGCGCAGAGCAGCAGCGCCGCCGTCACGTCCCGCTCTTGAGGCGCACGCCGCGCCCGCCGGTGGCATCCGATACATCGCCGGGCCGGATCACCACGATCCCCGCCCGGTCCAGCGCGTCCAGCAGCTTCATCAGCGAATCGACATTGCCGCGGATTACCCCCTCGCTCGCCTCCATCCGCTGGATGGTCGGCAGCGACAGGCCGGACAATTCCGCCAGATCCCGCTGGTCGATGCCGAGCAGGGCGCGCGCCGCCTTCAATTGACCGGAAGAAATCATGTATGAAACATCATCTCATGCGTTTGAGCCATCATAAATAATCGGCAGCTCATACCGGCACGCATTTTGTTCGCAGCAGGAATGCGCCCGGCACGCAGCGGCGCGCCGGGCGACGTGTCAGGGGCCGATCAGGACACGATCCGGTCCGGGTCGCGCATCACCACGTAGATCGCCGGGATCACCAGCACCGTCAGCAGGGTGGACGAGGCAAGGCCGAACAGCAGGGAGATCGCCAGGCCCTGGAAGATCGGGTCGAGCAGGATCGTCGAGGCGCCGATCATCGCCGCGAGCGCCGTCAGCAGGATCGGCCGGAAGCGGATGGCGCCGGCCTCCAGCAGCACCTCGCGCAGCGTCAGCCCCGGCCGCGCGCCGTGGCGGATGAAGTCCACCAGCAGGATCGAGTTCCGCACGATGATGCCGGCCAGCGCGATGAAGCCGATCATCGAGGTCGCGGTGAACTGCGCGTGCAGCAGCCAGTGCCCGGGCATGATGCCGATCAGCGTCAGCGGCACCGGGGTGAGCACCAGCAGCGGGATCTTGAAGCTGCGGAACTGCGCGACCACCAGCACATAGATGCCGAGCAGCGCGACGAGGAACGCCGCCCCCATGTCGCGGAACGTGACATAGGTGATCTCCCATTCGCCATCCCACAGCAGGGTCGGGTGCGCCTCGCTCGTCGGTTGGCCGCGGAAGCTGATCGCAGGCTTCGGCAGACTGCCCCAGTCATGCTGGTTGATCAGCTTGTCCACCGCGAACATCGCATAGATCGGCGCCTCGAACTTTCCGTCCAGCTCGGCGGTGACCATGTCGGCGAAATGCCCGTCGCGCCGGTAGAGCACGCGCGAGCCCTCGCTGCGGGTCGCATGCACCACCTGCCCGAGTTCGACGACCGACTTGTCCGCCGGCACCGCATTGGCCGGTACCGGCGTATCCGCCAGTTGCTGGCTCCAGTCGAGCGCGCGGTTGGGCAGGCCGATCGCGATCTCGATCGGCAGCCGGTTCTCGCCGCGGTAGGAATAGCCGACCTTCATGCCGCCGAAGAGATCCTGGATCGTGTCATAGACATCGGCCTGCCGCACGCCGAAATATTCCAGCCGGTCCTGGTCGATGGCGATATGCAGCTGTTTCTGCCGATGCCCCCAGGAATCGTCGACATCGACGATATAGGGCACCTTCCTGAACAGCGTCTTCACCTCCTCCGCCACTGCAAGCCGCGTCGCCTCGTTCGGACCGTAGATCTCGGCGAGCAGGGTTGCGAACACCGGCGGGCCGGGCGGTGCCTCGACCACTTTCAGCACCGCGCCCCTCGGCAGAACCAGGTGTTTCAGCAGGCGCCGGCGCAGTTCGCCCGCGATCTGGTGGCTCTGCTGCGACCGCTCGCCCTTGGGCGACAGCATCACATGCAGGTCGCCCTGCCAGGGCTGGTCGCGCAGGTAATAATGCCGCACCAGCCCGTTGAAATCGAAAGGCTGCGGCGTGCCGGCATAAACCTGCATGGATCGTACCTCGGGCATCGTCCCGGTGATCCGCGCCGCGGCAAACAGCGTCTGCTCGGTCTGCTGCACGGCGCTGCCGGCGGGCAGGTCGATCAGCACGTTCAGGCTCGACTTGTTGTCGAACGGCAGCAGCTTCACCGTCACCGCCTCGGTGTAGAACATCGCGCAGGCGGCGATGGTGGCGATGCCGACCAGGGCGAGAAACAGCCCGGCGCGGCGCCGCGTGCGCAGGATCGGTGCGGCAACGGCGCGGTAGAGCCGCCCCAGCCGGTCCGGATGCGCCGCCGCGGCACCCGCCTCATGGGCGAGGGCAGGGGTCGTCAGTTCGAGGAACTCGATCTCGCCGGCGCGGTCTTCTTCCGTGAAGCGGTCGCGCCCGGCCAGCCTGTACATCAGCCACGGCGCCACCACCATCGCGACGAAGAACGAGAACGCCATCGCCGCCGAGGCGTTCACCGGGATCGGCGCCATATACGGCCCCATCAGCCCGGAGACGAACAGCATCGGCAGCAATGCGGCGATCACCGTCAGCGTCGCGACCACGGTCGGGTTGCCCACCTCCGCCACCGCCTCGATCGCCGCCCGCCGGCGCGAGCGCGTATCCGGCATCGCCCAGTGCCGGGCGATGTTCTCCACCACCACGATCGCGTCGTCCACCAGGATGCCGATCGCGAAGATCAGCGCGAACAGGCTCACCCGGTTGATCGAGTAGCCCATCAGCTCCGAGGCGAACACGGTGGCGAGAATGGTCGTCGGGATCACCACCAGCGTCACCACCGCCTCGCGCCAGCCCACCGCGAAGGCGATCAGCACGACGATGGAAATCGTCGCCAGCCCGAGATGGAACAGCAGCTCGTTCGCCTTCTCGTTGGCGGTGCGCCCGTAATCCCGCGTCACCTGCACCGAGATGTCTGAGGGGATGAGCGATCCTTCCAGGCTCTTCACCCGCGTCAGCGCGGCATCGGCCACCACCACGGCGTTGCTGCCCGCGCGCTTGGCCAGCGCCACCGTCACCGCCGGCGCCGTGCGCCACGCCTTGCCTTCATGGGTGATGGCAAAGACATGGCTCTCCAGCGGCACCGGCCCGACGACGACATGCGCGACATCCCGCAGATAGACCGGCCGCCCGTCCCGCGTGGTGATCAGCAGCAGACCGATATCCGGCACGCCGAACAGCGTCTGCCCCGCCGCGACGTCGCGCAGCCCGCCGCGGTCGAACACCCGCCCTGCGATGAAGCTGCGATTGGCATCGGCCACCCGTGAAGCGAGCTGCTGCAGCGTCACGCCGTAGAGCATCAGCTTGTCGGGTTCGGGTTCGACGCGGATCTGCATCGGGTCCGACCCGGCGATATAGCTGAGCCCGACATTCGGCACCTTGATCAGCTGGTCCTGCAGCTTGGTCGCGATCTGCGACAGCGCACCCTGGGTCCAGTGCGTCGCCGATCCCGGTTTCGGCGCGAGGGTAAGGGTGAGGATCGCGACATCGTCGATCCCGCGCCCGACCACTAGCGGCGGCGGAATGCCGATCGGGATGCGGTTCATGTTGGCGCGGATCTTGTCGTTCACCCGCACCACCGCCGCGTCCTCGTTGGTCCCCACCTCGAAGCGGGCGGTGACCAGCACCTGGTCGTCGCGGGTCTGGCTGTAGATGTGCTTCACACCGGGGATCGCCTTGAGGATCGTCTCGAGCGGCTTGGTCACGAGTTCCGCGGCATCGGCTGCCTTCAGCCCGTTCGCCTGCACCATCACGTCCACCATCGGGACATGGATCTGCGGGTCCTCGTCGCGCGGAATGGTGGTGATGGCGACCAGCCCGGCGGCCAGCGCCGCGAGCAGGAACAGCGGCGTCAGCGGCGAGCGGATGAAGGCGCGGGCGAGCCGCCCGGAAATGCCGAGCCTCACGGCCGCACCAGCACGTCACCCGGCACGAGGCCGGCGAGGATCTGCAACCCGTCCGGCATCGCGCGGGTCGGCAGCGGCAGCCCCCGCTGCACCGGCGCGTCGATCACGCTGCCATCGCCCTGCCGCAGCCTCACATAATCCTGGCCGAAGCGGGTGAACACGAAACCGGCGGGCACCACGATCGTTCGCCGCTCGCCGGCGGGGACAAAAACCCGCACGCGCGCGCCCACGAAATAGCTGCCGATCCCCTTTACCTCGGCATCGGCGCGCACATCGCCGCCGACGATTTGCGGATAGACCAGGGTGATGCGGCCGAACCGCGCGCCGGCAAGGCCGAATTCGCCGCCATCCAGCCGCACCATGTCGCCCACCTTCAGGTGCAGCGCGTGCCGCTCGGGAATCCGCAGGCGGAGAATGAAGTTCTGCTCGGCGACGGTTGCGACCGTGTCGCCCGGCAGCACCACCGTGCCATCGGTCACCGGCACGCTCAGCACCCGCCCGGCGATCGGCGCCAGCACCGCGCCCTCGTCCTGCTGCTGGGCCGCCACGGCGCGTTGCGCGATCCGCGCGCGGAGCGTGCTGGCGGCAACATCCACCGCCGTCCGCGCCTGGTCGAGCTGCTGGCGCGATACCGCGCCGCTATGCGCCAGCGCCGTGGTGCGCCGCAGGTCGGTCTGCGCCTGGACGAGGCTGGCCTGCAACCCTGCGATCTCGGCGTCCAGCGCCTTGATCTGCAATTCGAGCTTGCGGTCATGCACGGTGGCGATGACCTGCCCCGCCGTCACGCTGTCCCCGTCATGCACCGACAGGGCGGCGACGGTACCACCGATCCGGGTGCGCGCCGGCACCACGTTGCGGCTCTCGACGGTAGCAAATACCGCCTTCTGGTCCGCCACGATGCGGGCGGCGACGGTGAAGGTCGCGGGCGGTGACGCCGCGCCGGCCGGCGCCGCCCCGAACAGGAGCAGGAGCGGCAGCAGCAGGGCGGGGAGGGAGGGCGTGCGGGGCATGCTGGCGTTCCTTGTCCGGGACGGCGCGGTGGCGGCGGGAGGTCAGCGGCGGTCGATCACCTGGCCGGTGGCGGAATCGAGCGCGACATACGGCATCCCCGCCGCCTTCCACGCCATCATCCCGCCGGCGAGATGCGCATTCACCGCAATGCCGGCCTCGCGGCACTTCGCCGCCGCCATCGCCGAGCGTTTGCCCGAGCCGCACTGAAACACGATCGGCTTGCCGGGGTCTTGCGGCAGCATCGCCGGATCGAAGGTGGAGAGCGGAAACAGCATCGCGCCGTGAATCCGCTCCACCGCGAATTCCTGCGGCTCGCGCACATCGACCAGCAGGATGCGGCCGGCGCGCAGGTCGTCATGCACGGTGGCGGGGTCGAGGTCGCGCAGGGGTGAAGATGTGGTCATCTCGAAATCTCCGTTGTCGATGAAGGGTCGGGCACTGTGCAGGCAGCACCTTCCGGGCTGCAATAGATCCCGGCAAGTGCTGAAATCACCGTGCGCGCCGGCGCGCTGGCGATGGAATACCGGATGCTCTGCCCTTCGCGCCGCGCGGTCACCAGCCCGTCCTTGCGGAGCAGCGCGAGGTGCTGGGAGACCGCGCTGTCGCGGATTTGCAGGAACGCGACCAGCTCGCCCACCGACCGCTCGCCGTCGAGCAGCTGGCAGAGAATGAGCAGGCGGTGCCGGTTGGCCAGCGATTTCAGCAGATCGCTGGCCTCGTCGGCCGCCAGGTTCATCGCGTCGATATCCAGTTTCATACTTGCGTATATACGAATATATGCATATATTGTCAAACGTGGCGGCGCCGGAACGTCCGGCCGCATCGCGCCCTGGCAGTGTTCTCCCGGCTGCCGGCGCGGGCGTTGATCCAGGTCAAGCCGGCGTCGCCGCAAACCAATTAACATCGCCCCGGGCGCGGCGGAGCGCCGCCTTCGCCGGAGCGCTCGGAAAGGCAGGAAAGCATGGCAGAGATTGTGGTCCTCGGTGCGGGGCTCGGCGGCACGCTCGCCGCGTTCGAAACCGCGGCGCAGATCCGGCCAGAAGACCGGATCACGCTGATCGGCGAGCGGAACATGTTCCAGTTCACGCCGTCGAATCCCTGGGTCGCCGTCGGCTGGCGCGACCGCGCCGAGATCGAGGTCTCGCTCGACAAGGTGATGCGCCGCAAGAACATCACGCTGCGCACCGAGGGGGCTGCCCGCGTGCACCCGGCCGAGAACCGCGTCGAGCTCAATGGCGGCGAGAGCATCCCCTACGACTACCTCATCATCGCCACCGGCCCCGAACTCGCCTTCGACGAAATCCCCGGCTGCGGCCCCGCACAGAACACTGTTTCGATCTGCCAGACCGATCACGCCGCCGCCGCCTTCGAGGCGTTCGAGCTGTTCTGCGCCAACCCTGGGCCGGTTGTCGTCGGCGCGGTGCAGGGCGCGTCCTGCTTCGGCCCGGCCTACGAATTCGCCTTCATCCTCGATCGCGAGCTGCGCAAGCGCCGCCTGCGCAGCAAGGTGCCGATGACCTTCGTCACCTCCGAGCCCTATATCGGCCATCTCGGGCTCGATGGCGTGGGCGACACCAAGTCGCTCATGGAGAGCGAGCTGCGCCACCGCCACATCAAATGGATCACCAACGCGAAGATCGCCGCGGTGGATGCCGACAAGGTGGTGGCCGAGGAAGTCGGCAATGACGGGCAGACGATCGCAACCCACGAACTGCCCAGCCGCTTCACCATGTTCCTGCCCGCCTTCCGCGGCGTGCCGGCGCTGCGCGGCATCGAGGGGCTGGTCAACCCGCGCGGCTTCGTGCTGATCGACGAGCATCAGCGCAACCCGGCCTATCCGAACGTCTTCGGCGTTGGCGTCTGCGTCGCGATCCCGCCGGTCGGCAAGACGCCGGTGCCGGTCGGCGTGCCGAAAACAGGGTTCATGATCGAATCGATGGTCACCGCCACCGCCCACAATATCGGCGCGCTGCTGCGCGGCGAGGAACCGCACGCGCGGGCGACATGGAACGCCGTCTGCCTCGCCGATTTCGGCGATGGCGGCGTGGCCTTCGTCGCCCAGCCGCAGATCCCGCCGCGCGACGTCAACTGGGCCTCGACCGGCGCCTGGGTGCATCTGGCGAAGATCGGGTTCGAGAAATATTTTCTCCGCAAGATCCGCGCCGGCGAGAGCGAACCCTTCTACGAGCGCTTCCTGATGAAGCAGCTCAACATCCACAAGCTGCACCACAACGACCGCAAGACGGCGAAAGGCGCGGGCCATGGCTGACGCAACCCATATCGTCTGTCCGCAATGCGGGGCGGTGAACCGCATCCCGCCGGCGCGCCCGGCCGGCGCCGCGCAATGCGGCGCCTGCCACCGCAAGCTGTTCGATGGTCATCCTGTCGCGGTCGACCAGGCTGGCTTCGAGCGCCATGCCGAGCGGGACGGCATTCCCCTCCTGCTCGATATCTGGGCCCCCTGGTGCGGACCATGCCGGATCATGGCGCCGCAATTCGAACAGGCGGCGGCGATCCTCGAACCGGAGGTCCGGCTGCTCAAGCTCAATGCCGACGAGGCGCCGGAGATTTCCGCCCGCCTCGGCGTGCGCGGCATCCCGGCGTTGTTCCTGCTCAGGGGCGGCCGGGTGATCGGCCAGAGTGCCGGGGCGATGAGCGCGCAGGCCATCGTCGATTTCGCGCGTCGCCACCTCGCGGCGGCGGCGTGATGTTCGGAGCATCATCGGATCAGACGGAGTTATCTGACCGAATAAAAGTGCTCTGTTTATCAATATAATAGAACATTTTCTGACCCGGCAGGATCGGAAGGTGTTCCAGGCAAGGGACATGCCGTCATGAATGTGGACAAGACCGTTCTCAGCTTCGCGGGCTTCATGGTCCTGCTCAGCCTCGCACTGGGCTGGCTGGTCAGCCCGTGGTTCTACGTCCTCACCGCGCTGGTGGGGCTCAACCTGTTCCAGGCCGGCATCACCGGCTTCTGCCCCGCCGCCATGCTGCTGCGGCGGCTCGGGGTGAAGCCGGGCTGCGCCTTCCGCTGAGCCTGCCCCGGCCGCTCAGCGATAGCGGCCGTGGCGTTGCAGCATCTCGATCTGGTATCCATCCGGATCGGCAACGAAAAAGAACCGCGCGAGCAGGATGCCGTCGCGCTTGAACTCGACGATCTTGCGCGGCGCCCAGCCCGCTGCCTCGAAGCGCGCGTGCGCGGCGTCCAGATCGTCGACGCAGAAGGCGATGTGGCCATAGCCGTCGCCGAGCGCATAGGGTTCGGTGCGACCCTTGTTGATCGTCAGTTCGAGTTCGAAATCATTTTCCGCGTTGCGCATGTAGACCAGCGTGAACGTGTCGAAATCGAATCGGTCGGCGATCGCAAGGCCGAACGCCTGCTCGTAGAACGCCACCGACCTCGCCTCGTCGAGCACGCGGATCATGCTGTGGATTGCCTTGGCCATGCCAGTTCTCCTGTTCGGCGCCGGGGCGGTCGGCGCGGTTTCCAATGGTGCTGTATAGGCCGACGCCGGCCGAGCAGACATCCCCAAGCCGGCGGTGCCGGGCGGGCCGGCAGGTGCTGGCCGGAAGCAGAACAGTGGCGGGGCGCAACCGCTCCGTTTCAGAACACCGCGTTATCGAAGCGGCTCCGAAATCTGCCGCTCCCGGCGTCTGGCATGGCTTTTGCTGTTCAACATCTGAAACGGGGAAATCGTCCGGCGCGGGCGCCGGGTCGCAAGGCGCCTTCGGGGAGGAACAATGTGCAATCTGTTGCAGGGGCAGAACCCGGGGCATTTCGCCCAGACCAGCCGTTCGATCCGGCTGGCCGGCCGCTCGACCAGCGTGCGGCTCGAAGGCGTGTTCTGGACCGCGCTGGGCGAGATTGCCGCGGCCGAGGGCGTTTCCGTCCCCCGCCTCATCGCCTTGCTGCATGACGAGGGGGTGGACCGGCTGGGCGATATCGGCAATCTCGCCTCCCTGCTGCGCGCGGCCTGCATCCTCTACCGCCGGCGCGGCGCCTGAACGACGTCAGGTCGGCGCCGCCCCGCTGCCGATCCGGTTCTCCGCGATCCAGCGCGCCGCCAGAACCAGCGTGCCCATGGTGAATTCCAGCCCGTGCCGCGCCACCATCTCCTCCGCAAGCTGGGCCACGCGCTGGAAGAACGCGTCCTTGCTGCGTTCCTCGTCGGTCATCTGCACCTGCATGTCGGTCTCCCTCTCTGTGCCTGTGGTCACTTGAACATCCGCTCTGGAAACGTGACGATACTCACCATGCCGTCCGCCCCGGCGGCGGCGAGGTGGTGCCCGTCCTCCGACCAGCCGAGCTCCGTCACCGCACAGCCCTCGGGGCGGACGAGCAGTTCGTCCCGCCCGCCGATCTGCACGAGCAGGATCTGCCCGTTGGCATAGCCTGCGGCGACGAGCGGCCGCTTCGGATGGGCGGCAACGCTCTCCACCGCCACCAGCCCGGCCCGGCCGCTTACCAGCGCGCCGGTCATGTCGCCATCGAGCGGTGGCGTCGCCATCGACCAGGCGGCGACGCGATACGCGCCGGATGCGACGATCGACGCGGCGGGGACGCTCCACGCGGCATCGCGTGTTGCCATCGGAAAACCGGTGACGGTGCCGCTGCGCCCGCGCGCGTGATCGACCATCAGGAAGCCGCCCGCCTCCAGCGTGCAGGCAAGCCAGGCCCCGTCGTCCCGCCACGCGAGCGACAGCGGGCACGACAGCAGGCCAAACACCATCGGCGCCCTGCCGCTCCCATCGAGTGCGACGATGCTCAGGCTTTCCGCCCGCGCGATCGCGAGCTGCCGGCCCGAGGGCGAGAGCCGGATGGCGACGACCTCGCCCTCCCCATCATCGGCGAGCGGATCGGAGAGTGCGCCCGCCCCCTGGCACAGCCGCACCGCATCGGCGCCGGCGATGGCGGTGAGAGCCGCCGCCCGCGCGTGATCGAGGGCCATGACCGGCGTGTCGATCCGGGCGCGCATGCCGCGCACCGCGCCATCCGGCCCGAGCGTCAGCACGCCGCCATCCCCGGCGCCGACCAGGAAACCGCCATCCTCGCCGGCGACGATGGGCGGGATGTCCTGATGCACTGAATCGGATATGGCCGGCAGCGGCGCCGGGCGGCTGCGCGGGCGGATCGTCGCCTGGCCGACATCGCCGCTGACCCGGATGCGCGTCTCCGGCGGCTCGGGATCCTCGGTCGGCGCCACAATCACCGTGCCGTCGGCGCAGCCGAAGGCGATCGCCTTGCCATCGGCACTGAAACACGGCGGGCCCGCCGGCGCCGCGGCTTGCCACGTGCGGCCCAGCAGGTCGAACAGCGTGAGGTGTTTCGTCGCGGTCTGGTTCATCGCCAATCTCCCCGGTTCAGTTGCCCGCGAGTGCCGCAAGGCGTCGGTCGATCTCGGCCATCTCTGCCTCCACTGTCCCGATCCGCGCCGCGCAGTCGGCCTCCGCCGCGCGCAACGCGGCGGCCTTGTCTGTTGCCGCGCGCAACGCGGCGGCCTTGTCTGTTGCCGCGCGCAACGCGGTGGCATCCCGCATCTCGCCATCGCCTGCCTCGTCCTCGAGCCGCTGCACGTCGATCTCGATGCCGGCCAGCTGTTGCAGGGTGCGCAGTGCCTCGGCGTTCAGCGCGGACATGGCACCCACAAGCGCCAGCCTCCGCTCGAGCAGAATGTGTCGCTCGGCATCGGTGCTGCTCATGGCGCCTCGCCCCGCGCCGCATCCGGTGCGGCGAAATCCGCGAGCTGACGGGGCAGGTCGGGGAGCTGCGCGCGGAACCGCGTCTCCGCCATCTCGATATGGTTGCGCAACTGGTCCCAGATATCGATCCGCAGCAACGACGAGGCATCGCCGATCAGATGCTCGATCTCGCCGATCCCGAACTGGCGTGACAGGGCGACGCCGGAAAACACGAACTCGCGTAACAGCGCGGCATGCCGCTCGACGAATAGCCGGATCATCGGGTGCGTGGCCTGGTTCACCCCGGCGGCAGCGAGCGAGGCAGCGATGAAGTGTTCGAAATGCGTCTGCATCCGGTGCTGGCTTTCGCCGAGAAAGGTCATGGTGAACACGAGGTCGCGCGACATCAGCCGGATCAGCTGCTCGGTCACGTCGCCGCCTGAAGCCGGCGATGTCGGATCCTGGTCTGGTCGCTGTTTGTCGGGCATCTGCGCCTCCTTGCCGCGATCGCCGCGCGGGCGCGCGAAAACCGTCGCATGGCAAGAATTAGCCGCCCGGGCGGGCGAAAGTCAATTTGATTAACTCAAGTCAATCTTAGCAATATTTGAAACGAAACAAGTATTACACTTGTCATTTACAGATGTAAATTTCCTTTACATGGTGCGCTGCAATATCGAGGTTGCTGGCAGGCTTTCGCGCCCCGTGATCCGTTGGCACGGGATTTGCTGTGATGTCCGCAGAAGAAAACCATCGCGCCCCGCGCGGTGCCAGAAGAACGAAGGAACGGAGGAAACCGGATCGGCTTTGCGCGGCACTTCACCGTCACCGATCAGGATCGTTCGAAGACCTTTGCCGGGATCCGGCAGGCAGGCGGCCGCAACTCCGGCACCCGCCGCCTGGAAACTCGCACGGCGGCATTGCGCCGCTTTCCGCCCGGGTCACGGGACCCGCGGCGCAAACAAGGTGGAGGTTTTAAGACATGACGTCCCTGACGCTCAACAAGATCACCTCGCAGCGCGGCATATCCGTCGGTGAGGCGACCAGGAAGATTTCCGATCTCGGGTGGAATCCGACCTATGTCCAGGAGGCGATGACCTACCCGACCGACTACAAGATCACCAAGGCACCGCGCGATCCGATGAAGCAGGTGCTGCGCTCCTACTTCCCGATGCAGGAAGAGAAGGACAACCGCGTCTACGGCGCGCTCGATGCGGCACTGCGCGGCGACATGTTCCGCAATGTCGAGCCGCGCTGGGTCGAATGGATGAAGCTGTTCCTCGCGATCATCCCCTTCCCGGAAATCTCCGCGGCGCGCTCGATGGCGATGGTCGCGCGCCTCGCGCCGGGCGAGGATCTGCGTACCGGGTTCACGATGCAGATGGTCGACGAGTTCCGTCACTCGACCATCCAGATGAACCTCAAGAAATGGTACATGGAAAACTACATCGACCCGGCGGGCTTCGACATTACCGAGGAAGCCTTCGGCAAATGCTACGCGACCACGATCGGCCGCCAGTTCGGCGAGGGCTTCATCACCGGCGACACGATGACCGCCGCCTGCATGTATCTCACCGTGGTCGCTGAGACCGCGTTCACCAACACGCTGTTCGTCGCCATGCCCTCCGAGGCCGCCCGCAATGGCGACTACGCGCTGCCGACCGTCTTCCTCTCGGTGCAGTCCGACGAGAGCCGGCATATCGGCAACGGGCACTCGATGCTGATGGCAGCCCTCAAGGAGCCGGAGAACCACCTCCTGCTCGAGCGCGACCTGCGCTACGCCTTCTGGCAGAACCACGCGATCGTCGATGCCGCGATTGGCACCTTCATCGAATATGGCACCACCAATCGCGACAAGTCGAAGGAATCCTACGCGGAGATGTGGCACCGCTGGATCTTCGAGGATTACTACCGCACCTACATGCTGCCGCTCGAGAAATACGGCATCAAGGTGCATCACGACGACGTCCAGGCCGCCTGGAAGCGCCTGACCGAGAAGCTGTACGTCCACCACGTCGCCCAGTTCTTCGCCGTTGGCTGGCCGGTGAATTTCTGGCGCATCGAGGCCCAGCGCGAGGCTGACTTCGAGTGGTTCGAGCAGAAATATCCTGGCTGGTACGCGAAGTTCGGCGATTTCTGGAAGTGGTACGACAAGCTCAGCCATCGCGGCGAGAAGGTCATCACCTTCAACGAGGACGTCGGCTACGTCTATCCGCATCGCTGCTGGAGCTGCCTCGTCCCCTGCCTGATCCGCGAGGACATTGTGGTCGACGAGATCGACGGCAAGCTGCACACCTTCGCCCACGAGCTCGATCGCTGGACCGCCGTCGAGGCCTTCGCCGACGAGTATCAGGGCCGCCCGACGCCCGCGATGGGTCGCTTCAGCGGCAAGCGCGAGTGGGAGACGGTCTATCATGGCTGGGATCTCGCGGATGCGATCAAGGATCTGAACTTCGTCCGCTCCGACGGCAAGACCCTGGTGCCTCAGCCGCACCTGCGCTTCGACGATAGCGAACTGTGGACGCTCGATGACGTGCGCGGCCACACCCTCCTCTCGCCGCTCACCCTGCTGCGGGAGATGAGCCCGGAGGATCGCGCGAAGCATATCGCCGAATATCGCGCGGGCTTCACGATCACGCCGTTCAACTGACACGGCGGACTGCGCGGGAGCCGCTCGCCCCGGCTCCCGCATCCTTCTCAACGCGATATCTCCGTCACCCCGCGGGCGCGTGACGGACTTTCGGGAGATCGGCCAGATGGGTGGCACGCATACGGTCAGGCTCGAGCCGGTCGGGGTCGAGTTCGAGGTCGAGGATGGCGAGACGGTGCTCAACGCCGCCTTCCGCCAGGGCATCGCCCTGCCGCATGGCTGCAAGGAGGGCCAGTGCTCGGCCTGCAAGTGCATCCTGACGGACGGCGAGGTCGACATGCTGAAATACTCGACCTTCGCGCTGAACGACATGGAACGCGACAGCGGCCATATCCTGCTCTGCCGCGCGATCGCCTATTCGGACATGGAGGTCGAACTCCTCAACTACGACGAGGAGGTGCTGGCGCGGGCGATCGCGGTCCGCACCTTCCGCGGCCGCATCGGCGGGATTACGCGGCTGACGCACGACATTCGCGGAATCACCATCGATCTCGACACCCCGATCAAGTTCTGGGCCGGACAATATGTCGACATCACCGTCACCACGGAAAAAGGGGAGACGATTACGCGCTCGTTTTCCATGGCAAATACGCCGGACCAAGCCCAAAGCCTCTCCTTCATCATCAAAAAATACCCCGAAGGAAAATTCTCCGGCGAGCTCGACAGCGGCGGAATCAGGATCGGCGCCGACATCTCCCTCACCGGACCCTACGGCACCTGCTTCCGGCGGGAGGGACGAACCGGACCGCTGATCCTCGTCGGCGCCGGCTCCGGCATGTCGCCGATCTGGTCGATCCTGAACGACCATCTCGCCAGCGGCGAAAGCCGGCCGGTCTATTTCTTCTACGGCGCGCGCACGCAGGAGGATCTGTTCCTTCTCGATCGCATCGCGCAACTCACCGAACGCCATCCGGAGCTCGAATTCATCCCCGTTCTCTCGCACGCCAGCTTCGATGCCGGCTGGGCGGGCGAACGCGGCTTCGTGCATGAATGCGTCGATGCCCGGCTGAAGGCGCTCGGTATCGATGGCGAGGGCGACGTCTATGCCTGCGGGCCACCACCCATGATCGATGCGCTGCAGCCGGTGCTGTTCATGAACGGCTTCGAAAGCGATCGCGTCTTCTTTGACAGGTTCACCACATCCTCGAGCGTTCCCGTGCCCGCCGGTCACTGATCGCGCGCCGCACGGACCAACCGAAACCAGGGAGAGACACCATGCCAGCCTTGTCGAGTTCAGTCGGATCGGGTGCCGCGGGAGCGGCGATCTTCGCGGATTCCGACAGCCGCCGCTACCGCTATTTCGAGCCGCGCGGCAAGCGTGCCACCCATTACGAAGACGTCACGGTCGATGTTCAGCCCGATCCCGAGCGCTACCTGATCCAGAACTGGATCATCTCCTTCGCCAACGGCAAGGGCGCTTATGTGAAGGACGCCACGGCGCTGAAAAGCAGCAACTGGCATGCTTTCCGCGCGCCGGACCAGGAATGGGAACGCACGCACTACCAGCGCCAGTCCCGCATCGAGACGATGGTACAGAGCGTCATTGCCAATGCCCGTCGCGCCGGCGCGCCGGCCAGTTTCGACAAGGCCTGGCAGCGCATCCTGCAAGCCCATCTCGGCGCATGGAAACACGCCGAATTCGGCCTCGGCACCTCGCTGATGCAGGCGCAGCGCTACGGCTACACCCAGATGATCAACAACGCGACGCTGACCAACTCCTCCTACAAGATGCGCCTCGCGCAGGACATCACGCTCTACCTCGCCGAAATCGGCATGGACATTCCCGGCTGGAACGACGAGCTTGGCAAGATCGCCTGGCTTGAGGACCCGATCTGGCAGGGTACGCGCGAGGCGGTCGAGACGATCATGGGCTCGAGCGACTATCTCGAGCAGTATTTCGCGATCAACATCATCTTCGAACCCCTGGTGGGCGAGCTGTTCCGCTCCGGCTTCCTGATGCAGGTCGCCGCCGCCAACAACGACTTCGTTACCCCGCCGGTGATCTCCGCCGCCGAGGCCGATTACGAACGCAACCTCGCGAACACGATCGACCTCATCTACCTCCTCGCCAACGACGAGAAACATGGCGGCGAGAACCGGGCCATCCTCCATGGTTGGCTCGAAAAGCACCGCGCCCTCGCCGACAAGGCGGCCCTCGGCCTGCAACCGATCTGGTCGATGCCCCATTCCAAACCCGTCTCGTTCCAGGATGTCAGGGCGCAATCGCAGGAGCGCATCGGCAAGATCCTCGGCGAACTCGGCCTCGCCTGACGCCCCGCACAGGAAATAACATCATGTCAACAGCAGCACGCGACGCGACCCATTCGACCATCTTCAAGCAGATGAAGGACATCACCTTCGAGCAGACCATCTCGGATCAGTGCGGTGTCACCATGAACGATTCGGTCGAGGCCCGCGCCATCGCCGAATTCATGAGCGACAAGCCCGGCGTCACCGTCACCTACCAGCCCGCCCTGATCCGTATCGACGGCCACGGCAAGCTGATCTTCAAGATGGACGAGATCGGCGAGTATCTCGGCCGTGACATGACGGCCGAGATCTTCGAGGTCAACACCTCGACGCATTACGGCCGCATGGTCCGCGTCGACGACAACACCGTGATCCTGTTCGGCAATATGGACGACGTCTTCGAATACATCTGAACCGCGGCACGCCGGCGCGCCCGCGCACCCCGCGTGGCGCGCCGCCCAGCAAGCAATCAACACGTGGAGGAAAACAATGTTCGTAACGCCCGAGGGCAAGGAAATCTTTATCGTCGACGGCCACACCCATTTCTGGGACGGCAGCCCGGCGAACCAGAGCAACATTCACGGCAAGCAATTCATCGAGTGCTTTTTCGCTTATCACAACGCGCTCAGCCCGGCCGACAAATTGTGGCCGAAGGAGAAATTCGAGAAATACAGCGCCGATGATCTCTATCGCGACCTTTTCATCGACGGCCCCGACGATGTCGCGATCGTGCAGTCGACCTACCTCAAGGATTTCTACAAGACCGGTTTCAATACGATCGAACGCAATGCGGACGTCGCCGCCCGCTATCCCGAGCGCTTCATCGTCAATGGCGCGTTCGACCCGCGGGATGGCGAGAAGGCGCTCGAATATATTCATTACATGAAAGAAACATATAATATCCAGGGTGTGAAACTCTACACCGCCGAATGGAATGGTGCCTCCCGCGGTTGGCGGCTGAACGATCCCGAGGCCTACAAATGTTTCGAGCTGTGCGAGAAACTCGGCATCAGGAACATGCACGTCCACAAGGGCCCGACCATCATCCCGCTGAGCAAGGACGCCTTCGACGTCCATGACGTCGATTACGCCGCGACCGACTTCCCCAATCTCAACTGGGTCGTCGAGCATTGCGGCCAGCCCCGGATCGACGATTTCTGCTGGATCGCGGTGCAGGAGCCCAATGTTTATGGCGGGCTCGCCGTCGTTCTCCCCTTCATCCACTCCCGGCCGCGCTACTTCGCCGAAATCATGGGCGAGTTGCTGTTTTGGCTCGGCGAGGACCGCATCCTGTTCGGCTCCGACTACGCGATCTGGACGCCGCGCTGGCTGGTCGAGAAATTCTGGAACTTCGAGCTGCCGGAGGATGTGAAGCAGGAGCGCGGTGTCGATCTCACCCCCGCGATCAAGGAAAAGATCCTCGGGCTGAATGCCGCGAAGCTCTACGGCATCGACATCGCGGCGAAGAAGGCAGCGCTTGCGGCAGCGCCGCTCGCGGTCGCCGCGGAATAGGCTAGAGCACTTTCCGATCCTTTTGGATCGGATGTCGTGCTCTATCATACGAACAAGCCGAGCGTCTTAATCCGATCAGATGACTCCATCTGATCGGATGATGCTCCAGTCCACGCAGCACGCCGGCCGTCCGGCCGAAGGGAGACAAAATGGCTAAGCTGCTTCTGCATAATTCTGAAGCTCGGCGTGCGCTGGCCCGCGGTGTGGGCCGGCTGGCGGCGGCCGTCGAGCCCACGCTCGGACCCAAGGGAATGAATGCGATGATCGACCGGCCGATCGGCACGCCGATGGTCACGCGCGATGGCGTCAGCATCGCCGTGGAGATCGAGCTGCCGAACCGGTTCGAGAACATGGGCGCGCAGGTTGTCCGCGAGGTCTCGATGCAGACCAACGAACTCGCGGGCGATGGCACCACCACCGCGATTGTGCTGGCCAATGCGCTCGTCCAGGCCGGCGTCGAGGCCAGCGAGCGCGGCGCTCGCGCGGTCGATCTCATCCGCGGGATCGATCTCGCGGTCGAGCGTGTGGCCTCCTCCCTCAAGGCGGCCGCCCGGCCTGCGTCCGGCAACGGCATGCTCGCCGCGGTGGCCAACATCGCCGCGACAGAGCCGCATCTCGGCGCGCTGGTGGCCGAGGCCTTCGCGCGCGTCGGCGCCGAGGGCGTCATCACCACCGATTTCAGCGTGACGACGGCCACCACGCTCGAGGTCGTCGAAGGCATGTCCTTCGATCGCGGCTATATCTCGCATCACATGGTGACCGATCAGGAGAAGATGGAAGCCGTGCTCGAACGGCCGCTGATCCTGATGACCGATCTCAAGATCCGCGATCCCCATGCGCTCGATGCGGCGCGTGCGCTTGCCGCCGGGGTTGGCCGCCCGCTGCTGGTGATCGCCGAGGAGGTGGCGCCGGAGGTCGTCGTCAGCCTGCTCGGGCGCGACGGACCCGGCCGCTACCTTGTCGTCCATCCGCCCGAATACGGCAACTGGCGCAAGGCGATGATGGAGGATATCGCCATCATCACCGGCGGCCGCGTCATCGCCCGCGATCTCGGCGGCCGGGTCGAGGATGTCACCGAAGCCGATCTCGGCGCTGCCGAGCGGGTGCGTACCAGTGCGACCCACACCGCGATCATCGGCGGCGCCGGCGATACGGCCGCGATCGCTGCGCGCCGGGCGCAGGTCCAGCGGATGCACGATGCCGCGCCTCCCAACATCGAGCAGGACAAATTGCGCGAGCGCCTCGCGAAACTTTCAGGCGGCACCGCGATCCTCTATGCGGGCGGGGCGACGCCGGTCGAGCAGAAGCGCACGATCCAGCTGATCGAGGATTCGCTCGCCGCCGTGCGTGCTGCGAGCGAGGAGGGTGTGGTTGCCGGCGGTGGCACCGCGCTAGCGCAGATCGGGCCGGTCCTCGACGAGGTTCTGGCCGGCGCCAGCGGCGATGTCGCGGAAGGGGTGAAGCTCGTCCGCTCCATCCTTACCCGCCCGCTCTGGCGCATCGTGACCAATGCCGGTGGCGATCCGGATCATGTCATCGCCCAGGTTTCGGCGGTGAATGGCGGCTTCGGCTACAATGCAGCCATCGGCACGTTCCAGAACATGTACGATGCCGGGATCATCGATCCCGTCCGCGTCACCTGCACGGCGCTGCGCAATGCCGCCTCGGTCGCCAAGCTGATCCTGACCACGGAAACCCTGGTGGGCGATCTGGGGGAGGATGAGGAAGACCCGACCGCGCTGCCCGCTCGCGGCGGTGGTGCCGAGCGTCTCGGCCGCGCCTGACGCCGGGGCCGCTGGACTTGGGCGGGGCGGGATTCAGAACAGCGAGAGCTGCGCCCCAGCGTCTCTCGCGCGCGGCTTCGCGAACTGGCCGCAATCGAGCGGCGGCGGCGTCTCGCTCAGCCCGAACTGGCGCGCCGCCCGCTCGAAGCGCGCGCGCAGCAGCCCGGCATAGGCTCCGGTGCCGCGAAACCGGCTGCCAAAGGCGGCGTCGTTCAGCGCGCCGCCCCGGGTCTGGCGGATCAGGCCGAGCACATGTGCCGCGCGATCCGGCATGGTGCGGTTCAACCAGTCCTCGAACAGCGCGCCCAGCTCGTGCGGCAGGCGCAGCAGGATCGCGTTGGCGGATGACGCGCCCGCTCGCGCTGCTGCTTCGAGAATCCGCTCCAGCTCGGGATCGTTGAGCCCCGGAATCATCGGCGCTGCCAGCACGCCGACCGGGATCCCCGCCTTCTTGAGACCGGCCATCGCATCGAGCCGCCGTGAAGGTGTCGCCGCGCGTGGTTCCATCGCCCGTGCGAGCCTCGCATCCAGCGTTGTCACCGAGAGATGCACGCGGGCGAGGTTGCGCGCCGCCATCCGCGCCAGAATGTCGGCATCCCGCAATACCCCGGCCGATTTGGTGACGATCGCAACCGGGTGGCCGAACCGCTCCAGCACTTCCAGCACCGCGCGCGTCAGCCGCAGCTGCCGCTCGACTGGCTGATACGGGTCGGTATTCGAGCCAAGCACGATCGTCGCCGGCTGATAGCCCTTGCGCGACACCTCGCGCTCGAGCAGCGACGCCGCCTCGGGCTTGAACACCAGCTTCGTCTCGAAATCGAGACCCGGCGACAGGCCGATCCACGCATGGGTCGGCCGCGCATAGCAGTAGATGCAGCCATGTTCGCAACCCCGATAGGGATTGAGCCCGCGATCGAAGCCAAGATCCGGGCTCTCGTTGCGGCTGATTATCGATTTCGTCGCATCGCGGATCAGTACCGTCTCGGGAGCTGTCTCCTCCTCGTCCAGCGTGCCCCACCCGTCATCGAACGCGTCATAGCGCGCGGTTTCGAACCGGTTGGGTGGGGCAAGCCTGGTGCCACGGCCGTCGGGCCGGAGGCCACGCGGTATGAAAATGTCCATGTTCGTGCTCCGTTCGTGAGCAGCACACCGGAAATCACCCGCGCTGTCAAGAACAAAACAAGAACACGAACGAAATTCAGCTCCGTCCGTACGTGTCCTCGTAGCGGACGATGTCATCCTCCCCGAGATACGAGCCGGACTGCACCTCGATCAGCGTCAGCGGGATCTTGCCGGGATTCTCCATCCGGTGAATGCAGCCGAGCGGCAGATAGATGCTCTCGTTCTCGCGCACGAGATGCGTTTCCGCATCCCGCGTCACCAGTGCCGATCCGGCCACCACCACCCAGTGCTCGGCACGGTGGAAATGCTTTTGCAGGCTGAGCTTCGCACCCGGCATCACCACGATCCGCTTGACCTGAAAGCGGTCGCCCTGGATCAGGCTCTCATAGAACCCCCAGGGCCGATAGACGCGGTTGTGCTCTTCCGCCTCGGGCCGCTTCAGCCGCTTCAGCGCATCGACCACGCGCTTGACGTTCTGCGCCTTGTCCCGATGGGCGACCAGCACGGCGTCCGGCGTCGTCACCACAACGGTATTCTCGAGCCCGAGAACGGCGGTCATCGCGCCGTCGCTGCGGACATAGCAGCCGACGGAATCCTCGATCACGGCATCGCCCAGCGCCGCGTTGCCGGCTGCGTCCTTCTCGGCGATGTCCCAGATGGCCGACCATGAGCCGACATCCGACCAGCCGAGTGAGGCTGGCACCACGGCGGCGCGGTCGGTCTTTTCGGCAATCGCGTAGTCGATGCTGATCTCCGGCGCGCTCTGGAAGGCGGCGGCGTCGAGCCGGATGAAATCAAGATCGGGGATCCGTGCGTCGAACGCCGCCCGCACGCTGCGCGCGACTTCTGGCGCGAGCCGTTCCATCTCCGCCAGCATGGTCCGCGCGGTCGCGACGAACATGCCGGAATTCCAGTAATGCCGCCCGTCGGCGATCAGCTTCGCCGCCGTCGCCGAATCCGGCTTCTCGACGAAGCGGGCGATGCGGAACGCGCCCTCATGCCCGGCCAGGGCCTCGCCCTGCTCGATATAGCCATAGCCGGTCTCGGCCATGTCCGGCCGCATCCCGAACGTGACGATCTGCCCGTCCCGCGCGGCAGCGGCGGCGACTGTCAGGGCGCGGCCCAGCGAGTCCGCATCGGCGATCGAGGCGTCCGCCGCCATGATCCACATCACCTGATCGGGATTGGTCTCGGCGATGAGCAGTGCCGCGGCGGCGATGGCCGGCGCGCTGTTCCGTCCCATTGGCTCAAGCAGGATCCGCGTTCCCTCGTGGCCCTCGCCGCGCAGCTGTTCGGCGACGATGAAGCGATGCGACTCGTTCGCCACCACGATCGCCGGGGCAAAGCGCTCACCCTGGGCCCGCGCTGCCGTCTCCTGCAGCATGGTCCGCGACGACACCAGCGGCCAGAACTGCTTCGGGTACGATTTGCGTGAAACCGGCCAGAGCCGCGTCCCGGTTCCACCGGCGAGGATCACTGGCGCAATTCCAGCCATTGGCGAGTGCGCAGGCAAAGGGGTCAGTCCTGACATGCAAATTCCCTCAAATTGGATGCATTCCATTGCCAGCGCACAACGTTTGCGTCCAGCATGGTCCCCCGCAGGAGGATGAATAAATGTTTAAAGCAGCTATCGAGGATCTGACCAGTGCCGAACTGCGTGTCCTCCTGCCGCGCCGGCCGCTGGTGCTGTTGCCGCTGGGCAGTCAGGAAGACCAGGGCGCGCATGCCCCGATGGGCGATTTCCGCCTCGCTGCGGCGCTGGCCGGGCGAATTGCGCGCGCCGCGACCGAGTCCGGCACGCTGACCCTCGCGGCCCCGGCGCTGCCCTTCGGTGCGGCGGATCATTTCGGCGCCGTGCCCGGCGGCCTCGCGCTCGCCCCCGCCACGTTCCGCGCCGTGCTCGCCGACCTGATCGCTGATCTCCGCCGCAACGGGCTGGATCGCATCGTCATCCTCAACGGCCATGGCGGCAATGCGCCGCTGGTGCACGAGGTAACCCTCGCCATCCGTCGCGCCGGCGGTCCGGTGGTCCCCTCGTTCTATCTCTGGAAGGTCGCAAGCCGCCTGATGCAGGCCCGCATCGGCCCCGCGTCAGGGCGGTTCGGTCATGGTGCCGAGCCGCTCGCCTCGATCGCGCTCTGCCTCCGCCCCGACGCCTGCCGGCCTGATCTCGCCCGCAAGCCTGCCGCGGGGGCCAGCCTGCTCGGCTGCCCCGTCATCGGCTTCGGCACGATCGGCTTCGAGGGAGTCGATATCGATGCCCCGGCCGAATATCCCGAGATCGCGCCGGCCTCCGCCACCGCCGATGCCACCGGCGCCGATGCCGCGCTCGGCGAGGCGGTCGTCGCCGATCTCGTGGCGCTCGCCGCGCGCTTCTGCGCCCATGTCGCGGCCCTGGCATGAGCATCGTTCCCGCCTGGATACCGGTGACCATCGCCGCCGCGCTGTTCCAGGTCTGGCGAACGGCGCTGCAGGCGCGGCTGCGCGGCGCGCTCAGCGCCCCGGCGGCCGGCTTCGTCCGGTTCGTTTACGCGCTGCCAGCGGATCTCCTGCTGCTGGGTGCTGCACTTGTCCTGCTGCACCGCGCGCTGCCGGCGATTCCGCCCGTTTTCCTGCTCGATTGCCTGGCCGGCGGCATTGCCCAGATCTTCGGCACCATGCTGCTGATCATGGCCTTCGCCCATCGCAATTTCGTGGTCGGCACCGCCTATGCCAAGACCGAGGCGGCGCAGCTCGTGATCTTCTCGGTTCTTGTGCTCGGGGTGCGGATTCCGCCGCTCGCCATTATCGGGATCATGCTCGCGGTGATCGGCGTGCTGGCGCTGTCCTTTGCCGGTCAGAAACTCTCCCCGGCCGATCTGCTGCGCGCCTCGGTGCAGCCCGCGGCTCTGTGCGGCCTCGGGTCCGGCTTCGGCTTTGCCGTCACCGCCATATTGCTGCGGCGGGCGACGCTCGCGCTCGGCCCCGCGACGCCGGTCATCCTCAAGGCCGTGCTCACCCTCACCGTCACCAACCTGCTGCAAACCCTGGTCCAGGGCGGCGTCATGGCGCTGCGAAACCGCGACGAACTGGCCCGATGCTTCACCCTGTGGCGGCGGGCGGCACCCGTCGGCCTGCTCTCCGCCTGCGGGTCGGGCTGCTGGTTCGCCGGCTTCGCACTGACCAGCGCGGCCCTGGTGCGCGGTTTCGGGCAGATCGAGATCCTGTTCACCCTCGCGGTCGGCCATTTTTTCCTCGGCGAGCGCACACGGCGCGGCGAGCTGGCTGGTCTCGCCCTGGTCAGCCTCGGCGTGGTGCTGATCGCCGCCGCGGGCATCGGCTGAGCCGGAAGCGCTGCAGGGCAGGGGAGGCGTGGCGGCGGTCTTGGGGCATCTTTAACCGATCAGATGACTCCACCCGACCGGATGATGCTCTAACTGGCAACGGCCAGAAAACGACCTCGTTCGCGCAGCATGGCCTCGGCGCGCAGCAGGTCGGCCTCGGTGGTGATCTTGAAATTCTCCTCGCTGCCGGGAACCATTTCAACCGTGAGCCCTGCGAGTTCCGCGACCGCACAATCGTCGGTGAAGTCCCGGCCCGGATGTGCCGCATGCGCCCGCCGGTGCGCGCCGAGGATCGCCTCGTAGCGGAAACCCTGCGGTGTCTGCGCCCGCCACAGATCCGCCCGGTCCACCGTTCCGGTCACCACGGCACCGCGGCATCGCTTCAGCGTATCGGTCACCGGTACGCCGACCACCGCCCCGGGCACGCGGGCCAGCGCGTCGAGCACCGCGCCGATCGTCGAGGTATCGACGAAGGGCCGCACCCCGTCATGGATCAGCACGGTCTCCGGGGCGAGGGCGGCGATCGATTCAAGCCCGTTGCGCACCGATTCCTGCCGCGAGGCGCCACCCGTCACCGGCTCCGCAAGCCCGAGCCCCCCCATGGCCTCGTCATACAGCCCGCGATCGGCGGGGTTGATCACCACCCGCACCGCCCGCACCGCCGCATGCCGGCGCAATGCCTCCGCCGTGCGGCGAAGGATCGGCACGCCGTCGAGCAGGCGATACTGTTTCGGAATGGGGCCGCCGAGGCGATGGCCACGGCCGGCGGCGACGATCAGTGCGACAGTCATGGGTTCCCCGGTCTCGCGCGGCGGCGCCGCGCTGCGGCCTTCCTGAAAGCAGAACCAGCCGGCAAAGGCAAACCGTGCCGCGCGAGGTTGTGAGCCGATTGTGTCAGCCACGCCATGAAAATAACAAAATCATAGGTTTATATCGAAATAATCAGAAATATTCATTGATTTCCCACCGCAGCCTCCCCGGGCTAGTTTGCACTGCAATAAGGCGCCTGTCGCAGGCGCCCGGGTTCAACACAAGGCTTTCTCCGCATGATGTCCACCGCCATTCCGTTCAGCCGACCCCTCATCGCCGGGCAGGACAGCCTCGTGAAGCGGCGCGGCCTCGGCGCGGCCATCGCCTGCCGTGGCATCGGCCTGCATGGCGGGCAGGAGACGAATCTGCGCCTTGTCCCCGCCGAACCCGGTACCGGCATCCGCTTCCGCCGCACCGATCTCGACATCATCATCCCCGCCCGTCACGACCTCGTGGCGGATACGAGGCTCTGCACCGTCCTCGCCGATCCGCGCCGGCCCGAGGCGCGGATCGGCACGGTCGAACACATCATGGCGGCGCTCGCCGGCCTCGGCATCGACGATGCGCTGATCGAGGTCGATGGCCCGGAAATCCCGATCCTCGACGGTTCCGCCGCCGAATTCGTGTTTCTCATCCGCTGCGCCGGCATCGTTGAAACCGCGGCCCCGCGCGATATCATCGAGATCCGCCGCCCCGTCCGGGTGAGCGACGGCGCCGCCTGCGCCGAGCTGCGCCCCGCAGCCTCGGGTGAATACGGCTTCACCGCGGCCTTACAGATCGACTTTCCCGCCGGCGCGATCGGCCGCCAGGCGCTGTCGCTCGAAATCACCCCGGATAGCTTCACGAGTGAACTGTCCCGTGCGCGTACCTTTACCATGAAACAGGATATCGACCGTCTGCGCGAGGCCGGCCTTGCCTTGGGCGGCACCCTTGGCAATGCCGTGGTGGTCGATGGTGACAGCATCCTCAATCCCGAGGGGCTGCGCAGCCCGGACGAGTTTGTCCGCCACAAGCTGCTCGACGTGGTGGGCGATCTGGCGCTGGCCGGCGCCGCCCTTCGCGGTCGCTTTGTCGGTGCGCGGACCGGCCACCGGCTCAACAACCTGCTGCTACGCAGCCTGTTCGCCGACGCCGCGAATTACCGCCGTGTCAGCACCGCCGCGCCGGATCTCGCCGCCGTCGCCTGAGCTGCCCCGCAGCTCAGCGGCGAGCCTGTCTTGTCGCCGCAATGCGGCGCCTATCTTGTCGCCGCCGTCAGCTTTCCGTTCTGCAGCCGGTAGATCCTGTCGAGCCTCTCCACCCCGGTCAGCCGGTGGGTGATCATCAGCACCGTCCGTCCCTCCAGCGTGTTGTTCAGCGTCGCGAGGAAGGCGCGCTCGGTCTCGAGGTCGAGACCCGAACACGGTTCGTCGAGAATCAGGATCGGCGCTGTGCTCAGCAACACCCGCGCCAGTGCAAGGCGTCGCCCCTGGCCGCCGGAAAACTGCGAACCCTGTTCGCCGACCCAGGTGTCCAGCCCGTCCGGCAGCGTACGCACGACATCGGCGATCCGCGCCGCCTCCAGCGCTGCCCAGAGTGCCTCGTCATCGGCATCGTCGCGCCCGATCAGCAGGTTGTTGCGGATCGTGTCGGCAAACAGATGCGTCGCCTGCGACAGCCAGGCAATCCGCGCGCGCACATCGTCGGCCCGCAGCGTGTCGATATCCGTCCCACCGAGCCGGATCCGGCCCCGCTCGGGTGCCGCGAGCTTCAGCGCCAGTGCGGCGAGCGTCGACTTTCCCGCCCCTGACGGCCCGAGCACCGCCACCCGCGCTCCGGCGGGCACGTCGAGCGACAGATCCTCGAACACCGCCTGGCCTTCCGGCGTCCAGCGGAACCCGACATGCTCGAAGGCGAGCGCGTTGCCGGTCGGCATCGGCGCCGGGCGCTCGGGGTCGCGCACCGGCGGTGCGGCCTCGGCCGCCTCGAGAACCCGCGTCGCCGCCGCCGAGGCCCGACCCGCGATCACGCCCGCACGCGGCATCCCGCCAACGGCCTCGAACGCGGCAACGACAACGAACACCGCCACCACCACGGCCAGCGGATGCGCGCCATGGATCAGCAAAACCGCGAGTAGCGCGCCCTGGGTGGCGAGGAAGGCGAGGCCCTGCAATGCCGCCCCCCGCGCGGCGAGGTCGCGCTCGGCGCGGAACAGCCGGGATTCCTGCCACTGCATCCCGGCGAGCATCCGCCCCTCGGCTTCGTAAACCTTGATTTCCCGCAGCCCCGTCAGCGTGTCGAGCACGGCGACGCGCAAGGCGCCGCCGGCCTCGGTCTCGTCCGCCGCGGCCGCGCGCGCCGCGATCATCGCCCGCCACGGCATCACAAACGCGACGATGGCGAACAGCGCCAGCACAAGCACAGCGGCCGCCGTATCGTCCTGGCCGACCACGACCAGCAGTGCCGGCACCAGCATCACGGCGCCGAGCAGCGGGATCAGCAGGCGCAGCAGCACCCCGTCCAGCGCCTCGATATCGTTGACCAGCCGGGCCAGCACATCGCCCGAGCGCCGGAACCCAAGCCCGCCGGCGGCACTTCGCGCGAGCCCGCGATAGAACCACAGACGCAACGCGCCGAGCGCACGGAACGTCGCGTCATGCGTCGTCAGCCGCTCCAGGTAGCGCAGCACCACGCGCGCGACGCCGGTCACCTCCAGCGCCACCGGCACGGCAATCGCAAGGCCGATCGCCGAGGCCGCGATATAGTGTCCGGCGCCGGCCATCAGGGCTATGCCCGAGGCCAGCGAGGCCAGCGCCACCAGCGCACCGAAGGCGATCGCCGGTGCCTGCCGCCGCCAGATCAGGATCACCCGCAGCAGCGGTACGAGGACAGCCTCCCTCATTATGCCACCCCTTCGAGCCGAGCCGCCAGCGCGGCGCCGAGATCGAGCTTGCGGCCGCTGAATTCATGGGCGAAGGCGGAGTGGCTCGCAAGCACCACGGTCCGCCCGATCGCCAGCCGCCTGAGGCTGTCCACCACCTCGCGCTCGGTCGCCGGGTCGAGCTGTGCGGTCGGCTCGTCGAGCAGCAGCAGGCTGGCATTCTTGAGAAAGGCGCGGGCAATCGCGATCCGCTGCGCCTGGCCGCCCGACAGCCCATAGCCGCCATCGCCGATGCGTGTCGCCAGCCCCTCGGGCAGAAGGTCGGCGAACTCGCTCACCCGCGCGAGTCGCGCCGCTTCGAGCAGATCGGCCTCGCTCGCTTCCGGCCGTCCCATGCGGATATTCTCCTCGATCGTCCCGGCGAACAGCACCGGCCGCTGGCTGATTAGCGCCGTCATGCGGGCGAGGGCGGCCGGCACGATCGTTTCGATCGGCGCGCCATTCAGTGTGATCCGCCCCGATTGCGGCCTGATATAGCCGAGCAGCAGCTCGATGATGGTGGATTTTCCGGCCCCCGACGGCCCGACCAGCATCATCATCTCGCCGGCCGGCAACTGGAAGCTGAGATCCTGCAACACCGGGCCGCGCGCCTCGCTCCAGGCGAAGCTGACCTGCTCGAAGCCGATCGTGATGCCCCGCGTCGTTACCGTGCGCACGGCATCCGGCGCTACCGCCACCGTCTCCGGCGTGGGCAGGTCGACCAGGTCTTCCGCCGCGGTCTGCGCGGTCATCCGGTCCTGATACACCGCCGAGAACGCACGCAGCGGCGCAAAGAATTCCGGCACCAGCAACACGCAGAACAGCGCGGTCGGCGCCAGCGCCGCCTGGCCGGCGAGCAGCGGTCCGGCGAAGCGGATGGCGATCCCCACCAGCGCCGCCGCAGCCAGCAGGTCCAGCGCCGTGGCGTTGAGGAAGGCGATGCGCAGGATGCGCATGGTGCGGTGGCGCAACTCGTCGGCGGCGCGGCCGAGCGAGGCCGCCTCGGCTTCCGCGCGCCCGGCCAGCACGATGGTGGCGATCCCGCGCACGCGATCGAGAAAGCGGGTCTGCAACCGTGCCATCGCGGTGAACTGGCGCCGCGCCGCAACACCTGTGCCGATCCCGGTCATCGCCATGAATACCGGCACCAGAATGCCGGTCGCGGCGAGGATGAGCCCGCTGCGCCAGTCCGCGGTCGCGGCGGCGAGCGCCACCAGCGCCGGCCCAATCGCGGCGAGCCGGGCCGCCGGAATCCAGCGCCCGTGCAGCCCGTTCATCGCCTCGACGCGGTCGACCACGATGATTGACAGCTCCGCCGAATGCCGCCCGCGCAGCAGCCCCGGCCCGGCACTCATGAGCCGGCCCAGCGTGTCGCTGCGCAGCCGCCGGCGGGCGGCGATGCCGAGCCGGCTCGCCTCGTGTTCCTGGCCGACGATCAGCCCCGCCCGCAGCAGGGCGGCGGTGATGAAGCCGAGCCCGAGCAGCGCGGTGGGCAGACGCCCCGGGGCGATCGCCGCAGCGAGCAACCCGGCCGCACAGGCGATCTGCCCGATCGCGATGATGGTGGAGGCGATGCCGAGCCCGATGGCGAGCCGGGCGCGCCGTCCTCCAAGCCTGATTTCCTGACCGATCCACTGTTTCGCGGGAGACGATTGGCGTACCATGACCGCTACATATAGTTACTCTACCGATTTCCAAAGTCCGCATCTGCTCTCGCAGCACGCCGCTCGCGCATAGTTTATGGTTTCACGAATGTGTAACCGTCCCCGACGCCGGCGGAGCTGCCTTCCGCCGCCGGGCATGGACGCAGCGGCCGGATTCCCCCAAAACCCTCGCCACAAGCCGGTTTTCACGGAGACACATCATGCAGATCGTCCGTCATCTCCACGACCTGCGCGCCGCCCGCGCGGCGCTGGCAGGAGGCGGCCGCGCCCGGCTCGCGCTGGTGCCGACGATGGGCGCGCTGCACGAGGGCCATCTCTCGCTCGTGCGCGCCGCGCGCGCGGCCGGCCACGTCGTTGCCGCCTCGATCTTCGTCAACCCAACCCAGTTCGGCCCGAACGAGGATTTCACCCGCTACCCGCGCGACCCCGCGCGCGACTGCGCGCTCCTCGCCGAAGCCGGCTGCGCGCTCGCCTGGCTGCCCGAGGTGGCGACAATGTATCCGCCCGGCGATGCCACCATGATCGACGTCGCCGGGCTGTCCACCGTGCTGGAGGGTGCGGTCCGGCCCGGCCATTACCGGGGTGTTGCGACGGTGGTGGCCAAGCTGCTCGGGCAGGTCGGGCCGGACGCCGCCTATTTCGGCGAGAAGGACTGGCAGCAGGTGCAGGTCATCCGCCGCGTCGTGAACGACCTGTTCCTGCCGGTGGAGATCGTCGTCGGACCGACCCTGCGCGAGGCGGACGGTCTCGCAATGTCCTCGCGCAACCGCTATCTCGACGCCGCTGAGCGTGCCCGCGCGCCGCTGCTCCATCGTGTCCTGCTGCGCGCGCGCGACGAACTGCGCGCAGGCGCCCCGGTCGGCGCGACCCTTGCCGCGAGCCGGCAGACGCTTGCCGCCGGCGGCTTCGTCCTCGACTATCTCGAACTCGTCGACGAGGCGAGCCTCGTACCGCTCGCAACACTCGACTCCGGCGCTCGCCTGCTTGCCGCCGCCCGTCTCGGCACGACCCGCCTGCTCGACACGATCGGTGTCTGAAATGCGCGGAAAACTGCGTAAGATCGCATTTATTGTGTCACGTTAAGGTATATTTTACTCATCCTGCCTCATCATCACGCTGAATGGGACGCGTCGATGGAGTAGGGTCTTTTGAGTGTATCGCAGTCACCGGACTTTCGGCCGACACTTGCCACTGCGCCGGTTCGGTCGGGCGTTTCGGAGTCCGGTTCGGCTGAAACGGAGCGCCGCGAGCGCGCTTCGCTCCGCCGTCTCGAAGCTGGCGAGCAGCGCAAGCGGGCGGCCCGCCTCGCCGATGCCCTGAGGCAGGATAGTTTCGTCCGCCGTTACGTGCCGCGACTTTGCCTCGCCCCCGCCGCCGAGCGGTTCGTTGGCGCCGATCTCTGGCTCGGGCTGCCGAACCGCCGCCGCGGCCTGATGCCGGTCGCTCCGCTGCTGCGCGGGATCGACCGATCGATGCTGCGTCACGATATCTTGTCCTATACGCTGCGTGCCGTCGCCACCGAACTCGCCGCCGGGCCGCCGCGCTGGCATGTCGGCGTCCCGCTTCCCGGTGCCACCCTCGGAGATGGATACACCGCCAGCCTCGTGCGCCAGGCCTTCGAGCCGCTCGGCGTCGACCTCCAGCGGCTCGATATCCTGATCGACGAAGCCGATCTCGTGATCGGCGGCGAGCATCTGCAGCAGCAGATCGCCAGCCTGCGCGATGCTGGAATCGGTGTCATCCTCGAAGGCTTCGGCCATGATTTCGGCGGCCTGGCTCTGTTGTCGCGCCTGCCGTTCAGCGGGCTCAAATTCGACCGGCGGCTGGTCCGCGCCCTCG
Organism: Acidiphilium sp. C61; assembly: GCF_902712915.1. Next base: position 493,522 of record NZ_CACTIA010000005.1, on the reverse strand, counting down.
TGGCGGATCCGGCCGGGCCGGACGTCGTGCTGATCCGTGCCGCGATCGACATCGCCCGCCGGTTCGACGTAACCGTCCTGCTCGACGGAGTGGAAACCGAGACCGAATTGCAGAAAGCTCGTGAGCTTGGAGTAGCCGAGGTACAGGGCCCCTGGATCGGGCCCGCCATGGCAGCCGAGATGCTGCGCGCGCGGTTGCCGGCCGACAGCTGATCTGCCCTGCGCGCTTCGGACCGCGCGAAGTCCGCGCCACCCGGACGCTTGCCGGAACGCCCGATCCGCGCCAGACATGGTCGCATGACTCGTGCTCCGCATCCCGCCAGTCCCGACGAAGCCGGCCGTGCGATCCGCGGCGCCCTGGCCGCCTGCCGGCCCGGCGCCACGATCTGCCCGACCGATGCCGCCCGCCAGCTTGCCACCGCCCGTGGCGAAACCGCGCCCGAGGCCTGGCGCCATCACCTCCCCGCCATCCGCCGCACCGCGGTCGATCTTGCCCGCGAGGGCAGCATCGTGATCCTGCGCAAGGGCAAGGCGATCGCCCCCGATGCCGTGCGGGGCGTCATTCGCCTCGGCCTGCCCGCCCTTCCTTCCGGAGAGTCCGCCTGATGGCCGTTGGATTGTTGCCCCTGCTGCTCAGCCTCGTGTTCCCCGCGTGCGGCGCCGCCGGAGCCGATCGATTTCGCGCATTTTGTCCTCCCGGCCTCGCCCAACAAGGCGCTGGCGGCCCCCGCCGGCTTCACCCCGAAACCCACTTTCGACACGCCGCGCTACGCCCTGCCGCCCGCAGCACTCTATGCGCTCGTCGCCCGGGTTGCGGCGGCCGAGCCGCGAACCTATCCGCTCGCGGCCGATCCTGCCCGGATGCAGCAATCCTGGGTCGCGCGCACGCCGGTCGCGAACTTCCCCGATGTGGTGACCGCCGCGATCCGCCCCGATCCGGCCGGCGGCAGCGACCTGATCCTCTATTCTCACTCGGTCTATGGCTATTCGGATTTCGGCGCCAACGCCGCCCGGCTGCGCCGCTGGCTCGACGCGATCTCCCGCGCAGCGGAGCCGCGTTCATGAGGTTCCTGCGCACGGTGATCGCCGCCCTGGCCGATGCCTGGCGCCTCGCCCGGCCTTATTTCGCCTCTAAGGAGCGTTGGCCGGCGCTGGCCCTGCTCGCCACCATCATCGCCCTCAACCTTGTCTCGGTCTATCTCAACGTCCTCTATTCCTACTGGTACAAGATTTTTTACAACGCGCTCCAGGCAAAGGACGCGGCCGGTTTCTGGCAGTCGATCTTCACCTACCGGATGATCAAGGGCTATCCGTGGTTTGTTCCCGGCTTCACCGAGATCGCCACGCTGAACATCCTTGTCGGCGTGTACGCCTTCTATCTCCAGCAGATGCTGGAAATCCGCTGGCGCCGCTGGATCACCGAGAATTTCGTGGCCGACTGGCTGACCAACCGCGCGCATTATCAGCTCAGCCTGAAGGCCGAGGCCGGCAGCCCGCTCGACAACCCGGACCAGCGCATCGCCGACGACCTGCGCAGCTTCGTCTCCAACAATCTCTCCCTCGGCATCAGCTTCATCTCCAACATCGTGAACCTGTTCAGCTTCATCTTCGTGCTGTGGTTCCTGGTGCCGCCGCTGCACCTGCTCGGCCTCGTCATCCCCGGCTACCTGGTCTGGATCGCGATCGTCTATTCGCTGATCGGTACCTACCTGACCCATGTGATCGGCTGGAAACTGATCCCGCTGAGCTTCCAGCAGCAGCAGGTCGATGCCGATTTCCGCTTCAACCTCATCCGTGTGCGCGAGAACACCGAGCAGATCGCGCTCTATGGTGGCGAGGCCGAGGAGGGGGTCGGCCTGAAGCAGCGCTTCCATGCGATCTACCTGAACTGGTGGAAGATCATGAAGCGCACCAAGGCGCTGAACTTCTTCACCATCGGCTTCAGCCAGGTCGCGATCATCTTCCCGATCCTGATCGCCGCTCCCGGCTATTTCTCCGGCCTTTTCACCCTTGGCCTGCTGCTGCAGATCAATAACATCTTCGGTAACGTGCAGGGCTCGTTCTCCTGGTTCGTCTCTGCCTATCCGCAGTTGGTCGGCTGGCGCGCCACCGTGCAGCGTCTCGACGGGTTCGAGCGCGCGGTGAAACAGGCGCACGCGCACCGGCCCGACCATGTCGCCATGGCTGCGGATTCGGCACTGCATGCCGAGGATCTCACCGTCTCGCTGCCCGACGGGCGGCATCTTTTCGACGGCGCCAGCCTCGCCATCGAGCGCGGCGAGCCGGTGGTGATCACCGGCCCCTCCGGCACCGGAAAATCCACGCTCTTTCGCGCCCTCGCCGGGATCTGGCCGTTCGGCCGCGGCCGCGTCGCCCGGCCGTCCGGCACGGCGATGTTCCTGCCCCAGAAACCCTATTTCCCACTCGGCTCGCTCAAGCGCGCGGTTGCCTATCCGCAGCAGGAATACGAGGTGGACGACGAAACCGTGCGCGCCGCACTCGCCGAGGTCGGGCTCGGCGGCCTTGGCCTGCGCCTCGAGCATGTCGACAACTGGGCGCTGCGCCTGTCGGGCGGCGAGCAACAGCGCCTCGCCCTCGCGCGCGTACTGGTCGCGCGGCCGGACTGGCTGTTCCTCGACGAGGCGCTCTCAGCGCTCGACGAGGAATCGGCCGCCAGCCTCTTTGCCCTGCTGCGTGCCCGCCTGCCGGCGATGCAGATCGTCTCGATCGCCCATCACGAAAGCCTGATCCGCCTGCATCCGCGGCGCTTGCGCGTCAGCCGGGGCGAAGGCGGCCATGCCCGCGTCGACGCTGCCGAGACCGCCTAGAGCATCATGCGATCAGATGACGCCATCTGATCGGATGATACTCTAACCTGAAAGACCCGCCATGATCAGCACCGCCGGATCGCCACGTTCCATCGCCCTGTTCGGCCATCGCGGCGCCCGCGGCCTCCGGCCCGAGAACACGATCGAGGGGTTCGCCGCGATCGCCGCGCTCGGCCTGACCGGAGCCGAATTCGATGTCGGCCTGACCGCCGACGATGTCGCAGTGGTCCACCACGATGCGCGTCTCAACCCCGATATCGCGCGCGATCCGTCCGGCGCCTGGCTCGCACTCGAAGTCGCCCCGCTGCTCCGCGAACGCCGCTTCGCCGAGCTTGCCACCTTCGATGTCGGCCGGCTGCGCCCGGGAACGGCGTATGAAGCGCGTTATCCCGTGCAGGCGCCGGCGGATGGCGCGCGGATCCCCACGCTCGATGCCGTGATCGAGGCGCTGCCGGGACGCGACCTTCTGGTCGAGATCAAGACCTTCCCCGACCATCCCGACCTCACTGCCCCTCCCGCCCGCATGGCCGCCGCGATGATCGACGCGCTTCGCCGCCACGGCGCAATCGACCGCGCGCTGCTTTTCGCCTTCGACTGGCGTGTGCTGCGGGAAGCGGCCGCCATCGAGCCGGGCCTGCGCCGCTGCTGCCTCACCGCTCCGGATACGCTGGAGGCGGCATCCCTCTGGCTTGACGGCACCGACCTAGAAGCATTCGGCGGCCATCTCCCGCGCGCGGTTGCCGCCACGGGTGCTGTGTGCTGGGCGCCGTTTCATGGAACGCTCCAGCAGGACGAGGTCCGCGAGGCCCACGCGCTCGGCCTTCTCGTGTTGCCCTGGACCGTCAACACCGCCGATGCGTTTGACCGGATGATTGGCCTTGGCGTCGATGGCATGATCTCCGATCGCCCCGATCTTGCCCGCAATGCCATTCTGCGCGCCGGGTCGCAGGTCGCCGCACCCGGTTTCGTTGCCGCCGCACGAAGCTGAATCCCATGTGTGGACGGCCCGTTGGGTTCAAGTCGTTAAAGCAGAATTTGGTATCGGTTCGAATGCGGTCATGTGTCCGGCCTTTGACGCGGTGGTCTGACCGCTGGCCCAGATGGGTGCCGCGAGCAACATCCAAACAGAAATTGCGGCATGGAACTGCCGTAGATTCAGACGGATTTTGTTGCTCGTCGGTTCGACCGATAACCATCTCCTGTTTGCCCCTAAACCCTCGGCACCGGCGCGCGGATCAGGCGGCTACCGGCTGACGCCGATACGCTTCACCACGCGCCATCATGGCCCAGATGATCCGGGCCATCTTGTTGGCCAGAGCGATCGCCGCGACCTTGCGCGGCTTCCGCTCCAGCAATTGCAACAGCCAAGCGGTCGCTGATTTGCTGCCTGGTTTAGCGAAGCGGATCACCGCCATCGCCCCGACCACGAGCAACTGCCGCAACCTCTCATTGCCTGCCTTACTTATCTTTCCCATACGATGCTTGCCGCCGGTGGAATGCTCTCGCGGAGTCAGCCCGAGCCACGCTGCAAAATGCCGCCCGGTCTCAAAATTCGCGGGGTTCACATTGAGCGCCATGGTGATCGCGGTGATTGCCCCAACGCCGGGAATCGCGGCGAGGAGCTTGCTGACCGCGTTGGCCTTGTGCTGTTCGAGCAGCTGTCTCTCCAGTGCGTCGATCTTTGCATCGAGATCCGTCACATGCTGACCCATTTGCTCAAACATCGCCTTTGCAATTGCTGGAATCGCTTCCTCGGCAGACAGGAGAACAAGCAATGCTGAGACGTTCGCGCAGCCCTTGGCGGCAACGATGCCAAATTCCGCCGCGTGCCCCCGCAACGCGTTGATCGCCTGGGTTCGTTGATTCACCAAGAGTTCCCGGTGCTTCACGATGATTGCTGCCGCTTGCTCATCCACCGATTTGACCGGAACCGTGCGCATGGTCGGGCGGGATGCTGCCTCACTGATCGCTTCTGCGTCGTTGCGATCATTTTTACTCCGCTTCACGAAGGGCTTCACATATTGCGGTGGGATCAACCTGACCCGGTGGCCCATACCGCCCAACACCCGCCCCCAGTGGTGCGAGCCTGCGCAAGCTTCAAGAACCACCTCCGTCGGAGCCAATTTGACGAAGAACGGTTCAACCTGAGCCCGCCTGATCTCGCGCCGGAGTAACGGGCGCTCCTGGTCATCGACCCCATGGATCGTAAAAACATGCTTGGACGTGTCTATAGAAATCCGCTTAAATTCCATTGGGCGGCCCTTTCATTAGGTTCGTTGTTCGACCCTATATTGGCACATTGGATGCCGTTGGGCCGTCCACCCCAACAGTAATTTGCCCGCCGCGCGGCGTGGAAGAGAAACCGCCGCAGCCCTGGCGCCTGCCAGCCCGCCTCATCAAGCAATATGTCCACGGGAGCGAACAATTCGTGCGGATGCGCGATGCTGCCGGCGGTGAACTCACGGAAATGCTTGGGTTTCAGCGCGTAAAGAACCCGGATGTCGCGCACTGGCAGGGCAATCGGCGTTTCTGGCGCTGCGTCGAACAGGCCGATCCGTTGCCATCGCTGTGTCGGATCCTGCGCGCAGACCGGCCGGCGCATCCACCCGGCGGGGCAGGAGACCAGCAGCGAATGCAGGCTTGGCGCATAGCGCGACCGCTTGTCGAGCAGGTTCTGCAAGCTGCCGCAAATCTCGATTGCGAACAGATCGACGAACCGGTCGGCGTTGCTGCCGCCAAACCACAGCCAGAGACCGTCCGGAAAGGTTCGCATCCGCGATGCGCCGGGAATTTTCAGGGCAGGGGCCTCGCTTTCCTGCACCGGCCCGGGCCGCGCCCGCAGCCAAACGCCGCGCTCGTCCGTATCTGCAGGTTCGAGCCCCGGCGGGGTCTGTGGCCATGCCCTGATCCGGTCGCGCAGGTAACTGTCCATGCTCTGAAACTGCGTCATTTTTCATCCAAATCATCATGTTAAGATACAAAATACTACCTAAGATAGTAATACTCATCATGTCTTAGGATTCAAGCCGAATCGTCATCGCCGCTGAAACTTTGTTGATGGCAATTTGATCGCCGCCGCGTTGTTGCGGCTTCGTTATGTGTGTAACTGCGGTCTTGATGCTGACTGCGGCGCTGAGTGTGGCGCCGGCTGTGGCGATGATCCTGCCGATAGGTTAATATGATCGTATGAATGACCTGACCGAGACCGACTTGCGCCGCAGCGCGGCCTCGTCGTCAGCGCCTGCTGTCGCCTCGCGCCGCAGCCGGCGTCCTTTCATTATATTGGCGCTTCTGCTCATCGGTCTCGCTGCGGCGGGCTTTGCCTATTGGCGGAGCACCCGCGATTTCGCATCCACCTCGGATGCGGAGATCGATAGCGCGATCCACACGATTTCTGCCCGCATCCAGGGCAAGGTCGTGGCGGTTCCGGTCAGGACCAACCAGCACGTCGTCCGCGGGCAGGTGCTTGTCCGTCTCGACCCGCGGGCGCAGCGCGTGGCGCTCGATCATGCCGAGGCCGGAGAGGCGGAGGCAAAGGCGAATCTTGCCGCACGGCAGGCCGATCTGGCGGTTGCCCGCGCCAATGTCGAGGTTGCCGACGCGACACTGTTTCGCGCTCGCCGGGACGAGGCGCGCTACGCCAGGATCGACCCTCGTGCGATCACGCCGACGACGCGCGATTCCGTTGCCGCCACGCTGCGTGGTGCCGTCGCCCGCGCCGATGCGGCCCGCCAGCAGGTTGGTGCCGCCGCCGCCGCGGTCGCTGCCGCGCAAGCCGCGCTCAAGGCTGCCGCAGTGGATGTCGCCGATGCCCGGCTCAAACTTGGCTATACCGAAATCCGGGCCCCGGTTTCCGGTTGGGTTGCGCAGAAAAGCGTGCGCGCCGGCAACGTGGTGGCGCCCGGCGCCGGGCTGATGGCGATCGTTGGCGACCGTCTGTGGGTGACCGCCAATTTCAAGGAGACTGCGCTCGGGCGGATCCATCCTGGCCAGACGGTGCGGGTCTATGTGGATGCCGTTCCCGGAATCGCGTTTCAGGGCAAGGTCGCCAGTATCCAGCACGGCACTGGCAGCGTTTTCTCGCTGCTCCCGGCGGAGAACGCCACCGGCAACTACGTGAAGGTAGTCCAGCGCGTTCCCGTGCGCATCAATTTCGACGACAAACGTATCCGAAACCACCTGCTCGCGCCTGGCATGTCCGTCGAGCCGTATATCCGCATCCGGGGCCAATGAGCCTGCTTTACGCCACGCGGCCCAACACGCCGCGTTCGGCCGCCGGCATCTACAATCCCTGGCTGATCGTCGCGATGGTGGCGCTCGCGCCGTTCATGGAGGTGCTCGACACCACCATCGCCAATGTCGCACTCACCCATATCGCCGGCTCACTGGCCGTCAGCCCAGACGAAAGCACCTGGGTACTGACCTCATATCTCGTCTCGAACAGCATCATCCTGCCGATCACCGGCTGGCTGCAGGAGGTGGTCGGTCGCAAGCGGCTGTTCCTGATCTGTGTCGCCCTCTTCACCGCAAGCTCGGTGCTGTGCGCGCTCTCCACCTCGCTGTCCATGCTGATCATCTCCCGAGTGTTGCAGGGCATCGGCGGCGGCGGCCTGCAACCCGTCACCCAGTCGATGTATGCCGACAGTTTTCCTGCTTCGCAGCGGGCCCAGGTCTTCGCGGTATTCGGCGTCGTGATCATCGTCGCTCCGGCCACCGGGCCGATCCTCGGCGGCTGGCTGACCGACCATCTGTCCTGGCACTGGGTGTTCCTGATCAACCTGCCGATCGGCCTCATCGCCTTTGCCCTGATCGCGATCTTCGTCGACGAGCCCGAGCTTCTGGTCCGCGAGCGCGCCGCCCGCCTCGCCGGCGGCCTGCGGTTCGACTGGTTCGGCCTCCTGCTCGTCGCCGTCGGGTTCGGCGCGCTGCAGATCTTCCTCGACAAGTTCTCGATCGATGACGGGTTCGGTAGCGTTTTCATCCGCTTCCTCTTCGTTCTCTGGTCGGTCTCGCTCGTCACTCTCGTCGTATGGGAATGGAACCATCCGGCGCCGGTAGTGAATGTCCGCCTCTTTGCCTACCGCAACTTCGCGATCTGCTGCCTCGTGATGTTCGTCATCGGTTTCATCCTGCTCAGCACGACGCAGTTGCTGCCCCAGCTCACCCAGACGCTGATGGGATACTCCTCGGAAACCGCCGGCTTCGCGCTCGCCCTCGGCGGGCTCGCCACGATCGGGCTGATGCCCGTCGCTGGCATCGTCACCGGCCGGATCATCCCCGCGCGCGTGCTGCTGGTCGGCGGCCTGCTCGAAACCGGTATTGCGCTGGTCTTCCAGTCCCACCTCGCGCCCACCGCCTCGTTCTTCACCATCTCGATCGACCGGGTGCTGCAGGTAATCGCGCTGCCCTTCCTGTTCATCCCGATCTCGGCGCTCTCCTATGTCGGCCTGCCGCCCGCCCGCAACGGCGATGCCTCGGCGATCATCAACCAGGTGCGCAATATCGGCGGCAGCATCGGCATCTCCTTTGTCACCTCGATGCTCGCGTGGCGCACCCAGTTCCATCATTCAAGGCTTGCCGAGTCCGTTACTCCGTATGTCAGCCTGCACGGAAGGACCCTTTCGCAGGTCGCCGCGGCGGTGCAACATCAGGCAGCGTTCATGAGCTATCTTGATTTGTTCCATATTCTGGGTCTGATGGCCCTGCTGGTCTGGCCGGTCGTGCTGCTGCTCGGTACCCCGTCAGCCCGTGCCGCCGAAGGAGTGGTTTATGAAATCTGACGTTTTTGCCGCCCGCCTGCGCTGGGGCGCCCTCATGGGCCCGGCGCTGCTTGCTGCCCTCGCACTTGGCGGCTGCGAACTCGGGCCCAATTTCCACCCGCCGCGGACCAGCGCGGCTTCATCCTTCTTCTCTCATCGCCCGGCACTGACCTCTCCCGAGACGGTCAGCCAGGGCAAGGTCGATCTCGCCTGGTGGCAGAGCTTCGACGATCCGGCCCTCACCAGCCTCGAGCAGCAGGCCATCGCCCGCAATCTCGACGTCAAGGCCGCCACCCAGCGCCTCGCCGAAGCCGAGGCCCAGGCGCAGATCGAGGGTGCCGCGCTCTATCCCAACCTCAATTTCGCCGGCTCCTACACGCGCGAGAAGCCGAGCAACAAGGGCGTGTTCACCGCACTCAGCGGCGGCGGATCGACCTCGACCAGCACCAATGCCGGCTCCACCGCCAGCGGCGCCTCGACATCGATCGGCGGCGGCGGCCTTCCCGGCGCGCAGCTCAAACCGTTCGATCTCTTCCAGTACGGGTTTTCCTCGGTCTTCGATTTCGATCTCTGGGGCAAGAACCGCCGTGCGGTCGAGGCCTCGCTCGCCGCTGTGCAGGCCTCGCGCGATGCCCGCCGCGCCGTCCTGCTCAACACCGAGGCCGAGGTGGCGCATGACTATGTCAACCTGCGCGCCGAGCAGGCGGTGCTCGCCATCACCCGGCGCAATCTCGCCAGCGCCGGCAACATCGCCGGGCTGATCCGCCAGCGCCAGCAGGCCGGCCTCGCCAACGCGCTCGATGTCGCCGATGCCGAGGCGCAGACCGCGTCGATCCGCGCCCAGATCCCCGCCCTGCAAACCTCGATCGCGGCGGACATCAACCAGCTCAGCCTCCTGCTTGGCGAGGGGCCGGAAGCCCTCCGCGCCCGGCTGATCACCGCGAAGCCGATCCCGCCGGTCCCCCCGGTGGTGCCGATCGGCCTGCCCTCGCAACTGCTCAAGCGCCGCCCCGACATTCGCGAGGCCACCGCCCGCCTGCATGAAGCCACCGCCGAGATCGGTGTCGCGAAGGCGAGCTTCTTCCCGGACATCTCGCTGGCGGGCTCGGTATCGCTCCAGGCGCTGCAATTTTCCAACCTGAACCAGCTTTCCGCCGTCACCTACGCGATCGGGCCGCAGATCACCATGCCGCTGTTCGAGGGTGGGCGCCTGCGCGGCGAGTTGCACCTGCGCAAGGCGCAGCAGCGCGAGGCCGCGGTGAACTACGCAAAAACCGTCCTCACCGCCTTCCACCAGGTCGACAACGCGCTGACCGCCTATGACGGCGAACAGAAAACCCAGGCAGCGCTGCAGACCGACGTCACCCAGACCCGCCGGGCGTTGTCACTCGCCCAGGAACGCTATCGCGAAGGCCTGGTCGACTATCTCCAGGTTCTCACCGCGCAGCAATCTGTGCTGGCCGCCGAACAGGCGCAGGCGCAAAGCCAGGCCAAGATTTCGGCCGATCTCGTCACGCTCTACCAGGCGCTTGGCGGCGGTTGGGAACATAACGAGCCGCCCGCCGCCGGCTGAGACGACTCAGGCGGCCTTGCTCAGGCCGCCGCGCAGCTCGCGCACGATCTCGTAGCTGCGCCGCCGCAACGCGTGGTCGTGGATCTGGCAGGCGATCATCAGCTCGTCGGGGCGGAATTCCGCCATGAAGCCGGCGAGCCCTGCTGCGACCCGCGCAGGGCCTCCGACCATCGCATAGGCCAGCGCATGCTCCACCCCGGCGCGCTCGCGCTCGCTCCAGACCCCGTCGAGCGGGGCGGGGCGCGGCAGCAGCCCGGGCTGGCTGCGCCGCAGATTGACGAAGGCGCGCTGCTGCGAGGTGAACAGGAACGCTGCCTCCGCGTCATCCGGTGCGGCGCACACGGTTAAGCAGACCATCGCATGCGGCTTGGGCAGTTGTGCCGAAGGCTGGAATCGGCTGCGATAGCGCATCAGCGCCGTCCCCAGCAGGTCGGGCGCGAAATGCGCGGCAAAGGCGAAAGGCAGGCCGAGAGCTGCGGCGAGATCGGCCGAGAACGTGCTCGATCCGAGTAGCCAGACCGGCACGCCGAGCCCCGCGCCGGGCACCGCGCGCACCGCCTGCGCCGGCTCCGCCGGCTGGAAATAGGATTGCAGCTCGATCACATCCTCGATGAAGCGCGCCTCGGTCCCCTCCATGTTCCGCCGCAGCGCGTGGGCGGTGCGCGGATCGGTGCCGGGCGCGCGGCCGAGTCCGAGATCGATCCGCCCCGGATGCAGCGCGGCCAGCGTGCCGAATTGCTCGGCGATGACCAACGGCGCGTGGTTGGGCAGCATCACCCCGCCTGAACCGACGCGAATCCGCGTCGTCGCCTGCGCCACATGCGCGATCACCACCGATGTGGCGGCACTCGCGATTCCGGGCATGTTGTGGTGTTCGGCCAGCCAGTAGCGGTTGAAGCCGAGGGCTTCGGCGTGGCGGGCGAGGTCGATGCTGTTGCGGAGTGCGTCGCCCGGTGTCGCGCCATCCGGCACGGGGGCGAGATCGAGAACCGAGAACGGGATGCTTTCCATCATTCCCATATAGGGAAGGCAGCCCGTCCTTCAGTCAATAATGCTGCCTGGTGTTCGGCCCTGCAATCCGGGGATGGATCGCAGGGCCCCACCATCATGCGGCCTGGCGCTTCGCCATCGCCGCCTGCAGGTTCTCGTCGAGCTTGGCGAGGAAGTCCTGCGTGGTCATCCAGGGCTGCTCCTTCGAGATCAGCAGCGCGAGGTCCTTGGTCATGCACCCGCTTTCCACCGTCTCGACGCAGACGCGCTCCAGCGTCTCGGCGAATTCGGTTACCTCGGGGGTCTCGTCGAACTTGCCGCGATAGGCGAGGCCGCGGGTCCAGGCGAAGATCGAGGCGATCGGGTTGGTCGAGGTCGGGCGGCCCTTCTGGTGCTCGCGATAGTGGCGGGTCACGGTGCCGTGCGCTGCCTCGCTCTCCACCGTCTTGCCATCCGGGCTCATCAGCACCGAGGTCATCAGCCCGAGGCTGCCGAAGCCCTGCGCGACGATGTCGCTCTCCACATCGCCGTCATAATTCTTGCAGGCCCAGATATAGCCGCCGTTCCACTTCAGCGCCGAGGCGACCATGTCGTCGATCAGCCGGTGCTCGTAGGTCAGGCCGCGCTTGTCGAACTCAGCCTTGAACTCGGCATCGAAGATATCCTGGAACACGTCCTTGAACATGCCGTCATAGGCCTTGAGGATGGTGTTCTTGGTCGAGAGATAGACCGGATAGTTCCGCGCCAGCCCGTAATTGAAGCTCGCCCTGGCGAAGCCCTCGATCGAGGCCTTGGTGTTATGGATGCCGAGCGCGACGCCGGGGCCCTTGAAGTCGTGCACGTCAAGGATCAGCGGCTTGCTGCCATCGGCCGGGATATAGGAGAGCTGCACCTTGCCCGGGCCGGGGATCTTGGTTTCGGCGGCGCGGTAGATGTCGCCATAGGCATGGCGGCCGATCACGATCGGCTGCGACCAGTGCGGCACCAGGCGCGGCACGTTGGCGCAGATGATCGGCTCGCGGAAGATCGTGCCGTCGAGGATGTTGCGGATCGTCCCGTTCGGGCTGCGCCACATCTGCTTGAGGTTGAATTCCTTGACCCGCGCCTCGTCCGGCGTGATCGTGGCGCACTTGACCGCGACGCCGTATTCCCGTGTCGCCAGCGCCGAATCGACGGTCACCTTGTCGTCGGTGGCATCGCGGTTCTCGATCCCGAGATCGAAATATTTCAGGTCGATGTCGAGATAGGGCAGGATCAGCTTGTCCTTGATGAACCCCCAGATGATCCGGGTCATCTCGTCGCCGTCCATCTCCACGATCGGGTTCTTAACCTTGATCTTGGCCATTCCGAAGCTCCTTGCGGCAGTTTGCGACGGTCTAGCCATGCGCCCCGCCCGCCGCAAGACGGTGGACGGCAGGGCAGGGGTGTTCTAGGACGGCGGCCAGACTTGGAGGATCGACATGACGTCTGGCCTGGGCCACGCGACCGACTGGGACCGTGACGCCGCGCTCACCGCGGCCCGTATCCTGCTCGAAATCAAGGCGGTGAATTTCCGCCCCGAGGAACCCTATACCTTCACCTCGGGCTGGAAGGCGCCGGTCTATATCGACTGCCGCAAGATCATCTACTTCCCCCGCGCCCGCGCCAAGATCTGCGAGCTCGGCGTCGAGAAGCTCTATCGTCATGTCGGCTTCGAGACGATCGAGGCCGTCGCCGGCGGCGAGACCGCGGGCATCCCCTACGCCGCCTGGATGGCCGACCGCATGGGCCTGCCGATGGCCTATGTCCGCAAGAAACCCAAGGGCTTCGGCCGCAACGCCCAGATCGAGGGCGACGTGCCGGAGGGCAAGAATACCCTCCTCGTCGAAGACCTCACCACCGATGGCGGATCAAAAATCCACTTCGCCAACGCGCTGCGCGAGGCCGGGGCGATCTGCAACCATGTCTTCGTGGTATTCTATTACGGCGTCTTCCCCGGCAGCCTCAACACGCTGGCCGAGATGGGCATGTCGCTGCACCATCTCTGCACCTGGTGGGACGTGCTGGAAGCCTGCCGCGGCGGCGACTATTTCCCCGAGGCGACGCTCGCCGGCGTGCGCCGCTTTCTGGAAGACCCGGTGGCCTGGTCGGCGAAGCATGGCGGTGTCGCCAGCGCCGAGGAGGCCGCCGCCTACAAGGCCGCGAAATAGCCCGGATCAGAACAGCCCGGCCGCGATGTTGATGGCGAGCGCCAGCACCACGGTGTTGAACAGATAGCCGATCACGCCCTGCAACGTCGCGAGCCGGCGCATCTTGCGGCTGAGGATGTTCACGTCCGACACCTGGAACGTCATCCCCAGCACGAACGAGAAATAGACGAAGTCGAGATAGTCGGGCGCCTCGCTGCCCGGAAAGGCGAGTCCGCCCGCAGGACCGCTCGCCGTCGCCGCATAATATTCATGCGCGTAGCGATAGGTGAAGGTGATCTGCGTCATCAGCCACGAGGCCACCAGCGTCGCCGCCACCAGCGCGACATAGGGCGTGTGCGCCGCCGCGCCCGCTCCCTTGCCGCGCGCGGCGAAGATCACGATCGCGGTGAAGCTCATCAGCGCGCCGGCGATGCTCAGGCCAAAGATCGTCCATTCGCCTTCTTCCTGCCGCACCGCGTCGTCCCCGATCCGGCGGTGATCGGCGCGGCTGAAATGCGCCATCGCCAGCACGACATAGGCGGCAACCGCGATATCCCAGCACAGCACCGCGCGCAGCGTCGGTGCGATCGTGGCCGGCAGCACCACCGCGGCCAGAAGGCCGCAAAGCAGTCCGGTAAAGAGGCGGGGATGGCCGCGCGCGACTCGCACGGCGAGGAGTGAGTTCGGCATGGCAACAACAATACACCAATAAGGCTGATCCGGCAGGTCCCGGCCGGCTCAGCCCCGCATCAGCGCCCGATACGCCATCTGGTCGTCATGCATCCGCCGGAACACGGCATATTTGCGGGCATGGAACGCAGCACTCGCCGCCTCCGGCGCGATCACCGCCCCGGCCCGGCTCATCGCCGCCATCGCCGCCGGCAGGTCGGCATAGGCGCCGCCGGCCACGGCGCCGATCATGGCGCTGCCGAGCAGCACCGCCTCCGGCTCCGCCGGCAGCACGATCCGGCATCCCGTCGCATCCGCGTGCTCGCGCAGGAATAGCGGGTTCTTCGTCCCGCCGCCGGTCGCCATGATCGTGTCGATCGCGTAGCCGTTTTCGTTCATCGTCTCGATGATGTGCCGCGTGCCATAGGCCACGGCCTGGATCGTCGCGAGATAGAGGCGCGCGCAATCCGCCTCGTCCGCCGCGAGCTTCAGGCCCGAGATCATGCCGAGCAGGCTCGCATCGGCCCGCGGCGAGCGGTTGCCGTGAAAATCGGGAAACACGTGCAAATCCCCGGTCAGCGCCGCGGTCGAGCCCGCCGCAGCCGCCATTTGCCCGACCAGCGCGTTCAGCCGCTCGTAGATGCTCGCCCCCTCCGCCTTCGCCGCGGCAGCAAGTGCGGGATAGGCGGCATGGGTCGTCACCACATGGTCGATCAGCGCCCCGGTCGCCGACTGCCCGCCCTCGTTCAGCCACAGCCCCGGAAGCATCGCCGCGTGATATGGCCCCCACACGCCGGGCACGAAGCGCGGCTCCGGCGCCACGGCCATGTGGCAGGACGACGTCCCGCCGATCAGCGCCACCCGCCGCCCGAGTGCGGCCGCATCCGGCGCTACCCCGTCGAGCGCCGCGCCGATCACCCCGATCCCGCCCGCATGCGCGTCGATCGCCGAGGTGCCCACCGGAATCCCCGGCGTCAGCCCGAACGCCGCTGCCGCTTCGGCCGAGAGCCCGCCGCCCACCGGTGTCGCGATCGGCAGGATCGTGGTGCCGATCCGCGCGAATCCCTCATCGGCCAGTTCGCCAAGCCCGATCGCCCGGAAATACGCCTCGTCCCAGCGCCCCTCATGGCCGAGATAGGTCCATTTGCAGACGGTCGAGCAGAGCGAGCGGCTGGTCGCACCGGTCGCCCTGTAGGTGAGGAAATCCGGCAGGTCGAAAACATGCCGCGCCGCCGCCCAGCTTCGCGGGGCGTGCCGCTTCAGCCACAGCAGCTTGGGCGTCTCCATCTCCAGCGAGATCCGCCCGCCGACATAGCGCAGCACCTCGTGCCCGCCCGCATTGATCTCCTCCGCCTCCGCCCGCGCACGATGATCCGCCCACAGGATCACGTCCTGCGCCGGGTCGCCGTCCGGCTCCACCGGCAGCGGCGCGCCGGCCGCATCCAGCACCACGAGCGAGCAGGTCGCATCGAACCCGATGCCCCGCACCACCAGCCCGCCGCCGGCCTCGGCCATTGCGCGGCGCACGCACTCGCTCACCGCCGCCCAGATATCCGCGCTCGATTGTTGGATGAACTCCGCCCGCGGCCGCCAGGCGCCGATCGCCCGCGTCGCACTCCCATGCATCGCCCCATCGAGGCCGAACACGCCCGCGCGCGCGCTTCCGGTGCCGACATCGACGCCGATGACGACAGGGATTTCAGCATGGCTCATGGCGGTTCTCCTCGTCCCGGTTACGGCTCAGCCGGCATCGGCGATGAAGGCGTCGAGTGTCGCGAGATCGGCGATCCCCTCCATCCCGCCCTTGCGGCTGACGGCCAGCGCGCCCGCCGCGCGGGCATAGTCGAGCGCGCGCCGCGTCCCCATTCCCTGCAACAGGCAGGTGACGAAGGCGGCGCCGAAACAATCGCCCGCCCCGGTCGGGTCGACCTCCTCCACCGGAAAGGCCGGAAGGTCGAACTGCTCCTCGCGCGAGCGGAAGCTGACCCCCTTGCGGCTGCGCTTGATCACCACCATCCGCACGCCGAGATCGAGCAATTCCTCGACCGCCGCGCGCTCCGATTTCGCCTCGGTCGGCAGCAGGATCTCCGGCCCCGAGGGCAGGAATATGTCGGTATAGCCGAGCATGAATTCGAGCCCGGCGCGCATTTCCGGGATCGTCAGCATTTCCTTGCGGATGTTCGGATCGAACGAAATCACCGCGCCGTTGGCCTTGGCCAGCTCGATCGCCTTTTTCATTTCGTCGATGATATGAAACGAGAACAGCGACGAGCCCATGATGTGGAAATGCGCGCATTGGGCGAGCATCGCCCGCGCCGCCGCGTCGATCGTGATCCGCCCGGCGGCGCTGCGCTTGAGGTTGAACAGGAAGTCGCGGTCGCCATCCTCGCGGTAGCGCACGAAGGCGCTCGCCGTCACCTGGTCCGGCTCGATCCGCACGGCACTCACATCCGCCCCCTCGCGCCGCAGCCGATCGACGCAGAGCCAGCCGAAATCGTCATCGCCGATGCAGGAGATGATGCCCGCGCCGGCGCCGAGCCGTGCCGCCTGGGCGATGAAGGTCGCCGGCGCGCCGCCGGGGAAGGGGCCGAGCAGCCGGCCGGGCTCGTGGAAGCCCTGGCCGCGTTCCTCGGCGAGAATATCGACGAGGATTTCACCCATGGTCACGATCATGCCGGTCATGACGCCTCGCCGAAAGCCCGCACGCCGCCGCGCTGGCGCGCCGGGTGGCTGGAGAAATGCGCTTCGCTGCCGCCCTCTGCCTCCACCGGCCTGAACCCGGCGCCGAGCAGGATGTCGCGCAGCCGGTTGCTCGGCAGCCCGGGCAGGATCAGGTCGGAAATCCCGGCAAGCCCAAGCTGGGCGGTCCGCCGTTCGAGCGAGAGCGCAGGGTTGCCGATCAGCACGATGCTGCGCGTGCTGCGCCGGATCGCCGCCTCGGCCAGCCGTTCGGCGGGCTTGGCGGCGAGCAGCAGGGCGGCATCGGCCGAAAGCGCATCCGCCTCGAAGATCGACCAGCCAAGCGCGAAATGGTCGAGCATCCTGAGCGCGCCAGCGCCCTCGATCATGCCGCTGTCGGGGGCGATTTCGCCGCCAAGCAGATGGATCCGCGCATCGAGGCAGATACGCGCGAGCGGGATCGCCTCGGCGCTGGTCAGCACCACCGAAAGTCCCGGAATTTCGGCAAGCCACGGGATCACCTGCGTCGCCAGCGGTCCTGGCCCGACCAGCACCGTCTGGTCCGGCCCGATCAGCGCCTGCGCCCGGCGCAGCATCGGCACCAACTGCGCCTTGGTCAGCGGCGCGCCGGCCGGCCGGTCGCGCGGCGCTGCCGATTTCGCCGCGATCGCCTTGCCGAAACTGCGGACGATGAGCCCCTGCTCCTCGAGATAGGTCAGGTCGCCGCGAATTGTGACCTCGGAAACCTTCAGCGCCGTGCTGAGTTCATCGACGCGCATCTGCCCGTATTGACGGATCCAGTCGGCGATCTGCAACCGTCGCTGCAACACCGCGCTCTTTGCGCCGACCGTCAAACCGATGCCCCGGAGCGTTCCATACGGCATCGATGCCAGCAACCTGGGCGGAAGTCTATAGGTTTCGAAACGAAAGACGGGTTTTCTCCGGCAAGCCAGATTTTTCGCTATTTTTCCCAAATTTATATTTCAAATTCCTATCTTTTGATGTTGCAACGCGACATGATTTTGTCGTTGACTTTCCAATCGAAAGTTAGCTACCTGCGAATCACAAGTTGCGCCGGCCTGTTGGACGCAACGCAAGGGGGGATACCCGACCTCCGGCCGCCCCTGCGAGGGACGGCGGGCGGCAACTCCCCTGGTTGAACCAGCCCGAAACGGGCTCACCTCGCGCAGCCTTGTCTGCGCACGTTCCGGCGCGCGGTTTGGAGGCGCCGTGCTTCAGTCGATGAACCGGATTGTTCGAGAGGGAAACGTTCATGAAACGACAGATCAGGACTGCGATGGGCGGACTCGCCCTCGGCTGCCTCGGCATCGCCGCCGCGCACGCGACGACGCTGACGATCGCGACGGTCAACAACCCCGACATGCTGCAAATGCAGAAACTGTCGCCCCAGTTCACCAAGGAAACCGGCATCAAGCTGAACTGGGTGGTGCTGCCGGAAAACACCCTGCGCCAGCGCGTCACCACCGATATCGCGACCAATTCCGGCAATTTCGACATCGTTACCGTAGGCTCCTACGAAGTGCCGATCTGGGGCAAGGCCGGCTGGCTCGCCCCGGTGAAGAACCTGCCCGCAAACTACGACGCGAAGGACCTGTTCCCCACCGTCCGTAAGGGCCTGTCCTACAAGGGCACGCTCTATGCCCTGCCGTTCTATGCCGAAAGCTCGGCCACCTATTACCGCAAGGATCTCTTCAAGGCCGCCGGCATCGCCATGCCGGCGCACCCGACCTATACCGAGATCGCGAAATTCGCCGCCAAGATCAACGACCCCTCGAAAGGCATCTACGGCATGTGCCTGCGCGGCCTGCCCGGCTGGGGCGAGAACATGGCCTTTTTCACCACGCTGGTGAACACGTTCGGCGGCCGCTGGTTCAACATGAAGTGGCAGCCGCGGATCGATAGCCCGGCCTGGAAGAAGGCCGCCAATTTCTATGTAAACCTCGAGAAGAAATACGGTCCGCCGAACGTCACCTCGAACGGCTTCACCGAGAATCTCGCGCTGTTCAGCCAGGGCAAATGCGGTATGTGGATCGACAGCACGGTTGCCGCCGGCACGCTGTGGGATCCGAAGACCTCGAAGGTCGCAAATGAAGTCGGCATGGCGTCCGCTCCGGTCGCGGTCACGCCGCACGGCGCGCACTGGCTCTGGGCTTGGGCGCTCGCCATGCCGAAGACCACGCGTCACAAGGCAGCCGACATGAAGTTCCTCGAATGGGCCACGTCGAAGGCCTATCTGAAGCTCGTCGGCAATACATTCGGCTGGGTGCAGGTTCCGCCCGGTACCCGTATTTCGACGTACAGCAACCCGGACTACATCAAGGCCGCACCCTTCGCCTCGAAGGTGAAGGAAGCGATCCTGAGCGCCGATCCGAATAATCCGACGCTCAAGAAAGTCCCCTATACCGGCGTGCAGTTCGTCGCGATCCCGCAATTCGAGGGGATCGGCACCGAGGTCGGCCAGCAGCTCGCAGCCGCCCTCGCCGGGCAGAAATCGGTCGACGCCGCCCTCGCCCAGGCCCAGAACGCCACGGCGCGGACGATGAAGGAAGCCGGTTACCACTGATTGCGGCAACAGGGTGGCGTCGCTCCGGGTCGACTGGAGCGACGCCCCCCCCTCGGAAAGCGGGAGCGTGCGATGAGCCAGTCGACGTCAGCCACGATAACGCCGAGCGGATCGGACGCCACGCAGCGCCGCCAGGTGAGAACCCTGCCGCTGCTGTTGCCCGCGGTCATCCTTCTGCTCCTCTGGTCGATCCTGCCGCTGCTGCAGACGATCCTCTACTCGTTTCAGCACTACAATCTGATGGAGCCGCCCGCTGCCTATAATGGCGGCCTCAATTACACTTATCTCTTCACCGATTCCTCGACCTGGACGGCGATCTGGAACAGCGTTGTGCTGGTCGCCGGCGTGCTCGCCGCCTCGATCGTCTTCGGCACGCTCATCGCCCTGCTGCTGAACAACGACTTCCCCGGCCGCAACATCGCCCGGCTGATGGCGATCGCGCCCTTTTTCGTGATGTCGCCGGTTGCCGCCCTGATCTGGAAGAACCTGCTGCTCGATCCGGTCAGCGGCCTCGCCGGCTGGCTGATGACGCTGATCGGCCTCAAACCCATAGCCTGGTTCAGCGTCTATCCGATGCTCTCGATCGTGATCATCTATTCATGGCGCTGGATTCCCTTTGCCACCCTCATCCTGCTCACCGCCCTGCAATCGCTCGATACCGACCAGCTCGAAGCCGCGCGGATGGATGGTGCGAAGGGCCTCGCCCGCCTGCGCTACATTGTGCTGCCGCATCTCGGAAGGCCGATCTCGATCGTGGTGATGCTGGAATCGATCTTCATGCTCTCGGCCTTCGCCGTCATCTACACCACCACGAATGGCGGCCCTGGCGATGCGACGACGACCCTGACCTACATGATCTTCATCCGCGCGCTCAACGATTTTTCGATCGGCAGCGCCTCTGCGGCAGGTGTGTTCGCGATCGTGCTTGCCAACATCCTCGCCTTCTTCCTCATCCGCGCGGTCTCGCGCACGTTGCAGGCGTGAGGCCCCGCCGATGAAATCCTCCCTCGCCAGCCGCGTCGTCCTCGGCCTCCTCGCCTGGGCGGCCGCGTTCATCATGTTCTTTCCCATCCTCTGGATGCTCGTCACCGCCTTCAAGACCGAAGGCCAGGCCATCGCCATTCCCCCGCTGCTGATCTTTGCGCCGACGCTCAGGAGCTTTTTCGACGCGACGCAGAATGCCGGCTACCTGCTCTTCGCGCTGAACAGCGTGATCGTCAGCGTCGGTGCGACCGTGCTCGCCATCGCCATCGCCTTTCCCGCCGCTTACGCGCTCGCCTTCTTCCCCGGCAAGCGCACGGAATTTACCCTGATGTGGATGCTCTCGACCAAGATGCTCCCGGCGGTCGGCGTGCTCATGCCCATCTATCTCTTCCTCAAGAACGTCCACCTGCTCGACACGCGGCTTGGTCTCGTGGCCATCGACACGCTGATGAACCTGCCCATTGTGGTCTGGATGCTCTACTCCTTCTTCAAGGACATACCTCACGAAATTCTCGAAGCCGCGCGCGTCGACGGTGTTGGCCCCCGCCAGCAGATGATCCATCTGCTGCTCCCGCTCGCGGGTCCGGGGGTGGCCTCCACGGCACTGCTCTCGGTCATCCTCGCCTGGAACGAGGCATTCTGGAGCATCAACGTCACCGCCTCCCATGCCGGGACGCTCGCCGCCTACATCGCGCGGTTCTCGGCGCCGGAGGGGTTGTTCTGGGCGAAACTCTCGGCGGCCTCGGTTCTCGCGGTCGCCCCCATTCTGGTCTTTGGCAGCCTGACCCAGCGCCGCCTCGTGCGCGGGCTCACATTCGGCGCGGTGAAATAGGAGCGGATCATGGCGAAACTTCTGCTTGAAAAGGTCGAGAAGCGATATGAAGGCTTCCACGCCATCAAGGGCGTGGACCTGTCGATCGACGATCGCGAGTTCGTCGTCTTCGTCGGTCCCTCGGGCTGCGGCAAGACGACGCTGCTGCGCATGATCGCGGGGCTCGAGGAAATCTCCGGCGGCGATTTCAGCATCGATGGTGTCCGCGCCAACGAGATCCCCCCGGACAAGCGCGGCCTTGCCATGGTGTTCCAGACCTATGCGCTCTACCCGCATATGACGGTCGCGGAAAACATGGGCTTCGCGCTCAAGATGGCAAAGGTGCCCAAGGCCGAGATCGAGCGGAAGGTCGCCCACGCCGCCGAGATGCTGCAACTCGACAAGGTGCTGGCCCGCCGCCCCAAGGCACTCTCCGGCGGCCAGCGCCAGCGCGTGGCCATCGGCCGCGCCATCGTTCGCAATCCGAAAGGATTCCTGTTCGACGAACCGCTGTCGAATCTCGACGCGGCGCTGCGCGTGCAGATGCGCACCGAGCTGGTGAAGCTGAACAAGCAGCTGGAGACCACGATGATCTACGTCACCCACGATCAGGTCGAGGCGATGACGATGGCAGACCGCATCGTGGTGCTGAACGGCGGCATCGTCGAGCAGGTGGGCTCGCCGCTCGAACTCTACCACAACCCCGCCAATCTCTTCGTCGCCGGTTTCATCGGCTCGCCCAAGATGAACCTGCTGGAAGGCGAGATCGCTGCGCGAGACGATGCCGGTGCGGATGTGAAACTCGATGATGGCGGCACAATCCGCGTCGAGGCGGCGAACATCGCCGCCGCCCCCGGCCTGCGCGTCACCCTCGGCACCAGGCCCGAGCACACCGCGCTCGCCGCCGATGGCGAGATCGGCGGCACCGCCGATTTCGTCGAGCATCTCGGCAACGAAACCCTGGTCTACGTCAAGCGCCCCGGCGAGAAGCAGATGATCGTCAAGGCCGACGATCTCGCCGGCGTGCGCATGGGCGATCCCGTGCGCATGAAGCCGCAATCCACCCGCGCTGTCCTGTTCGGACCGGACGGCAAGGCGCTGCTGCGGCGCGAATTCCACCTGCACTGAGCACGTAGCCAGTGCCGGACAACACAAGGAGCGGACATGTATCTCGAGAAATATGACCTCAAGGGGCGCAACGCGGTCGTCACCGGCGGCGGCCGCGCGATCGGCCTCGCCTGTTCGACCGCTCTGGCCGAAGCCGGCGCGCATGTGATCATCGCCGATCGCGATGCCAATGTCTGCGAGGAGGGCAAGGCCGAACTCGCGAAGCTCGGCCATACCGCCGAATCCGTTGTGCTCGACGTCACCGATCCCGAAGCGGTGAACGCGGCGGCCGACGCGCTTAACGCGAGGCTCGGCGCGATCGACATCCTGGTGAACAATGCCGGCATCGCCCGCTCGGGCGTCGCCGCCGAGGACGTGACCGACGAGCACTGGCTCGACGTCATCAACGTCAATCTCAACGGCGTGTTCTGGTGCGCCCGCGCCTTCGGCCGCGCGATGCTCGCCCGCCAGCGCGGCGTCATCGTCAACACCGGCTCGATGTCCGGCTTCATCTCGAACAAGCCGCAGAAGCAGTCCTTCTACAACGCCTCGAAAGCCGCGGTGCATCACCTCACTCGCTCGCTCGCCGGCGAATGGGCCGATCGCGGTGTGCGTGTCAACGCCGTCGCCCCCACCTATATCGACACGCCGCTGACCCGCTTCGGCATGGAAGATCCCGAGCTCAACCGCATCTGGCTCGACATGACGCCGATGCACCGCGTTGGCCAGCCGCACGAAATCGCCTCGGTGGTGCTCTTCCTCGCCTCCGATGCGTCGAGCCTGATGACCGGCTCGATCGTCCTCGCCGATGGCGGCTACACGGTCTGGTGAGGCGGCGATGAGCGGGCGCCTGCAGGGCAAATACGCCGCCATCACCGGCGGGGCAGGGGGGATCGGCCGGGCGATGGCCGCCGGCTACATCGCCGAGGGGGCGAGGGTTTGCATCGCCGACCGCTCGCGTGAGGCGGCGGAAGCCATAGCGCGCGAACTCGGGCCGCAGGCGCATGCCTGCGCGCTCGATGTGGCGGAGATGGACTCGATCGCCGCCTTCGCCGATTTCACCGCCGCGCGCGGCGGGCTCGACATCCTGGTGAACAACGCCGCCGTGTTCGACCTCGCGCCGATCGCCGACATCACCGAGGCGAGCTACGACCTCCTCTTCGCCGTCAACGTCAAGGGCCTGCTCTTCACCCTGCAAGCGGTGGCGCGGCAGATGATTGCCAATGGCCGGCGCGGGCGGATCATCAACATGGCCTCGCAGGCCGGCCGCCGCGGCGAGGCGCTGGTCGGCGTCTACTGCGCCACCAAGGCTTCGGTGATCAGCCTCACCCAGTCCGCCGGGCTCGACCTGATCCGCCACGGCATCCGCGTCAACGCCATCTCCCCCGGCGTGGTCGATACGCCGATGTGGCAGCAGGTCGATGCGCTGTTCGCTCACTACGAAAACCTTTCGATCGGCGAGAAGAAGCGCCAGGTCGGCCTCGCCGTGCCCTATGGCAGGATGGGCCGGCCGGACGATCTCGTCGGCGCCGCCATCTTCCTCGCTTCCGACGAGGCGGAATACATCATCGCCCAGACGCTGAACGTCGATGGCGGCAACTGCATGAACTGAACGTGCGCGGGTCGCCGGTGTTGAAGTGCCCGGCGGCCCGGCCTATACCGGATGGCGGCAACAAGGAATTATTTTGACCCATGAATTTTTCCCAGCCCATCATTGACCCGTTCGACTACGTTGTGTTCGGCGGCACTGGCGACCTCGCTCGCCGCAAGCTGTTGCCCGCGCTCTACCTCCGGGATCTCGACGGCCAGCTGCCGGATTCCTCGCGCATCGTCGGCTCCGCCCGCACCGAACTGTCCGCCGCGGGATTCCGCGACCTGGTCGAGGCGAGCCTGCGCGAATTCATCGCCGACAAGCTCGACCAGGCGGTCCTCGCCCGCTTTCTCGCCCGGCTGCATTATGTCTCGGTCGATGCCAAGGCCGCGCGCGGCTGGCCCGAACTCGCCGCCCTGCTCGGGGATGCGCCGCGCCAGATCCGCGTCTTCTACCTTGCCACCGCCCCCGAGCTCTACGGCCCGATCGCCGACAACATCCATGCCCACGGGCTGCAAACGCCCGAAACCCGCATCGTGCTGGAAAAGCCGATCGGCCACGACCTCGCCTCCGCCCGCGCCATCAACGACCGTGTCGGCGCGGTGTTCGAGGAACGCAACATCTTCCGCATCGATCACTATCTCGGCAAGGAAACGGTGCAGAACCTGCTGGTGCTGCGCTTCGCCAACTCGCTGTTCGAGCCGGTCTGGAACCATGACGGGATCGACCATGTGCAGATCACCGTCGCCGAGACCGTCGGCGTCGAGGATCGCGGCGGCTATTACGATCATACCGGCGCGTTGCGCGACATGATCCAGAACCACCTGATGCAGCTGCTCTGCCTCGTGGCGATGGAACCGCCCGCCACGCTCGACCGCGAGGAAGTGCGCGACGAAAAGATCAAGGTGCTGAAATCCCTCGCCCCGATTTCCCGTGACGATATCGCAACGAAAACTGTCCGCGGCCAGTATCGCGCCGGCGCCATCAAGGGCGGCCCGGTGAAATCCTATGCCGAGGAAAACGACATCGCCCCCGGCTCCACCACCGAAACCTTCGCCGCCCTCAAGGTCGAGGTCCGCAACTGGCGCTGGGCTGGCGTGCCGTTCTACCTTCGCACCGGCAAGCGGATGCCCGAGAAGGTTTCCGAAATCGTCATCCAGTTCAAGCCGGTGCCCTACTGGATCTTCCCCACTGGCTCGGACCGCGCGATGCCGAACCGCCTCGTCATCCGCGTGCAGCCCGACGAGCATATCCGCCTGCATCTTTGGACGAAGGAACCCGGCCCCGGCGGGCTGCGCCTGCGCAACGCCCCGCTCAATCTGAGCTTCGCCGAAACCTTCAAGAACAATCACATGCCCGATGCCTATGAGCGCCTGCTGATGGATGTGGTGCGCGGCAACGCCACATTGTTCATGCGGCGCGACGAGGTCGAGGCCGCCTGGGAATGGACCGAATCCATCCTGGATGCCTGGAAATCCGCCGGCGATCGTCCCAAGCTCTACACCGCCGGCACCTGGGGCCCGTCCGAGGCGGTGGCGATGATCGTCCGCGACGGCCGCACCTGGTTCGACGAACAGGCCGGCTACGGCGCCGGCGACTGACACGCCTCCTCAAAGGGGGCGCGCGTATTGCGAGGAGCAAAAACATGGTTCAGGATGCGATCGCACGGGTCACCGACCGGATCAGGGCGCGCAGCGAGGCCGGGCGTGCGACCTATCTCGCCCGCACCGAAGCGATGATTTCGCGCGGCGTGCACCGCAGCGCGGTCGGCTGCGCCAATCTCGCCCACGCCCTGGCCGGCTGCGCCAAGGCCGAGCAGGACGACCTCAAGCGCGACGACAAGCCGAATATCGGCATCGTCACCTCCTATAACGACATGCTCTCGGCGCATCAGCCCTTCGGCCGGTTCCCCGACCTCATCAAGCACGCGGTGCGCGAGGCCGGCGGCATCGCCCAGGTCGCCGGCGGCGTGCCGGCGATGTGCGACGGCGTCACCCAGGGGCGGGAAGGGATGGAGCTCTCGCTCTTCTCGCGCGACGTCATCGCCATGGCCACCGCCATCGCCCTCTCGCACGACGTGTTCGATGGCGCGCTGCTGCTCGGCGTCTGCGACAAGATCGTCCCCGGCCTCGTGATCGCTGCCCTGTCCTTCGGCCACCTGCCGTCGATCTTTGTCCCCGCCGGGCCGATGCCATCGGGCATTTCCAACACCGAGAAATCCCACGTCCGCCAGCTCTACGCCGAGGGCAAGGTCGGCCGCGAGGAACTGCTCGAATCCGAAATCGGCGCCTATCACAGCCCCGGCACCTGCACTTTCTACGGCACCGCGAACTCCAACCAGATGCTGATGGAGATCATGGGCCTGCATCTGCCCGGCGCCTCCTTCGTCAACCCCGGCACCGACCTGCGCGACGCGCTGACCGGTGCGGCTGCGAAGCGCATCCTCGAAATCACCGCCCGCGGCAACGAATTCACCCCGGTCGGCCAGATGGTCGACGAGCGGACGGTGGTGAACGGCATGATTGGCCTGCTCGCCACCGGCGGCTCGACCAACCACACCATCCACCTTGTCGCCATGGCCCGCGCCGCCGGCATCGCCATCACCTGGCAGGATTTTTCCGATCTTTCCGAACACATCCCGCTGCTCACCCGCATCTATCCCAATGGCAGTGCCGACGTGAATCATTTCCAGGAAGCCGGCGGCATGCCGGTGCTGATCGGCGCCCTGCTCGATGCCGGCCTGCTGCACGGCGATGCCCGCACCGTCTGGAGCCCGGACGGATTGCAGGCCTATCGCGACCAGCCGGTGCTGGAGGAAAAAATCCTGCGCTGGAAACCCGCCCCGGCCGCAAGCCTCAACCGCGACATCCTGCGCGACGCGGCCGAGCCCTTCAGCAAGGATGGCGGCCTGCGCATCATGCACGGCAATCTCGGCCAGGCGGTCACCAAAATCTCCGCCGTCAAGCCCGAGCACCGCGTCGTCATCGCCCCGGCCCGCGTCTTCCGCAGCCAGGAAGCGATGCAGGAGGCGTTCAAGGCCGGCGAGCTGCACCGCGATTTCGTCGCCATCGTCACCCATCAGGGCCCGCAGGCGAACGGGATGCCCGAATTGCACAAGCTCACACCCCCCCTCGGCGTGTTGCAGGATCTCGGCTTCAAGGTCGGCCTCGTCACCGACGGGCGGATGTCCGGCGCCTCCGGCAAGGTGCCCTCGGCGATCCATGTGACGCCGGAATGCGCCTGCGGCGGCGCGCTGGCGAAGGTGAGGGATGGCGACATGATCAGGCTCGACTGCGAGGCCGGCATATTGGAGGTTCAGGTGGATCAGGCGGAATTCGCGGCGCGGCCGCTCCCGGAGGTCGATCTCTCGGCGCATCACCACGGCATCGGCCGCGACCTGTTCGGCGCCTTCCGCGCCGCCGTCGCCGGGGCCGATCTCGGCGCGAGCGTCTTCGCATGAACCGCCAGGACGGGCTCGACGCCCTGCTCGCTGTCTCGCCGGTCATCCCGGTCCTGACCATCGACAGCGCTTCCGACGCCGTCCCGCTCGCCCGCGCCCTGATCGAGGGCGGCGTCGGCGTCGTCGAGGTCACGCTGCGCACGAAGGCAGCGATGGAGGCGATCGCGGCGATGGCCGCAGCGGTCCCCGAAATGGTCGTCGGCGCCGGTACCGTGCTCACCCCGTCGCAATATCGCGAGGTCGCGGAAGCCGGTGCCAAATTCGTCGTCTCGCCCGGCTCCAGCCCAGCCGTTCACGCCGCGGCGGCGGCGAGCCGCGTGCCCTTCCTCCCCGGTGCTGCAACCCCGACCGAAGTGCTGCATCTGCTCGAGGCCGGCTTCCGCTACCAGAAATTCTTTCCCGCCGAGCAGGCTGGCGGCATCCCGATGCTCAAGGCGATCGGCGCGCCGATCCACGAGGTCACCTTCTGCCCGACCGGCGGCATCACCCCGGCCTCAGCGCCCGACTATCTCGCACTGGCCAACGTGATCTGCGTCGGCGGCTCATGGCTCACCCCGGCCGATCTGCTCCGCGCCGGGGACTGGCGGGCCATCTCCGCACGCGCTGCCGCCGCTGCCGCCCTGCGGCGCTGAGTCCCCCGCCCGGCGTTAGCCGGCGGAAAACATCAGCGCCCGGCGTCAGCCGGCGAAGAATACAAGCGTCGCCAGAGCGAACAGCGGCAGCAGCACGGCGGAGGCCGCCAGCATGTAGCCAATGAAGCCCGGCATCCGCACACCCCGCCGCGCCGCGATCGCACGAATCATCAAATTCGGCGCGTTGCCGAGATAGGTCAGCGCGCCGAACAACACCGAGCCGGCGGCGAAGCTCGTCAGCAGCGTCGCCGGCGGGGCGACCAGCCGCGCCGCATTCCCCCCCGCCGCCTCGAAGAACATCAGATAGGTCGGCGCGCTGTCGAGAAACGCCGAGGACAGGCCAGAGGCCCAGAACCACAAACCCGCCGATTGCGGCAGCCCCGCCGCCGCGACCGTGCGCAGCACTGGCGGAATCGTCGCGAAGATCGCGAAGAACAGGATGGCGATCTCGCGCATCGGCTCCCAGGCGAACTGGTTGCGCGCGCGGATCGCCCGCGGTGTCACCCGTTCGGAAATCGCGACGAAAATGATTGCCGTCAGCGTGATCGCGATCTGCCCCGCCGGCAGCGATGCCGGCCCGATCGCGACCTCCGGCCCGGGTTTGATCCCGGCCAGCGTCAGCACCGCGATGAAGGCGGCGAGCATCGCGAGATTGCCGCCGCCCCGAACCCTGAGCCGCTCGGCCTGCCGCACCGGCTCGCGCCGCGCCAGCCACCAATCGGCCGCGAATGCGAGGGCCAGCACCGGCACCACCACCACCAGCATCGGCCCGGCAAGGTTGAACAGCGGCCAGAAGAACGGCACCCCGCGCAGGAAGCCGATCAGCAGTGGCGGATCGCCGAGCGGTGTCAGCGCCCCCCCGGCATTGGCGACGACGATGATGAACGCCAGCACCAGATGCCTCACCTCGCGCCGCGCCGCGTTCGCCGCCAGCAACGGATGGATCAGCAGCAGCGAGGCCGCGATCGTCCCCATTGCTGAGGCGAGCAGCGTGCCCACCGCCAGCAGCAGCAGGTTGCCGCCCGGCCGCCCCCACGGCCCGCCGGCGATCAGCACCCCGCCGCCCAGCGTGTAGAGCGCCATCAGCACTGCGATGAAGGGCAGGAAATCCACCAGCCCCGAATGCCACAGCTGCGAAGCCGCCGCCGCCGGCCCGGCCGAAGCCGCCCCGATCACAAAACCGAGCGCCACCCAGAACAGGCTGATCCGCACCATGTGCCGGTGCCACAGACGCGGTGCGAGCCCCGGCAGCAGGGCAAAACTCGCCAGCGTGCCGAAGAACGGCGCGAGCGCCGCAAGCCCGCTTACCTGCGGGGGCATCGCCTGCTGCCTTTCAAGACGAAGCGGTGCAGGGCAGGGCGGATTTGCGCGCGCGGCGCCCTCAAACTAAAGATGCTGAAACGGAACACGGTCACGAAGGAGAGCAGGCCCCATGGAAATGTCGGGAGAACGGCTGATCGCCGCGCCGCGCGAAGCGGTATGGGAAGCGCTGAACGACCCCGATGTCCTCAAGGCGTGCATACAGGGCTGCGAATCCATTGATAAGCTCTCCGATACCGAGATGACCGCGACGGTTGCTGCCAAGATTGGCCCGATTTCCGCCCGGTTCAATGGCAAGGTGACACTGGCCGATCTCGATCCGCCGAACGCCTACACGATTTCCGGCGAAGGGCAGGGTGGTGTTGCCGGCTTCGCCAAGGGCGGGGCGAAGGTCCAGCTTGCCGATGCCGAGGGCGGCACGAAGCTGACCTACCAGGTCTCCGCCCAGATCGGTGGCAAGATGGCGCAGCTCGGCGCCCGCCTCATCGATTCGGTGGCGAAATCCTACGCTGAATCCTTCTTCACCAAATTTTCCGAAAAAGTCGCCCCCGCGCCGGAAGCCGTCCCGGCCCCCGCACCGACCCCGACCAAGGAGATCGCCAGCATGGCCGACCACGCCCACGATCACGCCCACCCCGCCCATGGCGAGGATCGCAGCAACCCGGTCATCGCCGGCCTGCCGCTTGGGATCTGGGTGCCGATCATCATTTCGGCGGTTGTCGTGGCGCTGGTCCTCTCCAAGTACATCGGATGACCGGATCAAACCTCCCGCGCAACGTCGCCGAAACCGCCGAACTGCTCGCCCGCGGTAATTATGTGGCCGACCGGGCGCTGGCTACCAGCGTCCATCTCGCCTTGGCCATGGGCCGCCCGCTCTTCCTCGAGGGCGAGCCCGGCACCGGCAAGACCGAGATCGCCAAGGTGCTGGCCGAGCAACTCGGCCGGCGCCTCGTCCGCCTGCAATGCTATGACGGGCTTGATCTCGCCGCTGCCGCCTATGAGTGGGATCACGCCCGCCAGTTGATGGAAATCCGCCTCGCCGAATCTGGCGGCGCCAGCCGCGCAGCCCTGCGCGAGACGCTCTATTCCGCAGAATTCCTGCTCCGCCGGCCGCTGCTCTCGGCAATCGATCCAGGCCTGCCGCCCGCCGTCCTGCTGATCGACGAGCTTGACCGCGCGGATGAGCCCTTCGAGGCCTTCCTCCTCGAATTGCTGGGTGATTTCCAGATCACCATCCCCGAGCTTGGCACCATCGCCGCCTCCACCCGGCCCGTCGTCGTCATCACCTCCAACCGCACCCGCGAGGTGCACGACGCGATCCGCCGTCGCTGCCTCTACCAGTGGGTGGACTACCCCGATGCCGCCCGCGAGCGCGCAATCCTCGCGGCTCGCGCCCCGGGCGTGCCGGCGAAGCTCTCCGCGCAGGTGGTCGAGTTCGTCCAGCGTATCCGTTCGACCGACATCTTCAAGCTCCCCGGCGTCGCCGAAACCATCGACTGGGCCTCCGCCCTTGCCGCGCTGGACGAGGTCGAACTTGCCCCCGCCGCAGTCGAGGACACGCTCGGCGCCCTGCTGAAATACCAGGACGACATCGCCAAAATCCGTGGCGAGACCGCCGCCCGCCTTACCGGGGAGGCGATCCAGGCGGCATGAGTGCCTCCGATACGGGCCGGCTCGCGCCGAACGTGATGCACTTTGCCCGCCTGCTCCGGCGCGCCGGCCTGCCCGTCGGCCCCGGCGAGGTCATCGCCGCCGCCGAGGCGCTTACCCATGTCGACATCACCGACCGGCGGGTGATGCGCGCGGCGCTGCAGGCGGTGATGCTGCGCCGGCACGAGCACGCGCTGCTGTTCGATCAGGCCTTCTCGGTCTTCTGGCGCAACCCCGACGCCGCCAAATTCGCCCAGATGCTGGCAGCGATGGATGGCCGCGCCCCGCGTGAGGAAAAGGCCGCCGCCGGCGCCCGCCGCCTGGCCGAGGCGATGCAGGCGGCCAGGTCGCGCGAGCAGGAACCCCGCCCCGACGAACGCCGCGAGGTCGACGCGCTGCTTTCCGCCTCAAGCCAGGAACGCCTCGAATCCCTCGATTTCGAAGCGATGAGTGCCGAGGAAATCGCCGCCGCCAAGGCCGAGATCGCCCGCCTCACCCTCCCGCTCGACGAACGGCGCACCCGCCGCTTCCGCCTCGCCGCCCGCGGCAGCCGGGTCGATCTCAAGCGCACCCTGCGCGATTCGATGCGCCATTCCGGCGAGGTGTTCGACATCGCTCGCCGCGTGCCGCTCACCCGTCCGCCGCCGCTCGTCGTCCTGTGCGACATTTCCGGCTCGATGGCCCGCTACGCGCAGATCCTGCTGCACTTCCTCCACGCCATCGCCAACGAGCGCGACCGCGTGACCACCTTCCTCTTCGGCACAAGACTGACCAACATCTCGCGCCAGCTCGCCCGGCGCGACCCGGAAGAGGCGTTCGAGCAGGTCGCCGGCGCGGTGCCGGACTGGTCGGGCGGCACCCGCATCGGCGAGGCGCTCGGCCAGTTCAACCGGCTCTGGGCCCGCCGCGTGCTGGCGCAAGGCGCCGTCGTCCTTCTCGTCACCGACGGGCTGGACCGCGAGGGTGCGGTCGGCCTCGCCGACAACATGGCGCGGCTGCACCGCTCCTCGCGCCGGCTGATCTGGCTCAATCCGCTCTTGCGCTACGATGGCTTCGCGCCGAAATCGCAAGGAGCCCGGGCGATGCTGCCCTATGTCGACGAGTTCCGCCCGGTGCATAACCTGGCCAGCCTGCGCAGTCTGGTCCAAGCCCTGTCGGGCGAGGCGCCGCCGCGACTGCAGGCCGCCGCCCTGTGGGAGACCCGCCAATGAGCGACACCGCATCCGACGCCGAGGACATTCTCGGAATCGCCGCTGCCTGGCACGCGGAAGGCGAACAGGTGGCCATCGCCACCGTCACCAGCACCTGGGGCAGTTCGCCGCGCCGCGTCGGCAGCCGCATGGCGGTCACCGCCTCCGGCCGCATCGCCGGCTCGGTCTCCGGCGGCTGCATCGAGGGCGCGGTGGCCGAGGCTGCCCAGCGCAGCATCGAAACTGGCACGCCGCAGCGCCTCGATTACGGCGTTACTGACGAACGCGCCTGGGAAGTCGGCCTCGCCTGCGGCGGCAAGGTCTCGGTTTTCGTGGAAAAGCTCTCGTGAAGGCCGCCCATCTCGCCGCCCTGCGCGAAGCCGCCGCCGCCCGCCGCCCGGTCGCCTTCGCGACCAACCTTGCCACTGGCGTGGCCTTCATTCTGCCGGACGAGGCCGCGCCCGCCGCCCTCGCTGCCGAGGCCGCCGCCATGCTTGCCGCCGACCGGAGCGGCACCGTCACGATCGGCGACGATGCCTGGTTCATCGAGTCGCGCAACCCGTCCCCCCGGCTGCTCGTCGTCGGCGCGGTGCATATCGCCCAGGCGCTGGTGCCCTTCGCGCTGGCGTCCGGCTTCGCCGTCACCGTGGTCGATCCCCGCCGCGCCTTCGCCACCGCGGATCGCTTCCCCGGCGTCGCCATCGCGACCGACTGGCCTGACGAGGCGCTGGACAGCCTCGGCCTCGATTCCCGCACCGCCGTCGTCACCCTCACGCACGACCCCAAGCTCGACGATCCGGCGCTGCGCCGGGCGCTGGCCGCCGATCCGTTCTATGTCGGCGCGCTCGGCTCGCGGAAAACCCACGCCGCAAGGCTCGATCGCCTGCGCGCCGCCGGGGTGGATGATGCCGCGCTCGCCCGCATCCGCGCCCCGGTCGGCCTCGATATCGGCGCCGTCACCGCGCCCGAAATTGCCCTGTCGATCATCGCCGAAATCGTCGCCGCCCGCCGCGGTCGCCTCGCCGCGCCATGATCTTCGGCGCCGCCCCGCTTGCGGCCGATCTTGCCGGCGCCATCCTCGCCCATAGCCTCAAGACGCGCGACCGCGTGATCCACAAGGGTGCGGTGCTGGATGATGTGCTGATCGCCGCCCTGCGCGCCGCCGGCCACGCCGAGGTCACCGTCGCCCGGCTCGAACCGGGCGATGTGCCGGAGGAGGACGCCGCCCGCCGCCTCGGCGCCCATTTCGCCGGTCCCGGTCTGCGCGTCGCCGCCCCGGTGCATGGCCGCGTCAACGTCTTCGCCGAAGCCCACGGCCTGTTCCGCCTCGATGCCGCCGCCATCGCCGCCCTCAACGGGCTCGACGAGGCGATTGCCCTCGGCACCCTGCCGGATGCCACCCCCGTCGCCCCCGGCGACATGCTGGCAACCCTCAAGATCGTCCCCTTCGCCGTCCCCGGCGCGGTGATGGCGCACGCCGCCTCCCTGCTCGGCGCGGGCGCGCCGCTGCGGATCGAGGCGTTCCGGCCGTTGCGCACCGGCCTCGTCCTCTCCCGCCTGCCGCAGCTGAAGGACGCGGCGATCCGCAACACGATCGAGGCCACCCGCCAGCGCGTCGCCGCCCGCGGCGGTGCCCTGCTCGATCCGATCGAGACCCCGCACGAAACCGCGCCGATCCGCGCCGCGATCGACGCGCTTCTCGCCCAGGGGGCCGATCTCGTGCTGATCGCCGGCGCCTCCGCCGTGACCGACCGCGCCGATGTCGCCCCCGCCGCCATTACCGAGGCCGGTGGCCGGATCGACCGCTTCGGCATGCCGGTCGATCCCGGCAACCTGCTCTGCTTCGGCCGCATCGGTGCGGTGCCCGCCATCGTCCTGCCCGGCTGCGCCCGCAGCCCCCGGCTCAACGGCATCGATTTCGTGCTCGACCGCGTTTTCGCCGGCGAACCGCTCGACGATGCGCTGATCGCCTCGATGGGTATCGGCGGCCTGCTCAAGGATTTCGCCCCCCGCCCCGAACCCCGCGTGCCGCGTGCCGCCCGCCGTACCGCGCCGAAAATCGCCGTCATTGTGCTGGCCGCCGGACGCTCCTCCCGCGCCGCCCCGCAGAACAAGCTCCTCGCCTGCCTGCAGGATGGCCGCGCCCTCGTCGCCGCGACGGTCGATCACGCGCTGGCCGCCCGCGCCGCGCTCGTCCTCGTCGTCACCGGCCATCAGGACGATGCGGTGCGCGAGGCGCTGTCCGGCCGCCCGGTCCGCTTCGTCCACGCCGCCGCCTTCGGCTCCGGCATGGCCGCGAGCCTCGCCGCCGGCATCAACGCTCTGCCGGCGGACACGGCGGCGGCGCTGATCTGTCTGGGCGACATGCCGTTGGTCGATGCAGCCGCGATCGACCGGCTGATCGCCGCCTACGACCCCGATGAGGGCCGTGCCATCGTTGTCCCCACCCATCGCGGCCGCCGTGGCAACCCGATCCTCTGGGACCGGAGCTTCTTCCCCGAAATCGCCGCCCTCACCGGCGATGCCGGCGCGCGCCACATCCTCGCCCGCCATGTCGACCGGATCGCCGAGGTCGAAATGCCCGACGATGCAGTCCTGCGCGATTTCGACACGCGGGACGCGCTGGCCGAACTCAAGGACCGCCCATGAAACCAGGACTGACCATCTCCCGCGTGCTGCCCGAACCGGTCGAGGCCCGCGCCGCCGAGGGCTTCGAAGCCCGGTTCCTCGCGCAGGACGGCGCTTTCGACGCCGCTGGCTTCCTCGCCGCGCTTGATGGCGCCGCCGCCGCCCTGATCACCCCGGCCGACCGGCTCGATGCAGCTTCGATCGCCCGCATCCCCGCCAGCCTACGCGTCCTCGCCACCTTCTCCGTCGGCACCGACCATATCGATCTCGACGCCGCGAAGGCGAGGGGCCTCGCCGTCGTCAACACGCCGGATGTGCTCTCCTTCGCCACCGCCGAGCTGGCCCTCACGCTGATGCTCGCCGCCGCCCGCCGCGCCGCCGAGGGCGAGCGCATCGTCCGCGCCCGCGCCTGGCCGGGCTGGACCCCGACTTACCTCCTGGGCACCAGCCTCCAGGGCAAGACGCTCGGCATCCTCGGCATGGGCCGCATCGGCCAGGCGCTGGCGCGGATGGCGCAGGGTCTGTCGATGCGCGTGGTCTATCACAACCGCCGCCGCCTGAAGCCGGAGCAGGAGGGTGGCGCCGCCTTCATCGCCGACGAGGCCGACTTCCTCGCCGCGGCGGACGTGCTGTCGATCCACCTGCCCGGCGGTGCCGCGACGCTGCACTGGCTGAACGCCGCGCGCATCGCCCGCCTCAAGCCCGGCGCCATCGTGATCAATACCGGCCGCGGCACCACGATCGACGATGAAGCCCTCGCGGCTTCACTTGCCAGCGGCCATCTCGGCGCTGCCGGGCTCGACGTCTTTCCTGCCGAACCCGCCGTGCCCGAAATCTATCTCGGCCTCGAGAATGTCGTCTTGCTGCCCCATCTTGGAAGTGCCACGCGCGAGACCCGCCTTGCGATGGGCATGCTGGCGCTGGACGGGATCGAGGCGATCCTCGCCGGCCAGTCTCCCGTCAACCGCGTGGTCTGAGCCGGGGGCGTCGGGCCGCCTGCCGCCCGTGTCAGAGCGCCAGCGTGATGACCAGTGACGTTGCGGCAAATAGCATGAAGGCAATCAGCCCGGCCCTGTCCTGAACATGCTGCCAGTGGCGGATCTGTCGTCGCAGCGCGGTGATGGCAGGATCGACGATGATCCGGTCGGGCAGTTCGATCGTGGTCGGCATGGCTGCACTCCTTCACGCAGTCGCGGCGATGGGGAAGCTCTACCCCACCGCCGCGTGCTGGTGTGAAGTTTTTATACAGGAACCTCCCCCCGCGCCGTCACCGCGAAATCAGCGTGTCTGTGCTGCACGAGGGGGGCAACCGGCGCGTGAGTGTTGCACGCCGGGATCAACCGGCGTGTGAGTGTTGCGCGCCGGGGTCAGCCGGCGCGGCCCCAGATCCGCAGAAACACCTTCTTGTAGCCGTTCGGCGGGTTGAACACATCCTTGTCGCCACCGTCCTCATTGACGTTCTCGGGGGTGAAGATATGCACGGGATCAGGCTCGGCGACCGCTTTCTGCCCGGCGAAGGCGCGGTTCAACTCGTCCACGCATTGCCAGCCCTCAAGCTCCAGCGGGGCGGCGACGGTCGCGGTCTGGAACTGTTTCGAGCGGATGCGCTGAAAGGCGGATTGCGAGCCGTCGCCGGCCGAGACGTTATAGGGCGGGCCATCGCCGCGATGCCCGGCGGCGGACAGGCCCGGCGCCATGTAGTCGTAATAGAGGTCGTTGATGGCGAGTGAGTAGGTCCAGCTCTTGCCATATTTGGCGAGCAGGGCGGCGGTCACCTGCGGCATCCGCGTCGCAGTCGAGGACAGCGGCACGTTCTCAATGCCGAGCAGGTGGCAGCCCTTGCACGCGCGGATGATCGCCGCCATGCGGTTCGACTTGGCGAGCGCGATCGAGAACTCGCTGGTGGTGAAGATGACGACGCCGGCATGCCCGTCCGAGCGGGCGATGGCGTAGAGGGCAGCGGCGCGGGCGACCTCCAGCGGGTCCTGGGCAACGTTGTAGAGGACGGCAGGTTTCGCGATCGGTCCCGGCTTCGGGCTGACATTCCAGCCGACTACCTTGATCCCGGCCTTGTCGGCCTGTTCGATGAACGGGGCGGATTGCGTCGCATCCAGCCCGCCGAGAACGATGCCGGCCGGCTTCAGCGCGATCGCCTCGGACAGGGCGGCATTCTGCCCGGCCGCCGTGCCCTTGCCGTCGAGCAGGCGGAAGCGCCAGCCGATCGCCTTCGCCGCCGCGCGCACCGCCTTGCCCACGCCGCGCGCCCCGCCATTGGACTGGTTCGACGAGACATAGACGATGAACTTGCCTTCCACCGCCTTCGGCCCGGTGGTCGGCCCGGTATAGGGCAGGGCGGGATTGGTCGCCGCCGCGACATATTGCCGTGCTGTCGCGAGCATCGACGGCGCTGCCAGCGCCTGTGTCGCGAAGCCGGCGACGGACAGTGCCGCCAGCAATATTGTTGTCTTTTTCATGAATCCTCCCCGGTTGCGGCGGGCGTCGGTGGCACCGCCTTGATGAGAACGCCGCGCCGCCGCTGGGCGAGACCGGCCAGGCCGATCGAGACCACGAGGGTGACGCCGTTGAACAGGCTGGAGACAAAGAACGCGCCGCCGAGCTGCTCGATCCCCGAAATGCCGACCGCGAGCAGCAGCTCGGCCACCACCGTGCCCCACACATTCACCCGGCCGGGGCGGATCGTGGTCGACCCGAGAAAGGCGCCGACCAGGGCAGGCAGCAGGTAGCTGAGCCCGAGGCTGGTCGCGCCGATCCGCAGCTGTGCGGCCAGCACCACCGAGGCGAACGCGGTCAGCACGCCGGAGGCGACGAAGACGAGGATGACATGCCGGCGCACCACGATGCCGTTCAGCTCGGCGGCGCGGCGATTGGCGCCGATCGCGTAGAGCACGCGGCCGAGCGGCATCCGCTCGGTCACCAGCCAGAGCAGCAGCGCCACCACCAGCACGTAGACCGCGGGAAAGGGCACGACGCCGAACAGGCGTCCGTCATTGATGGCGGTGAAGGCGGCGGGCAGCGTGCCCACTACCTGCTCGCCGCCGGTATACCATTCGGCGAGGGCGTAGATGATGGTGCCGGTGCCGAGTGTGGCGATGAAACTGTCGATCTGCGCGATCTCGACCAGCATGCCGTTCATCAGCCCGAACAGCCCGCCAAGGCCGAGCACTGCCAGCACCGCCAGCGGCCAGGGCCAGTGATACTGCACCTGCAGGCTGATCGCGATGATCGACCACAGCACGATGCCGTAGCCCACGGTCAGGTCGATCCGCCCGGCGATCATCGGCGGCAGGGCGGCGAGTGCCAGCAGGGCGACGACCGATTTCACCACGAAGATCGCCCTCATGTTGCCCGCCGTGGGGAAAGTGTCCGGCAGCAGCACGGAGAACAGGACGATCAGCGCGACCGTGAGGATCGGCAGGCCATAGACGGTGAGCTGGCGGCGGCGGAGTTCGGCGCGCGGCAGGGCGGCGCGCTCTGCCCCGCTCGGCTCCAGCGCGTCGGACTTAAGCGATTCCATCGCGGATCTCCCCGGCTTCAGGTGGTGCTGCCGCCGCGATGCCGGCGGAGGCGGCGGCGAGCAGGCGTTCCATGGTCAGCGCCGCCCCGGCGATTTCGGCGACCACCGCACCGCGGTCGAAGACCAGCGCGCGGTCGCACAGTTCGGCGATCTCCTCGAAATCCGACGAGACGACGACGATTGCCGCACCGGACGCGGCGGCGGCGGCGAAGAGGCGGTAGATGTCGGCCCTGGCACCGACATCGACGCCGGCGGTCGGGTCTTCGAACACCAGCAGGCGGGCGGCCTGGTCGAGCCAGCGGCCGACCACGACCTTCTGTTGGTTGCCGCCGGAGAGCTGCTCGATCGGCAGCGCGGGATCGTTCGGCCGCAGGCCGACGGTGCGGCCAAGGGCGGCGGCGCGGCGAGCAAGGCGGCCGGGCGGGACGATGGCGAGCGGCTTCATGCCGTGGGCATAGGCGTTGAGGAAGGCGTTCTCGGCGACGGTCAGGCGCGGCGCGGTGGACTCACCCACCCGGTCCCCGGCGACGAAGCCGATGCCGAGCGCCATCGCCGCCTGCGGCGAATCCGGCGCGGATGCGACACCGTCGAGCAGGAGGCTGCCGGCGCTGCGCGGGGCGAGGCCGAACAGGGCGCGGCCGAGGCGCTCCTGCCCGGCGCCGACGAGCCCGGCGAGGCCGAGGATTTCGCCGGCGTGGACCGAAAGGTTGACCGGCGGGCCGCCGGCGACCGAGAGATCCCGGCATTCCAGCCGGACCGCGCCGGGTGCGGTCTCGGCGCGGCGGTGGCGAGCGACGGCGCGGCCCACGATCATGCCGATCAGCGCCCCGGCATCGAGTGTGCCGACCGCGCCGGCACCCGCCAGCCGCCCGTCGCGCAGCACCACCGCCTGATCTGCGAGCGCAAACACCTCGTCCAGCCGGTGCGAGACATAGAGCATCCCCACGCCCTTCGCGCGCAGCCGGCGCAGCGCGGTGAACAACCGCTCGACCTCGGCGGCGGGCAGGCTCGCGGTGGGTTCGTCGAGCACCAGCATCTCGCCCTCGCCAGCCAGCGCCCTTGCGATGGCGACGAGGGCGCGCTCGGCGCGAGCGAGGTCGCGAATGCGGGTTTCGGGGTGAAGATCGACGCCAAGCTCCGCCAGCGCGGCGGCCGCACGGCGGGCGGCGGCACGCCGGTCGATCAGGCCGAGGCGACGTGGAAAGCCCAGCGCGAGGCCGAAATTCTCGGCGATCGTCATCCAGTCGACGAGGCCGAGATCCTGATGGATGAACCGCACCGGCAGGGCGCCGGGGGTGGCCGGCGCGCCGCGAAAGCTGATCTCGCCGCGATCCATCGGGTAGACGCCGGCAAGGATCTTGATGAGCGTGGATTTGCCGGCCCCGTTCTCGCCGAGCAAGGCGACGATTTCGCCAGCGTTGACGGTGAGATCGACCGTATCCAGCGCCCGCGTGCCGCCGAAATTCTTGCAGATGCCGCGCATGGCGAGGAGCGGCGCGGTCATGGCGGGCTGCCTGCATTGCGAGGGAAGGCGCGCATCAGGGCGGCGGTATCCGCCCCGCCGAGTCCCTCGGCGATGCGGGCGCGGTGGGTGGCGAGTGCTGCGTCGAGCAGCGGCAGGGCGAGGCCTGCCTCGGTGGCGAGGCCGGCGGCGCCGGCAAGATCCTTCACCATGTTGTCGAGCCGGCCGGTCGGGGTTTCGTCGCGGGATGCAAACTTGGCGCCGAACTCGCGCAGGATGGCGGAGTCGGCACGGCCGCCCGCAAGCGCCTCGGGCAGGCGTGCGGCATCGACCCCGGCGGCCTCGGCGAGGGCTATTGCCTCGGCAAGAGCGGTAAAGCCGACACCGCAGAGCAGCTGGTTGGCCAGCTTGGCCGCCTGCCCGGCGCCGGTGCCGCCCATCAGGGTGAAGCGGGCGGCGAGATGATCGATCACCGCGCGGGCGGCCTCGAAATCCGCGCTGGTGCCGCCGGCCATCACGGTAAGCCGCCCACCCAGCGCGCCCGGCGCGCCGCCGGAGAGCGGGGCGTCGAGCCACCGCCCGCCGCAGGCGGCGGTGAATCCGGTGGCCAGCGCGCGGGTGGCCGCCGGGTCGATCGAGGACATGTCGATCACCAGCGTATCAGGCCCGGCGACGGCGGCGATGCCGCTATCGCCAAACGTGACGGCGCGGATGCCGGCGGCGTCGTTGAGGCTGAGAATGACGAAGCCGCAGCCGCGCGCGGCCTCGGCCGGGGTGGCGGCGGGCAGGGCGCCCTGAGCGGCGAGGGCGGCGAGCTTGGGGGGATTGCGGTCATGCACGCGCAGGCTGAAGCCGGCGGCGAGCAGGCGGCGGGCGATCGCGCTGCCCATCACCCCCGCGCCGATCAGCCCGATCGTGGTCATACGACGCTCGTCAGCCCGCCATCGACGAAGATCATCTGGCCGTTGACGAAATCCGACGCGGCGCTGGCGAGGAAGATCGCGGCGCCCTTCAGCTCGTCCGGCTCGCCCCAGCGGCCGGCCGGCGTGCGCGCGGCGAGCCATGCGGAGAAATCGGCATCTTCGGTGAGGGCTGCGGTCAGCTCGGTGCGGAAATAGCCGGGCGCGATGGCGTTGACCTGGATGTCCCGCCCGCCCCATTCGGCGCAGAGCCCGCGGGTCAGCTGGCGGACGGCCCCCTTGCTCATCGTGTAGGGGGTGATCGAGGCGCGGCCGAGCTCGCTCTGCACCGAGGCGATGTTGATGATCTTGCCGCGATTGCGGGCGAGCATCCGCCGGCCGACCGCCTGCGCCGTGACGAAGGCGGCACGGACGTTGAGCGCCATGATCCGGTCGAAGGCGTCGAGCGGGAAATCCGCCGCCAAGGCGCGATGCTGCAGCCCGGCATTGTTGACCAGAATGTCGATCGGCCCCTCCGCCTCGATCCGAGCGATGGCCTCGGCGGTGGCGTCGGCGTCGGTGACGTCGAAACAGGCGGCATGGGCGTCGAGCCCAAGGGTGCGCAGCTCGGCGGTGGCGGCCTCCAGCCGGCCGGCATCACGCGCGTTCAGGATCACCGTCGCCCCGGCCTCGGCGAGACCGGTGGCGATGGCGCGGCCGATGCCGCTGCGCCCGCCGGTGATCAGGGCCCTGCGGCCCGAAAGGTCGAACAGCTTCAGTCCCACGTATCCATCCCTCGACCGGTCTGCGCCGGTCATTTTTCTGATCCGCCGGCCCGCGCCGGTCTCGAATTTCGTGCCAGCTCACGCCGGATGCTTGCCGAAGCGCCCAAACCGGCGCATGTTAGCGGTAACAATTTCATGGCGTAACACGAACCCGGCCCACCGCTCAAGGAGGAAATCACCATGACCGCGATCGTGATCCACGGTGCCGGCGATCTCCGGATCGAGGACCGCCCGGCGCCGCCGCCAGGGCCGGACGAAGTGCGCGTGCGAATAAGCCGCGGCGGGATCTGCGGCTCGGACCTGCATTACATGCGCCACGGCGGCTTCGGCCCGGTGCGGCTGGCCGAGCCGATGGTGCTCGGCCACGAGGTCGCCGGCGAGGTGCAGGATGCCGGCGCAGCATCGGGCTTTGTGCCCGGCGAGGCGGTGGCGATCGACCCGTCGCTGCCCTGCGGCACCTGCCGGTTCTGCACTGCCGGGGTGACACAGCATTGCACCGACATGCGGTTCTTCGGCAGCGCGATGCGCCGGCCGCACATCCACGGCGCGTTCCGCGCCGCGATCACGGTGCCGGCGCGCCAACTCGTGCGGCTGCCGGCGGGGCTGACGGTCGAGCGCGCCGCCTTCGCCGAGCCGCTTGCCGTCGGCCTGCACGCCGCAACACGGGCGGCGATCGGGCCGGGGATGCGGGTGATCATCGCGGGGATGGGGCCAATCGGCCTGCTCGCCCTGCTCGCAGCAAGGCATCGCGGTGCCGCCGAAATCGTCGCCTGCGATGTGCTTGGCGGCCCGCTCGCCCTCGCGGCAAGGCTGGGCGCCACCGAAACGGTCGATCTCGCCCGCGAGAAGGAC
The DNA here is from genome assembly GCF_902712915.1 of Acidiphilium sp. C61. The sequence goes on along the minus strand of NZ_CACTIA010000005.1, from coordinate 451,367 downwards.
GGGTTGGCCCGCTTCGCCGAAGGCAAGGGCTGGTTCGACGTCGCGATCGAGGCATCGGGCGCGGCATCCTCGCTCGCCGGGCTTATCGGGGTGGTGCGCCCGCAGGGGCGGATCGTCCAACTCGGCCTCGGCGGTGACATGACCCTGCCGCTGATGGCACTGGTAAGCAAGGAAATCGAGCTGGCCGGCGCCTTCCGCTTCGGCCCCGAATTCGCCGAGGCGGTGGCGCTGCTCGCCTCTGGCGCGATCGACCCCGACCCGCTGCTCAGCGCGGTGCTGCCGGCCGAGCGGGCGGTGGAAGCCTTCGCGCTCGCGGCGGACAAGGCGCGAGCGGTGAAGGTCCAGCTCGCCTTCTAGGCGCCGGCGCGATGGCTCCGCCGCTCCGCCGCGCGCCGACGATGGACGATGTCGCCGCCGCTGCAGGCGTGTCGAAAATGACCGTCTCGCGGGCGCTGCGCGGTGCTGTGGTGGCGGCGCCGACGCGGGCGCGGATCATGGAGGCGGTATCCCGGCTCGGCTATGTCCCGCATGCGGCGGCGGGCGCGCTGGCCAGCCGGCGGTCGGGTTTCGTCGCCGCCATCGTGCCCTCGATGGACAATTCGAACTTCGCCGAAACCGTCGCCGGGCTGGAGGCGGCGTTGCGCCAGGCCGGACTGGACCTGCTGCTGGGCACCACGCTCTACAGCAGCGCGCGCGAGGAAGAGCTGCTGCAGACGCTGATGCGGCACCGGCCGGAGGGAATCGTGCTGACCGGCGGAGCGCATAGCCGGCGCGTTGCCGCCTTGCTCAGTCGCTCGGCGTTGCCGGTGGTCGAGACATGGGATCTGCCCGCATCCCCCATCGGCGGGGTGGTCGGCTTCTCCAACCGCGCGGCGGGCGCTGTGATGACGGCGCATCTCGCCGCGATCGGGCGGCGGCGCATCGCCTTTCTCGGCGGCGCCTCGCGGCGTGATCCACGCGGCGAGGAGCGCGGCCGCGGCTATGAGGAGACGCTGGCGGCGTCCGGGCTCGGCCCGCCGCTGGTCTTCCGCCACGGCCAGCCGCCGCTGTCGATGCGGCACGGTGCTGAGGGAATGGCGCGGCTGCTGGAACGCTGGCCGGAGACCGATGCGGTGGTCTGCGCGAGCGACCTGATCGCCTTCGGCGCGATCGGCGAATGCCAGCGACGGGGCATCGCCGTGCCGGAGCGGATCGCGATCGGCGGCTTCGGCGATTTCGAGGTGTCGCGCTGCGCTGTGCCGGCGATCAGTACCGTGGCGGTCGATGCGCGGGGAATCGGTGAGCGCGCCGGGGCGATGCTGGCCCGCGCGGTCGCCGCAAGCCGCCGCGGCGAAATCCTTTCACCCGAGCGCATCGAGGTCGGGCTGCGCCTCGTCGCCCGGGGCAGCTCGCTGCACCCGGCGCACCTAGAGCATCATCCGATCAGATGGAATCATCTGATCGGATAAAGATGCTCGAATTATCAACAAGATAGAGCACGGCATCCGATCCGGATGGATCGGAACGTGCTCTAGCGCAACCGTCCCCCTGACCCCTCGCGCAGCGCGGGCTCACGACGCCCGGGCCCGAACCACGCGCAGCTGCACGGGCGCAACCTGCCGCGCCGTGCTGGAGTCGAAGCTGAACCGCCCGACGATCCGCGAAAGCGCCTCCGCCTGACCGGCAAGCGTCGCGGTGGCGGCATTCGCCTCTTCGGCCATCGCCGCGTTCTGCTGGACCGCCTGGTCGAGATAGCCGATTGCGGAATTGATTGCGCCGATGTCGTCCGATTGTGCGGTAATCGCCGTTGCCATCTCCGCAATCCGCCTGTTCATCGCCTCGACGTCGCGGAAAATCCCCTGCAACGCCTCGCCGGTTCGTCCAACCAGATCGACGCCGGCCGCCACCTGGCGGCGCGAGCCGAGAATGAGAGGGGTGATCCGCTTCGCCGCGTCTGACGAGCGCTGGGCGAGGGCCCGCACTTCCGATGCGACCACAGCGAAGCCGCGCCCGGCCTCGCCGGCCCGCGCCGCCTCCACCCCGGCATTCAACGCCAGAAGGTTGGTCTGGAACCCGACTTCCTCGATCAGGTCGATGATCTGTGCGATTTCTGCCGACGAGGACTCGATCGCTCGCATCGCATCGACCGCTTCACTCACCAGCCGGTTCGATTCATCTGCCTTGCCGGCAGTCGCCGCCGCGGTTTCCCCGGCCTGCTTCGCTTCATTGGCGGTGGCACGCAGGTGCTTGTCGAGCTGGGCCAGGGCCGCGGACGACTGTTCGAGGCTTGCAGCCTCTCCCTCCGTGCGCCGTGCCAGGTCGTCGGCCGCCGCGCGGATTTCACGCAGGCTTCCATCGATCACGGACGAGGAATCCCGCACTTGCCGCAATGTGGTCCTGAGCGCGGCGGCCGCGCCGTTAAGGTCTGCGGCGATCACATCGAACGGCGCTGGCAGCCCCTCCGGCAGCGATACATCGAGCACGCCGGTCGCGAGCCCATCCAGCGCTTGCTTGATCGTCTCGACGGCCTGCACCCGGTCGGTCACGTCCGAGGCGAATATCATTACGCTGGTCACCGCACCTGCGGCATCGCGCATCCCATTGTACGATTCGGCCAGCCAGACCGTATGGCCGTCACGGTGGCGCCGGGCGATTTCGGTGACGAAATGCTCGCCGGCGCGCAGCCGTTCCCAGAACTGGCGATAGGCCTCGCTCGTCGCCTCGTCCGCCACGGTCAGCACCCGGTGATGCCGGCCGATCAGCTCGTCCCGCCGGTAGCCGACCGCGCGGAGAAAATTGTTGTTGACGTCGAGAATGGTGCCATCCGGCGCGCACTCGATCATGCCGCGTCCGCTTGCGATGGTCCGCAGGCCGCGCGCCTCGTGCATCTCCCGCAACTCCGCTTCCGAAACCGCCAGCACCAGCTCTGCCGTTTCGCCCGCCCCGCCATCCACCCGCTGCGCCACCAGCCGGACCGGCACCCTGCGTCCTCCGGGGCCGAGAAGCGTCTGCGTGCCTTCCCATCCCGTTCCCTCCGCGAGATGGCGGAGATAGTCCGGATCGACGACGTCGCCGATCAGCCCAGCCCGATCCCGGCTGACGAAATCCGCCCGCGCGCCGCCAAGCAGCGCACAAAATGTCGGGTTTGCATCGATGATCGCGCCATTTGCATCCACCCGCACGAGACCGGCCATCGCGTCCACGGCCGCGTGAAGATGTCGGTATCCGCCGAGAAAACGCAATTCCATCGGCAAACTCCTGATAATAAAACAAAAATATTCAGTTACAAATCGTTCTAAAAATTGGATACAATATAATAGTTAATGGCGGCTGAATCGCTCCTCCGCGTCCCGCTGCGCCCTATTGATTTTTCCGCCGCCGGCTCGGACTCTCCGTGTTGCGGCAGGCGAATGGCATGGCAGGGAGGCGGGACATGACAGTGACGCGCGGCAATGAAACGGGCGGCGATGAAACGGGCGTCGTGCGGATCGGCATCGCGGCGTCGGCGGCCTTGCGCGGTGGCACGGCTTCGCCGCTGTTCGCCCTCCTGCGTGACTTCGCACCGCTCCTCGCAGCACCCGTTGTGCGACTGCATGCGGTGGGCGCCACCTGCGACGCGATCCTCGCCTCCGGCCTGCTCGGCGCCAACCCGCCCACCCGCCTGCGCCCCGCGCGCGAGGGCGGGGTGATCACCCTGACCTCGATGGTGGTGCCGGACGCCTCCGGCCGTGCGGCGCTCGATTTCGTGATCTACCTGATCGACCCGGTCGACCCGATCGGCGTGTTCCCCGAGATGCAGGCGCTGAAGCGGCAATGCGTCGTGCATGGGCGGCCGTTCCTGACCAACCGCGGTGCGGCCTCGGAATGGCTCGCCCTGGTCTGGCACAGCCTCGCCGGCATCGACCGCACCGGTCTTGCCGCGCAACTCGCACACTGGATGCGGCCCGAAGCCGTCGCGTCCGAGACGATCGGGCTGATCGCCCACGACACCCAGAAGAAGGTGATGCTGGAATTCGCCCGGCGGCACCATGCGCTTCTGTCGCGCTTCGGCCGGCGCCTTGCCACGGGCACGACCGGCGGGCTGCTGAACGGCGAGGTTCCGGCGCGGATGGCGGCCGAGGCGGCGTCGCTGCGCCCGGTTCTGCCTCCGCCCGTTCCGGGCTGGTCCACCGCCTTCCAGTCCGGCCCGCGGGGCGGCGACGCGCAGATCGCCGAGGAGGTGCTGGAAGGGCGCTGCCGGCGGCTGATCTTCTTCGAGGATCCGCATGTGGCGCGCGAGCACGAGGCGGACATCCAGCTTCTCGAACGGGCGACCCGCTTCGCCCCGCAAGGCTGCCTCTGCATCAACGACCTGGCGAATGCCGAATTCTGGATGACTGGATTTGCATCGCTGCTCGCCGCCTGAGCCGCACCACTCTGCGCCAAGTCGCTCTGTCCATCGCAATCCTGTTCACCAAGCTTCCGTGCAGCACGAATCTGCGCTGCATGGCTCCATCCCGCGCATTTACCTATCACCCCTGTCGCGCGGGGCCCCGCAAGGCGGGGAGGGGCAGAAAGGTGCCGCTCTCTCACGGCAGTCACCGAATTGCCGACGACATTTTTCGGCGGCGGGCGCGGTCCCCGTGCGTTTTGCACGGCCTGCGGCAGCGGTTGTTGCAGCCGGCGCACGCTGTTTTGCGCTCGTGCAAGACTGTATGTACTCCGCAAAACTTAACGATACGTTACGGCAAAGCACAGAATTACACATAATTTCGTCAATCTTGCCCACCGTATCCTGTTATCGCGTCTCGACGCGGTGGCCCCTGGTTGATAAGCCGAACCCCCCGGAGCGGGTCACGCACCAGGCAAGGCCGGATGCCGCGCCTATCCCATTGACGAAGCACGCAGTCCCGCCCCGGCAGACCGGCCGGCCCGGCAGGGACTCGCATCAGGAGGCGACGAATCGGACCATGACAGTGGCGATCGAGATGGGTATGGCGGCCGGCAACGCGCCTGCCGTTCTCGACCTTGAGGAACTGCTGGCCACGAGATTGCTGGTCCAGGGCAATTCCGGTTCCGGCAAGTCCCACCTGCTCCGCCGCCTGCTCGAGCAGAGTGCTGCCTGGGTTCAACAGGCGATCATCGATCCCGAGGGCGATTTCGTCACCCTTGCCGCCCGATTCGGCCATCTGGTGATCGATGCCGAAGCGCATTCCGAGCCAACGCTGCAACTGGCCGGCGAGCGCGCCCGCGCGCACCGTGTCTCCGCCGTGCTGAATCTCGAGGGGCTCGACGCCGAGAACCAGATGCGCCGGGCCGCCGCTTTTCTCGGCGGGCTGTTCGAGGTCCCGCGCGATCACTGGTATCCGATGCTGGTCGTGGTCGACGAGGCGCAGCTCTTCGCCCCCGCCGCCGCCGGCGAGGTGTCGGACGAGGCGCGCAAGCTCTCGCTGGGCGCGATGACCAACCTGATGTGCCGCGGCCGCAAGCGTGGGCTCGCCGGCATCATCGCGACCCAGCGGCTGGCCAAGCTGGCCAAGAACGTCGCCGCCGAGGCCTCGAATTTCCTGATGGGGCGGACCTTTCTCGATATCGACATGGCCCGCGCCGCCGACCTGCTCGGCATGGAGCGGCGGCAGGCGGAGGCGTTCCGCGACCTGGAGCGCGGGCATTTCATCGCCCTCGGCCCCGCCCTGTCGCGCCGGCCGCTCGCCCTGCGGATCGGGCCGACCGAGACCGAGGCGCGGCATGCAACCCCGCGCCTCACCCCGTTGCCCCAGGCCGCGATCGAGGATGCGCAGACCGTCATCCTCGCCCCGCCGCCGCCCGAGGCCGCGCGCCCGCCGCGTCGCGCCCCATCCCCGCCGCCGCCCGACCTGCTGAGCCAGTTGATGGCGGCCCGGCCGGTGGTGGAGGAGACGAGCGCCGAGGCGCAGCCGCCGCAGAGCCCGGCCGAACGGGCCGAGCTTCAGGCGCGGCTCGAGCGCATCCTTGCCGATCTCCTGGCCGATCCCGAGGCGGGATTCCGCCCGGTCGGTGTACTGTATCAGGATTTTCTCGTCCGCTGCCGGATCGAGGCACTCGGCGCTGCCGCCCCCGATCTCGCCGCTTTCCGCCGGATGCTGACCCGCGCGCGCGCCGGCATCAGTGCGGCGATGGCGGAGGACGCGGTCTGGCAGGACGTGCTGGGCCGCGCCGCCATCCTGCCCGAGGACATGCAGGGGATTTACCTGATGATCGCCCGCGCCGCGCGCGACGGCCTGCCCTGTCCGGGCGACCCGGCGATTGCGCGGGCCTATGGCACCCGCTCGCTTGGCCGGGCGCGGCGGCTGCTCGCCTATATGGAAGAGCAGGGGCTGATCGTCTGCCAGCTCGACGGGGCGGGGCGGCGGATCGTCACGCTGGTGGAACTCGCCTGGGCGACGGCGCCGGGACTGACCGACGCCGAGGACAGGCTTCCCGTCTGATTCCGTAGCGCCTGATCCAGGCCCGTCCGATCCCGGTTACGAGAAGCCGACCACCGCGTGTGGCACGTAGGGGGTTTCGAGCCGGCCGATCTCCTCGGCGCCGAGGGTGACGCCGATCGCCTCGATCGCGTCCTCCAGATGGGCGAGCTTCGTGGCGCCGACGATCGGCGCGGTGACGCCAGGGCGTGACAGCACCCAGGCGAGGGCGACCTGCGCGCGCTTGAGGCCGCGTTCGCCGGCGATCGTGGCGACGGCCTCGACCACCTTGCGGTCGGCCGTTTCGGTGGCGGCGTAGAGCGTCTTGCCGAATTCGTCGGTCTCGGCGCGGGCGGTGGCGTCGTCCCAGTCGCGGGTGAGGCGGCCGCGGGCGAGCGGGCTCCAGGGGATCACGCCGACGCCGGCGGCGCGGCAGAGCGGCAGCATCTCGCGCTCCTCCTCGCGATAGAGCAGGTTGAGGTAGTTCTGCATCGAGACGAAGCGCGTCCAGCCATGACGCTCGGCGATGGCCAGCGCGTTGGCGAATTGCCAGGCGAACATCGAGGAGGCGCCGATATAGCGGGCCTTGCCCGCCTTCACCACGTCGTGCAGCGCCTCCAGCGTTTCCTCGATCGGCGTCGAATAGTCCCAGCGGTGGATCTGGTAGAGATCGACATGGTCGGTGCCGAGGCGGCGGAGGCTGTTGTCGATCTCGGTCATGATCGCGCGGCGGGACAGGCCGGCGCCGTTCGGCCCGGGGCGCATCCGGCCGTTGACCTTGGTCGCGATCACCACCTCATCGCGCCGTGCGTAGTCGCGCAGGGCGCGGCCGACGATTTCCTCGCTGGTGCCGTCGGAATAGACATTGGCGGTGTCGAAGAAATTGATGCCGGCTTCGAGCGCGCGGCGGATGATCGGGCGGCTGTTCGCCTCGTCGAGCGTCCAGGCGTGGTTGCCGCGGTCGGGCACGCCGAAGCTCATGCAGCCGACGCAGATGCGCGAGACCTCAAGGCCGGTGGCGCCGAGTTTCGTGTATTCCATCAGGGACCTCCGAACGGTTCAGCCCGTGGCGGGCAAGGGTCGGAGGTTAGCCGGGGCGCGCAGCCCCGACCAGAGCAGGGGCGATCACGCGAGGGCGAGCATCGAGAGCCATTGCGCGACCAGCGCCGGCTTCGGCTGGTTCTCGATTTCCACCGTCACGTCATGGGTGAGCAGGATGCGGCCCTCGCCCTTCTCGGCGAGGCCGGCAAGGGCGAAGCGGCCGCGAATGCGCGCCCCCGCGCGCACCGGGGCCAGAAACCGCAGGCTGTTCATCCCGTAATTCACCGACATCGCCACCCCCGCGAGCCGCGGCAGCGTATCGTAGGCCATGCGGCTGAGCAGCGAGAGGGTGAGAAAGCCGTGCGCGATGGTCCCGCCGAACGGGGTTTCGCGCGCGCGCTCGGGATCGACATGGATGAACTGGTCATCGTCAGTCACCTCGGCGAAGGCGTCGATGCGCGCCTGGCCGACCTCCATCCAGTCCGAACAGCCGACCTCGGCGCCGACCAGCGCGCGATAGTCGGCGAGGGTGAGCGCCGGGGCGCTCACAGAACCTCGAACAGGCCGGCAGCACCCATCCCGCCGCCCACGCACATCGTCACCACCACGTGGCGCGCTCCGCGGCGCTTGCCCTCGATCAGCGCGTGGCCGACCATGCGCGCGCCGGACATGCCATAGGGGTGGCCGATCGAGATCGAGCCGCCATCGACATTGAGCAGTTCGTCGGGTACGCCGAGACGGTCGCGGCAATAGAGCACCTGCACCGCAAAGGCCTCGTTCAGCTCCCACAGGCCGATATCCCCGACGCTGAGCCCGAAGCGCGAGAGCAGCTTCGGCACCGCGAAGACCGGACCTATGCCCATCTCGTCGGGCTCGGTGCCGGCAACGGCCATGCCGACATAGCGGCCGAGCGGCTGCAGGCCGCGCTGCTCGGCGAGCTTCGCCTCCATCACCACGCAGGCCGAGGCGCCATCCGAGAGCTGGCTGGCATTGCCCGCGGTGATGCAGCCGCCCTCGCGCACCGGCTTGAGCCCGGCGAGGCCCTCGGCGGTCGTCTCCGGCCGGTTGCCCTCATCGGCGGCGAGGGTGACGGTCTGCTGACTGGCGGCGCCGGTCGCGCGGTCCGTCACCGTCTTGGTCGCGGTGACGGGGATGATCTCGGCATCGAACCGGCCGGCCTGCTGGGCGCTGGCGGTGCGAAGCTGCGATTGCAGGGCGTAGGCGTCCTGTGCCTCGCGCGAGACGTTGTAGCGCTTCGCCACCACCTCGGCGGTGTCGATCATCGGCATGTAGGTGTTGGCGTGCAGGGCGAGGAGTTCGGGATCGCGATCCACCCGCATCGCCTCGGTCTGCACCGTCGAGATCGACTCGACGCCGCCGGCCAGCACCACGTCCATCCGGTCGACGATGACCTGCTTCGCCGCGGTGGCGATGGCCATCAGGCCCGAGGAACATTGCCGGTCCATCGTCATGCCAGGCACGGTTACGGGCAGGCCGGCGCGGAGGGCGGCGGTGCGGCCGATCGTGTGCTGCCCGCCCTGGGGCAGGGCGCTGCCGATCAGGCAGTCGTCGATCTCGGCGGGGTCGATCCCGGCGCGGCGCACCGCCTCGCGCAGCGCGTGGGCGGCGAGGGTGGGGGCGGGGGTGGCGTTGAAGGCACCGCGATAGGCGCGGCCGATCGGGGTTCTGGCGGTCGAGACGATCACGGCGTCACGCATGTCTGTTCGCTCCTCTGGCGGAAAATGGGTGGGACGGACTCAGGGTTCGGCCGTCTCCACCGGGTTGGCGGCAACGAGCCCGCCATCGACGGTAAGCACCTGGCCGACGACGTAATCGCCGGCGCGGCTGGCAAGATAGATCGCAGCACCCGCCATGTCCTCGGCGCGGCCGATGCGGCGGGCGGGAATGGCGGCGGCGACGGCCTCGCCCCGGTCGCGCGCGGCGCGGTTCATCTCGGAGGGAAACGCGCCGGGGGCGATCGCGCTGGCGACGATATTGTCGTGGATCAGCCGTGCCGCCATGCGCCGCATCAGGTGATGGATCGCCGCTTTCGAGGCCTGGTAGCTGTAGGTCTCCCAGGCATTGACGCGCAGCCCGTCGATCGAGCCGACGCAGATCACCTTGGCCGGGCGGTCGGGCCGCGCCGCTGCCTTCAGCGCGCCATGCAGCGCCTGGGTGAGGAAGAATGGCGCCTTCACATTGACGTCGAACACCTTGTCCCAGCCATGTTCCGGGAAACTCTCGAACGGCGCGCCCCAGGCCGCACCCGCGTTGTTGACCAGGATGTCGAGCGCCGGTTCGCGCGCGGTGATTGTCGCGGCCAGCGCGCGCGCGCCCTCGACCGTCGAGATATCCGCCGGCACGGCGATGCAATCGGGGCCGAGTTCGGCCGCCGCGGCGTGGCACTGCTCCGCCTTGCGCGCCGAGATGTAGACCCGCGCGCCCTGGGCGAGAAACCCTTCGGCGATCATCCGGCCGATGCCGCGCGAGCCGCCAGTGACGAGGGCGACACGCCCCTGCAGCGAAAACAGTGATGCCGGGTCGATCATGCCGGTCCTCCCTTATGGTTCCGGGCCGCGAAGCGGCGCTTCGCTCTGTTCAGCTAAGCCAGGCGGGCCCGGCTGGCAAGCCGGTTTTGGATGAGCGTACGGTTTTTCAGGGCGGATTGCCCCGGCGATCGCGGCGGCAAAATCCTCCCGCGCCAGCGCGAGCAGCGCCGTGTCCGCCCCGGTGGCGGCAGCACGGATCAGCTTGCCGACGAAGAGGGCCTGCACCGCGAGCGGGCCGGCAGGGTGCGGCGGTGCTACGGCGATCGCCGCCAGCCGCCGGCGCCAGGCGCCGTGCTGGTCGCGCAGCGTGGCCGCGAGAGCCGCGCGCAGCACCATGCTTTCTCCTGGAGCCTGGGCGGCGCGGAGAAACACGGCGTAATGCCCAAGCGCCTCGCGCGCATGTTCCAGCACCTCGCGAAACCAGATCGCCGTGGTGAGATCGACCAGCCGCACCTCATCGATCCCGGCGGGGTCGATCGCGCCGAAGCCTGCGCGGTAGCGCGCCTTCGCCCGGTCGAACAGCGCGACCTGTGCCGTGGCGAGCAGCGCGCCGATCGCCGGGAAATAATAGGCCGGGCCGCTGCGGGCGAGGCCGGCGCGCTGGGCGATGGCGGCCCAGCTTACTGCCCCGGCGCCTGACTCGACGAGAATGTCGATCGTCGCCTGCACGATCCGCTCGCGGGTCTCGAAATGGCGGGCGCTGGCGGGGACGGCATCGTCGTCCGCCGTGGGGGCGGGCGGGCCGAGTTGCGCGGGATCGAGCCGGCCTTCGATGAAATCGCGCGCCGCTTCCTGCTCAAGCCCGAGCGGGTGGAGCAGAAAGGTCAGCCCGATCGCCCGGTCGATCGCCGCGCGGGCCACGCTGCGGTCCTGCCCGAAGCCGAGATTTTGGCCGATGGCATGCCAGATTTCATCGAGCCGTGCGTACCATCCCTGTGCCAGTAGCCGTCCCGCATCGCCGCGCCCGCCATGCAGGATCAGCTCGCACCAGGCCAGCGAGCGCGTCCGCTCGCGCCCCAGCGCATTGAGCACGACGCGCATGACAAGATCGTCGATCCGCGCAACCCCGGTCGCCTCGCCGGCGCTGACGCGGCGTTCGAGCCGGGCGAAGGCGTCGAGATAGCCGCTCATCAGATGGCGTGAGGCGCTGGCGATGAGGTCTGTTTTGGATTCAAAATGATATGTTGTCGCGGCGAGGCTGACACCTGCGGTGGCAGCGACCGCGCGATGGGTAAGCCCGGCAACCCCGCCCTTGGCAAGAACGCTGACGGCACCTTCATGAATCCGCTGTTTTGTGCGTAGGCTGCGATCCTGCACCATGGGCTGCCGCCCTGCGTCAGAGAGCGAACAGCGCTGCCGGCGCGTCGAGGCTGCTGGTCTCGAGGGTCGCGCAAAGTGCAAGTCGGGCAACCGCCAGCGGCAGCTCATGCGCCATGAAATAACGGCATGTCAGTAGCTTGCCCTCGTGAAAGAGCCTGTCGGGCGGTGGAGGGTTACCGTCCAGCGAGGCGGCCGAAACGAGTGCCTGCCACAACCAGAGCCAGCCGATGACGACATGGCCGAATGCGTCGAGAAATAAGGTCGCATTGGCGAGGCGGCGTGGCAGGTCGGCGCAGGCGAGCAGGGCATTGGCGGTGACGCCGAGCTGGTCGAGTGCCGCCACGAGGCGGGCGGCCTCGTTCGCGAGGGCCGGATGCGGGGCGGCGATGGCGGCGGTCTCGCGCATCTGTGCGGCGAAGCGGCGCAGCGCATCGCCATTGTCGCCGCCGAGCTTACGGCCCACGAGGTCGATGCCCTGGATGCCGAACGTGCCTTCGTGAATGTGATTCAGCCGGTTGTCGCGATAGAGCCGCTCCAGCGGATAGTCCCGCGTGTAGCCATAGCCGCCGAGGATCTGCATCGCCCATTTGTTGGCTTCGAGGCAATGCTCCGACGGCCAGGATTTCACCACCGGCGTCAGCAGCCCGAGCAGCGTGCCGAGCCATTCGGCCTCATCCGCGTCGGTCGCGATCTCCTGCCGGTCGACCAGTTGCGCGGCATAGAGGCAGAGCGCCTGCGCGCCCTCCACCGCCGCCTTCTGGGCCAGCAGCATGCGGCGGATATCGGCGTGCTCGACGATCGGCACGGGCGAGGCGGACGGGTCCTTCTGCCCGGCCTTGCGGCCTTGCGTGCGGGTGCGGGCGTATTCCGCCGAATGACGATAGCCGGCGAGTGCGGACATGGTCGCGGCATGGCCGACGCCGATGCGCGCCTCGTTCATCATCTGGAACATGTATTCGAGGCCGCGATGCGCCGCGCCGATCAGATGCCCGATCGTCTCGCCGCTCTCGCCGAAATTGAGCAGACAGTTGGTGGTGCCGCGCTGGCCCATCTTGTGGTTCAGCCCGGCAAGGGCGATGTTGTTGTGCTCGCCAACGGCGCCGCTTTCATCAACGCGGCGCTTGGGCACGAGAAACAGCGAAATGCCGCGCGTTCCTGCCGGCGCGCCGGCGATCCGCGCGAGCACCATATGGACAATATTTTCCGAAATTTCCTGATCCCCGCCCGAAATCCACATCTTGCTGCCGCGGAGCGAAAACGTGCCGTCGTCGCGCGGTGTCGCGGTGGTGGTGATGTCGGCGAGCGACGAGCCGGCCTGCGGTTCGGAAAGACACATCGTGCCGAACCAGCGTCCCTCCAGCATCGGCGGCAGGAAGCGCCGGCGCAGCGCTTCGTTGCCAAAGGCGGCAAGCAGGTTTGCCGCGCCGACGGTGAGGAAGGCGTAATTGGCGACGGCCGTATTCGCACAGGTGAAGATGCCGCTGGCCGCCGTGTGCAGCACGCGCGGCGCCTGCAACCCGCCATGCTCCAGCGCGAAGGGCAGGGCGAAGAACCCCGCCTCGGCGCATGCGCGCAGCGCGCGTCCGGTGCCCTCCGGCATCTCGACCCTTCCATTGACGAAGCGCGGCTCGTTTGCGTCCACCTCGGCGGCGATCGGCAGGAACTGCTCCTCGGCGATGGCTTGCGCGGTGTCGAGCATCTGGGCGCAGGCATCGCGGTCGAATCCGGCGAAGCGCTCGTGGTGCAGCAGTTGCTCCATCCCGAGCAGGTCGAACAGGATGAAGTCGAGGTCGCGTCTGTCGACGATCATGGACATGGCGTCGTCTCCCTGGTGCACCGCCACACTACCGGCCTAGGTCTCTCGTGTCGATCCGAAATTGAACATTTGTACAGTTTTTCCGCCTCGCCCGGCACCCGAACTGCCGCCTGCAATGCCTCCCCATATTGCCCACGGCATATTTCATGGCCGGTTTGTCCTCCGATGCTCTTGCCGCGGGCGCGAACTCGGTCTAATAGGGCCCTCACGCACGGTGGGGCCATAGCTCAGTTGGGAGAGCGCCTGAATGGCATTCAGGAGGTCGTCGGTTCGATTCCGATTGGCTCCACCAACGTTTTCAAGTGGTTGTGCGAAACATTAGCGAAAATTGAATATGTTCGGGATACCAACGGGACCGCACTCGTCGGCAATTTGGTGTCTCCGGTCGCGTCCGAATGACGGTTGCGTGATCGTCTCCGCCGCTCTCGATTCGTCCGCCTCGCCGGTCGGGGATCAGGGGGGTTAGGCAAGCAATACGCATACACGCACGCGCGTAAGGTTGCGGCATGTTGTGCGGTCAGGCGGGCGAGGTCGCACCTCCGGCCCGGCAACTATGGATCCTCCCCCAGCCATGCGACCTGCGGGGATTTCGCCCGCCCTGTCTCCGGCTGGGTGCAGGTCCGCAAAACATGTCCGCAGTCCGCACCGGGCGCGGCGTGTGAGCGAATGGAAACGGTCGCGGAGGTATTACGAGGCAGATAATTTCTAAAACAGAACACAAACGATTGAGGAACAAGCGTCATCTGTGCTTGGCTCCATGATCATGGGAGGTCAACGGTGAGATCTATCTACTGTCTCTTGGCTATGATCATGGCCGCTTACCCTGCGAGCGGAATTGCAGCCCCACCCATATCTATTTCCACTTGGAAGCATAGCAGGATTGTGGAGAAATATCTTGCGTCTATAGGGAATGATATAATAAATGCAGGAACAACCGACAGAAATAAATCTCCCCTTCAACAACTTTTATACAAAGATCAAAGGAAATTAGACGAGCAAAATAAATCAGAAATAAGTGATTTGAAGCATAATGTGATTGTTGCCTATGTTGCATACACGTGCAACATTCGTTCAAACTCTTGGTATAAACAGGTTATATTTAATCAATTATATTATTATCATCAATACTTATTTATTAATCCAACAATGAACACAAAAACAAAAGATAAGAAAATAGAGAATTTTTTTATATCGATTTTAAATTTCCAACATTTTAAGCCAAGTAAGACGCAATGCGATCAAGTGAAATATGGCAAAACTATTGCTGGTGAGGATAAAAATTTGAATATGGATTTTTCGTTTTGAAAAAAGTTGGTAGACCAAATCTAAAAACATCAATTCCTTTGACAGAACGCGTCACGCCACAACGAAACTAGACGCGCGCGCGGTGGTTAACCGTTGCTCGCCCGTCCTACTTCCCCCAGCCGGTGCGGCTGATATCCCCGCACCCGATTGTCAGGATTTCCGCGCCTTTCCCGCCACTGGAGATGCTTCCACCCGGCGGCGGTCAGGATCGCCCCTATTTCGGCGGGCGTGACATTCCAGGCGGGGAACGCGGCCCGGCAAGCGGCGTGCAGGGCGGGTGCGGATGAACAGGCCGAACCTGTTCTTCTGGTGGGCGAAGACGTGTTCGACATGGGCACGGATCGACGATTTCGCGGCATTGGCCCGCGCGACATGTCGCGGCATCGGCTTGTCGGCCGGCTTGCGCCGGCGAATGCGGCTGACCAACATCCTTGATGCCAGCCATTTCTCGTTTGTCTGCGAGCGATAGGCGCTGTCGGCCCAGACCTCCGAGGAGGAATTCTGTGTGCTCACCAGTCGCGACAGCATCCGCCCATCCGGTTGCGCGGCCGAGGTCACCGCCCTGTAGCGCGACAATCTGGGTGAGAAGGAGCGACAATCAGCATGAGAAAAGCTGACGGCGACGGGGGTGAGGATATGGGTTTTGAGTTGGATGGCAAGTGGGTTTTTGTTGATTGTCGCTGAGCGGCGATCAGGCGGCGTCGATCAGGTTTCTGAATTTGGGGTTTGCCTGGCTGGCGGCCTTCCTGTGGCTCGTTTGCGCGCGATAGCGGTGCGGCGCCGGTAGCTTTCGACATTCATTTCGATGATGGTGGCGTGGTGAACGAGGCGGTCGACAGCGGCCAAGGTCATGGCCTGGTCGGGAAAGATCTTGTTCCATTCTCCGAAAGCCTGATTGGCGGTGATCATGATGGAGCGATGCTCGTAGCGCCGGCTGATCAGCTCGAAGAGCACGGAGGTCTCGGCCTGATCCTTGGTGACGTAGGAGATATCATCGAGGATGAGCAGATGATAGCGGTCGAGTTTGGTGATGGCGGCTTCGAGGGCGAGGTCTTGCCTGGCGACCTGCAGGCGCTGGACGAGGTCTGTGGTTCTGGCGAACAGCACGCGGAAGCCGGCTTCGATGAGGGCGCGGCCGAGACCTGAAGCGAGATGCGATTTTCCGACGCCGGGCGGCCCGAACACGAGACAATTGGCGCCGTGTTCGATCCAGGCATTGCCGGAGGCGAGAGCGGTGATGTGGGCCTTGCTGATGACCGGCACGGCGTTGAAGTCGAAATTGTCGAGTGTTTTGCCGATTGGCAGATGAGCTTCGAGGAGATGGCGTTCGATGCGGCGCCGTTCGCGGTCGGCCAGTTCGTGTTCGGCGAGCGCTGCCAGGAAGCGTGCGGCAGGCCAGGCTTCCTTGTCGGCCTGGGCGGCGAGATCGGGCCAGAGATGCTTGATGCTGGGCAGGCGAAGTTCGTTGAGGAGAAAGGCGAGACGTGCGGCATCGGCGGCAGGAGTTTTGCTCATGCTGCATCTCCACGAATGAACCGCCCCGGGTTTGCCGGAGGCTCCAACTCCCAAATAGGATGGAGCCATGACGAGTCTGACGACGAACAAGTTTTCTCCTGAAGTCCGCGAGCGGGCGGTGCGGATGGTGCTGGAGCACGAGGGCGAACTCCCTCGCGGTGGGCGAAGCAGCCAAGGTTCCGCCTGCCTTGGCAGGTGGAATGCTGCGGAGGGGCGATGGTGTCGATAGCCGCGAAGTTTGGCTGCTCACCGCATACGCTGCGTGAATGGGTGCAGAAGGTGGATCGCGACAGCGGCCGCTCGCCTGGTGTTCCGTCGGAAGTGTCGGCGAAGCTGAAGGCACTGGAACGCGAGAACCGCGAGCTTCGCCAGGCGAATGAGATCCTGCGCAAGGCGTCGGCATATTTTGCCCAGGCGGAGCTCGACCGCCGGTTCAAACCATGATCTCGTTCATCGATGATCACCGCGGGGCTTATGGGGTCGAGCCGATCTGCAGGGTCCTGCCGATCGCCCCATCGACCTACTACGAGCATATAGCGAAGCGGGCCAACCCCGAGAGGCGGTCAGAACGCGCCCGGCGGGATGAGGCGCTCGAGGCGGATATCCGGCGCGTGTTCGCGGAGAATTTCGAGGTCTACGGTGCGCGCAAGGTCTGGCGGCAGTTGCAGCGGGAAGGATGCGCTGTTGCCCGCTGCACGGTGGAGCGGTTGATGCGGATCATCGGCCTGCAGGGCGTGATCCGCGGCAAGCCGGTCAGGACGACGATCAGCGACAGGGCGACACCCTGCCCACAGGACCGCGTCAACCGCCAGTTCCAGGCGCCGGCGCCGAATATGCTCTGGGTCTCCGACTTCACTTATGTCGCGACCTGGCAGGGCTTTGTGTATGTGGCGTTTGTCATCGATACATTCGCCCGGCGTATCGTTGGCTGGCGGGTAAGCCGCACGGCGCATGCCGGCTTCGTCCTCGATGCCCTGGAACAGGCTCTTCACGACAGACGCCCGGTGCGTAGCGGCGGGCTCGTCCATCATAGCGACCGGGGCAGCCAGTATGTCTCGATCAAATACACCGAGCGCCTGATGGAGGCCGGCATCGAACCGTCCGTCGGCAGTGTCGGCGATAGCTACGACAACGCTCTCGCCGAGAGCATCAACGGCCTTTACAAGACCGAGGTCATCCGTCGTCGCGGGCCGTGGAAATCGTTGGAGGCCGTCGAGTTCGCAACGCTCGAATGGGTCGACTGGTTTAACCACAGGCGCCTTCTCGAGCCGATCGGCAACATCCCGCCCGCCGAAGCCGAACAACGATATTTCGCCACACTCGACCAGATGAAGATCGCCGCTTAGCTTAACTCAAATGGCCTCCGGCAAACCCGGGGCGGTTCAAATTGCCAGTCGAACGCCTTCATCACCCGCTTCAGCGTGCCCGTCTCTGTCAATTTGTTACGGAACAGCCGGATCGTGTTCTCATCCGGCGTCGGCCCGCCAAGATCAAAGCGCAGGAAGCGCATCCAGGACAGGCGGTCCCGGATCATGAACTCCATCCTGGCATCGCTCAGATTCTGCTGGGCCTGAAGGATCAGCGCCTTGAACATCGAAACAGGGTCGAAGGGCGGGCGGCCACCCCTGGCTCCGTCCCCGTAGCCCAGCCCTTCAACCAGCCAGCCACGGAAATGCTCGAAATCGACCGTCGCTTCCAGAACCTCCAGCGGGTCCCCCGTCTTGCTCAGACGCTCAAGATGCTCCGAGAGCCCGAATAGCGACCACGCCTCCATCCACCCGCCTCCAATTCACGACCCGCTCAGTGAATCACGAATTCAACAACCTTCACAGGGTTATTGCGGGTGTCCAGCTGATTGGACGCCATATTCTCACGAGGGATCTGCTCCGGGACAGAGAACCCGAAATTCCGCTGCAACCGCTCCACAGCAGTGCTGAATCCTTCAGTTGTTCCGATCCATTCGAGGACATCTCAAGCGTCTTACGCTCAATCAAGTTCTTATCCGCATGAGCGGAAGTCGTTGGCGCACTCGGCGGGCTTGAAGATATCGGCGAGCCTGCCGACGAGGTCCCACATGCCAGAGACGGTTCGCTCACCGGCTTTTTGCAGCATGGCCTCGAGGCGGGCGAAGGCTTTTCCGTTCGGGTTGAAGTCAGGGCTATAGGGCGGGAGGAAGCGTAGTGTTGCGCCTGCGGCCTCGATGAGCACCTGCACCGATGCACGTCTGTGGCTCGACAGGGTATCCATGATGACGACGTCGCCCGGCCGCAGTTCCGGGACAAGGATAAATGCAATGCGGGCTGCGAATCAGTAGCCGTTGATCGGCCCATCAAGCACCATGGGCGCGACCATGCTGGTCATGCGCGGGTCGGCGACCAAGGTGGTGGTCATGCGGTGGCTGTGCGGGAAGCCCATTCGCCGCCAACAAGCGAGTCGCCGGAGCCCCGATCAAGACTTGAGCCGCGCAAGGCACGCCACCGGATCCATGACTTTTAACTCAACGAATATAGCCGCTGGAACGCGATCGGATGCACCCGAGCTTCGGGTTGATTTCGGCAACGCCCCTGCGGTTCACGGTCCCGGGGAGTTGCTTTAAGAACTTCCGGCAATTCCGGCCACCGAGGACTCATGATTCGTCTGGATAATATCAGCAAGCAGAACGGCACCCGCCTGATCTTTGTCGAGGCGTCAGCTGCCTTGCAGCGGGGCGAGAAGATTGGCCTTGTTGGCCCCAATGGTGCTGGGAAGTCCACGCTGTTTCGCATGATCACCGGTCAGGAGCCTCCCGACGAGGGCAACATCCTCATCGATCGCGGAATCAGCATTGGCTTGTTCAGCCAGGATGTCGGCGAGATGGCGGGCCGCAGCGCCGTAGCCGAGGTGATCGCAGGGGCCGGGCCGGTGAGCGAGGTGGGTGAGGAACTGGCAAAGCTCGAAGCCGCTCTGGCCGATCCCGAAAAGGCCGACCAGCTGGACACCATCCTGGAACGCTATGGCGAGGTCCAGGCGCGCTTCGAGGAGCTGGGCGGCTACGCACTGGAGGGCAAGGCGCGCGAGGTGCTCGACGGCCTCGGCTTCAGCCAGGAGATGATGGACGGCGACGTGGGCCTGCTCTCCGGCGGCTGGAAGATGCGCGTGGCACTTGCGCGCATTCTGCTCATGCGCCCGGACGTGATGTTGCTGGACGAGCCAAGCAACCATCTCGACCTGGAGAGCCTCATATGGCTGGAGCAGTTCCTCGCCGGTTACGACGGCGCGCTGATGATGACCTCGCACGACCGCGAATTCATGAACCGCATCATCAACAAGGTCATCGAGATCGACGGCGGCAATCTCACCAGCTTCTCCGGCGACTATGAGTTCTACGCCCGCCAGAGCGCCCTGAATGAGAGGCACCAGCAGGCGCAGTTCGAGCGCCAGCAGGCGACGCTCGCCAAGGAGATCGCGTTCATCGAGCGCTTCAAGGCCCGTGCCTCGCACGCCGCGCAAGTGCAGAGCCGGGTGAAGAAACTGGACAAGATCGACCGGGTGGAGCCACCCAAGCGACGCCAGGCCATCGCCTTCGAGTTCCGCCCCGCCCCGCGTTCGGGTGATGACGTAGCCAAGCTGCGCGGCGTCTCCAAGCGCTATGGCAGCAAGGTGATCTATGACGGCCTCGAATTGCTGATCCGCCGCAAGGAGCGCTGCTGCGTGCTCGGCGTGAATGGCGCGGGCAAATCCACGCTGCTGAAGCTGGTAACCGGCAGCACTTCGCCCGATACCGGCACGGTGACCCTGGGGGGCAGCGTGAAGATGGGTTACTTCGCCCAGCACGCCATGGACCAGCTGGACGGCGACGCCACAATCTTCGCAACACTCGATGCTGCCTTCCCGCATGCGGGCCAGGGTAGCC
This sequence comes from Acidiphilium sp. C61, assembly GCF_902712915.1. The sequence continues at coordinate 431,528 of NZ_CACTIA010000005.1, read as the reverse complement.
TGCGTACGCTGGCCGGGGCATTCGGTTTCTCAGGTGACGAGGTGGAAAAGCGCTGCCGCCAGCTCTCGGGTGGGGAGAAGGCGCGGCTCGTCATGGCGTTGATGCTCTACGACCCGCCAAATTTCCTGGTCCTTGACGAGCCCACCAACCATCTCGACCTCGCGACGAAGGAGATGCTCATCACCGCACTCTCGAACTACGAGGGCACCATGTTGTTCGTCTCGCATGATCGCCACTTCCTCGCCGCGCTTTCTAACCGGGTATTGGAGCTCACCCGGGAAGGTATCCATGACTATGACGGCGGATATACCGAATACGTGGCCCGCACGGGCCAGGAGGCACCCGGTCTGCACGGGTGAACCAGGCCGGGGCCGACACCGGTCGGTCCGCTTCCCGGTTGGCACGTCGGAAAAGCGGCCGTTCCAAAGTCGATCCAGGTTCTGGACTCGACTGATCAATGATGTGACGGCGAGGACGAGGCAGATACCTGCGAGCACATTTCGTGCGGTTTTGTCTTGGAGCATCATCCGATCAGATGGAGTCATCTGATCGGATGATGCTCTGTTTATGAATAAGTTAGAGCACGGCATCCGATTCGGATGGATCGGAACGTGCTCTAGCGTGTGGCGATGCGCGGCGGGTCCGCGCAGGCGACAAGAGCCGCAAAGACCTCCTGCCAGAGGCCTCGTTGGCTCCAGCGGTTGAACCGCTTGATCACACTGGTTCGTGGCCCGTAGCCCCCAGGAAGCGCTCGTCACCGCAAGCCCTCGCGAAAGCGATGCAGGATGCCGCTCAGTACCCGGCGGCCATTGGGTTCATGCGAGGAGCCGCCCGCCCAGCCTCTCACGGCATCGAAACGATAATCAAACGGCATTGGAATCCCCGAGCCTGAGCCGGCATCTTTACGAAGCCGCACGAAGCGATGCCGGAAGGGCGGAGGCGGGAGGCGGCGACGATCCGCACGACGGATCACGCAAGGAGGATACGATGAAAACAATCTTTCTGCTCGGCGCCCTCGCGCTCGCCGGCACCGGCACGGCCCTCGCCCAGCAGGGCGATGCCGCGACAGCCCGCTCGCCGCAACAGACCGCCGCCATGAAGGCTGATATCACTCATGTCGAAACGCTGATCACCAAGATCAACCGAACCTATCATACCGATTTTGCCATCGCGCCGCGGCGCGAGCACGAGGCGATGATGCACATGGCCCGCGCCGAGATGGAGATGGCGAAGGCGATGATGGACGAGCAGATCAACTTCAACCCCAGCCCGCTTGGCGGCTTTCCTGGCGGCAGCTGAAGCATCAGGTCTCCCCGGATCGGGGACATGAAAAAGGCCGGAGCGCGTCGCGCCCCGGCCCGTCTTCAAGCCATGCGGCCAGCTTACTTCTTCGGCAGCGCGAAGATCGCCACCGCGTCGCCATACGGATAGCTGAGCTGGAAATTGCCACCGGCGGCCACCGCGATGTATTCGCGGCCATTCACCGAATAGGCAACCGGCGGGGCGTTCACGCCGGCGCCGAGGTTGAACCGCCACAGGCGCTTGCCGGTCTTCGCGTCCATCGCGTCAAACCAGCCATTGCCCTCCCCGGTGAACACCAGGTTGCCCGCCGTCGCCAGGACGCCGCCCATCATCGGCTCCGGCAGCGTGTCGTTCCAGCGGATCTTGCCGGTATCGACGTTGATCGCCGTCAGCGTGCCGTTCTGGATGCCGTGATCGACATTCTTGAACGTGCTGCCGAGGCGGATCTGGCCGGGGATGGCCGGGCTGCTCTTCTCGTTGGTGAAGGTCATGAGCTGGTTCATGCCCATCACGTACACGTCGCGGGTCATCGGCGAGAACGCCGGCGGCGACCACTCGGCGCCACCATTCGCACCCGGCAGCATCTGCACGCCCTTCGTCGTCGGCTGCGCGAACATGTTCTTCTGCATGTCGAACGGTTCGGACTTGCGGATCAGCTTGCCGGTCTCGCGGTTGACGATGTAGTACCACGCCGTCTTGCCCGCCTCGCCGACGGCCGGAACCATCTTGCCGTGATCCCGCACGTCGAACAGCATCGCGTTGCTGACGGCGTCATAGTCCCACACGTCGTGCTTCACTTCCTGGTAATACCAGACGAGCTTGCCGGTATTGATGTTCAGCGCGACGATCGAGTCGGTATAGCGGTTGTCGCCCTTGCGCGCCGAGCCGTTGAGGTCGGGGTTCGGGTTGCCGGTCGCGAAGATCAGCAGGCCCCGCTTCGGATCGACCGTCGGCGTCGTCCACACGGTGCCGCCGCCGGTCTTCCACGAATCGCCTTCCCAGCCGGCCTTGCTGTCGGTGGTATGGAAGCGCCAGATCTGCTTGCCGGTCGTCGCGTCATAGGCCGCAACGAAGCCGCGGATCGGCCACTCGCCGCCGGCGCTGCCGATGATGACCATGTTCTTGTAGACGGTCGGCGCCATCGTCTCCGAATAGCCATAGCGCGGATCGGCAACCGTGGTCGACCATTCCTGCTCGCCGGTCTTCGCGTTCACCGCGACGAGATGATCGTCCAGCGTCAGCATGTAGACCTTGCCGTTCGACGCCGCCGCGCCGCGGTTCACCGGGCCGCAGCAGATCTGGTTCTGGCCGTCGGTGTAGGTATAGGTCCACAGCGTCTGGCCGTTGGTCGCGTTCATCGCGATCAGCGCCTGCTTGGAGTTCACCATCGGCGTGGTCAGATACATCACGCCATTGACCACCAGCGGCGTGGTCTCGAAGCTCGCGCTGTAGCCGGTCTGCGCGATTGCAACCGGCGCGAGATCCTTCACATTGGCCGAATCGATCTGCTTGAGCGGCGAGAAGCGCGAATTGTCGAAATCGCGGCCGTTGACCAGCCAGTTCGCATCCGCCTTCGGCGCCGCTTCCAGCATGGTGGTGGAGACATTGACGTCCGAGGTGATGGTCTTGCCGACCTTCGCGGTCTGCCCGCCGGTCTCCGACCCCTCGGCCTTCACCGCGCCGGCCTGTGCCGACTGCGCGAGGGCGAGGCCGAGCAGTGCTGCCGCCGGCAGCGCGGCAAGCCGAACCCGGCGCATGAGGCGGGATTGATTGTCCGTTGTTGTCATTTTGTGAGTTTCCCCTGTGGTTTCAGCCAGATCCGGCCGCACGCGGGCAGCCGGCAGTCCGCCCAACGTCAGGACTTGCCAGGATAAGGCAGCATCTTGACGCAGGAGGCGGTCTTGGCGTCGAGCGCTGTGGCGCCGGACGGATAGCCGTTCTGCTGCAGGATATACGCGAAGATCGCGTCATATTCGGCCGGCTTGAGGCTGCCGGGCGCCTGATACGGCATCTGCGACTTGATGAAGGCAAGCAATTGCGTACCGGTGATCTTGGTGAAGTCGAGATAGGACTTGAACTTCGCCCCGCCGATCGCCGGGCCCGAGCCGCCCTCCAGATTCGTCATGTGGCAGGCAGCGCAGTTCGTATCGTAGAGGGTCTTGCCGGTCGTCGCCTGTGCGGTGGTGAAATCGCCGCTCGCGCAGCCTGCCGAAGCAATCCCGGGCAGCGCCAGCATCGCGGCGGCTGCCAGGGCGAGCACGGCCCTGTGTCGGTTTGTCATGAATGTTCCCCATGTTCAGTAGGCCCGCAACCGGGCGTTGTTCTCATATTCGTTACGCGGCACCTAAATGAACCCCGCGGTCCTGTAAAGCGGCGGCGATTGCGGCGGCAGCGAAATGTTCCGCTTCGCCACGCCTGCCCCGGCCGCGTCTGGCCGGATGCGCGGGAATCGTCGTAGCCTCGCCGTAAATTTGGCGCATCGGAGTGGAGAATCGCATGGCAACGCACCCATCCTGTCTCATCATCGGCGCCTCGCGCGGCCTTGGCCTCGCGATGGCGGAGGAGTATCTCGGCCGCGGCTGGCACGTCACTGCGACGGTGCGCGGCGCCGCCCGCACCGGCCTGCACGACCTCGCCGGGCGGGACGGCGGGCGGCTCGTTATCGAATCGCTCGACATCAACGATCCCGGCCAGCTCGCTGCCCTGCGCGCCCGGCTGGAGGGGCAGGTATTCGACCAGCTCTTCGTCAATGCCGGAATCGCCAACGACCCGGCGGCGCCGATCGGCGCGGTCAGCACCGAAACCTTCGTCGAGCTGATGGTGACCAACGCGCTCAGCCCGATGCGCGCGGTCGAGGCGCTGGGCGACCTCGTGGCACCGGATGGCGGGATCGGGCTGATGTCCTCCGGCCTCGGTAGTGTGGCCAACAACACGACCGGCATGTTCGAGGCCTATCGCGCCAGCAAGGCGGCGCTGAACACGCTGATGCGCAGCTACGCCGTCCGTCACAAGGGCTCGTCCCGCAGCCTAGCCCTCGTCGCCCCCGGCTGGGTGCGGACCGAGATGGGCGGCCCGCAGGCAACGCTCTCCATCGGCGAGAGCATCCCCCGCGTGGTCGACCAGCTGATCGCCCGGCGCGGCACGCCCGGCCTCGCCTTCTTCGACTATACCGGCGCCGAACTGCCCTGGTGAATCATTGAGTGAACCATCGAGATGAGTTGTTGAGATGACCTCCCCACACGCCGCGTCGCAGGTGCGAGAGACGGACGGATCGGTCGGTTCGGGCCGCCCCACGCAATCGGCGCGCGACCGGACCCGCTGGGTCAGCGGGGCAGGGCGCTATGTCGCGGATATCCAGCCGGCGGGCGCGCTGGCGGCCGCCTTCCTGCGGTCGCCTCACGCCCATGCCGCGATCGTCTCGCTCGATGCGGCGGCGGCGCGGGCGATACCGGGCGTCGTCGCGGTGCTGACCGGCGAGGATTGCGCCACCGCCGGCTTCGGCAATTTCCGCGCCCTGATGCGCTACGGCGCCGAGGGCGAGCGCCCGCTCATCGCCCCGTTCCGTCCGGTGCTGGCGCAGGGGCGGGTGCGCTATGCCGGCGAGCCGGTCGCCTGCGTGGTCGCTGAAACCCTTGCCGCGGCGATGGATGCGGCGGAGGCGATCGCGGTGGAATACGACATGCTGCCCCCGGTGGTCGGGCTCGACGCAGCACCTCACACCCCGCCGATCCATCAAGAGGCGCCGGGCAATCTCGCCTTCCTGCATGCCGCGGGCGATGCCGCATCGGTCGCCGCCGCCTTCGCCGCGGCGGCGCATGTGGCCGCAGTGCGGTTCGACCTGCCGCGCCTCGCCCCCTCCACGATGGAGCCGGGCGGCATCGTCGCGCGGTATGACGCGGCTTCGGCCGTCTATCACCTCGCCACCCCGCACCAGGGTATCAACGAGATCCGGCTCGATCTCGAGGCCGTGCTCGGCGTCCCGGCCTCGCGCATCATGATCGAGCTGCCCGATGTCGGCGGTGGGTTCGGCCTGCGCAGCCCGGCCTATCCCGAGCACGCCGCTCTCCTGCTCGCCGCCCGCGCCACCGGCCGGACGGTGCGCTACGTGCCGACCCGCGGCGAAGCCTTCCTCAACGACAATCATGGCCGCGGGACCAGGCTCTCCGGCCGCCTCGCGCTCGATGCCGATCTCCGCTTCACCGCGATCGAGATCGAGTATCACGCCGATCTCGGCGCCTATGTCACCACCGTCGGCGCCTTCGTGAACGTCCATAACGCGCTGCAATCGGGCACCGGCACCTACGCGATCCCGGCGGCGCATGCGCGGTTCGCGCAATATTTCACCAATGCCGGGCCGCTCGGCCCCTATCGCGGCGCCGGGCGGCCGGATATCGCGCTGCTGGTCGAACGCCTCGTGGATGAGGCCGCGGCCGCGACCGGCGCCGACCCGCTCGACCTGCGGGCGCGCAACGCGATCCCCGCCGCTGCCTTTCCCTGGCGCACCGCCTTCGGTGCAACCTATGACAGCGCCGACTATACCGCGCTGATCGCCGCCGCCCGGGTGGGATCCGGCTGGGACGATATCGCCGCCCGCCGCGCCGAAGCCGCCGCGCGTGGCGCGCTTCTCGGGCGCGGCGCCGCGCTGTTTACCGAGATCGCCGGCGGCGGTGCCGCGGCGCAGGACGAGGCGAGGGTGACGCTGTCCCTCGCCGACGGTCGCGCCGTCGCCCGGATCGAGACGGTGACCGGCGGTAGTGGGCAGAGCCAGGCGGAGACCTATGCCCTCATCCTTGCCCGCGAAACCGGGCTCGACCCGGCAGATATCGAACTCGCGGCGAGCCCGCCCGGCAGCACGCTGGCCGGTGCCGGCTCGATCGGCTCGCGCTCGACGGTGAGCGCCGGCAGCGCGGTGGCCGATGCCGGTGCCGCCCTGCGCGCGCGGTTGCTCGCCCTCGCCGGGCTGCGCGCCAACGAAGCACCGGAGGACCTCGCCATTGCCAGCGGCGCCATCCTCCGGCGCGACGGCTCCCCGGTGATGACCCTCGCCGCGGCGGTTGCGGCCGCCGGCGGCGAGATCGCCGTTACCGGGGTAAAACCCGTCGCCGCGACCTTCCCCTCCGGCTGCCACATCGCCGAGGTGGAGATCGACCGCGAGACCGGGCTGGTCCGGCTGGTGCGCTACGTCGCGGCCGATGATTCCGGCGTGCTGGTCAATCCCCGTGTCGCCGAGGGGCAGATCCATGGCGGCATCGTCCAGGGCGTAGGCGGCGTGCTGGGTGAGGGGATGCGCTATGATCCCTCCGGCCAGCCGCTGACCGGCAGTTTCATGGACTACACGATGCCCCGCGCGGCCGACGTTCCCGGTTTCGTCACGCTCGACCTGCCGACCCCATCGCCCAATAATCCGCTTGGCGCCAAGGGGCTGGGCGAGGCGGGCACGACCGGCGCGCTGCCGGCGGTTGCCAATGCGGTGGCGGACGCGCTGCGGTCGATCGGTGCGACGCTGCCGCCTTTGCCCTGCACCCCGCTGCGGGTCTGGGAGGCGATCCGCGAGTCGGAATTTTGACCCCGCTCAGATCGCCGCGGCGTGCCGCCCCGCCTGGCCGAGCCAGGCATCGAAGGCGGCGGCGGCATGGCGCAGGAACGGCCGCCCGGCCTCGGTGACGATCACGCGGCTGCCCTCGCGGCGTAGCAACCCATCCGCCTCCATCGGCGCCAGCGCCGCGCCTTCGGCGCCAAAACGCTCAGGATCGGCGTCGAACGTCGCGAGATCGACTTCGAGGTCGCACATCAACCGCTCGATGATCGCCCCGCGCAGCCGGTCCTCGTTATCCAGCGCCAGCCCCTTGGCGATGGCGAGCCCGCCGGCCTCGATCGCGGCGAGGTAGGGCTGGGTGCCAACCGCGTTCTGCGCATAGCCCTGCGGCAGACGCGAGATCGCCGAGGCGCCGAGGCCGATCAGCAGGTCGGAGGGGTCGACCGTATACCCCTGGAAATTGCGCCGCAGCGCGCCGGTGCCGGCGGCGCGCGCCATCATATCCTCGGGCCTTGCGAAATGGTCGAGCCCGATCTGGCGGTAGCCGGCGGCGACCAGCAGTTCGGCGGCGCGCTGTTGCTGGGCGAAGCGCGCCGCGGTGTCCGGCAGGGCGCGCTCAGCGATCACCTGCTGGCGCTTGCGCGTCCACGGCACATGGGCATAGCCGTAGAGCGCGACGCGGTCCGGCCCGAGGGCGAGAACCTCGCCGATCGTCGCCTCCAGCGACTCGATGGTCTGGAACGGCAGGCCATAGACGAGGTCGAAATTCACCGAGGCGATGCCCGCCGCCCGCGCCGCATCGGCGGCGGCTTTGGTCTGGGCGACGCTCTGGTGTCGCCCGATTGCCGCCTGCACCGCGGGGGCGAAATCCTGAACCCCGAGGCTGACGCGGGTGACGGCGAGATCGCGCAGCAGCGCCGTGGCGTCGTCCGGCAGGGTGCGCGGGTCGATCTCGATGGCGATTTCGGTCGTGTCATCAAGCGTGAAATGGCGGGCGAGCGCCGCATGCACCCGGCGCAGCAGCGGTGCGGGCAGGGCGGTCGGCGTGCCGCCGCCCCAATGGATCTGCCCGGCTCGCAGGTGATGGCCGATCGCGGCGGCGACGCGGCCGATCTCGGTTTCCAGCGCCGTCGCGTAGCGCTCCAGCGCGCTGACGCTGTGCACCGCGCTGGTGGTGCAGCCGCAGAACCAGCACATGCTGCGACAAAACGGCACATGCAGGTAGAGCGAGGCGCGGGCATCGGGCTCAATCGCGGCAAGCCAGAGGGCATAGTCCTTCGCCCCGGTCGCGGCGGAGAAATGCGGCGCGGTCGGATAGCTGGTGTAGCGGGGCAGGGGGCGGTCATAGCGCGCGAGAAGGGCCTGTTCCATGCATCTTCTCTGAGCCGCCGGGGCCGCAGCGTCCTTGATCGAGATCAAGGACGCTGCGGCTTGCGCTCAGGCGGCGCCCGCCGCGGCGCGGGGGGCGGCGAAGCGCCGTTCCATCTCCCGCCGTGCCGCGATCGCAGTCTGCAGCGCCGATCCGGCGGCGGCGAAATCGACATCGTCCCACCCCACCACCTCGCCCTCGGCGATGCCGCGCCGCAGCCGCGCGTGATGCGCGAGACCAATCGGCAGGGCGCCGGCGGCAAGGCTCGCCTGCGCCGGCAGCAGCTTGCCCCACACCGTATAGCCGCCCTCGCCATCGAGCACCTCGCCCGCCGCCAGATCCCGCTTGGCGATGGCGACGACATCGCCGGCAAACCCGCGCGGCCGCCCGGTCGGCTCGCCGCGCAACGCGACCGACAGTACCGAGACGTTCAGCTCCAGCCCGATCAGGTGATAGGGCTTGTACATCGCTGCATAGCGGCCCGAGGCATCGGTCCGCAGCCCGTACTGCGCAAAGCAGGCGGCCGCATAGTCGTTCGGCGCCTCGAACACGGCATAGACACCCCAGCGCAAGTCGCGAAACACCGGCCGCCCGTCGCGCTCCAGCGAGGAGACCACCTCGACCATGCCGGACCGCTCCAGCATCCCGCCCGCTGTGCGCGGGCGCAGCAGATGCGGCAGATCATCCACCCCGCAGGCCGGGAAATGCAGGCCGGACGAGGGCACGGCCAGCCCCGTCGCATTGGCGATCGCCGCCATCTCGATCGCCGATTTGGTGCCGTCGAGAAAGGAGTTGAACATTTGCGGGTTCATCCCGCCCTCGCGCGCCTGCTCCGCCGTCAGCCCGTAATGCTGCCACACCGTATCCGGGGTGACGCCATGATAGAGCGGCAGGTATTTCGTGCCCTTGCCGGCGGCGACCACGGAAAACCCGCAGGCCCGCGCCCAGTCCACCATCTCGGCGACGAGGGCGGGCTGGTCGCCATAGGCGAGCGAATAGGTCACTCCTGCCGCATCCGCCTCGGCGGCGAGCAGCGGGCCGGCCAGCGCATCGGCCTCGACATTGACCATCACCACCGGCTTGCCGGCGGCGAAGGCGGCGCGGGCGTGGGCAATGCCGGCGGGCGGGTTGCCGGTCGCCTCGATCACCACGTCGATATCCTCGCGGCGCAGTTCGGCGATTGCGTCGTCGGTGAAGATCGTGGCGGCGATGCGTGCCTCGTCCCAGCCGACGGCGCGGCATGCGGCGCGCGCGGCGTCCGGCCGCAGATCGGCGATGGCGGCGACCTCGATGCCTCTCGTATGTGGCACTTGGGAGAGGAACATCGAGCCGAATTTCCCGGCGCCGATCAGCAGCACACGGACCGGCCGCCCGGCATCGGCCCGGGCGGCGAGGAGGTGGGAGAGGTTCATCGCCTCATTCCGCCGCCGCGCGGGGCGTGTGCGCCGCGAGCCGCGCCAGCGCGTCGTCCGCCACCGGCAGGATCGGCGCAAAATCCTGATGCGCGATGAATTCCGGCCGCGTCGGCGTGCGGATGTAATTGGAAACCGCATTGAGCGTCAGATACACGATGCGGCGCGGATAGGGCGTGATGTTCCCGGCCGAGCCATGCACGAGATTGCCGTGGAACATCAGCACGCCGCCCGGCTTGCCGGTAGGGGCGACGATCCCGCCTTCGGCGACGAGCCGGCTCACCGTTGCCTCGTCCAGCGTCCAGAGCGGGTAGGAGGTGGTCTCGACATCGTGGCGCGCTTCCAGGTCGCCGGCATTATGGCTGCGCGGCACCAGCAGCAGCGGGCCGTTGATCGGCATCACCTCGTCGAGGAACACCGAAATGTTCATCGCCCGCGGTTCGGGCATCCCGTCATCGCGCTTCCAGGTGCCGTAATCCTGGTGCCACTGCCAGACCTCGCCGGTAAAGGCCGCCTTCGCGTTGATCTTGTACTGGTGCATGTACACCTGCTCGCCGAAGATCTGCTCGACCGGCCCGATTAGCCGCGGATGCGCGCCGAGCGTGCCGAAGGCCTCGTTATACGTATGCGCGGCGAAGGCGGTGCGCGGCGCGCCGTTCTTCTCGCGCCACACTTCCGGGCGATGCTCACGATAGATCGCCTCGGATTCACACTTGAGCAGCGCCACCTCCTCGGGGCTGAACAGCTCGGGTAGGAACAGCCAGCCCTCGCGGTGGAAATCCTCGATCTGCTGCTGGGTCAGTTTCATGTTGTCTCCTCCTGGTCCGTATTATGTTGAACGTCAGCCCGCCTGCGCACGATCGGCGAGGCGGCGGGCGGTGATCTCGCCGGCATTGCGCGCATGGTCGCGCGCCGCCGCCTCGGCCCCCGCCGCATCGCCCTCGCGCACCCTGGCGAGGATCGTCTCGTGTTCGCGCGCGGCGCGGGCGCGGTAGTCTTCGGCTTCCAGCACCGCCGCCATGGCACGGGCGAGGGCGGGGAAATGCGGGCCCGTCATCGCCTCGAACACCGGATTGCCCGAGGCACGGTAGAGCGCGCGGTGAAAGGCAAGGTCGAGCCGCAGCAGCGCCGGAATGCCCTGGGCGTTCCTCGTCGCGGCGATGATGGCGTCAAGCTCGGCAAGTGCGGCCTCATCCCGCCGGGCGGCGGCGCGGCTTGCGGCCAGCCCGTCGAGAGCCGCGCGCACGTCATAGATCTGGGCGATCCGCGCGGGGTCATCCGGGGCGATCTCGAACCCCTTGCGGCCGCTCTCGCGCAGCAGCCCCTGGCGGTGCAGCAGATGCAGCGCGTGGCTGACCGGCTGGCGGGAGACGCCGAGCCGTGCTGCGAGTTCGCCCTGGCGGATGCGCGTGCCCGCCGGCAGCGCCCCATCGGCGATCGCCTCCACCACCCGTTCATAGACCTGGTCGATCAGCGTCTCGGCGGTCTCGATCCGCTCCATCCGTGTTCCATTCGCATTCGGAATTCCAAAATCCTGCGCCAAGTCCGCGACTGCGTCAAATGCCGCCCTTGCGCATCGCCGGCCTATCCCCTGGGGCAACCGAATGACATGGATTTATGGATTCCGCCGCAGTTCAGTCACAGAAATGACACGCCCCACCGCTTCTATGACGCTGCAACCGAAAGGAGAGCGCAGATGGAACGAACCACGATCGGGCTTCTCGGCGCGCTGGGCGGTCTCGCCGCCGCCGCACCCGCAACCTCCCTGGCCGAGCCCGCGCCGCTACCCCAGGCCGCGAACTATGCCGAGCTGCTTGCCCCGGTGGAGGCGCCCGCCGCCATTCTCCGCGCGCATGACGCGCTGCTCGCCCGCGCCAGGGCAGAGGCGCCGCCGGCCCGGCTGGACCTGGTCGACCACCACCACCATCACCACCACCATGCCTATCGCCGCTACCGCTACTACCAGCACCACCATCATCATCACCACCATCACGGCTATTACGGGTATTACGGCTATTACGGCACGTATCCGCAGCCAGACTGGCGTTGAGTCTGGCGTTGAAACTGGCGTTGAACTTGGCGCCGGGCCGGCGCCGCCGGGAGAGGGGAGGGCGATGACGACGAAGGTAAGGCTGCGCTATTTCGAGCCGGGGCTCGCACCACGGCGCACCCGGCTCGACGTGCCGGGCTGGGGCGGCTCGCCCGAGAAGCGGGGCGACGGCGCGCACGAGCAGCCCTGGCATTGCGCACCCTTCGTCGAGGGCGCGCAATACGGGATCGAGGTCTTCTACCCCTACCGCAATGAGCTGCGCGTCACCCGGACTGACGGGCACGTGACGCTGGAGAGCGACTGGGGCCCCGATCCGGGCACCGGCGTCAACTGGCCGCCCTTCCGCCCCTTCGGCCCCGGCTACTACACCTGCCAGCTTCTGCTCGACATCGCTGTGGACGAGGACATGGCCGTCCGAGTCGAGCCCCACCCTCGCTATTTCACCGACGAGACCGGCGACGTGCCACTCGCCGTTCCGGCATTGCTGCGAACCGCCTGGTGGCCGATGATCTCGTTTGTTGTCTTCAAGGCGCCGCAAGCGGGCGCCACCCATGTATTCCGCCAGGGCGAGCCCATCCTCCAGCTTACCGTGGTGCCAGCAGACCCAGCGCTCGAGCTGGCGTCGATGCCGCCCGAGGAAGCCGCGGCGCGCGAGCTGCGCTCCCGCCGCATCCATGCCAGCCGCGACACGCTTGGCCAGTCCTCGCGCTGGACCTCCGCCACCGGCACGATTTTCGACGGTACCTACCGGAACCTGCTGCGCGCCGCCCGCGGCAAGCAGGTTTGAGTGTCCGGTTTGTGCCGCTGCATATATGAAGTTAACTAAAAGTTCATTATATCACGCGATGGTGAGTCGCTTGATCCACCTGAAATTGTGCCCCAGAGATTGTCCTTGTTCGATCCGTCGTCGATCATCCTTACTGTAGAGGTCCTGCAAACCCTGTTGGACTCGCTACCGAATCCGGTCTTCCTGATCGACCGCGATCACCGGCTCGTGCTGATCAACCAGGCGATGGCCGATTTCGTGGGCTATGAGCGGGAAGCAATCCTCGGCCGCAGTAGCGAGGGAAGGGTGCCGCCTGCGCTGCTCGAGGGTTACTGGCGGATCGACGACCGGGTCTTCGCCACCGGCGAGAGCGACGAGACCGAGGAAATCGTCACTGGTGCCGGTGGCCAGCGGCGCATCGTCATCACCCGCAAGCGCCTGATCCAGCTCGACACTGTAGCCGGCCCCACCAAATTCATCATCGCCGTCCTGTCGGACGTGACGCGCTTCCGCGAGGCCGAGGCCCGCGCCCGCCACCTCGCCGCGCATGACGGCCTGACCGGGCTGCCCAATCGCGGCCAGTTCACCCAGCGCCTCGCCGAAGCGCTCGCCGCCGCCCAGCGCAGCGGCGAACTTGTCGCCGTCCTGCTCGTCGATCTCGACGGGTTCAAGCCGATCAACGACCGGTTCGGCCACATCGTTGGCGATAGCGTGTTGCGCATCATCGGGCGCCGGCTCGGCGGGGTGATCCGCGCCGGCGATACCGTCGCCCGCCTCGGCGGCGATGAGTTCTGCGTCATCCAGCGCGGCATCTCGCAGGAGGATCACGCCCTCAACCTTGCCGGGCGCATCGTCGCTGCGATCGGCCAGCCGCTCGCCGCCCAGCCCGAACCGCTCGCTGTCACCGCTTCTGTCGGCCTCGCGCTCTGCCCGTTCGACGGCGATGATCCCGACATTCTCCTCGAACGCGCCGACCGGGCGCTTTACGCGGTCAAGCATGCCGGGCGGGGTGGCTTCAGCCGCTACCATGCCGGCCTGCATCGGCCGTTGGCGCCGCCCGACATGCCGGTTCTGTTACGCGATCTACCGGCCGAACCGCCGCCTCTCGCGGCTGGAGAGATCTCATGAGCGGCCGGCATACCGGGCCGCCGACGGTAACCGGCCAGGGGCTCGCCGGCGTGCGCGGCGTCGCCGCCTGGGAGATTGATCCGCTCGCCGGGCTCATCCGCCAGCTGCCTGGCAGTGGCGCCGGCCCGGCGAAGCCGCCGCCCCCGGCCGCGCCGGTCGCAGATTTTCTCGCCCTGATCGATGCGGACGACCGCCCCCGGGCCGACGCCGCCCTTGCCGCCGCCACAGCCCCCGGCAGTCCTGGCCTCGATCTCATCTTCCGCCGCGCCGGGGCCAAGCCGGGCAAGGGGTGGTGCCTCGCCCGCTTCCATCCCGTCGGGCGCGACGAGGCCGGCCGCGCGCTCCGCCTCGCCGGCATCACCGTCGATCTTGGCGCGCTGCCCGGTCTTGCCGCCGGTGCCGCCGGCAGCGCCGAGACCGACCGTCTCGCCACCCTCGCCGCCGAGCTCGCCCGCCGCACCGAGGAACTTGTCAGCGCCCACCGCCTCGCCCGTGTCGGCGCCTGGCGGTGGGATCTCACCCGCCACATCGTCTGGCTGTCGGCCGAAACCATGTGGCTGCTCGGCATCGAGGGTGCAGCCGCCGAGATGGATTACGACCAGCTCCGCCGCATGATCCATCCCGATGACTACCAGTACGCAATGGCCTGCTTCCGCGAGGCGGTCGACACTGCAACGCCGGTTACCCTTGAATACCGGACAATCCTGCCCGATGGCGCCGTTCACGCCGTCCTCACCCACGCCGAGCCGGTGATCGGGGCGGATGGCCGAATCGCGCAGCTGCGCGGCACCACGCAGGACGTCACCCCCTTCCGCCGGGTCGAGGCGGCGCTGCGCGAAAGCGAGGACCATTACCGCCATATGGTTGAGCTGCACCCGCAAATCCCCTGGACCGCCGGTCGGGATGGCGGGATTCTCGAAGTCGGCCCGCAATGGCTCGCCATCACCGGCATGACCCGCCAGGAGACCATGCCCTTCGGCTGGACCTCCGCCGTTCACCCGGACGATCTCGCGCCGACCCTTGCCGCCTGGGGGGACAGCCTCGCCAGCGGCGATCCGGTCGATGTCGAGTTCCGCATCCGTGCCGCTGGTGGCGCCTATGCCTGGGTGCGCGCCCGCGCCGCCGCCCGCCGCGACGAAGCCGGGCAGATCCTGCGCTGGTATGGTACACTCGAGGACATTACCGACCGGCGGGCCGCGGAGGCCGCGCGCAACGCCTCAGAGGCGCTGGCCCTGCGGGTGCTGGAAGCCAGCGGCGATGCCGTGATCGTCTTCGATGCCGCAGGCGCCGTCACCTTCTCCAATGCGCGGCTTGCCCCCCTGCTCGGGCTCGATGCGCCGCCGAAGGGCATCGCCACCGATGGTCTCTTCGCCGCCGCCCATTGCCGCGAGCTTTGCGCCGCGCTGAATCGGGCGATGGAAACCGGCGCAGGCGCCCATTTCGAGCTGTTCTGGCCGCCGACCGACCGGTGGTTGGAAGCCACCATTGCCGCCGAGGGCAGCGACATCTCGCTCTTCCTGCGCGACGTCTCGGAAAAGCGCCTCGTCCAGCAGCAACTCCGCTACGCCGCCAGTTTCGACTACATGACCGGTGCCGCCAACCGTGCCACCCTGTTCGCGCGCCTTGCCGATCAGCTCCAGCACCAGGCGCCCGGCAACCTCACCGCGCTGCTCTGCCTCGATCTCGACTATTTCAAGGAAATCAACGACCAGCACGGCCATCCGACCGGCGATGCCGTGCTGCGCCAGCTTGTTACCCGGCTGCGCCTCTGCCTGCGCTCGCACGATCTGCTGGCCCGCTGCGGCGGCGATGAATTCGTCATCATGCAGACCGGCGTATCCGCACCGCCCGACGCGCTGGCGCTGGCCGACCGTATTCTCGCTGCGCTTCGCCAGCCTTTCGAGGTCGATGGCATCTCCCTGCCCGCCGGCGCCTCGATCGGCGTCGCCGTCGCTCTTCCCGGGCAGACCGACGCCGATGCCCTCTACCGTCAGGCCGATCGTGCGCTCTATGTCGCCAAGTCCCGCGCCCGCGGCACCTACCGCCTCTTCCACCCCGACATGCTGCAGGCCGACGAGGCCAGCCGCCGCCTGCGCGCCGAGCTGGCCGGCGCGCTCGGCCGCGGCGAGTTCAGGCTCGATTTCCAGCCCATCGTCCATCTCGCGACCCGCCGCATCGTCGGCGTCGAGGCGCTGGTCCGCTGGCACCATCCGGTCCGCGGCCTCATCCAGCCCGCCGAATTCATCCCGCTCGCCGAGGAAAGCGGACAGATCGCAGCCCTCGGCGCCTGGGTGCTGCACCGCGCCTGCGCCGCCGCCAGCGCCTGGCCGGGCGACGTCAAGATCTCCGTCAATGTCTCGCCCCGCCAGTTCGAGATCGGCGACATCCGCACCACCGTCACCGAGGCCCTTGAAGCGACCGGCTTGCCCGCCAACCGTCTCAAGCTCGAAATTACCGAATCGGTGCTGCTCTCGCAGAACGCCGCCAGCGCCCGCCTGCTGCAAAATCTGCGCGAACGCGGCGTGATGCTGGTGCTCGACGATTTCGGCACCGGCTATTCCTCGCTGTCCTATCTCGACACGTTCAAGGTCGACGTCGTCAAGATCGATAAATCCTTCCTCTCCCGCATCCGCGCCCCGGGCGACCGCCAACCCATATTCGAGGCAATCATGGGCATGACCGCGGCGCTCAACCTGCCGGTCACCGCCGAGGGTGTCGAAACCGCCGTCCAGCTCGATTACGTGACGAGCCTCGGGTGTGACTGGGCGCAGGGCTATTTCTTCTCCCGCCCGGTGCCGGAGGCCGAGTTGTTGCGCCAGCTCCGCGGTCCCGCCATCGCCCGAACCGGCTGACGCGCCGCACACCCGCTCTGCCCACGCATAAAAAAACAGGTGGCGCGGCTGCGCCACCTGCATGACCAGCCCGCCAGCGCCACACCGAATTCTGCCGGCGCGCTGACGGACCCGGGGAAACTAGCCCCGCCGGATTACTGGCTGACGCTGATCGTGTAGCCGTTGGTGGACGGGGCGGAGTTAATGTTCACGCTCGAACCGGCCTGCGCCTGTGTGACGCTGATGCCAGCCGTGCCGGTTGTGGTCCCGGCAACGGCGTTAACCGTCAGGTTCAGGGTTGCACCCGTGGCCGCGGAGGTCTGTGTCACATTAACCGGAGTGGCCGTTGCACCTGTCACATTAGTCAGAGACATGTTGATCGAGCCACCCGGCGCCGCGGTCGCGATGGTCGCATTCACCAGGCTGCCGGTGCCAACGGTCGCGGTCACGGACGAGTTGCCCGAAGCCGGGTTCATCGTCGTGCCCACAGTGTTGCCCGTGGTGTCGACCGTCATGTTGTAGGTGGCAGCACCCGGCGTGGTCGAGGCGAGGGTCAGGGTGTTACCGGAGGCTGCCGTCGCCGCGGTTCCGACATTGGTCGTGTAGGTCGACGCCGAGGTGTTGCCGTCGATCGTGTTGGAGATCGTGTTCGACCCGCCATAAACGGTGGTCGCCAGCGTATTGCTCCCAGTGAAGCCGGCAACGGTGCCAACCTTGTTGGTGAGGTTGTTGCTGTCGCCGGTCACGTTGCTCGTCAGGCTCGCCGCGGCCGTGCCGCCCGCCACCGTGTCGGTGAGGGTGTTCGAGGTGCCGGTGACGGTCGGGTTGAAGGTCAGCGCGCCCGTGGTGTCGAGGTTGCTGGTCAGCGTGTTGGTGCCGGCGCCGTTATTGGTGACGCTGATGGTCGAGGCAACCGAGTTCGGCGCCGAGTTCTGGCCGATATTCAGGGTCTGCACGTTGCTACCGCCCGAATAGGTGGCGGTAACGCTCGCGGTCGAGCCAGCGGCGGTGTTGGTGTTGATAGCGCCGTTCAGCGTGTTGCCAGCGCCGCTCTGCGAAATGTTGAGCGTGTTCCACGCGCCCTCGACATAGAACGGCGTGTTTGTGGAGCCGATCTGGTTGCCGCCGGCCGTTGCATCCTGCGTCGTCTTCAGGCTGGTGATCGTGCCCGCCGTTACGGTGCCGCCCACGCTGCCGGTGGCCGAGTTCAGGTTCAGGATGTTCGGCGATGTAGCGAACGCGGCGGGGGCGGCGATCAGCATCGCCACGCCGGCCATCAGCGAGAGTTTCATGCGAGACATTTTTTGCTCCGGAGTTCGTTAGTCATTAAAAATACTGGGGGCGCGTCAGGAAACCGGTTTCGGCTTTCCCTTGAAGTGCCACCAGCCCTGCTGAACGCCGTCCCGGCTCAGCACCGCCACGGCCTTGCGGGCCGCCAGTGCAAGCGCCAGTCCCACCGGCTCGTTGGTCGAGCCGCCGGCTTCGGCGTTCAGAAGAGTGGTCGAGTAGGCCGCGTCCAACGTTCCGCCGGCCTCCAGCGATGTCACAGATTTGGTAACAGTCACCTGCTTGAGCACACGCCCGGTCGTGACCGAGACGGCGCGCAGGCTGAAAGTAATCAGGTCGGTCACATATTTCGCCTGCCCGCCGATCCCGCCAATGGCGAGCCCCGCCGAGGCCTGCGTCACCTGCCGGTCATACGCGACGACCTGACCAACCATCTCGATCTCGGCGATCGAGAGCGGCGGCACCTGCGGCAGCGCCGCCTTCTTGTGTGCCGCCTTGAGCTGCGCCGCACGGTCGGTCAGCATCAGCCCCGCAAGCTGACGCTCCGTCAGCAGGTTGCTCAGATGCTCGCGTTCCAGCACGTCGTAATAACCGTGCGGCATCGCCTCCAGCGCGCTGATCAGATAGGGCGTGCAATCCTGCGGCACCGCGGTGCTGAGTTCCTCGATCGCCCCGGTCGGCGCGTGCTGTCCGGTCGTGTCAGTGCAACTATACACGCCGACATAGACCGGTGCGGCGGGCGTCTTGCCGGCCGCGATCGCGATCGGGCGGGTGAGGTTCAGATTGACCTTGGCCGAGGGCGGCGGCGGCACCGCGCATCCCGCGAGAAACACCAGCGAGGCCACGGCGACAGCCGCCTTGCGGATGGCAGGTCCGGGCATGGCGTAAACCTTCAATTCGAGGGAAGTGCGAGGGTGGTCGTGCCATTCGGCGAGGTGATCGTGACTGTCGTCACCCCGCCCGAATTCACATACGACACTGTATTGTTGCCCGACTGGAACGCTCCGGTGCTGCCGGGCGTGGCGTTCGCGATCTTCGAGGCGATGTTGTAGGCCACCAGCCCGTTCAACTGCGACAGGATGGAGTTGGTGAATTGGGCGGAGGGGCTGCTGGCGGCTGCCTGCGCCGCCGCCGATTGTGCCGCCTTCAACGCCGAGATCTGCGCCTGGATCTTGGATTCCTTGCTCGAATAGGTCTGCTGCGCCAGCCCGGCAGAATAGGCATTGGTGCCGCCGAACGCGGGAGATTGCAGGTTATAGGTCTCGAGCGTCGCTTGCGCCGCGGGAGAACAGATCGATATCAATAAAGCGGAAGTCAAAACCGTAGTCTTTAATTTCATAGCCGTCTCTTCCTTGCCGAAACGTCAATACGAACGTCCGATCAACGAAATATAACTAGCCCATTTCAATTGAATGCCGAAGCAAGTTCTTGTATCGATTGATGATTATAAATTAACAAAATATTGATATTATGTCCGAGGTCTCTGCTTCGGCCTCGCCGTGGCAGCCCTGCCGCCGCCGCGCTTGCCAAAAAGCCGCGCACATGTCCTGTTTGCCGCCATGAAACGGCCCCGGAACGGGGGGCGCCGAAACCGGGGGAAACATCATGAGCGAGTCGCGCGGATCACCACGCAAGGTCATCATCACCTGTGCCGTTACCGGCGCGATCCACACGCCGAGCATGTCGCCGCATCTGCCGGTCACCCCGGAGGAGATCGCCGATTCCGCCGTCGCCGCCGCCGAGGCTGGTGCCGCCATCCTCCACCTCCACGCCCGCGATCCGCAGGATGGAAGGCCGGACCAGTCGCCCGAGGCTTTCGCCCGCTTCCTGCCGCGGGTGAAGCAGCGCACCGGCGCCGTCATCAACCTGACCACCGGCGGCGCGCCCTACATGACGGTCGAGGAACGGGTTCGCCCCGCAGCCAGCTTCCGCCCCGAGGTCGCCTCGCTGAACATGGGCTCGATGAATTTCGGCCTGTTCCCGATGCTCGACCGCTTCAAGGAGTTCCGCCATCCGTGGGAAGCCGAGATGCTGGAAAACTCGCGTGACCTCGTTTTTCGCAACACCTTTCGCGACATCGAATACGTCCTGCGCACGCTGGGCGAGTCCGGCACACGCTTCGAGTTCGAGTGCTACGACACCAGCCATCTCTACAATCTCGCCCATTTCCTCGGCCGCGGCCTGGTGAAGCCGCCGCTCTTCATCCAGACCGTCTTCGGCATTCTCGGCGGCATCGGCCCGCATCCGGAAGACGTGATGCACATGAAGCGCACCGCCGACCGGCTGTTCGGCGACCAGTATCGCTGGTCCGTCCTCGGCGCCGGCCGCAACCAACTGCCGATCGCCGCCCAGGCCGCGGCGATGGGGGGCAATGTCCGCGTCGGGCTTGAGGATTCGCTCTGGATCGGCGCTGGCCGCCTTGCCGAGTCCAACGCCCAGCAGGTCCGCAAGGTCCGCCAGATCATCGAGGGCCTCGGCCTTGGCATCGCCACACCGGACGAGGCGCGGGAGATCCTGTCGCTCAAGGGGGCGGACCGCGTCGGCTTCTGAGCCGCGCCGCCCGCCATTCCCGGTACAAACCCTAGCATATTGATAAACCGAGTATCTTTAGCCGATCAGATGACTCCATCCGATCGGATGACGCTCTAAGGCATGATGGAGAGTTGCATGAAGATTGCTGTCGTCGGCGCCGGGCTTGTCGGCTCGGCCTGGGCCATCGTGTTCGCCCGCGCCGGGCACGATGTCGCGGTATTCGATGCGGCGGAGGGCGGCACCGCCCGCGCCGCCAGCCTGATCGAGGCGCGCCTGCGCGATCTCGAGGAAGCAGGCCTGGTCGAGAGTGCCGCCGCCATCCTCCCCCGCGTCAGCCTCGCCGCCACGCTGGAGGAGGCGGTTGCCGGCGCCGTCTATGTGCAGGAAAGCGTGTTCGAGACGGTCGAGCAGAAGCGGCTGATCTTCTCGGCGCTCGATGCGGTGCTGGGCCCGGATACGCTGGTCGGCAGCTCCTCCTCCGGCATTCCCGCCTCCGCCTTCACCGATCATGTCGCCTGCCGCGCGCGCTGCCTGATCGCCCATCCGGTCAACCCGCCTTATCTCATCCCCGTGGTCGAGCTGGTGCCGGCGCCCTGGACCGGGCCGGATGTCGTGAAGCGGGTTCGCGCGCTGATGGAACAGGTCGGCCAGGAGCCGGTGGAGCTGACCCGCGAGATCGAGGGCTTCGCCCTCAACCGCCTGCAGGGCCTGCTGCTCGCCGAGGCCTTCCGCCTGGTGGACGAGGGCATCATTTCCGTCGCCGATCTCGACCGTACGGTCTCCGCCGGCCTTGGCCTGCGCTGGAGCTTCATGGGCCCGTTCGAGACGATCGACCTCAACGCCCCCGGCGGCGTGGCCGATTACGCCCGCCGCTTCCGCGGCATGTACGACACCATCGCCAGCGCCCGCGGTGTGACGCTGGGCTGGACCGACGGGCTGATTAGCGAGGTCGAGCGCCAGCGCCGCGCTATCCTGCCGGAGTCCGAACTCGGCGCGCGCTCGGCCTGGCGCGACCGCAGGCTGATGGCGCTGATGGCCCACAAGAAGGACGAATCCGGCAAGGACTGATCCGCCCCGCGCGCCCTACCGCTGGTAGCCCCCCGCCAGTCGTCCGGCATCGCCGCCGGCGAGGAAGCGGGCGAGGCGCCAGAGATTGCCCGCGCTGCGCCGCAACCAGCCATCACGCTCATAGGCGGCGGCATCGGTGATGACGACGAGTTTCATCGCCGCGAGCCGCCGCCGGCCCAGCCGCCGCGCGAGTGCGACATCCTCCATCAGCCGCAGCTCCGGCACACCGCCCGCCGCCGCCAGCAACGCGCCCAGCACCAGCAGCGACTGGTCGCCATAGGGCAGGGCGAACAGCGCGCAGCGGAGGCGGATCAACGCCTCGGCGCACCGCGCCTGCCACCGCGGCGAGGCGAAGCGCAGCCTGCCATAATGGGCCTTCGCCGGATCGGCGGTGGCAAGGCATGAGGACAGCGCCGCCGCCCAGTCAGGTTGCAGCGCGGTGTCGGCGTGGAGCAGCCAGAGCCAGCCCGGCCCGGCGGCGGCCACACCACGGCCAAGCTGCGCGCCGCGCCCCGCCGCCCCCTCGATCACAAGCGCGCCGAGCCGTCGCGCCAGCGCCGCCGAGCCGTCGCGACTGCCCCCGTCGCTGACGATCACCTGCTCCACGAGGCGCGGTGCGCCCAGCAGTTGCGGCAGCAGGCGGGCAAGATTGTCCGCCTCGTCGAGCGCCGGGATGACGACGGTCAGCCGCGCCGCCATTGGTGGAACCGCTCGAGGATCGCAAGCCCGCGCGCCGAGGCATGTGCCTGCCGCCACTGCCCGGCGACGGCGCGGACCGCCTCCGAGCGGGTCGGATAGGGGAAGATCGTGCCCATCAGTTGCTTCAGCCCGAGCCCGTGCTGCATCGCGAGGGTGAAGCTCGTCAGCAGTTCGCCGGCCTGGGTGCCGACGATGGTGGCGCCGAGGATGCGGTCGCTGCCTTTCCTTGTCAGCACGGTGACGAAGCCTTCGGTATCGCCCTCGGCGATGGCGCGGTCGAGCTCGGCGAAATCGTAGCGGGTGATCTCGGCTTCGATGCCGCGCGCCGCCGCCTCGCGCGCGTTCAGCCCGACGCGGGCGATCTCCGGGCTGGTATAGGTCACCGCCGGCACCGCCTTGTAGCGCGGACGAAACCGCCAGAACGGGGCGAACAGCGCGCCCAGCGCGGCATATCCGCCCTGATACCCGGCCATATGGGTGAACTGGTAGGGCCCGGCGACGTCGCCGCAGGCGAAGATGTTGGGATAGAGCGTGCGCAGCCCGTCATCGGTCTCGATCGTCTTCGTCGGGGTGAGTGGAATGCCGAGCGCCTCCAGCCCGTAGCCGCTCACCCGCGGGCGGCGGCCGATGGCAACCAGCAGCCGGTCGAACGGCAATTCGACGGTCTGCGCCCCGCTGGTCGCGACGAGCGCGAAGCCCGCCTCCGTGCGCGTCACCGCCTCGGCCTTGTGGCCGGTGTGGATCGCGACGCCATCGCGCGCCAGCGCCGCCACCATCGCCGCCGACACTTCGTCATCCTCGCGCACCAGCAGCCGGTCCGCCATCTCGACCAGCGTCACCGCGCTGCCGAGGTGGGCAAAGGCCTGCGCCATCTCGCAGCCGATCGGCCCGCCGCCGAGAATGACGAGTCGCCGCGGCAGGGCCTCGATGTCCCACAGGGTTTCCGAGGTGGCATAGGGCGCCTCGGCAAGGCCGGGAATGGGCGGCACGAAGGGTTCTGCTCCGGCCGCAATCACGATGGCCCGCGTGGTGATCGGCACTCCGTCGACCGCGACGCGCCAGGGCGTTTCGATCACCGCCCGTCCCCGCCTGACCTCGACGCCGAGGCTCTCGTAGCGGGCGACCGAATCATGCGGTGCGATCCCCGCGATCGCGGCGCGGACATCGGCGATGGCGGCGCGAAAATCCTTGCCCTCGCGCGCGGCGTGGAGCAACGCCTTGGACGGCACGCAGCCCGAATTGAGGCAGTCCCCGCCCATCTCGCCGGCCTCGACCAGCGTTACCTTCGCCTTCACCGCGCTGGCGACATAGGCGGCAACGAGTCCGCCGGCCCCTGCGCCGATGACGACGAGGTTGCGGTCGAACCGCTTCGGCCGGGAAAACCGCGCATAGAGCCTGCGGGCGGCGAGCGCGTCGCGCAGGCGCGGTGCCACGGGCGGCAGGGCGGCGAGCAGCAGCAGGCCGATGACAAGGCGTGGCGTCAGGATCGGGCCATGCCCGCCGAGCGTGGCGAGCGAGGCGCCGGCATTCACATAGATCAGCGTCGCCGGCAGCATGCCGATCTGGCTCGCGAGGTAGAAGCTGCGCAGCCGCATTCTGGTCAGCCCTGCCAGCAGGTTGACCGCGAAGAACGGCACCACCGGCGCCAGCCTGAGCGAGACGAGATAGAACGTCCCGTCGCGGGCGATGCCGCGCTCGATCCGCTCGAACAGAGCGGGGAAGCGGGCGAGGGCGAAATCCCGCAGCAGGAAGCGGGCGGCGAGAAAGGCGAGGCTCGCGCCGATCGACGAGGCGAAGGAGACCAGCACCGCGCCCTCGACCACGCCGAACAGCGCGCCGGCGCCGAGTGTCAGCACCGCCGCCCCCGGCACAGAGAGCGAAGTTGCCGCGACATAAAGTCCGAAATAGGAGAGGAACCCGGCGAGCGGATGCGCCGCCACCGAAGCGCGCAGCCCCGCGAGATCGCCCTCCAGCCGCGCGATGCCAAGTCCCTGGCGCTGCAACGCTACCACCAGGGCGACCAGCGCCAGCGCCAGTGCCGCGAAGCCGAGCGCCCGCGCAGTGCCCCGCCGCCCCGCGCGGCCGATCGTCGTCGTGCTCATGTCTGTCTTACCTCGCACTCATGCAGGAGGATGCGCCGAACACGCAGAACCGCGCGCAATGCGGATGATCGAGCGTGACCGCCCGGGATGCGTCCTCCAGCGTGGCGCCGAGATCGAAACGTTCCTCATAGGGCAGCAGCGTGCAGGCGACGATGGAGAGCGTCTCCGCCCCCTTGCGCTGCACCACCATGCGCGAGGTGCGGCACATCGCATCCACCCCGCGCGGCCGCAGCGCCGCCCAGGCGGAAGCGCTCACGCCCGCCGCCGCCGCCGGCACGTCCATCTCCGGGAACAGCACGAGATGGTCGGGGTCGAACGCGTCGATCTCCCAGCCGCGCGCCGCAAACAGCCGGGCGAACCCCGCCCGCGTCGCCGCCTCGTCCTCTACCGTCGGGTCGAACCGTGCCGCGATCGAGGGCTGGAAGCCGGACGCGAACAGCGCGCCGATCCCCTCCAGCGCCGGCCCCCAGGCGCGTTCGCCGCGCAGCGCCGCGTGGCCGGCCTCGGTATGATGGTCGAGCGAGACGCGCATGTGCAAATCCCGCCCCCGCCACCCCGCGATTGTCGCCATGTGGTGGCGCATCGGCGTCATCGCGTTGGTCAGCACCAGCACCCGATAGCCCCGGTCGAGTGCCATGCCGATCAGCGCCTCGATATCCGGGTTCATGAACGGCTCGCCGCCGGTCAAGCCGATCTCGCGCAGCTCCGGATGGCGGTCTGCCGCCTCGTCCAGCACCCGGCGGAACCCGTCGAGCCGCAGCCAGGCGAGGCGGTCGTTGCGCGGCGAGCTTTCGATATAGCAACCCTCGCAGGCGAGGTTGCAGAGCGTGCCGGTGTTGAACCAGAGCGTCTCCAGCGCGTCCAGCGCGACCGTGGCATCCGCGGCCGGCGCGCATTCCAGCCGCGTCGCCGTCGCCGCCCGCTCGGCATGCGGCAGGATGTCGAGATTAGGCCAGATCCCGCTCTCCAGCGTACTGGCGTACTCCTCCGGCAGCCCGGCACAGCGCATCGCCGCCGCCGCCGCGCGATGATCGTAGTCGAGCGGATGCAGCACGATCTCCAGCCCGGCGTCGGCGGGGGTGACGATCGAATACCAGCAGCGCGGCGTGCCGTCATTCGCCGGCATGCCGATCGCCCCGGCATTATGCCAGACCAGATCGCCGATCTGGCGGGTGAAGCCGATGCCGCAATGCCCGGCGATCACCCCGTCGCAGCCGGTGATGCCGATTTCCCCTTCCAGCACGGGATCGAGGTCGGAGGCGAAGAGGAAGCGGTTGATCCGGCTCGGCGCGCCATGCACCACCGCCAGACGCCGCCCGCCGATCATGAGGTCGATCCGCCGGGGCAGGGCGGCCATCCAGCGCCGCGTCGCGTCGTCGATCCGCGCATCGGCATAGGCGAACCAGGCGGCGGCGAGCCGGTCGCAGGACGAGCCCTCGGTAAAGCCGCAGCCGCAATCGGCAGCCCCCGCGCCGAGCTGCTCCTCGCAATTGCCCATCACCGTCGCGATCCCATGGTCGCGGATCAGCGCGGCGCAGGCTTGCGGATCGGCGCCATAGGCCACGACGTCACCGGTGCAGATCATCCGCTCCGGCGGAATCTCGTGCGCCTTTGCTGCCTCCAGCAGCGCCCGCGTCGCCTGCAGGTTGCTGTAACAGCCGCCAAACACCAGCACCGGCCCATCCGCCCTGATCACCGGTATGCTCTCTGCTACAACCTCTGGCACAACCACCTTCGTGCTTCCCGCCATGTCAAGCATCGGCCGCGCCCTATACGCCGCGCGCGGGTGCGGCGCTGAGCTGCTCAAGGGCGAGCCCTCGCGCCTCGATCCCCCCGCGCAGCCGCCAGATCAGGATGGCCACCGCCCCCAGCGCCCAGAACCCGGCGAGCATGATGAGTGCCGCCGGCATCGAGCGCGAGCCGACATAGCCGACCAGGAAGGGCGAGAGCGCCGCCCCCACCCGTCCCACCGCAACCGAGGCGCCGATCCCCGTCGCCCGCAGCGCGGTCGGGAACAGTTCCGAGAAGGTCGGATAGGCGGCGATCCAGCTTCCCGTCGCCAGCAGGTTCACCAGCGCGAAGCCGAGCATGATCGGCCCGGCACCGAGCCCGGTCACCAGGGCGAACAGCATGAGGCCGAGTGCGGTGGCAAGGTAGAATCCGCCCACCGTCCAGCTCCGCCCGATCCGGTCGAGCAGCGACGCCGCGGCGAGCCCGCCCACGGCGGCGCCGACGCTGCCGGCGAGGTAGAACAGCGGCAGCCGGTCCGCCGGCAGATGCAGCGCCGGCAGCACCACGATCGGCAGGAAGGCGAACAGCCCGTAATATCCCGCGGCCTCGGCGAAATCGAGCGCGGCGCCGAGCAGGAGGCGTCCCGGATATTGCCGCACGAGCCGCCCGAACTGCCCCGCCTCGCGGCGGATCCGGTGCGCCACCGGCACCGCGGACGCTGGCGGCAGCGTCGTCAGCCCCGCCTCGATCCCGGCGACGATGGCGCGCGCATCCTCCGCCCTGTTGGCATCGATCAGCCAGCGCGGGCTTTCGGGCAGATGCCGGCGGAACCACGCCGCCGACAGGGCGACCACGCCGCCGAGGCCAAACACCACCCGCCAGCCCAGATCCGGCGGCAGGGACGACAGCACCAGCCAGGCCAGCAAGGCGGCGATGAAACTGCCCAGCGGCCAGAAATTCAGCACGATCGCCGCCGCCCGCCCGCGCGAGCGGCTTGGCACCAGCTCGGCGATCGCCGCGTTGATCGCCGAGTATTCGGCTCCCACGCCGATCCCGCCAAGCAGCCGCAGCACCAGCAGGGTGGCGAGATTGGGCGCGAAGGCGGTGGCAAGCGTCGCCACGCCATACAGAACGAGGCTGGCCAGAAACACACGCCGCCGGCCGAACCGGTCGGACAGCGCGCCGAACCCTGCCGCCCCGATCATCAGCCCCACGAACCACGCCGCGAGAATGACCGACATCGCGTTGCTGCCGAGCCCGAAATGCTGCCGCAACGCCCCCAGCACATTGCCGATCAGCGTCACCTCGAACGCATCCAGCGCCCAGCCAAGGCCGAACAGCAGCACCGCTACCGTGTGAAACCGGTTCCAGCGAACCGTCGAGAGTGTCTCAAGCAGGCGGTTCGCGACGCCATCCTCGGCGGCTTCCTGTCTGGGTCCGGTCGAACTCATCGGCGTGGCTCTCCTGTGCGGGGCGTCAGTCCGGCGTCGCGACGCCGTCCGGCCAATCAGCCGGCCTATACCTTACGTTGCCCGCTTCAGGATGGTTACGCGCCGGATGCGATATTTTTTGCCCGGTCCGCTTTCCCCGCATTGTCAGGGGCCCGATCGAGCGTTTTCCACACGGTTGCTGGACAAGCCGCCACCGGGCGCGCCGCGGCGGGTCGGTGGCGACGAGCTTGCCGAGATGAACCGACTGGGATCGCGCCCGTACTCAGCTCGCGCTGCGATCTTTCATCAGGTCGCGGATTTCGGTGAGAAGCTGCTCGGTCGGTGTCGGTGCGGGCGGTGCTGCCGGGGCTGGTTCCGGTGCCTTGTGCAGCTTGCTGATCAGTCGGACCATCCAGAAGATCGCGAAGCCGATGATCACGAAGTTGAACAGCGTGTTAACGAAGGCGCCGTAGTTCAGCGTGACCGCGCCGGCCTTCTTTGCCGCGGCGAGGGTGGGTTCGACCGTGCCTTTCAGCGTGACGAAATGGTTGGAGAAATCGACCCCGCCGGTGAGCAGGCCGATGACCGGATTGACGATATCGGCAACGAAACTCTTGACGATATTGGAGAACGCAGCGCCGACGACAACGGCAACGGCCAGATCGACCACATTGCCGCGCATCAGGAAGGTCTTGAATTCATCGACCCAGGCGGGCCGTTTTGGCTTGAAAGAGTCAGACATCGAATGCTCCCATTATGTAACTGCCCGTTTTCGGCCAGTTGCTTTTCATGACCGTTAGCCGGTCACGATCGCATGAATGAAGGCTAGCCGGGTTTGCGCGCGGGAGCCAGCCCGATTTCAAGGCGGCGTTGCGCCCAGCGTCCTGCTTCCGCGACAACGGGATCGTCATCGGCGGCGAGGCGTGCGGTGGCGGGGGCAAGTGCCGGATCGGCCGCATTGCCGATGGCGATGGCGACATTGCGGGCGAGGCGGGCGCGGCCGATGCGTTTGATCGGGCTGCCGGCGAAGAGGGCGCGGAAAGCAGCATCGTCGAGGGCGGCGAGATCGGCGAGGCGGGGCGCGCGGAGATCGTCGCGCGCAGCGAGTTTCTGCTCGCGTCCGGCGGCCGCGAACTTGTTCCAGGGGCAGGCGGCGAGGCAGTCGTCGCAGCCATAGATGCGGTTGCCGATGGCGGCGCGAAACTCTTCCGGGATCGGGCCCTTGTGCTCGATCGTGAGGTAGGAAATGCAGCGCCTGGCGTCGAGCCGGTAAGGGGCGGGGAAGGCATCGGTCGGGCAGGCGGTCTGGCAGGCGGTGCAGGTGCCGCAGCGGTCGGCGTGCGGCGGATCGGGGGGGAGGGCGAGTGTCGTCATGATCTCGCCAAGCAGGAGCCACGAGCCGTGGCGGCGGGAGACGAGGTTGGTGTGCTTGCCCTGCCAGCCAAGCCCGGCGGCGGCGGCGAGCGGCTTTTCCATCACCGGCGCGGTGTCGACAAACACCTTCACCCCCGCGCCGCGTGCGGCGATGAACTGGGCGAGGTGCTTCAGCCTGCCCTTGATGATGTCGTGATAGTCGCGGTTGCGGGCATAGACCGAGATGTTGCCGCGATCGGGGCGGGAGAGTGTCGCCAGCGGGTCGCCGTCAGGCGCATAGGACAGGCCGAGGGAGATGACGCTGACCGCCTCCGGCCAGAGTGACGCCGGGTCGCCGCGCTGGGTCGCGCGATCTTCCATCCAGCCCATTGTGCCGTTATGGCCGGCGGCGAGATGGGCGCGGAGATTGTCGCGGACGCTCTCGGGCAGGCGGGCGCGGGCGATGCCGATCGCATCGAAGCCGAGAGCGGCGGCGCGTGCGGCGATGGCGGTGCGGAGATCCGTCTCAGCCACGGCCGCGATAGGGCGGCACGCCCTGGTCGGGCAGGAAGGCGCCCTCGGGCGGGGCGCCGGTCTGCCAGAACACGTCGATCGGGATGCCGCCACGCGGATACCAGTAGGCGCCGATGCGCAGCCAGCGCGGGGCGAGCAGGTCGACCAGGCGCTCGGCGATCATCAGCGTGCAGGCCTCGTGAAAGGCGCCGTGATTGCGAAAGCTGCCGAGATAGAGCTTGAGCGACTTGCTCTCCACGATCCACGCTTCGGGGATATAGTCGATCACGATATGGGCGAAATCGGGCTGGCCGGTGATCGGGCAGAGCGAGGTGAATTCGGGGCAGGTGAAGCGCACCACGTAGTTCTTCCCCTGCGACGGGGCGGCGACGCGTTCGAGCACGGCGGCCTCGGGCGAAGCCGGCATGCGGCTCTCGCGGCCGAGTTGTTGCAGCGCGTCATAGCGTGTGTCGGTCATCGCCCTGGCTCCATGCGTCGCGGGTGGCGGCGGCGTAGGCGGCGAAGCGTCCGGCCTCGATCGCCTCGCGCGCGCCGCGCATCACCGTCTGGTAATAGCTCAGATTGTGGGTGGTCAGCAGCATCGGGCCGAGCATTTCGTCGCAACGGAAGAGATGGTGCAGATAGGCGCGGCTGTGGCGCGCGCAGGCGAGGCAGTGGCAGGCCGGGTCGAGCGGGCGGTCTTCCGCGGCGAAACGGGCATTACGCAGGTTGAGGATGCCGCGCGAGGTAAAGGCGCGGCCGGTGCGGCCGGCGCGGGTGGGCATCACGCAGTCGAACATGTCGACACCGCGGGCGATGCTGCCGAGCAGGTCGTCCGGCGTGCCGACGCCCATCAGGTAGCGCGGGCGGTCGGTGGGCAGCAGGGGGGTGGTGACATCCAGCGTGTCCAACATCGCCTGCTGGCCCTCGCCAACCGCGAGGCCGCCGATCGCGTAGCCCTCGAAGCCGAGGCCGGTGAGGGCGGCGGCGGATTCGGCGCGGAGATCGGCGAAGACGCTGCCCTGGACGATGCCGAACTGGCCATAGCCGGGGCGCGGTTCGAAGGCCGCGCGCGAACGTTCGGCCCAGCGCATCGACAGGCGCATCGAGGCGGCGGCCTCCTCATGCGTGGCGGGAAAGGGCGTACACTCGTCGAAGGCCATGGTGATGGTCGCGTCGAGCGCGTTCTGGATCGCGGTCGAGGATTCGGGGGTAAGGTGGTGGGCCGAGCCGTCGAGATGCGAGCGGAAGGTGACGCCGACCTCGTCGATCTTGCGCAGCTTGGCCAGCGACATGACCTGGAAGCCGCCGGAATCGGTGAGGATGATGCCGGGCCAGTCCATCATCCGGTGCAGCCCGCCAAGGGCGCGGACTCGCTCGGCGCCGGGACGGAGCATCAGGTGATAGGTGTTGCCGAGGACGATCTCGGTGCCGGTGGCGCGAACGGCGTCCGCCGTCATCGCCTTGACCGTGCCGGCGGTGCCGACCGCCATGAAGGCAGGAGTTTCGGCGGTGCCGTGGGCGGTGATCAGGCGGCCGCGGCGGGCGGCGCCGTCCTGCCCGAGATTGTAGAAGGCGAAGCCGGTCATGCGCGCTCCAGCAGCGAGGCATCGCCATAGGAATAGAACCGGTAGCCCCGTGCTATGGCGTAGGCATAGGCGGCGCGCATGCGCTCCAGCCCGGCGAAGGCGGCGACCAGCATCAGCAGGGTCGATTTCGGCAGGTGGAAATTGGTCATCAGCCGGTCGACCAGCTTGAAGCGGTAACCGGGGGTGATGAAGAGCTCGGTCTCGCCGTGCCAGGGGGCCAGCGTGCCGTCATCGGCGGCGGCGGTTTCCAGCACGCGCAGGCTGGTGGTGCCGACGGCGACGATGCGCCCGCCGCGTGCGCGGGTGGCGTTGACCAGGGCGGCGGCCTCCGGGCCGATCAGGCCGCGTTCTGCGTGGAGCTTGTGGCGCTCGAGCTGGTCCTCGCGCACCGGCAGGAAGGTACCGGCGCCGACATGCAGCGTGACCGTGGCGAGGCCGATGCCGCGCGCGGCGAGGGCGGCGAGGACGGTTTCGGTGAAATGCAGCCCGGCGGTGGGGGCGGCGACGGCGCCCTCTTCGGCAGCGAACATGGTCTGGTAGTCCTGCCGGTCCTGCTCGGAGATGCCAGTGGGGCGGGGGATGTAGGGCGGCAAAGCGAGGCTCGCCGCGCGGTCGAGCATGGTGCGGAAGGTTTCTGCGTCGCAGTCGAAGCGCAGGGTCGCCGAGCCATCGGGCGCGCGGGCGATCACCTCGGCGGTGATGCCGTCAGCGCCGTCGATCGTGATGGTCTCGCCAGGGCGGGCGCGGCGGGCGTTGCGCAGCAGGACGCGCCATGCGCCGTCGGCCAGCGGGCGGTCGAGGGTGATGCCGATCCGCGCATCGCCGCGCCGCCCGGTGAGCTGGGCGGGGATGACGCGGGTGTCGTTCGCCACCAGCAGGTCGCCGGGGGCAAGCAGGGCGGGCAGGTCGAGGATGGTGCGGTCATCGAGCCCGTCGCCGTGGACATGCAGCAGCCGCGCGGCATGGCGCGGTCGCGCCGGTTCGGCCGCGATGCACTCGGGCGGCAGGTGATAGTCGAAATCGGTGAGATTCATTCTTCGAGGTAGCTGGAAATCTCGACCAGGTTGCCGTCCGGATCGCGGCAGTAGACCGAGCGCATGGCGCCGAGCGCGCCGATCTTCGGCGCCGGACCCTCGACGATGTCGACTTTCTGGGCCTTGAGGTGGTTCACCACGAAATCGGTGCCGAGGGCGGTGACGAAGCAGATGTCGAGCGCGCTGGGGGCGGGTTTCGCCGCCTGCGGGCCGACATCGCGCCCGGCCTGGTGCAGGTTCAGCTTCTGCGCGCCAAAGCGCAGGGCGATCCGCCGCTCTGCGCCGAATTCCTCGCGCTCCATGCCGAGGACGCGCTCGTACCAGTCGGCGGTGGCGTCGATATCCGAGCAGGTCAGTACGACATGGTCGATCCGGTCGACGGTGAACTTCATGGCGGGCTCAGGCGAGATCGGCGAAGAAGTCGTTGCCCTTGTCATCGACCACGATGAAGGCGGGGAAGTTCTCGACCTCGATGCGCCAGACCGCTTCCATGCCGAGTTCGGGGTATTCCAGCACTTCGACCTTGCGAATGTTGTCGCGCGCGAGCACGGCGGCGGGGCCGCCGATCGAGCCGAGATAGAAGCCTCCATGCGCCTTGCAGGCGTCGCGCACGGCGCGCGAGCGGTTGCCCTTGGCCAGCATCACCAGCGAGCCGCCGGCGGCCTGGAACTGTTCGACATAGCTGTCCATCCGCCCGGCGGTGGTGGGGCCGAAGCTGCCGGTTGCCATGCCCTCCGGGGTTTTCGCCGGGCCCGCGTAATAGACCGGGTGGTCCTTGATATAGTCGGGCAGGCCTTCGCCGCGGTCGAGCCGTTCCTTCAGCTTGGCGTGGGCGATGTCGCGCGCGACGACGATCGGGCCGGTGAGGGCGACGCGGGTCTTGACCGGGTGTTTCGAGAGTTCGGCGAGAATGTCGGCCATCGGGCGGTTGAGGTCGATCTGCACCACCTCGCCGCCCAGATGGGTGTCGGTCACCTCGGGGAGGTATTTCGCCGGGTCGGTTTCGAGCTGTTCGAGGAAGACACCCTCCTTGGTGATCTTCGCGCGGATCTGCCGGTCCGCCGAGCAGGAGACGCCGATGCCGACGGGCAGCGAGGCGCCGTGGCGGGGCAGGCGAACCACCCGGACGTCGTGGCAGAAATATTTGCCGCCGAACTGAGCGCCGATGCCGAGCTGGCGGGTCATCTCCAGGATCTGCTGCTCAAGCTCGAGGTCGCGGAAGGCGTGTCCGGTGGGCGAGCCCTGGGTCGGCAGGGAATCGAGCCAGCGGGTGGAGGCGAGCTTGACCGTCTTCATCGTGGTCTCGGCCGAGGTGCCGCCGATGACGATGGCGAGGTGGTAAGGCGGGCAGGCTGCGGTTCCGAGTGTTTTTACTTTAGTTTCAATGAATTCGAGAAGTTTTTTCGGATTCAGGATCGCCCGCGTTTCCTGATACAGGAAGCTCTTGTTGGCCGAGCCGCCGCCCTTGGCGACGAACATAAGCTCGAATTCCTCGGCATGGGCCTCGCCGGGGGCGGCCATGATGTCGCACTGGACCGGCAGGTTGGTGCCGGTGTTCCGCTCGTCATACATCGAAAGCGGCGCCATCTGCGAGTAGCGCAGGTTGGTCTCGGTATAGGTGCGGTAGACGCCGTGGGAAAAGGCTTCCTCCTCGTCGCCCTCGACCCAGACGCGCTGGCCCTTCTTGCCGAAGACGATGGCGGTGCCGGTATCCTGGCACATCGGCAGGATGCCGCCGGCGGCGATGTTGGCGTTCTTGAGGAATTCCATCGCCACGTAGCGGTCGTTCCCGGAGGCCTCGGGATCGTCGAGGATCGCGCGGAGCTGGCGCAGATGGCCCGGGCGCAGCAGGTGCGAGACGTCGTGGAACGCCTGGAAGGCGAGGGCGGAGAGGGTTTCCGGGGCGATCTGCAGGATGGTCCTGCCGGCCGCCTCGATGGTGGAGACGCCGCCGAGATCGAGCTTGCGCCAGGGCGTTTCGTCATGGCCCAGGGGGAACATGGTGCTGAAGGCGAAATCGGGCGTTTTCTTGGTGATCGCGTTCATGGCGGTTCTCCAGGCTCAGTCTTTGGCTGGCGGGCGGCGGCGGAAGGCATCGAGGCTGACGACCTCGGCGGGGCCCTGTTCCGCTGGCGGCGGCGCGGGTTCGGTTTCGGGGGCCGGCGCTTCCTCCGGCGCATCGGCTTCGCGGACGGTGAATTGCAGGCCGAAGCGCACCGCCGGGTCGGCGAAGGCGGTGATGGCGTCGAGCGGGATGTCGAGCGTCGCTGGCACGCCGCCGAAGGAGAGGCGGACCACGAAGCGGCGCGCCTCGGCATCCACCGACAGCTCGCGGAACTGGTGCTGCAGGACGATCGTCATCTCGTCCGGATATTGGGCGCGCAGACGGTCCGGCATGATGACGCCCGGATGGCCTGTCGCAAAGGTGATGTAGAAATGATGCTCGCCCGGCAGGCCCTCGCGCGATGCATGGTCGAGCGCGCGCAGCACGACGAGGCGAAGCGCGTCCTCGGTCCATTCATCGTAGGGCAGGAGGCTTTCGGGGATCGGCGTATCGTCGTCTTCGGCCATGTCGTCGAATTCACCTTGCAGTCGGGATGCGTGCGGCGCCGGCAAAGGCGCCGGGCTGGTCAGCGGGACTGTCGTTCGTAATGACGGTAATATTTTTCGGTCACAAGATCCGTCTGCACCACCACGGCTATGTCCGTCGTATTGAACTGCCAGTCGATCACCGCGCCATCGCCGACGAAGCCGCCGAGCCGGAGGTAGCCCTTGATCAGCGGCGGCAACTCGGCGAGAGCCTGCCGGGCGTCGTATTCGTCGTCACCCAACCGGCGCATCTCGACATAGCGCGCGTCAAGCGCCCGCGGCCGGATGTTCTGCGGGGCGAGGTGATGGGCGTGCAGGTAGGTCAGGCACGGCGCCAGCTCGTCGAGGTCGGTGCCGTGCAGGCTGGCGCAACCGAACATCAGCTCGATTCCATGCTGGAACACATAGGCGGCGATTCCGCGCCAGAGCAGCTGCATTACGGCGCGCGAACGATGCGCCTGGTCGACACAGGAACGGCCAAGCTCCAGCAGGCGGCCGGAGGAATGCTGGAGCGGGGCGAGGTCGTATTCATTGGCCGAATAGAACCGCTGGCCGGGGGCGAGCGCATCCTGGCGAATCAGCCGGTACGTGCCGACCACGCCCCGCGCATCGTCCGCGATGTCATGATCGATCACCAGCAGGTGATC
This sequence comes from Acidiphilium sp. C61, assembly GCF_902712915.1. Next base: position 396,560 of record NZ_CACTIA010000005.1, on the reverse strand, counting down.
GGCGATCGCATCGAACGCATCCCTGTCGCGGCCGGAGGCGAGGGTTGCCTCGTCGGGATGGGCCCCGAGTTCCTCGTAAAAAATCCGGAACCGCAGCGCGAGCGCCGCATCGAGCTCGGCGGCGGTGGTGGCGAGCCGCACGCCCAGATTGCCGACGCGGATTTCCGGGAAAGCGACAATATTGTCGGCCGGGTGCTGGATCGTCATCGGCCTGGCGCTCCGTCGATGGTTTCGGTCGTCCGCGTCATCGCACCAAGCCGGCGGCCGAACAACTCGATCTTCAGGGAAACCAGTTCAAAACCATGGCGTGCGGCAACTTTGCGCATCAGCATCTCGGTTTCCGGCTCGTCAAATTCGATCACCTGGCCGCTTTCCTGATCAACAAGATGAAAATGATCATGCTCGCCAGACATTTCATACCGCGCACGGCGACTGCCGAGATTGCGCCGTTCAAGGATCCCGTGCTGCTCGAACAGGCGAACGGTGCGGTAGACGGTGGCGAGTGATATTCTAGGGTCAATGCCATGGGCCAGCCGGTGCAGTTCGTCGACATCGGGGTGGCCATTCGCTTCGGACAATACGCGAGCAATAATACGTCGCGGGCCCGTCATCCTGAGCCCGTTTGCCACGCACAGACGTTCGATGCGGGTCTCCATCCGCTGCGTTGTGAACCATCTCGGCGGCGCGGTCCACCCCATTCCGTCCGCCAGGTTCAAGTGCCTAGAGACGGGGTCTGCGCGGGGTGTAGAAATTGCAGAACCCGTTGCTCGCAACAGCCCCTCGTACCCGCGCACAGCTTTGCGTGATGTCGCGGTAGTTGGCGCAGTTGCCGCAGCTGGCGCCTTTTCCGAAGGGGTGCGGCCGATAACCGGACGCGACCCGCGAGGCTTTCGGCCTGAAGGTCTCGGTTTCCTTCGCGGCCAGCAGCGTGACGAGACCCGTGACGACTTCAAGCCAGTAGCGGCGCGGATGATGCGGAATGGCCTGCCTCCCTGGATTGCAATCCAGAGTTATATCGAGATAAAAAACACTTTTAAATTGTATTTTCTTCAATTGTTCACGCGCGATCCGGCATCGGGTGCGGCGGGCTGCATCCAGATTGTCTCGGCGACGGTAATGCCATAAGCAATGTTCGATGGTCCGGGAAACAGTATCTTGATGGCGTCGCCGCGTGGGGCGAACACGATGGATGATGGTCTCGGCCTGCTGATCGAGGCGTGCCAGAGGCAGGATGCGGCCGCGCTGCGGGAACTCTACCGGCGCATGTCGCCTGTCATGCTTGGCGTGGCGCTGCGGCTGCTGCGAGATCGCCTGCTGGCCGAAGACGTGTTGCAGGAGGCGTTCCTGCAGATCTGGCGCAATGCATCGCGTTTCGATCGCGCGCGGGGTTCGGCGCGGGCCTGGATGATCGGGATCGTGCGCTACCGGGCGCTTGACCGGCTCGATAGCGAGCGGCGGTTGCCGGTCACCGGTGATGAAATTCCTGATATTGCCGCCGAAGAGGGTATCGCCGTCGAGGATGGCCGGGCGCTCGCCGGCTGTCTGGCCACGCTGCCCGAGCACTGGCGGCAGATGGTTCTGCTGTCCTATGTCGAGGGCTATTCCCACAGCGAGATCGCAGCGCGCACCGACACGCCGCTGGGAACAGTCAAAAGCTGGATCGTGAGATCGCTCGACGCGCTGAAGAGGTGTCTCGAACAATGAGCGACGCACCGGATTTCGGAGCAGATCGGGCGGGACTTTATGTTCTTGGCCTTCTGCGCGGCGAAGAGCGGCGGGATTTCGAGGTCGCGTGCGCGCGCGATCCGGCGCTGGCGGCCGAGGTGGCGGCCTGGGAGGAACGGCTGCTGCCATTGGCGCTCGCGGTGCCGCCAGTAGATCCGGGGCCGGCGGTATGGGCGGCCATCGAGCGCGCGACGAGCCCGGGCGCGGCCATACCCGTCCGGCGGAACCGCCTGCGCGAGATCTGGGACAATCTGTTCGTCTGGCGGGGTATCGCCCTCGCTGGCGCGGTGGCGGCGGCGTTGGTGCTCATGTTGCCGCGCGGGGCGACGGGGCCGGCAATGGTCGCGGTGCTGTCGGCGAAGTCGGGCCCGGTGTTCACCGTGGCGATGAAGACGAACGGAGCGTTGAACATCGCGCCGGTGGGGCGTGCTGCGCCGCCGGCTGGCAAGGTCTGGCAGCTCTGGGCGGTGGGCAAGGGCGAGGCGCCGGTGCCGATCGGCTTCGTGCAGGCGGGGGCGACAAGGCTACCGGCGAACGACGTTCCCGCGCGGCTGCGCCGGGCGCATACGCTGATCGCGGTGACGGTCGAGCCGCCTGGCGGTTCGCCCACCGGCAAGCCGACCATGCCGATCGTCTTCGCCGGGCCGCTGCTTCCGGTGGCGCCGACAACGTCCTGATATCCGGCCGGATCAGAGATCGAGGCTGATTTGCTCCGGCGGCGCCCGCTCGGCTTCGGGGCGGACGCCGAGCGTGCCGTCGCTGAAATGCAGCACGAGGCTGCGCTTCGATCCGGCGTCGCGTCGCGTGGTGACGGGATCGCCGGACGGGGTCGCCACCATCACGAAGCCGCGCGCGAGTGTCGCGTGATAGGACAGGGCTTCGAGACGCGCGGCGAGCGCGCCGAGGCGGAGCCGGTTTTCGCGCAGCAGGCCGGGGGCCGGGGCGGCGAGGCGCTGGCCAAGCAGGGCGAGGCTGTGGCGGCGAGCGGCGATGATCTCGCGCGGATGCACGAGGCGGGCGGCGACTTCCCGCGCCTTGGCTCGCTTTGCGGCAACAAGGTGGGGCAAGGCGAGGGCGAGGCGCTCGCCGCGATCATCCAGTCGCTGGCGGGCGGTGCCGATCATCGAGGGCAGGTCGGGGAGGGCAGCGGCAGCGCGATCGAGCCGCAGGCGGACCGACTGGGTGACACGGGTGAGCGCGCCGGTCAGCCGCGCGCCGCTCTGCGCGAGATCGGCGGCCAGCGCCATGCGGTCGGGCACGGCGAGTTCGGCGGCGGCGGTGGGGGTCGGCGCACGGCGGTCGGAGGCGAAGTCGATCAGCGTCGTGTCGGTCTCGTGGCCGACGGCGGAGATCAGCGGGATCGGGCAGGACGCGGCGGCGCGGACCACCTCCTCGTCGTTGAAGGCCATCAGGTCCTCGAGCGAGCCGCCGCCGCGGGCGACGATCAGAACATCTGGCCGCGGCACCTCACCGCCTTCCGGCAGCGCGCCGAAGCCACGGATGGCGGCGGCGATCTGGGCGCCGGCGGTCTCGCCCTGGACGGCGACAGGCCAGAGGATGATGCGGCTGGGAAAGCGGCGGGCGATGGTGGTGCGGATGTCCTGGATCACGGCACCCTGGGGCGAGCTGACGACGCCGACGATGCGCGGCAGCAGAGGCAGGGCGCGCTTGCGGGTGGCGTCGAACAGGCCTTCCTCGGTCAGGCGCAGGCGCAGCTTCTCGATGCGGGCGAGCAGCGCGCCCTCGCCGGCATAGTCCAGTCGCTCGATGATGAGCTGGTATTCCGAGCGCTCGGGATAGGTGGTGATGCGGCCGGTGGCGATGACCTCGACGCCGTTCTCCGGCTTCAGCCCGAGTCGCGCGGCATTGCCGCGCCAGATGATCGCCCGGATCTTCGCCCCCTCGTCCTTCAGGGCCATGTAGGTGTGGCCGGAGGCGTAGGTCTTCATCTCGGTGATCTCGCCGCGCACGCGCACGCGGCCGAAAGCGGTCTCGACCGTGCGTTTGACCGCGCCGGCGAGTTCGGAAACGGTGAGTTCGGGAAGGTTGCCGGTGGCGGCGTCAGCAGTTTCGCTCATGGCGGCGGACTATGCTAAGCGCGCGCCGGTTGCACAAGCTCATGGGGGTTGATCATGCGGGTTCTGGTTGTCGGCGGCGGCGGGCGCGAGCATGCGCTGGCGTGGAAGCTCGCGCAGAGCCCGGTGCTGGAGAAACTCTTCGTTGCGCCGGGGAATCCGGGCATGGAATCGTTGGCCGAATGCGTGGGGATCGGTGCAGAGGAGATCGACGCGCTCGTCGAGTTCGCGCGGGCGGAGCGGATCGACCTCGTGCTGCCGGGGCCGGAGGCGCCGCTGGCGCTCGGCCTCGCGGATCGTCTGGCGGCAGCGGGAATCCCCTGTTTCGGCCCGACGGAGGTGGCGGCGCGGCTCGAATCCTCGAAGCGGTTCACCAAGGAAATCTGCGATGAGGCGGGGATTCCGACGGCCGCCTGGGCGAGCTTTACCGATGCCGACGCGGCGCGCGCCTATCTCGACGAGCATCCGGCGCCGATCGTGATCAAGGCGGATGGGCTTGCGGCGGGCAAGGGCGTGGTGGTCGCCGCGACCGACGCCGAGGCGCGCGAGGCCGTCGCGGCGATGCTCGAAGGCGGGCTGCACGGCGCCTCGGGTGCTGAGATCGTGATCGAGGAATGCCTGATCGGCACCGAGATCTCTCTGTTCGCGATCTGCGATGGCGAGACCGCGCTGTTCTGCGGCACCGCTTCCGACCACAAGCGGGTAGGCGATGGCGATACCGGGCCCAATACTGGCGGAATGGGCGCGATCGCGCCGCCGCCGGCGGCCTCGGAGGCGGTGATCGGCGCGGCGATGGAGCGGATCGTCCGCCCGGCGCTGCGGACGATGGCGCGGCGCGGGGCGCCGTTCCGCGGGTTCCTGTTCGCGGGATTGATGCTGACCGCCTCCGGCCCCAGGCTGATCGAGTTCAACGTGCGGTTCGGTGATCCGGAATGCGAGACGCTGCTGCCGCTGCTGAAGACCGACCTGCTGCCGGTGCTGGCCGATGCGGCGCGGGGGCGTCTCGATGCTGAAACCCGGCTCGACTGGCGGGACGGCGCCGCGGCAACCGTGGTGATGGCGGCGAAAGGCTATCCCGGCGCCTATGAGAAGGGCCACAAGATCGACCTGACCGGCGCGGCCGGTTTGCCGGAGACGACGGTGTTTCAGGCGGGCACGGCGCGGCGCGACGGATCGCTGGTAAGTGCCGGCGGGCGGGTGCTGGCGGTGACGGCGACGGGCGATGACCTGCGTGAGGCGATCGACCGCGCCTATGTCGCGGTGCGGCGGATCGGCTTTCCCGGCGGATTCTGCCGCCGGGATATCGGCGCCAAGGCGGTATAGAGCATCATCCGATCAGATGGCGTCATCTGATCGGATAAAGATGCTCTGCTTGTCGATGTGGTAGAGCATCATCCGATCAGATGGCGTCATCTGATCGGATAAAGACGCTCGGCTTATCAATCTGGTAGAGCATCATCCGATCCATCATGATCGGAAGTGCTCTGACCACTCAGGCGGCGCGGCGTTCGCTGCGCACCGCCGCGGCGAGGGCGGCGACATCGTCTAGCACTGCCTCGACGATGGCGGGCGGCGCCTTGCCCTCCGCATCGAGGCCGGCAGCGAGCTTGTCGATCAGGGCCGAGGCGACCACGGCCGCATCGGCGAACCGTGCGACCGTTGCGGCCTGGGCGGGGGTGCGGACGCCGAAGCCGACGGCGATCGGCAGGTCCGTCGCCTTGCGGACGCGCGGGATGTCGCGGGCGAGGTCCTCGGCCGAGGCGGTGCGGGTTCCGGTGATGCCGGTGATCGAGACGTAATAGACGAAGCCTGAGGAGTCGTTGAGCACGACGGGCAGGCGCTCGTCTGTCGTGGTGGGGGCGACGAGGCGAATCAGGTCGATGCGGTGCTGGCGCAGATGCGGCAGCAGCAGATCCGCCTCCTCGGTCGGCAGGTCGACGACGATCATGCCATCGACGCCGGCGGCGGCGGCATCGGCGGTGAAGCGCTCGACGCCGTAGGAGAGGATGGGGTTGAGATAGCCCATCAGGATCAGCGGCACGGTGTCGTTGGCTGCGCGGAAGTCGCGCACCAGGCCGAGCGTCCCGGCGAGGGTGGCGCCGGCGCGCAGTGCCCGTCGGCCAGCCTGTTGGATGGTCGGGCCATCGGCCATCGGGTCGGTGAAGGGCATGCCGATCTCGATCAGGTCGGCACCGCGGGCAGCCATGCCGGCGAGAAGGGTGGCGGAGGTTTCGCGATCGGGGTCGAACGCCTCGACAAAGGGGATCAGGCCCGCCCGGCCCTCATCGCGGAGGCGGGCGAAGGTGTCGGCGATGCGGCTCAAATCTGTTCTCCGAGATGGCGGGCGACGGTGAAAATGTCCTTGTCGCCGCGACCGCAGAGATTCATCAGGATGATGCTCTCCTTGTCCATGCCGGGGGCGATCTTCGCGACATGGGCGAGGGCGTGCGAGGGTTCGAGGGCGGGGATGATGCCCTCGGTGCGGCAGCAGAGCTGGAAGGCGGCGAGGGCTTCGTCGTCGGTCACGGAGACGTATTCGACGCGGCCGATGTCATGCAGGTAGGAATGTTCGGGGCCGATTCCCGGATAGTCTAGCCCGGCGGAGATCGAGTGGGCCTCGAGAATCTGGCCGTCATCGTCCTGGAGCAGGTAGGTGCGGTTGCCGTGCAGCACGCCGGGGCGGCCGCGCGAGAGCGAGGCGGCGTGCTCGCCCGAATCGAGACCGCGCCCTGCGGCCTCGACGCCGATCAGCTTCACCTGTTCGTCGAGGAACGCATGGAACAGGCCGATCGCGTTCGATCCGCCACCGATCGCCGCGATCGCGACATCCGGCAGGCGGCCTTCGGCCTCCATCATCTGGGCGTGGGCCTCGACGCCGATGACCGACTGGAAGTCCCGCACCATGGCGGGATAGGGGTGCGGACCGGCGGCGGTCCCGATGATGTAGAACGTGTCGCGCACATTCGCGACCCAGTCGCGCAGCGCTTCGTTCATCGCGTCCTTCAGCGTCGCCGCGCCGGAGGTGACGGGACGGATCTCAGCGCCGAGCAGTTTCATGCGGAAGACGTTGGGCTGCTGCCGCTCGACATCCGTGGCGCCCATGTAAACGATACAGGGCAGGCCGAAGAGGGCGGCGACGGTCGCGGTGGCGACGCCGTGCTGGCCGGCGCCGGTCTCGGCGATGATGCGGGTCTTGCCCATGCGCTTGGCGAGCAGGATCTGGCCGATGCAATTGTTGATCTTGTGCGCGCCCGTATGGTTGAGCTCGTCGCGCTTGAAATAGATTTTCGCGCCGCCGAGTTCCCTGGTCAGCCGTTCGGCGAACCAGAGCGGGCTGGGCCGGCCGACGTAATGCTGCAGGTAATACTGGAATTCCCGCATGAAATCGGGATCATCCTTCGCCGCCTCATAGGCCGCTTCCAGCTCGAGGATCAGCGGCATCAGGGTTTCGGCGACAAATCTGCCGCCGAACTCGCCGAAGCGGCCGCGATCGTCGGGCAGGGTGCGCAGGGAATTGGGTATCGGCTTGTTCATGCTGGCTCTCCGTCCTGCACGGATAGCCGATATGTCAGGCAGATGAAACCGGATCAGGTCTCCAATTCGGTATCCCAGTAGAGAAAGTCGCGCCAGCTTTCGTGCAGGTAGTTGGGCGGGAAGGCGCGGCCGCGATCCTGCAGCTCCCAGCTGTTCGGCCGGCGCGGCGTTTCATAGGGGAACATGTGGCATTCGCGGGGGAGTTTCGAGCCCTTGCGCAGGTTGCACGCACCGCAGGCGGTGACGACGTTCTCCCAGGTGGTGCGGCCGCCGCGGGCGCGCGGGATGACATGGTCGAAGGTCAGCTCCGGCGCTGGCAGGCGGTTGTGGCAATACTGGCAGGTAAAGCCGTCGCGCAGAAACACGTTGAAGCGGGTGAAGGCCGGCTGCCGCAGGCCGGGGACGAAATCCTTCAGCGCGATGACCGATGGCAGGCGCATCGCCGCGGAGACGGAGTGCACCTCGTGCTCGTATTCCGACAGGACGGAGACACGATCGAGGAACACGGCCTTTACAGCATCCTGCCAGGACCAGAGCGACAACGGAAAATAGGAGAGCGGACGGAAATCCGCATTCAGGACGAGTGCGGGAAAATTCTGCCCGCCGTCAGGCATTACTGAACCGCTCCCAGAAGGGCGACCAGATCAACCGGCCGGCCTTGGACTGGAAACGCCCTGCAATGAACTGCGTCGAATCCATGTGAAGGAATATGCCGCCAAGTCTGCGGCGCTGCAAGCGCGGGTTTCGCAATGTCAACAGCTTTTCACGCGGGCGAGGCCGGGGCGGCGAAGGCGCGCTGGAGCGTGAGGGCGCCGAGCGAGAGGCCGGAATCGTCGATTCCGTGGGCGAGTTTCGGAACGAAGAGGCTCTCGACCGGCACGCCGGCGGCGCGCAAGGCGGTCTCGGCGTCGCGCGAGCGGGAGGGGGGCACGATCTCGTCGATCTCGCCATGCACGAGCAGGACCGGCGGGCGGCCGGCGATCTCGGCCGGCAGCGATTCGGGGGCGAGCAGCGCGCCGGAATAGGCGAGAATAGCTCTCGGCGGCACCGCCCGGCGCAGGCCGGTGAACAGCACGGTCATCGCACCCTGGCTGAATCCCATCAGCGCATAGGCATCCGCCGGAAGGCCAAGACGGGCGAGTTCGGCATCGATGAACGGATCGAGCGCCGCGCGGGCCCGGCGCACACCGCCGCCGAGCGCGTGCGGGTCGAGCGTGCCGATCGGGAACCATTGGCGGCCGAAGGGGGCAAGGTCGAACGGGTCGGGCGCGTGCGGGGCGACAAAGGCGGCATCGGGGATCGCGCGGGCCCAATAGGGCGCGAGGTCGATCAGGTCGTTGCCATCGGCGCCGACGCCATGGCACAGCACCACCAATTGCCGCGCCTTGCCGCCGTTTGCCGGGCCCCAGCGCGGTCCGTCCAGTTCAGCCATGAAGTCCTGCTCCTTGCATTTGCGGGGGAGCGTATCATCGTGGAAGCCGATGTCCATCGTCACCCGTTTCGCGCCGAGCCCGACCGGCTACCTGCATCTCGGCCACGCGGCCTCGGCCTTTGCCGGATACGACCTGGCGCGTGGGGCAGGCGGGCGGTTCCTGCTGCGGCTCGAGGATATCGATGCCGGGCGTTGCCGGCCCGGATTCGCCGAGGCGATCCTGGAGGATCTGACCTGGCTCGGCCTGGGCTGGGATGGCGAGGTACGGGTGCAATCGGCGCATTTCGACGCGTATCGGGCGGTGCTGGCGCGGCTGGAGGCGATGGGGCTGCTATATCGGTGTTTCTGCACGCGGGCGGCGATTGCCGCCGCCCTCGGCGCGCCGCACGGCGTGGAGGCGGCCTATCCCGGCACTTGCCGCGGGCTCGACCCGGCAGAGGCAGACGCGCGGGCGGCGCAAGGCGAGCCCTATGCGCTGCGACTGCGGGTTGACCGGGCCGCGACGATCGCAGGGCGGCTGCGCTATCACGAGGCGGCGGAAGGCTGGGTGGAGGCCGATCCGCTGCCGCATGGCGATGTGGTGCTGGCGCGCAAGGACGTGCCGGCGAGCTATCATCTCTGCGTCTGTCATGACGATGCGTTGCAGGGTGTGACGCATGTGACGCGGGGCGAGGATCTGCGGGCTGCGACGGATATTCATGTGCTGCTGCAGGCGCTGCTGGGTTGGCCGCATCCGGCCTATGCCCATCACCCGCTGATTCGCGACGCGGCGGGGCGGCGGCTGGCCAAGCGCGACCGGGCGACGACATTGCGCGAACTCAGGGAAAGTGGCGCCACGCCTGCGCAAATCCGCGAGATGGTCTCTTGCCGGATCGGTGATCTCGCCTCACTCTAGATACCATGAAGCGTCTTCTGATTCTGGTCCCGACCGCCGGCACGGCTCTCGCGCTTGGCCTGCTGCTTTCCACGCCACCGGCTCATGCCGTGCCGACACCGCCCGCGATCGCGCAGGTGGCCCGCGCGGCGCTTCCCGCGGTCGTCGATGTCGAAAGCATAGATCCCTCGAAGGCCAAGGGTGAAAAGCCCGAGGCAATCCCGACGCCCGACCAGGGGGCCGCAGCGCATTCAGAGCCACAGCAAGCGGATACGAACACCCTCATTGTTCCGCCAAAGGCGGAACAGGCGCTTGGGACGGGGTTCTTCATCAGCCCGGATGGCTACATCGTGACCAATCACCACGTCATCGCCGGGGCGAGCGAAATCAAGGTGACGATGCACGATGGCTCGATCTTCACCGCGAAGCTGATCGGTTCGGACAAGAAGGCCGATCTCGCGGTATTGAAGATCGACGCGCATCGTCCTGTGCCCTTCCTGCATTTCGGCAACAGCTCGCGCCTCGATCTCGGTGACTGGGTGGTGGCGATCGGCAATCCGTTCGGCCTCGGCTTCAGCGTGTCGGCAGGGGTGGTGAGCGCGCTGCACCGCGATATCGGTTCGGGGCCGTATGACGATTTCATCCAGACCGACGCGGCCATCAACCGGGGCAATTCGGGCGGACCGCTGCTGGATGCGAAAGGGCGCGTGGTGGGTGTCGATTCGGCGATTTACTCGCCCTCTGGCGGTTCGGTCGGGATCGGGTTCGCGATCCCGTCCAGCATGGTCAGGCCGGTGGCAGCGGCGATCATTGCCAAGGGCGCGATGAAGCGCGGCTGGGCCGGGCTGCGGATCGAGCATGTGTCGGAGGAGATGAAAACGGCGTGGCGCCTGCCCTCGACCGATGGCGTGGTGATCGGCGGTGTCGTGGCTGGCGGGCCTGCCGCCGGCAAGCTCGGCCCGGGTGACGTCGTCACGGCGGTCAATGGCCGGAAAGTCACCACCGTACATGATTTCAGGGTCTCGCTGGCGGAGATCCCGGTCGGGCATGAGGCGAGGATGATCTTTGTACGCGGCGGCAAGACCGAAGATGCGGCGATAACCATTGCGGCACCCCCCCAGCATCGCGGCAAGGCCGGAAAGGCGCATTTTCAGACCGCGATGCCGATGCTCAAGCCGACCGACATTCCAGCACTCGGCATTGGTGTTGCGACCCATCCCGGCGGGGCGGGGGTGATCGTTGTGACGGTTGCAAAGGATGGCCCCGCGGCGCGGGCCGGGCTCGCGCCGGATACGCTGATCGAGGCGGTCGGTCCGCATTTCGTGACGACCAGTGCGGCGTTGCAGCAGGGCGTGAAGGCCAGCGGCGATGCCGTACCCTTGCTGGTCGATGGGCCGCAGGGTGCGAGCTGGATCGTTGTGCCGGTGGGCACGGCGCACGGCTGAAAGCGCGGTCCGGCCAGACGATTCATACGTCTGGCCGGATGAGGCCCTTAGTTCGCGCGGGGAGCGAACCCCGCGGCCTCGATGCCGGCGACGGCACAGGCCTCGTCATTGTCCGAGGTATCCCCCGAAATCCCGACCGCGCCGAGCACCGCGCCATCGGCGGTAACCAGAACGCCACCGGGCACCGGCACCATGCGCCCGCCGGTTGCCGCAGCGAGGCCGGTGATGAAGCCGGCGCCGCCAGCGTTCCAGCGATCGAACAGCATGCGCGAGCCAGCACCGACGCCGAGGCCGCCCCAGGCCTTGCCGGTGGCGATCTCGACGCGGGCGATGCCAGAGCCATCCTCGCGGGCGAGCGCGACCATATGGCCGCCGGCATCAAGCACGACCACGGTCAGGGGGGCGAGGCCGAGGTCGCGGCCTTTGGCGCGGGCGGCCTCGATGATGCGGTTGGCGGCTTCAAGCGTGAGACGGGGCATGCGATTTCTCCGTTGGACGAGTTTACGCCGGGGTTTTCGCGGTGACCGGCCGCGAAGTCCAGACCGGGTGATACAAAAACCGCGGCCGGAGGGGCTTCTCCGGCCGCGGGTCTGTCAGTCTGGCTTCTTGTCGGGCTTATTTCGAATTCGGCACCTTCACGAAGCTCGGGAATTTCGGCTGCGCATTGGCCAGCTTGGCGGGCCAGATCACCTTCTGCTCGCCATCCTGCCATTGCAGGTCGACCCAGCGCATGTGACCCTTGCCATAGACCGTCCCGTTGGCAAAGCGCGCCTTCGGCCCGTTGAACTGCATCCGCCCCTCGGTGCCGATCCGGTCGGTCTTGGCGAGGGCGGCAACCAGCGGTCCCGCCTTGGTCGATTTCGCCCGCTCGATCGCATCGGCGAGGGCATACATCGCGTCATAGGTGGTGAAACCGGTATAGGCCGGCGAGGTGTGGAATTTCGCCTGATACGCGTTCATGAAAGGTTGCGTCTTCGGCGTGATCGCGATGCCGGCGGCGGCTGGCGCGATCGTGATGACACCCTGCGTTGCCCCGCTTGTCGCCTTCCAGAACGTCGTCGACGTCGCTTGGGAGCTGATGCCCATCAGCGGGATCGGCACGTTCTGCTCGGCCCATTGCGTTGTCGGCTTGGCGCCGGCATGCGCCCATCCGGTGATGATCACGTCCGGGTGCATCGCCTCGATCTTCTGATAGATCGGGGTGAAATCCGTGGTATCCGGCGCGAAGCGGAGATCCTTCAGTACCTTGAGACCGACCTTGGGCAGGCACTTGTTGAAGCCGGCATCGAGCGGCAGGGTCCAGGCGGCGTCCTCGCTCATCACCACGGCGGTCTTCATGTGCAGCTTGCCGACGAGGACGGATTTCGCGGCGTCGCAGATGTTCTGCGCCAGTTCGGCGGAGTTCTCGTTCGGCTCGAAGATGTATTTATGCTGAGCGTAGTTCGCATGTACGAATTCGGTGAGCTTGTTCGAGGCCGCACCGGTGATGAGGAAGGGCTCGTGCATGCGCGCCGCCCAGGGCTCGAGTGCCAGGCCGACCTCACTAGTGAAATCGCCGACGACGGCCACCGCATGATCCTGCCGTACCATGCGCTGGAACGAGCGGATGGCGTCGGTCGTGGAGTTGTGATTGTCCTCGATGACGAGCTTGATCGACCGGCCGTTCACACCGCCCTTGGCATTGATTTCCGCAGCGGCGAGGGTCGCGCCGTCGGCGATCGAGCGGCCGGGAATCGAGCCGAGCCAGGCGGTGATCCCGACCACGATCGGCTTCGGGTTGGCTTGGGCCAGCAACGGGAGCCCTGTCAGTGCGGCGACAGCGAGCATACCCACGGATTTGCGCCGTAACCGGCGCCCTGTTCCAGAATTCATGTTTCTCTCCCCTGTCAGGTGACCGGCTTGGACGCCGGTCAGGGAAGACTGTGCCGAAACATGAGCCCTTGGCAACCCTTCATGCCTGCCGGGGCAAGCGGCTGGCGTAGCCTAGCCTAGCTTAGAGCATCATCCGATCAGATGGAATCATCTGATCGGATAAAGATGCTCGACTTATCAATATGATAGAGCACTACATCCGATCCAATCGGATCGGAAAGTGCTCTAGCTGAGCCTAGCATACCGACAATACGGCGGGTTCAAGGGCGGGCAGCTTGCCTGCCGGATGGGTGGGATTGCGAAATCGCAGCGCATCGGCCCTGTCCTCGGCACAGAGTTCGATCCGTGATGTACAGGTGACGGCGACCACCGGCCTTGCTTCCGGAAAGGTGAGAAACTGCCGTGCCTCGCCTTCGAGGGTGAGTTGTTCGCGCAGCAGGCGCCATTCCAGACGATCGGTATCCTCGATGAACATTGCGAGAATGCCTGGACGGGCGCCGGTCAGCCGCGCGGGGGCAAGCGCGGCAAGACGATGACGCATCGCCACCGCCACCTCATTCTCGCTGCCGGCGCGGGCAGCGAGCACAAAAACGCCCTGGCCGTCGCCGGTCACGGCAAGGTTCGCCTCAGGGCCGAATTCGTGCCGCAACCGGTTCATCAGCCCGTTCTCGTTGGCCTGCGCTGCGGCCAGCATGAGCGGATCGAGACGCAGGACCGCCGCTTCGTCCTGATCCGACCGCTTCGCGCCGGTGAGCATTTCATTGATGCGGCGATGCAGTTCGGCGAGGGTGGTGGTACCATCCGGCTCGACGACGCGCAGGCCGCGCGGCAGTGTCATTTTCAGAAGATAGCGACCAGGATGGGCGGATAGCCATGTCTGCAGATCCGGATCGATCCGATCCATCAACTGCATCCACGCGGCGCGATGGACGAGGCGGCCGGCCTCTGCGGAGAGCGTGTCGCAAACAATTTCAACCGCTGTATCTTCGCGCGTTGCGAGGAGGTCATACGTGGTGGCGTCCTCCAGCCCCGCGAATTCGACCTCAAACCCCATCGCGCGATGCCGCTCTGCGGTGTCATGGAGATGCAGCAACGGGATCAGCGTTCCATCCGTCGCAAGGGCGGCGTCAAACCTCTCCTGTCCGGATTTGCCGAGCCCTGCCGCGAGGAATTGAAGAGCCGCCACGCGGCCGGCGAGCACCTGATCGGCCGGCGAGAGCGGGAGATCCCGGACAACCTTCTCGGCGGCGAATTCGGCCGCATGGCGCAGCACAACAAGGCGCCCATAGCGCGGGCTTGCCGCAGCCTCGTCACGCAGACGACCGATCCTGGCAGACCAGGATTTTCGCCCGGCGCGATCGATCAGGGCGACAATCTGCTTTCGGGTTGCGGCCGGTGCGCGTGAATTGTTCATAAGCAAAGTGTCTACCTCACGCGCCGGCGGGCCGCCATCACTTTTTTGCCAGAGCATCAATATGATAGCGCTCGCCATCCGATCCTGATGGATCGGAAAGTGCTCCAGAGCATCATCCGATCAGATGGAGTTATCTGATCGGATAAAGATGCTCTGTTTATCAATAGGATAGAGCACTACTTCCGATCCTGATGGATCGGAAAGTGCTCCAGAGCATCATCCGATCAGATGGCGTTATCTGATCGGATAAAGATGCTCTGTTTATCAATAGGATAGAGCACTACTTCCGATCCTGATGGATCGGAAAGTGCTCCAGAGCATCATCCGATCAGATGGCGTTATCTGATCGGATAAAGATGCTCTGTTTATCAATAGGATAGAGCACTACTTCCGATCCGAAAGGATCGGAAAGTGCTCTAGCGGCAGGTGACCTGAGCCGGTATCGCCGCACTGCGCGCGGTGCAGCAGGAGCTGGTCGGCCAGCACGCAAGCCATCATCGCCTCGCCCACCGGCACAGCACGGATGCCGACGCAGGGATCGTGCCGCCCCTTGGTCTGGATGTCGACCTCGTCGCCGTCGGAATCGACGCTGTGTACCGGGGTGAGAATCGAACTGGTCGGCTTCACCGCGAAACGGACGATGACGGGCTGGCCAGTCGAGATGCCGCCGAGCACGCCGCCGGCGTGATTGGCGAGGAAGCGGACCGTGCCGTCCTCGTTCATGCGCATCTCGTCCGCGTTCTGCTCGCCACGCAGGGCGGCGGCGGCGAAACCGTCGCCGATTTCCACGCCCTTGACCGCGTTGATGCTCATCATCGCCGCCGCGAGATCGGCATCGAGCTTGGCATAGACCGGCGCTCCGAGGCCGGGGGACACGCCCTCGGCAACGACCTCGACCACGGCACCGAGCGAGGAGCCGGCCTTACGCACGGCATCGAGCTCGTCGGCCCATTCCTTTGCGGCAACCGGGTCGGGGCAGAAGAAGGCGTTGCGGTCGACCTCGTCCCAGTCGAAACGGGCGCGGTCGATCACATGCTTGCCCATCTGCACGAGCGCGCCCCTGATTTGCACGCGTGCGCCCAGGATCTTGCGCGCGATGGCGCCGGCGGCAACGCGGGATGCGGTTTCCCTGGCCGATGAGCGGCCGCCGCCGCGCGGATCACGGATCCCGTATTTCCAGTGATAGGCGATGTCGGCATGGCCGGGGCGGAAACGATCGGCGATGTTGGCGTAGTCCTGCGAGCGCTGGTCGGTGTTCTCGATCTGCAGGGCGATTGGTGTGCCAGTGGTCATGCCGCCATGTACGCCCGAGAGTATGCGGACGATGTCCGGCTCGCGGCGCTGGGTGGTGAAGCGGGACTGGCCGGGCCGCCGGCGATCGAGAAAGGGCTGGATGTCCGCTTCCGAGAGCTGGATGCGCGGCGGCACGCCGTCGACGACGCAGCCGATCGCTGGGCCGTGGCTTTCGCCCCAGGTGGTGACGCGGAAGAGATGGCCGAAACTGTTGTACGACATGCCGGTTTATAGGCGCTGGCGGCGGTGTTTCGCTAGGGTTTGTGGGGATTCATCGTGAGTTGATGACGGCTGCGGCGAGGTAGATCATTGCCTGGAAGCTCTGGTCTGTTTTGCAGGCGCGCAGGGCGATGCGTTTGAACTCTTTGAGCTTGCAGAAGAAATTCTCGACCAGATGACGCCATTTGTAGATTTCGCGGTCGATTTTCAGCTTCAGTGCCCGGGCCGGATGCTGGGAAATGACGACCCGGGCGCCTCTTTCGTTGAGTTCTGCGACCAGAGCGTTGCTGTCGAATGCCTTGTCTGCGATCAATCCACCGAATTCGACGTTGTCGATCAGTGGCGGGACCTCGATGCCGTCATGGCGATTGCCCGGCATGAGACGAAAGCGCACAAGGTTGCCCAGGGCATCCGTCAGCGCCAGGATTTTGGTTGTCATGCCACCTTTGGAACAGCCTATGGCCTGGCTTTGAGTCCCCCTTTTGCGCCCTGGCCGTGACGGTGGACCTTGACGATCGTGGCGTCGACCATGGCGTATTCCATATCGGGTTCATCAGATACCGCGTCGAAAATCCGTTTGAAAACATCAGCGCGGCGCCAGTCGTTGAACCGGCGGTAGGCCGTGCTCCAGTTGCCAAACATCGAAGGCAGATCACGCCACGGACTGCCAGTGCGGACAATCCAAAGTACCGCTTCCAGAAACAGCCGATTGTCCCGCCCGCTGCGGCCAGGGTCACTCGCCTTGCCAAGACAATGCGGTTCCATCCTCGCCCATTGGGCGTCCGTCAGTACAAATCGTTCCATTCACAGCTTGAATCACAGCAACACCCAAATGGGAATCCAAAATCCCCACAAACCCTAGAGCATCCGTATCCGATCGGATGGAAGCCTCTGATCGGATACGGATGCTTTGATAACCAATCAGATAGGGCAGGGCATCCGATCCGGATGGATCGGAACGTGCTGCAGTCTCCGCCGGCCGCCCGGTGCGGCCGGCGAAGGGTCGGTCAAAGCCCGAGGCCGAGTTGCGGACGCAAGGCGGCGAGGAGCGAGTCGGCCAGCGCGTCGGGGTCTGCCGTTGTGGTGCGGAGGTGGAACTCCGGCGCTTCCGGCGGCTCGTAGGGGCTGTCGATGCCGGTGAAGTTGCGGATCTCGCCGGCACCCGCCTTGCGGTAGAGCCCCTTCGGATCGCGCTCGCGGCAGACCTCGATCGGCGTGTCGACAAAAACCTCGTGGAACAGCCCCGGCTCGACGAGTTCGCGCGCCATGTTTCGCTCGGCGCGGAAGGGCGAGATGAAGCTGACCAGCACGATCATGCCGGCATCGGCGAACAGCTTCGCCACCTCGGCGACGCGGCGGATGTTCTCCACCCGGTCGGTATCGGTGAAGCCGAGATCGCGGTTGAGCCCGTGGCGCACATTGTCGCCATCGAGCAGGTAAGTATGCACGCCGAGCAGGTGCAGCTTTGTTTCCAGCGCGTTGGCGATGGTCGACTTGCCCGAGCCGGACAGGCCGGTGAACCAGAGAATCGCCGGGCGGTGGCCGTTCAGCGCCTCGCGGGCGGTGCGGTCGATGGTCAGTGCCTGGCGGTGGATGTTGCTCGCGCGGCGCAGCGGATGGCGGATCATGCCGGCGGCGACGGTGGCGTTGGTCATCCGGTCGATCAGGATGAAGGCGCCGGTGCGCGGGTTCAGCGTGTAGGGGTCGAAGGCGACCGGCGTGGCGAGGGCGACATTGACCGAGCCGACCTCGTTAAGCATGAGGGACTCGGCGGCGAGTTCGTCGAAATTGTTGACGTTGACCTTGTGCTTGATGCGCGAGACGACGCCGGAGACGGTCGCGGTGCCGAGCTTCACGATGTAGGGCCGGCCGGCGAAGAGCGGCGCCTCGCCCATCCAGACAAGGTCGGCGGCGAACTGGTCGGCAACATCCGGCCGGGCGCCGGGGCTGGCGAGCATATCGCCACGCGAGAGATCGACCTCGTCGGCGAGGGTGAGGGTGACGGCCTCGCCGGCGCGGGCGGCGGGGCGGTCGCCATCGGCGGTGACGATGCGGGCGATGCGGGTGAGCTGGCCGGAGGCTGCAACCAACACCTCGTCGCCCGGCCTGATTTCGCCACCGGCGAGCGTGCCGGCATAGCCGCGGAAATCGGCGTCTGGCCGGTTGACCCATTGCACGGGGAAGCGGAACGGCCCGGCGCCGGTGCCGCCTGGCTCGATGGTTTCCAGATGCTCGAGCAGGGTCGGGCCGTGATGCCAGGTCATGCGCGCGCTGCGATGGACGACATTGTCGCCATGGCGGGCGGAGAGCGGGATCGGGGTGATCGTCTCGAAATGGAACCGCGCGGCAAGGGCGCGGAACTCCTCGGCGATGGCGTCGAAGCGCGCCTGGTCAAACCCGATCAGGTCGATCTTGTTCACCGCAAGGACGATGTGGCGGATGCCGAGCAGGTCGGCGATGAAGGCGTGCCGGCGGGTCTGGGTCAGCAGGCCCTGGCTGGCATCGACGAGCAGGATGGCGAGCTGCGCGGTCGAGGCGCCGGTGGCCATGTTGCGGGTATACTGCTCGTGGCCGGGCGTGTCGGCGATGATGAACTTGCGCCGTTTCGTCGCCATGAAGCGGTAGGCGACGTCGATCGTGATGCCCTGCTCGCGCTCGGCTTCCAGCCCGTCGACGAGGAGGGCGTAGTCGATATTGGCGCCGTCGGTGCCGTATTTCCGTGAATCGCGTTCGAGGGCAGCGCGCTGGTCGTCGGGGATGTTGTCGGTGTCGAACAGCAGCCGGCCGATCAGGGTCGACTTGCCGTCATCCACCGAGCCGCAGGTCAGCAGGCGCAGCAGCGAGCGGGAAGCGATCATGCTCATCGCGTTCATCAGAAATATCCCTCGCGCTTCTTCTTTTCCATCGCCGCGGCATCGTCGTGGTCGATCAGCCGTCCCTGGCGCTCGGACATCCGCGAGGCGCGCATTTCGGCGAGTACCGCATCGAGGGTTTCGGCATCGGATTCGATCGCGGCGGTCAGCGGATAGCAGCCGAGTGTGCGGAAGCGGACCTTGCGCAGCTGCGGCACCTCGCCGGGCCGGAGCGGCAGGCGGTCGTCATCGACCATCAGGAGCTGGCCGCCGCGTTCGACCACCGGGCGCTCCTTCGCGAAATAGAGCGGCACGACGGGAATATTCTCGCGGGCGATGTAGTTCCAGATATCCGCCTCGGTCCAGTTCGAGAGCGGAAAGACGCGCATGGTCTGGCCGGGGGCGAGGCGGGTGTTGAACAGGTTCCAGATTTCCGGCCGCTGCGCCTTCGGATCCCAGCCATGGCCGGCGGTACGAACCGAGAAGATGCGTTCCTTGGCGCGGGATTTTTCCTCGTCGCGCCGGGCGCCGCCAAAGGCCGCGTCGAACTGCAACTCGTCGAGCCCGGCCTTCAGCGTTTCGGTCTTCATCACCTGCGTGTAGGTCGAGGCGCCGTAGTCGAACGGGTTCACACCGCGAGCGGCGGCCTCGGCATTGTGGCGGACGATGAGATCGAGGCCGAGGCGCTGTACCGTTTCGTCGCGGAAACGGATCATCTCGCGGAATTTCCAGCCGGTATCGACGTGCATCAGCGGGAAGGGCGGTTTCGCCGGGTAGAATGCCTTCATCGCGAGATGCAGCATCACCGAGCTGTCCTTGCCGATCGAATAGAGCATGACCGGGTTGCGGAACCCCGCTGCGGTCTCGCGGATGATCTCGATGCTTTCCGCCTCGAGTGCCGCGAGATCGGCATCCAGCGTGGCGGTCATAGTCTCTGTCGCGCTCATGACGGGCCTCGTTTCCGTAAGGAATAACCTTTGGAAAACAGAAACGCCCCCGGCTCGCAAGAGCCGGGGGCGAATTGAGCAGAAACCGGTTTCCGGATGGCCCGCGCGGAGTTTTTCCTCCCCCGCGCACCCCGCCCGGCAGTGAAACGCTTTGCCGTTACTTGGAGGTCTTTTCCTGCGGCAACGGCACCGCAACGAACAGAGCCTGGTTGCCGCGCATCACCCGCAGCGCGATCGCCTTGGCGTGGCCGGCTTCCGCCTTGTGGATCGCGCCAACCGCCTGCTCGGGATCGTTCACGGTCGTGCTGCCGACACCGACGATCAGATCGCCGGGACGGAGCCCAGCCTCGTCCGCCGGCGAATTCGGCGCGACATGCGCGATCAGCGCGCCGGAGACACCGCCCGGCAGATTGAGCTGCTGGCGGGCTGCATCGGTCAGCGGTGCAAGGGAGAGGCCGAGTTCCGGCTTGTGCACCGCGCCGCCGCCCTGGTTGCCGCCGGGGCCGAAGGCGGCCTGGGCGTTTGCCGGCATCTTCTCGACACGCAGGTTCAGCTCGTGCGATGCGCCGCCCCGCAGATAGGTAATGCTGGCATTGCCGTCCGGCTTGATCCCGGAGATGGCAAGCGCGAGTTCGCGCGGATCGCGCACCATCTTGCCATCGACCTTGGTGATGATGTCGCCGGGCTTGAGGCCAGCCTTGGCCGCCGGACCATCGGGCATCGTTTCCGCGATCAGCGCGCCATCGGCATGGCCATCATGCACGGAGACGCCCATGGCCTGCGCCATTTCCGGGGTGATCGTCTGCACCTGCACACCGATGAAGCCGCGGGTGATGTGGCCGGACTTGATCAGCTCATCGGAAATCTGTTTCACCATGTCCGACGGGATCGAGAAACCGATGCCGACCGAACCACCGGATGGCGTCAGGATCGCGGTGTTCACGCCGATCACCTCGCCCCTCTGGTTAAGCAGCGGACCGCCGGAATTGCCTTCGTTGATCGGCGCATCGATCTGGATGAAGCTGTCATACTGACCGTCGCCGATATCGCGGCCGAGTGCCGAAACCACGCCGGTCGTCACCGTTTCGGCGAGGCCGAACGGGTTGCCGATCGCGATCACCCACTGGCCGGGTACGACCTTGGACGAGTCCCCAAGCTGCAGATAGGGAAACGGCTTGTCGCGCGTGACCTTGAGCACCGCGAGGTCGGTGCTCGGGTCGGTGCCGATGACCTTGGCCGGCAGTTTCGACCCGTCGGACAGGGTGACGAACACAGATTTGGCGTGTTTCACGACGTGGTTGTTGGTCACGAGGTAGCCGGTCGAGGAAATGAAGAAGCCGGACCCCTTGGCTTCGACCGCCTGGGGCCGCTGCGGATGCGGCATCGCGAAGGGGAAGGGGAAGGGCATGCCAGGCGGAAGCCCGTTCTGCGACTGGGTATCGCTCGCGGTCTGGGTCTTGAGATGAACGGTGACCGAGACGACAGCCGGGCTGACATCCTTGACCAGCGGGGCAAAGCTCGGGATGGGTTTGAAGTCCTTCTGGACCTTGGCCGTTGCGTCGTATGCTTGGTTGTTGGCGAAAGCGCTGCCGGCCGAAACCGCGGCCAGCGAGGCGCTGGCCAGCATCACTGCGGTGAGGGCGGCAAGGCGCCCGGGCCGACGGCGGGCGAGGAACAGGTTCATTCAGTCTATCCTTCTTGTTCGGCCGGCCGCGCCGGCGGAAGAGGGGCTGCCCCGCGAGGGGCAGAGGCTAGGGGCACCGATCTGGACTATTGGTCCGTTCCACAAGCGGGACAGTTCCCGAAACGGATCAATCGCCTGAAAGCGCATATAGAGCGGTTCCTAAACAGCACTATCCCGCCCCCATGAAACTCGTTTCATTCACGGATGTCGACAAGCACGAGCTCGGCGCCGTCCGCGTCCGCGGTGATCACAATCTCGCGTTCTCCCTGCACCGCCGCGCCATCGCGCGTTGCAGCCGCATGGCCGTTCACGGTGAAAGAGCCGCTGGCGGGAACGAGATAGGCGGCGCGGCCGGGTGCGATGGGCTGGGTGATCCGCTCGCCGGGGGCCATGCGAGCGGCCAGCACGGCGGCGTCGGCATGCAGGGGCAAGGCGCCACGTTCGGCATCGCCCTCCCGCCCGCCGGCCAGCACGGTCAGGCCAGCGCCGGTCGATCTCGGAAACGCCCGGGTTGCCCAGCCCGGCTCAACGCCGCGCCGGTCGGGCAATACCCAGATCTGGAACAGCCGGGTCGGCTCCGCCTCCAGGTTGTATTCCGCATGCACAATGCCGGTTCCCGCATGCATGACCTGGACATCTCCCGCGCGCGTCACGCCGCGATTGCCGAGATTGTCCTGGTGCGTGATCGCGCCCTGGCGGATGAAGGTGATGATCTCCATGTCGCGATGCGGGTGGGGATCAAACCCGGCTTGCGGGGCAACTTCATCGTCGTTCCAGACCCGCAGCGCGCCCCAGCCCATGCGGGCGGGCTCATGATAGCCGCCGAAGCTGAAATGGTGGCGCGCATTCAGCCAGTCATTGCGGAAACTGCCCAATGTCGCGAAGGGACGAATGTCGATCATCTTTCTTCTCCTGCACGATCCATCCGAGGGATCGCGATATTATTCGATATCGAATGATATATGGGGTGGAGATGCCGGCGTTCAATCCTCGGCGGCAACGCTGCCGAGCCGCCGCAACAATCCCTGCAAGACCAGGAGTTCGTCCTGATCCAGGCCACGCATCGCGGTGGCGATGTCATTGGCATGCTGAGGGAAAAGCTCCTCGATGAAGCGACGCCCCGCGTCGGTGAGGACAACCCTGACCCGTCGCCGGTCTTCGGGGCATTGCACCCGCTCGACGAGGAGGCGGCGGGCCAGCTTGTCGATCACGTCGGTCAGGTTGCCGGGACTGGTCAGCAACTTGCGCGTCAGGTCGCGCTGCGTCAGCGGACCGAGATGAAGCAGGGCTTCCAGCACACCGAGCTGAACATGCGTGAGACCGGCGGCCGCAAGGCGCGGTTGCGTGCGGTTGAGCACGGAATGGCTTGCGCGCATGAGCTTGACATAGGCGCGAACTGCGGTTTCCGTGGCTTCATCCTCGACGCCGAACATCGGTCTATCGGTTCATCAGCACCGGAAGTCGGGCATATTCAAGAACGTGCCGGGTGACGCCGCCAAGGATCAGCTGACGCAGGCGCGAGTGCGAATACGCGCCCATCGCCAGCAGATCCGCCCCGTATTCGGTCACGGCTGCGAGGAGCCCGGCGCCGGCACTGCGGTCGGTGGCGCGGAATTCGGTGTCGTCGGCGGCGACGCCGTGAAGTTCGAGATAGGCCGCGAGCTGGGCGGCCGGTGGACCTTGCCGCTGGTAGTCCGGCGAGTGAAAAATCCGCACATGCCCGGCGCTGGCGAGCCAGGGCATGATTGAGGCGACGGCGGAGGCGCTTTCCGCCGTGCCGTTCCAGGCGATCGCGATTCGTGTGCCGATCGTGTTCGCCGGCTCGACGGGAGCAATCAGGGCGGGCCGGCCAGAATCGAACAGAACGGCATGAAGCGCGTCCGCCGAGGCGACATCCTCGGCAGATTTGGGATGCGGCACAACGATGAGATCCGACAGCCTCGCCTCGCTGGCAACCAGCTCATCCTCGCGGCCGACAACGGAGGTGAACCACGCACTGGCCTGCTCGACGGCACCACCCGCCGCCCGCACCGGCGCGCCCACGGCAATGCCGCGGGCGGCGGTTTCGGCGTCGAACAATGCCGAGAGGGCGCGAGCCTCGGTGTTCCCCTCTTTTTCGGTCGTCGCCATCATCTCTTCGATCATCGCCCCTGAAAGGCCTTCGCCGGCCAGGGGCGCCACGTCGCGCGTATCGGTTCGAACGTGAAGGGCGTGGACGTGCGCCTGCCAGCGCATGCCGAGCAGGAGCGCCGTCCCGAGCGCTGCGCGGGCCGAAGCTGCGCCCGCGAGAGGCAGAAGAATCTTGCGGATCGCCATGGTCAATTCCTCCAGACCGCTTCGATGATGCGTATGATGCTACATCGTTGGCAGCGAGTCAGTACATCGTCGAGAGAACGGTCCGCAGGCGCTTCAGTTCCTCGAGCGCGCGGCCGGTACCCTTGGCAACGCATTGCAGCGCTTCGTCGGCAACGACGACAGGCAGGCCGGTGGCGTCGCGCAGCACGTCGTCGAGGCCACGCAGCAAGGCGCCGCCGCCGGTAAGGACGATCCCTTTATCGACGATGTCGCCGGCAAGTTCCGGCGGTGTGTTTTCAAGCGCGACCTTGACCGTTTCCACGATCTGGCCGACCGGTTCGGCGAGGCTCTCGGCGATCTGGGCTCTTGTAACCCTGACCTCGCGCGGGACGCCGTTGATCAGATCCCGGCCCTTCACCTCGTGCCAGTCGTTGTTGGTCGCGGGATTTGCCCACGCCGCGCCGATATCCAGCTTGATCTTTTCGGCTGAGGATTCGCCGATCAAGAGGTTGTGACCACGGCGCAGGTAGGAAATGATCGCCTCGTCCATCTTGTCGCCGCCCACACGGACGGACCGGGCATAGACGATGCCGCCGAGCGAGATCACGGCGACCTCGGTGGTGCCGCCGCCAATATCGACCACCATCGAACCCGAAGGCTCGGTTACCGGCAGTCCGGCGCCGATTGCCGCCGCCATCGGTTCCTCGATGAGCAGAACCTTGCGAGCCCCGGCACTCTCGGCACTTTCCTGGATGGCGCGACGTTCCACCGCGGTCGAGCCGGACGGAACGCAGACGATGATCAGCGGCGAGGCAAATCCCCGCCGGTTATGCACCTTGCGAATGAAATGCTTGATCATTTCCTCCGCCACCTCGAAATCGGCGATCACGCCGTCGCGCAGCGGACGAATGGCTGAAATGTTGCCCGGTGTGCGGCCCAGCATGTGCTTGGCTTCCTCGCCGACGGCAAGCACCTGCTTGCGCCCCTTCACCTCGGCGATCGCAACAACGGAAGGCTCGTCGAGAACGATGCCGCGGCCCTTCACGTAGACAAGGGTGTTGGCGGTTCCCAAATCGATGGCCATGTCGGCGGACATGAGCCCGAGAAGTCTGGAGAGCATGAAATCCTTTCCGCACGGCCAGGCCGGGTTCGCATGCGGTTCCCGGCGCCGGTTTTCAGTCTGGCTTTGGTTCAGTAAATGTCGTCTGTTAACGCATCTCAACTCGGAGTGTCGATGCAGCGGCCGGATTACAGGCTACCCGCCAGATTAACAAGGCCGTCCGTACCTGCCCCGTGTATCCGTAAAAGCCCCATGAAGTTGCCA
The DNA here is from genome assembly GCF_902712915.1 of Acidiphilium sp. C61. The sequence continues at coordinate 371,575 of NZ_CACTIA010000005.1, read as the reverse complement.
AAACGCCGTCGTTACAATGCCGACATCCGGCGGACATCCAGACGCAACGCCGAGACCTATATCGCGTCGGATGGAATGAGGAGACCTAGACAATGGCCTTGAGATCGAAACAACGCTTCATCCTGCCCGTCCTGCTCTGCGCTACGGCGCTTGGGCTTGCCGGCTGCGGCTATACGCCCGGCCAGCGCGCCCTCTCCGGCGGCGCCATCGGTGCCGGAACGGGCGCCATCCTCGGCGCCGCAACCGGCGGCTCTGCCGCGACGGGCGCGTTGATCGGCGGTGCCGTGGGTGCGATCGGCGGTGCTGTGACGAACCCGAACCAGATCAATCTGGGCCACGTGCCATAATCCCGCCACCGCTTCGGCACCATCCGGAGCAAGCATGAAAAAGGGGGCTTTCACCCCCTTTTTTGTTGTCCTGCTGATCGGGTCAGATCAGCCGATGGTCTCGTCTGGCCAGATCAGCCGACGATCTCGGTGCCGGCGAAAAAGAACGCGATTTCCTGCGCCGCGGTGTCGGCCGCGTCGGAGCCATGGACGGAGTTCGCCTCGATGTCCTCGGCGAATTCGGCGCGGATGGTGCCGGCTTCGGCCTTCTTGGGGTCGGTCGCACCCATGATCGCGCGGTTGCGGGCTACCGCGTCGTCACCTTCAAGCACCTGGACGACGACCGGGCCCGACGTCATGAAGCTGACCAGGCCGGCGAAGAACGGACGCTCCTTGTGAACGCCGTAGAACGCCTCGGCCTGGCTCTTGGTCAGGTGAATGCGCTTCTGGGCGACGATGCGCAGCCCGATTTCCTCGAACTTCGCATTGATGCGGCCGGTGAGGTTGCGGCGCGTGGCGTCGGGCTTGATGATCGAGAGGGTGCGTTCGGTTGCCATGGGAGCCTCGTGTCTGGAGTTGAGCTGTTGGGCGCGCCCATACAGGGCCGGGCCGGGGTGGGCAAGTCCCGCCTTGTGGGATAGCAAGCGGCCATGAGCCTGTTGCGGATCGAAGACCTGTCCTTTTCCATCGCTGGCCGCGCCTTGCTCGAAGGGGCGGGGCTGGTCGTCGATCCCGGCCGCAAGATCGGTCTGATCGGGCGCAATGGTGCAGGAAAATCGACTCTTCTGAAATTGATCGCCGGTATTTACGCGCCGGATGGCGGCAGTATCCGCCTTGCCAGCCGCGCGCGGCTCGGCACGGTCGCGCAGGAGGCGCCGGCCGGCACAATCACCCCCGCCGCCGTCGTGCTCGCCGCTGATACCGAGCGCGGCGCGCTGCTCGACGAGGCCGCCAGCGCCGACCCTGAGCGGCTGGCGGCGATCCATGACCGGTTGATCGCGATCGACGCTGAATCAGCGCCCGCCCGGGCCGGGGCGATTCTCGCCGGGCTCGGGTTCGACGAGGCGGCGCAGAACCGGCCGATGTCGAGCTTTTCAGGCGGCTGGAGGATGCGCGTCGCCCTCGCTGCCGCGCTGTTCGCCGCCCCTGACCTGCTGTTGCTCGACGAGCCGACCAACCATCTCGATCTGGAAGCGACGCTATGGCTTGAAACCTGGCTCGCCCGGTTTCCCGGCGCGGTGCTGATGGTCTCGCATGATCGCGACCTGCTCGACCGCGCGGTGGACTCGATCGCCCATCTCGACCGTGGCAGGATCACGCTGACGCCCGGCGGCTTTGCCGAATTCGTCCGTATCCGCACCGAGCGGGCCGAGCAGCAGAACCGCGAGGCGGCGCGGATTGCCGCCCAGCGCGCCCACATGCAGGCCTTCGTCGACCGTTTCCGCGCCCAGGCTACCAAGGCGCGGCAGGCGCAGTCCCGCCTCAAGGCGCTGGCGCGGATGCCGGTGATCGACACGATCGTCGAAGACGCGCCGACGCGGTTCAGTTTTCCCGAGCCGCGGCCGCTCTCCCCGCCGCTGCTCGCCCTCGACCGCGCGACGCTGGGCTATGACGGCAAGCCGGTGCTGCGCGAGGTGTCGCTGCGGATCGACATGGAAGACCGGATCGCCCTGCTCGGCGCCAATGGCAACGGTAAATCCACTCTCGCCAAGGCGCTGGCCGGGCGACTGGAGCCGATGGCGGGGACGTCATTCCGCACGAGGGGAATCACCGTCGGCTATTTCGCGCAGCACCAGGAGGACGATCTCGACCTCGCGGACACCCCGCTCGGCCATCTCGCCCGCACGCTGCCGAAGGCGACGGTGACGGAGCTGCGCGCGCAGGCCGCGCGGTTCGGCCTCGACGCCGACCGGGTGGAGACGGTGGTCGGCCAGCTTTCCGGCGGTGAGAAGGCGCGGCTTCTCCTCGCCCTCGCCACGCGCGACGCGCCGCAGGTGCTGATCCTCGACGAGCCGACCAACCATCTCGATATCGATGCCCGCGAGGCGCTGGTACGCGCGATCACCGATTTCGCCGGCGCGGTGGTGCTGGTGACCCATGATACGCATCTGCTCGACCTCGTGGCCGACCGGCTGCTGCTCGTCGCGGACGGGCGGGTCGCGGCCTATGACGACGATCTCGAGTCCTATCGTCGGCTGATCACCCAGAAGCCGTCCGGCACCGGCGAGCGCAAGGCGGCGCCGGCGGCGAAGGATGACCGGCGGGCCCGCGCCGTTGCCCGCGAGGCGACAGCGCCGCTGCGCAAGGCCGCACGCGACGCCGAGGCGGCGATCGGCCGGCTCGAGGCGGAGAAGCGGACGCTGATGGCGAAGCTCGCCGATGCCGGGTTCTACGCGCGGGCGAAGCCAGAGGAGATTTCGGCGATCAATATCCGCCTCGCTGCCATCGCCACCGAGATCGAGGCCAGGGAGGCTGCCTGGCTTGAAGCCGAGGCGGCGCTGGAAGCCGCCGCCGGCTGACCGTCCGGCCTCATTCGGCGGCAAGAGCAGCCGGCGCGGGCGGCGGGTAGCGGCGCAGGATATAGAGCATCACCGCCATCGCGGGCAGCGCCGAGATCACGGTGAATTCGTAGAAGGGCAGCCAGCCCATCGCATGGACGAGGACGCCGGAGAAGCCGCCGATTGTGCGTAGGGCAAGCGCTGCGACGGAGGAGAGCAGGGCGTATTGCGTCGCGGTGTAGGCCTTGGTGCAGAGGCCGGAGAGATAGGTGATGAAGGCGGCATCGGCGATGCCTTCTGCGAAGCTTTCCGCGACGCTGGTCGCGAGCAGGATGTGCGGCAGATGCGGGTAGAGGCCGAGCAGCGGGTAGAGGATCAGCGTGAGGGTCTGGAAGGCGCCGGCGGTGAGCAGGGCGCGCCCGACGCCGAGCCGTGCCACGGCGACGCCGCCGAGTGCCGTGCCCGCGAGGACGGCCACCAGTGAGGGCGGGCCGTTGGCAATGGCGATGGTCGCGCGGTCGAAGCCGAGATGGGTGTAGTAGGGCGCAAGCATCACCCCGGCCAGCGCTTCGCCGAGGCGGAACAGGATGACGAAGGCGAGGATGATCCAGGCGCCCTCGCGGCTGAGGAAATCGGCGAGCGGCGCGATCACCGCCTCGCGGAAGCGGGCGCCGATCGAGACCGGCCCGCGCGCCGGCGGTGGGGTGGGCTCGGCGCAGGCCAGCGTTGCGGCGGCGCCGACGAGCTGGAGCGGAACCATCGCGAGGATCGCGACATGCCAGCCGGTGAGGGTGGACAGGGCGATGACGCCGGAGCCCGAGATCAGCATCGCCGCGCGGTAACCCCAGACATAGCCGGCGGTGGCGGCACCCTGCAGGTGTTGGGGGAATATCTCGATCCGCCAGGTATCGATCATGATGTCCTGGCTTGCCGAGAGGAAGGCGACGAGGCCGCCGGCCAGCAGCGTCGCGGCAAGGGCGTGCGCCGGGCTGGTGAGGGCAAGAGCGAGGACGGCGGCGGCGAGGCAGAGCTGGATTGGCAGCAGCCAGCCGCGCCGGCGGCCGAGCGCGCGGAACGGGCGCGGGGGGCGGAATTGGTCGAGCGCCGGCGCCCAGAGGAATTTCAGCGAATAGGCGATGCCTAGATTGGCGGTGAACCCGATCGCCTCCAGGGGCAAATGGGCGCGGGCGAGCCAGAGGCGGAGCGTGAAGCCGGACAGGGCGAGCGGCAAGCCAGAGGAAAAGCCGAGCAGGCCGATCAGGGCGATGGCGCGAATCCGGTTCATGCCGCCATTTGCCAGTCCCGCGCCCGGCGCCGTCAAGCCTCGGGCGGGATTTCGTGACGGTGGTTTAATCGGACGGAGACGCTTGCGCTGTTGCTCCCTGTGGTGCCGCACCCAACGTCTGTGGCGGAACGTGGCTTCGCGGGGGACTGCGAAACCTCATTTCAAGGAGGGAGACCATCATGAAGACCATCATGCTGACTGGCTTTGTCCTGGCCCTGACGAGTGGCATTGCCTTCGCGCAGGCACCGGCACCGACCCGCATGGGCGGCGCGCTGCCCGATGGCGCCTCGGCCGGAACCTATCTCGGCATCGCCGGGCAGGCGGTGGCGGCACATCAGAAAACACGGGCGCGGGTCGCGCTCGGCCGGGCCGAGACCGATCTGCTGACCAACTCCTATGTCGAGGGGAGTGTGCAGGGGATGATCCGCACACCGGCCATCGACGCGGTGCGGCGGGCCCGCAGCGCTGTCGAACGCGGTGACTACGCCAGGGCGCGCATGCTGGTCCATCGGGCGATAACGATGATCAGCGGCGGCGCCGCAATGGGGGCGCCGATGCCGGCGCAGGGGAGCGGTTCGATGATGCCGGCTCAGGGCGCCAACGGAATGCCCGTCCACGGCAGTGCGCCCATGATGCCGGCGCCGGCACCGGCGGCAAAATAACGGCCGGGACCACGTTTCGCCTGCCGGGCGGGCGGCTAGAGCATCATCCGACCAGATTGAGTCATCTGATCGGATAAAGATGCTCTGTTTATCAATATGATAGAGCACTACATCCGATCCGAGAGGATCGGAAAGTGCTCTAAGGCCGCCCCTTTTTCAACTCTTCATATCCCGTCTGCGTCATGAAGCTCGCTTTTGCAATGCAAAACGTGTAGAGCAACCGCGTTGAACCCCGAAAGACCTGTATCATGACCGAGACCAAGCTGCGCAACGTGGCGATCATCGCCCATGTCGACCATGGCAAGACAACGCTTGTGGACAATCTTCTCAAGCAGTCCGGCTCGTTCGGCGCGCATCAGCAGGTGGCCGAGCGCGCGCTCGACCGCAACGACCTTGAGCGCGAGCGCGGCATCACCATCCTCGCCAAATGCACCGCCGTGCAGTGGGGCGACGTGCGGATCAATATCGTCGACACGCCAGGCCATGCCGATTTCGGCGGCGAAGTCGAGCGCATCCTGAACATGGTGGACGGCGTGGTCGTCCTGGTCGATGCCGCCGAAGGCGTGCTGCCGCAGACCAAGTTCGTGGTCGGCAAGGCGCTGGCGCGCGGGCTGAAGCCGATCGTCGTCGTCAACAAGATCGACCGTCCGGATTCCCGCGCCGACGAGGTGCACAACGAGGTGTTCGACCTGTTCGCCGCCCTCGGCGCGAATGACGAGCAGCTCGATTTCCCGATGCTCTACGCCTCCGGCCGTCAGGGCTGGGCAACGGCGACCCTGGACGGACCGCGCGAGAACCTCTCGCCGCTGTTCGACCTGATCGTGAGCCATGTGCCCGCGCCCGGCCTGGATGCCGACGCACCCTTCGCCATGGTCGTGACCATTCTCGAGAGCGACAACTTCCTCGGCCGCGTGCTGACCGGCCGCGTCGAGCAGGGGCGGGCGACCGTGAACATGCCGGTGCGCGCCATCAGCTTCGACGGGCGCGCGGTGGAGACCGGGCGGTTGACCAAGCTGCTCGCCTTCCGCGGCCTGGAGCGCGTGCCGGTGGACGAGGTTTCGGCGGGCGACATCATCGCCGTCGCCGGCCTCAAGGAGGCGACCGTGCCGGATACGATCGGTGCCATGGAGATCAGCGCCGCGCTGCCGGCGATCCCGATCGACCCGCCGACGCTGTCGATGACCTTCCGCATCAATGATGGCCCGCTCGGCGGGCGCGAGGGCAAGAAGGTGACGTCGCGGCAGATTCGCGATCGCCTGTTCCGCGAGGCGGAAGCCAATGTCGCGATCCGCGTGACGGATTCGAATGAAACCGAGGCGTTCGAGGTGGCTGGGCGCGGCGAATTGCAGCTCGGCGTGCTGATCGAGACGATGCGCCGCGAGGGCTTCGAGCTGACCATCGGCCGGCCGCGCGTGCTGACCCGTGACAATCCGGAGACCGGCGTTCGCGAGGAGCCGATGGAAGAAGTGCTGATCGACGTCGATGAGCCCTATTCCGGTGTCGTCGTCGAAAAGATGAGCCGCCGCAAGGGCGAGTTGCAGGATATCCGTCCTTCGGGCGGCGACAAGCAGCGGCTGACGTTCCACATCCCGAGCCGCGGACTGATCGGCTATCACGGCGAGTTCCTGACCGACACGCGCGGCTCCGGCGTGATGAACCGCCACTTCATCGGCTACGGCCCCTGGAAGGGCACGATCGAGGGGCGGCGTAACGGCGCGCTGATCGCCAATGCCGATGGCGAGAGCGTGCAATACGCGCTGTTCTCCCTGCAAGATCGCGGCGCGCTGTTCATCGGCGGCGGCGAGAAGGTTTACGAGGGGATGATCATCGGCGAGCACAGCCGCGAGAATGATCTCGACGTGAACCCGATCAAGGAGAAGAAGCTGACCAATATCCGCGCCGCCGGCAAGGATGAGGCGCTGCTGCTGACGCCGCCGCGCCGGATGAGCCTGGAGCAGGCGATTGCCTATATCGAGGACGACGAACTGGTTGAGGTCACGCCGAGCGCGGTGCGGCTGCGCAAGCGGCATCTCGATCCGCATGCGCGCAAGAAGGCGGAGCGGGCGTCCGACGCCGCCTGATCCGGCGGGAATATCGTTCTGAATTGAGGTAGACCGGCCGGCGCGACAACGCCGGCCGGTTTTTTGTTAGAGCACTTTCCGATCCTTTCGGATCGGAAAGTGCTCTAGGCTCTGGACTCAACTGATCCATGATGTGACGGCGAGGACAAGGCAGATACCTGCGAGGAAATTTCGTGCGGTTTTGTCGTAGCGTGTGGCGATGGCGCGCCAGTCCTTGAGCCTGCAGAAGGCGCGTTCGATGAGATTGCGCTTTCTGTAGGCGACGGGGTCGAAGGGCGGAATGGCGCGGCGGTTGGGCATGGGCGAGATCACCGGCCTGGTGCCTTGGCGGGTGAGGAAGGCGCGAAGATCATCAGCGTCGTAGGCCTTGTCGGCGATCAGCTCTTCTGGTGGCGGTATTGTGGGCAGAAGCGCCCTCGCGCCGCTGATGTCGGAGGCCTGTCCTGGCGTCAGGAGGAGTGCGGCGATGCGCCCCTGCTCATCTGCGACGGCGTGGATCTTGGTCGTCCGTCCACCCCTCGACCGGCCGATGGCCTGGCTTTGCGCCCCCCTTTACCGCCCGCGGCCGCGCGGTGTGCCCGAACCGAGGTGCTGTCCACCATGGCGATGCGCGGCGGATCCGCGCAGGCGACAAGCGCCGCGAAGATCTCCTGCCAGAGGCCACGCTGGCTCCAGCGGTTGAACCGGTTGAACACAGTGGTTCGTGGCCCATAGGCCTCAGGAAGCGCTCGCCATCGCAAGCCCTCGCGAAAGCGATGCAGGATGCCGCTCAGCACCCGGCGGTCATCAACCCGAGGCTTGCCGCCAAGCTTCGGCAGCAATGGTTCGATCGCAGCCCATTGCGTGTCGTTCAGCCAGAAAAGTTCCGCCATGTTCCAAGTCCTCCGAACAGACTTGAATCAGACGCCCCGTAGTCATGGCAATAGGTACAGAACCTAGTCCCACTCCGGCGCGAAGGCCGGGTCGACGAAGCGCTGGGTTTTCGGCAGGGCGGCGAGGGCGGCGCGGTCCTCGTCGTCGAGGGCGATGGTGAGGGCTGCGAGATTGGCGCGCTGGGTTTCCTCGCGCGCCGCTTTCGGGATCGCCGCGACACCGTCCTGGTCGAGAAGGTATTTGAGGGCGATCTGTGCCGGAGTTGCTCCGTGCTTCGCAGCGACCGAAGCGAGCGCCGGATGGTCGCCCAGCCGGCCCTGGGCGAGCGGGCAATAGGCGGTGACCGTGATGCCGTGGGCCCGGGCATAGTCCAGCACCGCTTTCTGCCCGAGCAGGACGTGATATTCGACCTGGTTGCAGGCGATTTCGGCACCGATCGACTCAACCGCCTGGCGCATCAGCGCGACCGTGAAGTTCGACACGCCGATATGCCGCACCAGTCCCTCGTGCTTGAGATGCGCCATGGTGGCCAGCACCGCGGCGAGGTTCATCGACGGTGACGGCCAGTGGATCAGGAAGAGGTTCACATGATCGGTGCGCAACTTGGCGAGGCTGGCCTCGATGGCGCGGCGCACGCCATCCGGGGTGAGATTTTCGTACCAGACCTTGGTGGTGAGAAAGATCTCGTCACGCGGAATGGAACTGCTGGCGAGGGCGGCGCCGACGGCTTCCTCGTTGCCATACATCTCGGCGGTGTCGATATGGCGATAGCCGAGGGATAGCGCGCGGGTGACGGCGGCGGTGCAGTCGCGCCCGCTCATCCGCCAGGTGCCGAGACCGAGCTTGGGCATGGCGAGCGCGCCGCCGGTGATGGGCATGCCTGTCATGTCAGTCCTTTCGCGAGAAGTCGATCAGGGCAAGAAAGCCGGTTTCCGTGCCGAAGGCGAGATAGGCGCCGTTCGGGCTCCAGCCGAGGGCGGAGACCGCGCCGCGCCCGGCGGCGGCAACGGGCAGGATGCGTTCGCGCGCGATGTCGGCCACCACGACAGAGCCATCGGCGAAACCGGCGGCGACGACCTCGTGCTGCGGATGGCAGGCGACGCGCCGGACCACGGTATCGCCGGCAGCGAGTTCGAGCGGCGCCTTGCCCATCGGCCCGCCGCCGAAGAACGGCCAGATCACGATGGCCTCGGCGCCGGCGGTGGCCAGCCATTTGCCGGAGCGGGTGAAGTCGAGCGATTCGGGCTTTGTCGGGTAGCCGCTCATCCGCATGTGCTGGCCGTCGGGCAGCTTCCAGCCATGAAGTTCGTTTTCCTGCATGGCGGTGACCATCGCCTCGATATCGGGATGCAGGGCGACGGCGAGGTGGCTGCCCTTCCACTCGAAGACCTGCGGCTTCGCGTTCTCGGAGCGGACGAACCAGAGCGAGGCGCCGTTGTAATGCGCCGCGGCAAGGCGGCGGTGCTTCGGATCGAGCGCCATGCCGGCGACGGTCGAGGGATGGACGAGGGTGCGGAGCGTGGCGCCGCCGGCATCGAGCAGGTGGATCGTCTTCCCGACCGCGGCAGCCCGTAGCGGCGCCTTGCGATCCGGCACGGTGAGGACGTGCTCGACCCATTTCATGCCGAAGCTGGCGAGTTCGGTGCTTTCGCCGGTCGCCGGATCGAGACGTTTGAGCGCGCCGTCATCGCCGCCCGAACAGAAGCCGCGCTCGTCGATATCCGGCACGAGGGCGAGCACCGCGCCGTCATGGCAGGCGTGCTCGGCGAAGTCGCCGCCGCTGACGCGGCGGAGCACGATCCGCCCGTCGCCGAGCCCGGCGCCGAGGGTGCCGCCGGCACGGTCGAAAGCGAGGGCGGTGACGAACTCGGCGCAATCGTGCGTCACACCGCGCACGCGGAGCATCTCGTCCGCATCAGTGACCATGCCGCTCATTCGGCGATGCAGCTTTCGAAGCCGCGGCGCAGCATCGGGCGGTTGAGATCGCGGCCGATGAAGACGATGCGGCTTTCGCGTTCCTCGTCCTCCTTCCAGGGGCGGATGAAATCGCCATCCGCCATCATGTGCACGGCCTGGAAGGCGAAGCGGCGATCCTCGCCGGCGAAGGCGAGGATGCCCTTGGTGCGCAGGATGTCCTGCCCCTGGGTGGCGAGGATGCCGCCGATCCAGGCGTTGAACAGCTCGGGGTCGAGCGGCTTTGTCACCGACAGGCTGATGCTGCTCATGTGCTCGTCATGGGTGTGGGAATCCTCTTCAAGGAAATCCGGCACCGATTGCAGCACGCGGTCGAGGCTGAAGGCGTTGATGCCGAGCAGGCGGTCGGCCGGGACGTCGGCGCGGGTCGTGTGGTGGATCTGCGCGAAACGGTTGATCGTGCGGATCCGCGCCTCGACATCGGCGAGTTCCTTCGGGGTGACGAGGTCGAGCTTGTTCAGCACGATGACGTCGGCAAAGGCGATCTGGTCCTCGGCTTCCGGCGCATCGGCGAGGCGGGCGGGCAGGTTCTTCGCGTCGACCACGGTGACGATCGCATCGAGCCTCGTCTTTGCCTTCACATCCTCGTCGACGAAGAAGGTCTGCGCGACGGGGGCAGGGTTGGCGAGGCCGGTGGTCTCGACGATGATGCCATCGAAGCGGTTGCGGCGCTTCATCAGCCCGCCGATGATGCGGATCAGGTCGCCGCGCACGGTGCAGCAGATGCAGCCGTTGTTCATCTCGAAGACTTCCTCGTCGGTATCGACGACGAGGTCGTTGTCGACGCCGCGCTCGCCGAACTCGTTGATCACGACCGCGTATTTGCGGCCATGATCCTCGGTGAGGATGCGGTTGAGCAGGGTGGTCTTGCCCGCACCGAGAAAGCCGGTGAGGACGGTGACGGGAACGAGATCGCTCATGCGGGAGATCCTGTCATAGAGGGGCGTGTCGTTGCTGCGGGATATAGGCAGGCGGGCTCGGGCGGACCAGTGCGCGGCGCGGCGAGGCCGAGGCCGAGCATGAGGAACAGCCAGCCCGCCATCGGCAGGACGGCGAAATTGTCGGTCGAGGCGAGCGGCCAGGCATAGGTCAGCACGCCGATGAAGGCGCCGAGTGCCAGCGGGCGGCGCATGATCCCGCGGCCAAGTGCCAGCAGCCAGGCCGCGTTCATCGCGGCGAACAGCGCGAGCCCGAGCAGCCCGCCATCGAGCCCGGCCTGAAGATAGAAATTATGCGGATGGATGTTGCAGGCGCCGCGCTTCAGGCTGGTCGGGCCGACCCCCAGCGCGGGGAGGCCGCGATCGAACCGCGGTTCGGGGCAGAAATCGCGGAAACCATTGAAGCCATAGCCGCGCCAGGGGGCGTGCTCGATCATCACTGTCGCCCGCGTGTAGAGCTCGCCATAGGGGCTTTTCGCGAAATGGCTGACCTGGCGGCTGGTCTCCAGCACCAGCTTGTCGAAACTGGGCGGCGAGACCAGCTTCAGCGCCGGAATCGCGAGCATGATCAGTACGCCGAGGCCGATCGCCGGCAGGCGGATCGGCCGGAAGGCGAGGGCTGTGACGGCGAGGCCAAGCAAGGCCAGCGCGAAGGGCATGCGCTGGCCGATCACCAGCGTTGTCGCGAAGCCGAGCCCGCCGACGGCCGCCGCGGCGAGTTTCGACGCGATTCCGGGCCGCGCGATCAGCGCCGCGATGACCGGCAGGGCGGTGAGAAACAGCAGGTGGCTGAATGGGGGGCCGGCGCGCGGCGCCCAGAATGGGCCGGTGAGCGCGCCGTCGGCCCAGCGGTGGTCGCCGAAAATGTTCACACCGATGATCTCCTGCTGCCAGCTTTGCAGCAGGATCCAGGCTTCGCAGGCGGCGAGGGCGAGCCAGAACCGGGTCCGTGCGGCTTCAATGTCGAGCACCCAGTGGCCAAGGGCGGCGGCGAGTACCAGCAGGCGGATGAGCACCAGCGCCTGGGTGAAGGATTTCCAGCCGCCCGGCCCGAGGCCGAGGGCCGGGATCGGCGCGGAGCAGATCATCACCGCGATCCACCAGAGGCATCCGAGCACGAACCAGGGTTGCCGCACCCAGCGCCAATCGCCGGTGCGAGCGGAGTGGATGAGGAACAGGATATCGACCGCCCCCATCGCGAACTCCGCGCCGGCACGGGCGTAAAGCAGGCCAAACGGCAGGATCAGGGCGGCGATCAGGGCGGCGCGTTGCATCGTCATGCTCCGCTCATACCGGCGTTTCCGCTTCGCGCAACCGCTGCAGGCGGGCGGCGATGACGGGCGTGTCGAACAATCGCGCGCGAGCGCGGCCGGCGGCGGCAAGGCGGTCGCGCGCCGCGTAGTCGCCCGCCAGATGCAGGAAGGCGGCTGCCAAAGCGGAGGCGTCGCCGGGCGGCACCAGCAGCCCGGCCTCGCCCACCACCTCCGGCAGCCCACCCGCCCGTGCCGCGACCAGCGCGGCACCGGTCGCCATTGCCTCGAGCGCGGTCAGGCCGAAGGGCTCGGGCCATCGGCTCGGGACCGCGACGATCGCGGCGCTGGCCATCGCCCTTACAACCTCCTCGTGCGGCCGATAGCCGCCCCAGGCGATACCGGCGGCGTTTGCGCGGGCCTGCATCTCGCGCACGAACGGGGTTTCCGGACTGTCCGGCCCGAAGCGGTCGCCACCGATGATGCGCGCGGACCAGCCTGGCAGGCGTGGCAAAGCGGCGGCGCTGGCGGCGATGAAATCGGCGATCCCCTTGCCCTCGACGATGCGGCCGGCAAACAGGATTTCGTGCTGCCGTATCGCGGGAGAGGCCGGTAGTCCGGCGAGGGTGAGCGGGTTGTGCAGCGTGACGAGGCCGGCTGTGTCGGCAAGGCCGGTCGCGTAGCGGGCGCGGAGATGATCGGACACGCACACCACCGCGTGCAGGCGGCGCAGCGTGCGCGCCCGGGCCTGCGGGCTGGTGAGGCCGCGCATCGTCGTCGGTTCGTTGTGCAGGAACAGCATCACCCGGCTGGCGGGCAGCAAACGTGCCGCAAGCCGGGCAAGGCGCGGCTGCTGGTGGATGTCGATATTGGCCGGGCGCAGCCGCCGCAGCCGGCGCAGCACGCCGGCATTGTAGGCAAGCGGCGCGCGGAAGCTGACCGCATTATACGGAATGCCGGCAAAGCTCGGCTCCGGACAGGCTGCGCCGATCACCGAAGCGCCGGTCGCAGCAGCGAGCCGCCGGACAACCAGGGCGATCGCGCCGGCCCGGCCAGGGGAAAAGGCTTCACTGGCCGGCAGCACCATCGCGATGCTGCCGGCCGAGTCCGGCTGGTTCAAGCAGATCGGACTTTCACGTAATTGCCGGGTGCATCGGCGAGGGCGGGAAGCGCGCCGTCGCCCGGTCCGCGGGCGGGAACCTGTTCGCTGCCTTGCGCCGCGATCCAGCGCTGCCAATCCGGCCACCAGGAGCCTGCCACTTCGGTCGCACCGGCGAACCAATCCTCGGGGCTTGTCGGCAGGGTCGCGTTGACGAAATGGTTGTATTTGCCGCTGTCCGGCGGGTTGATAACGCCGGCGATGTGGCCGGAGGCGGCGAGCACGAAGCGCTTCGGCCCTGCCATCATCTGGGTCGCACGGTAGGTGCTCGCCCAGGGGGCGATGTGATCCTCGCGGCAGGAGAGGAAATAGACCGGCACCTTGACCCGCCGGAGATCGACCGGCGTGCCGTCCAGCGTGATGGCATCCTTCTGGCTCAGCAGGTTCTTCTGATACATGTTCCGGAGATAGAACGAATGCATCGCCGCCGGCATGCGGGTGGAATCGGAGTTCCAGTACAGCAGATCGAACGGGAAGGTCTCGTTGCCGAGCAGGTAGTTGTTGACCACGAAGCTCCAGATCAGGTCGTTCGAGCGAAGCATGTTGAAGGTGGTGGCCATCGCCGAGCCTTCGAGATAGCCGCGACGGTTCATCTTCTCCTCGAGAGCGACGAGTTGCTCCTCGTCGATGAAGACCCCGAGTTCGCCGACATCAGCGAAATCCGTCAATGTCACAAGAAACGTCGCTGACTTGATCCGGTTGTCCCGCCGGCGCGCCATCACCGCGAGGGTGGCCGCCAGCAGCGTGCCGCCGAGGCAGTAGCCGATCGCGTTCACCTGGCGTTCGCCTGTGGCCTGCTCGATCGCGTCGAGGGCGGCGAACACGCCGAGTTTCATGTAGTCGGCGAAATCCTTCTCGGCGAGGCGCTCATCCGGGTTCACCCAGCTCGCGACGAAGACGGTATGCCCCTGCTCGACGGCCCAGCGGATGAAGCTGTTCTTGGGGCGCAGGTCGAGGATGTAGAACTTGTTGATCCAGGGCGGGAAGATCACCAGCGGTGTCTTCCGGACAGTTTGCGTTGCCGGCGTGTACTGGATCAGCTCCATCAACTCGTTGCGGAAGACGACCTTTCCCGGCGTGACCGCGATATTCCCGCCGACGCTGAAGGCCTCGGCATCGGTCATGCGGATGTGGAGCTGGCCGCGCCCGGCCTCGAGGTCGCGCAGCAGGTTGGACAGGCCCCGCAGCAGATTCTCCCCCCGGGTTTCGACCGTCTTGCGCAAGACCTGCGGATTGGTCAGCGCGAAGTTGGACGGGCTCATCGCATCGACGAACTGCCTCGCGTAGAAATCGACCTTCTGGGCCGTTTTCGGATCGAGCCCGTCGACCCGCCTGACCACATCCTGCACGAACCGCGCCGAGAGCAGGTAGCTCTGCCGGATGAAGTCGAAAATCTCGTTCTCTTTCCATTCCTCATGCTGGAAGCGCTTGTCCCGCGGATCGGGCGGCACTACCGGAGCCGTCTCCAGCCCCATCATCCGGCGCGTGGAATGCTGCCAAAGCGTGACATAGTCCTGCCAGAACCCGAGTTGCGCATCGATGAGCATGGACGGATTGGACATCAGCTTGGCCATCATCTCCATGAAGGCGCTGCCGATGTTGAGCGGATCGATCGCGACGTCGACCTCGTGCTGGCGGTCCAGCCACTCGGCGACGATTCGCTGCGACCTGGCCGCAATGTCGGCCATGGTCCGCGAATAGGCCGCGGGATCGGACATGTTCGGCTCGGTAGTCCGCGGATTTTGCTGTTCGGCCATTGACGCTCCTTCCGGCTCCGGGATGCAGGCGCTAAGGTCTAGGGTGCAAGCGAGGAGCCGAAGTGACCTATAGCCAGATTCCGCCTGATCCCGAAACCCCGCGCCGTATCGCGTTTGCAATCATGGCGCTGGCCGGCCTCGCCCTCTCGGGCTGCGCGGCCTACAGCCCTGAAGCACTGCTCCATCGCTACGAGGGAGGGGTGATCAATTCGGCGCCGCCACCGGCACCGGGCCTGCAATCCCCATGGCCCAATCTGGCGACCGTGCCGGCGCGTCCGGTTTCTCTTTCGCCCGCTGCCCAGACTGCGATCCGCACCCGCCTCGAGGCGGCCAATCGCGGCCAGAACAGCCTGGGTGGGCACCCGCCGGCGTCACCGAAACAGGCCCCGCCCGCGCCGGCCGTGCCACCCTTGCGTCTGGGATTTGCTCCGCGCGGGGCTGTGCTGTCATCGACGCAAGTTGCTTTGCTGCGGGGTTTCGCTGCCCGGCGGGGCGGCCATCCGGTCATTGCCGCCGGATTCGCGCCGGCAGACGAGCCTGAAAGCCTGCGCCTCGCCCTGCTGCGCGCCACGGCCGTTGCCAACGCGCTGGAAGCTGCCGGCGTGCCACCTTCGGATATCCGCATTGAAGCGCTTGCAGGCGGTCGCGGTGGCGTGGCGCAGGTGATATACCCCCGCGATCTTTCCACCACACCGGACGCCCAGGACCGATCATGACCGAGGAATTTCACCGAATCCGCCGTCTTCCTCCCTACGTCTTCGCGGAGGTCAACCAGGCCAAGGCGGCTGCGCGCAACCGGCGCGAAGACATTATCGACCTCGGCATGGGCAATCCGGACAGCGCGACCCCGCCCCATATCGTGGCCAAGCTGGTGGAAACCGTTGCCGACCCGCGCAGCCATCGCTATTCGACCAGCAAGGGCATTTCCGGCCTGCGTCGTGCGCTGGCGGCGTATTACGATCGGCGCTTCGGCGTGAAGCTCAATCCGGAAACCGAGGTGATCGCCACGCTGGGCTCGAAGGAGGGGCTGGCCAACCTCGCCAACGCGATCACCTCGCCGGGCGACACGATCCTGGTGCCCAATCCGTCCTACCCGATCCACCAGTTCGGCTTCATCATCGCCGGCGCCTCGGTCCGTTCGGTGCCGGCCACGCCCGATGACGAGATGCTCCGCGCGCTCGACCGTGCAGTGCGCCATTCGGTGCCGAAGCCGACGGCGCTGATCGTGAATTTTCCCTCAAATCCAACGGCGTATCTGGCGACGCTCGATTTTTACAAGGAAATCGTCGCCTTCGCCCGCAAGCACGAGATCTTCATCCTGTCCGATCTCGCCTATGCCGAAATCTATTTCGAGGGCGAGCCGCCGCCTTCGGTGCTGCAGGTCGAGGGGGCGAAAGACATCACGGTCGAATTCACCTCGATGTCGAAGACCTATTCGATGCCGGGCTGGCGCATGGGGTTCGCTGCCGGCAACCCGCGGCTGGTCTCCGCCCTCGCGCGCATGAAATCCTATCTCGATTACGGCGCTTTCACGCCGATCCAGGTCGCGGCTACGGCGGCGCTGAACGGCCCGCAGGACTGCGTCGAGCAGATGCGCACGCTCTATCGCGAGCGGCGCGACGTGCTGATCAAGGGCCTTGCGCAGGCCGGCTGGGACGTGCCGAGCCCGGCGGGATCCATGTTCGCCTGGGCGCCGATCCCGGAGCGGTACGCGCATCTCGGCTCGGTTGATTTCGCGAAGCTGCTGCTCGAACGCGCCAAGGTCGCGGTCGCGCCGGGGATCGGCTTTGGCGAGTATGGCGATGGCCATGTCCGCATCGCGCTGGTTGAGAACACCCATCGGCTCCGGCAGGCGGTGCGCAACATCCGCGCCTTCATGGCGCCGGGCAATGCGCCGTCCCAGCAGGAGAACGTCTCGGCATGAATCGCGAATTGTCGGTCGGAATCGCCGGTCTCGGGACGGTCGGTGCCGGTGTCGTGCGGCTGTTGCGGGAGAATGCCGGCATCATCGCCGCGCGGGCCGGGCGACCGGTGCGGGTGGTGGCGGTGTCCGCCCGCGATCGCACGCGTGACCGCGGGGTCTCTCTGGAGGGCATTCGCTGGGTCGAGGATCCGCTGGTGCTCGCCACCGATCCCGCGGTGGATGTCGTCGTCGAGCTGATTGGTGGCGCTTCAGGCGCCGCGCGCGATCTCGTCGAGGCGGCTCTTTCCGCCGGCAAGCCGGTGGTGACGGCGAACAAGGCGCTGATTGCCCAGGCGGGCGGCGAGCTCGCCGGGTTGATCCGCGGCGGGCCGGGCATCCGCTTCGAGGCGGCGGTGGCTGGCGGCATTCCCGTCATCAAGGCGCTACGCGAGGGGCTTGGCGCCAACCGCATCGCCAGCGTTTCCGGCATCTTCAACGGCACCTGCAACTATATGCTCACGCGCATGCGCGACGAGAAGATGGAGTTTGCCGACGTGCTCGCCGAGGCGCAGGCATTGGGGTATGCCGAGGCAGACCCCTCGGCCGATATCGACGGGGTGGACACCGCCCACAAGCTCGCGATTCTTGCGGCCATCGCCTTCGGCCGCCAGGTCGATTTCGGTGCCGTGCATGTCGAGGGCATCCGCCGCATCAGCGCCGTCGATATCGCCTTCGCCGACGAGCTTGGCTACCGGATCAAGCTGCTCGGCATCGCCCGCGCGAGCGCAGCGGGGATCGAAACCCGTGTGCATCCTGCGATGGTGCCTGAGACCTCGGCGTTGGCAAAGGTGGATGGGGTGAACAACGCTGTCGTGATCAGCGGCGAGCCTGTGGGCGATATCGTGATCCAGGGGCGCGGCGCCGGGGCGGGGCCGACCGCTTCGGCCGTGGTCGCCGACCTGATCGACCTTGCCCGCGGCCGGCAGACGCCGATGCTGGGCATGGCGCCAGATGCGCTGCGCGCAGAGGCATCGGTCCCGATGGCAGCGCATCGCGGGGCCTATTGCCTGCGCCTGATGGTGCTGGACCAGCCGGGCGTGATCGCCGATGTCACCGCGGTGCTGCGCGACCACGGTATTTCGCTCGAGACGATGCTCCAGCGCGGCCGCAGCCCGGGTGATGTGGTGCCGGTGGTGATCATCACCCATGAGACCGGAGAGGCCGCGATGGCGGCGGCCCTGGTGCAGATCGCGGCACTTCCGGCGGTGCAGGAACCGCCGGCGCTGATCCGCATCGAACAAGCCTGACAGAAGCTCGACCCAAGGAGATCGCGTAGATGGACAACGCCAAGACCCCGGACCAGTCGGACCGTAACCTTGCCCTCGAACTCGTTCGCGTGACCGAAGCCGCCGCGCTTGCCGCATCGAGCTGGATTGGACGGGGCGACAAGAACAGTGCGGACGGGGCTGCCGTCGGTGCGATGCGCCAGGCCTTCAACGCCGTCGCGATCGCTGGTCTGGTGGTGATCGGCGAGGGCGAGATGGACGAGGCGCCGATGCTCTATATCGGTGAACGCGTCGGCGCCGGCGGGCCGGAAATGGACATTGCCGTTGACCCGCTGGAGGGTACGACGATCGCCGCCAAGGGGGCGCCGAACGCGATCGCGGTGATCGCTTTGGCCGAGCGAGGTAAATTCCTGCATGCACCCGACATATATATGGACAAGATCGCCGTGGGCCCGGGACTGCCGGAGGGGGTTGTAACGCTGGATGCGCCGGTCGAGGAAAATCTCCGCAACCTCGCCCGCGCCAAGAACTGCGACATTTCCGACCTCATGGTCTGCACGCTGGAGCGCGAGCGCCATGCCGAGCTGATCGCCCGCTGCCGCCAGGCCGGTGCCCGCATTACCCTGATCGGCGATGGTGACGTCTCTGGCGTGATCGCGGTGGCCCAGCCCGAAACAGGGATCGATCTGTATGTCGGCTCCGGCGGCGCCCCCGAGGGGGTTCTTGCGGCGGCGGCGCTGCGCTGCACGGGAGGGCAGATGCAGGGACGCCTCATGTTCGAGGACAATGCCCAGATCGAACGGGCGATGGGCATGGGCATCACCGATCCTTCCCGCCTCTATCAGGTGCATGAGATGGCATCCGGCAGCGTGATGTTCGCGGCAACCGGCGTGACGACGGGCCAGATGCTGCGCGGCGTGCGCCGCTACGCCACAGGCGCGGTGACGCACTCGATCGTGATGCGTTCGAAATCCGGCACGGTCCGCTACATCGAGGCGCATCACAACTTCCAGACAAAGCCGTGGGCGCACGTCTGAGCGAGATCCCGCCGGCCTTTGGGGTCGAGCGCAGCCTGTCTGGCCGGCGCTGGCTCTGGCGTTCTGCCGAAGATCGCATTGCGCAGGCGATCGCCCAGCGCTGCGGCGTTCCAGACGTGATCGGACGCCTGCTCGCCGGGCGTGGCGTGATGCCTGATCGCGCCGCCGATTTTCTCGGCCCGACCTTGCGCGCCTATCTGCCGGATCCTTCGGCTTTGACCGACATGGATGTCGCCGCTTCGCGTATCGCTGACTCAGTGCAGCGTGGCGCAACCATTGCGATCTTCGGCGACTACGATGTCGATGGGGCCTGCTCGGGCGCACTTATGGCGTCCGGGCTCGGGGGGCTTGGCGCCCGGACCATCAACTATGTGCCCGACCGGCAACGCGAGGGTTACGGGCCGAATGCGCCGGCCTTGCTGGCTCTGGCAGCGCAGGGGGCGGAATTGGTAGTCTGCGTCGATTGCGGGACGGCGGCACATGATGCCCTTGCGGCCCTGAACGGCCGGGCTGACGCCATCGTGCTCGACCACCACAAGAGCGAGGGGGCGCCGCCGGCCATCGTGGCAACGGTAAACCCGAACCGGCCTGACGATCTCTCCGGTCTTGGAAACGTTTGTGCGGCGACGATCAGCTTCCTCGCCCTCGTCGCTGTGCAGCGCGAACTCCGCCGGCGCGGCTTTTTTGCCGCACGGCGTGAAATCGACCTCATTTCCATGCTCGACCTGGTTGCTCTTGCAACCGTCTGCGACGTGATGCCGCTCACAGGCCTCAACCGCGCGCTGGTGGCGCAGGGGCTAAAGGTGATGGCGCGGCGGGAACGGCCGGGCATTGCCGCGCTGCTCGATGTTGCCCAGGTGAAGGAGGCGCCGGGCACGATGACCTGCGGCTTTGCGATCGGCCCCCGCATCAATGCCGCCGGCCGCATCGATGAAGCCGATCTGGGCCTGCGGACACTGCTTGCCCCCGAACCGGCGACCGCCGCCGTGCTGGCCCGCCGCCTTGACGAGATCAACCGCGAACGCCAGGCGGTCGAGGCTGGTTTGCTTGATCAGGCGATGGCTCAGGCGGAAGCGCAATTCGCTGCCGGCGCCGCTGTAGCACTGGTTGCCGGCGACCAATGGCATCCGGGCGTCGTGGGTATCATCGCCGGCCGGATCAAGGAGGCGTTCAACCGCCCGGCCCTGGTCGCGGGAATCGCGGAGGGCAGGGCGGTCGGGTCCGGCCGGTCGGTATCCGGGATCGATCTCGGCGGCGCGATCATTGCCGCGCGTGACGCGGGGTTGCTGATCAAAGGGGGCGGCCATGCAATGGCCGCGGGATTCACACTCGAGGCGGGGCGTATCGACGCGTTACGTGATTTCCTGGTCGAACGATTGGCAGCGGCAGCAATGCTGCCCGACGCTCCGGATCTGCCGATCGAGGGCACCGCCGCGGTTACCGGAATCGACGAGACACTTGCGGCTGCGATCGGCCGGGTGGGGCCGTTTGGCGCCGGCAATGAGGAGCCGGTCTTTGTCGTCCCTCGCGCCCGCATCGTCCGCTCCGACAGGATCGGGCGTAACGAAAAGACGATCCGGGCCATTGTCGAGGGTGAGACAGGCGGGCGGCTCAAGACAATTCTGTTTCGTGCGGGCATCAGCGACCTTGCGGCGGCGCTAAGCCGCCCGGGCGGGGAACCACTGAATCTCGCCGGTCACATTCGCGCAGAGCAATGGAATGGCCGCACGACGGTAAGTCTGATCCTGATCGACGCATCCCCCGCTTGACCTGCCCCCGCCACTCCGCTACCCCACGACCACGCGGTCCCGTTCGTCTAGAGGCCTAGGACGTCGCCCTCTCACGGCGATAACAGGGGTTCGAATCCCCTACGGGACGCCACTCGCGATGGATCTGGGCACCATCAATCTTACCGGGCCAAAGGTCTCGCCCGACGGCTGTCACCAAGGTTGAATGCGGACCGTTTACGGTCACTGTATCGATTGCAACCACGATTTCGCTGACGAACATCCGCAAATAAGCTTTCCGGAACGTTGGATCGTCGTTGTGCATCGCTTGTCGCATGGCCCGAGCGAAGCGTTCGATTTTCGCATCGGTGATCAAGGCACCTGAATCCGAGGCTGAACTGGCGAGCAGGTTGATGTCCTGCTCGACGGTTGCCCGCTCTGCCTTCAACGCCCACAGTTTTTCTGCGAGCGAGGAGTCCTCGGGTTCCATCAGACCGTTGGCTACGAGGTCCAGCAGCCTGTTGATCTTTCCCGAGATTTCCGTCTGACGCTTCTTCGCGAGGCAAAGCCGACGCTGGCGTTCGCTGTCGGCCTCAGCACTTCGGGAGATGTAGGTCTCCAGAATGACGCGCAGGCGGTCGGGCGTGAACAGGCGGTCAGACAAGGCGTCGAGGATCATGCCGTCGAGCGCCTCCATGGCAATCGAGCGGCCCCGACACTTTGATTCACCCTTCTGGGCGCGGCCGGCGCAGACATAGTAGCGATACCGCCCGCTCTTGCCGGTGCGGATCGTCATCCCGCTGCCGCAATGCGCGCAGCGGATGAGCCCGGTCAGCAATGTCGGGCCGCAGATTGCCTGAGGCGGGTTCTTTTTCGGGTTCCGGGCATCGAGCGTCTGCTGGACGCGATCGAAGTCCACGCGATCGATGATCGGCGGAATCGAGGTGACCACCCACTCGCTCTCTGGTTTTGGCTGGCCTGTTTTTGCGTTCCGCAGGTTGAACGCATGCTCGCCGAGATAGGTGCGCCGGGTGAGAAGCCGGTGCACGTTGGAGATCTGGAATTGCTTGCCGCGGAACGAGACACCTTCACCGTTCAGTCGGCTGACGATGGCCTTGACGCCCATCAGCGGCCCCTCCCGCCCGAGCGCCATTCCAAAAATGCGCCGAACCGTGGCTGCCTCGGCATCGTCGATTACCAAGCGCTTTTTGATTTTCGCCCCCCGTTGTCCGGCGGCCTCGGCGCGATAGCCGAAGGGTGGCTTTGATCCGTTCCAGAACCCCTGTCGGGCGTTCTCCTTCATGGCACGGGTCGTATGCTTGGCGTTCTCGGCACTCTGATATTCGTCGAAGATCCCGACCACCTTGCGAATCAACTGGCCGGTTGGGTCGTCCGCGAAGTTTTGGGTGATCGAGACCACCGCAACGCCCGCCCTCGCGAGTTTGCGGAGATACATCTCGCAGAGATACTGATCGCGAAAGAAGCGCGACATCGAATGCACCAGCACGGTGTCGAAGGGCCGATCAGGGCCGGTGGCGGCGTCGATCATCCGCTGGAACTCGGGCCGGCGGTCATCGGTGGCGGATGCGCCAGGCTCGATGAAACGGGCAATGACACCCGCTCCTTTCTGAGCCGCCCAGGATTCTGCCTGGGCGATCTGATCAGGAATTGAGAGGTCCTGCTCGGCCTGCTTGCCGGTCGAGACCCGTGCGTAGATAGCCACACGGCCGGGCCCATCGATTCCGCTGGTCGGCGCTTTTACGTGGCGTGTGTGCTGCGGCCGGGGGGATGTGATCGAGTTCATGCGTCGTCCCTCAAGATCCTCGCGATGGTAGCACCGAGCGTGCCGAGCACCAGATCGACTTCGGCGTCGGTTACGACAAGTGCCTCCGGCATTTCCATCTGGAGTGGCGGCAATACCTTCGTGCGTGATCCGCGGCGCTTGGTGCTGCTATTTGCGACGGGCGGTACCCTGCGTGGGTCTGTGGGAGCCTGAAGGGTAGGTTGGTTGGCATTATCTGGTGCCATCCGAGGTGTCTCCAAAAAAATGAGACACCCCATTCATCAGGCATCGGTCGCCGCGTCCGCTGAAACTTGCCCCTTTGAATCTCGAAAAATTTTTCTATTCGCTCGAATTTTCGCTTGCGCGGCGACCGCGATTTCTCTGGAAGCGGAGCTATTACGCCTTGATATGTGCAAAGCGCATACACGGACGGTTTGCCATGTGCCGATGTGTCGATTTTCTCGCTTGCGCGGCGACCGTGAGGACACGCTCGTAACAAAGCACGGGGTTATGTGCCCTGTCCGCTCTGCGCCCGTTCCGGGCGCCCGGCATTGCTGAGGACATGCTCCGAAGCCGACACTCGTGGACGTGTAACGGGTCGACCGGCTTGGTTGGACAGCGGAATGACCGCTTTTGAGCAAGTGCACTTGGATACCGGTGTTGTGCTGTCACGCTCCTAGTTTTGTTGTTCCAATCAAGGCGTCGTACAACCTCACAAATCATCCGCCTCGTACTCTCACCCGTGCCGCGATGTGCCTGCGGCGTCTTTTTTGTTGCCGCCTCTGGACAACGATTGGTGAAGAGCGCGCGTGGGTTAATCCTGCGGTCGGCTGTCTCCAGCTATTTCGTCACGACCTGCGACTCCATCGCCGCAAGCTTGGCCAGCAGGTTGTTCTGGGCGGCGACCGGAATATCATGTTTGTCCATCGTGATATTCAGGTCATTGGCTAGCGCGTTGAAGGCCGCTTGGGTGATGTTCAGGCCCTGGTGCACGCTCTTCATGCTCATGTCGAACTTGCAGCCTCCGCCCTCGAGCATGCAGAACTGCGTCGTCAGCGCGGCCTTTAGCGCCGGTATATTCGTATGCGCGAAATAGAAATCGATCCGCGTGTCCGAGGTGACGCGATTGACGAAGTCGTTCACCAGCGAGTGCATGCCGCTTTCGCCGCCGAATTGCTGGTAGTAGGAGGTCGATGCGCGCGCCGCGGGGGTTGCGAGCGCCATGCCTGCGACGAACCCCAAGATGGCGATGGTGCTTTCAAGACGAGCTTTCATGACTGAGTGACCTTTCGCGTTCAGAAGCTGCCGGTGAGCGAGATATAGAAGCCGTTCTGGTGCGGCACCGAGGCGATGCGGCCCAGATGCGTGTAAGCCGCAGTCAGCGACAAATGCTTGTTGATGAAGAAGGCGGCGAACACGTCCTGCCACGGGTCGGTCTTGCTCACCGCATTGCCGAGGGCATTGTAGCCGACCAGCTGGTTCTGCGGCATCGCACGGAACTCGTAGCCCACGGCAATCCGGCGGGTAATGAACTGGGCCACAGAGACGGCGGGTTCGACCGAGTAGTTCCGCTGATAGCTGCCGTCACGCGCGAGCCCGCCAAAGCCCAGCAGGCCATCCTGGTTCGCGTCGGTCACATCGAGGGTGAAATCGACGAAGGTGTAGCGGCCGAACAGGCCGTCGATGAACAACTTGCTCGCAGCGACATAGAAATCCATGCCGTTCGGACGCGCGCCGATCGCGCGGATCGTGCCGCCGTTCTCGTTGTGCCGGTAGTGAAACCCGACCGAAACCTCAGGCACCAGCGTGTTCTGGTCATAGACGATATTGCCAAGCAGCCTCACTTTCACGCCGAACACGTCCTGCTTGAACGAATAGTTGTTGCCGAACTGCAATTGCGGCGGCAGGGCCGAAACCGGCGCGTTGAAGAACCCGGCAATTGCACCGTCGAGTGCCGCGCCAGTACTGCCCAGGTTGAACTGCTGGTGGGCGTAAGAGAGCTCAACCCGGTCATACAACCCGATCGCCGCGGCGAAATCGTTAAGTCCGTAATTCGCCAGGCCCACATGGGTATAGGCGACAGTTCCGCCGATCTGGTCATCCGTTCCGTAGCCGGCAATCACGGCCCAGGGGTTGATGCCACCGCCGGCCGAGCCATCGATGTCCGTGATGCCGCCGGTCGCCGCCAGCCGACCCGGTGCAAACAACGCGTTCTGGGCATGAGCCGACGTGACAATCCCGCACGACAGCGCGACCCCAATGGCCAATTTTACCATAACGGCGCCACCTCGGCGCGCCCGCCTGTCACGATCCGCTTCGTTGCCTTCCATTGGTCTCTTCCTTCATAGAACTTTTACACCCGGCGTCGCGGGTTGCGTCTTCTGTCTCATGCTAAAGAACGGCTAAAACCGTCGATCGGATACAGGAGGCGAATAATTTTTTGATTTTTATTTGAGGAGCTGCGCTTTGCCGGTCTGATGAAAGTCTGCGTTGCTCTGGGTGGGAGGCATAAATCCGGCAAGGCGAATGGCTCAACGACAGAAGAAACATCCCACCAATGCCTGACCAGCTCAGCCTGCACCGGGCACAAAGCGAGAATCTGGATCAGCGCCAGTCTCTCCCTATATCAGCAACTCGCAAAAGCGCCTGGACAGGAGACATACGATGCCGCCAGCCCATCCGCGGAAAACGAACTCTGAGAACCGTTCGGAAACCATCATCGTGCTACTGATGGGAGCGACAAGCCTGATCGGGCTTGCACTGTTCACCTTATTCCGGCTGCACGTTCACTAGCGAAGCTCCTGCGGTCGCGTTACTCGAAATCCGTCTCTGGCCGCACCTACCAGGCCCCGGCGAGCATGTCGTTTGTCGCTACAGCGAACCCGGCCCGCCGGCACATTCGAGCGATGTCCGCTTTCGGGTGCAATCAAATCTGGATCTG
This sequence comes from Acidiphilium sp. C61, assembly GCF_902712915.1. The sequence goes on along the minus strand of NZ_CACTIA010000005.1, from coordinate 346,095 downwards.
ATGTCGCAGAAGGGTCGACTCGGGCCAATGCCGGTCCTGGCCTGAAAATCGGCTTTCCTCTGTGCGTGACCCGCAACCCGCCATCCCGCTCCCGGCCCCTGTGCGACTTTCCGAGTGCGTTGCACATCGCGGTGTCAGGGGGCATCTGCAGTTGCGAAAGCCACATCACAATTCTTATTCACATGGTTCTTTCCGGCACAGAAACGCCAAAACCCCACCCCGCGGAGTGCGAGGTGGGGTTCTGGTCAGATTTTGTCGGTCGCCTGATGGAGGCCGAACAAGCCGGCCTCGAGGGCGCGGCCATGCGTATCGAGGCGTGTCACGAGATCCGCGCGCGCGGTCTCGAGCATCAGCAGATCGCAGGCGAGACGCCGTTCAGGATCTTCACCCAAGGCGGCATGGGACCGATCGTCCGGCGCTGTGCGCGTCAGGTTGATCGTTTCGGTCAGCACCGCCACCGCTTCGTGGAGGTCCCGGAGCGTGTGCAGGACTGCGAGTTTCGCGCGCGTGTCCGCGTGCAGTGCCTCGATGAGGTTTGTGGTTGTCATGTTGGGTTTTCCAAAAATCATCCCTTCCCGTGACGCCGGCTTGTCGTTCATGCCGGCCGGGCAGACCGATCCGCTCCACGATCGAAGCTCGACCGCAGGGGCATCGGGAATGGATTGTGAGGAGTGATCTGCTTTTAAAATATACCAAAAATACGATGTATTTTCAACAAAATAATGTTTTAAATCAATGAATTATTCGATTTCTGACCACTCTGGCCGAAGTGTCCGGCGGAGTTTGGCCACCGTCGCATGATATTTTTCCGCAGCGTCAACCTGCTTCGCCCGGTTGTAGTGCCGTTCAGCGACCTCGCCGGTGATGTTGAGCATCGCGGCGCCGAGGCCGGGCAACGAAGCCGCATCGATCGCCGCACTGGTCGCCGCGGAATACCGGAACCGATGCGGGCCGAAGGCGAACCCGAATTTTTTCACTGACAGCCAGCGGATGCGCTTGTCGATGCCGCGGTAGCCGAGCGGCGCCCCGTCCCAGTTGACCCAGAACGCGTTGTGTATCTCGCCGGCGAGCAGTTCCTGGCGCTCGATCTCGAGATAGCGGTCGACGTAGGCGGTGAGTGCGGCAGGAAGCGAGAACTCGTCCCATTTGTTTCGCTTCTTGCCGCCCTTGACGAGGTCGGGCGGGAGGATGACCCCCGGTACGCGTCGCCGTGGCGGATGACCTCGCGGCCGAGGCGGAGCCCGGCCATGGCACGGTGGCGGCGCGCGCGTGCGGCGAAGATCGCGATCAGCAAGCCGTCACGGTACTGGACGCGGCGACGGACATCTCCTCGCAGGTCGAGCGCGCCAAGCATCAGTTCAACGCCCCACTCATATAAAATGAGGCTCGTAGGTACCTCGAAGTCCCGCCGCTTCATCGGCAGACGCGAGCGGAGCGATGCGCCGCACGGATTGGTGAGCCACGCAAAGTCGCGCTCGGGCGCCATGACCCGGAGTGCCGTGCGCAAGTCCGCGAACAGCCCTACGATGGAAAAGTCGCTCAGCCCAACTTCCCGCAGCAGGGCGAGGTATCCGCGTACGCGCGGCGCGATGACCCGGTCCGCCGGGTGGATATCGGGATCGAGTTCGCCGGTTTCGGCGAGGAAGCCGAGCCAGCGACCGTAGGAGCCCACGACCTTTTTCAGTGTCGGCTCCGCCCACTCAGCACCTAGCCGCGCGTCTTCGTCGAAGACATAGGCCGGCGTGCAGCCGTGAGCGAACAAGCGCTCGTCGATCGCCGGCCATTCGCATCGGCGGAGAACGCGACGCCGTGGATCGTCGCGTGGGATTTCGGAGAAAATACTCATTCTGCCGCCTCAGCATTGGCCGAGTTCAGCAATGTTTCTCCGGATGAAAACGCGGCAAGGTTAGCCTGCCTGGGCGGTTTCGATGGCGGTTTTGGGGTCTGATGGACGGAATTCGCTTGACGCGGCGACCGTTTCTTCCGGAAGGCCGCTGCCGCGAGGCGCTTTGTTGCTTTCCGCTTCTTGAGGACAACGTCGTCGAAGCGGCGGACAGCCGCGTCGGTCTCTAAACCACAATAGAACGATATCGTGGTCTTTATATCCTTGTGGTTCAGGGCGCGGCGGACCGTTTCGTAATCACCAGGGTTCTCCTGCAGGTACAGCCACGCCGCGAAGTGCCGCATCAGGTGCGGATTCACCGTGACGCCGACATGTTCCTCGATCGCCGTCATAAATGTCGTCCGCAGCCCGTTGATCGACATCGACCCGTCATCGGCCTCGCCCACGAAGACGTACGGGTTTCCCGGTTCGGCTAGCGTGGGGCGGAATTTCGTGATCCACCGGTCGAGCATGAGCGCGGTCTCGCGGGGGATCGGCCAGAGGTATGGCTCGCTGTTTTTCACCTCGTCGTGATCCATCGCTATATGCGTGTAGAAGCGGCTCGACGGGTCAGAGCGGTGCAGATGCGTATCGAGCCGTAGCCTTGCCAGGTTCGAGATCCGGAACGGGCAGATCGTCGCTGTCTCCACGAGTATCGCCCGCTGCATGGCGACCGCCCTGCGACGTGCCGACAAGTCCGGGTCACGAGCCATCTTCTCCAGCCGGGCGGGCAGGTGGAGAAGCTTGGCGAAGGGCCGCGGTTCAATCAGGTCACGCAGGCGCTCGCGGTTGGACAGGGTCATCGACCGCGAGCGTTTCGGTGCGACCTGTGTCGCCCAGTAAGCAATGCGCCGGACGTCTTCGTCCGGGAGGCACACCCAGAATTTAGCAAGCTGCCGCAAAACCTCGCCGACACCGCCAGCATTGCTCGACCGGCGTTCACGGCCTCGCTCGCGCATGAAGGAGAGGATGGCCTTCGGATGCTCCTTCGGCACCACAAGGTCCGCGAGTGTCCGGATCTCGGAGGGTGCGACTCCGGAGCGCACCAGAGCGCCGGCGGCCTGCTGGATCTGAAAGACCCGTGTCTCGATCGTCCGCGGCCTGGCGGCACGCATTACACGCCCAGAACCACCGCGCGAACGCTCGGCGACATCATCAGGGAAAATTTCGTCCTCGTCGGCCTGCTCGGCGCGGCGGGTCCAGGCTTTTACGTCCTCGCCAAGAGACGGCGGGAACGCGTCGAGCGGCAACGTATACTGGTCTCGCGTCGGCCGCCGTTCGAGGCGGACCTGCGGCCAGCCCGGTGTGGCGGCAACCGCGCGGTTCCATGCATCCGCCGTACGCCGCGCGGCAGCTTTGGGATCCTCGCATAGCGTGCGCTCGCGCACCCAACTTTCAAACACGTCGATCGTTGAAGCCACTACATTGGACGGCGCGACCCCCTCGACCGTGGCGAAGCGGAACCAGGCGGCAAGCGCCGTCTGCTCGAAATGCCCGAGCTGATCGCGCAGCGCCTGCCATTCCGGTGGCAGCGTGACGCGGTGCGGCGCCTGAACGCCAAGGCGTCGCAGGACGAAGCGCAACCCGGACAGCACAGCCGAATGGCGCTGGTCGCTGAGCCCGTAGCCGGCCGGCGGCTTGGCGACGACCCGCGGTGAGAGAAAGGCCGGCGTCATGATCACGCTCGTGGCAGGCAGCCCGCACATCTTTACTGTGCCCGAGATCGCCGAGCGCAGGTCGCGCCGCCGGGTCTCGCTGAGATCCGTCCATGTCTCCACCAGCCGCATCGCCTCAGCGGCGGTGACAGGCGCCTCCAACCCGATGCAAGTTGCCTGAACGGCCCTGAATGAAGTATTTTCATGTTCATCGAAGTCCATTTTACCCTCCATGTGGAAAAGATAGGAATAAATCGGAAATTTGTAAATACAATATCAAACTAATCACCGCAATTACTTAGATAATGGCTTTTCGATGCACGGATAAACACTTGTATTTACTATTAATTGTCCGGCGCATCCGACGATTCTCCGTACAGTAACTTCGCGATATCGGATTCGAGGAAGAAAACAGAGCGCCCGACCCTCCGGGGCTGCAGGAGCCCGGCCCGGATCCAGTTCCGCACCGTCCGGTCGGTCCGGCCGAAGATGTCAGAGACATCGCGGACGGACAGCAAGCGCACTGACGCAAGCGGAGCCGCCGACGACACAACGAGTTGTTGATCCGCATTCGGCGCCGCGCCGTGGCTTTCGGCATTTTCGGGAAAGTTTGTTGCCGGCCCGCCGGGCGTTGTCGGGTCATCCAACATGGACATCGGTCCCGGCGTTCGCGCCACCTTCGAGCGCGGCGCCGGGCATCGTGCTCGCGCGGAACGCGTCTCTGGCGGCTTGCTGCGCCAGGGCGGCAATCAGCGTCCTAAGTGCCCGACCGACGATTGTCCGACCCGGCTCATCGGCGAGTGGCGATGAGCGGGATGCGTTCGGGCGGTGCGGGATCGGCGCTCTGTCCATGCGCGCACGCTGGTCTAACCCGGTCGCCGCGCACACATGGTATCTACATCATTCAGCGATGTGCCGAGCCCATGTTCCTCGTTGTTCAGTCGCCGCAAGTTTCTACGGCCACAGGCTCCGTTTGTAGACGCGTGCCCAATTGGCGACAGTCTCGCCGGTCGGATTGAAGGCCGGTGTCACTGCGAACCGAGCTAGGCTGGGTTCGCGTTCCATGCGCGTGCGGATCCTGGCGAACATGGTCAGAACAAATCTCGCAAGTGGCCCGCTGACAGAGCCGCCGGCGCTCGCCTTTGTGTGCGGTGTCCGCGAGATGCTGGCGGGACGACCCGTCAGGGTCCGGTAGGCGTCGATTATCGCGAAGCCCAGATCGCGCCCGACATGGACGTGGGTAGCCGGGCTCCTGTTCATTGAGGCACCGGTCCGCGGCTGCGGCGGAAGCACCTCCGAGATCGCGCGGCCAATCGCGCGGGCCACCGGATCCTGATGTGCTTGCGCGCCCAGATTCGGCCTTCCCGCTCGTTCCCGCGTGCGACGTCCGGTGCGGAATGCATCCGCGCCGGCCGCTGCCCATAGTTGAAGATTCGCGACTTCTCTGAGTGCATGCCTCACAGCGTCATCGGGCGGATCAAATCCGGCAGCCCGTGCCGCGCTCTCGATTGCCGAGACGGGGCTGGTCAGCGGCAGAGTCACATCGGTAACCCGCGGTACTAGGGCGGCGGCGTCGGCGAAGGTGAGTTCAGGCTCCAGGCCCTTGATAATCTCCTGCGCGTGCCGCGCCACCGAATCGAGTGTGCGCTCCACTGCGTCCATGTCGCTGACCCGGGCCGTTGCGAGTCGCTTCACCTGCGCCGACGCTGCAGCGTGCACCTGCGCTGCGCAGGCCGCGAGAGACGGTTCGGCCGAACTGCCCGTGGCGTCTTTGCGCATAGCATCGACCAAAGCCTCACGCAGATCGGCCTCGTCGATGAGCACAATTTCCGCAATTCCAAGCGCAGACATTACCGGCCCCACCATCTCCACTTCGAAATTTCAAACGCGCGGCGCGCACCATACCCCCTTTACAGATGTTTGGTTATATTGAGTTCTTGGGAAAGACCGTTCCGTGGATGCCGCCGCTTTCATGACTTTCCTCGGTGAGGCGTTGTTTCGCTGTCAGCGCACCGCGCTGCATGACGCAGCGCAGTGTCGCACGCGCCAAGACGCTATGCCGGCTCTTCACGGTTGCCGCATTTGGCCGGTCCCAGCACCTTGGCAAATTCATAGCGGTGGGGATCGCCGCGACGCTTGCCGCCTCGGTGCGCCATGGTGATCAGATTCTCCGAGAGCAGCGTCCTGATCGCGTTGCGATAGCGCGTCCTTGCCCATCCTTGCACAACGTTTTCGCGCATCATTGCGGTCGGAACAATGACGAAACTCAGATCGCCGTCGTGGCCGGCGCCGTGGTTGCGGATCAGGCATCCGAGTAGCAGGAACGCGTCCGCGCCGTTGTCGGCTTTCGCCAGGCGATCGAAGATAGCGGCCGGGATCACGACCGAGGATTGCCCCGGGGCGAAAAGGCGGCCTTGCTCGCGATAGTTCCAGACGGACTCCGTCGTCCGATAGACCTCGGTCGCTGCGAGCGGCGGATCGAATCTGGCATTGAATACCTCGGCAGCCTCCATGAGTTCCGTGCGGCTCCCAACGTCACGCGCGACACGCCGGAGATGGTCGAACAACGTCTTGTTGCGCCGGCCAACATCCTTGCCGGTTTCCGCGGGCGCGCGGCCGGCAGGTGCATCGGCGTCGGAGCTGCCGACGGCGCTGCGATAGAACTTCCGGTCGAGCGCGCCGTCCAGCAAATGCGGCAACGACGACAGATCAGCCCAGTTTCCAGCGACGAACGCGTATGATTTTCCGGCGAATTCGCCGGTCCGGCGGACGCTCGGGGGGGCGACGACGAAGCCGCCCTGCGCCTTCACATCGATGGCCAGCCCGTCTTCCCGGATCGGGCCGCTGCGCTCCCCATTCGCCTTATAATATAGGTGATACCCGCCACGAGGCGTCGCCACGATGACTGGGGTAGGGCCGAATCGCTCGATCACGCGATCGAGAGCGCTCGGCGTATCGCAATCGATGACGGTCAGGCCAGACGGGCCGGTGGCGATGCCGATATTGGCGGTGGCGAAGCGCGGGTATCTCAACCAGCCTCTCAATTTCTCGGGGGCGAGCGGCTGGTCCAGGCCGGCCCATTTGACGAGCGGCGCCTTGCCGTCTGCTTTTCCGCACGGGATCACCACCATGCCCGCCTCGGTCAACGCCCGTGCGGCAGTGGCGAACGGGCAGGGCTTGGTTGAGGAATTCTTGGCTGTGGTACTCGAGCGAACTCTCCGGCGAGGAAGCGGGGCGGTTGCTGCGACATTGACTGACATTGATGCACCTCGTTTTGCGAGGCTCGAGGAACGTGCAGACGTCGGTCGCCGCGGCAACAGTCGTTGATCGACCCCTTGATCAGGCGCGGATGGATACGGCAGACTCACTGCATGAAATCCATGCACGACAATGCAGGCGTGTTGCTGTGTAATCCGGCAGCATCCGGGAGCGCGCTGTCCAGGGTGCATCCGCGCCAGCGCCGAGGCGTCGTGCATTCGTTCACCTTCGCTCTCGCTGAACCGCGTATCCTATGAACTCGCGATACGGCTCCCTGTTTCAGATCGACAGCGTTGCTGATGCCGGGTCGGCTCGACGGCTCGATCGAGTGCCTTTGAACGGCACGAAGAGCGATGGCGGTTATGATGAGGCATGGCTGCTGAAGTGGACCCGGGCGATGGGACCGGGGGCTAAGTTGGAAATTGGCCGTTTTGTCATGATAGACGGAGCGGAACATGAGCAAGACGAGACGGAAGATTGAGGCGGCGCTGTATCAGGTTCATCCGAACCAGATTTATGCTTGGAAGAAGCAGCTGCAGGAGCAGGCGGCGCGGGCGTTTGATCCGAAGATCGGGCAGGATGCGGAGGCCGCCGGGCAGCGGGAGATCGAGAGGCTACATGCGAAAATCGGCCAACTGACGATCGAGAACGATTTTTTAGCCAAGAGGTCCGGAAGATGAGCGTGCCGGACCGGCGAGCGAAGCTCGATCGCGATCATGCTGTGCTGTCGATCCGCCGGCAGTGCGTGCTGCTGGGGCTGGCGCGATCCGGGGTGTACCGGCGGCGTCGTGCGGCGAACGACAATGATCTGGACGTGATGCGGCGGATCGACGAGCTGTTTTTGCGCTGGCCGTTTCTGGGCTCGCGCCGGCTGATGGCGGTGCTCGCGGCCGAGGGGGTGCGGGTCAACCGCAAGCGAGTGCAACGTCTGATGCGGCTGATGGGGATTGCGGCGCTCGGGCCGAAGCCGCGGACCAGCAAGCCGTCGGCGGGGCACCGGATCTCGATGGACCGCAAGGGGCGCTGGATGGACAACGTGTTCATCGAGCGGCTCTGGCGATCGCTGAAATACGAAGACCTGTATATCAAGGGCTACGCCGACGGCGCGGAACTGCGCGCCGGCCTGGGCCAGTGGTTTGACTTCTACAACCACCAACGTCCTCACATGGCGTTGGACAACCGCGCGCCGATGGCGGTGTGGCGCGAAGCAATGGTCGGCGTTCTGCCGCCGACGGCCGTGGATATGACGCTTCTCCTGCGGAGAAGCTTGGACAACGCTGCCGCGTTGCCCACATCTCCACAGCCGCAACAACAGCAGGTAGCTTGATAGCCCTTTAGGAGATCAGAACGGATCAGCTTGAACCGCCCCGGGTTTGCCGGAGGCCATTTGGGTTAAATTAGGCGGCGATCTTCAACTGTTCGAGTGTGGCGAAATATCGTTGTTCGGCTTCGGCTGGCGGGATGTTGCCGATCGGCTCGAGAAGGCGCCTGTGGTTAAACCATTCGACCCATTCGAGCGTTGCGAAATCGACGGCCCTGGCATCCACGGCCCGGTAGATGTCCTTGAGCGCGGTTGCAACTGTCTTTCGGTCCTTGTTAGGACACGGAATCCATCGAATTCCTGAGCAGATGAACAATGCGGGTCTGCACGATCTCTCGGGAAAGACTTCAGTGCTCGCTTCCGGCACCAACCAAAGCCCCAAGGCAGCAATCTAAATTGCAGTTGCTGGCAAACCCGAGGCAGTTCACATCCGATGCCGTGAGCCGCTCCACCCAAATACCTCTCAGCCGATATCAGCAGACGATCATCAACACACGATCAATGTCCCCTTATGTCAGCAATATGTGGCGCAAGTGTGCAAGTCCGGAGTCCTGCCACAAAAGTGGCGCCGCCCATCCGAAGGATGTTCCGGCCAGCGACAGCAATACCCAGGCCGCTCGCTCGCCGTGCCGCAGGCTCGCTGTGGCGGTCCAGCTGGCGACCGCAGCCAGGCTGCAGGCAACGACGACGATTGGTGCGTCGAGGTGCCAGAAATATGTCGCCAGGGCGCCTGAAATCGGCGGCAGCAATAGGGCCGCAAGGGCCGTGGCCGGCTGGGTTTGCTCCCGCCGGTTGAGCCCGAGGCGCCAGATGATCAGCCAGCTTCTTGGCGCGATAGTTGCGCACATCAGCGCCAGCGCAACGAACGCTGCCGTGAACTGGCCGCCAAAAGAGGCCAACCAGGCGCTGTGAAGGACTTCCTGTGGAGCCGCCCCGTGCAGGATCGCGTTCCATACAGCGATCGCTTCGGCGGGCGGGCGCCCGAACATTGCACCGCTTAATATCATTGACGATACGACAATGAAGCCTGGCAGAAGTGCAATGGTGAATAGCGCGACCGCGGCGGAAATGCTGTTCATTTCGCGAAAGGCGAGGGGCAGCACGATTAATGTGGGCGCTACCCAGTAGATCGCATTTGGCCAGAGGACGAACATTGCGGCGACGCCAACTCCGAGCAGTATAAGTGCCCGCGTATCGGCGATCGCTTCGACGCGATCGATCGCCAGAATCAGGAGTCCCACCACGATCGTGTAAAAGATCATTGGTGCTCCGCTGGTCGCGATGATGACGATCACCGGGTTCGCGCTGGTGACAAGAATACCCGATGCCGCCAAACCTGGTGACCAACCGCGTTGTATGAGATCACGCGCCAGAAGCCCCTGCGCCAGAGCGGTGGCCGTTATTGTGATGACGACCATCGAGGATGGGCCGCATCCCGGTATCAGGTGCAGAAGATTGATCATCACAAACATCGGCCATTGCCCGGACAGCAACATCTGCGAGTTGGCGTGATTCCAGGACTCGCGCAGGGCGGGCTCGATCGCGCCGGCCAGCAGGAGCTTGTGAGCGGCCGCGGCGAACAACAAGAACGACGCCCCGCCGACGACCAGCGCCACTCGCCACGCACGCGTGACCAGGGGGCCGGAAGCGCGGACCTGGATGTGGTTTGCGCCGCTACTCACTGTGCCTCATTTCCCGTGGCGGAACCCGCCTTGAGGCTGGCAATGGTTTCCTGGGTGCGCGAGGACGTTCCGTGGGTTGTCTTTTCCCAATAATGAGGGTTGGTGACGAGTTGCAGGAGTGCCTTGTAGGCCGCCACGGAGTGCAATACCCAATAGACAGGGGCAAGCAGTCCCCATGGAACCAACCCGTACCAGCGACGCTTCGCGACAGCGACGATATTGAAATACACGTACATCGCGTTGCCCACCATCAGATCGAACAGCGCAAGCACCAGAACGGGCCCCGGGAAGAAGCCGGCCACGGCCGATCGCCCAACGATGACCGAGACGAGAAACATGATCCAGAGCAACGGATTGATCAGCGCGGTCATCGGGGGGAAGCCGATGAACATATGGAAGCCGAGAAATCCGACCGGCCCCAGCCGCCGGTAAAGCTCGACCGGCCGGCGCATATGCACGAGCCATGTCTGCATATAGCCCTTGATCCATCGGCTGCGCTGGTTGATCCAGCTGTGCAGGACGCCGTTTGCTTCCTCGAATGTTGTGGAATTGACCACGGCCACCCGATAGCCAGCCTGCGTGAGGCGGATGCCAAGATCGGCATCCTCGGTGACGTTGTAGGGATCCCAGGCGCCGAGTTCGTGCAGCACCTCGGTTCGGAAGTGGTTCGACGTTCCGCCGAGGGGGATAGGTATGTTCAGCCGGTACAGGCCGGGCAGCAGATAGTCAAACCATTGGCTATACTCGAGTGTGAACATCCGGGTCAGGAAATTGTCATCACGGTTGAAATAGTTGAGCCGTGCCTGAACGCAGGCGACCTCCGGGCCGGAGGCATTGAACAGCGCGACAACCTTGCGCAGCTGGTCGGGTTCAGGGCTGTCCTCGGCGTCGAAAATCACGGTGTATTCGCCGCGCGCGAAGCGAAGCGCATAGTTGCACGCCTTTGGCTTGGTTTTCGGCTGGCTGTCCGGAACCCGGATGATCTCGAAAAGATCCTCAGCACCGAGGGCCTTTGCTGCCTCGATCGTCTCGGTGTCGCCGGCTTCGAGCACCAGTTTCACATCGAGCTTCGCCCGCGGATAATCGAGGCGTCGGATCGAATCGACCAGGATCGGCAATACTTCAGCCTCGCGATACATCGGAACAAGAACGGTGAAGACCGGGAGATCCCCGTCCTTGAGTGCGGCGAGTTCGCTCGCATTGACGGATATATCGGTCCGCCTCCCGCTTCCGACGATCGTGAGGACACCGCGGAACGCGAACAGGGACGCATACAGTGCGGAAACCGTCGCCATGATGCCGAGCAGCGTCAGGCGGGGGGCCAGGCCCAGGGCGAGCAGGAGCGCAAGACCAATCCCCACCGCGACGGTCTTCTGGCCCGCCGAAAGCGTGACTTTTGCCGAGAGTTCCGGATTCCGGTTGAACAGCGCCTCGCGCGCCGCTTCGCTCAATTCTGGATCAAATATCCGTTGAACGGCCCAGATCAAATCGAATTTCGACGTGATCACGAACTCGACGTGACAGCCCGGCATGCGTTCGCGCATGAGGGCGCGGATCGCAGGATCCTCGGGATTCAGGGTTGCGATCACCACAACGCCGTCCGGCTGGCGCCGCCAGGGAATAAACAGGTGACGCAGGTAAAGGTCATGCTCGGCTTCGGCAAGCAGCGTGTGATCGCACGGACTGGCCCGGAGATCGACAAGCGGCAAACCCGATGCGGCGGATAGTTCTCGTGCCCATCGCAAGCTGGTGACGCGATACATCGCGCTCAACACGTCTGGCAGACTGACGCGCCAGGCATAGGCGGTATGGATCGCCTCGTCCCGTTGCAAGGGGGTGACGCTGCCCGCTTGCACCAGGCGGTCGAGTGCTGCCAGATCGCGAGCGGAAGGCGGCCGCCATGGTGGCCGGCCCGAAGCGGGCATGCGTCAGAACCTCAGCCAAACGGCAAGAAAGCCAGCATTGCCGAGAGCGACGTTTCGCCCACCGGCGTCATGCCATAGGCCTGCCTGCACAGCGACATGATGAGTAAGGTCATGCACCACGGAAAACGCGACGCGGTAGAGATTGTAATCCGATCCGCCGGGCGCGGCCGTGCCGACGCTGATCGTGTTGAAGCCTTGCGCGAGCAATAACCAGCCTCGCCGAGGGCGAATACCGATCGTCCCGTCGGCACGGATCTGATCGGCCCAGCCATCGACTTCCATCCGATAGCCTGCTTCGAGATCGGTATAGCCGGACCAGCCACCGGGCAGGCGAAAGGCATGGCCAAACAGCACGCGGCCTTCATATTCGGCGCCTGGCTGGGCAAGAACGGGGGAGGCCGGACTTTGCACGCCGGGGATGCCCAGTTGCCCCTGTACCGAGATCACGTTCCATGCGTCGCGCCACACCGCATAGCGTGCCCAGAGGTTGAATTGCACGAAGCCGGTGGCCCCACGGGTGCCCGGCAGATTCGACTGTATCACTTCCTGAGCCCTGGGTTGGAAACCCAGAGTCAATCGTGGAGTGAGCCCATATTCGATGTAAGGAGACAACTCATATTGCACATAGCGGCCTCGCCCGGCCGGCTGGCCGAACTGGCCATAGCCCTGGGTCGCCGCGTGATAGTCGCTGAACGTCTCGATCGCGATCCAGTGCCCGACGGGCTCGGGCCAGGCACCGGCCCTGGCGGCGGATGTTGTTGCGGCGGTGCCGGCGATGACAAGCGCCGCCAGCCGCCATGCCGGCATTATTCTCCTCATCGACGGTGTCTCCGCCGCGCGAGAATCACGACGAGAGCGACAGCGATGAGCAACCAGATGACCGCAAAGAGCTCCCGACGCCAGGCCGCGACGATGCCCGCCACGCTGGCGACGGCAGAACCGTGGAAGTCCGCCCGGTATGCGGCCGTCTCGAAGGTCGCTGGCGGTCCCGATCCATCATAGAAGGCGATGTTACCATCGCCGGGCAACACAGCCTGAGCCAGGCTGGATCGTGGGCCGGGAGTCAACCACAGTCCCGGAACGCCTGTCTTGGTCGCAACCAGCTGAAGAACGGTCAATTTACGAATATGCGGCAGCTCTATCGCTGCCGACCGGCCGGGAAGCGAAAGCTTTCGGGCGGCGTGCGGCGCCCGAGGTTGCGGCAGCGGCGCCTGTGCCACCACATCACCGGGCTTGTCAGCGATCAGCAGGAACGGACGGGTCGGTGGTCCGTTCGCGGCGATGACATTGATGGCGATCGGATTGACCTCATGGTTGCCCAGCAACTGCGCGACGAGCGGCAGGGTCGGGCCGAGTGCCGCCGCCGGCAGGTCGGTCAGCACGGGAACCGAGCCGCCGCCCGCCGGGGAAAACCCGTTAAACTTTGTCGGCCGGCGCGGGCCATTCCCCAGAACCAGTTCGGTATTGTTCATGAGGGTGAAGTCCACCCCTGCAGGCTGCGAGCACACTTCGGTGTGGCCAAGCCGGCTCAGTTGCAAGGTGACGGGCGCCCCTGCCGACAGAAGTCGCTGGGGCAGATCGATCCGCACATGGTCAAGCCTCACGGCGCCCCGAAAGGCTCGGCTCCAGACGACGTTGCCGCCCACCAGCAAGGTAACGGCCTCGGCGTCGCCCGGTGGAAGGGCGGCGCCTCTCCCCTCCAGAATTACGGCAGTGACGTGCCTGTTGACCGGCAGGGACGCCGGAACGAGAGGAATTGGCACGGTTCTGGTGCCGAATACCGTCACCGTTTTCGAGGCGATGCCAAGCGCTCCGAGTGTGACAGCATCGGCCCCCTGACGTTTGGTGGCGGCACTCGCCAGCGTCGCCGTGACGCCTGCCGAGCGAATGCCGGCGGTCAGTTGATCGGCCACCACCAGACCGCGCGCCGCGGCGGGCGAGCCGACGACGATCTGGGATTGGCCATCGGTGCCGGTCTCGACGTTTGCCACATCGTGTTTCGGGTCTTTGGATGGGTCGATCCGGATCGATGCGTCGGGCTGATCGGAGACGAACGGCGTGATTCCGCGCTCGACAAGCGCGGTGGACAGAATGAGCGCACTATCGATGTCGGCGAGGCTCGGCTGTGACGGCAGCGCGATCGTCACTGGTGTCGAAAGTCCGCGCCAAGCGGTTCCGACGCCTGCCTTTCCGCCGGATGGCGTGAAGCCGGTATTTGCGGCGATGCGGATCCATGTGCTTGCCGGAGAGCGGCCGCCGCAGTGACCGCGCCGGACTGGCGGCAGTGTCTCGATAAAGGTCAGGCGCAGAAAGGAGGATTGCCCTGTCACAAGCGAGGCCGGAATCGTGATGCGGATGGGCGAACCGGCGTCGCTGGCGGGAACGGTATCCACCGGCGTGCCATTGGCCTCGACGGTCAGCGCCGCACCGGCACCAAGTGTACTCGCAGCCATGAAACGCAGGGTCAGGTCGCCCCCGATTGCCCCCTGAGTGACCGGCATGAACACGCTGGCTTGGAGGTGGTCACTCCTCAGGGTAATGCCCTGGGGAAATCCGAGATCCCGTATTGTGTTGGCATCTGCAATACCACAAACCAGATTGGGCATGAGGCCAACCATGGCCAGTATGGCACCGTAGAGGCATTTGGGCCGGATGGAGCGGGGAGACTGGGTTGGAGATTGTGTGCAGTTCACGCGCTCATCGCGTAATCTCAAACTGATCACAGATTATTCCCACAAGACAATATTTTAAGACCAAAACATTAGCTGTCTAATTTAATATCTTTTTTATCAAAATGAGTAAAGTCTGATCGAGAATGTTGACTCGAAATTTGAACGTTTCTGGCTTCAATCATGATTTCGCAGCTATCCGCCGGCCTCGTCGCGCTGAACCGCGGCGTACGCGCTCGCCCATCTTGAAGCTAAAAGGGTTCGGTGGCCGATCCACAACGCTGATGTTTGCGGCTTCGCGACGGTCCGCGACCAAAGAAACCGTTCGGAATATGTCGCCAGTGCGCCGGAACGGCTGCGCTGACAACCTTGATCTGGAACGCCTCCGATCCCATCGCATGCAGCGCTTTGTCTATTTGATAGTCGCGGCATCTTTGGCCGACTGACATGATAGTCAGCGCGCAGCATGAAAATATCAGGTTCCGGTAATACATTGTTAAGGAGACCCAGATAGAAGTTTTATTTAATAAAATAGACCAGTCAATAAAAATGGGAATTGTTTCGTGGTTATTGGGAAGCTACGTCAAATCTCTGACAAAAGCAGGATGGTTGATGCCATTGGGAACTCCTTCGGCATCATCGGTTTCAAACCTGACGGCACGATCATCGACGCCAACGACAGTTTTCTCCGTTTGATGGGCTACGGCGCCGCCGACATCATCGGGCGCCATCATCGTATTTTTGTAACCGTAACCGAGCGCGACAGCGCCGCCTACGGCGAGTTCTGGCAGCGCCTGCGCGGCGGCGCCTTCTGCTCCGGCGAGTTCCGCCGCATCGCCAAGTCCGGCGGCGATGTCTGGCTCCGCGCCTCCTACGTCCCCGTCCGCAACCGCGCCGGCAAGGTCGTCAAGGTGGTGAAGGTCGCCCTCGACATCACCGCCGAGAAACGGGCCGCCGCCGAAAACCAGAGCCTCCTCAACGCCATCGAGCGTTCCCAGGCCGTCATCAAGTTCGCGCTCGACGGCACGATCCTCGAAGCGAACGACAATTTCCTTCGCGTGATGGGTTACGAGCGCGACGAGATCGTGGGCCGCAAGCACAGCATGTTCGCTACACCAGCATACGCCGGCAGTCGCGAATACCAGGCCTTCTGGGAACGCCTGCGCCAGGGCGAATTCATCGCTGGTGATTTCGAGCGCGTGGGCAAGGGCGGCCGCCACGTCTGGCTCCAAGCCACCTACAACCCAGTCTACGACGCCCAGGGCAAGGTCACGAAAGTCGTCAAGTTCGCGGTCGACCTCACCGAGCGCATGGCCGAGGTCGGCCTCGTCGGCGATGCCCTCGAACGCGTCTCCGAAGGCGATCTCACCGCCTCCGTCGACCGCCAGCTGATGCCCTCGCTCGACAAGCTCCGCGTCGACTTCAACACCGCCGCAAGCCGCCTCGCCGAAAGCGTCAACGGCGTCCGCCAGAGCACCGACGAAATCAATCTCGGCGTCGCCGAAATCGCCGACGCCGCCGAAGATCTCGCCCGCCGCACCGAACAGCAGGCCTCCACCCTGGAGGAAACCTCCTCCGTGCTCGACAGCGTCACCACCGGTATCCGCGCCACCGCCGACAACGCCTCCAAGGCCGCCAGCGCCGTCGACGCCACCAACGAGGCCGCCCGCAAGTCCCACAGCATCGTCGGCGAGGCCGTGGTCGCCATGAACCGCATCGAAACCTCCGCCCGCGAAATCGACCAGATCATCGGCCTGATCGACGAAATGGCCTTCCAGACCAACCTCCTCGCCCTCAACGCCGGGGTCGAGGCCGCCCGCGCCGGCGATGCCGGCCGCGGCTTCGCCGTCGTCGCCTCCGAGGTCCGCGCCCTCGCGCACCGCTCCGCCGATGCCGCCAAGTCCATCAAGCAGCTCATCGCCCGCTCCTCCGAACAGGTCGGCAACGGCGTCCGCCTCGTCGGCGAAACCGGCACCGCGCTCGACACCATCCTCGGCCACGTCACCGACCTGCGCGGCCTCGTCGGCGAAATCGCCACCGCCGCCGCCGAACAGGCCGGCAGCCTCGCCGAAATCAACGCCGCCACCGGCCAGATGAACCAGGCCGTCCAGCAGAACGCCGCCATGGTCGAGCAGACCTCCGCCGCCACCCACTCCCTGCGCGAGGAAATCAGCCGCGTCTCCGGCTTCCGCACCGCCCACGCCGCACCGACAGCATCCGCCCCCATCGCCCCGGCCCGCACCCCGCCGCGCCGCGCGCGCCGCGTCGCCGAACCCGCCTGAACCGACAGGCCCGATCCCGCCCGGCCCCGGCCGGGCAGGATAGGGCAGCAGCGTGGCGCGGCGCAAAAACGGTTGCCCACCCCCCCGACCTTCATGGTCCTCACAAGTTTATCTCGACGCCCGTGCATGGGACGTCACATGGCGGAGAGGTCGACATGCCGTTTGGCGCCTACTTTCAAGATCCAGCTGCCGTCGCTGATTTGGAAGACTTCGATGGATAGTGGTTCAACGGCTGAACGCAGGGCGCTCCGCGCCGCTAGACATCTAACGATATCAATAGCTTCCAGTGCCCAGATTTATCGCATTTGGGACGCCATTCGCAATCGGTCCGAGGCTCGTACGCTGTATGAGTTTGGAAATCCTTTCCCGGTATCAATATTCGACGAACCTTTTCGTCGCTTCAAATCACATCCACAGATCGCGCTGGTCTCGTTCTTCAGGGCTTGCTCTCAGGCTCGGCGGAGCCTCAACTGCCGTGTATTTGCAGGGATAGGCAATTTGAACCGCCCCGGGTTTGCCGGAGGCCATTTGAGTTAAGCTAAGCGGCGATCTTCATCTGGTCGAGTGTGGCGAAATATCGTTGTTCGGCTTCGGCGGGCGGGATGTTGCCGATCGGCTCGAGAAGGCGCCTGTGGTTAAACCAGTCGACCCATTCGAGCGTTGCGAACTCGACGGCCTCCAACGATTTCCACGGCCCGCGACGACGGATGACCTCGGTCTTGTAAAGGCCGTTGATGCTCTCGGCGAGAGCGTTGTCGTAGCTATCGCCGACACTGCCGACGGACGGTTCGATGCCGGCCTCCATCAGGCGCTCGGTGTATTTGATCGAGACATACTGGCTGCCCCGGTCGCTATGATGGACGAGCCCGCCGCTACGCACCGGGCGTCTGTCGTGAAGAGCCTGTTCCAGGGCATCGAGGACGAAGCCGGCATGCGCCGTGCGGCTTACCCGCCAGCCAACGATACGCCGGGCGAATGTATCGATGACAAACGCCACATACACAAAGCCCTGCCAGGTCGCGACATAAGTGAAGTCGGAGACCCAGAGCATATTCGGCGCCGGCGCCTGGAACTGGCGGTTGACGCGGTCCTGTGGGCAGGGTGTCGCCCTGTCGCTGATCGTCGTCCTGACCGGCTTGCCGCGGATCACGCCCTGCAGGCCGATGATCCGCATCAACCGCTCCACCGTGCAGCGGGCAACAGCGCATCCTTCCCGCTGCAACTGCCGCCAGACCTTGCGCGCACCGTAGACCTCGAAATTCTCCGCGAACACGCGCCGGATATCCGCCTCGAGCGCCTCATCCCGCCGGGCGCGTTCTGACCGCCTCTCGGGGTTGGCCCGCTTCGCTATATGCTCGTAGTAGGTCGATGGGGCGATCGGCAGGACCCTGCAGATCGGCTCGACCCCATAAGCCCCGCGGTGATCATCGATGAACGAGATCATGGTTTGAACCGGCGGTCGAGCTCCGCCTGGGCAAAATATGCCGACGCCTTGCGCAGGATCTCATTCGCCTGGCGAAGCTCGCGGTTCTCGCGTTCCAGTGCCTTCAGCTTCGCCGACACTTCCGACGGAACACCAGGCGAGCGGCCGCTGTCGCGATCCACCTTCTGCACCCATTCACGCAGCGTATGCGGTGAGCAGCCAAACTTCGCGGCTATCGACACCATCGCCCCTCCGCAGCATTCCACCTGCCAAGGCAGGCGGAACCTTGGCTGCTTCGCCCACCGCGAGGGAGTTCGCCCTCGTGCTCCAGCACCATCCGCACCGCCCGCTCGCGGACTTCAGGAGAAAACTTGTTCGTCGTCAGACTCGTCATGGCTCCATCCTATTTGGGAGTTGGAGCCTCCGGCAAACCCGGGGCGGTTCAGATCCTCCAGAAGCTCCCGAGCTGGTCCAATCCATCGGTTTCATAGTGGTGCTTGTTGCTGCCGTCGCCCGATGACCGATGGCGGCGGATCAAACCCTCCATCGCCACCAAAATGTCTAAAATTAAAAACAATCCATATTTGCGTCCAAGATGTCTTGAAATTTATGAAAATTTTGATTAAACGTTACCCGATACGTAACAGAAACATATATTTTAATAAAATATAAAGTTTTATAGACGCCTTATTCGGTTATCAAAATCACATAAGCAACTGAATTATAAAAAAATCTCTCTTTAAAATGTATATGAATGTTATTTAGGCATAATAATTGCAAAAAATTAAACGGTTGGGGTTGGGGGTCGGCAAAAATCGGCGGACTTCAGGCCGGGGAATTGGGACAAACTGGGGTGATAGACAGGTGATGCAGGGTATTTGGCGTTCAAAATCGTGCCTCGCGGATGGGGGGATGCTCCATACGCGGCCGATATCCTGGTCCTCGTCCTATCCGGCGGTCTTTTCTTATGATTCTGACGTTGGGCCGTGCTTGGCCCAACGAGTGTCCTGTCCCGCAGCCATTTCATTTGCCGGAACGCTCCGGCGGCAATCTCGATATTTTGCTGAAGGTTGAGGGAGATTACGCACATGCTCGGCTATCAAGCTCTGCCCGCCCTGCGCTATCGTGCTCACGTTTCGCTGGGTGACCGTGCCAAACGCGTGTCTGACATCATGGCCGCCACTCTTCTGCTTGTGTTTGCTTCACCGATTTTCGCACTCATCGCCTCTCTGGTCGCGCTGGATGGCGGACCAGTGTTTTTCGCTCATTGGCGTGTTGGTCGGAACGGTGTCCCGTTTCCCTGCTTCAAGTTCAGGACGATGATGATGGGCGCCGACCATTGTCTCGCGGAGTATCTCGAACTGCATCCCGAGGCGAAACACGAATGGCAGGGCGCCCACAAACTCATGCACGATCCGCGGATTACCGGCATTGGCCGCGTGCTTCGCGCGCTGAGCCTCGATGAATTGCCGCAGCTTTGGAACGTGCTCCGCGGCGAGATGAGTCTTGTTGGACCGCGCCCGGTGACTCAGGCTGAAATCAACGCCCATTATCGCGATGCCGCCGATACCTGTCTTTCGGTCAGGCCCGGGCTGACCGGCCCCTGGCAGGTCATGGGCCGCAACGCGCTGACGTATGAGGCGCGGGTCAGTCTTGATGTTGCTTACGTTCGGAGCCGGTCTTTTGTTCGTGACATCGTCATACTCTTCAAAACGTTCGGTGCAGTCGTCGAGGGTAGCGGACAGTGACGGCACTTCCTTCCCGCGGCGCCGGCATTTCGGTGCTGATGACGACCAGCGCTGGCGACAATTCAGTTTCCCTGCGCGATTCGCTCGCAAGCCTGTTCGGCCAGTCCTCGCCCCCCGAACAACTCGTGATCGTTGTGGACGGGCCTATTGACGACAATCAGGACCGTGTTCTTCGCGACTTTGCCGGGGATGGAAGAATTACGGATGTTCGTGTCATCCGTCTCGATCGCAATGTCGGCCGTGTCGGTGCGCTTAACGCGGGCATTCCGCATTGCTCCGGCGAATGGGTGATGCGGTTGGACAGCGACAATATCTGCCGGCCTGATCGCGTTGCACTTCAACGCCACTATCTTGAGGCTCATCCCGAGACAGATGTGCTGTCCGCCTGGTGCAGTGAGTTTGACGAGATTTCGGGGCGGCGTTTCCTCAAATCTTCGCCGGTCGATCACGACAATATTGCTGCCGTATTGCGGTGGCGGAACGTTTTGGTGCACCCGGCGACGGTGGTTCGCAGGTCACGGCTCCTCGAGGTGGATGGATACCGGGCCGAGTATAGCAGGATGGAGGATTATGACCTCTATGTCCGGCTTGTTCTGGCTGGCGCACATTTTCATGCCTTGCCCAAGGCTCTTCTTGACGTACGAAAAAACAAGGCGGCCTATACGCATCTCGGCGGTTTCGGCTACGTGCGTAGCGAGCTGAGGTTCCGTCTGTTCTGCTATCGTGCCGGTTTCCTGTCTCTGTCGCAATTTGCGTTCCTTGTGACGGCCATGATTGTGTTCCGAATGCTCGGCCACCGGCTGCGGGCGGCCCTCTATCCCCTGGTTCGCGTGCCCGCGCCGGATGTAAGTTAGGAATGATTTCGCGCGTGACGCGATTAATTCTATTATGAGTTGTATAATTCAAACAAGTCGACTATATCGGGTTTAATCTAATGTTAACCATATTAGGGTGGAATGGGATTCCACCCTTTTAATGGACGATCTAGCCGCCGATGGTTATGGTAGCATTAGGAACTTCAGGCGGTCGTGGGTTAGACCAAGAAGAAGAAAAGGCCGGCACCGATTCACCGGCGATCAATCTGGTGTAAATTGGGTCGGAAACAGATACCCCGTCCGGAAATCCAATTTTCTGGAGCGCCGTTTCGTATTGCTCAGGAAACATCGCCATCAGCCCAGTGGAGAAATTCAAATTAGGATACTGTCTAGGCTCTTCGATTTTTTTGAAACCCAACCGCCGATACATCGGCATGTGTTGGGTTCGGACCGCATTTATCATCAGGTCAGCATCAAAGTAGAGCCTCAAATACGCGACCATTCGGAAGGCTGCAATTATAAGCGTTCGATCATTTGCAAAGCTAGGGGCGCTGGCAAAGCGATTGATTTCGACGATGCGGCCGGAGCGGCCTGCACGCATCGCCGTCTCTCCAAGTGCCAAAATCTCTGCACCAAAAATATCCATGGAAGGAACTTTGTCGGCACTCGGCCAACGGCCGTCAAGATCAAGGAGAGTCACACGTATTGTGGCGGCCGGTCTGTAATCACGATATATGACGACTGTTCGGCTATTAGCTGCAGCGTCATAGCCGTCAGTAAATAGTTTGTCCCGATGAGCCTCAATATAGCCGTAAGAAAGATAACCATCATAACGTACCTTAGCAGCCTCTCGCATCAATTCTGGAGTTACTGCTATGCGTGCCGTCGTATCTTGGGTTTCCGGTATGGCGAGTATGGTTTCACGTCGTTGCAGTTCGCTGCTGGTGCAAATATAGCCATCCATTTTGGATCTCCTGGATCGAAGGGTATGGTTCATCAAAACCTGCAGATATTATATGATACAATTTTTCCAATTTTTAGTGTAAAAAACTTTACAACGTCTGACTGGGATACCAATTAAATGAGACGCTGGCGCCGTCTTTTTGTTCATTTGTTTATTTTTTTTAATTTTATTGAATCGTTGTTTTCTGCGCGCCTTTTGACGAGAATAGTGCCGGAATCCTTTCGGACGACTGTTCAAATTTCGCAAATTGACACACGCGCTCGTCTCAGCATGAAAATGGCTGTAATGGGCGAGATTGCGCTGATCGCTTTTACCTCCGGTTTTATTGGTAGCCCAGCCAATGAGCCGATTCTGGCTCTTGTGATTGCATTAAGTATTTTTTACACAACGTTGGTTTTTCTTGGTCAATTTTGGATTAGAAGTCGTCGGAAAATCGAGCTTCTTAAGTTTTTCTTTAGAATTTACGGTTTTCTTCAATTTTCGATAGGTGCAGGTTGGGGCGGTATAATCATTTCTACTCTACCGCACAGCAATGCTGCGCAAATGGCCCAGATTTACGCGATCTTGATTGGTCTGATTTCCACTGCTGTGTTTGCAGGGCCAATCACCTTCTCATTGCTGTTCTGGACACCGCTCGTCACGGGTTCAATGATAGCCCTTCTGCTGCCCGCATCGCATACGCAGATTGCGACGTTGGTTGGCATGGTTGCATACGACGTCGTCTCGTTCATTCTCATTATCGAATTGAGTCGGAAACTGGTCGAGCGAGAGGTGGGAGCTATACGCATCGCCCGGCTTAAGGAGGAGACCGAAATCCTTCTCCGCGATTTTCAGCAAGGTGCCAGCGACTGGCTGTTCGAGTTGGACGATAGCCTGACAATTGTGAATCCATCTGAGCGTTTTTGCGAGGTTGCGAGGCGTCGTTCCTCGGCAATGCAGGTCAACCTCCGTAATTTGCTTCTCGACGGTGATGGTTCGATCTTCCGGCATCGGGACGAAGCGATCGACAAACTCATGGCGCAATTGGAATCGCACCTGCCGTTTCGCGACATGATCGTATCGATCCCTTTCGATGGGGAATTACGCTGGTGGGATCTCTCCGCAAAGCCAATCTTCAAGGAGAGTGGTGAACTCGGCTGTTATCGGGGCGTCGGACGCGACATAACCGACCTGCATCGCTCTAGGGAGCGGGTCACCTATCTGGCCCGTCACGATCCGCTCACAACACTGTTCAATCGGGATATGTTCGCAGTTGCGCTCGCACAGGCGATCGACGAAGCCGAACAGATGCCGACGGCTCTTTTATGTGTCGATCTCGACTACTTCAAGACGGTGAATGACAGCTTTGGCCACGCCGTGGGCGACAATCTTCTGCGCGCGGCGGCGGAACGTCTTTGCGGGTGCGTTCGCGGTCGGGATATGGTGTTTCGTCTCGGCGGTGATGAATTCGCCATCATCGTACCCGGTGTGCAGCGCCCGGAGGTTGCATCGATCGCAGCCCGTATCGTCGAGCATCTGGGTCAGCCGTTCCGGATCAGGAGTTTGACGATGACCGTTGGCGTGTCGGTCGGGATCGCCATGCTGCCGAACGACGCAAGAACCCCTGAAGGCATCCACCATTGTGCAGATCTCGCCCTCTACCAGGCCAAGGTCGAGGGGCGCGGCCGGTTCAATTTCTTCAACTCAGATACACAGGACGCCATTACCCGGCGGATCGCCATTCATGCCGATCTGAAAAATACTGCGATACGAAACCAGCTTTTCCTTGAATATCAGCCGATTGTGGATTTACGCACGGGGGCGCCTGTGGCGATGGAGGCGCTCGTACGTTGGCGCCATCCTGCAAGAGGCATCATCAGCCCTGGCGAATTCATCTCGATCGCCGAGGATAGCGGCCTCATCGGGATGATTGGCAAATACGTCATCGATATGGCGTGTCAGGCTGCGGCACAGCTGACACAGGACCTTCAGGTGACGATCAACCTTTCGCCACGGCAACTGCGCGATGAAACCCTGCCCGACAAGATCGCCGAAGTGATGGAGCAGAATGGGCTAGGCCCAGGCCGAATTGCGTTTGAAATTACTGAAACATGCCTGCTCGATGTCAGCGGTCACAGCCTCGATCTGCTGGACCGCATTCGCGCCCTAGGCTGTGAAATCATACTTGATGATTTTGGAACCGGTTATTCATCCTTCCGGCCGATCCATGAATATAAATTCGATCGTATCAAGATTGCCCAGGCACTGCTGGAAGACGTATTCCTGCACACAAATGGCCGTGTGATCCTTGAGACTGTTATAAATATGGGGCAACGTATCGGTATCGACATGATTGCCGAAGGTATCGAGACTGAGAGTCAGGCCGGTTTGCTGCGTGATCTCGGTTGCCCCTATGGTCAGGGCTACTGGTTTTCCCGCCCGATTAGCGAGGTTTACCTGCTAGAAAATTACGGTGTGTCCCCCACAGCGGTCGGTTGAGAGACGGCTCTCATAATGACAGCCAAGCCGCAGCTTAACCTGGCAGCAATTGAAATAATTGTATTTCATCGCCAATATCTCTCGTGCCAAGGTGGAGATCGTGGATATCCCAACATGACATGTTATTTTTAAATATGCGTTTTTTAATTAAAAATATTGATGATATTGGCTTTTTATTTTATAAAAACTTTGTCTTAAACACCTATTGTTTCGCTGAGGCTTGATGATGACTGAGCAAAATCATAAAATTGAAAAAATTTTTGATGAATGGAAAGTTGCGATAATCATCGCCTCCATTGGAAGGCGGAACGAAATAGAACAGTTGTTACCCCATCTTTTTTCACAAACCCTGCCGCCCTGGAAAGTCATACTATCGGTCGAAAAGAATGATGACATACCAGACGGTATACCTTCTGCAGTAGAAATCATAAAAGGTCCGCGTGGACTAACGGCACAGCGCAACCGAGGTCTTGAGTCCGTTATAAACAACTGTGATGTTATTGTATTTTATGATGATGATTTTATTCCGGCCAGAAATTCGATTGCTGAAATTGTAAAGATATTTGAAAAATATCCGGAAATCGTGGCGTCTACAGGACTTGTTTTGGCTGACGGCGTAAAAAAAGGTGGGATTGAGTATGATGTATCTGTCGACATCGTGAACAACCAGAGCATTTCAAATCCGCCTGAAAATATACGCGATATTGACTCCCTGTACGGCTGCAACATGGCATTGCGCGCCAAGGCAGTTGGTGCCATCCGTTTCGACGAGACCTTGCCACTTTATGGATGGCAGGAGGATGTCGATTTTGCCGGTCAATTGCTAGTCAAGGGCAGAATTGTGTCAGCGGATACGTTTCAAGGCGTTCATCGTGGTGTGAACAAAGGACGTACCCCAGGCGCAAAACTCGGTTATGCACAAGTCGTCAATCCGCTCTATCTATTCAAAAAGGGAACAATGCGGTGGAAAAAGGCCTTAATTTTAGTTCTAAAGAATATTATTGCCAATCATATGCGTCTTATATGGGAAGAGCCATTCATAGATCGCCGTGGTCGTGCCAAAGGTAATTGGATCGGCCTTTGGCATATTTTGACTGGAAGCTCCGATCCGCGAAGAATTAACCAGATTAAATAATGATGCTCCAGGTCGTGCATGTCTCGGCTCATTCGCATCGCCAGGCAAATTCTGGAACATGATCCGATCAGATGGGATCATCTGATCGGATAAAGATGCTCAGACAAACAACAAGACAGAGCACGATATCGGATCCAGATGGATCAGAGCTGGCTCTAAGACCAAAAACAACCCCTTTGGTCCAGGCTTGGGAACATCACGAACACCTCAATTCCCGCCGAAGGGATCGGGCTCGATATTGAACTCTTGAGCTGTTTGTCTGCTCTGGCGGGTGATCCACCTCAGGGAACGTCGCTCCCACATCCAATGCATTCCAACCCCGCCAAGGAGTGCCAGAACGCATTTCGCGATCGCCGAAGCATGAAATAGCTTGCCGACAAAGAAGCCCACATACACGTGACCAAGATAGATGAATAGCGACGCGCCAGACAGCGCGAGTATTATGCTTGAGCCAGCTTTGGGCAGTCGGATCCGCGGGATGTAAAAGATCAACAATACCGCGAGAAAAAGCGGGATCGCATTCAGCCAGCCATAGGTAGGGCCATCCAGCAGGGCAAAGACGAAAGTGGCGATCATGGCGCTGACCTTCTGTCCCTGGCTGCGCGCATTGGCGACGAGAATGCCGAGAACAAAGGTTGCAAAATTTCCGATTGGGGAGATCTGGGCGAGCGACAATTCTGGCGCGCCATGGGTTAGAAAATCGGGCTGTATCAGCACGGGCAGTCCGAATTTGACCACCATGCCAAGTCCAAGCAGCGCAAGCGTGAAAGGCTGTAGGGATTGGGCGGTCTTCCAGCGCGCAGGAGCCAGTTGGAGGAGGATATAGATGATGAGAAGATTCTGGATTAACGCATCGACGTACCAGAACAGGATTACATGCCGGAAAACAGGCATGTGGCGAGCGATCAACGCAGGGTAATTCACCAAGTCGGTGCCGAGCATGAACAAGCTTGGCGGGGGAGGATGGCCTTGCCAGAAGCTGGCGATCGTGGCGATGAGGGTGAAGCCGATTGTCGGGAGCAGAATGTTCTTGATCGAGGTCAGGATTCGACGTGCTGCCCCTCCCGCGAAAATTTCCCGTAACTGCATCCGCCCGAAGAGATAGCCCGAAACCAGAAAAAGCGCCCCGGTTTCCCCATCTCCCAGCCGCGTCAGTCCAAAGTGATACGCGACGACGAGCACGATTGCCACGGCACGAATGGCCATGAAACTATCGACCGATGTCGACCAGCGCGAGGATGTCTTCCCTCTTGCCGACAGTTCCGCAATGCTCTTTTCCTGCCAATCGACAGGAAGTTCGCCCACGATTTCTTCTGCCGCCAGAAAAGCTTCGACATAAGAGAGGCTGTCTCCGCCAAGTTCGGCGAAGGTCGATGAAGCACTGACCTCCTCGGCGCCGAATATTTCCTGCCAGCGACGGCGCAGTGTTTCTGCCTTCGCCGAGCCTGCTGGACGTTGTGCGTTCGTCTCCGCAATGCCGGCCTTTCGCACGTGGTCGATCAAGGCTGCCCGATCGATCTTGCCGTTCGGGAGCGTGGGCAGTTTGGTTTCGAACAGCCAGATCTTGCGAGGCATCATATAGGAGGGAAGCGTTTGCGCGAGGCGCGAAGCGATCGTTTCCTGATCCAGCCGGATGGTATCGTCATGCGCGACGAACGCCTCGATGCTGGCACGGTCCCCGTCCCGGAACGGTAAGGCGACCGCCATCTGAACTCCAGGACAGGCTTGCAGGGCGCCGCTGATCTCCGAAAGCTCGACCCGGAAGCCGCGTATCTTTATCTGATCATCTCCACGGCCCATCATCAGCACGTTGCCGTCCTGGAGATAACGGCCCTGATCACCGGTGTAATAAATCGCCTCGCCTGTCATCTCGTCGATGCCGCGGTCCTGCGGCTCGATCACCGCGCCATCGCGGACGTAACCGAGGCTGAGGAATCGTGACTGGATCGCGATCTCTCCCGGCTCCCGGTCGAAACGGGGCTGCCGATCCGGCCCGATGACAAGAACCTTGAACCCCTCAACGCCCCCCCCGATCGGCACGCTTGTCCAGCCTTCGTCGTGTTGAAACCGGTAGAAGCTCACGGCCTGGGGCGTCTCGCTGCACCCATAGAAATTCACGTGCTCCGCATTGGGAGCGAATCGTGAGACGGATTCGAGCAGTTTTGGCGATAACTGATCCCCACCCCAGAACATCCTGCG
This sequence comes from Acidiphilium sp. C61, assembly GCF_902712915.1. Next base: position 318,659 of record NZ_CACTIA010000005.1, on the reverse strand, counting down.
CAACTTCGGCAGCGTGACCGCATTCGGCCCGCTTGCCAGTAATAGCTGCCCCATCGGCGGTGTGAGATGCGCCACGGTCACCAGGTTTTTCTCAAGCCAGGATCGCAGTCGGCCGGGTTCGGTGATTTCGCACTGGCGCGGTACCGCAAGCGTTGCGCCAATCGACAGCGGGGTGAAAATATCGCGCAGCACGGGGTCATGGGAGAGCCCGGAAAGCATGGAAAACGTGTCGCTGGCGGCAAGACCGAACTGCTTGGTGTGCCAGCCAATGAAATGCACGAGCGCCGCATGATTGCACGCGATGCCCTTGGGCGTTCCTGTGCTGCCCGACGTGAACAGCATATAGGCAATATCGGTATCCGGACGGATCGCTGGCTGCGCGATGGCTTCGGACTGGGCATCGGAGTGGCCGGACTCCGTTTGTGCCGCGAATATCTGCACGGACTGTTCCTCCGCCAGATCCTTGGCGAGAGCCCGGACTTCATCCCCCCCGGCCGGAATAATCAGCCGGGGACGGCACGTTGAGATAAAAGTCTCCAGCCTTTTTGCCGGATAACTCCAGTCCATGATCACAAATGCCACACCGGCCCGCAACGCGCCCAGTACCGTCCAGACCAGCTCGGGCCGCCGCTCGGCGAGAATGGCAACGCGATCTCCCGGGGCCATGCCTTGCCGGACAAGAGCTGCCGCCATCTCGCGCGATTTCTGCTCCAGCTCGGCATAGGTCCATGCGGCATCACCGCAAGTTACTGCGACATTACCCGGGAAAGCGGCTGCCGTTCGGATGAACGCGTCGTGGATCAGTTGATTATTCATGGGTTTTCTTTTCAAAACGATCCTGATTATGGGGCAAATAATTCTATAATATTTAATATTAATTACATGATAAAAACAGACACTATTCTGAATTCAAGATGGATCATACTATTAAGTCGTGAAATTTGTTTGTGTTTCAAAGCCGCCGTCGTTCCACTATTTGAGTCCTAATGCGTATGCTGGCCGTCGAATTAAGGGGAGTTAATATGAAATTTAGTTCGCGTGTTCAATAAAATAGATAATCTCTTGTAGGTTGTATAATTGATAATAATTATGACAGCGTAGCTCCTGCATCGCTGACAAGTTTATCGGGGCGATGAAGGCCGTGTTTGATGAATGGAAGCTCGGCCGGAAGGGTCATCGACCCGATGAACACAGATACAATACATTTCGGAAATGAATCTGCTCACACCGCCGGATGGCGCGAGCAGGCCGGCGAGCCGATCCGTCTGGATCGTATGGCGCTCTATCATATTGATAAAAAGAGCAACTTTATCCGATCAGATGATATCCATCTGATCGGATGATGCGCCAAGCAAGGGTCGCTGACGCTTTGCCAGGTACCATGGCGATCCAGGTCCGACGCCGAACAAAGATCCCTGACCTTGGCAAGGCAGTCTGGCCGAGCGCCAAACTGGGATCGGTGTGTCTCCGGGTTTTGAAACCGTTGATAACGATGGGCTTGCGCCATCGCTCCTTGACTGGCGCCAGCCACCGGAAAGCCTGGTGCGATTGCCTCCCGTGCCGAGGCATGCGCGGCCCGTGTTGTTCAGATCAATTCGCCGTAGATTTTTTCCATATCGCGACAGACGCGTTCGATCGTGAAGCGTTCCGCTCCGCGTTTCGACCGCGCGCGATATTCTGCGAGTTTGGATGGATCGTCGAGCAGGTTGCGCAGCGTTGAAGCCAGGAGCTCCGGTTGCTTCGGCGGGATGAGGATTCCGGCTTCGCCATGATCGAGCATCGCGGGAATGCCATCGACGTTGCTGGCGACGATGGCATTCCCGGCATGCCGGGCCTCGGCGATCACGAGTGGTCCTGGGTCAGCATGGGAAGCAAGCACGAAGATGTCGGCCGCGAAGAGATACTGGCGCGGATCGCTGCAGAAGCCGAGGAAATGAGCATGGTCGCCGATTCCGAGCGTTTCGGCCTGGGCCTTGTACTCTTGAAGCATCGGACCTTCGCCGGCGAGATACAGATGAGCGTCCGGGTTGGTTTTCCGTAGCAGGGCGAAAGCGTTGAGCAGGTCTGCGACGCCTTTCCGCGGATGCATGCCGCAGACGGTGAGGATAGCGGGGTGGGCAAGATCGGCCGGGGTGAACGCCGCAGGCAGCCGCGGCGAGCCGATGGAACCGTTCTGTACCTGCCGCAACTTGCGAACAGGAACATGAGATTTCCGCATGACTTCAAATCCGGTCTGGCCGACCGTCACAACCCGCGATGCACGCCCCATCAACCATGCGGAGCGGTCGAATTCATTATGCAATGTTGTTACGACCTTGTGGCCCAGAAGCCGGTAAGGTTGAACAAGAACACTTTGAGCGGCCATGTGCACATGCAGGATATCTGGCGCGAAGTCGCGTATTGCCCTGTTCAATTGCAAATTGGCCCGGAGAAACTTGCCAATCCCGCGATGTGGCTGCTCTACATGGTAAACCTTGACCCCGGCGGACTCCAGAAGGGGGATGAAATCGCCGGAGGCACAGGTATAGCCGACGTCATGCCCCATCGAATGTTGCGTGATCGCGAGATCAACCGAAACATTGACGTGACCGTTTGCCTTCCCGCAGTGATTCAACAGATGCATGATACGCATGAGGCGTTATCCGTTTTCGTGAGCGGTGTGTGCCGCGACGGGGCCCCGATGCCGGAATTGCGCCATCGCTGTATCGACGGCGGCCTGGATTCGGGTCCGGAACAGCGCGGCGGAAAAGCGCAGGGCATTCTCCCGGCAGACTGCCGGCAACATCGCCGCGCCGTGGGATTCGAAGCGGCGTACTGCGGAGACGATGGCGTCTTTCGTCTGGGTGCCGAACAGAACGCCTGTCGGCGCCGCGGAATGTTGCGGAAAAATATCTCTCGCCCCGCCCTCGGCGAAGGCAATCACCGGCGTGCCGCAGGCCTGGGCCTCGACCATCGTGATGCCAAAATCCTCCTCCGCGGCGAAGACCATCGCCTTGGCTGACTGCATCAGTGACACCAGTTCGGCATGTGAAACCGGAGGCCGCAAGGTTATGTTGGGCGCACCCGCTGCGGCCCGGCGCACCTGCGGTTCATTGGTTCCCGCGCCGACGATGGTGAGAGGGCAGTCGGGCAATTCGCGGAACGCTTCGGCAATTAGTTCGATCCGTTTGTAGGGCACGAATCGGGATGCCACCAGATAGCCGCTCCGCGGTCCATCGCCTGGAACAAATCGCTCCACGGCGACCGGCGGTGGAACGACCTCGGCGTCCCGGCGGTATGTCTTCTGTATGCGGCGGGCGATATAGCTGGAGTTGGCCAGAAAACAGTCGACGCCGTTAGCCGCCATCGCATCCCAGATCCTGATCCTGTGCAACAGCCAGCGCACGTAAAGGCTCTTGACGCCCTGGGTCAGCCCGCTCTCACGAAGATATTGAGACTGAAGGTCCCACGCATAGCGGATGGGCGAATGCATGTAACAGACGTGAACCTGTTTCGGACCCGTCAGTACCCCTTTCGCCACGGCGTGGTTGCTCGATATCACGAGGTCATAGCCGGTCAGATCAAACTGCTCGATCGCAAGCGGCATCAATTGCAGGTAGTTGCGGAAGTGTTTCCGGGCCAGAGGCAATTTCTGGATGAAGCTCGTTGTAACCGGGCGCCCGCCCAGGAAGAGGCGGTCATCATCCGCAAGGAAGTCGACGACCGCGAATATATCGGCCTGCGGATAGCATTTCAGCAATTCTTCAAGGACGCGCTCGGAGCCCGCGTAATGTTCCAGCCACTCGTGGACGATCGCGATCTTCATCGGCGCTCCAGAACCTCCATGGCGATGGATTCGAGGATTGACGCGGCTCCGGCCCAGGTGAGTTCGGCCGCTCGTGCTGCGCCGGCGGTGCGAAGGCCATTCTGCCGCGACGGCGTATCGAGTATCGACAAGACGCTTTCGGCGATCTGCTGCGGGTCGTTCGGATCGAAGTAGAGCGCGGCATCGGCGCAGGATTCCCGCAAGGCAGGGATATCCGCGCAGGCAACCGGGCAGCCACAGGCCAGGGCCTCGACGGGCGGCAATCCGAATCCTTCATAGCGGGACGGAAAGACGAAGCACCCGGCAGTTTCGTAGAGCGCCTTCAATGCGGCGTCGCTTACACGGCCGATATAGCGCGCGGGCTGCGGCAGCCTGCTCTCATTGGCCGCATTGAACGCGGCTCCGCCCATGCCGCCGGCAATCACCAGAGGCGTGCCGCGTGCGTGCAGTTGGCCGGCCAGATTTTCAAGCGCGGCAAGGTTCTTGTGCGCCGACAAGGTGCCGACACCGAGGACGAACTTGCCAGGGGCGAGTCCGTTTGCCGCCAGAATTCCCGCGTCGCTGGACATGAGCCGCATATGGTCGGTGCCCTCGGGCATGACGCGGATCAGCGACTCCGGCAGGGAGAGGTGTCGCGAGATCTCGCGTCTCGAAAACGCGGAGACTGTCACGATCGTCGTCCGCCGGCGGATCAGTGCTTTCTGGACGAATTTGTACCAGAGCCGAAACGGTCTCGAATAGGCTTCGGGCGTGCTGAATACCCCGGCGTCATGGATCACGACGATCTGCCGATCAGCCAGAAGCGGTCCGGTATTTCCAAGGTTGATGAGGAGCCGACCCCGAGCATGCAGGGGCAACTCCAGCTGTTCCCAAACCTGCCCCTGTCGTTTCCCGATCTCGCGGGCGCCCGGCCAGGCAAGGCTTCCGCCCTGAGGCGTCAGCAACGATGCGCCGGCATTGCGCACCAGCAGTGCCCGCGTGATTTCGATTGCAAACCTTTGGACGCCGGAAAGCGATTGGGTAACGAACCGGCCATTGATCAGCGGGGCAGGGGTCATGCCGGTACGGGCTCGGAGAGTGAGCGATCCGTCGGTGCCGGCAGCCAAACCGTCTTGGTCTCGAACCGGGCGCGGGCGGTGGCTGCGACCAGCATGGCAAGGAGCAGGTAGAAATCCGGCGAGGAAATGGTCGGGCCGGACAGCAGGGCGGAGATCAGCGATGACAGAAGGGAAGCGGATGTGCCCCGGATGACGTGCTGCAGGTCGGGGGCGCGGGTCATGCGCATGGCCTGGCGTGCCCGCAGCGTGAGCGCGAAGCCGAACCAGAGGAGGCCGGCCACGCCCCAGATGCCGATCGCCGCCAGCAGGCCGGGCAATAGGCTCGATGAGCGGTTGCTGCCCCAGCCGACGCCCAGCCCATAGGTCTTCATCATCTCCTGCAGGCTGTCGTAGTCCGCTTGAGATCTGGCGCGGTAGGATGCCGATTGAGTCTTGTCCAGCACTGAATTCAGGATGATCGTCGCTTCCTGTCCGGCCTCGGGCGTTGCCAGCGGGAGCGCCACAGCTGAAATCCCGCCTGCTACGCCGATGCCTGCGGCGGTCAGGACGACACGCCGTCGCATTTGCGGCGTTGCCCGAATTGCAACGCGCGCCAGCAGCAGGGCGGCCATCGCCGCCATCGTCACGTAGCCGGTCGTGGCCGTGCTGAGCAGAACCACGACGATGCCGCCCAGAAAGGTCGCGCGTGGCAGCCAGCGACGGTCACCGTTCATCACCGACCAGCCGGCGGCGCTCAGCGACGCGCACATATAAGCGGACAGCGACGACGGTTCGCTGAAAGGCCCGTTGAGACGGGTAAGGATGCCGATGGTCTGGTCGTCGAGCTGCGACCACCCGGGGTTGGAGAGGAAAAAACTGGACGGGAAGGGGATATGCAGGATCGTGCTGGCGAACTGCCACAGGGCGATCAGGATCACCAGCAGACCGCTTGCGAAATAGGCGTCAAGCAGCCGTGGCAATACCTTGCCGGGGCGGGTCAGATAGACGGCGGCCGTGGCGGCCAGCATCGCATTGGCGATGAGGTACATGTCCTGGGTGAAATTGCCGGCATTTGGTGCAAGCGGTGACCGAACGAAAAAGGCACTGACTTTCTGCGGCCACACCATCACCTGTCCCATGAACAGGCGCGGCATGATGACCGAACTGGCGACGGCGCCGATCGTGACGAGAATAAAAGGTAACATGATCGTGAACGCCTGACGTTCAGCGGGATAATGAATGTTATTAAAGAGATTAATTGCAAATAATGATACAAACATCGCTGTTGGCAGCAAGGCGGGTGTGACCCCGAGTCCGCCAATGACAATGATCGCGCTGGCAGAAAATATTGAAAAAACAATGACAAGAACGAGAAGATTCGCTGGGCGACGCCAAAACCACAGGCAGAACGGCAACAGCACGGCGCCGATCGCGGTGATCATCGATTGAACCACTCCCAGAATTGGTAGGCGAAAGCCTCTGTACTTGTCCATGCTTGGACGCCGTCGCGATAATGCAAATTGTATGAATTTACAAGATATTTACATCGTTAAATCTTAATAGACAAACTTGCCCGATTTTATCTTTAATGATCTAATTTTTGACGGTAAAACGTCAACATGTTACGAGCGGTTAAATTTTTTTCCATCCTTCTCGTTCGGGCGGGATCAGACGGTTTTTCAGGATTTTGGGGGCAAGGCGTGACGGCGCAGATTTCCAGATTACACCTTCCAGCATTATGGCATTGGACCAGACATAAAGCCGGCGCCCGCGGCAAGCTGATGTCAGGAACGAACCGGCCGGGCCTGCTGCCCACGGCCATTGCTCTGCTGCTGGGCGTGGGTGGACTTGCCGGCTGTGCCGCAAAGCCGCCGGTATCTCATACCGTGCCGGCCAGCGCCGTCGCCGCCACGATGCCGTCGCCGGTGGTTTCGGTGAAGCGGCAGAGCCTCCCGCCGGACGCGAAACTATCGCTGACTCCGTACCGGTTGGGGCCCAATGACGTCATCGCCGTTTCCGTCTATCTGCACCCCGAGTTGTCCACACCCCAATATGGCGTGACATCGGGTCCCGCTGGTGCCTTCATCACCAGCGATGGCACGGTGGGGCTGCCATTGATCGGTACCGTCAAGCTGGCCGGACTGACAGTCAGCCAGGCCCAGGCCAAGCTTCAGGCGGCGTATTCAAACTACGTCAATAACGCGAATGTCTCGGTGCAATTGGTGACGCCGCATAGCCTGCGGTATTACCTGCTCGGCGATTTCTCGAGCCCCGGGATCAAATATCCGGGGCGTGAACTGACACTTCTGGAGGCTCTATCCCTGGGCGGCAGCCTGAATGTCGCCAATGCCGATCTCTATCAGGCCTATGTCGCGCTCGGGGCACGAAAGGAACCGGTGGATCTTCGCGCACTGCTGCTCGACGGCAATCTGTCGCAGAACATCGTGTTGCCGCCGGGTGCGACGATCGTCATTCCGCCTGCATCTGAAGAAAAGGCGTTCGTGTTCGGCGCCGTGGGCAAGCCGGGCGCCATCGGCTTCCAGGGTGGCTCGCTGTCTCTGCTGCAAGCCATGAGCGAAGCCGGCATGACCCTGTCGAATTACACCGATGCCGAGCTCTCGCAGATCCGGATCATCCGCTCGCATGGCGCATCCGCCGATTTCATCGTCGTGAATGCCCGAAAGATCATGGATGGGCGGGCAATGCCCTTTGCGCTGGAACCCGGCGATATCGTTTTCGTGCCGCCAACCGGCATCGCGACATGGAACGATGTTCTGAACAAGTTGCTCCCCTCGCTGAATACGATCTCCGGCGTGCTCAATCCGTTTGTCTCCATCAAATACCTCTCGAAGTGACCATGAAGCAGAAAATGGCGACACAACTCCCTGCGATCGGCTTCCATGCGCATCATGAACCGCATGATATCGTCGATTTCGGGCTGTTTCTGCGCACGCTACGCCAGCAAGCACGGACGATCCTGCTGTTCACCGGCATCGCGGCGGCAGCCGCTCTGCTGCATGTTCTGCTGGCAGTGCCGCAATTCACGGCATCCGGCGCGCTCTATCTTGGCGAAACCCAGCAGGGTTCGGGTAGTGGTGGCGGCTCCAGCAATGCGGTCAACCTGTCTGCCTATGCCCAGCAGAGCGACGTGGAAACGCAGATAGAGCTGTTGACCACCGGCACCCTGATCCAGCGTGCCGTGCTGGAAACCGGGCTGAATGCGACGATCCATCCTGCCGGTGCTCCGGCTCTTAGATACTGGCGCTGGAAATGGCTCGACCATGGTTCGACCAAGGCGTTTCTCCCGGCAGCGGATGCGCTGCGGGTTGTGGATGCAACGCTTGTCGGGAAGTTTCGTCTCGTCACTGGTGCTGGAAATACCTATAAACTCTACAAGGCTGGAGGAATTTTCGGTCGCGAGAAGCCAGTTCTCAGCGGCACCATTGGCACTGTGGCGCACACCGCAGATGGCGCCTTGCTGGTGCGCTTCGCCCGCCCCGGCAAGTCCGGTGGCTCCGCCGCAACCTTGCCGGGCGCCGCGGTGCCGAGCGCTGCTTTGGCAAAGATCAGTCCAGGCCGGATTTTCGACCTGAGCGTCGTGGCGCCTGATGCGCTGGCCAATGGTCTGGCCGGAGGCCAACTGCGCGTGACGGCCGGAGGATCGCCAACGCGGCCGACCAAGCTTGCGAGGATCTCACTGCGCTGGTCCGATCCTTTTCTGGCCCAGATCTTCGTGAACCATCTGATGCACGACTACATCGCGACCCAGCTCCAATGGAAGGCGGAGGCTGCTTCGGTGACTGAAACCTTCGTCACCGGCCAGCTCGCGAATGTCGCCCGCAGACTGGCGCGCGCTGACCAGGAATTGTCAGCCTACCAGGCCAAGACCGGCATCATCGATCCGCAGCAGGCCGCCCAGGCCGCGGTCGAGCAGATGAGCCAGCTGGAGCAGCGCCGTGGCCAGCAATTGCTTCAACTTCAGGCCCTGCGCCAGCTGCACGGCGCGATGATGGGTCGCCGGTCGCGCGTGAACCCTTATCTCACCAGCGAAACCAATGATCCCGTTCTCACCTCGCTGACCACCTCGCTTTCCGAAGCCGAGGTGAAGCTGAGCCAGTTGCGCGCCGAGTTCACCGACCGTGCCCAGAACGTGCAGATCCAGCAGGCGCAGGTCAATCAGCTCCGCGCCTCGATCCGCGAGCTTATCGACAATGACCTGGCCTCCGCATCCCAAAGTCTGGCAAGCATCGAAAGGCTGATCGCAAGCGACAGGACCAAGCTGAAGAACCAGCCGGCTGAGTCGCTCAAGGTCCGGGCATTGACCAGGAAGTCGAAGCAACTGGCTCAGCTTTACGAGGTGCTGACCCAGAAGGCCGAACAGGCGCAGATATCGAAGGCTGCGACCATCATCGATACGCGCGTCGTCACCTCATCGCGCCTGCCTTTGCGGGCAACCTCACCGCGTGCGGCGATTACCGTGGTCGCTGGTGCGATGGTGGGTTTCTTTGCGGGCCTGGCGCTGGTGTTCGGCCGGCGGGCCTTCTCTGGCCGATATGAGAGCGAAGAGCAGATTCGTCGCGCGGTGCGATTGCCAGTCTACGGCGCCGTGCCCCAGCAGGTGCAACGGCTCATCGGTGCGAATGCATTCGGGCCTGACAATTTCAATCCGTTCTCCGAGGCGTTTCAGCTCATAAAGCGCAATATCTACCGAAACACGAACGGATCACATGCTTCCGCGATCCTCCTGATTTCCGCGAGCAAGCAAGACGGCAAGACGACGATCGCGGCCAATCTGTGCCGGACCTTGGCCGAGGATGGCAAGCGCGTGGTTCTGCTCGATTGCGACTTCTATCTGAGCCGGCTTAACCTGCTGGTCGATTTCGAAGGGTTGCCCGGGCTGACCGACTGGCTGCAGACAGGTTCACGGCCGAAACTGCAGCGCTGGCCGGATGGGAAATTCTGGGTTCTGCCCTCCGGCGGTGCCGCGCCCGAGCGCGGAGCCCGCCTTGACGAGGCTGCCTTGCGCGGGATCATCGAAACTCTCGGCGAGGAGTTCGACTACATCATCCTCGACAGTCCTCCCTTGCCGATCGTCTCCGATGGCTTGGTACTGGGCAGCGTGTCCGACCTGATCCTGTCGGTCGTGGGCGTATCCAATACAATGCGCCGGGCGTTCGATCTGCATAACGAACTGATCGAGACCCTAGACAAGCCGCACGGGCTTATCATCAACGGTGCAGATGCCATGACCTATGGCGGTGAGGATGCCTATTTCCTCGGCGCGGCAAGGCGCGGGCCGAAATTCACCGGCTGGTTTCGGATTTGAGGCGGAGCCTGGGAGGAGGGAGCGCCAGGTTATGGGAAATTACATCCACCGTATCGTCGATGCCACGCTCGCCAGCGAATTCGTGCCGGTATCGATACGAATGCCGCTCATGCGCAGGCTTGGCTACAATGTCGACCGGACTGCCTGCATCTGGGCACGGGCCAGTTTCCGTTCCCGGACGGTAAAGATCGGCCCTCAGGTCTTTATCAATGTCGGATTTTTCTACGACGGCTTTTTGCCGCTGGAAATCGGCGCCAATGTTCGGATCGGCCAGTTTGTCCGGATCATTACCGGTTCGCATCAGATCGGCCCGCCAACCCAACGCTGTCTCGTTGACGCGGTCGGCGGGCCGGTGGTGATCGGCCGCGGCTGCTGGATCGGCAGCGGTGTCACGATCCTGCCAGGCGTGACGATCGGCGACGGGTGCGTCATTGCCGCCGGGTCGCTGGTTACGAAATCGACCGAGCCGAATGGCTTGTATGCCGGGATTCCAGCGCGTCTTGTGCGGGCGCTCGCCGATGATGCCTCCACTGGCGCCGCAGACGATCCTCTTCTCGTATGCTAGGTCACAAGACAGCGTTGAGCGGTTCGCTCATGGTGTTCGGACGGCTGGTCAGCCGGGTGATCGACCTGTTCACCATGTTGATCCTCGCCCGCCTGCTCTCGCCGGCCGATTTCGGCCTGGTCGCGATTGCGATGACCTTGGTGACCATCCTGGAAGCCGCGCTAGAAATGCCGCTGAGCCAGGCGCTGGTCCAACTGCCGGAAATCAGTCCACATCACCTGCATACCGCATTCACCCTCAGCCTGCTCCGCGGTGCGACGCTGTGTCTCCTGGTCAGCGGTATCGCGATCCCGTTCGCGCACTGGTATGGCCACCCCGAGCTGATACCGCTGATCCAGGCCCTCAGCCTCGCCCCGGCAGCCCGCGGCATGCAGACGCCGCGGCTTGCCGAATATGCCAAGGCGCTGAATTTCGTCTACGAGTTCTGGTTCGAACTGGCGGGGAAAGTTACCGCCTTCGCAACTGCCGCGATCCTTGCCTTCACAACGCATTCATTCTGGTCGATCGGGCTTTGCACCATCGCCGGGCCGGTGGTGAATACCCTGCTCGGCTACGTCGTCCTCCCCTATAGGCCACGACTCTCGCTGCGCGATTGGCGCCTATTCAGCGGGTTTCTGGGCTGGGTCAGCGTTTCGCAAATCCTGATGTCGTTCAACATCCAGTCAGAGCAGCTTCTTCTCGGCAAGCTCATGCCGGCATCTCGTCTCGGCCTGTTCAGCACGGCGAATAATCTCAGCAATATCCCGTTGGCCGCTCTGTTTTCGCCGATCCTCCGACCATTGCTGTCGGCTTTCACCGTTGTTCGCGATGATCTGGCGCGGTTGCGCGAGAGTTATCAGCTTGCGGCAAGTGCGGTGATTGCGATCGGTCTGCCGCTTCTGATTGGCCAGGCCGCGGTCGCGGGGCCACTGGTTCAGGTGCTGCTGGGGCCGAAATGGGTCAGTGCCATCTCGATGACGCGTTGGCTCTCCATCAGCCTAATCCCCTACATGTTTGGCATCCTGCTCTCGCCGCTTGGCATGTCGCTCGGCCGCACCCGTGAAATCGCATCCCGGAATACCGTTCAGGTGCTAGTCAAACTGCCCCTTCTGGTTGGGGGGGCGCTCTATTGGGGATTTGCCGGTGTGATCGCCGCCCGTCTGATATCTGAAACTGTCACGGCCATCTTTTGCATGGCCAGCATTCGCCAACTTTGCGGCATTTCCATCCGGGACCAACTCCGGGTCAGCCAGCGCAGCATTGTCGCCAGCCTGGTGATGCTGGCTGCGGTCGTGGGTCTGGACTCCCTTCTGCATTTGCCGGGAGGAATGATGGGGCAACTCACCCGTCTTGCGTTGCTGGTCATGAGCGGAATGGCGGTTTATGCGGGCAGCCTCATGGCCATCTGGCATCTCCTGGGACGCCCAAGCGGTATCGAACAGTCAGCCCTGCGCTTTGTCAGCGATATTGTCGGCCGGCGCCGCCGGACCGTGCCGAATCGCCAGCCGGTGTGACTGATGGCGAGGCATTCCGACATCTGCTCAACCGCCGGTTGGCCAGCGCATCCCGGATCACCGCTGAATGCCAGCGGACATGATCGTCGTTGTGGTAGAGCGTGGTCATGACGGCTGATTGCTGCATTTCATACACGACCGACCCGGGATACCTTTTCCCGAGTTTCGTGAGTGCGTTGCAGGCACGGCGGAATGCGCCGGCAGACCTTGCAGATGTTGCCATTTTCAGCGTGAAGGGAATCGCCGAGTGCGACCGGGTCTTTCGTCGCGCCTGCGAGGCCGAGGGCATTCTCTTCTTTTCCGTTCCGGAAACCGCCATCGAGCGTGTCGGAGCGATGCTTGCCCGGCTGTTTCTGGATCGTATCGCGCCGCCGCAATACGGACATCTGCTCTATATCGATGGCGATACACAGATCACGGGATCGTTGGAACCGCTTCTGCGTACCGAGGTTCCTGTCGGGCAATTTTGCGCCGCCAACGATCCGATGACGTTTTCTCTCGATGGGGGCAGAGGACACGACCGGAGCCTGGTGAGTTATTTCGCCTCGATCGGATTGGAGAACAACCGCCAGCGCAACTATTTCAACAGCGGGGTATTACGGATCAACCGCGATGGGTGGGACCGGATCGGCTGGGAATCCTGGAAACTGTTTCAGAACCTGAAAGGCAAGACACGATATCCGGATCAGGATGCCCTCAATCTTGTGGCAATGGATCGACGCATACCGATGTCCCTGAGCTGGAATTTCCCGATTTTTCTGCGCAACGCGAGACTTGAGCAGGCGATCGATCCCCGCGTTGTCCATTATATGGGCAGCCCGAAGCCCTGGCATGGCGCTTTTCTTCCGTGGGGGGGGCCGGAATACCTCCCCTATGTCGAGGCCGTTTCGCGATATCCCGATCTGGAGCAGTTTCTTACGCGCATGCCGTTCTACAGGCGTTGCCGCTATATCCTGCAACAGCATTACAAGCGAATTCACGAGGCCTCGGCATGGGGAAGAGGGGCCCGCCATCGTGAGATCCTCAATTATGAAAGCCGTGTCGGTCGCGATGCTGTGCTGGCGGGCTGATCCCGCGCAATCGCGAGGTCAAAGCATCATCCGATCCGATGGAGTCACCTGATCGGATGATGCTCTTGCCTATCAACATGACAGGTCGCGGCATCCAATCCGAAAGGATCGGAACGTGTTCTAACCTGGCTTTCCCATGATGGCAGCCTGTGCCAGACCCGGGATCATTCCCACTCAATTGTTCAATTTTCATATAACGTATTGAAATTGCTCGGTGTTTTTTTCGACTGGCGGCGAACTTCCGACGCGCAGGCCGTCAAAAAACTACGCTTCTGATTTTAAAGGGAAAATCGCCAGAAAAATATTTTTGACGTCTCGCAGACTATCAGCACCAATCGGACGATCTACGTCGCGGTTTGGGGTGGGGACGCACCCGGATCCACATCTGGAAATTACCGTCAGCAAGCTATAGCACGCTCGAACAACTGGCACCATCGGGCCTGAGACAAGACGACCTTATGTCTCGCCGGAGACATCCCGTACCCTCAGCGCGGCCGGTAGAGACGAAACTCTCCAGCCGGTACCTCTACACGCGAAGGATCCTCAGCGACCGCCACGATTGCGACATAGACGGCAGTATTGGGGCGGTGACTATCACGCACAATTCACACGCTCACCAAACGTCTTAGGTTCTGGAGAATTGCGTCTTCGGTGGCGGCCACCGGAAGGTTCCGCGCTTCAGCCAGCTCGGCAACCGTACGGCCGACGTCGCGCGGCCTGAGGGGCTGGCCATCCCATTCCACGAACGGCCCATCGGTTTCGGTCAGCAAACGGTCGAGCGGAAGACCCGCAACCAGTTGTCGGTGCTTGGGTGAGCGCAGCATCTCTCCGTTGATCGAGAAATAGCAGCCGAGCGCGACCGCCCGACGGGCTTCAGCGGACGTGCCCGTGAACCAATGCAGGACAACGCGTCCCCGCTCCTGCGACAGGGCGCTTTCAATATGGTTCAAGACCTTGCCAACCGCCCGGACGCTATGGACGGTCAATATCTTGCCACCCTGTTCAGCACAGGCGCGCAGGATGCGCTCGAACACCCGCTCCTGGGCCGGAAAACTGCGGTAAAAACGAGGGCCAGCGTCGAGGCCGATCTCGCCAACATAACGTGCGTCAGCCAGGTAGCGCTCGAAAATCGGCAACTCATTCTCGCGTTCGGCGACAAGCTGCGGGTGGAGCCCTAATGCGATCCGAACATGCGCCGACTTTGACGCCAGCTCGCGGTTTCGTGGCCAGGCCTTCGGCGTGGTCGTGACCGCGAGCGTCGCCACGCGTTCCCGATCGCATTCGGCAATAAGAGCCGAGTGATCTTTGTAGAGATCAACGTGGCAGTGGAAATCGACCCAGCGCGCCGCAGATGGGTTGGGGGTCTCCGTCATAGCGGCCGGGCCCGAACGCCGTGCAACAGTCTGCCGACCTCCTGGAGGCCGGCGACGTAGACGGCCTGATATTCAGAAAGCTTGCTAGGATGATCAATCAACGGGCCGGGGCGATGAATATCGAAACGGGCTCGCCCCGGTTTTCGTGCGAGGCGAGATAGTGCAAGCTGAAAGGAGCGCACATGCTCGCCTTCCGCTTTATTGGTGTCGAGCACTTGCGCCCGAAGATCGGGAATGCGGTATGGCGTATCATCGGCACCCCAACCTTCCAGGATTGCAGCGCGCCGGATGAGACACGGCACACAACGTCCGCAATGTTTGGGCGCCCTCTCAGTCGGGTCGGGATCGTAGCGGCGACTTCCTGGCGATGAGCACGACATCGTGTGCTTCGCCTCTTTTTGGAGGAACGGGATGTCGGCGCATTCCTTCGCCATCTGGCCCTTCGTCATGAAGGCGTATGGATTTTCCAATCGGACGCGGAGGCCGAGCCCTTTGAGCAGATCCCCGAAACGCGCCATGTAGTAAGGATGTGTGGTGCGGGTGCTGAGTGCGCCCAGCCGGAGCGGATCGAGGGGCACATTGAGCGAGATCAGGCCATTCTCCGGTACATGCACAACGATGTCGCCGCCGATCGCGTCGGCCGCCATGACAGCCAGCGAAAAGAACAGGAATGAACGCCCCCTAAGCGTGTCCTCGACCGCAGAATGCTCCACCGTATCCGTCGGGAACCCTACTCTGGCCCGAATGTGATGGAGCGTCGTCCCGCTGAAGCGACGCTTCATGGCATCGGCGCAATAGACTTGGTGGGTGCTAGTGATGCCATCCCAATAGTGGCTCACCAACATCGGCACTTCACCGCACGCCAGCAAATCGATCGCGCCGATGAAGCTGTCCAGCCCGCCCGAAAAGAGGCAGACCGTTGTCGAATTGGCCGTGCGCAACTTAGTGGGCCTCGGCGCCAGATCGGGAGCGCCGGCTGCGCGGGGGCGGAAATAGACACCCCAACGGTCGCCGGTCAGGAAATTCAGCGTCGTCAC
The DNA here is from genome assembly GCF_902712915.1 of Acidiphilium sp. C61. The sequence continues at coordinate 302,953 of NZ_CACTIA010000005.1, read as the reverse complement.
GATCAATGGCGCCAACCCTTTCCAGCGGACGGTGTCATGTACCGGCAAGTGGAGGTCGATCTCGCGAGTCCAGGCGTCCTGCGCATCAGCGGCACGCGAGATGCGCGTATCGGCGGCGGTGATCGCCGCGGCCATAAGCGCTAAGTCGACCGCCGTTTCGGAGGGGCGGAGGCCAAGCGCACATAGTTGATCCAACGCCTGGCCCAGCCCGTAGCCCAGCCGGAATTCGCCATCGACGAAGTTGATCACCGTCTCCTGTGTATCCACACGGCTCGGCGAAGCGGTTGTGCTGTCTCCCGGACCAAGCCGGGCAATGATCGTATGATGCCTCATGCAGCGGCCTCCCCGGCGACGGCAACCAGCTCGAAAGCCGTCTCGTAAATCTGGTTGACGACATTCTCGATATCGCGGTCAGACAAGCGCTCCAGGCTTTCGAGCCTACCGGCGAGCTGGCCGCGCGTTGCGCCCTCAACAAAATCATGAAGCTGCGCCTGGGCGCTTTCCACGGTAGCGATGTCATCAGGGAAGGTAATGCCCCGGCCGCCGAGGTCTGCCATCACCCGCCCTTCGATCGAACGGGAGATAAAGTCCAGGAAGACGTCCTGGAGTTGCTCCGGTGTAAGGGTATCGAAGCTGCCCACACCCGCTTCGGCCAGATCACCGATCGTCTCAAGCATCGCCTGCCGCGCGATTGCATCGTCGACCGCGCCACCTGGTGGGCAGATGAATTCCAAAATCGCGACAAAGACATCGGCCGCCGGCTGTGTAGCCAATCCGGTCAGGTTGAGCTGACGAAGCGTTTCGGTCGGCCCGAGACGCTGGAAGTCACGAACGACGCCCAGCAATCCCCTGGCTGTCGCGCGCGATGAGCCCATGCGCCGCGCTGCACGTCGGGCGCCGCCGGTGCCGCCGCGGACATAGCCTGAAAGCGCACTACCGAGGGCACTACGGCTGCCGGTCCTTGCGAAGCGCGTGAAATTGCCCCGCGCCCCACCCAGGCTGCCGGTGCCCTTCGTATCCGGAGGTGACGGCGTGCGCGGAACGCCCGGAACAGAAGGCGCTGCCGGCGGCGTCGGTTGCGGCGATGAAGGTCCGCCCGGCACACCAGGCGCGTTCGGGGCCGCCGGCGCGGTTGCCGGAGGTCGAGGCCGGGTCGGCGGCGTCGGGTCGTCAACGAAGGATGGAACGAGGCCGCTTGCGGGTCCGCCATAGCTTTTTGACGTGCCCATCCGATCAACCCCGCTGCAATTTGCTGATGCCCTGCGCGGCCTTTTGCAGGATCGAGTTTTCCGTCTGCTCGGCCCATGCCCGCAGCGTTGTCTGGTACTCCGCCGCAATACCGGTGTCCGTGAAGCACGCCCCCCAGCTCGAAGCCGCCCAACTCCCGACCTTGGTCATGGGCAACTCCCGGATAAACTCCAAAAGCCGACGCTGCAGCGCTGGATGCGCCTCGACCAGGCGGACGAGGCCGTCCGCCCCCTTGGGCTTAGCCGCAAAGTTGTCATCCTGGAGAATCCGGCCACGGATCGCCTCGAAAACCTCCTCAGGCTCTGGCCCTGTGAGCTTTATGATTTCGCCGACGGCACCCCGGACCATCATCGTCGGGCCCATTAGCTTCTCGACGAGGCCCTCGAGGTGACTTGCTGCGGCCAGCCCGCCCAACGAGCTGCGCTTGTCACGCGTGACGAACACGTATGGTCGCAGGTCGACGCCCGTCAGCGGCGGGTCGATCGCCGCCCAGCCCTTCGCCCACTCGTTCTTCTCCCATTCCACGGCTTCGGCTGGGAGCGGTGCAGGTACGGAGCGCGCACCTTTTCGCCCGCCCCTACCAGCGGCCTTCTCATCATCGTCATCCTCCGGCGCGGGCGCTCGGATATGTTCCTCGAAACGACGAAGCGCCTCGGGTTGACCGTCGAAGTGATTGGCCGCGAGCCGTGCGATTTGTTCATAGAAGTCCGGATAGAACCGCTCGGCGAGCATGATCTTGGCTAACACCGGGCGCTGAATGTCAGCACCGAAACCACGCGCCTCGGCGATTGCGTGCCGCAGCATCATGGAATTGAGGAAGCGTTTGATCTGGCGCGGATTGCCGCGGGTGCCCTCGCTCAGAATCTTCGTCACGTGGGCGCTGATCACAAGCGCCTGATCAACCTCGGGCGGCATCTTGCCCGCCATGGCCTGCTCAACCGTCCTTCGGTCGAGGCCGCGGCTCTTCCACGGCCGTCGCATATCTTCCCGAGCAGAATCGAGCAGACTGAGGAACCGCGGGTCCTTCGAGCCGAGCGCGTTTTCCGCCAGCAGAAGGGTCACGTACACGCGTGTCTCGGCGACGCCGAGCGCCGGAATGCGGAACGGGACCTGAATCAACTTTTCCAGGTAGTTGCGCGCGTAGCTGACCGGGCCTGTACTGGGCGGCAAGTCGGGGAAGTGCTCGCGCACCGCATACTCGATCATCAGCTCATCGGCACCTATGACAAATGCGGTGCTTTCGACGAACAAGAAAAGGCGGATCGCTTCAAGCGTTGCGATTGCCGTCTTCGGCAGGCACCGGTCGAGATCATCGACAATGACGACGAGCTGGTCGATGTCGGCTGCTTCGAGAAGCTCCTTGAACTCCTTGCGGAACGCATGAATGTGCTCGGGAAGGTTATCGCTCTCGTCCGATGCTTCCTTGAGGAACTCGCCTGCCTTTTCGGCGACTCCCTTCAGATCCTCGATCGAAACATGGTCCTGCGGTTTCGCCAGAAACGAGGTGGCAACATCATAGAGGCCCTTGACCTGATCGAAGGTTGGAATGCCGGTCGTCGCTGTAAACGCGAAGCCCCCAGCCTTGCGGGCAAGCTTCAGCCAGTCAACCCGCTTCAGGACCTTCTTCGCGGCGTCAGCCACCCTCTTCGACATCGGACGGGCGCGACGAAGCTCGTCGACGATGGTCTCGATGACGACCGTTTTTGCGTCCTCGAAGCCCTCGAACGTCCAACCGTTGAACCAGAGGCAGAGGACACGATCGTCCTCCGCGAATGCGCCCTCGAGCATTTTGAGAACGCTCGACTTGCCTGCGCCCCAATCGCCGTGGACGCCGATCGTCACCGGGGCGTCGGGCGTCTTGCGGATCAGAGTGACGACCGTTTTTGCGATCGCCTCGTAATAGAGGAGATCGGTCGCCGTCTCCTGATCGTTCAAGAACATAATCCCGCCCTCGCCTGTATTATGTGCGCCATAGCCCCAGCATATTTATTCTTGTTACTGACCCCATTATCGTTCTAACCGCACGCGCAGTCGGCGCGCACGTTCCTGGAAGGCACCTTCTCCGCCTTCGAGAATGTCGCAGACAGCCTTCCTGATCTCCACGTTCTCAAGACCACCCGACCGGTATGAAATCGGTGGAAGGGAGCCGTGCGGATGCGGTCCGGCCTCGGCGATGATGATTTGATCCGCATCGGTGTTGATCACCAGGTTCGCATTGTGCGTCACCATGATCACCTGACGGTGAGCCTTGGCCTCGACGAAGAGGTGAACAAGTTCATCGAAGACCGACTTGGGATCGAGGTTCTCTTCGGGCTGATCGATCACCAGCGGCCGGTTGTCGCTGTCATCCAGCGACAAATAGAGAAGCAGAAGAACAATACCGCGGGTGCCTGGCGAGAGCTTGCGGATGTCGACGCCATCATAGTCGATGCCATATCGTATTGCTATGTGATCGGTACTGAAAAGCCACTGGGCGAAGCGCTTCGACCAGGCCCGGAATTCCGCCTGATCCGTGTGCGCGACCGGAGAATGGTCCAGAAGGTCCTTCTGGTAGAGCCGCCTAAACTCCGCCATCGCGGCGATGACGGCTGCGGAATCGCCGGTCTCCCACGCGCCCCTGAGGACTTCGTCTGCCTTCTGAAGCAACGTGCGCTTGCCCCGGAAGGCGCCGGCCTTGCGCAAGTCGATCAGCCCGTCTTCGGCCTCGGCCGCCCACTGTTCCACATTGGCCACGCGCGCGACGGAGAACGAAAGCTTCTTCAACGTGCCGGACGCAGTCTGAGCGCGTGCAGTCGAAATGATCCTGCATGACGTTGAAACGCAGGCGCGACAGTAGGCGCCGCAGCTCATCGATGTGCTGCGGATCCTCCGGACTGACGAACAGGTGGAGATTGACAAAGCCGCCTTTCGCAGTCGCGACGTCGAGCCTCAACTCTACGTTGGGAAAGATCAACTTGGCCGCCGGCAGTCGCCCAGCCGCCCTATGCCTCAGCACCTCCTCGTAGGTGTCGGTCACATAATAGTCGGTTACTGCTACCGCTTCGATGACCGGAGTGGCCTGCTCCAAGGCAGTGAGATAGTCATTCCAGGCCCCAGGACCGCTGAACTGGTTGTTCATGACGGTGCCCGGGGCGTGAATATGTGGTTCCCATCTACGCCATTCCGATCCTCGACTCAGCATCTCGCCCCCCTATGAGCCCACGCGGTCAGCCCGCGTTTGTCGAATTTTCGCGGACTCCTTGATGCCCGGGGCCTTCTCACGCCGGAAATCCAGACTTCTTCAGGGCAGCTTCCGTCTCCGCTCGATTCACGACGACGATATGCTGGCGGCGGGCATCATCCTTGGCGGCGTCGCCGAGCAGCCCCAGGCGCTTCAAGACATAGAACATCATGGCATAGCGAACGGTGAGGACGCCGCGACCTCTCTCCAAGCCATAATCCTTGGCGACCACGGCCTTCTGACTGGCCGTCAGATCGGGATGAGGACCAATCACGACATCGAAGCGATTCTGCCAAAGCTCGTCTTGCTGGCGAGGTGCCCCAGATTCGCCGACGGCTCCGACGCCGAGGATGCGCGGTAGCAGAAAATCTTTGAACACGTGATCGAGATGGCAGTATGCGCGCGCATGCCAGCGGAAACCGTCATAGCCGAACGCGTGAGGCGATATCCGCCGCCAGACCGGATCCGGCCGCGTCCTGCTCATCGACTGGTAGTGGATATCGATCGAGCGCGCTTCGCGAACGACCCCCAGCAGAGCCTTGAGTACTGTTGCGTCAATATCCCGACGCGGCGTCAAGGCAATGTCGGTCTCCGGGATCTGGGTGATCCACGACTCCGATAGGTCGATCAGCCCCTCGGCAACCGAGCGCAGCCGAGCGAGATAGCCGTGCGGATCGGGCTTCAGAAAGTGCGGCTCGAAATGTTCGCTGGCGACGTATCGCTTCGCGCTTTTGTCGTAGATCGCGTTTTGCGGAGCGCGTTCTTGATAGAGTGTGAGGTCCTTAGAAGCCTGCGGGACTGAGACGTCGAACATGTCGATGATGTCCGAACGGTTGACCCCGCCCTCCCAGAACAGCCGGAACTCGATAAATTCCAGGCGGCGCTCCACCCCCCACTTCAATGCCGCACGGGCCTCTGCCATCGAGCTTTCCTCCAAGACCGATACAGATAAAAAGTATATGGACATATCTGCGCGATGCATGTAGTTTCTATCCCTATGATGCAGCCGCGTCAACGAAAACCGTCTTGGGCACGGGGGGCAGTGATGAGGAAGCCTGGATCGAGACGCGCCATAGCCAACTGGAAACTGACAGGCGCCAGTTCGCGTGCACCTCGCAATCCTAGCTCGTGCAGAAGTAGCCGAAGGCTCTGCTTCGCGGTCACCCATCCAGCACCCCGCCAAAAATTGGCAAAAGGCGATCAGCGATGAGCATCTCAAATCGGCGAACGATCGTCGTCCACGGCCGATTGGCGATGCGCGAGGTACGGCTCGATGCCGCGCGAAAGCGGTGTCACGGCCTACAGATTCTGTCTTTCGAGCAACTAGCCGTCCGCATGGCCGGCGGGTTCGCGTTGGCGATCGACGATGATAGCCTTCGCTCAGCAATTCAGGCAGTTTTGCCCGAAACACCGCTTGGCGAATTGGAGAGCATCAAGCTGCTTCCGGGCATGGTTGATGCCGCTGCCGACACACTCCACAAGGCGTGGCGGGCCGGCATCGATCTCGCCGCGAGGGCTGACGACCATCCCCGCCTCGACTCTATCGCGCGTCTCGAATCTGCGGTTCTGGCACAACTGCCGCCCGCCATGATGCGACCGGCCGATATCGTCGCGGCAGCCTGCAAGCGGCTTGATCATGCGCCGGCGGTTCTTGGACCGGTCGAAATCATCGGCATCACGGAGCTTTCGCCCTGTTGGCGACCATTACTGCAAGCGTTGACCGCTCATACACCCGTGCAATGGACCGCTGGACCACGCTCCGCTCCCGCCTGGCTCGAGGGTACCGACGTCGTTGTCTTACGATCGAAGCCAGAGACGCCAGAAATCAACGCCGTCAGCGCCGCCACGGCCTATCATGAAGCCATCGAGGCGATCCGATGGGCCCGCGCTCTTCTGGCATCCGGTGAAGCCCAGCCCGCTGACATCGCGATCGCCGCGTCATCGCCCGGAGAGTACGACGATCATTTTCTGTCGCTTCGCGCCGACGCCAACATCGATTTGCACTTCGTCCACGGGGTCAAAGTCACGACGACCCGCGACGGCCAAGCAGCCGCCGCGCTCGCCGATATCATCATACGGGGCCTGTCTCAGACCCGGATGCGCCGTCTGGCGGCCCTATGTAGCTCGGAAACGGGACCGTTCCGGACTCTGCCCGCGGGTTGGATGCGCGTCCTGCCGACCGACGCACCGCTGGCGTCGGCACAGGCATGGACCCGCCTGCTTGATCGATTGACCCCGGCCGACTGGCCGGACGGTAAGGATCACGCCCCGACCTTACGCGGCATCGTCGCCATTCTCGCCAAGGGCTCGAGCGCGGCGGCGGAAATCGGATCAACGCTTCTGAATGGACGGGCCTTGGCGATCTGGCGCAAGGCGCTGTTGGCCGGCCCCTCCGGGTCACTCGACGCGACATTGGAGACCCTGAAGCAGGATGACGGCCTGGAGGCGTGTGTGTCCGTCGCCTGGATGCCGGCCAGTGCGCTGGCGGCATCGCCGCGCCCGTTCGTCCGTCTGATCGGTCTCAACTCTTCGCGCTGGCCGCGCGCCATCTCTGAGGATCGCCTGATCTCGGACCATATCATTCCCACCAGCGAGCTTGATCCGCTCCCGGTCGCTGCATCCGATCGCCGTGATTTCGAAACCATTCTGGCGACCACCGCGGGCCAGGTCGTCTTGACTCGCTCGCGACGTGACAGCGAGGGCCGACTTCTCGGACGCAGCTCCCTGCTCGGTGGCCACGGCGCCGAGATCTACGTCCGCCGCAACGCCGTCCCAGGCCATGCTTTCAGCGAGACCGATCGACTGATGGCGCGGCCTGAGGAGTTCGCCCAGGAGCCGCAGGCGATCAGCGCCTCGACCTGCTGGCGCAATTGGAACCGCAAAGAAATCACGCCCCATGACGGCCTGGTTCGCGCGGACCACCCCCTGCTTCTGGCCATTCTGGACCGGACGCAGTCAGCCAGCTCGCTCAAACGATTGCTACGCAATCCGCTCGGCTTTGTCTGGGTCTATGCCATGCACATGCGCACGCCCGAGACCGGGAGGGATCCGCTTGTTCTCGACGCGCTCGGCATGGGCGACCTGGTTCACATGACGCTTGACCTCGCCCTCCAAAAACTGGAAGCGGCGGGCGGCCTCGGCCACGCTAGCGAAACCCAGATCGCGACAGCGGTGAGCAGCGCCGCCGATGAGGTCGCCGTTGTCTGGGAAAGCGAGCGAGCTGTCCCGCCCAATGTGATCTGGCGCCGAACGCTAGATGAAGCGCGCCTTCTGACGAGCCGTGCGCTTACGTACGGCGATGAGCCTCTGCTGGGTGCGCGCGCCTACGGGGAAGTCCCGTTTGGCGGTGCGACCGCCAAATCGACGGCCGAGGCCCCTTGGAATCCAACCATGGTCGTCGAAATTCCGGGCGCCGGGTTCCGTATCGCCGGATACATCGACCGTCTCGACATCTCCGGTGATGGTCAGCGCGCCTTGGTACGCGACTACAAAACCGGTCGCCCCCCCAAGGACAGCATTGGCCTCGACGGAGGGCGGGAACTGCAGCGGTGCCTGTACGCCTTCGCTGTGAAGGCGTTGCTGGGTGCGGATATCTCGATCAGCGCCTCCCTTCTTTACCCGCGCGACCAGATCAATCTCCAGCTTGAAGACCCCGAAGCCACGCTGATCGAGATCACCGGTTATCTGAAAGCAGCACGCGCAAATCTGACAGCAGGCAACGCTTTGATCGGACCTGACACTGGCGGGGCCTTTGACGATCTGGCCTTCGCCCTCCCGGCGAACGCTGGCGCAACCTATTGCAAGCGCAAGCTTTCGGCCGCGACCGAACGTTTTGGCGACGCCATACATGTCTGGGAGGCCAAGTGATGACCGACGCGACCAAAGCGCTCAGAGATGATGCAGCCCGACGCGACGCGATCAACGTGCATGATCGCTCAATCCTGGTCGAAGCAGGCGCCGGCTCCGGCAAGACCGCCGTCATGGCGGGTCGCATCGCAGTGATGTTGGCCGAGGGCATCGCGCCGAAATCCATCGCGGCGGTAACGTTCACCGAATTGGCGGCCAGCGAGCTGCTGATCCGCGTTCGCGACTTCGTCGGCGACCTCGCAGCTGGACATATCGCGCCGGAGCTGCGCGTCGCGTTGCCTGCCGGCCTGTCAGAAGTTCAGCAAGCGCATCTCTTGGCGGCGAGCGCGTCGATCGACGAGATCACCTGTTCGACCATCCACGGCTTCTGCCAGCGCCTGATCAAGCCCTATCCGGTCGAGGCCGATATTGATCCGGGTGCGAGCGTGATGGATCGCAACCAGGCTGACCTCGCCTTTGTCGAGATTGTGGACACCTGGCTGCGCGAGCAACTGTCGGGAGGTGAAGGCGGGATCATCGCTGAAATGGTTCTTCAGGATCCCGGCGAAACTGTCGGACTGATCCATAAAATTGTCGCGAACCTGCGCCGCCGGCGCACGGTGTCGGCCCAGCCAGTATCGCCGCTGGCGCTCCACCTTCAGGCTTTCCGCGACGCTGCCGACGTGTTCGCCGCGTTCATCCGCACGGCGCCGGCGGTCGAGCCAGAGACGGTCGCAATCGCCCAACGCTTCTCGGACATGGCGCGGGAGATTGACGCTGGCCCGACCGCGGAGACCCCTGCGGGTTTGGTCCGCTTATTGGTGTCACGGCCACACCGTGACCTTTGCACCAAGAGCGGTACGTTTTCCGCATATAAGAAAAAAGGCAAATGGGCCGAAGCGGCCAAGCGCGAAGGCTTGGCCAAGGCGGACGGCGAGCGCCTCAACACAGCGGCCGAAGGCCACTACGCCACGTGCTGCGACGCTTGGAGGCAAATGGTCCAAAATATCGCCAGCCGTGTGTTGTCTGACGTGATCGTCCAGGTGCAGCCAGTTCTACAGCGCTTCCGTGACCACAAGCGCTCAGCCGCCTTCCTCGATTTCGACGACCTGATCTTTGCCGCCCGCGGCCTATTGCGTGACCATGACGACGTTCGTCGCTCCCTCGCGGGCCGCTTTGCCCATGTCCTTGTGGATGAGTTCCAGGATACTGATCCGCTTCAGACGGAAATCTTCTGGCGCCTGTGCGGCGAGCCACCGGCTGAAGGTGCGACGGGCGACTGGGCCGCTTTCCGCATCCGCCCTGGCGCGCTGTTCCTGGTCGGCGACCCCAAGCAGGCGATCTATCGGTTCCGCGGAGCCGACGTCAGCGCCTATGTGCGAGCGCGTGATGCGTTTCTCGCGCAGGATCCAGACAGCGTCCTGTCGATCTCAACCAACTTCCGCTCCTGTGCGCCCATTCTCACTTATGTGAACGAGCGTTTTGAAGCCTTGCTCTCGAGCGACGGGCAACCTGGCTTCACAGCGCTCGATCCGTTCCATGCTGATCGTGGCGATGCGCTGTGCGTCGCCGCCCTCGACGTCGCCGTCGCCGACGAGAACGGCAAGGCCACAGCCGAACAGCAGCGCGACGCTGAAGCCGACGCCGTCGCCGAAATGTGCGTCCGTCTGATCGGCAGCGAAATGATCATTGATCGCCGCAGCGGTGTCAGCCGCATCTGCCGGCCGGGCGACATTGCTCTTCTCGCGCCCACAGGTAGCGATCTGTGGCGCTATGAAGAGGCGCTCGAACGTCGCGGCATCCCGGTCGCGACACAGGCGGGCAAGGGCCTCTTTCGCCGTCAGGAGATCCAAGACCTCATCGCTCTGACCCGTGTGCTGGCCGACCGCCGCGACACTCTTGCCTTGGGGGCGCTGCTGCGCGGTCCGCTCGTCGGACTGACAGAGGAGGAGTTGCTCGACATCATCTGGGCGCTGCCGCGTTCGGAAGACTATCCAGACATGCTGCCTCGACTCGATCTTGGTGTGGATGCCAGCGGCATTGCACACCCGCTGGCGCGGGCGACCATCGAGAAGCTGCAAACGCTTTATCGTCGGACGAACAGCACCACGCCCCACGATCTACTGTCTCAAGCAGTCGACGTGATGCGGGTGCGCCCGATCCTGCTGGAACGTCATCGTGGGCAGGCTGAGCGCGCGCTGGCCAATGTCGATCTCTATCTGAGCCTGACGACGGCCTATGCGGTTCGGGGCCTACGCGCTTTCGCAGAGACAATCACAGCCGCGTGGACCGATGAGTCGCGCGCGGTCGAAGGTCGACCCGACGCCCAGGAAGAAGCCGTTGCACTCTACACCATGCACGCCGCCAAGGGCTTGGAATGGCCGATCGTCGTGCCGGTGAACACGATGACGGGGATCATGGCGCCGGAAAGCGCGGTCACCGACCGTGACAACGACATCTTCTATTGCCCCGTCTTCGGCGTTCATCCAGTTGGATATGACGAAGCCCGCGATGCCGAGAAGGCCGAGCTCGACCGCGAGCGGATCCGGCTCTGGTATGTCGCCGCCACCAGGGCGCGCGAGCTGCTGGTCCTGCCACGGCTCGACGTCGCGCCGTCGAAGTCAGCCTGGATCTCACTTTTGGATCTGTCGATCGCTGATCTGCCAGCGCTAGATCTTACGCACCTCCCGGCCGACATGGGCGCAGCGGATGCGGTTCAACCTAATCTTCAGACCCGCGAGAAATTTGCCGAAGAAGCTGCCGCGATCGCCGACCGTCACCGCCGCCTGCTTTGGTTGGCCCCCAGCCGTGACGAAAACAGCACGGGACTTCTGCTCCAGCCCGAAGCGGTGGAGGTGTGGGCGTCGAGCGATTCTGATCGGCCGAGCAGCGCCGAAGTCCCGGCCGCGATCCAGGGTGGGCGTGAACGCGGCCTCATCCTCCACAAGCTCCTCGAGGAAGTGCTGACCGGCGAAACCGCCGACACCGCGACGGCTTTAACTGAGCGAGCGCGCGCCCTCGTCGTTGCGATCGGAAAGCCCGTCGTCGATGACCCCGCCAAGGGTCTCACGCCAGTCGAACTCGCGGAGTGCGTCACACGCACTCTGGCCCTGCCGGACATCGTTCGGCTTCGTCCAACCCTCGCGCCGGAGTTTCCGGTCTATGCCTCTCTGTTCGCCGACAATCTAGAACAGGCGACGGCCGGCATCACCGACGCGACAAGCTTTGGTGAGGATGGCAAGCCAAAGGTCGTCATCGACTGGAAAAGCGATGTCCAGCCCAGCCCCGAAACGATCGAGCACTACCGCGCACAGGTCCGGAACTATCTGGATATGACCGGCACCGAACGCGGGCTGATCGTGCTGGTGACCTCGGGTTTGGTGCTGCCGGTTTCGCCCTCTCCAGTCTCTGCGGCCAGCGCCGCCTAGAAACGCGAACGGAGAACGGCGCGTGTCATCATTAGCCTGGATTGATTTCGATGAAGCCGAGCGCCAGCGTGCGCAGCGGATCATGGCGCTGTTCCAGGAAAGGGAGAGCCGTGACGAACTCGGCTTGGGCGGCATCCGTGATTCCATTGCCGATCACCTCTTTCCGGGTACCAGCACAATCCAGACGCGGCTGCGCTATATGCTGTTCATTCCATGGCTGTTCCAGATTTTGGAGAGTTCGAGCAGCGGCGCTGACCAGCTTGCGGCCGAAGCTCGCGCCCTCGAGAATCGCCTTGCCAACGCTCTCAAGGCCGGCGGCGAGTCAAACGGGATCATCGGGCGTGACGCCGGCGCCGATCTGCAACGTCTTCCCAGTTCTGTCTATTGGGCCGGACTGGGCTCCTGGGGAATTCGCTTGTTCCCAGGCTCGACCGACAATTTGTTTTCGTCGATGCGCCACCTCCAACGCGGTCGCCCTCGGGTCCGTGAGAGCGATGACTCCGCCTCGGAGGCGCAGGCCTTGCAAATCTGGACGCCGTCGCTGCCGCCCCGACCCAAGAATCTGCTTGAGGCGGCAACCTTCCGCCTAAGCCCTGACGAGGCGCAGTTCATCATCGACCGACTCGTCTTGCACCAACCTCATAGCCTATTGGCGACGTTGGCCCGCAGAGCCGGCACCCCCGCCGACTGCCGCTTTATTTGGGAGCACCCAAACCTCGCCCATTTTCCTAAGGAGATGCGCACGCTCGTCAGCCACGGAGAAGTGTTTTCGAGCGTGATGCACGGCGCATCACTCCTCTACAACCTGTTGCTCAGCGAACTGCGTGAGCAGCCCGCCTGGATAGAGGACTACAAGGCTCGCTTGCAGGAGTGGCGCGACGAGCTGGACATGCCGGCGATCCGCGCCTGGTCGCTCGACGCCTTTTGGCAGTCCGTCGATCATCCCGCCCACAGCATTCGGCCGGCCGCCAAGCGCTTTGTCGCCGAATGGCTGATGTTGGTTCGCGACGGATCGATCACCGACGGCATCCAGACCCAGGCGGCGCAACTGGTGCAGGACCGCGAGCGGCGGCTGAAAACGAGTCAATCTCGCTTTGCGAACAGGGCGGTCCGAGATCGCTGGACAGGGGCATCGGGGACCGAACGGCTGTCCTTCCGCTGGGCGCAGGCGAAGGCACACCTGCGGGACCTCGCAAATGCTCAATAGGACCACGCTCGATCCGGAGACGCGCGTGCTGTACGGCGACAGTCTTCAGCCGCCGCCGGGCTACGTCTTCGACGCGGCAGTCGCCACAACCTTCTCCCTCGACTTCGAGACCGCGCTTGCCGCCCCGGTTAGCCTGGCGTTGTTCGCCGCTGAAAACCGCGACGACATCCTCTCCCATCCCTTGGCCCTGCTCGAGGGCGCTGAACGGATCGCCGGACGGCTCGTCGTCTTCACCGATGCAGGCCATATTCACGCGCAGACTCGACCGCACTCACGGCTCTGCTCACTCCTTGAGCGGATCATCGTCGAAGTCGCAGCCCCTCGCGATGGCGCCTTCCATCCCAAAATGTGGGCGTTGCGATATAGGCCGACCCTGGCTCAAGACCCGGTCCTGCTTCGCCTGCTGGTTTTGTCGCGCAATCTTACCCGTGACCGCTCATGGGATATCTCGCTCCGCCTTGATGGCGAACTCACTCGGCGACCCGATACAAATAACCGCGCCCTGTTTGATCTGCTGACGCGTTTGCCGGACCTGGCGGTGTCAGGGATCACCGACGAGGCGCGCATCCTGACCAAGGAGATCGCCGAGGACGTACGGCGGGCACAATGGACAATGCCCGAGCGGTTCGACGAGGTGTCCTTCGCGGTCAACGGATTCGGCGGCAAGGTTTGGCAGCCGACCGAGTGCGCGCGGCTGGGCGTGATTTCGCCATTCTGCGATACCGACGCCCTGAACTTCTTGGCTGCTCTGCCGACGGCGGAAAAACCTATCATCATCAGTCGACCTGACCAGCTGGCCTGCGTCGAGAGCAAGACGCTCGGCGCGTTCGAACGGGTCTCCGTTCTCGACGAAATGGCAGCGAGCGAAGACGGCGAAGAAGTTGCCGCGAGCGCTCTCCAAGGCCTTCACGCAAAAGCCTTCATCTCAGAGATCGGTTGGGACACCCTCGTCACCATCGGTTCCGGCAATGCGACACGGCCGGCGCTGCTCTCTGGCAACAATGTCGAGCTGTTCGCCTCACTCCGTGGCAAACGCTCCAAGGTTGGCAGCGTTGAGCAAATCATGGGGGAGAAAGGTTTCGGCCGCCTGACGCGAACTTTCGTCGCCACCGAGTTGGACCCGATCGATCCCGAACTGACCACGGCCGAGGCGCGCCTCGACGAGGCACGGCGGGCGCTATGCCGTGGCGCGCTGCGACTGCGCTGCGAACGGACCGAAAGCGACGATCCCGAAGAGAAACCGTGGCGCGTCTGGCTGACACCATCCGGACCTCTGCCACTCAAGGGTATCGGTGCTTTGAGCGCCTGGCCGATTACGCGCGGCGACGGGCATGCTCGCGACGTCTTGGCCGCACTGCGTATGGGGGAAGCAGTCGATCTGGGCGCCATGCCGATGGTCGATCTCACCCGCTTTCTTGCCTTCCGCCTGACAGATGAAAGCGAGAAGGCTTCCGCCTTATTCAGCACTAGCCTGATCATGGAAGGCCTCCCGGCTGAGCGGCATGCCGCCATACTTCGCTGGATCATCGACAGTCGGGACGCGTTCTTCCGCTATCTGAGGCTGCTATTGTCCGAACTCGGCGACCCGTTCGGCGCGGCGCTCGCGGCGCATGAGGGGCCAGGACAGACCGCATGGGCCGTGTCGGCCGATGACGCTCCGCTGCTCGAAGATATGGTCCGCGCGCTCTGTCATGGAGGCGAACGGCTCCATGCGATCGAACGTCTCATTTCGCGGCTGGAGTCGGGCAGCGACGCAGGCCCAGATCCCATCCCGGATGACTTCCGCACCCTGTGGGATGCGTTCCGCATCGCGCTCCAAGACCAAGGAGCTGACCATGTCGGATAAACGCTTCGAAGCAGCCGCCGCTCTGGCGCCGCTCAAGGCGTTTCAGCGCCGCACCGTCGACTACGTGTTTGATCGGCTCTACGGGGACCAGGATCCCGTGCGTCAGTTCCTGGTCGCCGACGAGGTCGGTCTTGGCAAGACGATGGTCGCCCGCGGTGTGATCGCGCGGACAATTGAGAAACTCTGGGACAAAACAGAACGGATCGACATCCTCTACATTTGCTCCAACCAGGCGATCGCAGCGCAGAATATCAATCGCCTCAATGTGCTCAATCGACGTGAACTGGCTTTGCCAACACGCATGACACTGATCCCGTTACAGGTCCGGGGCGATCAGGGGCTCGACGCAAACAAGGTCAACTTTATCAGTCTGACGCCCGGAACCACTTTCGACCTACGGTCGACCACAGGCGTCACCCGAGAACGCGCCCTGCTTCTGCGTATGCTCGAGGGATGCGTTTCGCGACCAAGGGGCTTGCACAACCTGCTTCAGGTCACCGCTGGGGTGGATGGTTGGAACCAAGCCGTCGATGATCTGACACTGGAAGGTATCGATCATCGAATCATCGATCGCTTCCGCCGCGACGTCGAGGGCGATGCCAGCCTGTTCGAAGAGCTTGAGTCTGTATGCGATCTCTTCCCTCGCCGCAGGGAGAGTTACCCGATCGAACTGGCGCAACGCCGCAATAAGCTGATTGGCAAACTTCGGGGAAAACTGTCTCACGCCTGCGTCGACGCTCTAAAACCCGACCTGATCATTATGGACGAATTCCAAAGATTTCGGGATCTGCTGCATGGTGAAACCGACGCAGCAATACTGGCGCGCGAGCTTTTCGACTATTCCGACCAAAACGGCCACTCCGCAAGAACCCTGCTACTGTCCGCAACTCCTTACCGTATGCTGACGTTGTCCGGGGACGAGCCCGATGATGGTGAACACTACCGGGACTTTCTCGAAACGCTGTCATTTCTTTATGGAAGGAAGAACGGCCCGCAGATCGCCGCGACGCTGGAATGCGAGATGCGGCAGTTCCGCGGTTTTCTCCACGACCTTCCGGAAGCCCGCCCCGCCGCAATTGAAGCGCGGCGCGGCATCGAACGACACCTGCGCAAGGTAATGGCTCGCACTGAACGAGTGGCCAGCACCGTCGATCGTGACTCCATGGTCGGTGAGCCGCCGATGTCGATCACCGTGCAGCCTTCGGACCTGCAGCAGGCGGCATCCGTTTCCGGCGTCGCGCGCGCGTTGGATGCGCCAGAAATCACCGAATACTGGAAGTCCGCGCCGTATCTGCTGAACTTCATGCGGGACTACGCGCTAAAGCGCCTTTTGAAAGAGAAGCTTGACCGGCCGCCCCCCAACCTGCGGGCGGCGCTGATCCGCGCCAAACCCGCCATGCTGGATCACGAGCGCCTCGATGCCTATGAGCCACTCGATCCGGCAAACGGCCGGATGCGCGGCGTCGTTGACGACATATTTAGCGAAGGACTCGATCAGAACCTCTGGATCCCGCCGTCATTGCCCTACTACGGACCCGCGCGGCAGAATCCACCGCTGACCAAGGCGCTGATCTTCTCGTCCTGGTCGATGGTCCCTGACGCGATCGCCGCTATTCTCTCTTATGAGGCCGAACGCCGAATGGGCGCGGGCGATGCAGGCAGACACTACTTCGACACCGTGCGTCCGCGACCGCTCCAGTTCAGGCAGGATCAGGGGCGGTTGGTGGCCATGCGCGCCATGCACCTGATTTATCCGTCGCCTACGCTCGCTCGCCTTGGCGATCCTTTGGCGATCTTCGCGGAAAATCCACTGACGCTATCCGTCGACGACATGCGCAAGGCTGTGGCTGAACGGCTCCGGGACAGCGTAGAGGCGCTGGGGCATAGCGTCGTCGACACCGCAGGCGGGCGTGACTGGGAATGGGCCGCGCCAGCCGTCATCGACGCGATGGCGGGCGCGAAGTCGACGGCGTGGCTTGCCTCGCCCAGTGGATTGGCCGCTCTCGGTCATGAGGAAGGCTTCAAGGAACACGTCGCGGAACTCAGTTCGGCGACGGCCGGGCGTGATCTCGGCCCGGTCGGTGACTCCATCATCGACCTACTCGTCGATGTCGCCCTAGGTAGTCCTGCAGTATGCGCGCTGCGCGCACTGCGCCGCATCGCGCCAGATTTGGAGTGGGACGATGCCCGGATGCTCAAGGCGGCGAACCAGGTCGCCTGGGGCTTTCGTACGCTGTTCAACCAGCACGACGCTGTCGCGCTCCTGCGCAAGGACGACGATGATCGATACTGGCGCCGCGTCCTGACCTTCGGCGCAGAACACAATCTGCAGGCCGCCCTCGATGAGTATGTCCATTATCTCGTAGACGCCGAGGGCTTGGGCGCGAGTTCGTCAGCCGACCGCGTTGCTGGTGTCAGCAAGGCCATTGCCGATGCGTTGTCGATCCGCCCTTCGCAAATCGACGTCGAGGACCCCACGATCGATGGGGATGCACTAGTCATCAACAAATTCCAGATGCGGGGCCGCTTCGCCATGCGGCTTGCTGACTACAAAGATGAAGAAGGTGGGGCCGCTCGCTTGGGAAGCGTTCGTGACGCCTTCAATTCACCCTTCCGGCCGTTCGTACTCGCCACAACCTCGATCGGACAGGAGGGGCTCGACTTCCACCCCTATTGCTACCGCGTCTATCACTGGAATTTGCCCGGCAATCCGGTCGATCTGGAGCAACGGGAAGGTCGCGTGCACCGCTTTAAGGGCCATGCGATCCGACTAAATCTGGCACATCGGCAAATCGATGTCGTGCGCAGCCACGCCTCGGCTTCGGAAGATCCCTGGAAGACAATGTTCGATGCCGCACGAGCGCAAACTGACGTCGATACCGATCTCATTCCCTACTGGATTTACGAAGGCCCGGTGAAAGTGGAGCGTCGCGTTCCCATGCTGCCCTTCAGCCGCGAGATCCGCCGTCTCGAATGGCTGAAACGCAGCCTGACGGTCTATCGGCTCGCGTTTGGACAGCCACGCCAAGAGGACCTGCTGGAATATCTCCATAGCTTGTTGGGAACGGACATAGCGGCCGAAGACCTCGCCGAGCTTCAAATTCGCCTGGAACCCTAGCTCGGACCAAGGTCGCGCCCACGCCGTGGGTTGGGTGGATTCACATCAATACGCTATCCGGCGATTGCTGCGGATCGCTCACTGACAATGGCCATCAGCTTCCCTTGCGCAGATTTTGCCGCTTCGGCGTGGCCCGCGAAATCAGGCAGGCGCAGCGTAAGCGCGCGCTCGGCCAGCCGCGCGGCGAGTTCAGTTATTGCCGCGCCGGCGTCACCGGCCGTCAAGCCAATCGTCCGCGCCAGGGCGAGGAAGTCCTGCGCGTTGAGGCGGTCATCCTTGCCGTTGAGCTTCAAAGCCATGCGGTCATTGCCAAGGCCGGGGAAGACTCTCGTAGTGACAGCGTCGTAGAGCGGTGCGAAACGCACTGTAGTGAACGCCTTCGCGCCAGCGTCAGCGGTCTTCAGCAGCGCGAGATTCTTCATGTGCATGTCGCCATCTGCGATCAGCCAGGCGAAGATCGCGCGCCGGAACAGGGTGTTGAGGTCAGCGGCCGGGTCCGTCGATAGTGGGCGCAGGCTCCTTGCCATGCGTTCGATTGTGCCGTCGTATTTCGCCGAGGCCGGAAGATCCAAAATGGAGCAAAAGTCCTCCAGAGCCAGGCGGCGCTGATCCTGTGGTCCACGGCGGATATCGAAACGCTCAACCACCAAGGCCGGTAACATGCCGTCCGGCATCTCGATCAACGCCGCCGACGGCACATCGAAGCCAGCGGCGCGGCCGAACTCGAGGCAAAGCCATTCAACGACAGGCAGCGTCTCATACCCCGCCGTGCCGGCCGGTTTAAGAATGTGCGTGAACGGCTGATCGATCGCCGGGACAAGATCGCCATCGGCGAGGAGGCTCATCGGAGCCTTGATCTGAACGCCCGACAGGCGAGGCGTCTCGGCGCGCTCATAGATCCTTGCGAGCTTTTGTTCGAAGGTCTCCTCGATCTCCCCGCGCGCCGGCCCTCCATAACGCCCAGTGAACCGGCCGGCATCTGCGAATGCGGCAAGCGGCGTAGCAAGAACGTCGGCTGGCAAGGTTGCCAATTCCGCACGGTTTTGGACGATGACGATGTTCGACATATAGCGCCGGCCTCGACGAAGCGCCTCGCGTTCGTCGCGTTCGTGCAAAACCTGCGCGAGCCAACCTTCAGGCAGGAGCGACTCGATGAAAGCCGGAAGCTTTCCCGGCGTTGTCTCCCGCACCAGCGCCGGCCCTGAACGCTTTTGCGGTTTCCATCGCCATTCGAAGCCATCATGCGTTAGTCGGCCGAGAAACTCGCCATGCCAAGCGACCAATAGGTCAAGCGCCGCCTTGTTGGCAGGAGCCTTGGTCGTTCCAGGCTGGACCAGGAGGAAGCGCTCAGCGCCTTCACCTTCGCGATACCAGGCATTCTCTCGCGCCAGCGCCCAGACCGCGTCGGCAGCGGCCCGTGCGGAACCGTGTTCTTCAACCAAGCGCGCCGCCATCTGGGTTCGCATGTCCGCGGTGACCGCGCTGGCGTGTTCGCTCCTCAGCCGAAAGGCTTCCAGGAACCGCTGACGCGGCGACGACACATCGATGCGCAACTCCCCCAGATCGTCGCCAACCACCGCGACGGCGGTTGACGGATGCGGCGGCGCCTCATTCTGGACGATCTCAAGGTTGCGCAGGCGCGTGCGTTGATTGCGCCGGCCACTAATGAAAAGCCGTCCGTCTGGCGTCGGCGCGAGAAGAGCCGCGCTTGCTGACGAGAGGTACGCGTTTGGGTAAAGATAATGGGCGATGCGAACGGCGTGGCTCAGGACCGCGGTCTCCGCATTCCCGTCATCATCGACATACACTCCCCGGACAAGCTGGATCAGCTCGCCCGATTGGGCTCGAAGATGCGCCCGCTTGGCATCGATCGTCTCTCCGACCAAGTGTAAGGCCATAGAATTATCCCGCACCTGAGATGCGCGTTAATTCCATGCTCGGCCTAGGAAGTCAAGAATTTTCGCGCATCTCAGGTGCGGGAAAATCCCGCCACCTCCAACCGTTCGAAGATCCAGCACACCCGGTTGGCCAGTTTTGATCGGCACTGTCGAACGCCAGTTTCATGCCCTACGCCCGATTGGGCATAGCTTTTCTCAGCCCCGGGATTGAACGTTGGAAAGGTAGCCTTTTCGGGGGAAGGCCTTCCCCTGCGGACGAGCCAGTAGGCGTCTCGTCCGACCCCTTCTGCGGGGGATACCCCGCAACGCCCCGAGAGTGAGAGATCGGCCGGGTTGGCCGTGACGGGTTAGGATCGCGAGAGAGGCTCGCGGCGCCCGTCGCGGAGCCCTACGATGTCACATTCTGCCGCGCGCGCTCGCCCCGATCAGGACCGGGTGAGCCTCTATGAGGAAATCACCAACAAGATAATCACCGAGCTCGAAGCCGGGCGACTGCCCTGGGTCCAGCCCTGGGGCTCGAACTGCGTCTCCGCGCCGCTCGCCATGCCGAAGAACGCCGGCACAGGCCGCAGTTACTCGGGCATCAACGTGCTCATCCTTTGGGGCGCGGTCGTCCAGCACGGCTTCGCGACACAAAGCTGGCTGACTTTTCGCCAAGCGCTCGGTCTCGGTGGCAATGTGCGCAAAGGCGAACGCGGAACAACTGTCGTCTATGCCGACCGTTTCGTTCCAGATGATGAACGCCGCCGCTGCCGCGAGACCGGCGACGAAGCCGTCGCCATCCCGTTCCTCAAACGTTTCACGGTCTTCAACGCTGCGCAATGCGAAGGCCTGCCGGAAGATCTGGTCACTGTCCCGCCGCCGGTCCCCGAAGGGTTGATCATGCCCGACGTCGAGGCATTGATCCGCGCCAGTGGCGCCGATCTACGCCTTGGCGGCGACAAAGCCTTCTACGCGCCAGCGCTCGACTACATCCAGGTACCACGGCCCGAGAGCTATTTCGAGCCGATCAACTGGCATCGCACAGCCTTGCATGAGCTCGGTCACTGGACAGGCCATCCGTCTCGATTGGCGCGTGATCTTTCAGGTTGGTTTGGTTCGAAGTTATATTCGCGCGAGGAGCTCTGCGCCGAAATGACGTCGGCATTCTGCTGCGCGACGCTCGGCATCATCCCGACCGTCCGCCACGCCGACTATATCGGCTCCTGGCTTGATGTTTTGCGGGAAGACAATCGCGCGGTCATTCGGGCCGCGAGCGCGGCGTCCAAGGCAGCGGACTATCTCCTCGCCTTCCGGCCGGGCATCGATTTGGCGCTTGCCAACGAGCATGACGCGACCTGACGAAGGCCGGTCTACGCTCGTTGATACGATCGGCCAAGCCATGACATCTTTTGCGTGAACCACCAGAAGGGCAAGAATTCAAAATGAAAAGGACCTCGCTAACGCACCCATTGAAGATCGCGGCGCTATCCGCGGGGCCAATTTTTGGACGAGTTGGCATCACTTTCTGCCCTGGCAAATACGACCCGCATGCCATGAGCGGCCATTGGGATCGTGATCTTTCTCTCGACCTCGATGCCATCCGCGTATGGGGAGCCGCCGCTGTCGTTACTCTCGTTGAGCAGAACGAATTACTCCTCCTTCGGGTCGAACAACTTGGGGAGGAAGTGACTCGCAGAGATATGTTGTGGTTTCACCTTCCTATTGTGGATGTGTCGACACCTGACGAGGAATTCGAGCAGCGATGGGCAGTCACTGGTGATGCGCTTCGAAATCTGCTGCGCAGCGGGCGTGATGTCCTGGTTCATTGCCGCGGGGGGCTCGGGCGAGCTGGCACAATCGGAGCTCGGCTTCTAATCGAACTCGGGATGGAGCCAACGGCGGCTGTCAGGCAGGTTCGCGCCGCACGTCCCGGTGCAATCGAGACCCGCGAGCAAGAAAAATACGTCCTGGATATCGGTACCCGCTTACCGTGACACACGGAGAAAATCATGGATTGGTTTGAAAAGCTCACAGGGTTTCGGGAAGCTGGCTACGAAGAGACCCGCGGGCAGCTCACTGTCTTGGACGGAAGACTGGTTTCTCGGATCAATGGCGAGAGCTATGGGATCGGAGAGCTTGAATTGGTTTCACTTCAGGCTCTCCGCGAAAGGGTAAAGTCCGCAGACAAACTGCCCGGCAGGTTGAAGACAAGTGTGGTGATCGGCGATGTACGGCGCATGCATAGGTCCCCCGAAAATGCCGGCGCGCTTTTCCAGGTGGCATCACAGTTCAATTTGTTGGAGATGGTGTCGCCAGACGTGACGCCGGAACATGGCGTGACCCGGTATCAAAGCGACCCCACTCAAGGGCCGGCTTGCGCCATCGCCGCAGGCGCGGCGACCATCTACCGCAATTACTTCGCTCCGTTCGGGGGCAGCGAGGGCCAAACCGTGAGGAGGCAACTCGATGGGCTCGCGGACCTTGGGGATGCTTTGAGCAGTGCGACGAAACTGCCCGTCGGCGATCTATGGATGATGCAGAACGGCTACGCCTTGGGTACCCAAACGGGACTCGATGCCATCGCTCAACATCTCGGAACGCTTACAACAGACCAAATCGATGTCCTGCGCGGAAAACTGCGTATCGGAATACACCACGATGTCGAAGTCACCGAAGCAGCGGGGCCGGATCGGCCCCGGGTCTCTCAGTTATTCTGCTCGGCCCTGCCAGTCGCCTACAGTCGCGTGCCGCCCGCTCATTGGGAGCCATTCGCGGTGCTCGTCTTGGAGGCCGCTTACGAGGCAACCATGTGGGCCACCGTGCTGAACGCCCAACGCGGCGCATCAAATGTCATTTTCCTGACGCTTCTTGGCGGCGGCGCCTTCGGCAATCATGGCAATTGGATCCATGCCGCCATACGGCGGGCTCTGAAATTGATGACCGCCTACGACCTCGATATCAGACTCGTGAGTTACGGCACGCCCTCCAAGGAGATAGTGGCTATCGCGGAGGAATTCAGCTGATTGTCACCCGGGCGCGCAGGATTATGCGCCTCTCGCTCCCCCTGCATATCCGAGCCGATTGCGCGCGGCCGGATCATTCCGGATTGCGAAGCGCCAAGTGCGCCGTCCCGGTTATACAAACTCGGATATTCCCTAGGCGTCGTGGGCGAGGCTTGCCGCGTGGGCCCGTGGGAGGTCTCCAAGCTGCCGCCCCCCGCGAATTTCGCTCGACGAGAGTAAGAGGGCTGCGCCGGTTTTCGTGGCGGGTTGGAGGTCGAGAGAAAGTCTTTCGGCCGCCCGTCGCGGAGAATCCGACATGGCTACCGCCGTTCAGAAGATCACCCTCAGCGCCTCGCGCGACATCCCCTTCAACAAGCTGGTGCTCAGCCAGGCGAACGTCCGGCGCGTGAAGGCCGGCGTCTCGATCGAGGATCTGGCTGAGGACATCGCCCGACGCACGCTCTTGCAGAGCCTCAGCGTCCGGCCGGTTCTCGACGCCGAAGGCCAGGAGACCGGCATGTTCGAAATCCCAGCCGGTGGCCGGCGCTTCCGGGCGCTCGAACTTCTGGTCAAGCAAAAGCGCCTAGCGAAGACCGCGCCGGTCCCCTGCGTGGTGCGCGAGGGTGGCATCGCCGAGGAGGATTCGCTGGCCGAGAACATCCAGCGAGTCGCGCTCCATCCGCTCGATCAATTCCGCGCCTTCCAGGCGCTGCGCGATAAGGACCTTGGCGACGAAGAGATCGCCGCCCGGTTCTTCGTGACGGCGACCGTGGTGAAGCAGCGCCTGCGACTGGCCGCCGTCTCCGACAAACTCCTCGACATCTATGCCGATGACGGAATGACGCTGGAGCAGTTGATGGCGTTCACCGTCACCAACGACCACGCCCGTCAGGAGCAGGTCTGGGACGCCGTCTCGCGCTCCTACAACAAGGAGCCCTATCTGATCCGCCGTCAACTCACCGAGGGCGCAGTCCGAGCCTCCGACCGACGTGCGCGGTTCGTCGGCATGGATGTCTACGAAGTCGCCGGCGGCGTGGTCATGCGCGACCTCTTCCAGCATGACGATGGCGGCTGGCTGCAGGATCCGGCGCTGCTCGATCGGCTGGTGACAGAGAAGCTCCAGGCCGAGGCCGAGGCGCTGCGGGCAGAGGGTTGGAGCTGGATCGCGGTCGCCACCGACTTCCCCTATGGCCACGCCGCCGGTCTGCGCCGCCTCACCGGCGAGACGGTCGAACTCAGCGAAGAGGAGAACGCCAGCTTCGCCGCGCTGAAGGCCGACCAGGACGCGCTTGAGGAGCAATACGCGCAAGCCGACGAGTTGCCCGACGAGGTCGATCAGCGCCTCGGCGAGATTGAGACCGCGATCGCGGCGTTCGAGAACCGGCCCGTCCGCTACGATCCGTCCGAGATCGCTCGTGCGGGCATCTTCGTCAGCATCGACAACGACGGGGCGTTGCACATCGAACGCGCCTTCGTCCGCCCCGACGACGAAGCACCGGTAGAGCCGGTCCGGGGCGGCGACGGCGATGCACCGGAAACCGCCGCAACCGCCGGCGGCGCCATCCAGCGGGCCGTCATCACCATCGGCGGCGCGCCGACGGGTTCCGAGATCGACACGCCGGACGAGGACGAAACCATCCGTCCGCTTTCAGATCGGCTGGTGACCGAGCTGACCGCCCATCGTACCCTGGCGCTGCGGGATGCAGTGGCGAACGATCCGCACATCGCCTTCCAGGCGGTGCTGCACGCCCTCTGCCTCAACGCCTTCTACCGCTACGCCTCGAACACCTGCCTGGAGATCACGGCGAAGCACTCCGGCTTCAGCGCTCAGGCGCCGGGGTTGGCCGAGACCGCCTCCGCAAGGGCGATCGACACCAGGCACGCGCAGTGGGCCAAGCAGTTGCCTGAAGCGCCGGCGGCTCTGTGGGACTCGCTGACGGCGTTCGACAGCGACAGCCAAGATGCGCTCTTCGCTCACTGCGCCGCCCTCACAGTCAATGTCGTGAAGGAACCTTGGAACCGGCGTCCGGACGCTTTCGCGCATGGCGACCAGCTCGCCGGGACCGTCAATCTCGACCTGGCCGCTGCCGGCTGGGCGCCGACCGTCGATAACTACCTCGGGCGGGTTCCGAAGGCGCGCATCCTCGAAGCTGTGCGTGAGGCCAAGGGCGAGCAGTCGGCACAGCTCATCGACCACCTCAAGAAGACCGAAATGGCCAAGGAGGCCGAGCGGCTGCTTGCTGGCACGGGTTGGCTGCCGGAGCCGCTTCGTCTCGTCGAGGTCGCACCCGTCGCCGACGAGTCGACCGGCGAGTCCGAGGCGCTGCCGGACTTCCTCGCGGGTGACGAGGACGAAGCGCCCGCCGACGCCGACGAAGAGCCGGCGCACATGGCCGCGGCCGAGTGACAGTCGACGTGCGGGGTGGCCTCGGCCGCCCCGCACCCGTTTCTCTATCCAATTCCACCCGAAAGCCCGGCCATCGCGTCGGGCTTTCTCGCTTTCGGAGCCATACCGTGACCGAGCATTCCCCCATCCCCCCAACAGCCGCCCCGACGCTCACCGATTGGGACGTCCAGCGCGGCGAGCATGATCGCCTCAACGCCGAACTGCGTCCCACGAACAAGGCGGTCGTCTTCGACGCGCTCACCGCCGCCGGCCTCACCATCGTTACCGTCCGTTTCGACGGCTATGGCGATAGCGGGCAGATCGAGGACATCGAAGCCAAGGCCGGCGACGATGTCGTCGCCCTGCCGCCCGGCAATGTCGAGATCGCCGCCGCCGTCTGGGGCCACGCTGACCTCGAACGAACGAAGATGTCCGTCCGCGACGCAATCGAGCGGTTGGCCTACGATTTTCTCGAGGAAACCCACGACGGCTGGGAAAATAGCGACGGGGCCTACGGCGACTTCATCTTCGACGTCGCCGAACGGACCATTACGCTCGACTACAACGAGCGGCACATGGAGTCCGATTATTCCCAGCACGTATTCTGAGGAGGTGACGATGGGACATTGTTTTCATCACGCGCTTTCTTCTGTGAAGAAATGGGGCGGCGCGGCCGAGGACTATCTGCCGCTGCATCAATGGTTCGACGAGTCGAAAGCCATCACCGCTGATTTTCGGCACCGCGCGTTGCGCCATCATGCCGAAGGCATCTTCATGCTGGAGCGCTTCTTCGGCCCGACGATCACGATCTCGACCGGCCGCGTGGTGCCGGTCCGGCTGATCGGCGAGCAGCATGTGCGCGAAGACCTCGGCTTCATCCCGAGCTTCGCGGATTGGGTGCGCTGCATCCGCCCCGAGCCCTGGATGGGGCGGGCCCAGCCGATCCATCGCGACGTCGATCCCTTCGCCGCCGCCCGCTGATCACTCTTCCTCGTCAACGCAACGAAAAGCCCGGCCATCGAGCCGGGCTTTCGCATTTCTGGAGACCCGACATGGCCGACTACTTCTCACCCACCGTCATTCAGCAATCGATCCCGATCACCGACATGACGCCGCTCGAACGTCTCGTGCTCAGCCTCATCTTCGATGCCGAGCCGGATGGCGAGGCGGTGTACTTCCACACCTCTCTCGGTCCGAGCGACGCTATCGGGCTTTCGATCGACGAACTTCGTGCGGCGTTCGATGCATCCGCGGGAATCGACAGCACGGCGACCACGTGCATCGCCGAGCGCGTGGCGGTCGCATCCACCGACGACACCGAGATCGAGATCGATTTCAGCGGCACGTCCTGGGAGTTCATCTTCCAGGACATCGTCCGGCGTTCATCCACGCTCCGCTACGTCACCGCGGTCACGTCTTTCACCTGTTCGAAAATGCGGTCCGACGGCTTCGGCGGCATGGCCGTCCTGATCACGGCGGACGCGATTGTCGGCAAATCCACTAATGACATCCTTGAGGACTTCCTCGCGGAGAAGGCGGGAGATGCCGCCGATGACGGCGTGCATGTTCTGCTCCGCATCCGCGAAGACGCCGTCAGGCGACAAGTCGACCAAGCAATCGAGGCCGATCCCACGCTCACCCGTCTTACGGCTGACGCAGTCAATGACTCCGACATCCACGCCGCCTGTCTCGCCGTCGTCGAATGCAGCGACCTGTCAGAGGAGCAAGGCGCCGCCGAGTTTCGCGCTGCGCTCGCGGCGATCCGCGAAGCCGAGCAACGGCTCGCTCCGGTCGGCTGATCATCAGGATCTCCAAATTCACCCGGCGTCGCGCTCCCCGCGCGCGCCGTCTTCATCCCCCATCGAAAGGAGACGGCCATGGGCTGGCTCTACATGACATCCCTCAAGGGCCATTCCAGCCCGCGCCAGTATCTCGACGCCCAGTTCACCTACGAGCGTGCCGACGTGCGCTCAAATGTGCTGCGCTCGGCGCTGGTCAGCATGCGCGCCTACTACGCCGCCGTGGAACAGGTCCGCATCGCCACCGGTCAGCGCGAGGTCTGGGCTGCCATCTGCCTCGTCCGATACAACCCGCGCGACCCCGAGGGCTACATCTTCGGCTACAAGGATATGGAAGAATCGATGGGGCCGTACGAGTGCGATTGTCCCGAACCGGTTCTCGATCTGCTGACGCCGACCGATCGCGAATATGCGGTGCAATGGCGGGCCCGATGCCGCGAAAACATCGCCGCCCGCCGCGCGAAGGCCGCCAAGCCGACCCCACGCGCGGGACAGATGATCGTATTCGACGCGCCGCTCTCTTTCGCCGATGGTCGGAGCTTCCAGCAGCTAGAGGTCATCGCCAATCCGCGCAGCCATCGCACCGTGCTCTTTCGCGCGCCAGACTCCCGCAGCCTCTACCGGATTCCAAACATCAAGAACCGGACCTACCGGCTCGTCGATCCGCCGGGATAAACGCGCGTTTCTTCTCGGCGTCATCAAAGGGTCCGGCGCCTAGCGCCGGACCCTTTTCTTATTGGACGTCCCGAGAGGGAGAGGATTGCCGGGACGGGTTTGAGCCGTTGGGGTCGAGAGAGAGCGCCCCTCGGCTCGATCAGTTCCGGCTCTCCCGAGGTTCCCTTCATGACGACGAATCCGGCTTCCACGGCCGCCTCCGCGGCCGCGCCTCTCCCGGTCGCGCCGCTCGTTCCGGCTGCGGCCGACGCCCTGGTTCATGCCGCACGGATGATCCTTCCCCATCTCCAACGCGGCCAGCGTGTCGACGCACCGACGCTCCGCGCATCCATGGTCTCCGCCTTCGGAGGTTCCGACGCCGATGGCGCCTGGGACTGGAAGACCGTCTATGACGCTTGCGAGGCGGCGACCGTCCTGTTCCTACGCAAGTTCGGCCCCGCCATGCTCGCGCGGGCAGTCTCTCCTGCCGCCGTACTGCCGATGCTGGCCAAGATCGCGGCCCTTCTTCCCACCCATACGCGCCGCTCCGAAGAGAGCCAGGCGCTTCAGCAGTTCTCGACGCCGATCGCTCTGGGTCTCGCGGCCAGCGCAGCCGCCGCGATCACGCCCGCCGATCTCGTGCTGGAACCTTCGGCCGGAACCGGGCTGCTCGCCGTTCTCGCCGAACTCGCGGGCGGGTCTCTCGTGCTGAATGAACTGGCCGAGACGCGCGCCGGGCTGTTGGACCACCTGTTCCCCGGTATCGCCGTCACCCGCCACGACGCCGCGCAGATCCATGATCATCTCGACGCCAGCATCGTTCCAAGCGTCGTGCTCATGAACCCGCCATTCTCCGCGCTCGCGAACGTCGATCGCCGCATGGCCGACGCCGCCCTGCGCCACATCGCCTCGGCGCTCGCGCGTCTCGCCGAGGGCGGCCGATTGGTCGCGATCACCGGCGCTAACTGCGCGCCCGACAATCCGATGTGGGTCGACGCGTTCGTCCGGTTGCAGGAACGCGGGCGCATCGTGTTCTCGGCCGCCATCGATGGAACGGTCTATGCCAAGCACGGCACGACCATCGACACCCGCCTGACCGTGATCGACCGTCTACCCGCCGCCGATCCGAGCGTGTTTCCGGCGATGCACCCTTGCGCCCCCGATGCCGCGACCTTGCTTGGTTGGATCGCGGAATCCGTTCCGCCGAGGCTCCCGCTTGCCACGCCAGTCATTACCCGCGCCGCGGTTCGTCCCGCCGCCGCACGGCCGCAGCGCGTTGCGCCGCGCCCTGCCTCCGTCTCGTCCACGACGCCCGAGCCGGAGGCGGTTGAGCTGACCTACGAGACCATCGACTGGATGCCAGTCGAGGGCGGTCACATCACAGAGGCGCTATATGAAGGATACGGTTTGCAGTCGATCGGTATTCCCGGCTCTCAGGCTCACCCCACAAGGCTGGTGCAATCGGCGGCGATGGCGTCGGTGGCGCCACCCAAGCCCAGCTATCGGCCGCATTTGCCCGCCGCTGTCGTAGCGGACGGCTTATTGTCCGACGCCCAGCTCGAAAGCGTGATCACCGCTGGCGAGGCCCATTGCGGCCATCTCGCCGGATCGTGGACGGTGGACGAGACCTTCGACATCGTCTCGGCCGCGCCTGACGATGCTCAACATGCCATCCGCTTCCGCCGCGGCTGGTTTCTCGGCGACGGAACCGGCGCCGGCAAGGGCCGCCAGGTCGCCGGCATCCTGCTCGACAACTGGCTGAAGGGCCGC
Organism: Acidiphilium sp. C61; assembly: GCF_902712915.1. The sequence continues at coordinate 273,549 of NZ_CACTIA010000005.1, read as the reverse complement.
CGCCGTGCGGTCTGGGTTTCGAAATCCGACAAGCTGATCGAGGACGCCCAGCGCGATTGGTCGGCGCTCGGGCAGGAGCGGCTCCTGGTGACGCCGCTGTCGCGCTTCCGTCAGGGGACGCCGATCCGTTTGGAGCAAGGCGTCCTATTCACCACCTACGCCACGCTGCGCTCCGACGCGCGCGATGAGAAGGTTTCGCGGGTCCGCCAGATCGTCGAATGGTTGGGCTCCGACTTCGACGGGGTCATCATTTTCGACGAGAGCCATGCCATGCAGAACGCCGCAGGCGGCAAGGGAGAACGCGGCGACCAGGCTGCCTCGCAGCAGGGCCGTGCGGGGCTTCGGCTTCAGCACGCGCTACCCAACGCGCGCGTTGTCTATGTTTCGGCAACCGGCGCCACCACGGTCCACAATCTCGCCTATGCCCAGCGGCTCGGCCTCTGGGGCGGCGAGGATTTCCCCTTCGCCACGCGGGCCGAGTTCGTGGAGGCGATCGAGGCCGGCGGCTTCGCGGCAATGGAAGTCCTGGCCCGCGACATGAAGGCGCTCGGCCTCTACGCGGCCAGGTCGCTCTCATATGAAGGCGTAGAATATGAGCTGGTCGAGCACCGCCTCACCGACGAACAGATCCGCATCTACGACGCCTATGCGGGCGCGTTCGGCGTCATCCACAACAATCTCGACGCCGCGTTGGAGGCGACCAACGTCACCGGCGAAACTGGCACGCTGAACGCCCAGGCCAAGTCCGCCGCACGGTCGGCTTTCGAGAGCGCCAAACAGAGGTTCTTCAATCACCTCATCACGGCGATGAAGACGCCTTCGCTAATCGCCGCCGTCGAGCGCGATCTGACTTCTGGCCACGCTGCGGTCATCCAGATCGTCTCGACCGGCGAGGCGCTGATGGAGCGCCGCCTTGCCGAGATTCCGACCGAGGAATGGGGCGACGTTCAGGTCGACATCACGCCGCGCGAGTACGTGTTGGATTACTTGGCGCACAGCTTCCCGACCCAGCTCTACGAGCCATTCACCGACAGCGAGGGCAATCTCGCCTCGCGGCCAGTCTACCGTGATGGCCAGCCCGTCCAGAGCCGCGAGGCCGTTGCCTGCCGTGATCGCCTGATCGAGAAGCTCGCTTCGCTGCCGCCGGTGCATGGCGCGCTCGATCAGATCGTCCAGCGCTTCGGCACGGAGGTGGTGGCCGAGGTGACGGGCCGCTCGCGCCGGATCATCCGTAAAACTGGATCGGACGGCGTCGATCGCCTCGCCGTCGAGAACCGCGCGGGTTCGGCCAATCTCGCCGAGACGCAAGCCTTCATGGACGACGCCAAGCGCATCCTCGTCTTCTCGGACGCTGGTGGCACCGGGCGCTCCTACCATGCGGAACTGTCGGCGAAGAACCGCCGCCTGCGCGTCCACTATCTGCTTGAGGCCGGATGGAAGGCCGACGCGGCAATCCAAGGCTTGGGGCGGACCAACCGCACCAACCAGGCGCAGCCGCCACTATTTAGGCCGATCGCGACGAACGTAAAGGCCGAGAAGCGCTTCCTCTCGACCATCGCCCGCCGGCTCGACACGCTCGGCGCCATCACCAAGGGGCAGCGCCAGACCGGCGGCCAAGGCCTGTTCAGACCTGAAGACAATCTGGAGAGCCACTACGCCCGCGACGCGCTACGCCAGCTTTATGTCCTGCTGGTCATGGGCAGAGTCGATGGTTGTTCGCTGGGCACGTTCGAGGATGCAACCGGGCTGAAGCTGACCGACAGCAATGGCATCAGGGATGAGTTGCCGCCGATCACCACCTTCCTCAATCGGCTGCTGGCGCTGACCATCGACCTGCAGAACATCCTGTTCACGGCGTTCGAGCAGCTCCTGACCGCCCGTATCGAAGGCGCGATCGCATCGGGAACCTACGACGTTGGGCTGGAGACACTGACGGCGGAGAGCTTCGTCGTCACCGACCGGCAGACCATCTACACGCACCCCGGCACCTCGGCGGAAACTCGCCTGCTGACGATCACGCAGCGCGAGCGCAACCGGCCGGTCACGCTCGACGAGGCGCTGGGCCGGCTCTCCGATCCCCGAGCCGTGCTGCTGGTCAACAGCCAGTCGGGCCGGGCTGCCGTTCAGGTTCCGGCGCCGAGCCTGATGCTCGAAGATGGCGAGGTCGAGCGCCGCGTGCGGCTCATCCGGCCGATGGAGCATCCCGCCATGCCGCTGGCGATGATGCCACAGACGCATTGGCGGGAAGCCGACCGCGAAACCTTCGCCCGCGCCTGGGCGGCCGAACTTGCCAATGTGCCGGAATTCACCGACAGTGAGATCCACATCGTCGCTGGTCTCTTGCTGCCGATCTGGAAGCGTTTGCCGAACGAGTCGAGCCGGGTTTATCGGCTCCAGACCGATACCGGAGAACGCATCGTCGGCCGCAAGGTGTCCCCGGCATGGGTGGCCAGCGCGCTTGAAACCAGCCCGTCGAACCTGTCCGCCGACGGCGCTTTCACCGCGCTGATGGATGGCCGGACCATCCTCGATCTTGCCGAAGGGCTTCAGCTTCGCCGCGTCCGCGTCATGGGCACAAACCGCATCGAACTGACCGGCTTCATCGACGCCATGCGTGACCGGCTGCGAGCCTATGGCCTGTTCCATGAGATCATCTCGTGGAAGCTCAGGATGTTCGTCCCGACCGACGCCGCCGGCCCGGCGATCCTGGCGAAGGTGCTGGAACGCTATCCGCTCGCGCGCGTCGCCGAGCGGGCGGCGGCGTGACGATGGCGCTCGATGCCGCCGAACTGGCGCACCGGCTCGCGCGCGATGCCGAGGCGGTGTGCCATCATTATCTCTCCAACGGCCGCCGCGAGGGCCGCTACTGGCTGGTCGGCGACGTGAGAAATGCGCCGGGCCGCTCCCTGTTCGTCCGGCTGAAAGGACCGGAATCCGGCAGGGGTGCGGCCGGCAAATGGACCGACGCGGCGACCGGCGATCATGGCGACCTCCTCGATGTCATCCGCGAGAGCTGCGGCCTGGTCGAATTCCGCGACGTCGCCAATGAGGCCCGGCACTTTCTCAGCCTGCCGAGATCGGAGCCAGAACAAGACCATGGACGGCTGCCATCGTCCGTACCGGCGGGATCGCCGGAATCAGCACGCCGTCTCTTCGCAATGGCGCAGCCGATTGCGGGCACAATCGTCGAAGCGTACTTGCGCAAACGCGGCATTACGGCTTTGCACGGAACCGCAAGCCTCCGCTTCCACCCAAGCTGCTACTACCGCCCTGATGCATGGTCTCCGACCGAGACCTGGCCGGCGATGATCGCAGCCGTCACCGATCCGGGCGGCAAGATCACCGGAGCGCATCGTACCTGGCTGGACCCATCGGGGCGGGGCAAGGCGGCGATCGACACGCCGCGAAGGGCGATGGGCAACCTCCTGGGCAACGCCGTCCGTTTCGATGTGGCGCACGATGTCTTGGCGGCTGGCGAAGGCATCGAGACCATGCTCTCGCTGCGATGCGTCATGCCCGCCATGCCGATGGTGGCCGCACTCTCGGCCGCACACCTCGCCGCCATCCTGTTCCCAGCGACACTGCGTCGGCTCTATATCGCCCGCGACGACGATCCGGCCGGGGACGGCGCCATGGCGAGTCTGATCGACCGAGCGAACGAGGCCGGGATCGAGGCGATGGCCTTGTCGCCACGACTGGGCGACTTCAACGAAGATCTCCGCACGCTCGGTGCCGATGCGCTACGGGCAGCGTTGCGGGTGCAGATCGCTCCCGAAGACGTCGCTCGTTTCATGGAATTGGCGGCATGAAGCGGCACGGGAAATGATGTCCGCGGCGGCGCCGGTCTCATGCCGTATTCGATCGAGGTGCTTCCCTGCCTTGTCGGAGAGGACCGCGCCCACGGCCTTCTGAGAGGGCGATCGGGGCGGCAAACGGCCCCGACCGGCAATGGCGGATGGCCAACTATTTTCCGTCGGCGGCGAGCCGCCTTTACATCGCGAGGCAAAATAGCCGGCCCCCGCCATCCTCCGCTGTGCTTCGGCCCTTCGCTTTGCTTCGGGTGCAGGTCCGGGCCGCCCGCCGCCTTTCGTCGCCAAGAAGGCCGCGATGGGCGCGGTCGATCCGACGAAGGGAAGCACCATGACGACCGAACACGACGACACCGGTTACGAGCCGCCGCACACCTCATCCCCGACCGATCACGTCATCGCCGAACTCCAACTCTACGGCTATCGCCCCTTTCAGGACGAACCCGATCCGAGACCACTACCCGATGGCAATGCCGTCGCCGGCGCCGCGGCCGACATCTTCGACGCCCTCGTCGTCACCCTGGCGGACACCCGCCTCGAACCCGACCTCGAGGACCTGCTTTGGTCGACCGTCAATCTCTTCCACCGCGCCGTCGGCCGGATCGAGCGCGAACTCGACGACAACGAGCAGGCGCAGAAGCGCAGCCAGAAGGAACAGGACGGCTCCGAAATCCGCTCGGTCGAACTCGAACGCCTCACCGCCGAGGGGCAGACGCTCATCGAGCGAAGGAACAGCATGGAATTCTTCCGCGACCAGGCCGCCGACCAGTTCGAGCGCCACACAAATTCAGCCTGGCGGCCGCGCTCAGGATCGAAGGTCAACCACCGCAACCTGACCTCGGCCATGATCGACAGCCGCGACTTCCTCGCCGCCAGGCGCCGGGCCGCCAACCAGGTGCTATTGCCCGCCGGCCCCAAGATCGCCTTCACAGGAGGGCTCGACTTCAACGATCATCACCTGATCTGGGACAAGCTCGACCGCGTCCACGGCAAGCATCCCGACATGGTGCTGCTGCACGGCGGCTCGCCCAAGGGCGCCGAACTCATCGCCGCCAAATGGGCGGACCACCGCAAGGTGCCGCAGATCGCCTTCAAGCCCGACTGGACCAAGCACGCCAAGGCGGCGCCGTTCAAGCGCAACGATCAGATGCTCGACGTGCTGCCGATCGGGGTGATGGTCTTCCCTGGCACCGGCATTCAGGAAAACCTCGCCGACAAGGCCAAGAAGTTCGGCATCCCGGTCTGGAAGTTCGGGAGTGGCGGCGCGTGAGCGCCGCTTGCTGTCTACCACTGCTCTCGACCCAAGCCGGTCGCCCACAGCCAAGGACATTGCGGTGAGGGTCCGCGGCGGCAGTTGAACTCCAAAAGCAGACCCTGCAGTCTAGCCTAAAAGCGGATCTACACGAGAGATCGACTTAGAGTGCTACGACTAAGACCTGCCCAGGAGGCGGTCGTCATAGCGTCGGGCCGATATCCCGGATCGGGTGGCCAGCGAACCATCCCGACAGTGTCGCCATCGCGCCGGGCTCAAGCAGATGCGTGAAGACGAGCGCCAAGCGCCTCTTCGGCCGCGAGACCGCGACATAGAATAGGTTGCGGTAACGCTCATAGGCCGCCGTTCTAGTGCCGATCAGGCCAGGGTTCCCAGCCATCTTAAGATAAAGGTTGAAGTCGTACTCGTTCCAGCCGCGCCCGAACACGACGAGGACATTTTCGAACTGGTCACCCTTCACCCCATGCTTGGTTTCAAACGGCGAGTGACCGTCGAGATATTCGCAGAGCGCGATGATCTCTTGGTAGGACACTGCGTGAAGCGCATGGAGCTCCTTGACGCGTCCAGTCAGCGGCTCGCCGCCCGCAAGCGCGTCCGCAAGCGCTCTCTGCTGACGCACGACCACGTCTGAGAGGATCGGCAGGCCCGTGGAGGACAGATGCCCGATCACGTCGCCGACCGTGCCCGTGTCACGAAGTTCGCAGAGCCGCTTCATGGCGTCCGCCCACCTGGCCTTGTCGGCCGGCCCGTTCATCACTGGACGCTCGGCATCAATCGCTTCGAACATCTTGCCGAACCGCTTGGCGAGGTAGGCCCGCGCCGCCGGTTCAAGATGCTCGTGGAAGTACGCGATGACCTCGTTGGCCTTACGCGTGAAGGAGTCGTTGAACGCGAAGACGGTCCGCATCGAGCCGTAGCCCATCTCCGTCGCAAGCGCCCGGTGGGTGAGCATCAGGACCTTCGTGTTGCCGGCAAAATCCCAGCCAACGCTCTCGAGCTCCGCGCGGACATTCCTGAGCGCTCGCGCGGCTTCGGCCGCAGGGAGATCACCCTGCCAGTGGTTCGCCGTGAGCCGTGCCCCGCCCCATCCGTTAGTATGAAAGACGTGAACTTCGCCCGGCGCAGCCGGGTCCTTCACCGCCTGCGCGAGTTCCGGGCGGATCAAGTTTAAGCTGTCGACGATTGGCTTCGGGCTGCGGAAGTTCGCCTTCTTGTCGATGCGCTTCAGCGCGTCGTGTGTGATCGAGCCGCAGCCATCGCCATAGATCTTCTGCCAGTGGTCACCGAAGAAGCCGAATTGCGGCGCGTGCGGCTTGCCAATGAACTGGTCCTTGAGACATTCGACGAGGTCGGCGTTCGTGTCCTGGTACTCGTCCACGAGGATGATCGGGAAGCGCGACGCCACCGCGTTGCGAAACTTCGCGGACTGCATCAGCTCGATAAACACCGGAAAGATGTCGTCGTGGTGGAGGTTCGCAGTGCCATCTTCGATGGAGCGCCGGCCGAGCGCGTACCCAACCGCCGTGATGTTCGCGGCGTCGAGTTCTTCGACGCGATCTGCCCAGCCCGGCAGCGTGCGGACGAGCTCGCGAAGCCGTTTCTGAAACGGGCTGACGAGCATCCACGCGAACGCGTGGGTCGTGTCGCAGTAGATCACCGGATCGCCGTCGGTCTGCGCGATGATCATATCCCGCGCAACGTTGGTGTAGGTCACGCAGGCGACTTGCTGGTGCGTGCGTTGAAGCTCCCGCTTCCGGTCCTTCAAGATGTAGCGAAGCGCAGCGATCAGCGAGTAGGTCTTACCTGCGCCAGCGCCTGCCTCGAACACGAAGCTCGACCCGTCGTCGAGGCAGCCTTTCAGCGTTTCCCATGCGACGGCGGCGGCGGCCTCGGCTGGATTGGGTTGAGAGGCCTTGCTCACTCTGGTGCACCGGAGGTTGGCGTGCCGGTGAGCGCATCAATCGCATTGACGGCCTGCGCCTTGGCGCCGAGCGCCACGACAGGATTAGCGACAGCGGCGTTGCTCGCGGCGAGCCAGCGCACGCCCTCTTCAATGTATCGAGGCGTGACCCAGTCGGTTTTCTCAATCGCGTAGGTCAGCGCGAACCTCGACTTCTTCTGCTTCGCGGCCTTGTCCTGGGCGGCTTTCGCAAGCGCGTCATTCGTCGCGCCGGTGATGCCGAAGAAGGTCTGGTTCGCGAGAATGAACGCGTCTTCGAACGTCCGGCCACACGGCCCGCCCGACGCTTCCGGCACCTGATATGCGAGGCGCAGACTGCTACGGGTCTTCGCAGCATTGTCGGCCGCCAATGCCGTCGACAAAGGGAACAAGGTCGCCCCATCCGCGACTTCTTCCTCGTCGTCGTCAGCAGTCTCGGCGGCGGCCGTTTCTGCCGTCGCGGGCGCTGGGATCGCCGGAGCCGCTTGCGGCGCGGCTACAGGCTTTGTGGCAGGTTCCTCGGCAAGCGGTTCGGGCACCGGGGGCGCAGCTTCGGCCGTTTTGAACCAGTACTTGATGCAGGAATTGCTCGTGGTCTCCCCCTCGTGGACGAGGCAAGCTTCGAGCTTCTTTTTGGCGTTGCGTTTGACGGCATCGAGATCGGTGATGATCAGACTGCGCAGGTCCAGGAATTCGAGGAGCGGAATGAAGAGCTGTGCATAGGCCCCGCCAACCTCCATGATCGTGATGTATTGGCTGCCAAGATTCAGTGACGGATCGACAGCATCGAGGGCGCGCATCACTTGCGGCAACATCAGTCGCTCCGTCGTCCCCTCAATCAGCACCGCCTTATCTGCGAAGAAGAGGTCGCAGCGTGTCAGCGTCAGGTACTGGTGCAGGAAGTCAGAGACAGGGCCCTTCAATCCGGCGAGGTCGCTGCTGAGGTCCTTGACCTGAGCGTAGCGCACGCCAACCGGCTGATCCATCGACGTGACGGCGAAATAGCGGATCGTGTCGAAGCGGGCCTCGTTCGCGACGTGCGGCGAGTGCGTCGAGACGACGAATTGCACCGGCCACGAGACGTGCTCGCCCTCCAAGGCGCAGAGCTTTTTGACGATCTCCGGCAACTGCCGGATGAAGACCTCCTGCATCTGCGGATGGAGGTGGGCTTCGGGTTCTTCGATCACGATGAGCTGCAAGCCAGGCGCGTTAGTATGCGCCCGATACTCGCGGAAGAAGCCAACGATCTTGAGGAGGATGTAGAGAAGGTTGCGATACCCGAGCCCGTTGTAGGACTCTGGTAGCTGCACGCCACTGTAACCGGCGTACTGAACCTTCGTGAAGTTGGACAGAAGCTTGCCGACTTCGAGCTTCGTCTCCGGCTGCAGCGGCACGTTGTCCAGACCCGGATACCCGAAATACTCAATCGCAGGCATGAGCTTCGCGAGCTCCTTCTTGAAATCCGTGTCAATGCCCGACTGGATTTCCTCGACGGCCTTCTTGAGCCCGTCGGCGATATTCTTTTGGGAGCCGTCCGCCGTCGAGACGGACGCGCTCTGGAATAGGCCTTCAAGCACCTTTGCCAGCACGTCGGTGTCACGGCCACCCGTGCCGTCGAGCGCACGCTGCGCGTTCACAAAGCCGAGCGACAGCAGGCTTGTGACAGCCTTCGGCGTCACGTCGCGCGTGTCCGTCGGGTCCTGCGGGTCCTCGGCCCACATCCGCGTCGTGAATAGCGTCGGCACGCGGTCGGCCAAGCTGCGGAAGAGCGCCAGGCGATCCTCGTCGGAGTGTGCTTCGTCAGTCCCTTGCAGGACGGTTTCCTCGTGCCCCTCGAACAAAGTTGCAATCCGGCCATCGGCGAGGCTCCGCGAGCACACGATGATGGCCTCCGTGCAGTTAACGTCGGTATCTATGACGAAGTCGCGGAGCGGGCCGAACTCGGGAACTGTCGGGTCGAAGCTCACGTGAAGCCGCAGATCGATTGACGGCACGAGCGCGCGAACCTCTTCGACGTCAGCACCTTTTAGGTGCGCGCGGTGCGCCGCGCAGAATTTGTCGTAGCAAGCGCTCGAAAAGTCCTCGATCTCGAACGTGCTACGTTCCGAGAGGAATTTGCGGATGATGTCGGAGAGCGAGGTCTTTCCGCAGTTGTTGCGTCCGACCACGACCGTGGTCTCGTCTTCAAGCTGCAGAGAAATATCGTGCAGCAAGCGGAAGTTCTTTATTTTTATTGCCTTTATCTTCACGTAGCCGCCCCATCCGAAAAATTTTCTCCGTGGCTAATTTACACTCGGCATGCAGCTAGCGGTAGTATGGAATTGAAGGGGAAGCCTTCCCCTGCGCTCGCTGCACTCTTGGGAGCGGATGCGCGAAACGTCCGCAGAGAGTCAGATCCGGCCGGTCAGGACTGGGGCCTGAATGTCAGCTTTCCCGTCGTGGCGTCCGAAAGCCGACCGTCGCAAATCCGCCCAATGCGGCGGTGAGCAGCACCAAAACTCGACTCTGCAATCAGCACGCGGTCCATTTCCAAGCTACCCGGAGTCGAAGCCGTACACCACCCCGCTCCCAGTAGCGCTGATCCTTGGTCCGACCCCGGGCCTGACGCCATCAACCCGTAAAGGGTCCGCTACGCGAGCGTGCGGCCTCTTCGGCTTCGCCTGCGGTGATTGCGGCCCTGGGCCGGACACATCGGGCGCCTGTCGCGCGGGGATGGTCCCCGCCTCCAAGACAGGAGCCGGAACGATGTCTCAAGCCCTTTCGATCGCTCACGCCCGCGGCTGGAACCTCGCCACCACGTTGATGGTCTGCATCACGGTCTTTCACGCCGGCAACGGCGAATACGGCGTTATGCCGTCGGCAGAATACGACGGCGACCCGGCCACGATCATTCATGAATTCGATCCCTTTCAATTCTGAAGGGGCGCCGGTCACACCAGGCGGCGACGGAAATCCCATCCAGATTTCCGCTGCTGCCTTCGTCACTTTCGGCTATACTCGCCAGTGCGCCGTGGTGGTGGTGGAAGGCGCGCCCGTTCGACCCTTGTCACGGAGACCACCACCATGATCGTCATCGGCATCCTATTCGGCATCGTCGGCATCGGCTTCCTCTGCTGGCTGCTGTTTTCGCTCGCCGTCTATGCACTTCCCTTCTTCGCGGCGGTTTCCGCCGGCTTGTGGGCCTATCACGGTGACGCCGGGCCGATCGGGGCCATCTTTGTCGGCATTCTGGCCGGCGGTGTCACCTTGGTCGCTGGCCAGTACGTCTTTGTATTCGCACGATCCACCTGGATACGGGTCGCGGTCGCACTGTTGTTCGCGGCGCCCGCGGCGCTGGCCGGCTACCACGCCACGCTCGGCCTCACGAAACTGACCATGCCGTCCGGAGCTTGGCAGATCGCGTTCTCGATCGTTGGGGCCATAGCTGTCGGCGTCACAGCCTGGACGCGCATGGCATTGCCCCCCGCTCACCCGACATAGGGCATCATCAGGGGCTGAACGCAGCCGGGACCACGGGCAGGTCCGATGCAGGGTGACACCGTCAAGGCAGACCGGTCGTCGCCGATGCAGGTCGATGATCGGGCATTGGCGGGAACCGCCAAGGCAAGACCGAGATCGCGGTACAGTCGGTGATCCCCTTGGACGAGGCGGCATTGTCGGTGCGTTACCGATAAATCGCTGATGCCTTCAACGTTGTCTTTCGGTGGCGAGGTGATAGCCGCAGGCCGATGGCGGAACAGGTCTGAACTCAGGTCCGTTTGCCCAGACGTGCCGAAGCGCTCTCGGTGGCCGGTGTCCGCCAGGTTCTTCCTTGATTGGTCGCTGTCAGGGCGCACCTGCCCCATACGGCCTCTCCAATGGCTGGATCTGACCGAAGGACGGCTTCGCCTCGACCGCCTATGCCGCAATGTCGCCCGGCGACTTTCTTCCCCTGGGGGACCACCCCACGCGAAAGATCGCGCGGGAACCCCGGCCCGCCCATTCCTCGCGAGGCAAGAAACTCTCCGGGCTGACATCCTCCGCTGCGCTGCGGCCCGCAAGCGGGTGCGGCGTCGGTCGCCTCCGGTCTGTCGATCGCCATCGAGGCCGCGATGGGCGCGGGCTCGAGAACAGCGAACAAGGAGAATTACCATGGCGAACATCGGCACCTTCAAGAAATCCGGCACCGACTATCTGGGCGAAATCGTCACCCTCAGCGTTCAGACCAAGAACGTCCGCATCGTCCCCGAGGCCACCCGCGCCAGCGACAACGCCCCGAGCCACCGCATCTTCGTCGGCCGCGCCGAGATCGGCGCCGCCTGGTCCAAGCGCTCCGCCGAGAACCGCGACTATCTCTCGGTCAAGCTCGACGATCCCAGCTTCAACGCGCCGATCTACGCCAACCTCTTCGACGACGAGGACGGCGACGGCTTCACCCTCATCTGGTCCCGCGGCCGCAAGGCCAACGGCGACTGAGGTCAGCCAGCGACGCCCCGCTCGGGAAACCGGGCGGGGCTTCTTTTCTGCCAGGAAGACTATGACGCCGACGAGCCTTCAGGGTCGGCAAGGTCGCCACCAACCTCGAAGTCTTCGTCGAGGAGATCGGCAGGCTTCACACCGACGGCCTGAGATGCATGCCAAAGCGTCAGGAGCGTGACGTTCTGCTGGCCCCGCTCCATACTGCTCACATGTGCTCGATCCACGCCCATTCGGACAGCGACGGCCTCTTGGCTGAGGCCGGCTTGCGTGCGAAATCGGCGAAGATTCTCTCCGAACACCTGTCGAATATCCATCCACAGGATGGACACCAATCGCGTATTTTGGCGCTACGTATTATAATACGCGGCGCTCTCGCCGAGCCGTTCCGCCAGCCGCGCCTTTCAGGCTCGACGTCCCAGTTTCGCAAGCATTCTCCGTCAACACGGGTAAATCCTCGGGAAGACCATGCCATCTCCTCCGGCCCCCCCTATCGCTGAAACCGCCCCGACCAGCGCGCAGGTGACTGACTACGACCGGGCGCATCTGCCGACCTATCTCCGATTGCTCGATGCGACGTCCGAGGGAGCCCCCTGGGAGGAGGTCGCGCGAGTCGTGCTCGATCTCGATCCCGCGTTGGAACCGGACCGTGCCCGGCGCGCTCATGAAACGCACCTGGCACGCGCACGCTGGCTTACCGAGCACGGCTACCGCGATCTGCTGCGCTCGGCGCGCTGACGGCGGGGTTCAACGGCCACCGCGTCAGTCTTTCATCCGACGCGTGCTCCCGGCTTTGCGGATTTCCTGAAAATCGCCGATCCGGATTGGGCATGGCCCAATGCCGGCGGCCGGTCTGCACATCGCGCCACCAAAAGCCCAGATTAGATATCTACTGGCCCAGGCATCCCGTGATCCCTCGCAAGGAGACGTGCAATGTCAACGGAGGATTGGCGGTCGCCCGCCGCCTATCAATACGCCGCCACGATGGAGCCCGCGAGCCTCGCCTGGGAGTTCCTACGTCGCAACCCAGACTACCGAAACGCCTACAAAGCTGCACCAATTCAAGCCGATGACGGGACCGATGGTCCCGGCCGGCGCTGGGGGTTGCGATTTCCTTGCCGATCCAAATTGGCGCGCTGATCAATCACCGGTTTTCTGGCGGTCCGACGAACTGGCGTCGGTCATTGTCCTGACGGCCGCACCCGCCAGCGCAGCGACACCATCAGTTTCGTTGGCGGATTTTCCCAGCGACAGTGTGCGGCGCGATGCCGACGACGGCACGCACGTCATGATCAAAGACGACGGGATCAATCATCAGCTCTGGCTGATTGATCCGCCCAGCGGCGCGATGCCTATGGCCGCGCTCATCCCGCTGGACGCCACTGCCCCACAACGCACCGACGCGGCGCTGCGCTTCTGGCGGTTCATCGCGCACGGGAGACCACGAACGCCGCCCGCCCCCCTCCGTAAAGGCGAGCGTTTGATCGCGGCCTTGCGTGCCCTCGACGGGCACCTGGCGGGCGCCAGTTACCGGGCCATCGCCGAAGCGCTCTTCGACCCGACCCGCCTCGCCGCCGAGTCCTGGAAGACCGCATCCCTCCGCGACACGGTCATCCGCCTGGTGCGCACCGGCATCACCACGATGCGCGGTGACTATCGCAATCTCCTGGGTCCGCGCCGGCCCGATTGATCGTGCGAGGCCCGAGATCGCCGGTCCCGCGGGGGTGGCGAATTCGGCACCCCCCATCTTCACCATCCCCCTACGCGGCAACCCTTCGCCACCGTGATCGCAGACGGCCGCCGATAACCGGCGGCCTTCCCCGACAACACGGAGGCCACCGATGTCCGCAGCGATCCCCCAGCTCCCGCCACGCTATTTGCGCACGCCCGAAGCCGCGCGGTTCCTTGGCCTCTCCGGGCGGACGCTCGAAAAGCACCGCACCTATGGCACTGGCCCGCGCTATTCGAAGCTCGGCGGGCGCGTCGTCTACAACTTCGAAGATCTGCAGGCGTGGGTGGCGCGGGGCGCCAAGGCGTCGACATCCGACCCTGGCGTGGGCGAGGTGCTTCCCGCCAAGCGCCACGCAGCTGTCTCGCCGGCTTATGCCGGCCAGACACGCCGCTGACCTCCCCGGCAGCTCCCCTCATGTCGACGCGACATTGCACCGGATCGGAACGCGAGCAGCTCGAACTGTTCCGCGCGCTCCCCGGCGATCTCGCGCCTCGCGATGCGCAGGACCTCATGGCTTATCCCTTTTTCAGTCTCGCCAAATCCCACCGTTCGACTCCGATCGACTTCCGTTCGGGCGATGTTGCAATCCGCGTCGAGGCTGTCCCCGAACATGGCATGGCCACGATCTGGGACGCCGACGTTCTGATCTGGGCCGCTTCCCAGATCGTCGAGGCGCGCGACGCCGGCTTGCGCACGTCGCGCCTGATGGCGGCGACGCCCTACGAGATACTCAATTTCACCGGGCGCGGGACATCGCTGCGTGACTATCAGCGCCTGAAGGCGGCGCTCGACCGGCTGCAATCGACGACGGTCGCTACATCTCTACGGCAACCGGCCGAGCGGCGGATGCACCGCTTCTCCTGGATCAACGAATGGACGGAACGCGCCGACGGCCACGGTCATCCCGGCGGTATCGAGCTTATCGTCCCCGACTGGTTCTACCGTGCCGTTCTCGACGATGCGCTCGTCCTCACCATCGACCGCGCGTATTTCGACCTGACCGGCGGCATGGAGCGCTGGCTTTACCGCATTGTCCGCAAGCACGGCGGCCATCAGCGGAACGGCTGGCGCTTCGATTTCCGCCATCTCCATCTGAAGTCCGGCAGCCTGTCGCCGTTCAAGCGCTTTGCTTTCGAGCTGCGGGACATCATCCGCCGCCAGCCGCTGCCGGGATACACGCTCTTCGTTGAAGTCGAAATCAGCGGCCGCACCCTGCTCGCCTTCGAGCCGGCAGCCTGTGGACAACCTGTGGATAGCGTCGTGCTATCGGGAACCGGCGCTATCGTGCCATCAGGAACCCGACCCTCGTGCTATCGGGAACCGGAATCGGTCATAAGTCACGAGCGCAAAAGCGAAATTCGCGCCCTTAACTTAGAGTCTAACCAAGATTCTAACCTTCTAGTAGTTGGCGGCGGGGAAACTCGATCCGAACCGCGGCCTGCCGGGAAGGAAAAGGGGCGCTATCGGGACGGGGGAGAGCGACCGCCGGTCCAAGCTGCGGGTCCGACGCACCCGTTCCCAACCAAGTCCGGAGGCGCGTCGTGATCGTCGCGCTCCTCAATCAGAAGGGTGGCGTCGGCAAGACCACGCTGGCGCTTCATCTCGCCGGCCAGTGGGCTCGTGAAGGCCGCCGCGTCACCCTCATCGATGCCGACCCGCAGGGCTCGGCCCTCGATTGGTCCGAGCAGCGGGCAAAGGAAGGGCTGCCGAGGCTGTTCGGCGTCATCGGCCTGGCGCGCGACACGCTTCATCGCGAAGCGCCCGAACTTGCCCGCGACGCCGATCACATCGTCATCGACGGGCCGCCGCGTGTCGCCGGGCTGATGCGCTCGGCGTTGCTCGCCGCCGATCTCGTCCTGATCCCCGCGCAGCCTTCGCCGTTCGACGGCTGGGCTTCGGGCGAGACGCTGAAGCTGATCGACGAGGCGCGCATTTTCCGGCCGCAACTCGCCGCGCGCTTTGTCCTCAATCGATGCGCCGCGCGCACCGTCATCGCGCGGGAGACCGCCGAATCGTTGGCCGATCACCAGCCGCCGGTCCTCAAGGTCACGATTGGACAGCGCGTCGCCTTTGCCGATAGCGCGCGTACAGGTCGGCTTGTCGCCGACCTCGGCGCAAACAGTCCGGCCACGCGCGAGATCGCAGCACTCGCCGCCGAGATCGCGAGGATCGGCCGATGACCGAGCGTCAATCGAAGCGCGGCTTCGCCTCCCGTCCCGGTGACGCCGAGAGCTGGATCAAAGCGCCGGACATACCGGCCGGTTGTCCGGCGAAGGCCGACGCTTTCACAGCTCGGCTCACCATCGACGTCACGCCCGGCTTGCGCGGCCGCATCAAGGTCGCCGCTTTCCGGCGCGGCGTCACCGTCGCCGACATGCTGCGCGAGCTGCTGGCGCGCGAATTTCCCGACTCTGGAGACGCATCATGACCGACCACGCGCAGTCCGCAGCGAATCGGCAAGATTCGCATGCCGGCCGCTTGTCCGACAGCCTCACGCAAGTCGAACTGACCTGGTACGAGAAGAGGATCGAGAACTGGATCCGCTTCGGCGATTACGTCGAAGAGAAAATCCTCGACCGCCGCCGCCGCACCCTCGGCTTTCGAAGCGGCACCGTCTTCGCGTTCGTGCGCTGGTCTGCCAACGACTTCGGAACCGTCAGTTCGCGCATCGATATCGTGCGCGCCGTCGCCGCGCGTGAATCCTATCAGACGCTTCCCTTCGTCCGTCCCGGCGGCGAAATCATGCTGCACATCGATGGCTGGCCGAAGGTCGAGCGCGTGCTTCAGGCCATCGATGCCGTGGAAGCGATGGGCGTTGAACCGGCCGACATCGCGCCGGATCATTGGCGCCATGTCCACAGCCGCCTGACCGTCGGGCACGAACCGCGGCCCTATACGCGCGCGCAGCACGATGCGTGGCTGTTGCGCCGGAGGGCGCAGCCATGACCCGCGTCGGATGGGTTATGGCCACCTATTTTTCGGCGATGGCGACCGTGGGCGTCGCGTTCGTCAAGCCTCTTCCCAGGCTCATCTGGAACGCCAGCGCGAGCACCCCGATCGGCCTCTACGCCGTGCGGCCACCAGGCGCGCTACGCGACACCGAACTTGTCGCCGTCATGCCGCCGGAACCCATCGCGAGCTTCCTCGCCGATGGCGGCTACCTGCCGCGCGGCGTGCCCTTGATGAAACGTGTCCTGGCGCTGCCGGGACAGAGCGTGTGCCGGCATGGGCTCCGCATCACCATCGACCGTGTCGAGGTCGGCGAAGCGCAAGCCCGCGACCGGCGCGGACGCGATCTCCCTGACTGGCAAGGCTGTCGGACCGTTGCCGCTGGCGACGTTTTCCTGATGAACCCCGGCGTGCCCGACAGTCTGGACGGCCGGTATTTCGGCCCGCTTCCAGCCAGCTCGATCGTCGGTCGCGCGGTTCCTCTTTGGACCGATGAAGGAGACGACGGCCGCTTTGTTTGGCGTGCCGCGACGCACTGAGACCACCGCAACCCTGCAACGGAAAGGATGTCCAAATGGCCCACATCGGGAATTTCACCCGCACCCAAGACGGCTATTGCGGCCGGCTGCGTACGCTCACCATCGATGTCGAACTCGCCCTCGTTCCGGCCAATGCCGGGGACGGCGAGAACGCGCCGGACTTTCGGGTTCACGTAGGCGACAGCGCCGATGGCCCCGAGGTCGGCGCCGCTTGGAAGCGCACCGGCGAGAAGGCCGGAGCGTATGTCTCGTTGCTGATCGACGATCCAGCCTTCACTCAGCCCATCCGCGCGAATTTGTTCCAGGCTGAAGCGAAGGGATCGAGTTTCAATCTGCTCTGGAACCGCCCGGCGAAACGCGATGAGCGAGGGTGACCCATGCACACGACAACTCATCGTGCAGCCCAGCAGCCGCTGGTCCGCTCACGTCGGATCGGCAACCGATTGCGCGCCCGTCCAACAGCCATTGCAACCGCCATCATCGTGATGATGGGCATGGCGGGCAGCACGCCCTTCGCGTCCCCGGCATTCGCACAGGGCAACGCCGCATCTGTCGCGCGCGCCTCCGATCCCTTCACGGCGTTCGTCGCGGAGGCGTCACAGCGGTTCGGGATTCCCGTGTCCTGGATCAGCGCCGTCATGCATGCCGAGAGCGGGGACGATGTCCACGCCCTCTCTCCGAAAGGCGCGATGGGCCTAATGCAGATCATGCCGGCGACATGGGCGAGCCTTCGCGCTCGTCACGGACTCGGCGCCAATCCCTACGATCCGCACGACAATATTCTGGCGGGTGCGGCCTTTCTCCGAGAGCTGCACGATCGCTACGGATCGCCGGGCTTTCTCGCCGCCTACAACGCCGGACCCGGTCGGTATGAGGAGCATTTGGCGACAGGCCGACAGCTTCCGAACGAAACGCGAGCCTATGTCGCCGCGATTGCACCGCTGATCGGTGAAGGGCGGATCGAGGACGCGATGGCAATCGCTTCGGTCGCGCGTTCCTGGACCGAGGGGCCGATCTTTGTCGGACAGGACCAAGGCGCTCCGAGTGTCGATGATGCGTCGGCATCGGTGCGTCCAAACCGTTCACCAAGCTCCGGTCGCATCGTCGATATGTCGGCTCTCGTGCCGCGTTCCGACAGCCTCTTCGTGCGAGTCTCTGCTCGGGAGCTGCCCCGGTGAGCGATGGCGCATTTCTTCGGGCGCTGGCGGACTGCATCGTGGGTTTGACGATGGAGGGGGGTGGACAGGGAAACACGACCAGACGACGGCAAGATAAAAGCGGCTCTCCGGTCGGCATCCAAGCCCTTGAACGGGCTTGTCTTTCTCCGTGCCGGGCGGTCGGGTCGCGTGCCGCTCCGGGACATAAGTTCAGTAATATCAATGGAAATAGCGGCACCATCCGCTTTTCGCGCCTGGGATTCTGCGGATGAGCGGCTCCGGCGACGATTTCCGCGTTCGGCCTGGCCGCATCCGCAGCACCCGCGCCGGCAAGTCCAAGAGTTTCATCAACCAGGTGCTGCGCGCCGCCAAGAAGGCAGGCCACACGCCCTCAGCGAATGGAGCCGGAAAGCGGACAGGCGTCGGCCGCTCGACCTTCGGGCGCGGCCGGCTTGCCTTCAGTCGCAACCGGCTGTTCACGAACAGCAGGCGGGTTGCCGTGACGGCCCGTGTTGCGCGCCACCAGGGACGGGCCTTCCGCTCCGCGCCTATGTCGGCGCATGTCGCCTATCTGAAGCGCGAGGGCGTGACGCGTGACGGCGAGAAGGCGCGGATGTTCGATGCCGAGACCGACCGCGTCGATGATGCCGGATTTGCCGATCGAACGAAGGATGACCGGCATCACTTCCGCTTCATCGTCTCACCCGAAGACGCCGCCGAGATGACCGATCTCCGAGCTTTCACGCGAGACCTCGCGCGGCAGATGGAAGCCGACCTTGGGACCAGGCTCGATTGGATCGCCGTCGACCATTGGAACACCGACAACCCGCACGTCCATCTATTGGTGCGCGGCGTCGATGAGACCGGCCAGGACCTCGTGATCTCCCGCGACTATATCAGCCGCGGCTTGCGCTCCCGGGCCGAGGAGCTTGTATCGATCGAACTCGGTCCGAAGCCCGAGCATGAAATCCGCTCCGCGCTTGAGCGCGATGTCGGCGCCGAGCGCTGGACCCGGCTCGACGCCGAGATACGCATGGCCGCCGACGAGACAGGGTACATCGATCTCCGGCCGGAGCATCCGGGCGCGGCCGATCCGGAGACCCGCCGGCTCATGATCGGCCGGCTCCAGCATCTGGAAACAATGGGGCTCGCCGCGCCCGCTGGCCCCGGCGAATGGATGGTCGGGCTCGAAGCTGAACGAAGCCTCCGCGATCTCGGCATGCGCGGCGATATCATCAAAACCATGCACCGCGCCCTCACCGACAATGGCTTCGAGCGCGGCGTCGCCGACTATGTCATCGACACGGGTGCGGCGACGTCGCCGATTATCGGCCGGCTCGTGGACAAAGGCCTGCACGACGAACTAACCGGGGAAGCCTACGCCGTGATCGACGGCACGGATGGCCGCGCTCACCACGTGCGGTTTCGGGATACCGAAGCCTTCGCCCATGCCCCGCCCATCGGTGGCATCGTCGAGGTGCGCCGGTTCGGTGGCGCCGATGACCAGCGGCCGACATTGTTGCTGGCGAACCGATCCGACATCGACCTTGCCCGCCAGGTCACCGCGCCGGGCGCCACCTGGCTCGATCACCGGCTGGTCGAGCGTCAGCCGTTGCCGCTTTCGATGGGCGGGTTCGGCGGCGAGGTTCGGGAAGCCATGACCGCTCGCGCTGAACACCTTGCCGGTGAGGGCTTCGCTCGCCGGCAAGGCCAGCGCATCGTTTTGCAGCGCGATCTGCTCGACACGCTGCGACGCAGCGAGCTCAGCGCAGTCGGCACCAGGCTGTCGGCCGAGACCGGCCTGCCATATCGACAGACCGCCGCGGGCGAGCAAGTTGCCGGAACCTATCGTCAGAGCCTCACGCTCACCTCCGGCAGGTTCGCCATGATCGACAACGGCCTGGGTTTCCAGCTCGTCCCGTGGTCGCCGCCGTTAGAGAAGCAGCTTGGCCGGCATGTGTCAGGCGTAGCGCGGGACGGCGGCGGGATCGAATGGGGATTCGGGCGCAAGCGGGAACTTGGATTATAGCCGACGCTCGAAAACCCAAGGGGTGGCAGGCGCAGCTTTGCCCGAGGCCGCATTGCCGCCGACGCAACAGATCACGATGGCACCCAAATCGCGTCATCGGGCTGCCGGGCGTCGCCAAAAGCGCGCCGCTCTTCTGGCGGCAGACTACCGACCCAGGCCGCCATAAATGCGTCCAGCCGATCATGCCGGCTGCCTGGCACCGTTGCCTTCAGCTTCGCTTCGAGAGCCTGCGGTTCCCATCCCGTACGAGCCGAGACCGCAAAGAGCTGATCTCGATATCCCTGTTCCGATGACTTGTGCTCGCACGCGGGAAGCAAAGCGCGGACAATGGCGAACGGATACACCTCGATGACCTCGGCGTGGAGCTCGTCATTCAGCAAGGCGAAAAGTCTGAAACCAAAGAGCATCCAAATCTTATTTGCATGCGGAAGAGTTGCAGCCGTGCCGCCAAGGCTCAAATGGTCGATGCACTTCTCACGGATGCCTGCCCAGGCAGTCGCCACAGGCGTTCGGAAGGAGGACAGGCCAAGACGTCCAAGTTCGACTTCCGACGCTCGCGAGCCTTTTGCGGGCGGCGCAGCAGGAGCATCGACGGCGATCCTTTCGACTTTCCATCCCATCTCATCTCGGATACGCGCGATTGCGCTCACGACGCCGCGCGCCGACTGCTCAAAGGGCGCGGCCGCGATGATTTCCCTGTTGCCGACGCCACGAGGAATAAGCCCCGCGAGGTGCTTCGGGATTGTCAGTGGCATCAGCGGATAGTCCGCTGCCACCACGCAGAGCGGCAACCGCTTGCCAACGGCACACGCAACGTCGATCCCGATGAAAACTGAAGATGATGGCAAGGAACAACCTCGGAAGCCCGGTCACACGCTAAACTGTTTCACCGCGGAGCGCATCCAAACGGCCGCATGCTGTCTGGCCACCTGAAATAGCTCGACGGATCCCGTGGCCGATCATGGCCACTGCCAGCCGCGCCGCGATCTTCTTACGATAATCCCTGTTTCTGCCCGCCACCGCGCCCGAACCTACGATCCCTGACGGCAATGACTTGCAACCCTTGGCGCCCACGCACGACCTTGACGGTATTTGCTGTCGAGGAACCCGAACTTGTCCGCCACCAAAATCCTATGGGGCCAGATCATCGTCGTCTTCCTGATCGTGCTCTTCACGATCTGGGCCGCGACAGAGTGGACGGCGTGGAGGCTCGGCTTCCAGCCTGAACTCGGGCAACCGTGGTTCGAGCTGGCGCGTGGCGTGCCGGTGTATCTCCCACCAGCCTTCTTTTGGTGGTGGTACGCCTATGATGCCTACGCGCCGCCGGTCTTCGTGGAGGGCGCCTACATCGCCGCGTCCGGTGGCTTCATCTCGATCGCCGTCGCCATCGGCATGTCCGTCTGGCGTGCCCGCGAGGCGAAGAACATCGAGACCTATGGTTCGGCCCGCTGGGCGACGCCAGTCGAGATCAAGGGCGCGGGGCTGCTGGGGTCGGACGGCGTCGTGCTCGGAAAGCTTGATCGCGAGTATCTCCGCCATGATGGTCCGGAGCACGTGCTCTGCTTCGCCCCCACGCGGTCCGGCAAGGGCGTGGGCCTCGTCGTCCCCTCGCTGCTGACCTGGCCGGGCTCCGCTATCGTCCACGACATCAAGGGCGAGAACTGGACACTCACTGCCGGCTTCCGTGCCTTACATGGCCGCGTGCTGCTGTTCGACCCCACCAATTCGGCCTCCGCCGCCTACAACCCGTTGCTCGAGGTTCGCCGCGGCGAATGGGAAGTCCGCGATGTCCAGAACGTCGCCGACGTGCTCGTCGATCCGGAAGGCTCGCTTGAGCGCCGCAACCATTGGGAGAAGACCAGCCACTCGCTGCTGGTCGGCGCCATCCTGCATGTCCTCTATGCCGAGGCGGACAAGACCCTGGCCGGCGTCGCGGCCTTCCTCTCCGATCCCAGGCGACCGATCGAAACGACGCTCCAGGCGATGATGACCACGCCCCATCTGGGCGACGCGGGAACGCATCCCGTGGTGGCATCCACCGCGCGGGAGCTTCTGAACAAATCCGACAATGAACGATCCGGCGTGTTGTCGACCGCCATGTCGTTCCTCGGCCTCTATCGCGACCCCGTCGTGGCGCAGGTCACGCGCCGTTGCGACTGGCGCATCTCCGACCTGATCGCGGACGCGCGCCCCGCGACGCTCTATCTCGTCGTACCGCCGTCCGACATCAGCCGCACCAAGCCGTTGATCCGCCTGGTGCTGAACCAGATCGGCCGACGCCTGACCGAAGACCTGCATGCCAAAAATCGTCGGCATCGCGTGCTGCTCATGCTCGACGAGTTTCCAGCACTCGGCCGACTCGACTTCTTCGAGAGCGCCTTGGCCTTCATGGCCGGCTACGGCCTCAAGGCATTTCTGATCGCCCAGTCACTGAACCAGATCGAGAAAGCCTACGGCGCGAACAATTCGATCCTCGACAACTGCCATGTCCGCGTCAGCTTCGCGACCAATGACGAGCGCACGGCCAAGCGCGTGTCGGACGCGCTCGGCACTGCCACTGAGATGAAGGCCATGAAGAACTACGCCGGGCATCGGCTTTCGCCCTGGCTCGGTCATCTGATGGTCTCGCGGTCCGAAACTGCGCGGCCATTGCTCACGCCCGGTGAGGTGATGCAGCTCCCGCCCGCCGACGAGATCGTCATGCTGGCGGGAACGCCACCGATCCGGGCGAAGAAGGCTCGGTATTTCGAGGACACGCGGCTGATCGAGCGCGTTCTGCCGCCGCCGACGCTTGCGAGCAAACCGGCCCCATCCAAGCCCGACAATTGGTCCGCGCTCGCCCCACAAAAACCATCGGCGGCGATGCTCGCCGAGTTCGCAAAAGCCGAGGACATGGCGAACGGCGGCGTGCGGCGTGAACCCGAACTTCCCGACCATGTGGCGATCGTGAGGGAAACGACGAATGCCCCCGCGCATGAGGAATTCGCCGTCATCGACGATGAAGCTGAAGACGCCGCGCGCCAGGCCCGGGTCCTCCGCCAACAAATGCGAGGTCTCGCGCGACAGGCATCGCTCGACCCAGCGGATGGACTCGAACTTTGAAAGACAGCCGATGCGCGACCGGATGAATGTCTATTTCCCGCCGGCTCTGTTGAAGCAGATCGCGGATCTTGCCGACCGCAAAGGGCTATCGCGCTCGGCGATTGTCGAGGCCGCCGTCGCGTCCTTCCTGTCGCCCGATGGCGCGGATCGGCGTGAAGCCGCCTTCACCCGCCGCCTCGATCGGCTGTCCCGCCAGGTGCAAAGGCTTGAGCGAAATGTCGGCATCTCGACCGAAACTCTGGCGCTATTCGTGCGATTTTGGCTGACCATCACGCCGCCCCTGCCGAGCGACGCGCAGGCCGCCGCGCAGGTAAAGGGCCGCGAGCGCTATGAGGGGTTCATCGAGGCGCTCGGGCGCCGCCTGCAGAAAGGGCAAAGTCTTCTGCAGGAAATTCCCAATGACATCGCAGGAATCACGACGCCAGAGCCATTGGAAGATTCAACAGACGGCGAGTAAGTTTTACCCGAACGGCATGCGCCCTCCAAGCCACCGGCTTGCCGCCTCCCTGTCTCTGCACGCCAGGGCGCTACTACGCCCACAGGCTTGTTGAACCGCCCCAATTCCTGCCCTTTCTAATCGTCCCCATCACCGATCGCGATCTGCGGTCGGCTCGAAGCGGGGTCGAACGTGGCGGTCCATTCCTTCCAGTCCGAGGCGGTTTCAAGAGGCGCGCGCATGCTGCGCACCGCCCTCGGTCCGGCGATCGCCGCCTTCCTCGAAGACCCGGCAATCGTCGAAGTAATGCTGAACCCCGACGGCAGGCTCTGGATCGACAGATTGTCGACCGGATTGGCCGACACGGGAGAGCGCCTCTCGGCCGCCGACGGCGAGCGCATCGTCCGCCTCGTCGCGCACCATGTCGGCGCCGAGGTTCACGCAGGCGCGCCGCGCGTCTCGGCCGAGTTGCCCGAGACGGGGGAGCGGTTCGAGGGTCTTCTGCCTCCCGTCGTGGCGGCGCCGGCATTCGCGATCCGCAAACCCGCGGTCGCTGTCTTCACGCTCGACGATTACGCCGCCGCTGGAATCATGACGCCGGCGCAAGCGGCAGTGCTGAGCCGCGCGGTGGCCGAGCGCCGCAACATCCTCGTCGCGGGCGGCACGTCGACCGGCAAGACCACCCTCACCAACGCCTTGCTCGCCGAGGTCGCCAAGACGGCGGACCGCGTGGTGCTGATCGAAGACACCCGCGAACTTCAATGCCAGGCGCCCAACCTGGTCGCGCTGCGCACCAAGGACGGCGTCGTTTCGCTCTCCGATCTCGTGCGCTCCTCGCTTCGGCTGCGCCCCGACCGGATCCCGATCGGCGAGGTGCGCGGCGCCGAGGCGCTCGATCTCCTCAAGGCCTGGGGCACCGGCCATCCCGGCGGCATCGGCACTATCCACGCCGGCACGGGCATCGGCGCGCTGCGCCGCCTCGAGCAGCTGATCCAGGAAGCGGTCATCACCGTTCCGCGCGCCCTCATCGCCGAGACCATCAACGTAGTCGCGGTGCTCACCGGTCGCGGGTCGGAGCGGCGGCTCTCGGAACTCGTCCAAGTCACCGGCCTGGGACAGTCCGGCGACTACGCAATTTCACCAGCAGGAGACCAGCCATGATCCGCCGAGCGTTCCTTATCCGCCAGCATATCGCTACCGCCGCCGCGATCGGCTTCGTGACGCTGACCAGCGCCCCCGCCTGGGCCGCCGGCTCGAACATGCCGTGGGAGCAACCGCTCAATCAGATCCTGCAGTCGGTCGAAGGGCCGGTGGCCAAGATCCTCGCGGTGATCATCATCATCGTCACCGGGCTGACCCTGGCGTTCGGCGACACCTCCGGCGGCTTTCGCCGCTTGATCCAGATCGTCTTCGGCCTGTCGATCGCGTTCGCCGCATCGAGCTTCTTCCTGTCGTTCTTCTCCTTCGGCGGCGGGGCGCTCATCTGATGGCGACGCTGGCCGCCGACGAAACCGTTCCAGGCTTCGTCGCTCCCGTTCACCGGGCGCTGACCGAGCCGATCCTGCTCGGCGGGGCGCCTCGCGCCGTTGCGATCCTGAACGGGACATTGGCCGCGGCTCTGGGTCTCGGCCTTCGCCTGTGGATCCCCGGGCTGCTGCTTTGGGTGATCGGACATACCGCCGCGGTTTGGGCGGCGAAGCGCGATCCGATGTTCGTCGATGTGGTGCGCCGCCATCTGCGCATCCCCGGCCATCTCGGCGTCTGAGGCCCACTCAATGGACATCGCCCGATGATGAACTTCGCCGAATATCGCCGCCCGACGACCCGTCTCGCGGATTTCCTGCCATGGGCGGCGCTGGTCGACGAAGGCGTTGTCCTCAACAAGGATGGCAGCTTCCAGCGCACGGCGCGTTTTCGCGGTCCCGATCTCGATAGCGCGGTGCCGGCTGAACTCGTCGCCGTCGCCGGCCGGCTCAACAATGCGTTGCGGCGGCTGGGATCGGGATGGGCGGTCTTCGTCGAGGCCCAGCGCCATCCCGCCTTCCATTATCCGGAAAGCCGCTTTTCCGACGCGGCGTCGGCCCTCGTCGAGGCCGAGCGCAAGGCGGAATTCGAAGAGGAAGGAGTCCACTTCGAGTCCAGCTACTTCCTGACCTTCCTCTGGTTGCCACCAGCCGAAGACGCCGCCCGCGCCGAACGGTTCCTCTACGAAGGCCGTAAGCGGGCCGAAGGGGCCAATGCCCGCGAGGCGTTGCGCGGCTTCATCGATCGCACCGGTCGCGTCCTTCAGCTCGTCGAGGGCTTCATGCCCGAGAGCGCCTGGCTCGATGATGCTGAAACGCTGACCTATCTGCACGCCACCATCTCGACCAGGCATCAGCGCGTCCGCGTGCCCGAAATTCCCATGCACCTCGATGCGGTGCTGGCCGACCAGCCGCTGACCGGCGGGCTGGAGCCGATGCTGGGTAGCGCGCATCTGCGCGTGCTGACCGTCGTCGGCTTCCCGACTTCGACCACACCAGGGCTTCTCGACGAGCTCAATCGGCTCGCCTTCCCGTACCGCTGGTCCACTCGCGCGATCATGCTCGACAAGACCGATGCGACGAAGCTGCTGACGAAGATCCGGCGCCAATGGTTCGCCAAGCGCAAGTCCATCGCGGCGATCCTCAAGGAGGTAATGACCAACGAGGCGTCGGCGCTGCTTGACACCGATGCCCACAACAAGGCGATGGACGCGGATGCCGCGCTCCAGGAGTTGGGTTCGGACGTTATCGGGCAGGCCTACGTCACCGCGACCGTCACGGTCTGGGACAACGACCCGCGCAACGCCAACGAAAAGTTGCGTCTCGTCGAGAAGGTCATCCAGGGCCGCGACTTCACCTGCATGGCCGAGACGGTCAACGTCGTCGAAGCGTGGCTCGGATCGTTGCCCGGCCATGCCTACGCCAATGTCCGCCAGCCGCCTGTCTCGACACTCAACATCGCGCACATGATCCCGCTCTCGGCCGTCTGGGCCGGCCCGGCGCGCGACGAGCATTTCAAGGCGCCGCCACTGTTCTTCGCGCGGACCGAAGGCTCGACGCCGTTCCGCTTCAGCCTTCATGTTGGCGATGTCGGACACACGCTCGTGGTCGGGCCGACCGGCGCCGGCAAGTCGGTGTTGCTGGCGCTGATGGCGTTGCAGTTCCGCCGATACGCCGGCTCCCAGATATTCGCCTTCGACTTCGGCGGCTCGATCCGTGCCGCGGCGCTTGCGATGGGCGGCGACTGGCATGATCTCGGCGGCGCGCTGTCCGGCGATGCGACCGAACCCGTGGCTTTGCAGCCCTTGGCTCTGATCGACGATGCGGCCGAACGCGGCTGGGCGGCGGAATGGATCGCAGCCATCCTCGCGCGCGAGAAGATCAGCGTCACCCCCGAGGCGAAGGATCTCCTGTGGTCGGCGCTCTCGTCGCTTGCCAGCGCGCCGATCGCGGAACGCACCCTGACCGGCCTGTCGGTATTGCTGCAATCTCAGGCCCTGAAGCGCGCCTTGCAATCCTATTGTCTCGGCGGTCCCTACGGCCGCCTGCTCGACGCCGAGGCCGAACGTCTCGGCGAAGCCAGCGTCCAGGCATTCGAGACCGAAGGCCTCATCGGCACGGGCGCGGCGCCCGCCGTGCTGGCGTATCTCTTCCACCGCATCGAAGGCCGGCTCGACGGGCGGCCAACGCTGCTGATTGTCGATGAAGGCTGGCTCGCCCTCGACGACGAAGGATTCGCCGGTCAGCTCCGCGAATGGCTGAAGACGCTGCGCAAGAAGAACGCGAGCGTCATTTTCGCCACCCAATCCCTTTCGGATATCGATGGCAGCGCGATTGCGCCCGCCATCATCGAGAGTTGCCCGACGCGGCTGTTCCTGCCGAACGAGCGCGCGATCGAGCCGCAGATCACCGCCATCTATCGCCGCTTCGGCCTGAACGACCGTCAGATCGAGATCCTCGCGAGAGCCACGCCGAAGCGCGACTACTACTGCCAGTCGCGACGGGGCAATCGCCTGTTCGAATTGGGCCTCGGCGACGTCGCGCTGGCCTTCACCGCCGCTTCATCGAAGTCCGACCAGGCCGCCATCGAGCGCCTGCTCGCCGAGCACGGACGCGACGGCTTCCTCGCCGCCTGGCTGCGCCTGCGAGACGCCGGTTGGGCCGCCGATCTCATCCCCGCCCTCCGAAACCTGGAGACACAGCCATGACCCGCATTCGTCTTCGCCAGTTGGCGGCGTCGGGCGCGCTTGCCCTTTCGCTTGCCGTCGCCGCGCCGCCGGCCTTCGCACAATGGATCGTCTTCGATCCGAACAACTTCTCCCAGAATGTGCTGACAGCCGCGCGCGAGCTTCAGCAAATCACAAACCAGATCACCTCGCTGCAGAACGAAGCGCAGATGCTGATCAACCAGGCGCGCAATCTCGCGAGCCTGCCTTACTCGTCGCTGCAACAACTTCAGTCGTCGATCCAGCGCACCCAGCAGCTCCTCGCCCAGGCACAGAACATTGCCTACAACGTTCAGCAGATCGACCACGCGTTCCAGACCACCTATGGCGGCGCGAACGCCAGCCAGTCCAATCAGGCCCTGATCGCCAACGCCCAACAGCGGTGGCAGAACTCGGTCGGAGGCTTCCAGGACGCCTTGCGCGTCCAGGCCGGCGTCGTCGGCAATCTCGACACCAACCGCACACAGATGTCGGCGTTGGTCACGTCGAGCCAGTCCGCGACCGGGGCGCTTCAGGCGACGCAGGCGGGCAATCAGATGCTCGCTCTCCAGGCGCAGCAACTCGCGGACCTCACGGCCGCGGTCGCGGCCCAGGGACGCGCGCAGACGCTCCAATCCGCGCAGCAAGCCGCGGCTCAGGACCAGGCGAAGGAACAACTTCGCCGCTTCCTGACGCCCGGCTCGGGCTACCAGCCGACCACCATCACGATGTTTCACTGATGACGCCGCGCATCACCGCGGCAATGGCGGCACGCGCGGCGGCGATGGCGTTCGTGCTGGTCGCGATCGCCGCGACCGCCATCCAGTTCCGGCATAGCGATCGTAAGCTCGCTGAGGGCTCGACAGCTTCGCCCGCGGCCGTCGATGCCGATCCGCTGCGGGCCGAGCTGGCCGGCTGCCAGGTCCTTGGAGAAGCCGGCGCGCACGATCCTGGCTGCCTGCACGCATGGGCCGAGAACCGGCGCCGCTTCCTTGGCGGCGGCAGCCGTCCCCCGGAACCCTCGCCGGCCGAAATGTTTCCCAGCGCGCGGACGTCGCCAAGCGTCGCAACGGGCGCCAGGCCCCTCGATCAACCCCCGCCGAAGGACGAGCGATAAGATGGGCGGCACCGGCGTCATCGACCGTTTCCTGGCGGTTTTCACCCAGTACATCGATAGCGGCTTCGGCTTGCTCGGCAGCGAGGTCGCCTTCATCGCGACCACGCTGATCGTGATCGACGTGACGCTGGCCGCCCTCTTCTGGTCCTGGGGCGCCGACGACGACATCATCGCGCGGCTGGTGAAGAAGACGCTCTTTGTCGGTGTCTTCGCCTACCTAATCGGCAACTGGAACAGCCTCTCTCGCATCGTCTTCGAGAGCTTCGCCGGGCTCGGTCTGAAAGCCTCCGGCACGGGAATGGCCGAGGCGGATTTCCTTCGACCTGGCCGCATCGCTCAGGTCGGCCTCGATGCCGGCCGCCCCATACTCGACTCGATCTCCGGCCTGATGGGCTACGTCTCGTTCTTCGAGAACTTCATCCAGATCACGGTGCTGCTGTTCGCCTGGGTGATGGTGCTGCTCGCCTTCTTCATTCTCGCGATCCAGCTCTTCATCACCCTCATCGAATTCAAACTGACGACGCTGGCCGGGTTCGTGCTGATTCCCTTCGGCCTCTTTGGCAAGACGGCCTTCGCCGCCGAGCGCGTGCTCGGCAACGTCGTCTCCTCCGGCATCAAAGTGCTGGTGCTCGCCGTCATCGTCGGCATCGGCTCGACGCTGTTCGCTCAGTTCACCGCGGGCTTCGGCGGCGCACAGCCGTCGATCGACGACGCCATGGCGATCGTGCTCGCGGCGCTGGCGCTGCTCGGCCTCGGTATCTTCGGGCCCGGCATCGCAAACGGGCTGGTGTCGGGCGGACCGCAGCTCGGAGCCGGCGCTGCTGTCGCGACCGGCCTCGCCGCTGGCGGCATTGTCGCGGCTGGCGCCGGTCTCGCGGTCGGCGGCGCGGGACTCATCGGTGGCGCCGCTGCCAGTGCGGCACGCGGCGGTGCTGCGCTCGCCGGGGGCGCCACTGCCGCCTATCGCGCAGGCGGCGCCTCCGGGGTTGCGACCTCTGGCATCTCCAAGGCTGCCGAGGCGGTCACCAGTCCGCTTCGGCGTGCCGCCGCGAACCTCAAATCGAGCTTCGAAGCCGGCGGCCAGGCCGTGACGGGAGAAGCGGCGAGTGGGGGCGGGGAAGCTGCCGGCGCTGCGTCCTCTGCTGGATCGTCGGCGTCCGGCAGCCCGCCCGATTGGGCGAAGCGGATGAGGCACTCCCAGACCATCAGCCATGGCGCATCCGCCGCCACCCACGCGGTCAGGTCAGGTGACGGCAGCGGTGGCGGCGCGTCCGTCGATCTCTCGGAAGGGGAATGAGCATGTTTCGACGACCATCCGTGCGTTACGGGCGCACCCCAGAGCCGGAAACGCCATACCAGAAGGCCGCCCA
Source organism: Acidiphilium sp. C61 (assembly GCF_902712915.1). The sequence continues at coordinate 243,414 of NZ_CACTIA010000005.1, read as the reverse complement.
GGTGTGGGATGAGCGGATCGGTTCGGCCCGTGTTCAGGCCAAGAACTGGCGGTTGATGGCCTTCGGTTCGCTGCTTCTCTCAGGTTGCCTCGCCGGCGGGCTGATCTGGCAATCGGCGCGCGGCACCATCACCCCTTGGGTGGTTCAGATCGATAAACTCGGCCAGGCCCAGGCGATTGCGCCAGCCAGCGCGGACTATCAGCCGAGCGATCCGCAGATAGCCTACCACCTCGCACGCTTCATCGAGGATGTCCGCGGGCTGCCCGCCGATCCGATTGTGCTGCGCCAGCAATGGCTGCGCGCCTACGACTTCACGACCGATCGCGGCGCGGCGGCGCTGAACGATTACGCGCGCACCAACGATCCTTTCGGCAGTCTCGGCAAAATCCAGATCTCCGTCGAGGTCTCCAGCGTCATCCGCGCTTCGCCGGAATCGTTCCGCGTCGCCTGGATCCAGCGACGCTACGAAAACGGCAGTTTGAGTTCGACCGAACGCTGGACCGCCATCCTCTCCGTCGTGCTCCAGACCCCGCACGACGCCGACAGGCTGCGGAAAAATCCGCTAGGGGTCTTCGTCAATTCCATCAACTGGTCGAAGGAGCTGGGGCAATGAAGCCGCTGTCTTTCCGAAATCCGGCTCTTCCGATTTTCCGTAGAGCCGCACTCCCGGCATTGCTGCTGTCCGCCTCGGCGCTCGCGGGCTGTGCCCATCTGACGAAACCGCCGGAGATCGCACTCGATGACGTGGCGGCGCCGGCTGTGTTGCAGGTGGACCCGCCAGCGCCAGTGCAGGTCGTGGAACTGCCGACACCGCTGCCGCTTCCCGGCCAGTTGAAACCGCTCCCGAAAGGCAAGGCTCCGCCAGAGTCTGGCGATCCGACGGTGCGCGTCAATCAGGCCAACGCCGCCGCCCGCGTGCAGCCGGTGCGCGACGGCTTCATCAACGCCGTGCAGGTCTATCCCTTCTCCGGAGGCGCCCTCTACCAGGTTTACACGGCGCCGGGTCAAGTGACCGATGTCGCCCTCCAGGAGGGCGAGCAACTCGTCGGTTCCGGCCCGGTCGCCGCCGGGGACACGGTGCGCTGGATCATCGGCGACACCGAAAGCGGCACGGGCGCCACCAAACGCATCCACATCCTGGTGAAGCCGACGCGGCCGGACCTTCTGACCAACCTCGTCATCAACACCGACCGGAGGACATATCTCCTCGAACTGCGCTCGACGAGCGCGACGTACATGGCATCCGTATCCTGGCAGTACCCTCAGGACCAGCTTATCGCGCTTCGCCGTCAGAACGTCGCGGCGGCGACGGCGGCGCCGATCGACGCCGGCATCGACGTCTCGAAACTTCGGTTCCGCTATCAGATCACCGGCGACAATCCGGCATGGCGGCCGCTTTCGGCGTTCGATGACGGTTCGAAGGTCTATATCGAAATGCCGCGCGGTCTCGCCCAGGGCGAAGCGCCGCCACTCTTCGTGATCGGACCTGAAGGCGACGGCCAGCTCGTCAATTACCGCGTCCGCCAGAACTACTACATCGTTGATCGCCTGTTCGCCGCCGCGGAGCTTCGCCTGGGTGGGGAACACCAGCAGACAGTGCGCATCTCCCGCACCGATGGGAGGGTGCGATGAGCGAAAACCCGGAAGGGAGCGCGGGGCCAGCGTCGCGAGCGGCACCAGACTCGTCGCTGCGGCTGCGGTCCGAGCGGCCGCGCGTCACCCGCCTTTCGCGCAAGGTATTGGCCGGCGGTGCGGCGATCGCGTTGGTCGCGGTCTCCGCCGCCGTGTTCTGGGCGCTCCAGAACAACGGCAAGCGCGGAGCACCGGAAGAACTATACAGCACCGACCATCGCACGACCGCCGACGGCCTGGCGGGTCTCCCCCGAGACTATGCCGGCATTCCTCGGCAGGCGCCCCAACTCGGGCCACCGCTGCCCGGCGATCTCGGCCGGCCGATGCTCAACGCCGGAGCCGCGCCGGGCACCGTCGTTCCGACCGGGCCTGCCGTGGATCCGGAAGCACAGCGCCGCGCGCAAGAAATCGAAGCCGCCCGGCTGAGCCACCTGTTCGCGTCGACAAATATCCGCGAACTGCCGGCACCGGCGCTTCCGCCTGTGCCGATGCCAGATGGTACGACGGCGTCAGGTCAGCCGCCGCAACTCTCGACGGACGGGGCGTTCGCGCAGAATGGCCAGGACCGCAAGCTGGCCTTCACGAACGCCTCGGTCGATCGGCGGACGACCAGCCCGGACCGGCTGGCCGCGCCCGCCTCGGCCTACGTGGTACAAGCCGGGACCGTCATCCCCGGCGCGCTGCTGACGGGCATTCGTTCCGATCTTCCCGGCCAGATCACTGCCCAGGTGACCGAGAACGTCTACGACAGCCCGAGCGGCCGGTCGCTGCTGATTCCCCAAGGTGCGCGTCTCATCGGCACCTACGACAGCCAGGTCGCGTTCGGTCAGTCGCGCGTCCTGCTGGTCTGGACCCGTTTGATCATGCCGAACGGCAAATCGATCGTGCTGGAACGCCAGCCAGGCGCCGACGTCGCCGGATATTCCGGGCTGGAAGACGAGGTGGATAACCACTGGGGCATGCTGTTCAAGGCCGCGATGCTCTCGACCCTCTTGAGCGTCGGGTCCGAAGCAGGCACTGGCAGCAACGAGAACTCGCTTGTCCAGGCGCTGCGGCAGGGTGCGTCCCAAAGCTTTAACCAGACCGGACAGCAGATCGTGGGCCGCTATCTCAACATCCAGCCGACCCTGACGATCCGCCCGGGCTTCCCGGTGCGCGTCATCGTCAACCGGGATCTCGTGCTCGAACCCTATCAAGGCTGAGGAGGTGACCGATGGCACAGCTGAAACTCGGCGCGATTGCCGACGACAAGCCGATCAAGCTGACGGTCGAGTTGCCGGCGGCGATACACCGCGACCTCGTCGCCTACGCCGATGCCTTGGGCCGCGAAACCGGACAGGATGCGATCGATCCCGCCAGACTGGTCGCACCGATGCTGGCGCGATTCATCGCCGGCGACCGCGCGTTCGCCAAACTGCGTAGTGTCAGGAAACCCACTTCGGCGCGTCAGGCGCTGGGCGGCCAGACGCCAACGAGCGAGCAAGGCTGAGGAAACGCCGTAGGGCAGGATTGTCATTGCCCGGCAGCCAGACCGCGCTATACGGCAACATGTCTTCCGCGGTCGCCAGAGGGCGGAAGACGACCTCGGGATACCGCGTCGCGGTCGCTGCTTCGCTTGCTATGCTGATGCCGAAGCCTAGCGCGACCAGATGCATGAGAGTTTCGCCGCCAACACCATGCCGCTCGATCGATGGACTTCGCCCGAATGCCGTCGTCCGGCGGACGATGTAGTCGTGTATCTCAGGCCCCGGCGCGGCGCGGCTGACGATGAAATCCTCGTCCTTCAGGGACTCCCAATGAATCGCGTCGCCATCGGCCAGAACATGGTGCTCAGGCAAAGCCGCAAAGACCCGCGCCTCCCACAACACGACGCTATCGCAGTGTGCCGCCAGTGGTGTCCCGGCTACGAAAGCGACGTCGAGATGGCGCTCTGTGATCCGGGCGAGATGTTCACTGGTAGAGCCTTCGACGATCTCCATGGCGATCGCGGGGTGGTGCTCGCGATAGCTGCCGAGCAGGTTGCGCAGGTAGCCACCCGAGACCGACGCAAGAATACCGATCCGGATCACGCCCTCGGCGCCACGCCCGGCACTTGCGGCCGCCTTCATCGCGTGATCGATCTCCGAGAGAGCCGGGCGGGTCCTCTCCAGAAACCGGCGCCCCGCCTCCGTGAGCCGGACACCGGTCGAGTCGCGCTCAAACAGCGACACCCCCAGCTTGTCTTCCAGCGCCCGAACGCGGCGGCTGACGGCCGACTGCCGGACCCCGAGAACCTGTGCGGCGCGGCTGAAACTCAGATGCTCGGCTACCAAAAGCGCCTGTGTGACGGAAACGAGGTCAATCATGCATCTGCCTCCAATGTGACTCTTACGCGCGAGTGCAGTGCAGCAAGATTGGCCTAGCTATTGAGGCATAACGGAGGCGACGTTTTTCCGAAAAACATCCATCATTCAGCGGTTATTAACCCATTGTTAACAAACAGCTGAAGCTCACCCCGAATCATTTGGCCTCGCACGAAAAGCATGGTCCCGGCCAGCTGCGCGTTCGCACCCGGCCTGGTCGATCAGATTATACAGCCAACACTGCGCCCCCTGTGCGAGCCACAAGCCCCGGGACTCTCCAAAATCAAGGACGAGCCAGAATGAGCCACCGGTCCCCTTGGCTGCCGGCAAAAACGCGTCTATAAACTAGTTGGGTCAAGTAGCTAATCACATCAGGCCCGAAGGTGCGCAGTGAGCGAAGAGAAGGCAGATCTTCGGTGGGGCGTGGAGCGGCGGCTCGAGTTCATCGAGTTTCGGCTCTTTTGGGAGGGGCATGTGAACAGGAGCGACCTGATAGAGGCGTTTGGGATATCGGTCCAACAGGCATCGACCGATCTGAACCGCTATCAGGGCCTAGCGGCGGCCAACATGCTCTACGACAAGAGCGCCAAGGCTTATGTCCGAGGCACGACCTTCAATCCGCTTTTCCTGAAACCGGATGCAAGCCGCTATCTGTCTCAGCTCAGGTCAGTGGCCGAGCGCATCCTAGATAAATCGGACGCGTGGATAGGCGAGTTTCCCGATTATGCCACGGCGCCCGCACCAGCGCGCGCAGTGACCGCAGCGACACTCCGCTCTGTGGTTGCAGCCATCCGGCGATCAGAAGCCATCGAGATCAAATATCAATCGCTTTCGCGGCCGGAGCCGAGATGGCGCTGGATCGCACCTCACGCCATTGGCTTCGACGGCTTCCGATGGCACGCGCGCGCCTTTTGCGAAGTCGACTTGAGCTTCAAGGATTTCGTCCTGTCACGGATTATAGAAACACGCGCAACACGCGCTAGCGATCACCGTCCTGAAAATGATGAAGATTGGCAAGCGCATGTGGTGCTGCAAATCGGCCCGCACCCGGACCTCTCAGAAACCCAAAAAAAGGTCATCGGCCTCGACTATGGGATGCACGCGGGCCACGCGGAAATCCGAGTCAGGCGCGCCTTCCTTTACTACACGCTGAAACGGCTTGGCCTCGATACCGACCCATCCGCGCGGCGACCACAGGACCAACAGATTGTTCTACTAAATCAGGACATGCCAGAGCTAGCAGCGATGCTTCATCGCGAGGAAGCATAAAATGGCACAACTCGAAGACCTGAAACCCAACGCGTCCATCCGGGGTATCTTGCCAAACGGGCTGGTCACCGTTGTCAATGTTCAATGGCACGGCTCGGCCGCTCTTGAGCTCACCTACAAAACACCCGAGGGCAAAGTCGCAAACGAACTTCTGTACAGGCATGATGAGCTTAGAATTGAAGTCGTAGAATTGGGCCGACCCTGGAGTTTTGATGGTGATGGCAAGCTCTTCCGGCTCGTCTCGGAGGCGCAGCGTATTCGGCTCGCCCATCTTTTTGATCCCGTGTTGGCTGTTCACACATCCGTTGTAGAGCCTCTACCGCACCAGATTACCGCTGTGTACGAATCCATGCTGCCGCGCCAACCTCTGCGGTTTCTGCTTGCTGACGACCCCGGCGCCGGCAAGACGATCATGGCGGGCCTCTTGATGAAGGAGTTGATTGCGCGAGGTGATCTCCACCGCTGCCTAGTCGTCTGTCCTGGCAGCCTCGCCGAGCAATGGCAGGACGAGCTGTATCGACGCTTTCATTTGCCTTTCGATATCTTGACAAACGACAAGCTTGAAGCTGCACGGACGGGAAACTGGTTCCTCGAAAACAATCTGGTGATTGCGCGGCTTGATAAGCTCTCGCGAAATGAAGACGTTCAGCAGAAGCTTCAAGCCCCTGATTGCCGCTGGGATCTGATCGTTTGCGACGAAGCACATAAAATGTCCGCTACGTTTTTCGGCGGAGAGATAAAATACACCAAACGCTACAAACTTGGCCAATTACTCGGCACACTGACAAGACATTTCTTGTTGATGACCGCAACACCGCACAACGGAAAGGAAGAAGATTTTCAGTTATTCATGGCGCTCCTCGATGGTGACCGCTTCGAGGGTCGGTTCCGTGATGGCGTACATGCCGCGGATGTTTCCGATCTAATGCGAAGGATGGTCAAGGAGAACCTGCTTAAGTTCGATGGTACACCCCTGTTTCCCGAACGCATTGCCTACACGGTCCCCTACAAGCTCTCTGACCCAGAAGCTCAGCTCTACAAGGAAGTCACTGACTACGTGCGCGAGGAGTTTAATCGCGCGGAAGCTCTTGAGAATGACAAGCGCGCTGGCACCGTTGGGTTCGCGCTGACCATTCTCCAACGGCGCCTCGCGTCTTCGCCAGAAGCGATCCACCAGTCTCTGAGGCGGCGCCGCGAACGATTGGAAGGCCGGCTTAGAGAGCTGGAACTGCTTCAACGCGGGGGTGAGGTGGCGCCGGCTCTAGCGTCGGCGGCGCCTGCGCTGGACGCAGAAGATGTTGAGGATCTCGAGGAGGCCCCTGACAGCGAAGTGGAGGCGGTCGAAGAAGATATACTCGACCAAGCGACCGCTGCGCGGAGCATCGCCGAACTTCGAAGTGAGATTGAAACCCTGAAGCGGCTTGAGGCCCTGGCGCACTCGATTCGGCGCAGTGGCGAAGACAAAAAGTGGCGCGAGCTTGCGAACCTTCTATCCGAGATATTCACGCCGGCCGCCGTTGCGCACCAACTGGCTGAGGAGCGGCCCCCCTATGATGCCGGCGTTCGTTCGGTATCGAAGCCGACCCCGTCTCCAACGCAGAAGCTCGTGCTGTTCACCGAACACCGCGACACGCTGAACTACTTGCAAGGCCGCATAACAACCCTTCTTGGCCGCAAACAGTCGGTTGTCATGATCCATGGTGGTATGGGTCGCGAGGAGCGGATGAAGTCTCAGGAGTCATTTAGGCACGACCCCGAAGTGCAAGTGCTCCTTGCGACCGACGCCGCTGGTGAAGGCATAAATCTCCAGCGTGCCCATCTCATGGTGAACTACGACCTGCCGTGGAATCCAAACCGCCTGGAGCAGCGCTTCGGCCGAATCCATCGGATCGGCCAGACCGAAGTGTGTCATCTTTGGAACCTCATCGCCGAAGGAACCCGTGAGGGAGACGTTTACCGTAAGCTCCTTGAAAAGCTGGAGCATGCCCGCAAAGCTCTGGGAGGACAGGTCTTTGATGTCTTGGGCAAGCTCCAATTCGAGGGACGTCCCCTGCGAGAGCTGCTTATCGAAGCCATCCGCTACGGCGATCTGCCTGAGGTGCGGGCCAGGCTCACGCAGGCGGTCGACAACGCCCTCGATCGCGCCCAGCTTCGAGACTTAATAGAGGAGCGCGCCCTGGCGCACGACTCGATGGACGTGACTAAAGTCCATCGCATTCGGGAGGAGATGGAACGCGCCGAAGCGCGCCGCCTTCAGCCCCACTATATCGAATCTTTCTTCCTTGAAGCCTTCAAGCAACTCGGCGGCAACGCGAAGCAGCGCGAGCCGCGGCGATATGAGGTCACCCATGTCCCGGCACCGATACGCAATCGCGATCGGTTGATTGGATTCGGCGAACCGGTGTTGCCCCGTTACGAGCGCATAGCTTTTGAAAAATCGCTGATAGCCCCGCAGGGTCAGGCACTGGCTGCCTTCGTCTGTCCCGGGCACCCCCTTCTCGATGCAGCCATCGACCTCACGCTGGAACGACACCGCGATCTGCTGCGCCGAGGAACGGTCTTGGTTGACGACCGCGATCCCGGTTTGAGCCCACGCGTCCTGTTCTTTCTCGAACATGCAATTCAAGACGCGGGCATCACGCGAAGTGGGGACCGGCGGATCGTATCCAAGCGAATGCTCTATGTTGAAATCGACGCAGAAGGGCAAGCGCGGCATCTCAACTACGCACCCTATCTCGACTATCGGCCGCTCCAGGACGGAGAACCGAACGTGGACGCCTTCCTCGCCCGGCCCGAGTCTGCATGGATCGGTCGTGAAATCGAGCAAAAGGCACAGGGATATGCCATCGCCAACGTCGTACCGGAGCATCTCGCTGAGGTCCGATCACGCAAGCTGGAATTGCTCAGCAAGACTGAGGCCGCTGTCAAAGACAGGCTAACGAAGGAGATCAGCTACTGGGATCACCGCGCTGAACAGCTGAAGCTTCAGGAACAATCCGGAAAAATAAATGCGCGGCTGAACTCCGGAGAGGCCCGAAAACGCGCGGACGCCCTACAGGGCCGTCTTGAAAAGCGAATGGAAGAGATAAAGCACGAACGGCAGATCTCTCCGTTGCCACCTGTCGTGCTTGGCGGGCTTCTGGTCGTGCCAGCCGGTTTGGTCGCCGCGATGACCGGGCATCGGCCGCCTACCTTCACGGAGTCCCGGGACACACAGGCTGCCGCCGCACGAGCTCGTCAGATCGTGATGGAAGTGGAGCGTAGTCTTGGGTTCGAACCGACCGATCGGGAACTGGAGAAACTTGGCTACGATATTGAAAGTCGGATTCCCGGCACCGGCCGGCTTCGCTTCATCGAGGTAAAGGGGCGCGTGTCCGGTGCGGCGACGATCACCGTAACTCGAAATGAGATCCTATACTCGCTCAATAAGCCCGACGAATTCATTCTCGCTGTCGTCGAGTTTGATGGTGACGACCATCGGCTTCACTATGTCCGCAGGCCGTTCCAGCGCGAGCCAGATTTCGGTGTCACCAGTGTCAACTACAACTTTACTGAGCTGATTGCGCGCGCGGAGCCGCCCAGATGATCGGGCGACCGCATTACTTCGAGGGGATACGTGAGCGTGCAGCGAGACGTTGGGACCAGCTGGAAAGCGATCCCGAACTCGCCGGACCTTGGCATCAGCTCTTCAAGCAGGTCCAGAGTCCTCGTCACATTCTGTCGGAGTTGCTGCAAAATGCAGACGACGCTGGCGCGACCGAAGCGGCGGTGCGCATTGAGGACCATTGCTTTATCTTCACCCATGACGGCGAGGATTTTGCCGAGGAGCATTTCGCTTCGCTGTGCCGGTTCGGTTATTCCAACAAGCGCGCGCTGCATACGATCGGTTTCCGCGGGATTGGCTTCAAGAGCACGTTCAGTCTCGGTGACACGGTTCGTCTCCTGTCACCTACACTCTCGGTAGCTTTCGAGCGCCAACGGTTTACCGAGCCGAAGTGGATCAACGGTGCCGCTTCACTGCCCCGCCATACCGAGGTTCATGTACCAATCGTGGACGCTCATCGCGAGCGAGAGGTCGAGAAGAACCTTGAGGAATGGCTCAAGAGCCCAGTTTCCCTTCTCTTCTTCAAACACATTCGTCGTCTGCGGATCGGCGAACATGAAATGCATTGGGGCAGCATGGGTCCTGGACCAGTCACTGATACCGAGTGGATGGCCCTGCATGACAAACCTGACGATGCGTATCTGATCGCGCGATCCGCGGACGAGACTTTTCCAGCCGACGCGATGTCGGAAATCCGGCAGGAGCGGCTGCTCGGCGCGGACCAGGAGGCAGACTTCCCCGCCTGCAAGGTCGAGATCGTACTTGGCGCCAAGGGACGCCTCTACGTCGTGCTGCCCACAGGGGTGGAGACTTCGCTGCCCTTCGCCTGTAACGCTCCGTTCATCCAGGACCCCGCACGCCTCAAGATCAAGGATCCGGAGACATCCCCGACAAATCGGTGGCTCTTGGAGCGCGTCGGGTCGCTCGCGGCAACTGTGATGCTTCGATGGCTGCGCGACCCCAATGCAAGCCTAGTCGAGCGGTCCCGGGCCTACGAGCTATTCCCCGATGTCGATCGTGATGACAATTCGCTTGAGGGAACGTGCGCGACGACGGTGGAAGAGACCTTCGATAACGCGATCGCAGGCCAAGCCTTTCTGCTCACAAACGATAGCGAGCTAAGACCCGGCGGACAGAGCGTCATCTTCCCCGAGGAGATGTTCGACGTCTGGCCGGCCGAGCAGGTCGCTTCTCTCCTCGACAGTGCTGGCCGACCTGCGCTGTCCCGGCATGTGTCAGGTGCCGATTCCGAAAAGCTGGTGCAATGGGGCGTTGTGGAGCGCATAGGCAAGGAACAGGTCCTCGCTGCCCTCCAATCGAAGCATCTTCCCAGGCCGGAAACCTGGCGCCGCCTTCTGAAATTATGGGCGTACGTCGCGCCGGACGTCACCGGTTGGCGCATGACGGCCAATCGATCGAAGCTTCGCATATTGCCGGCTCAGGGCAAGAACGTTCTCTATTCGGCTGGCGAGGTCGTGCGATTGGGCGAAAAGCGCCTTCTTCAGTCGGAAGAAGATTGGGATTTTCTGTCCGCTCACCTGCTTGTGCTGAACCAAAATTGGACGCGCTTCATTACGGAGCAGCGCAGGTCCACCGAAGGCGCTGAAGATGCCGAACTCGACCAAGAGGCCCGCGCCGCGCAGGCCGTGCTAAAGGCTCTCGGCCTTGAGGAGTCCAGCGACGTCAGCAAGGTCGTCGATCAGGTCGCCGCCGGATTTTTCAGACAGGGGTCGAGCACCCTCGCAAACTGCGTCCAGCTTGCCCAAATTGCCGCAAAGCTGGGCGCATCAGCGGGCGAGTCCTTCAGATTTGCGTCGAACGATCGTCGGTTGAGGTCGCGCGCCCACGTTGTTCTTTTCGACCGAGATGGGACTCTGGAATCCCTCCTGCCGAAAGTCTGGTGCGCAGAGCATCTCCTTCATCCCGACTATTCGAAAGATTTCACGTCGTGCACCGCCGAGGAATGGCGGCGATGGATCTCGTCGGGGCGCTCTGGCCTGCTGGAATGTGCCCCGCTCAAACAAAAACGCATCGACGTGTATGGCCGGCAGAGAATCGAAGCCGAACTTCGTCGGCGCGGATCATCGTCCGTCCCGACTTTTCACTACAAGACTTCGAGTTTCATCGTTGAGGATTGGGACTTCGACGATATCTTCTGGAGCCAATGGACCGCCGCGGCGAAGGATGATGATCGCCTCTGGAGTCGCGTTCTCGATCGCATTCTCGCCCAACCTGACACCTTCTGGTCGGCGGCGTCGGGCGCTCGCGCGGTGCAGATCGCTACGACAGGAAGCACCCGGGCGGTAAGCTATGATGAGCTCCTGCCGACGTGGATTCTGAAGTTCCGCGATCTCCCATGCTTGCCGGACACGCGAGGCTTCCTCCGCAAGCCTTCCGAGATGCTCCGAAGGACGCCAGAGACAGAGTCGCTCATAGACGTCGAGTTCTTCGTTTATGGGCTGCTCGACCGGGAAACCACCAGGCCGCTGCTGGCGCTGCTGGGCGTCAGGGACACTCCCACCGGGCCGGATCGGCTGCTGGACTGCCTTCGCGCCCTGGCGCAATCCGCCAAGCCTCCGGTGCAAGAGGTCGAGAAATGGTATCGGCGTCTCGACCAGATGGTCGACACATGCTCCACGGCCGATCTTCTGAACATCAAGAAGGCGTTTCGGGAGGAGAAGATCATCCTCACCGACGGTGCTGGCTGGGCCACACTGCCGGGTGTGTATCTCTCTTCCGATGAAGAGGATGTGCCAGGCGCCGCCGTCATTCGCACCTCGGTTCGGGACCTCTCACTTTGGCGGAAACTCGGCGTCGCCGAGCAGGCGACCGCGGACCTTGCCATTCAGTGGTTGAAGCAACTTCCCACCGGCAAGCCCCTATCCCAGGACGACGCGCGCCGGGTGCGGGCGCTCATGTCGCGCCATGCCAACAGGATATGGCACGAGTGCGGTCATTGGTTGAACCTGGCGCGCGAGTGGGTGCCGGTCGCGACGCTTGAATATGCGCTCACGATGCAGACCCTTACGGAATACAGCCACCTGCACGAATGGGTGAAGCAGAAGACCGCGGATTTCCAGCGGTTGCCGGCGGAGATAACGGAGACGCTGCCCTTCGGCGATATTCCGCGTCTTGCGAGCCGCATCGAGGAACGGCTTCAACAGGACCCTCTGTTCGCGGGGGCGCCAGAGAAGCATCCATGGCTCACCCAATTGGGTGCTGAACTCTGTCGGATTGAACTTGATGACGGAGGTGAGACTCAACGAGTACGCACCATCGCAGAGGATCTCGCCCGGACTGTGTGGCGGACCTCACCGACGCTGGAAATCATTCCCTATATCGACGGCGCCCCAGCGGGAACGCCAAAGCCTGCCGAGGTCGTGTGGCTGGACCGGACGTTATTCGTCGAGCCGCTCCCGCGGGCGAAGCTCGCGCGGCTGGTGCCGGAACGGCTGGGGAAAGTCTTTGGCCGACCTGATGTCACTGCCGCACTCAACTATTGTTTCGGCCGATCAGCCGACGACGTGACCGAATACGTAGAAGAAAATTTCAAGCTTACCCTTCGCTCAGCCCCCACGATTTCGGAAGATGACAATCCGGTCTCGGGATTGCCAGCCACCCAACAACCGGGCGAGGAGCCAAGCCCCAATGGCATCCCCCCATCGGAAAGCCCCGCCGATGGAGCGGCCACACCAGCAGCCGACGCGGCTGAGGCGGCAACATCGTCCGAACCCACCGACGAGCTCGACGAGCATCAAGACGAGATGGACGGGACGGATAGTGGGCCACCAAGGGAGCGCCCCGCTCCGAGACCCGCCAAGCCGAGCATGATTGAACGGTTTGCCCGATCCCTTGGCTATCAGAAGGAGAGCGACGAGCGCTTCTTCCATGCCGACGGAAGTTGGATCGGCAAGGCGCACGATAACCGCTTTCCGTGGGAGCGGCGGACAGGGAAAGGCGAACTCGTCCACCACTATTTGCCCAAGGATCACTGCCTGGAGCAGCAGCCGCTCCAGCTTGAGGCGGACATCTGGGGCCTGATGGAAAAGTTCCCGGACCTCTACGCTCTCATTCTCTCAACTCCGCAGGGTGACCCCATCGAAGTTCTAGGCGCGCGACTGCGCGCAATGCGCGACGGCGGTGAACTCACCCTTTACCCAGCCACATACCGATTGGTTTTTGATCATGACCACCAGCAATAGCCCAAGAAAAAAACTGATCGAAGTGGCGCTGCCGCTACCGGAGATCAACGACGCGTCTGCTTACGATAAAATGCCAGGAATTGGCCCGCACCCGAAGGGCATTCACCAATGGTGGGCGCGCCTGCCGCTACCAACCGCACGTGCAGTGCTGTTCGCATCAGTTGTAGATGACCCGGAATCGCACCCCGAAAAGTGGCCGACCGAGACAGATCAAAATGCTGAGCGGGAGCGGCTGTTCGACATTATGCGTCGGATGATGGCGAAAAAACTGCACACGGCTCCGGAGGTCTACGCCGAGGCTACCGCAGAAATGCTGGCTCACTGCGGTGGGAAACTGCCTGCCGTTTTTGATCCGTTCTCTGGCGGAGGATCAATACCCCTAGAAGCCAATCGGTTGGGCTTTGAAGCCCATGCTGGCGATTTAAATCCCGTCGCGGTGCTCTTGAACAAGTGCAATCTCGAGATTGCGCCGAGATGGTTTGACCACCCGCCATCCAATCCAGAAGATCGCAATCGAATTGGCGGAGGCGAGGCTTGGCGGGGAACACAGGGCCTCGCCGCCGACATCCGACATTATGGCGCGACTATTCGTGAGCGCGCAGTTGAACGGATCGGACATCTATATCCAAAAATCGGCCTGCCCAAGGATTTTGGCGGCGGCGAAGCAAACGTGATCGCATGGATATGGGTGCGTACGGTTGCTAGCCCGAACCCGGCTGTGCGGGGAAAGCATGTTCCGTTGTGCAGCACCTATTGGCTATCAAACAAGAAGGGTGCGGAGGTCTGGCTTGAACCTGTTATCGAGAATGAAGGTTGGCGCTTTGAAATAAGACGAGGTCAACCAAAAGACCGTACAGGCATAACGAAGGGTTTGAAAGCCGGACGCGCCACATTTGAGTGTCTTCTTACACGCGATATCATCGGAAATCGGTATATCAACGAGCAAGCGGAAGAGCACAAGATCGAGTATCGGTTAGTTGCAATTATTGGTGAAGGTCGGCGAGGACGGATATATTTACCTGCTACCCAGGCACATGTTGATGTTTCTCAAGTAGAGCCACCTGAAGACATCCTAATTGAACCCGCCTCGGGAACATTTGCGGGCAACGCAGTCGGGCTACCATATGGGTTCGACCAATTTAGGCGATACTACACCAACCGCCAGCTTCTTGGACTAAGCTGTCTCTGCAACATAATTAGAGACACGGCAGACAACATTAGACGAGACGCGCTGCGTGGCGGCTTATCGGACGGTGATGCTGTCGCCTATTCCAACGCCGTTATTACGTTTTTAGGTCTAGGCTTAGACCGTTCCGCCGATTTCAATAATTCTCTTTGCAGATGGAGTCCTTCAAATCAAAAAGTGATGAATCTTTTTGGGCGGCAAGCGATTCCGATGGTTTGGGATTTTGCCGAGGCAAACCTACTGGGAGATGGTATCGGCAGTTGGATTACGTGCGTAAATTACGTAGCGGACTGCGTCGAAACGATTCCTGTCGTGAATAATACGACAGGCACGGCCGATCAGATAGACGCTGCATCCGGCGCACTTAAATTTACAAACCTTCTGGTCAGTACAGACCCGCCTTATTATGATAACATTGGGTATGCTTCGCTAAGCGACTTCTTTTACGTATGGCTGCGTCAGACCGTCGGCGGGCTCTATAAAGAGCTGTTTTCAACGTTACTAGTGCCAAAGATGACGGAACTAACTGCTGCTGCTGAACGGTATGCAGGTGATAAAACCAAGGCTAAAGAGCACTTCGAGGGGGGGTTTAAGAAAGCTTTCACAGAATTAAAGACGCGCATGGATCACAATTTTCCTCTGACAGTCTACTATGCGTTTAAGCAGGATGACGATGACGGAGAGGCAGAGTTGAATGATTCCGGTGTCATCGACCTCACGACCGGCTGGGAAACGCTCCTTGAAGCTTTGATTTCAAGCGGGTTTCAAATTACAGGCACTTGGCCAGTGCGCGCTTCGCAAAAATGGCGCATGGTGTCGATGGGTACAAACTCGTTGGCCTCTTACATTGTACTCGCTTGCCGTCCCCGCCCAGGCGATGCACCTCAAACGGCGAGCAGCCAGTTCCGCAACGAACTTAAGCGAACGCTGCCGGCGGCATTGCGGCATCTGCAGCAAGGCAACATCGCTCCCGTCGATTTTGCCCAAGCCGCCCTTGGTCCAGGTATGGCCATCTACTCCCGCTACAGCCGCATTCTAGAAAGCTCGGGAACGCAGCTTTCGATCAGAGCAGCAATCAATATTATTAACCAGACGCTAACAGAGGTGCTCAGCGAGGTTGAAGACGAATTTGATTCAGATACCAGGTGGTCAATCGCTTGGTATGAACAATACGGATTTTCAGAAGGAGATTTTGGCGATGCCGAAATACTCAGCAAGGCTAAAGTCACGTCGGTGTCTGGTCTTCAGCAGGCAGGGATCCTGCTCTCCAGGTCGGGAAATGTTCGTTTACTTCGGCCCGATGAGCTATCAGCTGAATGGGATCCGCAGAGCGATCGCCGCATAAGTGTCTGGAGTATGACCCATCACCTACTCCGTTTGTACCATCACCTCGGCGCCGGTGATGAGGCAACCGCCGCACTATTGCGTCAATTGGGTTCCAACGGCGACGCGGCGCGAGACCTTGCTTACCGCCTATTCAAACTGAGCGAAAAAAAGAAGCTTTCTCAGGAGGCGGTCGGCTACAACGCGCTCGTCCTTGGGTGGCCTGAAATCGCCCGACTTGCTCGCGAGGAGAGAGCAGTTCCGTCACCCACACAACCTGACATGTTCGGGAGGGCTTAGGCCATGGCGATCACAAATCAGGAGCGCGTTGGCAAAGCCTTGGAGCTTCTTAAAGCCGGGTTGGCGCCGTTCGTTGAGCGTGAAGTTAAGAGCGCCATGAAGAACGGTCAGGCTGTCCCGGCTGTTCAGGCAATGGCCGAAGACCCGATCGTTCGCGACAAGCCCATCACACAATGGGATTCTGCGCTGCTGTTGAAGCTTATGTGGGATGGCTGGAACGATGTGTTCCGCAAAACCCTTGGCCCAGCTGAGCGTGGTCTCGTCGGCGAAGCTCGTGGCTATCGGAATCGCTGGGCGCATCAGGAGCCATTCTCCGGTGATGACGCTGATCGGGCTCTGGATTCAATCGCGCGCCTTCTCACGGCCGTTTCCGCCTCGCAGGCGGACGAAGTCGGCAAGATGAAAATGGAACTACGCCGCCTGATCTTCGACGAGCAGATGCGGAGTGAAAAGCGGAAGAGTGCCGGGACCGCCATCGAGAGCCAGGTGACCGGGAGCCTGAAGCCTTGGCGCGAGGTCGTAACACCGCACAAGGACGTCGCCAGCGGGCGTTACCAACAAGCCGAATTCGCTGCCGATCTCTGGCAGGTTCATCTCGGCGAAGGGACTGACGAATATAAGAACCCGGTCGAATTCTTCCGCCGCACATATCTGACCGAGAGTCTCAGGGGAATGCTGGTTGGCGCCGTGCAGCGGCTCTCGGGTAACGGCGCCGATCCGGTAGTGCAACTCCAAACCAACTTCGGCGGCGGCAAGACGCACTCGATGTTGGCGCTCTATCACCTATTTTCGGGCATTGCGCCAACGGAGCTCGCCGGTATCGACTCGGTGATGACCCAAGCGGGAGCCACCAAGCTCCCGACCGCGAAACGCGTTGTGTTGGTGGGCAATAAAATCTCGCCCGGCAACCCTTCAACGAAGCCTGATGGCACGGTAGTACGCACGCTCTGGGGCGAACTGGCCTGGCAGCTAGGGGGTAAAAAGGCGTTTGCACGAATCCAAGCCGACGATGAGAAGGCAACGAGCCCGGGCGACGTCCTGCGCGAGCTGTTCGTCGAATATGGGCCATGCCTGATCTTGATCGACGAGTGGGTTGCCTACGCACGCCAGCTCCACGATCAATCCGACTTGCCAGCGGGCGGCTTCGAAACCCAGTTCACTTTCGCCCAGGTTCTGACCGAGTCGGCGAAGCTGGCGAATAACTGTTTGCTCGTCATCAGCCTTCCCGCCTCGGATACGTCGGGGTCGCCTCACACGAAAGCCGACGATGTCGAGGTAGGCGGCCAGCGCGGACGCGAGGCGCTTGATCGGCTCCGCAATGTTGTCGGCCGCGTCGAGTCTTCATGGCGGCCGGCCAGCGCGGAGGAAGGCTTCGAGATTGTGCGGCGACGGCTGTTCGAGCCGATGACAGATCCAGCGCAATTCAAAGACCGAGACGTGGTGGCGCGCGCCTTCGCGGATCTGTACCGGACGCAACATCAGGAATTCCCGACTGAGTGCCGCGATGCAGAGTACGAAAAGCGGCTCAAGGCCGCCTACCCAATCCATCCTGAGATCTTCGACCGGCTTTACACCGATTGGTCGACTTTGGTGAAATTCCAACGCACGCGTGGCGTGCTGCGCCTCATGGCCGCAGTGATCCACAGCCTTTGGGAGAAGGGCGACCGAAACCCGATGATCCTGCCGGCAAACATCTCGATCGATGATCCGCGGGTCCAATTCGAGCTGACGCGTTATCTTTCGGACAACTGGGTGCCCGTTATCGAGAAGGACGTGGATGGTCCAAGCTCGTTGCCACTTCGTCTCGATGGCGAAGTACCCAATCTCGGCAAGTTCGCGGCGTGCCGGCGCGTCGCGCGCGCTATCTACTTAGGCTCGGCCCCGCTCACGCAGGCGGCGCACCGAGGCCTGGAAGACCGGCGCGTTAAACTCGGCTGCGTCATGCCAGGAGAGTCGCCGGCTGTGTTTGGCGATGCACTTCGACGCCTGAGCGGGGTCGCCACCTATCTGTATCACGACGGCAATCGGTACTGGTACTCGACGCAACCGACGGTCACCAAGCTCGCGGATGACCGCGCAGAGCAGCTGAAGCGGAATCCGGACGCGGTGGTGCAGGAGATTGATCGCCGGCTGCGACTCGATCTGCGTTCCGCCGGTGAGTTCCGCCGAATCCATCCATTGCCGCAGTCCGGTGCTGATGTGCCCGACGACATGGATGCTCGCCTGGTGGTGCTGAGCATCGACCACCCTTACAGCAAGGATCCGGCGAACAAAGCCCAAGCAGCAGCCACGGCCATCCTGGAGTCGCGCGGTACAGCGCCGCGACTGTTCAGAAACATGCTGACCTTCCTGGCGGTCGACCAAACGCGGTTGCAAGATCTTGACGAAGCGGTTCGCCGATACCTCGCCTGGGAGTCCATCACCCTGGAAAAGGAAGCTCTGAACCTCGACCCTCAACAGTTGAAGCAAGCGGAAACTCAGCTGAAGTCCGCCGATGGCGCTGTTGTCGCCCGGCTTCCCGAAACCTACCAGTGGCTCTTGGTTCCGGCGCAAAGTAGCCCGCAATCCCCCGTCGAATGGCACGCCTATCGTCTCTCAGGCCAGGACGCGCTTGCCGTCCGCGCCAGCAAACGGCTTCGCAACGAGGAGCTTCTCGTACCGGCATTGGCCGGAACCCGCTTGCGGATGGAGCTCGACCGGATTCCACTTTGGCGAGGCGATGACGTCCCGATCAAGCAGCTCGCAGAGGATTTCGCGCGATATCTGTATCTACCTCGGCTGAAAGACTCCCAGGTCCTCGCCGCGGCAGTGCAGGACGGGCTCAGTCTACTACTGTGGCAAAGTGAGTCTTTCGCCTACGCTGACAGCTTCGACGACGTAGCGCACCGTTATCGCGGCCTGCGTTGCGGCCAGCAGATCATCGCGTCGGTCGATGGCTTAGCCGGCGTTCTGGTTAAGCCAGATGTCGCCGTGCGACAGCAAGCGGCCGACGCAGTACCGAAGCCGGGACCCTCGAACGGGGGAGATACGCAGGACCAACCCGGCGGAGGGCCGACAAGGCCTGGCGACAGTCCCGCCCCAGGCAAGCCGGTTGCCCGCACGCCAAAGCGGTTCCATGGCACGGTGGTCGTTGATTCAGCGCGTGTTGGCCGCGACGCCGGCCGCATAGCAGACGAGGTGATTTCCCACCTCGTCGGCTTGGTGGGCTCCGAGGTCACCGTCACCATTGAGATCGAGGCCAGAATCCCCTCCGGTGCGCCGGACAACGTCGTCAGGACGGTGACCGAGAACAGCCGCACCTTGAAGTTCACCAGCCAAGGCTTCGAGGAGGACTAAAATGTGAAATCGCTTGCTGGAAGTCCGACGGTGACTCCACTCCGTCATGGCGACGCTGGTGGTTTACCTCAGATTAACAAACCCTCCGATTTGTACGCCGCGCTAGCCCATAACCCTACTCGACCATTTCACCCCTTCCAATCGTCGCGGACTATCCGCTTCGTTCTCTATCAAGCGCCGACATTGGAAGAGAAATCATGGCCTTCAAGGTTGAGCAAACGATCAAGCGCACGATCCGCCGCAGTGAACTACGCCAGATCGTACCGCTTGCGGATACAACAATCTACGAGATGGAGCAGCGCGGAGAATTTCCACGCCGCTTTGCTCTAACGGCCCGCTGCGTCGTCTGGGACCTCGCCGAAATAGAGGCCTGGTTGGCGGAACGCCGCAGGGCATCGGACAGCGCTTCAACCCCCCGTGCTCCGCACCCGGACGTCCGGCAGCGCCGAACACGACCTGTCAGACCGCAGAGTCGAGAACCAGGAGCGGCATCGACGGTGGAGTGAGGACCGGGACGTGCTTTCGACCCTCAACCCACGCGTCGATGATGTCCGACCATTCTTGCAGCATATGACGCCGCTGAGGTTCGTACTCCGCCTTGTTGTAAACGCCTCGAGACGATCTTCCATCCTCATGGGCCAGACATTTCTCGATCCAGTCGCTGTTAAATCCAAGCTCGTTGAGAAGCGTCGATCCCGTGCGGCGCAGGTCATGGACGGTAAAAGGCTCGAGCGGCAGCCCCTCCGATTTCGCTCGCTCGACGACGGAATAGGTGATCCGGTTGAATGTCGCGCGAGACATGGGTGCATCCGCATCGTAACGGGACGGCAGTAGGTAGCGGGAATTCCCGGCGCAGGTCTTGAGCGCGATCATGATATCCATGGATTGACGCGACAGATAAACATTGTGCGCCTTCGATCGCTTCATCCGCTCCTTGGGAATGCTCCAGACGGCATTTTCGAAATCCACCTCGTCCCAAGTCGCGTCTTGCAATTCGCTCTTGCGCACCATCGTCATTAGAAAAAGCCGCATACCGAGCCTGATAGTCGGAAGCGTCGCGACATGCTCAAGTTGCTTAAGCATCACGCGGATTTCAGTCGGTGAAAGCGATCGATCCTTCGGCACGAAAGTGGCGATGGATGCTGGGCCGACCTCATCGGCCGGGTTAGCGACCTTTTCGCCATGCAAAATCGCAAAACCATAAATCTGCTTCAAGATATCCCGCACATGGATCGCGGTCGCGGGCGCGCCCCGATCAACGATCTTCGCGCAGAGCGCACGCAGATCGTCAGGCCTGATCTCGTGGAGAAGACGATTTTTGCAGACGGGCAAGAGCTCTCGTTCGAAGATGGCGCGGCGCATAGCTCGGGTGCTGTCCGCCATCGGGGCATCCTTGAGCCACCGCTCACCGAATTCACCGAAGTTCTTCGCCTCCTTGATCCGCCGCTTCGCACGCTGCTTCTCATGGGCGGGCGAGTTGCCTTCCATCACGGCTCGACGCGCATCTACCGTCTTTTCACGCGCGCGGGCCAGCGAGAGTGCGGCCGGCCCATACTGGCCAAGAGTCACGGTCTCTCGCCTGCCATTCAAGCGATAGTCCAGCCGAAAGGTCACCGTCCCCGACGGTGCCACAACGACATACATCCCATCGCGATCGCTGACTTTGTAAGGCTTCCCCTTGGGCTTTAGGTTCTTCAGCGCGGTGTCGGTCAGCATTTCCCGTCCCCTCGACCCAAAATACCGTCAGGCAATTTGAGGCCAACGTCAGGACAATTTCTCCTTATTTATCATCACGATAAGAGAGAAAAAATACCGTCAGCCAGTCTCTACGGGCTGACGGTATCTCGTCTTCGGGCTGGCGGCAAGTGAAGACAAGACCGTCATCCGAGCCGTCGTTCGGAACCGCTACCCAGCGAAAGATGCTGATAGGCTGCGGCAAATATATTATTTTAATTCAATCACTTATTTAGGAATTGGCGATAGTCCCCGAACCTTCTCGGCAGACCCTAAATCATTCCCACTCGATCGTGCCGGGCGGTTTGCTGGTGATATCGTAGGTTACACGGTTGATGCCGCGGACCTCGTTTACGATCCGACCTGCAACGCGGGTGAGGAAGCTCATGTCAAATGGATAGACATCCGCCGTCATGCCATCGGTGCTGGTGACGGCGCGCAAGGCGCAGGCGAAGTCGTAGGTGCGACCGTCGCCCATCACGCCGACGCTGCGTACCGGCAGCAGGGCCACGAAAGCCTGCCAGATCGCGTCATACAGCCCAGCGTTGCGAATCTCCTCAAGGTAGATCGCGTCGGCCTTCTGCAGGATGCGGACCTTCTCGCGGTCGACCGGGCCGGGAATGCGGATCGCAAGGCCAGGGCCGGGGAAGGGATGGCGGCCGACGATGGTCTCGGGCAGGCCGAGTTCACGGCCGAGGTCGCGGACTTCATCCTTGAACAATTCGCGCAGCGGTTCGACCAGCTTCATCCGCATCCGGTCCGGCAGGCCGCCGACATTGTGATGCGACTTGATGACGGCGCTGGGCCCGCCGCGCGCGGAGACGCTTTCGATCACGTCCGGATACAGCGTGCCCTGGGCGAGGAAATCGGCGCCGCCGAGCTTCTGCGCCTCTTCCTCGAACACCTCGATGAACAGGCGGCCGATCGTCTTGCGCTTCACCTCCGGATCGGTGACGCCTTCAAGGGCGGCGAAGAACAGGTCCGACGCGTCGCGATGCACGAGGCGGATGTTGAAGCGGTCGCGGAAGACGCGCACGACCTCGTCGGCCTCGCCGGCGCGGAGCAGGCCGTGATCAACGAAAATGCACACAAGCTGGTCGCCGATCGCCTCGTGGATCAGCGCGGCCGCGACCGAGGAATCGACGCCGCCTGACAGGCCGCAGATCACCCGCCCGGTTCCGACCTGCACGCGAATCGCATCGCGCGCCGTCTCGCGGAAATTCGCCATCGTCCAGCCGCCCGCAAGGCCGCAGACCTTGTGTGCAAAATTCGCGAGCAGGCGGGCGCCGTCTGGCGTGTGGACGACTTCGGGGTGGAACTGCACGCCATAAATTCGGCGCGTATCGTCGGCGATGGCAGCGAAGGGCGCGCCTTCGCTCACCGCAACGGCCCGGAAGCCCGGGGGCAGCGCCGTCACCCTGTCGCCATGGCTCATCCAGACCTGAGCGCGCTGGCCCTTGGTCCAGACGCCCTCGAACAGAGCGCAGTCCTCGGTGACGTCGATGAAGGCCCGGCCGAATTCCCGGTGGTCTGAGCCTTCCACCGCGCCGCCCAGCGCATCGCAGATCGCCTGCTCGCCGTAGCAGATGCCGAGCACCGGCACGCCGGCGCCGAACACGCCGGCCGGAGGTTTCGGTGCCACCGCCTCGATCACGCTCGCCGGCCCGCCGGAGAGGATGATGCCCTTCGGCGCGAAGGCCGCCATACGCGACGGGTCGGCGTCGAAGGGCCAGATTTCGCAATAGACGCCGGTTTCGCGCAGGCGGCGCGCGATCAGCTGCGTTACCTGGCTGCCGAAATCGAGAATGAGGATGCGGTCTGCGGAGGGTGCGTCGGACATCTCGCCTCAACAGCACGCAACGCGGCCGGGTTCAATCCCTCCGGGCCGCGCCGCGTTCACGGCAGCCGCTCGTCAGACGACGTGTTCGGCGAAGAAGGCGAGGCTGCGATGCTCGGCGATCTCGTTGGCGCGGGGGTTGAAGCTCGGGCGATCGTGGCAGCCAAAGCCGTGCTCGGCGCCTGGATAGACGAAAATCCCGATCTCGGGCTGCGCCTTGCGGATCGCTTCCACATCGGTCAGCGGAATGCCCTTGTCCTCGGCGCCGAAATGCAGCTGCACCGGGCAGCCGGGCCTCTCAGTCCGCGTGGCTGCGATGCCGCCGCCATACCAGCCGATCGCCGCCTTGAAGCTCTTGCTCCGTGTGGCGCCCCACCAGGCGATGGTGCCGCCCCAGCAATAGCCGATGATCCCGGTGGGCCGCGGCGACAGGGCGGCGGCCGAGGCCTCGATGTCGCGCATCACGGCCTCCTCCGTGATTTCTGCACGCAGGGCGAGCCCCTTGTCGCGCCCCACGGCGTCGTAGCCGAGTTCGACGCCGCGCTCGACCCGGTCGAACAGCGCCGGTGTGATCACCCGGTAGCCGAACGAGGCCAGGTGGTCCGAGATCTGCCGCATATGCGAATTCACGCCGAAGATTTCCTGCACGATCACGATGCCTCGCGGCGCGGCGGTGTCGCCGGCAGCATAGGCCTTGAATTTGTGCCCACAGGAGGCGGTCAGGTTGATCATTTCACCCATTGTCATGCTCCGTCCGTGTTGGCGAATTGCGCAAAATCCTGCGCGAGACGCTCATAGATTGGCCGTTTGAACGGCACCGCCAGCGCGGGAATGGCCCCAAGTTCGATCCAGCGCCATTCGTCGAATTCGGGATGCTGATGGGCATCGAGGCGGATCATCTCGTCGCTGCCGACAAAACGCAGCGCGAACCACCATTGTTTCTGGCCACGATGCCGAGCGCCAAATTTCGCCACCACTTCGGGCGGGAAGTCATAGGTGAGCCAGTCCCCGATCTCGCCGATCACCTCGACCGCATTGGTGCCGATTTCCTCGTCCAGCTCCCGCAGCACCGCGGTCGCCGGATCCTCGTCGTCGTCAATGCCGCCCTGGGGCAGCTGCCACTGATAGGCGGCATCGCGGCCAAGGTCGGCCCGGCGGGCAACCAGCACCAGACCGGCGCGGTTGAACACCGCGGCGCCGACATTGTGCCGGTAGGGCAGGGTGGTCGTCTCCGTCATTTCGCGTTCCGTGGCGCGATCAGTGCGCTTACCGGCACGAGAACCAGCCCCTGCGCCTTCAGGCCGGCGCACCATTTCGCCAGCACATCGATGTCACCTTCCGTGGGCGATGAAATGACGCCAAGAGCGCTGCCCTGAACCACGGCGACGCCCGCCAGCTGGTTCAGGGACTGCAACTGGTCGACCCCGCTCGTCTCGGGATCAATGACCACGTCCGCCCGACGGCCAGGTATGCCGGGCGGGAGCTTCACCCCCCTCGACGCAGTCACCATGAACAGGCCGGCGGGTTGCAGATGCTTGCCGAGCCACTGGCTGTTCATTGCTTGCGAGAGAAATGTCTCGTCGGTCGCCATTCCGATTTCGTCGGTAACGCCGGCGTAGCCCGCCACACGGGAAAGCGCCCAGTCAAGCCGCTTCTGATTGACCGAATCCAGCTCACTGCCGTGCAGTGCCTCATCGCCTTCGGTCACCGTGGGCTCCCGGCTGGTCTCCATCGGCAGCCCCAGCAGGGTCTCGTGCCCGGCCTTGCGGGCAGCAATTGCGACCTGTTGCAGATGAGGGCCATAGGGCGTGAGCGCCAGTGAAACCGAGGGCGGTAGCGATGTTACGGCATCGAGGCTGGGCGTGAGCGCCTCGCCGATGCCGCCGACAAGAATGGCCACGCGATGGAGGCCATCAGCAATGTGTGCCGGGGCGGCGTAATACGTCATCGGACTGGTCTTGCCGGATTGCTGCGGGATCATCCATGCCGGATTGGCTGGGGATCCCACCAGCAATTTCGGGTCCGGCGGCGGAATGGCGCCATGATAGAGGTGACGCAGAAGCGTTGTCCGAGGCGGCTTTGCCGGCAGCGGCGATCCCAGCACGGCTAGGGTCGCGCCGCCGATAACGGTCGCGAGGCCAACGCCCGCCCAGAAACGCCCGACCGAGCGCGCGATGCGGATCGCGCGCATGAGTTAGTGCGTCGCGCCGCTCTTCGGCGCCGCCATGGCGCGGACGAGCTTGAGAGCCATCTGCAACTGGTAGTCGGTTCCCAGCTTCTTTGGCTCAAGCTTCGGCCAGCCAACGGGTGGCCGCGCTGCGATCGTCTTCGCAGCGGCCGGCAGCACCAGCTTCGGCGGCAGGATCGGCGCCTTCATACCGGAGGGGTTGCGGAAGGCGTGCGGCATGTTCGATTCGCGGATCTTCGGGAAATGATCCTTCGGGTTGTTGGTTTCATGCACGACCAGATCGGGCTCGACACCGTAATCCTGGAGCGACTTGCCGGAGGGTGTGTAATAGAGCGCGGTGGTCATTCGCAGCGCGCCGTGGCCGGGAATGGTGAAGATGGTCTGCACCGAGCCCTTGCCGAAGGTGCGGGTGCCCATCACCACCGCGCGGCGGTTCTGTTGCAGCGCCGCGCTGACGATTTCGGCGGCCGAGGCGGTGCCCGAATTCACCAGGATGACAATCGGCTTGCCGTCAGTGATGTCGCCTTCATGCGCGTACCAGACCTGGTCGTCGGACTGGTGCCGGCCATGAGTGGAGACGATCTCGCCGGTATTGAGGAAATCATCGGCCACCGCGATGCCCTGGTCGAGCAGGCCGCCCGGATTGTTGCGCAGGTCGAGGATGTAGGCGCCCACCTTGCCGTGGCTTTCGGCCTTCAGCTTCGCCACCCCGCGGCGGATATCTCGATTCGCGTTCTCGGAGAAGCTCGCGAGGCGCATGTATCCAACATTGCCATAGAGTGCGGTCTTGACCGCATGGACATGGATGATCGCCCTGGTGAGGGTGACATGGATGGGCTTGTCGACGCCGGCGCGCTTGATCGTGAGTTTGATCTTGCTGCCGGCCGGGCCACGCATCTGGTTGACCGCCTTGTCCAGCGTCATGCCGATCATCGGCTTGCCGTCGATCGCGACAATCAGGTCACCGGGCTTGATCCCGGCCTTGGCCGCCGGCGTACCGTCGATCGGGCTGATGACCTTGATGAAGCCGCCCGCCTCGGAAACCTCGATCCCGAGGCCGCCAAACTGGCCGGACGTCTCCGCGGTCATGTCCTTGTATTGCTGGGCGTTCATGTAGGCGCTGTGCGGATCGAGCCCGGTCAGCATGCCGTTCATCGCGTCGTAGACCAGTTTTTTCGAGGATTCAGGCACGACATAGTCGGCCTTGATGCGCTGGAAAATGTTTTCGAACAGGCCGAGCTGACGATAGGTTTCGTCGTTCTGCGGTGTGCCGGCGACAGCGCCGTGGATTACAGGTTCCACCATTCCAACACCGACCCCCACCGCGAAGGTCGTCATGATCAACAGGGAAGTCCTCAGCTTCATCTACGCCATCCTCATCAGATACGCCACCATTAATGCGGCTGGCCCGGAAGTCCAGAGCCCGACGTTGCGGGAGATGGGCGGGTCAGCGGTTCGCTGTTCCGGCACCGAGGCGCGCCGCCGGATCGACCGCCTTTCCGTCGTGCCGCAACTCGACATAAAGGCGCGGCTGATTTCCGGGATTGTGCGTGTCGAATGCCGGCATGCGCCCGACCGGCTGGCCGGGCTGAACATGCTGGCCCACCGATACATCGAACTTCTGGAACCCCGCCATCACGAAATCGTAGCCACCGCCGCAGTCGATGATCATCAGCTTGCCGTAGCTGGCAAAGGGGCGGGCGAACACCACCCCGCCACTGCAAGGCGCGCTGACCACGGCGCCGGGCGAAGCGGCAAACGTATCGCCGGTCGCAGGGCCGGTCGCCGTGGTGCTGGCAAACGCCCGGATCAGCCGGCCAGCGACAGGCGCGCCGGCAAGGATTTTCGGCGCTGCGGGAGGAGATATCCGCGCAGCAGCTTCCCGCGCTGCTGCCGCGCGCGCTGCCGCCGCGCGGGCCCGCTCAAGGCGATTGATCACCCCGACGAGGTCATGCGCCTGGCTTGCGGCGCTGGCGGCCTGCCGGGCTTCGGCGTAGCGGCGGCGTTCGGCGAGGCTTTCGGCTGCCGCGGTGGCGGCGATGGCCGCCTGCAACGCCGCATCTCCGGCTTTCTGTTGAGCAACGGCCGCAATCATCCTGGCTTTTTGCACGCGAAGTTGCAGGGACAATACCGCGTAGCGCTGCTGTGCCGCGAGCAATTCCCGCGCCCTGGCAGCGATCTGGCGGGTGATGCCCTGCATCGCCAGGGCGCCCTCGGCAGCCTTGCCGGGCGCCGAGCCGGCGGCAATGAGGGTTGCCGCCGGTCGCCGCGCGAGCCTGATGATGATTGGCAGCAACGGCGCGATGGCTGCGGAGGATGCTTCGATATCCGCCCGTGCCGCCTCGGTTTTGGTGCCGAGGTCAGCCAACTGGCTCACGATCTGGGCGGTTTTGTCTTCCGCTGCCCGCAAGGCAGCATTCGCGGCGATCTCGCGGGCCAGCAGCGTCTGCCGCCGTGACGCCGCCGCGGCCTCCGCCCTTGCCGCCGCCGCCGCCGCCGCGCGATGGCGTTGCGCCGCCGCGTTCGCCTGATCGAGCCGGTTGCGTGCCGTGCCGAGCTGGTCGGCCCGCGCCGCGCCTGCGGCGAGTGCTGCAACCAGCAGCGCGGCGGTCGGGATGAGGCGGCGGGCGGCCTGTGGCATCAGGCGCCGATCAGGCTCCGGCCGGTCATTGCTTCCGGTTGGGGAATCCCGAGCAGGCAGAGAAGTGTGGGGGCGAGGTCGGCGAGCCGGCCGTCACGCAGTTTCGCTTCCCCAGGCCCGCCGGTCAGCAGCACCGGCACGCGGTTGAGCGTGTGGGCGGTGTGCGGGCCGCCGGTCTCCGGATCCCGCATCAGCTCGCAATTCCCGTGATCGGCGGTGACGATCATCGCTCCGCCCTGGGCGCGGATCGCCGCATCGATCCGGCCGAGCCCGGCATCGACCGTCTCTACCGCCTTGATCGCGGCGGGGAGCGAGCCGGTATGGCCGACCATGTCGGGGTTGGCGAAGTTGAGGACGATGAGGTCGAAGCTGCCCGATTCGATCGCGGCGACGACCTTGTCGGTCAGTTCCGGCGCGGACATTTCCGGCTGCAGGTCATAAGTCGCGACCTTGGGCGAGGCGACGAGGACGCGTTCCTCGCCCGCGAACGGCGTCTCCCGTCCGCCGTTCAGGAAATAGGTGACGTGGGGGTATTTCTCGGTTTCCGCCGCGCGCAGCTGACGCTTGCCGGCACGCGCGACCACCTCGCCGAGCAGGTCGTCCATCCGCTGCGGCGGGAACAGCGTGTGCATGAAATGCGCGAGTTCGTCGGAATAGGTGACCATGCCGAGCGCGGCGGCGAACCGGATGTGCCGGTCATGTGCAAAGCCGTCGAAGCCTGGATCGAGCAGGGCGGCCAGGATCTCGCGCACACGATCGGCACGGAAATTGGCGCAGAGCAGGCCATCGCCGTCGCGCATGCCCTTGTAACCGCCGATTACCACCGGCTTGACGAACTCGTCCGTCACCCCGTCCGCGTGGCTCGCCTTCACCGCGGCGACGGGGTCGTCGGCATGGCTGCCCTTGCCCTCGGTGAACAGGTCGAAGGCAAGGCGAACCCGTTCCCAGCGATTGTCCCGGTCCATCGCGTAATAGCGGCCGATCACGGTCGCGATTTCCGCCCCTTTCGGCAGCGCGTCGTGCAGCCAGGCGAGGCTGTCCGGCGCGCTTTCCGGCGCCGTGTCCCGCCCGTCGGTGATGGCGTGGACAAAGACGGGAATGCCGGCCCGCGCGACCGCGCCGGCAAGGGCCGCGACATGGCGCTGATGCGCGTGCACCCCGCCGTGCGAGACAAGGCCGAGCAGGTGGCAGGCGCCGCCCGATTCCCGCAGCGCGTCGACGAAGCGGCGCAGATCGGCGTTCTCGGCCAGCGAGCCGTCCTCGATCGCGCTGTCGATCCGCGGCAGCTCCTGCATGACCACGCGTCCGGCGCCGATATTGGTGTGGCCCACTTCGGAATTGCCGATCTGCCCCTCGGGAAGGCCGACATCGCGGCCGCAGGCGCTGAGGAAGGCGTGCGGCGACTCCCGCCAGAGGCGGTCGAAATGCGGCGTTTTCGCCTGGGCCACGGCGTTGTCGGCGCGGTCCTCGCGCCAGCCGAACCCGTCGAGTATCGTCAGCATCACCGGCCTGGTCATCGCACTCTCCATCATCTGCCGCCCGCAGATGGACCGAGCCGCTTGTATGGGTCAAGCGCGGTTCCGATCCGGCGCCGGCACCTCTATATAGGCCGTATGCTGATCGATTCTCATTGCCATCTCGACTACTTCACCGAGGCCGAACGCCAGGCCGTCATCGCCCGCGCCCACGAGGCCGGGGTTGAGCGCATGGTGACCATCGGCACCTCGATGCACCAGTCGGAAACCGCGATCGCGATCGCCGAGAGCGATCCCAGCGTGTTCGCCTGCATCGGCGTGCATCCGCACAATGCCGGTGGCGAGGCGGGCGTGCCCAGCCCTGAGGCGATCGCCGAGATGACGCTGCATCCGCGCGTGATCGGCATCGGCGAATCCGGGCTCGACTATTTCTATGACAAGGCACCGCGCGATGTTCAGGCGGAGAATTTCCGTGTCCATATCCGCGCGGCGCAAATGACCGGCCTGCCGCTGGCCATCCATGCCCGCGATGCGGATGACGACGTTGCCACCATGCTGGAGGACGAACACGCAAAGGCGCCCTTCGCGTTCCTGCTGCACTGTTTTTCCTCGGGCCAGAGGCTGGCCGAGCGGGCGCTGGCGATTGGCGGGTTCCTCTCCTTCTCCGGAATCCTGACCTTCCCGAAATCAGCCGAACTGCGCGAGATCGCCCGGCATATTCCGCCAGAACGGCTGCTGGTGGAAACCGATTCGCCCTACCTCGCCCCGGCGCCGTTCCGCGGCAAGCGCAACGAGCCGGCGCACACAATCCACACCGCCAAGGTGCTGGCCGAGGTGAAGGGCATGGGGATGGCCGAGCTGGCCGATCTCACCACGGCCAATTTTCAGCGCCTGTTCGCCAAGGCTTCATGAAGTTCAAACTCACACTGCTCGGCACCGGCGGATCGGCCGGGCTGCCGCAGATCGGCGGCCCGGACGGGGCCGGTGACTGGGGGCAATGCGACCCGGCGGAGCCGCGCAATCGCCGCACCCGCGCCAGCGTGGTTTTCACCGCCGCCGACGGGCAGCGGATCCTCGTCGATACCGCGCCGGAAATCCGCCTGCAGCTCACCGATCACCGGATCGACCGGATCGATGCGGTCATCTTCACCCATTCGCACGCGGATCATATTGCCGGTCTCGACGATATCCGCATCCTCAACCGCCTGCGCGGCACACCGATCGATACCTATGCCGACGAGCGCACATGGGTGGAACTGCGCCAGCGCTTCGACTACGCGTTTCGCCCGTGGGAGCCGCCTCGCTTCTTCCGCCCGGTGCTGCACACCCACACGGTCCATCCCGGTGAAACGCGGACCATCGCCGGGCTGCCCGTGCGTTTCATCCGGCAGGATCACGGCTTCATCCCCTCGCTCGGCCTGCGTGTCGGCAATGTTGCCTACTGCCCGGACGTGGTCCGTTTCACGCCCGATCAGTTCGCTCTGCTCGAAGGTGTGGACACCTGGGTCGTCGACTGTTTTACCAGACAGGGACCACACCCGACCCATGCCTATCTCGACCAGGTGATCGACTGGGCGAAGGCGCTGCGCCCCCGCCGCACCATCCTGACCCATATGGGACTCGACATGGATTATCGCACGTTGTGCGATACGCTGCCGCCCGGCATCGAACCCGCCTTTGACGGCATGATCATCGAGGGAGACGCGCCATGACGCATGAAGAGAAGCTCGACCGGCTGGCCGAGGTCGCCGTTCGCATCGGCGTCAATGTGCAGCCTGGCCAGGAACTCATCATCAACGCGCCGATCGAGGCGCGTGACCTCGTCGACCGGATCGCGACCCATGCCTATCGCGCCGGCGCGGCGCTGGTGATCCCCTTCTTCGCCGATGACCTGATCCAGCGCGCCCGCTTCCACGAGGCGAGCGAGGACAGTTTCGATTTCGCGCCTTCCTGGCTCTACGAGGGGGTGGCGAAGTCGATCGGCGAGGGGGCGGCGATGCTCACGGTTGTCGGTACCGACCCGATGCTGCTCGCGGATTGCGACCCGGCGCGGATCGGCCGCGCCCAGCGCGCGATGGCGCAGGCGATGAGGCCGGTTCGCGGCTTGATCAGCAGTTTCGCCACCAATTGGTCGACCCTGTCCTTCGCCACGCCGGGTTGGGCGAAATCGGTCTTCCCTGACGAAGCGAACCCGGTCGCGCTTTTGTGGGACGCGATTTTCGAGGTCAGCCGCATCAATGAGGCCGATCCGGTCACCGCCTGGCACGCCCATGTCGCGTCCCTCCGGGCACGGTGCGACGCGCTGAACGCCCGCCGCTTTGCCGCGCTGCGCTTCAGCGGACCGGGCACCGACCTCGAGGTCGGCCTCGCCGACGGACATCTCTGGGCGGGCGGATCCGCGACATCGAAGGATGGCACAGCCTGCATGCCCAATATGCCAACCGAGGAAGTCTTCACCATGCCGCATCGTGAGCGGGTGAATGGCAAAGTCCGGGCGAGCAAGCCGCTCGTTCATGGCGGCGCACTGATCGAGGAGATCGAGGTGCGCTTCGAGGCGGGGCGGATCGTCGAAGCGAAGGCGAAACGAGGCGAGGACGTGTTCCGCGCCCTGATCGCGACCGACGAGGGGGCGAGCCGCCTCGGCGAGGTGGCGCTGGTGCCGGATGCATCGCCGGTATCGCGCTCGGGACTGATTTTCCGCAACACGCTGTTCGACGAGAACGCGGCGAGCCACATCGCGCTCGGCCAGGCGCTGGCGCTCAACATGGAGGGCGGGTGCGATGCCGCCCGCGGCGCCAATGAAAGCCTCATCCATGTCGACTGGATGATCGGCTCGGCGCTGATGAACGTCGATGGCGTGAATGCCGATGGTTCAGTGACGCCGGTGATGCGCGCCGGCGCGTTCGTGATCTGAGCGCCGGGGGCGCGATGAGGGCACATTCCCATCCATCAGTATCGGATATCGTGCTCTATCATGTTGATAATTAGAGCATCTTTATCCGATCAGGTGACCCCGTCTGATCGGATGACGCTCTAGAGCCGGCGGACGGTGTAGGCGGCTTCCAGCGCCTCGGTGATCGACCGGCCGTGAGCAGCGTCGCGCGCCTCGAACATCACTTCGAGATGCGCGGCCTGCACGGTCGGTGATGCAAACTGGCGCTGGTGGACGACCTCGATGATGTTGCCGCCCTGATCGCCGATGCGGCTGGCGATGTCGGCCAGCACGCCGGGGCGGTCGGGGATTTCCATCAGCACCTTCACGATCCGTCCGTCGCGCATCAGGTTGCGCAGCAGCGTGTTGGCGAGAACGCGGGTGTCGATATTGCCGCCGCAGATCGGCAGGGCGATGCGGCGGCCGGCGAAGCGCTGCGGGAAGGTCAGCACCGCGGCGAGAGCCGCGGCACCAGCACCTTCGGCGACGATCTTGCCATTCTCGGCCAGCATCGCAATCGCCTGCTCCACCGCCGCTTCCGGCACAACCAGCACCTCGACCTTGTGTTCCTTCAGCAGCCCGAGCGGCAGCTGACCGATATCGCGCACCGCGATGCCCTCGGCGATCGTGGCGCCGCCGACCTTGACCTCCTGGCCCGCCAAGGCTTGGGCGAAGCCGGCATAGCTTTCAACCTCGACGCCGAGGATTTCCACGCCGGGCCGCAGCGCCCGGGCTGCCACCGCGCAGCCGGAAATGAAGCCGCCGCCGCCGGTCGGGATGATCAGCGCGTCCAGGTCCGGCAGCTCCTGGAGGACTTCAAGGGCAAGGGTGCCCTGGCCGGCGATCACGTCGGCGTCGTCATAGGGGTGGACGAAGACCAGCCCCTCGCGAGCGGCGAGTTCATGGGCATGGGCGGCCGCTTCGGCGAGGGTTTCGCCATGCAGCACCACCTGCGCCCCCCAGGCCCTGGTGCGGGTGACCTTCGTGGTCGGGGTGAAGCGCGGCATCACGATGGTGGCACGGATGCCGGCGAGCTGGGCGTGGCGCGCGACCGCCTGGGCATGGTTGCCGGCCGACATCGCGATCACGCCGGATTTGCGCTCGGCCTCCGTCAGCAGCGCGATGCGGTTCGCAGCCCCCCGTTCCTTGAACGCGCCGGTGGCCTGCAGGTTTTCGAGCTTGAGATGGACGTCCGCACCGGTCGCGCGCGAGAGCGAGTCCGCGCGGACCAGCGGGGTGCGCAATACCGCGCCGGCGATCCGATCGGCCGCCGCCTCGATATCGGCAAGCGTAACCAAGGCGTCAGCCGAACCGGACAGCGAGGATCTCGTAGCTGCGGTCGCCGCCGGGAGCCGGCACCGAGACGGTGTCTCCCGGCTTCTTGCCGATCAGCGACTTGGCCAGCGGCGACGTGACGGAAATCCGCCCGGCCTTGATGTCCGCCTCATGCACGCCGACGATCTGGTAGGTGACTTCCTTGTCGCTTTCCTCGTCGACGAGCTCGACATGGGCGCCGAACTTGATCGTATCGCCGGACAAGGTGGATGGATCGATCACCTCGGCCGCGGAAACGATCTCCTCGAGCTCGGCAATCCGCCCCTCGATGAAGGACTGACGCTCGCGCGCGGAATGGTATTCCGCGTTTTCCGACAGGTCGCCGTGGCTGCGCGCCTCGGCAATCGCCCGAATGATCGCCGGCCGCTCCACGGACTTGAGGTGGCGCAGCTCGGCTTCGAGATTCTGCAGTCCGGGCCCGGTCATCGGGAATTTTTGCACGGCAGTTCCTTCAGTCAGGTTAAGCCATCCGGCGTGGGGATGAGCGAAAAAGGCGCGGGCCGGGACGGCCCGGCACCGCGGTCATCGAAACGATTGCGGAAAATACGACTGAAGCGGCGCAACTTCAAGGTTGCCCGCCGCGAGAGCCGCGATGGCGTGCGATGCCGCCCGCGCCCCGGCTATGGTCGTGTAGTGCGGCACCCCGTGGTTCAGAGCCTGGCGGCGGATGTCGAAACTGTCCGACACGGTCTGCGCACCGGAGGCGGTGTTGATGACGAGCTGCACCTCACCCGAGCGGATCGCGTCGACGCAGTGCGGGCGGCCTTCCAGCACCTTGTTCACCGCCCGCGCGGCGATGCCGGCCTCGGAGAGATGCGCGGCGGTGCCGCGTGTCGCCATGATCTCGAAGCCGAGATCGACGAAGCGTCGGGCGATCGCGAGGATCGCCGGCTTGTCGGAATCCCGCACCGAGAGGAACACCGTGCCGGCCTGCGGCAGCTTGACCCCGGCGCCGAGCTGCGCCTTGGCGAAGGCGCGGGCGAAGCTGACATCGAGCCCCATCACCTCGCCGGTGGACTTCATCTCGGGGCCAAGCAGCACGTCGACGCCGGAGAAGCGGGCGAAGGGGAACACCGCCTCCTTCACCGCAACGTGACTGCGCATCACGCTGTCATCCAGCCCGAAGGAGGCCAGCGCCTCGCCGGCCATCACCCGCGCGCCGATTTTCGCCACCGACACGCCCGTCGCCTTGGCGACGAAGGGCACGGTGCGCGAGGCGCGCGGATTGACCTCGAGGACGTAGACATTCTCGCCCTGGATCGCGAACTGCACGTTCATCAGCCCGATCACGTTGAGCGCCTTCGCCATCGCCTCGGTTTCGGCGCGGAGTTCGGCGACGATGGCGGGCGACAGCGAGTAGGGCGGCAGCGAGCAGGCGGAGTCGCCGGAATGGATGCCGGCCTCCTCGATATGCTCCATCACGCCGGCGACGTAGACGGTCTGGCCGTCGGCGATGCAGTCGACATCGACCTCGATCGCGTCGTTCAGGTAGCGGTCGATCAGCACCGGGTTGGTGCCGGAGACCACCACCGCCTCGCGCATGTAACGGCGCAGGCTCGCGATGTCATAGACGATCTCCATCGCCCGGCCGCCAAGCACGTAGGAAGGGCGGATGACGACGGGGAAGCCGATCCGCTCGACGATCGCCTCGGCCTGCTCGGCCGAGCGGGCCAGGCCGTTTTCCGGCTGGCGCAGGCCAAGCGAACGCAGCAGGTCGTGGAAGCGCTCGCGGTCCTCGGCGGCATCGATCGCGTCGGCCGAGGTGCCGAGGATCGGGATGCCGGCCTCGGCGAGGGCCTGGCTGAGCTTGAGCGGCGTCTGCCCGCCATACTGCACGATACAGCCGAGCAGCGTGCCACGCTCCTGCTCGCGATGGAGCAGGGAGAGCACGTCCTCGGCGAAGAGCGGCTCGAAATAGAGCCGGTCGGAGGTGTCGTAGTCGGTCGAAACCGTTTCGGGGTTGCAGTTGACCATGATGGTCTCGAACCCGGCCTCGCGCAGCGCATAGGCGGCGTGGACGCAGCAATAATCGAACTCGATTCCCTGGCCAATCCGGTTCGGGCCGCCGCCGAGAATGACCACCTTGCGCCGCTCGCTTGGCTCGGCCTCGCAGACCGGCGCACCGAATCCGCCTTCATAGGTGGCGAACATGTAGGAGGTTGCCGAGGCGAACTCGCCGCCGGTGCTGTCGATCCGGCGGTAGACCGGGGTGACGCCGAGGGCGAGGCGCGCCTTGCTCACATCCGCCTCGCTCTGACCCGTAAGGCCCGCGAGTCGGCGGTCGGAGAAGCCGAGCGCCTTGAGCGCGCGCATGCCGCGCTCGTCGCCGGGCAGGCCTTCGGCGGCCACCCGCCGTTCGGCCTCGACGATGTCCTCCATCTGGCGGAGGAACCAGGGGTCGAACTTGCAGGCGGCGTGGATTTCCTCGACCGTCAGGCCGGCGCGCAGCGCCTCGGCGGCGATCAGCAGCCGGTCCGGCCGCGGGGTGGAGAGCGCGGCGCGGAAGGCATCGCGCGTGCCATCGCCCGGCTTCTCGACCGGATCGAGTCCGGCGAGGCCGGTTTCCAGGCTGCGCAGCCCCTTCTGCAGCGCCTCGGGGAAGGAGCGGCCGATCGCCATCGCCTCACCGACCGACTTCATCGAGGTGGTCAGCAGCGCCGGTGTGCCGGGGAATTTCTCGAAGGTGAAGCGCGGGATCTTGATGACGACATAGTCGATCGTCGGCTCGAAGCTCGCCGGGGTGACGCGGGTGATATCGTTGCGCAACTCGTCGAGCGTATAGCCGACGGCGAGCTTCGCCGCGATCTTGGCGATGGGAAAGCCGGTCGCCTTCGAGGCCAGCGCCGAGGAGCGGGAGACGCGGGGGTTCATCTCGATGATGACCACGCGCCCGTCGGCCGGATTGACGCCGAATTGCACGTTAGAGCCACCGGTATCAACGCCGATCTTGCGCAGGCACGCGATCGAGGCATCGCGCATGAGCTGGTATTCGCGGTCGGTCAGGGTCAGCGCGGGAGCGACGGTGACGGAATCGCCGGTATGCACGCCCATCGGGTCGATGTTCTCGATCGAGCAGACGATGATGCAGTTGTCCGCCCGGTCGCGGACCACCTCCATCTCGTATTCCTTCCAGCCGAGCACGCTTTCCTCGATCAGCACCTCGGTGGTCGGCGAGGCGTCGAGCCCGCCGGCGACGATTTCGAGGAACTCCTCGCGGTTGTAGGCGATGCCGCCGCCAGTGCCGCCGAGGGTGAAGGAGGGGCGGATCACCGCCGGCAGACCGACGAGGTCGAGTGCGGCGCGGGCCTCGTCCATCGTGTGGGCGATGGCGCTGCGCGGGCTCTCGATGCCGATCTCGGCCATCGCATCGCGGAATTTCAGCCGGTCTTCGGCGCGGTCGATCACCTCGGCGCGGGCGCCGATCAGCTCGACGCCGTGCTTTTCCAGCGTGCCGGACTTGGCGAGCGACATCGCGGTGTTCAGCGCCGTCTGCCCGCCCATGGTGGGCAGCACCGCATCCGGCCGTTCCTTGATGATGATCTTCTCGACCATCTCCGGCGTGATCGGCTCGATATAGGTTGCATCGGCCAGTTCGGGATCGGTCATGATCGTGGCGGGGTTGGAGTTCACCAGGATCACCCGGTAGCCTTCCTCGCGCAGCGCCTTGCAGGCCTGGGCGCCGGAATAGTCGAACTCGCAGGCCTGGCCGATGACGATGGGGCCGGCGCCGATGATCAGGATCGATTTGATGTCTGTACGTTTCGGCATGGTCAGCCCTCCATCATCGCGACAAAGCGCCGGAACAGGTGATTGGCATCCGACGGTCCAGGGCTGGCCTCGGGGTGGTATTGCACGGAGAAGCAGTTCTTTGCCGGGCAGGCGATGCCCTCGTTCGACCCGTCGAACAGCGAACGATGGGTGACCGTGACGCCGTCGGGGAGGCTCGCCTCGTCGACCGCGAAACCGTGGTTCTGACTGGTGATCTCGACCTTGCCGGTCGCAAGTTCCTGCACCGGCTGATTGGCGCCGCGATGGCCGCGGGCGAGCTTGTAGGTCCGTGCGCCGAGCGTGTGGGCGAGAAGCTGGTGGCCGAGGCAGATGCCGAAGAGCGGCTTGCCGGCATCGAGCACGCCGCGGATCGCCGATACGGCGTATTCGGCTGTCGCCGCCGGATCGCCGGGGCCGTTGGAGAGGAACACGCCGTCAGGCTGATGGCGGAGAATATCCTCGGCCGAAGCGGTGGCGGGGACCACGATGACCCGGCAGCCGGCGCTCGCGAGATTGCGCAAAATGTTCCGCTTCGCGCCGTAATCCACGGCAACGACAGTGAATTTGGGCGTATCCTGCCGGCCGAACCCGTGCGCAAGATCCCAAAGCGTCTCGGTCCACTCGTAGCTCTGGGTGCAGGACACCTCGCGCGCGAGGTCCATGCCCTCGAGCCCCGGCCAGGCGCGGGCCCGCTCGATCAGGGCGGGAATGTCGAAGCGGCCATCCTCGGGATAGGCGATCAGCGCGTTGGGCGGGCCGTCGTCGCGGATGGTGCGGGTGAGGGCGCGGGTATCGACCCCGGCGATGCCCGGCAATCCCATGCGGCGGCACCAGGCGGCCAGCCCTTCGGCGGCGCGCCAGTTGGAGGGCTGGGTGATGTCACGGTTGATCACAAGGCCGCGGGCGAAGCTCGTATTTGCCTCGATATCCTCGGGATTGGCGCCGACATTGCCGATATGGGGGAAGGTAAAGGTGATGATCTGCCCGGCGAAGGAAGGGTCGGTCAGGGTTTCCTGATAGCCGGTCATCCCGGTGGAGAAGCAGAGTTCCGCGGGGCTGCCGGCGGAATGCGCGCCGAAACCGCTTC
Source organism: Acidiphilium sp. C61 (assembly GCF_902712915.1). The sequence goes on along the minus strand of NZ_CACTIA010000005.1, from coordinate 205,223 downwards.
CCCAGAACACGCGCCCGTCGCCCAGTACCAGCGCCGCAGTCGCCCCGTCCGGCTTCGTGGTTTCGGATTCCATTGCAATCTCTCCTGAAAGATCGGCCAGGGACAGACCGGTGACGGCAATCACCGCCGGCCAGTGCCGCGCCGGAATCGCCCCGGCGCTGCGCCACTTGCGCACGGCTTCGGTCGAAACCTGGGTCAGCCGGGCTGCCGCATCGGCACCGCCCAGCAGGTCGATGATCTCGTCTGTCGTCTTGGGCATGACGGTCTCATGCCGGATTTTTCCTCCGAGTTCAACCGGATTTCTCCTGACGAGAATAGGGATGGAAATTATTTCCGGCACTCGACATTTTGCCGCGCTCTTCCTCGCCTACCGTGTCCTCGGCTAGAAAGAATGAATGAATTCAGAGCGCGCCGCCGGCGCAACCCCCGCGATGGCGCAGTGGTTCCGCGCGAAGGCCGACTACCCGGACGCGTTGATCTTCTTCCGGATGGGGGATTTCTACGAGCTGTTCTTCGAGGATGCCGAGGCGGCCTCGGCGGCGCTCGACATCGCGCTGACCGCACGCGGTACCCATCAGGGCGAGCCGATCGCGATGTGCGGTGTGCCGGTCTCGCAGCGCGATACCTATCTCACCCGGCTTATCCGGCGGGGATTCCGCGTCGCGGTAGCCGAGCAGGTCGAGGCACCAGAGGCAGCGAAGGCGCGGGGTGGCAAGGTGCTGATCGACCGCGCCGTGGTCCGGCTCATCACCCCCGGCACGATCACCGAGGAAGCGCTGCTCGACTCGGGGCGAGCCAGCCTTCTGCTGGCGCTGGTGCCGCGGGCCGGCCGGGTCGGTGCCGCCTGGCTCGATGTCTCGACAGCATTGTTCGAAACCGCCGATCTGGCAGAAGCCGAACTCGCCGCGCTGCTCGGCCGGCTGGACCCGGCGGAAATTCTTTCCGCGGCAGATATCGAACTCGGGCCGCATGAAAGCCGGCGGACCGACCCAGGCCCGCCGCCGCCTGCGGAGCTGGCCCGGCGCGATCTCGCGCGGCTGTTCGATGTTGCCTCCCTCGACGCCTTCGGTGCCTTTACCGATCATGAGGCACAGGCGGCAGCGGCGGCGCTGCGCTATGTCGAGCGCAGCCAGGCCGGCACGCTGCCGCGCATCGCCCGCCCGGTGCGCGCGGGCGAGACCGGCCTGCTGGCAATGGACGCCGCGACCCGCGCAAGCCTCGATCTGCTGCGCACGGCTGATGGCGGTGAGGCCGGCAGCCTGTTCGGCGCGGTACGCCGAACGGTGACCGCCGCAGGCGCGCGGATGCTCGCCGGCTGGATCGCCGCACCGCTCGACGCGATCGGCCCGCTGCAGGCGCGGCAGGCGGGCTGGCAGAGCCTGCTCGACGCCCCGGGCACACTTGCCGCACTGCGCGGCGCACTGCGCGGCGCGCCGGACCTGGCCCGCGCACTCGTGCGGCTCGGCCTCGCGGGGCGGAAGGCGGGCCGGCTGTCCCCGCGCGATCTGGGCCAGGTGCGGGATTCACTCGCTGCCGCGCGCGCGGTGGCCGAGGGGCTTGCGCCGGCGGTCGCCGCCGACCCCATGCACCCGCTGGCGGAGGACGTGGCGAAGCTCGCCGCCGGGCCGGAGCTGGCGGCGCTGCTGGCGGCCGCGCTGGTTGAAACACCACCCGCGCGGATCGGCGATGCGCCGGCGATCCGCGCGGGGTTCGACGGCGAGCTCGACGGCGAGCGCCGGCTGCGCGACGACACCCGCCAGGTGATCGCGGCGCTGCAGACCGAACTTGCCTCGCGCTACGGCATCGCCAGCCTCAAGGTGCGGCATCACAGTCAGCTTGGCTATGTGCTGGAGGCGCCGGCGGCGGCGGTCGAGGCGCTGCGGGCGTATCCGGAGCTGATCCTGCGGCAGGGGCTGGCTTCGGCGGCGCGGTTCACCCATCCCGAATTGTCGGATCTCGACCGGCGGATCGCCGAGGCGCATGAGCGGGCGGCGGCGCGGGAGGCGCTGGTGCTCGATCATTTGCTCGCCGCGGCAATGCGCGAAGAGGCGGCGCTCGCGGACTGTGCGGCGGCGCTGGCGCGGCTCGATGCGCTGCAATCGGCCGCGACGCTGGCCGAGAGCGGGCGCTGGTGCGCGCCCGAGCTTTCCGAGGACGCGGCGTTCAGCATCGTCGCCGGGCGGCATCCGGTGGTCGAGGCGGCGCTGCCCGCCGGGGCGCGCTTCATCGCCAACGATGCCGACCTTTCGCCCGAGCGGCGGCTGATGCTGCTGACTGGGCCGAACATGGCCGGCAAATCCACCTTCCTGCGGCAGAACGCGCTGGTGATCGTTCTTGCCCAGGCCGGGCTGCCGGTGCCGGCGGACCAGGCGCGGATCGGGCTGGTGGACCGGCTGTTCTCCCGCGTGGGTGCTGCCGACGACCTTGCCGCCGGTCGCTCGACCTTCATGGTCGAGATGATCGAGACCGCGTCCATCCTCAACCAGGCCGGGCCGCGCAGCTTCGTCATCATCGACGAGATCGGCCGCGGCACCGGCACGCGCGACGGGCTCGCGATCGCCCAGGCGGTGCTGGAGGCGCTGCACGGGTCAATTCGCTGCCGCAGCATCTTCGCCACGCATTTTCACGACCTGGTGCAGCTTGGCGCGGCGCTGCCGCGGCTGCGGCCGTGCACGATGCGGGTGAAGTCGTGGCGGGGCAGCGTCGTGTTCCTGCACGAGGTGATCGAGGGCGCGGCGGAGCGAAGCTGGGGCGTGCATGTCGCGAAACTCGCCGGGCTGCCAGAGCCGGTGATCCGCCGGGCCGAGGCGCTGCTGCGCGCGGCCGAGCGCGGCGGCAGCGAGGCGGGCGCGCTGCCGCTTTTCGCGGCGGCGGGAGACGACCAGCCGCCATCCGCTGAACTGCCGTCTGCGGATGGCTGGCATGCGGCGCTCGCCGAGGCCGATCCGGACCAGCTTTCACCACGCGCAGCGCTGGAACTGATCTACGCGTGGCGGCGAAACTTCCTTGGCGACAAGGCGGATGGCGCGGTAGAGAAGAAGTGATATGTCGAACACCAGCCAGCCGTCGCGCGATTTTCCGCCCGTCATGCCAGCGGCCGTGAGTCCGCCGCCGCCGCATGACGCGGTCATCGGTCGCCCCGATATCGGCGCCGAGCTCGCGCGCACGCTGCCGCGCGGCAATCCGCCATCGCGGGATCACGCGCTCGGCATCGTTCGCCGCCAGCTCGCCCGGCTGCAAACCCATGTGCAGACCCGCTTCGAGCGGGGCGACATGTCCGGCCTTGCGGCCGCCCGTCTTCTCTCGGGGCTTATGGACGAGCTGCTCGCCGCCCTGATCGGCTACGCGGTCGATCTGCTGCCGGTCGAAGAGGGAGATCGCCTCGCTGTTGCCGCGACCGGCGGGTACGGCCGCGCCACTCTCGCGCCTTTCAGCGATATCGACCTGCTGTTCCTGACCGACAGCGAACCCTCCGCCCGGGTGCTCCGCGCGGTGGAATTCATCCTGTATTTCATGTGGGATCTCGGGCTGAAAGTCGGGCACGCCACCCGCTCGACAGCCGATTGCCTGACCGAGTCGCAGGGCGACAGCACGATACGGACATCCTTGCTCGATGCCCGCTGCATTGCCGGCGACCGGGCGCTGTTCGCGCATTTCCAGCAGGCCTTCCGCCACGATTGTGCCGCCGGCAGCCCGGCGGGCTACATTACCGCGAAACAGGCCGAACGCGCCGCCCGCCACAGGCGTTTCGGCGATACGCCCTTCATGGTCGAGCCGAACATCAAGGAAGGCAAAGGCGGGCTGCGCGACCTGCAAACCCTCTACTGGCTCGCCCGCTACGTGTTCGGCACATTCGCCATGACCGAGCTGGTCGGCGCCGGCGCGCCGGGTGGCGGCATTCTCAGCGCCACCGAGGCGCGCGCCTGCAAGCGGGCATGGGACTATCTCTGGAGCGTGCGCTTCCATCTGCATTATGTCGCCGGCCGTGCCGAGGAACGGCTGACCTTCGATCTGCAGCCGGTGATCGGCGCGCGCATGGGCTATACGCGGCATGGGCGGCAGGATGGGGTGGAGCGATTCATGCGGCACTATTTCCTGGTCGTGCGCGAGGTCGCGCGGGTGACAGGGGTGCTGGAACCCGCCGTGGTGCGCGCGGCGCTGGGGCCGCCCGCGATCGCGCCGGCGACCGACGCGGCACTGCTCGATGCCGGGTTCGTGCTGGCAGACGGCAAGGTCCTGTTTGTCACCGGCCGCGAGCCGATGGCCGAGCCGATCCAGCTGCTGCGGATCCTGCAGGTCGCGCGCGACCGGGGACTGAAACTGCATCCACTTGCGCTTCGCGCGATGATCCGCGGCGCACGTCGTACGGCGGAACTGCGTACCGATCCCCGCGCCGCGGCACTATTCCTCGACCTGCTCTGCGGTGACGGGGAGGCCCGGCAAGATGGCGCCCAGTGGCTCGCGATACTCAACGAAACCGGCGCGCTGGGCCGCTATCTGCCCGACTGGCGGCGCATCGTCGGGCAGATGCAATTCGATTCCTACCATGTCTACACGGTCGACATGCACACGATCCACGCGATCGGGGTGCTGAACGCGATCGAACGCGGCGAGCTTTCGGAGATCGTACCGGTGGCCAGCGGGCTCGCGCATCACGTGCAGTCGCGCCGGGCGCTCTACGTCGCGCTGCTGCTGCATGACATCGCGAAGGGCAGGGGGGGCGACCATTCCGAGATCGGTGCTGAACTGGCGCTGACGATCGGTCCGGCGCTTGGCCTTGATCCAGAGGAAACCGAAATGGTGTCCTGGCTCGTGCTGCATCACTTGCTGCTGAGCCAGACCGCGTTTTCCCGCGACATCGACGACCCCAAGACGATCCTCGACCTCGCCGATGTGGTCCAGTCGCCCGAGCGGCTGAGATTGCTGCTGATCCTGACGGTGTCGGACATCCGCGCGGTTTCGCCCAAGGTCTGGAACGGCTGGAAGGCCACCTTGCTGCGCGAAATCTATGCCCGTGTTGCCGAAGTGCTCGAGGGCGGGCTGGCCACGACCGAGCGCGATACCCGGGTGGCGCGGGTCAAGCAGATGGTGGCCGAACTGCTTTCCGACTGGCCGGATGCCGAGCGCGATGATTTCCTCAACATGGGATATCCGGGCTACTGGCTTGGCTTCGACCCCGAGAGCATAGCGCGGCACGGCCGAATGATCCGCGATGCGCGGCACAGGGATGCTCCCCTGACCGTTGCCGCGGAACCGTTGCCCGCGCGCTCGGTGACTGAAGTCGTTGTCTATACCGCTGACCATGCTGGTCTGTTCAGCCGTATCGCCGGAGCGCTCGCGGTCGCCGGGGCGACGATCGTCGATGCGCGCATCCACACATTGACGGACGGCATGGCACTCGACACGTTCTGGATCCAGGATGCCGGCGGCGGATCGCTCGAATCGCCGCACCGGCTGGCCAAGATTTCCGCCGTGATCGAGCAGGTGCTGTCCGGCCGGCTGCGCCTCGCCACCGAAATCGAGAAGGCGACGAACAGCGTTGTCGGCGGGCGGATGCGGGCAATCCATGTGCCGCCGCGGGTCGTTGTCGACAACAGCGCGTCCAACCGCCACACCGTCATCGAGGTGAATGGCCGTGACCGGCCGGGACTGCTGCACGACGTCACCGCTGCGATCACCTCGCAGGGCCTGCAGATCGCCTCGGCGCATATCACCACCTACGGAGTCCGCGCGGTCGACGTGTTCTATGTGAAGGATGTGTTCGGCCTGAAGGTTCAGAACGAGCGCAAGCTCGCCCAGCTGCGCAGCGCGCTCATCGAGGCGCTGGCCGGCCGCTCCTATGAGGTCACCGCAGCGTCTTGAGCGGCTGAACTCCAACTTGATGTGACCCGGCTCTGCCGGGAGGACAAAATTCTAGGGCGCGAAATTTTTATTTGACCAGGAAATTTCGACTGCGACATAATTGCTCCGTAATGGGAAATGTCCTGTCCAAATCGGCTTGAAGCAGCCGGATGCGGGATAAACAAAGGGGAGCGAGATGACCTTCGAGATATCCTTTCGAAGACTGGCGATTGGCGCAATCGTGGCCGCGTTCACGGGGCTTGCGCCAGCGAGGGCGCAGGCGCCAGGCAGTCTGTACGTGTTTGGCGACAGTCTGAGCGACAATGGCAATATTCCACGCCTGACCGGCGTTCCCTATCCGCCGCCGCCCTATGTCGGTTTCCGGTTTTCGAACGGGCCGGTCTGGGCGGAGTATCTGCCGGGGCTGACCGGGTTGAACTTCAAACCCTCGAACGACTATGCGGTGGGTGGCGCCTTCGCCGGGCCGCTTGTGGCCAATGGCGTGACCTACAACAATCTCGCCAATTTCCCGACGACATTGCTGCCCGGCCTGCCCAACGAATTGCAGGAAATCCAGAGTTTTGCCGCATCGGGCGGGCGTTTCGCGCCGGCCGACGTGGTGGGGATCTGGATCGGCGGAAACAATTATTTCGCAACGGAGGCGCTGGTGGGCGCTGCCCCTGCCCAAGCGCAGCAGATCGTCGGCCAGAACGTGAGTACCGTACTTGCCCAGACCGGACAGGCAATTCAGCAGGTGGCCGCGCTGGGGGCGCGGCAGATCGTGCTGCAAAATCTCGTGCCCTTCGGCAATGTGCCGACGGTGAACGGCACGCCGCAGCTTGTTGCGCTCGGCGACCAGATCATCGCGGCGCATAATGCGGGGCTTGCGACCCTCGCCGGGCAGATGCATGCCTCACTCGGGATCAACATCCTGCTGATCAACCAGCAGCAGATCTTCTCCGAGATCAGCGCCAATCCTGCGGCCTATGGCTTCACCAACGTAACCGACGCCTGCTTCGCCTCGGCCAGTTCGGCCTGCGCCTTTGCGCCAGCCTCGGTGCAGAACCAGTATCTTTGGTGGAACGTGCACCCGACCACGCACGGGCACCAGGTGATCGCGGCCTATGTCGCCAGCGCGTTGAACGGCTTCCAGTCGCTGTCGGTGCCGGCGCGCCTGCTGGATGCCGGCGCCGCGGCCTTCGCGCAGACGATCAGCACCAGGATGGAGGCGCTGCGTCACGGTGCCGGGGGGCTGACGGTCGATCTTGCCGGCGCGCCGATGCTGGCGGATGCGGCGGCGGGCGATACCGGCCCGATGGAACTGCCGGGCAACGGTCACGCGCTGTCGGTTTTCGTCGCCGGTGGCTACGGGTTCGGCGCCCGGGCGGCGGCACCAGGCAGCCTCGGCTTTCACGACCAGATCGGCACTGTGACTGCCGGCGCGGATTACCGCTTCACCCCCCACCTCACCGCCGGCATCGCGATCGGGTATTCGCGCGAAAGTGCGACGGTGAATGAGGGAGCGCGGTTGAATGCCGATGCCTACCAGTTTGCAGCCTATCTCGCTGCGCATAGCCGGCACCTCTATCTCGATGCGCAGGTCGATTACGGCATCGACCGGTTTGGCCGGATCAGCCGGCCAGGCGTGCTGGCGCCGATCACCGCCTCGCCACGAGGCCATACGCTGGGTGCTACCGTGCAGGCCGGCTATGTGTTGCATCGCGGTGTCGTTGAATTCGGCCCGACCGTAGGGATCGATGCGACAGACGCGCATGTCGACCCGTATAGCGAACAGGGTGACCCGGCGCTGACCATGGCGGTGGGCGGCCAGGATTTCGGGCGCGTGCTGTTCGACGCCGGATTTGCCGCTTCGGCGCAGGTCAGGCTGGGCGGCTTCGCGATTCGCCCGCATGGCTCGCTCGGGATGCAGGCCTCGATCGGCGGCGCTCCGGGCCAGTTCGCCAGCGTTTTCACCGACGAGCCGCTGGTCGGCCTGACCACGACCTATCCGCAGCTGTCGACGATGTGGGGCGTGGCGGATGCCGGTGTCACAGCGCGGCTTGCAGGCCAGCTTTCGGCGACGGTCGACCTTGCGACGACTTTCGCGCGGCGTGCCGGAGAGCAGCGGATGGTCAGCGCCGGGCTGCGCTGGCGCTTCTGAGCCGCGGACGCGCACGCAGTTTGCCGTTCTCGCTTGTCGCGGACGGCAAAGCGCGCTAGTCCGCGCCGATCGGCCATACGCGGTATCGAACGCGCATGGCCTGCTTGGTCCGGTTCGGGCGGGCGTGGTGGAACTGGTAGACACGCCAGATTTAGGTTCTGGTGGCGCGAGCCGTGGGGGTTCAAGTCCCTCCGCCCGCAGACGGGGTTGATCTGCCGTGCCCGCACGGCGCGTGGGAAATGGCGTAACGTAAGGATTGGTTTGGACATGCAGGTTACCGAAACCCTCACCGAGGGGCTGAAGCGCGGCTTTACCGTCGTCGTGCCGGGCAGCGATCTTGACGAGAAGCGCGAGAAGCGCCTCGCCGAGCTGTCGAAGACGATGCAGATGCCGGGCTTCCGCCCGGGCAAGGTGCCGCTGTCGATGGTGCGCAAGCGCTTCGGCGACGCGGTGGCCGCCGAGGTGATGGAAGCTTCGGTGAACGAAGCGACCGAGCGGATGATCAACGACCGCAGCCTGCGCCCCGCGGTGCAGCCGAAGGTCGAGGTGGTTCGCGCCGATCCCGGTTCCGACCTCGAATTCACTGTCGAGCTCGAAGTGCTGCCCGAGGTGACGATCCCCGATCTGAAGGCGATCAGCCTGACCCGGCCGAAGGCGCCGGTGACCGAGGCCGAGATCGACGAGGCGATTGCCCGTTTCTCCGAACAGCGTGCCGAGGCCGAGGTGGTCACTGAAGACCGGCCGGCCGCGACCGGCGACATTCTCATGGTCGACTTCCTCGGCAAGCGCGACGGCGTGCCCTTCGATGGCGGCGCCGGCACCGACACCGATATCGAACTGGGCGGCTCGGGCTTCATCCCCGGCTTTGCCGAGCAGATGGAAGGCATGAAGGTCGGCGAGACCAGGGTCATCACCGTGACCTTCCCCGAGCAGTACCACGCCGCTGAACTCGCCGGGAAGGAAGCGACGTTCGATATTACCGCCAAGGCGCTGAAGCGCCGCGTGGCGCCGGTGATCGACGACGCGTTCGCCGAGACCAACGGCTTCGAGAATCTCGCCGAGTTCCGCAAGTTCTTCGCCGACCGGCTGGAACAGTCCCGCGCCGGCGCCTCGCGGCTGAAGGTCAAGCGCGCGCTGCTCGACAAGCTGGCTGAGCAGGCCGATTTCCCGGCGCCGGCCTCCCTGGTCGATGCCGAGTTTGCCGAGATCTGGCGCCAGGTCGAGGCAGAGAAGCAGGCCGGTCGTCTTGATGAGGAAGACGCGGCGAAGGACGAAGAGACACTCCGCGCTGATTATCGCGCGATTGCGGAACGCCGCGTGCGTCTCGGCCTGCTGGTTGCCGAGATCGGCCGCACCAACAACGTGCAGATCACCGAGCAGGACATGCGCCGCGCGATGATGGCCGAAATGCAGCGCTTCCCCGGCCAGGAAAAGATGATCATGGAGTTCTACCAGAAGAACCCCGGAGCACTCGACCGCCTGCGCGGCCCGATCTTCGAGGACAAGGTGGTGGACTACGCACTCGAGCTTGCCACGGTCGCGGATGAAGAGGTTACCGTCGAGGCATTGTTCGCCGACTCCGACGACTGAGCTTCTTTTCTCCCCGGGGGTGGACGTAACCCTGTTCCCGGCTCATCTTAAAAGGCTGAGGGGGCGACGCCGGCCGTGATTCGGCGGCCGTCGCTCCCGGCAGGACACGATTTCATGCGGGTGCGGTGCGTCCGGCCCCGACTTGGAGACAGATGCCGATGGATCGCGACCCCACCGAGATCTACATGAACAGCCTTGTGCCCATGGTGGTCGAGCAGACCGCCAGAGGCGAGCGCGCTTACGATATCTATTCGCGACTGCTGAAGGAGCGGATCATCTTTCTCACCGGCCCGGTCTATGACCAGGTCGGCTCGCTGATCGCAGCACAGTTGCTGTTCCTGGAGAGCGAGAACCCGTCAAAGGAAATTTCCTTCTATATCAATAGCCCGGGCGGCGTTGTTTCGGCCGGCCTCGCGATCTACGATACGATGCAATATATCAAGTCGCCCGTCTCGACGGTGTGCATCGGGCAGGCAGCTTCGATGGGCAGTCTGCTTCTGGCGGCGGGCGAAAAGGGCAAGCGCTTCGCGCTGCCGAATTCGCGGGTCATGGTGCATCAGCCCTCGGGCGGTGCGCAGGGCCAGGCCGCCGATATCGAGATCCAGGCACGCGAGATACTTACCCTGCGCCGCCGTCTCAACGATATCTATGTCACTCATACCGGGCAGACGCTCGAAGCGATCGAGCAGGCGCTGGAACGCGACAGGTTCATGTCGGCCGACGAGGCAAAGACGTTCGGCCTGATCGATGAGGTTGTGACGAAGCAGCCGGCGAAGGATACGAAATAAAGCATCGCCGCGCCGCCCGGCAGCCGTCCGCGGTGGCGCGGCGTCGCAATGCTTGTGCCGGCGGGACTTGAGGTCTAGTCTCAGTCCCTTGATCGATGCGCCGGTCTTCTTGCCGGCGCTGCTGGAGCATAGATGAGCACGAAGTCCGGAGACTCGAAGAACACCCTGTATTGCTCGTTCTGCGGCAAATCGCAGCACGAGGTTGTGAAACTTATCGCAGGGCCGACCGTATTCATTTGTAATGAATGCGTTGAACTTTGTATGGATATCATTCGCGAGGACAACCGGACGCACCTCGTGAAAACACGCGATGGCGTGCCGACACCGCGCGAAATCTGCAAGGTGCTCGACGATTACGTGATCGGGCAGGAACACGCCAAACGTATCCTGAGCGTCGCGGTGCACAACCACTACAAGCGACTCGCGCACGCGCAGAAGAACAACGATATCGAGATCGCGAAATCCAACATCATGCTGGTTGGCCCGACCGGCTCCGGCAAGACACTGCTTGCGCAGACCCTGGCCCGGATTCTCGATGTGCCGTTCACCATGGCGGACGCAACGACGCTGACCGAGGCCGGCTATGTGGGCGAGGATGTCGAGAACATCATCCTGAAACTGCTGCAGGCCGCTGATTACAACGTCGAGCGTGCGCAGCGCGGCATCGTCTACATCGATGAAGTCGACAAGATCAGCCGCAAATCCGATAATCCCTCGATTACCCGCGATGTTTCGGGTGAGGGCGTGCAGCAGGCGCTGCTCAAGATCATGGAAGGCACCGTTGCTTCGGTGCCGCCGCAGGGTGGGCGGAAGCATCCGCAGCAGGAATTCCTGCAGGTCGACACGACCAATATCCTGTTCATCTGCGGCGGCGCGTTTGCCGGGCTGGAAAAGATCATCGCCCAGCGGGGCAAGGGGTCCGGCATCGGGTTCGGTGCCGATGTGCGCGATCCTACGGAACAACGCACTGGTGCCATCCTGCGCGAGGTAGAACCTGAGGACCTGCTGAAATTCGGCCTGATCCCGGAATTCATCGGACGTCTCCCGGTTGTTGCCACTTTGGAAGATCTCGACGAAGCAGCGTTGATCGAGATCCTCACCAAGCCGAAAAATGCGCTCGTGAAGCAATATGGCCGCCTGTTCGAGATGGAAGGGGTGAAGCTGAACTTCACGGAAGATGCTCTGAAAGTGGTCGCGTCACGCGCAATCCAGCGCAAGACCGGTGCGCGCGGCTTGCGATCGATCATGGAAAGCATCCTGCTTGAGACCATGTTCGATCTCCCGGGACTCGATTCCGTGGAAGAGGTGGTCATAAACGGCGAAGTCGCCGAGGGACGGGCCAACCCGCTGTTTCTGCATGGCAAGGAACGCGCTGAAACAGGTTCCTGAGCGGGCCGATCCGTTGGGTTCGGCTCTTGTGAGACCCGCAATGTGCCGGGGCATTGCGGCTGTCTCGATGTGGCACAATATCTCTCCTGTGGCCGGATCGCCCGGCACCGCGCACTGTGCCGATTCAGGGCAGAGCGCGCCGCTTATCGAAAGGTAGTCTGATGTCAGAGACCGATCCCAAAAAGACCAAAGCCGCCCTTGTGAAGGCGCCGCTCGAAGGTGAGCGGCTGGCCGTGCTTCCCCTGCGGGACATCGTCGTGTTTCCGCACATGATCGTGCCGCTCTTCGTAGGCCGCGAAAAATCGGTTCGCGCACTCGAAGGGGTGATGAAGGAAGACAAACAGATTCTGCTGGTGGCACAAAAGAACGCCCAGCAGGATGACCCGGCTCCAGGTGACATTTACGAAGTCGGGACGATCTCGACGGTGCTGCAATTGCTGAGGCTTCCGGATGGCACCGTCAAGGTGCTCGTGGAAGGCGTGCGCCGGGCCCGGATTACCAAGTTCCACGAGGTGGACAGCCATTTCGAAGTTACCGCAGAGCCGCTCGATGAAGTCGTCATCGGCGGCAAGGAACTCGAGGGTCTGGCCCGCGGGGTGGTCTCTCAGTTCGAGCAATATATCAAGCTGAACAAGAAGATTGCGCCGGAAGTCCTTGTTTCCATTAACCAGATCGACGATCCGTCGAAACTCGCCGATACGATTGCAAGCCATCTCGGGCTGAAAATCGCCGACAAGCAGGAATTGCTTGAGACCGGCTCCGTGGCGGAACGGCTGGAGCGTGTGTTCGCTCACATGGAATCCGAAATCGGCGTACTCCAGGTGGAGAAGCGGATTCGCAACCGCGTGAAGCGGCAGATGGAGAAGACGCAGCGGGAGTATTATCTCAACGAGCAGCTCAAGGCGATCCAGAAGGAGCTTGGCGAGGGCGACGAAGGCAAGGACGAGACCGCCGAACTCGAGGAAAAGATCCGGACCACCAAGCTCTCGAAGGAAGCGCGCGACAAGGCGATGGCCGAGCTGAAGAAGCTGCGGACCATGAGCCCGATGAGCGCCGAAGCGACGGTGGTACGCAATTATCTCGACTGGCTGCTGGGCATTCCCTGGAAGAAGCGCGCCAAGATCAAGAACGACGTGATCGAGGCAGAACGCATCCTCGATGCCGATCATTATGGCCTCGACAAGGTCAAGGAGCGGATTCTGGAATACCTGGCGGTGCAGTCGCGCAGCCCGAAACTCCGGGGGCCGATTCTCTGCCTTGTAGGGCCGCCCGGCGTTGGCAAGACGTCGCTCGGCAAGTCGATCGCCAAGGCAACGGGACGCAACTTTGTCAGGATGTCGCTCGGCGGCATGCGGGACGAGGCGGAAATCCGCGGCCATCGCCGGACCTATATCGGCTCGATGCCGGGCAAGGTCATCCAGGGGATGAAGAAAGCGAAGACGTCGAACCCGCTATTCCTGCTCGACGAGATCGACAAGCTCGGTGCTGACTGGCGTGGCGACCCGACCTCGGCCCTGCTCGAAGTGCTTGATCCGGAACAGAACGCGTCCTTCAACGACCATTATCTTGAGGTCGATTACGATCTTTCGGACGTGATGTTCGTGACCACCGCGAACTCGCTGCGGATGCCGCAGCCGTTGCTCGACCGTATGGAGATCATCCGTATCCCCGGATATACCGAGGACGAGAAGGTTGAGATCTCGAAGCGGCACCTGATCGGGAAACAGGCCGAAGCACATGGTCTCAAGGCCGGCGAGTGGAGCGTTTCGGACGATGCGATCCGCGAACTTATCCGCACCTACACCCGTGAGGCCGGGGTTCGTAACCTCGAGCGCGAGATAGCCAATCTCGCCCGCAAGGCGGTGAAGGACATCGTTACAAAGAAAGTGACGAAGGTTGCGGTTACCCGGAAGAATCTCGAAAAATTCGCCGGCGTCCCGCGGTTCCATTATGGCGAGACCGAGGCCGAAGATATGGTCGGTGTGGTCACCGGTCTGGCGTGGACCGAAGTCGGCGGCGAGATTTTGACGATCGAAAGCGTGCTGCTGCCGGGCAAGGGAAACGTCAAGCAGACCGGCAAACTTGGCGATGTGATGCAGGAGAGCGTGTCTGCGGCGATCTCCTACATTCGTTCGCGGGCCATCAGCTTTGGAATCAAACCGCCGATCTTCGAGAAACGTGACATTCACGTCCATGTTCCCGAAGGCGCGACGCCAAAGGATGGCCCTTCGGCGGGTATCGCGATGGCGACTTCGATCGTTTCAGTGCTTACCGGCATCCCTGTGCGCAAGGACATCGCCATGACCGGCGAGATCACGTTACGCGGACGGGTTCTGCCGATCGGAGGGCTGAAGGAGAAGCTGCTGGCTGCTCTCAGGGCCGGCATCACCACGGTGCTGATCCCCAAGGACAATCAGAAGGATCTCGCGGATATCCCTGAAAACGTGAAGAAATCGCTGAAGATCATCGCGGTTTCGCATGTTGACGAGGTCATCGCCCAGGCGCTGGTGCGCAAACCTGAGCCGATCGAGTGGGCGGAACCGGTTGAGCCGGTTGCGCCGGCTCAACCCGGTGCAACCACTGGTGCAGTCCTGCCTCACTAGCCTATCGCGTGTTTTTTGCGGCCGGTTTCCATTCGTCTTCGTTGACGCAGGGAAACCGGCCCCTTTAGTGTGCGGCGTTCGGCGGAATGCGTGGCCGGAAGCCGATTCGTTTTTTGACCGCCACTTCCGTTTAAACCAACTGGGAGACTGACCCGTGAACAAAATGGACCTCGTCGCAGACGTTGCGGAGAAGACCGACCTTACGAAAGCCAAGGCCACCGAAGTGGTGGATGCGGTGTTTGCTGCCATTGAGGATGCGCTGAAGCGCAAGGAAGAAGTCCGCCTGGTCGGTTTCGGCACGTTCGGCACGGCTGAACGGAAGGCGGCGACAGGTCGCAATCCGCGCACTGGGGAAGAAATCCAGATCGCGGCGTCGACCTCGGTCAAGTTCAAGCCGGGCAAGACTCTGAAGGATGCCGTGAACTGACACTGAAACTGGTCGATCCCCAAGTCGGCCTGTATTGATTGCAAAGCCCCTGCCAGCTGACTGGCAGGGCGCCGCTCCGGGCGGTTAGCTCAGAGGTAGAGCGTCTCGTTTACACCGAGAGGGTCGGCGGTTCGATCCCGTCACCGCCCATTCATAACTGTCCCCTTTCCCTTTTGCGGCACAACCTGAGCGAATCGATACGATTCGGGTTCTATGCAGCTGGCGTCTTTCATCTCAGCGCATAGCAGTGTCGCGTAAATGGCTCCGAAAACAGGAAAACGCCGTGTCGTCGCACTCTCGAAAAGGGGTGGAGCCCCGTGCTGGGCCATGTTTGCCGGATTTGGCTGGAGGTTTGTGCCTTTGCCGTGGGATCTGGTGGTGGTGACATGACCCGAGAGTGGTTTGTCCCCCGATTGCGCACGGGACAACCTCGCGACCAGAGCTTGACGCGCATCGGCCGTCGCTATACGGAACGTCTCACAACGCGGGTGTAGCTCAGTTGGTTAGAGCGCCGGCCTGTCACGCCGGAGGTCGCGGGTTCGAGCCCCGTCACTCGCGCCACTTTGCCTTTCTTCAGGCAACGTGGATAGACAATAAATAAGGAGGACATGCCCTGTAACAGCCTGAGATATTCGGGTTGCTCTGGCGTGTCTTGCCTGCGACGGTCTGGCTTGCGGTTCACCGCAACCTGACCATTGATACTGGATATGCAGGGGACAATCGCGATGCATGCGGATCTGTCGGTCTACTTCCCCATACTGGTTTTTCTCGGCATTGCAGGTCTTCTTGGCGGCGCTTTCGTTGTCGGCTCGCTTCTTGTTGCGAGACAGAATCCCTACGGCGAAAAGCTGTCCGCGTATGAATGTGGCTTCGCTCCATTCAGCGATGCGCGTCGCAAGTTCGATGTCCGGTATTACCTCGTGGCAATTCTCTTCATCATCTTCGACGTCGAGATCGCGTTCCTGTTTCCCTGGGCTGTGAGCCTGTCGCGGATCGGCGCGCTGGGGTTCTGGTCGATGATGGGGTTTCTGGCAATTCTGGCGATCGGGTTTATCTATGAATGGCGCAAGGGAGCGCTTGACTGGGAATAGTCTTGCCCTGCCTGTGCCTGACCCGGATGAGACGAGTGATAAACCGGCCGCAATTGGCCCAAGCGGAAGGCATGACATGAACGCCGTGCAACAACCCGACATTGCCTGGAATCGTGAGCACCTGGATCCTGGAGCCGATCAGGATGCGGTGGTCCGCAGCATCACGGGTGAAATCGCCGGCAAGGGATTTGTCGTGGCCAATCTCGATCGGCTGGTGAACTGGGCCCGAACCGGCAGCTTGTGGCCGATGACCTTCGGCCTCGCCTGCTGCGCCGTCGAGATGATCCACGCTTACATGCCGCGCTGGGATCTCGACCGTTTTGGCATCATCCCGCGCAATTCCCCGCGCCAGAGCGATGTGATGATCGTCGCCGGGACACTGACCAACAAGATGGCGCCGGCCCTGCGCAAGGTCTACGACCAGATGCCCGAGCCGCGCTGGGTGATCTCGATGGGCAGCTGCGCCAATGGCGGCGGCTATTATCATTATTCCTATTCGGTCGTGCGTGGCTGCGACCGGATTGTCCCGGTGGATATCTACGTGCCGGGCTGCCCGCCCACGGCAGAGGCGCTGGTGTACGGGATCACCCAGTTGCAGAAGAAAATTCGCCGGACGGGGACGATTTTCCGTGAGTGAAGAGAACCAGACCGAGGCGCCGGCTCCGGAGGCGCTAGAGGATATTTTCGGCGACCGGCTTCGCGGGATCACCGGCGTAACGCATGTCACGCTGGAGCGTGATGAACGCATCATTTCGGTGGTGCGCGAGTCGCTTGCCTCAGTCATGCGCGCGCTCCGTGACGATCCGCACTTCGCCTTCGAACAATGCATGGACGTGTGCGGTGTCGATTGGCCTGAGCGGGCCGAGCGGTTCGATGTCGTCTACAATCTTCTGTCGGTTAGCCGGAATGACCGGCTGCGCGTGATCGTGACCACCAATGAAACAACGCCGGTGCCGAGCGTCAGCGAGATCTGGCCTGGCGTGACGTGGTGGGAGCGCGAGGTCTTCGATTTGTTCGGCGTGAGCTTCGACGGGCTTGTGGATCATCGGCGGATCCTGACCGATAACGGGTTCGAGGGGCACCCGATGCGCAAGGACTTCCCGCTCACCGGCCATGTCGAACTCCGCTACGACGAGGAACAGAAGCGGGTGGTGTATGACAAGGTCGCGCTGACGCAGGAATTCCGGAATTTCGATTTCCTGTCGCCGTGGGAAGCGATGAACACGCTTCCCGGCGATGAGAAGGCGACTCGCGGGGGGGCAGGCACATGAGCAGTGCGATGCAGAATGGCGCGCAGGAGACCGAGCGCCGCGTGATCGACATCAACGACCGTCATACGGTCAATGTCGGCCCCCAGCATCCGGCGACACACGGCGTGCTGCGCCTGATCATGGAGCTTGAAGGCGAGACGGTGACGCGCGCCGATCCGCATATTGGCCTGCTGCACCGCGGGACCGAGAAGCTGATCGAGTACAAATCCTATCTTCAGGCGGTGCCGTATTTCGACCGGCTCGATTACGTCAGCCCGATGTGCTGCGAGCATGCCTTCGCCCTGGCGACCGAGCGGCTGCTCGGCGTGACAGCGCCTGAACGGGCGCAGTGGATCCGCGTTCTGTTTGCCGAAATTACCCGCATCCTCAATCATTTGCTGAATGCTGTTCATCTGGCGCTGGATATCGGCGCACAATCTCCGAGCCTTTGGGGGTATGAAGAGCGGGAGAAGCTGCTGACCTTCCACGAGGCTGTGTCGGGCGCGCGCTTCCACGCGAATTATTTCCGCCCCGGCGGGGTTTCGAAGGATATGCCTGCGGGTCTGGCCGATCAGATCTGGGAATGGAGCGAGCGGTTCCCGAAATTCCTCGACGATCTGCAGAACCTGCTGAATGACAACCGGATTTTCCGCCAGCGCCTTGTCGATATCGGGGTGATCTCGGCCGAAGACGCATTGGCGATGGGGTTCTCCGGCCCCAATCTGCGCGCCTCGGGTGTCGCTTGGGATCTGCGGCGGGCGCAGCCTTATGACAAGTATGACGAGGTTGATTTCGACATTCCGGTTGGGCGGCATGGCGATTCATTCGATCGCTACCTCGTGCGGATCCGCGAGATGGTGGAGAGCCTGAAAATTATCCGCCAGGCGCTCAAGGCGATGCCGGAGGGCCCGATCAAGGTGCAGGATCACAAGATCACACCGCCGAAACGCGCCGAGATGAAACGCTCGATGGAAGCGCTGATCCATCACTTCAAGCTCTACACCGAGGGGTATCATGTGCCCGCCGGCACAACCTACACCGCGGTTGAGGCGCCGAAGGGCGAGTTTGGGGTGTACCTCGTCGCCGACGGCAGCAACCGGCCCTATCGCTGCAAGATCCGCGCGACCGGCTTCTCGCATCTCCAGGCTATGAACCTGATGTCGAAGGGCCATCTTCTAGCCGATGCCATCGCCGTGCTCGGCTCGATCGATATCGTGTTCGGTGAAGTGGATCGCTGAAAGATGAACGACATGGCCGAACCCGCTTTCAGCTTCGATGAAACGAGCGAGGCGCTGATCCCCTCGATCATCGCCAAATATCCGGAGGGAAAACAGGCAAGCGCGGTCATGCCGCTGCTTGACCTTGCCCAGCGGCAGATGGCGCGGCAGACGGGGCATGCCTGGGTGCCGCGGACGGCCATGGATGTGATCGCCAGACGGCTGTCGATGCCATCGATGCGCGTCTACGAAGTCGCGACATTCTACACGATGTTTCATACCAAGTCGGTGGGCAGGTATCACCTTCAGGTTTGCACCACGACGCCATGCTGGCTGCGTGGGTCGGATGAGGTGATGGCTTCCTGTCGCAAGGCTGCCGAAGCGGATGGCGAGATGTTCAGCATCGAGGAGGTCGAATGCCTTGGCTGCTGCGTCAACGCGCCGGTCGTGCAGGTGAATGACGATGTCTACGAGGATCTTGATGGTCCGCGCACCGAGGATCTGCTCGCCCGACTGCGCGCCGGGGACGTGCCGCCGCGCGGCTCGATGATCGGCCGGCAGAACTCGGCCCCCGAGGGAGGCCCGACCACACTGTTCAACGTGGGGGGCGGCAAGCAAGAGAGCGGAGCGGAATGACATGCTGAGCGATCGCGACCGGATCTACACCAATCTCTACGGTTTGCATGACTGGCAGCTTGCCGGCGCCCGCGCGCGTGGCGACTGGGACGGCACAAAGGATATTCTGGCCCGCGGGCGCGATGCGATCATCGAGGAAATCAAATCCTCCGGCTTGCGCGGGCGCGGGGGGGCGGGCTTCCCGACGGGGATGAAATGGTCGTTCATGCCGAAGGAAACCGGCGGACGTCCGAGTTATCTGGTCATCAATGCCGATGAAAGCGAACCTGGCACCTGCAAGGATCGCGATATTCTGCGCCATGAGCCCCACAAATTGGTGGAAGGCGCGCTAATCGCGGGCTTCGCCATGGGCGCGCATCGTGCGTTCATCTATGTTCGTGGCGAATATTATAACGAATACAGGAATTTACAGGCCGCTGTTGACGAGGCGCGTGAGGCCGGGCTGATCGGCGATGATGCCTGCGGTTCGGGCTGGGCTTTCGACATCACCGTGCATCGGGGCGCCGGGGCCTATATCTGCGGCGAGGAATCGGCGCTGATCGAGAGCATTGAAGGCAAGAAGGGCATGCCGCGGATGAAACCGCCATTCCCGGCGGCACTCGGTCTTTATGGCTGCCCGACCACAGTCAACAATGTCGAGACCATTGCCGGGGTCGCAACCATCATGCGGCGGGGGGCCGCCTGGTTCTCCGCACTCGGCCGGCCGAAAAACTCCGGCACCAAGATCTTCTGCATTTCCGGCCACGTGAACAGGCCGTGCAATGTGGAAGAGGAGCTTGGCATTCCGCTGCGCGAACTGATCGAGAAACATGCAGGCGGCGTGCGCGGTGGCTGGGACAATCTGCAGGCGGTGATCCCGGGCGGTTCTTCGGTGCACATGATTCCGAAATCGGTCTGCGATACGGTTCTGATGGATTATGACAGCCTGCGCGAGCAGCGTACCGGGCTTGGCACCGCGGCGGTGATCGTGATGGACAAGTCAACCGACCTGATCCGGGCGATCGCGCGGCTCGCGGCGTTCTACAAGCATGAGAGTTGCGGCCAGTGCACGCCCTGCCGCGAGGGTACCGGCTGGATGATGCGGATGATGAACCGGCTAGTCGAGGGGCGGGCGGAGATCTCCGATATCGACCTGCTCGAACAGGTCACGAGACAGGTCGAGGGTCATACGATCTGCCCGCTTGGCGATGCGGCGGCCTGGCCGATCCAGGGTCTGCTGCGGCATTTCCGGCCGATGGTCGAGCAACGCATCGCCGAGTACAAGGCACGCACGGCAGCGCGCCTCGCGGCGGAATGACGGAGGGGACGATGCGGCACAAGGGGATCAACGGCGCCGCGCGCGCCACCGGCGGGGTGCGGGTCTGATGCCGAAAGTCACGGTTGACGGAGTCGAGATCGAGGTTCCGAACGGATACACGGTGCTGCAGGCCTGCGAGGAGGCCGGCAAGGAAATTCCGCGCTTCTGCTACCATGAGCGCCTGTCGATCGCCGGGAACTGTCGCATGTGCCTCGTGGAAATCGAGAAGATGCCGAAGCCGGTCGCTTCCTGCGGGCAGCCGGTGGGCGAGGGCATGGTCATCCATACCGACAACGAGAAGGTCCGCCAGGCACGCCGCGGGGTGATGGAATTCCTGCTCATCAACCACCCTCTCGATTGCCCGATCTGCGATCAGGGCGGCGAGTGCGACCTGCAGGACGAAGCCGTCGGATATGGGCGCGACCACACCCGCTATGATGGCAACAAGCGCGCGGTGAACGACAAATATCTCGGCCCGCTGGTCAAGACGGTGATGACGCGGTGCATCCATTGCACCCGCTGCGTCAGGTTCATGGCCGAGGTCGCTGGCGTGCCGGAACTCGGCGCCGTGCAGCGCGGCGAGCATATGGAAATCACCAATTATGTCGAACGCGGGCTATCGTCCGAACTTTCGGGCAATATCATCGATCTCTGCCCGGTTGGCGCGCTGACTTCGAAGCCGTACGCGTTCACCGCCCGGACCTGGGAGCTGCGCAAGACCGACAGTATCGACGTGTTCGACGCTGTCGGCACCAATATCCGCATTGATTCCCGTGGCGCCGAGGTGCTGCGCGTGTTGCCCCGGCTGAACGACGCGGTGAACGAGGAATGGCTTGCCGACAAGGGGCGTTTCTCGATCGATGGCCTCAAGCGCCGCCGGCTCGATCGGCCCTGGCTGCGTGAGGATGGCAAGCTGCGCCCGGCGAGTTGGGATGAGGCCTTTGCCGCCATTGCCGGCCGGATCAAGGGAACCGACGGGAGCCGGATTGGCGCTATTGCGGGCAATCTCTGCGAAGCCGAGAGCATGATGGCGCTGAAGGATCTGATGGGCGCGCTCGGCTCCGCCAATCTCGACTGCCGGCAGGATGGGGCGTTGTTCGACGTTTCGAACCCGGCATTCTATCGTTTCAACACGACGATCGAGGGGATCGACGAGGCTGATGCCCTGTTGATCGTCGGCGCCAATCCGCGCCAGGAAGCGCCGGTGCTGAACGCGCGGCTGCGGCGCCGCTGGGTCGAAACCCCCGGTTTCGTCGCCGGGCTGATCGGCGCGCCGGCCGATCTCACCTATGATCATGAACACCTTGGCGAGGGGGGCGATGCGCTGAAGGCGCTGCTCGACCCGGAGCACCCCCTCACGAAACGTCTGGCGGCAGCGAAGCGGCCGATGCTCATTGTCGGCCCACAGGCTTTTGCCAGGGCGGATGCAGCTTCAGTGCTCGCATCCTGCTGGCAGATCGCACGCCAGACCGGGATGCTGAGCGCCGACTGGCACGGCTTCAACGTGCTGCACAATGCCGCTTCACGAATGGGCGCGCTGGAACTCGGGTTCCTGCCGGGGGGCAAGGGCAAGGACATCGCCGGCATGATGGGCGGTGGTGTCGATGTGCTGTGGCTGCTCGGCGCCGACGAGTTCGATGTTTCGCAGATCGGTGCGGAGACGTTTGTGGTCTATCAGGGCCATCACGGCGATCGTGGTGCGGCGCGGGCCGACGTGATCCTGCCCGGAGCAGCCTATACCGAGAAGCCTGGCACGTATGTGAACACCGAGGGCAGGGCGCAGCGCGCGCTGCGGGCGATTTTCCCGCCCGGCGAGGCGCGGGAGGACTGGGCGATCCTGCGCGCGGCGAGTGCCGCACTCGGCCGGCCGTTGCCCTATGATGATCTCGACGCCTTGCGTGCCCGGATGGTCGAGGCGCATCCTGCCCTCGGCGAGGCTGGTGCGCTGCGGCGCCTTGGTTATGGCGGCGACGCTGCTCCGGGAGGCGATCCTGCTCTGGTGAGCGATGCGCCGTTTGGCCGCGCCTTCGCGAATTATTACCAGACCGATCCGATCAGCCGCGCGAGCCCGACCATGGCGAAATGCATCGAGGAAATTGTCCTCCCGCGCCAGATGGCGGCGGAGTGAGCGTGATGGAGGCGGGTTTCTTCTCGACCGATCTCGGCATTCTCGTCATCACGCTGCTGCGCGCGCTGGCCCTTCTGGTGCCGCTTCTGATCGGCGTTGCCTATCTCACCTATGCCGAGCGCAAGGTGCTGGCGGCCATGCAACTGCGCAAGGGGCCGAACGTGGTCGGCCCGTTCGGTCTCTGGCAGCCCTTCGCCGATGCGATCAAGATGCTCTTCAAGGAAACGGTCATTCCGGATGGCGCGAGCCGCCTGCTGTTCCTGTTCGCACCGATGATCACGTTCGGGCTTGCGATCATCGCCTGGGCCGTCATTCCGGTGAATAACCACTGGGCAATCGCCAACATCAATGTCGGCCTGCTCTATCTTTTCGCGATTTCGTCGCTCGGGGTCTACGGCGTCATCATCGCGGGCTGGGCGAGCAACTCGAAATTCGCGTTTCTCGGCGCTATGCGCAGCGCGGCGCAGATGGTGAGCTACGAGGTTTCGATCGGCCTCGTGATCCTGTCGGTTCTGGTCTGCGTCGGCAGCCTGAACCTGAACGACATCGTGATGGCGCAGCGGCATGTCTGGTTCGCCATACCATTGCTGCCGATGTTCGTGATCTTCTTCATCTCCGGCCTCGCCGAGACGAACCGTGCGCCCTTCGATCTGCCGGAAGGCGAGAGCGAAATCGTGGCCGGGTTTTTCGTCGAGTATAGCGCGATGAGCTTTGCGCTGTTCTTCCTCGGCGAATACGCGAACATGATCCTGATGAGCGGCATGACGACCATCTTCTTCCTTGGTGGCTGGCTGTCGCCGATCCCGGTTGCGCCCTTTACCTGGGTTCCGGGGCCTATCTGGTTTCTGCTCAAGGTCATGCTCTGCCTGTTCGTGTTCCTCTGGGTAAGAGCGACCCTGCCGCGGTTCCGCTACGACCAGCTTATGCAGCTTGGCTGGAAAGTGTTCCTGCCGTTCTCTCTGTGCTGGCTGGTGGTGACCGCGAGCGCCCTCGAAATTTTCGGCTGGTTGCCGCATGCGTGACCGGGAGATTGGATAATGGCCAGACTTGATCGCATCGCGCACCGGTTTCTCCTGCTGGAGATTCTTTCCGGCATGCGTCTGACCTTGCGGTATTTCTTCACCCGCAAGGCGACGTTGAACTATCCGTTCGAGAAGAACGCGATCAGCCCGCGCTTCAAGGGCGAGCATGCGCTGCGGCGATATCCGAACGGCGAGGAGCGTTGCATCGCCTGCAAGCTTTGCGAGGCGGTCTGCCCCGCGCAGGCCATTACCATCGAAGCCGAACCGCGCGAGGACGGCTCGCGTCGGACCACGCGCTACGACATCGACATGACCAAGTGCATCTATTGCGGCCTCTGCGAGGAAGCCTGCCCGGTCGATGCGATCGTCGAAGGGCCGAATTTCGAATTCGCGACCGAGACGCGCGAGGAGCTGATGTATGACAAGGAAAGACTGCTCGCGAACGGTGATCGCTGGGAAAGCGAGCTGGCCAAGCGTCTCGAACTCGACGCGCCCTACCGGTAACGCATCATGATCGTCACCCTCGCATTCTACGTCTTCGCGGCGATCCTGCTGCTTTCCGCCTGCATGGTGATCACCGCGCGCAATCCGGTGCACTCGGTACTCTTCCTCATCCTCGCCTTCATCAACGCCGCGGCCCTGTTCGTGCTGGCCGGCGCCGAATTCCTGGCGATGGTGCTGGTGATCGTCTATGTCGGCGCGGTCGCGGTGCTGTTCCTGTTCGTCGTGATGATGCTCGACGTCGATTTCGTGGCACTCCGCGAGGGGTTCCAGCGCTATGCGCCGCTCGGCCTGCTGATCGGGTTCATCCTGATGGTTGAAATCGGCGCCGTCGCGGTGGGCTGGACGATTACCCCCGCTGCTCATCTTGCCAGCCAGGTGCCAATGCCTCTGCATCTGTCGAACACCGCGGCACTCGGCGACCTGATCTACACTCATTACATGTTCGCCTTCGAGCTGGTGGCGCTGCTGCTCCTCGTTGCGATGATCGGCGCGATCGTGCTGACTCATTCGGGTGAGCGCCGCTCGCGCCGGCAGGACATTTCCGCCCAGCATCAGCGGCCGATCGACGAGACGCTGACGATGGTCAAGCTCGGCATCGGCAAGGGAGCGAAGCAGATGACAAATTCGGCGCCCGCCAGTCAGGAGACGATCCGATGAGTGCAGTCGGGCTCGGCCCCTATCTCGTCGTCGCCGGGCTGCTGCTGGTGATCGGGATTTTCGGTATCTTCCTCAACCGGAAGAACATCATCGTCATCATGATGTCGATCGAGCTGATCCTGCTCGCCGCCAACATCAATTTCGTCGCCTTCTCCTCGGCGCTGCACGATATGGCAGGCCAGGTCTTCACCATGTTCGTGCTCTCGGTCGCGGCGGCGGAGGCGGCGATCGGGCTGGCGATCCTTGTGGTGTATTTCCGCAATCGCGGCTCGATCGAAGTCGAAGACGTCACGCTGATGAAGGGCTGAGCCGACATGCTGCTTGCCATTGCCGTTCTCGCGCCGCTGGCCGGCGCGCTGCTCGCTGGGCTCGCCCGCCCCACGCTCGGCCGCGCCCCCGCCGTCGGGCTCAGCGTCGCCTCTCTGATCATCGCCGCCATCGCCGCGATCGGCACGGTCTACCGCCATCTCGTGCTCGGGGCCGCCGACCATCTCGTCGTCCTCGGACAGTGGATCTCGGTCGGCACCTTCGCGCCACAATGGGCGCTGCGGATGGATACGCTTTCGCTCGTGATGGTTGGCATGGTCTGCGTGGTTTCGGCGCTGATCCATGTCTACAGCATGGGATACATGGCGGAGGACCGCACCGAGCCACGCTTCTTCGTCTACATCTCGATGTTCACCTTCGCGATGCTGATGCTCGCCACGGCGAACAACCTGCTCCAGCTGTTCTTTGGCTGGGAAGGCGTTGGCCTGATGTCCTATCTGCTGATCGGCTACTGGTACGACCGTGCCAGCGCTAACGAGGCGGCGATCAAGGCCTTCATCGTCAACCGGGTGGGCGACCTGTTCTTCGCAGTCGGCATTGCGCTGACCTGGTACGAGTTCGGCAGCGTCGACTTCGATACGATCTTTGCCGGCGTGGCGAAGGTTGCGCCGCACGCCTACCATTTGTTCGGTACCGACCTGCCGGTGCTCGAGGTGATCTCGATCCTTCTTTTCATCGGCGCGATGGGCAAGTCCGCGCAGCTGTTCCTGCACACCTGGCTGCCGGATGCGATGGAAGGCCCGACGCCGATTTCCGCCCTCATCCATGCCGCGACCATGGTCACCGCCGGCGTGTTCATGACCGCGCGGATGTCCCCGGTGATCGACGCAGCACCCGTCGCCCTCGCGCTGATCACGGTGATCGGCGGCTTCACCGCCTTCTTTGCGGCGACGATCGGCTGCGTGCAGAACGACATCAAGCGCATCATCGCCTATTCGACCTGCTCGCAGCTCGGCTACATGTTCCTTGCGGTTGGCGTGGGGGCGGCGCCGATCGGCATCTTCCATCTGATCAACCATGCCTTCTTCAAGGCGCTGCTGTTCCTCGGCGCCGGTTCCGTGATCCATGCGCTGGCCGACGAGCAGGATATCCGCAAGATGGGCGGGCTGTGGCGCAAGCTGCCGGTCACCTATGTGACCATGTGGGCGGGTGGCCTGGCGCTGGTCGCGATTCCGCCATTCTCCGGGTATTTCTCGAAAGATGCGATCCTGTCAGCCGCCTTCGCCGCGCATTCGCACACGGCCGTGTTCGGCTGGCTGTGCGGCACGCTGGGCGCGGGGCTGACGGCGTTCTACACCGTGCGGCTGATGCTGCTCACCTTCCACGGCAAGCCGCGCGCCTCCAGCGAGACGCTGGCGCACGCGCACGAAAGTCCGCTGGTGATGCTGGTGCCGCTGGTTGTCCTGGCGATCGGGGCGCTGACCACCGGCGTCCTGCTCGGGCCGACCTTCATCGGCGCGCATTTTGCCAATTTCTGGGGCTCCAGCATCGCTCTGCCGCATGGCGGTGCCGTAATGGCCGCGCGCGACGGCATCCCCGCCTGGGCGGAGAAGATGCCGCTGCTGCTTGCCATTGCCGGCATCGGCATCGCTTATTGGTTCTACGAACTCGCTCCGGGGCTGCCGGCGCGGCTGGCCGCTTCCTGGCCTGGGCTTCACGCATTTCTGCTGAACAAATGGTATTTTGATGAGCTGTATGACGCGATCTTCGTTCGCCCGGCACTGCGAATCGCGCGCGCGATCTGGCGGATCGGCGATGAGGAGATGATCGACGGCGTGCCGGAAGGTCTGGCGCGGCTCACTGGCGATGCCTCCGGCGTCGCCAGCCGGCTGCAGAGCGGATCGATCGCGGTTTACGGGTTCGTGATGCTGGTCGGGTTGATGGTGCTGGTGACCGTTTTCCTGGTCGCGCGGTGAGGGGGAGCGGCACATGAATTTACATCTTCTCTCGCTGATGACCTGGCTGCCGCTGGCCGGCGCCGTGATGATGTATTTCACGGGTGACTCCGCCAACCCGACCACCGCCCGCAATGCGCGCTGGATTGCGCTGTGGACCAGCCTGCTGGTGCTCGTGCTCGCGGTGGTGATGATCGCCGGCTTCGATCCCTCGGTTCACGGCTTCCAGTATATCGAAAGCGCCGAGTGGATACCGGCCTATGGCATTGGCTACCGGATGGGCGTCGACGGCATCAGCCTGTTCTTCGTTGGTCTCAGCGCGCTGCTGACACCGGTCGCCGTGCTGGCAAGCTGGCGCGAGAGCCGGCGTGTGCGCGACTACATGGCCGCCTTCCTGCTGCTTGAGACCATGACGATCGGCATGTTCTCCGCCCTCGATTTCCTGCTGTTCTATATCTTCTTCGAGGGCGTTCTGATCCCGATGTACCTCATCATCGGCGTCTGGGGGGGAGAGCGGCGGATCCACGCCGCGGTGAAGTTCTTCCTCTTCACCCTCGCGGGCTCGCTGCCGATGCTGCTCGCCCTGGTCTGGATGTGGCACCACGCCGGCACGACCGACATGGTGCAACTGATGCACACGACGATTTCGCCGACCATCCAGGATTGGCTCTTCGTCGCCTTCCTGCTTTCCTTTGGCGTGAAGGCCGCTGTCTGGCCGATGCACACCTGGCTGCCTGACGCCTATGGCGAGGCGCCGCTGCCCGGCACGATCATGCTTGCCGCGGTCCTGTCGAAAATGGGCGCTTATGGCTTCCTGCGCTTCTCGCTGCCGATGCTGCCGCAGGCGACGGCCTATTTCGAACCTTTCATGTTCGCGCTTGGCATCATTGGCATCGTCTACATCTCCTTCGCCGCCCTCGCACAGACCGACATCAAGCGCATGATCGCCTATTCATCGGTCGCGCATATGGGCCTGATCGTCGTCGGCATCTTCACCGTGACCGTCGCCGGCATCGAGGGCGCGCTGTTTCAGATGGTGTCGCACGGCCTCGTCATCGCCGCCCTGTTCCTCTGCGTCGGCATCCTGCTGGCACGCGGGCATTCGCTGCGGCTCGACCAACTCGGCGGGCTGGCCTCGCGCATGCCGGTCTACGCCACATTCCTGATGCTGTTCGTGATGGCGAATGTCGGCCTGCCCGGCACTTCCGGCTTCGTCGGCGAAATCCTGGTGATGATCGGCGCGATCCAGGCGAATTTCTGGGTGGCCTTACTCGTCGGCACCGGCATGATCCTGAGCGTGATGTACATGCTCGTGATGGTCCGCCGCATACTGTTCGATCAGGCGCGCAGCGTCGCCAACGCGGTCATCGCCGATATCGGGCCGCGCGAATGGCTGCTTCTCGCGCCGCTGGCGGTGCTGGTTCTCGTGCTGGGGTTCGCACCTGGTGCCCTTACCCACATCTTTGGCGGCGCCGTGCAGGATCTTGTTCATGCGCATCTCGCCGCCCTGTCGTCCGGTGCCCATGCCCGGCTGGCCATGATCAAGCAGTGAGCGAGGCAATGTCGACATTCTACACCGTTCTGCCCATCCTGTTTCTCGCGGTTGCGGGAATGGTCATGCTGATGTCCGGCGTTTTCGCCCGACGCGACCATAGTTTTGCGATCACCGCGGTCACCGGGGTGGTGATCGCCATCGCCGCGCGACTGCTCGTGGCCGCCCCGACCGGAACGGTGCTGCATGGGTTGTATCAGACAAACGATTTCACCCGGTTCGCCGACGTGCTGGTCGCGCTCGGCGCCATCGGCGCTCTTGCGCTTTCGGTGACCTTCAATCGAAATATCGGCATTACCCGTTTCGAATTCCCGGTGCTGATCCTGTTCGCGGTCACTGGCATGGTCGTGCTGGTTTCAGCGAACGATCTGATCACCCTTTATATCGGGTTCGAGATCCAGTCGCTTGCGCTCTACGTTCTCGCAGCCTTTGCCCGGCACAATCTGCGCTCATCTGAAGCCGGGCTGAAATATTTCGTGCTTGGTGCGCTGTCGTCCGGGCTGCTGCTCTATGGCATCTCGCTCGTCTACGGGTTTGCCGGGACCACGAGCTTCGAGGGCATTGCCCGTGCGCTGGCAAGCCACCAGGCTGCCGCCATGGGCTCGACGGTCGGGCTGGTCTTTGTGCTCGTCGGCCTGGCGTTCAAGATTTCCGCGGCCCCGTTCCATATGTGGACGCCCGATGTTTATGAAGGTGCTCCGACCTCGGTGACGGCGTTCTTCGCCACGGCACCAAAGATCGCCGTCTTCGCCCTGCTGCTGCGGGTGATGCTGGGGCCGTTCGGTCCCGCGATCGCGCAATGGCGAGACCTCGTCGAACTCCTCGCGGCGGCATCGATGGTGATCGGTGCCGTTGGCGCGATCCGGCAGACCAGCATCAAGCGCCTCATGGGCTATTCTTCAATCGGCCACATGGGTTACGCCTTGATGGGACTTGCGGCAGGCACTGCTGACGGGGTGAGCGGCGCGCTGATCTATCTGGCGATCTATGTCGTGATGTCGCTCGGCACGTTCGGTTGCATCATCGCGATGAGCCGCGGCCGGCAACCGGTCGACCGGATCGCCGATCTCGCGGGCATGGCAACGGATGATCCGCGGTTTGCCTTCGCGCTGGCGGTGATGATGTGGTCGATGGCCGGCGTCCCGCCGCTCGCCGGCTTCTTCGGCAAGTTCTACGTCTTCGCGGCCGCGATCAATGCCGGCCTTGCGCCCCTGGCCGTGCTCGGCATCGTTACCAGCGTGGTGGCCGCCTTCTACTATCTGCGCGTGATCAAGGTGATGTATTTCGATGCCGGTGAGCCTGGTCTCGACTCGCGCAATTCGGGGGTCAGCCTGGTCATCGGGATCGCGTCGGCGGGCGTGTTGCTGTTCGCCTTTCATCCCTCGACGCTGACGACCCTGTCCACGATGGCGGCTCACGCGGTCATGGCGAGCCAGGGCTTTTGACGGCAGGCGTGACGCACTGGCGGATCGAACGCTACGATACGCTGGACTCGACATCGGATGTCTGTGGACTGCGGGCAGCAGCGGGCGAGCCTGCCGGGTTGATGGTGCTGGCCGGCCGGCAAACCTCCGGACGCGGCCGTGCCGGGCGTCAGTGGAATTCACCCGAGGGGAATTTTTACGGCTCCGTTCTGCTGCGGCCGAACATGCCAGCGGGGCAGGGGGGATGGTATGCCCTGCTTGCCGGTCTTTCACTGATCGAGGCACTCGATCCCGCCCTCCCGACCCCAGGGGTGATCGCCCTGAAATGGCCGAACGACGTGATGGCGGGGGGGGCGAAGCTCGCCGGTATCCTGCTCGACGCGACAATCGAGAACGGCCTCATCGCCAGCCTCGTGATCGGTGTTGGCGTCAACCTCGCCGCAGCACCTGACGTGCCCGGCCGCGCCACGACCAGCCTCGCATCGCTTGGCGGTACGATGACCCCCGAGGACCTGGCGCCTTCTCTCTGTGCACGGCTCGATCACTGGCTGGGGAAACTGGCGTTCGACTCCGAGCCTCTGCGCCAGGCCTGGATCGCCCGTGCCCATCCGGAGGGCACGGCGCTGACGGTCGATGGCGGCCGGCGCAGCGGTACCTATGCCGGACTTGACAAGGATGGCGCCCTGCTGCTCCGCGAGGACGGACGCGTCGTCGCGCTGCGCGGCGGCGACGTCTCGCTGATCTGATCGCCCAACCGAGCCGGCATGACATGAAACTGGTTATTGACGCAGGCAACACCAATATCGTCTTCGCTGTTCATGACGGCGAACGCTGGCGCGGCGCCTGGCGCATAGCGACCGACGCGCAGCGCACCTCCGACGAATACGGAGTCTGGCTCGGCTTTCTGCTCGATCGTGCCGGCATCGCCTCGGCGGGGATCGACGCCGCGGTGATTGGTACCGTCGTTCCGGCGGCGCTCTACCACTTGCGGCGGCTATGTCGTGACTGGTTCGGGATCGAACCCTTGATCGCCCGCGCCGAACTCGACTGGGGATTTGCAATCGAGATGGACAATCCGGCCGAAATCGGTGCGGACCGCCTTCTCAATGCGTTGGCCGCCCATCATGGCTATGGAGGGCCACTCATCGTGATCGATTTTGGCACGGCGACGACCTTCGACGTGGTCAACGGCAACGGCGCGTATGTCGGCGGCGTGATCGCGCCGGGAATCAACCTCTCGATGGAGGCTTTGCATCAGGCCGCCGCCCGGCTGCCCCGCATCGGTATCGGGCGGCCGCAACAGGTGATCGGCAAATCGACAATCCCGGCCATGCGCTCAGGCATTTTTTGGGGGTATGTCGGTCTGGTCGAGGGGTTGATCTCGCGTATCGAGGCGGATTTCGGCGGCAAGATGAAAACAATCGCCACCGGCGGCCTTGCGCCGCTGATTGCCGAGGGCACGTCAAGCATCGGCTTCACCGATCCCGATCTCACGCTGGAGGGCCTGCGCCTGCTCGCCCTTCGCAATCCTGCGCCGCAGCTGCGGCCGCGCGATGTCGAACACGAATGAACAAGCGTCATACGACTGAACAACAAGGTGACTTCATGAACGAGATCAGCAACGGGCTGAGTTTTACCCCGCTTGGCGGCACCGGCGAGATCGGCATGAACCTGAACGTCTACGGGCTGGATGGTGATTTTCTGGTGGTCGATTGCGGGATGGGCTTTGCCGGGCCCGAGGCCCCGGAGGCCGAATTGCTCGTCCCCGACCCGGCCTTTCTTGCCGCGAACCGCGAGCGCATTTGCGGCCTCGTGATCACCCACGCGCATGAAGACCATATTGGCGGTATCGCCCGGATCTGGGATGCGCTCCGCTGTCCGGTTTACGCGACGCCTTTTGCCGCGGCGCTGATCCGCTATCGCCTTGGCGAAGCCGGTCTGTTGCGCAGCGTACGGATTACCGAAATCCAGCCCGGCGGCAGTTTCGAGGTCGGCCCGTTCGGGTTGCGCTATATCCGGATGGCCCATTCCACGCCTGAGTCGCAGGCCCTCGTCATTGCCACGAAATACGGCACCGTGCTGCATACCGGAGACTGGAAGCTCGATCCGGAACCGCTGATCGGCCCGCCGACCGACGAGGACGCCCTGCGGGAGCTGGGAGATGCGGGTGTGCTCGCGATGATCTGCGATTCGACCAACGCTCTGGTCGAAGGTCATTCCGGCTCGGAAGCGACCGTGCGCCGCAGTCTGACCAGCCTTATCGCCGGGCTGCGGGGACGGATCGTGGTGACCTGCTTCGCGAGCAACATCGCCCGGATCGAGACTGTCGTGAAAGCGGCCGCGGCGGCTGGCCGGCATGTTGCGCTGGTTGGCCGCAGCCTCGCGAAATATGTCGATGCTGCGCGGGAGTGCGGCTACCTTACCGACCTGCCGGATTTCGTGCCGGAGGACGATACCGGGTCGATCCCGGATGACAATCTGCTGATCCTGGCCACCGGCAGCCAGGGCGAGAAGCGTTCCGCCCTCGCGCGGATGGCTGCTGATACGCATCGCCATGTCGAGCTGGGCGAGGGCGACACCGTCATTTTTTCAGCGCGCGTCATTCCCGGCAACGAGCGTGCGATCGGCGCCGTGCAGGACGAGCTGGTGCGTGCCGGCGTGAACATCATGACGGATGACGATCATATGGTGCATGTCTCGGGTCATCCCGCGCGGGACGAGCTTCGCCGGCTCTACCGCCTGGTGCGGCCGCAATATCTCATCCCGACCCATGGGGAATGGCGACACATGGCCGCGCAGGCCGATCTCGCCGAATCCGAGAATATACGCACGCTGCTGCTGGAGGACGGTGATGTGCTGCGCCTCGCGCCGCAAGCGCCCGAGATTGTCGACAGCGTTCCCGTCGGGCGGCTGGCTGTGGACGGTGATCGTCTCGTGCCGATGCAGGGCGGCGTCATGGCCGCGCGACGGCGGATGATGCTCAACGGGGTCGTGGTCGGCAGTCTCGCCGTTGATCGAGCCGGCAAGGTGAAGGGGGCAGCGCAGATCACGGCACCAGGCCTGTTCGAGGCTGACGACAGCGCGCTCGCGGCGCTGGCTGATGATTTCGTCGCCACATTCGAGGATCTGCCGGTGGGGTTGCGGACCGATCAATCCGCTGTCCGTGAGGCGGCACAGACGGCGCTCCGTCGCGCGCTCGGCCGTCGCTTCGGCAAGCGTCCGATGGTTGAGGTTCACATCATACACGTCTAATTGCCGTATAATTAGGCAAATGAACCTAAATTATTCAGAAACAGACGCTTTATTGATCAAATCGAGGTTTTCTCGGTCATTTTTATAGGCAATTATCGATGATTTCGCTTTACCGATTTTGTGGTGCGCTGCACTATCGTTCGTGGAGTGGGGAATGGTTCTTCGCTCCGCCGTGTGACTGGCGTTTCCTCCCTG
The DNA here is from genome assembly GCF_902712915.1 of Acidiphilium sp. C61. The sequence goes on along the minus strand of NZ_CACTIA010000005.1, from coordinate 171,977 downwards.
AACTTGGCCCGCTGGCTTTTTCGCCGGCGGGTTTTTTTTCGCCCGGGAGGAAAGCGCGATGACCCGCCGGCGAGAACTGACAGACCTGACGGCCTGTCGCGCCCTCTTCGCACTCTGGGTCTTCGCCTATCACGTCAATCTGCAGGCAGGGTATGCCGGCTGGCTCGCCCCCCTCGCACCGGTGATTACCCATGGCTATCTCGGGGTCGATGGCTTCTTCATTCTCTCCGGGCTGTTGCTGACGCGGGTGGATCAGGACATCCCTCTCACCATGCGCGGTGCGGCTCGATTCTGGGGAAAGCGCCTGGCGCGGATCTATCCGGTGCATCTTGCGGTGATCGTCCTGCTCGGCGCGGTGTTCCTGGCCGGAAAAGCTGCCGGCGTGACGCCGCGCGAACCGCCGCGGTTCTCCGGGGTGGCGTTGCTCTGTCATTTGTTGCTGGTGCAGGGCTGGGGAACGCTGAACCATTGGGCGTGGAACTATCCCTCCTGGTCGATCAGCACCGAATGGGCCGGCTATCTCATGTTTCCGCTGTTGATTGCGGCCTCCAGGACATTTTACCAGGCAGCCTTCGTGATTTCCCTTCCCCTCTGTTTCATGGTTCTGGCCCTCGTCGCCGAAGTGTTCGGCGGGCTCAATCTGACCTTTGGCGCCTCCTTGCTGCGGTTTTTCCCGGAATTCGTCGCCGGCATGGCAACAGCGGTCTTCATCCCCATCATCGCCGACGCAGCGCCCAACCGGATGATCGCCCTCATCGGTGGTCTCGTTGCGCTCTTCTTTGCGGCCACCGGCCACGATGCCATGACCGTTCTCGGGCTCTGGCTGATGTTGTTCGGTTTTGGCATGCAGGGAGACGCCGGCCTGCCGGCTTGTCTCGGCGCCATTCGCCCGCTGCGGGCCATGGGCGTGTTGTCCTATGCGTTCTACATGAGTTTTGCGCCGGCCGAACTGATGACCGCGCAGCTGTTCCGGCATCTCGGCATCGTCCGCGCAGCGGCGCCGCTCGCGGTTGCGGGGACGCTGGTGGCACTCACTGCGGGCCTCGCCGTGCTGTTGCACCTGCTTGTCGAGAAGCCCGCGCGGATCGCCTTCAACCGCGGTTTGGACCCTGAACGCGCGGCGGCTCTGGCCGAGGGCAGCGTGGCGCTGTAATCAGGCTTCCGACCCCAACCGATCAGGACTCATCATGCGTCTTTCCCGCTCGCTCATTCCCACTCTCAAGGAAACGCCCGCCGAAGCGCAGATCGTCTCGCACCGGCTGATGCTGCGCGCCGGGTTGATCCGCCAGCAATCGGCCGGCATCTATGCCTGGCTGCCGGCGGGGCTGCGGGTGCTGCATAACATCGCCAACATCGTTCGCGAGGAACAGGCTCGCGCCGGCGCGCAGGAAATCCTGATGCCGACGATCCAGTCCGCCGAACTCTGGCGGGAAAGCGGGCGCTACGATGCGTATGGCCCGGAGATGCTGCGCATCCGCGACCGTCACGATCGCGAGATGCTCTACGGCCCGACCAACGAGGAAATGCTGACCGCGATCATGCGCGATTCGGTGCAGTCCTACCGCGACCTGCCGCAGATGCTCTACCAGATCCAGTGGAAATTCCGCGACGAGGTGCGTCCGCGCTTCGGCGTGCTGCGCGGACGCGAATTCTTTATGAAGGACGGCTACAGCTTCGATCTCGATTATGAGGGTGCGGTCGAAAGCTACCGGCGGATGATGCTGGCCTATATGCGGACCTTCAAGCGCATGGGCGTGCGCGCAGTGCCGATGCGCGCCGATACCGGCCCGATCGGTGGCAATCTCTCGCATGAATTCCACATCCTGGCGCCGACCGGCGAAAGCGGTGTGTTCTACGATTCGAGCTTCGAGACGATCGAACTCGGTGATGATGCCTATGACTACGAGGCCCGCGCCGATCTCGACGCGTTTTTCGACCGCATGACCTCGCTCTATGCCGCGACAGACGAGAAGCACGACGAGGCCGCCTGGGCGAAAGTGCCCGAGGATCGGCGCCGCGAGGGCAGGGGGATCGAGGTTGGCCAGATCTTCTATTTCGGCACCAAATACAGCCAGGCGATGAATTTCGCCGTGGTCGGGCCGGACGGCGCGCGCGTGCATCCCGAAATGGGCAGCTACGGTATCGGCGTTTCACGGCTGACCGGTGCGATCATCGAGGCGAGCCATGACGAGGCGGGGATCATCTGGCCTGATGCGATCTCGCCATTCCGCGCCTCGATCCTCAATCTCCGCCAGGGCGATCAGGTGACCGACGCGCTCTGCGAGCGGATCTACGACGCCCTCGGCCGCGATGCGCTCTATGACGACCGCGAGGCCCGTGCGGGAGAGAAATTCGCCGATGCCGACCTGATGGGCCATCCCTGGCAGGTCATCGTCGGCCCGCGCGGCGCGGCGAAGGGCCAGGTCGAGCTCAAGCACCGCCGCACCGGCGAGCGCGCCGAACTCGACATCGATGCCGCCCTCGCGAAAGTGCGCGCCTGATGTTTTCCGCCTTCGAGCGTCGGGTCGCGTTCCGTTACCTCCGCGCCCGCAAGGGCGAGCGGTTCGTCTCGATCATCGCCATATTCTCGCTGATCGGCATTGCGCTCGGGGTGGCGACGCTGATCATCGTGATGAGCGTGATGAACGGTTTCCGGCAGGAATTGCTGGCGCAGATCCTCGGCCTCAACGGCGATATCGGCGTCTACGGCGCCGGTCACAACATCACCCAATACGACGCGGCGGCCGGGCGGCTCGAAAAGATCCCGGGCGTGATCAGTGCCATCCCCATCGTGCAGGGTGAGGTTCTGATGACCGGGCCGCATGGTGGCGCGATCGGCGGGGTGGCGCGTGGCATCCAGCCTGGCGGGCTGGCGAAGCTGCGAACCGTCTCGCATCATATCGTCGCCGGCTCGCTGAAGGATTTCACCGGCGGCGATATCGCGATCGGCGCCGGCGTCGCCAGCCAACTCGGCATTTCACGCGGTGGCGCCATCACCCTCGTGCTGCCGCAGGGCGATGCCACCATCATCGGCACCATCCCGCGCATCCAGAGTTTTCATGTCAGCGCGATATTCCGCACCGGCATGGCGCAATACGATTCCAGCTTCGTCTTCCTGCCGCTCGCCTCGGCGCAGACGCTATTCCGCGCGCAGGACGCCGCGACGCAGATCCAGCTTTTCGTGAAGAACCCCGACAATACCGCCCCGATCAAGGCCGCCATCCCGAAGGCGATGGGCGGCGCACCGGTCAACGTGGTCGACTGGCAGGACAGCAACAACGCCTTCTTCGCGGCGGTCAATGTCGAGCGGAACGTGATGTTCCTGATCCTTACCCTGATCATTGTCGTTGCCGTGTTCAACGTGGTGTCCTCGATGATCATGATGGTGAAGGACAAGACCGCCGATATCGCCATCCTGCGCACGATGGGGGCGACTTCTGGCTCGATCATGCGGATTTTCTTCATGGTCGGCGCGTCGGTCGGCGTGATCGGCACGATCGCCGGCTTCGGGCTCGGCGTCGTCTTCTGCGCGTATATCGAGCAGATCCGCCAGTTCGTGCAGGGGCTGACCGGTACGCAGCTCTTCAACCCGACGGTCTATTACCTTGAATCACTGCCGGCGAAACTGGTCTGGAGCCAGGTGGTCGAGGTCGTGGTGATCGCCATCGGCCTGTCCTTCGTCGCCACGCTCTATCCGAGCTGGCGGGCCGCGCGAACCGATCCGGTGGAGGCGTTGCGCCATGAGTGAGGTTCTGAAACTCGAGGGTGTCGTCCGCACCTTTCATGGCGAGGGCGAGGATCTGCACATCCTGCGTGGCGCCGATCTTTCGCTGCGCAACGGCGAGATCGTCGCACTCGTCGCCCCTTCCGGGTCCGGCAAATCCACCCTGCTGCACCTCGCCGGGCTTCTGGAGAAGCCCGATGCCGGCACCATCCGGATCGGTGGGATCGATACCGCCCGCCTGTCGGATTCCGAAAAGACCACGCTCCGCCGCAATGAAATCGGCTTCGTCTACCAGGCGCATCATCTGCTGGCAGAATTCACCGCGCTGGAAAACGCGGCACTGCCGCAGCTCATCGCGGGGCGCGCCCGCAAGGATGCCGAGGCCCGCGCGGCACATCTGCTCGAGGCGTTCGGCCTTGCTGCGCGCGCGCAGCATCTGCCGGGCAAGCTCTCGGGCGGCGAGCGCCAGCGCGTTGCCATTGCGCGCGCCATGGCGAACGCACCGAAGCTCCTGCTCGCCGACGAGCCGACCGGCAATCTCGATGTTGCCACCGCTGATCTCGTCTTTGGCGAATTGCTGCGGGTGGTGCGGCATGAAAACATCGCGGCGCTGATCGCCACCCACAATCCCGATCTTGCGGCACGCATGGATCGCGTGGTGATGCTGCGCGATGGCCATCTCGTCGATGGCTGAACAACAAGGGGAGATACCGTCAATGGCAGAACTCGACAGCAGCGCCGCCACGGCGCTTGAGCTCATCCGTGCCGCGGGCCGCCCGCCGGCCGACCAGTTGAGCCCCGCCGAAGCGCGGATCGGCTACCTGCAGGCGCGCGGCGCCCTTTCGCCCCAGCCTCCGGCAATCACGCAGGTGCGCGATCTCGACGCCCAGGGCCGCAACGGCGTCATCCCGCTCCGCCTCTATCGCGATGGGGACGATGCCACCGCGCGCGGCTGCCTCGTATATTTCCACGGTGGCGGCTGGGTGATCGGCGATCGCGACACGCATGACGTTGTCTGCCGGCAGATCGCGCAGCGCAGTCGCGCGGTGGTCATCTCGGTCGATTATCGGCTCGGCCCTGAACACAAATTCCCCGCCGCGGTCGAGGATGCGATCGACGCCACGGCCTGGGTCGCGACCCATGCCGATGCACTCGGCATCGATGCGAAGCGCCTCGCGGTCGGCGGCGACAGCGCGGGTGGCAACCTCGCCGCCGTCGTCGCGATCGACGCGCGCGACAATGCCGGCCCTGCCATCGCGCTTCAGGCGCTGGTCTATCCCTCGACCGACATGCTGGGCTCGACCGCGAGCCACGAGGCCTTCGGCGAGAACTACATGCTGACGAAAGCGATGATGACCTATTTCCGCGCCCACTACCTCCGCTCGGAGGCAGACAAGGCGGACTGGCGGGCCTCGCCGATGCATGCCGCCCGGCATGACCGCCTGCCGCCGGCCCTGGTCATCACGGCCGGCTTCGATCCGCTGCGCGACGAGGGCGAAGCCTATGCGCGACATCTTGCGGAAATCGGAATTGCGGTCACGCTGCGGCGCTTTCCAGGGCAGATCCACGGCTTCCTGACGATGGGCCGGGTCATTCCCGAAGCCGGCGAGGCGGTTGGCGAAATCGTCGCGGCGATGGCGGCCCGTGGCATCTGACGTAACCGAGAGGCCGCGCGGACGCTGGCGCGGTCTCGTCTTCCGCGGCTACGACATCGCGGTGGACGCGGTCATCCTCGGTGTCATCCCGCTGATGCTCGTCGCCCTCGCCTTCGCGTTCCTCGAGGCGGTCGCCAGCACGATCCATCTCTTTCCCGATTTCCGGGCCGAGACGATGGACACATTCACCCTTCGCGTGCTGGTCGAGCAGATCCTCGACGTCGTCATCCTCATCGAGCTGTTCAACACCTTCATGGATTATGCGCGCACCAGGCGCATCAGGTTGTCGACGCTGCTCGACGTGACGATCGTCTTTTCCCTCCGCGAGGTGCTGATCAAGCTCTATGGCCAGAAATTCTCGGCCGAAGATATCCTGACACTCGTCGTCGTCATCATCGTGCTGGTGATCGCGCGCAGCATCACGATGAGGTTTTCGCCCCATCAGCAGCCTCGCGCCTGAGTTCGAGGTCGAGCCATTCGGCCTCGAGCGCGGCGAGCCGCTCCTGTACCCCGCCTACGGTTTCGCTGGCCTTGCGGAACCCGTCAGGGTCGCGGGTAAAGAAATTGGCATCGGCGAGGCGTGCCTCGTGCTTGGCGATTTCGGCCTGAAGCCCCTCCATCTCGCCTTCGAGCTGCTTCAGCCGGTGCCGGTCGCGGAAGGAAAACGCCGAAGCCGCGGCCTTGGGCTTGGGTGGCGTCGCGGCTTGCTTGCGCGGCGTTGCCTCGCGCGTCTCACGCGTGCCGCGCTGGGTCAGCATGTCCGCATAGCCGCCGGCATATTCAACCCATCGCCCGTCACCTTCCGCCGCGAGCGTGGAGGTCGCGATGCGGTCGAGAAAGTCGCGATCGTGGCTGACCAGCAGCACCGTGCCAGCATAGTCGGACAGCATGTCCTGCAGGATGTCGAGTGTTTCGAGGTCGAGATCGTTGGTTGGTTCGTCGAGGATCAGCAGGTTCGAGGGCCGCGCCATCGCGCAGGCCAGCAGCAGCCGGCCGCGCTCGCCGCCCGAGAGCGTGCCGACCGGCGTGCGCGCCTGTTCGGGGCGGAAAAGGAAATCCTTCATGTAGCCAACGACATGACGAAACTGCCCGCCGACCTCGACCATGTCACTCCCGCCGCCGGTCAGCGTGTCGGCCAGTGTGCGGGCAGGGTCGAGGGCGGCACGCTGCTGGTCGAGCGTCGCCACGGCCAGGTTGGTGCCCTGGGTGATCGTGCCTGTGTCCGGCTCGATCTGCCCGGTCAGCAGCCGGAGCAGCGTGGTCTTGCCGGCACCGTTCGGCCCGACGATGCCGAGCCGGTCGCCGCGCAGCACCCGCAGCGTCAGGTCGCGGATCACGCAGCGCTCGCCGAAGCATTTCGTAACGTTCTCGGCATCGACGACGATCTTGCCGGAGAGTGTCGCGGCACTCGTCGTCACGTTCATCTCCCGCGCCTCGCGCCGCTCCTCGCGCTTGCGGGTCCGCAGGGCAGCGAGTTCGGCAACGCGGCGGACATTGCGCTTGCGCCGCGCCGTCACGCCATAGCGCATCCAGTCTTCCTCGCGCACGATGGCGCGGGAGAGCTTCTGCGCGTCGCGCTCTTCCTGTTCGAACACCTCGTCGCGCCAGGCCTCGAAATGCGAGAAGCCGCGATCGATCCGGCTGGTCCGGCCGCGATCGAGCCAGACGATGCTGCGTGTCACCGTCTCCAGCAATCGCCTGTCATGGCTGATCAGCACGATGCCGGCGCGCGAGGCCTTCAGTTCGGCCTCCAGCCATTCGATTGCCGGCAGGTCGAGATGGTTGGTCGGTTCGTCGAGCAGCAGTACGTCGGGCTCCGGCGCCAGCACCTTGGCCAGCGCGGCCCGGCGCGCCTCGCCGCCGGACAGGCGGGCGGTGCTCTCGGCGCCGGTCAGCCCGAGCCGATCGAGACAGGCGCGGGCCCGGTGTCCGTCCACTTCCGGATCGAGACCGTCGAACACGTAATCGAGCACGGTCGGGAAGCGGGTGAGGTCCGGCTCCTGCGGCAGGTAGCGCAGGGTGGCGCCGGGCTGCAGGAACCGTGTGCCGGAATCGGCCTCTGCCAGACCCGCTGCGATTTTCAGCAGGGTGGACTTGCCCGATCCGTTGCGCCCGACCAGGCAGATGCGCTCGCCTGCGGCAATGCCGATTTCCGCGCCATCCAGCAGCGGTGCGCCGCCGAGCGAGAGCCTTATGTCTTGCAGGTTGAGCAGGGGAGGGGCCATGCGCGCCTTGTGGCCAATCGCGGATCGCATGGCAAGCGAGCGCCGATCGGAGTATGAGAGCGCCGTCATGATCCGCCTGACCGAAATCCGCCTGCCGCTCGACCACACCCCCGACGCCCTGCGCGATGCGGTGCTTGCCCGCCTTGGCATCGGTGAGGCGGCGTTGCGCGGCTTCACCGTGTTCCGCCGCGCCGTCGATGCCCGGCGCAAGGCCGCGATCGTCCTGACCTATACGATTGACGTCGAAGCCGAGGACGAGGCGGAGCTTCTCGCCCGCCACGCGGCGAGCCGCCATGTCGGTCCGACGCCGGATATCGGCTACCGGCTTCCGCAATCCCGCCCGCCGGCGCGCCGGCCCATCGTTATTGGCACCGGTCCCTGCGGCATCTTTGCCGCCCTCATCCTCGCCCAGGCAGGGCTGCGCCCGCTGATCCTGGAACGCGGCAAGGTGGTGCGTGAACGCACGAAGGATACCTGGGCGCTCTGGCGCCGCGGCGTGCTGACGCCCGAATCCAACGTCCAGTTCGGCGAGGGCGGGGCAGGGACGTTCTCCGACGGCAAGCTCTACAGCCAGATCAGCGATCCCAACCATCTCGGCCGCAAGGTGCTGACCGAATTCGTCGCCGCCGGCGCGCCCGAGGAAATCCTCTACGTCGCGCATCCGCATATCGGCACGTTCCGCCTCGTTGGCATGGTCGAGACCATGCGTGCGACGATCGAGCGGCTCGGCGGGGAATACCGTTTTGGCGCGAAGGTGACCGACCTTGCCATCGACACCGCCGGCGACGGCCGCCAGGTGCGCGGCGTGGTGCTGGAGTCCGGCGAGACGATCGAGACCGACCACGTCATTCTCGCCATCGGCCATTCCTCGCGCGACACCTTCGCCATGCTGCGCGACCGCGGCGTTCATCTGGACAAGAAACCCTTCGCCATCGGCTTCCGCATCGAGCATCCGCAATCGGTGATCGACCGTGCCCGCTATGGCGATCATGCGGGCCACAAGCTGCTCGGCGCTGCCGACTACAAGCTGGTGCATCACGCGAAAAACGGCCGTAGCGCCTACAGTTTCTGCATGTGCCCCGGCGGCACCGTGGTCGCCGCCACGTCTGAGCCCGGGCGCGTCGTGACCAACGGCATGAGCCAGTATTCGCGCAACGAGCGCAACGCCAATGCCGGGATCGTGGTTGGCATTTCGCCGGAGGATTTTCTGGGCGATGTTCTGGCCGGCGTCGAGTTGCAGCGCCGTCTCGAAACGGCAGCCTATGTGGCGGGTGGATCGAACTACAACGCGCCGGGGCAACTCGTCGGCGATTTTCTGGCCGGCCGCGCCTCGACGGATTTCGGTGCCGTGATCCCGTCCTACCGGCCCGGCGTCACCCTCACCGACCTGTCGGCACTGCTCCCGGATTACGCCATCGAGGCAATCCGCGAGGCTTTGCCCGCATTCGGGCGAAAAATTCCCGGCTTCGACCGTGACGATGCGGTGCTGACCGGGATCGAAACCCGCACCTCGGCGCCCATCCGCATCACCCGTGGGGCTGATGGCCAGAGCCTCAACACGCGCGGCCTGTTTCCCGCCGGCGAAGGCGCGGGCTATGCCGGCGGCATTCTCTCGGCGGGGGTCGATGGTATCCGCGCTGCCGAGGCTGTTGCCCGCAGCCTCACCTGAGGCGGCGTTACCCTGCCGAAAGGGCTCTACCGGCCGAGAGCCCGGCGCACGCCCTGCAATGCGGTCAGCAGCGCCGAACTGCGCGAGACGCAATAACGCGGCACGACATTGCCGCCAAATCCGCTCAGCATCAGATGGTTTGGCAGCGCGCCATCCACCACGTGGATATTGTCCATGTCGAAGATGCGATTCGCCGCTGCCGCATCCTGAATGGCGCGCCAGATCAGCAGGTTGATGGCACCGAAATGGGCTGACGTGTCCCGTGCCGACATGAAGTAGAACTCACGGCGCTTGCACCAGACCGTCAGGATTGCGGCCTCCGGAGTATTGTCGGGCCTGATCGCGGCCAGCACCCGCCCGCGCCGGCGCCGCAGAACCTCGCCTGCCAGCGCCGCCAGCGTCGCGTCATCGTAATGGTTCCTGCGGTCGTTCCGGCGCAGGCAATCCCTGTAGAAATCGAGGAAGCGCCCCGGTTCGTCCCACGCCGTCACGGTCAGCCTGTCGCTTCCGCGGCGAATGGCATTGCGGGTCTTGTCCCGCATCGCCTTCCACAATTGCTCTTCCGGGCGCGGCGCAATTTCGACCGACCATTGCACTGTGCTCAGAAATCCCGCCTTGTCGAACGCCAGCGTATTGGCGGTTTCCGGATGCAGCCTGAACCAGACATGCGCAGCCTTGGGAAGCTGGGCGATCAACTGGCTGCAAATCTCGATACCCTTCGTCGATTTGACGGCCCCGGGGGGATCGAACTCCGCAGCGATCGCCGGTCCCAGACAGTGCGTGAGATCGGGAATCCGCACGACGTCGAAGCTGCGCGCCCGGCGCTGGACAACAAAGGGCAACCGCCCCGCAAGACGTCCGCCGGATTCGACGATGACCTCTCCGAACGTTCCGCCTGAAGCGGCTTCGAGCCACCATGGTTCGTGGAACACGGTAGGGGATAACGCGGAGGTTCCCGATACGGTGCCGCTCACGCCAAGATCCATGATTTTCCTCCTCGGAAAATCAATAGGCGTGGTCGCGGACGTTAGCGATGTTTCAGTTTGTCAACAATAATGAATGTTCGCATATTGAAATATGTATGAATAGTTAATGAATATCAGCGTGAACGAAGAGAGAAAATCACATGTTCACCGGAATGGACATACTAACATCAAGCAAATGTGATTATCGAGATTGTCCGAAACAAGCCAGGCTCGCCACTCCTACCGGGCTGGCCGGCCAGCAGACATCTTCTTTCAGGAAGCTGGTAAATAATCATCCAAAGGCCGCGCGTGTTCCGTCTCGGCATCAGTCAGCGGCTAGAGCACGTTCCGATCCTTTTGGATCGGATGTCATGCTCTATCATACTAATAAACCGAGTATCTTTATCCGATCAGATGATTGCATCTGATCGGATGATGCTCTAAGCTGCTCAGATCTGGTCGCGGAGCGTCACGATCACTGGGACATGGTCGGAAGGTTGCGGCTTGTCCCGCTCCTCGCGCGCGACACGCACCGCGTCGAGCCGTTCTGCCACCCGCGGCGAGAGCAGCGCATGGTCGATCCGCAGCCCGCGGTCGCGCTGCCAGGCGCCGGCCTGATAGTCCCAGAACGTGTAAAGCGTTTCGTCCGGATGCAGCGCCCGCAGCGCATCGGTCAGGCCAAGCCAGATCAGTGCGCGGAACGCTGCCCGGCTTTCCGGACGCACCAGCGCATCATCCGCCGGCAGCGCGCCTTTGGCGAGATCGGCATCGGTCGGGCAGACATTGTAATCGCCGGCCAGGATGAAATCGCGATCATGCTCAAGCAGGGAGGCGGCGTGAAGACGCAGCTTTTCCATCCAGTCGAGCTTGCCGGCGAAACCCTCGGCGCCACCGGAGTTGCCGTTGGGCAAATAAAGATTGCCGACCAGCAGCCCCCTGGTCTCGATCTCGATGAACCGCGCCGCAGCGTCCTCCGCCTCGCCGGGCAGGCGGCGATGCCTCACCGTTACCGCCTCGCGCGAGAGCACCGCAACGCCGTTATACGCCTTCTGCCCGACGATCTCGGCGTGGTATCCCTCCGCCTCGAAGATTGCGGCGGGAAACTGCGCCGCCTCGCACTTGATTTCCTGCAGCAGCAGCAGATCCGGCTGCTCGCGCTTGAGGAAGTCAGCGACAAGCCCGGCCCGCGTACGCGCCGAGTTGACGTTCCAGGTTGCGATCCGCACGCCGCGCTCAGTCGACCGAGAAGGACGTGCCGCAGCCGCAGGACGAGGTCGCGTTCGGGTTGCCGACGGCGAAATAGGCGCCCATCAGCGTGTCCTTGAAATCGAGCTCGGCGCCGTCCAGCAGGTCGAGGCTCGCGGGGTCGACGATCACCTTCGCGCCGCCGCGCTCGAACACCACGTCATCGGCTGCCACCTCGCGGGTGAGATCGAACTTGTATTGAAACCCGTTACAGCCGCCCGCCAGAACTTCGACCCGCAGGGCCGAATCGGGGTTTTCCGCCGCAACGATGGCGGCAATCCGCGCCGCCGCCGCCTCACTGATCCGGAACCGGTCCATCGTATCGCTCATGGAGGGCAATATAGGCGCTCATCCGCCGGATCGCCAGCGTCGCTTGGACAAGCCTGCGCTCTCCTAGTAAGCCGGGGCCATGTCACTCGCCCCCTATGCCGCCCGCGCCGGGGCCTCGCGCGGCCGCCAGCATCCCGAACCCGAAAGCGCGACCCGCTCCCCCTTCGCGCGCGACCGCGACCGCGTGCTGCATTCGGCCGCCTTCCGCACATTGCAATACAAGACGCAGGTCTTCGTGATCCACGAGGGCGATTTCTATCGCACGAGGCTGACCCATAGTCTGGAAGTGGCGCAGATCGCCCGCAGCATCGCCCGCGGCCTCCGGCTCGACGAGGACCTGACCGAAACCCTCGCCCTTGCGCACGATCTCGGCCACCCGCCCTTCGGCCATGCCGGCGAGGCCGGGCTGAACGATGCGCTCGGCGAGCATGGCGGCTTCGATCACAACGCCCAGAGTCTGCGCACCGTCACCCTGCTGGAGCGCCGCTATGCCGGGTTCGACGGTCTGAATCTTACCTGGGAGTCGCTCGAAGGCCTCGCCAAGCATAACGGCCCGCTGACCGCGCCACCCGCCTATATCGCCGCCTTCGATGCCGCCTATCCGCTCGATCTCGCCCGCCAGGCCTCGGCCGAGGCGCAGGTCGCCGCCCTCGCGGACGATATCGCCTATCACGCCCATGACATCGATGACGGGCTGCGTGCCGGCCTGTTCACGGCGGACGATCTTGCCGCCGTGCCGATCATCGGCGCCACCCTGGCAGAGGCCCGCGCTCTGACGGCCGACCCGGTCCGCATCCGCGCCCATGCCGTGCGGCAGATGATCGGCGTGCTGGTCAGCGGTGCGCTGGCCGAAAGCCGCCGCCGGATCGCCGCCCTCGCACCCGCCGATTCCGACGCGGTGCGCGCTTGCCCCGACCCGGTGATCGGCTTCGCGCCGGAGCTTGCGGCAGAGAATGCCGAAATCCGCCGCTTCCTGTACGCGCGGATGTATCGCCAGTGGCGCGTCAACCGGATGACCCACAAGGTCGAGCTCGTGGTGCGCGACATGGCCCGCCTGCTGCTCGCCCGGCCGGACCTGCTGCCCGATGACTGGCGCAACGCCGCCGGCGCGCCGCGCAGCATGGCGGCGGCCGAGGCGGTGCGCGACTATATCGCCGGCATGACCGACCGCGCCGCGCTCGACGAGCATCGCCGCCTGACCGACCCCCATTCTCCCGCCTGAGGTTTCCGCATGTCCCACAACATCTTCACCGCCCTGCGCCGGCTGATCCTCGCCGAGATGGCGCGTCTGTTCCCGGCCCTCGATTCGGAGGTGCAGGCGCGGATCGAGGTGTCGCCGACGCGCGAGGCAGCGCATGGCGACATGGCGACCAATGCCGCGCTGATCGCCGCCAAGCCGCTCGGTCGCCCGCCGCGCGAGATCGCCGCGGCCCTCGCCGCAGCACTTGCGGCGCTGCCGGACATTGCGAAGGCCGAGCCTGCCGGACCCGGCTTCGTCAACCTGACCCTGGCCGATCCGGTCTGGCACGCCGAGATCGCCGCCATCCTGCGCGCCGGCGAAACCTTCGGCGCGAGCGCGATGGGGCAGGGGCGGCGCGTCAATGTCGAATACGTCTCCGCCAACCCGACCGGCCCGCTCACCGTCGGCCATTGCCGGGGCGCCGTGGTGGGCGACGCTCTGGCCTCGCTGCTGGCCAAGGCCGGGTATGATGTCACCCGCGAATACTACATCAACGATGCCGGCGCGCAGGTCACCGCACTCGCCTGGTCGGTCTACTGGCGCTATTTGCAGGCCCTCGGCACTCAACTCACCGAGCCGGATTTTGCTGCGGCGACCCCGACCGGCCTGCAATATCCGGGTGATTACCTGGTCCCGGTGGCGGAGACGCTGGTCGCCGCCCATGGCGATGCGCTTGCCGGCCCCGGCCTGTCCATCGCCTCCGCCGAGGCCTGGCTCGACACCGTCCGCCGCCACGCGATCGAGTCGATGATGGCGCTGATCCGTGAGGATCTCGCCGCCCTGAACGTCCGCCAGGACGTCTTCACCAGCGAGGCGGCGCTGATCGCCGCGGGCGGCGTGGAGCGCGCCGAGGCGATCCTGCGCGGGCAGGACCTGCTCTACGAGGGCGTGCTTGAGCCGCCGAAAGGCAAGACGCCGGAAGATTGGGAGCCGCGCGAGCAGACACTGTTCCGCGCCACCGGCTTCGGCGATGATGTCGATCGCCCGGTGCGCAAGTCGGACGGCTCGAATACCTATTTCTTCAACGACATCGCCAACCATGCCGACAAGATGGCCCGCGGCTTCGATACGATGATCGATGTCTGGGGGGCCGATCACGGCGGCTACGTCAAGCGGATGCAGGCGGCGGTGAAGGCGCTCGCCGCCGGGCGCGACGCCTCGCTCGACATCGTGCTCTGCCAGATCGTCCGCGTGATGAAGGACGGCACGCCGATGCGCATGTCGAAACGCGCCGGCACCTATATCGAGCTGCGGGACCTGATCGACGCGGTGGGGCCGGATGTGGTCCGCTTCATCATGCTGATGCGCAAATCCGACGCGCAGATGGAGTTCGATCTCGATGCCGCGGTGGCGCAGACGCGGGAAAACCCGGTTTTCTACGTGCAATATGCCCATGCCCGGTGCCGCTCGGTGCTGCGCGCCGCAGCCGAGATGCCCGAACTCGGCGAGACCGCCGATGCCGCCCTCGCGGAGGCCGCGCTCGACAGCCTGACTGCGCCCGAGGAACTGGCGCTGGTCCGCCGCCTCGCCGCCTGGCCACGCCTCGTCGAATCGGCAGCACAGGCACGCGAGCCGCACCGAATCGGATTTTTCCTGTATGATCTCGCTGGTGATTTCCATGCGCTGTGGAATGCTGGCCGTGCCGATACAACATTGCGCTTCATTCAGGCCGAGGCGGCCGAGGCCAGCCGGGCGCGGCTTGCGCTGGTGGCGGCAACCGCGGTGGTCATTCGCTCCGGCCTCGCCGTGATGGGCGTTGCCCCGGTCGAGGAGATGCGCTGAGCGGCACCGGCCGCCCGGAGAGATGATGGACCGACAGGATTACGAAGACGAGATCGACATTCCGCCCTATGCCGTGCGGCGTCCGCCCACGCGCGGGTTCGATCCTGAAATGCGCAGGATCGCGCTCATCGCCGGCGGCTTCGCCGGGGCGATCGTCCTCGTCGCGCTGATCTGGGGTGGCGTGCGTCCGCGTCTCGGCCCGCCGCCTGTGATCAAACCGCCGCCGGGGCCGATGCGGACGGCGCCTTCCAATCCAGGCGGTCTTCAGGTGCCCGGCGCAAACGAGCAGATCATGTCCGGCACCACGGCGTCCGGCCCGCCCCAGCTCGCGCCGCCGACACCCCAGCCTGATTTCTCCAAGCTCGCCGCCGAGGCGAAGCCGGTGCAACCTGCACCCAAATCCGCTGCCTCCTCCAGTTCTGCGGCTGCCCCCTCGGCACCCTCCGGGTCGCCCGAGCCCAGTTCGGCGGTGGCGCTGCCGCCACCGCCACCGCTGCCGTCGGCAAACCCCGCACTTGAAGCGAAAACCGCTGCCACACCACCCGCGGAGGCACCACCTGCCGCCCCGCCGGCTGCTGCAGCAGCCGCCGCGCCGAACCGGCAGATCGGCAAGGCGATGCCGACGATCATTCCACCGAAACAGGCCGCCAGTGCCGGTCCGCATGACATCCAGCTCGGCGCCCTCGTCTCGATGGCGAAGGCCAACGAGGCCTGGCAGATTCTGCTCGCCCGCGTGCCCGACCTGCTGGCCGGCCGCAGCCCTGTGGTGGTGCCCGGGACGGTGAACGGGCAGACCTTCTACCGGCTGCGCCTTGGCGGCTTTGCCAGCGCCGCTGACGCTGCCGCCTTCTGCGACCGGCTCAAGGCGCGCCATGTCGCCTGCTACGTTCCGCCGAAGTGAGACATCGACCATGAAGGCCGCCATACTCGGCATCGCCGGCACTACCCTTGCGCCGGAGGAACGCGCGCTGTTCGCCGAACATCCGCCGGCGGGCGTGATTCTGTTCGGCCGCAACATCGTCGATCCCGCCCAGCTGCGCGACCTCGTGGCCGCCCTGCGCGAGGCACTCCCCGCGGAGGCGGTGCTGATGGTCGACCAGGAAGGCGGCCGCGTGGCCCGGCTGCGCGCGCCGCACTGGCCCGAGCTGCCACCCGCCGCCCGACTGGGCGCAATGTTCGCCGCTGACCCGGACGCCGCCCGCAACGCCGCCCGCGCCCACGGCGCCGCGATCGGCGCGATGGCCCGCGATACGGGGTTCGACGTTGTCGCCGCGCCGGTGCTCGATGTCCCGGTTCCCGGTGCGCATGACGTGATCGGCGATCGCGCGATCGCCGCCGACCCCGCCGTGGTCGGTGCGTTGGGGGCTGACATCGCCTGGGGTCTGATATTCCAGGGCGTCGTGCCGGTGATGAAGCACATGCCAGGCCACGGCCGGGCGGGGCTCGACAGCCATCACGGTCTGCCGCGCGTGACCGCTGTGGAACTCGATGCCGATATCGCGCCCTTCGCGGCAAATCGCGACCTGCCCTGGGGCATGACGGCGCATATTCTCTACGAGGCGCTCGACCCGGCCAATCCGGCGACCTTCTCGCGCCGGATCATCAAGGACGTCATTCGCGGGCGGATCGGCTTCCACGGCATCCTGGTCAGCGACGACCTCGCGATGGGCGCGCTCGACGGCACGCCTGACTCCCGCGCCCTGCGCGCGCTTGCCGCCGGCTGCGACCTCGCGCTCTATTGTCCCGGCGAGTTCACCGCCAACCGCGCGGTGCTCGAAGCCGTGCCGGATCTCGACAAGGCGCTGATCCCCCGCCTGAAACTGACGGCGGCGCCATGATCCAGAACCCCATCCTCTCGGTGGCGATCAGCGTGCTCGCCGCGATTCCGGCGATCGTGCTGCATGAACTCGCGCATGGCTACGCCGCGCTCGCTCTGGGCGACCGGACGGCAAGGCACGCCGGGCGGCTCTCGTTCAATCCGCTGCGTCATGTCGACCGGTTCGGCACCGTGATCCTGCCGCTGTTTCTCATTGCCAGCCAACTCCTGACCATCGGGCGGATCGACTTCATGTTTGGCTGGGCGAAGCCGGTTCCGGTCGACCCGACCGGTTTCCGCGATCCGCGGCGCGGCATGGCGATCGTCGCCGCCGCTGGCCCGCTGTCGAATTTCATCCTGGCCCTTGCCGCGGCCTTCGCCATCGCCGCCTTCGGGACTGTGCCGGTGCTTGGCGATTTCCTGCTCTATTTCCTGCTCTTCAACATCGTCCTCGGCCTGTTCAACCTGCTGCCGCTGCCGCCGTTCGACGGCGGGCGGATCGCCGTCGGCCTGCTGCCGCTGCCCGTCGCCCGGATGCTCGCCCGCGTCGAGCGGCTCGGCATCCTGCTCATCCTCTCGGTGATCTTTGTCCTGCCCGCGCTGCTCGGCCAGTTCGGCATCCGCTTCAACCCGGTATCGGACGCGCTCGGCCTTTGGGTGCCGCGCGTCGCCACGTGGTTCCTCCACCTTGCTGGCGTCAATGCCGGATTCTGACCCCGGCCCGCAGCCCGAACCCCTCGAAGCTTTCATCGTCCGCTTCGAAGGGTTCGAGGGACCGCTCGACCTGCTGCTGGAACTCGCCCGCAGCCAGAAGGTCGATCTCGCCAATGTCTCGATCCTCGCCCTCGTCGAACAATATCTCGCGATCGTCGAGGGAGCACGGCGGGTACGGCTGGAACTCGCGGCGGACTGGCTGGTCATGGCGGCCTGGCTTGCCTGGCTGAAATCCCGCCTGCTGCTGCCCGAAGACGAGACCGCCGCCGAGGAGGGCGAGATCGCCGCCGACGTTCTCGCCGCGCGCCTTCAGGCACTCGAGGCGATCCGCGAAGGGGCCGCCTGGCTCGGTGCCCGGCCACAGCTTGGCCACGACGTCTTTCCCCGCGGTGCGCCTGAGGATTTCACCGAGATCGACCGCTCGCGGCTGCGCGTCGACCTCACCTCGCTGCTGACAGCCTATCTCGCCGCCCGCCGCCGGTCCGGCGCGAAGCGGCAATACCGGCCGAAGCCGATGAATTTCTGGTCGGTGCAGCAGGCGCTGGAACGCCTGACCCGGCTGCTCGGCGCCACGCGGGACTGGACCGATCTCGCCGGCTTCCTGCCGCCCGAACTGCCCGATTCGCCCGAACCGCCGCTTGCCCGTCGCGCCGCCCTTTCCAGCACGTTGCTGGCCGGTCTCGAACTGGCCCGCGACGGCCAGCTCGCGCTCCGCCAGGAGCAGCCTTTCGGTCCCATCCAGATCCGCCCCGGCCCGGAGCCAGAACCCGACCATGAATGATACCGCCCCACCCAGCTCCAGCCCGCCCAGCTCCCGCCCACACGCTGAACGGCTGATCGAGGCGGTGATCTTCGCAAGCCGCGAACCGGTGCCGATGCGCACCCTTGCCACCCTGCTGCCCGAAGGCGTGGATCTCGACACCGTGCTGGCGACCCTCCGCGCCCGCCACGAGGGCGGCGGAATCGAACTCGTCGAGGCAGGGCAGGGGATGATGTTCCGCACCGCGCCGGATCTCGCGCCCTCACTTCGCCGAGTGGTAGAAATCCCCCGCCGCCTGCCGCGCGCGGCGATGGAAACGCTCGCCGTCATCGCCTATCACCAGCCGGTCACCCGTGCCGAGATCGAGGAGATCCGCGGCGTCAGCCTCTCGCAATCGGCGCTCGACGCGCTGCTGGAGGCCGATCTGGTCACCCCGGCCGGCCATCGCGAGGCGCCGGGCCGCCCGGCGCTCTGGGCGACAACGCCGCATTTCCTGGTCCAGTTCGGCCTCAAAACGCTGCGCGATCTGCCCAAGCGCAGCGATCTTCTGGTCGAACCGGCCAGCCCGGCCCCGGCCGATCCTTGACCTCGGGCGCAGGACTGCTAGCAGAGAGGCCGGTTTAAGCGGACGGATATGCTCGGATTTTCCTGGCCAGAGATTGGCGTGATTTTGATGGTGGCGCTTGTCGTCATCGGACCGAAAGACCTGCCGGTGGCGATCCGCACGGCAACCGCCGGGCTGCGCAAGATGCGCGGCCTCGCCAGCGAGTTCCAGGGCCATGTCCAGGAACTCATGCGCGAGGCCGATCTCGCCGATATCGGCAATGATCTGCGCAATCTCCGTAATTTCGATCTCGGCAGCACGATCGAGCGTCATGTCGACCCCGATGGCACCATTCGCAGCAGTTTCGACCCGATGGACGGCGACAGTTTTGCCGTTCCCTCGGCCGCCGATGCCGCGATCGAGGGGGCGGCGGATGACGAGTTGCCGCCCGACATGCCTGCTTTCGTCCCGCCTGACGCGGTGCGCGCCCGCCCGGTGCCCGCCTTCATTCCCCCCGGCACGCGACTCTGGTAGGGCTGCCGCATGACATCTGACGAGACCGAAACGCCGCAGAACGCGGACCCGATCAACGACAAGGAAATGCCGCTGCTCGACCATCTGGCCGAGTTGCGCCGCCGCCTGCTCTGGTCCGGCCTCGCCTTTCTCGCGGCCTTTCTCGTATCGTATTACTACGCACAGCCGATCTATCACTTCCTCGCCCAGCCGCTCGTCAACATCCTCAAGGAGCGAGGACAGAAGCCGGAACTCGTCTACACCGCGCTCTACGAAGCGTTCTTCACCTATGTGAAGGTCGCGATCTTCGCCGCCGCGTTCATTTCCTTCCCGGTCATCGCCTCGCAGATCTGGCTGTTCATCGCGCCTGGCCTGTACCGGTCGGAAAAACGTGCATTGCTGCCCTTCCTCATCGCCACCCCGGTGCTGTTTTTCGCCGGCGGTGCGTTGGCATATTATGTCATATTTCCAAACGCTTGGAAGTTTTTCCTAAGTTTTCAAACCAATCCGCACGACGCCAGTTTCCAGATCAACGTGCTGCCGCGCGTCTCCGACTATCTCAATCTGGTGATGAAGCTGATTTTCGCTTTCGGCATCTGCTTCGAGTTGCCGGTGCTGCTGACGCTGCTCGGCCGGGTCGGCATCGTCAACGCGGCGGCGCTGAAGAAATACCGCCGCTATGCCTATGTCGGCTGCTTCATCGTCGCGGCGATCCTCACGCCGCCCGATGTCTTCACCATGACCGGCCTCGCGGTGCCGCTGATCGCCCTGTTCGAGCTGTCGATCTTCGCGGTGAAGATGGTCGAGCCGAAAGCCGAGGTTTCAGAAGATGCATGACCTGAAAGCCATTCGCGACGACGCCGCGGCCTTTGCCGCCGCGATGCGCCGGCGCGGGATCACCGGTCCCGAATTCCCCGGTTATCCGGCCGAAGGGGCAGAGCACGCCATAATGGCGCTCGACCGTCAGCGGCGCGATGCCCAGACCGGGCTGCAAACCCACGAGACCCGCCGCAACGAACTTGCCCGCGCGATCGGGCAGGCCAAGCGCGGTGGCGAGGATACGACGGCCCTCGAAGCCGAAGGCGCCGCGCTGCGCCAGTCGATCGAGACAGCCAACGCCTATTTGGCGGAATCGGCGCGGAAGCTGGACGAGATGCTCGCTGTCCTGCCCAACATCCTCGACGCCGACGTGCCCGATGGCCCCGACGAGTCCGCCAATGCGGAGCAAAAGCAGGTTGGCGCGCCGCCCGCGTTCGATTTCGCGGCAAAGCAGCATTTCGAACTGGGCGAAGCTCTCGGCCTGATGGATTTCACCGGTGCTGCCAAGCTCGCCGGCGCCCGCTTCACGGTGCTGCGCGGCGATCTCGCCCGACTCGAACGCGCCCTCGGCCAGTTCATGCTCGACCTGCATGTGAGCGAGCATGGCTATACGGAGGTTTCGCCGCCGCTGCTCGTCAACGACGCGACGATGTACGGCACCGGCCAGCTCCCGAAATTCGCCGAGGACCTCTTCCGCACCACCGACGGGCGCTGGCTCATCCCGACCGCCGAGGTTCCGCTGACCAACCTCGCTGCCGGTGAGATTCTCGATGCCGCCAGCCTGCCGCTGCGCATGACGGCGCTGACCCCGTCGTTCCGCTCCGAGGCCGGCTCGGCCGGGCGCGACACCCGCGGAATGTTGCGCCAGCATCAATTCTGGAAGGTCGAGCTCGTCTCGCTCACCACGCCGGAGGCCAGCGCCGACGAGCACGAGCGGATGACACGCTGCGCCGAAACCGTGCTGGAGCGCCTCGGACTGGCCTATCGCCGTATGCTGCTCTGCTCCGGCGATACCGGTTTTTCCTCGGCCAAGACCTATGATCTCGAAGTCTGGATGCCGGGGCAGGGGACCTATCGCGAAATCTCCTCCTGCTCGAACTGCCGCGGCTTCCAGGCCCGCCGCATGAACGCCCGCTATCGTCCTGTCCAGACCGGCCCGAAACCGGCAAAGCCCGATTTCGTCCACACGCTGAACGGCTCCGGCGTTGCAACCGGCCGCGCCCTGATCGCGGTGATGGAGACGTATCAGAACGCCGATGGCTCGATCACGATTCCCGAAGCCCTGCGCCCCTATATGGGAGGGCGCGACCGGATCGGCTGACCTCGCAGCCTATTGACCGCGGCGGCCAGCCGCTCATATTCGATGCACAGAATATGAATGCACGAGGAGGCTGCGATGGCTCTGCGCCCCGAGATATTGCCGTTTTTCGACCCCGCGACGAGCACGATCAGCTACATCGTGGTCGACCCCGCGACATTGCGTGCCGCGATCATCGATTCGGTGCTCGACTACGATCCCAAGGCCGGCCGGGTTTCCACCAAATCCGCCGATGCGCTGATCGCCGCGGTACGCGAGCGCGCCCTCACCATCGACTGGATTCTCGAAACCCACGTTCATGCGGATCATTTCTCGGCAGCGCGCTACATTCAGCGCAGCCTGGGCGGAGGGGTGATCGGCATCGGCGATCAAATCGCGCCGGTACAGGAAAATTTCGCCGATATATTCGATCTAGGCCCCGATTTCCCTACGGATGGACGGCAATTCGACCATCTGTTCCGGGATGGCGAACGCTTTGCGATCGGCACGATCGAGGCAGAGGCCATCTATACTCCCGGCCATACGCCGGCCTGCATGTCCTATCATGTGGGCGATGCCGTCTTCGTGGGTGACACGCTGTTCCAGCCTGATTATGGCACCGCCCGCTGCGATTTTCCCGGCGGCGACGCCCACGCGCTCTATCGTTCTGTCCAGCGTCTCTACACCCTGCCGGATGAAACCCGGGTCTTTACCGCGCATGACTACCAGCCCGGCGGCCGCCCTCCGCAATGGGAGAGCACGATCGCGGAGCAGAAGGCAAAGAACCTGCAGATCAACGCCGGCATCGGCGAGGCGCAGTTCGTCGCCATGCGCGAGGCGCGGGATGCAACCCTCGCAGCCCCGGTACTGATCCTGCCATCGCTGCAGGTGAACATCCGTGGTGGCGACCTGCCGGACCCCGGGCCGAACGGACGGCGCTACCTCAAGATTCCGCTCAACACGCTCTGACGGCGAGGACCTGGCCGCATGCTGCTTCCCGTGCTCTTTCGCACGCGCTTCACTCCGCTGCCTGATCTCGCGGGCGGGCTGATGATCGGCGCCTCCGCCGCCCTACTCTGGGTCGGCATCGGCCGGATCGCCGGCATTACCGGTATCGCCGGCGACCTGATTCAGCGCAGCGGGCGGGAGTGGCGGCTCGCTTTCATCTCCGGCCTGGTGCTCGCCGGCCTGCTTGCCCGTGCCGCCGGTGCTGCGCCCGCCATCCATGTCGCCGCTGGTCTGCCGGTGATGATCGGCGCCGGCCTTCTGGTCGGTATCGGCACCGCACTCGGCGGCGGATGCACCTCCGGCCATGGCGTCTGCGGCCTCGCCCGCGTCTCGCCGCGCTCGATCGTGGCGACGCTGGTCTTCCTCGGCATCGCCGGCCTCGTGGTTTTCCTCACCCGTCATCTTGGAGCCGCCTGATGCGCCAGACCTTGGTCGCCCTCGCCGCTGGCCTGCTTTTTGGCGCCGGGCTTCTGCTCTCCCGCATGGTCGATCCCGCCAAGGTGCTCGGCTTTCTTGACATCGCCGGGCATTGGGACCCGAGCCTCGCCTTTGTCATGGGGGGTGGCGTGATCGTCGCGGCAGCCGGATTCGCTCTTGGCAAGCGCCTGGGCAAACCGCTGGCTGGCGGGCATTTTCCGCTGCTGCGGCGCAGCGGGATCACTCCGCGCCTTGCAGGCGGGGCCGCGATATTCGGGATCGGCTGGGGGCTGGCCGGTCTTTGCCCTGGCCCGGCCATAACCGCTCTGTCGCTCGACCCGCTAGCGATCTGGCCATTCGTGGTCGCGATGTTCGTGGGGATATGGATTGTCCGCGGGCTGGATGCCGCGCGTCAGTCGCAGCCCCCCGCCTTGTCGATGCCGGCGGTGCAGAACAGGCGGTAGATCAGCCCGACCAAATCGCGCGCCGCGTCGCTGCCCAACGCGTAATAGATCGTCCGCGAATCACGGCGAGTCGTGACCAGCCCGTCCTGTCGCAGTCGCGCGAGCTGCTGCGACAGATGCGCCTGGCGGATGCCCAGCTCCCGTTCGAGCTGTCCCACCGAGGCCTCGCCATGTGTGAGATGGCAAAGGACCATCAGCCGGTGCGGGTTGGCGATGCACCGCAGGAACTGTGCCGCGGTGGTCGCGTTTTGCATCATCGCATCGAGTTCAATCTCGGTTTCGCTGTCGACCGCCATCGTTTTCAGTTCGCCAGTCCGCAGCGAACCACCGGCTGCCAGGGGTGCGTGCTGACCCATTTCTTTGTCCCCGTAATCAAACTCTCTTTAACGAGACGAAGTATGGTCCGGTCGGCAACGATTTGGCAATATCAAAGACCTGATCCAGCGGTGGCAAAATGAGACCCAAGGGCTGAGCCGGTCGCGAAGCTCCCACGGCCTGCGCCGGCCAGGGACGGCCATGCGGTGAGCTTCAGGCGCCGATCAGCCCAAGCTCCGGGCTCGACGCCTCGGCCCGCAGCCGTTTCGGGATGCGGCCGGCAGCGCGGGCACCATACCCGGCCTCCACCGCTGCCCGCATCGCCGCCGCCATGCGCACCGGATCATGCGCCCGGGCGATCGCGGTATTGAGCAGAACCGCGTCGCAGCCGAGTTCCATCGCCAGCGTCGCGTCCGATGCCGTGCCGATCCCGGCGTCGAGCACCACGGGCACCGCGCTCTGCGCGCAGATTCGCTCGATATTGTAGGGGTTGGCGATGCCAAGCCCGGAGCCGATCGGCGATCCCAGCGGCATCACCGCTGCTGCCCCGAGATCGGCCAGCTTGCGGCAGAGGATGGGGTCGTCGGTGCAATAGGGCAGCACGGTAAAGCCGGCCTTCACCAATACGCCGGTCGCTTCGATCAGCAGTTCGGCGTCGGGATACAGGGTTTCCCGGTCGCCGATGATTTCGAGCTTGATCCAGTCGGTCTCCAGCGCCTCGCGCGCCAGTTCGGCGGTCAGCACCGCGTCGCGCACGGTCGAGCAGCCGGCGGTGTTCGGCAGCAGCCGGTAGCGCCCGCCCAGCGCGTCGAGCAGCGAGCCGCCATAGGCATCAAGGCTGATCCGCCTGATCGCCACGGTGACCAGCGACGGGTCGGCTGCCTCCAGCGCGTCAAGCAGCACCTGCTGGTTCGGATAGGCGCTGCTGCCCATGAACAGGCGCGAGCCGAGCCCGACGCCGGCAATCTCGAATCCGCTCATCTCAGCCTCCTCCGACCGCGCGAACGATCTCGACCTCGTCGCCCGGCACCAGACGCGTGCGTGCCCAGGCCGCCCGCGGCACCACGGCGGCATTCAGCGCCACTGCCAGGCCTTTCGTCTCGTGTAGCCCCTTCGCCTCCAGCAACGCGGCAATGCTCGCTGCAATCGGCTCAAACGTACCGTTCACCCGGATTTCCTCGCGATTCACGCCGCACTCCTGACCCGCGTGAACCGCTCGATGCCGAACGGGGCCATGCGCGGATCCAGCCTCTGTTCCAGGATCGTCGCCGCCATCGCTGCAGCTGTAACCGGGGTGAGCAGGATGCCGTTGCGGTGGTGCCCGGTGCAGAACATCAGCCCGGGCAGGGCGCTCGGCCCGAGCACCGGCGCATCGTCGCGCGAGCCGGGCCGGAAACCGACCCAGGTTTCCACCACAGTGAGGTCCTCGATGCCCGGCAATGCGCGCCAGGCGCCATCGAGCAGCGAATACAGCCCGCCGGCCGTGATCGCGCCATCGAACCCGCGCTCCTCGACCGTCGCACCGACGATCAGCAAGCCGCTCCGCCGCGGCACCAGATACGCCCGCGGCGCCCAGATCACATGACGCAGCAGGGGAGCCGCCGGATCCATCTGGACAGACAGCATCTGTCCCTTGATCGGGCGGACCGGCGGCAACGGCACCGGCAGATCAAACCCGGCGGACCAGGCGCCCGCCGCCAGCACGACCACATCGGCCTCGTGAACGCCCTCTTCTGTCACCACACCCCGTGCGCGGCTGGCATCGGTCTCGATCCGCAGCACAGGCATCCGCTCACGCAGCACGCCGCCCGCGCGCCGGAACGCTTCGGCCAGCGACGCCGTCGCGGCCCTGTTGTCCACCTGCCCGTCAGCCGGCGAGAATACAGCTCCCGCCAGTTGCGGCGCGAGATAGGGCTCGCGCGCTCGCGCCTCGGCCGGTGTCAGCCACTCAAGCTCGATGCCCTGGCGTTTCTGGAACTCCATGTCGTGCCGCAGCTTCGCGGCATCGTCACGGTTGAGGGCGATCAGCATCGTGCCCTCGCCGCGCAGCCCGACCTCCATGCCGGAGGCGGCCTCCAGTTCCGCCGCGAAATCCGGCCAGAGTGCCTGCGACTCCCGGTTGAGAACGCCGAGTGCCTGCTCGCCCGGCTCGGTTTCGCACCCCGCGGCAAGCATCCCGGCCGCAGCATGACTAGCGCCGCGACCGATCGTATCGCGCTCGAACACCGTGGCTTCGGCGCCGCGCTGCGCGAGGCGCCAGCCCAGGGCGAGCCCGATGATGCCGCCGCCGATGATGGCGACCTTCATAGTCTCACTCCGCTGCCTGATCCTCGACATAGATCTTGCTGCCGCCGTCGCGGAACTCGGCAGCCTTCTGCGCCAGACCCTCACCGCGGGCCACTTCGTCGCGAATGTCCTGGGTGATCTTCATCGAGCAGAATTTTGGCCCGCACATCGAGCAGAAATGCGCGACCTTGTGCGCCTCCTTGGGCATCGTCTCGTCGTGGAAGGCGCGCGCCGTATCAGGGTCGAGGCCGAGATTGAACTGGTCCTCCCAGCGGAACTCGAACCGCGCCCGGCTCACCGCATCGTCGCGCAGCTTCGCCGCCGGATGCCCCTTGGCGAGATCCGCCGCATGTGCCGCGAGCCGGTAGGTGATGACACCCGTCTTCACGTCATCGCGGTTGGGCAGGCCGAGATGCTCCTTCGGCGTCACGTAGCAGAGCATCGCGGTACCGAACCAGCCGATCATCGCCGCCCCGATTGCCGAGGTGATATGATCGTAGCCGGGCGCGATATCGGTGGTCAGCGGCCCGAGCGTGTAGAACGGCGCCTCGTGGCAGACTTCGAGCTGTTTTTCCATGTTTTCCTTGATCTTGTGCATCGGCACATGGCCGGGGCCTTCGATCATCACCTGGCAGCCCTTCGCCCAGGCGATCTTGGTCAGCTCGCCAAGTGTCTCCAGCTCGGCGAACTGTGCCGCATCATTGGCATCGGCGATCGAGCCGGGCCGCAGCCCGTCGCCCAACGAGAACGATACGTCATACTTGCGCATGATGTCGCAGATCTCGTCGAACTTCTCGTAAAGGAAGCTCTCGCGGTGATGCGCGAGGCACCAGCGCGCCATGATCGAGCCGCCGCGCGAGACGATGCCGGTCACCCGCTTCGCCGTCAGCGGCACATGGGCGAGCCGCACCCCGGCATGGATGGTGAAATAATCCACACCCTGCTCGGCCTGTTCGATCAGCGTATCGCGGAACACTTCCCAGTCGAGCTTGTCCGGATCACCGCCGACCTTCTCCAGCGCCTGGTAGATCGGCACCGTGCCGATCGGCACCGGCGAATTGCGCATGATCCAGGAGCGGATGTTGTGGATGTTCCGTCCGGTCGAGAGGTCCATCACCGTATCCGCGCCCCAGCGGATCGCCCAGACCAGCTTCTCGACCTCTTCTGCGGCTCCCGAGGTCACCGCCGAATTGCCGATATTGGCGTTGATCTTGACGAGGAAGTTGCGGCCGATGATCACCGGCTCCAGCTCGGGGTGGTTGATGTTTGCGGGAATGATCGCCCGCCCCGCCGCGATTTCGCTGCGGACGAATTCCGGCGTCACGAATTCAGGAACCGCCGCGCCGAACTGCTCGCCATCCGCCCGCCGCGTCGCCGCACCCTCGGCTGCTTTCGCCCGGCCGAGATTTTCGCGGTGGGCGACATAGATCATCTCCTCGGTGACGACCCCGGCCCGCGCGTATTCATACTGCGTCACCAGCGCGCCTTCCTTGCCGGCGAACACGGTCCGTCCGGCGGGGCAGGGGGGCACCAGCCGGTCCGGTGCCGCAAACCCATTGTCCTCCGGCTTCACCGTCCGGCCGGAGACGGCGTCGAACCCGCGCCGTCCGATCCACGCGCCGCGCACCTGCGGCAGGCCATTGTCGAGATCGAGGTTGAAATGCGGGTCGGTGAACGGGCCCGACGTGTCATAGATCCGGAATGGCGCCTCTCCCGCGCTCGGATGCAGGTCGATCTCGCGGAACGGCACGGCAATATCCGGCCGGTCGGTGGGCGAGGAAAAGACCTTCCGTGAGCCGGCGATCGGGCCGGTGGTAACGGTGGCTGGCTTGGACTGGACGTTCATGGCGCGCTCCTCGTAACAGGGACCACGCTTGGGCGTATGGTTCGGTCTGGTTGATCCCGTCCCTCCGCCGGCGCAACCCGGATCAGGTTCAAAGGGTTGCCGGACATCCAGCTCTCAGCGCCTGTGGGCGCACCCCTCGGTCTGGCCACGATGGGTCTCGCGGCGTCGCGAGTCAAGTGCGCTCCCGACTTGTCGGAATCCGAAACGTTTTGTTCACCTTTTCAGGCTATACAAATGAATGATTTCGGCATCACGGAGACCGACGATCGACATGAACGGTTCTACCCCGGCCCCCCTCCGGCACTCCCGTATCGGCCGCATCGGGCCTGATGCGCGGGCACGGGCCTTCGCTGCAGGGGGACTGCCGCCAGATCTCGCGATCGTCCTCAGCCGGCTCGGGTTCGGCCTTCTATCGATGCCGCGTCGGCTTCCGTTCCCCCGGTGCCCCATGGGATTGCCGTCGTGACAGCACGGGAAGCTTCATGTTCCGCCTTCGATCCCACGGAAATCGATCAACTGCGCGCGGCTCTGGCGCAGGCCACAACCGACCTCGCCCGCGATCTGCCCGCCGGCATGGCGCATCCGGCCGTGCAGAAATTCAATCGCGTCGCGGGTCTCGCGCTCGATGTCGCCCAACGTTCGATCGGGTGCGCCCGCCAGGCGCTCGACGACCTGCAGACCGTCCATCGCATTGCCCGGATCGGCAACTGGCGAATCGCCGCCGAGGACCGTCGCGCGACATGGTCGGCCGATATGCACGAATTGTTCGGCACGGATCCCGCGTCGTTCATTCCGCATGAGGACACGCTGACCAGCCAGATGGACGAGGCCGACCGCGCCACCTTCCTCGCGACCTTTGCGACCATTTTCGAAACCGGCGAGCCCGCCGCGGTGGAAGTCCGGCTCGATGGTTGCGGCGAGGGTGCGCGGCGCTGGTTCTGGATCGACATGCGACCGGAGACCAGCCCTGCCGGTGCGGTCATTGCCGTGCGCGGATTCTGCCAGGAAATCACCGACCGGAAGCTGGCGCTCGAGCGAATCCGCTTCATGACCTCGCATGACCCTTTGACCAGCCTCATCAATCGTGGGCATCTGTTGGAACGGCTCGACCAGGTGCTTGCGGAGGCACGGCGGCGCCGGGAAAACGTCGCACTGCTCACCTTTGACATCGACGATTTCAAGGGAATCAACGATCTTTTCGGCCATTCGGCGGCAGACGGCGTGCTCCGCGAGGTTGCCGCGCGGATCAGTCGCCAGGTTCGCGAAACTGATCTCGTTGCCCGCGTCGGCGGCGACGAATTCGTCGTGGTTGAAGCCGGTTGCGAGGAGCCGGAGATTGTTGAAGCGCTGGCGCGGCGCCTGTTGCGTGCGATTGCCGAGCCGATCACCCTCGCCGATGGGCGTGAGATCGCCATTTCCGCGTCCGTGGGCATTGCATTGCATCCGTTCGACGGCATGACCTCCAGCGCGCTGCTCGCCCATAGCAGCCAGGCCCTGCATGTCACGAAAAAGGAACGGCCCAACAGCCTCGGTTTTTACGATGCCACGATCCAGTCGGAATGGCAGAAACGCCGGGTTCTGGAACAGGATCTCAGGCTGGCACTCCAGCATCGGGAATTGTCGCTGGTCTATCAGCCGATGATCTGCATGCGCACCACCCTGTGCAGCGGTTTCGAGGCGTTGCTGCGCTGGAACAGTCCGGTCCACGGTCCCGTCGCTCCCGATCTCTTCATTGGCCTCGCCGAATCCATCGGCCTCATGGAGGAGGTCGGTACATGGGTCTTGCGCGAGGCCTGTGCAGAGGCTGCACGTTGGTCGGTGCCGCTGACCGTGGCGGTTAACGTCTCGCCCATCCAGATCCAGCAAGGCGATCTCGCTGCAATCATTACCGACATCCTGCGCGAGACCGGTCTGCCGCCTTCCCGGCTCGAGATCGAGGTCACCGAATCCATGCTGATTCGCAATTTCGAGCGGGCTGTGGATACGTTGCAGCGGATCAAGGCGCTCGGCGTCGGCATCTCTATCGACGATTTCGGCACTGGCTATTCCTCGCTGGCAACGCTGCGCGCCTTTCCTTTCAACAAGCTCAAGATCGACCGCAGCTTTGTCCGCGATCTGGCCGAAGAATCGGAATCCCTTGCCATCGTCAATGCGGTCCTTGGCCTCGGGCGCGGGCTGCGCCTGCCCGTGGTGGTGGAGGGCGTGGAAACCGAGCGCCAGGCCGACATCCTGAGGGATTGCGGGGCCGATGAAATCCAAGGCTATCTTTTCGGGCGGCCATCGCCGATCTCGACCTACAGCGCGATCACCGATGCCATGCGCCCGCAGCACCGCTCCATCTCTATCCAGTGATCCAAAAAACACCATTGGCGCACAAGCATCTTTTCGCTTTGCCTGCCGAACCGCGTAGGCTATTTTAACAAATTATGAATATGGCTTTGCCGCGCCCGCCGAGGGTGACCGTCGAGATCGTTTTCGATTTCGTCTGCCCGTGGTGTTATCTTGGAATTCACCGGTTCCAGCGCTTGCGCCAGAGTCGCCCCGACCTGCCGATCGTGACGACGTGGCGTCCGTTTCTCCTCAATCCGGATATGCCTCGCAGCGGTATCAGCCGCGCCGACTATACCGCACGTAAATTCGGCGACGAAGATCGCGCGCGGCGGTTTCACGCTGCCATTTCTACCATCGCCGCCGAAGACGGGCTTGACCTCGCTTTTCCGCGGATATCCCGAGCGCCGAGCACCGTCGATGCCCATCGTCTCGTCCGCTTCGCCCTCGAACACGGGGGATCGGCGGAGGGCGTGGTTCTCGATATCTTCCAAGCCTATTTCTCCGCCGGGCTCGATATCGGCAACACTGAAACCCTTGCCTCCATCGGCGCAGCAAATGGCCTGCGGCAGCTTGATGTCGCAGGTTTTCTCACGAGTGATCGGGCGATCGAGCAGATCCATGCCGATAATCTGTTTGTCCACCGTCTCGGCATCAACGGCGTCCCCTGTTTCATCATCGATGGCCAAACCGCGATCGCCGGCGCCCAGGAGCCCGACATTCTGGAACGCCTGATCGAACTTGCTGTGGCCGACGTTGCGAGCACCTGAGCCTCCCTTCCGCGGCGGCGCCGGGCGTGGCAGAACGGGGGAATGAAACGCCGTTTCCTGCTCGCAGCACTTCCGTGCGCCTCCGCCCTGGTTCGGCCGGCCCGCGCCGCCGGCTTCGAAGATTTCATCCATGAGCTCGAAGGCCGGGCGCGCCGGGCGGGCGTTCCGTCTCATATCGCCTTCGCCGCCCTGTCCGGCCTGAAACCGAACCAGGAGGTGATCCGGCATGAAACACATCAGCCGGAATTCACCCTGACTTGGGCGCAATATAGTGCGCGCGTGGTCACCCAGACCCGCGTCGCCGCCGGAAAAGCGGCCTTCGCCGCACATCGTGGGATTATCGAGCAAGTTCGGGCCCGCTTCGGCGTCGCTGCCGCGCCGATCATGGGCATCTGGGGGATCGAGACCGATTTCGGCCATTATCAGGGCGATTTCAACGTGATCGACGCCCTTGCGACACTCGCCTGGTACAAAAATAGTTCCTATTTCGGCCGCGAGGCCATCGCTGCAATGCGCATCGTCTCGCGCGGCGATGTTCGTCTTTCCGAACTGCGTGGCTCCTGGGCCGGAGCCATGGGGCAGCCGCAATTCATGCCGAGCATCTATCTCAGCACCGCGGTCAGCTATTCAGGTCATGGTCAGCCGAATATCTGGACCAGCGTACCCGACACCATGGCCTCGATCGCCAATTACATGCGCAAGTCGCACTGGCGGCTCGGCCTGCCATCGAGCGAGCCGGTGCTTGTCCCGCCGCATCTCAACGCCGCGCTGGCCGGGCGCGACCACGTGCTGCCGCTGGCGCAGTGGCAGGCGCTCGGCGTTCATCGCCTGGCGCCGGCCCGTCACCTGCCGGCGAACACGCCAGCCTCGTTGCTGCTGCCTGATGGCCCCTCCGGCGAAGCCTTCCTCGCCTTTGGCAATTTCCGCGCGATCCGCAGCTATAATCCATCCGATCTCTACGCTCTCGCGGTTGGCGAACTCGGCCGCCGGATTCTCGCATGACCCGCCTGGGACTGAAGCTGGCCGCCCTGCTGGCGCTTACCGGCTGCACCCGGCCATTGCATCACCCCGCACCGGGGCAGCATGCCCGCTTCACGATCGGAAAGCCGTATGATGCCGGCGGCCAATGGCATTATCCGCGCGTCTTCGGCCGCTATGACCGGACTGGTCTTTCCACCGTGATCCCATCCGGGCCTGCGCGGCTTACCGCGGATGGCGAGGTCTATCGCGCCGGCAGCCTGACTGCCCAGAGTCCGGTCCTGCCACTGCCCTCGATCGTGCGGGTTACCAACCTGGATAACGGCCGCAGCCTGACCGTCCGCGTGAACGACCGTGGGCCGATGCAGGCCGGACGCATCATTGCGGTCACGCCCCATGTCGCCCGGCGCCTCGGAATGCCGGCCAACGGTCTCGCCGAGGTCCGCGTCCGGCTGCTCGCCGGTCGGTCCTCCGCCTTGCAGGACCGGCTCGGCGCCGGCCCACATCTCAGCGCAGCACCGGTCAGCTCGGTTGCGGCCGCCGCCCTGCCGCCGCCGCCCGGCGCTACTGGAACGGCCGGCACCGCCATCAGCACCGCCGCTCACCCTGTCATGCAGCACCGCCATTCCGGCGCGGCCGCTCATCTTTCAGGTAACGTGCGCATCGGCCGGCCTTCGCCCGGCCCGCTCTATGTCGAGATTCCCGGCTTCGGCTCGAGCGCGGACGCGATGAACCTGCAGGCCCGCCTTTCCGGGATGCCGGGTTCAGTCGTTCCGCAATCCTCCGGTGGACGCACGCTCTACTCGCTTCGCCTTGGCCCCTATGACAGCGTGCCCGCTGCCGATGCTGCTCTGCGTTCGTTGCTCGACCGTGGCATTGCCGGCCCCGGGATTGTGGTTCGGTGAGCCCGCAGGGCGTTTTCATCACGATCGAGGGCGGGGAAGGGGCCGGCAAGTCGACACAGATCGCCCGCCTTGCCGACCGGCTCCGCGCCGCCGGGCATGAGGTTCTCACCACCCGCGAGCCGGGCGGCACACCGGGGGCAGAGGCGATCCGCGCGCTGATGCTCGACCCCGCGCGCCATTTTGCCCCGCTTGCAGATACGCTGCTGGTCTTTGCCGCCCGTGCCGATCATGTCGCCGCGGTTATTCGCCCGGCGCTCGAACGCGGCGCTGTGGTCCTGTGCGACCGTTTCACCGATTCCACCATGGCGTATCAGGGCTACGGCCTCGGCGTGGGGCGGACGACGATCGCGACTCTCGAGACGATGATCGATCTGACCCCCGATCTCACCCTGATCCTTGATCTGCCTGAACCCGTCGCCCGCGCGCGACTCGCCCGCCGCGGCAGCGCCACCGACCGCTACGAACAATTCGATGCCGAATTCGCCGCCCGGGTTGCTGCCGGCTTTCGCGCCATTGCCGCCACTGCGCCGGAACGCTGTGTCGTGGTCGATGCGGCCAGTGGGATCGAGGAGATCACCGACGCGCTTGCCGCCCTCATCCGCGCCCGGCTCGGCCTCGCCATCGCCTGATGCTGCCGCCTCGCGCCAATCCCGAGCTTCTGGGTCATGATAGCGCCGTAACAGAGCTTTTCCGCGCCGCGACCGGTACGCGGCTGCATCATGCCTGGCTGATCGCCGGCCCCCCGGGGATCGGCAAGGCGACGTTGGCCTTCCGCTTCGCCCGCTGGTTGCTCGCTGGCGCCCGCACGCCGGACCTGTCGCTGCCGGCGCGAGATCCCGCTTTCCGCCGCATCGCAACCGGCGCGCATGCCGATCTGCTGGTGATCGAGCGCCGTTACGACGAGAAGCGCAAACGGATGCAGGGTGAAATCGTGGTCGACACGGTTGCCGCTGCTGGCCGCTTCCTGCGGCTGACGCCGGGTGAGGGGGGCTGGCGCGTTGTCATCGTCGATGGTGCCGAGGCGCTGAACCGCAATGCCGCCAATGCCTTGCTCAAGCTGCTCGAAGAGCCGCCGGCGCGGGCGATCTGGCTGCTGGTCTGCCACGCCCCGGGCCGGCTGCTGCCCACCATCCGCAGCCGCTGCCGCCGGCTCGATCTCGACAAGCTGCCAACCGAAACCCTCAGCCTCCTGCTTGCCGCCGATCTGCCAGATCTTCCCGCCGAACGCCGCACGGCCCTGGCCACGCTGGCGGAAGGCTCGATCGGCCGTGCGCTCTCGCTCGCCGATGCCGATGGCCTTGCGCTGGCCGGCCTCGTTGGCGAGGCGCTCGCCGGGCCGCTCCCACCCGCGCGCGCCGCCTCCATCGCCGATACGATCGCCCGTGCCGATGACGGGTTTGCCACCTTCGCCGAACTGCTGCGCGCAGCACTGGCCACCGAAACCCGCGCCGCCGCCCGCGCTGACCCGTCCAACGCGCTTGATGGCCGCGCCCGGCTCTGGCAGGAGTTCGGCAGGATCGCGGCGGAAGTCGACGGTCTCAATCTCGACCCGCGTGCGGCGGTTCTGACCATGCTCCAGCTTCTCCGAGTGCCATGACCCGAAAATTCTACATCACGACCCCGATCTACTACGTGAACGGCGCGCCCCATATCGGCCACGCCTACACCTCGGTCGCCGCCGACGCGCTCGCCCGCTTCAAGCGGCTGGACGGGTTCGACGTCCATTTCCTGACGGGCACCGACGAGCATGGCCAGAAGGTTGAGGCCACTGCCCGCGCGAACAACATCGCCCCGCAAGAGTTCACCGACCGCATCGCTGGCGAGTTCCGTGCCATGGCGCAGGCGATGAACATCTCGAACGACGATTTCATCCGCACCACCGAGCCGCGCCACATCCGCTCCTGCCAGGCAATCTGGCAGGCGATCGAGCGGTCAGGGGCCATCGAACTCGGCCATTACGAGGGCTGGTACGCCGTCCGCGATGAGGCCTTTTACGACGAGAGCGAACTCGTCACCGGCGCCGACGGCATCAAGCGCTCGCCCTTCGGCGCGCCGGTGGAGTGGGTGCGCGAACCATCCTATTTCTTCAAACTCAGCACTTTCCAGGATCGTCTTCTGAAATTGTATGAAGACAACCCGGATTTCATCCAGCCCTCTTCCAGTCGCAACGAGGTACTCTCCTTCGTTCGCTCCGGCCTGCGGGACATCTCGATCAGCCGCACCAGCTTCAAATGGGGCATTCCGGTGCCCGGCGCGCCCGATCACGTGATGTATGTCTGGATCGATGCGCTGACCAACTACCTCACTGCCTGCGGCTATCCGGACATGGACGCGCCGCTGATGAAATACTGGCCGGCGGACCTGCACCTGGTCGGCAAGGAAATTACCCGCTTCCACGCCATATACTGGCCCGCAATGCTGATGGCCGCTGGCCTGCCGACGCCGCGCCGCATCTTCGCCAATGGCTGGTGGACGATCGAGGGCGAGAAGATGAGCAAGTCGCTCAACAACGCCCTGGCCGTCGAGCCGCTGATCGCCGAATTCGGGCTTGACCAGCTCCGCTTCTGTCTGCTGCGCGAAATGCCTTTCGGCAATGACGGCAATTTCTCCCGCCGTTCGGTGATCACGCGGATCAATGTCGAGCTCGCCAACGATCTCGGCAATCTCGCCCAGCGCACGCTCTCCTTCATCGCCAAGAATGCCGGTGCCGCAGTGCCCGAAGCTGGCCCCGCAAGCGAGGCCGATCATGCGCTGCGGGCCATCGCCGATGGTCTGCCTGACCGCATGCGCGAGGCAATGGATCGGCTGGCCTATCAGGAGGCGATCGAGGAGGTCTGGAAACTGGTGCGCGCCGCCAATGCGTATATCGACCACCAAGCCCCCTGGGCCTTGCGCAAGACTGATCCGGACCGGATGCGGACCGTGTTGAGGGCCCTCTGCGAGGTGCTGCGCGTCGTCGGTCTTCTGTTGCAGCCCTTCATGCCGGAGAGCATGGCGAAATTGCTGGACCAGCTTGCCGTCCGGGCCGACCGGCGTGACTTCGCATCACTGGCGATACCGCTCGACACCGGTGCTGCGCTGCCGGCGCCATCGGGCCTGTTCCCCCGGATCGTCGAAGCCGCGTCCTGAGGCTCGCGGCCTCAGCCGGGCGCAAGCCAGGTGGGGCAGGGGGCGCGACAAGCCGGGACATGTCCCGATCCGGTGGGATCGAATGTCGTAGTCTATCATATTTATAGACACAGCATTTTTATCCGATCAGATAACCTCATCTGATCGGGTGATGCTCTACTCGCCTGCGCGAGGAAGCCAGCCGCGAATCTCGGCGGCCAGCTTGCCATGCCGCACGCCAAGGCGGCCGGCGAAAAGATCGACATTGCCGCAACGCAGGACGATGTCGGAACCACGCGGGGCGTTGATCTGGATGATGTCGCCTACGCGCAGTTCCATCACCGCGCCCAGCTTCATCGTCTGTTCGTCGAGCACCGCCTCGAGTTCCACATCGGTGTGCCAAAGCTCTTCGGCGAGATGGGTTTCCCAGATCGAGTCGCGGCCGAATTTCTCGCCCATGAACTGTTGCAGCAGCAATTCGCGCACGGGTTCCAGTGTCGCGAAGGGCAGGATGATGTCGATCGTGCAATTCCGGCCGGCGGATTGCAGGCTCAGCCGCGCCGTCAGCGCCACGCCGGAATTGCGTCCGATTGTCGCGAAGCGCGGGTCCGTCTCGGTCCGTTCGAAGTCGAAGGTGACGTCGCAGATCGGCCCGAAACTGCTTCTGAGGTCGTGCAGCACGACGCGGATGAGCCGTTCGGACAGGTTGCGGCTGATCGAGGTCACCGGTTTCGGAATCCGGTCTGACGCGACTGCCATACGGCGCCCCCCGAGCAGGATTTCCGTCAGGTTGTTGACGGTTTCGGCATCGAGATGGATGAGCCCGAGATTGTCCCATTCCCGCGCCCGGAACACGCCGAGCAATGCCAGCGGCCTGATCTCCGAGAAACTGTCGGCAAGCCGGCGCGAGGCAAGTCGGGTGAGGCGAACCTCGACATTGTCCTGGAACAGGTTGCGCAAGGAACCAGCGAGGATTCGCGACAGCCGTTCGAAAACGACTTCCGCCATCGGCAGGCGTTCATAACTGTCCGCCCGACCATAGAGAAGCCGGCTGGCTTCCTCTTCGGTCTCCGGTTCCAGCTCCCCGTCTTCGACAACAGATCCACCGGACAGGATTGAGTCGATCTCTTCCTGAGCCAGCTGCGTCGGGTCGCCATTTCTGTCCGTTCGAGCTTGACCGCTCATCCGCTCCTTTGCTCCCGCAGGGCCGCTCGCCAGGATTGGCCGTTCCGTTCCCACTCACCTTGCCGCAATCCGGTTAACAAAATGTTGAGAACGCCCTCGTAATGTCAGTTGTCGCCCTGTTACATGCCGGCGCGAGACTGTGCCCATGCGGGCGGTGGGGGCAGACCGGGACGGCCGGGCAGGAGTGGCGATTGGCGTGGCGATCATTGTCTGCGCCGCATTCGCTGTTCGCCTGCATGGGCTGGGCGACAAGCCGCCCTGGCTGGATGAGGTCATCACCATCAACCGCGCCGGACTCCGGATGCCGTATCTGATCCAGGACTCCCTGCGCAACCGGCATCTGCCCGGCTTTTTCCTGATCGAGCGCCTAGCACTCGAATATGCGCCCGTGCGCATGCAGATGGCGGCGCTGCGGTTTGTCCCGGCATTGGCTGGTGCGGCCTCGGCCGGGCTGATCTTCGCCATCGCCCGCCAAGCCGGTGGCCGGCATGGCGCGTGGCTCGCCGGCCTGCTGATGGCCTTCGCCCCGCAGCAGGTCGCTTTCAGCCAGGAAGCCAGATCCTATACGCTGATGATGGCACCGCTGCTGCTCGCCCTGGCGGGTCTGCTTGCCATCGTCCGCGCGCCTGACGCGGCGTCCCGTGCAGCGTGGCACGCCTATGCCGCCGGCACGGCGCTCTCGCTCCTGGTCCTGCCGGACGCCTTGCCCTGGCCACTCATCGCCAGCACGGCCTTTCTTGCCGCCGCGATGCCGCGCAGCCACGGCCGCAAACGCCTTATCCGCACATGGGCCCTTGTGAACGCAGGCATCCTGCTGCTCCTTGCGCCGGCTTATGCGCTGCTCGCTCTCACCCCGCATCACGGGCCAATGGCAGGGTTTCGCTGGATACCGGCGCCGACGCGCCACACCATGCTGATCGATGCAGCCGGCCTCTACGGCCTGCGCGACGCCACAATGGTCACCATGCGCCTGCTGCCGACCCATCTGGTTTTCCTAGCCCCCTCGATGGCGGTCCTGGCGTTCCTCGGCATCCGTCATCTGCGCGCTGCTCGCGGCGAACGCCTGACGCTGCTGATCGCCTGGCTCGGTCAGCCGGCGGCGCTCGGCCTCCTGTCCCTGATCCATCCGCTGCTGTTGCCGCGCTATCTGCTCTGGAGCGCGCCGCCCTTTTTCATCCTTGCCGGGCTTGGACTTGATGAACTGGCTCCGGCGGCGCGTCTTGCCGCGCTTCCGGTCGCTGTGCTGGCCCTCGCTCTGAACCTCACCCCCTATTATCACGCGGAAACAAGGCCGCGCTGGGATCTTGCGGCGAAACTGCTTGGTGCACGCATGTCGTCGGGTGACGTCATTCTTGCCAGCGACGGCGCTGCCCGCATCATGCTCGGCCATTACGACACCGCGCTCACGCCGCGCGTCACCCGCGATGCTGCCCGCGCCCGCGCGGCCCTCGCCGCCGGCCATACGGTCTATGCGGTCTACGGGCCGGCAGGGCAGGGGGCGCAACCCTCGCGCACCCAGTTCATGGCGGGTGCAGCGCGCTTTGGCCCGCTGTCCTCCCCGCTTCGCGCCGGCACCGAAATCACCATCCGCCGGGTCAGTCCGCCACAAGCCCGCATCGCCTGTGCGGCCGGAACCGCCTGCCGCTGAAGGGGTCAGGCCTCCGCCAGCGCCGTCATAACCCTGCGGCGCAGCGTGCCTGCCAGGATCATCGATGCCGCAAGCAGCCCGACGCCCAAGCCAATGTCCGTCGATCGTCCCAGCCGGCCACCGGCGCCGAGCAGCGCGGCCACTACCGTCTGCGGCAGATATCCCAAAGCCGAACCCGCCAGAAACGGCAGGATCCTGACACTCGACAGCCCGGCCAGCAGATTGAGCGCGAGATTGCTGCCCATCGGCATCAATCGCAATGCGAGCGTTGCGGCAAATGGCTGCGCTGCAAGGGCACGATCGATGCGGGCTGTGCGCCGCCCAAGCCGGGACTGCACGAAAGCGCGGCCGACCAACCGTGCCCAGAGCAGATTAATAGTGCAGCCGGCAAGCTGGGCCCCCAGCGCCAGTGCGGTGCCCGGCAGCACGCCCCAAGCATAGCCTGCCGCGAAGCCGATCACCTGCCGCGGCATGCCAATCGCGCAGGCCAGCGCCCCGAGCGCGCCGAGAATCACCGCATCGCGCCAGCCCTGCCCGTGATGTGGCACGAAAAGCGGCCCGAATGACTGAAATCGCAGTAAAAATGCGGCTATCAGCAATCCCGCCCCGAAAGCGAGCAAGCGTGTTGCACGCACCAGCGCCCGCCGCCCCGGACCACCGCTCACTGGGCCACTTCCAGAGAAACTGGTGGCGGTGCCGTATTGTCCGTGCTGTTCGTGGTTGCCGCGGTCCCGGAGGGCTCGGCCAGAACTGCCCTGCAAGCCCGGCGTTGAAGCCAGGCGACGCCGGCAAGATCGACCAGCCCCACCCGGAGGCGGTCCCATGTGCCGTAATGCGAGCGCCCGGCGAGGCGCGGCCGATGGGCAACGGGATGCAACACGGTGCAGCCGCCGGCGCGGGCGAACAGCGCCGGCAGGAATCGGTGCATATGGTCGAAATGCGGCAACGCCATGAAAGCGGATCGGCGAAACAGTTTCAGTCCGCAGCCGCTGTCCGGCACGCCATCACCCAGCACACGCGCCCGGACGGCGTTGGCAATGCGCGAAGCGATGCGCTTCATCAGCCGATCGTGCCGCCGCACGCGCCGTCCCGCGACGAGTATCGGTACGCCGGGCCGTTCCTCCTGCCAGGCATGGCGAAGCATATCGGGAATATCGGCCGGGTCGTTCTGCCCGTCGCCATCGATCGTGGCGATCCAGGTCGCCCGCGCCGCGGTTACCCCGGAGACGATCGCGGCACTCTGCCCATGGCACCGCACGTGCCGCAGGCCGCGGATATTCGGCCGCATCGCGGTAACGGCGGCGATTACATCCGGGGTTGCGTCCGTGCTTCCGTCGTCGACAATGATGATCTCGTGATCGACGCAAGCCAGCGCGGTATCGAGCTCGGCGAGCAACGTTGGGAGATTCGGCGCCTCGTCATGCACGGGCACGACAATGGCGAGCAACGGCGGCGGCGATGCGATCATCATCGAATCTCCCTCGCGCCGCGTGCAGGCCCGGCATGGCGCGCCCCGCCATCATCGATGCTGCATGTGAGCCGGAACTTACAATCGAGCCTCAAGGCTTATCAAATTGTATCCGGCGTAGATTGATTGCCTTTAGGTTCCATAATATTTCTTCTGCGACATTTGGCAAAGACGAGCTCACCTGATCGGATGATGCTCCAGGCGCTTCACGATGCAGGACCCTCCCGCCGCATGCCCGGATACTCCGGCTCGACGACGAACGGATACGGCCCCGGCAGGTCGCCCACGCTGTCGAGCATCGCCGTCAGCCCTTCCCGCTCGGTCCAGCGAAGCAGAAAAATGCCGCCCGGCTCCAGGTGGAAATAGGCCCGCGCCTTCGGATCGAAGGTGATCTCGCTCTGGTGCCCGGCGGCGGCCGGAACGCTCAGCAGCATCGTCCGGCCATGCGCCGCGTGGATCGCACGGTGATGATGCCCCGAGAGGATGGCCGCGACATTCCCATGCGCCGCCGCGCGCGCCAGCAGCGCCTCGGACGAGCGCAGCATGATGCTGTCCATCGCTGCCACTCCGGTGAGCACCGGCGGATGATGCAGCCCAATCAGCACCTTGCGTCCCGCCGCCGCCTCCAGCGCCGCATCCAGAAACGCGAGCCGTTGCGGGCACAGCTCGCCATACCCCGCCCCAGGCACCACGCTGTCAAGCATGATCAGTCGGAACGGGCCGATATCAGCCTGATATTGAACGAAATCCGGATCTGCAGCCACCCCCGGCAGATGGCCCAGCGCCGCACGGAAAGCCTCACGCCGGTCATGGTTGCCGGGCACTACATAGACCGGACATGGCAGCTTGCGGTCGAGCAGCCGGTTTAACTCCTCATATTCGTCGTCCCGCCCGCAATCGACGAGATCGCCGGTGATGACGATCGCCTCCGGCGCCGGATCGAGCGTCGCCACCCGGCGCAGCACGCGCTCGGCCATCATGTTTGTCTCGACCACCCGGTTGGCCGGGCGGCCAACCGGGCGGACATGCAGATCGGAAATATGGGCAATCAGCAAGAGTCACCTCGAAGAATGGCAAGGGCCTCGTCACGCAGCGACGGGTCGCCCAGGATCAGCACGGTGCCATCGGTCTCGGCGTCAAGCCGCAACGCCCGGCCCGACCAGTCGCACATCGCCCCGCCCGCCGCCGCGACGATCGGCACCGAGGCCGCCCAGTCCCACGGCTTGTGCCCGGCCTCGGCGATGACGTCGATCGCGCCGAGTGCCAGCAACCCCGCGGCATAGGCATTGTCGCCCCAGGAGACGCGCCGGCAGGCCCGGCCAAGCCGGTCGAACGCCGCGTGCTGCGCGGGTGCGAACCATTCCGGCCCGGTGCAGGAGAGTTCCGCCTCGCCCAGCGCCGCGCGCCGCCGGCAGCCTGGCACGCCGCCGAACGGGCCGGTAAACGCAACGCGCCCATCCGCTGCCAGCCACCGCTCGCCGGTCATCGGCTGGTCGATCAGCCCCAGCACCGGCACGCCGTCCTCGACCAGGCCAATCAGCGTCACGAAGCTTGCCCGCCCGGTGATGAACTCCCGCGTCCCGTCGATCGGGTCGATCACCCAGTTGAACCGCCCGCGCCGGTCGTCGCCGAATTCCTCGCCGATCACCCCGAACCCCGGCGTGTGCCGCGCCAGCGCCGCGCGCATCGCCGTCTCCGCCGCCCGGTCCGCCGCCGTCACCGGGCTCGCATCCGCCTTGTCGTCGGCCCCCAGGCCGGCGCGGAAATACGGCCGGATCGCTTCCCGCGCCGCCTCCGCCGCCGCCTTCGCAGCCTCGATCGCGCCGTCCGGGATCATTCGGCCGCCAGCACCCGCGGCGCCTCCCCATCCCACCAGAGCGAAACCCGGCTGCCCTGTGCCACAGCACCGGCCTCGGCGCTCGGCATCGCCGCCGCGAGACTGAAGCCGCCATCCACCTCGATGCGGATCGAGGTCAGCGCGCCGAAGAACACACGTGAGGCAACGACCCCTTCCAGCAGCGCCTCCGCCGCCCCGGGTGGCCCAAGCCGCACCGTCTCCGGCCGCAGCAACACGTGAACCGCCGCCCCCGTTGCCAGCCCACGCGCCCGCGCCGCCGGCACCACTCGGCCGCAGAGCTCGACCAGCCCGGCCTCCGCATCCCTCACCCGGCCGCGCAACTCCGCCGCCGCGCCGACAAACCGCGCCACGAAAATGTTCGCCGGCTCACCATAGATTTCTGCTGGCGTTCCTGCCTGCGCGATCCGCCCCTCCTGCATCACCACGACCCGATCGGAGATCGACAGCGCCTCCTCCTGGTCATGGGTGACGAACAGCGTCGTCACCCCGGTCTCCTGCTGGATGCGGCGGATCTCGTCGCGCAGCTGCACCCGCACCTTGGCATCGAGCGCGGATAGAGGTTCGTCGAGCAGCAGCAACGCCGGGCGGATTGCCAGCGCCCGCGCCAG
Organism: Acidiphilium sp. C61; assembly: GCF_902712915.1. Next base: position 129,487 of record NZ_CACTIA010000005.1, on the reverse strand, counting down.
CGCCACGCGCTGCTGCTGGCCGCCGGAGAGCTGGTGCGGATATTTCCGCGCGTGCTCGGCGAGCCCCACCAGCGCCAGCAGCTCTGCCGCCTGCGCCTGCTGCGCCGCCGGAGTTTCCCGCCGCACCTTCAGCCCGAAGCGGACATTCTCCTCCGCCGTCATGTTCGGGAACAGCGAATAGGCCTGGAACACCATGCCCATGTTGCGCCGCGCCGCCGGCAGATCGGTGATGTCATTTCCGGCCAGCACCACCCGCCCGCCATCCGGCCGCTCGAACCCGGCGACGATGCGCAGCAGCGTCGTCTTGCCGCAGCCCGAGGGCCCGAGCAGCGAGACGAACTCCCCCTGCCCCAGCGCGAGCTCGATGCCGTGCAGCACGGTCTTGCCGCCATAGCGCTTCACCGCGCCGTCGATGTCCAGATGCGGCATCAGCGCGCCCCTCCGATCTGCACGCTGCGCCCGCCCCGGCCGGAGACCAGCACGCCGAGCATGGCCAGCCAGGTGATCAGGAAGCTCAGCAGCGTCAGCGCCGAGGCCTGCGTCGCCGAGGTCTGGCCGACATAGTTGATGTAAACGGCGAAGGTGTTGAACAGCAGGATATTGGCGAAGGTGAACTCGCCCATCACGATCGCGATCGTCAGCAGTGCGGCGCCCACCAGCGCCGTCGTCAGATTCGGCACCACGACGCGGAAGATCAGCGTCCCCCAGCCGGCGCCGAGACTTTGCGAGGCCTCGGTCATGGTACGCAGGTCGAGCACGCGCATGCCGAGATCGAGCGCGCGATAGGTATAGGGCAAGGCGAGGATCACGTAGGGTATCACCAGATAGTTGGGGGTGCCGACCAGCCAGTCCGGCCCCGTGTAGAGCGCCGTCATTCCGGCGACCAGGGCGATCGGCGGCACCACGAAGGGCAGCACCGAGATGAAATCGAACACCGGCCGCAGCCGCGGCACCCGCAAGTTCAGCCAGAACACCGCCGGCACCAGCACGATGAGCCCGAGCAGGATCGTCTCCACCGCCAGCCGCACCGAGAGGAACAGGCTCTGCCATAGCTTCGGCTGGTGGAACAGCGCCACGTAAGCGGCGAAACCGTAGCGCGAGCCACCTTCCCACAGGCTGAACGCGCCGGTCGCGAGCAGCGGAACGAAGAAATACAGGAAGAGAAGCCCGAGCCAGGCTTCCGGCAGCAATCGCCCTGCCGCGCCCTTCATCGTCGTCCCCACCGGCCGATCCGCCGTGCCGCCAGCGCATAGACGCCCATGACCCCAACCATGACCACGATCATGCCAAGCGCCAGCGCCGCCCCGGTCTGCTGCGAGATCATCACGTTGCCCGACAGCACGTTGCTGATCTCGACCGGCACCAGCGCGACGATCCCCGACGTCAGTGCGTAGGGTGTGGCATAGGCCGAGAAGGCGTTGCCGAACAGCAGGATGAACGCCGAGAGCAACGAGGGGAGCAAAATCGGGAGCCCGACATGGCGCCAGTAATCGAAGGCGGAGGCGCCGAGATTCTCCGCCGCCTCCCGCCACTCAAGCCGCAGCGCCTCCAGCGCCGGGGTAAACACGATGATCATCAGCGGGATCTGGAAATAGGCATAGACCAGCACGAGGCCCGGCAGTGAATACAGGCTGAACCCCATGCCATAGAGATCGACCCCGGCCGATTTCAGCCACACCGTGATGATGCCGAGGCTGCCGAGGGTCGCGATGAAGGCGAAGGCCAGCGGCACGCCGGCAAAATTCGCCGCCACCGCGCTGAAGCTCGTCACCAGCGAGCGCACGCCCCGCGGCACGCCCGGCCGCAGCACCAGATAGGCGGCGATCCCGCCGGCGGTGACGCCGACCAGCGCCGCCAGCGCCGACAGCACGAGCGAGTTGCGGAACGCAATCACCGTCTGCCCCTGCCCCAGTGCTGCGACATATTTCAGCGTCAGCCCGTGCTTTCCAGAGAACGCCTCCGCCAGCAGCATCAGCGTCGGCAGCACGAGGAAGGCGATCACGTAAACAACGAGCGGGCCGACGAAGGCGAGCGTCAGCCCCCCACCCTCGCCGGCCTTGAGCCGGAGCCTCACGCCTTGACGAGCTTCGTCCAGTTTTCCGTCAGCAGTTGCTGCGCCTTCTTCGTCTGCGCGTTGTTGGCGAATACTGCCTCGCCATACGGCTTGGCCGGCGGCAGTTCTGCCATCAGCGATTTCGGAATCGCCCCCGCCTTCGCCATCGCCGAGAACCGCGCCGGATGGGCGAAGCCCTTGAGATACAGAAGCTGCCCCTCGTCGGAATAGATGAATTCCTGCCACAGCTCGGCCGCCTTCGGGTGCGGCGCGAACTTGCTGATCGCCTGGCAGTAGAACGCGCCATAGGGCGTTGCCCCTGCGGGAATGACCGTGTCGATCGGTGTCATCCCCTTCGCCTTCTTCGCCTGGGCGAGGTTCAGGTAATCCCAGTTGATCACCACTGGCGTCTGGCCGGAAACAAGGCTTGCCGCCGTCGCCGCCGAGGGGTTGAAATTGCCGCGCTTGGCGAGATCGGCAAAGAACTCGATGCCCGGCATGATGTTGTCGAGCGAGCCGCCATTGGCGAGTGCGGCCGCGACCACCGCGGCGAACGCGGCCCCGGCGCCGAGCGGGCTGCCGTTCAGCGCGATCATGCCCTTGAATTCCGGCTTCTTCAGATCGGCCCAGTCATGCGGCACCGCCTTCGAGACCGAGCGGTTGATGCCGAACGACACGAGGCCGAAATAATCGCCGTACCACAGCCCGCCCGCATCCTTCATCGACGCCGGAATGCTGTCCCAGGTCGCGACCTTGTAGGGCCGGAACAGCCCTTCCTGCGCGCCGTTCAGCGCGAAGGCCGGGCCGACATCGACCACGTCCGGCCCGCGCGACTGGTGTTTGAGCGAGCGGATCGACTGCAATTCCTGCGCCGAGCTGTCATCGGGCGCGGCGTTGTGAATGGTGATCCCGTATTTTTTCTGGAAGGTGGCGATGATCTCGCCATAATTCGCCCAGTCCGGCGGCAGCGCAATGGTGTTGAGCTGCCCTTCGTGCTTCGCGGCCCTCAGCAACGCGGGCGATGCGGCGCGCCCCACGGCCGGCAGCAGGCCCGCGCCGAGCCCGGCACCGGCAAGTTTGAGGAATGTGCGGCGCGGCGATGCGATCAGATCGGCCATGTGTTGCGTCCTTGCTTCAATATCCGCTGGCCGGCCCCGCATTCGGTGGCGAGGATCAGCCGGCGGCGACCGTATAGCTCGCGGCGAAGCCCTCGCCCATCGTCTCCGGCCGCCACGAGGGCGGCCGGATATGAAGGTTTCGTGAAACGCGAATCGTCAGAACGCGAGACCCGCTTCGAGGATGCTCATCACCTGGTTGCGATCGGTGCCACGCGAGCCAAAGCCGCCATTCGATCCGGTTCCAAGGTCAGTCAGGTGCAGCAGCCCCACCTCGCCACGCACAAAAACATGTCCCTTGATCCAGGACGGCGTCACCCCGATTCCGAAGCCGGACGAGTTGGCGTTCAGATACCAGCCTTCCTGGCCGATATTCTTGTAGTAGAATACCATGCTGCCGAGGGACCACGGCGACTTGCCGAACTGGTAGTTAGTGATCACTTCGGCGCCAAAGTTGCTGGTAAATTTGTTGAGACCAAGCCGGCTGTTCGGTTTGGCGTATACATATTGCACCTCCGGCACAACGTTCAGATTGCCTTGGGTATATGAATAGTAAGCGCCGTACATATCCGAATTTTCGTAGGCTGCGTTGTAATTGCCATAGCCCGTCAGCGTGTAGCTATTGGCATAGGCAGTGCTGGTTGTACCGTACGCATGGGCTGCCGGCCCGGTCACGCCGACATTCTGGGTGCCGTAGAACGAAAGCGCGTTGTTGTTATCAAACGAGTAGGTCACAAGTTCCTGGAACGTGTTGAACACGCCAGTGTCGAACCCGTCGCCGAAGGTCAGCGTGGCAGAGAGCTTGCCGTAGGTGTAGCTCGCCTGAACGCCACGGCTTGATGAATTCTCGACGTAATAGAGCGGAGAGTCGATCAGGTTGGCGTTCTTCCAGTCGGTCGAGGATTCCCAACCCTCGGTGGAATACACCTGACCAACGGATATGTTGAAGTTGGCGTTGGGAGCCCAAGTCGCATAGGCTGCGTAGATCGGCCCAAGCGAAAACGTATGGGCATTCAACTCAGTGGGCTGCGCGCCGAAATAAAGCGAGCTGCTCGGCTTCACGTCGAGAGTGAACTGGAACTGCCCGGTCGACTTGGTGATATCGACCTCGAGCGTACGCGCGATTGCGCCTGTGGATTTCTGAATCCCCAGAGGATTTGTTCTGCTCGCGCCCGACAGCGCATAGAAATACCCGTCGAACCCACCGCTGACATCCAGCGTGCCGAGCGGGCCGGCATCGAATTTCTGGGCCGCAGGCAGGTTCATCGCAAAGGCCGGCGATGCGCAGGCCATCAGGGCCAGCACGCTGGCTCCAGCGAGAGTTTTCCGTCCGATCAGTCTTTTCGTTTTCATCCTACTACCCTGTTGTTAGTTAAAGAAGCCCGGCACCAACGCGGCTGGCCAACTCCGTCGCCCCGCGGCATTGTCCATGTGCGCCCTTCCCGCCGGGATGTGCGCGGGCAAGCCGTGGTTGCGCCCGCAAAACTCCGTCGCAAGAAACGACAAAACCAGAAAACTCCGCAATGCGGGCCTGCCGGACGATCCGTGCGTGAGGCGGCGCGCATGCCTCACTTAAGCGCCTATCCCTGACGTCATGACTTCGCGATTATGTATCTTTCGCCCGCCCAACCTTGAACGGCTGCGACAGAACGTCTTGAATATGACCGTCATAAATTTGTAAAAAAGCGTCATTTTCGTACCAAATCGAACAGCTGTGACATTTCCGCATCTCTCAGCGAATGGATGAATTGCCTCCGGGCGCAAGGCTTTGCTGCTATATTCAATTTTCAAAAAGTCCATATATATCCATTGGATTTAAGAACATGATGGATAAACTCCACATTGTGGGTTGACCGCGCAATCGTTTACCTCGATCATGAATGAGATGAACGAGCTGAAGTCCTACACCCTGCTCGCCATCGCAATTGCGTGCGAGGTGGCAGGGACGTCGTTTCTGAAAGCGTCAGACGGGTTTACCCTGGCACTCCCCGCCTTGGGCACCCTCGTGTTTTATGCTGCGGCATTTTACCTTCTTGCCATTCTCGTCCGCTCGATGCCGATCGGTGTGGTCTACGCCATCTGGAGCGGCGCGGGGATCATTCTCGTCAGCGCTGTGGGCTGGCTCCGCTTCGGGCAGCATCTTACGCCGATGACAATACTCGGCATCATGACGATCACCTTAGGCGTCATCATCGTCAATCTCGCCGCCGCCCCGCCTCACTGACGAGGGCCGCCCAAACGGAACGATGCAAGCCCTGCGTCGATTCCATGCAATACAGCCCGTCAGCAATCATCCGCTATGTGATTGAAAAAACGAACTCCAAGGACAGGGCAGGACAATGCGGGTCGCATGAGCGAACCGGTCATTCATAACGGAGCAAAGGAACCAACAATGAGAAAATCCATTCTAGGCACAACGCTGGCTACTTTCGTGATGGGTATGGGCATCGCGCATGCAGCCGTTCCCGCGTCATGCCGGACGATCCGGATGGCCAATATCGGCTGGACCGACAACGCGGTGCAGAACGCCGTGTTTTCAAAGGTCGCGACCTCGCTCGGCTACAAGACCGACATCAAGCTCTATTCTCTTGAAGTGATGTATGCCGGTCTCAGCAACAACAAGATCGACGTCTTCCTCGACAACTGGACACCGTCGCAGGACGGCACCACAAAGCCCTACGAGGCGAAACACGAGATCGACGTCATCGGCCCTGATCTCAAGCATGCCAAATATACGCTCGTGGTGCCGCATTACCTGTACGAGAAAGGGCTGAAGACCTTCGCGGACATCCATAAATTTGCCAAGCAACTGCATTACAAGATCTATGGCATCGAGCCGGGCAATGACGGCAACGAACATGTCCTGTCGATGATCAAGTCGAATACATTCGATCTCGGCAAGTTCCACCTCGTACAGTCCAGCGAAGCGGGCATGCTCGCCGAAGTCGCGCGCAAATATCCGAAGCAGCAGGCGATCGTCTTCCTCGGCTGGGAACCGCATCCGATGAATGTCGAGTTCCACATCAACTATCTCACCGGCGGCAAGAACTATTTCGGCCCGCGTCAGGGCGAGGCGACGCTCTACATCAATACAAGGCACGACTACGCCAAGGATTGCCCGAATGTTGGCCGTCTGCTGCATAATTTCTATCTGACGGTCAACGACGAGAACAAGATGATGTATGACGTCCAGGTCAAGCATCAGCAGGCTTCTGCGGTTGGCGCCGCATGGCTCAAGGCCCATCCGGACTGGGTGAAGAAAACCCTCGATGGCGTCACCACGGTCTCCGGCAAGCCCGGCGCCGCGGCCGTCCTCGCCGGCCTGAACTGATCAGGCCCGTTGTTTCTCCGGCGCGCCCGTCCGGTGCGCGCCGGCTCGCGGAGGCTGACCGATGAACGCGATCGATAGCGTGCAGCACTGGATCGTCCACCACGCCATTCCGCTCGGGACGTGGGCGACGGCGCTCGTCAACGCACTGAAGGATAATTTCCAGGGGCTGTTCAATGTTCTGTCGAGCGTGCTCGGCTTCCTGCTCGATACGACTACGGCCGCGCTCGACGCCGTCCCTGCAATCGTCCTGATCGTCATCTTTGCCGGTCTGACCTGGTATTTCAAGAAATCCTGGAAGCTCGCGCTGTTCGTCCTGCTCGCCCTCGCCTTCGTGCTCAACCAGGGATATTGGGAGCGCACGCTGGAGACGATCTCCCTCGTCGCCTACGCCACCCTCGCCTGCATGCTGATCGGCATGCCGCTCGGCGTCGCCGCCGCGCATCACCCGACACTCTACCGCATTCTGCGACCCGTGCTCGACCTGATGCAGACACTGCCCACCTTCGTGTACCTGATCCCGACGCTGGTGCTCTTCGGCCTCGGCAGCGTTCCGGGCCTCATCTCGACCATCGTGTTCGTCGCGCCAACGCCGGTTCGCCTGACCTATGTCGGCATTTCGAATGTGCCGCGCCCGCTGATCGAGGCCGGCCAGGCCTTCGGTGCCTCGCCGTGGGAACTGCTCTGGAAGGTCGAGATCCCGGCAGCTCTGCCAACCATTCTCGCCGGCCTCACGCAGGTCATCATGCTTAGCCTGTCCATGGTCGTCATTGCCGCGCTGGTCGGCGCCGGCGGGCTCGGCGAGCCCGTGGTCGAGGCGATGGAAACCGTGCAGATCGGCCGCGGCTTCACCTCGGGCCTCGCCATTGTCATCCTCGCGGTCATTCTCGACCGCGTGTTCAGGCCGGAGCGCGAAAACGCATGAACCCCGAATTCGCCGCCCGCTTCGAGCATGTCGATATCCTGTTTCCCCCAGCCGCAAGGCGCGCCGCCCGCGCGCCCTTGGCACGCGCTGCCGCGATGCTCGACGCGGGCCAGACCCGCGCCGACATCATCGAGGCGACCGGCGTCGTCGTCGGCGCCGCCGATGTGAATCTCGAGATCGCGAAGGGTGAGATCTTCGTCATCATGGGTTTGTCCGGCTCGGGCAAAACCACCGTGCTGCGGGCCGTCAACGGCCTGAACAAGATCTCGCGCGGCCGCATCCTCATTTCGCACAATAACGAGATGGTGGACATCACCAATCCGCCGCCCGCCACACTGCGCGCCCTGCGCAACCGCGCCGTCTCGATGGTGTTCCAGCAATTCGCCCTGCTGCCCTGGCGCACCGTGCGCCGCAATGTCGAACTCGGCCTCGAACTGCGCCGCACCGGCGAGACCGAAGCCCGCGCGGCGGTCGACCGCTGGCTCGATCTCGTCGGCCTGCTGCCCTGGGCGGAGAAGCACGCGCACGAGCTTTCGGGCGGCATGCAGCAGCGCGTCGGCCTCGCCCGCGCCCTCGTCACCGATCCCGACATCCTGCTGATGGACGAACCCTTCTCCGCCCTCGATCCGCTGATCCGCAACAAGCTGCAGGACGAACTGCTCTCGCTGCAGCAGCGCCTCCACAAGACCATCATCTTCGTCACCCACGATCTCGACGAAGCGCTGAAGCTCGGCAACCGTATCGCGATCATGAAGGACGGCCAGGTGATCCAGGTTGGCGCGCCGGAAGACATCGTGCTGCGTCCGGCCACCGAATACGTCGCGGAATTCGTCCGCCACATGAACCCCCTCACCGCCATCCGCGCCGCCTCGCTGATGCGGCCGCTCGATGCCGCGGCCGATGCCCACGGGGCGCAATTCACCTTCGCCGATGGCCCTTCGCACTACCGCCTGTCGCTCCGCCCCGATGGCACGCTGGACGGTCTCTCGTGCAACGGCGCGGCAATCGCCGTCCACCCGATCGATGGGGAAACCGCGACACCGGAAGGTGCCATCGGCATCGTCGAGACCACCCATCTGCTGAAGGATGTCGTCGAGCAGCGCCAGCGCAGCGGTCATCCCGTGCTGGTTGCCGAAGACGGGCGCATCGTCGGCTGGTGCGGCGCCAACGAGGTGCTCGACGCCCTCACCCATGCGGGCCGCGCCACGATGAATGACGCGAGCCCGACCCCCGCCCTCGCCACCAGCTGAACCGGAGCGCTGCCATGACAGGCGAACCCCGCCGCAATTTCATCGCCGGCGGCCCCTGGTCGCGCGCCGGCCTCGCGCGTTTCGAAACCCGCAACCCCGCTACCGGCGGCGTGCTGGCCCAGATCGAGATCGCCGACGCCGAAACCGTCGCCGCCGCCGTCGCCGCGGCGCGCGAGGCCCAGCGCGCCTGGGCTGCGACCCCCGCCGCGGCGCGCGGGCGCATCCTGCTCCGCGCCGCGTCCCTGTTGCGAGAACGCAACGATGAACTCGCCCGCACCGAAACGCTCGACACTGGCCGCCCGATCGCTGAAACCAGCGTTGTCGATGTCATCTCCGGCGCCGAGTGCCTCGAATATTTCGGCGGTATCGCCGCTTCCATCACCGGCGAGGCGGTCGATCTCGGGCCCAGCGCTTTCGGCTACACCCGGCGTGAGCCGCTCGGCGTCGTTGCCGCCATCGGCGCCTGGAACTACCCGCTGCAGATCGCCTGCTGGAAATCCGCCCCTGCCCTCGCATGCGGCAATGCGGTCATCTTCAAGCCCGCGCCGCAAACCCCGCTGACCGCCCTCGAACTCGCCGCCATCTACCGCGAGGCTGGCGTGCCGGATGGGCTGTTCAACGTCATCAACGGTTTTGGTGAAACCGGCCTCGCCCTCGTCCGCCATCCCGGCGTCGCGAAAATTTCCCTCACCGGATCGGTCCCCACCGGCAAGGCCGTCGCCGCCGAGGCTGCCGCCAGCCTCAAGCGCGTCACGCTCGAACTCGGCGGCAAATCCCCGCTCATCGTCTGCGCCGATGCCGATCTCGACAGCGCGGTGGCCGCCGCCATGCTGGCGAATTTCTACTCCTCCGGCGAAATCTGCTCGAACGGCACCCGCGTGTTCGTCCACCGCTCGGTGCAGGACCGTTTCGTCGAAACCCTCGCCGCTCGCGCGCAGCGCCTCGTCATCGGCGATCCGCTCGATCCCGCCACCGAGATCGGCGCGCTGATCTCGCCCGAACACGCCGACCGGGTCATGGGCTTCATCGAGGCCGGCCAGCGAGAGGGCGCGCGCCTTATCTGCGGTGGAAGGCGCCGCACCGAGGGCGTGCCCGCCGGCAACACCTTCATCGAACCCACCATCTTCGCCGGCTGCGCCGATGACATGACGATCGCGCGCGAGGAAATCTTCGGCCCGGTCATGTCGGTCTTCGCCTTCGACGACGAGGACGAGGCGATCGCCCGCGCCAACGCCACCCCCTACGGCCTCGCCGCCGCCGTCTTCACCCGCGACCTCGCCCGCGCCCACACACTCGTCGCCCGCCTCGAGGCCGGCACCTGCTGGATCAATCATTACAACATCACGCCGATCGAGCTTCCCTTCGGCGGCATGAAGCAGTCCGGCTACGGCCGCGAGAACAGCCGCGCCGCGATCGACGCCTATACCGAAATCAAGAGCGTCTACGTCGCCCTGGCACCGGTGGACTCTCCTTACTGACGAGACGTTAATCATGCCCAGCGAATACGACTACATCATCGTCGGTGCCGGCTCCGCCGGCTGCGCGATGGCCAACCGCCTCACCGAGGATGGCAGCACCACCGTGCTGCTGCTCGAATTCGGCGGCTCCGACCGCTCGCCCTTCATCCAGATGCCGAGCGCGCTGTCGATCCCGATGAACACCAGGAAATACGACTGGGGCTATCACAGCGAGCCCGAGCCGCATCTCGGCGGGCGGCGGATGCACACGCCGCGCGGCAAGGTGCTCGGCGGCTCCTCCTCGATCAACGGCCTCGTCTATATCCGCGGCAACGCGATGGATTTCGAACATTGGGAGGCGATGGGCGCGCGCGGCTGGGGCTGGCGCGACGTGCTGCCCTATTTCCGCCGCGCCGAAACCCGTGCCGAGGGCGGCGACGCCTATCGCGGCGATTCCGGCCCGCTGCACACCCGCTACGGCCGCCTCGCCAATCCGCTCTACCGCGCCTTCATCGAGGCCGGGCGCCAGGCCGGCTACCCCGTGACCGACGATGTCAACGGCTACCAGCAGGAAGGCTTCGGCCGGATGGACATGACCGTCCATCGCGGCCGCCGCTGGAGCACCGCGAACGCCTATCTGCGGCCGATCCGCAACCGCCCCAACCTCACCCTCCACGCGCGCAGCCTGGTCTCGCACATCGTCTTCGCCGGCAAGGCTGCCACCGGCATCGCCTATCGCCGCTTCGGGCAGGACATCGTCGCCCGTGCCCGCCGCGAGGTGATCCTCGCCGCCGGCGCCATCAACTCTCCGCAACTGCTCAAGCGTTCCGGCATCGGCCCTGCCGCCGAGCTCGCCGCGTTGGGCATCGACGTCGTGGCCGATCGTCCCGGTGTGGGCGAAAACCTGCAGGACCACCTGGAATTCTATTTCCAGGTCGCCTGCACCCAGCCGATCACGCTGTATTCGTCGATGAACCCTCTCGCCAAGGCGATGATCGGCCTGCGCTGGCTGCTGTTCCACGACGGTCTCGGCGCCACCAACCATTTCGAAAGCTGCGGCTTCATCCGCTCGCGCGCCGGCGTCGAATACCCCGACATCCAGTATCACTTCCTCCCCGTCGCCATCCGCTACGATGGCCGCGCCCATGCCACCCAGCACGGCTTCCAGGCCCATGTCGGCCCGATGCGCTCGAACAGCCGCGGCTGGGTCCGCCTGCGCGACCGCAATCCCGCGACCAAGCCGCGGATCTTCTTCAACTACATGAGCGATAAGCAGGACTGGGCGGACATGCGCGCCTGCGTGCGCCTTACCCGCGAAATTTTCGCGCAGGAGGCCTTCGCCCCGTTTCGCGGCGCCGAAATCGCCCCCGGCGCCGATGTCACCACCGATGCCGAGATCGACGCCTTCATCCGCGGCGCCGTCGAAAGCGCCTACCACCCCAGCGGCACCTGCCGCATGGGCGATGCCGCCGATCCGCTCGCCGTGGTCGATCCCGAAACCCGCGTGATCGGTGTCGAGCGCCTGCGCGTTGCGGATTCCTCGATCATGCCGCGCATCACCAACGGCAATCTAAACGCGCCCACCATCATGATCGGCGAGAAAGCCGCCGACCACGTTCGCGGCCGCGATCCGCTGCCGCCGAGCAATGCGCCGTTCCATCGCGCCGAACACTGGCAATCCGCCCAGCGCTGATGCCGCGCCGGGCAGCACGGCGGAAATGATCAGCCACATGTCGCGTCGATACAACTCCCGCTTCGTATCGCGCGATGTGAAGCTGTCTCCATCATGGCATTGTCGCGATGACAGGAGTTCCGAATGCAGCGTTTTTCCGCCCTTGCCCTGATCAGGCGCGCGCTCGATGGCCAGGCCGGCTGGCAGGCCCAGTGGCGCGATGCCGCCCCGAAACCCGCGTATGACGCGGTCATCATCGGCGGCGGCGGCCATGGCCTCGGCACCGCGTATTACCTCGCCCGCAAGCACGGCATGCGCAACATCGCCGTGCTGGAAAAGGGCTGGATCGGCGGCGGCAACACCGGCCGCAACACCACCATCATCCGCTCGAACTACCTGTTCGACGAAAGCGCCGCACTCTACGACCACGCGCTGAAACTCTGGGAAGGCCTCTCGGCCGAGCTGAACTACAACGTCATGTTCTCGCAGCGCGGCGTGCTGATGCTCGCTCATAACGTGCATGACGAACAGGTCTTCCGCCGCCACGTCCATGCCAACCGCCTCAACGGCGTCGACAATGAATGGCTCACCCCGGAGCAGGCGAAGGCGTTCTGCCCGCCGCTGAACATCGCCCCCGGCATGCGCCATGCGGTCACCGGCGGCGCGCTGCAGCGGCGCGGCGGCACGGCGCGGCACGACGCCGTCGCCTGGGGTTATGCCCGCGCCGCCAGCGCAATCGGCGTCGACATCATCCAGAATTGCGAGGTCACCGGCATCGACCGCGACGCCGCCGGCCGCGTCAGCGGCGTGCAGACCACGCGTGGCCCGATCGCGACGAAGCGCGTCGGCGTGGTTGCCGCCGGCAATACTTCGGTGGTGATGGCGATGGCCGGGCTGCGCATGCCGCTCGAAAGCTTCCCGCTCCAGGCGCTGGTCTCCGAGCCGGTGAAGCCGTGCTTTCCCTGCGTCGTCATGTCGAACACGATCCACGCCTATATCAGCCAGTCCGACAAGGGCGAGCTGGTCATCGGCGCCGGCACCGATGCCTACATCTCCTACAGCCAGCGCGGCGCGCTGCACATCTCGATGCACACGCTGGAGGCGATCTGCGAGCTGTTCCCGATGTTCCGCCGCATGCGCATGCTGCGCAACTGGGGCGGCATCGTCGACGTCACGCCGGACCGCTCGCCGATCATCGCGAAAACCCCGATCCCCGGCCTCTACGTCAATTGCGGCTGGGGCACCGGCGGGTTCAAGGCCACGCCCGGCTCCGCCGATCTCTTCGCCCAAACCATCGCCCGCGACGAACCGCACCCGATCAACGCCCCCTTCAGCCTCGAGCGTTTCGCCGAGGGGCGGCTGATCGATGAGGCCGCCGCCGCCGCGGTCGCGCACTGAGGAGTCCCGCCATGCTGCTGATCCCCTGCCCGCATTGCGGTGACCGCCCGGAAATCGAATTCGCCTATGGCGGCGAGGCCCATCGCGTCCGCGCCGCCGAACCGCGCGCCGTCGATGACGCCGCCTGGACCGAGTACCTCTACATCCGCCGCAACGCCCGCGGCGATTTCGAGGAACGCTGGCGCCATGCCCATGGGTGCGGCCGCTTCTTCAACCTCCGTCGCAACACCTACACCGACATGATCGACCGCGGAGCCGCACGATGAGCCAGCGCTTCCGGCTTGCCGAGGGCGGGCGGATCGACCGCTCCCGCACCCTCGCCTTCCGTTTCGACGGCCGCGCCTATGCCGGCCATCCGGGCGACACGCTGGCCTCGGCCCTGCTCGCCAACGGCGTCCACCTGGTCGGGCGTTCCTTCAAGTATCACCGTCCGCGCGGCATCCTGAGTGCCGGCGCTGAGGAGCCGAACGCCCTGGTCGGCGTCGGCCGCGACGAGGGGCACTACACCCCCAACCTGCGCGCCACCCAGGTCGTCCTGCATGACGGGCTGGTCGCTGAAAGCCAGAACCGTTCCCCCTCGCTCGAACGCGATTTCGCCGGCCTCACCGACCTGTTCTGGAAATTCATCCCCGCCGGCTTCTACTACAAGACCTTCATGTGGCCGAAAGCGGCGTGGACGCGGTTCTTCGAGCCGCGCATCCGCGCCATGGCCGGCCTCGGCCGCGCGCCGGAGGCGGCGGATGCCGCCTGCTACGCCCAGCGCTACGCCCATTGCGACGTGCTGGTGGTCGGCGGCGGCCCCGCCGGCATCGAGGCCGCCCTGGCCGCCGCCTCGTCCGGCGCGCGGGTGATCCTGTGCGACGAACAGGCCGAGCTTGGCGGCGCCCTGCTCGCCGAGACGGATGCGACCCTCGACGGCGACGCCGCAGCCAGCTTCCTTGCCACCCGCCTGAGCTGGCTGCAGGCCGCCGGACAGGTCACCATCCTGCCGCGCACGATCGCCTTCGGCTATTTTCCGCACAACATGATCGGCCTCGCCCAGGACCTCACCGATCATCTCGGCGAACCCGACGACACCCAGCCCCGCGGCCGGCTCTGGCAGGTCCGCGCCCGCGAGGTGGTGATCGCCACCGGCGCGATCGAGCGCCCCCTCGCCTTCCCCGATAACGACCGCCCCGGCATCATGCTGGCAGACGCCGCCCGCACCTACGTGACCCGCTACGGCGTTCTGCCGGGCCGCAACGCCGTCGTCTTCACCGCGCATGATTCCGCCTATGCCGCCGCCCTCGCGCTGCATCGCGCCGGCGCCCGCATCGCCGCGATCGCCGATCTACGCCCCGATCCGTCCGGCGAACTGGTCGAGGCTGCTCGCGCCGCCGGCCTGCCGATCCGCCCCGGCTGCACCCTCACCGGCACCGAAGGGCGGCTGCGCGTCACCGCCGCCACCATCGCGCGGCGCGACGGCGGCGCCGGCGAGCGCCTCCCCTGCGACCTCGTGCTGATGTCCGGCGGCTTCACCCCGAGTGTGCATCTCTTTTCGCAGAGCCGCGGCAAGCTCCGCTTCGATCCCGCGCTCGACGCCTTCATCCCCGGTGAGCCGGCCGAGGCCTGCCGCGCCGCCGGTGCTGCCGCCGGCGCCATTTCGCTGGCCGACGCCCTCGCCTCCGGCCGCGCCGCCGGCGAGGCGGCCGCCACCGCCGCCGGCTTTACCGCCCCGCCCGCCGTGGCGATCGAGGTCGCCAACGCCCCTGCCGCCACCGGCGGCTTTCTCGGCGCCACGCCGCACGGCCGCAACCCCGGCGCGGTGCGCGCCTTCATCGACTTCCAGAACGACGTCACCGCGAAGGACATCTCGCTCGCCCTGCGCGAGGGCTTTCGCTCGGTCGAGCACGTCAAGCGCTACACCACCAACGGCATGGCGACCGACCAGGGTAAGCTCTCCAACATGAACGCGCTCGGCATCATGTCAGCCGAGCTGGGCCGCCCGATCCCCGAGATCGGCACCACCACCTTCCGGATGCCCTATACGCCGGTCCCGTTCGGCTATTTCGCCGGCTACACCCGCGGCGCGCTGTTCGAGCCCGAGCGCCACACCCCGATCCATGACTGGGCCGAGGAACAGGGCGCGGTGTTCGAGGATGTTGGCATCTGGAAGCGCGCCCGCTACTTCCCCCGCGGCAACGAGACGATGCACCGCGCCGTCGCCCGCGAATGCCGCGCCGTGCGCGCGAGCGTCGGCATCTTCGACGCCTCGACCCTCGGCAAGATCGAGGTCGTGGGGCCGGATGCCGCCACGTTCCTCAACCGCATGTACGTCAATGCCTGGACCAAGCTGAAGCCCGGCCGCCTGCGCTACGGCGTGCTGCTGCGCGAGGACGGGTTCGTGATCGACGACGGTGTGATCGGGCGCCTATCCGACACCCGCTTCCACGTCACCACCACCACCGGCGGCGCGCCGCGCGTGCTCGCCATGATGGAGGACTACCTGCAGACCGAGTTCCCCGAGCTCGATGTCTGGCTCACCTCCACCACCGAGCAATACGCGGTCATCGCCGTCCAGGGCCCCCGCGCCCGCGACGTGATCGCCCCGCTCGTCGAGGGGACGGACATCTCCGGCGCTGCCATGCCGCACATGAGCATGGTCGAATGCCGCGTCGCCGGCATCCCGGCCCGGCTGTTCCGCGTCAGCTTCACCGGCGAGCTCGGCTTCGAGATCAACGTCCCCGCCGATTATGGCCGCGCCATCTGGGAGGCAGTGTTCGATTCCGGCCGCCGGCACGACATCACTGCCTACGGCACCGAGACGATGCACGTACTGCGCGCCGAGAAGGGCTACATCATCGTCGGCCAGGAAACCGACGGCACGGCGACGCCCGACGATGTCGGCCTCGCCTGGGCGATCGGCAAGGCCAAGCCCGACTTCGTCGGCAAGCGCGCGCTCGATCGTGCTGCCTTTGCGGGCCAGAGCGGGCGCAAGCAGCTCGTCGGCCTGTTCACCGAGCCCGGCGATGTCGTGCTCGAGGAAGGATCCCACCTCGTTGCCGATCCCAACCTGCCCCCGCCCGCCGAAATTCTCGGCCATGTCACCTCGGCCTACTGGAGCGAGGCGCTCGGCCGCTCCATCGCCCTTGCCCTGGTGCGCGGCGGGCGCGACCGCATCGGCGAGACGCTGCACGTGAAACTCGCGGACCGCGCGATCCCGGTCCGTCTCACCGATCCGGTATTCTACGACCGTGAAGGAGCCAGGCTCGATGGCTGACCTGATGCAGACCCGCCTCGCCTCCCCGCTTGCCGGCCTCATCGGCGATACAAGGACGCGCGAGATGCCCCGCGCCGTCCGCTTCTCGCTGCGCGTCAAACCCGCCGTCATCGAGGCCGCAGGCGCGGCGCTGGAGGTCGATCTGACCCTCGGGATGAACCGCGCCACCGAGTCGGGCTCCCGCACCGCGATCCGCCTCGGCCCCGACGAATTCCTGCTCCTCTCACCGGTCGCCGACACCTGGGAAGGCTTCGAGGCCGCCCTCGCCGCGGTTCTGACACCGCACGACTACGCGCTGACCGACATTTCCCACCGCCAGCTCGGCGTCTCGATCGAGGGGCCGGACTGCACGGCGATGCTGAACGCTCTCTGTCCGCTCGATCTCGACCTCGCCGCCTTCCCCGTCGGCATGGCCACCCGCACCCTGTTCGGCAAGGCCGACATCGTGCTCTGGCGCACCGCGGAAACCCGCTTCCACATCGAGGTGTGGCGCTCCTTCGCCCCCTATCTCTGGAGCCTTCTCGCGACCATCGGCCGGGAATACCCCGACCAGGGGCGTCTCGGCGCGGATGGGGTGATCTGAGCGGCAGCGTCAGATCTAGAGCATCTTTATCCGATCAGATGATTCCATCTGATCGGATGATGCTCTAGGTTCTGTACCTATTGCCATGACTACGGGGCGTCTGATTCAAGTCTGTTCGGAGGACTTGGAACATGGCGGAACTTTTCTGGCTGAACGACACGCAATGGGCTGCGATCGAACCATTGCTGCCGAAGCTTGGCGGCAAGCCTCGGGTTGATGGCCGCCGGGTGCTGAGCGGCATCCTGCATCGCTTTCGCGAGGGCTTGCGATGGCGAGCGCTTCCTGAGGCCTACGGGCCACGAACCACTGTGTTCAACCGGTTCAACCGCTGGAGCCAGCGTGGCCTCTGGCAGGAGATATTCGCGGCGCTTGTCGCCTGCGCGGATCCGCCGCGCATCGCCATTGTGGACAGCACCTCGGTTCGGGCACACCGCGCGGCCGCGGGCGGTAAAGGGGGGCGCAAAGCCAGGCCATCGGCCGGTCGAGGGGTGGACGGACGACCAAGATCCACGCCGTCGCAGATGAGCAGGGGCGCATCGCCGCACTCCTCCTGACGCCGGGACAGGCCTCCGACATCAGCGGCGCGAGGGCGCTTCTGCCCACAATACCGCCACCAGAAGAGCTGATCGCCGACAAGGCCTACGGCGCTGATGATCTTCGCGCCTTCCTCACCCGCCAAGGCACCAGGCCGGTGATCTCGCCCATGCCCAACCGCCGCGCCATTCCGCACTTCGACCCCGTCGCCTACAGAAAGCGCAATCTCATCGAACGCGCCTTCTGTAGGCTCAAGGACTGGCGCGCCATCGCCACACGATATGACAAAACCGCACGAAATTTCCTCGCTGGTATTTGCCTCGTCCTCGCCGTCACATCATGGATCAGTTGAGTCCAGAACCTAGAGCACTTTCCGATCCGGTTGGATCGGATGTAGTGCTCTATCATATCGATAAGTCGAGCATCCTTATCCGATCAGGTGATTCCATCTGATCGGATGATGCTCTAGCACCTTCCTCACCCGCCAAGGCACCAGGCCGGTGATCTCGCCCATGCCCAACCGCCGCGCCATTCCGCCCTTCGTAAGCGCTGTCGGATCGGCAATGTTGTTGTGACGCAGGCTGGGCCCGATGTTTGTGGGCATGAGCGACGTCGGCATTTCTGAGATTTTTGAAGCGGATCGGGTTGAGGCGATAGGAGCGGCTCGTATGAGCCCTCATACGAGTGCTTCGAAGGACTGTGTTGAGGTAATCACGCGCGGGGCACGCCGGCGGTGGTCGAGGTCGGTGAAGCGGGCGATTGTGGAGGCGAGCCTGGCGCCCGGCGTGGCGGTTTCGGCGTTGTGCCGTCAGCACGAGATCAGCAGCGGGCAACTGAGCACGTGGCGGCGACAATATCGGGATGGCGATCTGGCTGAAGCGGCGCCGCTGGTGCCGGGCTTTGCGCGGGCGGTGGTAAGCGGGACTACGCCGGCGTTGGGCTTGGCGGCAGCGTCGACGGCGATGGAGACGATCGAGATCACGCTGCCGGACGGGGTGGTATTGCGTGTCGGCACCGAGGTGGACCAGTTGGCGTTGAGCCGGGTGCTGGCGGTGCTGAGGGGCGGATGATCGCACCCGGCGCGGGTGTCCGGGTCTATCTTGCCTGCGGCCGGACGGACATGCGCAAGGGGCTCGACGGACTGGCGATGCTGGTCCAGCAGGTCTTTGGCGGGAACCCGTTTGACGGTGCGGTCTACGCATTCCGCGGCCGGCGGGCTGGACAGATCAAGCTGCTCTGGCACGACGGTGTCGGGTTGTGCCTGCTGACGAGGCGGCTGGAGCGGGGTGCATTCGCCTGGCCGCAGAGCGGGACGACGCTGATGTCGCTGAGCCCGGCGCAGCTTGCCATGCTTCTCGAAGGCTGCGAGTGGCGGGCTCCGGTGCAAAGCCTGCGTCCGACGCTGGCGGGATAGGCCCCGCTCACGCGAGAGTCATTGGCATCCTGCCTGGTTGCTCGCGATAGTTTGACCGTGCCGATCGATCTTGCCGCCCTTCCCGACGACCCGGGCATCCTGCGCGACCTGGTGAGCCACGCGGAGCATGAGAAAGCCGGCCTGCGCAGCGTCAATGACGATCTGCGCGCAGAGATCGACAAGCTTCACCTGCTGATCGCGAAGCTGCAGCGGCATCGCTTTGGCCAACGCTCTGAACAAATGGATCCGGACCAGCTGGCCCTGGCGCTGGAAGATCTCGAACAGGCGAAGGCTGCGGGAGACGAAGCGGCGCAAGCTGGCACGGCGGATGGGCAGACACGTGAACGCAAGCGGCGGCAGCGCAATCGCGGGGCGTTGCCGGACAGCCTGCCGCAGATCGAGGTCGTGGTCGATCTCGAGGAGAAGCAATGTGCCTGCTGCGGCAGCGCGCTGCATCAGATGGGGGAGACGGTGAGCCGGATGCTGGACTTTGTGCCGGCGTCGTTCCGGGTGAAGGTGATCCGCCGGCCACGCTATGCCTGTGCGTCCTGCGACGGGCCGCCCGTGCAGGCACCGGCACCGCCAAGGCCGATCGATGGCGGCATGGCAAGCGAGGCGCTGGTGGCGCATGTGCTGGTCAGCAAGTTCGCCGATCATCTGCCGCTGTATCGCCAGGCACAGATCTACGAGCGACACGGGATCCGGCTCGATCGTTCGACGCTGGGCGACTGGGTCGGCCGGGCGTGCTGGTGGCTGCGGCCGCTCTACGATCGGATCCTCTCGCATGTGATGGCCCAGGAGAAGATATTCGCCGACGACACCACGCTGCCGGTGCTGGATCCGGGGCGCGGGCAGACGAAGACCGACCGATTATGGTGCTACGCGGTCGATGACCGCCCGTGGTGTGGGCCGGCGCCGCCGGCGGTTGCCTTCGTCTATGCGACCGATCGCAAGGGCGAGCGCCCGGCTGCGCATCTGTCTTCATTCCGCGGCATTCTGCAGGTGGACGGCTAGAGCACGTTCCGATCCTGATGGATCGGATATCGTGCTCTATTATATTGATAATTAGAGCATCTTTATCCGATCAGATGATTCTATCTGATCGGATGATGCTCTATGCCGGGTTCGGCAAGGTCGTGAAGGAGCGCGCCGACGACGCCCTGGCGCTGGCCTTCTGCTGGACGCATGCGCGGCGCGGTTTCTACGAATTCCACCAGGCCACGCAGTCGCCGATCGCGGCCGAGGCGCTGGCCCGGATCGCGCGGCTCTATGCGATCGAGGCGGAGATCCGCGGGCAATCCGCCGAACGCCGCCTCGCCATGCGGCGGGAGCGATCCCGCACGGAGATCGAGGCGATGCACGCGTGGCTGGACGAACAACTGCCGCGGATCTCGAAAGGATCGGAACTGGCGAAGGCGATGCGCTACGTCATGCGGCACTGGGAGGGGCTGACCCGCTTCCTCGACGATGGCCGGATCGAGCTCGATACCAACACCGTCGAGCGCGAGATCCGCCGGATCCCCCTGGGACGGAAGAATGCCCTGTTCGCCGGCAACGACACCGGCGCAGAGCACTGGGCGCTGATGGCGACGCTGATCGGATCCGCCAAGCTCAGCGGCGTCCAGCCGCTCGCTGGCTCACCGAAATCCTCGAACGCATTGTCGCCGGCCATACCAAGGCCAACGAAATCGACACCCTGCTGCCCTGGAACTGGAAAACTCAGGCCGCTCTACCAGCCGCAGCGTAGCGCTCGCTCGCCAAAGCAAGACCGTCATTCAGACTGCGCTTACAGCCCTTCGACCCCGTCGCCTACAGAAAGCGCAATCTCATCGAACGCGCCTTCTGCAGGCTCAAGGACTGGCGCGCCATCGCCACACGATATGACAAAACCGCACGAAATTTCCTCGCTGGTATTTGCCTTGTCCTCGCCGTCACATCTTGGATCAGTTGAGTCCAGAGCCTAGGGTTTGTGGGGATTTGGGATTCCCATTTGGGTGTTGCTGTGATTCAAGCTGTGAATGGAACGATTTGTACTGACGGACGCCCAATGGGCGAGGATGGAACCGCATTGTCTTGACAAGGCGAGTGACCCTGGCCGCAGCGGGCGGGACAATCGGCTGTTTCTGGAAGCGGTACTTTGGATTGTCCGCACTGGCAGTCCGTGGCGTGATCTGCCTTCGATGTTTGGCAACTGGAGCACGGCCTACCGCCGGTTCAACGACTGGCGCCGCGCTGATGTTTTCAAACGGATTTTCGACGCGGTATCTGATGAACCCGATATGGAATACGCCATGGTCGACGCCACGATCGTCAAGGTCCACCGTCACGGCCAGGGCGCAAAAGGGGGACTCAAAGCCAGGCCATAGGCTGTTCCAAAGGTGGCATGACAACCAAAATCCTGGCGCTGACGGATGCCCTGGGCAACCTTGTGCGCTTTCGTCTCATGCCGGGCAATCGCCATGACGGCATCGAGGTCCCGCCACTGATCGACAACGTCGAATTCGGTGGATTGATCGCAGACAAGGCATTCGACAGCAACGCTCTGGTCGCAGAACTCAACGAAAGAGGCGCCCGGGTCGTCATTTCCCAGCATCCGGCCCGGGCACTGAAGCTGAAAATCGACCGCGAAATCTACAAATGGCGTCATCTGGTCGAGAATTTCTTCTGCAAGCTCAAAGAGTTCAAACGCATCGCCCTGCGCGCCTGCAAAACAGACCAGAGCTTCCAGGCAATGATCTACCTCGCCGCAGCCGTCATCAACTCACGATGAATCCCCACAAACCCTAGCACTACTTTGGCGGAAATCTAATTTTTAGGGTTCCCATGGCACGGATTGGGTGATTCATGGGGAGCCAGCTTTGATGGAGGCTGGCGATGGACGAGGACTGGCAGGGGGATCTGGAGCGGTGGCTTGCCCCTTATCTGAAAGGTCTGGGCAACAAGACGCGACGACGGATGTGCCCGGCTTATATCGCCGGCTTGATCGGGCCGGGTGATCGCAAAAGCATCCAGCCCATGGCGGCCCGATCGGACGCCATTTCCTATGACCGGCTGCATCATTTCATCGGGGCTGGTCTGTGGGACAGCGCGCCACTGGAAGCGACCTTGTGGGACCAAGCGGATAAATTGGTTGGTGGCGATGAAGCCTGGCTGATCATCGACGACACCGCCTTGCCCAAGAAGGGTAAGGCTTCGGTTGGCGTCGCGCCGCAATATGCTACGGCGCTCGGCAAGGCTAATGTCCGCGCTTGTGGTGGAAATTGTCTGACTGCCGTGCGTTGGATTGGCGCCGGAGGTCGGCGTAGCCGGCCGGAGGGGCCGATCCAACGCATGAGCCTGGGTTTAGGTGGCCATCGGATCGAGCGGCTACGGTGGAGTTGCGAAGCTTCACGCGAACCCGAGAGGACCCGATGACCGAAGACAGACTACCCTTGGCTGAATTGCTGGCGAAAGCCGGCGATGGAGATTTCCTGCGCAGTGTGGCGGAGGCCGTAGTGCAACTGCTTATGGAAGCCGACGTGGAAGGCCCGATCGGCGCCGGGCGCCATGAGCGCACTGGTGAGCGGACGACCTACCGCAACGGTTACCGCGATCGCTCGCTCGACACCCGGCTCGGCAATCTACAACTGCGCATTCCCAAGCTGCGGCAGGGCTCTTACTTCCCGCCTTTCCTCGAGCCCAGGAAGACGTCCGAGAAGGCCCTGGTCGCGGTGATCCAGGAAGCCTGGGTTGGCGGCGTCTCCACCCGACGCGTCGACGACCTGGTGCAGGCCATGGGGCTGAGTGGCATTGGCAAGAGCACGGTGAGCAAGCTGTGCAAGGATATCGACGAGCGGGTGAACGCCTTCCTCGAGCGCCCGCTGACCGGTGACTGGCCGTATCTTTGGCTCGACGCCACCTACCTCAAGCAGCGCGAGGGAGGGCGCATCGTCTCGGTGGCTGCGATAATCGCCGTGGCCGCTAATACCGAAGGCAAGCGCGAGATCGTCGGGCTGCACATCGGCCCCAGCGAGGCCGAGACCTTCTGGGCTGCCTTCCTCAAGAGCCTGGTGCGCCGCGGTCTGCGTCAGGTAAAGCTGGTCATCTCCGACGCGCACGAGGGCCTCAAGTCCGCAATCCGCCGCGTCATGGGCGCGTCCTGGCAACGATGCCGCGTTCACTGGATGCGCAATGCCCTGGCCTATGTCGGCAAGGGCCAGCAGAGCATGGTCTCGGCGGCGCTCCGCCAAGCCTTCATTCAGCCTGACCGGGCTGGCGCTAGCCAGACGCTGCGCCACACCGCCGACCAGCTCCGCGCCAAATGGCCCAAGCTCGCCGCTTTTATCGATGATAGCGAGGTCGATGTCCTCGCCCACATGGACTTCCCCGTGCAACAGGCTCGTGGGCGCCGTGCTCCTCGAGCAGAACGACGAGTGGCAAACGCAAAATCGCTACATGCAGACCGAGCCAATGGCCGAACTTACACCGCCCGCAATCGAGGTATTTCCACCCCTGAAGTGGATCCTAGAAATGGGACCAGGGGCTAAGTTGGAAATTGGCCGTTTTGTCATGATAGACGGAGCGGAACATGAGCAAGACGAGACGGAAGATTGAGGCGGGGCTGAAGGCGAAGATTGCCTTGGAGGCGCTGCGCGAGCAGGCAACGGTTGCTGACTTGGCGGCGCGGTATCAGGTTCATCCGAACCAGATTTACGCTTGGAAGAAGCAACTGCAGGAGCAGGCGGCGCGGGCGTTTGATCCGAAGATCGGGCAGGATGCGGAGGCCGCCGGGCAGCGGGAGATCGAGAAGCTGCATGCGAAAATCGGCCAACTGACGATCGAGAACGATTTTTTAGCAAAGAGGTCCGGAAGATGAGCGTGCCGGACCGGCGAGCGAAGCTCGATCGCGATCATGCTGTGCTGTCGATCCGCCGGCAGTGCGCGCTGCTAGGGCTGGCGCGATCCGGGGTGTACCGACGGCGTCGTGCGGCGAACGACAATGATCTGGACGTGATGCGGCGGATCGACGAGCTGTTTTTGCGCTGGCCGTTTCTGGGCTCGCGCCGGCTGATGGCGGTGCTCGCGGCCGAGGGGCTGCGGGTCAACCGCAAGCGAGTGCAACGGCTGATGCGGCTGATGGGGATTGCGGCGCTCGGGCCGAAGCCGCGGACCAGCAAGCCGTCGGCGGGGCACCGGATCTACCCGTATCTGTTACGGGACCTGGTGATCGACCGGCCGAACCGGGTCTGGTGCGCCGATATCACCTACCTGCCGATGGGCCGCGGCTTTCTCTACCTGGTGGCGATCATGGACTGGCATAGCCGAGCGGTGCTGGCCTGGCGGGTCTCGAACACGATGGACACCGGCTTTTGCATCTCGGCGCTCGAAGAGGCCCTGTCCCGGTTCGGCAAGCCGGAAATCTTCAACACCGACCAGGGTTCGCAATTCACCTCGATGGCGTTCACCGACGTCCTGACCGCGGCGGAGATCCGGATCTCGATGGACGGCAAGGGGCGCTGGATGGACAACGTGTTCATCGAGCGGCTCTGGCGATCGCTGAAATACGAAGACCTGTATATCAAGGGCTACGCTGACGGCACGGAACTGCGCGCCGGCCTGGGCCAATGGTTTGACTTCTACAACCACCAACGCCCTCACATGGCGTTGGACAACCGCGCGCCGATGGCGGTGTGGCGCGAAGCAATGGTCGGCATTCTGCCGCCGGCGGCCGTGGATATGACGCTTATCCTGCGGAGAAGCTTGGACAACGCTACCACGTTGCCCACATCTCCACAGCCGCAACAACAGCAGGTAGCTTGATAGCCCTTTGGGAGATCAGAACGGATCAGCTTCCATCTTAAATCCCGCCCCAAGTGATCCACACCAAAGGGTCCACTTCACCCAGATCGCCACCGCAGCCGAATGATCCACGGTCACCTTAACCCATCTATAATTTCCACCACATCGACGGACGTGACCCTCGGCAAGAATGCCAACTGTCAGACGCTGGTGTCGGTGACGCTGGCTTCGGGCGAAGTTCCGCTCATGCTGAGCTTGCGGTTATTTCTGCCGGAAAGCTGGACGAGCGATATCGCGCGCATGGACAAGGCGGGCGTGCCTGCCTGTTTCCAGGAATACCGCACAAAGCCTGAGATCGCGATCGAGGAGATCGATCGCGTCATCGCTGCCGGCGTGCGCTTCGGCTGTGTGCTGGCCGATGCCGGTTACGGGCTGTCGGCTCCGTTCCGGCAGGCGCTGAGTACACGCGGCCTTTGCTGGGCTGTCGGCATCCCCCGGCACCAGAAGGTCTATCCGGCGGATGTGCAGCTGATCTTCCCGGTCGCAGGCCGCGGTCGCCCACGGGTGCGTCATGTGCCCGACGTCAAATCCATCGCGGCACAAGCGATGCTCGAAGGCGCGAAGTGGCGGCAGCTCGGTTGGCGCAAGGGAACAAAGGGGCGTCTGACAGCCCGCTTTGCCGCCATGAGGGTACGCATTGCTGATGGCGCGCCCCAGCGAATCGGTTCTGCCGGTGCCCAGCACATGCCGGGAGAGGAAGCCTGGCTGGTGGGTGAGCATCGCTCGAATGGCGAGCGAAAATACTATCTCTCGAACCTGCCTGCCGACACCCCGATCAGAGCTCTGGCTGGCGCCATCAAGGCGCGCTGGATCTGCGAGCAGGCCCATCAGCAACTCAAAGAGGAACTCGGCTTGGACCACTTCGAGGGCCGATCCTGGACTGGCCTCCACCGCCATGCCCTGATGACGATGATGGCCTACGCCTTCTTGCAATCCCGAAGGCTCGCTCAGGCGGGACGGAAAAAAAAGAGTCCCCGGTCCGCCTCCCCAACCCACCCTGCCAGCAGTGCGCCAAGCCATCCTTGTGCGCATTCCGGTGATGATGAACGGTCAATCCGTTCGATCGTGAACACCGATTCCGGCGATCATGAACACCTGCTCGCTCTGGCCTGAACGGGGCCTGACGGGCGGCCGGCGGTCATGGTGGATCGCTGCCACTGACGGTTGCGCCGTCTCATTTTTCCGTGGGGTTCGTCAAGCGCCCTGATCGGATTGTGTGGTGACGGCGTGACGCTTGCGCAGGCTCGGTCCCTTCAGTTCGATGCGATGGGCGCGGTGCACGACGCGGTCCAGGATCGCATCTCCCAGGGTGGGATCCCCCACCAGGTCATGCCAGCGATTCACGGGCACCTGGCTGGTCACCAGCAGGGAGCCCTTTTCATAACGATCATCAACGATTTCCAGTAGGTCGCGGCGCTGCTCGGCGGTCAGGGGCTCGGGTCCCCAATCATCGATGATGAGCAGGCGGGTGCGTTCAAGGGCCGCCAACATCCGGGGCAATCTTCCTTCGCCGCGCGCCGTCGCGAGTTCGGCAAACAGGCGTGGCGCCCGCCGATAGAGGACCGAGAAGCCCTCCCGGCACGCCTTGTGGCCGAGCGCGCAGGCGAGCCATGATTTGCCCACGCCGGTCGGGCCGCTGATGACCAGATGCTGGCTGTGCGAGATCCATTCGCAACCGGCAAGTTTGTGGAACAGGGCTCGGTCCAGACCGCGCGGTGTCCGGAAGTCAGTATCCTCGACAACCGCATTCTGGCGCAGCCGCGCCTGGCTCAGCCTGCGGGCGAGGCGCTTGTTGTCCCGGCTGGTTGCCTCACGGTCGACCAGCAACCCGAGCCAATCCTCGCGGGTCAGATCGTCAGCCGCCGATTGGTTCTGCATCTCGATGAACGCGTCGGCCATTGCCGTCAGGCCGAGGCCGCGCAGGCGCTCCACCATGGGATGGATCAGCATCTTGTTTCCTTTCAGTGATAGTAGCCGGGGCCACGGATGTTCTCGTGGAACAGGCTGGGTTGTTCGGTCTTGTCCGTGGTCTTCCTCTCCTGAGCATTCTTCAGGATCGCAGCGACCGAGCCGTAGGAGCGGGTTCCGAGTGCCAAGGCACGGGCGCAGGCGGCATCCAGCCGCTCGGGGTCGTAGCGCTTTGCCAATCCGAGGATGCCAATGCAGGAGCGGAACCCCTGTTCGGGATGCGGGCGCGAGCGCAGGATGATTTCGACCAGGGCGGCGGTGTCGTCACCGACCGCAGTGGCTTCGCGCAATATCCGTTCGTGGGTCCAATCGCGATAGCGCCGATGCGAACTCGGCATGTGATCCGCGATTGTGGTCGGCCGGTGCTGGCGGAAGCTGCGCTGGTGCGTGGCCACCAGCTTGCCCCGGTGGAAGATTTCCACCGTCTTCGCCGTGATCCGTGCCTCTACTGTTTCGCGGATCAACCGGAACGGCACCGAGTAAAAGTGCTTGTCGATCTCGACATGGTAATCGAGGTTCACGCGGCAGCGCTTCCAGTCCGCGTATTCGTAAGGCGTGGGCGGCAGTGGTTGCAGGGCCGGGCGGTCGAGCTGCTCATAGAGCGCCCGCCGGTTGGTGCCCCAGCCGCGCATCGGTCGATCGTTCACCTGATCGACCAATTCGCGAATCGCCTGGTTCAATTCAGCCAGCGAGAAGAAGCGGCGGTTGCGCAGCCGTGCCAGGATCCAGCGCTGGACCACCTGCACGCCGACCTCGGCCTTCGCCTTGTCCCGCGGCTTGTAAGGCCGCGCCGGAATGATCGCGGTGCCGTAATGCGCCGCCATGTCGGCGTAGGTGCGGTTCACCGTCGGCTCATAAAAGCACGCGCGCGTGATCCCCGCGCGCAGATTGTCGCTGACGATCTGCCGCGGCGTGCCGCCAATCGCGGTCAACGCGTTAACGTGCGCGCCGATCCAGTCCGCCAGCCCCTGGCTCCAGGTCGCTTCGGCGTAGATGAAGCTCGAGGCACCGAGTACGGCAACAAAGATTTCGGCCCGCCGGATCTCCCCGCTCGCCCCATCGATCACTTCCATGGCGTGGCCAGCGAAGTCGACGAACAGCCGCTCTCCCGCCATATGCACCTGGCGCAGCGTCGGCTTCAGACGACCCACCCATTCCCGGTAGAGATCGCAAAACCAGGAGTAGCTGAACCCGTCCTGGCCGCCGGTGCCGGCCCGGTATTCTTCCCACAGCAGCGACAGCGTCACATTCGGCCGGCGCAATTCACGATGCACCGCCGCCCAATCCGGCACCGGCCGGCGGTCCGGCGCAACATCCGGCAGCGGCGGATATAGCAGCGTCTCAAGCTGCGCGTCGCCAAGGTCTTCAGGCAGAGGCCAATTCAATCCCGCCAGCCGCGCCCGGCTCAGGTAACTGTTCACAGCTCCTACGCTCAGACCCGTACTACCCGCAATCGCTCGCTGGCTCAGTCCCTGCGCAAATCGCAGCCGCAAAACATCACGTATCTTCCGCATCGACAATCTCTCTCCCGGCATTCCCATCCCTCGCTGCTCAGCAAAGGATCGGGATTACCCCTGGTTGAAGACTGTCAGCAGCGGCGCCCCACCATCGCACTCCAGGACACGTTCATGAGCACCCGAACCGGTGTTCACGATCCGCCGGAATCCGCGTTCATGATCAACCGGATTAGGCGTTCACAATCAAACGGAATCGATGTTCACAATCAACCGGAACGCGCAATCCTTGACCGTCTTTCTCGCTCACCGCCGCGGCATTGCCCTCACTGCGGATGTAGCCTCATCAGTAATCACAACAAACTTCCGCCAAAGTAGTGCTAGAGCGGTAGTCGATCATATTGGATCATATCCAGCTGCGGCGAACATGTTTTGGCATTCTGCGGGTGTGATGAGGTCGACGAGTTGTCCGATTGCGGCCCAAAGGGTGTCGATGGTCCGCGCGCCCTCTTTTCGCAGCAAGGCTTTGAGCTTGCTGAAGGCGTTCTCGATGGGGTTGAAGTCCGGGCTGTAAGGCGGGAGGTGGCGCAATTCAGCGCCTGCCGCTTCAATCAATTCGTGCACCCTCGGCCCTTTGTGGCTGGACAAGTTGTCCATCACGACGATGTCGCCAGGCCGCAAGATCGGCACCAGGCCCTGCTCGATCCATGCCGCAAACACCATCCGATTGACCGGGCAGTCGATTACGAAGGGGGCAACGATGCCGCTGTTGCGCAGGCCGGCTATCACCGTCGTGGTCTTCCAGTGGCCATGCGGCACACTCATCCGCAAGCGTTCACCGCGCCGACAACGGCCATGGCGACGGGTCATATTGGTGCTGGCCCAAGTTTCATCGACAAAGATCAGCCGGTCGGGGTCGAGATCTTCCTGGCCTTCAAACCACGCCCACCGCCGGCTCAGGACGTCAGGGCGCTCCTGCTCGGCGGCGTGCGCGGTCTTTTTTTGCGCGTGATGTGATGCCGCTGGAAGAAGCGCCTCAGCGTCCCGTAACCGAATTGGTGGCCCTGTGTGGCCAGCGCGCTGCGCAGTTCCTCAATCGTCGCATCGCGCATCTGCTCCAGCAGGTCGAGAACCACATGCGCCTGCTTCTCGATCCGCCCGGAGCGTCGGTCGCCACCATGTCGACCGGGCTTCAGGTTCCCCTGCGCGCTCAGCAGGCTGCGCCACCGACTGACGCTCGCTGCGCTGACACCAAACCGTGCCGCCGCCTCGCGGTGCGTCGCTCCCTGTTCCACAGCCGCCACCACACGGCCCCGCAGATCCTCCAAAAGAGTCTTTGCCATTCCTGCCAGCCTCCAAACTCCGGCAGATAGCTTGAATCAGATTTCAACCGCTTCCAGTACCCCAGCGATTCAGATGGTTCGGCTACCGCTCTAGCGGGGCCTGAACCGCGCCACGAAATCGAGGATCGCCGCCGCCGCCTCGTCCGGCGCCGGCCGCACAAGCACCCGTCCGCCGGCATCCCGCGTCTCGCTCACCGCCTGCAGCCGCGCCTCGGCCGAAACGTCGCCGCCGACATCGCCGATCAGCTTCGGCCGCGCCCGGTAGGGCCGGATTTCGGCTCCTTCCGGCATCACCGCCGGCATCAGCACCGGTCCCGCCACTTCGTTCACCCGCCCGGCCAGCCGCGCGCGGTGCACATAGGGCAGCGCCGCCGGTGCCGCCGGATGCACGGTGATCACCGCCGCCCCGCGCACCGTGGCCGCCCGCCGCCAGCCGCGCGGCAGCGCCTGCGTCACCTTCAACTTACCGTCCGTTAGCCCGATCGAGATCGCATCGGCGACGATCGGCCATCCCAGCGCCAGCGCCAGCCGATAGGGCAGCAGCCCGCCATCCGCCCCGCCCCGGCCGCGCCGCCCGGCCAGGATGAGATCCGGCATCCTTCCCTCCAGCACCGCCACCAGCGCACCGAGCGGATCGCCCGCCGCCCCGGCGCCGACCAGCGTCAGACCATCGATCCCGTGGCTCAGCGCATCCAGCACCGCATCGTCGCGCCCACCGGCATGCAGCCCCTCGACCACCCCGCTCGCCCCGGCAATGCGCCGCGCCAGCGCTATCGCTTGCAACTCCACCGGCACCGGGCAGGGCTCGCCCGTCGCCGGATGCCGGCCGGCGGATAGCAGCACGACGATCCTCACGCCTCAGCTTCCAGCCGCGCGAGCAGCGCCGGCAGCACCGCCTGCGCATCCGCCACCACCGCCAAATCCGCCCGCGCGATCATCGCCGCGTGCAGATCGGTATTCACCGCGACCACATGCTCCACCGTGCCGATCCCCTGCAAATGCTGCGGCGCACCGGAAATCCCGAACGCCACATAGCAGTCAGCGTTGAGTACGGTCCCCGAGGCGCCGACCTGCATCTCCCGCGGCAACGCGCCGGCATCGCATACCACCCGGCTCGCCCCCGGTGTTGCCCCGAGCGCGCGCGCGAGATCGAGAAACCCCGCGAAATCCGCCACCCCGTTCCCCGCCGCGATCACGAATCCCGCCTCGTCCAGCCGCACATTCGCCGCTTCCACCGGCAGGGGCGACAGCCGCACCGCCATCGCCACATCCCTCGCCGGATCGGCCGGCGGATCAACCGGCTCGGCCGCGTGCGCCGGCCCGCGCCAAGGCGCAATGCGGTCGGCCGCGATGCTCAGCAGATGCGGCGGCGCCGCCCGCCATTCCACCCGCCCTGCGGCAGCCGGGCGGATCGCCTGCCGCGCCGACAGGCTCTCGACCGCATCGAACAGCGTCTCGTCGCGGAGTGCGGCCACCCGCCGCGCCAGATCCCCGCCATCCGCGCTCTCGGCGAATACCACATGGCGCGGCCGATGCGCGCCGATCGCGGCGGCGACCGCTGCCGCCAACGCCGCCGGATCGTCCCGCTCGGGCAGCATCATCACCCGGTCCGCCCCCGCCGCCCCCGCGTCCTCCGGCAGGCTCGGCGCCAGCAGCACCACCGCCGCCCTCCCGCCGCCATCGAGCAATCGCGCCGCCCCCAGCACCTGCCGGTCATGGCGCGACAGCATGCCGCCCGCCATCTCCACCACGGCGAACACCAGATAGGCTGGCTCGGCGATGGTCACGACCGCGGCCGCCGCCTTTGCGACGACTGCATCCTGCGCGATTACCCCGCCGCGATGCATTCGGTCGATCCGCCGGCGCGGCGCCTCGGTCACCACCACCGCCGCGCGCTCGGTGCGCGGATCGCGGCGCTTCGCGCTCACGCCCGCACCGCCGCCGGCACCGCTTCCATCGCCTCATGCACCAGCTCGGCAATGTCGCGCACCTCGGGCCGTGCGCCCGTCACCCCTTCCAGCATCGCCGTGCAGCCCGGGCACGCCACGGCGACGATCCCGGCCCCCGTCTCCCGCGCCTGCGCCATCCGCAAATCCGGAATCCGCCGCTCGCCCGCGATGTCCGAAACCGGCGCGCCGCCCCCGCCGCCGCAGCAGAACGAGGCCGCGCCATGCCGCTCCATCTCGCTCACCGCCACGCCGATCCGCCCCAGCACCCGCCGTGGCGCGTCATACTCGCCGTTGTAACGGCCGAGATAGCACGGGTCGTGATAGGTCACCGTCACGCCGGATATAGCCCCCGGCCGGATCGCGCCATTGCCGATCAGCTCGTCGATCAGCGCCGTATGGTGCTGCACCGTATAGTGTCCGCCGAACGCCGGATATTCCTGCCGCAATACATGCAGCGCATGCGGATCGGCGGTGATGATCCGGCCGAACCGCCGCCTCGCCAGCGACGCCACATTGGCGCGCGCGAGGCGCTCGAACCCCGCCTCGTCGCCGAGCCGCCGGGCGAGGTCGCCGCAATCTCGTTCTGCTTCCCCCAGCGCCGCGAAATCCAGCCCCGCCGCCCGCATGATTGCCACCAGCGCCCGCAGCGTTCGCCCGTAGCGCGCGTCGAACGCCCCATCGCCGAGCCAGAGCAGGATGTCGGCGCTCTCGCCCTCGCCCAGCACGCGCAGCCCGCCGGCGACGAAATCGAGCCGCCGCCCGGGCTCGAACCCACCCGGATTGAACGCGTAGCGCAGCTCCGAAAGCACCTGGTCCGCCTTGCCCGGTGCAGCGCCCTCCGCGAGTGTCAGGTGCCGCCGCAGGTCGATCACCGCATCCACATGCTCGATCATCATCGGGCAGGCGGATACACAGGCGCGGCAGGTCGTGCAGGCGAACAGAGTCTCCGCGTGCAGCCGCCCGAGCACCGGGCCCGGCGACGAAATGCCGGGATGCGGCGAGCCGGCATAGGAAGGCGCGTCAGGATGCAGCGCCGCCGCCAGGTCCTGGATCAGCGCCTTCGGGTTCAGCTTCTGGCCGGCGGCAAAGGCCGGGCATGCCTCCTCGCACCGCCCGCACTGGATGCAGGCATCGAACCCCGCCAGTCGGTTCCAGGCGAAATCGGCGATCGTCGCCACACCGAATTTTTGCGCCGGCAACAGCCCGCTCGCCGCCGCGCCCGCGAAGCGCTCAGGCCGCGGATGCGCCGCGAGATGCACCGCCCCGGCCAGCGCGTGCCGCATCGGCCCGGTCGCGATCCCCGCCACCAGCCGCGCCCCGCCCCAGGCGGCAAGCCCGATCCCGGCCAGTGCCGGCAGCCACAGCCCGAGCAGAATGCCGAGCGAGGCCAGGAACCCGCCCGCCGCATAGGCAGCCAGATCTCGCGCCAGACCCTGGAACGCCCCGCCGGAGAGTGACGCCGGCCTTACCGGCTGCCTCCGCTGTGCTACCAGCCGCGCGCCGAAAATTGCGAAACCAAAGCCGAATGCGGCCAGCAGCCACAGAATTTCCGCGCCACGCAGCGCCGAGATGACGCCCAGCAGCACAAGCGTAGTGCCGCCGAGCAAGCCCCCGGCAATCGCCTGGTGCATCCGCGCCGCCGCCGCCCGCAATGCAACCACGCCATGCACGTCGACGAGATACCGCCGCGGCAGCGCCGCCAGCCCGCGCGCCCAGTCCACCGGTGCCGCCCCGCCGCGCCGCCATGATGCGGCAAGACGCAGCGCCTGCCCCACCACCCCGGCCAGCAGCAGCCAGGCCAGCAGGACGAACAGGCCCGCCATCAGAAATCCTTGCAGAGCCGCAGCGCGTCGTAGATCGCGGCGTGGATGTTGCGCCCCGCCGCCGCATCGCCGATGCGATAGAGCGCGTATCCTGCCTCCGGCCAGGGCTGCGCCCGCCCTGCCACCAGCGCGCCGGCATCGATCCGCCCCCGGTTGACCGACCCCGCCTTCAGCGGATCATACAGCGCGTCATCCGGCAACGTGCCGAAATCGACGACGACATGATCCACCACCCGTTCTTCCTCGGCGAGATCCATCGTGTTGCGCAGCACCGCAACCAGCCGGTTCTCCTCCCGCCGCACCGCGAGCAGGTCGAGATTAGGCGTCATGATCACGTCATGGCGGTAGAGTTCGCGCAGATGGATCGGCTGGTTGGTGGTGCCGACCTCCTCGGCCGCCATCCGGTCGCCGGTCGCAAGTTCCACCAGCGCGCCGCGCTTCGCCAGGAACTCGGCGCAGGAGGCGGCATTGTGCTGCCCCATCCCGTCATAGAGCAGCACCGAACCGCTGAGCGCGATCCCGTCGCGCAGGATCGCGGCGGTTGTTGTCACCAGTTCCGCCCCCTCCATGAAACCCGGATTGGGGACGCCGCCGGTCGCGAGAATCACGATGTCCGGCCGTTCCGCCAGCACCATCGCCGCATCCGCCGCGAGACCGAGCCGCAGATCCACGCCGAGCCTGCGCACCTGCGCGCCGAGCCAGCGCGGAATGCCCGACAGCGCCTCCCGCCATCCCGCCTTCGCGGCGATGTTGATCTGCCCGCCGAGCGCCGTCTCCCGCTCGAACAGCACCACCTCGTGGCCGCGCTCGGCACTCACCCGCGCGGCCTCCAGTCCGCCCGGCCCGCCGCCGACGACAACCACAAGCCGCCGCCGCGCTGCCTTGCCGATCACGTGCGGCATCGTCGCCTCGCGTCCGGTCGCGGCATTCTGGATGCACAGCGCATCCGCCCCGGTATAGATCCGGTCGATGCAGTAGCCGGCGCCGACGCACTGGCGGATATCGTCCTCCCGCCCGTCCTGCAGCTTGCGCGCGAGGTGCGGGTCGGCGATATGCGCCCGCGTCATCGCGATCATGTCGACATGCCCTTCCGCCACCGCGCGCGCAGCGGTGGCAAGGTCGGTCACCCGCTGGGCGTGGAACACCGGCACTTCAACCTCGCGGCGGATCGCGCTGGCCAGCGGCAGGAAGGGGGCTACCGGAAAGGACATGTTCGGCAGCGAGACCGCATGCGCCAGATGGTCCCGCGCCTGCCCGCCGAGCACATTGATGAAATCGACCAGCCCGCGCCGCGCATGCGCCTCGGCGATGGCCACGCAATCCTCGTGGCTCAGCCCCTCGGCCAGCATCTCGTCGCCCGACATGCGGATGCCGATCAGGAAATCATCCCCCGCCGCTGCCCGCATCGCCTCGAGAATCTCGAAACCGAACCGCATCCGGTTTTCCAGCGATCCGCCATATCCATCGCTGCGGTGATTGACCGAGGGCGACCAGAACTGGTCGACCAGATGCCCGTGCGCCGCCGAGAGTTCGCAGCCATCGAGCCCGCCCTCGCGCGCCCGCCGCGCCGCCGCCGCGAAATCGGCGATCACCCGATCGATATCCTCCTGCTCCATCTCGCGCGGGATCGACCGGCTCGCCGGCTCCCGCCGCGGCGAGGCGGACAGCGTCGGCAGCCAGTTCTCGGTATCCCAGCGCGTCCGCCGCCCCATATGCGTGAGCTGGATCATCAGCGCCGCGCCATGCGCGTGCACGCGTTCGGAAAACTGCTGAAAATACGGAATGACGCTGTCATCGGCGACGGAAATCTGGTTCCAAGGTGCCGCCGGACTGTCGAGCGAGACCGAGGACGATCCGCCGAACATCGTCAGCCCGATGCCGCCCTTCGCCTTTTCCGCGTGATAGAGCTGATACCGCTCCTGCGGCTTGCCGTCGCGGCCATAACCCGGGGCGTGGCTCGTGCTCATGATCCGGTTGCGGAACGTCGTCCGGCGGATCGTCAGCGGGCGGAACAGCGCCTCGGCATGGGCGATCATGCGCGGCCTCGCCGCTTCGGGACTCTCGGTGGCGCCAGCGCCACAGCGGGCAGCGGCCGCATCATCAGCGTTCGATCACGAGATCGGTCAGCGGTGTCGAGCAGCAGATCAGGATCAGGTCCTGGTCGATCTCGCGCTGGCGGATGCCGCCCTGGTGCTTCATGTCCACCCGTCCCGAGACGAGCCTGCTCTTGCAGGTGCCGCACACGCCCTTGGTGCAGGACGAGGGAAGCCGCATTCCCGCCTCGCGCGCGGCGGCGAGAATATGCTGCCCGGGCGCGACCCCGATCGTCCGGCCGGACTTGCTGAACGTGACCTCGAAGGTTTCCGCTCCCTGCGCGGCGAGCACCTCCTCGACTGGTGGCGGCACGCCGAAATCGAAGCTTTCCTCATAGTAATAGCGCATGTCGTAGCCGAGGCCGACGAGCCCCTCGCGCACCACCTGCATGTAGGCCGGGGGGCCGCAGTTGAAGATCCAGCGTTCGGCGAAATCCGGCGCCAGCAGGGCGAGCAGCTGCGGCGTCACCCGCCCGCGCGGCCCGCCCCAACGCCCGCCGGCGCCATCCGCCTCGCACACCGGAATGACCCGCAGGTTGGGCATCTGCCTCCCCATCACCGCGAGTTCGTCGCGGAAAATGATGTCCTCTGGCGCCCGCGCGAAATGGATGAACACGATATCCGCGTCTGGAGCGAGATCCTGATGCGCGCGCGTCATCGACATCAGCGGGGTGATCCCCGAGCCGCCCGAGAGGAACAGGTATTTTCCCCCCGGCGTCGCCACGAAGCTGAAATCGCCGAGCGGCCCGATCGCGCGGATCTCCATCCCCGGGCGCAGATTGTCGTGCAGCCAGGGCGAGACCACGCCGTCCGGCTTGCGCTTCACCGTGATCGAGATCTGGTCCGGCCGCGTCGGGCTGGAGGCGATCGTATAGCAGCGCTGCACGATCTCACCGCCCACCGGCACATCGAACACAAGGAACTGCCCTGGCCAGTAGCTGAAGCGCGAGGGCGTGCGGCCGACAAAGGTGAAGGTCCGCACATCGTGCGTCTCCAGCCGCGAATCCACGCAGACAAGAATGTCGTCAGCCTCCGGATCCCACGCGGACAGGCTGCCATCGCGCGCGGCGCGGCAACGCTCGGCCGGCGTCATGTTCATCGCGCCGGTTCGATCCCGAGCTGGGCGGCCATGCGACCGATATACCAGTTGGCGAAAGCCTCGACCTGGCCTTCGGTTTCGGTCGAGTACGGCCCCGGCACATAGCCAGCACTCGCCGCCCCCGCCTGGGCGAGGCCGACCAGCGCGCCGTCCTGCAGATTGGTTTCGCGCCACACCCGGATCAGGTTTTCGAGATCATAGTCCACACCCTGGATCGCATCGCGATGCACCAGCCATTTGGTGCGCAGCAGCGTGCGGTCCGGCGAGAGCGGCAGGACCGAGAAGGTCACGATGTGGTCGCTCATGAAATGATGCCAGGAATTTGGCTGGGTATGGAACGAGAGATCGCCGAGCCGCTTTTCCTTCGCCCGGCCGAGCAGCAGCCGGCTCGCCACCCTGGTGTCAAGCGTCTGCGATTCACCTTCGCGGTCCATCGGCATCCGCCCGATCCTGAACCCGGAAACCATGTCGTCGAGATGGCCGATTTCCTCGGAGGGAAAGCCGCTCGCCGTCCAGGCGCTGCACGAGCGCGCGACCATGTCGTCATAGCTCCGCCGCAGCGCCGCGCGCGCAGGATCGTCCTCGCGGGCGTCGAAGCCGAAGCCGAACTCGAAGATCGAGGACGTCAGCTCCGGATGGTTCATCGCGCAGTGATAGCACTCGCGGTTGTTCTCCATCGTCAGCTTCCAGTTGCCCTCCTCGATCAGGTCGATCTGCTGGGCCACCTTGCAGTTGGCGATCTCGTGCGGTGCAACATACGGCCCGACGATCCGTGCCATCTCGTCGAAATCCGCCGGCGGCGTCTCGGCGAGGCAGACGAAGAGCAGTCCCTCCAGCGAGCGGAGATGGATCTTCTTCAGCCCGTTGCAGGAATGATCGAACCCCTCGCCCATATGCTCGGCATGCAGGAGCGCGCCGTCGAGCCCATAGGTCCAGGTGTGATACGGGCAGACCAGCCGCCCCACGGTCGCCTTCTCGGTCGAGACCAGCCGCGCCGCGCGGTGCCGGCAGACATTGTGCATGGCATGGATCGCGCCATCGTCGTCGCGGCAGATCAGGATCTCGTTGTTGCCGATCTTCAGCGTCATCACGTCGCCAGGCTCGGGTACGTCCGGCTCGACGCCGACGAAAATCCAGTGCCGGTTGAAGATGTATTCGAGATCGGCGCGGAAGATGTCCGGATCGGTATAGAACTCCCGCTCCAGCATGTATCCGGGGCGCCGACGGGCCACCAGGTCGCGCAATGCGGGGGAAGCGACATCCGTCATGACGTTCACTTTCAATAACGGCACTTTCAATAACGGCACTTTCGACAAGGATCAGCGCCCGGCAACGGAATGTGACGGTTCGGTGATGCAGCGTCTTTGGCTTTTGCGACATTGCGCCAGAACGATTTCGCAGGCCCCTCGCATGGCGGCCATGTGTTTTTCACATATTACCGTCAGAATGGGCGCGGACCGGCATGAAGCCCCGACCCATCGCCGCCGGAGCCGCCCCGCATGGCCACCCCTGGCCGCATCTGCGAGGGCGACAGCCCATGCAGCGCCTTGAACTGGCGGGAGAAATGCGCGCAGTCTGCAAAGCCGGCCTCCAGCGCGATATCCGTCACCGACCGGTCGGTCGTCTCCAGCAGCCAGCGGGCATAGCGTAACCGCAGCGTGCGATAGAGCAGCGAGGGCCGCTGCCCGAGTGCGGCTTCGAAGCGCCGTTCCAACTGCCGCGTCGACAGGCCAAGTCGCCGCGCGATGATGGCGATCGGCACCGGGTCGGACAGGTTCTGTTCCATCATCAGCAGCGCCCGGCGCACCTGCCCGTCGGCCACGTCATGCGCCACCGGCGGGTGCGGCTGCACCGCCTCCTCGCCGCGCGTGCGCGCCAGTTGCAGTACCTGATGCGGCTTCTGCGCCAGCCTGCTGCCGAGATGCCGCTCGATCAGCAGCGCCGCGAGATCCGCCGCGCCAGCCCCGCCAGCGCAGGTGATCCGGTCGCCATCGATCTCGAACAGCCGGTCGCCGGTCACCTCGTGATCGGGAAAGGCTGCGCGGAAATCCTGATAGTGCAGCCAGCTGACACAAACGCGCCGCCCCTGCATCAAGCCCGCCTGGCAGAGCAGGAAACTGCCGTTGCAGATGCCGACGAGCTTCACCCCAGCCGCCGCCGCACGGGTGAGATAGGCGCAAAGCGGTGCTGCGTTCTGGTTGAGCCCGGTCAGCAACCCGCCGATCGCCACCACGTAATCGAAGCCGGAGGGGTCGAGAAACGGCGTACCGGGCAGCACCTGCACCCCGCAGCTCGCGCGAATCGGCGCCGCAGTGTCGGACATGATCGTCCAGCGGCAATTGATCGGTCGCGAGAAATCCGATTCGTCAGCGGCGAGCCGCAGCGTGTCGACGAACATCGACAATGCCGACAGCGTGAAATCGTGCGTGAGGAGAATGCCGACCGAAAGCGGCCGCCGCTCCTCACCCCGCGCCCCGCTCGCCACCCGTTCGCCCATCGGTCACCTCCGCCATCGCGCCGCATACGAGCCATGCGGCGATGACGCATATGACCACACAAGGACGGCCCGGCATACCTAAAACATTCATCAACTTCTGGCGGGGCTGGACCGTGCCGCGGCGTCAGCCCGGCGCCACCGCCATCGCGATATAATTGATCCCGGTATCCCGCCCGATGCGAAACCCGCCTCGCAGCGGCGCCGGCACCATCCCCGCCGTCGCCGCCAGCCGCAGCCCGGCGGCGCGGCACATCGCGGCAAGCTCGCCCGGGGTGATGAATTTCCGCCAGTCATGCGTGCCGGGCGGTGCCAAGCGAAGTACATATTCCGCTGTATATTTTGCAAAAACAATAGATTGTGGCGTTCTATTCAGTGTTGATATGAATAACCGGCCGCCTGGCCGCAGCAACCCGGCCAGCGTGTCGAGAAACCCCTGCGGGTCTGGCACATGCTCAATCACCTCCAGCGCCGTCACTGCGTCGAACCGCACGCCGGAGGCGACGAGCGTGTCGGTCGTCGTCGCGCGGTAGTCGATCTCCAGCCCCTGTGCTGCCGCATGCGCCCGCGCCACCGCGATCGCCTCGGCCGCGGCGTCGATCGCCGTCACCCGGCAACCGGCACGCGCAAGGCTTTCCGCCAGCAGCCCGGCACCACAGCCGACATCGAGCAACTCCACCCCCGCAGCCTCGCCGCGCACCGCCGACATGTGATCGACGATCCACCGGCTGCGCGCCGGGTTCATGGCGTGAAGCGCGCGCATCGGCCCGTGCCTGTCCCACCAGCGCGCCGCCAGCGCGTCGAACTTCCGCACCTCCGCCGCGTCCGCCCGTCCGGCGGACTGCCCGTCATCCATGCTCACATCCTCTCCGGCCTGCATTGCCCTTCTCCCGGGCTCTCGCTATGTGAGCCTGCCGGGAGACGGCAGCAAGCGCCGCTCCCGCGTTGATACCAGTTTCACGGCAAGATCGGATCACATGGCGCGCATCGTGATGAAATTCGGCGGCACTTCTGTCGCCGATCTGGACCGGATTCGCAACGTCGCCGCGCGCGTCAAGCGCGTGGTGGACGAGGGGCACGAGGTCGCCGTCGTCACCTCGGCAATGGCCGGCGCCACCAACCAGCTCGTCGCCTGGTGCCAGGAACTCTCCCCGCTCTACGACGCGCGGGAATACGACACGGTGGTGGCCACCGGCGAACAGGTCACGGTCGGCCTGCTCGCGATCGCCCTGCAGACCATCGGCGTCGACGCCCGCTCCTGGACCGGCTGGCAGATCCCCATCCGCACCGACGGCCAGCACGGCAAGGCGCGGATCGATGGGATCGACGGCGCCGAGCTGATCCGGCGCATGCAGATGGGCCAGGTGCCGGTGATCGCAGGCTTCCAGGGCATCGGGCCGGATAACCGCGTCACCACCCTCGGCCGCGGCGGGTCCGATACGTCCGCCGTTGCCGTTGCCGCTGCCGTCAAGGCCGACCGCTGCGACATCTACACCGATGTCGACGGCGTCTATACCACCGACCCGCGCATCGTCCCGAAAGCGCGCAAGTTGCCAGCCATCGCGTATGAAGAGATGTTGGAGCTGGCCTCGGTTGGTGCGAAAGTATTGCAGACTCGCTCCGTCGAACTCGCAATGAAGGAGCGGGTGCGGGTGCAGGTTCTCTCCAGCTTCACCGATGCCCCGGGAACGCTGGTCGTTGATGAGGATGAAATCGTGGAACAGGAAATCGTCGCCGGCATCGCCTATTCGCGTGACGAGGCCAAGGTCACCGTCCGCCGCGTGCCCGACCGCCCCGGCGTCGCCGCCTCGGTGTTCGGTCCGCTCGCCGAGGCCGGTATCAATGTCGACATGATCGTGCAGAACGTCTCCGCCGACGGCACCACCGACATGACCTTCACCCTCAACAAGACCGAGCTGCCCCGCGCCCGCCTCGTGCTCGACGAGAAGCGCGACGAGATCGGCTTCGCCGACCTCGCGACCGATCCCGACGTCGCCAAGATCTCGGTCGTCGGCGTTGGCATGCGCAGCCATGCCGGTGTCGCTGGCACCATGTTCCGTTCGCTCGCCGCCCGCGGCATCAACATCCAGGTGATTTCGACCAGCGAGATCAAGGTGAGCGTGCTGATCGACGCCGAATACACCGAACTCGCCGTGCGCGCCCTGCACACCGCCTATGGGCTCGACGTCGCGTGAGCGCGCTCGATCAGCTCTGGGCCCGCGGGCGCGATTTTCTCGGTACCGAAACCGCGATCATGGGTGGCGCCATGAGCTGGGTCAGCGAGCGCCACCTCGTCTCCGCCATCTCCAATGCCGGCGGCTTCGGCGTGATCGCCTGCGGCTCGATGAGCCCCGAACTGCTCGATGCCGAGATCGCCGCAACGAAGGCGCTCACCACGAAACCCTTCGGCGTCAACCTGATCACCATGCACCCGCAGCTCCTTGAGCTGATCGCGGTCTGTGTCCGCCACGGCGTGGGGCATGTCGTGCTCGCCGGCGGCCTGCCCTCCTCCGCCGCGGTCCGCGCGGTCAAGGACGGCGGCGCCAAACTCGTCTGCTTCGCGCCCGCCCTGGTGCTCGCGAAACGCCTCATCCGCAGCGGCGCCGACGCGCTGGTGATCGAGGGGTCCGAGGCCGGCGGCCATATCGGCCCGGTCT
Organism: Acidiphilium sp. C61; assembly: GCF_902712915.1. Next base: position 87,781 of record NZ_CACTIA010000005.1, on the reverse strand, counting down.
CGCTGGCGGTGCTGGCGCAGGAAATCCTGCCCGTCATCACCGAGGTTCCGGTCTTTGTCGCTGGCGGCATCGGCCGCGGCGAGGCGATCCTCGCCTTCCTCGAAATGGGCGCCGCCGGTGTGCAGCTCGGCACCCGCTTCGCCGCCTCCGCCGAGAGCATCGCCCACGCCAATTTCAAGGCCGCCTTCCTCAAGGCCAACGCGCGCGACGCGATCCCCTCGGTCCAGCTCGATGCCCGTTTTCCGGTCATCCCGGTGCGCGGCCTCGCCAATGCCGGCACTGCCCGCTTCATCGAGCATCAGGCCGAAACCATCCGCCGCTTCCAGACCGGCGAACTCGACAAGGAGCAGGCCCAGCTCTCGATCGAGCATTTCTGGGCCGGCGCGCTCCGCCGCGCGGTGATCGAAGGCGATGTCGAGCAGGGCTCGGTGATGGCCGGCCAGTCGGTCGGCATGGTCACCGCGATCCAGCCGGTCGCCGCGATCATCGCCGAGCTCATCGCCCAGGCCGATGCCGCCTTCGCTGCCCGCGCCACCGCCCGCCAGCCGGATGCCTCGATCGAAGCGGCCTAAGGGCGCGCCCCGCCCACGCAATATCCCGCTCGCCGCCTCGCGGCGGCTGTTCGCGAAGCTGCGCGACCGGCTGAGCTCCGGCAATTCCAGCCTGGCCGAGCTGGTGGAGCTGATCGCCGCTGAACTCGCGGTCGAGGTCTGCTCGGTCTATGTCGCCCGTGCCGGCGAAATGCTCGAACTCGCCGCCACCCACGGGCTGCGCATCGCCGCGGTCGGCCATACAAGGGTGCGGGTTGGCGAGGGCATCATCGGCCTTGCTGCCGCCAAGGGCGAGGCGCTCAACCTGCCGGACGCGCAGAACCACCCCGAATTCGCCTACCGGCCCGAAACCGGCGAGGAACGCTACGCCTCGATGCTCGCAGTGCCGATCCGCCGTGCCGGTCGCACGCTCGGCGTCATCGCGGTGCAGAATTCCGACCCCCGCGTCTACACCCCGCTCGAGGTCGAGACGATCTCGACCATCGCCATGCTGATCGGCGAGATTCTCGCCAGCCAGGGTGCCGCCGACATCGCCGCTGCCGGCTTCGGCGATGCTCTGGCACGGCGCTATTCCGGCCATCCGCTCGCCCCCGGCATCGTGCGCGGCACCGTGCTGCCCTTCGGCCGCTCTCCCGGCCCGCGCCACGTCCTCGCCGAAGACACGGCCGCCGAGCTGTCCCGGCTCGACCAGGCGATGGCCGATGCCGAAACCTCGCTCGACAACCTCGTCTCCGAGCATCTGCCCACCGGCCACGCCACCCGCGAGGTTCTGGAGGCCTACCGCCTGATCTCGCAGGGCACCGGCTGGCTCGAGCGCGTCCGCGCCGCGATCAATGATGGCCTGACCGCCGAGGCCGCGGTTGACCAGGTCGGCAGCGAGCTGCGCCGGCGCATGCGCAAGGTGGCCGATCCCTATCTGCGGGAGCGTGTCGCCGATATCGAGGACATGATCGAGCGAATGCTCGTAGCCCTTGGCGCCGGCACCGCGAAGCCTGAGGATGCGCGCGGCATGGTCCTGGTCTGCCGCCGCCTCGGCCCCGCCGAACTGCTCGACTGGCACCAGCGCGGCATTGCCGGCGTGGCGATCGAGGAGGCCAGCACCGGGGGCCACGCCGCAATCCTCGCCCGCGCGCTGGAAATCCCCGCCATCGCTGTCGAGGCCGGTGCCACCGAGGCTGCGCGTCAGGGCGATCCCGTGCTGCTCGACGCCGAATCCGGCGCCCTGATCCTTCGCCCCGATCCCGAGGTCACCGCGCTGTATGACCGCGCCCTCGCCGCCCGTGGCGCCCGCGCCGCCGAGCTTGCCGTCTTCCGCGACCGTCCGGCCCGCACCCAGGACGGCACCGAGGTCGCGCTGATGCTCAATGTCGGCCTCGCCTTCGAGATCGACCAGCTCACCCGCACCGGCGCCGAGGGCATCGGCCTCTACCGCACCGAGATCGCCGCCCTCGCCGCTGCCCGCGTGCCCGGCGTCGCCGCCCAGGCGGCCGAATATCGCCGCGTCCTCCAGCGCGCCGATGGCAAGCGCGTCGTCTTCCGCACCCTCGATCTCGGCGCCGACAAGCTCCTGCCCGGCGAAGCCGACGACCAGGTGGAGAACCCGGCGATGGGCTGGCGCTCGCTGCGCGTCGGGCTCGACCGCCCGGCCATCCTGCGCAAGCAGCTCCGCGCCCTGCTGATGGGCGCGGTCGGTCTCGACCTCTCGGTGATGTTCCCGATGGTGGCGACGGTCGCCGAATTCCGTGCGGCGCGCGACCTGCTCGAGGCCGAGGCCGCGCGGCTCGACGAGAAGCCGAACCGCATCGAGATCGGCACCATGCTCGAAGTGCCCTCGTTGCTCTTCCAGCTCCCCGGCCTGCTCGCCGAGGCCGATTTCGTCTCCCTCGGCACCAACGACCTGATGCAGTTCCTCTTTGCCGCCGATCGCGGCACGCCGCGCCTCGCCGGCCGTTACGACGTGCTCTCCGCCCCGGTGCTGGAACTGATCGAGGGCCTTGCCGCGGCCTGCGCCGAGGAGGAGGTGGGTTTCTCGATCTGTGGCGAGGCCGCCGGCCGGCCGCTCGACGCGCTGGTCTTCGCCGCCATCGGGGTCGATACGCTGTCGATGTCCGGTGCTGCGATCCTGCCGGTCAAGGCGCTGTTCGCCGATGCCGATCTCGCCGCCCTGCGCCCGGTGCTGCGCGAACTCCGCCGCGCCGGCGCCGCCGGCACCTCGCTGCGCGAACCTCTCACGGCCTGGGCGCGGGAACACGGTTTGCCGATCTAGGCCGAACGCGCTAAACCGCCGTCCGGACCGGGTCGAGACCGGGCAAATGCACGGACCGGGACTCTATTTCGCCCGGCTGCTGTGGCAGGTCGCCGCCTCTCGGCCGTCCTCCCTCAACTCCGCCCCGCGGGCATTCAAGGGCATCATGAACGGCGACAACGACCTCACAACTGCCGGATACGACACATCCTCCCGTGGCGGGCCGGAAGCCGTCGGCGCCGAATTGCGCGCCTTCCGCGAGCGTCTGGGCTGGAAACTGCCGGATATAGCGGCACGCCTGAAGATCAGGCGGGTGTTTCTCGAGGCCATCGAATCCGGCAATCTCACGGCACTGCCTGCGCCGACCTACGCGGCCGGCTTCATCCGCTCCTATGCCGAGATCATGGGACTCGATCCCGAGGAAATCCTCCGCCGCTTCCGCGCCGAGGGCATGAGCCGCAGCCGCCCGCCAGCCCTGAGCTTCCCCGAGCCGTTGCCGGACCGCGCCGTTCCGCCCGGCGCCGTACTCTTCCTTGTCGCCGCGGTCGGCCTCGCCGGCTATTTCTTCTGGTATCGCCATTCGGAGCATGAACTCCGGATGGCGCGCATGGTCCCCGAGGTCCCGGCCAAACTCGCCCCGCTGGCGATCCCGAAATCATCGGCACCGACGCCGGCGCCAGCGCCGGCCAAAACCGCTGCCGCCGGCGCGCCCGCATCGGGAACCAGCGCCCCTGCGCCGTCCGCCGCCACACCGCCGGCGGCATCGGCTTCGGCGGGAGCGCCCCCGGCTGCCACCGCGCAAGCCAGCGCATCCCAAGCCGCGGTGTCGCAGACGGCGTCTTCCACCCCACCGGGGGCGACGCCCGGCACCCCCGCTGCGTCAACGCCCGGCTCGGCCGCCGCAGACAGCGCGATGCCGAACCCGACGGCGGGCACCGGCACGGCAGATAGCGCCGCGAACCCCGGCGGCAATTCCGGTGCGGTCATCGCCGGCACATCAGCCTCCACTGCCGCCGGAACGCCGGCCGCTGCCGCCGGCACGGCCGCCGCTGGGACCACGCCCCCCGGCACCGCAGCTACGAGTGCTTTGCCTGCTGGCCAGGCTCCCGCAGCAGCCGCGTCGGTCAGCGCTAACCCGCTGGTGATCAGCGCCAGTGCCGACAGCTGGGTTGAGGTTCGTGGCCCGCACGGCACCATCCTGTTCAGCCGCGTGCTCAAGGCCGGCCAGTCCTGGCCGGTGCCGAACGAGCCGGGCCTGACCATGACCACGGGCAATGCCGGCGGCACCGAACTGGTCCGCAACGGCACTGCCGGCGCGCCGCTCGGCAAGCCCGGCGCGGTGCTCCACAGCGTTCCCCTCACGCCGGCCGCGCCCGCGGGCGGCGCAACCGCCCCGGTCGCCAGCCCGGCAGCACAGTAACCCCTCCACGGAAGCGAGCCCGATGAACTACCGCGAATACCAGCAGATCATCCGCCGCAAGTCGCGGCAGATCAGCGTCGGCCCGGTCAAGGTCGGTGGCGACGCGCCGATCACCGTGCAGACCATGACCAACACGCCGACCGACGACGTCGCGGCCACGGTGGCCCAGATCCAGCGTGCCGAGCGCGCCGGGGTCGACATCGTCCGCGTCTCCTGCCCCGACGAGGCGGCTACCGCTGCCCTCGCCGACATCGTGAAGCAGGTGAACGTCCCCATCGTCGCAGACATCCATTTCCACTACCGCCGCGCGATCGAGGCGGCGAAGGCGGGGGCGGCCTGCCTGCGCATCAACCCCGGCAATATCGGCAGCGCCGAGCGCGTGCGCGAGGTCGTCGCCGCCGCCCGCGATCACGGCTGCTCCATCCGCATCGGCGTCAATGCCGGCTCACTGGAGAAGCACCTGCTCGAGAAATACGGTGAGCCGAACCCCGACGCCCTGGTCGAATCCGCCCTCGAACACGCGAAGATCCTTCAGGATCACGACTTCCATGAATTCAAGATCAGCGTGAAGGCGTCGGACGTGTTCATGGCCGTCGCCGCCTATCAGCAGCTCGCCGAGGTCTGCGACCACCCGCTGCATATCGGCATCACCGAGGCCGGCGGACGGCGCACCGGTACGGTCAAATCCTCGATCGGGCTGGGCTCGCTGCTGTGGGCCGGCATCGGCGACACGATGCGCGTTTCCCTCTCCGCCGAGCCGGAGGAAGAAGTCGCTGTCGGCTGGGACATCCTGAAGTCGCTCGGCATCCGCCATCGCGGCGTGCGCGTCATCTCCTGCCCCTCCTGCGCCCGCCAGGGCTTCAACGTGATCGACACGGTGGCCCAGCTCGAAGACCGTCTCGCCCATATCGAGGAGCCGATCACCCTCTCGATCATCGGCTGCGTGGTCAACGGGCCGGGCGAGGCGCTAATGACCGATCTCGGCGTCACCGGCGGCGGCAATGGCCGCCACATGGTCTATGCCGCCGGCAAGACCGACCACACGATCGAGGGGGCGGCGATGATCGACCATGTCGTCGACCTCGTCGAACAGCGTGCCGCCCGCCTGCGCGAGGAAAAGGCGGCGGCGAAGCAGGCGGCGGAATAGCCCGCCCGCGCGTTGCGGACTGTTCAGCGGCGGCGATTTCCGGCAAACCACCGGCAATCTCCGCTGTCTGAAGGATTTCCGCCTTGACCAAGCCCCAACCCGTGCGCGGCACCCAGGACATCATCGGCGAGGACGCGCGCCGGCATCACCACGTGATCGAGACCGCCCGCCGCATCGCCGCGCTCTACGGCGCCGCCGAATGGGCCACACCGGTCTTCGAGCTCACCTCCGTCTTCGCCCGCAACCTCGGCGAAACCTCCGATGTGGTGACCAAGGAGATGTATAGCTTCGAGGATCGCTCCGGCGAATCCGTCACGCTGCGTCCCGAGGGCACCGCCGGCGTCTGCCGCGCCCTGGTCTCCAACGGCCTCACCCAGACCCTGCCGCAGAAAATCTTCTACCAGGGCCCGATGTTCCGCTACGAGCGCCCGCAGAAGGGCCGCTACCGCCAGTTCCACCAGATTGGCTTCGAGATCATCGGCGCCGCCGAGCCGCTGGCCGATGCCGAGGCGATCGCCTGCGGCCAGCAGATCCTCGACGAGCTTGGCGTCGGCGCCAGCATCACCCTGCACATCAACACGCTGGGCGACCGCGACAGCCGCGATGCCTACCGCACCGCCCTGGTGGATTATCTCTCCCGCTATGAATCCGAGCTTTCCGACGAGAGCAAGGTCCGCCTGGTCAAGAACCCGCTGCGGATCCTCGACACCAAGGATGCGAACGACATCCGCCTCCTTGCCGACGCCCCGCTTATCTACGACCACCTGAACCCCTCCTCCGCCGCCTTCTATGACGGGCTCAAATCCGCACTTGCCGCCTTTGGCATCGCCTTCGTCGAGAACCCGCGAATCGTCCGCGGCTTCGACTACTACAACCATACCGCCTTCGAATTCGTCTCCACCGCCCTCGGCGCGCAGGGCACGGTGCTCGGCGGCGGCCGCTACGACCAACTGGTCGAGCAGATGGGCGGCCCGCCCACCCCCGGCGTCGGCTGGGCGGCGGGCATCGAGCGCCTCGCCATGCTGCTGGCAGCCCCCCCCGCCACGCCGCGCCCCGTCGCCATCATACCGATGGGCGAGGCCGAGCAGACCGCCGCGATCGAGATCCTCGCCACCCTCCGCCGCGCCGGCATCGCCGCCGAGGCCGCCTATCGCGGCAACCTGAAGAAGCGTCTCGAACGCGCCAACCGTATCAACGCCCGCGCCGCGGTGCTGATCGGTGCGGACGAACTCGCCCGCGGCGCCGTCACCCTCAAAACCCTCGACGACGGCGCCCAGCGCGAACTCCCCCGCGCCGAGCTTCTCGCCGCCCTCGGATGACCAGCTGACGCGATGACCCTGGAGCAGAACCTCGACCGTATCGTTCTCCGCGCCGAGGAGTTGCGCGCGATGCTCGCCGCCGGGGTCGATGGCGAGCGCTTCGTCGCCGCCTCGCGCGAGCTGGCCGAAATCGAGCCGGTCGAGCAGCAGATCCTTCTGCTCCGCGCCGCCGAGCGTGCTCGCGACGAGGCCGAGGCCGCCCGCGCCGATCCCGAGCTGCGCGAGCTGGCCGATGCCGAACTCCTCGCCCTGCGCGAGACCCTGCCGCGTCTCGAACACGAAATCCGCCTCGCCCTCCTGCCGCGCGACGCCGCCGACGAACGCCCCGCCATCCTCGAAATCCGCCCCGCCGCCGGCGGCGACGAGGCCGCGCTGTTTGCCGCCGAACTCTTCGCCGCCTATCGCCGCTACGCCGATTTGCGTGGCTGGCGCTTCGAGGTGCTGGACTATACCGAGACCGAGCTTGGCGGCCTGCGTGAGGGCATCGCCGAAATCACCGGCAGCGCCGTCTTTGCCCGCCTCAAGTTCGAAAGCGGCGTCCACCGCGTCCAGCGCGTCCCCGCCACCGAAACCCAGGGCCGCATCCACACCTCCACCGTCACCGTCGCCGTCCTGCCCGAGGCGGAGGATGTCGATGTCGAGATCAACGAGGCCGATCTCCGGATCGACGTCTTCCGCGCTTCCGGCGCCGGCGGCCAGCACGTCAACAAGACCGAGAGCGCCGTCCGCATCACCCATCTGCCCACCGGCATCGTCGTCGCCATGCAGGAGGAGCGCAGCCAGCACAAGAACCGCGCCAAGGCGATGAAGATCCTGCGCGCCCGGCTCTACGAGCAGTCCCGCGCCGCCGCCGCCGCCGGCCGCGCCGCCGACCGCAAGTCCCAGGTCGGCACCGGCGACCGTTCCGAACGCATCCGCACCTACAATTTCCCCCAGGGCCGCGTCACCGACCACCGGATCAACCTCACCCTGCACAAGATCGACCGCGTCATGCTCGGCGAGTTCGACGACATCATCGATGCGCTGACCGAGGAAGACCAGGCCGCCCGCCTCGCCGCCGCCGGCGCATGATCCCGACCACCGAGGCCCTGCGCGAACTCGGCCGCATCCTCGCCGCGGGCGGCGTCGAAAACCCGACCCGCGAGGCCCGCCTCATCCTCGCCCACGCGCTCGGCGTCGACCTCGCCGCACTCTGGGCGCTCGACGAGGTCGATCCCGAACCCGCTTTAGCCCTCGCCCGCCGCCGCGCCGCCCGCGAGCCGCTCGCCTACATCACCGGCGCAAAAGGCTTCTGGAGCCTCGATCTCGCCGTCTCGCCGGCAACGCTCATCCCCCGGCCAGACAGCGAAACCCTCATCGAAGCCGCGCTGCGCCACCGCCCCGACCGGGACAAGATCCGCACGATCCTCGATCTCGGCACGGGCACCGGCGCGCTGCTCCTCGCCGCCCTCACCGAATACCCCGACGCTTGCGGCCTCGGCATCGACCGCGTGCCCGCTTCCTGCGCCCTCGCCCGCGCCAATGCCGCCCGCACCGGCCTTGCGTCCCGCGCCGCCTTCTGCTGCGCCGACTGGGCAGAGGCGATCGCCGCCCGTTTCGACCTCATCCTCGCCAACCCGCCCTATATCCCGAGTGCCGACATCCCCGGCCTGATGGCGGAAGTCGCCGCCCACGAGCCCGCCTCCGCCCTCGATGGCGGCGCCGACGGGTTCGACGCCTATCGCCGCATCGTCGCGGATCTGCCGCGCCTGCTCGCCCCGGGCGGGCTCGCCATCCTCGAAGCCGGGATCGGCCAGGCCCAAGCCCTTATCGCCCTCGCCGCCGCGCACGGGCTGGATGCGGCCGCCGAACCCGATCTCGCCGGCATCCCCCGCGCCGTGTTCATGTCAGGGGCGGGAAAATATTCGTGAAAAACCATTTGGCGTTCCGGCCGAATCAGACTAGATAACAATTCCGTATTCGATACCCGGCCTCATGAGGCCGGAACGGCGGGTTCCCGACCGCTTCGTCCCGCGACGCGGTGCCGGTTCCGCAGGTGCCGTATCGAACTCGTTTGAACGACCACGCCATGAAAGACGCTGCCCGACCACGACCAGGGAAACGACGGTCCGGCACGCGCATGGTCGCACTGCAACAGGATACCGGAACTCTATGAACATAAAACGTATGCGCGGGCGCAACAATCGTGGTGGCGGCGGCGGTTCTTTTCGCAGCTATCAGGGGGGCACCCCGCTGAACCGCAATCACGTCTTTGACAGCAATGGCCCCGAACAGCGGGTCCGCGGCACCGCCCAGCAGCTTTACGACAAGTATCAGCAGCTTGGACGCGATGCCTCAAGTGCCGGCGACCGCGTTCTCGCCGAAAGCTATTTCCAGTATGCCGAACATTATTTTCGCATCATTTCAGCGATGAACCAGGCAGCCCAGACACAGCACGGCAACGGCCACGCCCGGCGCAACGACGCCTCGCAATCCTCCGACGCCCAGGACGATCAGGATCTTGCTGAACCCGCCCCCGGCCTCGGCGACCAGCCTTCCACCGAAGCCCGCGAAATCCCGATCAGCGCCGCACCGCCCGAGGTCTGATCGCGACCAGCCGCCCGCGCCGCCGCCCGGTCACTCCCGGGCGAGCAGCCGGTCGTTGACGAACCGTGCGATCCGCCGCCCCGGCCGATTGCGTGTCTCGCGCGCGTAGCGCTCGCGCAGCGCCTGCTCGTGATAGGCGTCGCGCACCCAGTCGAGAAACGCCATACCGCTGCCCTCCTCCTCGTACATATCGAGGAAGGCGTCCAGAATCCCGGTATTCGACTGCCGGATATGGCCGAAGCGCAGGCTGAGCTGCCGCCGCGCCTCGGCGACGCTGCCGCCCTCGATCAGCACGAACAACGCGCTCGCGATCCCCGCCCTGTCGGCGCCGGACTTGCAGTGCACCAGCGCCGGCCGCCGCATCGTGCGGATGATCTCGGCCAGCCGCAGGATGCGGTCGCGATGCGGCGCGCCGCGCGATTCCAGCGCCATGTCGTAGAAATCGAGCCCGAGCCGCCGCGCCGCCTCGCGCGAGAGCGCGTCCGAGCCGTTGCGGCACTCGCCGCGCAAGTTGATCAGCGTGTTGAGCCCGACCAGGCGGCGGAATTTCGCCAGCTGGAACGGCACCGGATGGTTCGAGCGATACAGCGCGCCCGGCTTGACCGGCGCAAAATTGGTCCAGCCCAGCCGCAGCACGGCGTGGTCGACGAACAGCGCGTCGATCCAGGCATTGCGCCGTCCCGCCGGAGTCGACAGGTCGCCGCGATAAATCGTGTCCATGCCGGCTGACTAGCAGGTATTCTCTGCCCATGCGACTCGCTCTGCCCGCCCTCGTGGCGCCGCTGCTGCTCGCCGCCTGTGCCAGCTCGCGCTTCGCCGGATACGGCACCCCGACCACGCTCACCTGCGTGCCCTATGCCCGCGCCGTCTCCGGCATCGAGATCACCGGCGATGCCTGGCGCTGGTGGGACGAGGCCGACGGGCGATACCCCCGCGCGCAGCGCCCCGTCCCCGGCGCCGTGCTGGTCTTCCGCCGCCACGGCGCGATGACCGCCGGGCATGTCGCTGTCGTTACCCGTGTCCTCGGCCCGCGCGAGATCCTCGTCACCCAGGCCAATTGGCTGCCCGGCCGCATTCAGCGCGCCACCCCGGTGCTCGATGTCTCGCCCGCGAATGACTGGACTTCGGTGCGCGTCTGGTACGCGCCCGATCACGAACCCGGCCGCACCATCTACCCCACCGACGGCTTCATCCTCCCCGCCCACGCAAGGCTGGAAACCGTCCCCGCCCCCCGCTAATGCTCTGCGCTGGTTGCGGCCGATCCGGCCGGACGCCAACCGCCAAGGAGCAAGAATGCTACGCAATGCGCTGACCGTGGGCGCCTGGACGATGGGCAGTCGGGTGCTCGGCTTCGCGCGCGACATCCTGATCGCCGCCCTGCTCGGTGCCGGCCCGGCGGCGGACGCATTTTTCGTGGCGCTGCGTCTGCCCAACCTGTTCCGCCGCCTGTTCGGCGAGGGCGCGTTCAGCGCCGCCTTCATCCCCGCCTATGCCGGCGCCCTCGCGCAGGACGGCGAAGCCCCGGCCCGCCGCCTCGCCGAGGAGGTCACTGCCATCATGGCGCTGTTCCTCTTCGCGCTCACCATCCTCGGCCTCGTGTTCATGCCCCTCGTGCTCGACATCCTGGCCCCCGGCTTCCGCGCCGATCCGGCAAAATTCGCCCTCGCGGTCCGGCTTTCGCGCATCACCTTCCCCTATCTCTGGCTGATCTGCCTCTGCGCCCTGTTCTCCGGCGTGCTGAACGCGCGCGGCCATTTCGCCGCTGCCTCCGCGGCACCCATCCTGTTCAATGTCTGCATCATCGCAACCCTTCTCATCCTGCACGCCGCCGGCCAGCGCGTGCCCGAGGCGCTGGCCTATGGCGTCGCTTTGTCGGGGATCGTGCAGTTCGTCCTGCTCGCCTGGGCGATGGCTCGCGCCGGCTCGCCGCTGCGCCTGCGCGTCCCGCGCCTCACGCCGGGGGCGCGCACCGTGCTGCGCCGCCTCGGCCCCGGGCTGATCGGCGCTGGCGTCACCCAGCTCAACCTCACGGTCGATACCATCATCGCCTCGCTGTTGCCCACCGGCACGGTCTCCGTGCTCTATTATGCCGACCGGGTGAACCAGCTTCCCCTCGGCGTCATCGGCACCGCGGTCGGCACCGTGCTGCTGCCGAGCCTCTCGCGTCAGTTCCGTCGCAACGAGACCGACGCCGCCCGCGAGTCGCTCAACCGCGCCATCGCGGTCTCGCTGCTGCTCACCCTGCCCGCCGCTGCCGCCCTCGCCGCGATCGGCCTGCCAGTGATGCGCACCCTCTTTGCCCATGGCGCCTTTTCCGACACCGATGCCGCGCGCAGCGCTGCCGCCCTCGCCGTCTATGCTTTCGGCCTGCCCGCCTTCGTGCTGGTGAAACTGTTCGCCCCCGGCTTCTTCGCCCGCGGCGACACCTCCACCCCGGTCAAGACCGGGCTCGCCGCGGTCGCGATCAACCTCGCCCTAAACCTCGCCCTGATGCATCCGCTGCAACAGGTCGGCATCGCGCTCTCCACCAGTCTCGCCGCCTGGTTCAACGCCATCGCCCTCGCCCTCCTGCTTCGCCGCCGCGCCGATTTCGCGCCGGACCGCGCGCTTGCCCGCCGCATCCTCGCCATCGTGCTGGCGAGCGGGCTGATGGCCCTGGCCCTGCTCGCCCTGCGCCGCACCGCGCTGATGCATCTCGCTCCCATTACCAGCCTCGCCCTGCTGATCGCTGCGGGCCTCGCCGTCTTCACGCTTGGGGGCATTCTCCTCGGCGCCGTCCGCCCGGCCGAGCTGCGCCTGCTCCTGCGCCGCCCCAAACCCGCCTGAACGGCGCTTGACCGGGCCGCCGAAGCGCGCTGATACAGTGGCCATGGCACGCATATTTTCGGGCATCCAGCCCACCGGAATCGCGCATCTCGGCAATTATCTCGGCGCGATCCAGAACTGGGTCGCGTTACAGGAGGGCAACGAGGGCATCTACTGCCTGGTCGACCTGCACGCGCTCACCGTCTGGGTCGAGCCCGAGGCGCTGCGCCAGCAGACGCGGGTGAACGCCGCCCTGCTCGTCGCTTGCGGCATCGACCCCACCCGCAGCATCCTGTTCCACCAGTCGGCGGTGCACGCCCATGCGCGCCTCGCCTGGATCTTCAATTGCGTCGCCCGCTTCGGCTGGCTCAACCGCATGACCCAGTTCAAGGACAAGGCCGGCAAGGATCGGGAGGCCGTCTCCACCGGCCTGTTCGTCTATCCCAACCTGATGGCCGCCGACATCCTCGCCTATCACGCGACCGAGGTGCCCGTCGGCGAGGACCAGAGCCAGCATCTCGAACTCGCCAACGACATCGCGCAGAAATTCAACCACGATTACGGGGTGGAATTCTTCCCCGCGATCACCCCGCGCATCATCGGCGGCAGCGCGCGCATCATGAGCCTGCGCGACGGCACCAGGAAAATGTCGAAATCCGACGCATCGGATCAGAGCCGCATCAACCTTACCGACGATGCCGACACGATCGCCCAGAAGATCCGCCGCGCCAAGACCGACCCGGAACCGCTGCCCGAGCGCCCGGCGCAGCTCGATTCCCGCCCCGAGGCCCGCAACCTCGTCGGCATCTACGCCGCCCTCGCCGACATCACCGCCGAGGACGTTCTGCGCGAGCACGCCGGCAACGGCTTCGGCCCGTTCAAGGAACGGCTGACCGAGCTTGCGGTGCAGAAACTCACCCCGATCGGTGCGGAGACCAAACGCCTCGCCGCCGATCCCGCCGAGATCGACCGCATGCTCCAGGCCGGCGCGGCTCGCGCCGCCGCCATCGCCGCGCCGATCGTCGCCGAAGCCGAGCGCCTCGTCGGCCTGCTGCCCGCGGGCTGAAACGAAAACGCCCCCGGGCTGGGCCGGGGGCGTATCGTCAATCTTTGAAATCCAGCGGCTTTGAGCAATTTCCGATCCTGATGGATCGGCTGATGCTCTAATGCCCGGCATTCGCCCCGGAGAAATCCGGCGCGAGACCCGAGGCCGCAAGTTGCGAAGCGAGGATCTGCTTCAGCCGCGCCAGCCCCTCGTTCGATCCGGCTTCCGCACGCGCCACCAGCACCGCCTGGGTGTTCGAGGCCCGCAGCAGCCACCACCCGTCCTCGGTCGTCACCCGCACACCGTCGGTCTCCGATACGTTGGCGCCATCCGCCCGCAGCCGCTCGGCCACCTCGGCGACAACCTCGAATTTGCGGTCCTCCGCGCAGTCGAAGCGCAGCTCCGGCGTGTTGATCACTTGCGGCAGGCTCTTGCGGAAGGTGGAAACGCTCTCGCCGCTCTTGTTCACCGCGTTCAACACGCGGATCGCGGCATACAGCGCATCATCGAACCCGTACCACTTGTCGGCGAAGAAAATGTGACCAGACATCTCGCCCGCAAGCGGCGCGCCGGTTTCCGCCATTTTCGACTTGATCAGCGAATGCCCGGTCTTCCACATCAGCGGCGTGCCGCCGGCGGCGGCAACCTGGTCGAACAGCACCTGGCTCGCCTTCACATCGGCGATGATCGTTGCCCCCGGATGCGCCGCCAGCACGTCGCGCGCCAGCAGCACAAGGAACTGGTCGCCGAACAGGATCTCGCCGGTATCGTCGACGATGCCGATCCGGTCGGCGTCGCCGTCGAAGGCGATGCCGATATCCGCCCCCTGCTTCTTCACCGCGGCCACCAGCTGTTCGAGATTCTTGGGCACCGTCGGGTCCGGGTGATGCGCCGGGAACCGTCCGTCGATCTCGGCGTTCAGCACCATGTGCCGACCCGGCAGCGCCTGCACCAGCCGCGCGACGATGTCGCCCGCCGCCCCGTTGCCGGTATCCCAAACCACGTTGAGCATCCGGTCGCCGCCTTCCCAGTCCTCCAGCAGACGGGCCAGATAGGCATCGCTGACGTCCTTTTCCTCGACCGTCCCCGCGCTCTCCGGCTCGACATCGCCGGCCGCCGCCAGACGGCCAAGCTCCTGGATCTGCGCGCCGAAGAACGGCTTGCGCCCGAGCATCATCTTGAAGCCATTGTAGTTCGAGGGGTTGTGGCTGCCCGTCACCATCACCGCGCCATCGGCCTCGCCGGTCGTTGCCGCGAAATAGAGCATCGGCGTCGGCCCGCAGCCGATATCGGTCACCTGCATGCCGCTCGCCACCAGTCCGGCGATCAGCGCCCGCGACATCGCCGGCGAAGAAAGCCGCCCGTCGCGGCCCACGGTCACCCGGCTGCCGCCCTTGCGCGCCACCATCGAGCCGAAGGTCCGCCCGATCGCGAAGGCGTCGGTCTCGTGCAGGGTTTCACCGACAATGCCGCGAATGTCGTATTCGCGCAGCATCGTCGCGGGGAATTGATGAGAGAAACCGGTTTTGTCATGCATCTGAATAAGCCTTTAGAAAATGCCGGATCGACGGCCCGAGATCGGCGCGCTGCAGACCGAAGGCAATCTGTGCTTCCAGATAGCCTGCCTTGTCGCCGCAGTCGAACCGGCGTCCCTCGAACTTGAGCCCGTGGAAAGGTGCGGCCCCGATCATCTTCGCCATCGCGTCCGTCAGCTGCACCTCGTTGCCGGCGCCGCGCTCCATCCGCGAGAGATGGGCGATCACCTCCGGCAGCAGCACGTAGCGCCCGATGATCGAGAGGTTGGACGGCGCTTCCTCGCGCTTCGGCTTTTCAACGAGCCCCCTGACCTCGACGAGGTTGCCTTCCACCGTTCCGGTCTTCAGCACGCCATAGCGATGGACATGCTCCATCGGCACCTCCTCGACCGCGACCACATTTCCCCCGGTCGCCCGATAGGCGTCGGCGAGTTGGCCAAGGCAGGGCGTCCGGCTCAGCACCAGGTCGTCGGGCAGCAGGATCGCGAACGGATCGTCGCCGATGAACGCGCGCGCGCACCAGATCGCGTGGCCAAGCCCGAGCGGCACCTGCTGGCGCACCGTCACGATCGACCCCGGCTCCATCGCCTCGCTGCGCAGCATGTCGAGCGCATCGCCCTTGCCGCGTTCGTTCAACGTCGCCTCAAGCTCGAAGGCGATGTCGAAATGGTCGATCAGCGCCGTCTTGCCACGCCCGGTTACCATGCAGAACTGCTCGATGCCTGCGGCCCGCGCCTCGTCGATCGCGTACTGGATCAACGGCTTGTCGACGACCGGCAGCATCTCCTTGGGGATCGCCTTCGTCGCCGGAAGGAATCGCGTACCCAGCCCGGCAACGGGAAGGACTGCTTTTTTCAAAGGCTTGATCGGCAAAGCACTGTCTCCCTCAAAACGATATCAGCGCGTGAAGCCCTGCCCCTGGAATGGACGGCCTGGTGCCCGTGTGGCAGTTATTCCGCTTGCGCGCCAAATGCCACGTTGCAGCTGAATGAACAAGAACATCCAAGAAAGATTAAAATATGGCTGAAATCATCAAAATCGGTGACAGTTTCGAGACCGAACACGTTTTCGAGGAAAGCGCCTCCCGCGCTTTCGCCCTGCTGGTGGGCGACACCAACCCGATGCACCATGACGAGGCGCTGGCCAAAGCCTCCCGTTATGGCGGGCTGATCGCCAGCGGTACCGAGACCACGGCGCGGATGATGGGCCTGACCGCGGCGCATTTTTCCGGCCTCGGCCCTACCGTGGGCATGGAGTTCACCTTCCGCTTCCGCCGTGCCGTGCCGATGGACGCACGCACCCGCATCCGCTGGGAGGTAACCGGCATTGAATATAAGGAAGGCCTTGGCACCATCGCGGTCTGTGCCGGGACACTCACCCTGGTCGAGACCGGAACCGTTGCGGTCGAGGGCACCAGCAAGGGCGTGCTGCTGGACTCCTGAACAGCGACCTCAGGGGCTAGGGTGAAACGGCACCTCGCGCCCTTCCAGCCAGGCCTCGATCATCGCGTTCACCGATTCCGGCGCCTCCTGCTGCACCCAGTGCGACACGTCCGGCAGGCTGCGAAAGGTGAAATCGTCGACCAGTGCCGCGGTGCCCTCGGTCAGTTCGAAGCCAAGCGCAGGGTCGACCTCGCCCCAGATCATCAGCGTCGGCACCGCAAGCCGCTTCGCCGGCGCGAGCCGGCGCCACGGGTTGCGCAGATTCGCCCGGTACCAGTTGATCATCGCGGTCAGCGCGCCGGGAATCAGCGCATTGGCGCGATAGACCTCCAGCACCTCGTCGGGGAACCGGCTCTTGTCCACCGCCAACCCGCGAAATACCCGGGCGATCCAGGCGGCCCGGTCCGCCGCCAGCACGCGCTCGGGCAGCCAGGGGAGCTTGAACCAGAAAATGTACCAGGAGCGGCGCAACTGCCGCCACCGGCGCAAGCCGCGGGCGAAGAGATCGGGATGCGGCAGATTCATCACGATGAACCGCTCCACCGGCCGGACCCGGTTCAGCACGAACAGCCAGCCGAGCGCCCCGCCCCAGTCATGCCCGATCAGCAATACCCCGTCATCGATGCCGCGCGCCCGTGCTGCGTCGATCAGCCCGGCCACGTCGCGCAGCAGCAGCGAGGCGCGGTAATTCTCCACCCCCTGCGGGCGGGACGAATGCCCATAGCCCCGCAAGTCCGGTGCCCAGGCAGTGTAGCCGAGGCGGGCGAGCAGAGGCAGCTGGAAGCGCCACGAGAAGCGGCTCTCCGGAAATCCGTGCAGGCAGAGTGCGAGCTTTCGGCCGCTCCCCGCCGTGTCAACGTCGAATTCGAGACCGTTGGCGGCAATCCTGACGGTTTCGATCGTGTTGTCCATATCGCCCCCCTTTCGCGGCCGTTCCGGCCCTCCGGGCCAGCCTCCGCACCGGAGAATCCGCCGTGCGGCGGGGGCGCCGTGTCAGAGCTTTTCGACCTGCCCGTATTCGAGTTCGACCGGCGTCGAGCGCCCGAAAATCGAGACGGACACCTTAACCCGACCCTTGTCCTCGTCAATGTCCTCGATCACGCCGTTAAAGCTGGTGAACGGCCCGTCAGCGACGCGTACCTGCTCGCCGATCTCGAAGACGACCGCCGGACGGCGATGCTCGGTGCCTTCCTGCACCTGCTGGATCATGCGCTGCGCTTCCGCCTCGGAAATCGGCGTCGGCCGCAGCTTGCTACCGAGAAATCCGGTCACCTTCGGAATGTCGCGCACGAGATGCCAGGCATCGTCGGTCATTTCCATCTTCACCAGCACGTAGCCGGGGAAGAACTTGCGTTCGGCGTTGACCTTCTGGGCGCGGCGGATCTCCACCACCTCCTCGGTCGGCACCATCACCTGCTCGATTTCGTCCGCCAGACCCTTCTGGGCAGCGGTTTCCATAATCTGGGTCGCGATCTTCTTCTCGAACCCGGAATAGACGTGCAGAACGTACCAGCGCTTTGCCATGACTCTACCTCAGCCCCCGACACCGAACAGCAACCGCATCGCCCCGCCGATCACCTGATCGACCGCGAGGAAGAACACGATGGTCACCACGACCATGGCCAGCACCACGCCGGTGGTCACCAGTGTTTCCTTGCGCGACGGCCAGGTGGTCTTGGAGGCCTCGCTGCGCACATCACGCAAGAATTTCGCCGGGTTGAACGCCAATGTCAGGTTGCTCCATGAAAACTGCCGAGAATCGCCTGTAGCGCCGGCCCTCGGGATTCCGGCTGGCAGGGGTGGAGGGTCTCGAACCCCCAGCCTCCGGTTTTGGAGACCGGCGCTCTAGCCAATTGAGCTACACCCCTGCGGCGCAGACTGCCCGCAAACCGCGCGCATCCGTCCGCCTTGCACAACGACCCGGCCCCGCTGTCAAGTGCAGACAAGGCGCAAGGTCGTTCAGGCTGGAGCGGGTGACGGGAATCGAACCCGCACAGCCAGCTTGGAAGGCTGGAACTCTACCATTGAGCTACACCCGCAACATTGGCGGGTATAAGCGCAGCGCGCGTCGTCATCAATAGAGCCGGGCGCGAACAGGACATGCCGGGCGAGACAAACCGTGCCAGCCTGTCTATGCTGAGACGATGGCTGTAACCCACGAGGTCTTCAACCAGGCCGGCGAACCGCCCGATCACGACGCCTTCACCGCCGATGCCGCCCTTGCCGAAGCGGTCGCCGCCTACGGTGCCTCCTGGGCGGTTCCCCATCTCGCCGCGGTCGGCACGCGGGTCGGTTCCGCCGAACTGCGCGCCCTGGCGCGGGAGGCGAATCGCAACCCGCCCGAACTCGCCGTCTTCGACCGCTTCGGCCACCGCATCGACGAAATCGCCTACCATCCCGCCTGGCATAGCCTGATGCGCATGATCCGCGCCGACCGCTTCCACAGCCTGGCCTGGACCGAGCCCCGCCCCGGCGCTCATGTCGCCCGCGCCGCGGTGGCCTATCTCTGGGGCCAGGGCGAGCCCGGGGTCTGCTGCCCGGCGGCGATGACCTTCGCCGCGACCGCCGCCCTTGCCCACGCGCCAGACCTGCTCGCCCGCTTCCGCGACCGCATCCTTGCGCCCGGCTACGACCCGCGCCCGCTGCCGCCGGCCGAGAAACCGGCACTCGGCGTCGCCATGGCGATGACCGAGAAACAAGGCGGCTCGGATCTGCGCCAGACCCGCACCACCGCGACCCGCGCGGGCGATTCGTGGCAACTGACCGGCCACAAATGGTTCTTCTCGGTGCCCACCAGCGATCTCTTCCTCACCCTCGCCCGTACCGGCGAGACGATCTCTTGCTTCCTGGCCCAGGGCTGGCGCGATGACGGCGGCCGCAACGCGGTGCGGATCCAGCGCCTGAAGGACAAGCTCGGAAACCGCTCCAACGCCTCCTCGGAGGTCGAGTTCGACGGGCTTGAGGCGGTCATGGTCGGCGCCGAGGGCCGCGGCATCGCCACCATCATCGAGATGGCGCATCTCACCCGCCTCGAATGCGCGCTCGGCGCCGCAGCGCTGATGCGCCAGGCCACCTCGCTCGCGCTCCACCACGCAGCCCATCGCCGCGCCTTCCAGCGCGCCCTGATCGACCAGCCCCTGATGCGCGCCGTCCTTGCCGACATGGCCCTGGAAGCCGAGGCGGCGCTCTGGCTTGCCCTGCGCGCAGCAGCTGCAACCGATGCCGCCGCCCGCGACCCCGCCGAAGCCGCCCTCGCCCGGATCATCGTCCCGATCGCGAAATACTGGACCTGCAAGCGCGCCCCCGCCCTGCTCGCCGAGGCGCTGGAGTGCCACGGCGGCAACGGCTTCGTCGAGGAGCACCCGATCGCCCGGCTCTACCGCGAGGCGCCGCTGAACGGCGTCTGGGAGGGGGCCGGCAACGTCATCTGCCTCGACGTGCTGCGCGCGCTGACCCGCACGCCCGAGGCCGTCGCCGCCCTTGCCGCCGAACTCGCCCCCGCCCGCGGCGCCGACACCGCGCTCGACGCGCTGATCGCCGGCGTGGAGGCGAGGCTCGAATGTCCCGAAGCTGCCGAGCCCGTCGCCCGCCGCCTCGTCGAGCATCTCGCCCTCGCCCTCTCGGCCGCGCTGCTGCTCCGCCATGCTCCCGGCGCCGTCGCCGAGCGCTTCATCGCCGCACGAATCGTTCACCCCGCACTGGCCTTCGGCGCCGCTGGCGCCACCGGCGGCGACGCTGGCATCCTCGCCCGCGCCGCCGTCATCCCCCCGGACACCAGCCCAAACGCCTGCCAAGACGCCTGAAGGACCGACCGGCCATGCCCGACCCCGTCATCGCCCCCTACGGCACCACACGCGCCGGCGCGAAGGTGCGGCGGATCACCCTCGCGAATGCGGCCGGCATGTCGGTCAGCCTGCTCGACTATGGCGGCATCGTCGAGGAACTCCTTGCTCCCGACCGGCGCGGCCGCCTCGCCAATATCGTGCTGACCTGCCCGACCCTCGCCGACTACGAGACGAAGAGTCCCTATTTTGGCGCGATCGTCGGCCGCTACGCCAACCGCATCGCCGGCGCCGGCTTCACGCTCGACGGAGTCCGTCATATTTTGCCGGCCAACGAGGGCACAACCACCCTGCATGGCGGCCCGGCCGACGGCCCCGCGCCCAATTTCAGCCACCGTGTGTGGGACATCGTCGCGGCCACCGGCAGCGCCCTCACCCTTCGCCTGCATAGCCCGGACGGCGAGAACGGCTTTCCTGGCGATCTCACCGTCTACGTCACCTACACGCTGACGCCGGACAACACGCTCCGCCTCGACTATGCCGCCCGCGTCGCCGGCCGTGCGACGGTGATCAACCTGACCAACCACGCCTATTTCAACCTCGCCGGCGGCGGCACCGCGCTCGACCACGACATCGCCGTTGCTGCCGCGCGCTACCTTCCCGCCGATTCCGCAAACATCCCGACCGGCGCCATCGCCCCCGTTGCCGGCACCTGGCTCGACCTCACCCGACAGCAGCGACTCGGCCCCGCCCGCGCCGGACTCGACCATTGCCTTGTGCTCGACAAGCCCGAAGGCGTGATCGGCCTCGCCGCCCTCCTGAGCGATCCAGCCTCCGGCCGCGTCCTCACGGTCGAGACTACCGAGCCCGCCGTGCAGGTCTATGCCGCCGGCAAGCTTAACCTGCCGCCCTATGGCCCCGGTGACGGAATCGCCCTCGAAACCCAGCATTTTCCCGATTCGCCCAACCGCCCGGCCTTTCCCTCTACCAGGCTCGACCCCGGCGAAGCGTTCCGCTCCAGCACGGTGTGGCGCTTCACGACCGACCAGACGAGAACATGACAGGAACAATTGATTAATAAATTCTTATCAAACGCGTTGCCGTTATGTTCTCTTCATGCAAAACTCACCCTCGACGGATGTATCCGCACGCCGTAAGATGAATTCGCGTTCAGGTTGCATGATTCGACCGTTGCCCACGCTGCCGCCCTTCACGCTTCAGGAGTTACCGATGGATAAGAACAAGGCACTCGATGCCGCCCTGGCCCAGATCGAGCGCGCCTTCGGCAAGGGCTCGATCATGCGCATGGGGTCGCGCAGCGAGTCCGAGACGATCGATGTCATTTCCACCGGCTCGCTCGGGCTCGACCTCGCCCTCGGCATCGGCGGCCTGCCGCGCGGCCGCGTGATCGAGATCTACGGGCCGGAATCCTCGGGCAAGACCACCCTCGCCCTGCACGCCGTGGCCGAGGCGCAGAAGCGCGGCGGCACCTGCGCTTTCGTCGATGCCGAACACGCGCTCGACCCGATCTATGCGCGCAAGCTCGGCGTCGATGTCGATAATCTGCTGATCTCCCAGCCCGACACCGGCGAGCAGGCGCTCGAGATCGCCGACACGCTGGTCCGCTCCGGCGCGGTCGATGTTCTTGTCGTCGACTCGGTTGCCGCCCTGGTTCCCCGCGCCGAGCTCGAGGGCGAGATGGGTGACAGCCATGTCGGATTGCACGCCCG
Organism: Acidiphilium sp. C61; assembly: GCF_902712915.1. Next base: position 66,174 of record NZ_CACTIA010000005.1, on the reverse strand, counting down.
CCTGATGAGCCAGGCGCTGCGCAAGCTCACCGGCTCGATCTCGCGCTCGAAGACACTGGTGATCTTCCTCAACCAGATCCGCCTCAAGATCGGTGTGATGTTCGGCAACCCCGAAACCACCACCGGCGGCAACGCGCTGAAATTCTACGCCTCGATCCGCATGGATATCCGCCGCATCGGCGCGATCAAGGACCGCGAGGAAGTCACCGGCAACCAGACCCGCGTGAAGGTGGTCAAGAACAAGCTGGCCCCGCCCTTCCGCCAGGTCGAGTTCGACATCATGTATGGCGAGGGTATTTCCAAGGTGGGCGAACTTCTCGATCTCGGGGTAAAGGCCGGCATCGTCGAGAAATCCGGCGCATGGTTCTCCTGCGACAGCCAGCGCATCGGCCAGGGTCGCGAGAATGCGAAGCAGTTCCTGCGCGACAATCCCGAGGTCGCCGGCTCCATCGAGCAGCGCATCCGCGCCCAGGCCAATCTCGTCGAGGCGTCGATGATCACCGACGAAACCGAGCCCGAAGCCGCCGAGTAACAGCGGCGCGGCGGGCAGTTGCCGGAGCCCAGCCTTGATTTCGGCTCGTCCGCTATTTAACAACACCGTTCATTAACCAAACTCAGGGTCAATTTCATGAAGCGTGCGCTCATAACGGGCATCACCGGCCAGGATGGCGCCTACCTCTCGCAACTCCTGGTCGGCAAGGGTTACGAGGTGTTCGGCGTGATCCGCCGCTCCTCGCATCGTGGCGTCGAGGATCATCGGCTGCGCTGGCTGGGCATCGCCGATCGCGTCACGCTTCTCGATGGCGACCTCTCTGACCTCTCCAGCCTGGTCCGTATCGTCAAGGAGGTCCAGCCCGACGAAGTCTACAATCTCGCTGCCCAGTCCTTCGTCGCCTCGTCCTGGCGCCAGCCGATCCTGACCGCGAACATCACCGCCATCGGCGTCACCAACATGCTCGAGGCGTTGCGCGCCGAAAAGCCGGATGCCCGCTTCTATCAGGCATCGTCCTCCGAAATGTACGGTTTGATCCAAGAGGACATGCAGAGCGAGACCACCCCCTTCTATCCTCGCTCCCCCTATGCCGTCGCCAAGCTCTACGGTCACTGGATCACGGTGAATTACCGCGAGAGCTTCGGTATGCACGCCTCATCCGGCATTCTCTTCAACCATGAGAGCCCGCTGCGCGGCGTCGAGTTCGTGACCCGCAAGGTGACTGACGGCGTTGCCCGCATCAAGCTGGGCCTTGCCACCGAGCTGCGCCTCGGCAATGTCGACGCCAAGCGCGACTGGGGCCACGCCCGCGACTATGTGAAGGCGATGTGGCTGATGCTCCAGCAGGACACCCCGGACGATTACGTCGTCGCCACCGGCCGGACCACCACCGTGCGGGATATGTGCCGGATCGCATTCGAGCATGCCGGGCTGGACATCGAGCGCCATCTCGTCATCGATCCCGCCTTCTACCGCCCAGCCGAGGTCGACGTGCTGCTCGGCAACCCCGCCAAGGCGCAGCGGGCACTTGGCTGGCAGCCGGAAACCTCGCTCGAGCAGATGATCGTCGAGATGGTCGAGGCCGACCTCGCCCGCCTGCGCGAAACCACGCGCTAGTCCTGCCTCGATGGCAGCGCCAACCCGCATCATGGTCACCGGGGCCGGCGGCTTCGTCGGCCGGCACCTTTGCGCCACGCTTGCGGCCAGTTTCCCTGCCGCCAAACTGCAGGCGCTGCGTGCCGACATCACCGATCCCGGCGCGCTGGATGCCGAAATCAGCGCCGCAGCGCCGGAGGCGTGCATCCATCTTGCCGGCGTGGCCGCGGTGCCGGCCGCCCGGCAGGATCCGCGGCGCGCCTTTGCCGTCAATCTCGACGGCACGCTCAACCTCGCCCGTGCCCTGCTCACACACGCGCCGCGCTGCCGCCTGATCTACGCCGGCAGCGCCGACTGCTACGGTGCGACCTTCCGCACCGGTGTGCCGCTCGACGAATCCGCCCCGCTCGCGCCGCTCAACACATATGCCGCCAGCAAGGCCGCAGCCGATCTCGCCCTTGGCGCAATGGCGGCCGAATCCGGCCTGCTTGTGCTGCGCCTGCGCCCGTTCAACCATGTCGGTCCCGGCCAGAGCGAGGCCTTTGCTCTCGGCTCCTTTGCCGCACAGCTTCGCCGCATCGCCGCCGGCGAGGCGCCTGCCGTGCTCCGCGTCGGCAATCTCGACGCCGAGCGCGATTTCCTGCATATCGCCGATGTCACTCGCGCCTATGCGCTTGCCCTGGACCGGTTCGACGAGCTGCCCGACGCGACGATCCTCAACCTCGCCTCCGGGACACCGCGCCGCCTGCGCGACATGGTCGAGGCGATGATCGCAACGCTCGGCATACCGGTTGCCATCGAACTCGACCCCGCCCGCCTCCGCCCAAGCGACATTCCCCGCGCCACCGGCAACGCCGCCAGGGCTGCCGCCCTGCTCGGCTGGCAGCCCACGCACAGCCTGCAAGACATCGTCAACGCCGTCCTGCAATAGACTGATTTTAAGTTTCTTTAACCTTCGTCAGCCTTGTTCGCCCCGGCGGCCGCAAGACAGGCGATCTCGGCGGCGAGCCGCGGTGCCGGCGGGTCTGCCAGCCAGCGCGCCGGTTGCGCCACGGCCGCGGCGAGCCTCGCGTGATAGGAAGCCCGGCTCACCTCCATCGCGCCGAACCGGGCCAGATGCACGGTCAGGAACTGCGTATCCAGCAGCGTGAACCCACCCAGCCTGAGCCGTGCGACCAGATGCACCAGCGCCAGTTTCGACGCATCGCGCTCCCGCGAAACCATGCTCTCGCCGAAAAATGCACCGCCGATCGCGAGACCGTAAAGCCCGCCGACCAGAACGCCCTCCCGCCATACCTCGATGCTGTGGGCATGGCCGCGCTCGTGAAGTTCGATGAACAGCCGCTCGATCCCGGCATTGATCCAGGTTTCCATCCGTCCCGGGGCTGGCGCCGCGCAAGCGGCGATCAGTGCCGGGAAATCGCGGTCGGCGACGATCTCGCAGGGCGTTGCCCGCAGCGTGCGCGCCAGCCGCCGCGGCAGATGGAAGCCGGAGAGCGGCAGCACCCCCCGTCGCTCGGGATCGAGAAAATGCAGCGTCGCCGAATCCCGCCGCTCCGCCATCGGAAAGAGGCCGAGCCGGTAGGCGCGCAGCAACAGGTCGGCGGTCAGCTCGGCGTCATGCGGTGCCATGGCCGATGATGTCCCGAAACGCCTGGCCCGACAACTGAAGCATCATCCATTCCCGCGGGTTCGCCTTCCCCATCGACCTGCGCGCGGATGACATTACCGCAACCCTGCGGTATGGCAGGGGGAGAACCATGTCTCAGGAATGACCGGCCGCTCCATGACCTCCAGCAACGACATCCGCGCAACCTTTCTCGACTTCTTCGCCCGCAACGGCCACGAGGTGGTGCCCTCGGCCCCCCTGGTGCCCCGCAACGACCCGACGCTGATGTTCGTCAATGCTGGCATGGTGCCGTTCAAGAACGTCTTCACCGGCCATGAGCACAGGCCCTATGTCCGCGCCGCATCCTCGCAGAAATGCGTCCGCGCCGGCGGCAAGCACAACGATCTCGACAATGTCGGCTACACCGCCCGGCACCACACCTTCTTCGAGATGCTCGGCAACTTCTCGTTCGGCGATTATTTCAAGGACGTCGCGATCGAGAATGCCTGGACCCTGCTCACGAAGGATTTCGGCATCCCGAAAGACAAGCTGCTCGTCACCGTCTACCACGAGGACGATGAGGCCGCCTCGCTCTGGAAACGGATCGCCGGATTGCCGGACGAGAAAATCATCAGGATCGCGACGGACGACAATTTCTGGCGCATGGGCGATACCGGCCCCTGCGGTCCCTGCTCGGAAATCTTCTACGATCACGGCCCCGCGATTCCCGGCGGCCCGCCGGGCAGCCCAAACGAGGATGGCGACCGCTTCATCGAGATCTGGAACCTCGTATTCATGCAATTCCTCGAGGAACCGGCCGGCGTGCGCAACCGCCTGCCTCGCCCCTCGATCGACACCGGCATGGGCCTCGAGCGCTTCGCGGCCATCCTCCAGGGCAAGCACGACAATTACGACACCGACACGCTGCGCGCCCTTATCCTTGCGTCTGCCGAGGTTTCGCAAACTGATCCCGACGGCGCGCACAAGGTCAGCCACCGCGTGATCGCGGATCATCTTCGCGCCACCTCCTTCCTGATCGCCGATGGCGTGCTGCCCTCGAACGAGGGCCGCGGCTATGTGCTGCGCCGGATCATGCGCCGCGCCATGCGCCACGCCCACCGGCTCGGCATGCGCGAGCCCTTCATCTACCGCCTGGTTCCCGCACTCACCCGCCAGATGGGCGTGGCCTTTTCGGAACTCCCCCGCGCCGAGGCCCTGATCGTCGAGACGCTGAAGCTCGAGGAGCAGAAATTCGCGGTGATGCTCGAACGCGGTCTTTCGCTCCTCGAAGACGAAGTGCAGAAACTCGGCTCGGGCGAGAAACTCCCCGGCGCTGTCGCCTTCAAGCTCTACGACACCTACGGCTTCCCGCTCGACCTGACGGAAGACGCGCTGCGCGAACAGCATCGCGGCCTCGATCATGTAGGCTTCACCGCGTCGATGGCCGAGCAAAAGGCGCGCGCCCGCGCCGCCTGGGCCGGCTCCGGCGATGCCGCGACCGAAACCGTCTGGCTCGACCTGCGCGATCGTCTCGGCGGCACCGAGTTCCTCGGCTATTCGACCGAGGAGAGCGATGCCAGCCTCCTCGCCGTGGTGGTGAAGGGCGCCCCCGCCGGCCGCGCCGAGGCTGGGCAGGAGGTCGCCCTCATCTTCAACCAGACGCCGTTCTACGCCGAAAGCGGCGGGCAGGTCGGCGATACCGGCACGCTCACCGCCCCCGGCGTTATCATCCGCGTCACCGACACGCAGAAAAAGGCCGGCGATCTCTTCGTCCATTACGGCACGATCGAGGAAGGCGAGATTGCCCCCGGCGACTCCCTTCATGCCGAGGTCGATCACGCCCGCCGCGGCGCCATTCGCGCCCACCATTCGGCGACTCACCTGCTGCACGAGGCGCTGCGCCGCGCCCTTGGTCCGCACGTGACGCAGAAAGGCAGCCTGAACGCGCCGGACCGTCTGCGCTTCGACATCTCCCAGCCCCGCCCGGTGACGGGCGAGGAACTGCGCGCTGTCGAGCGCGAGGTCAACGCGCGCATCCGCGAGAACGCCGCGGTGGAAACCCGGCTGATGACGCCCGATGAAGCGGTCAAGCGCGGCGCGATGGCTCTGTTCGGCGAGAAATACGGCGATGAGGTGCGCGTCGTCTCGATGGGCGCCGGCGATGGCGGGAAGTCCGCCTATTCGATCGAGCTGTGCGGCGGCACCCATGTCGGCCGCACCGGCGATATCGGCGCCTTCCGCATCCTCGCCGAATCAGGGGTCGCTGCCGGCATCCGCCGCATCGAGGCTGTCACGGGCGAAGCCGCCCTCGCCGCCACCGAGGCCGCCGCCGACCTGCTGGAAGAGGCAGCCGCCACGCTCAAGGTCGCCCCCGCCGAACTCCCTGCCCGTATCGCTGCCCTGCTGGAGGAGAAAAAACGCTTCGAGCGGCAGATCGCCGATCTGCAGCGCAAGCTCGCCACCGGCGGCGCCGCGTCCGAGATCGAGGAGGTCGCGGGTATCAAGCTCGCCGCCCGCAATCTCGGCGAGGTCTCGCCGCGCGACCTGAAATCGCTGGCGGATTCCATCCTGAAATCGATGGGCTCGGGCATCGCCGCCCTGGTGTCCACCGCCGAGGGCAAGGCGAGCATCGTTGTCGCCATCTCGGCCGACCTGACCGACCGGTTCAACGCCGTCACCCTGGTCCGCGCTGCTTCGGAAGCGGTCGGCGGCAAGGGTGGCGGCGGAAGGCCGGACATGGCCCAGGCCGGTGGCCCGGATGGCGCCAAGGCCGACGAGGCGCTCGCCGCGATCCGCGCATCCCTCGGTGGCTAGAGCATCATCCGATCGGATGGAGTCATCTGATCGGATAACGATGCTCTAACCCCCTAAGGGGGGGACAAAAATCAGCCGATCGACATCAGGCTGGCATTGCCCCCCGCCGCCGCGGTATTGACACTGACCGACTGCTCCTCGAGCAGGAATTCGAGCGGATAATCCCACTCGAAATGTTCCTCCGCCGGCAGGGCATGGACCGGCACGATCGGCCCGTCCCGCTCCGCCAGCGCCATCTGCAGCGCAATCAGCGCATCGCGATGCCCCTCGAACAGCACGGCCTGGAAGTCCGCCCGCAGCACCGCATCCTCCGGTGCCAAAGCCGGGCGGATTTCCGCCGGCATGCGGGCGATCTCGGCCTCAGCCCCCACACAGAGCACCAGTGGCAGATTGCCGGTGGCATGGCACGCGGCAACCTGCCGCCACAACCCGGCAAAACTCGCGGCCCGACAAAGCACCCTCCCCTTCGGCTTGAGCCGCAACGTGTTCTGCTCGCCCACCGGCCCTGGCAACTCGGCGTCGCCGAACGAGCCGGCCGCCTCATACCGGCGCGCTGGCGCGGTCTCGATCCCCTGCTCCCGCATCCAGCCGATCAGCTTCGCCAGTGCCGGCGCCGCTTCGCCCGCGCCATGCGGCATCGGCCGCCGGGCCAGCAGCCGGCGCAGATAGAACGGCCCGCCCGCCTTCGGCCCGGTGCCCGACAGCCCATGCCCGCCGAAGGGCTGCACGCCGACCACGGCGCCGACGATGTTGCGGTTGACGTAGATATTACCGGCCTCGGCCTTGCCGATCGCCTGCGCGATCGTCTCGTCGATCCGGCTGTGCACGCCGAAGGTAAGCGCATAGCCAAGCGCATTCACCGCCTCGATCATGGCATTCCGCTGCTCGCGGCGATAGCGCACCACATGGAGCACCGGCCCGAACACCTCGCGCTCCAGCGCCGACGGATGGTCGATCTCGATCATCGTCGGCGCCACGAACCAGCCGCCCTCGGTCTCCGGCGGCAGCGCCACCGAGAATACCTTGTGCCCTCGCCCTGCCATTGCCGCGACATGGGTGCGGATATTGTCCCGCGCCTCCTGCGTGATCACCGGGCCGACATCGCTCGACAGCCGGTCCGTCGCCCCGACGGCGAGTTCCTCCATCGCCCCGCGCAGCATGGCGAGCAGCGCATCGGCAATGTCGTCCTGCACCAGCAGGATGCGCAGGGCCGAGCAGCGCTGGCCGGCGGAATCGAAGGCAGAGGTCACAATATCGCCCACCGCCTGTTCCAGCAGCGCCGAGGAATCGACCAGCATCGCGTTCTGCCCGCCGGTCTCGGCGATCAGCGGCACCGGCATCCCATGAGCATCGAGGCGACGCGCGAGCGTGGCCTGGATCATCCGTGCCACCGCGGTCGAGCCGGTGAACACCACGCCGCCGACCCTTGCATCCTCCACCAGCGCGGCGCCCGTCCGCCCATCGCCCGGCAGCAGTTGCAACGCATCCGCCGGCACCCCGGCCTCGTGCAGGATCCGCACGCCCTGGGCGGCGATCAGCGGGGTTTCCTCCGCCGGTTTCGCAAGCACCACATTGCCGGCGGCAAGTGCGGCAACAACCTGGCCGGTGAAGATGGCGAGCGGGAAATTCCACGGGCTGATCGCCGCCACCACGCCGAGCGGGCGGTGGGATTCGTTGTCGAACCCGTCCTGTAGCTGGCCCGCGTAATAGCGCATGAAATCGACCGCCTCGCGCACCTCGCCGATCGCCGCCGGGAGCGACTTGCCGGCCTCGCGCACGATCAGCCCGACCAGCGCCGGCATGCGGTGTTCGAGCAGGTCGGCGGCGCGGAGCAGGATCGCAGCGCGCTCGGCGGCGGGCGTCGCCTGCCAGATCGGCGCCATGGCGGCGGCGCGGGCAAGTGCGGCGCCGACCGCGCCCTCATCCGGCTCGATGGCGGTGCCCACTCGGTCGGCGGTATTCGCGGGGTTGAGCACGGCCCGGCCCGGTGCCGCTGGGTCGGCATCCGGCGGAGCGGCGCGCCAGTCCTTCTCGAGACTCGCCAGCAGCGCCGAGCCGAGCGAGGCGAGACGCTGCTCGCTGGCAAGATCAAACCCGGCGGAGCTGCGCCGCGTGCCCAGAATCGCCGCTGGCAGCGCGATCTTCGGATGCGGCGCACCGAGCGGCTCGATCTTCCTCGCAGCGGTGACCGGGTCCTCGATCAGCGCCTCGACCGGCACGCGCCGATCGGCGAGGCGGTTGACGAAGGAGGTATTGGCGCCGTTCTCCAGCAGCCGGCGGACGAGATAGGCGAGCAGCGTCTCATGAGTGCCGACCGGCGCGTAGATCCGGCAGGGCCGGTCGAGCTTCTGCGGCCCGACGACCTCCTCATACAGCGGCTCGCCCATGCCATGCAGGCACTGGAACTCGTAGTCCCCCACCTCGAAGGCCGGCCCGGCAAGGGCATGGATGCTCGCCAGCGTCAGCGCGTTATGCGTCGCGAATTGCGGAAATATCTCGGTGCGCGCCGCCAGCATCGCTCGCGCGCAGGCGAGGTAGGACAGGTCGGTGTGGATCTTGCGAGTGAATACAGGGAAGCCTTCCAGCCCGTCGAGCTGGGCGCGCTTGATCTCGCTGTCCCAGTAGGCGCCCTTGACCAGCCGGACCATCAGCCGGTGGCGGCTGCGGCGGGCGAGGTCGATCAGGAACTCGATCACCGCGCGCGCGCGCTTCTGGTAGGCCTGCACCACGAAGCCGATGCCGTTCCAACCGGCAAGGCCCGGCTCGAAGCAGAGGCCTTCCAGCAGGTCGAGCGAGAGGTCGAGCCGGTCGGCTTCCTCGGCGTCGATGTTGATGCCGATATCGTAGCGGCGGGCGAGCAGGGCCAGCGCCTTGAGCCGCGGCGCCAGTTCCTCCATCACCCGGGCGCGCTGGGCGCGGCTGTAGCGCGGATGCAGCGCCGAGAGCTTCACCGAAATGCCGGGCCCGCGATAGATCCCCTTGCCGCCCGAGGCGGCCCCGATCGCATGGATCGCCTGTTCGTAGTCGCGATAGTAGCGCGCGGCGTCGGCTGCGGTGAGTGCGGCCTCGCCCAGCATGTCGTAGGAATAGGCGAAGCCTTTCGCCTCGCGCTTGCGGGCATTGGCCAGCGCCTCGCCGATGGTGCGGCCCATGACGAATTGCTCGCCCATCAGTCGCATCGCGATGTTCACGCCGCGGCGGACCACCGGCTCGCCACCGCGGGCGAGCAGCCGGCTCAGCGCCGAGGACAGGCCCGCCTCGCTCGCGGTGGCGTTCAGCCGGCCGGTGAGCAGCAGCCCCCAGGTGGCGGCGTTGATGAAGACCGACTTGTTGCCGCCGAGATGGCTCTGCCAGTCGCCGGCGCCGATCTTGTCGCGGATCAGGGCGTCGCGCGTGGCAGCATCGGGGATGCGGAGCAGCGCCTCGGCCAGGCACATCAGCGCGATGCCCTCATGGCTCGACAGCGCGTATTCCTGGAGCAAGGTCTCGACCATGCCGGCATTGCGGCGGGCGCGCAGCGCGGTGACGAGGCTGGTCGCGGTCGCCCGCCCCTGTTTCGCGGCGGCGGCTGGCAGGGTCGCGCCCTCGATCAGCCCGGCGACGGCGTCGGTCTCCGGGATCCGGTAGGCGGCGGTGATCGCAGCCCGCAGCACGGTCTGCGGCTGCACGTCCTGGACGAATTCGAGGAAGGGCACGGCGGCCGGCGCATCGTCCTCCGCGGTGGCGGCGGCGTCGAGCGTCTCGCCGCGTTCGAGCCGTTCCAGCCCGGCAAGAATGAGCTGCTTGACGAGGTGATGTGTCGTCCGCCCCTCGCGCTCGGCCTGGGCGCGGAGCCGGGTGCGGACCTGATCGTCGAGCTTGACCCCCATCGTGCTGACAGCCATTGCCGTCCCTCCTCTTGCGGTTGCACCTTTGATGCAGAGCGGGTTACACCTTTTGGTAAATTAGGTGCAACCAATTTCGTCGCTGCGGTGCACCCTATGACGGCGGCGGGCAATTCCGCTACAGACAGAGCACCATGACGTTGCAGCGCAGCCAGATCCGCATCGCGGTCAATTTTGCCCTCGACGGCCTGCTGGCCGCGCTGGCGGTGATCGCCGCCTGCTGGCTGGCCGACCCGGCGCAACCGATGCCTTCGCCGCCCATCCTGCCGCTCGCCGGATCGGCGGCGATCTGGCTGATCGGCGCGCCGTTCGGCCTGTCACGACAGCACTGGCGCTTCACCGCCCTGCCCGACGCGATCGCAGTGCTGGCGAGCGCGGTCTCCGCCGCATTGCTGATCGTGCTTCTGCTCGTAGGCGTTGGCGCGCGGATCCCCTCGGCAAGCTTTCCACCGCTGCTGATCATCACGCTCGGCCTGGCACTGCTGGCGCCGCGCGTGCTTTATCGAATGGCCCGCACCCGGCGCGAAGCACCGGCGGACGATGCCGAAAACGCGCTGCTGCTCGGCGATGGCGAGGGAGCGGAGCTGTTCCTCGCCGCCCTCTCGCGCGAAAGCCACCAGCGCTACCGGGTGATCGGCGTGCTGGCCGGTTCGGCGCGGGAGACCGGCCGGCGCATTCATAACGTGCCGATTCTCGGCGAGGTCAGCGGGCTGGCAACCGCGCTCGATCGACTGGCCGAGGCCGGGCAGATGCCGGCCGTGCTGGTCGTGGCGAGCCGCGAACTTGTCGGCCCGGCGCTGCGCGAGATCATGGACGAGGCCGAGCGCCGCGGCATCCGCACCGCCCGCGCCCCGCGCCCGACCGCCCTCTCGCCCACCACGCCGGGCGAGCCGGAGACCGCGCTGCGCCCGATCGCCATCGAGGACCTGCTCAACCGCCCGCAGGTCGCGCTCGACCGCGAGGGCATGGCGCGGATGATCCAGGGGCGCTGCGTGCTGGTGACCGGCGCCGGCGGCTCGATCGGCTCGGAACTGGCCCGGCAGGTCGCGGGGTTCGGGCCGGCGCGGCTCGTCCTGCTCGATTCGAGCGAATTCGCGCTGTGGCAGATCGATCTCGAACTATCGGAGCTGCTGCCGGGCCTCGCGCGCGCGGCGGTGATCGCCGATGTGCGCGACCGCGCGCGGATCGAGGCGCTCTGCGCCGAATGGCGGCCAGACCTGGTGTTCCACGCGGCGGCGCTGAAACATGTGCCGATCGTCGAGGCCAACCCGCTGGAAGGCATCGCCACCAACGCGCTCGGCACCCGCAACGTCGCCGATGCCGCGCGTACCGCCGGCGCCGGGCTGATGGTGCTGATCTCGACAGACAAGGCGGTGAACCCCTCCTCGGTGATGGGGGCGTCGAAACGGCTGGCGGAGATGTATGCCCAGGGGCTCGACGTCGCGGCGCGGCGGCAGGCGGGGATGCGGATCGTCACCGTGCGGTTCGGCAACGTGCTCGGCTCCACCGGCTCGGTGGTGCCGCTGTTCCGCCGCCAGCTCGGCCGCGGCGGGCCGCTCACGGTGACGCATCCCGACATGCGGCGCTATTTCATGACCGTGCGCGAGGCCGTCTCGCTCGTGCTGCAGGCCGCCGTGGTCGGCCGCTCGGATGCGGCGCTGCCGGTCGCACAGGGCGGGATCTTCGTGCTCGACATGGGCGACCCGGTGAAGATCGTCGATCTGGCGCGGCAGATGATCCGCCTTGCGGGGCTCAGGCCCGATCTCGACATCCCGATCCGCTTCACCGGGCTCAGGCCGGGAGAAAAACTGTTCGAGGAGCTGTTCCACGGCGCCGAACGCCCGATCGAGACCGGGTTTGCCGGCCTGCTGATGGCCGCACCCCGGGTGGCGGACGCGGCCCTGGTCGGCCGCGCCTTCGACGAGCTGGCCGCCCTGATCCAGCGTGGCGAGGCGGCGGCCGCGCTCGCGGCGCTGGCGAGGCTGGTGCCCGAGTTCGGCGCGCAACCCCTCGCCGCGGCGGGCCCGACCGGCTAGATAACGCCGATGGACACCGATCTTCCCCCGATTCCGTTTCTCGATCTCAAGGCGCAGCAGGCGCGGCTCGGCGCCGGCCTGCGGACGCGGATCGACGCCGTGCTGGCGCATGGCCAGTTCATCCTTGGCCCCGAAGTCACCGAGCTGGAGCAGCGGCTCGCCGCCTTCTGCGGCGCGGCGCATTGCGTCAGCGTGAGCTCGGGCACCGACGCGCTGCAGATCGCGATGATGGCGGAGGGGATCGGGCCGGGCGATGCCGTGTTCCTGCCGGCCTTCACCTATACCGCGACCGCCGAGGTGCCGCTGCTGCTCGGTGCGACGCCGGTCTTTGTCGATATCGATCCGGCGACCTTCCAGATCGACCCCACGCATCTGGAGGCGCGCATCGGCGCGGTGCGCGCGGCCGGATTGCTGCGGCCGCGGGCGGTGGTTGGCGTCGATCTGTTCGGGCAGCCCGCGCCCTGGCCGGCGCTGCGCGACATTGCCGACCGGCACGGGCTGTTCACGCTGGATGACTGTGCCCAGGCCTTCGGCGCCGCCCTCGGCGGCGAGCGCCTCGGCCGCACTGCGGATGCGACGGCGACCAGCTTCTTCCCCTCGAAGCCGCTCGGCGCCTATGGCGATGGCGGAGCGCTGTTCACCGAGAGCGATGAGCGCGCGGCGCTGTATCGCTCGCTGCGCACCCATGGCGAGGGGACGACGCGCTACGATGTGCAGCGGATCGGCATGAACGGGCGGCTGGACACGCTGCAGGCGGCGGTGCTGCTCGCCAAGCTCGACGTGTTCGAGGCCGAACTGGTGCGGCGCGAGACGATCGCCCGGCGCTATGACGCGGCGCTGGCATCGGTGTTTGCCACCCCCGTCCGCGTGCCGCAGAGTTCGAGCGCATGGGCGATCTATGCGGTGCTGCTGCGCGATGGCGCGGCGCGCGAGGCGATGCAGGCGCGGCTGCGCGCCCGCGGTGTTCCGAGCGCCGTATATTACCCGAAGCCGCTGCATCACCAGCCGGCCTATCGCGCCGCGCATGACGGGGCGGCATTGCCGGTGTCCGAGGATGTGGCAACCCGGATCATGGCGCTGCCGCTGCATCCCGATCTCGACGACGCGCAGGTGGCGCGGGTGATCGAGGCCTGTCTCGAAGGGGCAGCAGATGCCGCGCGGTGATCTGTTTCCCGAGGTTGGCCCGTATCAGACGGGGTATCTGCCGGTCAGCGACGGGCATGTGATCTATTGGGAGCAGGTGGGCAATCCCCGCGGGCGGCCGGTGCTGTTCCTGCATGGCGGGCCGGGCGCCGGCGCAGGCGCGGTGCATCGGCGCTTCTTCGACCCTGCATTCTGGCGCGTGGTGATCTTCGACCAGCGCGGCGCCGGGCGTTCGACGCCGCTCGGCAGCCTGGAGCGGAACACGACGCCGGCGCTGATCGAGGATATCGAGGCGCTGCGCGAGCATCTCGGCATAAGGCAGGTCCTGCTGTTCGGCGGCTCCTGGGGCTCGACCCTCGCGCTGGCCTATGCCCAGGCGCATCCCGAGCGTGTGATGGGCATGGTGCTGCGCGGAATCTTCCTCGGCCGGCCGAGCGAGGTGGACTGGTTCCTCGAAGGCATCGCCCGCTTCTTCCCTGACGCCCACGCGGCGCTGGTGAACTTCCTGCCCGAGGCGGAGCGCGGTGACCTGCTGGGGAGTTATTTCCGCCGGCTCTGCGATCCCAATCCGGCGATCCACCTCCCGGCGGCGCAGGCGTGGTCGGTCTATGAGGGGTCATGCTCGACGCTGCTGCCGAGCTACGAGACGGTCAGCGCCTTCGCGCAGGACCGCACCTCGCTCGGGCTCGCGCGGATCGAGGCATATTATTTCCTCAACAACCTGTTCCTGCCGCCGGACGGGCTGCTCGCCGGAATGGGGCGGCTGGCCGGCGTGCCGGCGGAGATCGTGCAGGGGCGCTACGACATGATCTGCCCGCCCAACTCCGCCTTCGACCTCGCCGCCGCCTGGCCTGCCGCGCGGCTGACGGTGGTGCCGGATGCAGGGCATTCGGCGCTGGAGCCAGGCATCCGCGCGGCCCTGCTGGCCGGGCTGGAGCGGATCCGCAACCTGACCTGAGTTTGCCCCCCAGGCCGCTTCGGGCTTTAACCGGGCCATGAGGGCATGCTTTGCCCCGAATTTGCCCGGATCGGGCGCAACGATGCGGCGAATGGCAAGGAGATGCGACATGGCGCGGGGACGGCGCGCGGTTCTTGGAGCGATGATGGGAGCGCCGCTGGCCGCACGGGCCGCCGAGCTTTCGGCCATTCCGCTCGCCCTGACGATGGGCACCGGGCAGCCGGGCGGCGGATTTTCGGTATATGGCCAGGCCTGGGGGCAGGCGGCGCAGAAATCGGCGCGGATTTCGGTGTCCTATCGCGCCTCCGGCGGCAGTGCTGCGAACGTGCTGCTGGTGGAACAGAACGCGGCGCAGCTCGGCCTCGTGGTGCTCGCCGTCGCCAACCAGGCCTGGGCCGGCCGGGGGACGTGGACCAGCGGCGTGAAGCTCCAGGGATTTCGGGCCCTGTTCCCGATTTGCGGTGCCAGCCTGCAGATTTTTGCCCCGGCCCGCAGCCGCATCCGCCGGCTGCGGGATCTTGCCGGAAAAGTGATCGGCGTCGGCCCTGCGGGGGGCGCCGGCGCGGTGCTGGCCCCGGAGGCGCTTGCCGCTGCCGGGATCAGGCCACGGCTCGCGATCGAGGGGCTCTATGGCGAGCAGATCGACCTGCTGCATCGCGGACAGCTCGACGCGTGCGCCTTCTTCGGCATCACCCCGTTGCCTTCGGTGCGCGAGGCGGCCGCTCGCGGCGGTTTCAACCTGATCGGCTTCGCGCATGACGAGATCGTGGCGGCGGCCAGGGCGCTGCCCGGCATCGGCGCGGCGGTGATCGGGCGCCATACGCTGCCTCACCTCTCCGCCGCAGTGGCGACAATCGGCTCCGAGGCCATCGCCATCGGCGCCGCGAGCCTGCCGCGGAGCATCGCCGGCGTGCTGACAACGACGGCGATGCAGCACCGGACGGATCTGCTGCGCGATCTGCCCGGCAGCGGTCCCGCGCGGCTTGGCCCCGGCTGGATCGACCATAGCTCGCCGGTACCGTTTCACCCCGGCGCGGCGGTGGCACTGCGCGCGTCGGGGCTTGGCGTGCCGGACGCGCTCATCCGCGGCTGATGCGCCGGCCCCCTTCATGCGATCCTTGAGCGGAACCGTTCGATGCGAAGACTGATCATGACCGCGGTTGCGCTGAGCCGACGCCACGCGCGCGCGGTGATCGCGGCCTATCTCGCCGCCATCGTGCTCGGGCTCGCCTATACCGCGACGCATCTCGGCATCGACACCAATACCGATCACCTCTTCGCCGCCAGCCTGCCCTGGCGGCAGGAGCAGATGAAATTCGACAAGGCGTTTCCGCAGTTCCAGAACCTCATTGTCGCGGTGGTGCGGGCCGATGTGCCGGAAACGGCAGATGCGGCGGCCAGGGCGCTGGCGGCGAAGGTGGCGGCAGACAAGGTCGATTTCCACGATGCCACGCGCCCCGGCACCGGCAGCTTCTACGACCGCGACGGGCTGCTGCTGCTGCCCGAGACCCAGCTCGCGAAATTGCTGAACGCGATCGTGATCGCACAGCCTTTTCTCGGCCAGCTCTCCGCCGATCCCTCCGCCGCCGGGCTGTTCAGGGCGATCGATCTGATGGCGGTGGGGGTTGGCGCGGGGCAGGCCAATCTCGCCCCCTATCGCGCCCAGCTCGACACATTCCGCAAGGCGCTTGATGCCGCCGCCGCGGGCCATGCGACGCCGCTGTCCTGGCAGTCGTTGCTGATGCCGGGGGTGGCCGCCGAGCAGGGCGATGTGCGCTTCGTGCTGATCCATCCCGTGCTCGATCATGGCGCGCTGCAGCCGGGCGGGGTGGCGACGGCGGCGCTGCGCCGGATCATCGCCGGGCTGCCGGAGGTGAAGGACGGCGCGGCGCGGATCAGCTATACCGGGCAGATCCCCCTCTCGGACGAGCAGTTCGCGAGCCTGACCCAGGGGATGGTGGCCGGCCTGCTGATCAGCACCGCGCTGATCACGCTCTGGCTCGTGCTGGCGGTGCGGTCGTGGCGGATGATCGTGCCGATCCTTGCCACACTGCTCGCCGGGCTGGCACTGACGATCAGCTTCGCCGCCCTCGCCATCGGCACGCTGAACCTGATTTCGGTGGCGTTCGCGATCCTGTTCGTCGGGCTCGCGGTCGATTTCGCGATCCAGTTCTGCGTGCGGCTGCGCGACGTGCGCCACCGGGTGGACGACCCCGCGCTGGCGCTGATCGGGGCGGCGGACGAGGCGGGGCTGCAGATCGCGCTGGCCGCCGGGGCGACGGCCTGCGGCTTTCTCGCCTTCGTGCCGACCAGCTTCGTCGGTGTCGCCGAGCTTGGGCTGATCGCCGGCATCGGCATGGTGATCGCCTTCTTCTGCACGATCAGCTTCCTCCCCGCGCTGCTGGCCTTCACCCGACCGCGCGGCGAGGTGGAGCGGATCGGCTTTCCGATCGGCGACTGGGCGGATGGCACGCTGCGCCGCCATGGCCGCGCAGTGCTCGGCGTATTCGCCGCGACCGCGCTCGCCGGGATTCTCGCCGCCGCGACGCTGCAATTCGACGCCAACCCGCTCGATACCCAGAACCCGAACACCGAGGCGATGCGGACGCTGCACTCGCTGCTCGGCAAATCGGTGACGAATCCCTTCTACATCAACGTTCTGGCCAAGAACGTGACGGATGCACGCGCGCTTTCGGCGCGGCTCGGCAAGCTGCCCGAGGTGGCGCAGGTGATTTCCGGGGCCACCTTCGTGCCGCAGCACCAGAGCGCCAAGCTCGGCATGATCCAGCAGACGCAGGGCATTCTGGCGCCGAGCCTTGCGACCGGCGCGCCGCCGGCGGCCAGCCCCGAGCGTCTGCGCGCGGCGGCGGCCAAAGCCGCGGCGGCGATCGCCGCGGTGGCGGACAAGCTGCCGCAAGATTCGCCGCTGCGCGGCATCGGTGCTGCGCTGGAACAGCTGAAATCCGCCCCCGATGAGCGGGTAATGGCGATGAACGCTGCCCTGACCCGCTACCTGCCGGATGCGCTGCAACGGTTGAACCAGGCGCTCTCACCGCAGGAGATCACGGCGGCGAACCTGCCGGAATCGGTGCGGCGGGACTGGTTCCTGCCGGATGGCGCGGTGCGGGTGCAGGTGATCCCGACCGCGGCGGCGCAGCGCTCTGCGGGGCTGTGGCGCTTCGTGCGGGCGGTGGAGACGGTGGTGCCGGTTGCCGCCGGGCCGGCGGCGACCACGGTGGCGACGGCGGATACGATCCTCGGTGCCTTCCGCGAGGCCGCGGCGCTGGCCGCCGTCGCGATCGCGCTGATCCTGATGCTGTTTCTGCGCTCGGCGCGGGATTCGGCGCTGGTGGTGCTGACCCTGGCGCTGTCGGCCTTTCTGACCGCCCTGTTCGCCCATCTCGCCGGGCTGCAGCTGAACTACGCGAACATCATCGCCCTGCCGCTGCTGCTCGGGGTCGGCGTGTCGTTCAACGTGTATTTCGTGATGAACTGGCGCGACGGCATGAAACATTTGCTGGGTTCGGCCACGGCCCGGGCGGTGCTGTTCTCCGCATTGACCACCGGCACCGCCTTCGGATCGCTCGCCGCCTCGCGTGATCGCGGCACGGCGAGCCTTGGCGAATTGCTGCTGCTGAGCCTGGTGGCGGTGCTGATCGCCACTTTCGTTTTCCTGCCCGCGCTGCTCTCCGTGCTGCCACGCCGGGAATGAGTCTCGAAAAGCGCAGCCTTTCGCTGTCCGGACACCGCACCAGCGTGGCGCTGGAGCCGGAATTCTGGGCAGCGCTGGAGGCGGCGGCGGCGCGGCGGGGCGTGGCGCTCGGCACGCTGGTCCGTGAGGTGGACGCGGCCCGCGACCCCGAGCGCCCGCTTGCCTCGGCGCTGCGGGTATTTGCCCTGACCGACGCAGGGTAGCGCGGCACCTTCGCTGACCCTATAATATCCGTCAAAATCGCCAGACTGGAAACGAGACACCATGCCCCAATACCGTTCCCGCACCTCCACCCACGGCCGCAACATGGCGGGCGCCCGCGCACTCTGGCGCGCAACCGGCATGGGCGATGCGGATTTCGGCAAGCCGATCATCGCCATCGCCAATTCCTTCACCCAGTTCGTGCCCGGCCATGTGCACCTGAAGGATCTCGGCCAGCTCGTCGCCCGCGAGATCGAGGCCGCCGGCGGCGTGGCGAAGGAATTCAATACCATCGCCGTCGATGACGGGATCGCCATGGGCCATGGCGGGATGCTGTATTCGCTGCCCTCGCGCGAGCTGATCGCCGATGCCGTGGAATACATGGTCAATGCCCATTGCGCCGATGCGCTGGTCTGCATTTCCAACTGCGACAAGATCACGCCGGGCATGCTGATGGCGGCGATGCGGCTGAACATCCCGACCATCTTCGTCTCGGGCGGGCCGATGGAGGCGGGCAAATACATCGCCGATGGCGAGACCAAGGCGGCCGACCTGATCACCGCCATGGTCGTCGCCGCCGACCCGACCAAGACCGACGAGCAGGCGGCGGTGATGGAACGCTCCGCCTGCCCCACCTGCGGCTCGTGTTCGGGCATGTTCACCGCCAATTCGATGAACTGCCTGACCGAGGCGCTCGGCCTTGCCCTGCCGGGCAACGGCTCGCTGCTCGCCACCCATGCCGACCGCAAGCGGCTGTTCGTCGAGGCGGGATGGCAGATCGTCGATCTCGCGCGGCGCTATTACGAGCAGGACGACGAGGGCGTGCTGCCGCGGCAGATCGGCGGGTTCAAGGCGTTCGAGAACGCGATGTCGCTCGACATCGCGATGGGCGGATCGACCAACACGGTGCTGCATCTGCTGGCTGCGGCGCGCGAGGGCGAGCTGAACTTCACCATGGCGGATATCGACCGGCTCTCGCGCCGGGTGCCCAATCTCTGCAAGGTCTCGCCCTCGGTCAGCAATGTCCACATGGAGGATGTTCACCGCGCCGGCGGCATCATGGCCATTCTCGGCGCGCTCGACCGCGCCGGTCTGATCCATCGCGACTGCTCCACGGTGCATGAGAAGACGCTCGGCGAGGCGATCGACCGCTGGGACGTGATGCGCGGCGGCGAGACGGCAAAGACGCTCTACAGCGCGGCCCCCGGCGGGGTGCGGACGACCGAGGCGTTCAGCCAGAGCCGGCGCTACGAGAACCTCGATCTTGACCGCGAGAAGGGCGTCATCCGCGACGCCGAACATGCGTTCAGCAAGGATGGCGGGCTCGCGGTTCTGTATGGCAACATCGCGCTCGACGGCGCGATCGTGAAGACGGCGGGGGTCGATGCCTCGATCCTCGTCTTCGAGGGACCGGCACGGATCTTCGAGAGCCAGGAAGATGCGGTCGCCGGCATTCTCGGTGACAAGGTCAAGGCGGGCGACGTGGTGCTGATCCGCTACGAGGGGCCGAAAGGCGGGCCGGGAATGCAGGAAATGCTGTATCCGACCTCGTATCTGAAATCGAAGGGCCTCGGGAAATCCTGCGCGCTGATCACCGACGGGCGGTTCTCCGGCGGCACGGCGGGGCTTTCGATCGGGCATATCTCGCCGGAAGCGGCGCAGGGCGGAGCGATCGGCCTGGTCGAGGAGGGTGACATCATCGCCATCGACATCCCGAACCGCAAGCTCGACGTGAAGCTCGACGAGGCGACGCTCGAGGCGCGGCGCGCGGCGATGGAGGCAAAGGGCAAGGCGGCATGGCGCCCGGCGGCGCGCGAGCGCGTGGTTAGTGCCGCGCTGCAGGCCTATGCCGCGCTGACCACGAGTGCCGCCAACGGCGCGGTGCGCGACGTGACGCAGGTGCAGCGCGGGCGCTGACGACCATACGGATCAGGCGGCGGCTTCGGCTGCCGCCTGCGTGCGTCGGCGCGGGAGCAGCAGCAGGCAGGCCATGCCGGTGACCATCACCGAAGCTGCCATCCATAACGCGCCGTCGTAACTGCCGGTGAGTGCCGCGATATAGCCGGAGACGGCGGGCGCGATGATCTGCGCGGCGCCGAAGCTGATCGTCATCCGCGCCATCGCCTTCGACGGATTGCGCGGATAGAGCCGCCCGATGATCGTCAGCGTCATGCTGGTGACGCCGTTGAACGAACAGCCATAGAGTGCCGCGCCGAACAGCGAGAGTGCGACGCCGCGCGTGATCGCGCCGATCACGATGCTGAGCGTGAGCAGGGCGAAGGCGCCGAGCAGTGCCCTGATATCGCCCGTGCGGCGGGCAACGCGGTCCCACAGCGGGGCGGTCGGGATCGCGCCGAGGCCGACCACGACCCAGACCAGATTCCCCATGCCGCGCAGCGCCGGCAGATGCGCCACCAGGGCGACGATGAAGGTGGCGCTGACGACATAGCCGACGCCGGCGCAGAAATAGGCGGCGACGAACAGCACCATCCAACGGGCGACGGGCGGCGTGTCCGCCAGGGCGGCGGGTCCGGCGGGATCGGCAGGTTTCGGCATCGGCATCCACGCCCAGGCGGGGATCAGGAAGACGATGCCGAACAGGCCGGAGGCAATCCACTCGCCCGCCCAGTCGAGCCGGCCGGCCATCGCCATCGGCAGCAGGCCGGAGACGACGATGCCAAGCCCGAGGCCGCCAAAGGGCACGCCGAGTTCGAGTCGCCTGCCATGATGGCGCAGCCAGGCAAGCATCAGCCCGGTGCCGAGCAGCAGCGCGCCCACCGCCGTCATCCCGGCGAAGAAGCGCAGCACCGCCCAGGCGACCAGGTTGGTGGTCAGGCCCATCGCCGCCGTGGTGATGACGGCGATGCCGAGCAGGGCGCGGTAGAACAGGAAGCGGGTGCGCAGGTCGCCGATCGCGGCGATCAGGAGGGTGCCGCTCATGTAGCCGGCATAATTTACCGTCGCGAGCCAGCCGCCGCCGGTGATGGAGAGATGCGCCTGCTCCTGCATCACCGGCAGGAGCGGCGTGTAGAGGAAACGGGCAAGGCCGACCGTAAGGACCATGCTGGCAATGCCCGCCGCCATGACTTTCGCGGCCTCGCGATCGGTAGCTGTCGTGGCGGCAGGGGAGTCGGCGATGGATGACATGGCAGGCCTCATGACTGACCTGCCATGCTTAACGGAACGGCGCCGTGACGCCAATCGCTCCAGCAT
Organism: Acidiphilium sp. C61; assembly: GCF_902712915.1. The sequence goes on along the minus strand of NZ_CACTIA010000005.1, from coordinate 45,016 downwards.
CAGCCTAGATGGCTGACGCCGAACGTGAAAGCGTCAGCCTACGTGGCTGACGCCGGCGAGGTGTTCCATCCGCTCGGTATCGGCGCCAAGTTCGGCGGCGGAGCCGTCATAGGCGACCTCGCCGTCGGAAAGCACATAGGCCCGGTCTGCGAGTTGCAGGGCGAGATGCGCGTTCTGCTCGACCAGCAGGATCGACATCCCCTCGTTTTTCATCCTCCCGATCGTGCGCATCACTTCCTGCACGATGACGGGGGCAAGCCCTTGGGAAGGCTCGTCGAGGATCAGGAACTTGGGGTTCAGCAGCAGCGCGCGAGCAATGGCGAGCATTTCCTGCTCGCCGCCGGAGAGTCGTCCGCCCTTGCTCGTCTTGCGTTCCTCAAGCCGCGGGAACAGCTTGTAGATGGTCTCGATGGTCCAGGGCCCCTTGGTCTCGGGGGGAACGAGCAGGTTCTCGTGGACCGTCATGTGCCCGAAAATCTTGCGACCCTCGGGAACATAGCCGACGCCGGCATTGGCGATGCGATGGGACGCCGCCTTAGTCACATCCTTGCCGAACAGCTTGATGTTGCCATCGCGCGGCGGGGTGAGGCCCATGACGCTGCGCATCGTGGTGGTCTTGCCGGCGCCGTTGCGGCCGAGCAGGGCGATCAGCTCGCCCTGGTTCACCTTCAGCGAAACGCCGTGCAGGATGTGGCTCTTGCCGTAATAGGTCTGCAGGCCCTCGGCTTCGAGAACGGCACTCATGCGGCGGTCTCCTCGATGGCGGTTCCAAGATAGGCGCTCTGGACGCGGGGATTGGCGGAGATTTCCGCCGCCGTGCCCTCGGCAAGGAAGGTGCCGTTGTCGAGCACGGTGATGCGGTCGGCGATGCCGAACACGATCGCCATGTCGTGCTCGACGAACAGCATGGTGATGCCCTGGTCCTTGTTGAGCCGGCGGATCAGGTCGGTCATGTGGTGGGTTTCTTCATCCCCCATGCCGGCGGTCGGCTCGTCGAGCAGCAACAGGCGCGGATGGCGCGACAGGGCGATGCCGATTTCCACCACGCGCTGGTCGCCATGCGACATCTCGCCGACGATGCGATCCGCCTTGTCGGCGATGCGGGTGACCTGAAGCAGTTCGTCCACCTTGTCATCGACCTTTGCGCGCGTCGCCCGCGAGATCCACGGGCGGAGCTGCAAGCCCATCGCCGTCTCCACCGCAACGCGGACATTCTCATAGACCGAGAGCGAGAGGAAAACCTGGGTGATCTGGAAGGTGCGGATGATGCCGCGGCGGACCAGGTCGTTCGGGCTGACCGCAGTAATCGGCTGGCCGTCAAAGATGATCTGCCCCTCGGTGGGCGGGAAGAAGCCGCTGATCAGGTTGAACAGCGTGGTCTTGCCCGCGCCGTTCGGCCCGATCACGGCGCGCAGTTCGCCCGGCTCGACCGCGAGCGAGATATCCTTGAGAGCCTGGAGCGCGCCGAACCGGCGGCCGACATGTTCGAGTTTCAGAAGGCTCACGACCGCCCCCTCCCCTTGATGAAGCCAAGCAGTCCCTGCGGGAAGAACAGCACCGACAGGACGAAGATCAGGCCGATATAGCTCATCCAGTTCTGCGTCACGCTCGACAGGTAGTCCTGCGCCACGATGTAGATCGCGGCGCCGAGAAACGGACCCCAATAGCTGCGCATGCCGCCCAGGACGCAGATCACGACGAAGGAGCCGGAAAGCTGCCATTGCAGGTCATCCGGCGAGGCGAAGGCCGTGAGCATCGCGTTCAGGCTGCCGGCCAGTGCGGTGATGAAGGCCGAAATCGCGAAGGCGACCCAGATCTGCTTGTCCACCGCAACGCCGAGGAAGCGCAGCCGCGTGGTGTTCTCGCGCGTCGCGACAAAAGCATGCCCCATCGGCGAGCGCAGGATCTGCCACACCACCAGCATGACAACGGCGAACAGCGCCAGCACCACGTAATAGAATCCCGCCGGGCCGAGCTTGACGGCTTGGCCACCGAGATGCAGCGGCACGCGGGAGAAGCCGGTAAGCCCGTCCTCGCCGCCGGTGATGGTGTTCCAGCGGACCGCCAGAAAGTAGAACATCTGGCCAAAGGCGATGGTGATCATCGAGAAATAGATGCCCTTGCGCTTCATCACCATCGGCCCGACCAGGATGCCGCCGATCCCGCCGAGCAGCGTGCCGGCGATCAGGGCGAGCGGCATCGAGGGGATCACGTGGATGATGAACAATCCGGTGCCGTAGGCGCCGAGGCCGAAATAGGCTGCATGGCCGAAGGACAGGCCGCCGGTGTAGCCGAGCAGCAGGTTCAGCCCGGTCGCGGCCATAGCGTAGATCAGCACGCGGGAGGCGAGATCGGTGAAGCCGCCGATGGCGGGCAGCCAGATCGGCACGAAGAGCAGGGCGAGCCAGATGATGGCCGCGGAAATCTCGCGGCCGCCGATCGAGGAGGCAGGCCGCGAGGGCGGCCTGGTTTCAAGTGCAGAACTCATTCGAAGAGACCTTCCTGCCCGAGCAGGCCACGGGGACGGATGACCAGGACCACCGCCATGATGACGTAAATGACGACTTCCTGCGCGACCGGAAAGAACGCCGCGGTAAGACCGGAGGCGATGCCGATGATCAGGCCACCGAGCACGCTGCCCATCAGGCTGCCGACACCGCCGACGATGATGGCGACGAAGGCAGGCATGATCAGCGAATCACCGATCGTGGGCGACAGGCCGAGCTGCCCGGCGGCGAGAATGCCGGCGACACCGGCCAGGAAAATGCCGATCCCGAAATTCGCAGCGCGCAGGAAGAAGATGTTCACACCGAGCGAGGAGATGGTTTCCAGATCGGCATTGCCGGCGCGTATCCGGATACCGATGCGGCTGAACCGCAACACCGCGAACAGCGCGCCGGTCACCAGGACGGTGATGGCGATGACGACGAGGCGGAAGCCGGTGAGGAAGAACAGCGACGAGCTGAGCGGCGAATTCAGATAGGCCGGCAGGGAGAAAGGCTGGCCGATCGATCCCCAGATCGTGCGGATCAGGTCTTCCATGATCATCGCCAGACCGAAGGTGAGCAGCAGCGAAAACAGCGGATCGCGCCCGTAGAGCGGGCGGATCAGGAAACGCTCGGTCGCCAGGCCGACCACGACCGCCAGCATCGGCGCCACGACCAGACCGCCCCAGAAGCCGATATAGGGCTCGAGCGTGAAGGCAAGATAGCCGCCAAGCGCCATGAAGGTGCCATGGGCGAAGTTGATGACGCCGTTCAGACCCAGAATCAACGACAGACCAAGCGCCATCAGCGCGTAGAAAATGCCGACAACCAAGCCGTTGAAGGCACTGTATAATAACAGAGATTCCACGGTTTCACTTCACATTTAGCGCCCGCGGGCGCGGCTTCAGACAAGTCGCATGGTCGCACCAGCGAACTGGCCCACGACTCGCGTCGTGGGCCAGAGAAAGCCACCATGCGGACGGAGTTTAGCTCGGGTAGGTTATCTTGCAGCCGGACGCGGCGGGCGAGAGCGCGATCGACTCGCTCGGGACCACATCGGCGACCTTGAACAGGTTCGGGTAGCTCGCGTCCTTGGGAACGTAGCCCGGGAACATGTTCGCCATCATCTGATGGTCCTCGGCGCGGTAATGCACCTTGCCCGGCTGCAGCGCGACTTCCGGCGGCAGTTCCATGCCCTCGAGAGCCTTGACCACTTTCAGCGAGTCGAGAGACTTCGCCTGGTTCGCGGCCATCGCGATGGCGTGGGCGGTCGAATAGCCAAACCAGGTTCGCGCCGTTGGCACCTTGCCGCCGCTTCGCTTCTTCACTTCCGTGACGAAATCGGCGACATGCGGAACGCCGGGCTGGTTCCAGTACCACTCGAAGGTCCACCAGCCGAGGAGAGCGGCCTTCGGCAGCGCCTGGAGCACTTCGATTTCCTGCAGCGCGCCAGCGATGGCGATCTGCTTGTCGAGACCGAACTGCACCGCCTGCTTCAGCAGGTTCACGAGGTCATCGCCCGCCTGCAGGCAGATCAGCACGTCCGGCTTCGCGGCGCGCGCACGAATCAGGTAGGAGGAGAAATCGGTGGTGCCGAGCGGCGCGAGCGCATGCCCCACGGCCTCGCCGCCCGCCTTCTTCAGCTGGACCATGTAGTCCTTGTAGAGGGCGTGACCGAACGCATAGTCGGGGACAACGAAGAACCACTTCTTGCCAAACTTCTTGAACAGGGTCTTGAAGTCGCCCGCGGTGAGCATCCAGGTGGTGGAGCAGGTGCGGAACGTGGTCCAGTGGCACTTGCTGCCGGTCACGTCGTCGGCGTGGCCGCCGGTGTCGACGAACAGCATCTCGTGCTGCAGGGCGAACTGGCTGAGCGATTCGGACGCGGCGGAGTTCACCGTGCCCATGAGGAAGTTGACCTTGTCCTCGGCGACGAGCTTCTGCGCCTTGCTGACGGCAGGCCCGGGGAGGCTGTTGTCATCCTCGACGATGAGCTGGACGGGCCGGCCGAGAATGCCGCCCTTCTTGTTGATCTCGTCGACCGCCATGGTGGCGCCGATGATTTCGTTGTGGCCAGCCGGTGCGTAGACACCGGTGCGCGGGTCGATCATGCCGATCTTGACCGGCTTTTCGCTGGCGCCCCAGGTGACCTGCGGCAGGACAAGACTGGACACGCCGGCGGCCGCGCCAGCCTTGAGCAGGCCGCGGCGGTTGAACGATGCAGAATTCACAAAATCCATTTGGATCATTTCCCCTTCCGTAATGTGGCCGCGCAAGGCGGCACACCGGCTCAGCGACACATGCGGCCCGTTTTCACTAACGAGACATTCTGACAACATTGTGATGCAGACGACCCAGTGACGACCGCACGTCACATTCCGGTTGTATCGTGCATACCTGATCTGTCAACCGCCGTAAGGTCGTAAAACGTCGCGACAAAAAGCTATTTTGAAACAAATGTCCAGTAGTGCGACTGTCGTCCTGCCCTTGCCGCCTTGGCTTCATAGCGTGTTGCCGGCCATCCTTCTGGCCGGGACATCGTTTTATTTAACAAAGAAAATGTAACATCGTTAGAAAAGACTTCATCGACCCATTGCTGATAGGTTGGATCGTCGCTGGCGATGCGCCAGATGCCGCCGGGACGGAGCACGCGGGCAACCTCGGCGAGAATTGCCGGGTGAACGAACCGGCGCTTGGCGTGGCGCGCCTTCGGCCAGGGATCCGGAAACATCAGGAACAGGCGCGAAACCGAACCCGCCGGCAGGCTGCGCAGCAGGGCGCGGGCATCGTCATCATGCACGCGCAGATTGTCCGGAATTATCGGCTCGGCGCCGTCAGGGGCGAGGCGCGAGAGCAGCGAGGCGATGCAATTGACGAACACCTCGCAGGCAACAAGGCCGATATCGGGATTCGCCGCGGCAATCGCTTCGGCATGTTCGAAGCCGCCGGCCCCCACTTCGATCCAGAGTTCCTTCGGCGCGTTCGAGAAATCCTGCCCCGGCCAGCGCAGACGCGGCAGCAGGGTCTCGATCAGCTCTTCCTGGCGTGCCCGCAGCGCGTGGCCGCGGGCACGGCCATAGAGCCGGTCGGGCGGCGGCTTGAGTGCCTTGCCGCCCGCCTCTTCGACAGTCTCCTCAGCGGCCAAACGCGGCCTTCAGCGCCGGCGCGAGGTCGGTCTTTTCCCAGGTGAAGGTACCGAGCCGGTCATCCGGCTCGCGGCCGAAATGGCCGTAGGCGGAGGTCGGCACATAGATCGGCCGGTTGAGGTGCAGATGCTCGCGGATGCCGCGCGGGGTAAGGTTGACCAGTTCGCGCAGCGTGGCCTCCAGCTTCGCGTGATCGACGTCCCGCTCGGTGCCATGCATGTCGACATAGACCGAAAGCGGGTGGGATACGCCGATCGCGTAGCTGACCTGGATGGTGCAGCGGGTGGCGAGGCCGGCGGCGACCACGTTCTTGGCAAGGTAGCGGCACATATAGGCGGCCGAGCGGTCGACCTTTGTCGGGTCCTTGCCGGAGAAGGCGCCACCGCCATGCGGGGCCGCGCCGCCATACGTGTCGACGATGATCTTGCGCCCGGTCAGGCCGCAATCACCGTCCGGCCCGCCGATGACGAACTTGCCGGTCGGGTTCACGTAAAACTGATCGTCCGGGCACATCCAGCCTTCGGGCAGCAGCTCGGTGACCAGCGGGCGGAGCATCGCCTTGATCTCGTCCTGGCTCATCCCGTCCTCGTGCTGGGTCGAGACCACGATCGAGGTGGTGCCCACCGGCTTGCCATCGGCATAGCGCAGTGTGACCTGGCTCTTGGCATCCGGCAGCAGGCCCGCGGCGCGGGCATCGCCGATCTTGCGCAGCTCGGTCATGCGGCGGAGGATCAGATGGGCATAATAGATCGGCGCCGGCATCAGCGCGTCGGTCTCGGAGCAGGCATAACCGAACATGATGCCCTGGTCGCCTGCGCCCTCGTCCTTGTTGCCGGCCGCATCGACGCCGACGGCGATATCGGCCGACTGCTCGTGCAGGAGCACGTCGATCTTCGCGTCGCGCCAGGAGAAGCCGTCCTGCTCGTAGCCGATGTCATGCACCGCAAGACGGGCGAGATGGGCGAGATATTCGCGCGTGATGGTCGAGGGGCCGCGGGTTTCGCCGGCGAGCACGATCCGGTTCGTCGTCACCAGCGTTTCGCAGGCAACGCGCGCATAGGGGTCGGCCGCCAGGAAGGCGTCGAGCACAGTGTCCGAAATCCGGTCGGCAACCTTGTCGGGGTGGCCCTCGGAGACCGATTCCGAGGTGAACAGGTAGTCACCTTTGTCGCGCATGGATTTCTCCTCTTGTCGCGAAGCGTCGTGCCCGGGCCGGGCGGCGGCGCCGGCGGAATGCCGGAGCGAAGCGGGGGATGACGCAATCCCGCCCGGGGGTCAAGACAAGGAGCCGCGCCGCTAGAGGCCGAGCAGGTCGCGCATGCCGTAGCGCCCCGGCGCGCGCCCGGCCAGCCAAAGCGCGGCGCGGACCGCCCCTTCGGCGAAAATCCGCCGGTCGAGCGCGTGATGGGTCAGCGTGATCTGCTCGACGGCGCTGGTGAAGATCGCACTATGGCTGCCGACGATCTGCCCGCCGCGCAGGGCGGCGAAGCCGATGGCGCCAGTCTCGCGCGGGCCGGTATGGCCGTCGCGTCCGGAATCCTTGACGGCGTCGAGATCAACTCCCCTGCCCCGCGCCACCGCGGCGCCGATCGCCAGCGCTGTGCCGGAGGGCGCATCGATCTTCTGGCGATGATGCATTTCGAGGATTTCGGCGTCGTGGGTCTCGGCGGCAAGCGCGGCGCCGAGGCGCTCGGCCAGCGCGATCACGAGGTTCACGCCCGGCGCGAAATTCGCCGCCTGGAAAACCGGGATTCGCGCCGCCGCGGCAGCAATGTCGGCCTCGGCGGCTGGATCGAAGCCGGTGGTGCCGAGCACCCAGGGCGTGCCACATGCGGCGAGGATGCCGGCATGGCGGCTGACCGTGGCGGCCAGGGTGAAGTCGATCACCACATCGCTTTCGCGTGCAAGTGCGTCGAGATCGCCATCGCGGCCGATGCCCCCGGCCAGCGTGGCGCCGGCCAACGGCACGGCCTCGGCGAGCAGCTTGCCCATCCGGCCGGTGATGCCGGCAATGCCGATCCGGGTCATGCTCACATCCCGCCCGGATAGGCCGGGCCGCCGGCGCCTTCGGGCACCACCCAGTTGATGTTCTGCGTCGGGTCCTTGATGTCGCAGGTCTTGCAGTGCACGCAGTTCTGCGCGTTGATCTGAAGCTTCGGATCGCCCGCCTCGGCGCCGACGATCTCATAGACGCCGGCCGGGCAGTAGCGCGTCTCCGGACTGCGATATTCGGCCCAGTTCACCGCGATTGCCTTCGCCGGATCGATCAGGGTGAGATGCGCGGGCTGGTTTTCCTCGTGATTGGTGTTCGACATGAACACCGAGCTCAGCCGGTCGAAGGTGAGCGCGCCGTCGGGCTTCGGATAGGCGATGGGCGCGGCGTTGCGAGCGGGTTTCAGCGTGGTGTTGTCGGCGTGGTTGCGCAGCGTCCAAGGCGACTTGCCACGGGTGACGTAGGTTTCGAAGGCGGCGTTGATCAGCCCGCCCCACATGCCGAATTTCGCGAAGCCGGGGCGGATGTTGCGCACCGCCTCAAGCTCGGGCCAGAGCCAGGAGGCGCGTACTTTCTCGGGGAAGGCGTCGAGAGTGGCGGGGCGGCTGCCGGCCAGCGCCTCGGCGATTGTCTCGGCGGCGAGCATGCCGGATTTCATCGCGGTATGTGTGCCCTTGATCTTGGGCACGTTGAGGAAGCCCGCCTCGCAGCCGACCAGCACGCCGCCGGGAAAGGCGAGCTTGGGGATCGACTGGACACCGCCCTCGTTCAGCGCCCGCGCGCCGTAGGCGATGCGCTTCGCACCCTCGAAATACGGGCGGATCGCCTTGTGGGTCTTGAAGCGCTGCATTTCCTCGAACGGCGAGAGGTAGGGGTTCTCGTAATCGAGCCCGACCACGAAACCATAGGCCATCAGGTTGCCGCCCAGATGGTAGAGGAACGAGCCGCCATAGGTTTTCATATCGAGCGGCCAGCCGATCGTATGCATGACCATGCCGGGATTGTGGTGCTCCGCCGGCACTTCCCAGAGTTCCTTGATGCCGATGCCATAGGTCTGCGGATCGATCCCGTCGCGCAGGCCGAAGCGGGACATCAGCTGCTTGCCGAGCGAACCGCGGCACCCCTCGGCGAATACAGTATATAGTGCGCGCAGTTCCATCCCCCGCTGGTATTGCGCGGTCGGCTGGCCGTCCTTGCCGATTCCCATGTCGCCGGTGGCGATGCCGACGACGCGGCCATCCTCGACCAGCAGTTCCGCCGCGGCGAAGCCGGGATAGATCTCGACGCCGAGCTCCTCAGCCTTCGCGCCAAGGAAGCGGACGACATTGCCGAGACTGACAACGAAATTGCCGTGATTGTTCATCTGCGGCGGCGTCGGCATGCGGTGGCTGCCGGATTCGGTGAGGAACAGGAAACGATCCTCGCCCGCCTTCGCCGAGAACTCGATCGCGCCGATATCGGCATCGGGCAGGAGTTCCGCCATGGCGCGCGGCTCCAGCACGCAGCCGGAGAGGATATGCGCGCCCACCTCGCCGCCTTTTTCAACGACGCAGACCGATATCTCCGGATCGAGCTGTTTGAGCCGGATCGCCGCCGAAAGGCCGGCCGGGCCGGCGCCGACCACGACGACGTCGAATTCCATTGATTCCCGGGGCGGCACTTCGTCTGACATGTGAGTTCTCCTGCGCTTCGATTAACGTATAGGGAAGCGCGGGGCATTGCGCAAAGCCCGGCCTCGGGCGCAAATCGGGTGATGGACGCACAGGGCGGAAACATGACGGGAGATACGCGCGCCGCATTGCTCGCGGCGCTCGCGCTGCAGGCGGAATGGGGGGCGGACGAGGCGTTGCTGGAAACCCCGGCCGACCACGCCGCCGCACCGCCGCGCCGCCGGGACATGCCCGCAGCCGCACCGCGCACGATCGCGCCATCTGCAACATCCCTCCCCCCTGCCCCGCCGGGCGGCGATCAGAATGCCGATCAGAATTCCGATCCTGGAGCCGATCCCAGCGCCGCGACCACGCTCGCCGCGCTGCGCGACGCGCTCGAACGCTTCGATCACTGCGCGCTCAAACGCACGGCAACCCAGCTCGTTTTCGCCGACGGCGCCGCGGATGCGCGGATCATGTTCATCGGCGAGGCGCCTGGCGCCGAGGAGGATCGCATCGGCCGGCCGTTCGTCGGCCCTGCGGGCCAGTTGCTTGACCGGATGATGGAAAGCATCGGCCTCGACCGGGGCAAGGTGCGGATCGTCAACGTCGTGCCCTGGCGACCGCCGGGAAACCGGACGCCATCCGATACGGAAATCTCCCAGTGTCTGCCGTTCCTGCACCGGCATATCGCGCTCGTGCGCCCGGCGCGCCTGGTCCTGCTCGGCGCCGTGGCCGTGCGCGCGCTGATCGGCGGCAAGGACGGGATTACCCGGCTGCGCGGCAAATGGCGCGAGATCGAGATCCCCGGGATGGAGGGCGGATTGCGTGTCCTGCCGACCTATCATCCCGCGTTCCTGCTGCGGCAACCGGATGCGAAGCGGCTGGCCTGGACAGATCTGCTCGAATTGCGGCGCGAATGTGTTGAGTCATGCGCCTAGGACGATTCAAACATGATATTTTCGCAGTCAATCACGAAAAGTTGAAATCCAGAGCGCAACGAAACCCCAGCAATTCTGGGACTTTGCGTTTTTTTTGAGATTCTCAACCTCTCGGAGAGCTTGCCCAGCCGCTAAGTTGGGTTGTAGCCAAACGGTCATGCGAGGAGCCGTTAAAAAGCTCTCCCGCCTAAGCGTCGCCCGGGCGTGTATCGTCACCGCGGCGCTGTCCACCGGAATAACCGCCGCTCACGCGGCGCCGGCTGGGCACAGGGGGCCTTCGACCGACATGCAGGGTGCCGCAGCGCACCCGGAATCAGTAGCCTATGCGATCCCGCGATCGGCGCCGGCAAATGGCGACGAGGTGGTGCTCGCCCGTCCGCTGGCGCCGAGCGATGTTGCGCTGTACCGGCGCATCTTCGCCGACCAGGCGGCCGGCAGGATGGCGGAAGCGGCAGCACTCATCCAGCGCCTGGGCGACAAGGTGTTGATGGGGCAGGTGCTGGCGCAGCGCTATCTCGGACCGCATCATCATTCGACGCCGCCGGAACTCGAAGCCTGGCTGCGGAAATATGGCGGCCAGCCGGGCACCGGGCGGATCAGGAGCCTGCTCGCCTCACGGCTGCCGCGCGGCGCGACGATACCGGCGGCAGATGTCCGATATCTGCCTGAGCCGGGCCTCGCGGCAAGCGGCGCGGCGACCCCGCCGCAGGGCGGCAGGCACCTGCCCGCACGACTGGCCGATCTGGTCCGGCGGCTGAGCAGCGCGGGGCAGACCAGCCGCGCCATCGACCTGATCCGGAATGACAATCACGTTTCTCCCGAGACGGGCGCTGCGTTGCGGGCGATCGTCGCGCGGCACCTTTTCGAGCGTGGGGCCAATGCACAGGCCCTGGAGATCGCCGCTGACGCCGCGAAGGAAGGCGGAAATCACGTCTGGGCACCGGATTTCATCGCCGGACTGGCCGCCTGGCAACTGAACCGGCTCGCCGAGGCCAGAACCCATTTCGAACAGGCTGCCGACGCCGTGAAGGCGAATCCGGAGGAACACGCCGCCGGCGCCTTCTGGGCCGCGCGCGCCGCATTGCGGCTTGGCCAGCCTGATGCCTACATCGCCAGCCTTGGCAAGGCCGCGAACAACCAGGGCACGTTCTACGGCATGCTCGCGGCACGGCTTCTGGGCCGCGAACTCGGTCTGGCCAGCCTGACCGCCAGCCTGTCGGAAGCGGATGTCGAGGCGGTAGCCGCGCAGCCCGAGGGCTCGCTGGCCTTCGCGCTGCTGCAGGTCGGCCGTACCGCCGATGCCGCCCTCGCCCTGCGCAGCCTCTGGCCGCAAATCAAGGCTGATCCCAATCTGGGTCGGGCCGTGCTGCGCGTCGCGGCGCGGGCGGGACTGGTCGATGTCGCCGTAACCCTGGTGCGGACCCTGCCCGGCAACGAGATTGCGGGTGTCACCTTGCCCTTGCCGGCGCTGCACCCCGCGGGTGGTTTCAGGGTCGACCCCGCCCTGGTCTACGCGCTGGCGCGCACTGAATCCGGCTTCAATCCTCGTGCCGTGTCCTCGGTCGGCGCGCGCGGGCTGATGCAGCTGATGCCGGCAACCGCGAGAGCGATGGCGCAGCGCTACGACATCGCCGGCAACCTGGAGAGCCCGGCAGCCAATCTGGCGCTCGGCCAATCCTATCTGCAATATCTCGGCGCCCAGCCTGACGTGAACGGCGATTTGCTGCGCATTCTGGCCAGCTACAATGCCGGGCCGGTGGCCGCCACGAAATGGGCACGAACGATCAGGGATGGCGGCGATCCTCTGATCTTCGTCGAATCGATCCCGAACGCCACCACGCGCCGGTTCGTGCGGCAGGTTCTGACCGACAGCTGGATCTATGGCGAGCAGATCGGCAACGTACCCGCAAGCCTGACGGCGCTGGCCGAGGGGCACGTTCCCCGGTTGCAGGATGCCATGGCGGCAATCGCTGAACGTTGAACCGGACGCGCAAAACGGCCTTGTAAGGCTTCATTAAGCTTCTCCCGATAGGTTACGGTCATGGATCAGAACATGACCGCAGCCGCCGACGGTCCGGAAGCGCTTTTCGCGGCCGGGCTCTCCGCCCATGGCAATGGCGATTATTCCGCGGCGGCACGGTGCTTCACCGGTGTGCTCGAAGCCATGCCCGGTTTTCCTGCAGCACTGGCGAACCGGGCCCTCTCGCTATGGTCGCTCGGGGCGCTCGATGATGCCGAGCGGGATGCGGTCGCGGCCTGCACTGCCATGCCCGGTCTTGCCGAAGGGTGGATGGTCGCTGGCGCGATCAGGATCGAGCGCGGGGATTCCGCCGGCGCCATCGCCGCCTATTCCGAGGCGACAAGGCTGCGACAGGATTTCGCGCCGGCGCAGGCCGGGCTCGCTGCGGCCTATCTCGCCCATGCCGACAACGCTGCGGCGACACGACACGCAGCGCTTGCGCTGATTCTCGATTCGACGTGCAACCATGCACGGTTCACCCTTGGCTCCGCCCTTTCAGCGCTGGGCAAGACCGACACCGCGATCAGCCTGTTCACCCAGGTTCTGGCCGCCGAACCGCGCCACGCCGGGGCACTGCTCAACCGCGGCAACGCGCTTGTCGGGCTCGACCGCATCGAGCAGGCCGAGGCGGATTTGCGCGCAGCACTCGCCATCGATCCCAACCTGCGGGAGGCCCTGGCAAGTCTTGCCGTGCTGCGGACGATCCAAGGTGATACCGCGGAAGCGATAGCGCTGTGCGACCGCGCCATCGCGCTCGACCCGGATTTTGCCGTCGCGCAATGGAATCGCGGCGTCGCGGCCTTGCTGGCAGGCGATTTTGCCACCGGGTTTGAAGCCTATGAGTGGCGCAAGCGCCATCCGATCTACGGCCCGCATTTCGACCACCTGCCCGCCCCGGTATGGACCGGCGACGATCTGGCAGGCCGTCATCTGCTGGTTCGCGCCGAGCAGGGGCTGGGCGACACCATCATGTTCGCGCGGTTCCTGCCTCGTCTGATCGCCGAGGCACGACGCGTGACGCTCGCATGCCAGGCCACGCTGTTCCCGCTCTTCGCGGGGCTCGGAGTCGGGCTTTGCCGGCTGGAAGATCCAGCGCCCGCGGACGTTGATTGCGCGATCGACCAGATGAGCCTGCCGCATGTGCTGCGGCTGACGCCGGAGACGATTCCGGCAGCGGGCGGCTATCTCGCCGCACCACCCGCAGCAGTGGAGCGGTTTGCCGATCTTGCGCGCCCTGCCGGCACGCGGCTGTTTGGTCTGGTCTGGGCGGGCAATCCGGGACACAACAACGATCGTCGGCGCTCGCTGCCGACGGGCGTATTGGCGCCGCTGATCGAAAGCCCGGGTCTCCGGTTCATCGCCCTTCAGCTCGGCGCACGACAGGGCGAATACGACGTGCCAAGCATGGCGGGCGAGATGGACGATTTCGGTGCGACGGCCGGAATCCTGCACCATCTCGACGGGCTGGTAACGGTCGATACCTCGGTTGCCCATCTTGCCGGGGCCATGGGCAAACCTTGCCATGTGCTCCTCTCAGCCTCGTGCGACTGGCGCTGGCTGCTCGGCCGATCCGACACGCCGTGGTACAGCTCGATCAGGCTGCATCGGCAGCAAACGCTTGGGGATTGGTCCAGGCCGATCGACGCGGTGCTGGCCGCCCTTCGCAGCTGATCCGCCGGCCACTCGCCCCGCCACGGCGCGCGACCGGCGCCGCTGCCGGTCCGGGATATCCGATCCTGCAAAAATTCGTGAGCGATCCGGCAACCGGGTCTTTCGGCGCGACCGGGCATATCCATTTGAGAGCATGAGGGTGCCACGACCATCACGAAGGGAGAGGTGCACAAGCATGCAAACCCGGAAAACCCTGGTCGCTTCATCGCTCTTGGGCCTGTCATGCCTCGCATTGACCGGATGCGCCGGTCCCCGGCTCGCGAGGAAGATGCAGGACTTCATCGGCAAGCCGGAAACGGCCCTGGTCAGAGCCCTCGGTGTGCCCGACCGGCGCAGCGTGAACGGCGACGTTGTCCACGATCAGTACAGGCACACAATCACCTATTCAGTGCCGGGCTGGACCGGCGGACCCGCTTTCGTGGATCAGCGGCCGGCAATTGGCGGCATCCCGCCAACCGTTCCGCCACAGACCTACAAAAATACCTGTGTGATCAATTTCCGCATCGTCCACGGTCTCGTGCAGTCTTACCGCGCGACCGGTTCCGTCTGTTAGAGCATCATCCGATCGGATGGGGTCGTCTGACCGGGTAAGGCGGCCGCCCGAAGATCGGCAGGCCGCGTACCGTCATGGAATCATGACGTAAGCGATGATCAATCCGGTAATTAAATATCAAACATTTTATGTAAAGAGTTATAATCATCATGCTCGGTATCATCCCCCATACCATCGACCGGTATCTCAAACGCCGCGTAACGGCGGAGACACGAATGGCGATCCTGCTGCGGGCGGGCTTTCAGAGCGAGCAGCAATTCCGTCTCGATACCGAATATGACGATGCGGAATGCTGCGCGCTGGTCGCCGCAATCGCCGACATAACCGGCTGCGATACAGAGACGGCGTTCGACGAGATCGCCGACTTCTTCCTCGACTGGGCGGAACAGACTTTCCCCGGCTTCTTCGCCGTGGCACCGGACACACGGAACTTCCTGATGTTGCAGCCGGACATCCATAGCAGCATGGCCTGCGGACTGCGCTCTAACGAACAGCGGAAGGTAGCCGAGAAATTCAGGGCCGTGGCGTTGCCGGACGGGATCCGGATGCATTACCGATCCTCGAACCGGCTGGCTTATTTCTACTGTTCCCTCGCCCGCAATCTTGCCGCGCGCCGGGGCGAGGTTGCCGAGATCAGCTTCATCGAAGGCAGTACCGCCTCAAGCACGTCCGTCATCGAGGTGAGGCTCAAACCGAAACAGGCGACCGGTATCGCATGAACATCGCAGGCGGCGGAGACCCTGTCGATCGCCAGGCGATCGAGGCGCTCTGCCAGGCAATGTGCGGCGTCATCACCGGGGATCTGTCGTTACGACTCCGCACCGAAAGTACGGACCTGACGGTCCAGAAACTGTCCTTGCTGACGAATTTTATGCTCGAAACCGCTCAGCGTGCGGTGGAACGCAGCAAGGATAATGCCGACGCGCTCGACAATGTGCAGCGTGTTGCAAAGCTCGAGGCCTGGCGGATGACGCTTCCCGCGGGCGAGATTGTGCCGATCGGTCAGGTTCGTGGCCTGCCGGAACATGAGGGCGAGACGCTGCGCGGAATCGAATGGTTTCTCGGCAGGGTGGATAGCGACTACCACGAAGCGGTGGCCAAGCTTTTCGGCGGATCGGGCGGTGCGGTCGAATGGCCAGGCAGTGCAGCGGGAACATGGTTCTGCACCGAAGTCACGGCCGTGAGCGAAGATGACGAGGGGAGCGGCTACCTCGTAATTACCAAGGACATCTCCGAGAGCCGGCGTGCTGCCGAACAGATTCGCTATCTTGTCGAACACGACCCGCTGACGGGCCTTGCCAATCGCCGGCGGCTGATCTCGTATCTTGACACGACGCTCGCTGCTGCCCGTGTGGAGACGTTGAAATTCGCGGTCCACGTGATCGATATCGACCGTTTCAAGACGGTGAATGATCTCTACGGGCATACCACCGGCGACAAGTTGCTGATTGATCTCGCGGCCTGCCTGCGCGGGGAAGTGCGCGAAAACGACGTGATCGCGCGGAGCGGCGGCGATGAGTTCGTTGTCGTGCAAAACGGCATCACCAGTGCGGGGGATGCCAGTCGCCTGGCCGAGCGACTGATCGGCGCGGTCAGTGCAAGGCTCTCCACGAGCGAGGTGCCTGCCGTCTCGACGACCGTGTCGATCGGCATCGCCCTGGCGCCTGATGATGGGGAGACCGCCGAAGCCCTTCTCTCACACGCTGATATGGCACTCTACCAGGTTAAATCGGCCAGCCGAAACGGGTTTGCATTCTTCAACACCCAGATCAACGACGCCCAGCTCGCCCTCCGCAGGATGGAAGCGGATTTGCGTGGCGCCTGCGACCGGAATGAAATCTCGGTGCAGTATCAACCACAGCTCGACATCGCCTCTGGCAGTATTGTCGGCTTCGAGGCGCTGGCGCGCTGGCGGCGGAACGAGAACGACGTGTCGCCGGCAGCGTTCATTCCCGTCGCCGAAGAAACCGGATCGATCATCGAGATCGGCAGTTTCGTGCTGCGGGAGGCATGCCGCGAAGCCGCGGGATGGCGCGCTCCGCTGCGCGTTGCGGTCAATATATCGGTTGTCCAGATCCAGCACGGCCAGTTGCCGGAACTGGTCGCCGCGGTGCTTGCCGAAACCGGGCTGGCCCCCGCGCGGCTCGAACTCGAAGTCACCGAATCCCTGCTGCTCGCCGATGCCCGCGCCGCGACCGACGTCCTGGCCCGCATCAGGGCTCTGGGGGTAACGATATCGCTGGATGATTTCGGAACGGGATATTCATCGCTGGCAACGCTTCGAATGTTCCCCTTCGACAAGATCAAGCTCGATCGTTCTTTCGTGTCCGATCTTGGCCGCGTGGATGAGGCGGAGGCGATCGTGCTGGCGGTCTTGGGACTTGGCCGGGCACTCGATTTGTCGGTTGTTGCCGAAGGTGTGGAAACTCCGGCGCAAGCGGAGATGCTCCGCACGGCAGGCTGCGCACTGTTGCAGGGCTATCTGATCGGCCGCCCTGCGCCCATGGCACAGTTCGATGAAATCGTAGGTCTCAACGCGTGCTTATCGCCGAGCATGGAGAGCCCGCTGCAAATCGGCTGAAAGATCACCCGATCAGGCAAGATCGGCAAGTGCTCTATCATACCGACAATTTGAGCATCAGCCTATGAGTGGTCTGAACCGCGCCGGGAATCCCGGAGGCCATTTTGTTTGACTGAGGCGACCATAGCCAGCTCGTTCAGTTGTTCATAGTACCTCGCCTCGGCCTCAGCGGGTGGAATATTGCCAATGGGCTCGAGGAGGCGGCGGTTGTTGAACCAGTCCACCCATTCGAGTGTGGCGAATTCCACTGCTTCTGCATTCCGCCAAGGGCCACGAGGGTGGATGACCTCGGCCTTGAACAGGCCGTTGATAGTTTCGGCGAGGGCATTGTCGTAGGAATCGCCGACGCTGCCGACGGACGGTTCGATGCCGGCCTCCAACAGGCGCTCGGTGTATTTGATCGAGACATACTGGCTGCCCCGGTCGCTGTGATGGACGAGGCCGCCGCCACGCATCGGGCGTCTGTTGTGAAGAGCCTGTTCCAGGGCATCGAGGACGAAACCGGCATGCGCCGTGCGGCTGACCCGCCAGCCGACGATACGCCGAGCGAATGTATCGATGACAAACGCCACATATACAAAGCCTTGCCAGGTCGCGACATAG
Source organism: Acidiphilium sp. C61 (assembly GCF_902712915.1). Next base: position 27,373 of record NZ_CACTIA010000005.1, on the reverse strand, counting down.
GTGAAGTCCGACACCCATAGGGCATTTGGCCTTGAGGCATAAAACTGCCGGTTCACCTTGTCTCGTGGACAGGGCGCAGCGGAGTTGCTGACCGTCGTCTTCATCGGCTTGCCGCGGATCACGCCGGCCAGTTCCATCTGCTTCATAAGCCGCGCGCCGCGCCGCGCACGGGGCGGCAAGCGGTTTGGGTCAATACGGCGTGCAGCATGCTCATAGTAGGTCGACGGAGCGATCGGCAGCATCCGGCAGATCGGCTCGACACCGTAGACCTCACGATGCGCGTCGATGAACGCGATCATGGCTTGTACCGGCGGTCGAGCTCCGCCATCGCAAAATAAGCCGATGCCTTGCGCAGGATCTCGTTCGCCTGGCGTAGCTCCCGGACCTCTCGTTCCAGAGACTTGATCCGCTCCTGGTCAGCACTCGTCGGACCGGGCCGTAGCCCCTGATCGCGCTCCGCCTGGCGAACCCACCCCCTCAGTGTCTCGATCGTGCAGCCGATCTTCGGTGCTATCGAGCCGATCGCTTCCCATTGCGAAGCATGATCCTTGCCATGCTCCAGCACCATCCGGACCGCTCGCTCCCGGACCTCAGGCGAATACCGAACCGATGTCTTCCGCTTTTCCAGCGCTCCATCCTACTCAAGAGTTGGAGTATCCGGGATTCCCAGCGTGGTTCAGTTCGGTCACCCTGCGCCAGCACAATCGCAGCCTCAGGCAACTTGCCGATGATCTCTTCCGGCTTGTGATTCCTCGACACCCCCATCCTCCTTCGTGCCAAATCCCAAAACAGCGTCAGGACGACTCGGAAGGGATCAGATCAGCGGAGCGTACCCGGAATCATCCTTTTTTGTTGACAGTTCGAAAATCCGTGGTTCCTTCTGGAGATGGAAATCACGAAGCGCGCCGCACTCTATGTTCGGGTCTCGACCTCTGATCGCGGCCAGACCATCGAGAACCAACTGACACCCTTGCGTGATACCGGCGCCCGGCTGGGATGGAATATCGTGGCGGTCCACGCGGACGAAGGCATCTCCGGTGCAAAGGGCCGCCAGAAACGGCCCGGTCTCGATGCTCTCATGAAGGGCGTGACCCGGCGCGAATATGATGTGGTCGCCGCATGGTCAGTCTGTCGCCTCGGACGGTCGCTACCCGATCTGGTTGGCCTGCTGGGTGAACTCAGGGCATCAGGCGTCGATCTCTATCTGCACCAACAGTCCATCGACACCAGCACGCCCGCCGGGGTGGCGCTGTATGGGATGCTGGGCGTCTTCGCCGAATTCGAGAGAGCCATCATCCGAGATCGTATCAACGCGTCGCTGGATCGTGCCGGCCGAGAGGGCAAACGATTGGGCCGGCCTCGGTTGGCACCCATCCGGATCGATCAAATCACACGCTCGCTGAATGAAGGTCGAGGAGTGCGGGAGACGGCACGGTTGCTGCAGGTCAGTCCGGCCAAGGTCACGCAGGTGCGTCGATCCATCATGGCCGCGTCGAAAACACCCGACAGAGAACCAACCGATATGGGACAATCCTCATGCTGACATATTATGACCCCGATACCGACACCGATCAGACCGTTGTGCCACGTGGTCCGTTCAAGAGGCTCGGCAAACGCCGCCTCTTCAGCGCGAGCGTGCCGACCGAAGTGATCGAAGAAATCGCCCGCATGTTTGGCGCAGCCTGCAGGCGGTCGCCGACGGTGCTGAACCGGGACGACTACGCCGCGTCGATCTTCGCCTATGCGCTGGTCCAAGAACTGGCGGTTCGCCGGAATGTGATGCCAGACAAGATCAACTTGGATTTGCAGGTGGCGGCGATCTGGTGGTGGCAGGCAGAGGTGCATGCACAGAGCCTGTCGGACGAAACCAAGCCGAAGCCATGCCCTCATTGCCATACTTATGAACTCGACGATGACCTCATGCATACAGTCTGAGCAGCCTCAGTTGCCGCTGGACGATCAGCACAACGCAGGTGACGCGCCGCATCTCAGCGATGATGAGTTGCGGTCAATGCTGCTTGGCGGGGAGATGGATGGCGTCGATCCCACCGAAGATTCGGATTGTGATTTTTACGATCCAAACTTTCTGGCCCGCTTCCGCAAGCCAATGACGCCGGCTGAGGAGCAGGAATTTGACATGGCAATCTGGGACGCGATTGCCACGGTCTTGGAATCTCTAGTCTCAGATCAGGAGCCATCCGCATGAGGAAACGCAAAAAACAGCCGGCTCCACGTGTAACGGTCAAGTATGTGATTGATGGCGTCGAACACGAAGCCGAAATCGTTCATCAATGCGGTCCGTTTTGCTGTCTGCCATTCCTGATTGATGAACGGGACGACCGCCTGCCATGGGAGCCGAGCGACAAGGCAACGGCGCAGAAATCAACGCCAACATTGGTCGCGACCGAAGAGTGATAGTCACCGTGCGCAGCAGATCCCGCGCTCGTCGAGGCCGGCAAGATCCGGGCAGAACAGGCTATATTGGTGGCGGGAACCCTCAGCGGCGCCTTTCCAGGTTCACGCGAGCGCGGCGTATCCCTTCAAAATCGGTTTTTGCCGTTCCGAACTCCCACAACCGGCCTGAAAATCCATGGTCGTCCTGACCACCACTTGCCAAAAGTGACAGAAAACAAGGTTTCGTGTGGTAGCTGGGTGGTATCTAAGAGGCGCACGACCAAGATAAGTGATCGTGGCACAACTCAAAAAACCGTTTGATTTCGGTGGGTTGTGTGGTGGGCGCGACAGGGATTGAACCTGTGACCCCTGCCATGTCAACGTCGTGACGGAAGGGGAATCCTCGTGATTTTGGGTGAGGACGCGATGCGTTTTGGCACCTGCTGCTCGCTGTATGCTCGCTGATTTCAGTAGACAAATCGCCGATCCGTGAGAACCAGCTACCGAAGGGGTACGGAAGCTGGGCGCACGGATTGGATTGCGGATCGTCGAGGGGCTCAAAGTCGGCGAGACCGTGTGGGACACCATGGTCATTGGTTTCGGTGCGCGCCGGCAGCGTGGACGGCCGACCTATGTTTTTCGATATCGAACAAAGGAAGGTCGGCAGCGGACCTACACGATAGGCCGTCATGGATCGCCATGGACACCGGACGAGGCGAGGGCCGAGGCGATCAGGCTGTTACGGATCGTGATCGATGGCGGTGACCCGAGCGGCGAGCGCCAGATCGAGCATCAGGTGATTTCGATGGCGGACCTCTGTGACGAGTATCTCGCTGATGCCGCGGCCGGCCGGATACTGACGCGGCGCGGGGTCGCAAAGAGCGCGAGCACCATCGCGACCGACCACTGCCGCGTCGACGCACATATTCGTCCTCTGGTCGGCCACCTGCCGGTCGCCTCGATCTCGCGGCAGGACATCGAGCGCATGATGATCGACATCATCGCGGGCAAAACGCACAAACGGGTCAAGCTCGATAGGCTCCGTGCCGTGTCGCACGTCCGTGGTGGACGCGGTGCCGCGAGCCGGACGATGGGGCTGCTCGGAGCCATCATGACGTACGCCGTACGGCGCGGGCTCCGCGAGGACAATCCCTGCCGGCTGGTGATCAAGCCGGCTGACGGCCGCCGCGAGCGCCGGCTCGATGACGCCGAATACCGTGCGCTCGGCACTGCGCTGGATGTGGCCGAGGCCGGGGGCGAATGGCCGCCTGCACTCGCCGCGATCCGTTTCCTCGCGCTCACGGGCTGGCGGCGCGGCGAGGTTCTCGGGCTGCGATACGCGGAGATCGACGTGGCGCGATCAACCGCTCGACTTGCCGCGACCAAGACCGGCGCGTCGATGCGACCGCTGTGCACGACTGCGTGTCAGATGATAGAGGCGATGGCGCCGGGTGAATTCGTCTTCAAGTCGGCCGGCGGGGATGCGCCGATAGCCAATTTTCGACGCGTATGGGAGCGGGTCGTCTATCGTGCCGCGGGGCTACCACGCGACGTGACGCCGCACGTGCTGCGCCACTCGTACGCCAGCGTCGCCGCCGATCTCGGGCTGCCCGATGCGACCATCGGCTCGCTGCTCGGGCACCGGGGCCATACTGTGACACGGCGCTACATCCACGTCGCCGACACGACGTTGATCGCCGCCGCCGATACCGTGGCGACGCGGATCGTCACACTGATGCGCAGCGATCCGGCACCCTGATGGAGGCGACGACGAGCACGGACAGCGTGTATGGGATTGTCCATGTCGAACACCGCATCCCATGGCGCGGTGCAGAACTGACCTTCACGTCGTACGAGCTGCAGCTTGTGCTCAGGCTCGCGGACGGCGGCCACGTTCCTCTCGCGGATTTGCCAATCGCGTGGGCGTTTGTTGAGAGATTCAAAAAAGACGGTCTGGATTTCAAAGAGGTTGCCGCGGCGATCTCGCAGACGGTGAGCCCCTCGTCGCCACACCTAGGTTTCTTGGACGACAGCGCCATCAACGACAGCCCGGAACTGCTCGCCATCGCAGAAGCGATCTACGTCCAACACAATGATAGATGGCGGGAGGAGGACGCCGACTTTTGGACGACAGCCGTCCTGTTTCCGTCGTCTACTGGCCTGCCGGTCACGATTTGGCTGCCGACGATGCTGTCGACCGATCAGCGGGCGGTCGTGCTCGTGGCGACTTCTCCAAGCGAACAAATGGACGCGACGAACGCCGCGATCCTTGGTGTCCAGCCCGAACCACATCTCATCGTGGGTCCGCTGGACCCGGCCTACGAGGCCGCTGCCGTCTCATGGATTCGCGCCAATAGGGAACCGCTGCTAGCCCGCTGGAGCGGTGTGATCGACAGTGCCGAGATGATTCGCCGGCTGCGACTACTTGGTCCCGATCATCACTCTTGAGGTCGGTTTCGAGGCCCCCCGGAACCTGCGGCATCGGCCCGGTCGATCACTGGCGACGACGCTTCCGCTTCTTCTGCAACCGCTTTTGTCTTTTCGCTTCTCGGTCCCATGCTGCCGAAATGGCGGCTCGCAGGAGCGCGGCCATCTCGTCGAGATGGCGGTCGTATTCCGCTGGCGTCATCGTCTCTAGGATGTCGGTGAAGAGATTGGGTTTGATGTCGCCGGGGGGATCGAACGACAGATCGAGGCCGAGAACAGCGGCGACGTCCTGCATGTCTTCGATCTGATCGGCTGTGTAGCGCGACGATTTGACCGGGTGATCCGGTTGATCACGATCTTCGCCGGGGTCGTCAAAACCATTTTCCCGGTCGTTCATGCTGCGTGATCCAGCACAGCGCGCCGTCCGCCGGGGATAGTCCGATACAGCGTCGATGGCGCGACGCCGAGTTGTTTGGCGATCTCGGCGCCGCTGAGAGTTCCCGCCGCAAGCATCGCCTGCGCCGCGCGGACCTTGCCGTCGTCGAGCGCGCGCGGACGACCGCCCTTTCGGCCTCGCGCTGCCGCCGCTGCCAAGCCGGCTTGCGTGCGCTCGACCAACACCTCGCGTTCCATCTGCGCCAACGCCCCGAGAAGGGAGTAGACAAACCGGCCTGCCGTCGTCGTCGTGTCGATCCCTTCGGTCAAGCTGCGAAGCGCGATCTCTCGCTGCTTGAGGTCCTCGGCCACTTTGATCAGATGCTGCAACGACCGACCGAGCCGGTCGAGCCGCCAGACCACCAGCGTGTCACCGGCTCGTGCCGCGTCGAGCAGCGCGGTCAGCTGCGGTCGGTCCGTCCGTGCCCCGCTCGCCGTCTCAGTCCAGATGCGGTCGCACCCGGCCGCGCGAAGGGCGTCGTGCTGCAGGTCGTGGTTCTGGTCACCCGTCGAGACGCGAGCGTAACCGATAAGCATCCTGTTCTCCCGAAACTCATCCACGCCGTCCGTTCTCGGACGACCAGTTTCAGGATATGATAGCGCGACAATCTGTCAGCTTTTTTCTGCAGTTTTCGGATACGGTTTTCGGAGACATAACGCGTTGACCCGAAAACCACCGTTTAGGCGAGCACGGTCAGAGGATGACGACGATGAACGGGCTCAGGTTGGTCACGGCGGGTACGTCCGGCGTACCGGTCACCACGGAGACGGTCACCGACCCGCACCATCAAGCTCCACCGTCCCGTCTACACTGATTGTCGCGGAGAGCATCACTGGCACCGCTCATCACGATCCCCGCTCGTCATGACGGTCGTCCTACAAGCACCACACCGCGCCACCGACCGTCCATGCTCACACCGGCACCCGAGATCGCCGGGTGGATCACCGAACAATTCAAAGGGCCGTCTCTATACAGACGGGCCGCTCAGAGGCATGCGGTAGAAGCTGTGAGAAATGGGTCGAGGGATGCTGCCCCGAGAGCGGCACAGGTCGAAGGGGTTGCCGGCGATACTCGGCGGGGCGGCTGTGGGAAAACATAATAAAGGGTGTCGCGGTGAAAGAACTTCGTCGCCGCGGTGGTTGATCCGTTGAAAACTGCCCGCTGATCAAACATTTTGCTTGCACGGCATCGCTACAGATGATATCTACTACAAAGTGTAAAAAACATTGTCACGAAGCTCATTGGACCTTTCGCAGACACACTCCCTCGCAGACACACTCCCTCGCAGACACACTCCCTCGCAGACACACTCCCTCGCAGACACATTCGCAAAACAGAAATGCCACGTAGAACCCTTGGAACTTTTGAACTTACTGTACTCAGGACATTGATCCAGCAGCCAGAGGACGCTTACGGCGTCACGTTGTTGGACCGAATCTCGGAGAGGACTGGTCACGATGCGAGTATTGGAGCGTTGTATACGACCCTTGACCGAATGGAACGCAAGGGGCTCGTTTCATCATGGTGGGGAGAAGCGACCGCCGAACGCGGCGGACGGCGGAAGCGCTTTTATAGAATCGAGACCGCCGGACGAGAAGCAGTCCATCAAACGGAAGAACACCTGCGTCATCTATTGGGGGCCGACGGCGCGTTCGCAGGGGCGTGATCAATGAGTGTTGGCATAGTCGAGCAGGAAAATACTGAGAAGAGAAGTATCGATAACGAAACGACGCGAGCCGTGTTGAAGGCCCTTGATAGCATTGAGCGAGGGTTTGTGGTCGAGTTCGGCGCAAATGCCATATTGCCGTTTCCGCTTCCGCGGATCATGAGGCGCCCTGAGAAGGCTGTGCTTCGAAAACGGTGCGAGGCAATAGTCAAAGGTTCCGAAGCGATCTCTGATTTTGAGCAATATGTCAAAGACACAGAGCGCTTGATGCTTGCGGCCCGCAACAGTAGCAACACAACCGAAACCGATGCGACGTTCGTCAGACCGTACAAAGTGGTCGCCATGCTGGTCAATGTTCTCGCGCCGCGCACTGGTGAAGGGATGCTTGGCGACCTCGACGAAGAGTTCGTACGACGCGAGTCAGTGGATGGAATTGAAGCGGCGCGACGTTGGTATCGCCGACAGACGACCATCGTGCTGCTTAGCCTGCTTTGTCGCTTCGTTGTACGCGGCGACGACTTGCTCCGCGCCTTCGATCATCTCTGGCGCACGGTTTCAAGCTTATTTTAGTGGACGACCACATCATTGCTGAGTGGGTCGTAGCTCCCGACTGCGGTGGATGAACCCTGTTCTTGTAACGTCGGACTGATGAAGAAGCGCCGCCACCACCACGTCTGGAAAGCATATCTTCGCGCATGGGCGACGAAAGATCGACTTATGGTGCTTCAGGACAATCGTATCCGTTCTGCGAACGTCAACGACGTTGCGGTCCAGAGGGACTTCTACAAGCTGCATGCTCTGACACCGTCGGAAATCGCGTTCATCCGGACATTCTGGATCGAGCATTCGCCACCGGAGTCTCGGGACCTGCACGAAGACACGCTGCGGAGATTATCCGTTTGGGCCATACTCAGGGAAGCGTTGACCGAAGCGCAGGCCTCGGCCAACCCTCAGCTTGTCGCCCTCTTGGACGAACAGGTCCACAATGCCGAAGAAGATTACCACTCGGTGCTTGAGACACGCGCGGCGCCACTGATCAAGGCGGCTCGGAAAGGGGACCTCTGTTTCTACGACGATGATGGCAATGCCATCCTAATTTCGCACTTCATATGCTTGCAGCATTTTAGGACGGCCGCACTACGGCGCCGCGTTCTCGCGCGATGCGCCACCCTCAACCTTCCCGCGGATATGGAACGATGCTGGAACGTCATTTCCCACATTCTCGCGGCCAATGTCGGTTTGACCCTGTTCGCCCAGCGAAAGATACGGCCGCTTGCTCTCTTGGAAAACAAGACGTCCATGTCTTTCATCGCCGGCGATCAACCTACCGTGAACCTTCTCGGTGGCGAGATGGACGATGCTCCGCCGGGTCATCTGGCGCTCTACTATCCTGTCTCATCGAGATATGCGCTCCTGCTCGATGACGTAAAACTGCCGACCCGGATCGCTGAGCGGCCGGTGACTGAAGATGTCGTGATGCGATTGAATCAAAGGGTTGTACGCGGGAGTGAGAGACAGGTGTTCGCTGACACCGAGGACGCGCTCGCACCTTACGTATGAGCGGCGCACGCGCACGCGTGATTATCGGCAGATCCTTCGATGGCGGCATACGCTATCGCGCCTTGTCTTGGACCCGATCAACGCGAGTGGGTTCGCTGGCGACAGCCGCTTCCGCATTTCATCTTTTTGACGATCCAACCTATCCGGCGGGAATGACCGGGTCCTCCGGCGAATGCGGCCCGGGCACCAACCCAGATGGCACGTAATCGCTCGCACCGACGACGTGTGTTTCCTGATCGTCGAAGAAGATGTGCGCCCTACAGGCGCGCAGGAAAGGTCCCTTCGCGTGCCGTCCGACAAAATGAGCCTCGTCGGCCGGCGTGCCCCAAGCGCGGAGCGTGTGGATGACACGCTCATGTGCAGGTGCGTTTCGGGCCGTGACAATCGAGAGCCGGACCCGACTGGTTCCATCGTCCCGCATGAAGGCTTGCCGGATCAGCGCGAGCTTCGGGAAAAAGGTCCGTCCGAATGGTCCTCGCTCCATCGGTATATGCGCGTTCGCACGCTCATGCTCTAGGAACTGGTTCAGCCCATGGTCACGGTAAATCCGGTCAGACGCCTCGCTGAACAGGACGGCGTCGCCGTCCAGCGCGATCCGCACCTCGTCCTTGGGAGCACGGTCATCCTCTCCGCTCGCGGCTCCGGGAGTAGGCCCAAGCCGGGCGGCGGCCGTGCCAGCGGTGATCGCCGATTGAACATCGTCATCGGCGTTCGAGAGAAAGAGGTCGATACCCCACGCGGCGACAAATGGGGCTACCGTGCGACCGCTTGTGAAACTGCCGTGCTGGACACTCAGTTCGTAGTGCTCGAACGAGTTGAAGGCACGCAGCGACAGGTCCGGTGAATTTCGCGACAGCAGGATCACCTTTACCATCGGCGCCGGTCCCTCGGCGTTCAGAGCAAGCAACCGACGTGTCACCTCGAAGGCCGCGCCGGGTTTCAGGGGCACCCTCTCGCGTTCGCGCTGCAACTGAGCGTATGCCTCGACGCCCCGCTGGGTGAAAACGTCGTGCTCTTCAGTGAGATCAAACATGGCGCGCGTGGAGACACCGACAACCAGCGGCAGCGCGACGGTCTGCTGGCCGTCAGGTGAGGTGGTCATTGCCGTCCTCCATACACATCATCCCACCATCACACTCATGCCCGCCGCGCCGTCAACAGTGTTGAGTTTAGCGCCGCCTCTGTGCCTGCTTCATGGCGTCCTGCTGACGCCACTCTGAGACTTTGCTTGCGGCATTTGCAACGTCGTTGATGTGCCAGACCCGAGCCAAGAACAGACGGTGTCGGTAAAGCGGCCGCTTGAACCGGTGCGGCAGGCGTCCATCCGCGTCCCACCGATTAAGTTCCTTCTCAGTGCAACCGAGCAATTCCATTGTCTTAGACGGCCAGATACAGGCCTTCCGAAGTTGAATCGTCGCATGCCGCTCCGATTCCGTCGCGATTTTGTTGCGGTCCGACGCCATCAGACGGGCGAGAAACAGCAGCCTATCGCCATCAAAAAGTGCATCCTTTTCAGCGCAGAGCGCTGCGAGACGAGAACTTTCTTTCTCTTGCCACTGCGCCGCGGCGGCTTCCCGAATCCGCTTTGCTTGCTCTTCGCGTTCCTTCCTCGCATCGGGGTCGTTCCTGAGCTGCCGTTTCCACGCGCGCTTTGCGGCCTTGGTAGCCTTGGTCGCCAACCAATCACGGAACGTATCGACAAGTTGCGGAGGAAGGTGTTCAAACATAGTCTCGCACTGCAGCGGAGAGAGACACATCGCTGCGGAGCGTAGATACCGCTCGGCCTCTGTATGATCAGTGTTCCAGCGCCACATAGCGCGTTCGTAAATTCGCGCCGCCTTCGTGGACATCATCGGCTTTGCCGGAGGCAACCCAGCATGCTTCTGATCGTCCGTATTCCCGGATTCGATGCGGTTGAGGCCCGTGTGGATGATGTTGCTTGCAATGGCATTGAAGCTGCTGACGGGGTCGTGTTCCGTCGGGTGACCGTTGTGCATAGAATTCTCAATTCAAAAACAGTTTTCAAAAGGACTGACCCGCCTCGAATCTCAGCGAGCCTGACGGGCGAAAATGTTCTTCTCGACCGACATCGGCAAATGACCGATGCATCATTAACGCACATCTCCCATTCCGCGCGCAATATCTCGTGGATCTGCTTCGATCTAAATTCGCTGTAACACACTGCCGCAGGTCGAATGTGGGAAGCACCCTGTCCGGCGTCACGCACGCGCTCAGCCGCCGCTTGTAGTCGCGCAGGCGCCCACGCCATCGGCGCCTGCATCCGGGAATTGCACGGATCGCTCGAAAGGGATCGACGTGAATCGGCATGTCGTCGCCCCGGTGCCCCGGTCTCTCATTTGCGACCCGAACGAGGTTTACCAATACAGGGCGATGGTCACGTCCAATCTGAAAGGCGCCCTATGCGGAAGGAGTCGGCTGATTACGACGGCTAAATAGGTCACCCCGTCAAAATGGAGTTCTTCCGATGATCCACTATCAAGGCAAAATCCCGCCCACACATCCTTACGTTGCAGAAATCACACTCGATCCTGCCGACTATTATCGGTTCAGCTGCCTGACCGAAGATGCGCCCGAGCTGCGTGTTCTCGATGTCGACAAATCGCAGCCTGATATCTGGACCGTGTTTGTCGCCTGCGCGAGCGCGGAAGCAGCATCGCGGCTGAAATCCGCATGGTAATCGACATGATCAGCGTGATCTTGATCGGTCGATAAGGTATGCGTGTGCAGGCAGCCCATGCCGCCGACAAGGCCTCGGCCTGCTGCAGGACGTTCTGACCGGCACCGTCCTGCAGGTCAGCGGATGAATTCAGCTTGACAGATAGTTTTGACCGGTCAGGTCGAGTGCTCTCACGTGTTATATGCCGCGACCTCGTGACCGCCGGAAGAACCAACAGATCAACGCACGTCACGACCTATTTTTGAGGCAACAACTCGGCCAGAAGGCTCAGCCATCGCCGTCCGAAAAGTTCCCTATGAACACGTCATAGTCTGTCAAACACGGATCCGATACGGGGGGAGAATAGCTGTTGATATCGCTTGGTCGCGTATTCATCAGTCATGCCAGCGATATAATCGCAGATGACCCGATGTTGCTTGACCACTTTGTCCACTTTGCCCCCAGCATTTTCCCAACGCTGCGCATCCCCCTTTGGCAGCAGCCGTTCCGGATCGGTTGCGAAAGCTTCGAACAACTCGGTAACGATCTTTTGGCCTTTGAATTCCAGTTGCTGCACGGTTGCTGACCGAATGACCCTGTTGACCACCAAATCTTTCAAGATATTGAGAACTTGGCGAGCGCCGTCTGCCAAGACCGCCCTGAACGCAAAGATCGGTTCGATAAAACAAAAAGGATTGGATGTTTCAAGTTTCGTATGCTGTACGCAGAAGCCAACCAGTTTCCCGATGGCATTCTTCCGCTCGTATGTCTCAGTCGAGAACAGGCTTTTGATCAGATCATCGTATACCAAGCCATCGAGCCATTTGCAGAATGGCTGAAGATTCGCTTCACTCGCATCCTTGCGAAATGCTGTCTCATCAATCAGTTTCAATCCAATCGCATCCTCAAGATCGTGAACGCCGTAGGCGATGTCGTCCGCGATCTCCATGATCGACGTATCAAGTGTCTTGTGCTTGGTCTTCCAATGCTTCCCCGCCTCCTTTTCCTCGAACTCTGTGCTGACGCGATTCCAGTCGAGCGGATTTATCTCTTCCGACAACCAGTCCACGAGCCCACATTCTGTATCGAGATAGCATTTGGGGGGCTTGAACGGCTCGGCCTTGAAGACAGACCGAATTGGCCGATCCACCTCTGGATAAACGTTGCTGTCGACGACGAGACTATACGGGGCTGGATATTTCAGGACGCCGAGCAGCGTCCTGCGGGTGAGATTCATCCCCAAACACTTATGATACGGTTCGAGATGGCTCATGATTCGAAGTGTCTGACCGTTGCCCTCGAAGCCGCCGTAGTTGAGCATGCAGCGATTGAGCGCGACCTCACCGCCGTGACCGAACGGCGGGTGTCCTAGATCATGCGCCAAGCAGATCGTGCGGATCAATATCGGATCAGGAAGAATTTCTGCATAATATGATCCATTATGGTCACGCTTCAGTTGCAAAGCAATGCTTTCACCAATTTGACTGACCTCTAGTGAGTGTGTGAGGCGAGTGCGATAGAAATCGCTATCACCTATGCCTAGGACCTGCGTTTTTGACTGCAGTCGCCTGAAGGCGGCCGAATGAATAATTCGCGCGTAGTCTCGTTGATATGGATCCCGATTGTCCTTGGCAACACATTCTTGTCGCATTTGCCATTTGTTGTTAACGGCACATTCTTGGTGCTTATGACCTCTGTCCATATCTGCAACCTTCCTTCTCAATGGCGGTCAATACGTTCCTGAATTGGCATTCACTGTCTACCCAGAACAATGCCGTACACAGTGACCGGCCGGAACGAACCGCCTGACCGGCATCGGGCGCTTTCAGTGTCAAGTGACGGCGTCGGTTCTGTGGCCCATGACCGAGCGCCTCTGAGACCGTCGTTGTCGCCAACCTCGACGACCATCATCTTCCTCGCACCCGACCGCTGCGCGATCTTTCCTGCAAACGGTGGTTTTCGGGTCAACGCGTTATGTCTCCGAAAACCGTATCCGAAAACTGCAGAAAAAAGCTGACAGATTGTCGCGCTATCATATCCTGAAACTGGTCGTCCGAGAACGGACGGCGTGGATGAGTTTCGGGAGAACAGGATGCTTATCGGTTACGCTCGCGTCTCGACGGGTGACCAGAACCACGACCTGCAGCACGACGCCCTTCGCGCGGCCGGGTGCGACCGCATCTGGACTGAGACGGCGAGCGGGGCACGGACGGACCGACCGCAGCTGACCGCGCTGCTCGACGCGGCACGAGCCGGTGACACGCTGGTGGTCTGGCGGCTCGACCGGCTCGGTCGGTCGTTGCAGCATCTGATCAAAGTGGCCGAGGACCTCAAGCAGCGAGAGATCGCGCTTCGCAGCTTGACCGAAGGGATCGACACGACGACGACGGCAGGCCGGTTTGTCTACTCCCTTCTCGGGGCGTTGGCGCAGATGGAACGCGAGGTGTTGGTCGAGCGCACGCAAGCCGGCTTGGCAGCGGCGGCAGCGCGAGGCCGAAAGGGCGGTCGTCCGCGCGCGCTCGACGACGGCAAGGTCCGCGCGGCGCAGGCGATGCTTGCGGCGGGAACTCTCAGCGGCGCCGAGATCGCCAAACAACTCGGCGTCGCGCCATCGACGCTGTATCGGACTATCCCCGGCGGACGGCGCGCTGTGCTGGATCACGCAGCATGAACGACCGGGAAAATGGTTTTGACGACCCCGGCGAAGATCGTGATCAACCGGATCACCCGGTCAAATCGTCGCGCTACACAGCCGATCAGATCGAAGACATGCAGGACGTCGCCGCTGTTCTCGGCCTCGATCTGTCGTTCGATCCCCCCGGCGACATCAAACCCAATCTCTTCACCGACATCCTAGAGACGATGACGCCAGCGGAATACGACCGCCATCTCGACGAGATGGCCGCGCTCCTGCGAGCCGCCATTTCGGCAGCATGGGACCGAGAAGCGAAAAGACAAAAGCGGTTGCAGAAGAAGCGGAAGCGTCGTCGCCAGTGATCGACCGGGCCGATGCCGCAGGTTCCGGGGGGCCTCGAAACCGACCTCAAGAGTGATGATCGGGACCAAGTAGTCGCAGCCGGCGAATCATCTCGGCACTGTCGATCACACCGCTCCAGCGGGCTAGCAGCGGTTCCCTATTGGCGCGAATCCATGAGACGGCAGCGGCCTCGTAGGCCGGGTCCAGCGGACCCACGATGAGATGTGGTTCGGGCTGGACACCAAGGATCGCGGCGTTCGTCGCGTCCATTTGTTCGCTTGGAGAAGTCGCCACGAGCACGACCGCCCGCTGATCGGTCGACAGCATCGTCGGCAGCCAAATCGTGACCGGCAGGCCAGTAGACGACGGAAACAGGACGGCTGTCGTCCAAAAGTCGGCGTCCTCCTCCCGCCATCTATCATTGTGTTGGACGTAGATCGCTTCTGCGATGGCGAGCAGTTCCGGGCTGTCGTTGATGGCGCTGTCGTCCAAGAAACCTAGGTGTGGCGACGAGGGGCTCACCGTCTGCGAGATCGCCGCGGCAACCTCTTTGAAATCCAGACCGTCTTTTTTGAATCTCTCAACAAACGCCCACGCGATTGGCAAATCCGCGAGAGGAACGTGGCCGCCGTCCGCGAGCCTGAGCACAAGCTGCAGCTCGTACGACGTGAAGGTCAGTTCTGCACCGCGCCATGGGATGCGGTGTTCGACATGGACAATCCCATACACGCTGTCCGTGCTCGTCGTCGCCTCCATCAGGGTGCCGGATCGCTGCGCATCAGTGTGACGATCCGCGTCGCCACGGTATCGGCGGCGGCGATCAACGTCGTGTCGGCGACGTGGATGTAGCGCCGTGTCACAGTATGGCCCCGGTGCCCGAGCAGCGAGCCGATGGTCGCATCGGGCAGCCCGAGATCGGCGGCGACGCTGGCGTACGAGTGGCGCAGCACGTGCGGCGTCACGTCGCGTGGTAGCCCCGCGGCACGATAGACGACCCGCTCCCATACGCGTCGAAAATTGGCTATCGGCGCATCCCCGCCGGCCGACTTGAAGACGAATTCACCCGGCGCCATCGCCTCTATCATCTGACACGCAGTCGTGCACAGCGGTCGCATCGACGCGCCGGTCTTGGTCGCGGCAAGTCGAGCGGTTGATCGCGCCACGTCGATCTCCGCGTATCGCAGCCCGAGAACCTCGCCGCGCCGCCAGCCCGTGAGCGCGAGGAAACGGATCGCGGCGAGTGCAGGCGGCCATTCGCCCCCGGCCTCGGCCACATCCAGCGCAGTGCCGAGCGCACGGTATTCGGCGTCATCGAGCCGGCGCTCGCGGCGGCCGTCAGCCGGCTTGATCACCAGCCGGCAGGGATTGTCCTCGCGGAGCCCGCGCCGTACGGCGTACGTCATGATGGCTCCGAGCAGCCCCATCGTCCGGCTCGCGGCACCGCGTCCACCACGGACGTGCGACACGGCACGGAGCCTATCGAGCTTGACCCGTTTGTGCGTTTTGCCCGCGATGATGTCGATCATCATGCGCTCGATGTCCTGCCGCGAGATCGAGGCGACCGGCAGGTGGCCGACCAGAGGACGAATATGTGCGTCGACGCGGCAGTGGTCGGTCGCGATGGTGCTCGCGCTCTTTGCGACCCCGCGCCGCGTCAGTATCCGGCCGGCCGCGGCATCAGCGAGATACTCGTCACAGAGGTCCGCCATCGAAATCACCTGATGCTCGATCTGGCGCTCGCCGCTCGGGTCACCGCCATCGATCACGATCCGTAACAGCCTGATCGCCTCGGCCCTCGCCTCGTCCGGTGTCCATGGCGATCCATGACGGCCTATCGTGTAGGTCCGCTGCCGACCTTCCTTTGTTCGATATCGAAAAACATAGGTCGGCCGTCCACGCTGCCGGCGCGCACCGAAACCAATGACCATGGTGTCCCACACGGTCTCGCCGACTTTGAGCCCCTCGACGATCCGCAATCCAATCCGTGCGCCCAGCTTCCGTACCCCTTCGGTAGCTGGTTCTCACGGATCGGCGATTTGTCTACTGAAATCAGCGAGCATACAGCGAGCAGCAGGTGCCAAAACGCATCGCGTCCTCACCCAAAATCACGAGGATTCCCCTTCCGTCACGACGTTGACATGGCAGGGGTCACAGGTTCAATCCCTGTCGCGCCCACCACTCAAATCCGCGAAATCACACTGTTTTCTCGAAGACGGCCCGGTTGTACCTCCGGCTTTGAGGCTGTTCAGCGAGCACACAGCGAGCGACGCACGCCTTGTTTCCTGCGGTTCTCAGCCGATGGGAAGCGGAGCGAGCGGCGGCATCGAGGTGATGTCCGAGATGGTGGGATAGGTCTCGGGGACGGTCGTTCGAGGCGCCTCGGCTGGCACGACTCGGTCGCAGGTACCGGCGGTAGGAACCAGCCAGCGAGCAACCAGCGAGCAGGCGCAGCCTATAGATCACGCCGTCGTGAGGCTCGGTAGGGGCGGTTACGGACGGCAGAATGCGGCGGAACGGTCATCCCCACGGTCACCCAGACCGCCTGTCGGGCGCATCCTGACCGTCTCTGGACCGCTGCGGCGAGCGTCGACCGTGGCGTCGCGACTGCCGGCACTGGGTCGCGCGCGGCACGTGGGAGGAAGGTCATCCCCACGGTCATCCAGACCGTCGGCCGAGCGCAGGAGATGATCTCGGCGCCGCTGGCGCTCTGGATCATCAAGCCGGACGCTCGCCGCTGAACGGTCCCGCGAGCCGTCCTTCGGCCGTGTCCATCGGCACGCGATGCGCACGTCGATAATCGCGAGGATGTTCGGCGCATCGGATTCCGACATGGCGTCGCCCGAGAGGCCGGATCGATCCGAGAGATGCTCATCCACACCATCACCCAGATCGTCTTGCGGGAGCGCCTTGACCGTCTCGACACCGGTGCCGCGAGGAACCGGAGCGGCGGTGTCATGGCGCGCGAGAGCCGGCGGGAGGACGCGCGAGGTAGGGCGCGATGGTCACCCTCACGGTCGCAGGGACCGTCTTCCCGAGCGCCTGAGATCATCTCGGCGCCGCTGGCGCTCTGGATCATCGGCCCGGACGCCGCGAGATGAACGGTTCCGAGACCGTCTCCATGAGCATGCGCCGATGACCACGCCGATATTCGGCGCACCGGATTCCGTCATGTGGTCTGGCATGAGGGTTGGCGCGATCCGCGCGAGATGATCACTCCCACGGTCACCGAGACCGTCTTCCTGAGCGCTTCCCGACGATCCCCGGATCGCGGCGCGTCACAGAGGATCGCCTGCGCGCTGTGACGGACGGTATCCGCGACCGGCTGCCGAAAGCATCGATCATGGTTGGGTGATGATCGTGTCCGTCGGCGATCACCGCTTCCTCCGGTGATCGCCTCGGGTGCCCCTACGCCGCCTTCTGCGGGTGAGCCTCAATGTGGACCCGCGTGTACGAGAGCGACGCGAGCCTTGCGTTCGACCATTCGCGGATGGTCTCGCCCATCGAGACAGCGTACTGCGGCGCCTGTTCTGTGGCCGCGTGACACCGATTCCTGCGTGTCTCGGCGAGATCGATGATCGCCGTGGTGGCCGTCGGTTCGTCCATGAGGTCCTCGGCGTCGTTCTCGTGGTTGACCGGGGCCTGCATCCCCGTGACCTCGAAGCACGCCAGCGGGCCGTGCATCTGTTCGAGTTGGTCACGCAGCCAATCGATGCGACCCGGCATGCACAGCGCCTCGCGCTTCTTCTGGCGTGCGCCCCGCGCCTGATACCGGATCAGGAATGCAGACGGGGACAAATCCATATAAGTAGTAATTATAGGGGTTTGTCCCCGTGTGACCTGCGCGCGCCGCAGCGCCTTCTTCGCGGCCTCCTCGGAACAGAACAGGTCCGGATAGACACGGCAGGCGTCCGAAGGCGACAGGAGCGCCGCACCGCGCCCGAGCATCTTCTCGACGACATCCGGTGTGATCTCGCGCCACGACGTCAACGTATCCACCGAGAACGGCAGGACGACATCGTTGAGCACGAAGATGCGTGCCGGATTGTCCGCCGTTCGGTTGACGCCGCGAGCACGCCCGACCGCCTGAATCACTTCTGCGTCCGTGATCGCGCGCCGGATGCTTTCGAGTGAGGGATCGACGAAACCCTTCCGAGAAATCGGTTCGCCACGACCATCACGCATCAGGATGTAATCGACGACGTCCGTCAGCTCGGTGATCTCGGGATGCATGCCGGTCAGCGCGACCGCATGGTCACGGTGAGTATGTTGCGTCGCGAGCGGTCGGCCGATCACGAATAGACAGTCCACCACGCCGAAAGCATCGAGACCGGCGATGGCATTGAAATGTGCCACATCGACGCCGGGGATGCCGGTGAATTCGGCTTCTGCGCCGTGATACGTGATCACCAAGCCGGTGCCGTCACCCACCTGCAGCCGAATGAAATCCCGGATGTTACGGATGCGACGGGCGCGCCGTCTGTCCTCGGCGGTGCCCCCCTCGGTAGGAAGCACGGACGTCTTGCCAAAACCACCTGTGAGGAGACCTTTCTTGTCGACCGTCGGGAGCACTTGCGTCACATGCTGATGCGGCGTGGCGGCGCGCAATGAGGCCGTCAGACGCATGTGCGGAAGGAAAGCCCTGACCTGATCAAGGGCCAGTGTGGCATCGAGGTGTAGGATGGGAAGCCGCGAGAGGGCCTCATTGACCTGATGTCGTCCGTACAGGGCCAGCTTCGCCTGCCTGCCCGAAGAGCAACGTTCCTCGATCTTCTGCAGCCGACCGTCCTCCGCGCCGGAGAGCATCGCCTCGATGGCACGCCACATCTCTGCACGGCGCGCGAGAGTGCGGTTCACAGCAGCCTTGTCCAAGGCCGCTTCCCGATCCGCGGCGCTCATCGTCGGCCGGAGTAGGCGTGTCGTGTCCACCTTGCGCGCCCACTCCAGCTTGGCTGCCGCCTGCGCGTCGGCGATGGTCAGCAGGCCGTTGAAGGATGCGGAGGTTAGGAACTCATTTTCGGCCGCGGCGGCCGCTGCACGCTCGACGATGGTGCACCAGCCATAGAGCTTGCGGGTCCCACTCGGATCGGCGGCGCCGTTCGCGAGGACCGGATTGCGACGTACATCGGAGGCGAACGATGAAAGGGTAATGTCACGCTTCTTTTGTACGCCACGCTGCCAGAACCCTTCGTCTACGACCACAATGCCGAAATCGCTGACCGAAATCGGGATCGGCGCAAACAGCGCGTTGGTGGCCGCGATGATGACGTCGGCGGATGCGGCGGCTTGCTTCTGCTGCAAGTACTGACAGCCACCCCGAAACGGGCACTGCGGCCCTCCCTGAGTGCCGCAGACAGTCTTTCCCACGTCGGCGTGGACGGCTTGCGCTTCATTGATCGCGTCGAGGTCACGGCACATTGTCTGACCCGAGCCGGGATCAATGGTATCGCGACCGCGCCAGATGATAGCTTTGATCCCGAGCAGCCTGAACTCCTTCAGTGTCTCATCCGCGAGCCTATGGTGGGGCACGAGCCAGAGCACCCGGTGCGGGCTCCCGGCCGCGCGCGCCTCAGATATGAAGCGGTGCACCTCTCGTCGCACGGCGGAGGATTTTCCAAGGCCAACATCGACGTGCATGGCGAAATGAAGACCGGCTACGCCGGCGTCACCGCTTCCGCTTCGGTGCCACGTCAGAACTTTGTCGATGACGTTCTGGATCTCCCGCACCATTTTGACGCGGACCGCCGCCGCGCTGGCAAGAGCCGGTTCGTGGCGCGGTCCATGGAAACCCGGCACCCGGAGTTTGGCGCACAGAGCGTGGATCGGCCAGTTGGCCGGGTTCCCGGCTTCGAGCCGAGCGTTGATGGCGGTGGGATCGATGACTTCACCCGCGTTCGACTTCGCAGCAATCTGATCGCAGACCGCCGCGATATGCTTCTCGTACTGCTCCGGGGTCATCAGAAATCAGCGTCCATGATGACCTGATCGGCGGAACCCCGGCCGATGCGGGCGCATGTTCAAGACGGGCCGAGGAGAGCTTCGCGCGGAAGCTGGGCGTCAGGTAGCCGGGCTCGGCCTCCTTCACGCGGTTGAGAAGATGGCCGAAATCGTGCCGCAGCGCGCCACCGTGGCGAAAGGCACACCATTTCTCGTCGACGGACCGGTGCCGGTAGGCTGGGCTCTTGCGGCTGTACTCGTGAGCGAGATCGCGGCCACGGGCGCTGCCACCGGTCGCGCGATAGATGGCAGACAGCACAGCGACCCAGTCATCGTAGCCCGTGTCAGCCGGGAGGTGGGCCACGATGTCGGCGACATCGTTGTCGGTGTAGTCGCTGCGCTCGCGCCGTGCGGTGCCCACGGTTCCGGGTCTGTCGTCTTCGGCTCATCGTCGCCGATGCCGAAGATCGTGCGGCACCGGGAGAGGAACTCGGCGATCTGGACCGCCTTGATCAGAGGCAGGGTCTCACGCGGAACCCGCGCGAGACCGTCATCCGAGCGGCCCTCAGGCGTGATCCATTCGACGACTCCGAGATCGGGATGGATGCCGTGGACCATGCACTGTTGGCCGAGGCCGAGGATTTCGACCTTGTAGCCGTCGACCTTACCCACCTTCTGCTTTCTCGACTCGCCTTCGGCGCGGTACAGCGCGAGATATCGAGGCGAGTATGGCCGCGAACGCGCTTTGCCGGCGACGGTCCGAGCGTGTCGAGCAGCGCGGCCGTTACCTCGTCGGCGGCATCCGGATCATCAACATCCACGTCGACGGCGTAGAGGCCGGCGCAGAGAATACCGCTGTTCCAGTCGCGAGCCGTGATCGGATCGGTCCACTCTGTTTGGCCAGCACGGGCACGGGCCTTGGTCGGCCAATCGTGCTCCGAGGGGACCTTCTCGGCACTGGCGAGAGGAACTGGAAGGTAACCACAGCGAAAAATAGAGGACCGGAAATACCGCGCTTCTCCCGCCAAGATCAAATGCAGTTCGGCGTCTGAAGCTGATGAAAAATTTCGATCATTGTCAGCGCCGTCATAAATAGAAGTGTTCATCAAAATAATGCCAATCAATGCGCCCGGCGTGTCTGCGCCGGGCGTAGTCTTCTGTCAGTTCGTCTCGAAAAAGCCGCTCGTGGCTGTACGCTTGGGGACAGTGTACCCGGCGTCGATCCACGCTTGCACTTCGGTCGCGTCGTACCGAATCAGCCGCCCAACGCGGTAGAACGGCGGTCCGTAACCACGGGCCGCAGCGTTATCCAGCGTTGAACGGGCGATTCCCAAATTTGGGACAAATTGTCCCGCGTGAGCCAGTTCGTGGTTCGAAATCCATTTTTCGTCTAATTCCGGCATTTTACCCGAGGCCGAATTGCCTCGTCCATATCTATTTAGCTCGCGATCTTCTCCCACCTGCGCCGGCCGCGAACGGGTCTGCGTCCCAGTCGTCACATTTGGTTCGGCTTACGCTGACACCACCCTCACTCGGCCGGGATCGCCGTATCGCCGAACAACGCGCCGGTGAAGAATCATTCAAGAACGTCGATCTGTGGAGCCGGCGTGACCTCTTCGTCCAATGCCCACGATAAGTGGTCCGCTGGTCATGTCGGCCCCGGCTCCTCATGTCGAGTTCGGTGCGCTTGCAATACAATTACGGCACTAATAGAACGGCGCTTTGTTGAGGTGTGCCATTGGATGCAGGTGCAAGGGACTCGTAATGCGCCGTCTGAAATTGGTCTTTCGTGCTATCGCGTACGTCGCAAGCATTGGTCTGGTCGGCTGCACGATGATAGGCGGATGGATTCCCGGCACGATCTATAGCAACGACGGGACTGTCCTGAGCTTCTCCATCCAAAAGGAGTTCCACACGGGCGGCATGAAGGCATTCAATCAAAAGACTGGCGAAGCCTTCACAGGTTCATACGTCGGCGTTTTGCCTTCAGCCCAAGCGAGTTCTTTCGGCGTCGCAAACGTAGGTGGCGGTGTTCCCTCAGGCGAAAGTTTCACTACTGTCCGCTCGAACATGGCCAATGCGAGGGGTTTCCTGCACGGCGACAAGGGAACGATGCTAACCTGCAGCATGCAGATTCAGGCGGGGCTCAATCCGCATGGTATCGGGACTTGCACCGACAATCACGACGAGCACTACGATCTGCAGTTCTGAGAGGAGCAGGGGGCTTGGGGTGCTCTCTTTCCGACGACATGCCCTGCGGGCTGTCCCGTTACATAGGAAGCCGCGACGTGCTCGTCTGCGTTCACTTTTGAATTTGTATCTAAAAATAGGCTTGGCTGCTATTTCCAGCCACTTCACCAACGCGCCGAATGCATGATGAAGTGCCGGGTCGAGACTCGCGAGCCATGCGACCGCTCCCCCCCCTACAATGCTTCCTGCGGTTGCCATTGCCGCGTCTATCGCCTTGTTGAGCTTTTCCGCGCCCCACTTTGCAGTTGCAATGATCGCATTCCGGAGGGGCGACGCCCACCGCTTAACAAATGCGATGGTCGGCTTGGATTTTGACAGTTCGGCGCTGAGTTCTGCGGCGGCATGACGCAGTTCCTCAAGGTTGGCGCCCTCATCTTCTGCAGCTTCGGACTCACTGGCCGGTGGCCGATTGTGGCCAATGCGATAGGTCGAACCTGATCCAGTTCTGCGCGAAGTTGTTCAACCGCGGCCCGCGCTTCTGCACGAGCGGTACGTTCGCCGAGCGTTCCGTACTCAGCGCTAGGTTCGTCTAGAAAGACATCCAGAGCGATAGGTTCGTCGGGGGGGCAGTTTCGTCATAATCTTCACGTGTAGGCTTCGAAGCCCAATCGACCGTGCCTTCAGCTTCTATCTCCTGCACCGCTTCGTCGATGAGCCCTTCTGAAACCAAACTCCCAAACTTCGTATATAGCACGTCACGCGCGTCATGCGGCCCTCCCCAAATCCAGAGGTAGCCGCCTTCGGCGCTTTGATAGGGTGTGCGTTCGGCGGGTCCTCGTAGTTTTGGCCAAACCACTCAATCATTAGCTCCAGCTTTTGCGCCTTCCGCATTCGCCGAAAGGCCGTTCGAGATATGCCAGACGCGGAACCGTCTTCTAAAAATGGGCGATGTTCGGTCATCGTGGGCCATTGGGTCAAAGTGTAGCACTGCTGCCTGCACATAGACTATCGGGTTGCCCTGCGCCACACTGGCCCTTGATCAGGTCAGGGCTTTCCTTCCGCACATGCGTCTGACGGCCTCATTGCGCGCCGCCACGCCGCATCAGCATGTGACGCAAGTGCTCCCGACGGTCGACAAGAAAGGTCTCCTCACAGGTGGTTTTGGCAAGACGTCCGTGCTTCCTACCGAGGGGGGCACCGCCGAGGACAGACGGCGCGCCCGTCGCATCCGTAACATCCGGGATTTCATTCGGCTGCAGGTGGGTGACGGCACCGGCTTGGTGATCACGTATCACGGCGCAGAAGCCGAATTCACCGGCATCCCCGGCGTCGATGTGGCACATTTCAATGCCATCGCCGGTCTCGATGCTTTCGGCGTGGTGGACTGTCTATTCGTGATCGGCCGACCGCTCGCGACGCAACATACTCACCGTGACCATGCGGTCGCGCTGACCGGCATGCATCCCGAGATCACCGAGCTGACGGACGTCGTCGATTACATCCTGATGCGTGATGGTCGTGGCGAACCGATTTCTCGGAAGGGTTTCGTCGATCCCTCACTCGAAAGCATCCGGCGCGCGATCACGGACGCAGAAGTGATTCAGGCGGTCGGGCGTGCTCGCGGCGTCAACCGAACGGCGGACAATCCGGCACGCATCTTCGTGCTCAACGATGTCGTCCTGCCGTTCTCGGTGGATACGTTGACGTCGTGGCGCGAGATCACACCGGATGTCGTCGAGAAGATGCTCGGGCGCGGTGCGGCGCTCCTGTCGCCTTCGGACGCCTGCCGTGTCTATCCGGACCTGTTCTGTTCCGAGGAGGCCGCGAAGAAGGCGCTGCGGCGCGCGCAGGTCACACGGGGACAAACCCCTATAATTACTACTTATATGGATTTGTCCCCGTCTGCATTCCTGATCCGGTATCAGGCGCGGGGCGCACGCCAGAAGAAGCGCGAGGCGCTGTGCATGCCGGGTCGCATCGATTGGCTGCGTGACCAACTCGAACAGATGCACGGCCCGCTGGCGTGCTTCGAGGTCACGGGGATGCAGGCCCCGGTCAACCACGAGAACGACGCCGAGGACCTCATGGACGAACCGACGGCCACCACGGCGATCATCGATCTCGCCGAGACACGCAGGAATCGGTGTCACGCGGCCACAGAACAGGCGCCGCAGTACGCTGTCTCGATGGGCGAGACCATCCGCGAATGGTCGAACGCAAGGCTCGCGTCGCTCTCGTACACGCGGGTCCACATTGAGGCTCACCCGCAGAAGGCGGCGTAGGGGCACCCGAGGCGATCACCGGAGGAAGCGGTGATCGCCGACGGACACGATCATCACCCAACCATGATCGATGCTTTCGGCAGCCGGTCGCGGATACCGTCCGTCACAGCGCGCAGGCGATCCTCTGTGACGCGCCGCGATCCGGGGATCGTCGGGAAGCGCTCAGGAAGACGGTCTCGGTGACCGTGGGAGTGATCATCTCGCGCGGATCGCGCCAACCCTCATGCCAGACCACATGACGGAATCCGGTGCGCCGAATATCGGCGTGGTCATCGGCGCATGCTCATGGAGACGGTCTCGGAACCGTTCATCTCGCGGCGTCCGGGCCGATGATCCAGAGCGCCAGCGGCGCCGAGATGATCTCAGGCGCTCGGGAAGACGGTCCCTGCGACCGTGAGGGTGACCATCGCGCCCTACCTCGCGCGTCCTCCCGCCGGCTCTCGCGCGCCATGACACCGCCGCTCCGGTTCCTCGCGGCACCGGTGTCGAGACGGTCAAGGCGCTCCCGCAAGACGATCTGGGTGATGGTGTGGATGAGCATCTCTCGGATCGATCCGGCCTCTCGGGCGACGCCATGTCGGAATCCGATGCGCCGAACATCCTCGCGATTATCGACGTGCGCATCGCGTGCCGATGGACACGGCCGAAGGACGGCTCGCGGGACCGTTCAGCGGCGAGCGTCCGGCTTGATGATCCAGAGCGCCAGCGGCGCCGAGATCATCTCCTGCGCTCGGCCGACGGTCTGGATGACCGTGGGGATGACCTTCCTCCCACGTGCCGCGCGCGACCCAGTGCCGGCAGTCGCGACGCCACGGTCGACGCTCGCCGCAGCGGTCCAGAGACGGTCAGGATGCGCCCGACAGGCGGTCTGGGTGACCGTGGGGATGACCGTTCCGCCGCATTCTGCCGTCCGTAACCGCCCCTACCGAGCCTCACGACGGCGTGATCTATAGGCTGCGCCTGCTCGCTGGTTGCTCGCTGGCTGGTTCCTACCGCCGGTACCTGCGACCGAGTCGTGCCAGCCGAGGCGCCTCGAACGACCGTCCCCGAGACCTATCCCACCATCTCGGACATCACCTCGATGCCGCCGCTCGCTCCGCTTCCCATCGGCTGAGAACCGCAGGAAACAAGGCGTGCGTCGCTCGCTGTGTGCTCGCTGAACAGCCTCAAAGCCGGAGGTACAACCGGGCCGTCTTCGAGAAAACAGTGTGATTTCGCGGATTTGAGTGGTGGGCGCGACAGGGATTGAACCTGTGACCCCTGCCATGTCAAGGCAGTGCTCCCGCTGAGCTACGCGCCCGCCGATGCGGTGCACCGGGTATTACAGGCCGCGCCCCGCGATGCAAGAGGGTCGGAGCCGGTCAGCGCGGCGCCATCCGCAAGGCACCATCCAACCGAATTGTTTCACCGTTCAGCATCGTGTTCCCGATGATATGGCAGACCAGCGCGGCATATTCCGACGGCCGTCCGAGTCGCGGCGGAAACGGTACGGCGGCGCCGAGGTGTGTTGCGCCTCGTCCGGCAGGCCGGCCATCATCGGGGTTTCGAACACGCCGGGCGCGATCGTCATCACCCGGATTCCGTTGCGCGCCAACTCCCGCGCCAGCGGCAGCGTCATGCCGGCCACCCCGGCCTTCGAGGCGGCATAGGCGGCCTGGCCGATCTGCCCGTCGAACGCCGCGATCGAGGCGGTGTTCACGATCACCCCGCGCTCGCCGCCCTCATCCGGCGCACCTTCCGCCATCGCCGCGGCGGCGAGGCGGATAATGTTGAACGTGCCGATGAGGTTTACCGAAATCACCCGTGCGAACCGCTCGAGCGATGCCGGCCCGTCGCGTCCCAGCACCTTCTCGCCAGCACGATTCCGGCGCAGTTCACCAGCCCGTGCAGCCCGCCAAACGCCGCCCGCGCAGTCGCGACAGCAGCCTCCGCCTGGCCGGCATCCGTCACATCCGTCCGCACGAACCGCGCGGCCGCTCCAAGTTCCGCCGCCAGCGCCATGCCCGGCCCCTCGGCCACATCCGCAAGCATCACGCGCCCGCCCTGCGCGGCAAGTGCACGCGCCGCGGCCGCACCAAGCCCGGAGCCACCGCCGGTGATCAGAAATACCCTGTCGCGAATGTCCATTTTTACTCCACCCCGTCAGATTGCCCGGCGTGCCATCATGCCTGGGCGCCGCCCTCGCCCGAGGCCAACTCTGGAAATGCGCTCTCGGCGAAGCGCACCACCTCGCCCGCCAGCCCAGCCTCGCCGCCCGCCTCGCCGCGCCGCAGCTGCACGCGCCGGATCTTCCCCGAAATCGTTTTAGGCAGATCGGTGACGAACACGATCTCGCGGATGCGCTTGAACGGCGCCAGCCGCGCTCGCGCATGCCGGAAGATCGACAGCGCGGTCGCCCGGTCCGCCACCGCGCCGGGCACCAGCGCGACATAGGCGACCGGCACCGAGAGGCGGATCTCGTCCGGCTTCGGCACCACCGCCGCCTCGGCGACGCTGGCGTGCTCGATCAGCACGCTCTCAAGCTCGAACGGGCTGATCCGGTAATCGGACGACTTGAACACGTCATCCGCGCGCCCGACAAAGGTGAGATAGCCATCGGCGTCGATCTGAGCGACATCGCCGGTCCGGTAATAGGCGCCGTCGGTGCCGCGCAGCGCGCCGGTTGCGGCATCGACATAGCCGCGCATTAGCCCGGCCGGCCGCGCCGCGCCGAGCGGCAGCGCCACCTCGCCCTCGGTCACCGAATCGTTCGCCTGGTCGAGAATGGCGATGCGATAGCCCGGCAGCGGCCTCCCATCGACCCCGGCTTCACCGCCTGGCCCGGCGAATT
>NZ_CACTIA010000004.1 GCF_902712915.1 Acidiphilium sp. C61 | reverse complement strand
CCCCTTGTCCCGGAGGTCCGGGGTGATCCCGAGCCAGCCTCTGAACGTCATAATGTAGCCGGACGTCGCGATCACATCAGCCTCGCGGTTCAGGGCCGCGAGGCTCTTGCTGAGCGTGGCGATCTTGCCCGGCGCCTCTATGATCCAGAGATCGCGGGGCATCAGACGGAAGGCGCCGGTTCCGCCTCCGCCGCGGCTGCGGCCTCGACTCCATGACGACCGGCGCTGATCCGGTTCACGACCGCGCGCAGCACCCGGTCAATCATCTCGAAGATTGCCTGGATGCGCTCGGCGATCTGAGCGTTCAGCCTCCCGCGCTCGGCGGCGATGGCAGCCGGACTGGTGACGTCCATCGCGCCATCCAGCGGCTGGGTTGAATCGCCGAACCAGTCCGCCAGCTTGCCGCGGTCGAGCCCTTCAAGGTCAGGACTGTTCTTTGCCAGCATCTCAAGCCCGTTGATCGCATCTTCGATCGCGGACCGCCCGCGGGCCAGCTGCTCCCTGGCAAGGGCGGAAGCTGAGCGCGCCTCGGCTGCGTCATCACCGGCCCGCTCCATTGCCTCACCATACTGGGTCCGCAGCTGGTCGACGACCTGTCGGTTGCCAGGACTGACCGGCTCGTGTCCGGAGATCTGGCGAACCAGCTGCTCGACGGGCACATCGGCCTGCTGGGCGGCGATCGTCACCGATGCGGCAAGCTCGCGGCCGATCTCGGTATCGCCGAAGACCCGGCCGGCCTCGGACAGGATACCCGCCGCGCCCTCGAAACTGGCCCGCGCATCGCGGTGCTTTTCGATCACCCGGTCCGCCGCTGTGGTCAGCCAACGCCGCTCGAGATCCATTTTTTCGATCACCTGACGCCGGCGGTCGACGATTTCCCTCATCTCTTTTGCCACACGGTGCGCACGGGCGTTGCCACCAAGAAGCCCTTGGGCGAGAGCGCCGAGAAACGACACCGAGCCGCCCTTGCTGGTCTGGTTGTAGGACTGCATCTCTCGAGCCAGAATCTGATCGTCCTGGTTCAGGTCGCCAACCTTGCGCGCGGCATCTGTCGCCGTCCGCATGATGATCCGCTTCTTTGCCTCGGCCATCATCACTTCGACCGGGTCCGGATTTTCACCGAGCTCAAGATCGATCCGCCGGCACTCATCAATCGCCCGTGCCATGATGAGCGCCGGCCTTCGCCAGTACCGGCATCATGGTCGTGAGTTGTCGCCGCGGCG
The DNA here is from genome assembly GCF_902712915.1 of Acidiphilium sp. C61. Next base: position 291,591 of record NZ_CACTIA010000004.1, on the reverse strand, counting down.
GCAATGGCTTCCGGGCTGTCTCCGGCCCATGCATCACTATCCGGCGTAGCAGCGGCCGTTCCAGGAGCGTTTTGTGCGAAGTTCGGCGCCGTCGACTGAACAATCAGCCGCTCGGGAGGCTCGTCCGATTCCTGTTCGAGGTATGCCCTGGCGTAGTCGTAGTCATCGTTGATGCGCCTCTGGTAGTCGTATGCAGCCCGGCCTGCTGGGCCTTTGCAATGGCCTGCATCTGAAGCATGCGACGCTCGCGCCTCTGCCGCTCTTCCGCATCCTCCGCATCCAGCCGGGCAAAAGTGGCCTGCAGGCCGAATTTCTCGTCGATCTCCCCCTGCACGGCAGCCACTATATCGCGGGCCTTTTCCAGGTTCGTCCGATGGTCGATGTCCGGTTCGGGCGGCTCTACAGGGGTGGGGTCGTCGCTCAGATCCTGCATGCGGATCGGGCGCCGCCCCCGGAGGCTCACAACCTTCGGGGGCGGCTCGCCATTACCGGCCTCAGGCTTGTTGGTCTGCTCGTCGTCGCTCATGGGATTACGCCCTGTCGAGTGTCTGGTTCAGACGATTGTAGACGGGGGACATGCAAGCAACACGCGATCAGTGCATGTGGACGAGTGTCTGCAGCGACCGATCGATGGAGGCGAGGAGAAGCAACTCCTTCTCACCCTGGTGATACTGCTTGTTCTGCAGGAAGGCTCGGAACGACGCAATCATCGCGAGATCCTTGACCGCCTGGGTCTCGGAATATCCGTTCAGAGCAATGGACCAATCCGGGTTCATGTACCAGCCATCAGCCCTGACCGTGATCCACGCATCTTCTGACACGCCATTGGGAAAGTAGCCGCCGGCAGGCTCCGCGCCCGCACCGGCAATCTGCTGCTCGGTGCCATTTGCCCACTGGGTGACCGAGACCGGGCCCGCCCCAACGCTGCCACCCTGAATCTGCTGGTTGCTGTCCGGGAGAGGGGTCCGGGCGGCCAGAACGCCGGCCACCACGCTGTCGGGGATTGATGCCTGGGCAGCGGCGACGAGGCGGTCGTAAGCCTCCTGCTTGCCGCTCTGGCTGGTGGCACCACCGGGCGGCATCGCACCCATCGGATTTGGATTGAAGGCCAGCGCCATGAACTGCTTCATCGACGGCATCATATTCGCCGGAATGACGTCGTTGGGCTGGTTGATCATCCTTCCGCCGTCAACATCGGGCGGCACCGTGTTGCTCACCGCGCCAGCTGCGCCGGGCTGGCTGGAGGCCGGCGCAGTGACGGCCGGGCAAAGCCCTTCCTCGACATCCTGCTCAGTCGCGCTGTTCTGACAGTGCGCGGCTATGAGACTGTCGACCGCACTGGCCTGTCCGTTGTAGCTCGGCGAGGGCGTCGTCTTGTCGCCACCCATCTCCCAGGCGAGCTCGGCATCGGTACCCTGCTCCTGGGCCTGAGCGACCTGCGCGTTGATGGCCTGACCTGCAAGAGTGCCGGTGATCATGTTGCAAGCCGACGTGCCTGAACTCGCCTGATTCTCGGCGTTGAGCGTGGCCTGCTCAATCTTCAACTCGACGGCTCGGTTGTCCTGCTCGGTGGCGATGTTGCTGAGCGCCTGAATCACCCCCTTGGAATTCAAGGTGTTCTGCCCCGACAGCAGGCGCAAGTCCGTCTGCAGGCTTGAACTGATGGTCGAGGCATTCTGGTTCACCGCTGAGGTGATGCTCCTGTTGGCGGCGATGACGGCTTGCTGCACGGCCGGATCGTAACTGGCCATGGCGATGCCGGGGGCGGCCGTGAACAGGATGGAGACGAGCGCGGTCCCCATGAGGATTTTGCGGCACATCAGTGGGATCCTCCCAGCAGACCGTTGAAGTAGACCTGGGCCTGCCCCGGCGTGCCGGTGCTCGAGTACCAGGTCGTTGAAGAGCCAACCCCACCATTGACGGAGAAGCCGTTACCGCCGCCCTGTGTAAGGCTGGTCGATATGCCGCCAGCAAGCGCGCCGAGCCCGAGGCCGGGGAAGAAGCCGCCGAGGCTGGTGTTGTTGAACAGGGCGTTGGTGACAGGCTGGACGAGGTTCGACATCTCGCTCTGGGCGGCCGAGCAGACCGAATTCTCCAGCTGCTGCAGGATGCCGGAGAGGTTGGGTGGCTCAAACAGCACATTGAGGCTTCCGCCCAGCAGGTTGGAGAGGCACCCGAACTCGCCGAACGTGCCGGTGCCGCCGCCCACTGTAGAGCCGCCCGGAGCCAGGCCGGCGGCCTGGGCGACGCTGTTCCCGTTAAGCAGGGTGTAGCCAGTCTGAGGGTCAATCACCTCGGCGCGCGCCTGGTTGACGAAGCCCTTCGCACCTTCAACCAGGAGCTTTGATACATAAGGGTTGCAGTAGAGCGAACTGGCCACCGTATTCGGCGTCACCGGCCCAGTGTTTGCGCCCGGCTCACTGTTCGGCACGGTAGTGTAGCCGCCTGTAATGGCCGACGCGTTATACTGCGAGCCGTCGGCGATACGCGACTGCACCTCGGCCGTCAGCGTCGGATCGTAGACCCCGTTGGTGTAGACCTTCCCGCCATTCGCCAGGTAGTCCTTGAACCCTTGCGGGCCGAGCACATAGGCTCCGGTCAGCATGGCCGACTGGTTCATCACCTGACCGTTGACCGTCTGGCCCATATATTGGGAGACCGTCCCGTTTGAGCTCAGTGTTCCGTAGACCTGCTTGGCGTAAGTCTCCGCCGCATTGGTCTGGGCGGCCTGGTTGGCCATGAAGTCCTGGACCGAATTGACGCCATCCTTGCCGGTGAAGACGAGATTGCTGTCGTTGCCGTTGTAGTCGGCCGCGGTGACAGGGCCGGTCTGCGTCGCATAACCAGCGCTCACCAGCGCGGCCTCTGTGAGCTGGTAGGACCCGATTGCCGTGGAATATGGGTTCGTCTGGTATTGGTTCCCGCCGCTCTCCTTCATGGCGAGATCGCTGATCCACTGCCCCGACGCGGCATGCGCTGCGCCGGAAGCGACCGCTACGAGAGCGGTCGCGCCGAGAAGGGCGCGAACAAGGCTCCAGCCTGACGAGCTCATGTCACGGCACCGGGGTAACGGACGACGTATAGGTCGTCCGTGTCATCTCGTATTTGCCGGCAGCGGTGTCCCACCGGTAGAAGTCAAGCCCGTTCACGACAGCCACGACGAGTCCCCGGACGCCATCGACGGTGTCTGCGCCCGGCGCGAGGCCGAACAGGCCCGGCGATGTGGTTGAAAGCACCGGATGCTGGTTGCCGAAAACGACCATCGGGCATCCGGCCTCGCCGCAATTCACCCCCGTAGGCTGAACGACGTCGATCGTGCCAAGCTTGCCGCCGACCTTGACCGACTGCATCACGAACGCCTTGGCCGCCCCGAGATATGACGCCATCACGGCGGCATGGGATGCGTCCACCGGAGTCGAGGCGACCATCGGCGCGCCGTCGATGTAACTCTGGATCTGGGGCACAAAGGTATCGGCGAGCCGCTGCCAGACATGCCTGCCGTCAACCATGAGGTTTGCCGGAGCTGCGGCCGGATGAGGGATGACGGCGAGGGTGCTCAGCCGCTGCGCCATCATCTCGTGCCAGCGGCCGGCCACCTGATCGAGCAGCACGGTGTGGCACTCGTCACCGGTGCAGGTCGAGGGGTCGACGAACCGGACGGCGAGAACGCTGGTGTGTCCGTGCCAGAGGTCGAGACTGGCGGCTTCCAGGCGGGCCTTTGGATGGCTGCGCAGGAAGGCGGCATACACCTGATCAGCCTGCGTCGCTGCGGCCCCCTTGGCTGAAAACTGAACGGGCGTCGGTGACGCGGCGAGCGCCAGGCCGGGCAGGGCCACGGCGCCAGAAAGGAGGAGCGCGCGGATGGAAATGCTCATTGTTTCCCCAAAAGACCGTTGAAGTAGGTTTGCGATGTGAAGTTCTCGCCCTGTCCGCCGAGCATTGGTGTCACATTGACGGAAACCGGACCCGCGCTGCCGCCCCCGACACTGGGAGAAATGTACATCCCGCCTGAGATCGCGCCTGTGGAAATGCCAGGAGCGATCTCATAGGACGGCAGCCCCTGCTGCAAACCTCGCGCAACCGGGGCGATCGCCTGTTGCTCGTAGTTTGTCGCGATCGAGCACGCCTTGCTCACGACCGCACTCACAATCCCGCTGAGGTTGGGCGGAGTGAAAAGAGTGTCGAGGCTACCGCTCAACAGGTTCGACAGGCAGGACGCCTGCGAGAAAGTCTGCCCATGCGGCAGGAACTGGAAGTTTTGCGAGGCAAGCATCGACCCGTTGGCGATTGACTGTTGCTCGGCGGCGGCAAGGTGCTGTTGGACCGGCGCCCAGCAGTCCCCGGTCGATTTCGTGGCCGTGCTGCTGGAAACACCGAGCGACGGGTCGTTCCAGCTTGTCTGCGCGACCGCGGCGAGCGAGGCGGCCGCCAGCAAGGCTGAGGCGCCGATGGCGACCCTTATGACTCTGACCCGGCTACGCATCGGAACGCTCCATGGTGTTGCGGGGGAACCTCGCCATCGACGGCGAACGCGACACGAGCGGCATTGCCGCTCGTACCCCTGCAATGAAGCCGGGTGTCTCGATCAGCATCTCGAGCGCGCGAGAGCCGATGCGGGCCGCAAGGGTGTCGATGTCCTCGCGGATCATGCTCTGCGCCGGCCCGTGGCCCAGCAGGATCTCCATCAGGAGGTGGCCGTCGCCGTCCATTGACGCCATCATCACGGCGAGCATCCTGAGTCGGCCGCCCCGCCCCATATCATCGCAGACAGATGCGAAGTCGGGCTCATCGACATCAGACCGCATGGCGATTTTCAGAAGGACGCCGAGATCCTCCTGAGGCAGGTCTCGTCCGAAATCAGCAAGATAGGGCGGCAGCGATGCAAGCCACCGACGGATACTCGCATCGTCCGGCAGGCGGTCGATGTGCTCGTCCAGTTCTGCGGCATCGATCAGATCTTCGTTACCAGCGGTGATATCCTGGTTCTCCATCGCGCTAGTATAGTAAACTGCGCCACGTTAAAACAAGCAAAATACCGGCAAGACGGGGCGTGATGGTCGTATTTTTCCGGATGTAGTCGAAAATTCTTGGTTCTAATATTATTCTCGGGATAGAGTTGGATTCGAAAATGATGCTGCGCCGACGCGATACGAACATCGAGGCTGACGGCAGCATGAAAGATTGGCTCACGAAACTTGAGGGTTCCTGACGATGGGTAAGGCTTCGATGGAGACTGCTGTTGTGTTCCTGATCCCCGCGATCGGATCCGTCGCCGACACGTCATCGCTGGAAGTCGACCCGCGACTTCACAACAGGACGCTTGCTGTCTTGCGGCAGCACGCGCCTGCCCTGCTTGTCGCACCGGGCCAGGCGCCGCTACCGCGGCGCCCCGGCCTCGAAATGGCACCCGTACACGCCCCGCGCCCTCCCCGGCGATGAGGTTCAGCCGCCTCATCCTTAATCAAATATTTCAGACAATTAACCTGGATTTCAGGTGAAGACGCAGGCGCCGCGGGTAGATATCGGAATGAAGTGATGGTCCCAATGCCTCTACTCGCAGTAATGAGATCGGTGCCTCCGGGCGTTGATGCGCATGCTGACATTGCGGGCGGGGGGCTGCGGCTTCCAGATCCGGACACGCTCACGCTGTTTTATCAGCCGATCAAGTCGACGACAGGCGGTTTCGAATGTGTCGAGGCGCTTGCACGGTTCCGTGATGATACTGGTGCACTGGCCGGGCCTGCGTCTTTCGCGCCAGCGCTGGACACCGATGCTCACGCGCGCCTTCTGGGTGCCCGGGTCATGGAAGCGGCCTTTGCCCAGGCTGAGGCGTGGCACCTGGGCGGTCTCGATATCCGGGTCTGCATGAATGTCAGCCCGCGGTATCTGAACGACGACAGCTTCATTGCCGACCTTGATGCCGCGCTCGGCCGGCATCCGGATATCTTGCCCGGCAGGATCGAGTTCGAGATTACCGAGACCGCGCCGATCCCCAGCCTGGAACGAGCCGAGGAGCGCCTGCAGGAATGCATCATCCGCGGCATCCGGGTGGCGATCGACGATTTTGGGGCCGGCAGCGCCTCCCTTTCCTACCTGCAGCGCCTGTCCACACACACGGTGAAGATCGACCAGAAATTCGTGGCTCGGATGATCGACTTCCCCAAGGACATGGCGATTGTCGCTGGAATCATCACGGCCGGCCGGATGCTGGGCATCGATATTGTCGCCGAAGGCGTTGAAACCACCGACCAGGAGAGCCTGCTCTCGACCATGGGGGTCAGCCACCTTCAGGGGTTCCTCTACGCGAAGCCAATGCCGAGCATCGAGGTCGAAAAGCGGATCCGCGACTGCCAGCGTACCGAAAGCAGGCCGATGAAGCCGGCCAGCATCAACTTGGTAGACACGATCGTTGCCGGCCACGTACACCGGACAAACCTCTTCATCAAAACGTTCAATGACAGAGGTTTCCTGCCCGACCATCTGCTCGACGTGACGGAAGTCGACAACTGCCATCTCGGACGGTGGCTGAAATCCGATGGCGCGAGGCATTTCTCGTGTCAGCCCGTTTTTGATGACATACAGGTCCTGCACGAGGCGCTGCACCGCCTGGCCAGAGAGGCGAAGCTCTGCATGGTCGGCGGGCGCACCGGGAAGGCAAGGGCGCTGATTCGGGTCTTCGAGGAGACCAACGTCGCGTTGGTCTCGCGCATCGAGAGCCTTCCGGCGGGCACCCGGCAGTAGGCCACCTCTGGAAGAGTCAGTCGTCCTCGCCCTCATCGAGAACGGTGGCGTTCACAACCCTACTCAGGAACGTCTTCACGTCGGTAACATTCGCTTCGGCGGCAGGTTCGGCGGCAGGTTTGGTTGCAGCCGGTCCGGCCGGCGGCGGCTCCTTTTTCTGCACTCCGGAAATTGGCTCCTTCGCGGGCACTGCAACGATGCTGCCCCCCGGAGTGACGAATAACGGCTCACCACCATCAGAGGTCGGCGCATCCGTCCGGGCCGGAGGTGATGCTACCGGAGGCGTCGCAGCACTCTTGCTGCCGGCCTGGGGCGCATCGTCACCCTGTAGCCACGGCGCATCGGCATCGTCGATAATCTGCGGCGCGCGGGCGGGGCGGCGGCGGGCGATAGCCGGGTCGTGGCCGAGTGCCTCCGCTACCGCAGCGTCCATATCGGTCTGGGATGTTGCCGCATCCAGCAGCCCAATCGCCTGGGTGACGGGGTCGTTGACCGATCCGCCCAGCCTCGGCGCCTGCGGCGCGGCGGGCTGACCATCGGTGAAATTGACGTTGCTGCGCTGACGCGGGCCACGGCCACGGGGCGGGGCGCCGGCAGGAGCAGCGCTGTCCTGCAGGTAGCCCGGAACCGCGCCTTGAGGCTGTCCGCCCCTGCCGGCGGCGACGGCAGCCTGAGCGGCCGCGCGGGATGCCTGCACATCGGCGGAAAGCCGGGCAAGCGAAATGCAGGAGGCTTCGAGAAGCGGCAGATCCTCGAGATTCTCCATCACCGCCCCGATCAGGGCGATCTCATCGCGCCCGCGGTGTTGCTCGGTGATCTTGGCGACAATCTTCTCGCGGTCACCACCAAGGAAGGCGACGAAGCTTCGCATCGCCTGCCGTGCGTTGATGTCCTCCTCGGACTCGGGCAGCAGCGAGACGAGGTGGTTCAGGTGGATGCCGTAGAACTGGTTGAACGCCGCCAGCTCGCCAACCCGGCGCAGCTCATCCTCGCGGCTGGTCGGTGCGCCCGTATCGCTCTCGGCGAGTTCGCGCTTGTCGAGAGCGGTGAGGTTGGCATCGTCGATGTAGGGGCCGAGGCCAAGCACCAGCTTGTCGCCCCGCATGAGATAGAACTGTCCCTTGCCCAGACGGCGGATATGACGCCCGGTCAAACGCTCCTTCTCCTGGATCGTCCGGTCCTGCCCAAGGACCGGGGAGTTCGTCAGCCCGCCGCCCCCCTGGTAGGTGAAGACGCTCGGCTTGACGATGTCTGCCTTGCCGGCTGTCTCGAGGGCGGACTTGATCGTCGTCTCCTCGTCAACGGCGAACATGAAGATCCGGGTGTTCACCGTGTTGTAGGCGTCCCGGCCCTCGGTCGCGTCACGCTGGAAGATCGCCGAGAGCGATTGGACCGCAAAGAAGAAGGAGAAGCCGATACCGCGGGCCTGGGCCGGCATCATCGCGGCGCCCTGGGTGATATAATAGGTCCACTCGTCGAGGATGACCTGGAACGGGGAGGGGGCCGAGGTCAGCTTCTTGTCGTAGACGTTGGCCACCGAACCCTCGGCCTCCGAGCCAAGACTGTCGCCGAGCATCGTCTTCAGCGTGGAAACCGTGATGCGCCCAAGATTGCCCATCTCCTCGAGCGATTTCTGCAGGGCGGGGAGTACGACGACGAGGACGCGGCGGCTGAGCACGATGTCGAAGATGTCGATGTCGGCGTACTGCGTCCCGAAGATGTGCCGGTAGCTCTCGCCGAGCAGGCTCAGCGGCGGACCAAGGATGGAGGTCAGGAATCCGTGCTGGGTGTTGGTCTGGTCAACGAACTTGTGAGGCGTGCCCGGCTTGGCAAGCGGGTGGGGACTGCCATCGGCGGGCATCTGCATCAGCTCGCGCGGAAAGGAGGAGAGGTTGTTCGCGTAGTTCATCAGCGGCTCGCGGACCTCGACGGGCATGTCCCGGTAGACCGGTGCACAGACCTCTTTCGGCAGCAAAGCACGCAGGATGCTGTCCAGCACCATGCCCTCCTGCAGCGACTGCACGGAGAGCGGCTTGCCATGGTGGTCGCGCAACCAGACGAGCAGGGTGACCACGCCCTTCATCAGGTTGATCGCCTTCTGCTGCCAGCCGCCCGAGTCACCCGACGCCTTCGGCAGCAGGCTCTCGATGACCTGCATGATCTCCGCCTTCGAGTAGTTCGCGAAGGGGTTCAGCGTGTGTGAAAGCAGGCCACCCGACTTGGCGTTGCGCCCAGGCACCATGAAGTTGAGCAGAAAGAAATCGTCGGTCCGCCCCATGGCGCGCATCATCCGCCAGACCTTGGCAGGGGTAGCGATGTCGCCCTTTCCGTCGATCATGACAAAACCGGAGCCCCAGCTGAGCGCGTTCATCATGATCGCCATCAGGAGCTCGGTCTTGCCGCTACCGGTCGTCCCGGTGATCCAGAAATGCTCGCGGGCGTCCTCGTTCGACATCCAGATCTCGCGCCCAGAGCCGATCTCGGTGCCGAGAAAGAAGATGCCCGAGCCGGGCTGGAGGTCAGAGAACTCGTTGCCGAGCTGCTTGTACTCCTGTCGCCCGGTATCCTGCGTAGGCGACCGGAGCGGCAGAAACCTCGAAGCATCCCGGCGCCCGTCAGGGAGAAGCATGAAGGTCGCAAGCACCATCGCGGCAAGCCATGGTGCGGCGGTGGCGGTCTCCGGTACCGTTGCCGCGGAAGCCAGGATGGCACCAAGCGCGATGGCGATGAGTGGCTTCTGGCGGAGCGTGCCGGCGATCTTTTCCCCGGGCCTCCTGACATCTACGGCAAAATTCGATGAATCGATCTCGAACTTGGAGTCGACAGCGAAGTTGTTTGGCTTGCGGCTCATGAACAGGCTGGCTCCTGCGGTTCCGGCGCACCGGGCGCGGTCAGATCGTCGGCATTGCCGGCCTGAACGAGCAGGTCGGTTGTGCGGGTGGCCACCGCGAGCGCCGCGGTGATGCGCGCCGCGGCGGCGTCGGCGGCCGGGAAAAGGGCCGCCGCGTCATTCTGCCGCCGGACCTCAGCTGCGGCGGCGCGGCCGATCCTGCGGGCAAAGTTCTGGGCCAGGTTGTAGAGATCGCGAGGAGTGGCCGCGCCGCCAGCGTCAGCCAGTGAATTCCTGGCTGCATTGACCGCGGCACCAGCGATGTGATCGAGCGCGCCTGGCAGCAGGGCCGGATTCTGGTTTCCTGTCTCGGCGATCGCGCTGTCCAGTTCGGCGGCGATATCCGCCATTGCCGCAACCATGAATGTCCGGTCGGTAAAGGGAAAGCTCCTGACCTCGGTGCTGTTGCCCCACACGGTAACCATCCCGGAGATGGCGACCCCAATGGCGGACCTGAGAGCGGCCTCGTCGAGCTCCCGGCCCTCGGCCGCGTGGCGGCACCATATCGTCATGACATCGCCGAGCATCGGCGCCGGCGTGGCGCCGATCGTCTGCTCCAGCGCCATGGCAACGGTCTTGCGCCCGCGCGCGATCATTGCGGCCGCCTCCGTTTCGTCGATGCGACCCGTCAGCATGAGGTCCATGATCGGAGCGAATGTCGTCAGCGCACGCTGGAAGGTCAGTCGGGCCTCGCGACTGGCCGGCGCTTGGCTCTCGTCAAGCTGCTGTGGCGCAGGCAGCCGCCGGCGCCGTTCAAGCCCGGTCATTGTCGAGCGGCATGTCGAAGCGACGCAGGAACCGGCCGATCATCTCGTCGATGCCTCCGCCCGCCTCTCGGGCAATCGAGAGCACACCGATCGTGGCGATGACCGGCACCTGCGGCCGGTTGCAGCGATACCCCCGAAGGCGGGCTCCGAAAGTGGTTGTGGGGTGCTCGCAGATATCGGCGACCATTCTGCCCCTGATCACCCGCCCGATCAGCTCCCACATCTGCTCGGCACGCCATGCGATGACCGGTCCTGCATTGTATTCGTCGAGCAGCTGGCTGGTGCTGATTCTGATCTGCCCGCCATCCATCGACCACTCCGCCCCGGGCCACACGCTCCCTACGGCTTCACAGACGATTCCAGAGACTTCCTTTGCGGGCATCCAGAACAACCCGTCGTCCTCGGGGTTGCCGATATCCATGTCACTGATGATGAGGTCGCGCTGGGACATTGTCGGACTATACAATTCCGATATGCCATATATCCAGTATTTTCAGCGATTCGGTGTATCCGGTGGCGGAAAAACTGCCTATGCCTCAGCTCATGTCCCAGGAGGGCCGGAAATCAGCCGCCATTCCGGTGGATTCGAGCTGCTGGATCGTCCTGCTGAGGCCCTCGAGATAGATCGAGGGATCGGCACCACCCGGCAGTGCGGAGATCTCCTGAATGGCGGGGTCGTCCAGCTCGAATGCCGCGGCATGCGCCCCGGGAGCGACGGGGCTGCCGTCATGGCGGCGCGCGGTGCCGGGGCGGGCGACGCTGATCTCGCCGCCGATGTCGTAAGCCCGGTCCTCCAGGATGACCCACGCCGCCACGAGGTCATGGCTCGCCGCGTCATGGGCCAGCGCGACCTTCGGCTCGTAGCTGAGAGCCTGTGCGGCCGAGGCGAGGCCGATAGAGAAGGCAACCAGGTCCGGCGTTTCCTCGAGCGATGGCCAGATACTCCGGGATGCCAGGACGAGTTCGATCATCACCTGGTGAGACGGGCTCTCCTGTGTGAGCGGAAGGCCCTTCAGGCTGCGGACGACGGCGGGGAGCGGCACGAAGACCTGCTTCCTAATTTGTGCGCACATGTGCGCACGGGTTTAGCTCTCGGTTCACTGACCGCAGTTTCACCGCCTCTTGCGAGGCGGCCAGCGCCGCAATCTCCCCGAGCGTTGCCGCCGGAATGCCCGGCGACGGTTCGGCCCAAGCCGGGCCTACCACGAGGTGTTCAAGGTTGATCGCCGCGTTCTCGTCGCGGTCGTGAACGGTGCCGCACTCGGCACATGCCCACGACCTGATAGAGAGCGGCAGCTTGTCCACGACGCAGCCGCAGGCCGAACACGTTTTGCTGGACGGGAAGAAGCGATCAGCCACATACACGTGGCCGCCGCGCATCCGCGCCTTGTATTCGAACTGCCGGCGAATCTCACCGAAAGCCGCGTCGGAGACAGAGCCGGCAAGGGCGTGGTTCTTGCCCATGCCGGCGACGTTCAGGTCTTCGAGGACGATCGTCTCGAAGGTGCTGGCAACTGCCGTGGTTGCCTTGTGGATGGCGTCGCGGCGGATGTTCGCCACGCGCCCATGCAGCTTCGCCAGCTGAGCGCGGCGCTTCCGCGTCCGGCGGCTCGTCTTGGCGGCCCGCTTCTTCCGGGCCTCTTCCTGCCGGCTGATGCGCCGGGAGAGCTTCTTGACGCGCCGCATCGCCTTGCGCAGCGCCTTCGGGTTCTCGATCTTCGTGCGCCCATCCGGCATTTGGCGCGACAACGCCATCAGCGCCGAGATGCCGAGATCGACACCAACGACGGAGCCGGGCGCAGGGTGTGCGGCTTCTGCGTCCGGCATCTCGCACTGGATCGCCACGAACCAGCGCCCGGCCTCGCGGCTGACGACAGCGCCGAGGATGCGCCCACCGATCCGCAGCGGTTCGCGCATCCGAACCCAGCCGAGGTTCGGGATGCGGATTTCGCCCCGATCCTTGCCGAACCGTTCACGACAGCTGTGCGCCTCGAACTGGTCGTTCCAAAGTGCGAAGCTGTCGTGCTGGCCTTTCTTCTTGAACTTCGGGTAGCCGGCCTTGGGCTGGCCCTTGGGTTTCTTCAGGTCACGGAAGAAGTTTCCGAAGGCCGTGCCGAGGTTCATGATTGCCTGACCACTGGCGCACTTCGTTACGTCGCACGACCAGGGAAATTCCGTGCGACGTACAGCGTTCCACTGCGCCTTGAGCTTCGTGGCGCTTGGCTTCTCACCGGCTTCGTATAGGCGTTTCCATTCCGCAAGGCCCCAGTTCCATGCGAAGCGCGCGGTGCCGGCGGCGCGGGCAAAGTGAATCGCCTGCTCGACGGTCGGGTCCAATGCGATCTTGTGGGCCAGGATCATGGCTTCACATCCTGGCCGATGGCTTCGCTGAGCTTCTTCTTGTAGTTGCGCAAACCGTAGAGCCGGCTTGAAAAACAATGCACGATGGTCATCAGGTCTTGGACCATCTCCTGTTCCGGCGACAGGCTTTCGTTGTTCAGCACGAGGATGTCGCAGCCGTGCGCCTTGCAGTGATGCTCGAACCACTGGTAGCCGAACCGCACCAGCCGATCCTTGTGTGCCAGAACGATAGTCCGCACCTCCCGGCGTGATACGGCGTCCATGATTTCGAGGAACCGCTTGCGGTTGAAGTTGAGGCCCCCGCCGACTTCTTCGATCCACTCGACATCCACAAGGCCGCGTGCCGCAGCGAATTCCTCCAGAACGCGCCTCTGATTTTTCAGGTCCGGCTTCTGCGCCGCCGACGAGACGCGACAGTAGGCGATGACCCGGTGCGGCTCGGGGCGTCCGATCTGCTGACCAAGGAACGTGTCCAACTGCTCCCGCGTGTAGGCCCGCCGCCCGGTCTTGGTCCTGCCGGCCGGAGAAAGCGTGCCCTCGCGGTCCCACCGCTGAAGCGTCTTCACGCCACGCCCGAGATAGGCAGCGGCTTCGCCTGTGGACATGAAGGCAGGAAACGGTGAGCGCATACGGCACTTTTAGGCACTTTCGAGCATAAAATCAATACCTAGAGTCTACCTCCTGCTTTCCGGTGTTCTTGATGTGGTGCGCACGCATACGGCGCTCGTCATCGAGCGGATCTACAAGGCGGGCGATCAGCGAATGTCAGGCGCCGCCGGCGGTGTTGCACTCCATTCCGGCGTGATCCTGGTCGAGGAAGAGGCCGATCCGGTGCGGCTGCTTCTCGCGGCGGGGCTTTTGGAGGCGGCCGGCCTGAACAGGCGTCGCACGGTTTCGATGGACGCACTTCACGATCGTACTGCCGCTGGTTTGGCCGTCGCGCTCAAAGCCGAAGTGACTGCCCGTGCGCTTGCCATCAAAGGCGGCCTTCAGGCTTTCCCGTCCCGGCCCGTAAGGCCGATGCCGGTGCCCGCTCCGACCCTCAACAAGGTGCGTCACACATCCAGACCCGAGATAACCGCCATGCCAGAGATGGCGCCCGGCTGATCAGCCTGAAGATCGAGATCGCGCTTATCCTGCGGAGCCGCGAGTCATCGGTGGGGGCGGCTCAACCACCGCGTCGCCGTCAGCGCGATGCTCTCGACATGTCCAGACCATGCCGGATCTCGTGTTGAAACCGAACACCGCGACAGCGCCGCAGGTCATGCAGGTGTTCTGTCTGATGCCGGCGGCCTGTGCAGCTGGGGGGGCTGGGATATTCATCGGCGAAAAATCGTCGATAAGAGCAGAGATGGCAATGCCGCGGAGGGCGGCAAATCAGGCGCTCTGGTCGGTCGCAGAATAAACGTTATGGAACTTGGTGGCGCTGTTTTGGCAAGTTTCGCGCGCTCATCCCCCGATTTCCTGCAAATAAGCTTTGAACGCCCGATTAGCATGCCCCGCGCGAGCGAGAGTGTCCTGTCATTGGTTTCAGCCGCACCAGACGCTATGGCTCGAATGCAGGCATGTCTTCGGCCTGATTCGGCATCGCCAGGCCGCGCCGCTCGATCTCGGCCTCATGGACACGAATCTCCTCCATGGTGTGCTCCAGGTCCGAGAACCGATTCCCACCCACATAGAACGGGTCCTGCCGGTCGATGGCCACCTCGATGTATTCCCGCTCGGAACTATCAAGTTGACTAAATAGACAGCTAGGTGTAGAACGAAGCATGACCATGACCCTTCGCGCGTTCAATGAAATGTTTCCTGACGAGGACGCGGCGCGTGCTTGGTTTGAGAGGTCGCGCTGGTCGCACGGACCCGAGTGTTATCATTGTGGTGCGGTCGGCAATGCGGCGTATATGCCGAAGACCAAGTTCTGGCATTGCAAGTCATGCAAGAAGCAATTCTCGGTGACGGCGGGGACGCCGATGCATCGGACACATTTGCCGCTTCTGACATGGGCGCACGCCATCTATCTGATCGTGTCGTCATCTAAGGGCATTTCCGCTGTGAAGTTGAGCGAGATGCTTGGCATTTCGTATCCATCGGCATGGCATCTCGGGCATCGCGTGCGGGCCATGATGGCAGAGGCAAATCCGATCCTGTCCGGCGTGGTGGAGCTTGACGAGATGTATGCCGGTGCGCCGCCTCGGAAGCAGGCGAAATCATCTCGGGATCACGATGATGACGATGCGCCCCCTGCAAATCGCAAAGGACGCGGGACAAAGCGACCGCTGGTGCTGGTGGCCGCGAAGCGCGGTGGTGACGTGGTTGGGAAGGTGATCCCGACGCACGGCAAAGAGGCCATTGCATCGGCTTTGGAAGGCGTTCTCGATGGGACCGCCGCAGTGATGACGGATGGCCTTCCGGCCTACAAGCATATTGGCAAGACGCAGGTGCATCTGGCGGTCAACCATTCTGCCCGCGAATACGCGCGCACTGACGAGGCAACGGGCCATCGTGTCCACGTCAACCGGGTTGAGTCGTTCAATGGTTTCATGCGTCGGGCAGTGACCGGCGTGTTCCATTCGATTTCGGTGAAGCATCTCGGGCGCTATACCGGAGAGGCGACATTCCGTTGGAACCGGAAGACCGATTCCTGCCTTGACCGCATGACCCGGATGATCCGCAACGGCGAAGGTCGGCTGTTGTCGTATGCGTTCCTGACCGGGAAAACAGCTTGATGACGCGGAGGAAGCCGACCGCCGGAGCACGCTCCGTGATGCGCACAGACCTGTTGGCGTCGAACATGACGGCGACGAAGGAAGCGCAAGTTCGTGCTGTTCTTGTTGCCTACCGGCACGGAGCGGTCATGCTGGCGAGCGAGCAATGGCGGCTGTTCTTCGAGTCGGGACGGTTCAACAAGCACCACGACAAAGATAAGACGACATTCTCGGCGGTGATTGGCGCGGCCAACCGGGTGCAGATGTGCCGGTATCAGGTCGTGGGCCAGCTTGAATCATGGTTGAGCAACCGAGCCAACGAGTTCCGGGACATCGTCACACGAAGCTCACTCGATCCCGACACGAAGCACATGCTGCACGTCATCAATCGACTTGGAGCGTGGTTTTCTCGACGTGAAATCGCGATGAAGGACACGGGCGAGATCGTGCCGGATGCGATCCGTAGTCTGGCACGTTCGATCATCCGCCACGTCATGCGGCAGCATCGACGCCCTGATATGCGTTATATTTCGATGCGGCTGGATCACCGTGCTGCGTGTTTGGAAACACCTACCGAGGCCACTCAAAAAAATCGCGTCGGCTGGTGGATCAACATGTCCACCATGACCAAGGGCACCAAGATCGCAGTCCCGCTTCTGACCTACGAACGGCATGAAAGACGCGGTGGCCGCTTGTGCAACGGTGTGCTCGTCACCGAGGACCTGGAGAGCGGCGCTCTGTCGTTCGGCGTCGTCTCCGACATCGGCACAGATTGTGAGGCCAGCCGCGCCGCTTACCAGCCCGAGCGCGAGGTCATGGCGCTGGATTTTGGTCTGTCCACGCTGTTCGCCGGAGACGAAGGACAGCTTCTCGGGAAGGACTGGCTCAAGGCGCTTCGCGCTTATGACCAGCGCATCACCAGAATTGCGCGTGGACAGCAGCGGCACGGACGCAAGCCGCGAGACAGTGCTCGCTACCGCAAAGCCGTTGCGGCGCTTCGCGGCTGGATCAGAACTGAAGTCGGTCGCGTGCTGAACGCCCTTGTCGCCGCCAAGCGGCCCGCTGCCATCGTTCTGGAACGACTGAATTTCCAGAACCCTGCCCTATCGCGTCGGCTTAATCGCATCATCCAGAACTGCGGTCGTTCCGTCATCAGGGCCAAGCTGGCCGACTTCAATGATCGTTTCGGAATCACCTCGGAAGAGGTGAACCCGGCCTACACGTCGCAGACATGTTCCTGTTGCGGCTACGTGGACAAGAGAAATCGCCCATCGCAGAGCACCTTCAAGTGCCTGTGGTGTGGCTCAAACATGCACGCCGATGTCAATGCGGCACGGAACATCGGGCAGCGCCGTGCGCTGTCTATCGGTTCCGTGTTCCAGTCGAAGGCGTCAGTCCTCGCCGAATTGGTGCGCCAATTCCGCGAGCGAAGGGTGCGCAGCACCCGATCCGGTGGGAAGGGTTCCACCGCCGACCCGAGATCGTCTAACTCCTACTTCGGTGGGACGAACACGATCACGGCCCGGATGTCAGGTCAGACATCAGCACCAAATCTGGTGCTTGTTGAACTAACTTGATAGTTCCCTTCCCGCTGCTGGAGCAGATACTGCATCTCGGCCGCAAGATCCGTGTCACCCATCCGCGAGATTGCGGCGCGCCGGCGCTCCATACGAGTTTGTCGTGCGGCTTCGGCGCGCGCCCGCCGCTCGGCCAGTTCCTGGTCAAGCTCAGGGCAAAGAAGACTGGCCGCCTGACGGGTGGCGCGAGCGATATCGCCTGACTGCCAGGTCCTGAAATTAGAGGCCGCGGTGCCCAGGCGGCGGGATGAAGCGCCATCGCTGAAGCCATGGACGAGCAGAACACCTTCGGGCTCACCCCTCAGGTTGTCGCGACTCGAATGGATGGTGGCGGCAAAGTGGCCGATGCCGGGGATGTCCAGCTTGCCGGCCGCTATCAGGTCCCGGCAGCGATCGGCCGCTGCGATGGCCGATGGTGCGACCGACATCCGTATCTCCGTCTCCGCGACCCGGGCAGGCGCGTGATCGGTGTCATGCCGCCGGTCCTGGACAGGCGCCGGGCGCTCCTGCAGTGCTGCCGCCAGCCTTGCGAGGCGATATTCCTCCGCCTGCACAAAAGTCACCCGACCTGCCGCCGGCTCGATGCGGAGCAGCACGCCATCCGGGAATAGTGCCCACGCGTTGTCGAGGCGCAGTATGCCCCCCTTCCCCGCGGCCCGGGCCTCGGTCACCAGATGCGCCATGGCGCCGCCACGCGTGGCAATCACGGCCCCACCCCTCTCGAAGGCTGCGATGACCAGGGGTAGCCAGTCCGGCCTGAGATCGGGCAGGACCAAAACAGGACGCCCGAACTTGTCCGCAGCCCGGTCGAGGCAGTCCATGTCCGCGGGATCCGCGGGGTGGATCGAGACGCCCTCTTCGACATCGGGGCCGGCAAGCAGGACGGACGCCTCCCGCTGCAGCAGCCGCCGTTCGACATTGGCGCGCGCCCGGTAGATGGAGTCCGAAAGATCGTCGTTCGACTTCATCGCATCGAGCGGCAGGCCCGCGCCCAGCATCCAGTCGCTATGAAGCGGATCGTCGAAGCCCTGCTTCAGGCCCATCGGGCACACGGTTGTCCACGGCGCGACGCCTGGAGCCCTGGCATATCCGACCGACCACTGCTCGAACGCGCCGCGCGGCACCCTAATGACGGGCCGGTCGATGCCATCGACCGCGATCTCGAGCCAGCCGGCATCACCGGCGGCATCGGCCAGGGCGCGGATCCGCGCTTTCAGCGCCTCGATGTTGCTTGCTTCGATCTGTATCGATGTCATGGCCCGAATCTCCGCGGGGGAATCCCGTCGAGAACAGGCTAGGAATCCGGTCGTGTAACCAACAACGAGGACGCGTTATGGCTCTGGAGAAGCTGGCTCATCATCAATGATGTTTCGACTTCTTGAAGGCGTCTCGGCAGCGACTGCATGGGGCGCCAAGCTCGATGCGGTGGAAATGTCGGCGTCATTCGCACCGTAATGCCGAAGCCAATCGCGAAAATCCGCAGCTGCCATTTTCACTTCGTCATGGATCGCCTGCGCCTCGTCCCGGTCTATCCCAAATGCCGTGTGGGCGGTCAGAGCTGTTGTGGGGTTGGCCTCGGCTGAAACGTCCTTCGCGGGACGGAGGACCAATGCCCGTCTGCGCTGTGTGACCACATCAAAGACGGGCGATAGCTTCCACTGTCCTCCCACGCGGATGAAGCCGTGATTGTGGAGATGATCGTCCGTGTTGTTCAGGAAGCAGTTGAGAAGCAGCCGGCGGAAGAGATCCCGTGAGCAATCGAGAATGCCGGCCCGTCTCGCCATGACCGAAACTGATGCATAGGATGCTCCGGTGTTGTCATATGAAGAGGGTGGTTCCTCCATGACGGTAGCTGCACTCGTGAAGGGGACACGGATTTCCCCATCCCGGTCGAAGCGCTCGATGATCAACGCAGATTGGCCGTTGACCTCAACAACAGTGTGCCACGGTGTCTCGATGCCCGCCGAGCGGGCAACAGACAGGCAAGCCGCCTCCAACCTCTGAACATCGACGCCGTCATCGGCCGCCTTCATTTTCAGGATGCAGGGCCTTCCATCGAACATGATGCGGGCTTTCGGCCTGGCACCGCCAATGTCAGCGCCACTCTGGAGAAGGCGCGCGAGATGCGATCGGGTTGCAATTCCGCTCTCGACGGCCTCGGCGGCCTCAATCAGATCTCCCAGCCTGTCATCGTCCTGAGGAAGATCCAGCATTGCAGTTGACGGGGTATAAACGGCCGGACCAGATCCGTCCGGACCAAACACAAGGTCTCCGGTCCTGTTATTGCCCGATGCCGCGATGTATTCGGGTGCGCCCAAGTCGACATCGGGATACGCCATGCGTAGCAACGCCTTGCCCCATCCGTCCGGACTTGCATCGTAAAACGGAAGTGGGACTTCGAATGGCGGCTTGCTTTGGGTCGGGCGGCGCAGCGGAAGGCCGGCCGCAAATAGTGGGGCGGCAACTCCACTCCCAACCCAATCCCGATCATACCGAAAAGTACCCTGCCGAACGCCACGCCGGCTGGCCTGGAACGAAAGCGTTCCGACCAAGACCGGTTGCCCCTCCGCCCTGGAGAAAACGCTCATTTCCAGCAGCCGCCCATGAGTATCGGCTTTCCACGCGGCCTCAGGCTCCGACACGAGTCGCTCTCTTTCGACCATGAATTTCCTCGAGGTCCTCACCTAGCGGATCCGAAGCGAGCAGGTCGGCGATGCGATCGACATACCCGAACACAGCCATCACTTTCACCAGAACACCGATGTTCACCGTCTCGCGCCCCTGCTCGAAGGCAACATAGGTCTTCCGGGTGACGCCGATCCGGTACGCCATCTCGTCCTGCGTCAGATTGCGGCGCAGCCGCGCGAGCCGGACGCGGCGACCAAGGGTCTCCATCGCGTCTTCTTCTCGCGGCGACAGCAGCACAAGCCTCTTCAAGATCGCACCATTTAAGTAACACCAACCCGTTTTGTAGGTATTATATGGGTCATAATTATTGCATTGCAAGCAGCCCTCGCCAGACTTCGCGACGCCTGGCTGAGCATGGCCTAACCGATAGGTATGCGGTCCGAAAATCGGTCGGTGCGTTGCTTTCACACCTCGGCACTAGCCTCGAGAGAACGCAGCCCGTTCAACCGAGGTTTCCATGGCCCAGATTTACCGCAACTCCCGCCAGCAGGACGTCCAGTGGCGCTCGACCAGCGAAGTCCTCGCCGGGCTCGCACTCCTCTTCGACCGCAATGCCCGCCGTCCCGACATCACCGCGTTCGACCGGGTGCTGATGAAGGACCTCTCGCGCCGGCTGGTGAGCATGACCTACGGGGTCGGTAGCGTCCTCGACCAGATGCCGCGGACCATGGCCGCGCTTCCCGGCGCAGCGGTGCGTGAATCCATTACTCAGTCCGACCTCAGCGAAGATCGCGCCAGATGGGGCTGGGGTGCGACGACACAATACCAGCTGACCATCGCCCAGGTTCTGCGCACCGCGGTAATGACAGCGACATCGCTGGATCACAGATTCGCCGAAGCCATCAGCGACACCGACCGCGATGCGATCGACATGGTCTCCGACTTCTTCGTGCTGAACTGGCAGAACCCGGTCATGCGGGTACAGCTGGTAGGCAAGCAGCGCGCTGTTGCAGAGTCTTCAACCACCCCGGACCGGCGCGGCATGGATGAGGCCGGCCCGGCCCCCGGCATGTGAGGAGCGCGCAATGTCGTCCAGAAAGCACGGCCGGCTGGCTGGAGACGCCGACGGCCTACGGCCCCCAGTGGCACTCGACTTTGAAAATGGCGGTCTCGCCGCCCGGATCGCGGCCGCCGGTGCGGTGGTGATCACCGATACCGGTGAGCAGGTCGTATCTCTTCGCCTCGGCGTCGACCCGATGACGCCGTTCGATCTTGTCCTTGCGGTCGCCGGCATCGGCCGGGCCGGCATCGAGCGCATCACGATCACAGCGCTGAGCGCCCACCTTGAATCAACCGTGTGGCGCGTCACGGGCGATGTCGTCCCGGCCTGGCAGCTCGCTGATCTCTGCGATCAGGCGTGCGGCATTCTGATGGCCCGCGGCTGCCGCCCTGTTACGAGTGCCATCCTGCCGTCCGTCCGGCCTTATGTCGGCCTGCGTCCAGGCTGCCCCGTTGTGTTCTACAGTGAGGCTGGGGGGTGGAGCGACGGAAGGGTCGTGTTGCCGATCGGACTGGTCGATACGACAAGTGGTCCGGCGGTCCTGTCCGCCACAGACGGTGTCGCGGGCGGCGCGCCAAGCCTGGAGGCCATCCCGCTCCGAGATCTCCGGAATGCGGATTTCGGAGAGGCTGGTTATAGCGACGGGGTCCGCGCCCTTGGGGCTTGGCGGTCGCTTACCGGGCACGCCGGCCATGCGGCGCTCGATCGTGCGATTGGAGGCGATTTCCTCATTGCGGTCGGCGAAATTCCGGGACTTTCGACAATCGTTGCACCACTGCTCGAGGCGCAGCACCGCGCGGCGAACGAAACGCCGGAGATGGCGGACAGCCTGATCACCGCCGCGACCCTGGCCGGGCCGCAGTCCGAGATGCGTCCAGATGCGGAGGGGCGGGAGAGCGCGCCAGCACCGTCACCTTGAGGCGGCGCCGGCGCGGTCGAGTCAGACCTTCTTCTTCAGAGTCGGAGAAGACTTGAAGCGGACTGTCTTGCCGGCCTTCACCTTGATCGGCTCACCGGTTCGCGGATTCAGGCCCTTGCGGGCCTTTGTCTTGCGGACGGTGAAGGTGCCGAAGGATGGCAAGGTGAACTTGCCGTTCTTCTTCAGCTCCTTGACGATGGCGTCCATCACATCGGTAGCGGCCCGGCTGGCAGCGACGCCTGTGATCTCGGTGGACTCTTGAATAACGCCGGCGATGAACGCTTTGGACATAGTGGCTCCTTGCAATAAAACAAAGCCATATATTAGCAGCATCCGATTCAACATGAAATATCCAGATTCACGCTGACTGATTCAAATCCCATCGAATGGATTTAGCTTTGGCCTGCACTTTCCGACCGCTTCTGGATTGCTCGAGGCTCGCGTTGCACTTGGGATCCATGGCGCCGCCCAACGCCATGGATCCCAAGCTGGGCGGCGAAGCCCGACCGGAATAGCCCGATCTGAGTTTGAAAATTCAACATTAATTCTCTGTAATCTTTAAGATACAGAAGCGGCTAGACGCCAGACCGAATACCCATTTTTTGTATATTAAAAAACGAATTGATTAGGCGCCCGATTGGTACGGGTCGAAAGGTCTGCCTGTAAATGCTAATTACATGCCATGAAAACTCGCTTCAACCGATTCCGTGAATTATGAATCTCATGCCCCCTTGTATATTAAAATTCAAAATTCTGATTTTTCCCCGCCTTGGCCCGAAAATGCTAGGCAATTCCAATGGTGGGGTGAAAAATGGTAAAAATGTTCAGGCACCGGAATTCCTCCATCGTCAGATGAAGGAATTCGTATTATGGCCATCCTCGGCGGAATTATCGGATCGCTGGTCGATTACGACAACGGTGGCGTGTCATCGGCAGCTCGACGCGAATACGAGATTCAGAAGTACGCGGATAGGGCGGCTGAGATTTCAAACAGGAAACAGGTGCAGTCGGACCGCGAGCGTATCGCGCAGCTCGAGCAGGAGCTTGCGCAAACAAAGCGTGCTCTAGGAGCCTGTCCCGGTAACGGGCTAAATTCACTCGACAAGATGGTTGCGTCGTGATTCTGTTTTTTGATGAGCAAAGTGTTTCGCCCTTGGAAGACCGATGAAGTCTGGCTGCTTCCGCCTTCGGTGGCGGACTTCGTCCCCGCCGGCCATCCGGCCCACCTGATCCGCGATCTGGTCAGCGAGGAGCTTGATCTTTCCGCGATCATGGGTGCCTATACCGAGATGAAGGGCTATCCGCCTTATCATCCGGCCATGATGGTGGCACTGCTCCTTTATGCCTATCGCAGCGGTGTTTATTCGTCGCGCCGGATCGCGCGCGGCTGCGAGGAGCGGCTGGATTTTCAGGCGGTGACGGCGCTCAACCAGCCGGACTTCCGGACCATCAGTGAATTTCGCCGGCGCCACCTGGATGCGTTGGCCGGTCTGTTCGTGCAGGTGCTGGCGCTGTGTCGCAAGGCGGGTCTGGCTGAACTGGCTCATGTTGCTGTTGACGGCACCAAGATCAAAGCCAATGCCTCCAAGCATAAGGCGATGAGCTACGCCCGCATGGTGGAAGCCGAGGCTGAACTTACCCGCGAGGTGAACGAGTGGCTGGCACGCGCGGCAGCCGAGGATGCGGCCGAAGACGCCGCGCACGGCAGCACGCGCCGCGGTGATGAACCGCCCGACTGGATGCGTGACAAGCAGGCGCGGCTGGCGCGCATCCGTGCCGCCAAGGCTGAGCTCGAGGCCGAAGCCCGCGCCGCGGAAGCCGCCCGGCCGCCGCCGCCAGCAAACCCTGACGGCAGTGCCAAACCCCGGCCGGGCAGAACCCCAAAACACGAGCCAGGCAAACCAAAGCCCAAGGCGCAGCGCAATTTCACCGATCCGGAAAGCCGGATCATGAAAGGCCGCGATGGCTTCATCCAGGCGTATAATGCGCAGGCCGCGGTCGATGCCGGCGCACAGATCATCGTGGCGCACCGGCTCACCAACAACGGTTCTGATCAAGACGCCCTGCTGACGCTGCTCGATGCGATCGAGGGCAACACCGGCGAGATGCCCAATGAAGTCTCCGCCGATAACGGTTTCTGTTCAGAAGCAAATCTTGAGGGGCTCAACGCGCGCACGGTTCGCGGCTATGTCGCGGCAGGGCGCGCAAGCTCGCCAGGCAGCGGCAAAAAAGGTGGCAAGCTGGTTCAGGCCATGCGCGCCAGACTCCGAAAAGGTGGACATCGAAGCCGGTACCGTATCCGAAAATACACCGTCGAACCCGTGTTTGGACACATCAAGCAGGCCAGAGGCTTCCGGCAGTTCCTCCTCCGCGGTATCGATAAGGTCAAAGCAGAATGGGCAATGATCTGCACCGCCCATAACCTCGCAAAACTCACCGCTTGAGGGGGAGCGCCGAAAATGAAAACACGGGGCTAATGCAGATAATTGCTGCCGTAAAGATTACCAGGACAGGCTCCTAGCTGTCGCAGACGCTCTCGTAAAAGCCTTCGTTGCTCAGCGCGACATGCTTCGCTTCGAGCTTGAAGCCGTGTGCCCCAAGAGCCCGCTTCTTCAAGACACTGGAAAGGTTGATGAGAAGGGGCGGCCAATCACGTTCGCAACAAAAGTCTGGCGTGACGCTTTTACTCGAGCGATAAGGGCGAGGTTTGGTGCAGATGCCAATCCGGCCACGTTCCACACAGCGTTCAGGAAGGAGTAGTCACCAGGGTATCCGAGGCCAAATGGCCACGGATTATTCTTCTCCCCTCGGTGCGGCATCCTTCCCGCCGCCCGCTCCCCCAGCACCCGGCATGCCGCCGGGGCCGCCAGAACCGCCCGGCCTGCCGCGCTCCCCCTTCATGCCGCCGTTCCGTCAGACCTGCGCAGACCTGCTCATTGCTGAGCAAATCTGCCGCTGACTTCCTGCTTCGCCGAGGCTGGTTTCACGCGCGCCTTGCAGCGCGCGCCAGAGCCTTCCTCTCCACAGGCTGCAACCGTGGAACTCACGGCCATGTTCTTGAGATTCACCGCCGCGTTCACGTCGCGGTCGTGAACCGTGCCACACGACGGGCACGTCCACTCGCGCACCGGCAGCGGCAGATTGTCCAGCTTGTGTCCACACGCCGAGCACGTCTTGCTGCTGGCGTAGAACCTATCCGCCACCACGACCTGGCCGCCGCGAATCGCGGCCTTGTACTCCAACTGCCGACGGAACTCGAAGAAGCCCATGTCGGCGATGGAGCGTGCCAGATGCCGGTTCCTCACCATGCCGCGCACGTTCAAGTCCTCGATGCCGATGGTGTGGAACCGGCGCGTGAGGTCCGTGGTGAGCTTGTGCAGAGCGTCCGAACGGATCGCGGCGATGCTCGCGTGCAGCTTCGCCAGTTTGGCCTTGGCCTTGCGGCGGTTGGTCGATCCCTTCTGCTTGCGGCTCAGGCTGCGCGAGAGCCTGCGCAAGCGGTCCAGCAGCGCCTTGTGGGGCTTCGGACCCGGGATTACCTCTCCCGTCGAGAGCGTAGCCAATGCCGACACGCCCAGATCGACACCCGCCTCGCCTTGGTTTTCGGCTTTCGGCAGATGCGAACTATCGGGCGTGTCCACGGCGATGCTGACGAACCAGCGGTCGGCCACACGGGAGATCGTGGCCGACATGATCTTGCCAGCGAAGCGCAACGTCTCGCGCATGCGCACCCAGCCCAGATTTGGGATGCGTATGCGGGAACCGTCGATGTCGAACTGGTCGTTGGTGAGCGTGAAGCGGTCGTGCACGCCCTTCTTGCGGAATTGCGGATACCGGGCGCGGCCCGCGAAGAAGTTCTGGAACGCCTGCCCCAACTGGATGATCGCCATCTGCGGCGCGTTCTTCGTGACCTCCAGCATCCACGGGAACTGCTCGCGTTTGACGGCATTGAGTTGGCAGCGCAGCGCGGCCTGCGAGGGCTTCGGCAGGCTGTTGTCCGCCTTCCACGCCTCGTACTGCCGCTTCCACTCAGCCAGTGCCCAGTTGTAGGCGAAGCGCGCCGTGCCCGCCGCGCGCGCCAGATACGTGGCCTGCACGTTGTTCGGGTCGAGCGCGATGCGGTGGGCGATCAGCATGCCGCATTCTCCACGGCGGCCCGCACACCGTCGAGCAACTTCTGGTTCTTGCGCGAGCGGCTGCCGTACAGCCGCGCCGAGAACACGGTGATGATCTCCAGCACGTCCTTGGCGAGGTCTTCCTCGAACGTCGTGTCCTCGCCCTGGTTCAAGATCACGACTTCGACGTTCTTCGCCTCGCAGATGGCGAACACCAGTTCCGCGCCGAAGCGCAGCAGCCGGTCCTTATGTGTGATGACCAGCCGACCGATCTCGCCGTCGATCACGGCGTCGAGCAGCCGCTTGAGGCCCTTCTTGTGATAGTTCATGCCCGAGCCCAGGTCGGCGATGACCTCGAACGTCCAGCCCTGGCGGGCGCAGTAGAGTTCGAGCACCTGCTTCTGCCGCTCCAGATCGTCCTTCTGGTCGTGACTGGACACGCGGGCGTAGGCGACCGTGCGCCGGCTTGCCTCATCTTCGGCGCGAAACATCTCCGGGCGCAGCTTCGCCAGGTCGTAGCGGCGGTGGCCGCCCGCCGTGTGCTCGGCGCTCAGCCTACCCGCCGCCTCCCAGCGCCGCAGCGTCGTGATCGACACGCCCAGCGCCCGTGCAGCCTCACCTATGCCTACCATTCTCTCCATTTTGGGAATATTAGCATAGCTTTGCGTAGTTTGGAAGCGAACTGTTCAAGCCCTTTCTTGCGGTAGTTCATGCCTGACCCAAGGTCGGCGACAATCTCGAATTTCCAGCCCTGACGAGCACAATAGAGTTCGAGCACCTGCTTCTGCCGTTCCAGATCATCCTTCTGGTCGTGGCTTGACACGCGGGCGTAGGCGATGGTGCGGCGGTCGGCCTCGTCTTCCGCATGGAATAGATCCGGCCGGAGTTTTGCGATGTCGTAGCGGCGATGGCCGCCCGCGGTGTGGTCGGCGACCAGCTTTCCTGCTGCCTCCCAGCGCCGCAGGGTTGTGATCGACACACCCAGCATCCGAGCAGCCTCGCCAATGCCAACCAATCTGTTCATGATGACTAGTATAGTATATAATTGAATAGTATTCAAGAAAACTGTTCAAGCCCTTGAATTAACAGCGGCAAATTGCCTCCGATTTTCGAATTATGCGGGATTAGCAGGGTCCGATCCGAGAAGAGTTTGAAAAACTCACATTAATTTTTTGTAATCTGAATGGTCGGAAAGAGGGACGATGCGAGATAGAAACCCCATTTTTTGTATATCAAAATGCGAATTGATTTCGGTGGTGATTCGCTCAGAAGGATAAATCTGGGCGAAATTGCCAATTACATGCGATGGAAGCGCGCTTCAACCGATTCCGTGAATTATGAATCTTGCGCATCCTTGTATATTAAAATTCAAAATTCTGATTTTTTCCCGCCTTGGCCGGAAAATGCTAAGCAATTCCATTGGTGGGGTGAAAAATGGTAAAAATGCTCAGGCACCGGAATTCCTCCATCATCAGATGAAGGAATTCGTATTATGGCCATCCTCGGCGGAATTATCGGATCGCTGGTCGACTATGACAACGGTGGCGCTCGGTCGAGAGCCCAGCAGGATCTCGATCTGGCACGGCGCCAGCAACGCATAGATGCCGACCTCGCAGCTAATCATGAGAGAAGCTTGAGGCGTCGGATAGAAGAACTCGAACGGGCTCTAGCGGCGAAAGACGCTCTCGTTAAAGCCATCATTGCACAGCGCAACATATTCAGATTCGAACTTGAGGCCATGTGTCCCAAGAGCCCACTTTTCCAAGACACGGGCAAGGTTGATGAAAAAGGCCAACCAATAACGTTCGCTGAAAAAATCTGGCGCGACGCCTACACGAGAGAAATCAAGGCGCGGTTTGGTGCAGACGCGAATCCGGCCACGTTCCACACAGCCTTCAGCAAGAAGTAGTCTCCTGGGGGAGGTAGAAAAAAAGGCAATCCGAGGCCATCTGGCCTCGGATTGTTATTTGTCCGTTTCACTAGAATTCACTCCTTCTCCAATTCCGCCAGTCTTTCCACCCGATCTATCACCACCCGCGCCTTTTCTTAGCGCGGCCGTGTTTTGCTGGAACCGAGCGCCCATATTCCGCAGATTCCCCTCCCCGCCCTGCCTGCTCTTGTCAATGATCCCGACGCCCTCGCCGTGGCCATCACCGCGGTTCACGCTAGTGCTGCCCATCCAGGACATCACCCACTCCGGGATCCAGGTGATCAGGCGGTAGCTGCGCTGGATCACGTTGTAGTAGATGCCGAACAGGATGCTCAGCACCGCGGCCAGGCCGAACGGATCATAGACCGCGCCGATCGCATTGGTCGCAACCAGGAAGGTGTGATTCACGAGGTTGATGATTGCCGACATGGCGACATTGGCCAGCACCAGGCCGACCACCATCATCGATGGGTAAAGAATGGCAACCGGCAGGATCTTCCAGCCGTAGCTCTGCTCTTGGTTGACCAGGTCCTGGCCGTCGGCCCGGATGTGGCTGAAGCTCCAGAACGGCGCGCCGGCGACAGCCTCGACGATGAACAGCATGAATACCGCCAGCGCCGAGATCCAGATGGTGTAGCCGAGCATCGGAATCAGATACTCCATGGCAATCCCGACGGTGACGAGCCAGAGTCCAAGTGCATCAGCCAGCAGGGACATCGATTTCACGACAGCGGCAACACCGGAGGAAGCTGCAGTCGTCGCACCAAAGGTGAAGAAGCTGGCCACCTGACCAGGCAGCGTGCTACCTGCCTCGGCCTTGGCTGACGATGCCCACCAAAGCATGCTCTCATAGGTGGCGAACACGCCGTAGCCGAGCCCTTTCACCCAGACACCGGTGTTGCTGATCTCGCCAATCGGGTTGATCGGGTCGATCGAGCTGACTCCGATCAGATAGCGCTCCAGCATCGACCCGTTGTATTTGCCAAGTGCGGAAAGGAAGTTCGTCGGATCTTTCTTGGCTTCGGCGATCATCTGGTCGCGAGTGGTGGCAACCTTCTGCAGCGACGAGTCAAGCTGGCTGCTGCCCGTCAGAGCAATACCGGTTGAGCCGGAGCCGGCCAGATTGCTGGCCTCGATGCTTCCGATCGAGCCATACGACACAATGTCCTCGGCATTCGCCGTTTCACCCGCAATTTTCTGTTCAATCCCGGGAAAAACAGAGCCACCGAGTGCACCCAGGTTTACCGGGATGATTGTCGGCTTCTCGGATACCAGATTGTCGACATTGACCTCCTGGGAGAGGATCTGCGGTTCCATCGCCCCCGCGCTCGCCCAGCCGAGGGCGACCGACTGCAAGGCGAGGTCCTTGAGCGTCGTTGAATTCAGCTTGGCCTGCATCCCCCCTGCCGCCTTCAACACAGCCTGCTCGTACTGCGCGTAATCACCGCGGATCTGCGAGAGGTACGAGACAAGGTCGACACCTTGCAGCGTTACCCCGCCCGGCACATTCCCTGCCGCCACATCGGTGATGTAGGGCGAGCTCATCATCTGCTGGACAAAGTGGAAGAATGCCTGGTTGCGCGCCTGAAGAAAGGCCGTCTCGGCGGCCGTTGTGGTCTGCAGCCCCTGCTGGCCGCTCTTCTGCTGGGCCTGAGTGAGGAAGGTGCCGAAGCGCCCCTGCCAATAAGGGTTCCGCTGGACTACCGAGTTCGCGGCCTGCTGGGCGTCAGTCTGATAGGTCGTCAGGTTGTCCTGCGGCAGCTGCACGCCGCCACAGACCTGCCCGAAATCGAACAGGCCGGTCGTGACCGGGGATGACGCGACACTGCTGGTATTGAGGATCGGATCCTGAAACAGCGGTCGAGCGCCCGACCAGCCGCGCTGCGGCGCGAGAACGGATGTCATCTGGCTGTCCTGCAGAGGTCCGTTCGACGATCCCGGCTGGGCCGCCGGGCGGTAGAAATACCGCGCGGCCTCGTAGCATGACGCCGAGCCGACGATCGCGTTGAACGTATTGGTTTCGTTCATCGTCAGCGGCGGCACCGTGACTGAGACAATCCCGGCAGTCTGGCCGGTCGCGGCCCCGACATAGGTCGACCAGATCATGTTGCCGAGGCCGAACCCGGCCAGGAACACCTTGATAATGATGATCTGCGCGGCGCAGAAGCCCTTGATCGGAACAGTGCCAGCGATGCCCATTCCGATCCGGATCGGCGCCATGGCCGAATGCCAGCGATTACCGAGAAATTGCCCGTCATGGGCGGTTTGGAACAGGCCGTAGACCGTGTGCCAGGTCAGGATGATTGTGCCGAGTCCGAGTAGCGATGCGTTGATGACGTTGAACATCTGCGCCACAGCGTCGGACTGGTAGGACACTCCCGACTGCGCATTGAAATAGCTCGGGAACAGTCGCACCATCCAGCTGAAGGAAAGGTCATTCTGCGCAAGTGCACCGAAAAGGGACTCGATGATGTTGGTGCTCCCGGGGGTCGGGCCGGTGGAGGTGCCTGCCAGGCTGCCGAGATTCTGAGCGTTGGCGGACTGGGCGAATGCCTCGTGGATACCGATGCCGGTGTGCTGGATCACCGCACTCGAGACCGCGCCGACAATCAGCAGTTTGGCCGCGGTGCCGAACTTGTGGCTCCCCGGCGCCCAGCAGGAGGGCTTGCGGATCCACTCGGACGGGCCGCACAGGCGCCTCGACGATATCTGGTATGACCAGAAGCTCCAGCGCGCAGCTCGCGAGAGAAAATGAGCCGAGAGCAGAAACGGCAACGCAAGGATCAGCGCATAATGTGCGCCTGCGTGATCGCCACCCAGGACGAAATCATGGACCGGGCCAGCGGGAGCGGCGGCCATCAGCCCGAAGGTGAAGAATAGTAGTGCTGCGATCGCCCAGAGCTCGAAGCGCCGATTGATGGCGCGGTGCATCTTGTCGAGCACCATGGCGTTGCCGGACTGGCGGAGCGCCTCCTCGAAGCGCTCGTGCGCTTCGTCGATGCCATCGAGATGGAACCGCTTGCCCGGGGTGCGCATGACAACCGAAGAGAGGTAGCCGGCCGTTCGCCGCGCCGAGCCCGCCATGAGCGAAAGCGGGACGCGGATATTGGCGACGGTCTCCCGGGCGGCGAACAGCTCGCCCACAACCCGTCCGAAAACGGAAGGACGCCGCGACGCGGCGTCATTGGAATCATCAGACGAATTTGTATTGTGAGCCATCGCCCAGCCTTTCACAGATCGCGCCGCCGGGCTGCAATCCGACGTGCCCGGCTACATAAATCATAGGCGATAACACTGAGATCGAGAAAAGGTTTTTGGTAAAATGATCCAATCAGCTGCGAAATTCGTGCATTACAAATTAAAATACTTTTTTCAATTATGTGTTCAGCTCGTCAGGTTGATCCGCTCTTCCTGGAAGGCGATGAGATCGGTGGCGCTGCAGCTCGCGAAATACTGCCTCACGCCGCGAATCGCGTTTGCGACATGCGGGTTGGGGTCGGGGGTATTGAACCTCTCGAAGCGATACTGCTCGATCGCCGCGATGCCCTCGATGTGGAAGTTGCCCATGCCGATATTGGTCAGACAGTACCAGAGAACCCGATCGACCCCCTTGAGCCACAGATATGTGCTTGGCGCGAGCACGCCGGCGCGCCCGCCGCCCCAGGTTGTCAGCGGCCCACAGGCGGCAACCATCGCCACCATCGCTACCCGCCAGCCGTAATGCTGTTCGAGTCTGCGGTTGAAGAAGGCAGTGGCTTTCGGGGTCAGAACCGGATCGACCAGCGCGCGGACCTTGGCCGCTGTCACGGTCCGGAAGGCTTCCAGCGTATCGTGCGGCTTGATCAGTTCCGCGAGATCGCCGGCCAGGTTCTGCCCCGCCTCAACCTTCCGCATCCGGTTGAGCCAGGCCAAGGCGAGCACGGCGCGAGCATGGACCGGGAATTTATCGATCGTGTCGATCCGCTTGCCGATCTGCCTAGAGAGCGCTTCGGTCAATTTCTGATCGAACGCCTCGCCTACGGTCGAGGTGATCTTGTGCCGCAAACAAAATTCCAGAGGGGTTTCGGCTGGCCGCCAGCGCGGATCCGCCAGATCAGGGTCGAACATGGCGGATGTCGCTGTCGATCTCCAGCGCTTGGACTGAAACCCGATGAAGCTGGTGCCAGACCTGACGTTCTCGATCCGGGTCGAAACCGGCTTCACGCCGAAGGGCCGGGTAATCTTCTCGATCAGGCCGGCGGTCTCCTTGCTGACGACCCGACCGGCAACCCGGTAGACCTTGGCACTCCTAGTGCCTTTGAAGACAAAACGCCGCATCGCGGCCCGCTGGCTTGGCCTGGTCAGCACGAACAGGATCATCCCGCCGATCAGCGGCATGTCGATAATGGCCATGGCCGGCGCAAGGCTGTCGTGGACGAGCCCGATATCGCCGACGGTCACCGCGCGCGGGCTGTTCACCCCAGTCAGAACGCCGGTGACATAGAGATAGTCCTGCCGAAGCATCTGGCCGTCGAGATGCAGTCCGAGATGCCCGAGCAAGCCAGAGAGGAGGAATACGATGCGATATTCCACCCACAAGGCAGCATAGATCGGCTCAATGATCAGGGCCCGGTTCGCCATCCAGATCCCGACAATAACCAGGATCAGGAGGATCAGGATGCTGAGGGTGATCTTCATCCCCTCGCTGGTTGCTGCGTGGTTATCCTTGGCCATGGCTGCGGCTCCCTTGGAGTTCAGCACCGAACAGATCCAGGAAGCTTGCCCTGAAGCGGCGCTGGTAAGCGTGCATCGAGACGGGGTCGTGGGAATTGTACCAGCCGACTGCCAGGATCACGTTGCCGGCAGCCTGGTCGAGGTACATCCCAAAGATCCAGGACCCGACATTGATGTTGAAGCAGTCGTCGTATCGCAGCATCTGGCGGATGACCGCATCGGCCGATGCGCTAGCCTCGCCGAATTCCTCACGGGCCAGGACTTGGATCCATGTCCGTCCATTGACCTGCATGATGCCCAGATCGTGTGACCCGTTGGTGTTGCGGATCGAGGCGCCATTCCACCCGGATTCCGTCCGGATGATCCCGAGAACCACACCAGGGGGCACATGCTGAAGTGCGGCCGCATGCCTCACGCAAGCAAGGAATGATGCGACCGTCCTCAGGCGTCCGGCGTGTGGCGCTGACGCTTGAGCCTGAGACGCCTGAAGCGCCGGCGTGGCCGGCGTCTCGATCGCGCCGGATCCGAGCATCATGTTCACGATCGGCCCCGCATCGGTTTCGCGTGAAGGGGCGACGTGCGTTGCCGCGGCGGGAGGCGTCAGGCCAGCCGGCCATGGTTGCGTCAAGCCGGCCGCGCGCGCGCCGAATGGAGAGCCCACGAGCGGCAACAGAATCATGAGGTTCGCCAGCAGCGGCAGTCGGCGCGCTACCACATCATTCCCCTGCTGGGATCGGCATTTTCGTCATCGGTCTGGAGTGGGCCACCGTCAGACTGATCGTCCTCCTGCCGTCCCGACTGCGACTTCCCTGGCTGCGGTGCGCTGGTGGTCTGCAGGCGGACGATCTTCGCCGCTTTCGGGGTAGGCGCTGGCTGTGGCGCCTCGGCGGCCGGGCGTGATTGGGCCGTGATGGCGGGGACCGCGGGTAGTGCATCGAGCCGGATCGCCGCCGCCTGCTCAGGGGTAGGCGCCCGGGGGCGCCCGCGACGAGGCTGCTCCTTCATCCCGGCAGCGGTAATAACCCCCTCGATCATGATCTCGCGCAGCAGTGTCGCCCGGGCCCGCGCCGGCAGTCCCGAGCAGATCCGTTCATACGCCTCGATCGCCCGCGCCTCGCTTGGTACGCGGGGATCGAGCAGGACGGAAATCCGACGGGGCTCCATGGGGGGCTGCAATCAGGCGGCGAAGCGAGCCGCATACTTGAGCAAGCCGCGGGCGTTGGCGAATTCGGGGTCCTCGGCGAGAACCGCGTTGCGCCAGTGGGAAACGAGCCCGCTCAGCAGCACGGCGCCGCCGCCGACGAAAAGCACCTTGTCGATGTTGCCAGCATTGCCGATGCGCCGGCTAATCTCGCGCTCGATTTGTGCCGTGATCTCGTCCACCGAAGCGTCGAGCTCGGCACCGATATCTGTCTTCTCGCCCCAGATATTCACCGTCCGGGTGCGGACCGCCTGATCGAGACGCTTGGGCTCGAAGCCGAATCGAGCACTCAGGCGACGGGCGAGGTCGTTCTGCAGGTCGAGTACACCAACCCGGGCAGTGCCGCTCGCGGCAGAGTCGATCTTCGACCCGTTCAGGACCACGGCGATATCGGTGGTCGACCCCCCGATATCCACCACCGCGACTGCATCGAGCCGCCCGATGCGCTCACGGCCCGCGTCGTCGAGAAGGAGGTCGAAATAGGCGGCGAGCCCTTGGCAGCCGACCTTCACGTCGGCGATGTCCGCGAGGCCCGGGCCGGCTACCGCCTGGACACCCTCGCGCAAGTTGGCGGTCTTGGCGGCAATCCGGTCACGGTTCACCGAATCTCCGGCGAAATACTCATCGACCGGCAGACTGGTAAGCAGCCGCACGCGCGCCTCGCCATAACCGGCGGCCTGGAGCACATGGTGAACGAGGACCCGGTTCATCTGGCTGACGTGAAAATCGGGGACGCGCGTGTCCTCGCCCCTGACGTCGTCGCCGCAGACGAAGGACTGGCCCTCGGCGGTGCGGTACACGCCCACCATCGAACCATCGAAGTCGATCATGGCGCCCGCGCGCGCCGCCCGGATCATGGACGGCATCTTGAGAACGCGGATCCTGCCATCATGGGTGCGGCCGCAGAGCTTCATCTGCGCGTAGCCGTCATCGATCGCGACCTCGAGAAGCCCCGTCGCTACGTCCGTCACGGGCTCGGCCTTGCGCGGCCGGACCTTCTGCGGAGCCTCCTGGATTGCGTCGCTCATGTCGGTGTCCCTGTCAGATGGATGTCTTGCCGTCAAGAATACCAAAAACAGGAACTCGATTTCCATATAAAACCACGCGCCGTGCGTGGGCGCCCAGAATGTCGCGGCTCAAGGCGGGGTGGCGCGTTCAGCCAGTGGCTGTCAGGGGCTGGGCGGCGCCATATCGTCCATGGTTTGGCCGGCGGTATCTGGCACCGGACGGACGTCGTCCTCGATATGCATATTGGAAATCACCGTTGCACAGCGACGCCGTATCGCTTCGGCAACCTCTCGAAGGATAAAATGATCTCCGGCGGGCATTGCCCGGACCTCGTCGACCGCCTTGTCGAGCAAGGTCGGCAGCGCCTTAGCCATCTCGTTCACCCGGCGCACGACGGAATTGGCGCTGAGACCACACTCCTCCGCCATGCGGCGCCAATGACGGCGATTGATGTGCCGGCCGCGGTTCTTGCGGTCGATATCCTGGGGGAGGTTCTGTGTGATCTCAGGCCAGACATCGCCGGCAACCAGATCATAGAGCGGTGCCATCTGCGGACGACCGGTCAGCATGATCGAATAGTTCTTCGCGTGGGAATCCACATTCGTGGCCAACACGTTGAAGATCACCGCATCGAGTAGCCTGATCGTATCGCGAGCCGTCATGTGAATCCTGACGATCCTGAAAAGGTCGACCAATCCAGGCCCGGGGATGCCGCTGCGATTGTGCTGGTATTTCGCCGCCGGCGGGAGCGACAGTGCTTGGCAGAAATCCTCCTGGTGCAGCCGGCGCCATACGCCGTTCCGCAGAAGCCGGTCGTAGCGCTCGACGAGCAGATAGGATCGTGCCCCGGCCTGGCCGGTTGTGACACTGGCGGTCTCCAGTCCCATCCGCCTGGCAAGCACCATGCACAGAGCCTCGTTCTGCACGATGCCTGGTAGTCGCGGATTGTCAGGCTTGATGATATGGGTCGATGGTGCCCCGTTGATGGGGAGCACGATTTCACTCCCCTGAAAGGCGACTGGCAGCTTTTCCTGTGCGCCCGCCAGGCTCATCGAGACACCATTTTCGCCAGCGAGAAACGGCTTTTTCGGTAGATCCTCGATAATTTTCTCAAAGGCGGACTGCCCATGAATCGGTATGAATTCAGCGCCATGTCGGCTGCGTGGCTGACCTATACTCAGTGCGCCCGCTGTGTCACGGCCAACCTTTCCGAGAAGCCCGAGGATGTCACCGCTGGCGATCCCAAACCGCCTTCCCATTGTCTGAGCGGCATCTCCTTCCGGCAGAAGGTTCATGAGCCAGGGGATGATGACCTCATGGGGCACCTGCTGGATGCCGAGAGGCATCGCGAGCGATATGCGAAAGGAATTAGTCAGATTCAGCCAGCTCTCGTCATAGGTGAAGCGGGAGCCACTGGCGTCCGTATGGATCGTGCCGACCAGTATGCTCTCATAGAAAACCGGTGTGTGGTCGCTCATAAGCCGACCTCGGGAATATCGAACTCTTCCTCACCAAGCTCCGGTGCAGCGGCCGGCGATCCAGCGTCGACAAGTTCAATCCCCACAGCACTTGCCGCTGCGAGCGCCTTGCCCAGCTGACAGGTCGCCTTGCCGGCTTCGAGATCGACGATGAAGCGTTCGCCGGAGTTGATCGCCAGCGCAAGCTGGCGCTGGGTCAGACCGAGCGACTTCCTGCGCGCCTGGACAAGCTCACCAAAAATTCGCGCATCATTGATCATAACCCAACTCCGTCATCCCGGTCGGTAAGATAAAGGGAATTCGGAGGAATTTCAATCCAATTCTTCCTGATCGGTAAGAAATATCGCCAAATTGAGCTGGATCAGTTGGAATATGACCGATCGGGAAGAACGAGACACTACCCCTCCCAATGGCCATGCCCGGCCTCAGTCGAATATTCGCTGCTCAGCCGCCCCGTAGTCGATCGCGACGCGGCGATCCTGCCCGTTCCACCCGGGGCGACGGTTCCCAGCCAGAGCTGAGCGGATCATCTTCAGCCATACCTCAATGGTCACGCCACGCCAGATCTCGATGAAGACCATGGCAACGACGAGCACACCCAGCGTGATGAAGACCCATTCGCGCAGGTGCAGCAGCCCCATCATGAAGATCACGAAGAGCCGGGCATCGAGCCCGAGCAATCTCGGGCGGCAATAGGAATTACGCCACATTTGAAACCTCTGCGACCTGCTGGTCGAGCTCCGGATCAAATCCGCCGGCGACAACGGGGGCTCCCCCCATACTGACGGCGCGGCCATTCGGGTCGATCACGTTCTGGGCGGATTGCCGCTCAACCTGACGCTGGCGGAGAGCCAGCTTCTCATAGTCCTCCTCGGCGATATGGCCA
Source organism: Acidiphilium sp. C61 (assembly GCF_902712915.1). Next base: position 254,612 of record NZ_CACTIA010000004.1, on the reverse strand, counting down.
GCCTCGAAGGCTTTGCGGGCGCTATCGATCATCCGGCAGCACTCGGCCTCGCCGCGGGCCATGATCTCCTGGATCATCACCGTCCACTGCTCCATCGGGGCCTCGATGATCCGCCGCCGAAGAGCCGCATCGAAGACGAGATACTCCCTTACGGCGATCCGCCCGCCCCCGATCTTGGGCACCAGGAGTTGGGTGATGAAGCAGCGCGCCACGTCGATCAGGTCGACGCCGATGCCGGCGCGCTGATCCGGGCTGATGGCCATGATCGCGCGCCGGACGGTTTCCGAAACGCCGATCGTGTGCATGGTCGAGATGCAGGGGTGGCCGGTAGTGACCGCGGTGACCAGGCCCTCGATCGTCGGACCGTCACGGGCTTCACCAATGACGATCAGGCCAGGCTTGCGGCGCATCGCGTTGGCGACGGAGGCCGCCCAGATCAACCGCGAGCCGCCCTCTTCCGCCCGCAACCGGATATCGCGGCCAACCTCGACCTGATGGACCGGTGAGTTCGGGAAAACGAGGTCGTCGTAGACCAGCTCGATCGGCGCCGAATATTCGATGATCTTGACCGAGTTCTCCGGGTTTTCGCCGATGTGGCGGATACCCGCCCCCATCAGGGTCGTCTTCCCCGATCCGGTTGGGCCGGTGACCAACATAAGACCGGACAGCTTGCCGAACTGCTCAATGATCGTGGGCTCGACGTTCATGTCCGTCAGACGGGGCGGAGAGCCGGGCAAGACGCGTAGCGACAACTGGACGCCGTCGCTGATGCTTTTGCCGGCGGAGTCCGGGTTGCGCCCGGCGGTCGCGTTCACGCGCATACGCAGAGGGCGGTCGGCTTCGCACTGTCGGGACGCGACATAGGCGAAATCAAGCGGCCTGCCCTGCTGGTTGACCTGCCCCGGCCCTGACCTGTCCCCGTACATGACCCGGATCAGCTCATTGACCTCGTTCACGGTGACGGCGCGATGTGTGACGCGGTGCCACCGACCATGACGCTCAAACCAGACCGGTTCGCCCACCTGGACCGAGATGTCGGAGACATCTGCGCGCGCCGCGGATTGGGCGATCATGTCGAACTCGTCGATAGTCAGGCGGCCGGAGACGCGGAACTGCAGGCCGGGCACCCACTCTGTGCTCGAAGCGATCGGAATCTGTTGCTGGGTGTCTATCTGATTCATCTCCCCCAAAATACAAAAACGGTGGATAAAAGTCCAATAATCAATCGCCATAGGGCTCGTGCGGAGTCGCTTACACATCTCATCGGTATGGTTGCCGGAAATATCCAGATTCGGGACAGAGACCATGCTTGACTTTCGCTTCCGGCTTTTTGCCGTCCACACGACCGGTGCACGGCGCGACAAGCTCGCTGCCGCTGGCCTCGCCGACCACGTCGACGCGTTCGAAATGTTTGTGGTCGAATGCGATGCCAACGGTCGCCTCATCGACAGCCCGGTCTCGGGCGTTCATATTGGTCACCGACTGATCAACAAGGACGGGTTGGCGCTCGACTGGGCTACCCTGGATGACGAAGCAGCCCGCACTTACGAAAAGATCGAGGCAAGCCACCCCCGCAAGCAGGGTGTCGTGATCATCGGTGATGACGTGGCCCGGAATGGCGACGCCTTCATGAGCGGAATCCTGGCTCTTCAGCTGGACCCGGACGAGTATTCCATCGCTGTCCGTTCTGGCTCCGATATCGTCGCGCCCAGCGCTGTCCTCGCTGCGATGAAAATCGACGCCTGGCGGATCGCGGTCGATCGCTTCTGCCGTCTGAATGATCATCGCGACCAGGATGCGGCTATCCCGATGCTCGACACCGAGATGGCATGGCGGGACTTCCAGCGCGCTCAGGCAATCTCGGTCATCCCCACACTACCGCTCTTCGCGGGTCGGGGTGTTTTCGAGCCGACTGTCGAAGAAACGCCGGCGTTCGAACCGTCGCCCTGATCGGGATTCAGACGGCGTCGTCTCCGTCCTGGACGATGCCGTCGATCCATCTGCTGAACGGGACACTTCCGTCGACCATCGACATTGGCCAGCCGTGCAGCTCGGCCCCCCTGGCAGGCCCGAAAAGCAAACCGCCAAGCCCCCTCCCCGCTCTCGCCCGGCTTCTCGATGACGCGCCCGGTCGAGCATGTGCTCGCGCCGACAGCCTCCACGAGGGCTTCGATGAATTCGGAATACGGACCCGCCTCAGCCCGGCTTCGGTTGCGCACGATCAGCGCTACAAGGTCCGAGAGGTCGGTGTCATTCAGCACCTTCTCGTTCGGCTCCACCGCCGCGGGGCCATTGCCAGGAGCCGGCACCACGGCGAGAGGGGGCCGAGCGGCGGGCATCGCACGCGCAGCATCCCGGAAAATCGAGCGTGGCAGGCTCGGTGTGGCATTGCCGATCATCGCAAAGGGCCGGAGTGCGGCTTCAAGCTCATTGATGCGAGCGATCAGCTGATCGCGTGCTCCATCAGCCGGCGGATCCTGGCTCATCTGACACCTCTCTTCATGATGTGGTGGACGGAGCGGCCTGGTCTACAGCAGCTGCAACTCCGCCCGCCGCAAGCCGGGACACAATTTCGAGGCAGTTCGCGAAGGACGGCCATCTCGCCGTGGCGCCCGCCATGCCGGCGATGATGCGCCAGTGGGGCTCTCTCAGCACGTTGCCCAGAGGGTCCGACAGGACAAGCTTGCCGTCGCTCCGCTGCATGATGTTGTAGCCGGCATTGCCGGTCCCGAGATCCCAGATGTCGAAGCCAATGCCGTATCGGTCCAGCGCCTGCAGAAGTTGACTGGCCGTTTCCATCAAGCGGGTGGCCTGATCAGGGTAGGCTTTGGCGACGTCCTCGATCTCCTCGTACCGCCCGCCCAGCTCGTGCAGCCATTCGACCACGGTGATCGTCGAGCCGCCATCGAGCAATCTGGCATCGTGGACAACCGGCAGCATGGCGCGATCTACACCCGACGGGAGTCCGGCCGCAGCCATTACCGCCAGGAGCAGGAAACCATCGGCTTCGGCCGCGATGCGCACGACGATGTCAGGATGATCCGGGTGGGTGAAGACAGTAGCGTTGTCACCTTCGCCTATCCATTCGAAGCCGAGTCGCTCGGCACTCGCGATCAACGTATCGTAGGAGTCCCCGCAGATCCCCAGCCCGGCCAGGTCGGGTCCGGAGGGCGCCGTGCTGTCCGACATTTCAGCCTCCGAAATTGAGAGCGAGAGGCGTCTGGCAGTCAGAGGGGGCGGCGCCCAGTGTGCGGGCTTCCTCCTCGGCTGCGAGCAGCCGGTCGATACCGGCATGCGCCAACCCGATCTCCTCGGCGTCAGCGGAGGAACTCCATGGTGACGTATGGAGTACCGGACCGTCATTGCCTGCAATGAAATAGAATTCGCCACAGGCCGGGTCACCTGAAAGCTCGGTGATCAGGCTCTCTGTGGTGCTGTGTGGTGGCACGTAGCCGTAGGGGTCGAGCTCGCCGCAGGGGAGGCCGAACGCGGCAAGCCCGATACGGTTCAGCTTTGACAGGTCGACGCGGAACGCCTCCCTCTCGGGGGGTAGCGAAAGAGGGTCAAACTCACCATCGCTGGAACGGTTGACCAGGAGCGGCACGAAGAAAAGATCGCCCGCCCGTCCGACCAGGACGCCGAACAGATTCTCCCCTACTGTTTGTGGATAGAAGAAGTCTGCCGGGTATTCTCCCTCGATGCCTGCAAAGCGGTAGAAGACCTGCTCGCCGCGGACGACCGCAGCTTCGATCATCTGGCTGCCGGTGGGGACGTCGACACCATTGTGCCTGCCGTAGCCCACGGCGTGAACCTCTTCGCCTGGAAGCGCCGAGGTCATGGCGAATTCGCGCGCGACCTCACGGATCTGCTGATCGGCAATATCGCCGTCCAGCACCAGGATCGACCCGATCCGGTCCGTGGCGCGCGCGTCGTTCATTCGGCGGCCTCCTGGACGGTATCCGACTCGGCTACAGCGTCGGGGTTGGCGAGGATCTGGTCCAGCATCTCCTGGCAGCTGGTGCCAGGAGATGGCGGTCGGCCGGGGCCCCTCTTTTTCCGGGGCTGCCGCCATTCGGGATAATCGACATCGGCCGCGGCGCACAGCCGGTCCCAACTCACGACGATCGCCCGCCATTCCGGCGACAAGCTGGCCAGAGTGTCGAAGCGCGCTTGCAGAGCGGGCATTCGGTCGAGCATCAGGCGGCAGGCGAGGAGATGGGATGTCCTGGTCGGATGAGCGACCGACATGTCGCCGCCGAGATCGACGCCGGTCAGTGCGCGACACATCGCATCGGTGAACGGGTGCCGGATGCCGAAAACCAGCCAGTCCCTGAACTCTGGCGTGATTTCGATCGTAAGCCCGGCAAGCGCCGGCGCCACTGCGGTCTCTGCTGCGGCAATGATGTCCGGACATGTCCGGAGCTTGGCAAGAGCCTCCCTCGATCCGGTCACAAGGCTTGCGCCAGTAATGTCGGCAAGCCTGCGGTCGGCGACCACATCCATTCCGACCAGAGCCGTCAGCGCGCTCATGGCCATCGGCGGAATCCCGTCGTCTGGCGTTTGCAGCAACGCACAACCGTTGCGGTAGGTCACAGTGAAGTCAGAGTTCATGCGGCACCTGTTTCATATGTGCCTAGAATATTTTTTTCGGCATATCGGATCAAGTATTATTCGCTCCTTTGAAGCCAAATCCGCGGGATAGATGGATGAAATCGGCCCTTGAATTGCTCTTGATCAAGGTGGCTCATGCAAGTCTTCCAATGTCCGCCCCTCCTGATTTGAGCCCAAAGAATTTAATTGAATTTTGTCATTTAATTTTGTAAATCGGTCTTGCGAGACAGGAGGTTGCCATGCCCAATCACGCCACCGCCCCCCAGGACCGCCTGATCGGCTCAATCGCCCTCAGCAGCTTCATTCTGGTCCTTTTCAGTAGCCTTCTGGTTAACGCGGCGACATCGGGGGGTGGCCGAGTTTCGGTCAGCCCGAACAGCCCGCAAGCCGTGGTGATGATGGCAGCGGCTGATCGCTAAGGCCGAACCGGGCTTTCGCCCTCCATCTCAACTGCTCGGCCGGGCGTCACTCTAAGCCAGGTGTGATCCTTCGGGTCAGCCATACTGCCGGGCGATCCGGCAGCATGGCTTCTCCTGCTCAAGCGGCCACGATCGCGCGGTAACGGTCGCCGAGCCCACGCATGATGGTCTCGGCGGCGTCCGGCCGTGCGAGATCGATGCCGGACAGAATCTCGGCGAGATGCTCATTGTCCTCTCGCCCGTCCCAGATCTTCACGTAACTGCCGGTCTTGTAGCCATTCTTTTGGCGGAACACGTTCAGGACGTTCTTGCCGACATAGAGCCGGTAGGCCCTACCCTGCGAGACGCCGATACGGGATGCCATGTCAACGAAGGTGGCCAGCACGCGCGGCGAGGCGCACTCATCGAGCAGCACGGCCTTCACGAAAGTTTCTACCGAATTCAACACGACATCGTGGGTGTCTGGCGCTGCCTCATTCGGCAGGACCAGGCTGGATACGATGTCAGAGCGCTGCGCGACTTCCAGACCACCTTCTCTCTCGATCGCGCTGGAGATCATGAAGTGCAGGATGTCGACGACCTCGATCTCGGCCTGCTCGTAGTCGGGGTGAGGATTACCCCACCATTTCCAGACCTTCAGGTGCCCCATCAGCTCGCCGGCCTCGATCCAGGCCGCCCGGTACCAGGGCCGGCGTAGCTCGATCCAGTTCTCGTCCACGACACGGTTCATCTGGTCCTGCAGGTCCATCATGGCGATGACCTGTTGGTGAGTAACGGAATTCGGATCGGGCATGAAATGCTCTCCTGCGGGGGCGCCGGGGCGCCGGTTTGAACTCTCGGCCGCCTCGATGATGAGACGGCACTCGCAAGGCTCGCCGCCGTCGTAGCGGCATGCCGAGAACCGCGGCACGTGCCGGGGGCAGCCGATGGACGAGGCGAGGCGGTAGATCTCCTGCGGATCAGCTGCCACGGCTGTCGCTCCAGGGGAAGGCTTTGGGCCCCTCCCCCCGGTTGCGCTTGCGGACATGGATCGGGATTTCGTCGGTGCATGCCGCTTTCCAGGCGCGCAGCTCCTTCAGGGTCTGCGCGCGCCGCCTGACCTCGATCAGGCGGCCGGCCCGCCAGTGCTCGACCTCGAGCCACGGTCGGTTGGGCAGCATGACGATCTGGCCGTCCGGCGACAGATCCAGGGCGATCCCGTCGGTGCGCGCCATTACGAACATCTCCGGCACGACCGGGTCGGCGCTGGCATGGGCAACGAAGTACATGCCAGCCGGTGGTGTGAACCGGGAGGGAGCGTTCTTCATCAGGTACCGCCGGGCCACGAGGAACGGACAGACCTGGAGCGCCCAGACTAGGCAGTCCTTCCGGGCCGGCGGGTCGAGATAGGCGCCGCGCGGGTCGTAAGCGGCTTTCGGACCGCCCACCAGCCAGACATCGTCGTCGGCGAGCGGCAGGCCGGAAATTGCGCACAGTCCCTCGCCCAGGCAGCGATCGACCCGCGCGAAGTCGTTGATCCGGAAATCCGGGGTTCCGTCGTCACCCCGGGCGACAACGAACGGGATCGGATAGCCTCGGCGATCTCGATCCAGATGCGCCATGGCTCCTGGGAGCGGGGGCATCTCCCGGGTGGCGCCGGCCGGATCAATCGACATGTCGTTCATCAGGCGGCTTCTCCGGCGTCCTCGCTGTCGGCTTCCCCTTCGCCGGGGACGATATCGGTCACCGCGGCAGCCCGCTCACGGATCTGAACCTCGATCGCCCGTGCGATCTCGGGGTTCTCGCGCAGGAACTGTTTTGCGTTTTCGCGGCCCTGGCCGATGCGCTGGCTGTCGCAAGAGAACCAGGCGCCGGATTTCTCGACGATGCCGGCCTTGACGCCGAGGTCGAGCAGCTCGCCGACCTTGGAGATGCCTTGGCCGTACATGATGTCGAACTCGACCTGGCGGAACGGCGGCGCGAGCTTGTTCTTGACCACCTTCACGCGGGTCGTGTTGCCGATCACTTCGTCGCGCTCCTTGATCGGGCCGGTCCGACGGATATCCAGCCTGACGGAGGCATAGAACTTGAGCGCATTGCCGCCGGTGGTGGTCTCGGGGTTGCCGAACATGACGCCGATCTTCAGGCGTATCTGGTTGAGAAAGATCACCAGCGTCCGGGAGCGGCTGATGGTTCCGGTGAGCTTGCGAAGCGCCTGGCTCATCAGTCTTGCGTGAAGACCGACATGACTGTCGCCCATCTCGCCCTCGAGCTCGGCGCGGGGAACGAGGGCGGCGACGCTGTCGACGACGAGGACGTCGATCGCGCCGGAGCGAACCAGTGTGTCGGCGATTTCGAGCGCCTGTTCGCCGGTATCGGGCTGGGAGATCAGCAGATCATCGACCTTCACGCCGAGCTTTCGGGCATAGATCGGGTCGAGAGCGTGTTCGGCGTCAATGAACGCACAACTGCCGCCGAGCTTCTGCGCCTCGGCCACGGCGTGCAGGGCAAGGGTGGTCTTGCCCGAGGACTCAGGGCCGTAGACCTCGATCACGCGACCGCGTGGAAAGCCGCCTATGCCCAGCGCGAGATCGAGGCCGAGCGAGCCGGATGATACCACAGGCACGGCCTCGACAGCCTGGCCATGACCCATTCTCATCACGGCGCCCTTACCAAAAGCACGCTCGATCTGGGCCAGAGCAGCATCCAGAGCCTTGTTCTTTTCGGTCATCGGTTCTTTCATCCTGACGTATGATTGTGACAATACAAAAATTATTCTTCAAAACAAAATTAAAAAATGCCGCATAATTTTCGGATCGGAATCGCCGCCAGAGGAGGGCCGTGAGCATGTCCTGCGGCAGCCGGTAATCCTTTCATTTAGCGCATTAAATGGGTTCAATGACGCACGTGGGCCTGCAACAATATCCTTCAGGTCAATTTTTTTTATGGAAATCAGAAAATGACATTTCTATAGCACACAATGGATGGGGCCGAGAGGTTTCCAGAAAAATCGGAACCGTTGGCGAATCGGAGCAGGATCATGTAAATTTCAATGTTGAAATCGGCTTTCTGAAAATGAGGTCGCGTAATTCGTTGATCTAAATACATTCTCTATATATTCCCCTTTTATCTACCCCAGAGGGTCAGCAGGCTGAAACACATGAACGCTTCCGGCACGACGCTTCGAGACGCCCTGGACGAGATCGAGCTGGCCCGACCGACCGCCCAGGCGGTCTCGGAGAATCCCGACAGTCCGCTGATGACCATGAGCGTCGCGAACGTACTCGACCTCAGAAACGCGCTGCTGAGCCGGGAGGTCTCCTTCAGAGGCTTCTCCGTGCCGATCCTCAAGCAGATCTTCAGCCACCTCGACGAGGCGGGTTACTCGCATGCCGGTGCGGCCCGGGCCCAGATGAATGCGCGCCAGCAAGACGACGCGCGCGTCGCGGCTCTCGCGGCGGTTTTCCGCGTGCTTGCCCTTGTTCCCTTCCCCGAAGCGCTGCTGGAGGCGGACCCCGCTATCCGGCTGCGCCGGATCCTCGAGGATTTCGTCGCGGCACGGGACAGCAAGGATGACTGGCGGGCTGGCGTCCGCACGCTGGCCGACCTGCTCTCGGACTGGAAGGGGATCATGACCCGCCTCCAGCAAGCCGACAATTTCGGGGTCAAAAGCACGACAGACCTCAAGTTGCTGGTCGACGGCGCACTCCTGCGCGCGACCGAGGCCGTGGCCAGCGTTGTCAGCAAGAAGGATGTCGCCACCGAACGGCTGAACCTTGCCGGCATCCTGGCCGGCGACATTCCGGTTCCGCTACAGCACATGATCGGGCGCGCCGACCTCGACAAGGTCCGCGACGCGCTCCCAGCCTTCCTTGCTGAACCCGCGCATCACCTTCTCGGTGGCAACCACGGGCGGAAGAACCGCGCAACCGAGCTTCCCGGCTTCCCCGGCGTCATCATGCGCAATGAGAAGCAGGCGCAGATCCTGGCCATGCGCTACGGCTTCTTCGACAAGCCGGCGACGCTCGATGTCGTGTCCAATACCGTCGGGATCACCAAGGAGCGCGTGCGCCAGATCGAGGTGGAGGCGGTCAAGCATCTCGGCCGCGAGCCTTCGCGGCAGAAGGTCGAGCCGATCATCGAGGCGCATCTGCCTCAACTGATCGAGATCCTGACCGAGGGAACCGGCTACCTGCCCGATGAGGCATCCGGCGAGATCAACCGCAAGGCGATGATCGCCCACGGCGTGCCGGGAACCGTGGTACTGGGCCTCGAGGCCCTGTTCCCGAGCGCGTCGGACCTGGCCAACCGGTACGGCACCCGGCAGGGCAATGGCTGGCTGCTTGGCCTCGACGACAAGGCGCGCGGGCGGGCCCAGGCGACCAGCAAGCTGCTATCGACCAGGCTGCGCGGCCGGCGCAACGCCATCCTGGTGTCCGACGCCATGGAGGCGGCCGGCGCAACGACGAGCGAGATCAGTGCTGCCGTCGCCATGGTTCCCGGCGCCGCGATCGTCGGCCGCCACATCATCCGGGACATCGACCAGCTCAACGAGCGCCGCGCCTATCAGCTCTATGACCTCGCGATCAAGCTGGACAACGGCGCGCCGTTCGACCTGACGCGCCTCTGCGAGGCTTATGCGGCGGCCACGCCGGAAGAGAACAACATGCCCAACTGCGTCCCGCGCGCCATTGCCGGGGCGAAGGGCATGTTCCTCAATGTGATCGACCGGATCTGGTTCCCGCTACAGGAGAAGCTGCCTGAACGCCCGGCCGGGCACGCCCCCCTGCCCTACACGATCCGGCCGGACATGTCGCAGACCTCCATCTGGCGGCGGCCGTTCGGCGAGAACACGGTTGCCCATTTCCTGCATGGCCAGATCACCCGCCACGGCCCCATCCGCACGCTGGATCTCGCGGAACTCACCCTGCCCGAGAACTATGGGTCGCGCAGCGAGACGCTCAGCGGTGCCCAGCCGATCATGAAGATGAACCCGAACTTCGTGCACCTTTCGCCGGGGATCTACGGGCTCGTCGAGCAACTGCCGAAGCTGACCGACCCGCGGCGGGCACTTCCGGAGGTGCTCCTCGCCGACCGGATCGTCCGGGCATACACCGATGCCAGGCGCGTATCGCCGGCCGCGGCGCGGATCTACCCGATCTGGGACATGGCATTTGAATACCGGCTGGCCCGCTGGGCGGCCGAACACGCCAACAAAAAGGTCGCGGGAGCCCTTTTCGACGTAGTCGATCCGCGCATGTGGCCGATCGCGGAGGACGAAATCACACGGTGGCAGGCAGTCAAGGCCGAGATGTCCGATCGCAAGCAGCATCACCAGACCGAGCAGCCGGACGAGTATGCCCTGCCGCCGGCGGACCGGTTCCTCGCCTCCATGATCACCCTATGGTGGATGGGGGAGATATCCTGGACGCTGATCGGACGGACCACCAACCAGCGCGATATGCACACGCCGGCCTCGCACCTGGCGCTCCTCGCGCGCTTCGGCCTGGCCCGCGCACCGAAGCACTGGCAGGACCGCCATCTGCCGACCGCCGACCTGCGGCCGACGCTGGAGGCAGTGATCCGCGATGCGGTGCACGCTGATGGCATCAGCTGGCGTAATCCGGAGATGCGAGCCCTGCTTTCGCGTGATGCGGGGCCCGGGGGCTGGGTTGACAACGATGCCGTGAGCCGTGCGCTTCAGCGGCCCGGTGATCCGCAGCTCTCGGTCTACGGCCGGACCAAGGTGCGACGGGGACGCGTTCTGCAGCCGGTCAACGACTGACGGCCGGGCGAAGGGGTGGGTCGGCCAGCCTAGTGCCGGCTGGCCGACCGGTCCCGCTGACGCAGCCAGTGCTCCAGCACCGTCTGGAGCTGCCGGACGGATCCACCGCCCCAGATCCCGGTGATCGCCTCGATCTCATCGAGGCCGAGAGGCTCGATCATCGCAGCTCCTGGACCGCGCTCGGCCACGACCTGCCGGAGTAGCGCCTTCACCAGGTGGGGACCGTGTTCGGCAGACGGATCGGCAATGCGGCTCACCATCCGGAACCGGTCACGGATCGCGGGCGGCAGGTCCTTCGTGGAGTTGGCCGTGGCCAGCCAGTTCACATGGCGGAGGTCGATCGGGGCCTCGACATGCGGGTCATACCAGCCGGACGCCTGCTTGCGGTCCATCATGCCCAGCAATACGTCGAGCAGGTTGCCGTTGTAGCGACTGGTCCCGGCCTTCTCGATCTCGTCGAGGATGATGACCGGATTGGCGATCTGGTGCGAGGCGATCAGGCTCAGCGGCAGCGACGGCGAGGTGGTGGACCATTTCCGGGAGGCGCCGCGGAACGAGACGGAGTCGGTATCGCCGCCACACGGATATTTCAGGTAGGGGATCTCCAGCACCAGGCAGGCCGCCTCGACGAAGCTGGTCTTGCCGACCCCCGGGTTGCCGACCAGGATCCGGGGCGTCCATGCGACGTGATCGCGCGTCGTCAGGTCCCAGTAGAGATCGTCGATCGCGGTGGCGGCATGAGGGAAGTCGGCCAGCATCCGCTCGCGGAACGTATCCAGGCGGTTCGAGCGGAACAGCGGAAGCGGCTTCTGCACCAGGCTGGTCACTGCCTTGTCCGCCCGCTTCGCGCTGTCATTGTCGCTGTTGCCGATCTCGCGCACAACGATGACGCCCGTGGCGACATCCCGCCTGGCGTCGGTCGCGCCGGCAGCCACCTCCACCGGTGCGACCGCGTCGTCGCTCGTGTCCAGCTCGGCGACGCGCTGGTTCCAGTGGAACGGCAACGCCCGCCATATGTCCTCACCGAAGAACTCGAGGCCGACCTCCTCGGTGAGCCCCATCCACGCGAGCAACATCTCGAGCGTCTCGCAGCGGGTCTTCAGCGGCAGCGAGCGGAACTCCATGCCGAACAGCAGTTTGACCGCGCCGTGCAGGTTCAGGGCCCCCGGCGGCAGGCCGGCCGGGATCAGCCGGCGCACGGCGTCATGCACGCGCCCGGCCTGCTCGCGGTCGAGCCCGGTGGGCTGGATGATGGCAAGGATCGCGGGCGCAATGATGTTGCGGGCCGCCCAGTTCGAGACCCGGTCATTCATGCCGGGTGACTGGACAATCGGTGGTGCGGACGGCTCTTCGAGCCCCCAGTCGCCTCGGGTGCCTGCCGCCGGCGCGCCGCCACGCCCGCGGCGCAGGGGCACGTGAAGCTCGCCGGCGTCGTCGAAAACGCCAATTCCATCTTCCAGCAAGCCGCTGATATCGTCGGTCGGATTGCCGGAAGCCTTGGTCATCTAAATCTGCCCGCCAGTTATGATCGGGCGCATGCCGAATGCAGCGCCCACGCCGCGAATCAAACAGACGGCCAGGGCGAAAGCAAGCGAACAAGCAGTCGCGCGCGCCCGTTGCCCACAATATATTGCGCGCATTCAGAACAAGATGAGAACATGTGGTGATGTGTGTCAGGCGAGGTGAGCGGCTGCCGCGCGGAGCGCGGAGAGGAAGTCGGGGTGAACGCGTTCGCCGACGACCGAGCAGGTGAGCATGAGGTTGTCGACCTCGCCGAAATCCTCGACCATCATGCCATCGCGATCCCGGATGATGCCGTCCTGCACCGAGAATGGCGCGCAATGCCAGTTCGAGATCTTCTCGCGGGTCGTCCGCAGGTCTGAGGTGTACGCGAAGACCGGGAGGCCGAGGCCATAGGCCATCCCCATCTCCCACGCCGTGCCGTTATCCGCGCCCGGGCTGCGGAAGGGGTCGATGTTCGCAAGCACCGCGTCGCAGGTGCGGAGGCGATCGGCATTCGCTCGGAAGATCGCCCGCGCGACCTCTGAAGGTGGCTGGCCGGCGCGCAGCATCGTGTCGATGCCGGCGACCATATCATTGTCCGCCGGGTAGACGCCCGTCACGCCGTGCGCGGCACAGAGCTGGATAAGGTGCGCACCATGAGTATCGGAATCGGCCCGGAAGACGTCCGGCCCGGCGAGATAGATGCGGGGCTTGTCGCTCGTCATCATGCCGCCTGCGCCTCGGCCACGGTCTCATGTGTGATGGCCTCCTCCCCGCTGACATGCTCGAAGGGGAGCCAGCCCCGGCTGAGGGGCTCGTGAGGGATGGCGAACGACATTGCTTGGCACCTCTCCAGCGCAGGAGAACCCGGTGTCCGGCATTATGGGCGGCGACCCGACAAAAATCAATCATACATTGAAAAATGTCCCACGATTTCTATAGCACGAAGAAGCCATCGGAGAACCATCATGCCCAACTATTACAGCACCGTCGCCGTTCATGAGCCGCTGCCGCTGGCTTTGCTTTCCACGTTGGAGCGCGAGATCCTGGACGCCGCCTTTCAGGATGCACAGCCGGACGGTGAGTTGATTCATCTGTTTGCCAGCGAGACGGCCGGGGGTTTCCTGGAGATGCGTCTCTCGGAGTTGCGTAAGGCATTCGAGAGCCTTCCGGACAAGGCCACCGGTGTCGGCCGCACCCTCGCCGCTGCACTGGAAGCCGCGGCGGCTGGGGGCAGCGGCGACGATGACATGGTCACGGTCGATATCGACGAGGACGCGTGGCTGGCGGTGCTGCAGGACATCTCCGCGCGCCTGCCCCAGCGGATGATCCGGATCACGGCGGCCTGGACCTGCAGCAAGCCTGAGCCGCAGGCCACTGGCGGCAGCGCGATGCTGGTCACGCCGAAGTCGATCTTCCGCGGCAGCACGGACAGCCTGATGGCGCAGTTCATTGACGAGGCCAGCCAGGAGATCGGACATCTTGACGAGGTCACGCCGGAGCCGGGGCCCGAGCCGCAGCCGTGACGCCGGCTTTCGCCCGGCCGCACCTCGCCCGAGCCATCGCCGCGGCGGCAGCGTCAGGGCGCGCCCCGTGGCAGACTGGTGCCCCTGCATTTCTGCTGGGCAGGCACGGGAGCCTCTCACGGCTCGAAATTGGCGAGACGTACTCGGCCTCTGCGGAGCGGATGTTGCGGCCCCTTTTTCGGCAGGTGGAAGAGACGAAGGTCCTCTCGTCGGATGCCTGCGGGGCGGAGGGAATATCCATCTGCCTTGCCGATGCCCGCGACCCCGAGACTGGGATACCCTTCATTGCATGCCGCGCAAACGAAGGGGGCGTCGTCGCCGTTTCAGGTTATGGCATGATTTTCGTCGCTCCCCAGTGGCGGGGCCTGGGGCTCGGCGCCGAGCTCTCCCTCTATTCCAGGATGCTGGAGGATGATGACGGGTATGGAGCGCACCTGTACTCACCGGGCGGCCTGGCCGCGGCCATCAGCGGCTATGAGCTCGGGTGCCGGATTGGCGCCGATATCGGCTATCATGACCGGCTGGCCGATGTCATGATCGATGCTGGCCTGATGCGCAGGCGCTACGGGCTTGATCGGCCACGCGGATCGCCGTCACCCGAGGTGTAGACGCTTCGGCTGCGATGCATGAGGGGACAGGCCGGAGGGCCAGCTCACCTTCTTACCCTGGAGATGGCCTGGGCCCCTGCGCATCATCATCGGGCGCCCCGTGGATCGCACCCACTGCCATTTCGGAATGGTCGACCATGCCGTCCAGATCCGGTGTCTCCCGGATGAAGTATCGCATCTCGCCCTGGCGGATCTCCATGAGCGTGGCACCAGCCCCCTCGCCGGCTGCCTCATCCACGCGCTCGATGCCGTGGACGCCGGCAAAGCCGAACAGCCCGGGCGCGGCATCGACCAGCCACCGGCCGCCATTTTCCTCGACGTCCGGATGCACCGCGGTGGCGAGCGAATGACAGACTGCGCCGGGCAGGCGGGCGAGTTGGACGCGCAGACGCTCCATGGTCGCCTCGTCGACCGTAAAGCCGGCATCCTCGAGGACCTTCCACGGCTGGCAGCCGCTGGCGATGTGGGCAGCCAGGAGCCGGTTGCCAGCCCACAGGCCATAGCTCTGTTCGGAGCGCATAAGCTGCCCGACGAGCCAGCGGGCAGCCTCGGGCGGGATCATCCGCCGCTCGAGGTCGCCATGATCGAGGAGGAGCCCAACAACCGCGTCCTGCATCGCATCGGTCGTAATGCCGGGTCTTGGCAGCCGGCCGAAATGCAGTGCCCGGCAGGGCACGTTGGCCGGAATCTTCCAGAATTCCCAACCGCGCGGCCGGATGAGCGAGGCGACGTGATTGGGAGAAAGGATGCCCGGGCTCTGGGCTGCCGGGTCGAGAACATGGATGCCGCGCGCGTCGGCGTGCGTCGCGAGGATCCAGTGCTTCATGCCGATGACGAGGCATCGGAGCATGGCCATGTTGCCCGCTTCCAGCCAGCCGACGAGGTCTTCCATCCGGTCCGGCCCCGCACCGTCTGCGGTCGGCGGCATCCGCTCGTGCGGGATGCCATAGAGATCGAGACCGCGCTTCATCTCGACCTCGGTCGTCCCGGTCCGGGGGTTGGTCCCCATCATGCCGGCGATGACCTCGGGATGGAGGCGCGGCGGATCGGGCTCGCCGGCAAGGAGGATACTGGAGAGCATGCCCACGCAGGTCGAACCGCAGGTGAAGCCGTTCGGCTGTCGCATGTGGTGCCACGCATAGTGCTCGCGATCGCCCGCTTCCGGGCGGGCCTGGCCGGACTGGCTTTGACCGCTCATTGATTCATCTCCGGGTTTCCCAGCCAGATTACATCCTGAATGTGCAAAAAACGAAGATGAAACTTCATAATTACTCACCAATTTTGTATTGTAAGTGCGGTGAGCGCGCCGCTCTATCGAGTATGGTCGGGAGATGTCGAATGCTTCTGTGTGATCAGGTCGTCGCGATGAGGAACAGGATCCTCGCTGTCCCGGGAGCACTGCAAGCGGCGACTGCCTCGATCCAGCGGATCGTCTCGGTCGCGGACACGCTGCCCTCGGCGCCGCGCTTCATCCTGGCCAACGACGTAACGGAGGCGTTGATCACCAGCTCGATCGACTACCCCGAGGCGCTCACCGGTTGCATCGATGCGATCCGGATTCCGTGGCGGTGCGCCTGGTTCGAGTGGGACGACGACTTCGCCCGGGATACCTGGCGGCGTGCGCATGTCCGCCAGCGAGTTCAGGATGACAATTTCATGCCGAAGCGGGTCGGCTTCATCGTCGAGACCGACGAAAGCGGTCGGAGAGGCGAGATTTCCGTGCTCTGGCCGGTGCCGGAATCCGACGGCAAAGGCGGCCTGACGAGCAACTACGACGGCATGGTGATGTCGAACCTGCCCACAATCCATTTCGACCTCGACCGGCAGGATCTCGACGCCCGGGCCATGGTCGGAGCCGCTTCCCTCGAGCGTGCAACCGGGATTCCCATCCCGGAGATCGGATTCAACAATGAGCTTGAACCAGGGCGAGCTCGCTACCTGGACCGGATACGGGCCACGATGATGATGGACTGGAGCAACTCCGGTGTCGCCAAGCTCATCGCTCATCTGGGCCACTACAATCCGGTCGAATTCGTCTCGAACGCCGTCGCGGACATCTGGTCGGAGTACTGCATGCTGGTCCCCGCCGCGGCGATGATGAATGCCCGGCAAGCGGTGCGAACGGCCCCGGTCGACCGCGCCCGGCTCAACAAGGCCAGGGTGAAATCGGGCCGGAGCCCCCTGCTCGATCACCTGGTCGTGTCGATGAACGTCTCGCCGGAGGAGCGTGCCGAGCGCCGGCGGGTGGCCGCAGGTGGTGCGGCAGGTCCGCGCGCGACGCACTGGGTGCGCGGCCATCTGGTCCATCGTGGCGGGACCATCTTCTGGCGCCGGCCACATATCCGCATGGGGGTGGGTGACGCGCCGGTCGGGCGGACGGTCCGGGTGCACGGACAGCCGGAGATTCGACCCGAGGTGGACGACATGCCGGCGCCTGGCCAATGAGCGTCCGAAATCGAGTGTCTGTTGCGGTCAAAAATTCGGACATCATAGCGGCCGAATTTATTCCGAAAAATAAAAAATAATAGTAATATGCAGGGAATTATGATATCCAGTTTTGGACAAGAGACCGGACATATTATAGGTCAAAAAGATGCGTGAATTTCCTGGTTCCCTGACTTTGATGCCGGAGGAGGGGCGTGCCGAATCCAGGCACCTACTCGATTTGTCCTTCCGCATCACATCTGAGGCGGCCGAAATGGGCGGGATGATACCTGATGCGCCGAGGCTCGCGATTGCCCGTCTCGTTAGAGCGATGAATTGCTACTACAGCAACTTGATAGAGGGCCATAACACCCATCCGAAAGACATCCAGCGCGCCCTGTCGGAGAATTACTCGTCTGATCCGGCCGTCCGGGACAAGCAGGTGGAGGCGCGTGCGCATATCAAGGTCCAGGAACGGATCGATGATGGAGCCTATGATCGCCTTGGTCTCGGCACGGAGTTGA
Source organism: Acidiphilium sp. C61 (assembly GCF_902712915.1). The sequence goes on along the minus strand of NZ_CACTIA010000004.1, from coordinate 237,233 downwards.
TCAGGTCGATCCACAAGGACTTCTACCTGCACATGCCGGAATCGTTCAGGTCAGTGGAGCTGAACGGAGTTCGGCACCGCGTCGTGCCGGGCGAGTTCCGGAACCTGTATGTGGTGGTGGGACGTCACGAGGCGGTCGCGCCGGAGATGGTGCCTGGGTTCATGGCACATTTCGAGGCCGGCTATAGAGGCGTCGGACCCGCCTTCTCCCTGATCGCCGCAGCGGCCTCACATCACCGGCTGGCCTGGATCCATCCCTTCCTCGACGGGAATGGCCGCACCGCGCGCCTCTACACCCATGCCTGGTTCAGGCGCTTCACGAAGGGGGCGGATCTCTGGTCGGTGTCGCGGGGCCTGGCCAGGACGCTCGGTGATTACCGCGCCAAGCTTGCGCGGGCCGACTATCCGCCACAGGGGGGCACCGATGGCCGCGGCACGCTATCCGCGTCTGGCCTCGCGGAGTTCTGCGCGTATTTCCTCGTGACCGCTCTCGACCAGGTCCGGTTCATGCGTGACATGCTGGCTCCGGACACCCTGCTTCCGCGGCTCAGGCTGTTCGTCCAGCATGAGGCCGAGACCGGGCGCCTCGATCCCCGGGCGTTCGCCATTCTCGAGCTGGCCTATCTGCGTGGGCATGTACCGAAGGGAGAGGTCGAAACCCTGCTTGGTGTGTCCGAACGGCACGCGCGCCGCATCGTCACGCCGCTGGTTGAGCGGGGCCTCCTTGAATCCGAAGGTCGATCGGCCCCCTTCACGATAGGCTTTCCGCTGGAGGAGGCCGATCTCATCTTCCCGCGCCTGTTCCAGATGCCGGCAGCTGCTACTCAGGCCAAAATCCTTGATGCTGCCCGCTCGGATGATGCAGTGGATGACATGCCTGCGCCCTGAAGGCGCGCCGATCTTAATCTCGAATCAAGACATCGAGAGCACTTTCAAGCGAATGCCTCTGCCCCGGGGAATCCCGTGGCCGGCTTGTTGGTTACGCAGTTGGTCAACAAGCTCCGGGAAGCATTTGAAGGAGTGCCACGATGAATCTCGGCCAGATAATCGGCGGGCGGGACGACCGGCAGGCAATGCGCATCGGGGCCGCCGCAAGCGCCTTGTTCAGAGGAATGAGCGCCGCCCCCGGCGATGCCGAATCCTTCATCCGTCGGATCCAGGAAAGGGATCCCGGCGGCAGATCGGATCAGGCTGTTGCTCGCATGGTCGCCGCCCAGGTCATCCGTTCTCTTTTGCTGCCGATCTGCCGGCAGGAGGACTGGCTTGTCCGGGGTGCCCTTCTCGACATGGAGGCCGCGCTCGGGACAGGTGATCGGGACAGGATCGCTTCCGAGGGGGCGGCGTGCGCCGCAATCTCCGGAAAGCTCTGGACACACTGCGAAAATCCGACTCCTCGCGACCGGCTGGCATTTCGGGCTCTGTCGATCGCCGCTCAGGCACGAGAGCCCGGCCTGGCCGAGTTCATGGAGTCCGTCGGGCGCTTCGTCATCGCCGCGGCCAAGATCCAGCGCCCGGTGACAGGTGACGAAGCGGGACGCCTGCAACATAGGGCCTACAAGCGCGCCGCGGGGATCTATCTCGAGGTCTTGCAGCATCAGCCGACCAGGAATGACCGCGCGGCGACGACAGAGACGCGGGCGGTGGGCGATCCGGTCGAGGCACCATCCGCCTTCTGATTCAGGCAGAGACCGCGCCCCGGGTCCTAATGCCCGAAATGCCGGCGTCCTCAAGACCTGCCGCGGCGTATCGCCCACCCTGTCAGGCGGTGGCAGCTCCTCTCCTTTTTTATTGAACCGATAGAATCATAGTTGTATTGCTATATCAGGCATTCAATCGCCTGCCGCCGGCCACTGCGGCGGGCTCTGGAGCACATCATGCTGCAATTCGAGTTGCGTGCCTTTCCGAATGAAGCGATGGGCCCCGAGGACAGGACTTTCGTCCAGGCGCCGAGCGACCAGGCCATCCGGGCACGGGCAGGCCGGCTCGCTGTCAGGATCAACGGGCCCGTAGATATCGCGCGTGCTGGCGAATCTGACTGGAACGATCGCTACCTGACCACGGCCAGCCCCAGCGAATACCACGCCGCCGGCTATCGCTTCGAGCAGCTGACATAGGGGCCGGGCGGGCGACGGCAGCGATCCGGCATCCCGCGGCTTGTTGGTTTCACATCGCGCCCACCAGGATCGGAAAAACGAGCGGAGATACCCGTGACCCTGAGACGATCAGGCTGGCTCGCGCCGGCCGAAATCTGGCTCCTGAAAAAGCTGATCCGGATCGATCGCCGCCTGCGCGGTGCTGTCCGGATCGGGCTGACCCGCCGCGTTCGCCCCATCGCCGCTCCACCAGCCTCGGCCGTAGCCTCGGTTGATTAAGCTGAAAAGGGGCATAAAATGACTGTTTCCAGCTTAATCAGGGATACCCCGAACGATGCCGACGTCGCGCGGGAACTGCTTCAATACGAGGTTGTGCGGAGCATATTCGTGAAATCGACCGAGCGGGAGATTGCGCTGAAGGGTGGATTTGCCATGCGCGCGCTGTTCGGGAGCGCACGGCACACCAAGGACATCGACCTGCAGCACGATGCGCGGCGGGCCAACCTGGCGCGCACCCAGACGCTGATCCGGTCGGCCATCCGCAACGCCGTAGCCACGGGCATTCTCGAAGATGTCCGGATCAGCGAGCCGAAGCAAACCGACACCGTGGCGCGGTGGAAGATCGGCGGCCGGACTGTCGGAGGTTCTCAGGTCGCGCTCACCATCGAAGTGTCGCGCCGGCCGATGCCGGGGGATGATTGCCTGACCAGGATGGAGATGCAGCCACCGGCCGAAATCGGCGGCGCCCTCGTGATGGTCGACACCTATTCCGCGGATGCCATGGCCGGAGCCAAGACAATCGCGCTGCTCAGCGAGAACCGGCTGGCGCCGCGTGACCTGTGGGACCTCGACATCCTCATCACCATGCGGGCGGAGCCGCCGCCGCACATGATCGATCACCTGCGCACAGAGCGTGCCCGGCAGGCGCTGTTCGACAAGCTGGACACCATGAGCTGGAAGCTCTTCCGCGAGGAGGTGCTGCCGACCCTGCCGGCCGGCGTGGCGGAGGCGCTGGACCGGGATGCGTTCGAGGAGATGAAGGTCCGGGTCGCGCTCGCCGTCGAGAAATGGCTGGCCGACGGAGACCGGAGCCCCGATCGCCGGCCGGATAACCAGGAGCCAGGCCCGACACCATGAGCACGGTCATCCGCGCGATCGAGCTCCTCCGGGGGCTCGGGGTTCCGCGCGTCATCACGCGCCGCGGGCTCGAAGATCTCTTCGCGGGTGGTGGCATAATGCTGTCGACGAGCGGATACCGCCGGCTCGTGGGCGACCTTGCGGATGCCCGGTGCATCTGGCCAGTCAACCGCCGGCTCTACCTGAACCGCGAGGCATCCCCGGCGGCCGGGCCGGACGAGGCGGCCGAACACCTCGAGCCGGGGGCCATCGTGTCTCTGCAGCGCGTCCTCGGCGCGCACGGCATCCTGAACAACCCGTCCGCCTATGTCACCGCGGTCGTGCCGCTCAGGACCGGCCATCCGCCGCCAACCCTTGGGCACCGCGCGACCGAGGCCGGCGTGTTCGTCTTCAAGGGGATCCCCGCCGCGGTGCTGGCGGCTGGTGAGGAAGAGGACCGTCTGGAGGCCCTCAATCGGCCATTCCCCGGACGCATGCCGATCGCAACGCCCGAGAAGGCGCTCATCGACTGGATCTACCTCGGCAGCTCGCCCCGATCCGACATGCACCTCCCGCCAATCCACGACATCGACCTCGAAACACTGGACCGGGAGCGGCTGGGCCGCCTGGCGAAGGCGGCCGGGCCGGCCGTCGAAGCCGCCGTGTCCGCGTGGATGGAGAAGGCAGACCAGCATGTCCACTACGACGACCGGGAGGATGACGGGCCAATACCGGGGTTCTGATTGCGGGGATTTCGGATCACAAGCATCCCGGCGCTTGTGATTGAATATACTTCCAGACGTATATCATATCATATACGTCTCGACGTATTTTCAGCCGTGAGATGGAGGCTGCGCGATGATCGACCAAGAGAGCTCTGCAGATCTACTGATCCACTTCGGACAGCTGATCCGGAAAGTCCGCATCTCTTTCGGTGTCCGTCAAGCCGACCTGGCGGCCATGGTTGGAACACGCCAGGCGACAATATCCGAACTTGAGCGCGGCCGACTGAACATCCACCTCGATCTGGCCCTGAACCTGATGCGGCATCTCGGCATCGAAATCAGGGAGCCGGAAGCGCACAGCGACGATGCGCAGATTACAGAGGAGGCCATGAGCGTGCCGGATATCGACGACATCATACCGCCGCCTTCGCGACGTACGCCGTGCAATCCAGAAGCTGGGCTGCCCACCTCTCCTGCACCCTCAGACCAGAATGGCGACCCGGCCGACGACCCGCCGGCCGAACCAGCGCCCTGATCCGGGCGCTCAGCGAAACGTGGCGGCGTCGTTCTCGCCCACCTGGACCAGGACCGTCCCCGTCTTGCCGGCGAGTGCGTGCGCGGCGCGCGTGAAGCCACGACATGCCATGACCGCGGTGCGGCCCGCGCCGTAGAATGACGCGGCGCTATGAGCCTCCTGCACCGCCTTCACGCCGACCGGCTGGGCGTAGCGCTTGCACTGGACGACCATGACCTCGCCGCCGCGGCGGGCGATGATGTCGGCCCCGAAATCGCCGGACGCCCGGGTCGTCTCGGTCTTCCAGCCATAGTGCTCGAGCAGGAAGGCGCAGAAATGCTCGTACTGGACCGGCGATAGCGAGAGCGGGTCACTGCCGCCGATGCGCAGCATCGCCTCGCGGTAGGCGCGCCGCCGGCGCCGGCGGAGCTGGAACGCCAGCACGAGCAGGCCGACGATGATGAGCAGCGCGACCATGGCGGGCAGTTCAAGCCCCCGGAGAACGGCACCAAGCTGATCGCCATCATGCTGAATGGCAGCAAGAACCTTGCCGGCCATTGCCAGGGCGACAAGGCCGGCCAGGGCCGCGAACGGCTCGGATCCTGAACGGCGGCGACGGGAGCGCGATCTGGCCATGGCCCAGCCTAGCCGGAGGCCATGTCGGGCGAAAGGAGCGCGGCCCTGCTCGATGACGCATCGATCGCGACGCCGTGCGGGAATTCCTCGATGAAGCGGATGACCGCCGCGGTCGGGATGACCAGCCGGTCCTGGCCGTCCGGGCAGAAGGCGTTCCGTCCGGTCGCGAGCAGCCAGGCATGGTCGCCGAATTCCGGACAGTCCTCGGTAAAGAGGAGGCCGCGCGCGCGGGAAAGCCCGTCGATGCCCGTCAGCCAGAACCGGACCTGGCCGCCGCTCTCGCTCCTCACCGCCACCAGGTCGCCAGCCTCGCTCGCGGCCGTGAAGCGTCGGAAGCTCTCGAGGCTCTGCGCGGCGGACGGATCGGGGGGACGGGCAGACGGGCGAAGCCGTATTCTCGCGGCGACTTCGGCGTATGAGAGCGGCGTCTGCATGCGGGCCTCCATCGAGGATCTGCTCCGCTCATCATGCGCGCCAGATGTGAAAGGAACGGCGCTGGGTGGTGGCCACCGAGATCCGCCGTCTTGGAGAGTTTAGGCAGTTTAGGCAGTTTAGGAGGTTTAGGACCATCTCCACCGGGGGGCGGGTCGTCCGCCCCCGGACAGGGGTGCCCACTCCTCTCCAGTGCGACGGCGAGATCGCAGAGCATCGCCGCGCCATTCGAGACAGCCGGCACCGGCTGGCCGTAGATCTCCACGAGCATGGAGAGGCCGTGCAGATCGATGGCGCGGAGGTTGTGCTTCCGGGCGAAGGCGCAGACGGCCACCAGGTCGTCAGGCATTGGCCGCTTCCTGCCTGCTCTTCGCGCGTATCGCTTCGATCGTCGCGATCTTGGCGTGATCGCCGCGCAGCCGCGCCACGTGCTCAACCGGACCAAACCGGTCAGTCAGGATCGCGCCGGCGGCGATTGCCTGGGCCTTCTTGCCGAGGCTGATGTCGAAGTGGACCCAGGATGCCTTGGGCGGCTGCTGCAGCCACTTCCGCTGAACGCCGATACGGTCGGCCATGGCCAGCAGCTCGTCGAGCGTGTCCGCCCACATGTGACACATCACCATACGGCCGAACGGGTGGCGGACATCGTCAACGAAAACGGTCATCCGGGCGTTCCTCGGGCTCCGCCATGGAAGTTGGCTTCAGAGCGCGTATGTCAGATTACAAAAACAGTATCCTTGATACAATACAAATAGGAACGGCACCGATCTGGATAGATTCCGACGCTCAGGCCATCTCCAGTATGCGGTTATTCACCCTCCTTCCAGAGCCACGGCTCGGCGATGTCCAGCCCCCGGACGGGGATGCCGTCCGCCGTTTGCCCCACATAGCTGTGGTGGTGATGACCATGGACGACGAGGCCGGCGCCCATCTCGCGCGCGAGCTCGTCGATCGCTGCAAAGCCGTGCCGGTGGGAGGTCGGGGCGTCGTGTGTGGCCAGAATTGCGGCCCTGACACGCCGCAGCGCCTCATGGTCTTCCGGGAAGATGGTCGCCCTCGATGACCGCGGCACGCCTCCTTTGAACCGGTCGGCCCGTGCGGTCTGCTTGATCATTTCCTGCCTGGTCCGGAATTTTGGCGGATCGTCATGATCGCCGCCGAATTTCGGGTACCAGACCTTTGCCGCGTAGACGCCACCAAGACCCGCGACGATCTCCCCGTCGAGCTCCGCCCATTTCCCGCCCAGGTCGCCATCCGGGTGGCTCTCCACCAGAAACTCGTATTCGGCGATGCTGTCGACGTCGTGGTTGCCGATGATCCAGCGCCATCTCGGGACCAGGTCCCAGACTGAGGCGAGCTTCTGGCGCAGCGGCACGTCCAGGCCGCAATCGCCGAGGATCACGACCGCGGCCGGCCGGTGTTCCAGGACCGCGCGAACCAGCGGACGCCACTCCCCGTGAGGATCGCCGTAAAACAGGATGCCGCCGAGCGGCGCCGCTTTGGCAGGCCCTGTCATGCGACTCATGGCGATTGCCCGACATCGACGGCCAGGGCCGGGTTGAATGACCGGTTCTCGAGCTTGCCGCCATAAACATAGCCGTGCGGGTTGCAGATCACCCGCGTCCGGCCAGCCTGGTAATCGAAGCTGTCGTGGGTATGGCCGTGCACCCAGAGATCGGGGCCAAGATCCAGCAAGTCGTCGCAATTTGAGGCGAAGCACGGCGTCATCGGGTCTTTCAGGTAGCGCTGGGCGACCGACCGGATCGAGGGGCAGTGATGAGTGATCACGACGGTCGGCCCGTCGTGGCGCTTCCCAAGCTCCCGTTTGATGAAAGCGCGGGAGGCCGAGAACCAGCGCGTCATGTCTACCGGCCTGATGGCGAACAGGGACGGGTCCTCGCTGATGATCTCGGAGAAGTCGTTCAGGCCACGGCGGCCATATTCGGCATGGCGTCCAGGCTCGCCGAAAAGCCCGAAATCCACCCAGAGCGTCGCACCGATAAACCGGACTCGCTCTCCGCGAACGGGGATCTCCACGACGTCGTTCTCGAGCACAAAGGTGTTCCCGTCCTCGAGCGCGGCCTGCTTCATCAGTGAGATTCCCCGGGGCACGGTCTGCAGCGCTCCGTAGTGCTCATGGTTGCCGGCAACCATGACGATCGGCAGGCCATGCCCGACTAGGCGGCGGGCCGTGGCCACAGCGTGCCTCGCGTGATCGACATCTCCCGCAATGACGGCGATGTCGGCGCGCTCCGGCCGCGTAAGCTGTTCGACCGGTGTCTTGCCCCGCCGGAACTCCGCATGGATGTCGGAAAAAATCCAGAGCCTGGCCACCCTCTAAATCCTAGCAAAATAGGAAATTCAATCGCCATATAGAATACTATGTGAGGACAGTGGTTTCAATTATATTATACAATGCCTGCCCGGATTTATGGAATCTTTCGGCCGGGAAATTCGATTTTCTTTTATGATCGCTCTGGCGAGACGTGCAGCTCATGCGACCGCCCTTGGCAAATTTTACGGGAAATTATATTTCTCATGAAAATAGTAAGTGAGCTGACTTTTACCCCTCAAGAAAATTGAATTTTTCAGGTTGGCTATGGGAGTGATAGTGTGATGAGAAGAATTTGGTATTTGGTCGGAGCCTTGGGCGGAATTATGACCACATCCGCGCTAAATCCGATTTTTGCAAATTCGAACATCAAAATTCTCTATTCCAATGGCGCGTGGTCGACCCTTTTCGGCCTGTCACCGCAGAAGCGTCCAATCTGCATGATGGTCGGTGGACGCGGCCAGAAGACGATTGCCTACCTGAGCGTAAGGGGCACGCCGTTCATCGTCGCCGATCTGCAGAAGAAGAGCTGGTCTATTCCTCCTGGCACCAATATCTATGTTCAAATTCAAGTCGACGAGGACGCCCCTTTCGTGGCGGTCGGCACTGGCTCCGGCGACAATGTGAAGTGGAGGATCCAGGGTCGGGTTCTTCGAAACTACGCGCGCGAGTTTGCCCAAGGCCGCGAACTTGTGATTTCCTTCAGAGGCGGCAACGAGCCGCCGTGGGTCATCAGCCTCGCTGGATCGGCCGGTGCGACCGAGGTCTTCGGCAAGTGCATCTCAGCGATTGAGGCGCGCACACCTGAGCCTCCAACCCAACCCTATTCGCCAGCACCCACCCAGCCTTACGCCGCCCCAAGCAAGCCGCCGCCCGCCCCACCACCATCCGGCAGGGCAGCTCCTGCCACGCCAGGCGACACGATCTCGCCGCCTACCGGATACAAAAAAGTTTAGCGCAACGGCGCCCGTCTCAGGGGCCGGGCTCCGGATCAGCAGCATCCTGTGACTCGGGCGCACCTTCCCGGAGCGGAACACCTTCTTCCCGCATGCGGTCGACCAGCCTGAGACAGCGCGCCGCGGAGGTACGGGCGTCCGCGGCGCGGAGCAGATGTTCACGGCGGTGCCAGTCCGGATCCGCGACACCGTGCGGCGGATTTTCCGCCTCGGCTTCCAGGTGGCTCGCCTGCTCCTCGGCCCGGCGCGCATAGAACAGCATCGCCTCGATGTTCCACTCGACCGGCTGGTTGTACCAGATGTTCGGCACGGCAATATCGATCCATTGCCCCTATTTTATGCGCTACGCAACAGATTAAGAGCTACGTCGTGTTAGATTCTAATGCTGAAGAAAGGCAGCTTTCTACAGTGCGACCGCGGCTGCGATATCGGCTGCAGCAGTCCGTGCACGTTCTGGCATCAGCCCTGCAATTCCGCACAACAGGCCCGCACGCGGCGCCCCCAGATACATGGGCGAAATCGGCTGCGGCGCGTATCCCTGACGCTGCATGCTTGCCGCAACAGCGCCATCACCGACATTTTGGTTCCTAAACCATAGGGCCAGTTGCAACCCGCCTGTACCTGGGCCAAGTTCGGCAACCGCGCCGCAAGCTCGTTGCACCTCTTCCCGGAAACGCGTCATGCGAGCGGCATAAAGCGTGCTCATGCGTCTTATATGTGCACCAAAATGCCCCTCGCGGAGGAAGGCAAGAAAGGCCGCCTGCATATGGACCGAAACAGCGAGGCCCTCCAGCCGCACGCCCCGCTGAACCTCCGCTAGCAGGCCGTGGGGCACGATGGCGTAAGCAAGCCGTAGACCTGGCGCCAACACCTTGGAAAGCGTGCCGAGATAAATGACGGTGCCAACCTGATCGATGCCTTGCAGCGCAGCGATCGGGCGACCATCGAACTGGAATTCACTGTCGTAATCATCTTCAAGAATGAACGCGCCGGTCTGCCGCGCCAGCTCGAGTAGGCTAAGGCGTCGCGCCAGACTCATGGTCACGCCGGTCGGATATTGATGTGACGGGGTGACGTAGATAAGGCACGGCGGCGGCAATCCCGCAGCCTTAAGCACGTCGATCCCCTCTCCATCAACTGGTACAGGCACAAGCCGGGCGCCCGCTTCGCGCAGGATCTGACGCGCACTCGGGTAGGCGGGATCTTCGATCCAAACTGGTGCGGTGTCCGGTGCCGTGCGGCGCAATACCGTACGCGACAGCAAGGCAATGGCCGCACGGGTAGAAGGAAATATTAAGAGTTGCTCGGGCTCGGCTGCAACTCCCCGCGTCACCGCGATATGGGCGAGGATGGCCTTGGCCAGCGCTGGCAAGCCGAATGGCGCGTCATACCCAAGCTCAGCGCCCGGTAGGTGTCGGGCAGCGCTTGCCAGCAGCCTGCCCCATTGCACGGACGGAAAAGCGGCGAGGTCGGGGACGCCAGGCGCTAGTGGCGCTGGAAGCTGTGCGGGCGCGGGCAAAGTATTGGGCGCCGGCCGCGGCAAACGGGATGGTGCAGCAATGGGCGGCATGATGTCCGCCACCCGGCTGGCCTTGCCGGCGGCGTTGGTCACGTACCCTTCGGCCTGCAGCCGCTCATAGGCGCTGACGACGGTGGAGCGCGACAGCCCGAGCGACACCGCAAGCTGCCGTGTTGAAGGCAGGCGTACGCCGGGCGGCAGGATGCCACTGAGAATGCGCGCGCGCAGGGCTCGGAAAAGCTGGCCCTGCAAATCTCCGCGCGCACGCTCCAGTGCCACGAGCGCGTTCTGTCCCCGAGTCGCCAACTGGTCTGTCCCTTATCTCTAAACTGGCGCTTTTGAGCATACCACAAATGCGACAGGCTGCGCGGCAAAGGAGATCAGCCGATGACCACCACCACAGACACTCAATTCCCCATCACCGAACGCAACCGTGTGCGGCGTGAACATCATCGCGGCAGCTACGATAAAGAAGCAGTCTACGCCGTGCTCGACGCCGCGCCGCTTTGCCATGTGGGGTATGTGCTGGATGGCGCCCCTTACGTGACGCCGACCATCCATTGGCGTCATGGCGACCGGCTTTATTGGCACGGATCGGCTGCCAGCCGTTTCTTGCGCGCCGCGCAGGGCGTGCCGGTCTGTCTGACGGTCAGCTTCATGGATGGATATGTGCTGGCGCGCTCGGCCTACAATCATTCCGTAAATTACCGTTCAGCCATGGCCTTCGGCACCGCGCGCAGGATCGAGGACAAAAAGGAGACCGGTGACGCTCTGCGTTATTTCGTCGACGGGCTGTTTCCAGGCCGGTGGGAAGGCTTGCGGCCGATGACAGAGCAGGAACTGAAAGCAACCAGTGTATTGTGGATGGATATTGAAGAGGCTAGCGTGAAAATCCGTACTGGCGCCCCGGGAGACCCCGAAGAGAGCGCCGTGCCGGTATGGGCTGGGATCATCCCCATGCGCAGCGTTTTAGGCGCACCCGAAGCTGCGCTGGAATTGCCTGCGGATTGCGCGTTGCCAAGACAGCTCTCCGAACTTGTCGCTTCTGGCAGACTGCGATGAACCGTAGCCGCGCAACAAAATCGAAACGTGTGATCGTGTTCTCCACATTTCTCGCGAGCCGGGGCTGTCGCATAACTTGTGAATTACGCACCAACCGGAAACGACCGGGCTTTGACACTTGCAGGTCATTCAGGCGCATCGACAAGCAGATACTAAATTTTGGTGGTATCATTGAAAGGGCGTTGGCCAATGTTTTCGATCAGACGAAGCAGGTAGCCATCTGGGTCCATGACCAGAAACTGTCGCTGGCCGAATTCAACCGTGTTGGCTCGATACCACGCCTCCTCAGGCTCCTTGAATAGCGGACATCCCGCTTTTGCCAGTCGGTCTAGGATCGGCCGGAGGGTCGGTGTCTTGATCTGGAAATTGATGCCACGATCAAGTGGTGCTTCGAGCGGCCCCGTCACCCATTGGTCGTCTGCCGTGTTGCGCTGCTCAAGCATTACCTGAGCACCGTCAAGGTCCAGGTATGCGAAGCCGGTTTCCGGCCGGTCGAATGCTACGGAGAAGCCGATCAGATTGCACCAAAAACGCAGGCTCACCTCCAAGTCTGAAACCACCAGTTCCGGAACCAGCCTCGCCGAGTTTGCCATTCCAATAAGCCCTTTAACCCCTATCCGACCGCTGTAATTACAGCTGCCCGCTGCTGCTACCCCCCCCAAGTTCGCCACGCTCGTGCGAACTTCCTGATTTTCGCGCAGACTCAGCGCATTTGGGGGAAACCAGACCTACGCGTCTTGCTGTCCTCGTGCGGCTAATTGATCGAGGGCTGACCCCTCAAGCACATAATAAACCTTGTCAGACCCGTTTGCGCCCAGCCCGCCATAGAGCGACCGCGCTGCCACGTTTTCTCTTGAGGTGGACCATTCGATCCTAGTGCTTCCTGCGGCCTTCGCCGCCTGTGCAATCCCAGCCATCAACTTCTGTGCGACGCCACGGCGGCGTGCAGCGTGGCCGACATAAACCTGCTGGACGTAAGTGAATGTGAGCAGGCCGGCGACGGGGTAGAGAGATGTGAACGTGGCAAAGCCGAGAAGTCGAACATCGTCGTGAGCTACGATGATGTCCACCTGCCGGGCACGGCGAAGCACGTCCTCAGCGACTACCAGATCAGAACTGATAGTGGCTCCGTAGAAACCAGCCATCTCGATCATCAAGTCGGCTAGGGCCTGAGCATCTTTCTCGTCAAAGCGACGTATGCGAACCACCATTCACCCTTTCCCGACACAACCTGCTGCTTCGCTGCGCTACATGGCCTACTTTTCTACCGCCGCATACAAGGATCAGAAATGCACCATCACCGTGCCAGCGCCAAGCGCCGGCGCAGTAGTGTGGAGGTGTCGCAGGTCTCGGGATTTTCGCGACAACTGATGGGGAGAAACATGGAATCTTCAGATAGGGCTGCGGTGCTGGATGAACTCGCCTCTTTGATCGCAGGCATCCGGTCAGCCAGGCCCATTCGGGTCGCGATTGACGGACGGACGGCATCAGGGAACACAACGCTGGCGGATGAACTGGCCGAAGCTCTCGGCAAGACAGGAAGGGCGGTTATTCGGACTTCAATCGACGGATTCCACCGGCCCAAGGTAGAACGCTATGCGCGTGGTCGTCACTCCGCCGAAGGCTACTATTACGACGCGCGCGATCTTCCGGCTATCAACGCACTTTTGCTTTCCCCCTTGGGGCCGGGCGGCGATCGGCGGTATCGCACGGCGTCATTCGATCTCGACAATGACCAGCCTATAAAGCAGGAGCCACAAGTTGCGTCGGCCGATGCCATATTGATCGTAGATGGCACTTTTCTCCAGCGGCCCGAGCTACGCGACGACTGGGATTTGGCGATTTTCGTAGAAACCTCGGAGCAGCTTTCCGAACAGCGCGGTATTGATCGGGACGCCGGGCGTTTAGGTGGGGCAGATGCCACACGTCAGCTCTATGCGGTTCGATATAAGCCAGCCTTCGATATTTACGAAAGTATGTGCGCGCCGGCTTCTACTGCCGATGCAGTCTTCAACAATGACAACTTCGCCCGCCCAGTCCTGCAAGTCCGCACCGGCGGCAGGCTGTCGCACAAATCCTACAGACCGTGTGAAAACCCCTCCGCCGACGATTCCCTGAATTGACGCGCGATGATACAATTTTTCATGGCGCATCTCAGAGGGACGGACCGTTCGCAGCTTTTGCTTTTGCCCGAGGCGGTGGACGACTATGTAGGGCCGGAGAACCCGGTCCGCTTCGTCGAGGCTTTCGTGGACGAGCTCGACCTGGCGGCCATGGGTTTCACCCGCACCGCAGCCAAAGCGACGGGTCGCCCAGGCTATCACCCGGCGGACCTGCTGAAGCTCTACATCTATGGCTACCTCAACCGCGTGAGATCCAGCCGTCGACTGGAGGCCGAGACGCAACGCAATATCGAGGTGATCTGGCTGCTGCGGCACCTGAAGCCGGACTTCAAGACCATCGCTGATTTCCGGCGTGACAACCGGGTGGCGTTCAAGCCGGTGTTCCGTCAGTTCGTTCTGCTGTGCCGCCAACTCAACCTGTTCGGGCGTGAGTTGCTGGCCGTTGACGGCACCCGCATCAAGGCTGTGAACAACAAGACCCGTAATTTCACCCGCACCTCTCTGGCAAAATTCATCCGCGAGGCCGATGAAAAGCTGGCCTCCTACATGACTCGCCTTGATGAGGGTGATGCTGACGAAGCGCAGGCTGGTGGCGGCGGCAAAGTTGGGCTGGCGGAGAAGATCGCCGCCATCCGCGGCAAGCGCGCCCGGCATAAGGCGCTGTTGGATGAACTGGAACGGACAGGTGAAGACCAGATATCGCTGACCGACCCGGATGCCCGTGCCATGGCCAACATGACCAAGATCGGCGTTGGGTACAACATCCAACTTGCGGTGGACGTGAAGCACAAGCTCATCGCCGAGCAGGAGGTCAGCAACCAGGTGCTTGATCTTGGGCTGCTCGCACCCACGGCAGCGGCGGCCATGGAAGCCCTCGGTGTCGAGACCATCGCGGCCGTTGCCGACCGTGGCTATTTCAAGATCGAAGATATCGAGGCTTGTGAGAAGGCCGGCATCACCGCCTATGTGCCAAAGCCAATCAGAGGGTCGGCGGCGCGCGAGGGCTTCTTCATCAAGGAAAAATTCCGATATGACGCAGACAAGGATGTCTATGTTTGTCCGGGTGCGGCAACGCTGGCGCCTCTCTACGAGGCCAAAGTACGGGACAACCGAAAGGTCGATTACTGCAACCGTAAAGCCTGCGGGGGTTGCGCGCTCAAGCCACGCTGCACGGCCAACAGCTACCGCCGTGTGTCCCGGCTGGACAACGAGGCGGTAATGGACGGCATGGCGACCCGGCTCGCAGCCCGGCCGGAGGTGATGGACCTGCGGCGCGAGACCGTTGAGCATCCGTTCGGCACCATCAAGCAGTGGATGAACCAAGGCGCGTTCCTCATGCGACGGCTGGAGAATGTCCGTGGCGAGTTCAGCCTCACCGCACTCGCCTACAATATCAGAAGGGCCATCACCGTGGTCGGCGTGCACGGATTAATCGCCGCAGCGAGGGTATGATGGCTTAAAAGCCGACATCTTCGGCGTTGGTGGTGGAAAATAGCGCCAACCATGGCCGGAAAGGCTGACGAAACTGCAGCCCGCCTCGCAGTGGCGCTAGAAAACACCCAGGCTAGGCACCGCGCAGGGTTTTCACACGGTCTGCCTAAGTTATGCGACACCAAAAAATCGAGCCGGGTGAGCTGTTTCGGAGTTGATGCTTTTATCCTGGAAACGGTCGTAGCATGCTGGTCGGGAGACTGGAGCGTGCTGCTATTGTTTGATGCCATTCAGTGTTCGTGATGATCGTCGTGGCTGGCCTACCGCGCATGAGTTAAGCGTGATCTTCGAGAGGAACTGCGCGTGCCGCCCTTGCCGGCCACGCAGATCGGGGATCTGTTCCAAAACCTTCTTCAACTCCATCGCCCACAACCTCAAAATCAGAGGCCACACCGAATCATATAAAATCGCGTCAGATCAATAGGATGGGTACTTCAACAAATTACCCTGATTCAATTTAGATATATCTTGATATTCGTTATATCGTGAGCTATATCGTAACTATGTTCGAAGATCACATACGCGGCTATGGCCGCCGTTTCGCCCGCCCGGAAGATCCAGAGAACCGCCATCACGGAGGCCCCCATCATCGTCATCGCGGACATCCGCTCGGCGGCCGTCGCGGCGGTCGGCCGTTTGATTACGGTGACCTGCGACTGCTTGTCCTTGCCATGATCGGCGAGAAACCCCGCCACGGCTACGAATTGATGAAGACCATCGAGGACAGAATGGCCGGCAGTTACAGCCCAAGTCCGGGCGTGATCTATCCGACACTCGCTTGGCTCGAGGACATGGGGTACGCCGCGCCATCTGCCGAGGACGGCAGCCGGAAATGTTACCGGATCACACCGGAGGGCGAAGCCTTCCTCACCTCGAACAGAGGCGCCGTCGAAATGCTGCAGGCAAGGCTCAGCTGGGCAGGCGGCGGCACGCGCGAGGATGTGCCGGAACCGGTCATCCGCGGGATGGAAAATCTGAAAATGGCTCTAAGGTTGAGGATGAGACGTGGGAACTTCGATGCCGATGCTGCCGCAGCGATAGCCAAGGCACTCGATACCGCGGCCCTCGAAATTGAGCGCACTTGATGAATACGTCATGGCCCTTCACCTCACCCGCGTTGCGTTTCGTGAGACGCTTGATATCGCTTGGGCACCAGCAGGTGCAGGTTGTTAATGCACAATCAACGTAACCAGGCACTGCTTATACTGAAGCCAATCATATTGCAGAATCAGCACATTATTTCTGTAGACAATCCATAAAGGAGATCCACAATGCGTGTTGCCCTCATCGGCGCGACCGGGAGTGCCGGTTCACGAATTTTGCGCGAGCTTGTCCAGAGAGGCCATCAGGTCACCGCCATCGTGCGTAATCCTGAACGTGTTCCGTCGCTCCCCGGCGTCACCGCAAAGCAAGGGGATGTTCTCGATCAGAAGCAGATCGCCAACCTGGTCGCAGGACACGATGCTGTCATCAGCGCCATCCATTTCACGGCAAGCGACCCCCACAAACTGATCGGGGCAGTACGCCAATCCGGAGTCAGCCGGTATCTTGTGGTGGGCGGCGCGGGAAGCCTCGAAGTAGCCCCCGGCGTCAGGTTGATCGACACACCCCGAATTCCGGCAGCAGTGAAACCTGAAGCATCTGCCGGGGTGGCCTTCCTCGATATGCTGCACGAGGAACAACAGTTGGATTGGACTTTCTTGTCGCCTTCCGTGATGTTCATCCCAGGCACGCGCACGGGAAAATTCCGGCTTGGGAAGGACAAATTGCTCAGCAATGAACAGGGTAGCAGCATCTCATTCGAGGATTATGCCATGGCTCTCGTTGACGAGTTAGAGGCACCGCGGCACGTGCGTCAGCGTTTCACCGTTGGTTACTGATTCGGCACGAACCAAGCGTAATCGAGGCCCTCCTACGGACCCAATCAATTGTCGCGTATCTTGTAAAACCTGCCACACATAGGCAACCGCCCGGTCTGCCAGGCTTTTTCCTGTCGCATATCTTTGTCGCATGTTGTATTCATTGCGCGACATAATGTGCAACAGGAGCGTGCATGAACAAGTCTGCAACCGGCCCCTTGATCGGCTACGCCCGCGTCTCCACTCAGGGCCAGGATCTCGCCCAGCAGCGCGCGACGCTGCGGGAGGCTGGCTGCACCCGCATTTTCGAGGAAAAGGTCAGCGGGGCAAAGCATGACCGGCCAGAATTGGCACGCCTGCTCGATCACCTGCGTGCCGGTGACGTGGTGACGGTCACGCGCCTGGATCGCCTGGCCCGTTCCACCCGCGACCTGTTGGAGGTCGCCGAGCGTATCAAAGAGGCTGGCGCCGGCTTGCGCTCACTGGCCGAGCCGTGGGCCGATACCACGACGCCGGCCGGCCGCATGGT
The DNA here is from genome assembly GCF_902712915.1 of Acidiphilium sp. C61. The sequence continues at coordinate 219,847 of NZ_CACTIA010000004.1, read as the reverse complement.
GCTCACCGTGTTCGCCGGCATGGCCGATTTCGAGCGGTCCCTTATTGTCGAGCGCACCAGCACCGGCAGGATCGCAGCCAAGGCGCGCGGTGTGCGCTTTGGGCCGCGGCCTGCTCTCGCGACCGACCAGATCGCTCATGCCCGTCAGCTCATCGAGGCGGACGGCAAATCCGTGGCCGAGGTTGCCCGCTTGCTGGGCGTCCACCGGGCCACCCTCTACCGGGCCTTGGAGAAACACCAATAGCGCGGCCGCCATCGCGGCACTCGATGCCGCCAGCGCCTAAACCCTCGACCCTGCGCCGATTCCATGGTGATGCTCCTCCGAACCAACGGAGCATCATCATGCCATGACGATCCCGCCCTGGGCGATAACGGCGGTCCTGGCGGGCGCCGCGCTGCACGCCGCCTGGAATGTCGCCATTCGCGGCGGCGCCGACCGCCGCAGCGCGACAATCGGTCTCATCCTAGGCGGCGCCGTCATTGCCGGTGCCACGCTGCCCTTCCTGCCACAGCCCCGCGCCGCCGCCTGGCCGCATCTGCTGGCGACGGCACTGCTGCACATCGTCTATTTCAACCTCGTCGGCGAAGCCTATGCGCGCGGCGCCGTCAGCCTCATCTATCCGGTAATGCGCGGCACCGCCCCGGCGCTGACCGCGCTGATCGCCACAATCTTCCTCGGCGAAACCCTCGGGGGCGCCGGCTGGTGCGGCCTGCTGCTCATCTCGGCAGGCGTCGGCCTGCTCGCCCGCCGGCGCGGCGAGGCGGGGGAAGGCCGCGCCTTGGTGCTCGCCCTGGCAAATGCCATTATCATCGCCCTCTACACCGCCAATGATGGCGTCGGCGTCCGCCTTTCCGAAGCCCCCCTCGCCTATGCGCTATGGACCTTCGTGCTCCCCGCCATCCCGGCGATCCTCATCCTCGCCCGCTTCAGCCCCACCCGCCTGCGCGCGGCCCTGAAACCGGGCCCGCTTCTGCGCGGCTTCGGCGGCGGCGCCTGCTCCATCGCCTCCTACGCCCTGGCCCTCTGGGCAATGACCCAGGCCCCGATCGGCGCCATCGCCGCCCTGCGCGAAACCGCCCGCTGTTCGGAGTGCTCTTCGCCTGGTGGTTCCTGCATGAACGCCCGGGAAGCCGCGGCCTCACCGCCATCGCCATCATCGCGGCGGGTGCCACCGTGCTCCGTCTGGGGTGAGCGCCCTCACACGCCCGATTTCACACTCGCGACGACGATATCCGCCCGGATCCCGAACAAAACCGTCCCTACCACCCGCTCGATCCAAACGCCCGCCCGCCGATAAGCCACCTGCGCCCGAGGCCGCGAAAACAACATGGCCACCAGAATATACCAGGCCGCCTCCTGCGCGCCGACGATCGCCGTCGCCGCCAGCCGCACCCAGAGCGGCGCCGAGGCCGGCAGCAGCGCCACGAAAATACTGGTGAAGAAGATCACGATCTTCAGATTGCCCAGATTGAGCACCGCTCCGGTCAAAATCCCGCGCGTCAGCCCCGCCGGCCGCGCTGAAACTGCGCCCGTCTCGGCCGAACGCGGCTTGGCCCGCGACGCTCCGACCCCGAGCCAGATCAAATACAGCCCGCCCACGATCTGGATCGCCCGGTAAAGCGATGCATACCGTGCCATCGCCATCGCCATCGCCATGCCGAAACACGCCGCCACCGCCGCCGCCCGGCTCACCATCAGAAACGCCTGCCCGGGGCTTACGATCCCCACGAAATTCGCCAGCGCCAACCCGGCTAAAGACAGGGCGTAGGACCGGGAGGGGCTGTTCGATTTCCGAAACTCTTCAATTACCGAACGTCGCGGGTTGAACGTCGCGCATGATAAAGGACGTTATCATGCGCAATATAGCGCAAGGGACAATCGGACATATCTGCTCAATACCGATCAGATCGTGGCAATGAATCCGACCGTGAGTCGCCCGCCGTTGAAAACCAGACGTGCTCTAGGTTAGTAAATTCGACGACGCTCTGCGCCGCGGTGCCGTACAAATCAGTGAACCATACCCTTTGTCAGCTTGAGAAGCTCCATCAGAACTTCAAGAATGCGCTGCAGCCACTTTGGAAGTTTCTTGATTTGTCTCTCAATGCTTCCTTTCACTGTCTCAATGTCATCAACAGCGTCGGGCGCGGTCGGATCACCCTCCTGGACACCTGCAAATCGCTCTTCCACGCTCGCGACGACCTTGCGGCTCTCTTCAGGCAAAAGGCGGCGGTACCGGAAGGCCACATAAAGCATCTCTGTTTCAAGAACATCAAATGTCACCTTGCTCAGAAAGTCATCATCGTCAGGAATGAGGTCTTCCATCGTCGGCCATATTGGCCCCTGCTCCATGGCTGACCGAATTGCCTTGGCCGATTCAACAACCCACACCTGACGGAAATCTTCACCGCGCCAAGCCGCCACGGCGATCAGTGTGTCAAGGAATGCCCGAAGAGCCGAGGCAAAGCTCTGTGAGGGAGAAGGTAATGGAGGCGGCATAATGCCCGACATGGCGTCCTCTCTTGACTAGAATCTTCTCTTAAATTCGCCTTTCGAAACAAACAATATCGACATTTTGGAGAACCTCAATCCTCATCCCTCACCATATCGCACAGCCAGTAAGACGACTCACATGAACCCCGGACGACCATAACGGACGCAAGATGGTGACCTGCCAGGATAATTTACTCCGTCTGGGATTAGTGTCCGGCCTTGGTTGAGGGACGGACAGATGAATCTGCCTGGCGTAATGCCGATGGACGTGGAGCCCCTGGATGGGAACAGAGCCGTTACAGGCTGACGCCGCTAAATGATTACCAGGTTACGGCTCAGCATCGGCCGGCCTTTTTTGAATCATTGATGAGCGCAAGGGTTTTGTCAGGCAGCCGGAAGCCATCTCTCGGGTGCCGGCAGCGCACAGGCGCTGGTCCGTTGGGCAGACATTTGCACGAACCCGTAGCCCGAACCTACGGTTGATTTTTGGATAACTCTTGACCTTACACGTGCATTTGGTAATCTTTCTTTACACAAATGTCATCTAGCGGCTCAGATACGTCCAATAGCCACACGTAATAACCTCCAAGAAGAGAATTTTCTTGGAATCGTGAAAGGGTAAACAAAAAAGTAAACTGGTCTACGAATTGATATGAGTCTTAACGTGAAAAGTGATACTTCAATAAATTCTGAAGTATCGTCTATATGTGGTAAAGTAAAATGGATATTACAAAAGTATTAGAAAATGTTGATATAAATCAAATTCATAAAATAATAAATTATTTACCAATTCCAATTTTCATAATAGCTTCAAACTATCGATTTTTTGCTGTAAATAAATCTATGTGTGATCTTTTTAATTGTTCAATCGAAGTTTTTCTCAGAAAAACTGATGATTTTATAATTCCAAATAAGAATATCGACGCCTCCCGTAAGATTACGGATGAAATATTTTCGAGCGGCCAGCCATATGAAAACGAGGAGATTTTAACCGATGGCAGGGGTGAGCAACATATTTTTTTGATCTACAAGCGATTGATTCACCTACAACAGGCTGGGTGCGAAACTCCATTTGTTATCAATGTCTTGATGGACGTAACCCGGTTTCGTGAAGCCGAAAAAAATGCCACGCACCGCGCCCTCCATGACACACTGACCGGCCTGGCCAACCGAAGCCATCTCAATCAGCGCCTCGAGGAAGCTGTCACCGTTTCTACTGCCAATGCGCAGGGATTTGCGATCTTGCTTCTGGACCTCGATGGCTTCAAGTCGATCAACGATAGGTTTGGTCATCAGGCCGGCGACCAAATCTTGTGTGTCGTTGCCAAAAGGCTGACGGACACCATTCGTAGAAACGACGTTGTGGCTCGGCTTGGCGGCGACGAATTTTGTATCGTCCAAGCCAACGTCGACCATCCTGACCAGGCACACGAATTGGCCGACCGTGTTGTACATGCGGTCAGCAGACCCATCCCGTTCGGCTCCATCGAACTTACTATCTCTGCATCTGTCGGGATCGCTCTTTTCCCGGAAGACGGTGATGGACCAGACGCACTGTTACGGAAGGCTGACCTAGGGCTTTATCAAGTGAAGGGGAATGGTCGAGCAGGTTATCTTCGGCACGCTTTAGACGCACGCTCATTGCAGTCCGGCGGCAGGATCCACGCGACAAATGAGTGGAATTGAATGATGAAGGGCCATGGTTGAAAGAGGTGATGAGGTCTGAGAATGCGGCGTTCTGGTGTGCATCGAGGCTCGGACATCCGAGGCTGCGGCCCGGTAAGATAGAGGACGCTTCGTGTGCCTTGGCGCTGTGCAACTCGCTTGGGAAATATGCTACATGCCGAGCGAGAAAGGAAAGCTGCCCGTAATGCTGGACCTGCCGATTCCAAACGACGCGACGAAGCTCTGGCTGCGATCCGGCTGGTCGCGGTTTAATCGTACTGATGGCTGTGAGATCACTCTCAATTGGACCAAAGTTGGCTTTCGCTGGCAGGCTATGGTGCCAAATTTCCATAATAGTAAAAGAAGTGGATGGATTATATTAAAAGATGAAAACGGCATTGTAGACTTTAAAAAATATTCACAAGCAATGAGGCTTGTAGAGCAATATATTTCAAAAAATGAGAAAAAATAAATTTATATCATGAAATATATCGATAGTAATATTTTTATTTAGTTATATTTTTCAGAAATAATTTCAAATAGATACGGTTATGAGTAATTATCTATCGACAAGATTAAAAAAGATGGAAACTATATAGAATTATATAAATCCACATTTTATGTGGCAAAATCAAACTTTCTTATGCAGCCGACGTCCGGCTAAAGAAGCTGATTTTCTGGATATATTTGGTCTATTCTCGATGATATTTGCAAGGTTATCGATTATCAAACTATCTTTTGTTTGATTTATACTTACCAGAAGCACTGCAGCTTGCCTCAAATATTCGACAGCCCTAATATATATACTTTTTTCATCGTGACCGAACTCGGACATCGACTTGCCCTCTGTTTGTGAATCTGCCGAATTAATCATTTTGGATTATCCCTATGAAATGACAAATTTCACGCTTACCCACGATATTGCTAAATATATAAAATCTTTCATTTATGCAACCCATAGTAGCACATTCTTGGTTGGGATACATTTTGCGAAGAGCTGCAGATCGTAACAAAATATTACGATATTCCATATTCATCTGATTTATATGGATAATTATTTGATTCAAACGGCGGGACTTGGGCGAATTTGCACAACCGTTGGCTGTGGCCTCTACTCCGGCTGTTCCTGGGTTTGAGCGAGGCGATCTGCGTAGTCGCGGCAAGTATGTCAGCGACGGCAGCAGTCTTGCTCCCAGTGACACGTTCGACTGTATCGAAGACCGCAGCCCGGTAGACGGTTATCGTCTTGCCCAGAAGACACGGCATATGATGAATCGGGACGATCCGTACCTATAAGCATCGGTCGCGCCGGCGGCGCATATACCTCGATGATGATCGTCACGGGTTTGATTGCGCCGACGAAGCTGTCGTGATGAGGGCCGCAGGTGACTGCCAACCCCGATTTCACACGGGGGGGAGGTGCATCGGGGCCAAGGACGTCGGCGAGTTAGCGGGCGGCGCGCGCCACATCTGGCGCAGGAGGAGGCGGCCGCGGCGGTGGTGGCGGATCGCTTGCAGCGCGTGACCAACGGCGAGAGCGATCAGGATGATTGCCGACCAGCGATGGATGGGCACCAGAAGGTCGAAAAGATGCGGGTCAGGGCCGATCACCGAGGGGATCGGGATCACGCCGAGAAACAGGGTCGGGAAACCCGATGGCGCGGAGCAAGCGGTCAGGTAGCCGACGATCGGGACCTCCAGTAGCAAGCCATAGAGCAGGGCCTGCCCCGCTGCGGCGGCGCGACGCTCGGCGATGGACAGCCCGTCCGCGTCGGCTGGACGGCCGTAGCGGTTGCGCAAGCCCAGGCGCCACACAACCAGGGCGAAAACGGTCAAGCCGATCGTCTTGTGCAACTGGAAGAGGAGGAACTTCACCAGCAGATCGCGTAGTGGTACGGCGACCATGATCCACGCAATGGCGAAGCCGGTGGCGACGAGGCCGGCGGTCCACCAGTGCAGCCGGCGCTGCGCGGGACGCCAGGCTTCAGCCATGCCCGGACGCCAGGACGAGGATGCGGGCGTGGATGACGATGTGGACCCTGTTATCGATGAAAACCGGGTCGGCGACGATGCCGAATGCCTTGCGGCGGACGGTGCCGGTAATTGTGAAATCATCGATCGTATCACCGGTCGTGGGGTCCGTTGCGGTTTTGACGAGCTGAGCCGCGAGGATCACGGGTCGCGTCACGTCCCGCAGCGTGAGCTGCCCGTGGACCGCGTAGTGGCCCGGTGCCGTGGCCGTGACGTTTCCGCTGGTAAACCGGATCTTGCCGTAGCGCGCGGCATCGAAGAAATCCGGAGACCGGATCATCGCACTTTCCTGCGCCCAAGGTGTCACGACAGAGGCCGTGGGGATGGTGACGCTCACCCTCGTGCTGGTCGGGTGTGCGGGATCGATCAGCAAGGTGGCATCGAACTGCGCGAAATGGCCACGGGCGCGGAAGAAGCCGAGCGTGCCGACGCTGAAGCGGATGGTGCTGTTGCTCTGGTTGAGGTGATAGAGTTCGGCGGCTCGGGCCGGTGTGAAAGCACTGAGAGCGAGCAGCATGACGGCAGTGAGTGAAGGCGCGCGATGCATTCGGCGTGGGCTTCCGTCAACAAATACACCTCTTAAATGAGCCGGATACGGCGCCTGTAAAGATGCGTGGCGGGACGCGCAGGCAAATCCGTCCGTCACGCTACACTCTGTCGACATGGGAGGCACTCCACCGCTTCGGGAAATTCCTTTGTCGCAGACGGGCTTTCACCGATCGGCCCTCCAGTCATCACCATTGAGGGCGGAGTCGAAATAATTAGAGATAATAGCAAAGGATATTGACCAAAAATGACCGCTAATATAATAACCACGGCAACCATAATTGAAATATCACAAAATGGGACATTTAGAAATTATGAGAATGACGGCAAATGCAATAATAATATTTTGACAATTTATAGTTAAATTTTCTTGATTTATGATAGAAAATTGGAAAATGGAGTTTTAATTATGCAAAACTAAAGAAATATAAAAATGTTGACATTCTTAAATGAATTAGGATTTTTTTCGATGGAACGAATCGAAGAGTGGCTATTAACGACATCTATCGTCTATGTTATAAATAAAACGTTTTTAAGTAAAAGTCTTATTCTTGAAATTGTCAATTATTTTTATAAAATTGGGATTCCAGAAATTATTATTATTGATGAACTTGGAAATAATCCGGAATTATTGATAAAAAACAAATATTTTAGATATTATTATAAAGATAGTTACATGTCCGTAGATGATATAATAAAAGAACCAGAGAAGCATTGTTGTATGAATAATATTGTTATCATGATTAATGATCGTATATATTATCATTCAGGGTACATAAACAAGGACTATTTGGAAAATATCATATATGATATGAATAAAAGATTTCAAATTGACTATAAACATATAGCCGTAAAATGATATCTAGACCGATGTAGGGCTTCGTGGCGCTGGTAAAGGGTCAATTTGGGCTTGCGGCCCATACGTACGCCGCGGGCCTGGATCAGCTCCCACTCGAAGTCTTCCATGCCGCCAAGGACGGTCAGCATCAGCCGGCCGTGCGGGGTGGTGCCGTCGGCCCAGCCGTCCCCGAGGGAGCTGAACCCGGCGGCGCCCTTCTCGGCGAGGAGCCGAGCGCGCCGGCGCCGATCTTCAGCATCGATTTCGAAGCGATGGCACAAAAGGAGCAGCCGACTAGCCGGCTGCTCGAATTCCCGGCATTCGGCCCGGGCTGAGGAGGAACGTCATGAGCCACACGAACAATCCGAATACGCCGCCAGCGTACCGCGGCGTGGGCCCGAACCTGATCCTGAACGGCAATGGCTTCTATGTGTCGTACAACGACATCGACCGCGACATATATGGCGGCGACACGACGGCCCTGGTTCTCGGCCAGATGGAGCGTTTCTTCACCCTGAATGGCGACCACCGTGGCCAGTATGCCCCCCTGATCGAGCGCGGCTTCGATGCCTGTCTCGCCTATTTCCGGGACAACAGGGATCTCGTGAACTTCCGCAGCGATCTTCCGCCCTGCCCCGATACGGCTGGTGAGGCGGCCCCGTTCCCGTGAGAGGCTGAGCCTCAGATCGAAGCGCGGCGGGCGTCCAGGTAGGCGATGACATCCGTGAGCCCCTGCACGGAGGCGAGACGGTCGATTGGGCGGGCCCCGAGGGCGGAGTTCGGCGCGACCATCCAGGCCCGGGCAGAGCGCTCATCGCCGCCGACGATTGCATCCAGCGACCGGAATACTCTCACCAGCAGCGCGGCCAGCTCGAATGGCTTCGTCTTCTCGGCCAGCATCGCCTCGCCGGCTCGGAAGCGTGAAACCTGCGCCTCGGAAACGCCAATGATGTCGCCGAGACGCCGACCGGAGATGCCGAGACGGTCAGCCGCCCTGATGGTGGCCGACGTCAGCACCGATTCCCTGTCCGGCCCGTGCCCACTCTCTCGGCTCCCAGGCATGGCTCCAGATCCTCTCAGCAAATATTCAGGCCCGGAACGCTGCCGAGGCAAGGATTTCGTGTCGAAAAGCTATGCGCACGCGAGATGTATCTACCGTGTGTTGAAGGTTTTGCTTCTTTCTTTAACATAAAGTCCGGCATTGGTTTCCTGTCAAAGGTTTCGAGTGAAGCGCGACCGTCTTAGCCATCGCGTCAGGCAGCTGCTCAAGCGGCTTCCACCGCCTCGTGCAGCACATTATGGCGTCATGCCGCTGTCGCCTTCCGGGGGCGCTATAGCCATTGGAGCGCGGGCTGCAATGTTTGATCCACCGGTGCAAATGGTTACCGACACACCAGCGCCTGCTAACGTTTCGACCGTCAAGAAGCGCGGGTGGGCCCGCCTCATCGGCCGGCTCACAGGAGAGTAGATCAAAGTTCACGGAGGCATCGCGGCTGAGCAATGGGAGCAGGCGCAAAGAAGCGACCATACGGATACATGGTCGCGGGCAGGATCCAAATCGCTCACAGGCTCAATCAGATTCAGCATCAAAAGGGTGCGGTGTTGCCGGCTTGATGCAGGTCAACTCTGCCGCCGCAACCATCTGCTAGACCTTACTTCACCAGTTCTGGTCAGACAATCGTCCTAATGAAGGAGAGCGCACATCATGCAGGTTGATGTCCCGGTGGTTGGCGGTGGACCGGGCGGCACGCCGGCAGAGATGGCGCTAGCCAGCGCAGGGCGTAACGTGCTCCGGGCGGAGCAGGGTGCCGGACTCGGAGGAATATGCCTGTTCGAGGGGTGCATTCCTTCGAAGATCCACTACGAAAGCGCGCAGCGCCTGATGGCGATACGGCGCGCCGGCGAGTTCGGTCTCCAGGTTCCCGCGGGAGAGATCGGCATTGACTGGGCCGCGATCATGGCACGGAAGTCCGAGATCCTGGGCCGCCGCGCGACCGGCGCCTTGGAGAAGGCAAGGCACAATCCTAGCCTCACCGTGCAGTTCGGCTCCGTCAGCCTTGAGGGACCACGGCAGGCGCGAATCGTTCCATACGACGGCACGCCGCACACGGTGACCTCCACGGACGCAATCATCGCCATCGGCTCGATCCCGAAACGCCTGGCAATTCCCGGGACTGACCTGCCGAGCGTGCTGTCGAGCGAGCAGATCCTCAGCATCGCGGACCTGCACCGGCGCCTTGAAGTGATTGGAGCCGGGCCGACCGAGGTGGAGATGGCGCCGATTTTCGCCGCGTTTAGTAGCAATGTAACATTGATCGAGACGATATCCCGTATGCTCGCACAGGTCGACGAGGAGATCGCCCTGGCATTGCAGGCACATATCGGCCGGCAGGGCATCGATCTGGTGCTTGATGCCCGGGTGTTTGAAATCACCGGCAATGATGGCGGCGTTCGTATTTCCTACCGCACTGTTGCCGTCTCGCCTCCCGACATCGGCGGTCAATACCGCGGCGGCCTTCATTACGCCGGAGATGGGTATCGCCGGGCTGACCGAAGGCGATGCGCGCGCCCAGGTCCCCGGCCATCCCGAGGGAATGCTGAAATTGGTTTACGACACCCGGGCCCGCGCGATTCTGGGCCTGCACATACTGGCCGAGCGTGCCGCCTTGCTACTCGGCGAGGGCGCCGCGGCGGTGCAGGCAGGGCTGCCCATCGAAGCGCTGGCCGCGGCCATTCACCCACACCCGACGCTTTCGGAAGCAATTGGCTTCGCGACGCGGGGAGAGCGCTCGGCCAAGACATGACACGAGGCAAAAGACCCGCCACAGGCGTAGCATCAATCCGGCACACCGGGCACCGACCCGGAGTACTGCAAGCATCACCAAGTTGTCTTCCTGTAATCACGGAAAATCAGACATGACCGAGATGATCCCCGCCGTCCAGGAATTCCACCTGAGCCTGCGCGTGGCCGACAAGCAGGCGGTGATCGAAAGCTACCATCGCGCGCGAAGTGCTGGCGCGGAGATCGTGAAACCGCCGCGCACGACCTGGCGCGGCACGCCGTTGCACGAGCTCTGGCTGCGCGATCCGACCGGCTATCTAATCGAGATCTACGCGCGGCTGACGGATTCCGAACTGGCAGCGATGCCGGCAGACAAGGAGCCGGTGTTCCTTGTGGCAGGAACGGAAACGTGAGGACCATCTCGATTTGACAAATGGCTACATCGGCCGGCTTCCGGAACGCTGGAGGACCCCATGTTGACCTATTCGGTATCTGCAATACGTCGTGATGACCGCGAAAGCATTGCCACCTGCAAGCAGGCTACGCTTACCATGGATACCGATCCTGTAGGTCGTCCCGACGCGTTCAACCCTGCCGAACTGCTACTCGCGGCGGTGGCCGCATGCATGCTTAAGAACCTCGAACGCATCGCACCATTGTTGTCGTTTCACTTCACTGGCGCCGAGGTGCGGCTGCAGGGTGTACGTCAGGATCGGCCACCTAAAATGGTGCGGATCGACTACGAGATCGTGCTCGACACCAATGAGCCTGACCGACGCCTCACCCTGATGCACGACAATATCCGCAAATATGGAACGATTTCGAATACGGTTGCAGAAGCCGTCGAAATGACCGGCGTTCTAGTGCGCCGCACAGCCGGCTAACGAGCACATATCTGGACAAATCGTTATGGTTGACGCAGGTCAACGCACAATGCTTGCCGGCACCACATAGAATGGATTAGGCGAATTGAAGGAAGGCAAGCAATGTCCCAACGAAACGTTGTGCTCTGCAACCCGGTCCGGACTGCGATCGGTACGTTCAACGGTTCGCTCAAAGCGACATCCGCGCCACGGCTGGGCGAAACCGCGATTCGTGCCGTACTCGAGCGATCCCGCTTGCCCGGTGGTGATGTCGGAACCGTGGTCATGGGCAACGTCATCCAGGCAGGAACGCGGATGAACCCGGCCCGGCAGGCCGCCATCGGCGCTGGGGTACCGGTTGAAGTGCCTGCGATGACCGTGAACCGCGTGTGTGGTTCGGGTGCCCAGGCGATCGTGTCGGCCGCTCAGGAGATCATGCTTGGCTTTGTTGACTGCGCGATAGCCGGCGGCATGGAGAATATGGACCTGGCACCTTACCTTCAACGGGAGGCACGATGGGGTTACCGCATGGGGTCTGGCGAATTGGTAGACTCCATGCTTGAGGACGGGTTGAACGACGCCTTCTCCGGTCGCCATTCGGGCTGGCATACGGAGGACTTGGCTTCGCGCTATCAGATATCACGGTCTAGTCAGGACCGCTGGGCGGCTCGCTCCCAACAGCGCTTTGCCGCGGCGCAGACGGCCGGCCGGCTCGATGCCGAGATCACGCCGGTTCAGGTGCCCAGCCGCAAAGGGCCCATACAGTTCAACCGCGATGAACATAATAGGCCCGATACCACGCTGGAGTCCCTGGCAAAGCTGAAGCCCGCGTTTCGCAAGGATGGCACCATCACGGCAGGCAACGCGCCGGGTCTGAATTCGGGAGCAGCCGCAGTACTGCTCGCTGATGCGGATTGGGCCGAGCATCGCGGACTGACTCCGATGGCGCGACTAGTGTCCTACGGCATAGGCGCCGTTGAACCAGGCTTTTTTGGCCTCGGGCCAGTTCCTGCCGTTCGCCAGGCGCTAGATCGTGCGGGATGGGCGATAACGGATATCGAGCGTATCGAGATCAATGAGGCTTTTGCAGCAATTGTGCTGGCAGTGATCCACGATCTCGAGCTTCCCGAGGATATTGTGAACGTAGAGGGCGGCGCTATCGCTCACGGTCATCCGATTGGCGCCACGGGCGCAATTCTCACGACAAGATTGTTGCACTCCATGGCGAGTGACGGCATTCGCCGTGGCGTCGTAACCCTTTGCATCGGAGGCGGCCAAGGTATCGCCCTCGTACTCGAGCGCATCACCTGAGCGGTGAACCCCCATACAGAAACGCGGTCAGTTCGAACGGCTTTGTCTTCTCAGCCAGCATGGCCTCGCCAGCTCGGAAGTGTGAAACCTGCGCCTCGGAGACGCCAATGATGTCGCCGAGGCGCCGGCCGGAGAGGCCGAGACGATCGACCCCGCCCTGATATGGTGGCCGACGTCAGCACCGCCCCCCGGTCCAGCCAGTGCCTATCCTCTTGTTTCCCTGGCATGGCTTCTGATGCTCCCGATGAATATTCGGGCCCCCAAATATGCTTCGAAAAGCGATCGTGCCGAAAATCCTTGCATATGCGAGCAAAAGCCGCCGCATGTTAAAGGTTTTGACACACGGGCTACCGCTGAAACCGCGTTTTCGCCGCGTCGGTCCTGCATCACCTTGCCTCCACCTCGTAAGCCTTCGGGGTGAGGACCCGCCCGCGGCTGGTCCGCGTGATGATCCCGGATGCCACCAGGAACGGCTCGATCACGTCCTCGATGGTCTCGCGCGCCTCCCCCAGCCCGGTGGCCAAAGTGTCGATCCCGACCGGCCCGCCGCCATGGACGGTGTCGATCCACTCGATGTAGCGCCGATCCAGCTTGTCGAGGCCGCGGCGGTCGACCGCCAGGCTCGAGAGCGCCATGTCGGCGATCGTGTCGGTGATCGCCACGACGCCCGCCACCACGGCGAAATCGTGCACCCGGCGGAGCAGCCGGTTGGCGATGCGCGGCGTGCCGCGCGACCGGCGGGCGATCTCCATGGCCCCCTCCGGCATCATCCCGATACCGAGCATGCCGGCCGAGCGGGTGACGATCCGCACGAGGTCCTCAGGCGAATAGAATTCCAGCCCGAGATGAATGCCGAACCGGTCGCGCAGCGGCGCCGGCAGCGATCCCGACCGGGTGGTCGCCCCGATCAGGGTGAAGCGCGGCAGGTCGATCCGCACGCTGCGGGCCTGGGGCCCCTCCCCGATCAGGATGTCCAGCGTGAAATCTTCCATCGCGCCGTAGAGGATCTCGGCGGCGGCCGGCTGCACCCGGTGAATCTCGTCGATGAACAGCACCTCGTTCGGCTGCATCGTCGTCAGCACCGCGGCGAGATCGGCTGCCCGCTGAACGGCGGGCCCAATGATCGTCTTCAGGTTGCAGTTCATCTCGTGGGCGATGATCTGGGCGATCGTCGTCTTGCCGAGGCCGGGCGGGCCGTTCAGCAGCACATGATCGAGGCTGACGCCGCGGATCAGCGCCGCCCGGATGAATGTGGCCAGGTTCCGCATCGTGTCCGCCTGGCCGACGAAATCGGCGAGCCCCTGCGGGCGGAGCGCCGGCGACATGTCGTCATCCTCCAGCGCGACGGGTGTCCGGACCGGCGTCCGTTCGATCGTGGAACTCATGCCGCCGCTCCCGTGGTCATGCCGGCGGCGGCCCGGAGCGCGCGGGCGACGAGATCCTGCTCGGTGTCACCGGGCTTCGCGCCGTTGAGTGCGAACTGCGCGGCCGCCCGGGCTGACGAGGGCGAGTGACCGAGACGCTGCAGTGATTGGGCGAGCTGATCGGCACTGATGCCGAGATTGAGGCAGGTGGCCGGCGCCGGCATCTCCACCGCCATCTTCGCGGCGTGGCTCTCCAGCTCGGAGATCAGTCGCTTCGCCGCGGCCGGGCCGATCCCCTTCACCGCGGTCAGCGCCTTCTGGTCTGCCTCGCGGATGGCCCTCCAGAGCTCCTCGGGGGCGAGCTGTGAGAGCAGGTTCAGCGCCGTCGCCGGTCCGACGCCCTGGACGCCGACCAGCTTGCGGAAGGTCTGCAGGTCGGCCGGGGTCGCAAAGCCGTAGAGCGAGATCTCGCTGTCGCTCATCCGGGTCTGGATCAGCATGGTGACCGGGCCCGCCTCGCCCTCGATCATGTCGAGCGTCGCGGACGGCGCGTGCACGCCATAACCGACGCCATGCACGTCAATGACGCACTCCTGGTCGCCGATCCGCCGGGGAATCCCCGTAAGCTGGGTGATCATCGCGGTCTGCTTCCTAATTTGTGCGCACATGTGCGCACGGGTTTAGCTCTCGGTTCACTGACCGCAGTTTCACCGCCTCTTGCGAGGCGGCCAGCGCCGCAATCTCCCCGAGCGTTGCCGCCGGATTGCCCGGCGACGGTTCGGCCCAAGCCGGGCCTACCACGAGGTGTTCAAGGTTGATCGCCGCGTTCTCGTCGCGGTCGTGAACGGTGCCGCACTCGGCACATGCCCACGACCTGGCAGAGAGCGGCAGCTTGTCCACGACGCAGCCGCAGGCCGAACACGTTTTGCTGGACGGGAAGAAGCGATCAGCCACATGCACGTGGCCGCCGCGCATCCGCGCCTTGTATTCGAACTGCCGGCGAATCTCACCGAAAGCCGCGTCGGAGACAGAGCCGGCAAGGGCGTGGTTCTTGCCCATGCCGGCGACGTTCAGGTCTTCGAGGACGATCGTCTCGAAGGTGCTGGCAACTGCCGTGGTTGCCTTGTGGATGGCGTCGCGGCGGATGTTCGCCACGCGCCCATGCAGCTTCGCCAGCTGAGCGCGGCGGTTCCGCATCCGGCGGCTCGTCTTGGCGGCCCGCTTCTTCCGGGCCTCTTCCTGCCGGCTGATGCGCCGGGAGAGCTTCTTGACGCGCCGCATCGCCTTGCGCAGCGACTTCGGGTTCTCGATCTTCGTACGTCCATCCAGCAGTTGGCGCGACAACGCCATCAGCGCCGAGATGCCGAGATCGACACCAACGACGGAACCGGGCGCAGGGTGTGCGGCTTCTGCGTCCGGCATCTCGCACTGGATCGCCACGAACCAGCGCCCGGCCTCGCGGCTGACGACGGCGCCGAGGATGCGCCCGCCGATCCGCAGCGGTTCGCGCATCCGAACCCAGCCGAGGTTCGGGATGCGGATTTCGCCCCGATCCTTGCCGAACCGTTCACGACAGCCGTGCGCCTCGAACTGGTCGTTCCAAAGTGCGAAGCTGTCGTGCTGGCCTTTCTTCTTGAACTTCGGGTAGCCGGCCTTGCGCTGGCCCTTGGGTTTCTTCAGGTCACGGAAGAAGTTTCCGAAGGCCGTGCCGAGGTTCATGATTGCCTGACCACTGGCGCACTTCGTTACGTCGCACGACCAGGGAAATTCCGTGCGACGTACAGCGTTCCACTGCGCCTTGAGCTTCGTGGCGCTTGGCTTCCCACCGGCTTCGTATAGGCGTTTCCATTCCGCAATGCCCCAGTTCCATGCGAAGCGCGCGGTGCCGGCGGCGCGGGCAAAGTGAATCGCCTGCTCGACGGTCGGGTCCAATGCGATCTTGTGGGCCAGGATCATGGCTTAACATCCTGGCCGATGGCTTCGCTGAGCTTCTTCTTGTAGTTGCGCAAACCGTAGAGCCGGCTTGAAAAACAATGCACGATGGTCATCAGGTCTTGGACCATCTCCTGTTCCGGCGACAGGCTTTCGTTGTTCAGCACGAGGATGTCGCAGCCGTGCGCCTTGCAGTGATGCTCGAACCACTGGTAGCCGAACCGCACCAGCCGATCCTTGTGTGCCAGAACGATAGTCCGCACCTCCCGGCGTGATACGGCGTCCATGATTTCGAGGAACCGCTTGCGGTTGAAGTTGAGGCCCCCGCCGACTTCTTCGATCCACTCGACATCCACAAGGCCGCGTGCCGCAGCGAATTCCTCCAGAACGCGCCTCTGATTTTTCAGGTCCGGCTTCTGCGCCGCCGACGAGACGCGACAGTAGGCGATGACCCGGTGCGGCTCGGGGCGTCCGATCTGCTGACCAAGGAACGTGTCCAACTGCTCCCGCGTGTAGGCCCGCCGCCCGGTCTTGGTCCTGCCGGCCGGAGAAAGTCTGCCCTCGCGGTCCCACCGCTGAAGCGTCTTCACGCCACGCCCGAGATAGGCAGCGGCTTCGCCTGTGGACATAAAGGCAGGAAAAGGTGACCGCATACGGCACTTTTAGGCATTTTCGAGCACAATATCAATGCCTAGAGTCTACCTCCTTTGCAGCATCATAATATAATTTATGAAAATTGTTTTCAATTTTATTCGTGCGTCCAGGAGGGGTGGAAACCCACCCCTGAATACGCTCCTGGTGCTGGGGGGGGCTTGGCGCGGTGGTCGGGCGGTGGTGTGGCTCAGGCGAATGTGAACTCAGGCTCCGCCTCCGGACGAGCCTGCAGAACGCCTCCCCAGACCTCGATCGTCAGGTCATCCACGATGGTCGACACCTCGAGGCTGTCCTTGGGGTCATCAGCCAGATTTTCCGAAATGGACTCCGCGGCTTCGCTTCCGGCGATCTCCGCTGTTTCTGCGTCCATGACGGATGACCCCGAGCCGTGGTACGGGTGCGACCAGAAAACCGTGAACTGCATAGGCTTGCTCCGTCATGTTGCGATGGGCTCGATAGCCCCCAGGTGGGGCGAAGGGCGTCGTCAAGCTCCTCCTGATCCGAGCTTATTCAAGGCACCTGTAATCAACCAACCGGTATTCGCCGCCGGGCGCACCATCGCCTGTTGCTTACACATCGCGCCCGTATGCTGACCCCATGTCTGCGCGCGCCCGCAAAACCGGTGGCCTTGTGCTCGGGATCCTTCGTGTCGAGGGAGCTCCGGCCCAGACGCGCTACGAGCTGTTCCCCGACGAGCAGGGCCTGATCCGCTGGCGGCGCGCGATGCTGCGGCGGAACTGGCGCGAATGGGTCGCGCCGGCGATCGACTCAGCCATCGCGGAAGGCCAGCTTCATGACGTCCGCCTCCTCATCTCCGATCCGGAGATGCTGACCGACCGGCAGGTCGACGAAGTGCCGTTGCTATACAAAATTGCCGTGACTTTTGAAGCCATACCCAATATGACCGTTGTCCGGGATGGGCCTGTCGCCGTGCGTGACCAGCTCAGCCTGTTCGGTGACGAGAGCGAGGCGGCCGAGGCCGATCCGCTCATGGCCGGACCCTCACCATGATCGACGGTCAGGAGTATAACGTGGCGGCAGAGATCCGGATCCCCCTCCTCGAGGGCGCCTTCTTCGCCGCGCGCGACCGGCTCGCCTCGGAACTGGCCACCTCCGGCTTTGATCCCCATGTCGCGGCCGCCGGCGCCAACCAGATCGGCGAGGCTATCCTCGAGAGTCCGACCCAGAACGAGGATGCCACCTGGCTGATCGCCGCGATGGCCCCGGCCGGCATCGCCCGCCGGCTTGCCGGGAATGACGCGCGCAACACCCGTGCCGCCCTGATCCGGGACGGCATCGCGCCGGACATCGCCCGGGCCGTCGTCCAGATCGCCCCCGCCTCGCCGCGCGGCCCGCAGGCGGCCCTTCCTCAGCTCACCCGTGTTGCCGATGCCATGCGTGTCGGCATGGACGCGGTGGTCGAGGCGATGCGCGGCCGCCTGGTCGACAGCCTCGCCGCCCGCGGCATCGTTCCGAAAGTGGCCCGCGAGATCTCGGCAGCACTGCCCAAGGCGGCGATGCGCGCCGATCTGCACCTCTCCGAGGCGATCGCCAACCAGGCTGCCTATGTGCTGGAGACCCATCCGAAGCTGGGCGCCATGTCCGCGGTGCACGGCGTGATCGCCTATCGCCGTCTCGGCGAGTCCGCCGCCATGAACCAGCTGATCCACGACCTGCGCTACGCTCCCGCGGTCGCGGCGGCGCCCGAGCCGATGCCGGCCGGCGTCATGGAAGCGATCGAGCTGTCCCAGCGCGCCGTCGATGCCAATCTCGCCAACGCCAACCGGGTCTACGTCGAGGCACTCGACGACAGCCCGAAGCCGGGGAGCTGACGATGGCCGCCCCCTTCCGCGCCGTCTATGACCCGATGGGGTTGAAATGTGCCTCCGGCCAGAAGATGCGTCGGCGAGCTGCTGACTTTGTCACAGCCAACGCGCACAGGGCCTTGGCAATCCGCAAGAAGGGAATTTCACCCGCGCAGTTCGACAAGGCCGGGTTCCATCCGGAGGCCATACTGAATCGTGCGCTGTTTGCCTCCTGCGTCGCTCGGCAGATGAGTGCGACGACGGCCGAGCTTCTTCAGGCGCAGCGTGAGATCCAGAGGGGCTCTGGCGAGGAGTCGGGGACCCAGAAAGAATACGCGGACGAGGCCCGGGAAGCCGGGAGCGCCATTCGAGCCCGCATGAGTGACGGCTTGTCCACCCTGCCCGCGATCGTGTGTGGCGTCGAGATCGAACCGTTTTCCGTGCAAGGGCTGCGCTCACGGCTGAGCCCGATCCTGACATACTTCGTCGCCGGCCTGTGCCGGGGCCGTCGCACCACCCGCCGGAGCCGGAAGCGCTCGATCGCGGCGGGAAGGGACAAGGCACATGTCGAAAAATATACCAGCAAGATCCTCGCGCTGGACTGCGCATACGTCGAATTCAACAGCGATATGCGCAGGATCATCCGCATCGACATCGATGGCTGCTTCAAATCGGAAAAAGAGCTGCTGCGGCTGATCGACGAACTCAACCTGCCGATGCCGAACTTCATAACCTGGTCCGGCGATGACGGAATGGTCCGGAACCCTCATCTGTACTATATCCTGAAGCACGCCGTCTGCTTCACGGTAAATGGTCGCCCTGGGCCGCAGGCGTTGTTCAAGCTGGTCTCGGCGGTGCTGGCACAGCGTCTGGCCCCCCTCGGCGCTGACCCGATGGCCACGAACTCGCTGCGCGGCAAAAACCCGCTCTGCGAAAGTATGACAACGGTGATCGTCAATAGCGAGCCGTACAGCCTCGGCAGAAACGGCGTTGGCACACAGGGGCTCTGCGACCTGCTCGATATCGGGAAATATCGCAACGGCATCCGGAGTTTTGCATCGATCGTGCACTCGATCCGGAACGGTCAGACAGGCTCGAACGGCCTCTTCAAGGTCGTGGGCTGGCTTGCCTCGCAGATGGTCCATGAATTCCACCCCGCGTCACATCGCCGGTCTGCGCGCGTCCGCGCAAAACAGGCAGGATTGGAGCAGGCCCTCGACGATTTCGAGACCGCGCTCACAAGGGCCGCTCTCGGGCATTTCCCGGATACGCCTGACCTGCGGAAGCAGTGCACCAGCAGCGCTGAATACTACTTCACCCGCTTCGATCCACGGATCGCCTCGGACAACCGCCAGCGCGGCGCCATGGCAGGTGAGCCCGAGTATCTGGCGGCGCTCTCGAAGCAGGAGAAGCAGGAGGCAGGCGGGCGCTACGCCGCGCTGAAGTGCCGTGAGAACACCCTGGTCAAGATCGCGCTCGCCGCAGAGGAGATCGGTCAGCCTGCCGAGGAGATCGGAGTGGCCGAGCTCGCGCGGGCCGCCGGTGTCTCCCGCATGACCATCTACCGTCACAAGAGCGAGTTCGGCCACGGACGTCGCCTGCTCGAGGAAATTCGCGACAGAGCGGCTGAGCAGATCGTAAAGCCCGCCGCCCCGGCCACCCCGGCCGCGGTCGTGCCCGAGTGTCACATCCAGTGCTTGGATAAAAAGGCTCTGGATCATTCGGAAAACCAGTCAGGGCAGGACCATCAGACCTCAGCTGGACAGGAGCGCTCAGGCTACAGGAACCAGATCTCTGCTCCGGCTCAGTGCGTGATCCGGCGGACCGGTAAGTGGACGGGGATGGGCACGGAGGCCGGGGTGGCCATAGTTCATGCCCACAACCCGGTCTTCGCGCTCGTGATCGGTGCCGGCAGAGATTGTCTCCGCCCGAAAATCGTGAAGCTCAGAGACGATGTCGCTCCTCTCGCCTTCGAGGCCGCGGTAGCCCCGACAATCACCTTCATCGACGACTATGCCCGCGAGCGCATGGGGAAGAATCACGTCATCTACGCCCACGATGGCAGTATCGCCTGGCTGAACCCCGATCTGGGCGAAACCCGGCTCGCGGCATAGGCAGGATCCGACCCGCCCCCACTCGCCTGGTCCGTCGTCGGTCGCCCCAAGAAATTGCGCTTGGATTTTGAATTTATATCGCCGCCGGAAGCTCGCGCCATCTATTCAGAACCTCGTGCCGGGTCAGGCCGTCGTCGCTGATCAGAATCTCGGTCGCCCGCGGTCAGTCGTCGCTGATCAGAATCTCGGGCCGGGTCAGGCCGTCGTCGCCGATCAGAATCTCGGGCGCCCGTGGTCAGTCGTCGCTGATCAGAATCTCGTGCCAGGTCCAGGCCGTCGTCGCTGATCAGAACCTCGGGCGCCCGCGGCCAGTCGTCGCCGATCAGAACCTCGTGCCAGGTCCAGGCCGTCGTCGCTGATCAGAATCTCGCGCCGGGTCAGGCCGTCGTCGCCGGTCACAATCTCGGACCGGGTCAGGCCGTTGTCGCCGGTCAGAATCTCGGGCGCCCGCGGTCAGTCGTCGCTGATCAGAATCTCGTGCCGGGTCCAGGCCGTCGTCTCCGATCAGAATCTCGTGCCGGTTCCGGCCGTCGTCGCTGATCAGAATCTCGGGCCGGGTAAGGCCGTCGTCGCCGATCAGAATCTCGGGCGCCCGCGGTCAGTCGTCTCCGATCAGAATCTCGGTCGCCCGCGGTCAGTCGTCGCTGATCAGAAACTCGGGCCGGGTCAGGCCGTCGTCACCGACCAGAACCTCGTGCCAGGTCCAGGCCGTCGTCGCCGGTCACAATCTCGGACCGGGTCAGGCCGTTGTCGCCGGTCAGAATCTCGGGCGCCCGCGGTCAGTCGTCTCCGATCAGAATCTCGGTCGCCCGCGGTCAGTCGTCGCTGATCAGAATCTCGGGCCGGGTCAGGCCGTCGTCGCTGATCAGAATCTCGTGCCGGGTCCAGGCCGTCGTCTCCGATCAGAATCTCGTGCCGGTTCCGGCCGTCGTCGCCGATCAGAACCTCGTGCCAGGTCCAGGCCGTCGTCGCTGATCAGAATCTCGTGCCGGTTCCGGCCGTCGTCGCCGATCAGAACCTCGTGCCGGGTCAGGCCGTCGTCACCGACATGCATCGAAACTATTTCCTCTGTAGAACAGGATATTGTATTCTTCTGAATCTCGATGCGGGCAGACAGCTAGACGACGGCACAGTGACAAGCGTAACCAAAATTCGAATTCTTTGATGCCCAGCTCCTGATTTATGTGTTGACGGCCACAGACGGGATTATTCGGAATGTCCGACCGCTACGACGTCAAATTAGTTATAGGTCACGTGGAAATTCGAATTTCCCAGAAATTCAAGGGAATTAACGACGCCCGCGCCTACGGAGCTGAATGGCTCGAGGAGCAGCGTCTGGAAATTCAGCACGCGATCGATGCGGGCGACGCGGAAGCCGCCGAGTATCCGACATATCTCGAAATTTTCGACGTAAATGATGGAACGAAGGTTTATCCCTCAGATCGGTGTGAAAATTACGATTTATGCGGTCACGACCGAATGAATTTGGGGTGAGAGCGGAGGGGGCTCGTGGTGCAGCACCAGAAAATTCGAATTTCGACGAGCAAGGCGAGCCATGACCGACGACGATCTGCACAAAATCATCAGGCCGCTGACCGAGCCGGTATATTCCGTGTCGGTTTTCTGGCGCCACCTGGACCGCACCCTCGATGGTCTCGACGCTGATTATGGTGGTCTGGACCATAAGGCCCCGGAATCCGAGGCATAGCCGACCATCATCCCCGCGCCTGCGGGGTAAGCGCTGTCTGAATGGCGGCCTTGCTTTGGGAATTGAGCGCTACGCCGTAGCCGGCAGGGCGGCCTGAATTTTCCAGGCCCAAGGCTCAATCCAATTTCGCAGCATCGACCACACATCACAACGACGCCGCTGTTGATGATGAAAAATCAATTTTTGACGATTTAATTCTCGCTGCGTAGAGAATTCATCAGATAATTCGAATTTGTCCGATCACGCAGTCAAGCTTCTTCGAATTATCCGATTAAATCGAACTCGTAGTCAGCACGTTGGGGCGGACGCCGATTTTGACTCACGGCAAATATGTCCGCTTCTTCGTCCTCTCGCCGCCGTCAGGTCCGGAGGTTGCGTGTGCCATTCGTGCGCCCGGCCCCGGCGCTCGTCCGCGGGGAAAATTCGATCCTGGATCTGAATTATCACCTCTCCACCCGAGGCCAGCTCCAGCGACGCAAGCGGGACCGAAAATTAACGTGGTTTGGGTCCTATCGGGCCCAAGTGCCTTTTGCTTGGCTTCGCCTTGAGCTTTGCCAGGGCGTGTGAAGGGCGGATGGGCGCGGATGTGGGGTGTTCAGCGGAACACCTGGAACTCGTCGGGCGTGACGACATTCAGGTTACCTTCGTCGGTGCGTCCGCGCCGGTGGACGGAGCGGTTTCGCTCGGTTGGTTCGATTGCGTCGAAAGCTCGGTTGTCTCGTTCGGCGACGGTGGTGACGAGGACGTTCTGAGGGCGCAGCAGGGCGTGGAAGGTGGCGTCCTTGTCCAGGTCGACATTGTCGAAGTCCATCTTGCCCCAGGTCTTGTAGCTGATTTTGCTACGTTTCGGTTCGTAGTCGTAGCGGATATAGGCTGAGTCGTTGTTCGCGATGTGTTTGGTCAGTCTGACGCCGTAGATTGCCCCTTTGAAGGCGAGGTGGCGTGCCACCTCGAAGAGTTGGGTGGCCCAGCCTGCCCGGTCGTTGAGAGTGAAGCGTTCGGTGCTGGTAATGACGCCGATCAGGCACTCGGCGAACTCGGTGTGCGGGACCGAGAGGTTCTGCACGAAGGTGCGGAATGCCTCGCACTTGCGGGTGAAGGGCACCTTGTTGGTCAGCGCGTCGTGGAAGCCGAACAGGCCGAACGAGGTTTGGTAGACGATTGCCTGGCAGGTTTTGACGCTAGGAAAGCCCAGATTGAACCGATCGAAGCCAACCTCGTTGGTGCCGAGATACTTCATGGTGACCCCCCTGATGCCAGATGGCGCTGGCGCACACCGCATGGAGGTTGCCATAGCGCATGCACCGGATCAAGCCGACATTTCCCATATACCCGGCCAATCCGGGCGTCTTGGGCGGACGAAAACGTCGGTTGACGTCGGCAATCAATATCAGCATGTCACCAGTCAGAACCTCGTGCCTGCCCACGCCGTCGTCCCCGATCAGAATCTCGTGCCAGATCTCCGCTCGGTCGTCGCGGATCAAATCCTCGGTCCCCATCGGCGTGCGCGGGAACACGAGGCTATGATCGAATTTTCGCTGAGTCATGCATCGGAAATATTATCTCTGTAGAACTAGATATTGTATTCTCCGTTATCTCGATGCGGGCGGACAGCTAAGCGATGGCACGGTGGCCACGCCGCCAAAACGTGGAAATTCGAATTTCCCAGAACTTCGAGGAAATCAGTCAGGCCCGCGCCTGCGGAAATGAATGGCTCGAGGAGTAGCGTCGAGAAATCGAGCACGCGATCGACGCGGGTGACACCGAAGCTGCCGAATATCCGACGTATTTCGAAATTTTCGACGGAAATGATGGAACGACGGTTTATCGATCGCCCAGAACGGCGTGAAAATTCCGAATTATGCGGGCATGACCAGATGAATTTGGGGTGAGTCCGGAAGGGGCTCGTGGTGGAGCACCAGAAAATTCGAATTTCGACGAGCAAGGCGAGCCATGACCGACGACGATCTGCACAAAATCATCAGGCCGCTGACAAACCACACTTTCATTCCGCCCAGCATCGCCAAAAACGGTTCTATCCCCGCGCGTGCGGGGGAACCGGGCCACGCACATAATCCAGATCCCGATCCGAGGGTCTATCCCCGCGCGTGCGGGGGAACCCTGTCGTTCGACATGCCGCAGGGCGATTACGTGGGTCTATCCCCGCGCGTGCGGGGGAACCACATTCAGCGTGAAGGGCTCAGTCTGGCGGATGGACCTATCCCCGCGCGTGCGGGGGAACCAGCGATCGCCCGTCGTGCTGGCCCCCTTGGTCGGGCCTATCCCCGCGCGTGCGGGGGAACCATGAACGCATTGCAGAGCGAGATTAGCGTCTTGGGCCTATCCCCGCGCGTGCGGGGGAACCAGCATCGCCGCGAGCGGTTCGGCAACCGTCAAGGGCCTATCCCCGCGCGTGCGGGGGAACCAAGCGCCAGGACTGGCAGGAGAGAGAGGCAGCGGGCCTATCCCCGCGCGTGCGGGGGAACCAAAAAACGAAACGGGCCGCCGGTAACTGTTATGGGCCTATCCCCGCGCGTGCGGGGGAACCGCGCAACGGGAGCGGTGGGAGCGGGAGCCGGGGGGCCTATCCCCGCGCGTGCGGGGGAACCCAGCGGGATGTTGTTCCGGGCCATGCGGATCAGGGCCTATCCCCGCGCGTGCGGGGGAACCTTCAACCGGGTCGAGAGATCGGCCTGAAACCAGGGCCTATCCCCGCGCGTGCGGGGGAACCGCCTTCCCGACGCGCCTCCGGCTGCCCCTCCCGGGCCTATCCCCGCGCGTGCGGGGGAACCATCTTTGGCAGGCGAACGCGGCCCCAACGATGGGGCCTATCCCCGCGCGTGCGGGGGAACCCGTCAGGAGATGGCCGTTGATGGCCACGTTTGGGGCCTATCCCCGCGCGTGCGGGGGAACCGCACTGGACGCACGCAGCGCGGAGCAGGTGACGGGCCTATCCCCGCGCGTGCGGGGGAACCACCTTGGCGTCCCGCAGGGCAAGCGCATTCCGGGGCCTATCCCCGCGCGTGCGGGGGAACCGACGAAAGGCGATCGCATCGCTTGCCCACAAGGGGCCTATCCCCGCGCGTGCGGGGGAACCTGGCTTCGCGTCCTGCGGCACCCGTGGCACCAGGGCCTATCCCCGCGCGTGCGGGGGAACCTCTGATAGGTAACATATTGGTTTACTTGATAAACCATGTCAAAGAGCAAAAAAATCAGCCACGCGGACGCGCTTCTGAAAACGAACGACGCACGAGTAGCAGTGCGTTATGGGCGACGATTTCTTTCGGTGGCTCGCCCAGACTCGAGAGACCGATGCCGCCGTTAGCTGCGGTTTCAGCCCAAATCATTACAAGACTGCCGCGGCGGAGTTGCTGATACCAATCGGCAAGCACCTCCCAAATACGGGTGCGCACGCTGGCGCTCAGGCGTGGATTAGCATAAACGCCTGGCGCAAGCTCAAGCATGACCGAACCGAGAAAGCCGCGATACCTCGCTTCCACGTCGCGGGTGATGACCACAACCATCGGCATCAGTCGACGCCTTCCACTCTTGTCTCCATCCGATCGGGGACAATCAGCAGCTTGATCTTGTCGATCATCGAGGGAATGACGCCTCGCTGTCGAAACAAGATAGCGGCGCGCCTACGTGCGAGCCGCTCCACCGACTCGGTTGATTTCAGAGCCTCCCTTGCTGCGCCGAAAGCGATGTCGAGGGTTATGTCGTGCCGGTAAAGATCGGAAATATCGAGCACGAAGGCTTGCCCAGAATCCTCATGCACGAATCCCAGTTGCGGGATTGCTCCAAGGGCAGCTACCGCAACACAGGATGCCGCTCGCATAGCGCTCGCGGCATGGTTGAGGGCCTGATTCGGAACATCTCCCACACTTGGATTGGCATGGTCATAGTGCCGGCCACGCCATGGGATCCCATATCGTTCAGCAGCTAGTTGATAGCTGCGCTTGATGCGGGCGCCTTCCTGCCCGCGCAGCACCTCGATGTCACGTGTACGCACGATCTCGCCAAAACGGATTGCATACATCGCGCGCGCCACCTCTATACGAGATTTCGGATCTGCCCATAGCGCGACCTGCGCACGCGCCAAGGCTGAACTATCAGGCATCAGAGGCGGTGCCGTGTAGAATCGGACAGCGCCCTCACCAATCGCGGCGAGGGCCGTACCATGACGGGCGAGTAGGCGTAACGCGTCGTGTGTTACGCTTGAGCCCGGCCCGAGGAGGACAATCGAAATTGCCTGATGCGGGATCTGGTAATCTCCTGCTGCAAGATCACCGCCGCCAGCAGTGACGAAGCGGAGACAGCCGTCTTCAACCTCCAGCCGGCCGCGATCGAGCCATAAAAGACCATGTCGGTCGGCATGGGGAATTCGAGCTTTCTCGAGTCCAAGCCGACCGCTGAGCATGGCTAACGCCTGCTCGGCCGCAGGAGCAACATGCCATATCCGTAAGCCACGTGACGCCCAACCCCTTTCGAGAGGCAAGCAGCAAATAGCTCTGGCTCCTTGACCTCGAGCTCCCCGTGAAAAGTAACGTCGGGTCCGTTCTGCGTTCGTTGATTCCGCAGTGCGACCGATTGTTCCAGGCGGACAATACGCGCACTGGAGATATTGGCAGCCTCGCCAATGCGCTTGATCAGCCAGGTGAGGTAGGCCGCCTCGCGGCCTGAACTGCCACTGGGATTTGATGCGTCACCTTCAGACTGTCCCCGGATTCCATCGAGCCAGTAGGCATCCACCTCGGCTCCCTTCGAAAAACCGCCAGCGGGCTTGAGTAGACGGCGCACCGGCCGCACCCTGACGTCGAAGGCCAAGCGTCTACCCTTTGCCCAGGTCACCGGCATCTCTTTCGTCGCAATCCGGTCGGGGTCGCAGACTGCGAGTGCGTCCGGCATCGCCAACTCATGCGCGGTCTGCACAAGGACATCCCGAGTGGATTGCGTATAGGCGTAGATCGTGGCGCTCGCGGATCTGGGCGCGACCATCAGTCGAAACGGCTGGAAGGCAGACTTGCCGAACGTCTCGCCCAGCAGATGGTGGAGAGCGGCGCCCTCATCCGCGGCGAGGTTGCGCTGTGCTGCCCAGCGCCTGAACGATTTCAGATCGATCGGCAGACTGACCATGTGGAGCGTGGTCATGCGATCGCTTCCCGCGACGGCTCGATGATGCCCTCGACGATCTTACGCGTGCCGCCGTGCAGACCCGTACGCCAGTTTCTCAGGTCTGGAAGATCGATGACGCGATGAACTTCGGGGCCATCATCCGGCCCCTCACCGAACGGCCATAATGCGCGCATGCCTTCGCGCTGGCACCCTTCGTCGGCTGGCACCTTCTGCAGGGCCTCGTATGCTGTCGGCGCGATGATATCGACACGTTGCCGCAGCGGAGCGGATGGGAGGCACGGCTTGCGACCGATGAAGATCGGACGGGCTGGCCTGTCCAGCGCCGCGGCGAGGTCGCCGAGCGACGGCTCGTCATCTTCCGGATCCAGGCGCAGAGTGATGATGACGCAGGCATCCGGGTGATAGTCACGAAACCTGCGATGTGGAGCACCATAGCTGGCGCCGTCACGACCCTCCGGCTTGCCCCAGGTCGTCCATCCCTTGTCGCTCGCGGCAAGGCGGGCATTCTGCGTGTCGGTAAGCACGCCTTGATCACCACCCCGTTCCCAGCGGGAGGCAAATACGAGGCGGTCCTGCAGGGCCTGGTGCTTCCCCCACTCGGTCCGTTGCCAGCCCAGCGCATTGGCAAGCAGGCCGGTCAGCATCGAGGCGGCCGGGAAGTCGCGCGTCACCCCCATCTGGTCGATCGTCACCCCCCCGAAGGCCAGAAGTGGCGCCTCGAGCCGGAGGACCTGCCAGCGATGATCAGGCATCCGCATCTGAAGCAGCCTTCACCTGGGACGCAGCCCACTCCGCCAGCGTTTTCAGCGACGCCCGTTCCGCACTGGACACATCCGTGCCAGCGAGGGCGAGATAGCGCCGCTCCTCACCCGTCTCGTAGGCTTGATCAAGTTTCGTGAGGTGAGCATCGAGCGCCGAAACCGCCATATCCAGGTCGTTATCGACAGGCTTCCGATAGGCTGCGGCCAGGCTGCGTGGCTGCCGATCGCCCGCCTCGATCAGCATTAATTCAGCACGACCGTACGGTGCTGTGGAGCCGCGTTTGGCCCCGGGGGTTACCTCGGCGATGAGGTAGACGATATTGTGGACGACCCGGGCGACCAGGTCTTGATTGCCGCCGCAGTTCCGGATGAGCGCCGGCATATCGATCACCACGTAGCCGTAGAACAGGCCCGATGTGAGTTCGGTTTCCTGGATCGTGTCGGCGCCGCTGTCGTCATCATCCCCCTTCAGATCATCGACCGCGGTGAAGTAGTCTCCCTCGGCTTCCTCCGCGTGCACAGTGAAGGCGTGGGCGACGTGAAGCGGCGCATCGATGTTGGCTGAGACATCGGATGTGACCATGCGCCCGAACAGCGCCCCGGTCAGGCCGCCCGGTAACGCGCTGTTCTCGCGCATCGCCTTGATGTTGTCCTTGAAGGTCTTCGCCCAGTCGGTGACCGCAGCCTTGGCTGCCGCGGCGCTGTCCGAGCTGGCAGCCAGTCGCTCCGCTTCGCTCGCCAGCCACGCGATCTCGGGCGCGCCGAACAGCAGGGTCTGGCGGCTTCGCTTGCCCTTGTCCCCCTTATCTCCGTAGACGGCTTTCTGGAATTCCGGCTCGATCGCGTCGACCACATTGGCGGGAAACCGGTCCCTGAGGGGCTGGATGACGAGAGTGGTCACCAGCTCGCGCGACCGGTAAGCCAGTTCCGCGCCGTCGATGCTGTGGAGCGAGTGCGGGTCGTCGTCGGCCGTCCGCCAATGGCGCTTCAGGCATTGTGAGGAAATGCGGGTGCGCGACACGCCACCATATGGGAGGCGCTTTGCGAGCCCGGTGTCGTCGCGATTCAGCAAGGCCGATGTGTAGGTGTGCAGCGTGTGGATCTGCAGGAAGCGCGGTGCGCTCATCAGGCAAGCTCCTTCTGTGATTTCTCTGGAGCCGCGGCATCGAGCCGGCGGTAATAATCGCGGGCGATGCCGCGCGTTGCGAATGTGCTCTTAGGGAAGAGGATCATGGCGGCGATTTCAGTGCAGTCGATCCCGGCATCAGTCTTCCGCTTCGCAGCGAGAAGCCTGGCGATCCGCTCGAGACTAGCGCCGCGGCGAGCCGGGGCTTCGGCAAGGAGGCGCATAAGGCGGGTCTCTGAGAGGAGTGGCTGTTGGGAGCTGTTCCATCCCGGATCGCCCCCGTCGCAGAGCAGGGCGCCGAGCCGCTTCTTCGGGTCATGCAGGGAATTTCGAAGCTTCCCGCTCCGGGGCAGTTCGCCCTTTGGCGTCAGGATCGCCATCACCTTGACGATCAGCATCCAGTCGTCCGTCCGCACGGTCTCGTCAATGAACCCGCTTTTTGCGGCCAGGTTCCAGAATGCCGCACACCCGGCGGCGCCGCGCTGCATCCGGCGCAACTCCGCGAGGTCGCCTGTGCCAAGCGACCGCATCTCCTCCGCGAGTTTGGCGGCCTTGATGCGGAAATCGGGTGGAGGCTGGCTATCCGGCATGCTCGGTCTCCCGCTGCGCTCTGCTGATAAGGTCGGGGAAGTGGTATCTGATCGCGCCTTCGAAGGCCCGCTCGGCCCTCGCCTCGGCGCGAGCGCGGTAGATGCCGGAGCAGGGAACCGTGGGCAGCGCATCTCGGAACGCGGACCGCGCATGTTTGGCCAGCACCTCGGCCCATCTGCGCTCCTCGATCTCGAGCTCGGCCTGCCCCCTCTCCTGTGCCTCAAACCGCGCCCAGAGATGATCGAAGAAGATGATGTCCGCGGCTCGGGTGAAGTGGTCCTGCGCCGCGCGGGCAAAGCCGTAATGGTCCTTGTTTCGCCGTTCTCGATCACCTTTGGCAGCCAGCAGTGAGAGTGCATTTCCCAGCGCTTTCGCGAAGCTGCTGATTGCCTCGACTTGGGCTTTGGCCAGCTCATTTAGGTCCGCCTGCCTCGTTCCGAAAGCCTGCGCGATGCGGCTGGAGATGGGCAACACCCGCGACTTGAAACCTTCGGTTTTGCTGTTCCCTCGCGAGATCGCCTCAGCCACAAGAGCCATCGGCTGCCGCACATCAACATCCGCCAGCCTGGCAAGCAGCGGGATCTCCCAATCTCCCGAGAACAGGAGCTCGGTGATGATCCTGTAATCGAAATCTCGTCCTGCCAGCGTAAGGCTTTTCCGGTCGACTTTGTGGACCGGCGCCCACGGGTCACCCAGGGCGCCGTTGAGCTGCCTGGCATTGATCCGGGCAGCGGCCGAATTGCCCTTAACTGCCGAGATGCCATCATCCCGGACGGTCAGCCGGATTCGACGACAGACCTCTATGAACCAGATATCGAGATCGCGGATCTGCAGCTGCTCGCCTTCGGGCCAGGGCCCCAGCCAGGTGAGTCCAATGCCGTCGTCAGCATTGTATTCGCTCTGCTCGAGCTGGACTTCGTATGTCTGGAGCAGAACCATCACGTCGCGCCGGAAGCGAGTCCCGAGGCGGAGCGTTGTCCCCTTCACTTTCGCGGGGAGTGGTGCAAGGGAGAGCAACGGTCGTGATGACGACCCACCATTCATCCGCGCGATGCCCTGGTTTCCCTTGCCGCCATAACCCTCCATGGTCTGGAGCGAGATCAGGGCGAAGACCCAGTCCTCTGGCTCGGCCTGCCGTGCGATCGTCTGCTTCAGATCATGGTTTCTCGACGTGATAAGCATGTCGAGGGCGTCCGGCGTGGGCACCGGGTTGGAGAGCTTCATGTCCGCCGGCACCGGCGGCTGCATGAAGGCCGGCTTCGTCCAATCCTCGACGATGAGATGCCACGGCTCATCATCGGCAAAGCCAGGCGTGAGGCTGCGGAGCAGTTTACGCCACGCCTCCTCCTCTGCGGGTGGATCGCCGAGGCCAGCACGTCGCATTGCCATTGCACCGAGCTGCACCAGGAACATGTGGAGGGCCGGACCCTGGTGGGGCCTCAGCGCAGGGAAACCGTCCACCTCGTCGCGGACAAGGGCGGAGAGGAGACCTGATAGAGAGAAGCTGCCGGAGGTGGTGCGGATCAGCCTGTGGGTGAGGAGGTTATGGTGCATCTCTCACCCACAGGCCGCGGCGCTGGCAGTGATAGCAGTTCTGTAGCCCCGCGAGTGCGGGGGAGAGTCCATCATTTCTCCGAGATTGAACGAAAATATGGGGCTATCCCCGGGCGAATCACACCGGGGGAAAGAGGCGCTCGCCACGGACCATCGCCATCCATCAATGCGATCCAAAACCAGGCGAGCTCCAAAATGGCTGATAGAGCCCAGAAACTTCATGCCACCCACCTGGAAATTACGATTGCAACGCGGAGCCTAAAACACGTTCCCGGGGCGAACCAAACATATTTTCGTTACTTTCGTATACCCATCCGATCATAGCCAAACGCGACGCCATCGAGGTCCACCCGAATAGTGCCCTCCGTCATGGCCGGCTCTACAGGTTCGGCTGTCTGGACACCGCGCGACCAGTGAGCTGGCAGTGTGAAGCCAGTAATCTCAACGCCGAACGGTCCCATGACCGCCTTTGTGAACGTGACACGCGCTCCCTCCGCGCCGAGGCGCGTGCGGATGCTCCCAGCCTCATCATCCGGGAACCTTATCTCGGCGAATGGCTGCGCGATCGGGAGCAGAAGGCCCCGTGCCGCTGCGCGCTCTGCCAGGCCCTTGCCGTAGACAGTGTTCGAATAGGTTGACCAGGCGCGACCGAGTTCAGCATTCAGCGCCGTGATCCGGTCGGGGTGAGTGGCGCTCTCAACGAGGAAGCGGTTCATCTCAGGGATGACCCATTCGGGATAATCCACGACGAGCCGACGGGTCAGCTCGAGTGCCGGCACGTCCATGTAGATCCCGTATACCTCGTCCCTGCCACGACCTTTAATTGCGCCCAGGCCGTTGACGAACGCTGGCGCGAGCAGCTTTTCGAGGCCGTCCTCCAGCATCATGACATGGCACTGTGGGACCCCGAAGCCGGCCGGCCGGTCCATCCTGTGCCGATGTAGCCTGCCGATGCGCTGGAGCAGGACATCGATCGGGCAGAGATCTGTGAGCAGGATATCGGCGTCGATATCAAGGCTTTGCTCGAGCGTCTGTGTGCCGATGACAATGACGCCGGCGGTGTCGCTGGTCGCAGGCGATAGCGCTGTTTCGACAGCCTGGTCGAGCAGCGCGCGGTCTTCCGGGGCAAAACGACTATGGTGAAGCGCGGGCCCACCGGCAGCATTCAGCAGGAGGGGTTCGTCGACCTTGCGGACGGCATCGAAAAGGTCAATCGCTGCCCCGACAGTGTTCCGGATTATGAGGACACGCGCGCCCGCGCGGGCGGCCTCGATCGCGATGCGGGCGCAGGCATCTGCATCCATCGTTGGCTCAAGCGTCATCGAGACGCGCTTCTGCCCCCCTTGAGGGTCGCAACTATGGGGTGCAGCCTTATCCTTGCCCCATACTGCCGGGTAGGGCTCGGCTGCTGCCCGTTCAAAACTTGGCTCGATGCGCTGTCCAAGCCACCTGCTGCGAGCGACCGATCCGAGAGTGGCTGACATCAACATCGCGTACCCGCCTCGGCCGACATGCATCTTGAGGAGGTGTCGCTGGATTTCGGTCATGTAGTGGTCGGATGCGTGCACCTCGTCGATGACGAGAAGGCTGCGCGAGAGCGCTGCTGCGCGTAAATGAGCGTGCTTTACCTGGAGTCCGGCAAGCATCACCTGGTCAACTGTCCCCACGGCGATCGCCGCGGCCAGCGAGCGCTTGGCACTTTCGGCCGCCCAGCGCGCCACAAGCCGTTCCTCATCTACGCGGCCGTCGTCATCCCAGCGCACCTTCCAGTCGGGAAGCTTGCTTCCCTCCGCTTCACCAGACCTGATGTACCCCGGGACCACGAGAACCGCCTCGGGGCCGCGATCCTGGAACAGGCGGCGCATCGCATCGTTCACGCGGCGGTGCAGCTGTATGGCAGCGGCCCTTGTCGGCAGCGCAAAATAGAGGCTGTCGACGAGACCTGCGTCGAACAGGCGGGCAAATCGCCAGATTGCCGACTCCGTCTTCCCGGAGCCCGTTTCGGCCTCGAGGATGAGCAGGCGCTCATCGAGGGGAAATTCGCCGACGAGAACCTGCTGTGGCCGCGGCTGTCTGCCGCCAGTGAGCGCTGGAAAGTCTGTCCGCCCCGCGCCGGCGGCACGGTAACGAGTGGGGTCAAGCCCGATTTCCGCGATGGCGCGACGTGCCCGCGCACGGGCTCTCTCCATGTAGCCGTGATCAAGGTCCGGGATGAACTTGAAGATCGCTTGCGTTGATCCCAGCCAGTCCGCCAACGAGACTATGCCGCAGAAGAGGTGCTGGAAATCAGATGACGTTGGCATCCTGACGCCGGGGCCGGCCGCGAACGCTTCAGGGAACCAGGACCGGATCAGCTCACCGAATTCGGCTGCCGACGCGGCAGGGTCATATCCGATCCCGGGAACCGCCTGCCACTCGCTCTTGGCACGGCTTTCAACGGCAAATGGGCGGCCATGGTGAGCCAGTGCCGCCACCAGAAGGTTACCTCCGTCGTCAAAGACGCCCCACTCATTCAGCTCATCCCAGCACAGGGATTCCCTGACCTCCTCCGGAGCACCGCTTTGAAAGAGGGCTGCCCCTTCCTGAACATGCCCATGTCGGCCGCCAGGCCACGTGGCTTCGGGCCACCCCTTGGCCTGAAAACCTGGGTGGAGCTTGCCGACATCGTGCAGGAACACAAGGACCGCCAGGCGCTTGATATCCGCCGTTGATAGCGATCTGTTGGCCGAATGTTCCATACGGAGGCGAATGGTCGGGATATCGGCGATCGCCTCAAAGCAGGCGGCCACATCGGCGCAGTGGTGCGCAAGATGATGGGTAATGCCAGCGTCAAATTTACCCCAGGGCGGGCGGCTTGAAATGATGCTCACAAACGGACTCCTCCCCCCGCCATATTACCTCTCTTTGGGGTGCTCGCCGCAAGACAGCACCAACGAGTGCCTTCATGGCGGGTATCCGGTCGGCGGCGCTCGTTTTGGGGGCTATCCCCGCACGCACGGGGGAACCGCACATAGCCATCGTCGGTGTCTTGAAAAAACGGGCCTATCCCCGCACGCACGGGGGAACCCCCGTAATGTCGGTCATCCCGGTCATCAGGCAGGGCCTATCCCCGCACGCACGGGGGAACCACCTATACGGTCTATCAGGAATATTACGATCAGGGCCTATCCCCGCACGCACGGGGGAACCATGTGCAGCGCATTCTGGATCGCATCACGATGGGGCCTATCCCCGCACGCACGGGGGAACCATCGCTCAGACGGTTGACGCCGTTCATCGCCAGGGCCTATCCCCGCACGCACGGGGGAACCCTGATCGAGGCGATCCGCGCTATCCCCTGACCGGGCCTATCCCCGCACGCACGGGGGAACCATTGGCCTTTTGCGAAAGCCATTCGTTGAACCGGGCCTATCCCCGCACGCACGGGGGAACCTAGAAATTCGCTCCGCTGTTCACGGTCGAGGGGGGCCTATCCCCGCACGCACGGGGGAACCCTGGCGTCGTCTTTTCGATCCTCCCGGTCCTCGGGCCTATCCCCGCACGCACGGGGGAACCGAAAGAAAAGGAAGTGAAAGACGCCGAAGGGAGGGCCTATCCCCGCACGCACGGGGGAACCGCTTGGGGGGACATCCCCGACAGGGGATGGGGGGGCCTATCCCCGCACGCACGGGGGAACCTGATCGCCGCGCCACCGGACTTGAAAAATCAAGGGCCTATCCCCGCACGCACGGGGGAACCACCTCCTTGGGCTCGGGAAGCAAGCGAAATACGGGCCTATCCCCGCACGCACGGGGGAACCGGAAGCGCAGTCGAGCCGCTGTTGGTCAGGGAGGGCCTATCCCCGCACGCACGGGGGAACCTGAAGGAGGTCATGGCGCGATCTTCATCGCCAGGGCCTATCCCCGCACGCACGGGGGAACCTGCGCGGGCGAGCCGACGATGTGCCGGGTCCAGGGCCTATCCCCGCACGCACGGGGGAACCTCTTTGGTTTAAGGCTTTGAAATAACTCGAAATACAATATCAAAGAGCAAATTTTGCGGGCCAGCCTATTGGAGCCGGCCGGCTAACTGCAAGCGGCAAATGCTATCGGAGCGCCGTTCAGTGTGGGGATCACCGCCGCGGCCCACCCAACGCCAGCACCCTCTGTGGCGCCGGCCGCGCCTGAACCTGGGGACGCGGGGCGGCCGGCACGACTGGCTCAGGCGCGGCCCGCTTCGAGAAGCTCGACGGTGGATGTGGCGTCGGAGCGGATGCAAGCCGTCGCCTGGCCTCGAGCGCGTCGTACTCATGCTTCAGCGCCGCCGCGATCACCTCGGCATACGTCGACAGGCCCAGCCGGCATCGCAGATCGTCCAGCTTCCTCAGCGTCGCGATCGAAGTGTCGAAATGCAATCGAATATTCGGAATATCGTCGGTCTGGATGGATTTTTGCATCGAGTGTCCCGCGAAGATCGCTGGTCCGGCATATCGCGCCGGAGGCGGGTAAATCAATAATTTTCACGGCGTGCGTCCGCTCTTGACGCAGAATTTTGTTGAAAATCGAATTTCATCTTCTAGCTCCGTGCACCGCATCAATTCGCCATTTTTTGTCTCGAAATCATAAATATGTCTGACGAACGGTCGATACTTCCACATCATGAAAGAATTCAGGACCAGCTCAGGGAGGCGCTCGCCGCAGTCAACGGGCTCGAGCTGGAGCACAGCTTTGGAAAGCTGCTCGATGCACTGCATGAGGCCGCGGTTAGCGGTGTTCAGCTGACGGAGGCGCACAACCAGATCATCGGGCTGATCAGGCGGCGGGTCGAGACGACGTGGCCCGAGACCGTGTTTGGCTATCGCGGTGATCTGCAGGCCCCGCCGGATGACGAGGTGTAGGGGGGGCCTGTCCGGCCGCCCCCCCCTACAGGCCGATAGCCGTTCCTTACGCGCCCACCCGCTAGATTCACTGGGTAATGACCAGCAGGACCCAGATGTGATGAGCGACAATCTCCCCGCCGTGCGCGGCACGACACCCCATGCCCGCGAGGAGCGCGCCGCAATTTCCGTCCGCCCGGGCAGCTGGTGGCGGACGAAGAAGGACCTGAAGTCGCACCACGGCCGTACCGCCCCTGCCGGCAGCATCCTGCTGTGCACTGATGTCGAGTATGCACACGGAGCCCCGCACACGATTCACCTGCGCGACACGCCCGCGAGCCGGAGCGATGATGACATCCGCCGGGGGCGCCCAGTCAGCGGCTGGCAGATGCTCTACGACGAGCTCGTCAGCGAATACGAGCCTGTCTCTGAAGCCGATGCGCTCGCGTCGCGTGATCGCGAGATCGCGGCACTCGGCTATGAGATCGGCGAGATACAGGCAGATATCCAGACCCGGCAGCACGACCTTCAGCAGATTGCCGCCTCCGTCCCGACGGGGCCGGCCGGTCTGCTCGGCGCCGGTGACGAGGCCGACGTGGAGGGCCGTCAGGAGATGGCGGTGCGCATGCGCGAAAGCCTTGAGCAGCGGAGCGCGGAGATCAGCAGGATTTCGGCGGAGATCACAGCATCGGCGGAGCAGATGCAGGCCCGCTCGACGCGCCTGTCCGCCTATTACGAGGAGCGCGGCATCGCCGCTGCGGCCAGCATCAAGCCGGTCGCGGCCGTGGCCGGCCGCATCATGGAGCAGGTCGACACGATCGGGCTCTATGCCGGCACGAATGTCGCCGCGGATCTGATCATCGACGGTGCATCCGCCCCGGCCGACGCCCCGCTACATCTTTTCCAGCGGAAGCTGTTTCTGGATGAAGAGCTGCTGATTCACCTCCTCGACGGCGGGGCCGATTTCGAGGACGTCGACACGCTGTTTGAGCGGCTGCGGGACGACCCCGCACTGGTCCAGCGGATATTCGGCGCGCCGCGCGCCGCGATACTCATGCAGCCGCGACGGCGGAAGAAGGAGCGCATCACTGCTCCAGGCGATATCGGCGCGACGATCGATCGGATCATGCGCGAGCAGGAGGACGAAAGGGCCTTCATGCTGGTCCGGGACGGCGAGCGTGTCTGTCACGTCACGCTACCGGACTTTCTCAGCTCAGCGCCGCGGCTGTTTCCGACACCCGACGACATCGATGCACCATATCGGCGCCGGTCGTGGTACCGCGATGAGCCCGACCGGGTGATCGGGCAGGATGATCTCGGCTACGCGAAAGCAACGGAGGAGTTCCGTCAGCTGGCGCTGATGTACGAGAGATTTCTCATCATGATGTGGGGGCTGCACGACCGGCTCGGCATTTTCGGCCCGATCACGGAGGGCTCCGGGTACACGAATTTTGCGGATCCCGGGTTTCAGCAAGAGAACTTCCGGCTGGTGATGGATGACCAGGCTCTGATCGGGCCAAACCGCCCGGCCTGGCGCGACTATGTGAAGCAGCAGAACGCCAGGCTGCGCCCAGGCTCGAGGATTGTCGCATTCGCTCACCGTCTCATCACGCCAGAGATCGCATCTCACGTTGTGAGCTACGACAGCCGCACGCACAGGGAAAACTGGAAAGCCAGGCCGGTCGAGCCGATCTCGCTCGCGACAGTTCGGAGGAGCGGCGCCGACCTGGTCGTCGACATCGAGATCGCGCGCGAGGTGTATGACCGGAGCTCTTACGAATATCGTCAGCGCGTCACGAAGCTCGCGGTTCCGCTCAATCACCCGTCTCAGCGCGGCGAGACCGGTTACATTGTCATCGATGCGATCGACAGCCGTGACCTCGATTTCTATCTCGACAGCCGATCTCAGCGAGAGGCGTATCTCGATTACGCGGCGATTGTGATCGAAGTGCGTGATCTGCTGCGTGCCGAGCAGCGGAGGATGCGCCAGCGATCGAGTGGCTGAGGAGTGCGACAATGGATGCGCACACCGGCAAAACCGTCGAGGAGATCGAGGCGGCGGCGCGCGCGGCGTCCCTTGTGCCGGCAACCGGGGCAATGGTACGCCGGCACAAGGGACGCCGGAATTCGAGCGCGCGCGGGATGTCCTGCTCGCCGGCGTCTGGACGAGCCTCGGGCTCGATGCGCACCGGGATCTCGTGCCTGCAATCGTGCAGCTGGTGGAAGACGAGACGGGTGCGGCACCGGTGCGCATCGTCCGCGACGCGAAGAGCCGGCTGATCGCCTACGCGCCGTCGAACCCGGCAGTGGTTGGCGAGGCGGCGGAAATGCTCGGCTGCTGGCCGTTCGTCGACCGGCATGTGCTGGACGTCGATGGAGACGGCCGGGTCACGATCCAGTCGACAACACAAATCCAGCCGATTGCCGGCGCACCGGGAGAGACCGTGATCGACGAGCTTGGTGACATGCCGACGCTGGTCGCTAAGCAGCGACCGAACGTGCTGAAAGCCCTGCTCGAGGAATACCGGACAGTTCTTGAGC
Source organism: Acidiphilium sp. C61 (assembly GCF_902712915.1). Next base: position 181,179 of record NZ_CACTIA010000004.1, on the reverse strand, counting down.
GCCCGGATCTCGCACGGTGCCTCGATCAGCCGGACGACCGGCAGGCGGAGATCATCGCGCGCAAGGCGCGCGCGGCCATCCTGGCGCCGGACGGGTCGATGCTCGACCGCGGGCATGTGGTCATGCCGATTGGCGTGCGGGCGACCCGGGCGAAGAATCGCGATGAGATCCTGGTCCAGGCAGTCTGCCTGGCAGCTGACTCGATTGATTTCCTCGCGTCATTCGATGGGGCGCGTCCGCACGCGATTAACACGATCCGCCGAACGGCCAGACATCCTGCAGTGCACCTGGCACGGATGGTGAAGCCGACAGGCCGAGTGTCTTTCAGCCTGGCGTACACCGATCTGACGGCTGATTTCGTGGAGCAGTGCCGCGGGAATCTCGATGCCCGCGCGCCAATCTTCAGGACGGACGACATCCGCATTTCGCACGCGACGACTGCCGAGCACCCCGACCTCGCGGAAATTCTGGGCCTGGTCACCGAGCCGCGCGAAGGGGTGCGGCCAGCGCGGGCAGGACTGTCGACGTGGATCTCGCCGACCGTCGCGGAGCAGATCCGGGCGCACCGCGCCGCCGCGCCGACTGCGGTCCAGGTGGAAGATGACGACGCGCCCGACTGCGCGATGAACTGCTGAAGGAGGATCCGAGATGGCATACTGGCGACAGCCAAAGGAGTGGGCGTCGCGGATCGTCGAGGTCACGCTCAATGACCTGGCGCGGTACGGCATCCGCCCGCTCACACCGGCATCATGGGCTCAGCACGGCGAGCACCTCGAAGCATATCTGCTGCCGGGAGCGACCGAGATCTCGGTGGGCATCAGGTACGGGGACGGGCCGGCCGAGTATCTCAGCCTGCTCGCCGATCAGCAGGATCTGCGCGCGCTGCTCGCAGAGAAGATGGCAGATCGAGCTGCTCTCGGATTGCGCCGCTTCACGGCCAAAGTCGAGCTGAAGCGACTCGACGACGATGCCGTGATCGGCATGCATGAGCACGACATCCGTGCGACGAGCAAGCCGGCTGCGATCACGGAGGCACTGCGCCGGTCGCGTGAGGCTGTTTCGCGTGGCGTGAAATTCGAGGGTATTACGTGCCGGATCAAGTCGATCGAGGAGGTGGTCTCCGACGGTAATGAGCCGGCACCGGAGCCGTCGCTGTGAGCGGTGGTGGCGACGACACGGGGCCGATCCGCGATCCAGGTGATTACATCACGCGCGTTGGCTCGCGTGTGACGGTCGACGAGGTGAACGGCACAGGCACGTTTTGCGTCAAAGGCTCAGTGTGGAAGATGTTCAGAGGCAAGCCGCGCCGGCGCGGCCACGACATCTGGAGGTCGGATGGCCGTTATATGGCCGTCGGCGAGCACAAGCGGGACATCGTGGGTCAGTGGCCGGAGGAGAGCGACGAGCCCGGTATGTCTCCGGGATGATGCCGGATGCCTGATCCTGTGCGCACAAAATCTCTTGGGCGTGGTCGTGCAGAGTGGTATTTTGTAGAAATGCGTCATCGACACCTCATCCACGAGGATTACACACTGGCGGCGATCGATGACATCATCTCGCGCGGTCGATGGAATGACTGGTCAGAGCTAAGAGATGCGGCGAGAGCCGATCCAAAGGTGCTGGAGCGAATCACTCGTGTCTGCATAGCAAATGCCGGCGACCCATACGCGCAGCGTTATTTTTTCTGGATGAATTATGCCAAAGAGCACCGCTCAGCTGCCTGAATGGGAGCGTGTGCTCTCAGCCGCGGCACGACTTCAAGGCATTCTGCCTGAGGCCGTTTTGGTCGGCGGAACTGCATCCGCGATCTTCGCGGGTCATCGCATGTCGGTGGACGCCGATCACGTTATCACAGATCTCAGGGATCGGTTCGATGTGGTCCTGGAACAGCTGGAGTCGGTCGCAGGTTGGCAAACAGCGCGCGTCAAACGCCCTGTCCTCATCCTCGGGAGCCTCGACGGTATCGAGACCGGCGTCCGTCAGCTGATCAGGACCGCACCGCTCGAAACCCGTGACTTGTCGTACCTCGGGCATTCAATACGCGTGCCGTCGGAAGGAGAGATATTGCGGATCAAGGGTGTGCTGATCCTCAAGCGGAACGCCACGCGCGACTATCTGGATTTCGTGGCGCTCGCCGACCACCTGGGCGATGAGCAGGTGGCGAGCGCGCTTGAGCCGTTCGACCGCTTATACCCGCAATCCAGTGGCGAGTCGGCGCTTCAACAGCTCGCTGTTCAGCTCGCGCAGCCGCTTCCGTACGACCTCGATCAGGTCGATCTCTCGGAATACAAGAGGCTCGCCGGCCGATGGCAAAGCTGGGATGCGATCAGAATTCACTCAGCACATCTCTCGACGGTCATCTTCGACCAGGTTTGCGAGCTGCGGACCAGAGGTGGTCATGGTGTGGAGAATTCGAACAGGACACCAGAGCCGGGCCGATAGGCTTTCGCCATGAAGCGCCGGATTGCAGACGACCTCGCCGGCAACAAGCGATACGAACCCGCCCCGAGTCGCATTCGCCCCGCCACCCCAGGCCAGCCATCTACACCGGCCGCGACTCGGGGGCCCAAAGAAAAATTTCCGGGAAAAGCGTTTCAAATCAGCCGCTAAGTGCGACTCGGGAGCAAGAATCTGTGGACTCGCTCCGTGAATCTCTGAATGGTGACTGACTAGCCATAGAGATGGTGGAGTGAACAGGATGCCGAACACACGTACCGCCGGCGATGATGCGAGCGCACGCTACAGGCGTAGGCAACGCGCGCGCGGCGCTACAGGTGTGCTCGTCCACCTGCCGAACGAGACGATCAGCCTGATCGACGCCATCAAGGAGCGCAAAGGTCTGCGTAGCCGCGGCCAGGCGCTCCAGCTGCTTATCGAGGAATGGAGGGGCGCCCCACCCAGAACCGCCTAGACATGCAAAAGCCCGCCTTGCCGGGCGGGCTTTCACTAAATTCGTGACGGGCTCCGAGAGCCGTTCGGATGTTGCAATCCCGAACATACCCATCGGAAGCCATCCTGCCAAGCGGAAATTGCCGTTTCCGCTCACGGGAGGGCTTTGCCCGTCGCGATCCGACACTGATGGAGGATCAAGATGGAGAATTTCCGCCCCGAATCGGGGCCGGGCCCCAAACGAGGAGGCGTGCGCGGCGCGCGGCGCCTCACGCTCGGGATGGTTGCGACAGAGCGACTCGCCGATGATTTCGGTACGGTGAGTGGGGGCGGCCAGGTCGACCCCGGCCGGGTGCTGGCCGCCTTCAAGGCAGCGGCCCCGTATCTGCGGTTTGGTCCGCGGGTCACGCAGGCGATCGACTGGCTGTTCCGCTTCACCCAGGTGCAGGACTGGCAGGAGGGCGCACGGCCGATCGTCTGGCCGTCGGCGGCGATGCAGATGGAGGCGCTGTGCCTGAGCGAGGCGCAGGTGAAGCGGCTGAACCGGCTGCTCGCCCATCTCGGGCTGATCACCATGCGCGACAGTCCGAACGGCAAGCGGTATGGCCGGCGGGACCCGCGCGGCCGGATCGTCGAGGCGTACGGCTTCGATCTCTCGCCCATTGCGGTCCGCCAGGCCGAGTTCCGGGAGATCGCAGAGCGTGGCCGGGCCCGCTTCGAGGCGCTGAAGCAGCTGCGCCGGCGTGCGACGATCGCCGTGCGCGGGATCCAGCAGATCGTGGAGACGGCGACAGAGCTCGGGATCGCCGAAGGATGGGCCCGCCAGGCGGATGAGGCGAGGCGCCTGGTCGCGCGGATCCGTCGCATCGAGGAGCTGGACGAGGTGACGCTCGGCGTGACGACGCTGGAAAACCGGCAGGCGGACCTTCGTGGCAGGCTCGAGGCGGCGATGGACGCGCTGAAAGAGGCCGCGCAGGCTGGTGTCGAATCAACAAATATGAGCCCCAAGGGGCTCGCGGATGAGCCTCATATTACACATACAAACCAGACTCTTGATCCTACGGATCACGTATCTGCATCGAGAAAACGTAGCTCGACCTCGGGTGGCGCGGGCACGAGCGCTGGAGACTCGACGAGAACCGGCAGGAATGGAGATGGGAAGGAAGCCGGGCATCGGCCGACCGGCAGTCGGGCGACAAAGCCTGAAATCCCGCCGGACGGCACGGTGTTCCGCATGACGCCGGACGAGCTGGTCAGGCTGGCGCCCCGATTGCGGGCTTACCTCGCGAAATCATCGCCCGGATGGCCGGAAATCGTGGAGGCGGCCGACTGGCTGCGTCATGACCTCGGTGTTTCGAAGCCGCTATGGGGGGATGCGTGCCTGGCGATGGGGCGCGAGCAGGCGGCCGTGGCACTGGCCATCGTCTCGACGAAGCCAAGCGACCATTTCCGCGGCTCGCCGGGTGGATATTTCCACGGGATGGTGGCCCGGGCGCGGGCCGGCGAGCTGAACCTGGCGCGGTCGATCTGGGGGATCCGGGCGGCTAGCGGGATGCCGCGGCCGGCGCCGGCGGGGCGGTGAGAGGCGGGTCTAGTGGGTGAAATTGGCGAAGGGGCTCCGCCTGGAATCCCCGGTGGTGCGATTGTGTGCGAGACAGGGGCTTGCGAACGGGCATTGCTTGTCCAGTTTCCTGGCCGCGAAAAAACGCTGTAGGTGCCGCTGGCCCTTACCCGGAGCGGGCATTCGGAGCCTGGATCGCTACTAGCCCTTGTGGAGCACATCAGCGCCCGATAAGCTGGATCGTAGGGCGCTGATCTGGCCGGTCCTTGAGGCTCTTCGGCTTCTGGTCTGGTAACTGTTGCTCCCATGATGTGAAGCGGCGTGCCCGACCTGACGCGGGCGGGAGCGTCATTGCGTGACAGAACAACCAGACCCCAAGCAAGGCCCCGTCATCCGCCAGGCGATTGCTGATGCGCGCACTGCCGACGCCACCGCGCAACGGCTGACGGAAGGCTATGTGCATCTTCTGATCCTGGCGAACGCCGGCGGCTTGGTCGCGTGCCTCGGCATCGCGGATGCACTCGCCGGCGGCAGGGATTCATCAAGCCTAATCTCCTACGCGGCACTGACGGGTCCGATGTGGTTCTTTCTCTTCGGCCTGATTTTCGGAAGCCTCATTGTGTCGATGATGCGTGTGCGCGCTGTGCGGGATTCCGAGGAACACGGGCAGCGCGCGCTCCAGGCTCTCAAGGATGCCGGTGTGATCGTGCCGACTCTGCCGTCGGTTTTCTCTCGCGTCGAGCGCAAGGGATTGCCTCACCTGAACCGGGCCATCAATGTTCTAGGAATTGCCAGCCCTGCCTGCTTTCTCGTTGGTGCGGTCTGGGGGCTACTTCGCATCGGCGCCGTTCACTATGTGGGACGCGCGGCAACAGTGGTGTCACTGGGGACGGATCGCTTTTCTGGTATAATCCCAACCATGGGCAGTGTCGCAATCTGGGTGGGAGACTTCATCTCGGTCGGGCTTCTTGTAGCCGCGATGGGCGCGCTCGGAACATGGCGCGTTCGGGTCCTGGGGGGGCGAAAGATTGAACTCGCAGAGCGGTGCCTCGACAGCGTGCGCGATTTTGCCGTACGGATCAAGGTAGCGCGAATGGAGCAAACGAACCTCGATCAACAGATGGAGGAAATACGCAATTCTCTTCTGGAATTACAAAGGGCGTTTTTGAGGCTCAATTACTATGTAACGCCGCCCATAAGCGAAGATATTCCGAATACACTCAAAAGGTGCTTTGCGACGCTGGACACCAGCTTCCGCGAACTGAAGAGCTTTGAGTTTAGAGAACCAAAGTCACCGGGCAGTGGCTCGATAGTAGCGGCGGGGGCAGGCGCTCAGGAAAAGCAGCGCTACCAAGCGGCCCACAGCACTTTCTACGGACTGTCAGGCAGCGACTTGGTTGGGGCGGACTTGATCAAAGCAGAGGGGCAGCTGGCGGATACTCTGCGTCCTATCTTAATCCCACCTGCCGGTTTCATTGATCGTGTCGTTGGCAAGATTTCACGATGGCTCTAGCCAACCCGCCGGCTGACAGTTCGGGCCGTCCTACGCTTGCCGCTCAGTCGAGTGTGGCCGGGCCATAACCGACTTTCATCGGCCGGCCTGCTGCTGCCCATCTGACCATTCCGGCCACGCCTCGGGGCAACGCTCTTTTGCGGTAGGTGGGTCGGGCTGTTACTAGCTCTTGTAGAGCGCGGCTGATCCGGGGGCGGAATTCCCCACGAACCTGGCTAACCCCAGTCTTGAGAGCCCTCAGGGTGCTCGATCCGCCTCTTCCATCGCGGCGGCCCGATGCCGGGAGATGAAGCCGACCCGGAACCCGAACGGGTGGGCGAGCTTGTTCATCGTCTCGAGCGACGGGTTGGCCTTGCCGTTTTCGATCTCCCAGATCTGGCGAGTCGTGAGCCGCATGGCTTTGGCGAATTGCACCTGCGTGAAACCGATCGCCTTGCGCATCCGCCTGACGGCCAGCGACAGGGGCAGGCCGCCGGCCTCGACGTCGTCGGCCAACTGGGTGCGCAGCCTCATCATCTTCTCGCGCGACAGGGGGCTGAGCTTTGGCATGGTCGAAGATCTCCAGATTAGGTCGGCCGGCCGGGTGGGCGCGATCATATTTGGCACCCAATATAATGGATAATTTGGAGCAAGCCTTCAATAATAAATGCCCACTGGAATGGAAGGTTTTCTGATGGAGCGGCCGTTTCAGAGCCCTCTCTGATTGGGGTTATTGGTGTCAAGCTGCACCTCTTTCCGTAGGCTATTCCCGTAGGTCACTCGCTTCTCTCCGCAGTCGGCGCGTGGCCGCCGCATGATGGGGTCAGGAGGATGAGATGTCTCAATCTGACTCGCGACCTCCGTGACATACATCCAGTCACGGGGTTCCGGACTCTCAACGAGATCACCTCGTCCATCGTCCCCACGGGAACGACACTGACTCCGCCCTCGTCAGGCGAAAGCTGCAACTCCTTCTATCATGCTACGGTGGCCTCTTTGCCCCAGCGGAACTCGCTGCCATCGGCCCACATGCGATGTAGGATCACCGCCAGCTTGCGCGCCACAGCGACGCGGGCGCGCGCCATGCCGCGGCGCTTGGCCACGGTCATGCCCCATGCCCGCAGCGCCGACCATTTGGTGCTGCGGATCAGCAAGGGATGGGCTGCCTCGTACAGCGCCGTTCGGGCCAGTTCGTCACCACATCGACTGATGCCGCCCTGCACGTCGGTTTCGCCGGACTGGTAGCGTTGCGGCGTCAGGCCAAGATGCGCGCCGACATCACGCGACCTTCGAAAAACGGCCCGGCTGGTCGATCGTGGCACGGAACGCCAACGCCGTCAGCGGGCCGACGCCCGGCACTGTCTGCCGTGGCGGACGAAGAAGCGGTGAAGCCCGGCCACCGAGTCGTGCAAGCCGACCTCGATGAGCGCCAGGCGCAGCTCTACAAGCGAGATGTTCTTACGTGTTTCCCAGATCGCGAGAATGTCCGCCCGCCGTTCCTCAACCCGGCATGCGCGCGTGTCGCCACCCTGAGGCTTCGGAGCGAAGCCGCCGGTATCGCGACGCTGCGCTCGCCAGCGGATTGCCGTTGCCGGCGCCACTCCAAAGCGGGCTGCCGCTGCCCGGCGACTCATCCCCTCATCAATCGCTGCCAAAAGCCGCCGACGAAGATCCATCGATAGTGGTTGGCCCATCCATGCCGGCCTCCTTCACCAGCACGGATCCTGAATCATGTGTGGACGGCCCGTTGGGTTCAAGTCGTTAAAGCAGAATTTGGTATCGGTTCGAATGCGGTCATGTGTCCGGCCTTTGACGCGGTGGTCTGACCGCTGGCCCAGATGGGTGCCGCGAGCAACATCCAAACAGAAATTGCGGCATGGAACTGCCGTAGATTCAGACGGATTTTGTTGCTCGTCGGTTCGACCGATAACCATCTCCTGTTTGCCCCTAAACCCTCGGCACCGGCGCGCGGATCAGGCGGCTACCGGCTGACGCCGATACGCTTCACCACGCGCCATCATGGCCCAGATGATCCGGGCCATCTTGTTGGCCAGAGCGATCGCCGCGACCTTGCGCGGCTTCCGCTCCAGCAATTGCAACAGCCAAGCGGTCGCTGATTTGCTGCCTGGTTTAGCGAAGCGGATCACCGCCATCGCCCCGACCACGAGCAACTGCCGCAACCTCTCATTGCCTGCCTTACTTATCTTTCCCATACGATGCTTGCCGCCGGTGGAATGCTCTCGCGGAGTCAGCCCGAGCCACGCTGCAAAATGCCGCCCGGTCTCAAAATTCGCGGGGTTCACATTGAGCGCCATGGTGATCGCGGTGATTGCCCCAACGCCGGGAATCGCGGCGAGGAGCTTGCTGACCGCGTTGGCCTTGTGCTGTTCGAGCAGCTGTCTCTCCAGTGCGTCGATCTTTGCATCGAGATCCGTCACATGCTGACCCATTTGCTCAAACATCGCCTTTGCAATTGCTGGAATCGCTTCCTCGGCAGACAGGAGAACAAGCAATGCTGAGACGTTCGCGCAGCCCTTGGCGGCAACGATGCCAAATTCCGCCGCGTGCCCCCGCAACGCGTTGATCGCCTGGGTTCGTTGATTCACCAAGAGTTCCCGGTGCTTCACGATGATTGCTGCCGCTTGCTCATCCACCGATTTGACCGGAACCGTGCGCATGGTCGGGCGGGATGCTGCCTCACTGATCGCTTCTGCGTCGTTGCGATCATTTTTACTCCGCTTCACGAAGGGCTTCACATATTGCGGTGGGATCAACCTGACCCGGTGGCCCATACCGCCCAACACCCGCCCCCAGTGGTGCGAGCCTGCGCAAGCTTCAAGAACCACCTCCGTCGGAGCCAATTTGACGAAGAACGGTTCAACCTGAGCCCGCCTGATCTCGCGCCGGAGTAACGGGCGCTCCTGGTCATCGACCCCATGGATCGTAAAAACATGCTTGGACGTGTCTATAGAAATCCGCTTAAATTCCATTGGGCGGCCCTTTCATTAGGTTCGTTGTTCGACCCTATATTGGCACATTGGATGCCGTTGGGCCGTCCACCCCAACAGAAATCAACGCCAATGGAAATTCCCTCGCGATTCAGACCGGCCGAAAAGCCGCTAATGAGCCCCACCGCAATGCCGCCCTCAGGCCCTCAGACACGTTGATCTGCCGAAACGACCGACCGTGAAATCGATGAACGAGCGGAGCTTCGGTGTCATCCGGCGGTCGGGAGCGTACAGAAGGTGCATCGGGCGGGCGGGCGGCACGAATTCCGGAAGCACCGGCACAAGGCGTCCGTTTTCGATCTCGCCGTAGACGAGTGCTGCGGGCTGGAGGATGATGCCAAGGCCCGCCAGGGCGGCTGAGAGCAGCGCCTGCCCGTTATTCGCAGAGAACCTGCTGGCAACCTCGACGCTGACCGTTCCGGACGGCCCCTCGAATGTCCAGCGGTCTGAAACGCCGCCATAGGCGAAGCCGAGGCACTGGTGTGCGCGGAGATCCTCCGGGCGATGCGGCGTGCCGTGGGCGGCGAGATAGGCGGGGGCGGCGCATAGCGTCAGCTCGTAGCTTTTCAGCGGCACGGCGATCAGGGCGCTGTCGGCGAGGGGGCCGATGCGGAACACGATGTCGTGCCCTTCATCGACAAGGTCGACAACGCGATCGGCCAGGGTGAGTTCGATCGAAACGTCGGGCAGCGCCGTGAGGTAATCCGGAAGCGCCGGTGCCAGCTCGTGCGCGCCGAAGGTGACCGGCGCGTTCACGCGGATCCGGCCGCGCGGTATGGCACGGCTCTCGTCGGCAAGTGCCTCGGCTGCCTCCATTTCAGCCAGGATAATGCGGCACCGCTCGTAGAATGTCCTGCCGATTTCGGTGACGCTCTGCCGGCGCGTCGTTCGCGTGATGAGCTTTACACCGAGATGCTCCTCCAGCAGCCGGACATGCTTGCCAACGAGTTGCGCGGAACAATCCAGCGCGTCGGCGGCAGCGGCAAACGAGCCGGTTTCGACGGCACTGACGAAGGCCGCCATGCTGGCGAAACGATCCATTACAAACGTTCCATTTCGAGTAAATTCACATAGCCATTATTTATCGCTATCAGGTTCGAATTCATAGCGTGTGCATCCACTCAAAGGAGATACGCAAATGAATGTTGCAATCATCGGGACCGGGAATATGGGCGCGGGCCTTGCGCGGCTGCTCGCCTGCAAGGGTATTCACCTGTCGATCGGGCACCGTGATCCCGCCAGGGCGGCTGCGCTGGCACAGGAAATCGGGGAGGGTGTCGAAGGCGGCGGCATCGCCGCCGTGACGGCACTCGCCGATATGGTCATCCTGGCTGTGCCGTTCGATGCCGTTCCGGCGGTCGTCAGTGACGCCGGTCCGCTGGCCGGGAAGATCCTTGTGGATATCACGAACCCGATCACCGGCGACTACAAGGCGTTGACGATCGGCCATACGACTTCCGCCGCCGAGGAGATCAGGAAGGCCGCGCCAGAGGCACGGGTGGTCAAGGCTTTCAACACGATCTTTGCCGCAATCCTGCCGGAAGCGACGCGCGAGGACGTGGCGGCCGTCCAGGTTTTCATCGCCGGCGACGACGAAGGCGCGAAGCATGCCGTTGCCGATCTGGCGCGGAAGGCGGGCTTCGAGCCGGTCGAGGCGGGCCCGCTGAGCAATGCGAGGCTGCTCGAGCCGATCGGTGAGTTCAACATCCATATGGGCTTCTTCCTCGGCCACGGCACGTCGGTTGCACCGGCGTGGATCGACACGAAGACGCAGGACCACGGCGGATGAGGCCGGCGGCATCGCGGCGACATGCTGCGCTGCCGCAGGGGTCGACGACCGTGATGCTGCTCGGCACGCTGATCGCCGGTATGGGCTTCGGCAGCGGGTAGACAGGCACATTCCGAACGCTGCCGCCTCTGGCGGAGGATCACGAACGGGCCGGTCTGCTCGCAGCCTATTTCGTGCAGAGCTACCTGTCCTTCGTGATCCTGGCGATCATGGCAGGGCTGGCGGTCCCGGTTCTCGGATTGATGGCAACAAGCGAACTTAACCCGGATTTCTCAGTGCGCCCCGACGGCGCGCAACACCAGTGGAGGGAGGTTCCACCCAGATAATTGTCGATAGGTCTGGTAGCTGACGAGCGGCGTGGCAGGGTAACCGGCCGGGCCGGAGCCTCGTGACAAAAGCCGCCTTGGGCGGTTGAGCGATCCAGCGGGCCGTAACTGGTATGAAGCCTGAGCAGGCCCCGAAAGTGATGATGCGGATGCCGACCCTCCTGAGATTAGGGGAAGGCTTTCAGGACCACTCGCGATGCATCGCGAGCGGCGGCTATCCAGGCAATGTGCGGAGGAAAAGCAGGATTTCGCTCAGAATTTGCCAGCGGTTGCGTTCCATCACCATCATATGTGTGGCTTCGCCGATCTCGATCCAGCGCCGATAGCGGGCACCAGTGAGGCGCTGAAAGAGGGCCGACATGCGCGGCAGCGGCACATCCAGATCCCATTCGCCGTGCAGCAGCAGCACAGGCGCGGTGATCGCTTCCGGCTCATAGAATGGACGGCCAACGGACCAATAATCCCGCACATCCTGGATGACGCCGGCAGGGGCGCGAATGATGCCGTCCTTGGACGCCGGATCACTCGCCAGAATGATTTCGGCCCAGGCGGCGAACCATGCGCTGGGCAAAATCTCCTCCTGCCGCTTGGTCGGCACGCCTTCAAGCCAGCGGTTGCGGAAGGCATGGACATCGAAACGGCGATAGGCCGGCACCGGGCCACCAGGATCAATTCGCGGCGGCCCGTCGCTCAGCCATTGCGGGGCGATGAGGACGAGTTTCGCGACATTGGTGGGATGAGTTGCGCTATAGGTGCCAGTCACCGTGCCGCCCCAGGACATGCCGATGAGAGTCAACTGAAGAAGATCCTGCGCGGCCCGGATGTGATCCACAGCAGTAGCCAGGTCGCGTACCGCATCCGCGGTGGAGACTTGAGGCGGCGCTGCGTCCGGCGCCCCATCCATGCCGGCGGGGCGGGTCGAACCGCCAAAGCCGCGCACATTCAGCGCCCAGACATCGAAGCCTGCTTCTGCCAGCACATCCATGAAAGCGCCTTCGCCGACCGGCACGTCATAGAGGCTTTCGGCCGGGAGCGTCGCGCCATGCATGAGCAGCAGGGTGCGTTCTGCTCCGAAGGCGGCAATGCCGGTGCGGCGTTTGCGGCGGAGATGGAGGGAAATGCCCGGTGTATCACTCGGGATGAGCCGGTTTTCGGTGGTGAGGTCGCTCATGATACAGAGTTTTCCTTGGGATTTACGAAATTCCAGGCGAACCCGGGGCCGTTCCGCGTGATACGGCCGGCGCCGCTTTCGGCAAAATGGGCGGAAAAGCAGAGAGCACCACTTTCAGCGGCTTGCGCCAATACACCGCGGCGCGACTGCTCTGCTGTCTTGGGAAACTCGCAGTAGACCGACCGCAGATCGGGCCGGTACGCCTGCAGTGGATGATGCATGATATCGGCGATGAACCAGGCTTCCTCACCGCGAGAGCGTAGGCGGATAACGGCATGGTCGATGCTGTGCCCGGGTGCGGGATGGAAGGAGAGGCCGTCCGCAATCTCCTTGCCGTCGATCGCGATGGCCTGGCCCAGCCCGGCGTCGATCACGGGTTTCAGACTATCGGTATAAACCTGCGGCATGGGCGGATGATCCGCGCGGCCGAGATCTGCTGGAGGCAGATCGGGCGCAGGCGCGAAGCCGTCCAAGGCGGCGGCGTAACGCGCCTCTGTTTCGGAATAGATATGTCGTGCGCGGGTGAAGAGCGGTTGCCAGGTGTTATCCTGCAGCACCGTATTCCAACCGACATGGTCGGCATGAATATGCGTCAGCAGGACGAGATCGACCTGTTCCGGCGTCACCCCGGCGGCCGCAAGGCGGGACAGATAGGGCGTGTCGAGACGGTCCAGCATCGGGGCGCTGGGCCGCGGCTTGTCGTTGCCGGTGGCGGTGTCGATCAGAATGACGCGCCCGGCATGCCGCACCAGCCAGGAATGCGTGCCCTGGGCGAGCTTGCCCGTATCAGGATTGTAGGAGCCGGCCGAAAGTTGGCTGCCATAGGCGCCCAGTGCTGCGGCGTCGAGATCGGGATAGAGCCGGGCAGGATCGGCATTCGTCCAGCGGAGTTCAGGGATACGGGTCACGAGCGCATCGCCGACCCGGAAGGAGAGCGGGGATTCTGCGCCGTTGGAGGATTGCTGCGTCATGAACGGGAAGCTATGGTCCGTAGAGCCATCATGCAAATCGATTTCGGTCATGCGCTCTATCGATCACTTCAATCTCCGTTCCTTCGACCTCAACCTGCTGGTCGCCTTCGACGCCCTGATGACCGAGCGCAGCGTGACGCGGGCGGCGCAGCGGCTGAAACTCGGTCAACCGGCCATGAGCCACGCGCTGTCAACGCTGCGGCTTCTCCTAGATGACGAGGTTCTGGTCCGTGTCGGCACGGCGATGAATCCGACTGCCAAGGCGATCGCGCTGGCGCCGCGGCTGCGCGAGCTTCTGTTGCAGATTCAGAACACCCTGACAGACGGCAAGCCCTTCGACCCGCAATCCGAAACGCGAATAGTAAGGCTTGGCTTTTCGTCTGAGTTGGAGATTCTACTGCTCCCCAGGCTGACTGCCTATTTGCAGGCCCATGCTCCGGGCATCAGCTTGCTGACCCGCTCGGTTGCGCGGGGTGACGCACATCGCATGCTGGATAACGGTGAACTCGATCTTGCCATCGGCTGTTTCGACTACGAGCTGGAACGGCATTGCGGCACGCCGCTGTTTGAACAGTCACTTGCTTGCTGTTTCAATCCGGATCTCGTGCAGCCCGGGTTGCCTTTGACCGCTGCCGCTTACATTGCGCATCCGCATGCATTGATGACGTTGAAGGACGATATCCAGGGCTGCCTGTCCGAGGCTTTGGCGCGCGCCGGCAAGGCGCTGCATGTGGTGCTGGCGGCGTCCGATTTTCTCACCGTTCTGGCTACTGCCGCCGAGGCACCGGTCATCGCCACGTTGCCGGCGCGAATGGCAGCACGTTATGCGCCGCGCTTCGGCCTCACGATCGCGGCGATTCCACTCGACCTTCGCCTGCCTTCAGTGGCTCTGGTGTGGTCGATGCAGAACGACCGTGACCCGGCACTCGCATGGCTGCGGGCGCAGGTCGTGCCGCTATTGCAGGCTGCGTCCGCTTCGGAGATCGCTCGATCCTCGGTCAGGCAACCGAGCTGAGTCGATTCCGAATGTCGAATAAATGAGGGAATTGACCTGCTCCCCAATTTGTCAGCGTCCATAAGTTGGCGCTGTTCGTGTTTTGGTCCGCTCTGGACCGGGTTGCAAATTCGGTCGGGGTGAGACCGTCGAGGCTCGTGTGTGGTTTGTTCAGGTCGTAGCCGATCCTCCATTCTTCGATGATGTCTCGTGCGTGGCGATAGCTGCGGAACAGATGCTCGTTGAGGCATTCGTCCCTGCGGCGGCCATTAACGCTCTCGACGAAGCCGTTTGCATGGGCTTTCCTGGCGCGATGTAGTGCCATGCGACACCGCGATCCCGCTGCTATTTCAGCATGGCGTTCGGGGTGAGTTCGGCTCCGTAGCACATCAGGAATGGGAGCCGCCGAGCCAGCGGGGCGCGGAGCCATGATGTTCGGCGATCGCATCCAGCGGCCACGCGTTCCCCGGAGATCTAATTGTCAACAACGGCCGCAAGGCACTCCCTGACCTGCTCCGGACGAGAGATGTCGGCCTCGCCCGAACTCGGGATCTCCTCCTGTGCTAGACGGTGCTCATGCCGATACGCGGGCCGCGGCGGCCAGCGTGGCGTCAAAGGCGGTGCCATCGGCCAGCATCCGATGCAGCACGACGGCGAGCTTGCGGGCCAACGCCACCTTGGCCCTGCGCATGCCGGCGCGACCAGCCACGCGCATCGCCCAACTCTTCAGCCGCGATCCCCTCACCGGTCGGGTGAGGATGACATTCGCCGCTTCATATAGCGCGGTGCGGACGCCGACATCGCCAGCCTTGGAGATCCGCACGCTCACATCGGTCTCGCCAGATTGATATCGCTTCGGCGTCAGGCCGAAATGTGCCCCGACGTCGCGCGACGATTGGAACCGCGCCGGATCGTCGATCGCCGCCACATAGGTCAGCGCGACGATGGCGCCGACACCGGGTGTCGACATCAGCAGGCGAGCCCGCGCATCGCGCCGAGCCTGGGCCCGAACCTGCGCCTGGAACCCGTTGAATTGCCGGCTCAGCTCGGCCCGCGCCGACAGAAGGGCCGCAGCGACACCTTCCAAGGTCGGATGGCCGGCCACAAGGTTACGGACACGCTGGGCGAAGCTGCGCGGCGTGGTCCGGCCAACCTTCAATCCGAAGCTGCGGAGAATGCCGCGCAGGCTCATCTCCACATCGTGCAGCTTGCCGTGGATCAACTTCCGCGCCGTCAACACCGCCCGGAGTTCCTGCGCCGCCATTGACTTGCAGTGCACGGGCCGGAACCAGCCCAAGCGTAGCAGCTGGGCGATGCCTTGGGCTTCCTTGCGATCGGTCTTCACCTGCATCGTCCTGTCAAATGACACCATCATTCCGAGGGACAGCCACCCAATCAATCACCTCCCGAACCCGCTCCGGGGGCGGCACGTTACTCCATCTAAACCAACGATTTCGCCATCGGGTAGGCGGGAATACCATGTTTGGTCTCAGGCGCGCCGGTGTCTGCAAAACCCGCCCTCCGGTAGAAGCGATGTGCCGTCTTGGTGCTTTCCAATTCTAAGGCTTTGAGCCTGGACAACCGAATCGGCAGGAAAGAATCGGGACGGCCGAAAGAACGCAAGGAACGAATCCGGAAAACTGGATGAAGCGGGCGGGTCTTCTGCTACCCTACGGGTGTGATCGACAAATCCGGCATCAAAGCTCGTTTCGATGCATTGGCTCCATTTCTGAACGAGCGGGACCGACGGCTCTTTGCGGCGAGCGAGGCGCGTGCGGCCGGGCGCGGCGGGATCGCGGCTGTTGCGGAGGTGACCGGCATTGCGCGGAGCACGATCGGCCGCGGCCTGACGGATCTGCGCTCTGGTTCTGCGTTGTGCAACTCGCGGGTGCGCCGACCCGGTGGCGGGGGTAAGCCGGCGACCGAGACGCAGCCTGGACTTTTGGCCGCCCTGGAGGAACTGGTGCAGTCCTCCATTCGCGGTGATCCGGAGGCTCCACTGCGTTGGGTCAGCAAGAGCCAGCGCCATCTCTCGGCGGCACTGACGGCGTGTGGGTTCGGCGCCGGGCAGAAGCTGGTCGGCCGCCTGCTCGGCCGGCTGGGCTTCAGCCTGCAGGCCAACCGCAAGACCCGAGAGGGCACGCAGCACCCCGACCGCAACGCGCAGTTCGAGCACATCAACGCCACCGTGGCTGACTTCCAGGCCGCCGGAGAGCCGGCGATCTCCGTCGACACGAAGAAGAAGGAGCTTGTCGGGGACTTCAAGAATGGCGGACGAGAGTTGCGGCCCAAGGGTCGGCCCGAAGCCGTGCGTGTCCACGATTTCGTCATCCCCGCACTCGGCAAGGCAGTGCCCTACGGCGTCTACGACATCGCCGCCAATGCCGGGTGGGTCAGTGTCGGCATGAACCACGACACCGCCGCTTTCGCCGTCGAGGCCATACGTCGTTGGTGGCACGAACTTGGCGCCGCCCGCTATCCCGCCGCGACGAAACTGCTGATCACCGCCGATTGCGGCGGCAGCAACGGCGCGCGGGTGCGGCTGTGGAAACGCGAGTTGCAAGTCCTGGCCGACGAACTCGGTATCGCCATCAGCGTCTGCCACCTGCCGCCGGGCACCAGCAAGTGGAACCGCATCGAGCACCGCCTGTTCGCCTTCATCACCCAGAACTGGCGCGGCAAGCCGCTGGTCAGCCACCAGGTCATCGTGCAGCTGATCGCCAGCACCACCACCAAGACCGGGCTCACCGTCGCCTGTCGGCTCGACACCAACAGCTACGAGAAGGGAATCAAGGTCTCCGACGCCGACATCGCCAGCCTCAACATCCAACCCGCCAACTTCCACGGCGAGTGGAACTACACCTTCATCCCAAGGGCCCCTGATGTCTGAAGCGGTTATCCAGGCTCATGTCCTAAGGATCGCAAGCCCAATGCCTGGCCGTGCTGCTCAAGCGCCTCAAGGACAGCTTTGCTGACTCCCTTGAACCGGTAGAGCGGGGAGACGTAGTTCAGGATCACACGGCCATTCGCGCGGAGGCAGCCAACTCCACCAATGCGCCTCTCGATGATCGCCACCAGCATGATGTTGGCCGGATTGCAAATCCATGTTTCTACGTTCGCAGCCGTCTTATTGGCCAGCCAAGCTTGCAGTGGCGCCTCGCGATTTTCATGGTCCGCCACACAGAGCTCGATAATTGACGACCGCAGCAGTTGAGCAATTTCGGCAGCTTCCGAGATCTCCGCCCGGCGACACTGTGGATTGATTACCAACATAAGGACTAGGATCTCAGCCCAGCGACAGGCGCGCTGCAATGCCCAGCCGATCGCGAAGGCTCGCCACAGCCCCCTGCCCCGCCCGGAGCCGCCAGCCGACGTCGGCCGGCCTGCTTCACCTCGACGACCGGAGCCGGGTTTGCACGCCATCTCGAGCGAGCCTCCCGCTCCGTGCGGCGCCGCGCCTGCTGCCTGCCCTTCGCCAGACTGGGGCCCATTGCCTTCCGGGTCGCAGCCGCATGGTCGCGGTGGCGCGCTGACACCGGCTCCACCGGATTGCCATCCAGGTCGTGGCGCATACTGTCCGGCGCGGCCATCCGCTCCAGGTAGCCGGGCCGGCGGACGTGATGGGCAAGAGTCGCCCGGACTAGGAGCTCATCCGCATCCACCCCGGCCTCGATGAGTCGGGCGGCCAGGCCCGCCGCGGCGGCGCCGACGAGGGGCTGCAGGGATGCGAGCACGGGCGCCAGGTGCGACAGGTCGCCGGCGACCAGGCGGCGGTAAAGCCGTTTGCCTTCGTGGTAAGACGGCCGGTCGACGGGGATGGCGGCTGTGGTGGTCACGATCCTGATCCTTGATCTGGCTGGGCGAAGATCCGCCCGTGGAATGCTTATAGCATATAAATTCAAAAATAATTATCAATTATTTTCACGATCTCAGCGAGCTCACAAAATCCGAATTCTGAAAGTAGTTCTTTGGTTGGATCGCCTCTGCTCGATATACTGGAGCATCTGCGCGCATCCCGATGAGGCTGGCGCACCAAACCGGAAGGATGATCCAGTGCCTGAAGACAGAACCGAGGAGCAAGCGGCCGCTGCCATGGCGAGCCCGCTCGATGTCACCCTCTCCAGGAACATCAAGGTGGGCCATGTCCAGCCTGCGCAGAATGGCCGACGCGATACCGCGGAAGCCGATCGCGCCGCGTCGAAGTGGATGGATCCGGCTCGCGCGGCGGATGTTGCCTTGCCGGACCTGGCACGTGAACCGAGTGTTTCGACATCCGTGTTGCCGGAATCCCTGGAGTTGAAGGCGACTCACCTGTCTTCGCTGGTTCCGCCGGAGGCTCAGATTGTTCCTGACGTCGAGGTGTCGGAATGCCCTGATTTCGAGACCGCATCCCGCCGGGCCGTATGGTCAATGGGTGACCATATCGGGCGGCTGAGTGGTGTCGAGAGCTTTCACAAACGGCGCGGCCTGCAGACAATCAGCGCGTCCACGGTGCAGCTTTATCGGGACCGCGCCCACAGTCTGCTGACCCGATATATCCGGCGGCCGGGCGCTATCCCACTGGTGGATGACGCCACCTCTATCCATGAGGACGAGCGCATCGACCCGGTCGACTTCGTGAGGTGGCTGATCAGGATGAAGCCGGACATCAGTTCCTCGACATGGCGGTCATACAAGGCCGCGATCGCCTTCTACCTTTATGACTCAACCCACCCCTCGGCACAGGCAGCGGCTGCTATCCTTGATGGTGTGAGCGCCGATGATGGAGAGGCAGCAGCGTCCGAGGGGGTCAAGGGGACGAAGTTCTTCCGGCTCGAGGATTACAACAAGCTCCTGAAGTTCTGCCTCGACCGTGGCCGTGGTGTCGGGGCGGACAACATGTTCCACTTCGCCCGCGCCGCGATCCGAACCGGCATGCGGCCCTCGGAGTGGGCAACCTGCGATTTACGGACTTGCCCGAACCCCGACGCGCCGTACGGCCGCAATGTCTGGCTCTTCGTCTGCAACGCCAAGGCGTCGAACGGGCGGGCCAACGGGCTGGTGCGGGTGCTCGACCTGTCTCCCCTGTCTCGGATCGATATCGAGCCCATCCGATTCACGATGGCCCTCTTCCAGCGCCAGGCGCCCAAGGAGGGGACGGAGCCCACGATCAGGCGGTTGCGCCAGGCGATCAATCACATCGGGGCAGCCACCGGGATGTCGGCGAAATACTCCCCCTACTCCTTCCGTCACCAGGCGATCGCCAACTGGAAGACGATCTACAGCCCCGTCGAGGTCGCCGCGCTGGCCGGGCATTCGGTGCCTGAGACGGCGACCGAGCATTACGGCCGGAAGCGGGAT
Source organism: Acidiphilium sp. C61 (assembly GCF_902712915.1). The sequence goes on along the minus strand of NZ_CACTIA010000004.1, from coordinate 161,638 downwards.
GGGTGGACCGGCAAGGGAACCGGCGGAATCATGATCCGACCGTCGAGGGTCGATGTGGAACGGATCATGAGCCGTATTCGGTCGGACAATCCGGCACCCTTCATGCGACCGGACGGGAGCTTGGCAGTGGTGCCAGAGGATATGCCCACCCCTCAGTAGGCCGCATTCGTGCTGCCGAGCCGGCCCTGGATTTCCGTCCGGGGTCGGCTTTTATTTTGGGAAATGCGCGGCCGTTGGGGTGGTGTTTAGCAGCTGTCTTTTAAGGTGCATTTTAGGTGTGTATGCTGTTCGCCCGCCTCGACGGGAAACCCGATTTCCGATTCACCCCTCCCCTTCCCCGCCCTGATTTTCCGATTAATTCGAATTTCCACTCCCCTGCTACGCTATTTTCCGCTGTTTTCCCGCTTCCGTCTGATATTCCGAATTTTGCTGGTTTCCGGTGACGCCCCTGGCGCTGGTTTTCCGCTTATGGCGCGGGATGGCTGTTTGAGGAGGAATTTCCACCCGATTTTGTTCTACCCCCCGTTACCTAATCGCACTCCTGCGTAAAATTAAGGACATTCCTTGGTAAAATGTATCATAATCCGAGGTAAAATGTAGGATATTCCGACATAAGATGTAGGATATCTGAGCCTAAATTGTATGGTTGTCCTTGGTAAAATGTAGCCTATTACTTCGTAAAATAGAGCACATTCCAGCGCAAAATAGATGATAATTCGCCCCCGCGAGGTTGCAGAAGTCCGACACTCATGAAGGTAATCGGCGCTTATACTTCGCCAAGGTGTGCAAAATTGCACATTTATCAGATCTCGACATTTCTCCGCCTTTCAAGCTTCCGCGCAATGGTGACGACGTCGCCGCCATTATCGTGCATGTCCGCCCCACCGGTTCGTGGTCGAGATCACGCTCATGATGCTCAACCGGGTGCGATAGCGGCCGGTATTTTTTATGTGGAAAATAACCGGCATACTATTGTATTGTAGCGGCGGTTCACCGACAGAAGGATCAGAGCGTGGTACGCATTCGCTCCAAGGCCGTTCTCGCCGTGCTCGCGCTGGTTGCCGGTATGCCGGCACTTGCCCACGCAGACGCCATGACCACCGAGACCCAGGCCGTCCAGGCCGAGGCTGAAAGCAATCTCGCCCGGGCGTTCACCGAGGCGAGCCAGGCGCTTTCCCAGCTCGACAATGGTCCGGTCGACCCGCAGCAGGTGGCCACCCCCAAGGGCGTCGCCATCGCCGCCCCCGCGGCACCGGTCCAGGCGGCCCTGCCGAAGATCGATCTGGCCCGCCTCCCCGCCCAGCTTCGCCGCCCGGTGACGATCCGCTGGAACGGGCCGGTCGAGGGCGCCATCCGGAAACTCGCGGCCCAGATCAACTACAAGGTCCTCCCGCCGACCCACACGCCCGCGACCCCGCCGACGATCGTCCTGGTCAAGAACAAGGTGCCGGCGGCGATCGTGCTGCAGGACATCGGCGCGCGGATCCGCACCTACGGCAAGCTCGTGGTTTCGCCGGCGGCCCGCACCATCCAGTTCGACGTCAACCAGGCAGCCGGGACCTGATCATGGCGCGCATCCGCTTCCGATCGGCCGCCCTCCCCGCCGCGGTCATCCTCCTCGGGCTGACCGGCTGCGCGAACCTGCAGGGTGCGCCCGGCAAGGCCGCGTCGGCGAAGCCCGTCCCGCCGGACATGGTCGGCATCCACATCAATGACGGTGATTCGATGTTCCCGGTCCAGACCGGCAACGCCGCCCGGCAGAAGCTCCCGAGCCTCGCCGCGATGAGCCGCATGCACCGCAATGGCTCGGGAGCCAGCAAGGAAGCCGCGAAAGAGATGGTCGAGCTTCCGGTCATCCGCGACACCGCGCTGCGTTACGGCGCCGAGGGCGGCGTGGCCTGGGCGACCCGGATCATCGACGGCGAGCTTCGCGCGAACGCCGCGCGCCTGAGCCAGATTTACGACTTCTCGCGGCTGGTCACCTATCAGCCGGGCGGCGTGCAGATCCTGCCGCCGGTGATTTCCGAAAGCCGGAACCTGTACCAGTCCTCCGATTTCGGCCGGACGATCCGGGTGGCTGACACCTATTACGACATCGTCCGCCAGGCCCGCTTCGTTCCATCAGCACCGCTCTGGTACGGCTATCTCTACCGGACCTGGCAGGCGCCGCACCGCCCCTTCGAGGCCGGGCTGCCCCATAATTCCGATGAAGAGGCGGTCTGGAAGCACTACGTGAAGGCCGGCTGGCGGGCGGGCGTGAAGGAGGGCGAGACGATCTTCCGCCTCGACCTCGACCAGCTGAACCGCGACTTCACCGGGATGATCCGCTACCGCAAGCTCTATGACGAAGGTAAGGTCTCGGCTCCGGTCGTCCAAGCCAAGACGCTCGGCGTCACCGGCACCGGTCAGAACATGCGCGAAGGCGATCGGGTGGTGAAGATCATCGCCGAGCCCAGCCTGAGCGTGCCGCATCCGCGGACATCCCCGATCAAGGCGACGCCGAACTAGAGGCGGGAGCAACCAAGGAAGAGGCCAGACACCACGGTGGCTCGCCTCTTCCAGCAGGACCTTCGTCCGGCCCCTTCCCGTCAGTCGGGACCATCAGGCAACCTGCTCGACGTTCAGTTCCCGCCAGCCCAGACATTCCAGCCGTAGTGAGCACGGAATTGGTTATGGTGATGGTGGTGGTGTTCGTAGCGGCGATTGTAGGGACGGTAATCGCCCCGCTGGTATGAGTGGTGGTGGTGGTGGTGGTGGTGATGCTGCTGATACTCGTCGACCTGCATCAACCGCGCCGTTGGTTCCTCAGTCCTTGCGTGCTCCAGATGTGCATCATGTGCCCGCAGGATCATTCCGGGATCCGACACTGGTGCGAGTAGTTCGGCATATGAGCCTGCCTCTGGCAGGGGCGCCGCTTCGGCCTTCGCGGCATACAAGGGGGCGGCGGCAGCCAGCCCGGCAATCGCCCCAATAAGTCCGATCGTCTTGCGTTCCATCAACGGTCTCCTTTCGATCGCTGATGTCAGCAGAATGCGGTGCCGCGGCTTTTGTGTGGCTTCCCACATGATAGCTTCTGTACTTCTATGTCATGCGCGTATGGCGCCCGCGGGCGTCATCCTGTTTGACCGCACAAAAAAAACGCCCGGGAGCTACGGCACCCGGGCGTTCTGCCTTCCGGCTATCGAATGCGCCTCACTTCATCTGCGCGCCGGCACCTGCAGATACGCTCAGCCCGATGCGACTGGCGAGGCCGCGATTGCTCCGGGCCTCGCTCACGATATGATCATATTCCGACACTGACATCCCATGGCTCCTGATGACCCGAATACGTTCAGCCCGCGCCTTGGCCTCAATGGCATGGCGGCGGCTGGTCGTCTTCGCTGTCCGCATCTCACGGTGCTCACGCGATTCGAGAACGGCGATCTGCCTGGTTGCCAATCTCGCCTTGGATATAGTGGCCGCCGAGAAATCGGCAGACGTTGCTTCGGCAGATCTTGCCATGCCATTCGCCTGCGCGCCCACCCTGCTCGTCACGCCCGCGGCGGTTGAGCCGACCGCACCGCCGACATTCCCGGCCGTCGACCGTGCGGCACCCAGCGTGCTGCCGACCAGCCCGCCGGCACCGGCGTTTGCTCCGACACCCACAGAGGCGCCGACACCGGCCTGGCCTCCGGCAGATGTCTGGGCGAGGGCACTGCCGGCAGTCAGCATCACGATGAGCGCTGACGACGTAATGAGGGTGCGAGATTTCATGGATCGTGGGTCTCCTTGCTATGGCGCCGCGCGATGCGCGGCTGGAGACCGGTGTGCAGAGTGTTTGTGGTTGCCGTTGGGCATAATTTCCAACGGTTTTGTGAATTATGTGTTGAACGTCCTGCGAGACCCAGCCTCGTCGATCACCCCTTCTGCCGGCACACCGCCAGGATCTCGAGCATCACCGAGCGAGGCAGCACCTCCTCGACATAGCTCATCGTCCCAAGCCGGGCGCAGTCCCGGCCGTCCGAACCCTGGCCATGGAAGACGCACCCGTCGCCCTGGTAGAGCAGGCAGACGATCGATGCGCCACGCGTCCAGAAGATCGCGACCGCTCCAGTGCTGTAGTGCACGACCTCGATCGGTGCCGGCGGCTGGACCGCACCAAGCAGAATGTCCTCCCAAGGCCGCGTCGGAAAATGCCGCCCGAGATGATCTCGAGCCTCGATCATCGCGGGCACGCTCTTCGAGAGTCCGAATGTCGCGGAGAAATCGATTTTCTGGTCGGAATTACTGCTCATGACGCGCCCGGTTGAACGCGGCCATCATCTCAGCCGCTCATCAGACATAGGAGAAACGGTGGCCCGATTCCAATGAATCCTGCTCGCGGCTTGTTGGAGGAGTCGTTGGAAAATTCGAAATAAATTTGGATTTATCGACTGAAGTCCTGCTGCATCCGTCCTTAGTCCCTTTCATATCTGGCGCCGATACTGCTGTGTATGAGCACGACCCAGCGCAGACGCCCGCCGACGCAATTCATCGGCGCGACAGACGATGATGTCCCCGAGGTTGCGGAGATCGTCGCGGAAAGCCGCAAGGCCGAGATCGGTACTGGCCAGCCCATCCGCGTGGCCGGATCACAGCGGGCCGCGCCCGCCGGGCAGCCCGTGCAGCCTCAGGACGATGAGTCTGTTCTGCCCGCCCAGCCGGCTCAAGCTGCCAATTCGGCAGAGCAACCTGTCGAACTCAGTCCGTCGCAGAAGAAGGGCCTGGCGGTGCTCGATGCGTGGATCGCCGCGGAGGTCCTGACGCCGGAGACCGTGAAGGACCTGAAGGATATCGTCTCGGGCCGCGAGCGCGACATGGCGGCGCTCGATCTCGTCTACGGAGATGCGCTGCCGTGGGAAGAGGGCTATCCGGAGACAGAGTTCCCGAACTTGCGTGCTGGCTACCTCGCCTATGATGTCATCTTCGGGTCGATCCCGGAAGCCAAGGCAGCCGTCAGGCTCGAGGAGGTCTATGGCCAGAGCTTTGGAGATGGTGGCGCCGGGTCGGGCGTTTCGATTCTCGCCACGCTCCGCGTGGCGCCGAACGGCACGCTCGATCTCAAGGAGGGGGGGTCGCCATTCTCTGTATCGGCCTACGGATGGGGGCTCGTGCGCGCGCTGAACCGGGATCTGGGCGCAATGCCAGGCTGGAAGCGTGCCGCCGCTGACATCAGCAAGAGTTTCCGCGATTTGTTCGACGACCGGTTTAAGGACAAGCCGATCGACAAGGCTGCCATCCTCGAGATCTACTACTGGATGCTCGACAGCCTGGGGTTCGATGAGAAGCAGGTCTCACGGCCATCACGAGAGTCCGACGTGGTCAGCAAGCCCGCGAAGGTGATCGGTTACTACCAGAGGGTAAGCCCTGACGGCACGCCGGTGCCGAAACAGCGAATGCCCGACGCCCTGATCATGAACAGCTTTTTTCTCAGCGACCTGCTCGACGCCCGTCGCGATCTGGCGAAGGGTATCGAGCAGCCTCTCCTCGACCGGTATCTCGGCGTGAAGGAGCAGGTGCGCCGGATCAACATTCTCGAGGACCCGAAGGCCATCAACACGCTGCTGCGCCCCGGGTTTTTCCCGGAGGGGAAGTGGCCACACGCGGGCCGCAACCAGCTGGTCACTATGCAGCAGTCGATCATCAATTATGCGCTGCACCCCGCGCAGGCCCGCCGGAACAAGGTGATCGGTGTCAATGGTCCACCGGGCACCGGAAAGACCACTTTGCTGAAGGATGCTGCCGCGGCGCTGATCGTCCGTCGCGCTATCGCGATGAGCGATTTCATCCACCCCTCCCACGCCTTTCGTGTATACGGATCCGGAGGAACGCGTTCCTCCGGGCGCGCCGGCCCATCCTTGTTCGAGCTCGATCCCAAGCTGATCGGCTTCGAGATGCTGGTTGCCTCCTCGAACAACGGCGCAGTCGAAAACGTCTCGACCGAATGGCCGGACGATGGCGCGATCGCTGATGATGCGACAACCAGATACTACCCGGGAACAGCATCCAGGCTGCATGAGCGCGAGAGCTGGGGGCTGGTCTCGGCCGCGCTCGGCAATTCGGCAAACCGGGCGAAATTTCGTGACCAATTCTGGTTTGATGAAGACTGGGGTCTCAGGAACCAGCTCGCTCTGGCAGCCGGCCGCTCGCCGGTCATCGTGGATAAGAAGACTGGAGCGAAACGGATCCCCGCCTCCTTTGAGGCACACCGGCCCGCGCGTGGCCGGCATGCGGCGCTGGAGCGCTGGAACCGGGAGCGGGATCGCTTCCTGCAGCTGCTCGACACGGTCAGGAAAAGCCTGTCTGACGTAAACAAGGCGGCGACCGGTGAACTCGACCAGAGTGACCCTTTTCACTTCCATACCTCCTCGCCGTGGCTTTCCGGTGCAGACCACAGACAGCGCGAGGATCTGTTCGAGGCGGCAGTCGATCTTCACCGCGCCTTTATGGAGGGTGCGGCCACGGAAGTCGGCTCCAACCTCTCGGCGGCGATGGAACTCCTCGCCGGTCGGTTTAACGGGCGGAAGCCGAAAGTCGTCCAGTCTGTCCTCAGTACGCTCTTCATCGCGGTTCCGGTCTTGTCGACCACCTTCGCCAGCGTCCGCAGGATGCTGCGCGACGTTGAAGAGCCGATGATCGGCTGGTTGTTCATCGACGAGGCCGGACAGGCAACGCCGCAATCGGCGGTCGGCGCGATCAAGCGCAGCCGGAACGCGCTCGTTGTGGGCGACCCGATCCAGGTCGAGCCCGTCGTCACGCTGAACGAACCCATGATCGTCGAGATCGCAAAGGCGATGGGCATCGACCATGAGGTCGATATGGCGCCCTGGGGGTCCGTGCAGACCTTCGCGGACGCGGCATCCGAAGTGTTCGCCGAATACCCCTGCGAGGGCGGCGCGCGCCGGGTCGGCATGCCGCTGCTGGCCCATCGACGGTGCGCCGAGCCGATGTTCTCGATCTCGAACCAGATCGGCTACGGCGGCCTGATGGTGAACGCCAAGCGGCCTTCGCCCTCCGCGATCCGGGATGCCTGCGGGCCGTCGCGCTGGATTGATGTCCACGACCCCGTGGACGAGAAATGGTCCGAGCAGGAGGGCATGGTCGTTTTCAATCTCCTCCGCGATATCGTCGCCCGCGGTGGCAAGCTCGACCTCTACATCATCAGCCCCTTCCGGATCATCGAGAGCCGGCTGCGCGACATGGTCATCCAGAACCATGCCGGGATCGGCATCTCCTTCGCCGAGGCCCGCGAGCTGACCCGACGGATCGGCACCGTGCACAAGGTCCAGGGTCGGGAGGCGGAAGGTGTCATCTTCGTGCTGGGCCATCAGGGCGAGGCATTCAAGCGGGCACGCGGCTGGGCGGGCGGGCGCCCGAACATCGCGAACGTCGCCGTCACGCGGGCCAAGGAAGTCCTCTACATCGTCGGCAACCGCGCCGACTGGAGCGAGGCCGGGTACTTCCACACCGTCGAGCAGGTGATGGACGAGTTCACCCGTCAGCACGGCATCGCCGCCGGCGATGGCCTCGCGGTGCCGCCTGCGCCCATCCGAGAGGAGCAAGCGGAAGCGCCGGCGCCGGTTCTCGAGGATCACGAATCCATCTTCGATCTCGATCTCGGCCTCGGCCTGGGTTGAGCAGAACTCGATTCAGGCAGGGAGTTCGCGATGCGCGCGGCACGGACAGGCAAGGAAAGCACGGGCTTCTTCCGGATCGGGGAGGCCAGCGAGGTGGGCGGTCTGGTGCTCGGCGGCGACTATTGCGCAGAACACGAGTCCGGGATCGAGGAGCTCCGCCGGGAGTTCGGGATCTCCAGCAAGGCTCCGCCCGGCATAGAGCGGTACCGGATATCCGGACTGTCGAGCCGGTCGGCACTCGTGTTTTGCGACCGCCCGGACCTCGACCAGTCGATCCTCTGTTGCTCGCACCCGTCCAATGTCTCCCAGCTGGTCGGCAAGCCCGGCATCACCGGTGGCCTCGCAACGCGGCACGAGGGATTCGACATCGTGGTCGCCGACCGTGTGGTCGCCTTCCTTCCGACCTGGCGGGACAAGGACGACAGGGTGCGGGTCCTGCCTGTCCATTCGAAGGCCGCCGACCGGGAAGCCTGGAAGGCGTACAACGCAGGGACCATCGGGGCCTGGAGCGAGCGGTCGTTCATGGTCCGGGCGCTCGGTGAAGAGGCCCGCCGGGATCTCGAGGCGGTCTACAACGCGTTTCTGGGCTGCGACATCGCGCTCAGCACGACACGCGCCCTCACGCCTTTCGGCCGCGGTGGCCTGGCCATCGTGATTGCCTCACGGATCCAGCCGGCCGACCTCGACCGTCTGCGCGAGCAGGATGAAGATCGGGACCTCCTCGATGCGACGTTCAAGGCCACCGGCCTCCCTGCCCGCTTTACCGAGCGCCGCGGCACCGATCCGTTGTTCGGCCCGAACGCCAAGCCTGCCTATTTCGGGATCCGGCCGACCTGGACCCGGGAATTCATCGAGCGCCGGAAGGCCGACCTAGCGGCCCGGCCGACCGAGGACGACCTGACCGTCTGGCTCAACCCGATGGAGCAGCGCCACCACAACTTCGGTTGGTTCTCGGTCGACGCCCTCCGGCGCTGGTTCGACGGCGAAGGCCCGGTCGTGAAGGCTTGGGTGGAACAGCAGCGTGTGGGATTTCCCGACCAGCCTGCCCCAGATGGCCTGGCCCCCGGCTGCGGCTGATACCCTCTGGAGGCGGTCACCTCATCCTTATATTCGCGGCGAATCTGACGCCGTGATGTATGTGCCGCGGATTTTTCAGCCGGTCGAGAAATCCCACACCCAAAGAGAGTGGCTACCTCGGCCGGCTGCGTGCACTGAATGAGGGGTGTGGGATTTCTCGACCGGCATCATCGCCGAGTTTCAGGCCGCTGATCGGTGTGGGATTTCTCGACCGTGGATCTACCCCAGTCATACAGGCTGTCGACCGCCTTGCGCCCGAACTCCGGTGTTTTGGAATCCTTTTGATTTTTCGTGGTTTTCCAGGCGGTCAGGAAATCCCACACCTGCCACTGGGGCCTCTAGCCTGCCACCCTCACGGGCCATTGCCGGTATGTGGGATTTCCTGACCGCCTGGTCGCATGTTGCTGCCACAGGCGAGATCGTCCGCCGGTCAGGAAATCCCACCTTCACCCGGGCGGCACATCCATAACAACTTACTGAAAATATGAAATATTTTTCGAGTGGCGGGATTCATGTGCCCGATGGTCAAGAAATCCCACACCATGCTGGTGCTTCAGTTCCGGCCGGTCGGAAATTCCCACACCATGCCAGGGCGGGTTATTTCGGTCGGAAAATCCCATAAATTCAGGAGGCGACGGAGCGCGACTCGGCCAGAGCGGTCGGGAAATCCCACATTTCCCCCATCAGCCAGACAAACTCTGCAACACCATGAAAATATTTGATATTTTTGTCTGACCTCAGGACGTTGGAGACGATTTCCACCGACAGAATTCGATTTTTGGAGAGAGATCTTGTTGAGATAGCCGGGTTTTGCCGCCGCGATCTCCAGTTCAGGCTCGCCTCGGTCGGGAAATCCCATTTTGGTCAGAAAATCCCCGATTGGTCAGGAAATCCCACACCCACGGCGAAATAAGTGCCCTGCGTATCGGAGCCGCATGTCAAACCGAGATAAATTCGAATTTTCGGCCTTGGCTTCTGAGTTTGGTGCCCTCGCCCGCCCGGCTGATCAGCAAGTCCGGTCGGGAAATCCCATTTTGGTCAGAAAATCCCCAATCGGTCGGGAAATCCCACGGCGCCGCGACCCTATGTGATCAGCTTGAGCACTGGCGGCTTGGAGGGCCGGAGGGTAATGCCCCGATCCTCCACATCCAGCCGGCAGTCGGGATAGGCCGCCATGGCCGCTCGCAGAGCGTCCGTGAACAGGGGCTTGAAGTACTTCAGCGGCCGGCCTGTCGTGTTGAACTGCGCGTCCAGGGAGATCCAGGATATGTCCGTTGGACCCTTGATCTCGTGGCAACGCCAGGCAAGCCAGATGTAGACGTCAAGCGCCAGGGAGCGGTGGGCAAGAGCCCGGATTGCAGCCTCCTGCAGGGGAACAGGATGGTCCTTCAGCGCACGCCAGAACGTCTCGTCCAGCACGACGCGGTCGTCCCACAGCTTCCCCTGGTCGTCGTCATCAACCACGCTCTTGAAGCGAAGGCCGGATGAGACGATCCCGCCCCTGGTCCATCCCTCGGCGCCGTCGCCTTCCCAGAAGAACTTGAGGCTGCAGGCCGATATCCGCGCCGCCTGTTCCCTCAGGGCTCGTGTCGTCTCTCCCCCGATGGCGATCCCCATGCGCTCCATCCAGGTTCTCATGGACCGGCCGAGCTCGATCTCGCGGCAGTTCGTCCGGATCGCCTGAGTCTGGAGGTAGAGGAGGATCATCCTGGCTCGAGCCCCGAACGGGACGCCATACAGGACCGTGCGGCCCTTGGAGCGCATTACCCCGGGTTCGACGAGCAGGGTAACCTTGTGCCCCTTCCGCTGCCACACGGCGCTGTCGGAAAGGCGCTTGTGGGGCAGACTGGTCAGGCAGAATCCAGAATACGAGATGCCGATCTGCTGACGCTCGTCTGTCAGCACCTCGTTGGCGATATCCACAAGCGCGCGGTAGCGGGGACCGACGATTTCCCGGGCCCTCTCACTGCCATAATCGAGCACCAGCTGTGCGACGTTCTGGTCCAGGCGATTGATCATAGCCACCCTCCAAAGCGACTTTTCGCCTTCTCATCGAGTCGATGTCAACTGTGGGATTTTCTGACCTGCAAAATGTGGGATTTTCTGACCAAAGTATTGTGGGATTTCTCGACCGATTTCGAGTGGGATTTCTCGACCGAGCTATTAGTAATTAGTTTGATTCTATTAGTAGTATGGTCAGGAATTCCCACGGGGCGACTCGTGTTTTGGTCGGAAAATCCCATGCTTCGGTTGAAAAATCCCCGTGGAAAACCGTGCTCATCTGTGGATTGCATCAGTTGTGCAGCGCGAAGTCAGGAAATCCCATGTGGATATTGTGGACAATTCGAGTCGGAGCGATCTCCCGACCACGCGACGCGGTAGCGGATGATGCGTGCATCACGAAGCACGCATCATCCGCTACCATCTGAGCCCTCGCCCTCGCATGTAGGCGTCCATGGCCTCGCCGAGGATCTCCTGGATGGGCCGCCTTTCCTGGACGGAAAGCAGCTTGAGCCGCTCCCACCTTTCCTCCGAAAGCCGCAACGTGACCCCCGGCAGGCTCCGTGAAGCGGAATAGGTTCGAACACGTCCAGTGGATGTGCGTACCCTCTGCCGGCCATCACCCCCCTCCCCTGTTTCGTCTACCTCGGGCCGTTCGCTCTGCGCCGGGGTCGGTTGGCGCTCCTCGGGCCAACCCGCTTCGGCCGGCCTCGAGTGTGAGGCGGGCGCCTGTGCCGGATCGGGGCGTCCCGCGGGCGCCTGGTCATGACGTCCGCCAGCCTCGGTGAGATGATCTGGCGTACGCTTCACGAAGCTCGAAAAGCTGCGCTTTTGGGGTGCCGACATTACGACCTCCTCTTCTGTGCTGTGGCGGGCTTGAGCTGGATCGCATCCAGGACCGCGATCTCCTTCCAGAGTTGTCGGATCTCCCGCGCGGCCTTGCTGGTGGGTTCGAACTCGCCGACGGCCTGCCCCTGGGTCAGGGCCCGGCGGTAGACCTTCCGCTCGACGATGCGGGTGTTCAGTAGAGGCAGTTCGAGATCTCTCAGGGCTCTGACCGTCTCGACGATTTCCTCGTCCGGTCTGGGAGATGTTCTCGTCAGCACCGCGACCGATGGCACCCGGTTCGCGCGCAGCAGGTCAAGTGTGGCCTGGGTGGCAGCAACATCGAGGATTGACGGCTGCACCGGCACGAGAGCGAGGTCGATGTTCCGCGCGACCACCTCGAGCGCGGGCGCCGTGTGTGGCGGGGTGTCGACGAATATCAGCTGGAAGCCATCAGCCTCGGCCGCGTCCATCGCCTCCTTCAGCTCAGCAGCCAGGACCGGGGCGACCGGCGGGGTCCTATCCCCCCTCGCCTGCCCCCAGACCGCTGATGCGCTTGCCTGCGGATCGGTGTCGATGATGGCGGTCCGCGTCCCCGCCTGATCTGCTGCTACTGCGAGGTGGACGCACAGGGTCGTTTTCGCGGCCCCGCCCTTCTGCTGCACCAGGGCAATCCGCTTCATGGCCGCTCGCACTGCATCGTGATTGGTGATGCACGCATCAATGTCCCCTTCCCTCTGCTCGCGCCCGACCCGCAAAGACGCGAGCCGTGACGCGTGACTCGTGATACACGATGCGTGCACCACGCATCGGATGGCTGTCAAGAAATTCAAATCTGTTTTTGAATTAATTGGTGATGCGGGATGCGTGATGCACGATGCGCAGGCCATGCGTTATAGGCTTGGATCAGTGTGTTGGACCTGCTTGTTCATGTGATCTGATGGCATGATGCATCACGATGCGTGGTGCGTGCATCAAACTGCCGCTTGATCCGGCTCGTGGGTGGTAATCCGGTGATGCGAGATGCGTGGTGCATGAAGCGTGATTGATGCGGCGTGATGCGTGAGTCTGTCTTTTTGGGGCTATCCCATTGAATTGCAACATATTCCGAGGGGAGGCGGATCTGGCCGGATCCTGATAGGCGGGCGTGATGCGTGCCTGACGCATCACGAGTCGTTCACCGTGATGCGTGCACCGTGAGGAACGATGCGTGATGCGTAGTGCGATCTTCATGGCTGTTCGCCGTGGCAGGCGAGATGGCAGGACTTGGTTAGGCGTGCTGCGTGATGGGTGATGCACGCAGCGCGATGCACGCATCCATGGGGTGGCTGGGCCTAGCAGGGGAGGGGGGCATTATCCTGGTCGAAGCTGCTCAGCGGCTCCACCTCGATGATAGCGTCCGTCAATGTGGTGGAAATTCTGGTGTAGCTGAAGCGGCCAATGGTCACGCGGCGACGGTGGAAATTCGTGGTGTATCGGCATCGATGGCGGGTGCCATGAGTTCGACCATTCCCTCGATCTGCATATAGCGGTTCTGTGTCTGCCATTCGTCGTTGGCCTCGAGCAGCACGGCTCCGATCAGGCGGATGATCGAACCTTCATTGGGAAAGATGCCGACGACATCGGCGCGGCGCTTGACCTCCTTGTTCAGGCGTTCGAGCGGATTCGTCGAGTGAATTTTGGTTCGGTGCTGGGCGGGAAAGTCCATGTGCGCCAGCACGTCGGTTTCACTGTCGTCGATGAACGCGCCAAGTTTTGGCCATTTGCCCCGGAGCTGGTCGGCCACATGGCGCAGGGTCTGGCTGGCACTGACGCGATCCGGCTGGATAAACGCCTGACGCAACGCTGCAGACACCATGCTCTGCTGCCCCTTCGGCACATAGGACAAGGCGTTGCGCATCCAGTGAACGCGGCATCTTTGCCAGGATGCCCCCATCACCCGGCGGATCGCCGCCTTCAATCCTTCATGAGCATCGGAGATCACCAGTTTCACCTCACGCAACCCACGGCGGACCAAGCTCTTGAGAAAGGTCGACCAGAAGGTCTCCGCCTCGGACGGGCCGATGTGCAGGCCGACGATCTCGCGCCGACCGTCGGTGTTCACCGCCACTGCGATTATCGCTGCAACTGAGACGATCCGCCCACCTTCGCGCTGCTTGAGATAGGTCGCATCCAACCACAGATACGGCCACTCGCCGGCGAGTGGCCGGTCGAGGAAGGCGTTCACCCTCTCATCGATGTCCTTGCACAGTTTCGAGACCGTGCTCTTGCTGATCCCCGTCAGCCCCATGGCCTGCACCAGCTCGTCTACCCGCCGGGTCGAGACGCCGCCAATCCAGGCTTCCTGGATGACCGCGGCCAGCGCCTTCTCCGAGGTCCGGCGAGCTTCCAGGAACGGCGGGAAGTAGCTCCCCTGCCGCAGCTTCGGGATCCGAAGCTGCAAGCTGCCAAGCCGCGTGTCCAATGCGCGTTCCCGGTAGCCGTTGCGATAGGTCGCGCGCTCGCCGCTGCGCTCGTAGCGGCTGGCGCCGATCAGCCCATCCACATCCGTCTCCATCAGCAGTTGAACCACCGCCTCCGCGACGCTGCGCAGAAAATCGCCGTCCCCGGCTTTGGCCAGTAGCTCAGCCAGTGGTAATCTATCTTCGGTCATCGGGTTCTCCAGGCTTCAGGATGAAGTCTCGCAACTCCACCATAGCCGACTGATCCGATGGCCACCTCAAACTACACCGTTACAGGGCCCAAAAGTCCACCACGACCCCGGACACTACCCACCTCGATTGCCTCTGCTGCCCGTCGTGCCTGCTCGAGCACCATCGCGACAGCCTGCTGTTCGCCATGCTCGATCGAGACGCGGGTGAAGGGGATGCTGAACCGGTTCAGGATCCCGATGATCCGCTCATCGATCTGTTCGGCTTGGTCGCGCTCGTGGACGCGGCCATAGGCGCTGTATCGCTCCGAGCGGTCGACGAAGAGGTTCAGTGAGGGATACGCGAAATGCGCCTCCAGTGCCGCGGCCTCGATGCCGGGGCTGGTCTGGTAGGCGCAAGACAGCAGGCAGGGGCTGTCGGTCACCACGATCTGGGCGCCGCCGGAGAAGGCGCGCTGGATGCGCCAGTACTGGTTGCCGAGGACGTAGATCTGGCATTTCAGCGCGTCGCGCCGGTTTTCGAAGGCGAGGTCCTTGGCGAACTCGACGGCGAGCTCCGCCTCGTAGTGCTCGCGCTTCAGACGCCCGAACAGGATCGCCGCCAGGCTCGACTTGCCGGCGCAGGGACCGCCGAACAGGTTGACGACGAGCTGCTGGTTACGGACGAGCGGGGAGGGGGATATCGAGTTCATGACGGCGCCACCGGTTGTTCCATCGCCAGCATAGCGACTGGACGTGAAAGGAACGGGCGGCCGGCCAAGATGGTGGGTGAGGGGGGTGTACCGAGATCATCGGTGCCGGGATCGGACGCCGGAGGCGTTGATCGTCCCGTCACCCGGTGGATCAACTCATCTGTGGCGCATGGTCCGCGACGGAGATGGCGTCATGAGCATGGTGCGTCGCTTCCCGGCTCTTTGTCGTTGAGGTGCTCAACACCGCACGGACCTGCCGGGCGTCGACTTCGGCGAACAGGATCTTCCAGACGTCGGCGAGAGCAACGGGCCTGCCCTTCGCGGTCTGAAAGTTCCGGCGCTCCCAGCCGCTACGCCAGCGAAGAATGCCGTCGGTCAGATAGTCGCTGTTCGTCCGCAGCTCGACCCGCGCGCCTTCGGGCGTCTGGCGGATGGCGGAAATCGCCTCGGTCAGGATCGCCCTCTGCGGGTCACCGGCGGGGAGAAGGTGGGTCGACACGGCGTCCTCCGGCGCGTCCGTCGCGGCGCGGACGGACACATGGACCGAGAAGCAGGCGTGCCCCTGCACAGTCTCGAGTTCGGCGATGAAGCGCGGCGGCTTGTTCTGGGCCAAGGCGGATTCTCCTGTCGGACGATCGTCGGGGGATCGGTCCGGTCAGAATAGCCGCCGGGTCTGTAAGGAGCGTGTTGGATCTCTGACCTCGTGGCGGGGATGTTGAACAAATGCGCAAATGCGCTAAATTATTGCGCAAAGGAGTATCGTCATGGTTGCCACGACTGTGAGCAAGGCCGCGACCAGAACACCTTCAGGTACGAAGGCAAACAAGCCTTCGCACAAGGCCCCCAAGACATCTCGCGCGCTTAAGGTTCCCAAGACATCACGCGGATCCCCGGCGGCAAAAGGTGGGACCGATATGACCTACCTGGAATACTTTTGTCAGGCGCCTATGCGCCAAATCGAGATGATCAGGAGGGGGATTCCCGCGCTCACCGTAAAGCGGATCGCAGGTGATCTCAGGATCGAGCAGGACACATTGCTCCGTGCGCTCAACCTGAGTGTAGCCACCCTGAATCGTAAGGTCGCCCAGGCGAAGAATCTGCCGGCCGATGAGAGCGAGCGCATTGCCGGTATTGCGCGACTGGTGGGGCAGGTCGAGGCGATGGTGAAGGAATCCGGTGATCCAGAGGGATTTAACGCTGCAGAATGGCTCTCGCGCTGGTTGCGCGAGCCATTGCCAGCGCTCGGCGGTCAGATGCCTATCAAATTGCTTGACACGATGGCGGGGCAAGCCCTCGTCTCACAGGCATTGTCCCGCATTCAGAGCGGGGCCTATGCGTGACCGCGAGTTTCTGGAGGATCGGGACAGACACTCGGGATTATACGGCGGACGACAGGAGCGGAAAGGGGGCGGAGATCACGGGCGGACGCTGGAATGACGTTGGCACCCCAATGGTTTACGCAGCATCCTCACGCGCGCTGGCTTGCCTCGAAACTGTGGTGCATCTGAACGGGAGCGGTTTGCCGCTGAACCGATATCTGGTCGAGATCATCATCCCGGATGATCTGGTCAGATCGGCAGAGGCATATGATGAGGAATCTCTGCTTGTGGGGTGGGATGCGGAGCCTCCCGGGAAGGTGAGTATCGACTTGGGAACCACTTGGGTCCGGGACAATAGATCGGCGGTATTATTCGTCCCCTCCGTTATCGTTCCCGAGGAGCTGAACGTCCTCATCAACCCGACCCATCCAGGTGCCCGCAAAATACAGTTTCACAAGCGCCGGAAATGGCTGTACGACCCACGCATACTTGCGCCGCGGCATTAAGCTAGGAGACGGATTTAGAGCACCCCATCCAGCGGGTGCCCGTCAAACAGGTCGCCGAACTCCAGATACTCTCCGAGCACATCATAGCTCTTGTGGCGGCCGAGCCGCTTCAGGCGCGCCGGGTGGACGCCGCGCTCCATCCCGGTGGTCAGCGCCCCACGCTTGAGGCTGTGCCCGCCCAGGTCGCGCCGGCCGAACCCGGCCGCCATGGCCCGGCGCTGGATGATCAGGGCCACGCTCTGCGGGGTGAGGGCCCGCTCGCCGATGACCGGCCCCGGCGGCGCGGTCCGCTCGCGCCCTTTCCGGCCGGATGGCGGAGACCAGATCCGGCGGAACAACGGGCCCCGCTGTAGCCCCGCGGCGACCCGCCAGCGCTCAAGGGCATGCACCGGACAGAGTTCGGTATCGCCGTAGGGCAGGGCGACGGTGACCGCCTCGGTCTGGCTCCCTTTGGTCTGCGGCAGGGTCAGCCGGAGTCCCCGCTCTGACGGTGTCAGGTGCTCGATCCTGATGCCGGCGAGTTCCGAGCGCCGCAGCGCGCCGGCGAAGCCGACCAGGATCAGCGCGCGGTCGCGCAGGTCGATCAGCTCGGTATCGCCGATCGGCGCCAGCAGCCGGCGGATCACCGTCGCTGTCGCCGCCACCTTCTTGCGGCGGATCTCGCCGCGGGAGGCGGCATCGCGCTGGATGCCCGCCATGGTCTCGGCGACGCAGGCATCATCGGTGGGCACCGGGCAGCCGGCGAGGCGATGCAGGTAGCGGATCGCGGCGCGCCGGAGCTTCAGCGTTTCGGTCGAGACGCCGCGGCCGCGCTCATCGGCGAGGAAGGCCGCGACATCCGCGCCTGAGGCGGGGAGGGGTGTCAGCCCGTGGCGGTCGCACCAGAGGCACCAGACGCGCACCGCGGCGCGGTAGGCCCGCCTGGTGTTGTCCGCCTTGGCCCGGCGGGCATAGGCGCTGGCGGCGCTGCGGGCACCGGCGAGCGTGCCATCGGCCACCGGGACCGGCTCGTCCTCGATCTCGCTGAACCAGCGCCGGACCGCGTGCCCGTCGCCGGCGAGCGGGGGCGGGGAGGGCACCAGGCTGCCGGCCGATGGCGCGTCGGGGCGGTCTTGCGGTGCGAATTCGTTGTCGTCGGGCACGAGTGGCCTCTCCTGAGCGCGAATCGGTCGGTTCTGCGCCCGGAATCCTATGAAATTTCTGTAGTAGCGACAACCGAATTTATCAGGAAATCAATTAAAAAAGCCTGATAGGCCCCTGAAAAAGACGGTTATTTTGTGCTACACCGCATATGGCGCAAAAATACGGATCAAGATATTGATTTTCCGTTCGAGGATTGTCGAAGCTTTCCGCTCAGCCCGGGCCCGGCTCTTGATCCGCATCAGGGTCCGGCGCCGGGGCGGCGCGCCCCAGACGGTTCGGGGCTTCGAGCGCCGGCCGCTCGTCTGGCCGACCGGTCGAGAAGATCTGCACCCGGTGGCCGGCGAGCAGCGCCTGGCAGGTCGGGTCGGTGACGGCGAGGCCACTCATGAACGGCACGCGGTCGACCGTGTCCGCGAATTCCTCACGAAAGCACGCCATCAACCCGGTCTGGACAGCGAGTCCAGGGTAGGGCCGGGGATCCTCGATCTTGCGGTAGCCGAGGCGGCGGTAGAACGGCATGTGATGATGCTTGACCGCGTTGAACACGACATTCGCGTCATGCGCGTGGACGAGATAGCGAACCGTCCGGAAGAGGGCCTGCAGCACCGCGATATCCCGCTCCGCATGGCTCGCCAGGGCCAGCTTGGTGGCCTCGATTGCGGTGGCCGGGCGCGCCGCGGTCCCGCGGACGGCGAGAAGCTCGCGGATCTCCGGCCCGAACATGTCGAGCGCCGGGATGTGGTGGAAGTCGGGGTTGTCGGAGCCCGGGTCGAGGAGGAGGGCGCGCACCGTGCCGGACGGAATACCGTCGCGAAATACCACGGCGGTCTGGGCGTTCTCGCGCGTGTCCTCCTCATCGCTGAACAACCCGCCGGCGCGCTCGCCGATGTAGCCTCTCGCGCGATACGCCTCGTAGCGAATCTCGTAGGCCAGATCGGCGAGGTCACGGCTGGTCGCGAGCTGGACCTCGATCGAGTCGCGGCTGCGGGAGATGCTGGGCATTGGGGCCTCGGGGCGATGGGAGCGGTCCCCCGGAGGCTACGGACGAGATGTGTAAGTGACGTCTTTCATGGTGGAGGCGCGTCTCATGGCTCACCCTGAGATGTCCGCCCAGCAGCGGCTGATGATCGCACTTGAGCGAGCGGCCGGCACCATGGCGCGGCTTGACCAGGCCCTCTCGATGCACCCGCTCCGCGGCGCCTTCCTCTACCGGTTTCGCCTCGATGCGGTGCGCCGCCAGGCGATGGTGGACGGGCAGCTGATCGAGCCGTGGCATCTCGCGGCCCTGCTCGAGGGGGTTCGGCTCCGCATGGACCCATGGCTGAGCCTCGCCGAGCGGGGCGACATCTTCGATGCGGCCCGCCACGCGCTCTCGATGCACCAGTGGATCGTCGAGCCTGATTTTGATCAGGAGGGTGAGATCCAGTTGGCGATGAAGGCGATCGAGCGGGATGTCGAGCGCGCATCCCCGCTGCTCGGCGCGGCACACGCGGCCCATGCCTGGCTGGCTGGGGGCGGGAGACGAGCTCCATTGCGGGGCGCACTCATCCGCTTCTGGCAGCAGAGCGGACTGCTTCACCTTCCGGTTCCGATCACCGGACCGCAGGCCCTCGGCGGCGACCTTCCCTTCGACCGGGAGAGCTGGATCCCGCTTCTGCTCAATGCATTGGCGAACGAGGCCGCGGCCGCCCAGGACCTCCTCCGCGATCTCGATCGGGCCTGGCAGGTCGCGCGCGGTTCGATCGGCAAGCGGCGCAAGAACAGCCGGGCCGCCATGGCGATCGACATCCTGGCGGCAACCCCGATCATCTCCGCGAAATCGCTCGCCGATCGGCTCGGCATGAACGTGGCGAACGCCCACGCCCTGCTCGGCGAACTGCTCGAGGCCGGGCTGGTCGTCGAGCTGACCCACCGCAGCAAGCGCCGGCTCTTCGGCCTGTCGGGCATGGGCCGGATGCGCGATTACGTGGCGCCGCCACGCCGGCCGCAGCCGGGGCGGGGAAGGGGACGGCCCCGGATCGAGCCCGAAATGCCACACTCTGCTCCGCCCGCCGATCTTCCGCCGGCGCCGTCCGGTGGCGTCCTGCCTCGGCTCGCGTTCGACTTCAGCGATCTGGAAGAAGCCATGGCGGCAGCCGATTCCGCGATCCGCGAAACCAGGATCAGCCTCGATCGGATCCGTCAGGCCGGACGGCCGGAGGGGACCGGTCCTGAATCCAACCGCCCGGATTCAGCGTGAATGGGTCGAATAATGCTCACAGGATGCGTTGCGCCCGGCGGCCTGCTGAGAGAGACCAGGTTGGCGAGCGGCGCCTCTCCAGGATCGGAACTGTTCTGGTCAACCAGCCATTCGGGCGTCGACCTCACGAAATCGTGGGATTTGTAATCCCTTTTGTCTCTGAAACACTCTGCTCAAAACTTGGATTTTTCCCTGATTCCGTCGCAAACATCCCAGCGAAACCGCCAACGTAAGGATGTTGAAGGGGAGGGGCTTCACCTTCTTGAGTTGCACATGAATAAGATTTAACAATCAATGCGTGAAAGCAAGTGAAGCAGTCCCGATCTCGGCGTGTGCCCTGCAGTTTTCAAGATGAAGCTGCTTCTGGACAGGTCACTAGCCAAGACAAACCCGGGGCTGATTTTCAAGCTCAAGGCAAGGCGGGACGTTTTCGAGCTTGTCTCTGGCGTTGGAGCTCTCGCCGAGCATGCGAGACTGTACCCTTACGATGCGCTGGTCATCCTCGCCCCTCATGGCGATGCAACCTATCCTGGGCTGGTAAGTCAGCTGAAAGGGGCAAACGCCGCGCTTTCGGTTATTGTGGTGGGCTGGCGCCTCGATATAGAAAACCGGATCCACTTCCTGAGGCTCGGTGTTGACGAGCTGGTCGCCACGGAAATCAACGATGACGAGTTGCTGGCGCGAATCGTCAATGTCGTCATGCGAAAGGCTCCAACGGGATCCGAAGCGTGTGTCAGGTTTGGAAGTGCCGGGGAAGGGGAGCTTTACCCGGACGCACGCAAGATTCTCATGAACGGGAAGGTGGTGCCGTTTACCGCGCGCGAATATGACCTGGTGGAAACGCTTGCTCTGCGCGCCGGGTCGGTTATCGCACGGTCGAATCTGATGGATATAATGTACTCCGCCGGAGACAATCCCGCGCTGCAGGTGATCGATGTCTACGTCTCGCTGGTACGGCGGAAATTCATCAGTCACGGCGGCGCCGCGTTGATCAAGAACAAGCGCGGATTTGGCTACTACGTCGAGCGCCCCCAAGCGGGGGCCACCGAAGTCGAGTCAGCCCCGCCGGTGGCTCTGATCAGACAAAGGGGCTGACGTACGGCAGAGTCTCACGGCCTCGGACCGATGAAGCGTTTGAACGCGGCAATCCAGTTTGTCGCGATCATCTGCCTGGCCGCGGCGAGCGACAGCCGGCCGGAGCATACCAGGTAATGCAGCTTGTTCTCGAGACGATCTTTCGCCCGGCTGCCCCATCCGCCCTGGGCGACATGTGGCTCAGGCCAGAGGTTTTTCGGACTGCCCGGGGCACCTCCCAGCTCCAAGGGCTCTAGGTGATCGAGCTCATAGTCACGCAATTCGTGGTCGGCATAACCATAGGTGCGGATAAGGCGTCTCTTCAGAGGCTCGGTATAGGACTCGGGCGGCCTGACCGTACGCGTCCAGCCGCGAACACAGATGGTTGTGTCGATGTCGGCCTGCGTCACGGCACCGTTGATCGCGCCAGGAGTGATCCGTGGGTTTGGGAGCGGATTATAGCCGACGGTCCGAGAGCTCCGCTCGCTTGACCGATAGCCGCCGCTCTCTGAGCGGTGATGCTCGTAGTGCTCCATCGCGTAATGGCGGGCGATGTCGCCAAGAATGGAGGTCTCGCTGTGATACCAGGCCCGGGCCGGCACTGGTGCGAGCGACACGGCCGTGAGTGGCACGGCCAGCAGGATCATATGTTTCATGAGCTTCCCTGTATTGGAATCGCTATATAAAAAATATCTACGCAAACAAGTAAAATCATACAAATAATTGACAATACGTCCCCCGATTTGTATTTTCAAGATTCAGTGACACCGCCGGCACGAGCCCCACGGGCCGGCTTCAGCAACGAAAGAGACGACGGTGATGTCAGTCCCGACGCCCGAGGCACTTGGTCACCACGCGGACGACCCGCTCGGGCTTGAAGCTGTTTTCAGCCAGTCTGGCGGGACCGCGCCAGTGCCCGCGGCCTCCAGCTATCAGACCGAACCGAGCCGCCGCAAATTCCAGGTCGGTATCGACGAGGTCGGTCGTGGCTGTCTCGCGGGCCCAGTGGTGTGTTGCGCCTTCATCCTCCCCGATGAGGACGACATTCCCGACGACATCAGGCCCTGGATCAGGGATTCGAAAAAACTCTCGCCGCGACGTCGTGCAATGGTGGCACGCGGGCTCGAGGAATGCGGAGCAGTCTATGCGTATGGCGCCGCATCGGTCGCCGAGATCGACGAGATCAATATCCTGCGTGCGACGATGTGCGCCATGTTGCGCGCTGTGGACCACCTTCCGATCAATCCGGATCTGATCTCGACCATCCTGATCGACGGCGAATTCATCCCGGTCGGCCTGCCTGCCGAGGCGCGCGCCATCGTGGAGGGCGATTCAGCCGTTCCTGAAATATCTGCTGCCTCGATCATGGCCAAGGTGAAGCGAGATGAGCTGATGGCGGCTCTTGGGGGGCGCTACCCGGTATACGCGTGGGAGCGGAATGCTGGATACGGTACGCCCGCACACCTCGCGGCAATCCGGTCAAGCGGCCTCACGCCCCATCATCGTCGCAGCTTCATCAAAGGGCGCTGATCATTGGGCATGTTCCTCAGCGATAGGACGATCGCCCGGCTCGCCGCCGATGGCATGATCGCACCCTTCAAGCGCGTTCAGCAACGGGATGGTACAGTATCCAAGGGGCTCAGCTGCGCCGGGTACGACCTGACGCTGGGCTCCCAGTTCGCCATGTTCGCGGACACCCGGGCTGGTGAAGAGCTGAATCCCCACTCGCCGCCCGCAGCTGATGCCTATTCCTGGACCGAGAGTGCCGCTTTCCGGTTGCCGCCAGGAAGCTTCGCGCTGGCTTATGCCGTCGAGAGGATCTCGATGCCGGACGATGTGTTGGGCTTCGTGATGGACAAGTCGTCGCTCGCCCGTCTCGGACTCTCTGTCCAGAATACCCTGATCGAGCCCGGCTGGAGTGGCCAGATCACGATCGAGCTCTTCAACATGGCTCCGCGGCCGATCCT
Organism: Acidiphilium sp. C61; assembly: GCF_902712915.1. The sequence goes on along the minus strand of NZ_CACTIA010000004.1, from coordinate 138,490 downwards.
GCTCACGCCAGGTATGGGGATCGCACAGTTATGCTTTGCCTACCTCGACGAGGCGCCCGAGCTGCCATACGGTCGGCGCAGCGTCCCGAAATACCAGTTACAGGAGGGGGTTACCACCGCGCGGTAATGTGCCTCGCTGTGGACCCCGGATCATTTCCGAATTCGGAGCATGAACATGCATCGTCCTCGCCACGCTCTCACAAATTACGCTTCAGGGAAAGCCTGGGCTATCTGGATACTGAAAGATGGATGCCCCGCTGTCACAGGGCCTGAAAGCACGGAAATCCGGCTCGATATGGATCCGAGAGATCTTGCGGATGACCTGCCGCGGGACTCGGCCGCCCCATCTGTGGATGCTTACTGCCATAGACTCTACACCTCCAGAATCGATGAAAATGACGTGGCGCAGTCAAAAGTAATTTGAAAAATGGTCAGAATATTATATTCTATCAGGAGATCGGCACGGGCCGGTCGGATCAAGGCAGCCGTCGCTGCCATATTCTAAGGAAAGAACGATGCTGAGCATCAATTCGATCAGGTATGCGGCGGCCCTTGCGCGCAATTCCGCTCGTCGCGTCCTCATGACTGCTTCTGGCGCGCTCACGCTCTCCTTGCTCGCCGCTCCGCTCGCTCATGCCGCGGGAGGGCTCGGTGGTCTGATGACCACCGATGCGACAAGCCAGGTTGACCCGATGCTCTCATTCAGCATCAAGATCGCCTTCGTGATCGGCGTCTTCGTGACCGGCATTTCCATCTGGAAGATCTGGGAAGCCAACCAGGAAAATTCGCGCACCTCAATGAAGCTGCCGGTTGTCGGCTTCCTCGTTGGAGCTGCTCTCACAGTGCTGCCCTGGGTCACTGGTCTCGGCGTGAACACCTTGTTCTCCGGCGGCACCGGTCAGGCAGCTCAGGTTCAGACCATGAACGTCGGCAACTAAAGTTTCGCCACACTCCTAGCGTCTCAGGCATGAACCGAAAGGCCGTCCATATGGACGGCCTTTCGACATTTCAGGCTACACCCCCCTTTTTTTGTGAATGTGTCGGGTCTCAAGTGGCCGATTTCACGGCACTGCCGATATCCGCGTGCCGGTCGGCCGATAGGGCGTTGCTTACAGATTCTCCGGCTACCGTTGAGATGGTAGTGCATGAGGGGTCTGGAATGCCGGGCGCAGCGGATTACAATTTCGAGGCGGCGGCATCGGTCGACCGGTGCATCGACGGTGTTTCATACCTGATCGCAATCGTCCGGCGGCATGGCCAAGCCCGCGATGGGTTGGCAGTCTTCAACCTTACTCGTGGCAGCATTGTCTTTGACGGTGTGGGTAGTGACAACATGGCGCTGCGGATGGCCGTCTTTGAGGCTCTCAAGGGCGCGACGCCGTCTGAATTCGCATCGATCTGCATGACCTTTGCCCCCGCGCGTGCGGCGACGGCCCTGCAATCCAAGGCAAGACCGCGCGCGGCACACGCGATCACTTCGTCTCCTCTGCCAGATCGGGACATCAGGCTGAGGGAGACGCGTGAGGCCGCAGAGCTGGCGGCCGGCATCCACACATCCGGACACCGATTTGCCTTCCGACACCGCACACGAGCGGAGATCCTGTCGTGGCTCCTCCGGCACAGAGTTGATCGCCTGTCGGACGGTCGGTGCCGACTTTCGTGGGATGCCGTGATCCCTGCTCATGACGGAAGTGGTACTCTCGAGGACTTCACCCCGAACCCGGCATTTGACAATGTGTGGAACACCATGCTCGCGGAGGGCCGGGTGGTTCGGCAGGCGTGGCGCGAGACTATGGACCTGTTTCTCTCGGGCAGCTTCACGCCGGCCGCGGGCCGGCACCTCGGCAAGTTCGAGTTTGCCATTCTCGATGGTTCGCTTCTCTGCCTGGAGGCGATCGACGGGGTAAGGTGGTGTTTCTCATCAGTTACTGAAGTGCGTGAGCACTTCATCGGTATGGCCGACGCGGATCTCGCGAAGCTCTACCACCTCGTGGGCTCGGTCGACGAAATCATGCACCCGGACGCGCTCCGAGACGAGATGGAATATCGCCTGGGATCTATCAGGGCGGGCTTCGAGCAGGAGCATCAGATCGTCCCCGGCATGGGCGCCCCGACGCCCTGAATGGAAGGTCAAGGCAATGAGCAGCGCTGACGATACAGGGCCCAGCCCACTCGACCATGGCATTGATGGCCAGGTTGAGCGTGACAGTTATTACGGGCTTCACCCCGAGGCTGATGATCAGCCTGACGAGGAGGAAAGCCTGGCCGAAGCGCAGGCGGCGATCGATGCAGTGGCGTCGTCAGGCTTTGCCGGTGGCGGTGTCGAGCCGGTCGACTTCGACGTCCCCGATGTCGTCGCATGTATCGACACCGAGACCACGGGCTTCTCCCCGGAAGCCGGAGACAAGCTGGTCACGATCGGTGTCGTCATTCTCAGGGGCCAGGACATCGTGGCGGAGCGCGAGTGGCTGGTGAATCCGGGGCGCTCGATCCCGCGCGATGCGTCTCAGGTGCACGGCATCTATGACCGGCACGTCGCCGGCAAACCTCGGTTTCCAGAGATCGCGGGCGACATGGTTGGCATGATTCAGGGCCTACCACTGGTCATCCACAATTCCCAGTTTGACATGGCGTTCCTGCAGACCGAGCTCATGGCCGCGGGGCACAAGCCGTTGGACAACCGGATCATCGACACGATCGAGCTGGCACGCCTCGCCCTCGACCCGGGCAAGAAGGTCAGCCTCGACATGCTGCTGAAGAACCAGCTGAAGGTGAAGTACGAGCGAGAGAAGCACGGCGCTCTGGTCGACGCTCGCCTGCTCTCGATGGTCTACACCTGGTTCAGATCCATGACGCTGGAGATGCAGGCTCGGCGGCGGTCATTTTCACCGGTGCCTGGCGCGCCGGTACGCCCTGTCCGCGACTTGGTCCGGATACCCGAAACGGTCATGCAGGAGCATGAGAGGCAGCTGCCACCGGAGCCGTCGCCAGGAGGCTGAGCTCGATTACGAAGGACGCACCCGCAATTACTGTCGTGCGGGTGGGATCGAGATGCGGAACAGCGTCGAGACAAAGGCTCTCGACCGTCTCCAGCGCGCTGCGATCCTGGTCCTGGACCGCAGCGCGGGCAAGAATCAGGATCTCTTCCACGCTGTCGACTTCGAAGCGTTGCTGTTGGCGATCTCGGCTGATGTCGATTCCATACATGGTCATGTCGGCCCCGGTGGTGACACGTCGGTGCTGAACAGGGATCCGAAGTCGAGGCCCTGATCGAACGGATTGCCCTGCTTCGGCTCGATCGGCGGGATTGGCTGGGTAGCCGGAACCTTATCCGGCACAGCCGGCAGGCCAAGCGAACCTGATGCAGCAGCGAGATGGCCGGCAGCCGGCGCCGGACTTTGCGGTCCGTGGGGCTGCCCCCCTTGCTGGCGATTGGTGGCAAAGGAACGGGCAAGCCCGGCGCGGCGCGCCATCTCGTGCTGAACCGTGAAGGTCAGATCAGGGTTGTCGGTTATGTTGTTCCGGAGCCAGCCAAGATAGCCCGCGTCGAGATCTTCGAAACGCATCCCGAAGTGCTTCCCGAACCCGATCTTCTTCAGAAGGATTGGTGAGTTCGTAGCGTGCAGCATCTGTTCGAGGGTCATCTCACGCAGGAGTCGCGTCATGATCCCCGCAGTCACGTAGGAGTCCGGGCCCGCCCGATGCACCGGATGCGCGAGGGCGGAATCGATATCGAGATCGAGCCAGTACCTGAGATACTGGTTGCTATGCTTCTCTGCCTCATCCCAAAGCGAAAGCGCTGAGCGATAGGTGCAGACCCACGGCGAGACGTGTGTGATGATGCTTTTTTCGAAATCCGCATTGTGGGCAGCGAAGGCGACAATCCGGCATCCGGGCGGTGGTGCTCCGAAGGCGGCGTGCCAGCTTGCTTCGTCGCACCCGGCGTCGGCCTCGAGCTGGGTGATATGATGGACCGCCATCGCGCCGACCTCGATCTTGCGGCTGGGGCGGACGATCATCGAGCGCGGTGGAGCAATGATTTCACCGTCGAGCGACACGTCGGTCCAGCCGATCTCGATAATGGCGCAATCTGGCGCCTGCCCGGTGGTCTCCGTGTCGGCGACCCTGATGATATCCATAATTCGCACTTTTTCTGCAGCGTTATCGATATTCAGAATTTAGTCGGAAAAATTCCGAATTACGAGGGAAAATCGTTGATTTCTCAACCTGGGTATCGATCTTTGCGGGTAATTCGGTGTTCGAATTTATATACCCACCAGAAGGCTCATGTTCTTCCTGCCTGGCCATCATTTCCGAATGGCCAGGCTTTAGCGGATTGGCCTCGCCCATATTCTCGGTATCACAGGCTTTAGGCGTGACTGCCGGTGAGAATTGCATATTCCGAGACCGTTTTTGATTGAACGATAATATACATATTTGTATATTAAAAATCAGCATCTGGTGGAAGCCTAGCCGAGGATTGGATTGATGACGGATATCGCGCGCGAAATTGGTCAACCACGCCGGAGAGGGACACCGCTCTCCCATCCAGAGCGCCTGCAGGTGGCTACGCTGATGCATGAGCTGCTCTTCTCCGAGATCACGCGTGCCCTGACTATCCGTCCCGGCCAGCTGATCATGCAGGGGGGCGGCGCCCTGCATTATGGTTATGGAAGCCCCCGCCTCTCCAATGATGTCGACTTTCTGATCGCCGAAGCCCAGGCCGAAACGCTTGGGCGCGCAGGCCAGCGGATTGCGCGCCGTGTAACCGCCAGCCTGCGCGCCCAGATTTCCGGCAGCCAGGTCAGCTTTCGCTGCGGCAATGGCGACCCGAGGGTGTCGGGTTCGGATCAGATCCAGAGCACGATCGACATCGTCTGGGAGCACGCGCGTCGTGACGGCCAAGTGCGTGTTGCCGCTGAGTTCCACCCCGTGCCGGCCTCAATCACCCGGGCATATCGTCAGGATCCGGTGATGCTGAAGCTGAGCGTACTTCCCGGAGGCGGCATGATTCCACTGCTGCTCGGGGCGCCGGTGGGGCTCTGGGGGGACAAGGTCAAGGCGGTCGCCTGCCGGCAGGACCTGAAATGGCGGGACCTGTTCGACCTCGGCTTCCTGTCTGAGCACCGGGGTGTCGTCGATGCGAGTGTGCATGACCGGCTGCGGGCTATCAATGTCGCGACCCGCCTGCACCGGGGATCTCTGCTGACGGTGTATCGTGGTCTCGAGTCCCGCATTGCCGAGATCGGCGGGGTTGACGGGTATGGGCGCTACATGTCCGACCTGGAGCGCTGGTTCGCCCCGGACATGTTCGCGGCCTTCGATGGCACTGGGAGCTTCAGGGCCCATTTTGATCGGGCACAGGCGGACCTCGCTCATGCGCACGATCTCATCGCGTACTATTTCGCGCATGGCGACGGTGTACGCACGGCGTGGGAGGTGACGGCCGAGATGCGCGGGGGCGAAATCGAACGCCTGCCATCCGGCGACTACGGGTGGTGCACCGCCGCGGCAGAGCGCCAAGGCTTCACGTCTGCCGCGGCGGCCGCTCGGGATTGTTGTGAGGCATCAGGCTGGACGGCGCTGCCCGGGGTTGGAGACGCGGAGAGAAGGGGCGACCAGGTGCTCGAGGCGGGGCTGTGATGCCGTCAGCCGGACGCCAGATCCGGGCCGCATCCAGAGTCAGCGCGCTCGAGCGCCTGAGGGACCTGCCTGAGGTCTTTTCCCTGCGCACGGCCGCAACCGCACTCGATCTCGAGATCGAGACCATGACCGTCTATGCATTTCGGTGGCGGCAGAAGGGGCTAGTCGAGAATTTCGGCCGAACAGGGGTTTACTTCAATCTCCTCAAGAACCCCGACGCCGCGAATACAATGGTGGCCGAGGCGCTCTATATGGCTCTTGGCAACCTGCCCCTGGTAGAGGTCGGCGGGTCGGCCCTGGTCGACAGTGGCCTGACGATGCAGCGCCACATCCGACTCGAGGTCGCAGTGATCTGCGATCGGCGGCCGACACTGCCCACGCTCCCCGGCATCTCCCTGCTGCGTCGTCCGATATGGTGGGGTGGCTACTTGGCGCAGAAGGCCAGGATCAGGGCGACCCGCAGCACCGTCTTGCCATGCGCATCTGCATCCCTGGCAATGGCTGACGCCATCCTGTCGCACCACGTCCGCCAGGCGGGGATCCAGGCCCGCCCCGACCCAGGTCTTGCCTGGTTGCCAACCCCGGATGAGGTCGCGACGCATTCCTTTGCGCGGGAAGACCTTTCCAGGACAACCCATCAGCATCTTGCTGGTCTGATTGCATCGGCACCAGAAGATATTTTCCAAGGCTCCGCCTCGCCCGAGGACTGTGCCGCAGCCATCCTGCGGACCACTTTCGCACCCCTGGCGCAGAACCTGTCGCCGGCGGCAGAAATGTCCTTCTGAGGGCGGTTCCGAGCGAGGGTGAAGTCCGCGCTGGACATCAGCTTGCAGGCGGGACGATCAACGCAATATAAAAAGCTAGGTCACATAACAAGGCATAAGGTATAATCCATGCAGCACTGCAAGGAGCCGATGTTTTGTTTTCGAAATCCCGAATGGTATTCACGCAAAGCCGGCGTGTCCTGACCACATTTGTGGCAGCAGTCCTTGTCACGGGGCTGACTGGATGGGCCCAGGCCGCAGCGCGCCCCGGGGGTGGGATTTCGTGCCAGCTTGCAGCCACAATGAACCGGCCCGCAAGGTTTCTGATGAGCAGCCTTGCTCGGCGGGCGACGATCCCGATGTCTGCAGTCGTCCGGCAGACGCGCGCGACGATGACGGGAGGCGCACATGTCGGCGCGCCGATCGGATTTCACGACGTCAGCCCAAAGCAGAGCCTGCGCGATCTGGCCGGGTCGTATACTCCGCTTGTCGAGGCGTCTGCTCATCGGTACGGCGTTTCCCCTCGTATCGTCGCCGCTGTGGTGCATGTCGAGACGCATGCCAACCCGCGTATCGTTGTCAGCTCCGCCGGCGCGATCGGGCCGATGCAGTTGATGCCGACAACGGCGCGAAAAGTCCTCAATGTCAATGCGTGGAACCGGCGCCAGAACATCTCCGGCGGAGCTCATTACCTGGCGATGCTGATCTCTCGCTTTGGATCGGTCAGGAAGGCGCTGGTTGCCTACAACGCCGGGCCGTCGGCTGTTGTTTCCGGACACCCGCCGCCTCAGTCCATCCGCTATGCGGACAGAGTGATTGCGCTCGCGGGCAGCGAGGCGCGGAAGCCGCGGGGCCATGGTCTTTGGGTCGTCATCGCGCAGAACGACTCATCCGCGACAATGGTCAACGCAGACCTGAACTAGAGGACAAAATGAAGGAAATCGAAATCGCGGCATACGAAAGTGTCGCCAAAATATACGAGGATCGTGGGGTGGGCCTTGGTCTCGAGCCGCGATCCTTTGTCGACTTGGGCACCGGCCCCGACGGCTTCGACGGCGATCTCGTGAAAGCCCGTCTCGGACTTACGGGGCTGCATGGCGGTGAACTTCTCAGCTTCGGCCGGGTCGAAACGCCGGAAAACTACAGGGCCGTTATTGCCGTCTGCGAGGACGCGTTCGAGCATGCCACGGGGCGGGAAATCGTTGAGCCGGTGATCGGCGGCGCCCGTATCGACTACGGCATCAGCCCTGTCGCTCGCATCGGAACTCGTATCATTGGGGCCTACCTTCTCGCCCGGAGGTCACACCCCAAGATCGAGAAGGCCCTGTTGGCGGCCGGTATCTCATCTGAGCGCGCCGCGAACGGGTGTGACGGTGTCGCGCTTGCCCTCGACAGTGCGTGGCGCGGGATCGGGATCGGCCACATGTGGAGACGGCTGCCTCGCCGCATGAACGCGTTCGATTATGTCTTCGGCGTACAGCACGTGCGCCTTCGTAATATCGAGGACTGGATGAGGCGCCGCGTCCTGGTTTCCGAGGTGCCGAGCTGCTACATTACAGCCGAGGGGTTGAAGGAAGATGTGGCAGACATCCTCCAGGACGTATTCGGCGCCAATCGCCCCGGTCATGTGCTCGGAGAAGTCGAGGCGATCGACCCTTCTGGAGAGTGCGACGAACCCGATCTCACCGACCTGATCGATCTCCCCGCGTGATGGAGCGCTCGCCCCAGCCTGACGGGCCACTACACCAGGTTCTCGCACAGCGGCGGGATCGCCGCGGGTTTCTGCGCAGTGCCGCTGCGCTTGCTGCGGCGCTAGGGGTGCCCGCGGCCGCTTTTCCGGCCACTGCCTTCGACAGGTCGATGCTGCATGATGTGGACATCCCCCGTTCGGCGCCGTTCAGGCCAGGCTGGTTCCGTCTGGATAACAGTCAGAACGACGAGGTCGACCTGAACGGGCTGGCCGCTAGCGGCGCCATCGTCAACCTCTGGGCCACCTGGTGCCAGCCCTGCGCCGTGGAGATGCCGAGCCTGATCGCGTTGGCGAAGACGGTTTCGATCTATGGCATCAACTTCCTGCCGATCGCGTGCGACAGCGGTGGCGCCGCTGCAGTGAAGGCGTTCTACGCCCGGCATGAGATCGTTGGACTGCCAGTGTTGACCTGCCCTGACAACACCGCGTTCGCGGCGTTCCGCGCTTCCGTGCTGCCCCATACCTCAATCGTGAGGTCAGACGGGCTCGTCGTCGCCTCCATCTCCGGGGCGGTGAACTGGTCCAACGTGAACCCGCTCGATATTCGCCAACTCGCTCAGTGATTCCCATTGCAATCCGGTTCCTGAATTTCATAGACTGGCTTGAAATTAGGGGTATCGAATTTCTATGGCAAAATCATCGCTGAGCCGCTTCCTGCGTCGTTCCAAAGCTGTGGCGGACACGATCACCAGCCGGCCCATGGCGTCTTTCTGCCTGCTTGAGACCGGGTATGAGCGGAACCTTGTCGGATCGGACGGCTCGCTCGCGACGGTTCTCGAGGTCCGCGGCACCAGCGCGCTTGGTAGCGATGGCGATCTCGTGCGATTCTGCAAGCACGCCGCCGAGACGTTCACACCGTTCATGACCTCGAGCGGCCATGCCATGCAGTTTTGCTTCCAGCGCGACCCCGACCAGTCCGGCGCGATCATGGAGGCTGCCGTTGCCCCCGCGCGCGGCGTGGCGGACGCGCTTCAGATGGATGGCATGCACGACATCCTCGACGAGCGCGTCTCGCACATGCGCAGATACGTGGTGCGGGAAGCCACCCATATCGTGCTCTGGACGAGACCTTCCGTTCTCAGCGGGCTGGAGCGCAAGCGGATCAGTGAGGAGATGCAGGAGACGCGGCCGTCCTGGTGGCCGCGGGCTGTCGACGCCCAGGCACTGGACCGGGTGAGCAAGACTCTGGCCGCGCGGCACAACGAGTATGTCAATGCGGTCACCTTCGAGCTGTCTCGCAACGAGGAGGCGGCGGTGAGGGTTGTGCCGCTCACCATCCATGGCGCCGCCAGGGTGATCCGTGATGCGCTTTACCCTGGCATGGGGCATGACGGCTACACGCTAATCGTTCCCGAGGTGACAAACCCCAAGGCGTCGAAATCTGCCGGCGGCCGCATGCCCTGGATGACCTATCCTGGGGCACCGGCACCGGACGCATCGCATGTCATGTGGCCGCAGCTGCGCAAGCAGATCTTTGACGAGGGCGCTATCGAGGATAGCGGCCCCGGGGTCGTCATCCGTGGTCGGCGCTATGCCAATGTTGATATCACACGCGGCCCGGTGAAGCTGAGGTCTTTCAACCGTCTGATTGCCGCGATGCGCGGGATGGGTAACGAGCCTCCTTGGCGTGCATCCTTCCTGATCGAGGGCAGCGGCCTCTCGAATGTCGGAACGCTCGTGAACTACGCAGTGGCCGGTCTTACGGCTCCCTTCAAGCTGGGTGCCACGCAGTCAGCACTTTATCGCGATGCCATTCAGTCTCTGCGCGACTACGCCGATAATGACGGCGCCGCGGTCAGGACCCGGATCTCCTTCGCTACCTGGGGCCCTCAGAAAGATGTGCAGCTGATCGAGGAGCGTGTCAGCCGCCTGCAGCGCGCCGTCGAGAACTGGGGCACGATTTCCACCAGCACGGTTTGTGGTGATCGCCTCGAGGGGGTGCTGTCCAGCGTGCCGGCAATCGATGTCAGGTCGACGGCACCAGCCGGGATCGCCCCCATCGAGGAGATCCTGTACGTCCTGCCATGGATGCGCGAAGCCAGCCCGTTCGATGAGGGGAGCTTCGTGCTGCGGACGCGTGACGGCCGCCCGTTCCCGTTCGAGATTGCCTCCCCATTGCAGGATTCATGGTCCGAGATCGTCTATGGCGCGCCGGGCCGGGGCAAATCCGTCCTGCTCAACTCCTTGGCGACCGCCTTCGTGCTGTCATCGAACTCCACCCGAACGGGCATGCCTGTGCTGCCGCGGCTCGCCACGATCGATATCGGCGGGTCGATCGAAGGGCCACTCGACCTGCTGCGCGATGTCCTTCCCGAGGAGATGAAGCAGCAGGTCCTGTTCCGGCGGCTGCGCATGTTGCGCGAGGACGGCATCAACCCCTTCGACCTGCCGCTCGGACTGCAGAAGCCTCTCCCGCAGCAGCGCGCCCTGATTGTCGCGATCATCAGCATCATGGCCTCGCCGGCCGACCAGGAAGGCGGCATCAGCACGCCGCCGGGGATGATCGAGCTAGTAGGGCGGATCATCGACCTCGCCTACGAGATCGCCAGCGAGGACCCCCGCAGCGGCAACCCAAGGCGCTACGTTCGGGGCGAGGACTTCGACGTCGATTTCATGATCGAGCACCTCAATATCCCGGACAGCGAATGCCGGACATGGTACGGGGTGGCCCGCGCGCTGCTTCTTCGCGGCGCACCGCGTGAGGCCAAGATCGCTCAGCGCTACGCGGTGCCGCAGATGTCGGACCTTCTGCTGACGGACCAGCCGCAGATCACGGCCCTTTATTCCGATCAGGACGGCGTGTCGCTCACCAAGACATTCGAGCGGATGATCCAGGGCGCCCAGAACGAATACCCCATTCTCGACGGCCCGACCCAGATCGACGTCAGCAGCGCCCGCGTCCTTGGCATCGACCTGACGGAGCTCGCCCCGAAGACGAACCTGAAGCAGACTTCCATCATGTATTTGCTGGCGATGCATCTGACGTCGTCGGATTTCTTCATGACCAAGGATGACCTGGCCTACTTCCCGGAGGAGTTCAGGGAATACCACGCCAAGGAGATCAGGATGCTGAACGAGACGCCGAAGCGTCTCGTGTTCGACGAGTTCCACCGTACGACCGGCGTCAACATTGTCCGCCGGATGGCCACGCAGTTCATGCGCGAAGGGCGGAAATACGGCCTGCACGTCTCGGTTGCATCGCAGCAGTACCAGGACTTCGACGAGGACATGGTCAAGGCGACGTCGAACATCTGGATCTGCGGCGTTGGGCGCGATTTTGAGGTTGACGAGGCCGTGAAGGTCTTCGGGTTGTCTGAATCCGCCAAGGGCGCCTTGCGGCGCACCGTCCTTGGGCCCGGCCGGGATGGCGCACCCGTTCTCGGCCTCTTCCGCATGCGAGACGGCCAGCACGAGCACGTGCTGCTCAACACTCTGGGGCCGCGCGAGATCTGGGCTTACTCGACCAGCCAGATCGACCGCGCCATCCGCTCGCGCCTCTCCGAGATTCTCGGACCTCGCGAGGCGCGCCGCCTGCTCGGAGCGGCCTATCCCGGCGGAAGTGCGGCGAAGGAGATCAATCGCCGCGCCAAGCTTGCCGCGATGCAGTCCGATGACGTCAGCGAAGAGAACGCCACGGCAGGCGCCGTGGAAGACCTGGTCCGGGAGATTGCCGAAGGCCGGCATTATGCCGGCATCAGCGCCGAGATGGAGTCCGCCTGAGGACTTCAACCAGCCCGACGGTGTTTACATCGGGCTGGTTCAAGATAGACCGGGTAGCCCGGTCAGGCTGCCCGCCCTTCTATACGAATCCGTCGCGTGCGGCCTTGGCTTCGATCGCGTCGATGTCTTCGCGGAGCTGGCGCGCGAGATCTTTCCGCCCTGACCGCTCGAGTAGGCCGATCTGAGCGCGTGTGGCTTCGATCGCGTTGGCTCGCAGGCGGTTGACGGCGCGGATGTGGTCCTTGGCCGTTGAGATGTGTTTGCCGAGAGATGTCCACGCGTCCGCCATCGTCCGAATGGTGAGCGCGATCTGGTCTTCTGCCAGCACACCGCTCTCGGCAGTCGTGGGTGCGTAGAGGACGGCCACGCGTTCGCCCTTGCGCACCAGCGCGTAGGGCCCCGCGAGACCAACCCCTGTGAGTGCACGAGGGAATTTTTTCAAGCCGTCCACCGTGAACTCCCTCGTAATCTGATCCGCGGGAACAGCCTCAGGTGGTGCAAGAGTTGCGGCGACCTTGTCGTGGTAGAGGATGTTTGTCGATCCGCCATGCAAGATGATCGAATCGACCAGACCTGTCATCCTGTCCCGTGCTGCACTCACTGAAATCGTGGCAGGCGGCTTGGCTGGAAGCGCCCGGCTGGGTCTCTTTCGGCGCTGGACCGTCGCGCCCTCCTCGCGCTTCTCACGCCCCGCTCGTGCGGATTTCCCGGCTATCTCGCGATCTGACCGCGCGAGCGGCTTGCTGGCTTCGCGCCGGGCGGGCCTCTCGCCGCGTGCGGTGGTCTGTTTCCTTGAATTTGCAGATTTCTTCGGAAGCTTTGGCATATCGTACAATTTCCTCGAATTTGTGTCGTGAAAACGTGCTTTTCTGTATGCGCCGAGCCCGTTCGAGTCAAATACTGTCGGATTCGCAAGTCTGGTGGCTTGACCGGCTGTCGATGTTCTCATTATGTTCCGGGAATCGGAGGTCGGTATGGATGTCAGGCGCTCATATAACGGTGGGAATACGACCGGCTTCTCGTCGCCGGCGGCCGATCACCTGGACGGCCCCATCGACCTCTCCGAGGCCCTGGATCTCCGCAAACCCGGGCGGTACCCCGTGCGCGTGTCTGGTGATGCCCTGATCGGCCGGGGCATCCGGTCTGGCGATATCCTGATTACGGATGCGGCGGAGCGGCCATTTGATGGGGCGGTTGTCGTGGTCATGGTAGATGGGGATGTTTTGGTCGCCGAGATCGAGCGCCGGGGCGGCGCATGGTGGATCCGCGGAGAGGGGGCTGATTCTGGCCGGGAGGTCCCGGAAGACGCGGAAGTCTGGGCCGTCGCCCGTGCACTCGTCCGGACGACGATCTGAGGCACACAACCATGGCTGTCTTCGGGCTGATCGACGGGAATTCGTTCTATGCGTCGTGTGAGAGCGCCTTCGCGCCATCCCTGCGCGGCCGGGCGCTTGTCGTCCTGTCGAACAATGATGGGTGCGTGATCGCCCGTTCGGCAGAAGCAAAAGAGCGCGGCGTGGCGATGGGCGAGCCGTGGCACCTGGTCCGCGAGCGGCGCGACGCGGCTGACCTCGACTGGCGCTCTTCGAATTATAGCCTCTATGGCGATATGAGCCGCCGGATGTACGACATCCTGGTCAGTCGGGTGCCGCGGGTCGAGCCCTACTCGATCGACGAGATGTTCCTCGACCTGAGAGATGTGGCCGCCGACCTGCCGGCATTCTGCCGCGCGCTGCGCGAGGAGGTGCGCCGGGTCGCCAAGATCCCGACATGCATCGGGATCGGGCCCAGCAAGACGATCGCCAAGCTGGCGAACAAGCTGGCAAAGGACAGATTAGAACTCGGCGGAGTCTGCGATCTGCGGGACCCACTGGAGCGGGAGGCGGTCTATCCGGACTTGCCGGTATCGATGGTCTGGGGGATTGGGGGGAGGACCGCGGAAACGCTGCACCGGATGGGTGTGCGGTCGATTGCCGACCTGGTCGCGATGGATTCCCGCAAGGTGAGGGATACCATGACCGTGGTGGGCGCGCGTGTGCAGGCCGAGCTGCGTGGGGTATCCTGCCTGCCGATCAGCATGATGGCCCCGCCGAGAAAGGGCATTACGGTGAGCCGGGCCTTTTCGCGCCCGGTCTCCGAGTGGGGCGAGCTGCGCGAGACATTGGCGGCCTATGCCACGCGCGCGGCCGAGAAGCTTCGTCAGGCCGGCCTGCAGGCGACAGGAATGACGGTATTCCTGCACACCCCGCCTTTCGGGAAGGGGGAGTGGTACAGCAATCGCAACAGCGCCCGCATCGAGGCCACATCGGACACCCTCGCGCTGATCGGCGAGGCACTGCGGCTGCTTCGGCCGATCTGGCGGCCTGGTCTCAGCTACGCGAAGACCGGTGTGATGCTGCTCGATCTCGTCGATGAGGCCAGCCAGCCGGCGAACCTGTTCCCGACGCGAGAACCCGCGCGGTCAAAGCGCATCATGGGGGCGCTCGATGCGATCAATGCCCGGTTCGGCCGTGACACGATACGGCCTCTCGCGGCCGGGATCGAGCGGCCATGGAAGGCGAGGGCGATGCGCCTATCGCCGCGCTACACGACCAGGATCGATGAAATCCTGGTCGCCGCGAGCTACCGGCCGATCAGCCCGGCAGGCCGAACCCGTCCTTGACGGGGAACTTCTTCGGTGCGGCCTTCCCCTGGGTCGCCCGGCCGGCCACCCAGTAAGCCGAGTTGGCCTCGGTGCGCGCCGCGCCGCCCGCGACCCAGCGGAAGCCGTCAGCGAGGTTGAAGATCTGCAGGTCGCGCAGACCCCCGCTCTTGTAGCGCTGCAGGATCGCGCCTGCTCCGCGCTGGATCTGCGGGATCTCGGACACGGGGTAGGCCAGCATCTTCCCGTTCTCGCCGACCAGCACGACGTGATCTCCGGTGACCGGCTTGCAGAAGGCGACCAGTGCCTCGGGCTGCGTGACCACCAGGACCTTCCCGGCTTTCCGCTCGGCCGAGAGCTCGGTCCCCGCCGTGACAAAGCCGCGCCCATCGGACCGGGCGAGGAGGTAGCGCTGCCCGGGGTCGGGGACGAACATCGTGAGGACGCTGTCCTGGATGTCCAGGTCGATCAGCAGTCTCAGCGCCTGGCCATCGCCGCGGCCCCGCGGCAGGTCACCGGCGCCGACCGAGAAGACACGTCCGCCCGCGGCGAGCAGGGTCACCCGGTCCGTCGTCTGGCAGTGGCAGATGAGGTGCAGGGCGTCGCCGTCTTTCACCTTTGGCAGGGCGTCCACGGCGACATGCCCGCGGACCGCGCGGATCCACCCCATCTGCGTCAGCATCACCGTAACGGGCTCCTTCTCGATCACAGCGGCGGCCGGAAGAGCCTCGTCAACGTCGGCGACAGGGGCGATGAGAGAACGCCGCGGGTCGCGGAATCGGTCCGCAGTACCCTCGAGCTCTGACGCGATCGCGGCCCAGCGAAGATCCGCCGAAGCCAGAAGCCCATGCAGCCGGGCCTGTTCGGCGGTGAGCCGCTCATGCTCATTCCGCAGGCTGATCTCGTCGAGCCGGCGGAGGCTGCGCAGCCGCATGTTCAGGATCGCCTCGGCCTGCACCTCGGTTAGGCCGAACGCCGTCATCAACGCCGGCTTCGGTTCGTCCTCCTCGCGGATGATGCGGATTACCTCGTCGAGATTGACGTAGACGATCAGGTAGCCATTCAGGATCTCGAGCCGCCTGGCGATCGCTTCGAGCCGATGCCGGGAGCGGCGCTCGAGGACCTCGTGGCGGTGATCGAGCCACGCCTGCAGGATCTCACGCAGCCCCATCACCCGGGGGGTGCGGTTGGCGTCGAGGACGTTCATGTTGAAGTTGAACCGGGTCTCCAGGTTGCTGGCCCGGAACAGGCTGGCCATCAGGAGCTCCGGATCGACGCCCCGCGATTTCGGCTCGAGAACGATGCGCACGACATCCGAGCTTTCGTCCCTGACATCGCCAAGCAGAGGCACCTTCTTGTTCTCGAGCAGGTTGGCGATCTGCTCGATCAGCGCGGACTTCTGCACCTGGTAGGGGATCTCGGTCACGACGACCTGCCACGCACCGCCGTCAAGCTCCTCGCGGCTCCACCGGGCCCGCAGGCGGATCGCCCCGCGACCGGTCTCGTAGATCGCGCACAGGGCAGCTGGGTCGTCCACGATCTGGCCACCGGTGGGGAAGTCAGGCGCGGGCATCAGCGCCAGCAGGTCGGCCACCGACGCGCTCGGGTAGTGGATCAGGTGATGCGCCGCCCGGCAGACCTCGCGGACATTGTGCGGCGGGATCGAGGTGGCCATGCCCACGGCAATGCCGGTCGCACCGTTGGCCAGGAGGTTCGGGAATGCCGCCGGAAGGACGACCGGCTCGCGCTCCTCGTTGTCATAGGTGGGCCGGAAGTCGACCGCGTCCTCGTCGATGCCTTCCATGAGGGCCGCCGCGACGGCGGTAAGCCGGCTCTCGGTGTAGCGCATCGCGGCTGGATTATCGCCGTCGATGTTCCCGAAATTCCCCTGACCGTCCACGAGCGGGTAGCGGGAGGCGAAATCCTGAGCCAGGCGGACGAGGGCTTCGTAGATCGAGCTATCGCCATGGGGGTGGAACTTGCCCATCACGTCGCCGACCACGCGCGCGCATTTCTTGTAGCCCGATCCAGGATCGAGCTTCAGCTGCATCATTGCGTAGACGAGGCGCCGGTGGACCGGCTTCAACCCATCCCGGACATCCGGCAGCGAGCGGGACATCGTCGCCGATAGCGCATAAGCGAGATAACGCTCGGCGAGGGTGTCCGAAAAGCTGACGCTCTCGATGTTGCCGATATTCGTGTCTGGCATGAGCCTTCCTTCCTTCGAAGAGGCTCGAAGTATATAAAAACGTCGTTATGATTTCAATAAATATGCGCCTGTCTGTCGCTTATTTCTCGGTCTGGATCGTCCCCGTGCCGCGCACGTGCTCCAGCCATTCCGCGAACTGGTTATTCGACCAGGCGTTCTTGGCAAGATTGCAGGCCAGGTGGGTTATCTGGAGGTTGTCCGCCGCGTAGCTCGGGATCGAGCTGTCGATCCGGTCAGGCGATGGCTGCAGAAGCGGATGATCCGTGGCTTCCAGGGCTGTGCCACAGAGGGCGCAAAGACCGCCCTGCTCCTGCATCCACTTCCGTGTGATGATCACGATCGTGTCGCTGATATTGGCTCCGAACCGGACGGGGTTCGTCCGCGGATCAACAGTGCCGCTGCGGGCGATGCGCTGGGCGATCCGCTCGGCCATCCTGTAGGCGGCCTGTTTGACCAGCTTCGGCGTTTCGGCGGCGACCGCGGCCCTCGTGTCGAGATAATGCCGGGCAGCCTCGGTGAAGTTGAGCTCTGCCCGGGTGACCGGCAGATCCATGATGATCTCCCGCTCGCGTCCCAACACCTCGACCACGTTGCCGCGGTACCGCGGCTGCCCCAGGCTTGCATAGGCGCCCGGTGCGACATCCTGGGCGGCGGGGAAGGGGCGACGGGTCATGGTGGCGGCCCGAACGATCAGCATCGAGAACTGCCATGGGTTGCCGCCGAACCTGGGTGCGACCCGTTCCCAGATTTCCGGTGGCACGATGCGCTTCGTCTCGTATTCCGAGGATGGATCTACGCTGACGGCCGAGAGCAGGCGCTTCCGATGTGCGGGGTCGGCCGTCCGCTCTGGGTCACCGGTTCCAGCATAGACGACGACATCGCGGCCCGTCCGGTACTCCCTGCGAAGGAAATCGCCGAGGCTGCGCTTCGAGTATGAGAAGCACGGCCAGTTGGAATCCGCCGTCGCGAATTCACTCTTCAGGAATACGCGCCCGTCCGGCGCCATCATGTCAGCAACGACCACGATTTGAGTCCAGGATCCAACGTCCTTTATTTTGCGATGCCGTAATGGGCTTCGCAAGTCGTTGTGGGGCCGCTAGCCGGGGTCGAACCGGCGACCTGCCGTGTACGAAACGGCTGCTCTACCTGCTGAGCTACGGCGGCGAGGGGGTGGCACGGGCGGCGGGAATCGAACCCGCGTTGCGCGGTTTTGGAGACCGGCGTGTTTCCAGTTAGCACTACGCCCATCGTGGGACTGCCTGGTGGAATCGAACCACCGACATCCGGCTTATGAGACCGGCGCTCTGGCCATCTGAGCTAAGGCAGCATGAGTTGCCGGGATCCGGCGAAAAGGTCGGCTGCGGCAGCGAGCTGCCGGCGCAGACAACCCTTCCGTCGGATCTGCAGCTTCGCATTCTTCGTCGGCACGCAGCGCGACCGGAAGAGAGGATCGTGGAGTGCCCGGACCATGTGGTTCCGGGGCTTTGGCTTGGCTTGCGCCAAGCGAGGCTTGCTCATTCCGTCCTCCAAAGGGCTTGACATGGGGCGATATGCTATCAACATTGATTGCATTCTGATTGCAAAGGCACCAAAAATGGCACAAATAGTAATCCGAAGCCTTGATGAGTCTGGTGTCGCGCAGCTCAAGGAGCTCGCGGTTCAAAACCGACGATCCATGGAGGCAGAGGCCAGAGAGGCTCTCCACGCGTGGGTGAAAAGGCCAAGTATGCACGGCCGACTCGCCGAATTGTCTGCGCGGCTCCAGGCCGCTCTGGCGCTGGCCGCTCAAACCCCGCCGAGTAAGTATGAGGATAGAGGGGGGTTCACACATGCGGACCTCGCACGAGGTATCGGACTCGATTTTGTGACTCCCGTGGACCAGTGGTTCGAGGGGGTGGCGGAACCGACGATGAGCCAGGTGGAGGCGATCGCCGAGTGGTGCGGTGTGTCAAACGAATGGCTCAATTTCGGCAGAGGCGCGCCATATCTGATTCGGAACCAGCGGATCCCGCTCGAGCCGGCTGAGGGGGCGCTCTGGTTGCTTGGCGTGGATAACGACAGCCCTACAGGTCTGAAGCGCCTGCACTTTGTGCGGCGGAACAGCAAGGCTGGCGAACTGATGGTGGTCCGGGAGTGGGGCGTGAAGACAGATGCCTTTCACACACCTTACCATGTTAGTGCTGAGACCGGTGCCGGGGGTAGATTTGATCTGGTTCACCTTCTATTGGTCTGGAAAGCACTTTACAGGCTTTATACAAAGTCAAATTTGCTATCTGATACGATGATCTCGAGTCATATTGTATCAGACAATATATGGAATGAATTGAGTGAAGGTCAGGTGAATCGATCCGCTATATTCGACAGATCAATAGCAAAATTGCATTGGTGGGAAGATATCTGGGATAAAAACATGTGGGCCAAAAAAGATTCTGACGCGTATTGGCCCGGCTGGAAATCGTTGTGTGAGTCTCTGCATGCGGAGATCGAAGCAAATGACCAACTGAAACTCAAAAGCCAGCAAATTTCTGATGGCACATACCCGCCCCTCCAAAAATGGTTCTAGGACGCAGGCGTGAGCCTTAACAGCGCGATGGTGTGCAATATTAGCTAACCATATTTGAAAGGGTATGGCGGAGACGGCGGGATTCGAACCCGCGGAGCCCTTTCGGGCCCTCCGATTTAGCAAACCGGTGCCTTCGGCCTCTCGGCCACGTCTCCTATACTGGTGGAGCCAGGCGGGGTCGAACCGCCGACCTCGTGAATGCCATTCACGCGCTCTCCCGGCTGAGCTATGGCCCCGGGAAGTCTGGTGGACCCGGAGGGACTCGAACCCTCGTCTGCCTGCTTGCAAAGCAGGTGCTGTCGCCGCTGAGCCACGGGCCCGTTTCGGTTAGTCGGTACCATCCTGCCGACCGGCGCTGCGCGCGCGGCGCTCCGCCAGGGTCAGGCTTTTCCAGTATCTCCGCGGGTTGCCGCATGCAGAGCATGTGCAGTCCCGCAAGTTGTCGGCCCTCAGCAGCGCCGATCGCCGGATCTCGTCCGGCGTCCCGCAAGGCTGTTCGCGGCTGACGATGCCGATCGCACGGCAGATCATGCGATCGCGATTATGCCGGCGCCACGCCCGGCCACGTGCCTCTGATTTCATGTCGAGATCCTCCAGACGGCCCGCCCCGATCGGCGGGCCTGGTACTGATCTCGGGAGGGGACGGTCGGATCATTGTCGGGTCTCCTTGGAGGTGATGGCGGAAGCGGCGAGGATTCGAACCCGCGAGACGTCGTAGCGCCTGCCCGCTTTCAAAGCGGATGCCTTAGACCGCTCGGCCACGCTTCCGTTGAAGGACAGGTGAAGGAGGGCGGTCCTGGTCACTTGCGCGACACGGTGCCCGTCGACCCCACCTGTTGTTGGTGCCAGGAGATGGAATTGAACCACCGACACACCGCTTTTCGGGCGGCTGCTCTACCTGCTGAGCTATCCTGGCGTGATTGGAGGAGCCGTGGCTCCTGAGGGCTGCCCGGTATTGATGGCAGCCAGTGGATTCCTGTTGACCCTGGGCGGATCTCGACATTACGCTCGAGCATGACCATCAGGATCTTCGTTTTTGCCGCACTGCTTGTGGCTCCTGCCGCGGCGCGTGCACAGATGATTGACCCTGTCCCCCCTCCGCAGATTAGCTCGGCCGATCAGGCCAAGCTGTTTGCCTTCCGCATGGAGACAGCATGCGAAAGGGGTGCGAAGTTTGCCGAGAAGCCCCAGGGAAAAGGCGTATGCCACTGTGTCGGCGCACAGGTCTACAAAGACGCGCTGGACGGTGACTACTACGGCAAGTGGGACATCGCGGTGAAGTCCCTTGCGCTTGCCATGGACAAGCAGATCCTGAGGATTCCGCTCGATCGGCAGGGCCGCGCCTTTGCGGTAGCGAATGCCGAGATGCCATATTTCGCCGTCGCCATTTACGAGGACCAATACGACCAATCGTGCGGCGGCTCGCACGGATATTTCCGCATGGTCGCAGCCGGCTCCTAGAGACGAGCCTGCCATGGTGCCGGCGGGGCGGATTCGAACCCCCGACCACCCGCTTACAAGGCGGGTACTCTACCCCTGAGCTACGCCGGCGAAATTCGCGCTGTCATTCGCCGGGGGTGGCCATGGCCACCCCCGGGAGCGTTTCAGGCTCCTCGAACTCGAGGTTGAACGGTATCTCCGTCCACGGATCACCCCTAAATCGTTTTGGGGTTGCCCGCGCGACCAGGACAGCTTCGCCATCTTTCCTGACGAAATAGGTTCTCGAAAACCCCGTGCTGCCCTCCTGCCAGGCAGTGGGGTATCGTGCCCTTACCGCACTGAGCACACCTTCAAGTCCGACGACCCTGATCCCGGGCATACCGCGCTCCCTCGATGTTGTGTTGGCTGGAGAACCTGGATTCGAACCAGGGCTGCCCGGGTCAGAGCCGGGTGTTCTACCTCTAAACTATCCTCCAATTTCCTTGGGATCTCGCGACCCCTGTAGAGTATGATCAGGCCACCACGACCAAGAGGGCGCGAGATGGCCGACAGCATCGACTGGTATGACGGCAATGCCGCCACTTTTGTGGAGGCAACTGGCAAGGTGGAAATGGAGCCAGTGCGAGCTCGCTTTCTCGCCGAGGTTAGGTGTCCGCCGGCGGATATTCTTGATGCCGGCTGCGGCAGTGGCCGGGATGCACGGGCCTTTCTCGACCTCGGATACCGGGTTGCTGCCATCGACGGATCTGCCGCCATGGCCAAGCACGCGTCGCAGCTGCTCGGGCATCCGGTCCGTCATCTCAGGTTCGAGGCCGTCGAGGACGTCGATCGTTATGACGGGATCTGGTGCTGTGCGTCCCTGCTTCACGTCCGCCCAGCAGATCTGCTGGATGTATTCAGACGCCTGGCGCGGTCGTTGCGGCCCGCCGGCGTCTGGTACCTCAGCATGAAGGCGGGAAGGGGCGAGAGGTTCGAGGGCGGCCGCAGGTTCACGGATATCGATGAAGAGGGGCTTCAGCGGCTCCTCGAAGCACTCCCGGGTCTCGGGTTGATCGAAGCCTGGCGAACGGCCGGGCGGCAACCGGGACGGGAGCACATCACCTGGCTGAACGCCCTGATCCGCAAGGAATCCGCACTCACATCGCCGGTTCGGGCCTGAACGTCAGCCTCCTGCAGGCCGCATCGATATGGCGCACGGCGTCGATGGTGGGATTGGCAGGGTCAGCGACGCGATCGCCCAGTGCGCCCTTCCACTCGCGCTCGTGGATCGTCCTGATCTCGCCGCTCCGGCGGCTGACGATCCCGATCTGGTCGCCGCGGAGGGCCCAGACATCATAGAGCAGGCCCTGTGCGATCATCGTGACCGCGTTCTTCGGCTTTGACATTGCGGCCATCCTTTGAACTCTTGTGATTGTGGAGCGGGCGATGGGGATCGAACCCACGACATCCTGCTTGGAAGGCAGGAGCTCTACCTCTGAGCTACACCCGCGATCTGGCACCCCCGGCGTGACTCGAACACGCAACAATTCGCTTAGAAGGCGACCGCTCTGTCCTGTTGAGCTACGGAGGCAACGCGTCTGGTAGGCGGAGCCGGATTCGAACCGGCGCCACGGCCGTTATGAGCGGCCAGCTCTAGCCACTAAGCTATCCGCCTGATGGTGGTGGGGAAGGCTGGATTCGAACCAACTTGCCGGTCGGCAACGGATTTACAGTCCGCCGCAGCGCGCCATCTCTGCCGCTTCCCCGATTTCCAGATGCCCTGCCGGGATGGCCGGGAATGTTTCTGGACAGCCCAAGCCGTTGAACTTGGTCTGTCCAGAAACGGGGCGCTTTCGCTTCGTGCTGTTACGCCAGGCGCACTGAACCCCGATCTGGAACACCTCGATTGGTTGCCACCGATCCGGAGACCGGCTTGTTGCCCTCCTGAGGCCCCTAGCTTTGTCCTTTGAGTCGAGTGGACCGGGATCTAGGTCTCCCCTTGCTCGTCTGAGCAGGGGAGGGGGCTTTATCGCCCCTTACCCCCGCATCCGGCTGCGTGTCGCGAACATGCGATACCCGGCCGCCGTCCTCACGGCGCCTGACCAGGCTTGACCGGCCGTCGAAAGGATCGACCACCCGGTGCTGTGCATATCGCTGACGGCTCTGCCGCTATGCTGACGTGTCTGTCGCATGCGCCATGAATACATTGACGGTAGCATCAAGTCAATAAAAATCATGGGAAATTAGATGCCGCACCGATGGGCAGTGCGGCATCGCTTTAGTCCTCCAACCGGGTGTCCCAGTAGAGGTAGTCGACCCAGTCCCGGTGCAGGCTGGCCTTGTGATCGAGGTGACGCAGGGCGAGGGCGTTCAGCTTCGCCTTGGTCGGGTGGTGAGGCTTCACGAGCAGCGGCATCCCAGCCTCCGCAGGTGTTCGATCGGCCTTGTGCTCATTGCAGGGCCTGCAGGCCAGGACAATGTTCATCCAGGTCGACGGGCCGCCGCGGGAGCGCGGGATCACGTGGTCGAAAGTCAGATCCTCAACCGGAAGTCTGGAGGCACCGCAATAGGCGCAGGTGAAGCGGTACGCGAGGATCACGTTCCAGCGGGTCTTGGGCGCCGGGCGGGACAGGTTCACGAACTCGCGGCTTGCGACCACGGACGGGATCCGGAAGCTCCGTCTCGCCGAGCGCACCTCGCAGTCGTCGTACTCGGCGACCACGGTCAACCGGTCAGACAGTACGCCGGATATGGCGTCTTCCCATGAAAGGGTTGCCAGCGGGGATACCGACATCGGTCGGAAATCCCCGTTCAGCAGCAGTGCCCTGCGCTGATCGAGGTTCTGCGTGTTGACGTCCAGCATCTCTCTCTCCTGGCTGCTTGGGGCACCGTGGCGGTGCCCCGTCGTTATCCGGTGAACGATCCTCCTGCTTCTCGGTGAGCCCGGCCCTTCAGGACGAGGGGAACAGCTCGTGACTGGCTTCTTCCCGCTGGGTAACCTGATCGGGGCGTGCGGCCCCGGCTGGGCTTTTCAGATCGCCCGCGGCGAAAGCCGGGTAGTCGATCAGGACCTCGTGCGGGACGATTTCGCCGGCGAGCAGGGCGTCCCGCACCGCCTCGCGATGAGCCGCCTTCCTGGAGGCCAGTCCGCCGGCTGAGAAAAATACCCCCGACCTGCGATCCTTGTGGCCGATTTCGAACGTGATGCGGCACAGTTCGCCACCGATGCCGCGCCCCCTGAACTGGGGCAGGACATAGGGCACACCGCCATCTTGCCAGGCGATCAGGTCGCGTGTCGTGGCGTCCCAGACGGCGATGATGCCGCCTGCCCAGCTGGTCCCGGTGGTCTTCAGGACGAGACCTGGAAGCCCGGCCCGCGTACGGAGCGGGACACTGTCGTCCTGCAGCAGATTCTCTGCCTCGAGCATAATGGATGGCCACTTCTTCGCCACGTCCGCCTCATATTTCGCCGTAAAGGCATCCGAGGCCATGCGCGGACTGCCGTTGTTCGTGAGGAAATCGGGCAGAGGGATACGCCAGATGGGTGTGATGGTTCGTTGAGCCTGGTCATTCATGATATCCGCCTCGAGCTATGGATTTTCTTGATCTCTGGCGGAATCGTATCGGGCCGATATGCATTCGACCTAGCGGTGGCCTGGTTTGGATCTAAACCTCAGGCCGTTGGCTGCGGCTCATCCTGCTCGACGATCATGGCATCAGACGCAGCATCAGCGACGAGCGCGAGCTTGCTGGCGCGGGACAGCCTCTTGATCTCGAACTCCCGCTTCAGGGCGGACGACCGGTCCGGGCAGGGCTCGACGAGCAGCAGGCGGACCGGAGGATCCATTCTGGTGAACCTCGCTCCCTTGCCGGCGGCGTGGGCGGCAAAGCGGCGATACACATCCACGGCGATGCCGCAATACAGCGCGCCGGACCTGCACTCCAGGAGATAGACGGACCATTCGGTGGCTGCTGTTGGCATTCTGACAGTCTAGCAGTGAAATGCGCCAGGAAGGACTCGAACCCTCAGCCTCCCGGTCCGGAACCGGACGCTCTATCCGTTGAGCTACTGACGCGTCTTGCTGGTCGGGGTGGCCGGATTCGAACCGGCGGTCTCCTGCTCCCAAAGCAGGCGCTTTGCCAGGCTCAGCTACACCCCGCCCGATCCGCCGGAATTCTGTATGATTGCTCGCGGCTCCCTGCTATCCGATCAGATGGAGGCCAGGTCTTGATCCGCGAACTAGAATAGCAAAGTGCCAGCCTAAGTAAAATCTCAAAGCGTCGCCAGAAGATGAAGTTCTGAAATACATCAGGAGGAATCAATGACAATTACGCCCAAGCAAAAGCGTGAAAATCGGATTGCAAAGGCAAAATTTATTGGTCCGACTAATATAGGACAGGACATTTGGACAAGAATAACTTCTATGCTGAACAACCAGGGCGATGAAGTGTTGGCAAGTGGGACAGAAACAATAGCAATTGGATTCTGGACGTATAATAATGTAAATCATTTGTTTATTGTGTTGAAGCTAAGCACAAACAAGGCGTCAATACCAACAGGAGACCGGATTTACGGCGAGCTAATTGATATTTTACCTCCGCATGAGGTGCATTTTGCCTACGCGACGGATGTCCCTGACGGGCTCCACGCCGAGATGTATCTTGTCCGGGCTATACTTAACGACCTCCCAGGAGACGCAAAACAAAACATTGGTCTCCTTGGAAATCTCAAAATCATCTGCCTTGGGAAACCGGTTTGTCCCGACTGTGGCGGATGGATGAACTCCCATGGCATCAGCCACATGTCTATCCTTTTCGAGTATGGCCAGAATATCTGGAAACCGGAATATCAGTGCGGCAAACGCACTCAGACATGGATCCACCCTCGAACCGGCTCGAAATTCGGATGGGGTGGATTTGGTAACCAGGCAGACCCGACCTATTACAAGAAGAGCTTCCTCACGACCGGTCCATGACGGGGTCGAATGGAAGATCCTCATCAATCACCCTTCGCCCCGATCAAGCCGTGACGAAGTGGCGGCCCACTGTAAAATGGCGATGGCAGCCCATGCGGGAGTCGAACCCGCGTTTCCTGGCTGAGAACCAGGCGTCCTGACCGCTAGACGAAAGGGCCGGTGATCTGGTGCGGATGGAGGGGGTCGAACCCTCATGATGTCTCGCCGGATTTTAAGTCCGGTGCGTCTACCTTTCCGCCACATCCGCGGTGGTGGAGAATGCGCGCAGCAGGACTCGAACCTGCGTGGTTGCCCGCCGGAATTTGAAGCCGGTGTGTCTGCCGATTCCACCATGCGCGCACTGTTGTTGGGGATCCCCGGCGAGGATTCGAACCTCGGCCATCCGGGTCAAAGCCGGATGTTCTGCCGCTAAACTACCGGGGAGATATCCCGGTCAGTGGTTGAAGCCGCCGCGGCGACGTCGTGAATGCGCTCATTGCGCGGCCTCCTTTCTGATGGTGCGCCCGGGAGGACTCGAACCTCCATGACCGTGGTCACCGGCTTCTGAGACCGGCGTGTCTACCATTCCACCACGGGCGCGATTTGTTGATGCTGGAGGACCAGTGGAGAATCGAACTCCGTGCGGGCGGGTTAAAAAGCCGCTGCCAGCGCCAGCCGGCTATACGCTACCGGTCCATATCGGTGGTGTGCCTGGGGAGACTCGAACTCCCACGGTTTCCCGCCAGCCCCTCAGACTGGTGTGTCTGCCATTCCACCACAGGCACATATTTCGAAATCTGGCAGCCCCTACGAGACTCGAACTCGTTTTGCCGGTGTGAAAAACCGGCGTCCTAACCCATGGACGAAGGGGCTGTTGGGGTGACATGCGGGGATCGAACCCGCGGCCTTCGGTGCCACAAACCGGCGCTCTACCGACTGAGCTAATGCCACCATAGAGAGGATCCGCACTGCGGATGAGAATGGTCGGGACAGCCGGATTCGAACCGGCGGTCTCTCGCCCCCCAGGCGAGCGCTCTACCAGGCTGAGCCATGTCCCGTTTGGAGCTGCCGGCCGGGGTCGAACCGGCGACCTCGCCCTTACCATGGGCGCGCCCTGCCAACTGGGCCACGGCAGCGTCATGCAATCTGGTCAGGATGACCGGATTTGAACCGGCGGCCTCCGCTTTCCGAAAGCGGCACTCTAGCCAGGCTGAGCTACATCCTGAGGAATCCTGGAGGACCGGGTGGGAGTCGAACCCACGCCCCGCTGGTTAAGAGCCAGCCGCTCTGGCCACTGAGCTACCGGTCCGGTGTTGGCGGAGAGGGCGGGATTTGAACCCGCGAGACCCCTATGAAGGGCCTGCTCGATTTCGAATCGAGTGCCTTCGGCCTGGCTCGGCCACCTCTCCGATCTGGCTGACCAGGCAGGATTCGAACCTGCGACGACCCGATTAACAGTCGGGGGCTCTACCGCTGAGCTACTGGCCAAAAATGGTAACCCGTGACGGGATCGAACCGCCGACAGCCTGGGTGTAAACCAGGTGCTCTACCTCTGAGCTAACGGGCTGGCGCATCGCCCTGCAGCCCGGTGGTCCCGGCTCAGGGTGATGGCAGAAGGTCCATCGGCGCCTCGCCGATGTCATGCGAATTTCCGACGTTCTCGTGGCTGAGCATATCGGACAGGCCGGTGCGGAGCTGTTCCATCCGGTCGATAATGCCGTTCAGGATCCGGATGTTCTCCGGTGTGGCCGGCACGTATGACCGCTCCTTGGGTGTCAACATTCGCATGCCGCTGATCTGCTCTTGAGGGGCCGAGAGCCTTGTCGGCTCAGGAAACGGAAGCGCCACCCCATTCGAGTTCACCGTCAGGGGGAGACCTGTCTCCGGGTGGAAACCGCGCTTGATCCTGTTCACCTCGATCTTCAGGTCGCCGGCGAGCAGAGCCGAGTAGCGATCCTGGCACTCGAGAGTGTTCTTCGTGGCGCCCTGAACGGTGATCTCGAGCCATTCCTCCCATTCGACTTCGGTCAGGATGCGGGCCTGGTCCTCGAGCGCATTGAAGACGAGGCGATGCAGCTCGTTGATGTCCGAGTGCTCGTAATCGTCGGGGAGCTGGTCGCTTATGGCCGCGAAGGAGGCGCGCCGACCCCGGTATGTCATGAGGATCGTGATCGGTATGATGGTCGGCCGCCCGCCCTGGCGAATGTCGGGATATGAGTACTTCCACTCCCCGACCTTCCGCCCTGCGCTCTTCGCCGGGATGTCGGGATGCAGGATTCCAACCGTGTTCTGATACTCGATACCCATCTCACGCTCCATTTCCGGCGCCATGATAGCGAGGATGCGTGCAAGCAACGCCTTCGCCGGCCATTGCGCCGGACAGTCATTGGTCGCAGGGCCGCCGCTTTGAACGTCTGAAGCTTTGCGACTGTTCGGGTCGATCCGCCTCAGGGCTCGCACTCGACTTTGACGGGCGACGTCACCGCGGATAGCCCGTGACCCTGCGTTTTCGATGCCTGGTGCGCACGGTTGGGATTGAACCAACGGCCTACCGGTTATCAACCGATTGCTCTACCACTGAGCTACGCGCGCATTTTTCGAAAGGTAAGAACGACGCCATCGGTCACGCTGTATCCGTATCCGAAGCCACCGGTGGCCGCGTATCGATTTGCAAAGTTGATGTCATTCACAAACTTATAGGCGTATCGGCCAGAGATGACCTCGGATTGGCTGAGCAGGACGTATCCGAGCTGGTGCATTTTGTTGCAGGCTTCTTGGATATCTTTCGCCAGCCGCGCCTTGTCGATGTGGGTGTCGTAGAATTTCCCGGTCGGTATGCGCTCGATCTGGGTTTCGAAGATGTACTCGTCGACCTCGGCCATTTCCTTGTTGAAGAGGCCCTGTTTTTTGAGGACTTTCCTAGATCCGACTTTCACCTGTCGGGTCCTTTCCTCGAATATTTCAGCCGGGTAGGCGTGGACGCTCACCACCAGGTACTCACTTTCAGTGTCCAGGCCGTCCATAGCCGACATCTGCTCTGTGAGTGGTGGATCAATTGGGGAGAACCCCCGACGCCTATACGCCTCAAGGCGGGTATCGGGATCATCTTCTTCAGCCATGCGATCTCCTGAGATTAGGTTGCATCAGATCCGGCCCAGCAAGTCGAGCGCGGCAGGTTGAGCCCATGATGCCCCTCTTGACGAGTAACCCGCACCTAACGATCGCGTGAAGGCTATGGCGCTCCATCCGGGACTCGAACCCGGTTCGGCGGCGTGACAAGCCGCGATCCTACCCATGAACGAATGGAGCTTTGAACTGGTGGACGCTGGTGGGATTGAACCACCGGCCAACGCCGTGTCGAGGCGTTGCTCTACCGCTGAGCTAAGCGTCCGGGTGTGCGTGATCAGGGGGCCGGCGTCGCGCCCGGCTCCGCAATTTCCGGGAGCCGTGTCCGGCCAAACATGACATCCATGCTCGCGCCCACGGCGTCGCGACGCTCGCGGCTCTGCAGGATCTGGCGGGCTGCGGCGATAGTCCGGCGCAGCCGTGACAGCTCCTTGTCGACCACGCCTGACTGTTCGACATTGGCCATGTACTGCGCGTAGGGCACGGACATATCGTCGGCCAGAGACGCCGGCTCTGCCATAACCAGCTTGGTTGCGCGATCTGGCCGGCCTGAATTCCAGACAATCTGGATCGACATCACGTGAGCCATCAACTGCGCCAGCTCTCGCGAAGCGGGCTGCAAGCTCCCGACCGACCAGTAAGGCGTTGCGAGGACGGTCGTCCGAGCGCTGACGATCGTCCGATCGAAGGGCGAGGCCGGCGGCTCTTCCGCCCTGCCGTCTGCCCACCGCCATTCGAGCTGGTCCAGACGATGCGAGATGACCCGCCCGATTTCCTCTGCCGTCGGGCGATCATGGCTGTCCTTTTGCCGTGCGCCTCGGGCAACGAAGCTCCCGTCCGGCATGCGAACGACAACGTATTCGCCACCCCAGCGGGATGCCATCCTGTACGCCTGGTCGGCGGCGCTCTCGAACCCATTTTCATCCGGCATGATCGCCTCCATCGCGTTGCTCGTCTGCCGATGTTAGGTGCAGATCGTGCAAGCAAGAGGCCGCCGGGCCGATATCGGGCAGGTTTGGCGCACCTGGGAGGATTCGAACCTCCAGCCTCCCGGTTCGTAACCGGGTGCTCTATCCAGTTGGGCTACAGGTGCATTCGTGGAGCAGGCCGACGGTTTCGATCCGCTTGCGACCGGGGTTGCAATCCGGCGGGTCTCCATTCCCCTTTACGCTCGTCCTGCAGCTCTGGAGCGGGCAGGGGGAGTCGAACCCCCGGCATCCTCGTTGGCAACGAGGCGCTCTACCTCTGAGCTATGCCCGCAATTTCGGAGTTGGTGGCGGAAGCGGCGAGATTTGAACTCGCGGGACCCGTTGCCAGGCCCTCCCGCCTTCCAAGCGGGTGCAATCAGCCTGGCTCTGCCACGCTTCCTAAATCAAGATCTGTCAGCCACAGGAGATCTGCGCTGCCGCCGGGGAGCTGGCCCAGCCGCACGCGCCCGCGCCGCGGCGGCAGCATTTTGCATTGCGATCCGCCGGACGATCTCATTCATATCCTCGCGGTCGCGCAGTGTTCGGGGCGGCGCCGCTTCAGCGGGAAGCTCGGTCGCCAGAGCTGCAGCGCGTCCAGCCTCCGCATGGGCGTCTGGAGTGGCGGACAATCCAGGGATGGTTTCGATACCTGTCGGCCCGAACGGGGCGCTCACAAGAACCGATTTCACGGAAGGGGTCGCTGTCTGCCCCGCGCTGTCAGCAGCCGTCTTGGGGGTGCGGGTAAACGGGTAGGCAACCAGCGCGCCCGGCAGGCGCAGGATCCATCGTAAGAGCCGGAACGAGATGACAAAGGCCAGCATCGCCGCGCTGAAGAGCGCAACAAGGATCGCAAGATCTCCGGCCTTCCCCGAGCGGGCCCCGGTATAGCTGAGACCCGTGCCGGGCAGGCTGAAAGAAGCCCGGCCGCCGTCACGATTGATGTTGTAGGTAGCACCCCGACCGCCAAGGCTGAGAGAAGTTCCAGTCTTCGAGACGTTCACTCGAACACCGGGTGCTACCTTGATGCGTCGGCGGTACCTGAAGCCCATGCGTGGAATCCCCATAGAAGTCTCATCTGTACCCGACCCGGGGCCGGGGGTAACAGAAGGGGGAGGGTATCACCTGTTCGCGAAGCATGCACCAGCCGGTCTGGCATTCATGTCGGATCCACCTGGAGGGTCGTCCAAGATCCAGCACCCTAATGGGTGCTCTGGAAAAACCACACCGACGAGGGGTGGCTTTTCCAGAGCAGGGCCTGTCTCGACATTCGTGCTCTGACGCTAGGCGCACGCCGACCCTGTCTGGATCGCCTCGATTGGTTGCCACCGATCCGGAGACCGGCTTGTTGCCCTCCTGAGGCCCCTAACTTCGTCCTTCGACTCGAGTGGACTGGGATTTAGGTCTCCCCTTGCTCGTTTGAGCAGGGGAGGGAAGCAAAAGGTGCTTCTTATCCCTGCTCAGCCATGTTCGGCTTCCATGAAATCCGTAGATCTTTCTGCGGATTTGGGCGGCCGAACATGCGCACGGTTTCGCAATGACCGCGCGACCCGGTAAGGGCGGCGGTTTGCGTCGCGGCGACGGCGGAAATATCGAGGCCGTTATGTGCGCAAAGGGTGAACATGGACCCTGAATACGAATCGGGTTCGCCTATGTCAACAAAAAAAGTCATAATCTTTCGAGCGGCTGCATGGCCGGCCCCGCGGGCCGGCCAGAACCGACCCGCCTGCATGGTCATCACATGCCCGGCTCGGGGCTGTCGATCGCGGCCTGAGGAGCGGCAGCCGGCGCGAATGCTCGCTGGCTGGCCAGGCACTCGGCGGCCGTGATGTCACTGCGCTCACCCTCGTATTGCGGCTGGAACAGGGACCCGTCCGGATAGGCGTACAGGTAGCGGATGTTCACGACGGTCCCGGGCGCCGGGATCTCGTGGTTGGCCGGGATGGTGACATATCCAACCGGCATGAGGGTGCCCGTCGCGTCGTCCACCAGCTTCATCTCGACGCTGCGCTTGCCGCTCTTCGCGTCGCCGGCGATCGCACTCAGGTCGTTCCACAGTTTGAATTTCAGCTGGTCCCCATTCCGCCCGTCGACGTAGGGAGCGCTGTGCTCCTTGAAGACCACGCCCTCACCGCCCTCGGCCGTGACGCGCTGCAGGAGCTCGGTCTTGTTCCTTTCGCCCCAGGCTGTGTCGATCAGGTTGAACCCGATCTCCCGAAATGCGGGATTCCTGAACATGACCTCGTAAAGTGATTCGAGACGGCGGTAGCGGTTGGCGGCGCCCATCGGACGGAGATCGTCCCCTCCGTGCTCGAGAAGATCGAAAGCCCAGAAGGTTTCCCCGACCATCTCGCCGTCGATCAGGAAGGCGATCGGGAACTCGGCAAACACGTCGACCATGATGCGCGGCAGGCCGACCGCGAGACCTCGGCGGTTGATGCCGGTCGTCCCGGTTTCTGGGTTGTGCCGGATGAAGCGGCGATGCCCGTCCTTTTTCTCCTGCGCCATGAAGGTCGGATCGGAGAGATAGACGCCAAGGTCGTCCTTGCCGATGGCCGAGAGGAGATGCGGCCTGACCCCGGTATCGTTCGGCTCGACATAGACCGGGGCGCTTTCGGCACCCGGCATCGCCATCGGCCGGTACTTGCCCTTCAGCTTGCTGACCAGGAGGCTGGTGGCGATTTCGGCCGCCTCGGCATAGGCCACCGGCGATGCCGTCTTGGTTCCACTTACGAGAGAGGACCCATAGCGCCCGTTCTGGTAGTCGACCCGCCAGAGGTCTCCGTCCGGGCGCAGCGTGATGTTGTAGACCTTGTCGGATCCGGCTTCCTGGTTTCGCAGCGAAATCGACCAGGGAGCGGGAGTGGCGGACGGCGCGAAGTCGGGGGCCTGCGCTTTCGGCATGATCTATCTCCTGATGTCCTGAATTCCTATCAGTATATAAAACAAAAGTGGAAACAGCAAGATAAAACGATCTTTTATTTGTCGCTTTCACCATTGTGTTTGTATAGTGATGTACATTCGACTGGAGCGGAAGATGGCAATGTCTCATGGAAGCTATCCGAACTGTCTCGACGACAGTGAAGCCCGCAGATCCCGCGGTGCCGTATTCGTTTTCGGGTCCAATCTGGAAGGTGTCCACGGAAAGGGGGCCGCCCGGTTTGCACGAGACTATCTCGGCGCGGTGACGGGCTGCGGAGAGGGGCGGACCGGGCGGGCATATGCTCTGCCAACGAAGCGTGCGCCGTACGTCACCATGGATTTACAGGAAGTCGCGGAATCGGTCGGAAGGTTCCTCGACCACGCAAGGGCGAACCCCGAGACGGATTTCAAAGTGACTCGGATCGGCTGCAACAATGCTGGCTTCACCGATGACCAGATCGCGCCCCTCTTCGACGGCGCGCCAGACAACTGCCTGCTTCCGGGCCTCTGGCTGAGGCGGCGGCGGCCTGGCCTGGTGAGGCTGATTATCGCCGGCAGCCGGGATGCGGCCGACATTGAGTGGGCTTGCACTGCGATCGACCGGATGACGGCTGGCCTGCAAGGGGAGATCGAAGTTGTATGCGGCGGCGCCCGTGGCGCAGACAGGGCCGGTGCCGAATGGGGCACGAGGAAGGGCGTCAGGGTTCACGGCTTCCCGGCCGAGTGGAACAGCTACCGGACCAAGGTCGCCGGGATCATCCGCAATGCCGAGATGGCGTGGTTTGGGACCCATCTTCTTGCTGTCAGGGCTGGCCATACCCCTGGAACCGCAAACATGATCATGACGGCTGAACGGGACGGGCTGATTGTGAGGACGATCAGCTACCTCGGCTCGGTTGCAGAAAGTCCGGAGCCCCGACGAGATGAAGAGGTCCAGCAGGTGCAGGCGCCGCCATGCCCGGACGAGACGGCGCCGGCACTACCGCTCGATTTCGGTGTCGGCTGACCCTGCGCGATGCTGTTGAACACGCAGTTGCCGGCTAGGTTTCCCCGCGGTCCTTGCGCATCGCGACCGGACAGGTCCAATCCAGGAGAGAGTTGTGCAGCAGCCAGGCTACCAGAACCACGCACGTCGCATCGGTGAAAAGGCGCAGACCGGCGTGAGGGTTACCTCGAATGACGGCTTTCGCTCAGCCAATGGAGCGACAGCGGCCGAAGCCATTGCAGCCTATGTGCGTGAATACGGCGACGCGCGCTACCTCCTCCTCGTCGGCCTGGACATCCGCAATCTCGAGGTTCCGGAAAATACCGATTTTTCGGGTACCGAGTTCCGCCGCTGCTCAATCCATGATTTCACCGCTCGCAAGTGCCGGTTCGTTAATTCCATATTTCGCAGTTGTGAGCGTATTGTGGGGATCGATTTTGACGAATCAGATCTCACCGGATTGACGATCAAGCAGAGTAAAATTCGGAAATTCTCGGCGGAAGGTGCCAACCTGACATCGAGTGTGCTCACAAATTCGAAAATAGAGCAGGCTGACTTCGATAATGCCAATTTATCGGACTCTTCCATTGAAAATACTATTATTTCGCGGTCGACCATGCGCGAGGCGAGCCTGGCCGATGCGAGGATCAGCCGGTCACACGTAATTTTCTCTGATATGTATCGGGTTGACCTGTCTGGCTCGATAAATCGATTTTCCTCGTTCAAGAACTGTGAGGGCTCGTTCAGCCGCTGGCGTCGTGCGGTATGCGAGCGTGTCGACTTTTCAGAATTCAAATTTCTTCCAGAGCCGCGACGCTCCCGACCCGGTCGGCGTAATAAATTGGATTTTTGCAATCCGAATTCGATCGGCAGGACAAAGCTCGCTGATTTTGTCGAATCCCTCTACGTCGGCTCGGCATTTACCGGGTGCCGCTATGACGGAGTCAGAATTCCGAATTACAAGACCTTCCCTCCGGACGCGAAAATCCAGAAGGTCGCCAGATTTGTCGCCCGTGCAGCCTTTGCGACGGCGGGGTATATCTCGATCGAGTCTGGTTTTGATTACCTGAGGGGCACCGGCCAGGAACTGATCCACGACCCGACATTCCTTGGCAATGTGGCGCGCTTTGTCATCCCGCACCTCACCCATGTATCATCCTCGGCCATCGGCGCGATCGGTGCCACCGTCCTTCTCGGCGCCGCGGTTGCGGCGGATTTGGCGAAGGAGGAGGGGATTGAAGTCGTTGACGATCGGTTCGTGACCAGTCTCCGGCGCGGCCTGACCGTCAGGTCGGAGCTTGGCGCGGCTGTTCACAATATCCGAGACGTTGTCGTCCTTGCTGGCCGCCGGCGGTCGCTCAAACCAATTCGGGCCGCAATTCTCGCCGCACGTCAGTCATGGCCGATCGAGAAACGGCACGGCCATAGGCACGTGTTCAAGCCGAGCTACCGCAGCCTTGTCCTCGAGGGTGGGGAGATCATGGTGTGCGATCGCGCGTCTTTGGAGGCAGCCGCCCGCATTGCGGCCAGCTCCATCGAAATGAACGAGCCGCCCCGGCAGGATATCACCATCGTACCCGCCGCCCCGATGGCTGGCGAAACGGCGAGGATCGTCTCTGCGCAGATCGCCAGCAATCGGGAGACCAGGATTGCATGGCATGTCGATCGGCCACCAACCGACATCGTGATCGGTTGGAACCATGCTGGTCACCTGGTTCAGGAGTCATCGGTCCCGCCGATGCCGGCCCGTCAGCTCCGTCGGCTGATTTCCCGCGTCCCGGAGATTGCTCGAGTGCGTGGCCATGGCCTGGAGGGCGCAGTTGCGATCCTGTTCGACGAGATCGCTGGCCAGCCGGGCTATTTTGCCGAGCTGGCCGGAGCGATGAGGCTTGAAGCCGCGGCGGATGGAGAGCCTCACGAGGAGGCGCCCGAGGCGGAGGATTCCGGACTCGCCGCGATCACAGATGAAGCCGATGAGGTAGGCGATCCAGTTGATGCCCCGGCATGAGGCACCGATCAGCTCAGCTTTTTGAGGCTTCCGTCGTAATCGACGGTCGGCTTTGAGGTTGGGCAGATGAGCTGCTCTCGAGCCACCGGGCTCGACCGCCAGCCTAGAACTCCAGGACGTCGATCCGCTTGTGAAGTTCGACCACGGCTGGGCGGGCCTGGCGCCGGTGCAGATCGGGCTGGCCGGCTTCGGTCACTGACTCGACCATGATCTGGAACTGGGGGCCTTTCCAGCCATTGTTGACGTCGAGCCGGCCGCGCATCGTGCCGACCCCCTGCAGGAACTCGCGCCCCTCCGGCCATGCGAGCGACTGACGCGCGCTGAACCAGACAAGATCGATCTCGCCGGAGCCGTTCGACAGGCGCCCCCGCCAGTGGGGCTTGTCTTCCCCGCCGAACCACTTCTCGTCCGTGATCACCGGGTTGCGAAACAAGATTGTCAGAGCCGGATTGCCGACGCCAAATGGAGCCATAGCGGCCCAGAGCCCCTTGAAGTCGCAGATCTGCCCGAACTCGACGACGACATCAGGCGCGCCGGCGATGCGCCGGATTGCGCGCGTCTCAGCCTTGAAGCGCTCCATGAGGCGAAGATGGGAGTCTGGAGCCGGCGCGACCCGAAAGCCGCCCGCCGCGGCGTGCCCGCCACCGCCGAGAATCAGGCCCTCATCGGCCGCCCGGTGAATGAAGGCACCGATGTCGAAATCTGCTACGGACCGAGCGGAGCCGGCACCGCCAGTCCCGATCACGATCGATGGCCGGCCGGTGTGTTCGAGCAGCCTGGAGGCAGCGAGGCCGACCACCCCGGGGTGAAAGTCCTCGCTGCGGATCATGACGCCGCTGTCGTCGGCCTGGTCAACCTGCTCGAGGCAGGTATCCACGACGGCCTTCTGGATCGCGCGGCGCTCGACATTGATCTCGATCGCCTGGCAGGCAAGCGGCAGTGCCTCGTCGTAGTCGGTCTCGATCATCAGCCGCAACGCGATGTTACCATGGTGGATCCGCCCCGAGGCATTGATCACGGGGCCATATCGGAATCCGACATCCGCCGGCGTGGGTGTCTCGATGTCGAGCGTGCGATCGAAGCTTGCGGCCATAGCCTGCAGGCCAACGATCCTGGAAATGTAGGGCAGGCTGGTGCGAACAAGCGCCCGATTGAACCGGTTGAGGGGGGCCATGTCGGTGATCGTGGTGAATGCACCAAGCCCGCTGATCTCGGCCAGCAGGTCGCGCAGCTCCTGATCGGCCAACAGAGGACTCTGTTCCGGCGCGTGGCGCGCGGCGAAAGCCGGATCTTGGACAGCACGCATCCGCCAGGTGATCATGAACTGTGCCGCGAGAATGTAGACCAGGGCGCCGGTACACGCCCCTGCTAGCCCGCGCTGAACATCAGCCGGGACCTGGGTGCCCATGAAGTCGTCCAGAGCGGGATTGATCAGGAGAACGCCGGGCGGCATGACCGGGAAAGCCATGCCGGGCGCTTGGTGATGGTCGACAACGATGACGCCGCGTCGCGCAACGGCCGAGATCCGGGCAAGGGCCTCGTGTGAAGTCGTGCCGCAGTCGAGTACGATGACAAGGTCGGGCTTCGCGTTGCAGATCCGGGAAGTCGCCGCGGCTGAGAGTCCATGGCCTTCGGTCATTCGGTCGGGGAGAAGCAGGCCATGGTCCGGGCGGCCGAACTGCTGGAGCAGGCGCGACATCGAAGCGACGCTGCAGATCCCGTCTGCATCGTAGTCACCGGCGACAAGGATGGCCGGATTGGCGTCATCATCCAGCACCTCGATCAGAAGGCTGACCGCCGCCGCCATGTTTCTGAGGCTGCCGAAATGCGGGATGTAGCGCCTGATATTGGGCGTGAAGAATTCATGCGGATCCAGCGATGGGTCTCGCCGGCGAAGAATTTCGCGTGCCTGAACAAGAGGATCGGTCACAGTGGATGATTTCGTCGGCATTGCTTCTTATACAAATACAAAAAATAATTATCAATAAAAAAAGGAATAATGAGTCGGTTGCGCCACCCCCACTGATGCTGCGGTCGCAGTGCATCTGTAGGGGTGGCGACATGGGTGCTCGAAAGTCGAGGTCCTTCCGGAAAATTATTCGTCTTCTGGTGGGAAAAACTCATGGTCTCTCAAGAGGGACAGAAAGTGAGGAGTCAGTCCGCACAGTTCTGCAAGCTGTGTATCTGCCTTCGGTCCGCTGTGTGGCATCTGCAGCCTGGCCATGATTCCGCCCAGAAGGTGAACAACCTCGTCGGCTGACATCCGCTCGATGGCGATCCTGAGCGCGATGGCATTGAGGCAATCGACAACGGCTGACGCCGCGCCGTTTGCTTCGAGTGTCCTGCGGTGCGCGTCAATCCACTGAAATCCGTCATCAGGGAGCTGCGCGGGTGTCGCTCGCACTCTCTTTGTACTCGGCGGTGTCATTCCCAGAGATAAATGATCCATTTCGGTTACCGATGTTGCCCGATCGGCAACTGTGAGGATCATATCCCAATTTCAAGATAAAAAATCACTACCTTCATCACCTCCAGCAGTGAAATTCGAATTCACAGCTGGAGGTGATGAATATTCTTATGCTCGTCGTGAAAATCGATATTTCAGTCACGTCTCCATGGATGGACCGGGTATGTCCTCGGCAGTATCGCTCTGGCTCACGATGTCAGCGATGTTGACGACATTCTGTGCTACCAGCGGATAGGCGAGGATCTCGTCGAGCGCCGCAACCATTTTTTCGGCCGCGGAAATTTCGAGGCGAGGATTAACCGTCAGCAGATCCTCAATTCTGTCGGGATGCGAGAAGGCGAGGTTCCGCAGGAGCCATCGAGACTGCTCAGTGATGCGCATCTCGTAATGCTCGAAGCCGGGCCGGATTGCCACGCTCTCGACCAGAAGCATCACCTCGTCTGCCAGCTTGATCAGCGTCGCCATCTCCTCATCGGGTTCTGCGGGCAGGCCGAATGAGATGTGAACCGATCGCGCCAGGCCATCCTCGAGCTTTGAGATGAAGGGCTTCAGGAGCTCTTTTAGCGGGGAGACAATATCCCCGATGATGTACTCGGGCGCGTCGTGAAGCAAGGTGTATGCGGCATACAGGTACGCTCTCGGCTGTGGGAGACCGAGGATCACCGAAAGCTTCTTTGCGAACTCGAAGGCGACCACCGAGTGGTCGGAAACCGTCCAGATCCGGTCCTTGACACCACCCCATTTCGAGCAGTCGGTCTGCCCGTTGTAACGAGGTATCGCTGAAAGGCCGCGACAGATATCGCTGACCTTCACATCGGTCGGGCGCAGGTTGAGTAGGTCGAGAAGCCCGCCCTGAAGGGCGCCAATGCACCCCTTTGGCTGAGGATCCCGCACCATCTCGCGCCAACCGAGATAGTCCTCAAGATGGGGCAGGCCATTGAACCGGTAGCCGGCGCCCTGGTTGGTGATAGCGTTCATCGTGGAATCGTCCTGCTTTATGGAGTGGGCGCATCGAAGCCGAGATTGCCGAGCCCAAGCGGATCGGCGATGTCGAACGTGTCGCCAGGCATTGGTGGTTCCTCAGTGATCGGCGGCGGTCTATTGGCGGGCACTGGACGCGGAACCGGCGCAACTGGTGCAGCTGGCGTGTCCTGCTGCTCCCCGGTCTGCGGAGCGCCGCTCTCATCGGCCTTGTTTTCTGCTGCGACCTGTTCAGTGGGAACCGGCTTTTCCGCGACTTCAGCAGATTCGACAGAGGGGCTCGCCGCTGCCCGCTTGTCAGCATGGATCTCGCTAGCGGCTGCTCTTTCAGCGCTGAACCCGGGCAGCGGCTCCGCTGGCCGATCTGACCAGCCGATCGACGCACCGTAACCGCGCAGCAGCTCGAGCATGCGCTGGGCGTCATTCGCCCGGGACGCCTCCTGGATATGGATCATGGCTTCGGCAAAATGCTCGGCCTGCCGGTACGCCACCAACTCATGCCCGGTCATCCGCTTCAGCTCGCGCGCCGTTAACGCAAGGCGGCCAGGCTTGGAATGCTCGTGCAGGATCGTCCCGCAGATCAGAACCGCGGTGCCGACGAGGTCGTTGCGGTCGTTGTTGCGCAGGCTTTCGAGCACGGCGTCCCCAGCCTCCACGGAGGGGACGCCGAGACCGGCAACGATGTTGCTCGGCTCGTCGGCCAGAACGCCGTAATGGGGCGAGCGCCCGCTGATCACCACGAATACTCCCATTTTCGTCGTAATCAGCTCGGCCTTTGTTATTGTCGCCTTGATGTCCATGGCTATGCGATCCTGTGAAGCGCGGGTTTTCGTACCCAGAGTCTATCGATCGGATATGCAAGGAACCAACGTGATATCGTTGTCGGCCAGTGACGCCGGCTCATCTGGATGGACCGACCAGCTCATGCTGAGAATTTGAATTTTCCGAGAGAAATTCTTGGTCACTTACGCACTGACCGAATAATCATGAATTCATGAGGCGCCGGTCAATCAGACCGGCTCTTCTGATCAGGTTTTCGTGGCCGTTGGATCATGGTGTCGAGATAAATTCGAATTTTCCGCGTGACGCGCGATGCGGTCGTCATGGGGAAATGAAAACGGCGGGAATATCCCGCCGTTCAGATGTGGCACCAGAATTCCTCCGGTTGACGATGAAAATACTATTTTCGGCCGAAAAGTCAAGTTTAACTTGAAATGTTGATTCCAAAATAGTATGACAAACCTGTTCAATTCAGGAAATCAGAGTTCGATCCGTCAGGAACAGAGACATGCCGATCGCCAAAGACCCGGAAAAGCTTCTTTCCAGCCTCGAGACCAATCTTCTCTCCCGTTATCGCTATGGCAGTGTCCTTCAGAGGCTTGCCAAGGAGGTCAGCGATCTCGAAGCACAGAAACGCGACATCGAAGCCCGGCTCACTGCCGCGACGCAGAGCCGTGACGAGGCCCAGAACGGGTTCGCCAATATCGAGACAAGCATCCAGGAGATCCGCGGCGAGATCGTAGCCGCAGGCGCGGATGTGGATCTCATGCACCGCGTGGCCGAAGCCCGGCTCAATGTGCTTATCGAGAGCAAGGTGCTCGATCCAGATGCTCCTATCCTTCTGGTGAAGACCAGCCGTGGCCGTGGCCGACCGAAGACCATCAGGGTTGGCTCCCAGGCTGCTGCACGGGATGCCGGGCAGCCCGCCGAGGCCAAGCAACCCGAGGCGACAGAGGCTGAGCAGTCCGCCGCACCCGTCGAGCCTGTGAAGGCGGAAGCCCCGAAGGCTGAAGAGCCTGTGAAGGTGGCGGAAGCTCCGAAGGCTGAAGAGCCTGTGAAGGTGGCGGAAGCTCCGAAGGCTGAAGAGCCTGTGAAGGTGGCGGAAGCTCCGAAGGCTGAAGAGCCTGTGAAGGTGGCGGAAGCCCCGAAGGCGGTCGAACCCCTGAAGGTGGCGGAAGCTCCGAAGGCTGAAGAGCCGCCGCCCGTTGTCATGCCGGCCCGTCGCGCCGCCAAGCCGATCGTCGTTGAAGGGGATGATGCCCAGGTCGAGCCCGAGGCGAAGCCTGAGCAGGATGCCAAGCCCGCCGCCGCCAGTCCGAAGCAGGTTGAGCAGCCCGCGCCGCCGGTGGTTATGCCCTCTCCCCGCCAGCGCCCCGCTGTCATCGCTCCGGAGCCCCAGCCTCGGCAGGCCGACGAGAGCGCAAGCCATGTCCAGGCTGCACCGGTCGAGCCGGACCTGGATCAGGACAACCCGATGGCTGGCATCCTGAATGAGTTGTTCCCCGGCGTGGGCTGAGGATCAATTCGCCGCCACTCCGCGGCAGGAAAGACCAAGGGCGCCATCCTTGCGGGTGGCGCCCCTTTCTTGTTGGCAAAAAACCTGGAAGGGCGCCGCCATCCTGGCGGACTGTCGGTCGCCGGTCGGTGATCTCGTTCAGGGTGATGGGTCGGGCATGTCCGGCGACGGTCCGACAATCCGTGGGCGTGCCGTCATCCTGGCCGGGCGCCGGGGCGTGAGCCGCACCTGACTAAAGCTCTCGTCGTCGTAGCCGTCCGTCGGGCTCGGCGCGCTCATGATACCCATTTCGATGAGGAAGGGCGAAGGGCGGGACTTGCCGGGCCGGTTGGCCCTCTCCCTGGCCGTCGTCAGGTAGACTTTGGTCTTGCCTCGGGTTGCGGCGACATAGAGCAGCCGGCGCTCCTCCTCCAGGGAGCCGGTACGGTCGTCCCATGGGTCGTATTCGTCGCTGATCTCGCCCATCGGCTCGGACGACAGGTAGCTCGGCGTCACGCCGGCCTCGATACCGATGAGGAAGACGTGTGACCACTCAAGCCCCTTCGACGAGTGGATTGTCCCGATCCGGACCGCGCCATGCTCTTCCTGGACGTCTTCGGCAAGAGTGATATCGTCCAGGAACTTCACCAGGTTTGGCGCCACACCGGCACGGTTCATGTTGCCGGCAAGATCCACGAAGATGTTGATCGTGTCGCGGACCTGGTCCGGCCGCTCCGACTGCGACATCGCCCAGGTCGCGTAGGCCGTCCTGTCGAGGACCTCGCGGATCATCATGTCTGGGGCAACCCCGGGGTCTTCCGCCATGCGAACCAGGTCTTCGATCAGGTCGGCCATTTCGCCGGCTTTCGACGATTTTCTGATCAGCCCATCGCGAACGCATCCTCGCAGCGCATCGATGAAATTCACACTGTTGGCTTCGGCGTAGTTCCGGACGGTTTTGATCGCCGCCAGACCAAGACCCCGGCTGGGCGCGCCGGCGGCGCGTTCAAAGGACATGGGGCAGGCCGGATTGAGCGCGAGACGCAGCCAGGCCATCAGGTCGCGGACCTGGCGACGCTCCATGAATTTCAACCCGGAGGTGACCTCGTGTGGCACCTTCATTGCGCACGCCTGAGCGACGATTTTCATCAGCAGGCTGCCGGCGCGGCTGAGCACGGCGATTTCTGAAGGCGGCGTTCCGCCGGCGATCAGCTTGCGAATCTGGCTGATGACGCTCGCAGCCTCCTGATTGTCATTCCCGTAGTTCATCAGCTTCGGCGGGTCGCCAGGCTTGCCAGACCGGAGATCCTTTGGAGCGCTGCGCGGGTTGAAGTCGACCAGCATGCTCGCGCAGCGAAGGACGGCCTCCGGGTTGCGCCGGTTGATCGTGAGGACATGATCCTCCACCCCGACAGCGGCGACGAGCGGGAAAAATTCTGGCGCGCGCTCCATTGCATTCGGGATGGCGTGCCTGAACAGATAGATCGACTG
Organism: Acidiphilium sp. C61; assembly: GCF_902712915.1. The sequence continues at coordinate 95,606 of NZ_CACTIA010000004.1, read as the reverse complement.
GTCCGAATCCCCGACGATCGTGAGGTTCCGGTGGCCGGACGTCAGGTACTGGATGAGGCGGACCTGGGCGAAATTGACGTCCTGGAACTCGTCGACCAGGACATGCTGGAAGGCCGCGGACACCCGGTCGGCCACATCGGGTCTGGCCTCCAGCATTCTGACCGCCTCAGGGATCAGGTCGGAAATCTCGAGAGTGCTGTGCTCGTGCAGGCCCTCCTGCAGGAGCTGGTAGAGCTGGGCATGCATTGACTGGTTGCTGAGATCGCCATCCGGCACGCAGAAGCGCTCGACCGCCTGGGCGGGCGAGATCATCCGTTCCTTCCATGAGTCGATCTCCTGCCGCGCCTTCTTCATCACCTGGCGAGTGACCCCCTTCACGCCGAGGTCCTGGATCTCATCGATCGCGTAGCCGCGCCCGAGGTTCTCCTCGACCCATTTCGTCGTAATGTCGCGGAAGATTGGCTCGGTGGTATCGGAGTCGACCACTCCCCAACGACCCTCCGTGCCGATGGCAAGCGGCCCGAACGCCCTGAGCAAGCGAACCGCCATGGAATGGATCGTCGAGGTTACCGGGGCCGGCATGCCCGGGTTCAGAGCCACGGCGCGCTCGCCCAGCTCGTTCGCGGAGGCCCGTGTGAAGCTGACCGCGAGGATGCGACTGGGCGGCACCCCCTGTTCTGCGAGCCATTTCAGCCGGTGAGTGAGCATGAAGGTTTTCCCGGTACCGGCGCCTGACTGCGTTCGGACCAGGCCAGTACCTGCCGTGATTGCGCGAAACTGTTCGTCTGTCGGGGTGCCGGTCATGCTTGTGGCTCCTGGTTTCCCAGGCAGGGTACCGATCGGTTGTGTGAGCAACCAAAGCCGCTCCCCACGGCGGTTGGATGCATATCTGCGCGCTATGGTCGTCCGATCGGACCGATGGATGAGCTATGGACGAGACGATAGACAGGCACGGGCTGGGTGTGGTGCATCTCGCGGTGCGCTCCCACTACAGCACAGGGCAGGCCGCCGCGACGACGAAGGAGATCGTCAAGCGGGCGAAGGCTATTGGCGCACGTTGTGTCGGCCTGATGGATGAGGAGTCGATGTCGGGCGGTCTCGACTTCGCCATGGCGTGCAATGCCGCCGGGCTGAAGCCGATCGTGGGGATGCGCGTCAGGCTCAAGATGGCGGGCGCACTGCTGGCCCGGATCGGCCTGGTCGCAACGACCGAGACCGGGCTTGTCAATCTCAACCGCCTGACCGCGATCATGCATCGCAGGGCCCCGGCGGCACAGCTGACCGCGGTGGAAATCCGTGATCACAGCGACGGGCTGATCATGCTGACCGGCAATACCATGGACGGCCTGCCGGCCCGGCTCATCGGCTCGGCCGGCGAGAACACCGCGGCGATCGCGCTGAACTGGTTCGCCGACATCTTCAAAGACCGCCTGTTCGTCGAGATCGAGCGTCCGGGCGACCTTGAGACCGAGCAGGCCATTCTCAGGATCGCCGAAGGCGGGTTCCCGGTCACCGGACCGAACGGCGCCGCCATGCTGACGGCCCCAGCCCTCCCGATCATCGCAACGACAGACATCCGATACACGACGCCTGAGAAGCATCTGGCCTGGGCGGTGATCGACGCCGACAGGCGCAATCGCAAGATCTCGATCGACCGGGTCGATGCGACCCCGAACGAGCGGCGCTTCTACATGCGCACGGCCGACGAGATGCAGGCGCTCTTCGCCGATCTGCCCGAGGCGCTGGTCAATGCCGGGAATCTCGCGGTGATGGCGAACGCCGCGCCGCGCCGGGCGCCCGTCTCACTGCCGCGCTGGCCGGACCTCAAGCCGGGCGAAACCGAGGATGGCGTCTTGCGGCGCATGTCCGAAGAGGGGCTCGCCCAGCGCTTCGTTGACTTCAGGGTTCCGCAGGACCGCCAGGCCGAATATCGCGATCGTCTCGAATACGAGCTGTCGGTCATCTCCCGCATGGGGTTTTCCGGCTACTTCATGATGGTCTCGGACTTCGTCAATTTTGCCCGCCGCTCCGACATTCCGGTCGGCCCCGGCCGTGGCTCCGGTGCAGGGTCCCTGGTCGCATGGGCAATCGGTATCACCAGGCCCGATCCGATCCGGTATGGTCTCCTGTTCGAGCGCTTCCTGAATCCGGATCGTGTCTCGATGCCCGACTTCGACGTCGATTTCTGCGGCGACAAGCGCGCGATCGTCATGGACTATATCCGTCAGCGCTACGGTACATCTCGGGTCGCCAATATCGCGACCTTCGGCGAGGTGCGTGCCAAGAAGGGGCTGAAGACGGTCCAGCGCATCCTGACCAACGCCGCCGGTGGCGAGCTCTCCTACGCTGAGGGCAACAAGCTTTCCTCGCAGCTTCCCGGCGACAAGGCGGTCCTGAACTTCATCAAGGAGTACAACCAGAGCGACCGTGTCCGGGGGGGCGGCGAGCCGCTCGACGAGGTGGTCAACCTCCGAAACATCGTCCGTGCCTCGAAGGTGCTGCACACCGAGCTGAACGACACCGCTCGCAGGATCCAGGAGGCTCGCAAGCAGGGAGTCGACCTGCGGTCCATCAAGCTCGACATTTTTCGCGCGGCACAGCAGGCTGAGGGCTACTACAATGTCGCCGGCGCCCATGCCGCCGGCCTCGCCATCACCGCATCGGATCTGACCGACCGCATTCCGATGCTTCCCGATCGCGCGCCCGGCCGGACCGGCGAGCTCGTCTGCGGTTACGACATGAAGTATGCCGAACTCGCGGGCCTCGTGAAGTTCGACATACTCGGTCTCAGGACCGCGACGATGATCGGCGCGGCCAGCACGAACATTCGCGCCAACGTCAAGGACTTCGATATCGAGACGATCCCCGTCGACGACCCGGCGGTGATGGAGAACTTCAGACGCGGCCTGACCTCGGGCATCTTCCAGTTCGAGTCAGCTGGCATGCGCAATGCCCTCAAGCAGGTCGCCCCGACCTCACTGCTCGACCTGTCGGCCGCGGTTGCCCTCTACCGCCCCGGCCCGATGGACAACATCCCCTCCTTCGGCGCGCGCAAGCGGGGCGAGGAGAAGTTCGAATTCTACGCGCCGGCGGACAAGACCTCGGCGATCCTTGGCGAGACCTACGGGATCATCGTCTACCAGGAACAGGTTATGCAGATCGCCCAGGTCTGCGCCGGCTTCTCTCTCGCCGCTGCCGACCTGATGCGCCGCGCGATGGGCAAGAAGAACGCCGAGGAGATGGCGGCACTGAAGACGGTGTTCGTGCATGGAGACGAGGCGCGAAACATCCCGGGCGCGGTGAAGCTCGGCATGCAGGAGGCGGACGCGGTTCACCTCTATGAAGTGATCGCGAAGTTCGCCGATTACGGGTTCAACAAGAGTCATGCCCTTGCCTATGCGACCATCGCCTACCAGACGATGTGGCTGAAGACACATTACCCGGCCGAGTTCATTGCCGCGGCGATCAGCATCGAAATGTCGACGTCGCAGAAGAAGTTCGGTCGCGACGTGGGCCGCGACAACATCATGATGCTGCGCCGTGAGGCACAGGCTCTGGGTGTTGAGATCGCGATGCCCGACATCAACCTCTCGGATTTCGAGTGCACGCCACATGGCAGAACGGTTCGGCTCGGCTTCGGCATCCTGAAAGGGGTTTCGTCGCTGCCGCCGGAGTTCATCCAGATGCGGGTCGAGCGTCCGTTTGCCGGTATCGATGACTTCTTCGACCGCTGCATGACGGTCATCGTGAAGTCGGAGACGGCGAGCGGAAAGGAGACCAAGCGGACTGGCCTGTTCCGGGCGAACCAGGTCGAAGCGATGATCCAGGCGGGTATGTTCGACGCCATGGAGCCAAATCGCCGCCTGGTCGCCGACCAGTTCAAGGCCCTGAAGGCGCTGCGCTCGGCGAAGTCGAAAAAGGCTCGCGATGCTGTGGAGTATCCGGTTTTCGCCGAGCCGTGGCTTGACGAGGACCGTCGCGAGTTCGTCGCCACCGGGATGTATCTGAAGAACCATCCGATCGAGCGGGTCGCTCCCCGTCTGCGCCGCGCCGGCGTAGTCGAGATGGAGCACATCAGGCACGCGGTGGCGATGGGTGCGCCGAGCGGGATGCCGCGGGTGCGGGTGGTGGCCTTGCCGTATGACACGGTCGAGCGGACCGCGAAGACCTCGGGTAACCAGTACAGCGTGGTGCGGTTCGGGGCGCGAACGATGGATTGGGATGCGCATCTCTACCCGCCGCGCCGGGGAGAGAGTGCCGATCGCCATGCGGCAATGAAGGCGCTTATTGAACAGGCCAAGGCAAACCATCAGGCTCTCGTGGTCGATTGCTCGATCAGCTTCGAGGGTGACGCCGAGGGGGGCATGCGCTCGCGCATCGTGATCAATCATGTCGCGCCGGCCGCCGACCTGCTTGCCCAAGTCGAGCGGTTCGACAGCCGCATCGGGATCATCCGCGCCGAAGACACCGAGACGGCGGATGAGGCCGCGCAGCGGGTGATTCGCAGGATGTCGGGGATGCGGGCGGACGGTCATGCCTCGGCTGTCGCGTTTACCATCCGCAAGGAGGCTCCAGGGTATTCCGAGACCGTCCGGCTGGACGGTCTCTATCTGCTCGAGGGAGATTTCGACTTGCGCGTTCGCTCACATTTCTACGACATCCTCATCGAGCCGAATGACCCCAACCGGGCGACGCGGGCGGCGATCATGTCCGGTGCGCTCAAGGCGGCCTCCGCGTCTCATGCCCATCATGCGGCGGCGGCCGGCGAGCAAGCGCCCGAGCGAGAGGATAGCCTGCCCCGGGCTGCATATGGCCACCCCGGCCGCCGCCGCATGATGGTGCCAAGCCTCGCGAAGCCATCGACCGGGAAGGCCGTGGAGCCGGAAGCCTTGCCGGACGAGTCACCACCTGCGATGGCACTGGGTTTCTGACGACGCACGGCGCCGGGCAACGGGCTGCCATGTTGCGTCGAACTGATTTTCAAAAACAAGGGTATGCTCTTGGAAAATTCCAAGGTGCGCCAGCCGGTTGGGCTTTGTCGCTTACATTTCCGCCCGGGATAATCGGGTCAAAGGAGATCTAGGACAATGCGCTGGCTCGATTTCTCGGCATACGACATGACCCTCTCCCGCGTGATCATCAAATCCGCGGATGGAGCCTCGGAGAACCGTATTGTCGTGTTCTCTGGCGTGGTTCCCGAGTATCACGAGGCGCTGACCTACTGCGGGTTCCGTGCGAACCAGCGGAATGCGGCGATCTGGCTGCGGGCGGGCGACACGCTCGACGTGGATCGAATCAAGACCGTGTTTCCGGCCAGCGAGATTGTCGAGGTCGATGCCGACGAGATCACCAAGATCGCCGGCGGCCCGCCGAAGGCGGCACCAGCGCCGGTGCCGGTCGCCGATGCCGCTTCAACCCCGGCAACTGCCCAGCCCGAAGCGCCTCCGGGTGCGCCGGTACCCGATCCCGATGCGGGCGCCACGCGGTGGCCGTCCCTCTTCGGGCCCCGCGACCGCGTGGCAGGTCAGAATCTCTTCTGGTCGAGCCTCTCCGCTGCCGGCCTCAATGTCAGCGGTCTTTATGGTCTGAACGAGGAGCTGGCCGAGCGGATGGACTTCGTCGAGTCGCGCGGCTCGGTCCTCAATTTCCAGCGCATCGAGCGGATCCCCGCGAACACCCGCGAGATCTGGCGTATTCGCAATGAATACTCCCTACACGAGGATGCCGATGGACGGCGCTATGCCTGGTATCCGTCGCATCAGGCCCTCCGCGTCACCGGGTCGACAGTTGCCGAAGGTCCGGCGGACCGCGACCCTAGTCTCGCCGACGAGCTACTGTTCATGCGCCCCCGCAGTGACGTCTCGCTGCGCATTCTGCTCGAGGGCCTGATCGACAAGCAACTGGGTAGCGAGGATCGCACCTATCCGATCGCCGAGTTCATCCGCATCGTCGGCGCCGAGAATGATGGCGAGCGCGCGGCACATATCCGGCTGCTTCACGAGGAGGCCCTGCTCGACCGCCTTAGCGCCCATGTGAGCGGCGACCATCGCCGCCGGCAGGATTTCCGCGCCGCCTACGAGATCGCCGCGAAGGGCTCGGTGCCCGGATCCAATCCGCTTGCCGCGCGACTGGCGATGACCCGTATCGTCCGCTCGATCCCGCAGGCCGAGCGCCATCTGGTCCTGGCTATCGGCAGCAACGCGATGGTCCGTACGCTGGACGGCGACGCCCGCGTGATCCCCAGCTTCCGGGCCGGCCAGCAGGAGCGCCTGATCGACAGCGCGCAGGTGATCCTGGCCGATCTCTCCGGCCCCGAATACGCGATGCCGCTCGAGGCGCCCGTCGAGATCGATGGCTATCAGGCGACGACGGTCGGCGAGGCCACGCTGCTCGACGTCATGAGCCGTCAGGACGCTGCTACCCGCCTTGTCTTTGCATGGTCGCGTCCGGCTGAAGGCTCGACCGACGATCTCTGGGCTCATATCGGCAGGCGCCATGCCGTGGAGGGTCGCGCCATCCTCGGCCGGTCGATGACTGCGGTGCCGGGCCGTGAAACCCTGCTCGTCTCGGTCGGCGCGCGCCGACCTGAAATCCTGCCCGAGGCGCCCGAGCCGGCGATGCGCAAGCGCCATATCATCGACTGGGCGGATCTCTGGTCCTGGACTTCCGAGGTCGTCATCAGCCGCGGCAAGATCAAGAAGTTCTATGAGGTCATCGGCACCGGCTCCGGCGAGGCCGCTGCGGTCAACGAGTTCCAGGCGATCAATCTGCCGATGTCGGCGACTACGGAGCCGTTCACCCAGATCCCGGTCAATCTCGTCCACCCGCTCCGCACCGCGTTTCGCCGCTTCAAGGAGCAGTTTGGAGACGTCGACCAGATCGTCGTCGATGCCCTGCGGGTCGGCGGGATGGAAGTGACGAAGGAGACCCTCCCCGAGATCCTCTGCGCCGAGCAGGTCGATGCGGTCGTGATGGCATCCAAGGTCCGCGAGTTCTCGGGCGTCCATGGCTTCCTCAATGCGGACGAGATGGGAACCGGCAAGGGCCGGTTCTGTGCGACGATGGCCTATCTCGGCGCGTCCGGGGCCCTCGACGGCATCGAAAACGTTGTCCTGCTCACTGAGCGTGCGCAGAACATCTCCGACCTGGTGCGCGACATCCGCGACATCGGGGCGCTCAGCCGGATGAACGTTGCCGTCCTCAATGATGGGGTGAAGATCTTCAACCGGGATACGCTCGAAGTGACCACCATGGGCCTCCCGCGTGAAGCCTGGATGGAAGCGATGGAGCGCGAGGCGTTCCCCGAGGGGATCAACACGATCATCTCGACCTACTCGCAGTTCAATCGCCCGGATGTGAAGCAGGTGAAGGTCGGCCGGGGTCGCAAGGCTCATTTCGAGGAGCGCCGCGACGACAGCTCCGGCGCGCGCAAAACAGCCTGGATCAAGAAGGTTGTCACCAAGAAGACGCTGCTCATCCGCGACGAGAGCCAGAACGGCTCGCAGGACAGCCAGACCGGGGCGACCATCCGCCAGCTCGTCGAGCAGGCCGGGCTCGTGATCGACTCCTCCGGCAGCTACGCCCGCGGCCCGGAGCAGATCAATCAGTACCCCGAACTCTTCCCGCCCTCGATGACCCGACGGAACATGGCGAAGGTCCTCGCGCGCGGCGGCGAAACCGCGCAGGAGGCCCTTGCGGCCGCGATGGTTGAGTCCGGCACGATGGTCCGCCGCGAGCACAAGCTCGGCTCGTCCGAGATCGTCCCGGTCGAGCCGACGCCCGACGAGATGGAGGAGAACATCGCGGCGAAGGACGCGATGGCGGTGGTCCTCTCTGAGATCGCCTACATGAGCGGCATGGCGTCGCAGCGTGCCAACGCGGCCAACACGGCGATGGTCGAGTCCTACCTGGACGCCGACCCGGTCCTGCGCCGCCAGGTCGAGGCCGCCCGCCGCGAGAATGTCGAGGTCGGCGAACTGTTGGGCCACATCCCCAACATCCGCATGCGGAAGATGGGCGGCTCGCTCTACTCGGTGATCCGCCTCTTCGTCGCGGCCCTCAATGCCCGGAAGAATATCAGCCTGTCGGTCGACCTCCTCAACAAGGGAATCAAGCCGATCATCCTGGTCGACACCACGGGTTCTTCGATCCTGCGGGACATCGAGGAGGAGAACGAGCGGGCCGGCACGCCTGACGCGCCGATCGATCCCCAGTTCCGCGACATCCTCCGTCGCGTCGTCCGAATGAGCCTGCGCGGCCGCGTGGTCGAAGGCGAGGAGCCGCAACAGCGCAACCGCAACCAGCCTGCCCGCCGCGACCATGCGGCCGCCGAAGGCGAGCAGGCCGCCCAGGTCGAGGGAGCTGCCGACGGCCAGGTGGCCGAGGCGGAAGCGGCGGTTGACCCGGTCGAGGCGCGTCGGGTACGCGCAAGGCTCGCCGCGCTGCGTCGCGAGGCCCGCAAGAGGGGCTTCCTCGCGACCACCCAAGACCCGGCCGACATGCGCGGCTACATGGGTGCCAAGGCCCGTCGTTTCATTCTCGCCGACCCGGAAATCGACCGCATCGCGCATGAGGACGACCGGGCCGCCTTCGCGCGTCTCGTCGAGGCCGGTATCGATGTCTGCCGCAACGACGCGATCACGTTCGGCTATGCCGAGGCAGAGTTCCTTGACCCCCTTGCGGCCGAGCTGCGCAACGAGATCCTGAACCGGGTCGAGGCAGTCGGCTGCGTCGAGGCCGTCAATGAGCAGGCAACCCTTCTGCCGGTGATGCCCGAGGGGCTGGGCGGCTACCTCGTGCGTATCGAGGACATGATCAACGCCATCCCCGACCTCTCCAGCGCCGTGATCGACGAGATCATCAGCACGATCGAGGCGGCCGGCTACAAGATGGGCGAGATCACCGGTCGCAGCCGGCGCATCGTTGATGGCCGGATCGTCCGCCGCAGCGACACCGATCGTATCGAGTCCCTCGCGCGCTTCAACGGTCTTTCTCCGGAAGAGGACCGGATCGATGGCATGGTGATCAACATGTCGGGTGCCGTCGGCACGGACATGCATGCCTCGTCGCGCTTCCCGGACCAGCGCCCGCGCGCCCTGGTCGTCTGCGACATGCCGGCCGACGCCGTCTTCCTGCTGCAGGCATATGGCCGCGTGACCCGCGTCGGCATGACTTCGAAGGGGACAATCATCCTCCCGAACACGGGCCTTGCCTGCCACACGCACCTGATGTCGATGATCAACACCAAGATCAAGACCTGGGCAGCCGGCGTCACGGGCAACCGCAAGAGCTCGTCCTCGCTCGATGTGCCCGACATGCTCAACGTGATCGGCGATCTCGTCGCGACGCAATTCCTGAACGCCCACCCCGAGTACTATGCCCGTCTCGGGCTGGAGCCGCGCGGGCATGTCGTGGCGCGGATCGAGAATGACGCGATCATCGGGGAGCCCCCTCAGCCCGCCAACATTCGCCATTATGGAGACCACCGGGCCGAGGAAGAGGCCGAGCGTGACCGCGCCCGTGTCGCGCGTCCGATACCAGACCAGAATGCAGGACAGGCCGGGGACGGCCAACGCCGCCAGGCGCAGCGCCACCACGTCGCTGGCCAGCTGCAGATCGTCCGCCAGGCTGGAGAGAGCGAGGACTCTCGCAAGGGGCTCGAGAAGATGGGCCGCCTGTTCCAGCGCCTCGTCATGCTGCCGCACGAGGAGGAGAAGCGCGTCATCGAGACGCTGATGCGCGAGTACGAGGCGACCGTCGAGGAGCTGAACGCCCGCGGCGAGAACCCGCTCCGCGCCCAGACGATCGAGGGCAAGGTGCATCCGCAGTCCGTTGTTCCGCTCTCCGGAATCGACGACACGGCGGCAGCCGGCCGGAACGCGTTCACCCGCCCGGTCCTGATCCAGAAGATCCTGACCGAGTACCCGCAATCGCCGATCCGCGGCGTGGCACTCGAGCGCATGGTCGCCGAGGCTCGTGGCAAGGCGATGGGCGCGATCAGCCTGCGCTCTCTCGACATGATCGAGGAAAGCGCCATGGCCTTCTACCGGATGCGGCCGAACCTTTCGGTGGAGGATGAGATCGCGAACGGCAACACCAAGCTGGCGAGCATTCGCGCCTCGGTCGACAACATCCGCTGGTCGGTCCAGAACCTGCGGCCGGGCCAGCTGGTCAGCACCCTGATCGACTCCGGCCGCGTCAACGCGATCTCGCTCGGCGTTTACGAGGACACATGGCGCTCGCACTCGCCGAGCGGATACCATGTGAAGCTCGTGGTGCCCGGCGAGGTCGAGGTCCGCCGCATGAACCTCCGCACAATGCTCTCCGATGCGGACATCGCTGTGCAGGACGGCCTGAACGGCGAGGCGGCAGATCAGGCGCTGCGCGAGTTCGACCAGGCCAACGAGTCGAGCCGCATGCGCCGCGGTCTCGTCCTGATCGGCAACATCTGGCAGGGCCTGGTCATGGCCCAAACCCTGAAGAATGGGCACATGGTCTCCTGGGCCGGCCCGGGCGGCGTAGTCCAGCGCGGCATCCTTCTGAACCGGAATATCCGGATCGAGGACGTGCCGACCGAGATCTCGAGTCCGGCGGCCTACGAGTACCTCATGACCATGACCAACGCCCGTAACCGGGCGCGTTCCGACATAACCTACTTCCGGCCGGTCAAGAACGGCGAGCAGCGCATTGACAAGAGCCACGTCAAGTTCAACCGGGTAACCGACACCGAAATCGTGCGGCTGGACATCAACCAGAGCGTCCAGGACCACGAGATCGACATCTTCCAGATCCCGGACCTGATGATCGAGATCCTGCGTCGCGGCACGTTCCGGACCACGACCGGGCTGATGGCCTTCGTCTCCCGCATGGATATCAGCTCCTCCGCCTACGAGGCGTATCGCGACGACTTCATGCAGATGTTCGCTGCGGCCACCGAGCGGACCCGCGACTGGCTCGACTACCAGATCCGCAACCATACGATCGGCACCCGCATGGCTGACATCTATGGTCAGGAGCTTCGCCTGAACGGCGTCGTTTCGCAGGCGCTGGCCGAGGCGACGCATGAGGACCTCGCGCAGATCCTCGCTGGTGAGGATCTGCGGTCGACCACCTCGATCGAGTTCGGGATCGAAGAATTCCGGGATGTGTTCGGGCTGATGCTCAGCCACGACATCCGGTTCTACGGCCACGGCGCCATGCGCACCGCGATCATCGAGGACCAGGCGGTTCGGAACGGCGAGGCGTCGAAGCTTGCCGCCCGGGCGGAGCGCGGTGATGCGCCGGTCCAGCAGGTCGAGGACGAGGTCGCCGACAATGAAGACGACGTGGCTGGAGGTGCTGGGGTGGCACGTAATCGGCTGCGTCGCCCGGGTGCCCCGGCTCAGCGTGGTGCCGCGCAACCGGAAGCGGGGCCGCCGGCTCAGCAGCCGGCTCCGGCTCCGGCCGCCGTGCCGGCGGCGATGCGCTTCATCGGTGATGACGACGATGCCCCCGCCCCGGGCCAGCAGGCGGCGTGACAGGTGAGTGATATGGATCCCAAAGAACTCGCAGCGGCAATGAAGGAGATCCTTGACCGTCATGTCGAGGCTCTCCGTCCGGAAGTCGCCGATTATGACGGTGGTCGCTACGTCGTGTTTCGCCGCGGCGAGGGTGGATGGCTTAGCGTCGGCATCCGTGACGCGGCTCTGCACATGGCGGCATATGCAGACGCGCCCTGGCTCGCCCCGGCCCTGGCCCGGAGTCAGGAAATCTCCCGGATGTTGCTCGACGAGCCCTGTCTGCTGGCCAAAGAGGCGGCGCGAGGCTTCATCTCGGAGGTCGCACGAAGTCTCGGCACGGCCATTGCCACGCGCCTGCCGGCAGATCGGGTGATCCGCCAGATGCAGGCGGTCATCACGGCGAGCATGACGGACATGCTTGTCGGCTTTCATGCCCGGCCCGGCGAGGCCGATAAGCCGATCGACCTGGAGGTCCTTCGGATCATCGGCATGGCTGGTGGGATCAATGACGCGATCGCCTACCGCTATTATACGGAGGACACGCCACACCGCGAATGGCGCCGCCAGGCGATGGAGGTATGGCCGCTCTACAGCGTGTTGATCGCCCGCGTTGGCCTGCTCGCGAAGACGGTCGATACGGGTGCCTCTCTGGCCGAGGCGCTCTCCGACATTTCAGGCGTCAACGCAAAACTGCTCGCCCGCCTGCGCGGAGTGTCCCTCGATACTGGCGTGCTCGACCCGGTCGCCTTCTGCCGGGAGATCGCTACCCTGCCGCCCGATTTCATCCCCAAGGCGGACGCAGTCAAGCTGCAGGCCCTCGCCGACCTGATTGACATGGCCGTCCCTCTGACCATGGCGTATGGCGTCACCCTCGCCTCCCTGTTCAAGGACAGCAAAGGCGACTGGACCGGGTTCAGCGCCAAGGTTGTCGCAGCGCTCTCCGACGGTCGCATGCCGGCCGACATCAGCGAGGAGGATGGCCATCGCCTCCTGGCTCTTGGCAAAAAGCTTGAAGCCGTGGCGAAGGGGCAGGGGGCCGAAACGGCAATAGCCGTCGCGCCGGCGGCGATTCAGGAAGAGAACATCCAGGCCAACCCCGTGTCGTGCCTTCAGTGGTTGTCGCTGAAGATCGATCCGAACCGGACCGCGAGGGCGACGCTCGCCAGCGGCCTGCACGATATCGTGGCAATGGTCGAAAGCGCCAAGAACCAGTTGGTTCTCCCGGTGGCAGCAAGGGTTTCCCGTCGGGACCGGATCAACACCATCCCCGACGCTGCGGATGCGGCCGGACTGGTCCTGGCGACATCAATGACAGTCAACGACCGCAACCTCATCTCCATCGCCGAAACCCTGCATCGGTATAATGTCCATGCCGAGGCCGAGCGGAGCAAGTTGATCGAGGCGGGCGCGCCCAATTTGGAGATCATCATCAGGGATGGTGACGACATCAGGAAGCGGCTTGGCCTGGATGTGCCCGCGAAGCAGGTGACATGGCCGGCCTGGATGGAGCCCGTCCAGGCGCCGAACGGGGCTTGGATCGTGGATCTGAACAGCGACCGCCTTCTCTATTACGAGGGAGCCAACAAGCGTGACCCGTTCGGTGCCTTCGGCCTCAACCACTGCTGCGCATCGATGAACGGCTACAATGTGAACCGCTGCCTCGGCGGGACCCACATCCTGTCCGTGCGGATGCCGATCGCGGGGCGCTATTCCCGGCTCGGAACTGCCTGCGTCAAGGGCTTTGACCCGGACAAGGGCGACCAGCAGGATCTCGAGACGGTCGAATACCGGTACTTCTCGAACCAGGTCCCGCCGCCGGAAGGCCAGGAAGCACTGGCCTGGTTCTACGCACAGGCCGCGGCCGGCCGGCTTCGCTTCAACGCCGAGGCACTGCGGGGCTTCACACACGAACAGGTCACTGATCGCTATGGCGCTTTCGATGACAATCAGCCCCCTGCTGCGGCAGTGGCTGCGCCCGCTCGTGCGATCCTGAGGGATCGCGTCCACCACATCTGTGGCTATGACTGGATGAAGGATGATGAAGTCGAGGGCATCTTGCAGGTCTGGCGCCAGTGCCTCGGCAAGAAATGGCGCAGCCTGTCTCTGGACGGGCTGTCGCAGCTGCCCGAGATCAGGCAGATCGGCCGTGTGATCAACCCGGCTGTGGATGCCAGGAATCGAGCCGTCAGCAGCATGCTGCGGCTCACGCTTTAAGGATTTTTTTCGGCTTGCTGGCCGGGACGACGTGCCCGGTCAGCAAAATCCGAATTTCGATCCCATCAGCGTATTTACGAGCAGACACACGGAATAATTCGGATTTGCGAGAGCGACGCCGCCGATAATGTGCCAGGCGATGTCGAATTTCGATTTATTCGACTGCGGGTTCATCAGGAGCGCGAGGCCATACAGCGCATAGAAAATCCCGAACATCGAGATGATCACAAAGCCGTAGCTGATCTCCTGGGTGTACTGCGCGAGCTGTCCCGAGACGCCGCTCGGTGCATAGGCCAGGATGCTCGACACCTGTCCACCGCTCATTCCCTGGAAGCCGCTGGCATTCACCGTCCCTGTGTGGATGCCCAGCGTATTGGCGATGATTTCGAGGAAGATCGGCAGATTGGCCAAGATACCAGCCGCCACCAGCTTCAGTTTCCAGTACTGGGGCGCCGCCGATCCGCCGCGGCCTTGAGATACAGCCAGACCATATACGGTGTTGAACAGCAGGATCAGGGCCACGACCCAGCAGATCACGAAAGCCGCCTCGGTCGCGATCGGCACCACGTTGGAAGCGATATTCTTCAGCACGCACGTCATCGGGATGCTGCCGCTGATGCTGACGCAAGACTGGACCGCGCCGATCGGGGCGCTGGTCGACCCGCCATAGACCGCGGTATTCAGGATCGTCTCGACGCTGATCCCGAGCAGGGCGGGCAGGGCGCAGAGCGCGCTACCGGCGAGCAGCTTGAGCACGCCCTCCCTCATCCCGGTTCCTCGGTTCTGATCGGACGCCTCGTAGAGAAGCATCAGGCCCGATCCGAGGAGGTAGATCCCGGCCAGGAAGGCCAGCAGGATGATCAGGTGGGCGGCAGCGTTGATCGTGCTGCTCAGCGCGTATTGAATGGCGCTGCCAACTGTGTCGCTACCAGTCGCCGCATGAGCAAGTGATGGCCATCCCGCGACGAACAGGGTTCCGAAGAGCGTGGCGCGAATGAGCGCGGTATTGGGGCGACTGGCGTGGTTCGGTCGGGTTGTCATACAAAAACAATACCGGCAATGCCAGTCACAGAGCAAAGGGAAAATTCCGGAACTGGCTTTCAGGGCGACGGAAGGTCGATGAAATTCATATTCTCGAACATCGGTGCCACTTCCGGGTGCGGGCTTGTCGAGGGCGACCCGGCGTGACCTGTCTCACGCATGACGTCTTGCAGGTCCACCTCGTCTTCGGTGGCCCCCTGAGCATGAAAGTATGACTGCGTGAACAGGTCGAGATCGTCCGGGCTGGCCTGCTCCTGGACAATCAGAGGCATCGCGACCGGATCGGGCATCAGGCATTCTTCGAGAAGTTTGCCCAGGACGGTCCGGCGCAACTTGCTCTTGTCGGACGAGATCGCGAGGTTGATCGCATTCATGTCGCCAACCAGCAACAGACGGTTCATGGCTCTTGTCCAGCCGGTGTAGAGCAGACGGTTTTCCAGCATCGACGACTGGTTCAGCAACACCGGCATGAAGACGTTCGGGTATTGCGAGCCCTGTGATTTGTGAATCGTGATCGCGTAGCCGATCATCAGAGCCTTCTGATGCATGGCATCGAGCTCTATCCGGCCGAGTCCGTCGAATTCGACGGCCACCCGGCCCTTCTCCAGCCTTTCGAGGATCCGCCCGGTCGCCGAGTTGACGATCTCAGTGCCGTGATCCGTTCCGCGCGTTCGCTGCACCACCCTGGACCCCATCACCACGCGGTCTCCGACCCGCGGGATCGGGCCGTCGCCCCTCCATCGGTCTTCGCTCATGATCGGTTCGCCATTCGGATTCAGGACATTCGACAGGGCGGCGTTCAGCTCGTAGACACCGCCAGGCCCCTTTCGCATCGGGGTTAACACCACCGCGGTATTGGCCGGGTCTTCTCCGCGCTCCAGCATTGCCGCAAATTCGCGGCGAATCATCCGGGTCACCTGGTTGGCCTGCGCCGGGAGCAACCCAACCGCGCCGTCGGGTACGGATGCGATCCCGGCTGCCTGGCGTATCACCGGTGCCTCGCGCTGACGGACCCTCGCCGCTCCGATGGCGATGCCGCCCTTGTCATCCTGCCGGTGCACTTTGGTCAGCCTTGTGAACGGCACCCGCGCCGCGCTGCCGTTGCAGGCGGCCAGGATATCTGCAAACGGCCGGCCTGGCCCGACCGGATCCAGCTGTGAATCGTCGCCGATCAGGATGATGCGGAAGCCTGGACCGGGCCGGGTCGGCGCGGCGCGGATCAAGGCTTCCGCGAGCTGACTGTCGACCATGGATGCCTCGTCGACAACGAAGATATCGTTCGGGGAGAAGTGCTCCCGGACCTCGAAATCCCCTGGATCGAGATCGCTGGGGATGATCCCGAGCGCCCGATGCATGGTCGCGGCTTCCCGGCCAGACATCTTGGCCAGTCTGATCGCAGCCTGCCCGGTTGGACTCATGAGTACGATCTTGCCGCGCTCGGATGCCGGCCGTTCAGCCGCCATTTTTTCCAGCACCTCAACGAGAGCCTTGCTGACTGTGCTCTTGCCAGTGCCGGGGCCGCCCGTAAGAACGGACACCGGCTCGATGGCTGATAGCGCCACCGCCTCTGCCTGGGTCTGGTCGACCGGCTTGCCAGGCATCATGGCAGCGAGGGCGGCCTGTGCATATTTCAGCGCCCTGTCGTACTTCTGCTGGTAGGATTGCGGGTCCCGCGCCCGCTTCTGTCGCGCCTCGTTCAGGCGACCGGCGATGTAGCGGGCAAAGCGCACCTCGGCCATGATGTTGCGCCCCACTCCGCAGTAATTCCGTCGATCCGCGGCCACAACGGCGACATCAAGATCCCGGCGCGCCGCGTGCACGAGATCGACCACCTCCTTTACGTCAGGCACCGATACGGCCTCGGCAGCCATCAAACCGGAGAGCATGATCTCGAGTGAGATTGCCGTAGAGCCGGTCTCTCCCTGGAGGCGGTTCAGGGCATCCCGCAGGTGAGCGACCAGCTTCATCCCACGGTCGGGGCTGGATGCGAGGGGCTCGACCAGCGTCTCGGCACGGTCGACCGTGAACCCCATCGAGACGATCGCGTAGGGATTCTGACGCAGCACCTCATAGGATTTCTCGCGCCAGCGCTGGATGATCCGTTTGCGCTCGTCCTCGTTGAAGCCGGCGTCCTTGAGAACGACATCGAGACGGCTGGGCCCGGCAGCATCGAACCAAGCCCGGGCAAGGCCAGCTTTCTGCTCGTCGGTCGTTGCAAGTTTGTCCAGGCATGGAGAGATGTCGGACAGCAGCCTCTCCAGCGCGCCGGGCGGCTGGCTGAAGACGAACTCGGAGATCTTGTTGCCCCAGAAAGTGCGGCGCTCCACCATCGACTGGGCGTCGACAGTCCAGGTCAGCATCACAGGAAGGAGAATCTCGCTCAGCAGGATCGCGCTCGCGGCGGGACTCCTTGGGAAGCCAGGAGTGACGCGATCCAGGCGCATCTCGACCAGCCCCGTCTTCTGGTTCTTCGCATATGACCCCTCCGCAGACAGCCATTGTCCCCGGTATTCCAGCATCGATGTACGGCACCAGGCCCGGTCGAATTCAACCTCGCCGCCGTTCTCGACCATGAGGTTGACGAGCATCCTGCCGCCGCGCGTTGTCAGCTCGGGGGCCTGGAGCTGTATCCGGACGTCCTTGAAGCGATGCGGCGCGCGCGGTGACGCCTTCGAGACTGCGATCTCGCCGCTGGGTCCCGGGTGCGGCGAGGGGGTGTGTCCGGCAGCCGGCTGCGGTGCGGGCTGATAGACATCGAACCCGAAGCCGTCAAACTGAAACTGATCGACGACTGCGCTGCCATCATGATCATCCTGTTCGACGGACGCGCCTTCAGACCCGGTGAGTGGGTCAAGAGAAAATAGGTCGCCAAAGCCAGGAAGCGCCAACTGGCCGTCATCGGCCAGCGGCGGGCTGAAGCCCAGTTCATCCGCAGGTTCGTCGCTCATATGCAGACTCTACGGACCAGAAAGGCATGCAACAAAGGGAAAGGATGCGGCTGAAGCGCTTGAGCCGGCTAAATTTTTTGGCCTTTGCGCTGCCTTGAGCCGGCTGGTTTTGCAGCCGATGAGCGCCATGCCATATCGCCGTTGCAGGGAAGGTCGCGAGCAATCGTCAGCGGCACGATGGCGGCGTCTTCCCCCATCAGCCACTCGGCCCTGGCCTCGCTGTCACCGGCAGGTACGACATCATAGAAGCCGATCCGCGCCTCGCCCCGTTCGTTTTCCCCAATCGCCTGAAACTTCCGCCCGGTTTCGATGATAGCTGCCAGCAGACCGGGCCTGCAGGGCACCCACAGGGCAAACTTGCCGTTGTTGCGCCGCTCCTGTCCGGGGAGGCAGATGAAGTCACCAAGTCGGGGCTGACTGCCGGGCCGGCTCGCCGAGGGTGGGCGGATACAATCGAGAGCAAGGATGGCCCGCTCCCAAAGCACTGTCGAAAATGTCCGCGAGTCGATGAAGGGCATGCCGATGCATGGAACTCCGGCCGCGTCCGCGCCGATCACGATGCGACGGGCGTGCCGGGGCGAGAGGAATATCAAGGCCCGCCCCCTGTGGGGAAGGATATCGACATCGTCCGCGCCGACCCCCGAAATCCAGGGAGCCAATAGAAACATGTCGCGAGTATATCAATCTGAATGGAAGAATTCCATCTAATTGTTGCATGCATACTCGGGGCCTAGATTCAATCCTTGAAACGAAGCGCACTGAAAGCGGTATTATTCGATGGCGACCGATCTCCCCGATTTTTCCGGCCTCTTCGACGGATACCTCGCACGGGGCGGCGCCGGGCCTGCGCAGGACGACCGGCAGATTATTCTGCCGTCCGAAGGCGGGGATTCGATCACCGAGAGATTCGTCAATTTCGACCGCCTGCATCCCGAGGTCTGGGATTATTTTTGCGGCTTTGCCTTCGAGCTGATCCGCGCCGGTCACCGCCATAACTCGGCCGATGCGGTACTGCACAGGGTCAGGTGGGAGACCGCCATCGCCGGCGGTCTGGGCGGCGGCGAGTCATTCAAGATCAACAACAACTACAGCGCCTACTACGCGCGGAAATTCCACGAAGCCTTCCCCGAGTACGACGGGTTTTTCCGCACCCGGCGGTCGCGGGCCGACAGCGCACCAGAAGGCGACGGGTGCGAACCCGAGGCCCCGGCACCCTAAAGGCCGTCACTTTCACAACTGCCGGATAGAATTCAGCTGATCCACGCAATGGAAGCCGCGATGAAGCATATCCGCATGATACTGATCAACGGGCCCAAGCGGGTCGGCAAGACGACCAATGCCAACCTGGTTGCGGACATGATCGGTCGTAGTTTGCCTGACGGCTGCCGCGCCCATCGCATCAACATGGCCGACCGGCTCAAGACACTGACGAATTCGATCTACAACGTCCGCACTCCAGACGGCCAGATCGCGCCACCGGACTATCTGGAGGCCATCAAGGACCAGCCGCTGGAGATCTTCGGCGGTGCCAGCTTCCGTCAGGCCCTGATCTATGTCTCCGAAGTGGTGATCAAGCCACGTCATGGGAAGACGGTGTTCGGCAAGTGGTTCCTCGACACCGTCAACCAGGTCTGCAAGCCGGGCGACGTCGTCATCACCGCGGACACCGGCTTCGCCTCCGAGATCGTCCCCATCATCAACCAGGTGGGTGGCGACAATGCCCTCCTGGTCCGGATTCACGGAATGGATGCGAGCTTCGATGGCGACAGCAGGTCGTACGTCCACTGGAAGCATGTGCTCACCTTCAAGGATGACACGAACGCACCGTTCAGGATCGGCGATGCCAGCGTCAGGCCGGATGTCCTGGCTCGTGGCGGCTTCAGAGAGATCGATGTCACCAACGAGCTCGGCTTCCCCGAGCGATCGGCACAAGCCGTTCTGGATTATGCCGCCCGGGCAAACTGGCTCGTCCGGCCAACCGAAGTCGATTTGGAACTAGCAAAGGGCCCCACTCTATGAGCACGAACGCTTCC
The DNA here is from genome assembly GCF_902712915.1 of Acidiphilium sp. C61. Next base: position 75,872 of record NZ_CACTIA010000004.1, on the reverse strand, counting down.
GCAGACATCGCCGCCCGCCTCGCCGGCGGCAAGAGCCGGCTTGAGCAGCTCCGCAACCTGCGCGCCCGCTTCGAGGGCGAGCACGATCGCGCCACCGCCGATCTCGAGGCTGCCCGCCAGGATGCGATCGCGCGTTTCGGCACCGACAATCCGGACGAGATCGAGGCTGCTGCCAGCCAGATCCTCGCGGCGTCGGAAGCTGAAGTGTCGACCTTCAAGCGCGAGATCGAGGAGGTTTGCACCGACCTCGCCGACATGGGGATCAGCGTCGGTGGCTGACGAGGCCATCAGCACTGATCTGGCCATCCAGGGGGCTACGGCGCAGCTTGGGCTCCTGACCGACGCCGCCCAGAAGGCGCGGCGGGCGGTCGAACGCGCGGTCATCCAGCGGGAGACGCTGGAGGCGCGTGGCAACGAGCTGCGAACCTCGGTCGGGGAGGCCAAGGGACGCCTGGAGATCCGTGATGCCGTGACGGCCACGCTGGAGCGCATCCAGACTGAAGCCCTGGAATCGACCGTCGGGGTCTACACGCGCCTGCTGACCGCGCTGGTCCAGGACGTGATCGACGCCGACAAGGAAATCGCGATCGATCTTGGAATCGAGCGGGGGCAGCCCGCCCTTTCGATCAGCAGCTTCGTGAAGGGCGCGCCGGACTACAAGACATCAGTCTTCGAGAACTCCGGCGCGATGACGAACGTGGTTTGCGCCGGCCTGCGGTGCATTTCGGTCGTCAGGTCGGGCGGGCGGCGCCTGCTCGTCCTCGACGAGCCGGACTGCTGGATCCGCGGCGATCGCGTCGAGGCATTCTACCGCGTGCTGCGGGGTCTCTGCCGCGACATCGGGTTCCAGATCGTCGTGGTCTCCCACCACCGCCCCGAGATGTTCGGTACCGATTCACGGGTCATCACCCTCGGCCGCGATGACGCCGCCGTCGATTTCGACGGGCCGGCCGAGGATGAGCCGGCCAAGCCTGTCCGCCGCCGCGGCAGCAAGAAGCCGCCGCCGCCGGATGCTCGCAGCCTCCGCACGGCTGTCATCCGCGAGATGGCGGGCGGCACGAGATGGCAGGACGTGCCGGCGGAGCTTCCCGGCATCCGGAAGATCGAGATTCGCAACCTCGCGACGCTCAAGGATATCGACATCGAGCTCGACCCCTATCTCACCGTGATCACGGGCGATGTCGACATCGGCAAGTCGCGGGTCACCCGGGCATTCCGGGCGATCTTCTATGGCGACGTCACGGATGACGACATCCGCCATGGCGAGACGGGCATGGCAATCATGATCGAGGCCGAGAACCGGCAGACCCTCCGCTTCTCTCGCGAGACCAAGCGCAACCCGGTCAACCAGTGGACGATGCTGGACGCCGACGGCGAGACCATGACCCATGACGGCCAGATCTGCTCGACCGGCGGCCGGATGGTGCCGGACTGGGTCTGCAGGATGATGGGTATCGTCAGGACGGATGATCTCGATCTGCAGATCGGCCACCAGAAGAAACCCATCTTTCTGCTCGACTTGCCCGCGACCCGGCAGGCCGCCGTTCTGTCGATTGGACAAGAGGTACAGTGGCTCAGAGCCATGCAGACCAAGTACCGCGAGCGGATCGTCGGCTGGAACCAACAGGTGAAGAGCGGCGAGGCCGAGATGGGTAATGTCGTCGCCAGGCTTGAAGCTATGGCCGACGTGGCGACCCTCTCGGAGCGCGCGGAGAAGGCTGCCCAGGGGCTCTCTGACACCGCCGAAAAGGTCGCCTCCATTCGCCTGCGCGCCTCGATATCATCGAGGTTGCGCGAGCTGGCAGCCACGCATGACCGGCTCGCCGCGGTGACAGCTCGCCTGGAGACTCTTCCTCACCCCCCCGAAATCCCGCCCGCAAGCGAGATCGATATCCGGCGCGGGCTCGCGGCCCGGATCGCAGACGGCGCGACCGCGGTCGAGCGGATCGCCCGGGTGCTCGAACGGCTTGGAGCTCTTCCCGAGGCGCCTGTTCTCACGGACGTCTCGTTTCATCACGCTGCCGCTTCCAGTCTGCGCAGCCTGCGTAGTGCGGTTGACCGCGGGGAGCGCATTTCTGCGATCCTTGCCCGCCTGCCGGCCGAAGCACCGGCATTGCGGGAGACCGATGGCGCCGAGGTCGCCGCATTGCTACGCGGCACGGCAGCGCTCGTCGCGAAATCTCGGGCGGCCCTGGAGCGGTTGTCGAGGCTTCCTGGCAGCCCGGAGGAAAAGATCAACGAGGATCGCGGGCGTTCAGACGCGATGCTGGCTGCCGCCCAGTCGCTCCGTTTGAGCGACGGACATGTGTCGGGCGCCCTCGCCCGACTGCGGGAGGTGGATGAGCAGATCGTTGCGGCACGCTATGCCTTCGACCAGCTTGTCGCTGAAGTCGGTGATCTTTGCCCGGTCTGCGGCGGCCCGATGCACGAAGACGAGGACGAGCCGACGGCGCTCATCCATGAGTCGCGTCCGGTTGCGCCGGTCGTCGCCCAGCCCGTTGTCGTCCAGCCGATGGCTCCATCGGTCTCCGTCCCGCCGCCGGAACCATCGGCTGACGATGCCGGCTTCTCGCTCGACCTCGGCTTTTAATCGTTCGACCAGGAGCTCCAGCTGTGACTGACGCGCCCATTGCCTGCAACGGATTCCTGAACATTGGCGACCAGCATCTCGCGTGGGACGATAAGCGTCCCTCCCGTCGCGCCGAGGGCTACTGGCGCCACGTGATGGTCAAGATCAACCACTCGATCGAGATCGCCAACGAGCGCCGCCTCATTCCCCTTTTTCTCGGCGACCTGTTCCACGTCGCGACCGGTAATGAGGACACACTGAAGTCGGTCCTGCTCGGCATTCTCGCCCGCTCGTGGGCGAAGCCGGTATTCAATGTCGGCAACCACGACAAGAAGGGGGAAAAGCTGTCGGCCGCGGACTCGCTGTCCGTGATCGCCAAATCGGACCGCGCTCTCGTGATGGTCAACCCGGGTCTGGCCGGAGTCTATGACGTGAACGGTGTCCTGGTCGCTGTCGGCGCCAGTCCATACGGAGCGCCGATCCCCCACTCCGTCGAGGGGGTGGGCGGCGATGTCGGCTTCAGGATCTGGATGACCCACCACGACATGGCATTCGCGGGCAGCTACCCCGGCTCGATCGAGCCACACCCGATCAAGGGCTGCGATGTCGTTCTCAACGGGCACATGCATCTCTACCGGGATCCGGCCCGTTACGGCGGGACGATCTGGTGCAATTTCGGCTCGATTGCCCGCACCTCCATCGATGCCATCAACGAGACACCGAGCGCCTTCGAGGTGGTGCCGGGTCCCGGTCACACGGTCGAGTTCTTCCGCCATGCCCTGCCGCACCCGCCCGCGTCCGCCTGTTTCAGCATGGTGGACCGCATCATCGAGGCCAGTCCGGTTGAAATCCAGGCTATGGACCGCGGGGCCTTCGTCGAGATGCTGCGGGACGATCTCGGCGGCGGTGTACGACAGAGCCACACCGGGCACATGATGCGGGATGAAATCTCATCCAGAATGGAGGCTTGGAGCACGCCAGGCGCCGTGCAGGCTGAAATCCTCAGCCTCCATGACGAGGTCATAAGTGAGCCATCACCGAATTGAATTAAATTGACTACAGATATCTAAATATATATTGCTATTGAAGTCAGTCGGCCACTCCACGCGTTTGGTGCGGCACCTTCCGGCCGCGTCGCTCATCGATCGGTCAATACATTCCAGGACCCGTAATGATAAAACTCCGGAAGCTTGTGATCCCGGCAATTATTCTTGGGCAGGCATTCATGTCCGGACCAGCCTGGGGAAATACCACCGGCGCTGCGACCGTCTCAGTCCCACAACACCAGAAGAACACGTCCGGTGGTACCGGCAAAGCGGCGAAAGTCGACATTCCGCCACTCTATTACCGACCTGCCACCGCCGAGATTAATGCCAACTACCTGCATGTGTACGTGACGCCACACCCGTTGATCCCCCTGGCCAAGGCTAGGGAACTAATCGGTTCTGGCCAGACTCTCTATCTGATCGCGTTTCAGGGCGTGGTGCCTGAAGGGAAGAATTCCGACCGGTATTTGGTTCTGGTGATGCGTAACGGCATGGCGTGGCGGGTCCGGCAGGATATCAGCCTGGTCAAGAACGCGTATGAGAATGACGTTGCAATCGTCCTCGCTCACCACCCGTCCGGACCGTTCTCGACTGGTGTCCTGAGCACCCTGTCCAGCGGGATATCATTCCTGATCGAGGGCATACTACTCATCTTCCTCGTGGTCATCGCCTTCCAGTACATGGATTCCCTGCGTCGTAGCCGCCTGCGGAAGGCTGTGCGGGGTGGGCACGAAAACATCCGCTTGACCGATATCGCTGGGCTCGAGAGCGTGAAGGAGGAGATCGCCGAGGTGATCGACATGATCGCGGCGCCGGAGAGATACGCCGGACGGGCAAAGATGCCGAAGGGAATTCTGCTCGTTGGTCCGCCTGGCAATGGTAAGACCACGATCGCCAAGGCGATCGCCAACGAGGTGAACACCAATTTCTACTCGCTCAACATCGCCGACGTGGGGAGCATGTTCGTTTCGATTGCGCCGGCGCGCATCCGCAAGACGATCAGGCAGATCAAGAAGACGGGTGGTATTCTGTTCATCGACGAGATCGAGCAGATCGCCGGTTGGCGCTCGGGTGGATCTGGTCGCCAGAGTGACGCTGGCCAGGAGAGCAATCGCGTTCTCAGCGAGCTGCTCGTTGGCCTGGATGGCTTCGAAACCGTTCAGGGTGGTAAGCCAATGCTGTTGATCGGCGCAACCAACCGACCAGAGGTCATCGACCCGGCGTTGATGCGCCCCGGACGGCTCGACCGCCATATCAACGTCCCAATGCCCGATCGAGCCGAGAAGGCGGCTGCCCTGCGCCTGCACTGCCGCAACAAGCCGGTCTCCAGCGATGTCGACTTCTACCGCCTCGCAAGCATGATGCCCGGGTTCAGCATGGCCGCTGTAGCCAATCTTGTGAACGAAGCCGGTATCGCGTCGGTTCGGGACAATGCACCACTGATTGAGATGCAGCATTTTACGACCCAGCTCGACAGAATCTTGCTCGGCACGCCTCGGCCTTCTCTTGAGATGTCTCGCCAGACCGTCCTTACGACTGCGTTTCATGAGGCGGGACATGCGTTGGCGGCACTCCTCGTGGATCACGCCGATCGCCCGCTCAGAGCAACCATCGTGCCCCATGGCAACTCGCTTGGCGCAGTCATCATGGATGTGATGGACAACGAGTTCAGTGTCACCAAGGCGAAGATCGAGGCCCGGATCAGGGTCGCACTGGCGGGGCGGGCTGCCGAGATCGCGATGTTCGGAGAGGATAACGTGACGACGGGGGCCGAGAATGATCGTGACGAGGCGCTCGACATGATTGGCTCCATGGTCGGCCGGTTCGGGATGATCGATAGTGCCGCCAGTATAGGCTCGCGTCGTAATGCGGGGAGCGCCGGCTGGTTTGGCGTTCATGAGCGTACGCCGCTCTCGCCGGTCGAGCTGAACAGGTTTGGAGACGCGGTGTGCGAGATCTACTCTGCAGCAGAACGTGCAGTTCTCCAGCTCATGCGTTCGAACAAGGCCAAGCTGGAGGCTATCGCCGAACTGCTCCTGGAGCATAAAACGATCGACGTCGCGCAAATCGAAGAGGCGGTCCAAGAGGCCGGCTGAAATCTGGTGTGAAGATCATAAATCGCTGCCTTCGATTCCAGAAATTCAAAATAAAATCTGAATTTCTACTTTCGCTGACGGCTTATTCGCAAAATTTTATATTTGGGGTCCGCTGGCTTCGCGTGGTATTGTTGCGCCGAAAGGTTAGACCACGGATGTCATGATGAACGGACAGGATCAGATCAACGAGAGCTTGGTGGCAGTCGCTGCGCGCGGCGCAGAAATGCTGTCGCATGACGAGGAGATCGCCTTGGCTCGTGCCTGGCGCGACCATAGCGATACGCGCGCTCGAGATCGCCTCATCAAGTCCCACATCAGGATGATCTTGCCCATCGCTCGGCAGTTCGCCCGGCGTTACGGCGCTTCCGTCGGAGACCTGGTCTCGGAGGGCACGGTCGGCATGATCAAGGGGCTTGACCGCTATGACCCCGAACTGGGCTACCGTTTCTCGACGTATATTGGCTGGTGGGTTCGTGCGGAGATCCGTGACTACGTCGAGCGCAATGTCAGCGTCGTTCGCCCACGTAGTCGGCAGAGCAAGGTCGCTGTCGACGGGGAGTCGCCCCGGCTGCAGCGGGACGTGAGCCTGGATATGCCTGTCGGGGAGGATGAGGGCTCGGCCTCGCGGCAGGACACTCTGATCGCGCCGGATGACCAGGAAGCCTTGGTTATCGAGGCAAATCTTGATGAGCGCCGGCGCGAGCTTTATGCGAAGGCGCTGGAGATGCTGACGCCGCGCGAGAGGATGGTGATCGTTTCTCGGCACGGTGAAGACGCGCGGGCGACCTTGGAAGATCTGTCCCAGACACTCGGTGTGAGCCGGGAGCGCATCAGGCAGATCGAAGCCAAGGCGATCGAGAAGCTGATGGCCGCCATCAAGCGGTTTCGGTCGGCCAGTTTCGAGTCTGCCATAATGGCGGAGGCCCGCCTTGTGAAGGCGGGCCGGCCGATCACACCCCTATCGCGCGACGATAAACCTCGAGCAGGGTCTCTTGCTCCTCGACTTCCGCGGGTGCCTGCTTGCGTAACCTGATCAGCTGACGCAGTACCTTGACGTCGAATCCCGCGGACTTGGCCTCTGCATAGATGTCCTTGATGTCGGCGCCGAGCGCCTTACGCTCTTCCTCGAGCCGCTCGATGCGATTGACAATGCTCCGAAGTCGGTCGGCCGCGACATTGCCGTTGGGTGCGGCGTCTTCGGCTTGATGCTGCTCGGTGTGGATCGTGGCGCTCATTTCGATGCTCCTGGTTGGAAAACCAGAATATAAAAACATAATATTGTAAGCAAGAAATAAGATTGATGCCATGCGATGCGGCTGCATTTATCTTGTCGATCGACCGGCCTTTTTCCTTCTGACTTGCGCGGCCAATCTATATAGTAGGGCTCTTGGCGCGCGGTTGGCGCGCGGATCTACCACGATCGGAGCCCTGTCATGAACCAGCACAGCGCCGTCATCACGCCCACGAATATGCGCGTCCGAAAGGCATGGCGGGTCACGGTCCGGGGATACGATCATTCGGCAGTGTTCCATGCAGCTACGGCCGCGAAGGCGAGGATGCAGGCGTGGAATAGCCTGAGCGATGTGACCAGCGGGGTCAGGATCGTCGACGTTGTCGCGCGTCGCCATCCCTTTGAGGACCATCTTCTGCCGCCCCGCGATCCGGTGATTGACCAGCTGACCGCCGAAGAGCTCCACTGCCTCCTTCATTCCTATGGCGCGGATTACGGCGACCCCGTCAAGGCCGGGTACCGCGACTACTACTACGCCGAAAGGACCAACCCCTTCATGGTCGGCCTGACCGAGAAGGGGCTCATGTCTCCGATGTCCGGCGACGTCTATGGCGAAGGCATGACGTATTTCGTGCTGACCGATGCCGGAAGACATGCCGTTCGCTCGGTTATCCCGCTCTATCGCGGCGATCCTCTCCCCGAGGCGGCGCAGCCCGCTCTCGCGGCTGAACCGTCGACCGCTGCACCGGCCGAAGAGGCCACCCACTCTCCATCCTGATTTCGAGGACATGAACATGGAAACCGGTCTTCTCGTCGAGAATCCCGTCTACAAGCCGTTCCGTTACCCGTGGGCCTATGATGCCTGGCTGACCCAGCAGCGCGTCCACTGGCTGCCCGAGGAGGTGCCGCTCGCGGATGACGTGAAAGACTGGCACCGCAACCTCACCGATGGTGAGCGGCACCTGCTCACCCAGATCTTCCGCTTCTTCACGCAGGCGGATGTCGAGGTGAATAACTGCTACATGAAGCACTACAGCCAGGTATTCAAACCGACCGAGGTGCTGATGATGCTCTCGGCCTTCTCCAACATCGAGACCATCCACATCGCCGCCTACTCGCACCTGCTCGACACCATCGGCATGCCCGAAGTCGAATACTCGGCCTTCCTCAAGTACAAGGAGATGAAGGACAAGTACGACTACATGCAGGAGTTCAGCGTGGAGTCGAAGCACGAGATCGCCAAGACGCTGGCCGCTTTCGGCGGCTTCACCGAGGGGCTGCAGCTCTTCGCCTCCTTCGCGATCCTGCTGAACTTCCCGCGCTTCAACAAGATGAAGGGCATGGGCCAGATCGTCTCCTGGTCGGTGCGCGACGAGAGCCTGCACTGCCTGTCCGTGATCCGGCTTTTCAGGACGTTCGTCCTCGAGAACCCGGAGATCTGGACCGACCGCCTGAGGTCGGAGCTGGCTGCCATCTGTCGGACGATTGTCGAGCACGAAGACGCCTTCATCGATCTCGCCTTTGAGATGGGTGACGTAGAGGGGCTGAACGCCGCGGAGGTGAAGCACTACATCCGCTATATCGCCGACCGCCGACTGCTCCAGTTGGGCCTAGATCCGATTTTTCATGTCGAGAAGAACCCGCTGCCTTGGCTCGACGATATGCTGAATGCTGTCGAGCACACCAACTTTTTCGAGAACAGATCTACTGAGTACAGCAGGGCTTCTACGAGCGGAACATGGGATCAGGCGTTCCTTTGAAGAAATCGACAGCCCGCGCCCATGCGGGCTGTCCGACCGCTGTCCGGGAAACCACGAGGAGCAGACAATGAGCGAGATGTCCGATCATCGAAGCGTCCATGTTGTCGAGGGCACGCACCCGACCGCGCCGGGGCGTGTCCTGGTTGTCTGCGACACTCGGGAGGCGGCTGAGGTGATCGCCCTCCGCCTGGTCAACCTGATCCGGTCCGATGCCGGCCTGCCGCCGGCGACCGAGCCATCAGACTTCGAGGAGGCGCTCCGGGCGGCGGAAATTGCCCGCCAGATCAAGGCCGGAGGGGAATGCTCCGCCCATCCGGATGATGCCGCCCCTCTGGTTTCGATCGAGCGGCAGGATCTCGTCGACGCGGAGGCAGCACTAGCCTTGCAGGTAGCCGACCTTGGAACTGCTGCGCTCTCTGGATCTGGACTGGCACCATCCAGCGGTGTCACGATCTGGTCCGAGAGCGAAGATGGCTGGTGGAGTAACAATGAGGGCTGGGTCTCCGATGAGGAGAGCGCTACGGTATTCACCATCGACGAGGCGGCTGGCGTCCGCCTCCCCATATCGGTTGCCGGGGACGCGGTGTTCGTCACGGCGCCACCGCGTCCGGCAGGCCGGGACGGACACGGGTTGGAAAATCACCCGGCTCCCTGATATTCCATATTAGAATATTCGAATATCAAACTGGCGGCGGGAAATTCCATTTTCCGCCGCACGACCCATGATTTTCGATAATCCATCCTTTGCCACGATAAATTCGGCATTTTATCAGGCGGATTACCTCGAATCAGGTCAACGTCTGAATTTCCTACAAAATTGCATCAGGAGGCCGGTGCTGTCAGCTACGCCCTCCTGACTGAAGAAATTCAGTAATTCGGCAGGTTTGTCGAAGCCCCGGGCATGCCTAAGGCTCCGAATTCGGCATTTTTGCGGGTGCATTTTGCAAACCGACGCCGGGTCAGACGATCCCGAGAATTTCCATCAGTTCGGCGCGCTCGCGTCCAGAAAGCCCGGGAATGTCGGCTGGCAGTGAATTTCCGGCCGCCATGGCGCGCACGGCTTTGACCATGGATGCGGAAAGCGTCCTGGCATTCATCCGGTATTCCTCGAACGCCCGGCAGCTCGCGGGGACCCAGGCGCGGGTGATGCCGAGCATCGCCTCGGCATAGGCACGGATTTCGTACTGGGCGTGGGGGTCGGCGCGGAGCGAGAGGAAGTGGAAGAGGTTGTGCAGGTCGGTCTTCCAATACCACTGGGTGTAGGCGTTGAGGGTGAGGTTCATGCGGGCGAGTTCGCGGGCAAGGCCCTTGCGGGCGGGGTCGGCGCCGGTCTCGTTGAGCATGAGCTCGTAATGGGCGTAGTTGCGGTTGGCGTCGTCGCGCAGCAGGGCGAGGACCTCGGCGGCCTCGTCGCCCTCGAGCACGTCGCCGCGGCCTTGACGGTTGGCGGTGGATTGGGCGGCGAGGTGCTCTGGAGCGGGGATATAAAACTCCCGGTCCATCACTGAATAGCGGGCAGAGTATTCGTTCACGTTGGCGGTCCGGTGCCGGATCCACTGCCGCGCGACGAAGATCGGCAGCTTCACGTGAAGCTTGATCTCGCACATCTCGAACGGCGTTGAGTGGCGGTGGCGCATGAGGTAGCGGATCAGCCCCTCGTCCTCGCTGAATTTGCGGGTACCGCGGCCATATGAGACCCGGGCAGCCTGAACCACGGCCGCGTCGTCGCCCATGTAGTCGATGACGCGGACAAAGCCATGATCGAGGACGTTCACGCGCTGCTCGATGAGCGGCTCAATCCCGACTGCAACCGGGCGGCGGGTCACCGCCTGGTCGGTTCTGGTCCCACCGGTTTCAATATGCATATCCATGTCGCCTATCCTTTCGTGCTTCCCGCGCGCTCGCGGATCATCCTGGTCAGGTCGTCTTCTCGCGCCGCCTCGAGCCTGACCCATATGCAGTCGACAGGGCCGGACAGCTTTGCCGTCCTCAGGGCGACGATCGCCCGATCATCCGGGTAGGCGACCTTGTTCATGCCGTCCTCGATGGCCTTGACCAGATTGCTCAGATCACCATCGTCGCCGGCGATCGGCCAGAGCTCCTCGTCTCCGGCGAACATGAAGCCGATGATCAGCGAGACCGGCGTCACGAACATCCTGGTGTTCCGCATCGCCAACCCAGCCTCCCCAGCGACGCGCGCTTCGAAGCGGCGGGTCTGCGCCGGAGTGAAATGCTCGGCATTGCCTGCCCGATGGCGCTCCTTGACCAGCGGTCTGACCGCAATCGAGAACTCGACCACGCGTCCGAAATCGGGGTGTCCGGGGCATGCGAGAGGAGCGCGGCCCGCCCGTTGCCGCCTCGTAGCAGCCCCCTTGACGCGGGCGCGGCCCGGAAGCGCCACCGGCTTTGCTACGCGGGTCGGCTTCCCATGAGTCAGCTGTCCGCGATCTCCGCTGAACAGAAGCCTCGGGTCGTCATTCTTGACGCGGAGCATGATGAGGATCTTCCAGCAGCTATCGGCCCTGAGCCCAGGCCATCAGTACTGCAGGCGTGGGATCGCCAACCAGAATGCGGTTCTGGCCGACGATCACTGTCGGCGTCGCCGCCGGGCGGCCGAGGGATTTCATCAGCCCGCCCCACTCCTTGGTGTTCCGCTGGATAATCCACGCGATGCTGGGCAGGTCGATCGGCTTGATCGCGCCGGACTCATGGACGAGGTCGAAATTTGCCTCGTCCGTCGCCATTGCCGAGAGACCGCCACTGAAGTCGTTCCGGACCAGTGGGTTCTTCATCATTGGCTTGTGGCCGAGGGCGAGTATGGTCTCAGCCTTGCCGAGACTGCTCTTCTTCAGGAAGGCGACGGGGACATAGGTGATGGTAAAGCGCCCCTTCAGAGCCGGGCTCTGCAGCTTCTCCCAGAGAAGGTGGCAGTAGATGCAGTTCGGGTCGACGAATATGGTCAGGTGCACGGGCCCATGCCCCTCAGACAATCCGGCGAGGTCAGTCTTTGCCAGCAGAGCGGGCAGATCGTGACGGATCACCGCAGGGTCTTTTGCTGCCGGGGTCACGGCCCGCTGCGTCGGCAAGGCGCGCGCCGAGGCGATGAGATCCTTGTGGCCGAAATAGCCGCCCAAGACCGCGAGGGTGCCGAGCCAGGCCGCTGCGGCCAGCCCGCGGATGCCCCATTTGGTAATGATCTGGCGCCGCGTCGGCTTGCTGTCTGTCTGGCTCATGGCGTCGTGACTTTCGATTGGTGGTCGGCTCGGGGGGCGGGCTTGGCCGTGGCAGGGGTGGCTGAGGCGACAACTTCCTGGCCGCCCAGCGTCCGCTGGTAGTACCGGTAGCGTGCCAGCACGGCCGGCACGTAATTCTGGGTCTCGCGGAACGGCGGGATCCGGTTGCCGTGATCGATGACTGCCTTGCTGCCCGCGTTGTAGGCGGCAAGCATGAGCGGGAGATTGCCGGCGAACACCGATTTCAGGTGCTCGAGATAAGCGGCACCGCCTTCGAGGCTCTGGGTCGCGTCGCGCCGGTTGCTTACCCCGAAGCGGGTCGCCGTGGCGGGCATCAGTTGCATCAGCCCAACCGCGCCGACCGGGCTTTCGATGCCAGGTCGAAATCCGCTCTCCTGGGCCGCGACGGCAAGCACCAGGGCCAGCGGAAGTCCGTGTTGGCGAGCGATCGGGGCCGCGATGTCGAGCAGCCAGGCAGGAGGGATAGGGGAGAAGCGCGCTGCTGGAAGGCTGTACGTTTGCATCCTGCCAAGCCGCTCGACGCCGAGTATCCAAACACCGGCCGCCGCGGCATAGCCCGGGTCGGATTCCAGCCTCGAGAGGTCGAAGCCGTTCGCGGCGAGAGTCGGTACCCATGCACGCGGAATGCCCATAGGCCCGAGCGACCCGGCGGGATGGAAAGAGTGAAGGACGGCCACGACGCGGGCGGGGGCGACGTCATAGAGGCGGACCGCCTCAAGAACGATGGCCCTGATTGGCGCGGGGATGGAATCCGCAGCGCTGGAAATGGCTGCATTATGCCCGGGTGTCATGGACAGAATCATTGCCCCGGCACGAACATTGACGCAGGCGCTGTTCGAGACTTCAGCAGGATCGAAGCCTCGCCCGGCGAGCTCCGGAAGCCAGGCCGGCGGGATGCCCATTATACCGACTGCGTCGGGCGGCTTCGGCGCCGAGATCTCCGCGGTGATGGCCGCGGAGGGCACATGATATGTGGCGGCGGCCATCCGGATGCAGGCGGCCAGGGCAGGCGGAGTAATCATGCCTTCCTCCGCCGCCGAATCACATTTTCCGACCACGCGCGCAGAGCGCGCTCGGCCCGGCCCGGGAAATTCGTGACCCCGAAGAGGGCACAAACCAGCGCACCGAGTCCCCAGTTGAGGCGCCAGAAACCACTCGGGTCCTGAAACGGGTAGAGCGCCCAAATCGTGCCGTAGACTACGGCTTGCAGGAGATCCAATCGGCGCAAAGCCCGGGTGATCCCGTCGGACGAAATCCTGCCGAGGACGCGATGGATGAGGATCGACTTGAACATCTGCGGTGGCTCCGATTAGTTATCGAAGCCGTATAAACAAACGCCTGAAGAAGAACCGTAATAGTAGTTTGCTGGATATACGACTATCGAGCCATTCCCTGGCACCATAACGGTTGAATGTTGGTCTCGTGTTGTTCCGTTAGGCAAATCCAGTGAGTCGAGAGCTTGGTATTCTTGTCCATATTTATCATAGACATTTGCTACAATCGTCCCGTTACCTTCATTGCCGTTTGTTGTGAAGAAAGCCTCGGCTGGCGTCGGATATGGATTTGTCCAACCGACCGATCCGCCGCTTCCCGAACAGCCAGCATTAAACGCCTGCGACAATCCAGCGCTCACGCCTGGGGCCTGCCAAGTGCCGTTCACGCACGACATGAGTTGACCCGAGCCATTTGCGTTCGCCGCGATTTCTCCGTTGGGTCCGCAGCCGGCGCCTTGATTCGCCGTGCCAAATGCCGTGCCCAGCTGCAAGCGAGAGCCCACGGTAAATGTATCGGTGACCCCGGCATAGCCGTTGTTATAGGCGTAGAACGATGCCGATCCGTTGTTGGGGTTATTCACCGAGATTGCGCCGTTTGTGGCAACTGACGCATCGTTGTTCGAGCCGTTGTCCGGCACATTCATGGTCACGTAGGCGCCCGCGCTGTTCCCTACGGTGAGGTGAGCTTGGCTGTTGTCACTTTCGATATTTGCCTCAACCGCCCCGTTCGGGCTGACCGTTTGCACCAAGCCGCCAGCGCCGACCTGGCCTGACAGGTCAGCCAGGAGGCTGCCATTCGTACCAGACCCGATGCTGCCGTTTGCGTACAGATCCCATGTGTGGATGCCAGCCCAGGCCGCCGGGTATCCGCTTTGGGCATCTTCGCCCATCACCCCGAGACGCCCCTGGATATTCAGTGAGCCGTCACCGTTCGGGCTGGAAAGAGTGATCTTGTTTGTCGGGTCGCTGGTCAGCTGCGCCACTGTGTTTGTGGCGGATCCGTTGCTGAACCCAAGTGTCGTCGTGTGCTGAACAGAATTTCCGGCCATGTCGATGCTGGTATTCATCCTGTTCAGCTGTGGCTGGCCGCTGATGGCGTTGCGGTAGAGATAATCGTTGTTCAGCTGCCCGTTCTGACTGTAGCTCAGCAGGCCAACGAGGTGCCCTGGACCGTCATTGGTGTAGCCGGCCATGCTGATTTTCCAGCCGCCATAGGCGCCGACCGCCTCGCTGCTGGACGCGCCGGCGACCTGGTTGGGGTAAGGCACGAAGCCACCAAGCCCCTTGGTCTGTGCGGCCGCATATGCGGCATCCATGGCTGGGATCTGGTTGCCCCCGACAGACAGCACTACGGCTTGCAGCTTTCCGGGTGTCGGCTGATTGACCTCGACTTCCCACTGCTGGCCATAGGGGTTCTCGGGCAGGACGCCGGCCGACAGGTAATGCAGCGCCTGCAGCTGGGCGATCGTGACGGTGGTCGTTCCGGCATTCGCGGTGAGCGTGTTGTAGTTATCCTGGACATATTGGTTCGCCGCCGCGGCGATCTCGGTCATTTGCCCTGCGGCGGAGGAAGCCCGGATAGCCTCGAAGCTGCTATGTTGGAGCGAAAGAATGCCGGGCGTAACGAAGGCACTGACCGCGAAGAAGAAGATCAAGGAGAGGAGATCGCCCATTGCTCAAATTCCAGACATGTTGACGTAGGACATGATGACTCCGCCCTGTGGCGTGGAAGCAGGGAGGCGGGTCGAGGAGCCACCGTAATAGGTGCGGTAGATCCCGCTCATGGCGTAGCCATAGGCAGCACTCCCCGCGAATGCTGGATCCGCGCCGCCGACACCACCGCCTGGAGGCACATACCAGGAGTAGACGCCCCATCCGCCGGGCTCCGAGACGATGTCATTGCCGGCGCCCGGCGGGATCTGCTGCCCCGGTGGTATTGCGAGGGCGCTATTGGGAATCGCCCCCTGCTGCAAGGCTGCCCCGGAGTGGATCACATTCTCGACGTAGTTCTCGACCGCTGTGTGGTAGGCGACGAAAGCAGCGGCATCCTGGTGCCGAGCGACATCATTCATCGAAGGCGGGACCGGAACTTGAGTGCCCACTGCGGCTTGCACCGACAAAAGGAAGAAGAAGGCGAACAGAGGGAAGATGTATTGGATCATCGCCAGCCCCTCATCTCGTGCTCATGAAATAATCACGCTGCCGCTGGATTGCGGTAGAAAGGGTCTGGATCTGATCTTCCCGAATGGCGTTGCGGATCGGCCGGACATCAGTATCCTTGCCTGTCAGCAGCAGCGGATCGACGGAGAGGATCATCTGGTTGGTCACCGTGCGTCCTGGCAGCGGGCTGTTGTCGATCTGGCCGTCATTCTCGGTTAGCGTAAGGTGGAATGCCGCTTGGAGGGCCTCAGCAAACAGCTCCTGTTCATGGCAGATCCGGTTGAAGCGGCGTAGGCCGATCTGAAGGCTGTTGGCGTGGAAGGTGCTGATCACGACCAGACCAGCCGCAGCTGCAAGCACGGCCTCCCGTGCAACCTCCGCAGAGCGGATCTCACCGATCAGGAGGATGTCGATCGCAGCACGTACTGCGTGCTTGATTTCGGCGGCGAACATCGCATCGGACTTCAGGTCGGTCTGGTAGCAATAGCCTTTGCCATGCTGCCCTTCGAGAGCCATTTCGGCCGGCGCTTCAATCACGCGTGCAACACCGCCAATGTCAGTCAGGCGCTCGATCAGGCAGGCTGCCGCCGAGCTCGTCTTGCCGGAGCCCTGTTGACCCATCATGAGGATCAGCCCGGACTTCAGCCGCGGCGAGACGATGTGCTGCGCGATCCGGCGCGGAAATCCGAGTTCGGCGAGGTTGCGGACAGACTGGCGCTTCCAGTTCCGGAGCGCGTAGATCGTGCCATCGATTCCGTTGATGCGCCCAACGCGCATGAAGTCACTGTGCCACTTGATGCGGAACTCTTCGCCCTTATCCTCGGCGACAATGTGGTTCCGCAGCTGGACAAGCTCATTGTGAAGACGCTCGGGGACCAAGACCCGCTCCTTGGAGTCGGAACGGGTCTTGAACCAGCAATCATTGGGCACCGGATGAATGTAGAGGTCCGAGAAGCCGAGTTCGAAAAGGGTGTCGCTCATGCTCTCGCCATCCGTATTGCAGCGCTCCGGGCCGGCCGGAGCGCGCCTGAATTACTTGCCGAAGGTGAACGCGAGTGTGTTGGTGAAACCCGTGGTGCAGGCTGTGGCGGCGTTGGTCGGCGTGACTGGATTGGATCCGGGGACGAAGTCGGTGCCGTTGATCGCGAGATCGTCATAGCCTCCGACGCCCTCGGCAACCTTGATGCAGGAGGACTGGCCCAGCGAGCTATAGGACACGGTCATCTGTGAAGGATTGCTGGCCGACTGCACGATGGAAATATTCCCGCCCCACCCGTCTGTGCCAAGATTGCCGGTGCTATCCACCAGGTTGCTCGGAATGGCTTTCTGCGCGATCAGGGCGGTACAGCCACCGGTCGAACAACTGAGGTTGGAGTAGTCCGCCTGTCCGTCATAGGCTTTCTGGATGTTCGAGGCGATGTCCGTGATCTGCGATACGGCGGTCTCAGCCTTCGAGCCGCTCGTAAGCTGGTCGCCGACAACCAGGACGCCGATCAGGATCGCGGCGATGATGACCGCCCGGATGATCAGCGGCATAAGGTCTTGCATTGAAGTTCTCCATGATTTTGCCGGCGTTCGGCAAGAACAATCCTAGATTACCAAACTGGTATTCCGATTTCAATGAAATGATGCGGCCATCGTCATTTGCTGCGAGATCGCGTTCATGCCGATTAGGACGAAGGCTGTGATGGACAGAAGGGCGATCTCTGCCACAAGGCCGAAGCGTTTCACGCGAGCCCTCATCACCTGATCAAACTTGACCGCCCAACGATTTGTCGCCACGGCCAGGCGTTCCGCCGAGTCTGAATATCCGTAGATGGACTCCATGTTGTCGATCATGTCTACGCTCGGAAAGTTGAAGCGCTTGCCGCGCACTCCAGCATGCGCCAATGCCATCGGCAGGGATCCACCCTCGCTGGACAGAACGCGTCGTGCCGCATTCAGGCGTTCCTTTAGCCATGGGTCAGCACTCAGAAGCTGCTGGCGTATGATCTGAATATCCGCGATCCCGGATTGCAGCATTGCGGAGAAGGTCATCAGCCATACATAGCCGCGGATGTCGCGGAATATGGAAAACGGCGGATAATCGTCCACGATAGCCCGTCCATAGCCCGTCCAGCGCGTCAGGGACAGCTTGAAGGCGATGGTGCCGGCGACCATGAAGAAGGGCGGCAGGAACGCCTGCCAGCTGTCACAGAACGCCGCCTCTGCATACAGGTATGCTCCTAGACCAGTCGGGTTGGGTAGTTCTTTCGCGAACTCGGGTGTGACCTTGATCCCGACAAACAGGAGGAAGGCATAAACCACGATTGCGTAGAAGGCTGGCGTGAGTGTCGCCGACCTAATCTGGTGTGCCAGGTCACGTTTGCGAACATTCATCTCGATGACGAGGTTCAGCGCCTTCGACATGTCGCCTGACGCCTCGCCGCCTTCGATGATGCGAATCTCCTCGGCCGGGACCCAAACCGCCAGGGCTGCACTCAGCGACGATCCGCCGCTGGTTAACCGGCGCAAAAGATCCCCCATAATCGAGGCGATGGTGCCCCTGCGACGCTCTTTGAGCCTGTCGCGGTAGATCTCGATTGCCGCGACATCGTTGCGCCCGTTCTCGATCGAGGTCGCGAGGTGCTCGTAGAATCGCTCACGTGCGATGCTGCCGAAGAAGGCGCGATTTATCGCCCCTTGCCACCCGGTGCTTACCGCCGGCCGGACCGTATTGCTCCGGAGCGCCCGTCGCATGGTAAGCTGCGAGCTCCTGCCAAAAAGCGCGATAAGGAAGCTGCGCTTCAATTCTGCCCAGAATCCTTTGCCTGCCTTTCGCTTGGTGCCCGACACGGCGGCGGCACCCCACGTCATCCTCATGCGAAGGTGGGTCATCAGGCTCATCTCAGTCTTCCTTCCCCATGGGCGTGATCACATCCACCGCCTCGGCAACGTGGCGTGGATCGAGTTCGCCTTTCAAAACACGGTGCATCGCATTCACGAGCATCGAGTTGTCCGACCCATCGCGCTTGCGATGGTTTCGGCGAGCCGTAGCGGTGTTGGTTCGGATAAGGTCATCCATCAACTCGGGTGTGGTTGCGACCACTTCTGCCACGGCAGTTCGACCAAGGATCCCGTCGAAATTGCAGTGCTCGCAGCCACCTTCTTCTTTCTGGAGGCGGATCTCCCCCGGGTCTCCGTAGGTGAGGATTGCATCGAGCATCCAGGGCGCGACCATGCTTTTGTGGTCGACCATCCGCACTGAGCAGTGCGGGCAGACGACGGGAACTATGCGCTGGGCTGCAATCGCCCGGATCAGCTTGTGATCGCAGTAGATCCGGCGGTTGAGCCGCTCGCGATCCATGATCTCGAGGCGATCAATGGCGAGAAAGGGGTCAGTGACGTGCAGCGTCGAGAGCACGAGATGGCCGGTCACGGCCGCGCTGATTGCTGCAAGCGAGGTATCCGCGCCGCGGAGCTCTCCCAGCAGGATGATTTCCGGGTCCATGCGGAGCATCACCCGAACGTAATTGGCAAACGCCTTCCCGGTGGTCGACTCGTCGATTGCCCCCACGATCGGGAGCTGCACGACCCAAGGCATCGGAATCTCCACTGGATCCTCTGCCGAGATCTGGCGTTTACCCGGAAATACCTGCGCGGCGTGCTTCATCATCAGGTTGAGTAGCGACGTCTTCCCGCTTCCGGTCGGCCCGGTCAGCAAGACAATTCCGTTTGGCGCCTCGACAGCCCGGAACAGCGTTTCCTGCTGGGACGGAGTCAAGCCGGTCCGAACCAGATCGACCTGCTCTGGGGGTGGTAATGGCGAAGCGAGATTTGAGGAGTATTTTTTGTCGAAGGATGGAGGTTTCGCCCGGACGTCGTATTTCTGAAGGCGCATCGACACGAAGCTGCCGTTCTTCTCGACGGGATATGCTGCGCCACGCTCAAGTCGGACAGATGAAAGTCCTAGCCTCGAAATGTCGTTCCCAGACAGCTGCGCACTCTGGAATTCGGTCGGCTTGAACGTCGACCTGACACCTTCGAAGCCCTGATAAAGCACTCGACTGATGGCGAGCCCCTCGACCTGGGGCAGCTCCTCGAGCACCTTGATCCGGCCTTTGTGACGGACATGGATCTCGGTCATCTCGGCGCGGACGTTTATGTGGATGTCGGTCGCACCGATTGCCGCGGCGTGTCGGAGAATGTCATACGCCTTTGCGCGGGCGCTATCACCGCCATCGTCACGACTAATCTCGGTCTCTACCTCCGTGCCTATGCCTTGCTTTCGGAGCTCGCTGAGCCCCTTCAGGTCTATCGGCTTCTGCACGAATGCCGGATCGAAGTTACGAACACGCTGAAACCAGCTGATGAACAGGGGATTCCCAAATGCGCGGTCCGTCACATAGACGGTCCGAGTGAGGGTATGTATTGCAACCTGGTCCTCGAAGCGGTCGGGCAAAGCGGGGAACTCGCGCTCCCGCCGCTTTGCCTCTTCCTCGCCACTGCCCTGCTCCTGTTGGGGACGGCGCGCTTCGCTGCCCTGCCGACGGGTTATCGCCTCCGAATTGGCCGCGGGGCGAGGAGCCCCCCCATTGTCGGTGCGGGTCGGCGAGGTGGCTGCGGTGGTGGAAGGGCGAATGCCGCCAGGTCGTGAGACCGGCTTGACCGGTGTGGGTTGTACAGCCTTGGGCTTCCGGCCGAGGTTTGGCAGAACGCGTGCCCGAACGATCGGTGCCGCCGGGTCTGCCGGCGTGGTTTGGAGAGCGCTGGCGATCGTTTGGATCAGTTTCATGGTCTGCTCGTTTTCTGTTTCGGGCGTTTTGCTTCAGGATGCGATGTCGGTGATCGGAGGACGCTTCCCATAGATCGTGCCGCCGATCTTCCAGCCCTTTTGCTCATGAATGATCGAGGTGATCCGGAAGCCCGGAATACGATTCCAGTCCGTGCCGGTCGGGCTGACCGGCCAGACAAAGCTGACGGTAGCGGTCGGCGGTGGCGGGATAGGAGGCGGCTTGTGGCTCACGGCGCGCTGATACAGGTCGCGTTTCTTCACCGGTGGGATGTGGATGATGACCGAAGATCGCTCGACGCCTGCAGACTGGAGGTAGATCCTGAGGTCGGCGATCGCGACACTGAGAATGACCGTATCGTTGCGGCTCTCCTGGGGGATCGGCAGCTTCACGGTGTTCACGATGGTGTTGCCGTCCGGACTGATTTCCCCTCGAGGCATGGCGGCGAGCGTCGCGCCGTCGGTACGCTTCCAGCCGACCGTGGCAGTGTCGTTGGTGCAAGACAGGTCAGCCACGGTCCAGCCATCGATCGAGACCGGCACCTGGCCAATGAGTGACATGCATGTCTTGGTGACGCTGTCGGGCATCGGCAGGCGGACAACAGGTGAGGGGGGGAGCTCGAGTGGGTGATGGGCAAGCCGCGCGCGCTCCGCCTCCAGGCGGGCTATGGCCGCTTGCCTGGCCTCCCTCACCGCATCGATGTGATGGCGGTAGGCGAAATACCCGCCTGCCAGGACAAGGCAGCAGGTGGCTATTGTCAGGTAAAGTGGGCGCCTGCTGCGGTTGAGAAACCAGACTTTCGGGGAGCGGGTCGCGAACTGGTCGATCAGAAGCTCAAGATGTTCGAGCGTGCCTTCCTTTTGCGTCCAGTCGCCACTCAGGCCACGATGCTCTCGGCGCAGCGCGTCAACGGTCTCCCGGTCAGCGACAATGTCTGAGCCGGGCATGATCTGAAACCCGTCACGAACCGCGACATACCAGTAGCGCTCCTCATCGAGCTGGTAGATGCCGAGCCACGGCTGCTTCACCCCCTGCGCGACAGAGGCTGCAAGCGATCGAATATTTCCTGCCGGCTTCAGTCCCTCGATGGGAAAGCCATAGCCGACCTGGACCGCTCCATCGACGATGCGCTGGACCGCCATGTCGGCGCCGATCTCGCGGGCGCGAGCGCGGATCTGGGAGTTGCTCTGGGGAGCCTCGCGGCTTTCCCAATCCATGCCGACAAGCCAGAGCCCTCCCGATAGATCGATAACCTGCGAGTTGGTCCACTCCGGAGCCCGTGTCACCGTCTGGCGCATGCTTTCACCAGATCGGGGCCCGTATAGCCCATCATGGCCGTCCCCGCCCGGGAGGTCGCTCATGTCCGGCAGATCGAAATCATCGTCGGCCATTAGTCGTTGCTCCCACCTCCATTACTGCCCGGGCGCGGCGGGATTGGCGGCGCACCTGGGCCGGGCACTCCAGCCGTAGGTGTGCCGCTCGGAAATCCATTTGCTTGCGGTGCCGTGCTGGACGAATTCTCATCTTCTGAAATCGGCTCTGGCGGCCCGAAGGTGAGCATGACGATTGACTTGGCATGCTGCACCCTGACCCCGGCCGGCGAGATTGAGACGACCTTGAAGCCATCCTGGATGGTGTCGCCCTGTCGGACCCGGATAATGTGCCCGTCGGGCATGATCATCATGGCTTCCAGGTTCCCGTTGAAGCCGACGATCGACTCTACGGTCGGGTACTGGACGGTCTTCGGGGTGGCCGTGGCCGGTTTTACTTCGGCCCGACCGAACTGCCCTGGCGCGGCGAACGGGAATCCGGGCTGGGCACCGACCGGCTGGAACTGAGCGGGCTTGCCATCCTTGGCTGCTTTTTCAGCCTCTCGCGCCTTGGCAATATCTCGCTTCAACTGCGCCAGCTTGAGCTCTCTTCCTGCGACGAAAATGGCCGCGTTCAGCTTGTCGAGCGTCTCGGTGGAGGCCGTGCCCGGCAGTCTCGCAATCAACTGCGCCGATGTCTCGTCATGCTTTGCCGCCGGCGCGACGCCTGTTGCGGAGGGCGAGGCAGTCGCGGCCTTGTTTGCAGGCGCTTTGACTGCCGCCGGAGTCGCGGACACCGTGCCGGCCCGGGCCAAGCCTGTGGCGGCAAGGATCAGCCCCATCGTCAGGGCGGTCGTCATTCTGTTCATTGGCGGAGAAGCCTCGTTGTGACGGTGATCGCGATCATCTGATTGTTGCGCGTCGCGTCCGCGCCGCCGCCAAGCAGGGCGAAGAAGGGCGAGCCGACGCCATTGTGGGTCGTCTGGTCGTTGTGCTGTTTGTAGCCAGTCAGCAGCAGGGTCTGGCCCGGGCGGAGCGATACCGCCTGGCTGAATTCCGAATTGTTGGAGGTCGGAACCTCGATCATGTTTGCGCCGCTGGAGACCTTCGTCAGCTGCTCCAGCGAGCTGAGCGTGATATTCATCGTCAGCATGATCCGTCCGTCGACCACCGAAGGTGTGAACAGGCCGGTGAAGCCGGTTGCGATATTGCCCGGGATCAGGGAGTTCGTGCTGCCAACATTCGCGGTGCTTGTCGTGCTGACCGCCGCGAGATAGCCGGTGTTCTTGGCAACCTGGATGGGGACTGGCTGATGATTCATCGTCACCACGTTCTGCTCGAACGTCTCGGTAACGGATCCGAGTGTTGCAAGAGCCTGAACCGCAGCAGTGGTGCCGGCCAACTGGGCATTGCCTGAGCCAATGAAGGCACCGAGCTGGAACGGGCTGACGCCGTTGCTGATGCTCGGTGCAGCGACGCCTTGCAGTGAGAAGCCATACCTGTTGGCCATCTGATTGAAGGCGACAGCCGGGTTGAAACCGTAATTCTGCTCATGGTTCCGGGTGATCGAATAGACATGAACGCTGATCTCGACCTGCTGTGCCATCGAGCGGTTGAGATTTCTCACCCAGCGGCTGACGCGTCCGACCTGGACCGGTGTCCCATAGACAGTGAGGCTGTTCATCGAGGGATTGATGGCGACCTTGGCGCCCGGGCCGGCAAGCGTGGTTGCCGTGGCCTGGATGCCACCCCAGACGTTCGATGAAGTCTGGGTCTTGATCGTCGTGGAGCCGTTATTGCTATTCGAGTTGTTTGAGGCACCGCCCATGCCGCCGCCCAGCTGCGTGTCGCCAAGCGCGCCACCGGCATTCGCGACGATGCTCATCTTCTCGGTCAGCGGCATATCCGTCACCGCGATCGAGAATGTCTTCGTTTCGTCGTGATAAAGGCGGACCGCTCCGTCCTCGTATTTCGACCAGACACCGTAGCGGGACTCCAGATAGGCCAGCAGGCCCTTGATCGTGCCGTTGTAGGAGATGGCGATGGCGGCGATCGTCGGGGTCTGTGATTGCTGCCCCGGGATCGTAACAGAGCCCTGGCCCGGAAGGCCCGGCAGCGAGAGCCCATTCCCGCCGGTTGAGCCGTTGGACGAAGTGCCGACATCGACGATCACGGGGATGCCTGTCTGGGCCGTGATCTTCGCTCCGATCTCTTGCAGGGAGTATTTCCGCTGCGAGATGATTGTGATCCTGTCTCTGGTGAAGACGCTCGGGAAGGTGTTGGACAACCGGACAATGTGATTGCCGAGATTCGGCAGGTTCGAGGTCGAGATCAACGGCGCATTCTCGGGCTTCGGGATCGCGTTGACCGCCGCGGCGGTATCGTTCTGGAATTTCTGCGCCGCTTTGAAATCAGCACATCCGCTCAATGCGGTGCTGGCGAGAGCGAGCGCGATCAGCGCCGAGCGACGAGGCGGGGAAAGACGGATCATGCCGGGTTCCTTGATCTGGCGCATTTCACTGATCACCCGGCCAGATGCCGGAGATCGTCGCTGAATTGGCGCCGGGAAATACGTTGTAGTGGACGTGGAAATCGACGTGTGAGGCGTGCATCGCACGGGCAACGGTATCGACGGCCTGCTGGAACGAACCGGTGATGCGGATCGTTTGCGGGATGATCAGCGTCTGGCCGTGGCCAGAGCCGTCCTGGACCTCCCAGTAGAGTTGGTACCCGGCCCGGTCACCCCATTGCTCGAGATCGTTCTTGAGCGAGGAACCCCGCTTCAGAATCCAGGTCTGCTCGACATGGACCGGTACGACACGCGCGACAGGGGCGGCCGGCGGCAGGGGGAGCCGCTGCGCGGTCGGCTTTATATCCGGCGCCGCCGCCGTAGCTGCGGGTGAAGCTGACAGGGGCAACCGGATCGGCGCGCGTGTGTTGGCGCGTCCAAGACTGGCAACCTTCACCGGTGTGGGGAGGTGATCGACCGTTGTCTTGACGGGTGCTTGCGCAGCCAGGATCTCCAGCCCGGATGTGGAGATAGCGCCACCGGGCTGAATCGCTACCGATGCGGAGATGGGCGGCCTGGGCGACGGCAGCTCCATAGAGGCAATCGAGAGGCCGGGGGATACGACCGCGCTGGTCTCACGGGGCGATGCGATGGCATGGACTGGATATGCCCGCACAGGCGCCGTTGCTGCAGTCGGATGGTCGCCAGCCCCCCTTTGCCCCGTGGCGATGCTGAAGATATGCAGTTTCCCGCCAGCATCCACGAATTCCAGGTGCGCGGGATGAAGGGCCGACTCTAGGACCGCGCGCCAGGAGGCACCGCCGTGCCACGAGACGCGAGTGTTTCGATTGACCGATCCATCGTAGCTGACCCTCTCGGAGTGCGGAATGATGGCTTTCACCGCGACGGTCAGCGGCTCGTCGCTGCCGAACCCGAAGACACTTGCCTGGGCCAACGTAGTGCCGAGAGACAGGACGGCGGTACTTGTCAGCAGAAAGGTGGCGAACGGCCTTGGCATATCGAGGGGACCCTGACGGATGTGGCTACGCGATCTCCCGTCAGTTTACCGCCTTGCAATATACAAATGCCAGAAATATTTCCACATAAACGCGATTTTTAGTGATCGCGTCCTTGCACGCTCCTTAGCAGGGGCTGGCACCCTGCTCGACGATGGTCACACCATCATCTGTGGGCAGGAATTCAACCGCCCGCGGTTGCTCACCTGCGGGCTCTGCCCCGAAGAGACTGGCGGCCAGAGACTTTACTGCAGTCGCGCCCTGATGCAGATCGACGGCCCTGTTGGAAATCCAACTGAAGGAAGCGGCAATTTCAGGAGTCAGCGCGAGGGCCGCTGAAAGCCTTGCGTCGTCACGAAGCGCCAGCGCGTGGTGCGAGGCGGCCAGGGCGATCATTCGGCCGCAAAGACTGTCCCCGCCCAACGCGCTGCTGGTGCGGGCGGTGGCGACTTCGAGATCGGCGGCGAATTCCGGATCGGCAAGCATGACATATCCATGTGGCATCTTCGCTATCAATATGAAGATGATGCCACAAATACAAGCAATATTATGCTTTTGAGGCGAATGGACCCGTTTATTCGTCCGGAAATCGTAGAGTTCTCGAGGGCATGCCTCTGGGTACAGACGCGGCTTTGGGAACGCTGGCGGAGATCTTCACCGAGTAGAGCCTACCGTTCAGGTTGGCGAGCAAGGACTTCCCGGCGTGGCTCGCGGCCCGCGCCGGGAAGGAGAACTCCCCGGAGATTTGCACGGGGCCGGGGCCGCCGTTCCTGGCGAAGACCGTGTAATGGACTAGCCGGGCCGGTCCGGTGATCATGGCACCATCATTGCCATCCAGCTGGTAAGCCCGGAGGCCGAAAGCGCCTATGGCCGCGGGCGATACTGCTTCGGCGCTACCAATGCGTGGTGCGAAGACGGCGAGTGTCTGGGTATCTCCTGTGGGATCGCCATGAGCGTCGACCGGAGTAATCTTCGCCATTACAGGCGCGGCCATCCCGTCGGCTGCCGGATCGCTGAGAGGCGCCGAGAACCCCAGTCGGCTCTGTGACATCGGGGAGGCATCGAAGGATGTCGGGCCAGCGTGCACGCTGGCCTCGGACTGGGGCGGCTGGGCACACCCCGCGAGGCCGATTGCCGCAATGCCGCCGAGAAAAATGCCGGTAAGGAGGTTCTGTTTCATGCCTGATTGTCCATGACTGAGCCTAGAATACCAAAACATGACGGCGGGACGCTAGATAAAAACGCGATGGCAAAGCAGCGTACGCTACGCAAGGCAAGGGGCACTGATTTCTTATTGAAAAATATGCAATAATAATTGTATTTTGAAAATGGATTTCTGGAGACCCTGAAATGAATCATACCCGCCTCTCCCTGCACGCGGCGGCGCTGCTGATGAGTTGTACCTCCGCTTTCGCCGGCGCGCCCACTCCAAAGACCAACAAGTTTATCTTTGCGGATGCAGGTAGCGGGTGGCGATTCATGCTCGGGCCTGGAAAGTCGCCCCATGCCATGCTCTGGCTCTATCGCGGACACCCGAAGGCCAGGATGACGTCGCCGGCAATCAGCATCGTCTGTCAGCGCGCCACCGGACAGCAGGCAATACTTATTGCCACCCCCGACCAGCCTGCCATCCCCCCCGGCAGGGTCTCTGCCATGATTTCCGTCGGCCGCGTCTCCCACTCGATTGGTCTGGTTGTCGGGCATCGCGCCGGCGTAATGACCCTAACGAGCAGCGGGACGGCGCCTGGCGCAATCGCGCGGGCCATGGGAGCGCTTCCTGTCGGGCAGCAGGACGCGCTGCGGGTATCGGTTCCGGGTTTGCGGACAATATCCATGCCTGTCGCGGATATTCGAGAAGACGCCACTATGGCGAGCGAGATTTGCGGGGCGTGGACCAGTGACGCAAGCCGCCGGTCCGGTCCGTTAATCAGCAAGCCTTGACCTTCTCCACCATCGCGGCCCGGTCCTCTCGGCTGGCGATGGGGTAGCGGTTCATCATCCACAGGTCACCGGCCTCACGCGTCAAGATTTTCCACGCCAGGCTTCGGGTTTCGGTGTCACCCCCCCATATCCGCTGCCTGAGCAGGGCGGGGCTGACGGGCTGCGTTACCTCGACAATGGCCGGGACCATGCCAAGCTGAAAAGCAGTCAGAAAGAGCTCGAGATACCGCTCCTTTGGCATGTAGCACCTGACCTGGCCGTTGCCGTAATTGGCGACGCGGAACCCGGACTGGTGAAGCGCCATGGCGAGACGGAACATTTCGACCTTGTCGTATGCTTTCAGCCATGCGCCCTGCCAGGTTGTGTGAGCTCGGCGATACTTGGTCCCACTCTTGATGGACTTCCCCACCGTCGCACTGCGCCAAAGGGTGTCCACTGCCACGCCCGCCGACCAAGATAGCGACCCACTACCTTCCGCGACCAGTGACCGCACAACATCGGGGAGTTGCGAGCTTAGGTGGTTGTAGGCCGACCCGATGT
The DNA here is from genome assembly GCF_902712915.1 of Acidiphilium sp. C61. The sequence continues at coordinate 48,394 of NZ_CACTIA010000004.1, read as the reverse complement.
AGGCGCTGCGAATTTCGATGTCCGCGAACGTCGCCAGTGCGGCGAGCTCCGGATGTGTTGCCCAGCTTCGCTGCACCTTGACACCGCGGGAGCCAGAGACGTTCCAGCCAAAAATGGGGGCATAGCGCGGGTCTGCGCGGTGGACGACGATCTCTGCCAGGACGGGACGATCGAGATGAATGAGATCCGGGAGGGGTGGAAGGTCGGCTCCTCTTACATGCTCGAACGGACCAACTGGTGCCGGTGAGCCCAGAAGCCTGATGGCATGATCAAGCCGAGGCCGGCGTACCGCAATCGTTTCCAGTGATGGGCCCCAAGGGACGGTGGTATGAGAAATGTTGGAATAGGCGACATTCGGTTTCAGGATTTCGAGGGCGTCCCCTTTGGGATAGTCGAAAGGGGGGAGGATGCCTGCCAAGTCGGCCGCAAGTGTCGGCTCTGAAAAGTAGCTGCCGGCGTCCCTGTCAGGGCAGGTAAGTTTCAGAATGCCTCGGACTATTCTCATCGCATGGTTGAAGACTGTGCCACAGACCCTGGCACACGCTTCTGGATCTATGTTTTTCTCGTTGATATCCCACTCTGCCATGATCTCCTTTGGCGTGACACTCAAATAGCTTGAGGGGCGGATATTCGAAGAGAATCGTCCATGCTCGTGATATGCCTCGTAGGGGCAGTCGCTCCACCAGAGGACGTCACTTGGCAGTTCAGTCTGATCGATGAATTGTATGGGTGCTCCATTATCGCCGAAGCTCGCCCAGCCCGATGTCGGGGATGTTTTGCTGTCAAAGATTATCGCGCCGAATTTCTTGATTTCCATGATACCCACACCTGAATTCCGTCAACCGGATCAGAAATTCGAATTTTCGCCGCCCTCCTGCACGAGCCGACGGCGGTTCGCCGAAAATTCGAATTTCTGATCAGAACCCTCCGTTGAGCCGCGTCGCGTACTGCTGAAGAAGGGGCATCCATGAAACCGGCATCGCGCCGCCATAAGGCCCCGAAACGTCGATCAAGTGGGCAATCATCTCAGCGGTGGTGTCCCGCCCCTCCGGCGTCTCTCGCTTGCCGCCTGTTGGAACAAGGCGGATCCCATCGATTAGGCTCTGCCGATCCTCGTACGCTTCGGGGTCCCGGGCAGCGAGGTCGAGCAGTGCCGAGCCGAGGTGCATCGGAGAGCTTGAGCCAAAGGCGTGAGCCACCAGTCCGGACCGGACCGCGAGCGCGCCTTTCAAGGTGTCGAGCATGGCTCGGTAGGCAATATTCTCCGGAACCGGCGCGTTGGGCGGCATCCGGCTCAACCACATTTCGAGAGCCAGCATTGACCTGATCATGTGATTGATCTGGATTTGGCTCATCTCTGGTATCCAGCAGAGCGTGGCGAGATTGCGCCGCGCTGCGGCGCCAAGGTGATACGAGAGATGGCAAAACGAGCAGATCGTGCGCAGATTCGCCGGATCGTTGTTCAGGTGGTCGTCATCGATGTGCGCGATTTCCTGCCACTTTGTCGACCGCAGTCCGCAGTGCTGGCAGGTATGATCGTCACGGACGAGAACTTCTCGCCGGATTCTGGACCAGTTCGGATCTGCGATCGCGAACTGGTCATCATCCATCAGCCAGGTATCCGGCCGAACTGAAATCTCGAGCGGGATGAGTTCGATGTCATCCATGTTTCGAACTATCCGCCAAGCCGCGGGAGAATGCGGCCTTCGCTGGTGAACAGCTGGTAGGAGGACACGCCTGCCGGTGTCCTGTAGGGGACAACGTGGCCGACCACCCCCAACCCTTTGACGGACTGGCCTGGGCGCACGAATTCACGTCGGCCACCCGGGGCCTCGACCTGGTCTGTCGTCCGCGAGACCATTGTCAGGCTCCAGCCGGTGAGGACGCGGTTGGGGTCTACATGGTGCGGAGCCAGATGGTCTTCCGCGCCATGGTCCCTCCGCGTCGAGGTGGTGGCTGCATGGTGGATGTACTTTTTCGACATGGCCTTGGCTACAGCGTGCTCCGGCTTCGCCGCGGTCGCCTTTTCGGCGGTCATGACAGCCTGTTGCTTGACCAGAGTGGCCTGGAGAGTCGTGATCTCTCCGGACATTTTCGTGATATCCGCCTGCGCGGCTCCAAGCTTGGTCTCGAGATCATTGATCTCCTTCGCTTGGGCTGCCTGAGCATTCTTCTCCGCGGCGGCCGTTGCGCTGGTCGACTTGAGAAGGGCCTTCAGCATGGCACCCTGGTCGTCGATCGCCTTCAGTAGTGCCGGGGGCGGCGCTCCCGGATGGGCCATACCGGCAATGGCCGGCGCATTCTGCCGGATACCGGGAAGGCTGGCTGGCGAGTGGACTGCGGGCGCGGTGTTGGATCCGGTCGCCGTCTTGGGGAGGGAGGTCGAGGCGTGGCCAAACGTCCCCACTGCGCCGGCGCCTGCCGCCTGCGGCATGATCGGCGCGCTCATCGATCCACCCAGCTCGATGGGAGCCGCGGTGCTGGGCCGGGTTGGCAGGGAGGCGTCTGCGGCGTGAGATGCGGGCATTTGGGACTCGGCCAGGCGATGGGCCGGAACGAAGTGCCGCTCATGCGTCTGCTGATAGTACTGGTAGCCAAAGAACGCGATCAATAGGGCAACACCGCAGCCTGCAACCGTGATCACCTTGCTCCCGCGAGACCGACGAGGCGCCGGTGCGACCTCCTGGTCTGGCCCCTCACCGATCTCGTCGTAGCCGCCATCCTCGCCGCCAAGGCCGTCATCACCGTCGCCTCCATCGAAATGGGCATGCGGCTGATCGGCACCTGCTGGTCCTGAACCGGGGTCGCCGGGAGCATGGTCGGCGTCCTGACCGTGCTCCCGGCCAAAGTCGGCTTCGTGCCCCTGAGGGTGGTGTTGCCCGTCTGCGCCGTCTGTCTCGCTCCAGCCGAGATCATCCGTCGTGTGTTCGTCGAGTGGCATATCTCAGTCCTTCCTTAATTGCTGCCAACGAACAGCAGGGTGCATGGGGTCCCCGGGGCGACCTTTATCGTTGTCGGCTGATTGCCGTAGATCTGTTGGAACAGTGTGCCGGCCGTGCCGGCCGCAGATCCGGCGGCCGAGGCCAGTTGATCCGTCGTGCTGAGTGCGGGGTTAGTGACCGCGATCGCGCCGGTGGGGTTGATTACAGTGCTGGCGCCGCTGTTCGCGATCAGCTGCCCGAAATTGCTCAGCAGCGAGGTCGTAAACGCAACCGCCAGCTGCTCGGCGAGGTGATGGTTCACAGAGGTCGCCACGTCAGTCGTCCCCGTGCTCGGGCTTATCGCCCAGGCGCTGATGGAGACTGTCTGGGTGGTGAGCTGTCCATCGGCATTCCGGTATGGAACCGTCATGCTGGTGAAGCGGATAGCCGCACCGTCACGGGTTGTCTCTGCCTGTCCGAGTAGACGGGCGCCGGTCAACGGCCCCTGTTCGATCACACCGGTCACCGGGCCCGGTGCGTCAGAGTCCATGCCGTCAAGAACGGCCGCGAGACGGGTTCCAGGTGCTGGCGCGCTATACGGGCCGGCGGGTCGCGCGGGTGTGGTCGATGCAGGAGTGGCCCTAGCGGCTTGCTGGGCGCCCCCTGATGCCGTTCCGGTGTAGGCCCGGCTCGGATAGCCCCCTGCCTGACCGGTTGCACCTTTGGTTTCGCTGTTCGAGGAGAACCTGACCTCCTTAATCGGGCCGCCGGACATCGCGCTGTTGAGCGCCTCCATCTCCTTCACCATCGCCTGAACCCGGTTCGGATTGACGTTGACGATGCTGGGAGCCGTGTGGACCACCTGGGATGTGCCCATGCTTGACTGCTGCGCCGGAGCGGCGGGCAGGATTGGCGTTGCGGGCGTGGCTGGCGCGGCCGGCGTCTCATCCGGAGCGGGCGATGTCGGTGCGCCTGGCGACGATGAGGTGACCGGGGACGAGGCAACGATCGTCGGAAGCGCGGAACCACCAGTCTGCGCCGCCTTCGCAGCGCGCTGGGCGTCCTGCTGCTCAAGCATCTGCCGATAGGCGGGGGTGGGCGCTTTCGTTCCCTGAATGTAGGTCGTCTGCGGCGCCGGCGCCGTCGTGCTGTGGACTCGGGTGCCGCCGGTGGCCTCATAGATGAAGTAGATCCCGGCGCAGACCCCGAGGCCGATCACGAGCATCAGCAGGCGCTTGTCCGAGGCGCCCCGGATGCCGCGCAGCATGTAGGCCCGGCGGCTGGTCTTCCCCGTCAGCCGCTCGTCGGGCGCCGCGGTCAGGCCCTCGTCGTGAACATCCTCACCGAGTCCGTCCTGATCATTTTCGGGGGTGCTCATTGCTTGGGCTCCAGTGTCACGATGGAAGTATGGCCGTCGGACGAGGCAAGCACGGCCGGAGTGGGTGCTATCTCGTAGACGTGGACGCCGTAGACGCTGTTCTGAATGTGCGTGGTGGTGTTCTGGTCCGAGGAGTTGTCGGTGTTGGTCCCGATCAGCGTCATGCGGGTGCGGACGTAATAGGTGCCGTTCAGAGACCATGCCTGCACCGCCGGCGAACTGGTCGTCAGGGCCTGGGCGTTGCCCGGCGGGACGCCGTCGACGAAGGATTGCAGCACCGCGTCATTCGTGGGTGCGAGGCTGCTCACCGGAACGGCGGCGGCCTGGGCATTCGGCCCCAAGCGAGCAACGGTGACGTTGACCCCAAAGTCAACCTTTCGCCCACCGGTGGTCAGGTTGAAGGTCAGCGGAACCGGAAGGCCCTTGAGTGTCACGACGAGGTTGTTGGCCTCGGCGTGTGCCTGGTTCGCCGAAATCACGACGATGTTCGTGCTGGCGCCCTTGCCGCTGATGTCGTTGTCGATCGTGTATTTCGACTTGTCCACATAAGCCGAGGTGACGGGCCAGGGCGCACCCGTCTCGTCGGCGAAGGTGATCGCCGTCGCGTTGCCGGGGTAGAGGTGAATCATCGGCGCGGGCGCGCCCGGCACAAGGCTCATCATGATCGAACGGTTTCCGGCCTTGGGCGGCGGTCCGACCGTCGCGGCCTTGGCGCGCGCCACGGCGTCGAGCATCTGCTTGTAGTGGGTGATCTCGCTTGGAGGCATCAGCGTCGGTGCTGCTGCCGCGGCGGCAGCAGCGAAATTCGCGCCGGTCACCCCAGGCGGCAGGGGCGGTGCCGGCCGACCATTCGATGTCTGAGGCTGCTCGCTTGGGTCCTGCACAAGCATCGCTGGTGGAGCGATCGGATCCGCCGCTTGCGGCGGCGCGTAGAAATCCGGGCTGGCGACCGGCGCGCCAGTCGGGCCAAGCGCGACAGGCTGGGCAGGGAGCTGAGCGCCGACGGCAATCTGAGCCATCGAGAGGACGATCGCCGGCGCGACGGCGAGAATGATCAGACGGCGGCTCATGCCCCTTGCCCCTTGAAGTTGATCGACTGGATCGCAACGCCAGACGGGTGCTTGTAGACTTCGGTCCTGACGACGGTGACCTGATAGGTGATGTTCTGCGGTGTTTCGCCCGTGAGCCCCTGATAGGTAACCACCATCGGGACCTGGAAGATCCACTCGTAATGGCCGTGCGCCACGCCGGCCTGGATGATCACTGGGGCGCCCGTCATCGTCGCCGAGACAATCACGTGCTGGGACTTGATGTAGTCCCACGTGCCGCTCTTGATCATCGCGTTATTGTATGAATCCCACCCCGGGAGTGTAAAATCCTTCCGTGCGACAGCCGAAAGCTGCTGTTTGTAGTTCGCGGAATCGTAGGTATTGACCGCGATCATCGCCTGGGCGACCCATGCCGAGAGCGCCGCCTGACTGAGCATCGGATGGCTCAGGCCGATGATCGGCGTGATTCGGTTCTCCTCGTCGACGGCAAAATACGTGTGCTGAGGCGGCCGGATCGCCAGAAGCCCGGCAATCAGCGCCAGAAACACGATCGCACCGGTCTTCAGAAGATCGTTGCGGCGCCGTGACACGGCCTCCGCCCGCCGGTTGGCATTTCGAATCATCAGCGCTGCGTGCAGGAACTCGTCATCCCGCATCATCGACGGAACGTCGCCGGGGGGCGACGCCTGCTTTGATGCGGCAGCGGGGCGCGCCGGTGGCGCGGCTGGTGTGCGGGAGCTCTCGGGCCGTTTCAGCTTCATGAGCCCATCATACAAAATGAACCGCATAATATGAAACTCTTTTTCTTGCGTCGTCCTACTAAAAGCGGTTATTTTGGGGATCGGAAATTATATAGCTGGTACGAGCAATGCGGATGGTTATGCGGGCGAAGGCTACGGTAGATAACCGGTTCACCTGGACCGAAGAATCCAACGGACGCCTCGACAGCCTCTGGCATGCCGGAGCTCCGATCAATGTGATCGCGCTCCTTCTCGACAAGTCCCCCTCTCTGGTGCAGACGCGCGCCTCCCGCGCCGGCCTGCCGGTTCGTCCGATCCCTGAATTCGCGAAGCGGCATCGCGCGCGCTGGACGGATGAGGATGTGGCTGCACTCGGCGCGCTGGCCGTAATCAACGAGCGAGGCCCCAATTTCAGGGAGACCGAGGCTTTTGCTCGCCGCGTCGAACGGACTATCGATGCCATCGTCGCGCGTCTTTTCGAGGGGTACGGGCAGCAGCGCCTCGGCCGGCTGGTCGACGACTATCGCTCCGGCAACACTCTATCGAGCAGCCTTGTGGAGCGGCTGAAGGCGGCCGGGCTCAAGTTGGACGCGGATGGCAACAACAAGACCTGCAACAGGTGCCGCCGGCGCTTCATCTCGCCCGATGTCAAGCGGATCTGGCGCTGCGGGAGCTGCAAGAGGGATCTCGAGGGCATGACCGACTCCGACACCGACGCGGATTTCTTCTGCGACGCTGGTATCTTCGACTGACCGGCGGAATTCGACCAAACAAAAACCCCGCCAGCTGTTTTGCAGGCGGGGTTTTTGTTTGGCTGGGCGGCAGCCACCGGTATGAGGCGGGCCTATTTGATGAGCGGCCTCAAGAATGCCGTCACCGAGCGCGGCCCCTGCGCGGCATGAAATCTCCCAGCCTTGTCGGTGTAGGCAAAATACGGGGTCGCGGTGATGTGCAGCTTGCCGACCGCTGCCATGTTGTCGGACAGCCATGTTGCGGCCTTGTGGAACTGGCTGCTGCCGACCGGCGGCGGTGCGGGGATGTCCCCAAGGTTCGCCGAGCTGCCCCATCCGCGGAGCCACGCGATCCCGGGGTTTGGCTGGCTCATGATCGCGAGATTGTACTTCTCCGAGCTCTGGACTCGGTCAACCAGCACCACGTGGACGTTGATCTTGCCGGCGAGAACCAGCGGCTTCAGGTCCTCCCAGTCGGCGTGGCAGTACGGGCACTGCGGATCGGAGAACATCCACACGACCGGGGCATTCGGGTTTCCGACAGGAAAGCTCGCCGTATATGGGATCACCGCTTCGAACTGTGCCTTTGTAACGCCGGGAGTTGTCGCGGCATGCTGGCTGGATGGCGGTGGCGGCGGGGTGACCGGGGCTTCCGTCGGTACCGGTACTGCCGACGGTTCTGCGGCGGGAGCTTGCGCGGTGGAGGCGGGGTTTACCGCCTGAGCCGAACCCCGCGGCACATATTTATCCGGGCTCCCGGTGCCGCCATTGCCGCCCTTGAGGAACGAGCGGAAGACGACCTGGTGTTCGGCCACCTGCGCGGCGGTGAGGTTCCGGCCATCGACGCCGAACATCATCCCGATGACGACATCATTGCCGTTCGGCGTCGGATAACAGAATTCCATCCCGCCATTCGAGCTGGTCACGGCATAAGATGGCGTTCCGCCGTCTCCGCCGAGGTAGAGAGACCGGACACCCGGCTGGCTTACGATGTGATGCATCACCGGGATGGTGTCGGGATCCTTGCCGTCCATCACCATCGCAGGGTGAGCAGCGGACGGTGTCGGATCGATCTGGGCGCCGTCGGCCGCTTCCATGAAGCGCTTTTTCATGGCGCCGAGCTGCCGCATTGATACATTGTGCCCGGCCGCGTCGAACATCACCCCTGCCACGACATCCACGCCGTTCGGCCAGACATAGAAGGTCTGAATGCGTCCAGTAGGCGACACGCCGAGATAGGCGACCACGCCGCCGGTGGATCCGAGGTAGACCGGCCTGACCCCTTCCTGGACGATGTATTTCAGGGCCATCGGATAGCCGTTGGCCCGTGAGGCCGCAGATTTCAGGCTGCCACTGGCGGCCGATCCAGTTCCCGGCAGTGCCCTGCTCGGGAGCGCGCTCCCAAAGTCGAACCCGCCGCCCTGAGTGCTGGCCCAAGCCGGAAGGCTGGCAAGGAGGGTGGCTGCAAGGCCGAGAGTGATCGATCGACGCATGGCGGGATTCCGTTTGAGTGGCCCTGCAAGAATACGAAAACGGAATACAAAGTCAAGAGAAACCCGCATCACCTCAGGGGCTGGGCGCTATGAGTGCCGGCCTGTTCGGAACGCGGCGCGGGGTGTCGCGGGCAGGGTCGTGGCGTGGACCCTCGCGATAGGCCGCCGGGGCGAAGAACGGAACGCCGGCGGTGATCATGGTGCCGATGCCGGCTATAGCGACTTCCTCATTGGGGAAACGGATTATGGTACCGTTGTTCCTGGTTTCCATGCGGGCCAGCCGCGCAAGGGTGGGGATCAGCCACAGACTCCTCTCGCTAAGCGCGCTCAGGGTCGCGAGCTTATCCGCAAAGCAATCGTGATACTGGATCCTCAGCCCGCCGGAGGTCTCTTCGTCAGTGATCCGGGTCGTCAGGTCATAGCCGGACCGCAGCGCATCCCAAGCCATTTCGCCCGAGGCGATGCGGACCGAAATGCCCGGCGCCTCCTGATGCAGATGCCGCGGCACCACAATTCCGTGCGACCAGCTCACCTTGCCCTCCCGCTGCAGCTGGAACGTGGCGCGCGTGCCGCCCCCCAGCCTGATCGATCCGAGGACCTCGTCGATCGGATCGCCAGAGATGATAATGCGACGGACCTTCGTCTCGCGCTGGACCGCCTGGTCAAACTGGGCGGCAAGGGCAGAGATGTCTCCGTCGAGACGGACAGGCCCATAGCGCTCGGGGGAGCGGATCATCCTCTCGAGCGTCACATGACGGACATCCTCGTCGCCCGGAGCGACATAGAAGACGCGGTAAGCCCTTGCGTTGCAGGGCGCAGTCGGGTCTCGCAACGTGATCCCGACGAGGATCGAGTAGACCGGGCGGCCGCCCTCACCGGGCACCACCACCGGCATGCCGGGCTGCATGTCGATGACACGCAGCATTGCGTCGAACTGTACCTTCATCGCCTTCACGACATTGGGCATGGGCGACCTGAGCGCGGCACCCGCGCTCTCAAACCGGTTTTGCAGGGCCGTCTGGCGGAGCAGTTCGCGGGCCTTGTTCTCCAGGGCCTGGCGCATTGCCGGCGCCGGTGTCTGCTGAGGGCGCAAGCTGTGCAGGATCGCACGAAGCCGGGTTGAGTCGATCGGGGGGCGGGCGCGTTGGCTTTCGATCTCCACAAGTCGGAGAGGGGGGCCGTCGCCCTGCGGCTGGTCGAGTAGCCTCGATGAGGTCTCGGTCCAGACGCCCTCGAGTATCGAAGGTTCGCGCGGGAAGGCGGTCAGGACCTCTTCACGACGCTCGATGAGAGAGTCGAACACCTGGCGCTGGCGAGCATACGGCAGAAGGCGAAGCCGGCGGAGCACGCCGAGAATGGTGCCATACTCGCGACCATCCCCCTGGAACACCCCGTCATCGCTTTCCTCAACTTCTTCGTCGTCGACACCGATCATCAGATCGCGCCGGTAGAGAGGGTGATCGGCAAGGAAGTTGGTCGCGGCGACCTCGCCGGCATGGTCGATCGGATCTTCCATCTCCTGCAGCATGCGCAGTGTTTCCGAGCTACCCGAGACCACCGCCGAGACCTCGGCAATCTTCCGCCCCTGGCTGACGATCGCGTAGATGTCGCCCGGCGCCGAGCTGCAAAGCATTGAGTATTCGGGTTCGGAGCGGCTGCCGCGGCGCCCGATACGTCCCCACATCTGAACGCGCTCGACCACATTCGGGGTCGGCCAAATCTCCTGCATATGACGTACACCCGGCTCCCGGTTCGTGATCGCGTCATGCGCGGACAGCCCGACCGAGCCGGCACGCGTCAGCAGCAGCTGGTCGATATAGCTGTCGCCCCCGTGGTTGAAGCCGTAGATCACGCTATCGCGTGGCGTTCCTACGAAAGGCACGACCGATCCGTCGGATGCAAGGGAGAGAGTCCGCCCGGAGATCTCGCCGACCCGCCACGGCCGTGCGATTCGCCCGGTCTCGCACAGCCGCTGCCCCTCTTCCTCGATCGCGCGAGCAAGATAGTCGAGCGGCGAGATTGGGAGAGGTGGGAAATCCCGCAACATCTCCTTGAGCTCGCCGATCAGGGTTTGGATCTCCGGAGAGTCGGCGAAGATGTGCTGTTCCACCTTCTGGACCTTGTAGGATATGCGGCGGAGGCGATACGCCGCGATCATTATGAGGTCGCGGATGTCCGGCATGGCGGCGATCTCTATGCCAGGCATCAATTCGGGGTCGGCACGGACATCGCGGATAAGCGCGAGCATGGATTCCTGGGTGGAGTCGATCACGCCGAGATACTTCTTGCCCTCCAGGGTGATCCGGATCGCCTCGCGCCGCGCCGCATCCAGCAGGACCGACAGGGAGAATTGCCCATTCAGGGCAGCGAAAGTCGAGCCAAAATTGCTGGGCGCCGCATTCCCGTATGGTTCCGGCGGCAGGGCGGCGGAGATCCCCTTCGAGGCCCGCCAGATACGGGCAAGCCGGTTCACGATCGCGGAGAAGCGATCCTCGATCTCGTCCACCACGGCGATGCCGACCAGGTCACGGACATCCGTCGCCCGCATCACCATGTTGCTCATGTCGTGCTCGCGACGGATCAAACGACCGATACGGGCGGCGCGGGTGGCACTGGCTTCACCCAGAGCAGCACGGGCCGGCCTGCTGAGGCGACCAAGAGAAAAGCCGCAAATGCCGCTCAGGATGTTGAGCCACGGCATCGCATCACTATAGGTTGCCATCTCCTCGACGCCGCGAGCATAGGTGGCCGAGGAATTTATGACCGCGCGAGCGGCTTTTTTAATTTCCCTGACGTTGGTTCCAATATTGGAATTTTTCACCGCATTATGCGCTTCATCGGAGATGACGATCGAATTTCGCGCGAGGGCGGTCAGTAATTTCGATTTATCCGAGTTGGCCCGGTTCAGCTGCGAATATGTCGCCATAATACAGGAATATCCGTCAGGCCATTCCGGATTTTCCTGGGCGAGAAGCTCTTTCAGCAATTTCGGGCTGTGCTTGTGGAGAATAATCGGATTTCCATCGGAGTCGCGCTCTCTCATGTGCACGATCCGACCATTATTCCCGAAATTCACAATTATCTGCGGACCGAAGACATCCTCGGCACCGATATCGCAGACGTCACGCCAGAAGTCGGAGAACAAATTCGCTTTTTCTGTCAGGAAAATGATATTCCTGCCTTGGAGCAGCATAGCCTTGCCCACAGCGGCAAGCGTTCGGCCTTTCCCGTACCCGGTCACGTCGGCGACTATGATTTCGGCTCCGCTGAGCAGGCCACTGATTGCCAGCGCCACTGCATCGATTTGCTCCGCGGTCAGGATCTCCTCCAGGCGATCATGGTCGATCTGGAGCGCCTCGCAGACATAATCGTCGATAGGGCCGTGTTTCCGGATGAATTCGGCGATCGCCTCATGCACGGCTTCAGACAGGGAGCTGGGGACCAACGCGCCGGTCGAAGGCTTCGAGGAGCCCGGCCGGTAGGGAACCTGGTAGACAACCCGGTGGTCTTCGCCCGCGGCGGCGGGCGGCTGGCTGATCGTTGCTTGACGTGTTCCGGATGGGGGAGGGGCTGCCGGCAACGATGAAGCGCTCGGCGATGGCTTCGGGGGTACGCCCGGGTCGCCGCCAAAATCGATCTGCAGACCCGGGGGCGGGGCTGGCACGTCAGGGGTCGGGGCCGGGCCCGCGACGTCCGGCGCGGGAGAGGGCGATGCCGCCCCCGCAGCGACTGCCGATCCGGCGGTCATTGGTGCGGATGGCGTTGGCGCTGTAAGCGCGGAGTCTTGCGGAGAAGAAGGCGTCACTGGCTCCGATTCTGCCACGTCGTCGAGGCCAAAAGAAAGGGAGAGCCCCAGGTCACCTTGATGATCTGGGGCTCTCATGTCGTCCAGGGCCTCTGAGTTGACGTTTTCGATGCTCATTCCGCCAGGACCTCCCCCCGCCGATCAGGCGGGGGATGTTGCCGTTTTGAAGATCAGAAGGGAATCGCCCCCACATCCGGCGCGGCCGGACCGGACGCCTGCGGCGCGGTCGCCGAAGCATCGTTCCGGGTAGTGGCGGAGTGCTTTTCCATATACAGCTTGGCAAGCGCCGCGTTCGACTCCGCCATCAGCCGGACCGCCTCGGCATGCTCCGGCGTGATGTTCTTCGTCGGCAGGTCGTAGATCGAGTAGACCAGCGGGTAGGCTTTCGGCGAGCCGATGATCTTCAGAGAGTAGGCGTTGTCGTCGGGGAACCGGTTGGGCGCGGCGTAGCCGTTGAAGAAGCCGTAGCCGAACTCGCTGACGTCTTCGGCCGAGCTGCCTTCGAAGAGCTGCGACGTGCGCGAGAGATCCGGACGCTTGCGGTTGGCGCCTTCCTCGCCGCCACCCGGGATCAGATCCTGCGCCACCATCGCACTGAGGCCGGGCACGAATTCCACCTGATAGTTGGGCACCTTGCCCTCAACGATGTCGAGCAGGGTCGGCGCGCCTTCGACCGGCTTCTCGGCCTTCATCTCCTCGAGCACGGCTGCCAGCGCCTCTTCGGCGGTCTGCTGGCGATAGACGCCGTCATCACCCTTCTTGTCGAGGATGATGGAGGTGATGCCGTTGCGCGAGAGCGGATTTACCGCGGCGCCTTCGGTCAGGTCGCGAGCGATGATCGCGACAGCGTGCGAACCAGGCACCGGCGACTTCATGAAAGCTTCGAGGATCGAGCGTAGGCTCGCCAGGTGGCTCCCCGCTTCGTCGGCCTTCAGAAGGGCCGCGTTGTTCACGAGCATGATAGTCGCCCGCTGACGCGGGCCGGATGCCGGCGGGCGGGCCTGGTAGGACGGGCCCACCATGATCATCTGGTCGATGATCGGCACCACTTTCGGTCGCAGCTTCACCTGTTCGCCAGTCTCGGCGTTCGTCTTGACCTCATCCGTGAGGTGCTCGACCGGGGCGAACCCGTGCGCGCCGCGGAAACTCCACTTGCCGTCCTCGTTCGGCCAGCAGGTGTCGAACTCGGCGATGCTGCCGGGAGCAAGGGCCGGGCCGGAGCCGCGAACCTTGGTCATGTCGACGACGCCGCGAGGGGTCATCGGGCGGCCCTGGTCGTCGCGCTTCGCCTTGGTCAAGTCGACCGGGCGGGAGTAGGCGAGGATCTCGGTTCCCTTGGCGACCTCTTCGCCGCCGCGGCCGGTCAGCGCCATGAGGAGCTGGAGCCTTACCGTCGGCTGCGGTTCGTCCTTGAGGTTGTAGCCAAGAACCTTGGCAATGATCTTCTGCGGGGGAACGCCGGAACCAGAGCGGACAAAGTTACCCTTGCGCCCGCCGCGCGAGACGAAAGCCGGAGGAGAAGTGGTATTCATGTGTGCGTGTCCTACACGATGGGTTTGCAAGAAATTTGGCTTACATTCCCGACCCTATCCGGAAGACATGTAAGCAACAGATACCCGTCAAGATGGAATCTGAAAAAAGTTTGTATGCTGGACCTTGTTTTCATATAGTCGGAAGAGTGATGGAGATCTCCATGAAAATTCGGCTCCTGCGCAGGCATGTCACCACAGCCAGCGCCGCTCTCCTGGCCTTTCAGCTCGCAACGCCGACAGCCTCGGCACAGGCTCAATCCCCGATGATGCCCGTCTATCCGAGCACTTCGCCCACCTTCCAGCCGAACTTTGGCGGACCAGCCGGCAACCTCGCTCGCGGGTACATCCTGCCGGCGCCACCGGCGACTGGGCAGCCGCGGGACGGAAAGCCACAGCGGAATGGAGTGCAGCCGACAGCGGCCGACCGCGCACCAGCGGCCTCCGACAAGAACGGGAGCAAGACCGGCGCGCCTGCAGCGCATGCGGCGGCAGAATTGGCGATCGGCGCCACGATTGGCGGACGCGCCACAGCCTTGTCGGGCAACATGATTGCCGTCCAGGGCGAGGTTCTGACCCTCGCTGGTGTGACGGCGCCACCTGCCGGAATGATCTGCCATGGAGGCGACGGCACGCCGTGGGCCTGCGGAGATGCGGCTCGCCACGTACTTTCCGAGGTTCTGGCGAGCGGCCCCGTCAGGTGCCGTATAGTCGGTCTCGGGCGCGAGCCCTACGCCGAGTGCAGCATCATGGGTCAGTCCGTGAACCGGGCGATCGTCGGGCGCACCTGACCTCACGCCGCGCTCTCCTGCGCGCTGGACCGCCTCATAGCCAGCACGAGCGTCAGAATGGCCATGGCGATCCAGGTGATCACGCTGGCGAGCATCCGCCCCTGCCATAGTGCGGCATCGGTTGCTCCGCGGGCGGTCGCGATCACCGCGTGGTACATCGCCCAGGCGGCCACGAGAGCTGCAACCCAGCAGATCCAGACCCATGCCGGCGAATGACCGGCATCGCGGAGCCGGCGAACCGTGAGCGTGGTCAGTGGCACTGCGGCGAGCGCGATGAGCAGGACGGCGACTTCATGCGCCGGATGAAAGCCCGAACCAAGTGTAGAGGCCGACTGCGTCGCAAGACATGCTGCGTAGACAACCGCATAGACCGTGAGGCCCCGCAGGAAGACGGGGCGCGGCGTGCGACCACCGAGCTTCAGCGCATCGCGCGCGATCAAGGTGAGGGCAGGGCGGAAGCCATAGAAGTCCGATGTCACAGGTCGACGTCCCGGACTGAGGCGGCATTCTCCTGGATCAGGCGGAACCGGGCTTCAGGCGCTCGCCCCATCAGCCGCTCGACCATGTCGCGGGCCTCGGGCTCGCCGTCCGGCGGGATTTCGACACGCAACAAGGTCCGCCGCGCCGGGTTCATGGTGGTCTCCTTGAGGGTAGCCGGCGGCATCTCCCCGAGCCCCTTGAACCGGCTGATCTCCAGCTTGGCATTCGGCATCTTCTGGCGCGCGGCGGCGAGGGCCGCTTTCAGCTTCGCATCGTCCGCGAGATAGACCGACCGGCTCTGGTGGGTCAGCCGGTAGAGGGGCGGCTGCGCGAGATAGAGACGCCCGGTGCGAATGACCCCCGGCATCTCACGGAAAAACAGTGTCATCAGGAGGGTCGCGATATGCGAGCCATCCACATCGGCGTCGGTCATGATGATGATCCGGCCATAGCGGAGGCGCGAGATGTCGAAATGTCGCCCCGAACCACACCCGAGAGCCTCGATCAGGTCACGGACCTCCTGGTTTGCCTTCAGCTTCTCCTCGGACGCGGAGGCCACGTTCAGGATCTTGCCGCGCAGAGGCAGGATCGCTTGGGTCAACCGGTCGCGGGCCTGCTTGGCTGAACCGCCGGCCGAATCGCCCTCGACGAGGAACAGCTCTGTGGAGGCGGCGTCGCTGGAGCTGCAGTCAGCCAGCTTGCCGGGCAGCCGCAGGCGCCGGGTCGCCGTCTTGCGGTCAACGGTGACTTTCGCGGCGGCGCGCGCCTCGGCCCGCTCGATCAGCGCCGTCAGCAGTGCTGTGGCCTGTCGCGGGTCGGCCGCGAAATAGTGGTCGACCTGGTCGCGCATCGCCTGCTCGACCTGGCGGGCGACGTCCGGGTTGGTGAGCTTCTCCTTGGTCTGCCCCTGGAACTGGGGCTCGCCGATGAAGAGCGACAGCTTGACCCGGATCATGTCGTCCAGGTCGTCCATCGTGATGAGCTTGGTCTTGCGGTTCTGCGTCTTGTCGCCCCAGAGACGGAACGCCTTGATCAGCGCCGCGCGGAAGCCGGCCTCGTGAACGCCGCCCAGAGGGGTGGAGATCGTGTTGCAGAAGCTCGTGACACCGGACTGCCCGCTGCGAAGCCAGGCGAGGGCCCACTCGATGCGCTCCTCTTCCGCCATGTCGGCGCTGCCGGCCCAGACCGGGGCGGCAATGTCGGGCTCCTTGCCGATATCGCGCTCCAGTGCGTCGGAAA
Organism: Acidiphilium sp. C61; assembly: GCF_902712915.1. The sequence goes on along the minus strand of NZ_CACTIA010000004.1, from coordinate 32,238 downwards.
GCCCGCCCGGGAAGTGGATCTCATCCTCCGATGGCGCCCCGTCCGCCTCGATCTCGGTCTGCCAGGCGATCTGAACAACCGGCACGAGATACGCCTTTGCCTCGCACATGCGGTACAGCCGGGCCGGGTCGAAGGCGATGTCGCCGAAGATATCCGGGTCGGGGTGGAATGTGATGGATGTTCCGGTCTCCTTCGAGCGGGCACCGCGTGCCAGCGGTGCGTCGGGCACGCCACGGCGATAGGTCTGCATCCAGATATGGCCGCTCCGGCGGATCTCGAGATCGAGGCGGTCGGAGAGCGCGTTCACCACGGAAAGGCCGACACCGTGCAGGCCGCCCGAGGTCTTGTAGTTCTTCTTCGAGAACTTGCCGCCGGCATGGAGGACGGTCAGCACGACCTCGGCCGCGCTCCGGTCGGGATAGCGGGAATGGGGGTCCACCGGGATGCCGCGCCCGTCGTCACGGACCGTCAGGGACCCGTCGGCGTTGAGCTTTACCGAGATCCGGGAGGCGTGGCGCGCCACCACCTCGTCAATCGCGTTGTCGATGATCTCGCTGAACATGTGGTGGAGGGCGGTCGCATCTGTGCCGCCGATGTACATGCCCGGGCGGCGGCGGACCGGCTCCAGGCCCTCAAGGACATCGATATCGTCCGCCGAGTAGTTTTCCTTGACGGGGCTCCGGGCGGCACTCGCTGGCATCGGGTCATCCTGATGATTGCTGACAAGCTGCAACAATATACAGAATAGACAACAAAATCAAGTTAAAACATAAGAATCCTACATACGGCCGCGCGGTTCGGTGCCGTCATCCAGGACCCGGCGGGGGCGGCTGGCGGCCGGTGCGGCGCCGGTCAGTCTTGCGAGCAAGTCCCGGCAAAACAGGCTCCAGAGCCGCTCCGCGGGCACGTGCTCCCAACGGGTCAGGACGGCGAACTGGCTGTCCTCCTGCTGGGCTGGCGCGGTGTTGTCGCGGGCATTGGTCATCTGTCTCGTCTCTGGCTGGTGGTCACTCGCCAGAATATAAGAAAAATGTGTAAGTAACTGAATTCACGACGCTCTGACCGGATCGTTATCAGCCGACCCGTGCCCTTGCAGGTCTGACCGACTGGATGGCCACCAGAACGTCCTGAAGGTAGATTATGACGTCGAGCGGAGCGCCAGTCCTGCGCCAGCGACCGATCATATTACGATGGACGCCGACATGGGCGGCCGCTGCGGTGTCCGTCCAGCCGATTGCGTCGATCAGTACGCCGATCTCCGGCGAATAGGACGCCTTCGAGATGACGGTCTCGCCAGCAGGAATACCTAGAAAACCAGTCGTTTTTTCTTCCATTACCATATCATAAATACTATACTGGAGACATGACGGAAGCAACGGAAAAGCTGGCAGTCGGAAGCCGTGCCGGGCGGACCTATTCAGACCGGACGCAGACCGCGTATTTCGGCCTCTCCTGCGATACCCTCGTCCGCAACGGCTGGGCCATTTTCCCGCAGACAATCGACCGTCGCCCTGCCATTCTATTTGACCGGACGATCAAGCCGATGGAGGACCACGGCCTCGACGACCGGCTCCCCACGCTGCGCGATGTCGGCATCTGGAAACGCCACCTGCCTGACCTGAACGTCGGATGCATGATGGGCCCCGGTTCATCGGGGGCGCTCGCGATCGACGTCGACGTGACCGATCGCGACCTTTCCCGCCGCATTCGCCAGATTGCCACATCGATCCTCGGCCCCACACCGCTGATCCGGGTCGGGCGCGAGCCCAAATTCGCGATGATCTACCGAAACATGCCGGCCGGCCAGCGCCAGGTCAGGAACATGAAGATCAGCGCCGAGCTGGGTGGTCACGGCATCGATGTCCTCGCCAACGTGAAGGCGTTGACGTTCTTCGGAACGCATCACGGGACCGGTCGCCCGTTCCGCTGGATTGGCGAGGCGGATCCGATGGACATTCGGAGTAGCGAGCTGCCGGTGGTCACGCCTGACGCGGTCGAGACGCTGCTGGCCGAGATCGAGCAGTTCATGCCGTTTGCCCAGACGGTCCAGGGGGCGATGACCTGGATGGTGCCGGGCTGGACCGAGGGGGCCGACGGCAAGATCGCCGACGGGCGTGAGAAGTTCCTCTACGATCTTGTCGTCGATACCGTCCGGGACGCCGTCGGCCAGAGGGTCGACTTCACGATGGAGGCCACCGTCCGCGGGGTGGCGCAGACCGTCCTCGAGACCTTTTCCCGGCATGCGGTGCTTGATGGTCGCTGGACGGGCGCCAACCTCGGCAACGAGATCTTCTCGCGCGTTCGCCGGGTCTGTGAACAGGCTGCCCAGGGGCGCTTCGACAACATCCGCACGCCACGGGTGATCATCACCCGCAACCGGGCGGCGCGTCCGCAGGCCGGGCGCAACGTGGCGACCGATCCGCTGATGCTCAACGAGGATGACACCGCACCGGAGCCTCCACGAGGAGATTCGCCCGACACCGCCGCGGCGGCCCAGCCGCCCGCGGACGCTCAGGATGCCCGGGCCGCGAACGACACCGGCGTTGACGCTCTCGAGCGCGCCGGCGAGATGATGAGCGCCACGATCACCGCTTTCCTCGATCAGGTCTCCCGCCGGCATGGATTGCTGCCCCAGCACGAGGACGGCCAGGTCGACCCGGCGATCAGAATCATCAAGGCCCCGCCTGGCCTCGGGAAGACCAGCCGGGCGCTGCGAGGGATTGCCGATGATCCGAACACCTACGAGGACCTGAACGATCCGGACGAAGGGCGGATCCGCGCGCCCTACATCATGCTGGTGCCCACCTACCGGAATGTCGATGAATTGCGCACCCGCTCCATCATGTTCGGCCTCGATGCCGCCGCCGACGACGAGGAGCTTGTCGCTGCTGCACGCGAGGCCGGGCTGATCAGTGAGGCCGATGTCGAGGACCGCATCGCCGCCACCCTGCGCGACATCCGCCAGTATGCCGGCCCCGGCCAGGCGCACGGCGGCTTCCGGGTCGGCGTCTACCAGGGGCGCGTCCGGGCCGGGTGCCTGATGGCCGAGCAGATGGAGGCCGCGACCAAGGGCGGCGCAGGCGCTTCGTCGCTCTGCAAGACAAAGGAACGCAACCGGGCCACCGGAGCGATCACCGAGGTGTCCTGCCAGCATTACGACACGTGCCCAGCGATCCTGCAGCGCGAGATGTTTCATGCGGTTCACCTGGTGCTGATGCCTCACGCCTTCACCGCGCTTTCCATCCCAAGCGAGGCCAAGAAAGCCCGGGGCATCATCATCGACGAGCGGGTCTTCGATCTCTTCGTTCACTCGACGCAGATCCCGGTGGACACGCTCCACCTGCCCCGCCGGCCGCCACGGCCAACCCGCCGCGAACAGTCGGTCGAGGATTTCGACCTCACCGCGTGGCAGGACGGGCTCACCGAACATCGCCGGCATGCGGTGAGCATCGTCGAGGAGGCGTTTCGGGAACGGCGCGACCCGGCCGAGGCGTTCGCCGCCATGCCGGAGAGCCAGTCGACGGCGATGATCCATGCCTGCAGGCGCCTCTGCTCCGCAAGCATGCAGCGTTCGAGTTCTCTGAAGCCGAACATGTCCCTCGATGAGGTGCAGAAGGTGGTGGCCGCGCCGACAGGGCATCACGCCCGGGAAGAGTGGAGGTTCTGGACCATCCTCTCCGAACGGATCGTTGGCCTGCGCGAGGAGGCTGCGCCGGTCGTGCATGGCATGGCCGGCGATGCCCGCATCCAGGTCCTGCACAACGCGACGACCGGCGACCGACGGATCCGCCTGTCCTGGCGCACACTGCCGAACTGGCAGGGCACACCCCTGCTGATGATCGACGCATCCGCTGCGCCAGCGATTATCGCCAAGGTCTGGGGCGTCGATCCGGACCAGGTCCAGGTGACCGACCTTGTCGAGATCTCCGGCCTGTATGACCGCCTCCACAGCGTCATGCTAGCGCCCGGCAGCCTGAAGGAGGCGCCACTCCCCCGCACCTTCTCGAATGCGAGCTTGCTCGGGCCGAAAGAGGCAACGCCGGCTCGCATCTGGTCGGCCAAGCTGCTGGGCGAGGTGCGCGACGTCCTGTCTGCAATCGCTGCCCGCCACGCTGACGGGCGCGTGCTTGTTGGGGCGACCATCGCAGTCAGGCGGGCGATTACCGAGAGTTGGGCCTCGCCCGACAACATCGATTGGGGGCATTTTGGTGCTCTTCGCGGCATTGACGCCTACAAGAACCATGTCGCCGCAGTCAGCATCGGCAGGCTGGAGCTTCCGGTCGACGTGCTCGACGGTCTGGCCGCGGCACTGGCCTATGACGACGACGAGCCCGAGATGCCGCTCGACCGGGAGGGCACCGGATACGCGGACGGCGTGCCGATCCGCATGCCGATCGTCCAGAAGACGATTGCCATGCGTGGCGGTGAGGCCAAGCTCGGCGTGCCGGTTCACCCGGGCGGCTGGGGCGCGCTCATCCAGGCCCAATACCGCGAGGAAGAGCTGCTGCAGTTTCTTGGCCGGCTGCGCGCCTTTTATCGGCCGGTCAAACCGACCTGGTATGCAATTTCGAGCATCGTCCCTGACGGAACGATCCTCGACGATCTGACGACGTTCGGCGCGATCATCCAGACGATCGGGCTGGGGGCGGCGGAGATGGCGCGTCGGGCGGGCGGGCGGATGAGTGCGGAAGCGATCCGCGGCGCCGATCCGTTCTGGCCGGCTGGAGATATTGAGCGCGCGGTGGCTTGGATCGAGGAGATGGCCCGGCAGCAAGGCGGAGGATGGGTCCGTGATGCGGAGAGCCTTGTGGCGCGCTTCAGACAGAATGCCGTTCGCCCTCCCGACGACAAGATCGACACGCTGCTCGGCCCCCGCGAGTCGAGGGCGCGCCGCGAGCACGAGGTGATGGTCCGACTGGTCAACACCGTCTACCGCAAGGAGGGCGGGACCATTGGCAAGGATGCCCGTTGCCGGATGATCGATCCACCGGGGTGGGAGGCACAGCGGCGCCTGGACCACAGTATCCCACGGTTAAGCCTATCGGGCTGCGTCGCTCTGGCCGGTCTCGGCCTGTACCACGCCGGCACCGCCGCGCGCCTCGACCCGCGCAAGGAAACCTCCGCGGAGACACGCAATTTCGACCATTACGGCGAGGGCTCCGATGACGCCCACGCATAAGGCAGCGCCGGCAAGAAGCCGGCACGCAACTTCAGGCACAGGAGACATCGATCATGGATGCGCAGGCCGCAGACCCCGCCTCGTCAGACGAGGAAGCCACCGCCACCAGCAGCCCGCTCGAACCTGAAATCGCCGGCATTCTCGCTGGCGCGCACGGGCGGGACCCGGCTGATATCGCACGCGACATCGCGGCACTGGTCTCGGGCAGCCTCCAGCGCCGGACACATGAATGGATGATGAGGTGCTTTGGCCCCACAATCGCGAACAACCGCGAAGAACGGGGGAACCGGTTCCTGGAGGAGGCCATCGAGCTTGTGCAAGCGTGCGACATGCCTCCCGAGCGGGCGCACCGCCTGGTCGACTATGTCTATGGGCGTCCGGTCGGCGAGCGGCGCCAGGAGGTTGGCGGCGTAGAGCTGACATTGACCGCCCTGTGCACGGCGTACGGGATAGACAAGACCGAAGCTGTCGAAGCTGAGTTGGCAAGAGCGTGGCTCAATATCGACAAGATCCGTCTCAAGCAGGCAGCCAAGCCGTCGGCGGTGCTTGGCATGGAGCCGTCCCATAGCGGCGAACGCCTCGACCCCGGCATGCTTGAGCATCAAGAGGACCTTCGTGTCGGCTTCGTATATCGCAACTGGCGAGGCGAGTTGGCCGAGCGTCGCGTCGAGATTCGCGGCCTATGGTACGGATCTACCGAATGGCATCCGGAGCCGCAATGGTTCCTGAAAGCGATCGATCTCGACAAGCATGTATCACGTGATTTTGCCCTCCGGGACATCATGCAGCCTGCCCCCGCGCCAGAAGTGGCAGACGATGTCATATCTTCTGGCATTTGAGGAATTTCCGCCTATTTCGTTGACTTTGCAGAGCGCTTTCAGCGATTCTTGTGGACAACCGACTTCAAGAGAGCCGACCAATGAACGAGACGAAACAGGTTGATCCTGTCGACCGGTTTGCCGCGGGGATTGCCATGTCCAACCAGGACGGCGCGCCTCTTATCGATGGCGTCCGCGGCCAGGACGATAACCTCGAATTCCGGATCGACACCGGCTTCGAGCCGATCCGCTTCATAGACACTCACGGCGAGACCCTGCGTGATGCGCTGCTCGACCGCTGTGCCGATCTCGTACGGGCGGCCATGCGCTACGAGGATCCGACGATCTCGATCGAACGCATCCATGTCGGTGTTCATATCGAGCGGCTTGCCGTCGATCCGGACCGGCAGGACGAATCCCCGTATTTCTCCCTTGAGATCACGGTCACGCCGCCGGTGGGTCCGTGGCTCGAGGCAGAGGGTATCTGGTGGGACCGAACGATCGGCAACCGTCAGCCCGTCGAGCGGATCTTCCTGGTTTACGGGGACGACCCCACCGTCCCCTGAGCGGCTAGTAGCGGCGGCGGCGGAAGAAGAAGAGTCCGCCGACAAGGGCGAAGCCGAGGACGGCTGCCAGCTGCGCCGGGCTCAGATCACGCATCAGGCGGAAAATGACACCGTAGATGACGGCGTGGATCAGGATGCTCACGAGGTGGTGGGCTGCGTAGTGCATGGGTGCTCCTGAGCTCAGCCTTGCGGACGGTTTCTGAACCGAACCAGCAGTTCGTTCCACTGGCTGACGGCGTCGCCGCGGTCAGGCCGGCCAAGTTCACTGCGGCTGGTGACGCCGCACCAGACGCGGACGATCCGGGCCGCGGACTCGGCCGGCGTCTCGCCCGGGCTTGGGACGATCCCGATCATCGCCCCGATGCCGATAATCCATTCCTGGAACTCGGGGTCCGTGCGGCAGAGAATCTGGCTCTGCTGGACCGGGGACATGTCGGCGAAGCGCTTGCGGCGACGACGGGTGACGGACTCATCGTCCTCGATCCGGAAGAATGCTGCAGCCAGGACGTCGCCGCCGTCACGGCCGGCCCGGACCTGCTGAAACGGGTTCACCGCCTCGCCGTCTGGCCCGTCATCGAGCTTGAGATTGATGTGTTGGCCATTGCTGTCGTGTTGCCACCAGACCAGCACGACTTCACCAGCATGGACTGGCTCGGGCTCACCGACTTCGGGGGCCGTGCTGAAGCGGGTGAGGAAGCGCTGCCCAGAGGCCGCGCCGACGCGCTGGCTCAGGAACGGATGGACCTGCTCCTGAGGGCTGATGATCGACAGCTTCACGTTCATCCCGCTGGTCGCCCGAACCGAATGATCGATCACCCGGACATGGCCGACCCAGAAGATCGACTGCATCAGATCGTTGGTTACGCCGCGCGCGACGGCAGGGAGGTCAGGCATGAAATTCAGTTCGAGTGGCATCGGATAACCTGCCTCCACATGATGCGCAGCCTCGGCGTCAGCCGATGGTCGGCGCGTCGTCTTGACTGTCGGTGGCCTGCCCCTCGATGACGTGGCTGTCCTGCGCGTGCACCGAGCGGGTGTAGGCGGCAACAGCGGCGTCAAGCGCGAGATCAATATCGTGGCCGGTCGCAACCCTCTCGAACACGCTGTCCGTCGCAACCTGGATGCGCCCGGCGCGGTCATGAGGGTCGAAGGCAAAGTCGATAGGGGCGCCACCGACGAAACGCGAGACCACAAAGGGTGCGTTCCGACCCGTCCTCTCAAGCGACAGGCGCCACACCTGGTCCCCGTTCCGGGAGTAGGCGGCGCCATCGGTGCCGGCGAACCAGACGCACTCCGGGTCGTTGCCGAATTCGAAGATGCCGGCCAAGTCGAGATTGTGCTGCGAGATCCGGGCCCTGATGGCACTGGTCGCCGCCTTATCATCGATGCCGTCCGGAACGACGACGAAGTGATAGGTTTCGCCGAATGCACGAGCGAATGCTTCGGGGCTGGAGCCGGCCTCGAACGCATGATTCAGCCATCCGAGATCCCGGTCCAGAGCCGGCGCATTGCCGATAAGCGTCTGGTAGTCGACAGCGAACAACCGATCCATCGCCTCATCGACCCGCTGACGGAACTCCTTGAACTTGGTCATGTAAGCTCTCCTTTGGAGCCAGTCTAAGCGGGCGATGTGCATGTGACGCAAAATGAGGCGCATCGGGTCCGCTACGAATACAAGACAAAGCACAAAGAGTCAAGAAATCCGCATTTAGTCAGCGCGTCGGCTCAGCGTGAGGCGCCGGTTGAAACGCTTCACATGCAGCCATGGCTCGAGCCACGATCCGGCGATCAGCCTGCGTCATCGCCCGCAGGGTCGCGATCTTCTCGGGCACGTAGACGGCAGCGAAAGAGGGGTCGTGGCTTATGATCGAGGGGGTGTTGTCGAGGATGTCCGCGGCCTTGATGGTCTGCGCCTCGGACGGGCCGGCCGCGATGTGGAGGAGGTTGATCGAGGCGCGCGCGGCGCGGTCTCCATCGCGGCTGGTCGCCACGTTGGTCACCCAGTGAACGAGCCCAGCGACCCTGCCCCCAAAGCGCAGTTCCAGATCAGTGATCGTGACCGGGGTATCCTCGACGACATCGTGCAGTAACGCCGCAGCCACGACATGATCGCCATAGCCGAGGGCTGCGATCGTCCCGGCAACGCGAACCGGGTGCGCGAAGTAGGGCTCGGCCACGTATCTCCGCATCTGACCGATTGCCCCATGGGCGGCCGCCCCGAAGCGCCGGGCAGCCTCGACCAGGGGGCAGCCTCCGAGATCGAGGTCTAGCGGCGAAATGGTTAGCTTCACTGACATGACTCGCAGGATTCGTAGTTCCTCGCCTGCGCAGGCGCCTGGGTCGGCTGGGTGGTATCGATCTCAACCGCACTGGCTTTCTCGCTCACGGTATCCGCCCGCTGGATCGAGAGCGAGCGGCAGTAGTACAGCGACTTCATGCCACGCTTCCACGCCTGGAAATGGATCTGGTGCAGGTCGCGCTTGTGGATGTCGGCCGGCAGGAAGACGTTGACCGACTGGCTCTGGCAGACGAATGGCGTACGGTCGGCGGCGAGGTCGATGATCCAGATCTGATCGATCTCGAACGCGGTGCGGAACACGGCCTTTTCCTCGTCGGTCAGGAAGTCGAGGTGCTGCACCGAGCCCTTGTTGACCGTGATGCTCGACCAGGTCGCATCGTCATCCCGCCCCTTCTCGGCAAGCAGCTTCTTGAGGTGGCGGTTGCGAACCGTGAAGCTCCCCGAGAGGGTCTTCTGCAGGAAGACATTGGCCGCGATCGGTTCGATGCCGGGGCTGGTGCAGCCCGCAATGATCGAGATCGAGGCGGTCGGCGCGATCGCCAGCTTGTGCGAGAAGCGCTCCATCACGCCGTAATCGGCGGCGTCGGGGCAGGGGCCGCGCTCATGGGCGAGACGCATGGACGCCGCATCGGCAGCCTCCCGGATATGCTTAAACATCCGCCTGTTCCAGACCTTCGCCATGACGCTCTCAAAGGGCGTGTTGATGGACTGGAGGAAGGAATGGAAGCCCATGACACCGAGGCCGACCGAGCGCTCGCGCATCGCGGCGTATTTGGCGCGTTCCATGGAACTGGGCGCGTTGTCGATGAAGTCCTGCAGCACGTTGTCGAGGAACCGCATCACGTCTTCGATGAACAGCTCGTTGTCGTGCCACTCAAACCAGGTCTCAAGGTTCAGTGATGACAGGCAGCACACGGCTGTCCTCTGTTTGCCGAGATGATCAGTGCCGGTTGGTAGAGTGATTTCGGAACAGAGGTTGGAAAGCTTCACCTTCAGCCCGGCGCGCTTGTGGTGCTCCGGCTGAAGACGGGTGACGGTATCGCCGAAGATCAGGTATGGCTCTCCCGTTTCAATACGGGCGGTGAGGATTCGGATCCAGAGTGTTCGCGCCTTGATGGTGCGGATAATCTCGCCGGTCTTCGGCGAGACAAGGTTCCAGTCGAGGTCATCCCGCACCGCATCCATGAAGGCATCAGGAATGACGATGCCATGGTGCAGGTTCAGCGCGCGCCGATTTGGATCCCCACCGGTGGGACGGCGAAGCTCGATGAACTCGTCAATCTCCGGATGCGAGACCGGCAGATAGACGGCTGCCGAGCCGCGGCGCAGGGAGCCCTGGCTAATCGCGAGTGTGAGGCTGTCCATGACCTTGATGAAGGGGATAACGCCTGAAGTCTTGCCGGACTTGTTGATCTTCTCGCCGATCGAACGGAGATTGCCCCAGTAGGACCCAATCCCGCCCCCATTCGAGGCAAGGGCCACGTTCTCATTCCAGAGATCGACAATGCCAGAGAGGCTGTCGCTGGCTTCGTTCAGGAAGCAGCTGATTGGCAGGCCACGGCCGGCGCCACCATTGGATAGGACCGGTGTGGCCGGCATGAACCAGTGCCTGGACATGTAGTCGTAGAGGCGCTGTGCGTGCATCTGGTTATCGGCATAGCGGCGGGCCACGCGGGCGAAGAGATCCTGGTAGGTCTCGCCGGGGAGCAGGTAGCGGTCATCCAGCGTTGCTCGTCCAAACGGAGTGATCAGGTCATCCCGTGAGTGGTCGATTTCGAGGGCGAATGGGTCGGCCGGGGTGGTTCGGGCGGTCTCGAAATCCGTCGCCAGGTCGTGCTCCGCAGCGATATCCGAAACGTATGTCATGGGGTGATCCTGGGGTCTGATTGGCTTCAAGAATGGAACCAAAACTTGGCGGACGAGTGCGTAAGCAACAAAGCCCTTCTGATAGCTTCAATATTTTCCACGCAATTTCACCGCACTGAAGAATTCGTCAGTGCCGACACCGTGTCGGCAGGGTTCAAATATATACAATTTATATATATGGCTTGCAATATAGAACGCGCATTGCGTGCGAATAATGCTCGGCCCATAGGCGGCGAAATATATTGCAATTAGGTATGGTGCGTTGTATAAACATGCCAACGCCTGGCGTTGCTTTCATGTCGCTCCGCTACTGTCAGGCCGTTGATTTTTTTCCAGCAGGAGCTATCCATGCCCGACAATAACCCCCTCTACCCCGCCGCGGCGGCTGGCTACGTGGATGCCACCGAGCGCCACGAGCAGATCTCGCGCGCCTATCAGAATGCCATCGCACTCGATGACGAGTCCCGCGACTACTACGCCCGTATCGGCTCGCCCTCGGTGAAGCTGCTGCACAACATCTTCGGCGCGTATCCCGACTTCCTGGAGCAGGTCCGCATGACCGGCGAGTCGCTGCCCCGCGTCGTGATGGGCGAAGCCCTTGAGACGGTGCTCGCCCGTGTCGGCGAAGCCTACCGTGCCGGGAACGCCGAGTCGGTCCGGGTCGCCCAGCTCGACTTCGAAGGCATCATGCCGGGCTACCGCCCGAGCACCCGCGTCTACCTGATCTCGGAGAACTACGCCGATCCGACCGTCGAGCGGGACGTCTTCGACGCCGATGGCGTCCGTGTCGGCACCATGCCGATGGTCGAAGGACAGGCGATCTCGGGCATGACCATCATGCACGTCGTCGAGCAGGCCGCTCATGGTGCGCCGGCGGACAGCGTTCGCCTCTACATCTGGAAGGGCGGTCGCGAGTACTACCAGACCGACGAGCGCCGCGCTGCGCTCAACGAGATCACGGGTCAGCCGCGCGAGGTCACCTTCGACGACGCCCGGGTCCGTGCGGCGCTTGGCATGCACCGCATCGCGCAGAACCAGCACCCGATGCCGCTCCATGGTGGTTTCATCGGCGACGAGGCCGAAGCGCAAGGCGAAGAGGACCCCGCGCCGGGCATCTGACCCACTCGACCGCCCCCAAAAATTCACGATTTAGTGAACCCGGCACAGAAATGTGCCGGGATTTTTTTATGGGCGGTCGAAGTTCATCAGAAATTTTCTATAGATAATTCAAACCTCAAAAAATTATTTTTTGGGTCCGAATTACTGTCCGGCATTTAATGTCACTTACACATACCGGGCACATACTAGGGGGATCGAACAAGCACCGGAGTGGATTGGCCATGCAGCCCAGCACTTTTGTCATCGCGGGAATGACCTTCGCGGCCTTTGTTGGGGATGTGTTCGTACATCCGACCTTCAGCCGTGGTGACCAGGAATCAACGCGGGTCTTCCGCCGGGCTCTCACAGCTCCGGCCCGCAACCTGCCTATGCATGAGATGTGGCGTGCCGCTGCCGACTCCGCACTGCATGCAGGGCTTTCGATCCAACGGATCGACGAGAGCGTCTGGGGGGATGAGATCTGCTTCATCCTTGTTGACCACAACGGCCGCCAACCGCGGGGTGTCGGCTATTACTGCCATGGCGAGATCTGGCTGGCCCGCCAGTGCCGCGGCAGGGGTCTCGAGGTCCAGATGATCCTGTGTGCTGCTGGCTATACCGGTGGCTCTCCGGTCGGAATCGAGAATGCGTGCCTCACGCCGGAAGAATATGCCTTCCACAAGGAGGCTTTCGACCTGCTCACTTCCTCCGATGTCACGGCACGGGAGGCGCCATCATACAGGCCGGCGGAGATTGTCGCGCCCCTCCTGAAATCCGCCACCGCCACGCGCCGACCGATCGCCCCGTGGCTCGAACACGCTTACTGAACATGGATGGACAGGTGCATCGCGCTTCGGGTAGAGCACCTGTTTTTCTTGAATATATATCGGCAAATTGATATTTTGTGGCTATGGTCAGGCAGATCCCAGTCGTCACGAACGGATTTCAGCCGCCAGGCAAAGCGCCGGGCTCCGCCGATGAGCCGCGCGACATCCGCCTGATCTCGGACCCAGTCGTGCGCGGCCATCTGGTCGGGACATCGAATGTCCTCGTCCGCACCGGTTCCACAAAGCGCGGCCGCAAGGGGGTTGCAAGCTTCCGGGTCTGGTTTGACGGCGCACTGGGATGGCATGTCCGCATCGGTCGAGGAGGCGCCCGTCGGGCGCGGCTCTCTTCCTGCGAGATCTCATCTTCTGGTTTCATCTTCCGCATGCATCCCACCGGTGCCTGACATGGGCATGCGCTGGATCACTCTTGACACGGACGGGCTGTCACGATCCTCCGATCCTAATGGGGGCCTGTGTCTTCGCACGGCCGATGCCACAATCCTCGGTGTCCCGACCGTCATGGCGGAGAAGCTGCTCCGTGCGCGGAGCCTCACCTGCGATGTCGAAGATACGGACATGCCGGGGGTCTACCGGTTCGCGGGGCGTCTCTACGTCGACAATACGGCACCCGAGCAGGCCACCGAGGGACTCGCGCCCGAATGGCTGACGACGGGTGGCAATGTGGTTGCCACGCCTCCAACCCCGGCAAAGCCACCCGAGGAGGGCGAGGCAACGGGTGAGATCGGCTTGGCCAGGGCCCTTACGCGTGGCCGGCGGCCCGCCGGCGTCACCACAGAGCGGGCGGACCAGCGCGACGAGGACATTGTCAGCCAGGCGGCAGACCTGTCAGATGCGATCGACGATGCCTTTGCGCCGGGCGTGATCGACTCGGGTGGCGAGGTTCAGGTCGGCAACTATCGCCCGGCCACAGCCCTGGTTGTCGGAGAAGAGGCGAGGCTATACCCGAGCCAGCTCGAGGCCCAGATCCTGTCGATGAACGGCTTCGACCTCGATAACCCATCCGCCCCGGCAGCCCCGGCCGCCCCGGCCTGAACCGGCCTACATTCCTGGCGTCGGGCCCCGCGGCGCCGCCGCGCCCATCGTCTCCAGCAGCGCGGTCCTCATCTGGTTAAGCTTGACGGCCGACCCGTTCGGGTTGATCGGCCCGTTCACCGCCTCGACGACCATCTGGGAAACCTCGCGCGTCGGTAGACCTCTTGCTGCGATCCAGCCGAGCACGGCATGAAGAGCTATCTTCAGACGCAGGATCGTCACCGCCCCATCGATCACCTGGGCAAGCTCTGATGAGTCGATCTCATCGAGCGCCTCGATGGCCTTGACCATGGCGAAGACCCGGCTCGGCAAGTCCGAGATGGCATGCACCGTGATCACCTTGTTGGGCTCGTCCGCAGTCGGTGCCGTCTGCATGCCGAGATTGCGGGCTGCCACCAAGAGCGCGAGCAGAGCATCCGCAGCCGGCCGCGGCGGATGCTCTCGCACACTTTGGGAGTCTGATCTGGTGATCTCATCTTCCACGGCCACGACTCCTCCGAACTGCAGCGACCAACAGGCACGCGACAGATGCGCCATATAACACTGGAATTATACAGCATGAAACTGTATTCCTAGAAGCACTTTCTGGAGGTAGACCGCATTGACCACGATTCTCGACAGCATTCTCCAGGCACTCTCCCGTCGAACGGCAGCCGACGGCCTGACCGGCAGCCGGGAGAGTCAGCTTGCGGCAATCGAAGACGCAGAGCGCGAGGTCGAGCGGCTGGAAGACCTGATTCCGGAGACCGGTGGCTTCGTCGGGGGGTACAGGATCGACGCCGAGAGCACACCAGATCTGCTGATCATCAATGCCCCCTTTCACAGGGTGACACCGGACGGGCATCTCGACGGGCGTTACGATATCGAGGCGCGTGTGAGCCGCTGTGAGACTGGCGGGGTGGCGATCGCGGTCAGCGGCGGTCTTGAGGATGAACGACAGGCCCTGGCCGGCCTCCTATCCTCATTTCTGGAGCTGCCGGATCAGGCTGCTCTTCCGGGCGGGTGAACAGTCCGGCCGGAAGAGCAGCCCCGGTCCCAACGCCGCAGCCTTCGCCTATCGAGGACCGGACATGCCGCTTTCAAAAGCCGGGCGAGCAGCCTTGATCCAGCCCATCGCATTCCGCGTTGGTTGCGAGGCCCTGAAGCCGATTGAGCGGGTTGAGGGCGAAAATTTCGAGACAATCCTGAAGAAGCTGCCGGTTGGCATCCACGTCCAGATCCGAACGCCATATCTCGGCGCGCCGCCGCGTGAACGGGATAAGCTGGATGACGTGGTCCTGGCAGATTTCGGGCGCGGTGGCGCCTCGATCCATGGAGGGGCCAGGCAGCGCTCCGTCGGCCGGAGGTGTGGCAAGTGCCCAATCGGGCGGCACCCGCAGATATCGCCTACGGCCGAACACACTGTGCAGGTTCTCAGGGGCGACGGGGAGCCGGCCGCCTTCGAACGACAGAACCACGGGGACAACTTCCTGGCATGCCGTTGCAACAACGACTGCCGTACTCGCGGTGTTGATCCCGTACCGGCGTACGAACCTGCGTACGTCGTCCCCGAAATACGATCTCTCAAGAAAGGCGGGGCCAAGACTCACGTCTGTGAAGCCGCTGACTTCCTTCATGACCGCGCCGCCGTGCAAGCACTCCGCATGCACATCGTGAATGATGAGATGGCCGATACTGGCCCTGAAGGAAACGAGGCCATGATTGCCGGCGCCGTCAAGGTCCACCGGGCGCTGCAGGTCGACCTGACCGATCGGTTCGACGGCGCCGGCGGCCTCGACGAATTTCCCGTCCGTGATCATTCCATTTCCGGGGCGGAGGTGTCGTCATGCGTCAAAACAACGAGGCTCTCGGCATACCAATCCGGCATGCACCCTTTGTGGAACGCCCAAGAATCCGTACAGATGCCAGCGTAACGTGAGCTCTCGGAACACCTGACCGCCACATCGATGTCGAGGAGCACGGGGGGCGAATTATCCAGGAGCCGGCGCGAGCTGGATGGGATTGTGATTCCCAGGTTTTCGAGGATCTCGCGCCCACTGGCCACGGCATGGCGACCCGCTACGGCAAGCAGTCGGGTTTGGATGAGGTTGATGATCCTTGGCGAGACAATGCCCGGAGAGTCGAAGCGGATCCTCACGTCCGGTCGCCCCTCGTCACTCACCTCAGGATCGACGCCCGAAAAGCTGAACGCAACCTCAGACGCCCCCGCCATAAGCAACAGGGATTGCATGCCCTCGGCAAGGTCGAGATCGAAAGTGGCTGGATCCTTCAGCATGAGGCCGGTGATGATGGCATCGGCTTTCGCTTCGAACATGGAACCCTCCTTGGCTCCCGCCAACTCTAATCCTCAGGCATGAAAGCAACGTGGCCCGGGCGAAGCCTGCTGTGCCTCCTTTGCCGTTGCTTTCACATCAGCCCGCCATGCTTGGCTCATGTCATGGCAAAAGCACGCTTCACAGGTGGATGCATCGGTCAACTTCACACTCCCGACGGCGGATGGGGGTATGATCGAGGCCCGGTTTGTTCAGCGCGACCCCGACTATTTCATCGTCTATCTCTCCTCGCACACAGGGTGCCGCCACGCCTGTCGCTTCTGCCATCTGACAGCTACCGGCCAGACGATGATGGTGCCGGTCGGCGCCCATGATTACGTGGCGCAGGCCAACCGCGTGCTGCAGCACGCTGGAATGGTGGCGACCGAGGCGAAGCGTGTGCATTACAACTTCATGGCCCGTGGCGAGGCTCTGTCCAACCCGGATTTCCTTCGCGAGTCGAGCCTCGTCTTCGAGCTCCTTGGCAACCTGATGCCGGATCTCGCCTCCCGCTTCCTCGTCTCCAGCATCATCCCAGACGAATACACCGGGAGGCTCGATAGCCTCCTGACCGACCCGCGGAGCATGCTCTATTACTCGCTCTATTCGACAAACCCGGCATTTCGACGCCGCTGGCTGCCAAGGGCAAAGCCAGTCGACCATGCGCTCGACCTGATCGCCGACTACCAGGCACGAACTGGGCGCGCGATTGCTCTGCACTGGGCGTTCATCGCCGGCGAGAACGACGATCCTGATGACGTCGCCACGACGCTCGAAGCGCTGAAAGTGCGGGGGATAAAGGCCAAATTCAATCTTGTTCGCTACAACCCTCATGATCAGCGACAGGGGGCCGAAACGGAAGAGAAGCGGCTTACTGAGCTGTTCCGGCTGGTGGCTGGATCACTTGGCCAGGCGGGTAGCCGCATCGTGCCCCGCGTCGGCAGCGACATCATGGCATCCTGCGGCATGTTCTTCCCGCGGGGGGGCGCAGGAATATAAATTCAAAATCAAAAGTCAATTCTGCATTGCATTCATAGATTCAATTTTGTATAGCTTTTGAACACGACGTTCACATCAAGAGGCCAATCATGAACCCTCGTACCGCAGCCCGCAGCATGTTTGCCGTGGCAATTACCTGCACCGCACTCATGGGTTGCAGCCCGATGATGGAGGCGGACCGCCCCACCCCGGTTGACCTGTCGCAATTCCACAAGAACGAGCCGCGCCTGAAGGTTGTCTCGGTGGTTGGCGCCCCTCAGGGGCACATCAATGACAAGGGCCTGTCCTGCGACGTCTACAAGCTCTACACGGAGGGCCACAACCTGCTCTCCAAAGGGCTCATCACCACCGGTGAGGTGCTCGGCGATGTCGCAACGCTCGGGCTGGCTGAAATCTTCTTCACCCCGGCCCAGAGCATGACCAAGGAGCACAAGCATACCGTGCTCTTCTGCTACGGCCCCAACGACACGCTTGCCCAGATCTCGAACAGCAGCGGCACCTGATTCTCCAGCGTGGTTGGCCGCACCGTGTGGCCAGCCACCTTTCCAAACGCCCCGCCGGTCGCCCGCTTCACCTTGGGCAGTTCGGAATGCGCTTCAGTGGATAAGGCTTTGCAGGGCGTCTTTCAGGTACTGCATGGCGCCTGGCTTCTCGCTCTTTGGCTTGACGAAATGGACTCCACCAACCTTGCCGTTGCTGTCCCTCACGACGAACTGGTCGTAGCTGACGTCGCGGTAAAGGACCTGCATGCCCATCGCTACTGGGTTCTTGCTGAACTCGTAGGTGTTCTTGTAGCCGCAGACAACGCGGCCTGATGAGCTGTCGCTCACATCGCCAGACGATAGGGGCGGGTAGGGTTCCGAGGTAATCGCGGTGACGTAGTACCCGCTCCGTGTCGCCAGAGCCTTTGTGACCATGAGCTGATTGGTCAAGATAAAGAACCCGTCCCGGCATTTGTCCAGAGTTGCCTGCGTGGCGCGACCTTCGGGGCTCGATCCGCCGCCCCCGTCCGCCGGCGCCGCCTGCGCAACTTCCTGAGCACCTTCGGTATCGCTCTCCAGTTCAAGGCTGCGGGAAGCCGTCTTCCCGATCAGACATTCGGCGATCGCAAGGTTTCCGGGCTCCAGCGCCTCCTGCTGATGGCCGCAGACCGATCTCTTCTCCTCTATCCATGCGATCTCTGCGCGACGCAGCTTCTCACGCCCCGTCTGGTCGGCCGGGTCATATGCCTTGTGATACATTTTGAGGAGGTGCGCGCTGGCCTGGTGGTATTGGGACACGACGCTGGAATAGCTGAATCTGACCCCGTCACCCGGAAGATCGTAGCCAAGGTATTTGGCGTAGGCGTGGTCTGCCGGGTGAAGTAGGGTGAAGCCGCCGAGCCGGTTGTTCCAGTTCAGAGTCAGGCTCTTCGGCTTTCCACAGACCAAGCAGCTCTTCGTCATATCGCCGCTGACGTGAAGTTCCCCGTCAGCCATCCGGTAGGACATCTCGCCGGGATACCCCCACAAATCCAGGAGCCTGCGGATCCCACCCTTGAAATACCCAAACATCCTGAGGTTGCTTGAGCCTGCGTCCGCGTTTGTCTTCCATTCATAAATCAGAATTTCATCGAGGTCCCGATTCAGCGCCCCAATATGAACCAGGGAAATATCAAATTCTATTGCATTGGTGGATTTCCCAATTAAATGCATGGAGGGCGGCTGAGAATTCTTTTTTCCGGTAACAATGCTTGTATGCAGGATGATGTGTCCTGCTTTTTTGATTTCGAGAACGTATTTGCACCCATCTGGGTCTGGTTGCCTTAAAATTACCATTTGCTGGGAAGGACCCGGCACGACATGCACTGATTTTGAAAATGGATGCCCTGTGCCACATCCGAATGCCAAACCCGGAAAAATGAAGATCAGAATGGCAAAAAATCTGAATTTTGGCAGATGCACGGTGAAAATCCCCTGACCGGAAATACCGCATATTCACTGCGCGATCGGGAATAATCAATAAATATCAGTGGGGCGGTGCGCCCCACTGATTGCCTGATCCAAAATTGGAATTTTCAGCTTTACCCCCCTAAATTGGGGGCCGTCTTATTCTCCAAGCCCGAATGCGGCGAGCCCAGACGGCGTGGTGACGGTTCCGCCGCCCGGCATGGGCAAATAGGCATGCGTGCCGGGTTTCATCCAGAATGCTGTCCTGGGCACTGACGGAGTGCCCCAGGAATCCCTCGGCGCCCGGCTTACCTGTTCAGCTGTAAGCGCGACGACCCCGGCTGATGTCGAATCGGGAAGGGCGACCGGCGCTGAATTTGGCGTTGGCGGAGGCGCACTGTCCTGCGCCTCGTGGGTCTGCAGCGCCGCGGTGGTGTTCGAAGCGATGGCCGGCTGGGATACGCCAAAGCCAGCAGTCTCCAGCCCCGGGAAAGAGTGCAATGCCACAAGGGCAACGACACCGGCGACGGCACCAGCAATGGTGAGGCGGGATGCCAATCGCGCCCCGAAAATACTGGCGGGACTGAACGGGCGCGGGGCGACGCCAACAAAGTCGGCATCCATGCCAGAGGACGAGGCATCCGAACCACCGGGTCCCGTAATACGGAGGACCGGCGAGGGCGCGCCGCGGCGCAGGTTCGCTGTCGCCGTCGAGGCGACATACTCCAGCCAGGTCCGCATTTCCTCGCGACTGCCATTCATCAGAGCAACCGAAGGGGCTTCACCGAGCTTGACCCGCAAGTCGACGGTCTGTCCGTCGCGCGCGCGGGCAAGGCCGATACGAGTGGTCGAGGCGTTCGCATGGATCAGGCTGATTTCGCCCGACCGACCGCGGGTCATGATCTTCACATCGACGAGCAGGCTGTCGATCTGGATCTCGGTTTGGTCGCGACCGGTCATCATCATCTCCTGGTCAGAAACTCATGGCCGGCGCTTCGGCCGGTTCGGCGTGCGGGTGGCAGTCAACAATATCGGCATGACGAAGGACGGGCAGGGGGATAGTTGTCGGAACCGGGATGAGCGTCGGCACAAGGCCGCGAGAACCGAACCGCTCCAGCTCTGCAAGCCGTGCAAGTTCAGCCTCGGCACGGGTCCGACGGGCCGCTGCACGGGAGATCTGCGCCTGGACGGCAAGGGTCATGGAGGCGATGGCAAGGCCAGCGCGACGGACATCCTCCCGGACGACCTCGCTGACAGGGCGATGCATCGATGTGCGGACATACTGGACCTGGACCAGTTCATCGAAATGGAGCCGGCGACGCAGGCCCTCGAGAGACCAGACCATCTGGTAGGGTGCCTGGTCGGGAACGCCATGACGGAAGCGGCGTGAAATGAAGAGGGTCTCTCTGCCGCCCTGTATCGTCCACGGTGTGGTGATCGTGGCGAACGAGCCCGCCTTGGTCGTGAACTCGCACCAGAAGGGGTGCTGCGATGGTTCGGCCAGAGCAAGATCCTCCGCCACCTCATGACGGGCTTTCAGCCGGTTAATCAAGGCGTCGGTGCTGGCGCTGTCGAAGGTGAGATAATTGTCGCCGGAGGGGGCCGCCTCGATCATCCCCATTGCGTTGGCCATTATGGAGGTTGCACGAGTGTTCGAGGCAAGAGCCTCGTTGTGGAGATCAACGCGGAGTTCGCGAAGGCGGATGACATCGGGGCTCATGACTGACGGTCCTTGCTATGGGTTCCGTGTTCAGTAATCACCGCGATTGTGTGAGCAACAACATCGAGCATCGGCCCGCACAAGTCCTCGATCTTCAGGTCCTTCGAGAGTTCCCCGTTATCAACGGCGATCTTGAGCATCTTCATCCCGCCGGGGGTCTGCCTGAAGAAAATGCGGTCTACCGGTGTCAGCGGTCTCCCATCCGGTGCATGATCGACATCGTGTCGCCACTCTGCAATGACCGGGATCCAGAACGGCACCTGCTGGCTGCCCATGGTCCAGCCCGAAAATGCGATCCGTCCTGCATTGACCGGGTCGGGGCAGGCAAGCACGCCGCGGGCCGGTCTCTTTGCCTCCATAGCGTACTCGACCCACAGCGGATCGCCGCCGGGGGCGGCAAAGGCGGACATGGCGGACTCTCCGAGGTCGGGTGTCGACCGAAGCCCGGCGATCGCCCGGTGCAGATGACCCGGGGAGACGCTCCAGCACTCCGACGTCGAAAGCAAGCTGATCGTCTGGCCGATTTCAGGAACCGGCCATACCTGGCTCGCCGTAGCAAGGGCGAGGATGCGTGATGCGAGCGGCATTCCCGGGGCCATGCCTACCGTCTTCCTCCGGCCGAGCCGGATGGCGAACCGCTTGATCATCGCGAGCGGGCCCCGCGCGGCTGGCAGAACCCACGAAGTCGGACCGGGCCGCGCGGCAAGAGGCAGTTCTCCCGCTCCAGCCGCTCTGAAGCGATCAGCGGGGCACCGTTAAGGGTGGCGCCCTGGAAGCCGTCTGTTGCCGCAAAGGCCAGCAGCCAGGTCAGGGCAACCTCAACAATGCCATCGCTTGCGGGCAGGAAAGACGGATCCAGCGGCTCGCCGCTCGAGACGACCTTCGACTTGGTCATGAACATCGATCGAAGAGTACGAGGGATCGGGGTGTGCAAGACGCTTCGGGTATGCGGCAGAACGCGCCATGCGCGGTTCGCCTGGCCGGGCTCACCAAACGGTGTCGTCGCCACCCGGAAGGAGGCGGCGGTATGGTGGAAAGCATCCGCGGTGACCGGGCCCGACCCGCTCGCCTCATGCGCCAGGAACCACATGGACTTGTGGAGGTCGACCTCGACGATGCCCGGCGGTGCGTCGATACGCCCGCCGGCCTTGCGAAACACCAGGAGGTCGAACGCGCTTTCGGCCCGGTAGACCGGTGAAATCGCGAGAACGCCGATCCTGCCGAGGTGTCGGGCTGAGGCGTATTCGGTCCAGGTGAACTCGGCGCGGGCATATCGAGACGCCCCACGGGAAATGCGTTCCGCCGACATGGACACGTCGCCACTCCGATCATAGATGCCGGAGAAAAGCCCGGGGAGGCTGAGGCTGGCCGACCTCATGTCGGCAATAAGGCACTCAGAGATCGCCTCATTGAGGAATTCTGCGTCATAGCGCCAAGATTGCTCTGCACCGCTATTCGATGATTCGCAAATGCCCTGCATTCCAATCCGCCTGATCTCGCTGAGTAGGGGCAGTCCGCGAAGATTGCGGAGGCCCGACCCTGCATAACCCGGCGAACATGAAAAATACATAAATGACGCGCCTTCTGCGTTTGGAATCGATCATTTGGCGCGTTCAGAGATACGGAATTATATTGAAAAAGTCAATTTCAAATTATTATGCATATGACATTCTCAGGCGAACCTGATAGGCGCCATGACGGGCTGCGGCTCGTCCACGCGGACGCTGGTGTCCACGCCGAGGTCGGCGATCGTTGGAACGCTGATCTGGGATGCTTCAACCCTCTCCTCCCGCGGCCCATGCCCTGTCATCAGAGTTTTCCTGACCTGTGCTTTCGCATCCATGGGCAGGGCCTCCATCACAGAGATGACGATCTGTCGCCAGGGCTGATCGCCGCCGCCCGCCTGTTCAATGCAGGCCGCCTCGACGGCCGTGCTGAAGGACGGGTCGCGCAGGAAAGCTGGTGTCGCATCGAGTGCCGCCTGCCCGGCGGCGGTGAGAGCAATACTGCCGGCGCCATCGAGGTCGACCAGCGGCTCCTCACCGCCGGTCATGGCCTCAGGGACGTTGGGCCACGAACCAGCCTTGCCGATGCCGTGTTCCAGCATCAGGGCCAGCACGGCGACATCGGCGCGCCTGGTAAGCCGCGATGAGGTGACGTGCTGCTTCAGGCCGGGCGGCACGGCGCCATCCCAGCGCAGCCATCGCCGCTCGCTGAGCTTCCTGGCCGTGGCGGCGTCTACGCCCGCCTCAATGAGCGCCTGGCGGAGATCGGCGGCATCCGGGACCTGCACCGGCCAGTAGTGGGTGGCCCTTACGTTGCCGTTGCCGATTTCCGCCAGAAGGTGGTTGGGGGTGAGCATGCCGGGCGCACCAACCGGGGAGGCCGGTGCGGTCAGGTACGGCGCGTCGTGGCCGTTGCGGGCACTGGCCCGGATCGTCTTCTCGTTGACGGATACTCCCGGCCCGAGCCATCCCGCCGAGGCTCTAATCTTCGCATGGGCGTATTCGGAGTAGCCACGGGTATTCGAACGGAGATAGCTCGTCTTGCCGTCGGTGTAGACTTGCTGGAACACCCGGCCGATCTCGGCCACAGAGCGGTCCTCACCGTTGCGGGCCGCCTCGTCCGTTGCCGCGATCAGGATGTCGCCGAAATGCCGGGGTGCGAAGCCGGTGTCGCACAGATCGCCGGGCTGGACGGGGCGTATACCGGCGCGCAGAAGCGTCTCCAGGGTCTCCATTCCGATCTGCCGATCGGGGGAGATCTCGAGGTGAAATGCCGGACCGGAGTCGCTAGCCGGCGCGACGAGGGTGTAAACGTTCGCGTAGCCCGGCGGGGCCTCGCTGACCCGAGACAGCACGGATGCCTTGATACGCCCCGTGGATCCGCTTCCAGTGGAGAAGGCGACACCGATGATGCGATCAATCATGGCCCGGCCGCGACCGGCCGCTGCGTCGAACGCGGTGACGGGGCCGGCATCGCGGAGAGCCCGGCGAACCGACTCGCTGTCGAGGCCGGATAGTCGGACCCGCTGCGGCGATGGCGCGATGTCCGCGATGACCTGGGCTACGTCGAGAGCAATCACGTTGCCCGCGCTGTCGGCGTCTGTGGCGATGAAGATTCGACTCGCCACCCTCGCCGCCTCGCGCAGACGGGGGACGATCTCTTCGTTGACCGGCACGCGCCCCTTGTCCCGGAGGTCCGGGGTGATCCCGAGCCAGCCTCTGAACGTCATAATGTAGCCGGACGTCGCGATCACATCAGCCTCGCGGTTCAGGGCCGCGAGGCTCTTGCTGAGCGTGGCGATCTTGCCCGGCGCCTCTATGATCCAGAGATCGCGGGGCATCAGACGGAAGGCGCCGGTTCCGCCTCCGCCGCGGCTGCGGCCTCGACTCCATGACGACCGGCGCTGATCCGGTTCACGACCGCGCGCAGCACCCGGTCAATCATCTCGAAGATTGCCTGGATGCGCTCGGCGATCTGAGCGTTCAGCCTCCCGCGCTCGGCGGCGATGGCAGCCGGACTGGTGACGTCCATCGCGCCATCCAGCGGCTGGGTTGAATCGCCGAACCAGTCCGCCAGCTTGCCGCGGTCGAGCCCTTCAAGGTCAGGACTGTTCTTTGCCAGCATCTCAAGCCCGTTGATCGCATCTTCGATCGCGGACCGCCCGCGGGCCAGCTGCTCCCTGGCAAGGGCGGAAGCTGAGCGCGCCTCGGCTGCGTCATCACCGGCCCGCTCCATTGCCTCACCATACTGGGTCCGCAGCTGGTCGACGACCTGTCGGTTGCCAGGACTGACCGGCTCGTGTCCGGAGATCTGGCGAACCAGCTGCTCGACGGGCACATCGGCCTGCTGGGCGGCGATCGTCACCGATGCGGCAAGCTCGCGGCCGATCTCGGTATCGCCGAAGACCCGGCCGGCCTCGGACAGGATACCCGCCGCGCCCTCGAAACTGGCCCGCGCATCGCGGTGCTTTTCGATCACCCGGTCCGCCGCTGTGGTCAGCCAACGCCGCTCGAGATCCATTTTTTCGATCACCTGACGCCGGCGGTCGACGATTTCCCTCATCTCTTTTGCCACACGGTGCGCACGGGCGTTGCCACCAAGAAGCCCTTGGGCGAGAGCGCCGAGAAACGACACCGAGCCGCCCTTGCTGGTCTGGTTGTAGGACTGCATCTCTCGAGCCAGAATCTGATCGTCCTGGTTCAGGTCGCCAACCTTGCGCGCGGCATCTGTCGCCGTCCGCATGATGATCCGCTTCTTTGCCTCGGCCATCATCACTTCGACCGGGTCCGGATTTTCACCGAGCTCAAGATCGATCCGCCGGCACTCATCAATCGCCCGTGCCATGATGAGCGCCGGCCCTTCGCCAGTACCGGCATCATGGTCGTGAGTTGTCGCCGCGGCGGCAATGGCTTCCGGGCTGTCTCCGGCCCATGCATCACTATCCGGCGTAGCAGCGGCCGTTCCAGGAGCGTTTTGTGCGAAGTTCGGCGCCGTCGACTGAACAATCAGCCGCTCGGGAGGCTCGTCCGATTCCTGTTCGAGGTATGCCCTGGCGTAGTCGTAGTCATCGTTGATGCGCCTCTGGTAGTCGGTATGCAGCCCGGCCTGCTGGGCCTTTGCAATGGCCTGCATCTGAAGCATGCGACGCTCGCGCCTCTGCCGCTCTTCCGCATCCTCCGCATCCAGCCGGGCAAAAGTGGCCTGCAGGCCGAATTTCTCGTCGATCTCCCCCTGCACGGCAGCCACTATATCGCGGGCCTTTTCCAGGTTCGTCCGATGGTCGATGTCCGGTTCGGGCGGCTCTACAGGGGTGGGGTCGTCGCTCAGATCCTGCATGCGGATCGGGCGCCGCCCCCGGAGGCTCACAACCTTCGGGGGCGGCTCGCCATTACCGGCCTCAGGCTTGTTGGTCTGCTCGTCGTCGCTCATGGGATTACGCCCTGTCGAGTGTCTGGTTCAGACGATTGTAGACGGGGGACATGCAAGCAACACGCGATCAGTGCATGTGGACGAGTGTCTGCAGCGACCGATCGATGGAGGCGAGGAGAAGCAACTCCTTCTCACCCTGGTGATACTGCTTGTTCTGCAGGAAGGCTCGGAACGACGCAATCATCGCGAGATCCTTGACCGCCTGGGTCTCGGAATATCCGTTCAGAGCAATGGACCAATCCGGGTTCATGTACCAGCCATCAGCCCTGACCGTGATCCACGCATCTTCTGACACGCCATTGGGAAAGTAGCCGCCGGCAGGCTCCGCGCCCGCACCGGCAATCTGCTGCTCGGTGCCATTTGCCCACTGGGTGACCGAGACCGGGCCCGCCCCAACGCTGCCACCCTGAATCTGCTGGTTGCTGTCCGGGAGAGGGGTCCGGGCGGCCAGAACGCCGGCCACCACGCTGTCGGGGATTGATGCCTGGGCAGCGGCGACGAGGCGGTCGTAAGCCTCCTGCTTGCCGCTCTGGCTGGTGGCACCACCGGGCGGCATCGCACCCATCGGATTTGGATTGAAGGCCAGCGCCATGAACTGCTTCATCGACGGCATCATATTCGCCGGAATGACGTCGTTGGGCTGGTTGATCATCCTTCCGCCGTCAACATCGGGCGGCACCGTGTTGCTCACCGCGCCAGCTGCGCCGGGCTGGCTGGAGGCCGGCGCAGTGACGGCCGGGCAAAGCCCTTCCTCGACATCCTGCTCAGTCGCGCTGTTCTGACAGTGCGCGGCTATGAGACTGTCGACCGCACTGGCCTGTCCGTTGTAGCTCGGCGAGGGCGTCGTCTTGTCGCCACCCATCTCCCAGGCGAGCTCGGCATCGGTACCCTGCTCCTGGGCCTGAGCGACCTGCGCGTTGATGGCCTGACCTGCAAGAGTGCCGGTGATCATGTTGCAAGCCGACGTGCCTGAACTCGCCTGATTCTCGGCGTTGAGCGTGGCCTGCTCAATCTTCAACTCGACGGCTCGGTTGTCCTGCTCGGTGGCGATGTTGCTGAGCGCCTGAATCACCCCCTTGGAATTCAAGGTGTTCTGCCCCGACAGCAGGCGCAAGTCCGTCTGCAGGCTTGAACTGATGGTCGAGGCATTCTGGTTCACCGCTGAGGTGATGCTCCTGTTGGCGGCGATGACGGCTTGCTGCACGGCCGGATCGTAACTGGCCATGGCGATGCCGGGGGCGGCCGTGAACAGGATGGAGACGAGCGCGGTCCCCATGAGGATTTTGCGGCACATCAGTGGGATCCTCCCAGCAGACCGTTGAAGTAGACCTGGGCCTGCCCCGGCGTGCCGGTGCTCGAGTACCAGGTCGTTGAAGAGCCAACCCCACCATTGACGGAGAAGCCGTTACCGCCGCCCTGTGTAAGGCTGGTCGATATGCCGCCAGCAAGCGCGCCGAGCCCGAGGCCGGGGAAGAAGCCGCCGAGGCTGGTGTTGTTGAACAGGGCGTTGGTGACAGGCTGGACGAGGTTCGACATCTCGCTCTGGGCGGCCGAGCAGACCGAATTCTCCAGCTGCTGCAGGATGCCGGAGAGGTTGGGTGGCTCAAACAGCACATTGAGGCTTCCGCCCAGCAGGTTGGAGAGGCACCCGAACTCGCCGAACGTGCCGGTGCCGCCGCCCACTGTAGAGCCGCCCGGAGCCAGGCCGGCGGCCTGGGCGACGCTGTTCCCGTTAAGCAGGGTGTAGCCAGTCTGAGGGTCAATCACCTCGGCGCGCGCCTGGTTGACGAAGCCCTTCGCACCTTCAACCAGGAGCTTTGATACATAAGGGTTGCAGTAGAGCGAACTGGCCACCGTATTCGGCGTCACCGGCCCAGTGTTTGCGCCCGGCTCACTGTTCGGCACGGTAGTGTAGCCGCCTGTAATGGCCGACGCGTTATACTGCGAGCCGTCGGCGATACGCGACTGCACCTCGGCCGTCAGCGTCGGATCGTAGACCCCGTTGGTGTAGACCTTCCCGCCATTCGCCAGGTAGTCCTTGAACCCTTGCGGGCCGAGCACATAGGCTCCGGTCAGCATGGCCGACTGGTTCATCACCTGACCGTTGACCGTCTGGCCCATATATTGGGAGACCGTCCCGTTTGAGCTCAGTGTTCCGTAGACCTGCTTGGCGTAAGTCTCCGCCGCATTGGTCTGGGCGGCCTGGTTGGCCATGAAGTCCTGGACCGAATTGACGCCATCCTTGCCGGTGAAGACGAGATTGCTGTCGTTGCCGTTGTAGTCGGCCGCGGTGACAGGGCCGGTCTGCGTCGCATAACCAGCGCTCACCAGCGCGGCCTCTGTGAGCTGGTAGGACCCGATTGCCGTGGAATATGGGTTCGTCTGGTATTGGTTCCCGCCGCTCTCCTTCATGGCGAGATCGCTGATCCACTGCCCCGACGCGGCATGCGCTGCGCCGGAAGCGACCGCTACGAGAGCGGTCGCGCCGAGAAGGGCGCGAACAAGGCTCCAGCCTGACGAGCTCATGTCACGGCACCGGGGTAACGGACGACGTATAGGTCGTCCGTGTCATCTCGTATTTGCCGGCAGCGGTGTCCCACCGGTAGAAGTCAAGCCCGTTCACGACAGCCACGACGAGTCCCCGGACGCCATCGACGGTGTCTGCGCCCGGCGCGAGGCCGAACAGGCCCGGCGATGTGGTTGAAAGCACCGGATGCTGGTTGCCGAAAACGACCATCGGGCATCCGGCCTCGCCGCAATTCACCCCCGTAGGCTGAACGACGTCGATCGTGCCAAGCTTGCCGCCGACCTTGACCGACTGCATCACGAACGCCTTGGCCGCCCCGAGATATGACGCCATCACGGCGGCATGGGATGCGTCCACCGGAGTCGAGGCGACCATCGGCGCGCCGTCGATGTAACTCTGGATCTGGGGCACAAAGGTATCGGCGAGCCGCTGCCAGACATGCCTGCCGTCAACCATGAGGTTTGCCGGAGCTGCGGCCGGATGAGGGATGACGGCGAGGGTGCTCAGCCGCTGCGCCATCATCTCGTGCCAGCGGCCGGCCACCTGATCGAGCAGCACGGTGTGGCACTCGTCACCGGTGCAGGTCGAGGGGTCGACGAACCGGACGGCGAGAACGCTGGTGTGTCCGTGCCAGAGGTCGAGACTGGCGGCTTCCAGGCGGGCCTTTGGATGGCTGCGCAGGAAGGCGGCATACACCTGATCAGCCTGCGTCGCTGCGGCCCCCTTGGCTGAAAACTGAACGGGCGTCGGTGACGCGGCGAGCGCCAGGCCGGGCAGGGCCACGGCGCCAGAAAGGAGGAGCGCGCGGATGGAAATGCTCATTGTTTCCCCAAAAGACCGTTGAAGTAGGTTTGCGATGTGAAGTTCTCGCCCTGTCCGCCGAGCATTGGTGTCACATTGACGGAAACCGGACCCGCGCTGCCGCCCCCGACACTGGGAGAAATGTACATCCCGCCTGAGATCGCGCCTGTGGAAATGCCAGGAGCGATCTCATAGGACGGCAGCCCCTGCTGCAAACCTCGCGCAACCGGGGCGATCGCCTGTTGCTCGTAGTTTGTCGCGATCGAGCACGCCTTGCTCACGACCGCACTCACAATCCCGCTGAGGTTGGGCGGAGTGAAAAGAGTGTCGAGGCTACCGCTCAACAGGTTCGACAGGCAGGACGCCTGCGAGAAAGTCTGCCCATGCGGCAGGAACTGGAAGTTTTGCGAGGCAAGCATCGACCCGTTGGCGATTGACTGTTGCTCGGCGGCGGCAAGGTGCTGTTGGACCGGCGCCCAGCAGTCCCCGGTCGATTTCGTGGCCGTGCTGCTGGAAACACCGAGCGACGGGTCGTTCCAGCTTGTCTGCGCGACCGCGGCGAGCGAGGCGGCCGCCAGCAAGGCTGAGGCGCCGATGGCGACCCTTATGACTCTGACCCGGCTACGCATCGGAACGCTCCATGGTGTTGCGGGGGAACCTCGCCATCGACGGCGAACGCGACACGAGCGGCATTGCCGCTCGTACCCCTGCAATGAAGCCGGGTGTCTCGATCAGCATCTCGAGCGCGCGAGAGCCGATGCGGGCCGCAAGGGTGTCGATGTCCTCGCGGATCATGCTCTGCGCCGGCCCGTGGCCCAGCAGGATCTCCATCAGGAGGTGGCCGTCGCCGTCCATTGACGCCATCATCACGGCGAGCATCCTGAGTCGGCCGCCCCGCCCCATATCATCGCAGACAGATGCGAAGTCGGGCTCATCGACATCAGACCGCATGGCGATTTTCAGAAGGACGCCGAGATCCTCCTGAGGCAGGTCTCGTCCGAAATCAGCAAGATAGGGCGGCAGCGATGCAAGCCACCGACGGATACTCGCATCGTCCGGCAGGCGGTCGATGTGCTCGTCCAGTTCTGCGGCATCGATCAGATCTTCGTTACCAGCGGTGATATCCTGGTTCTCCATCGCGCTAGTATAGTAAACTGCGCCACGTTAAAACAAGCAAAATACCGGCAAGACGGGGCGTGATGGTCGTATTTTTCCGGATGTAGTCGAAAATTCTTGGTTCTAATATTATTCTCGGGATAGAGTTGGATTCGAAAATGATGCTGCGCCGACGCGATACGAACATCGAGGCTGACGGCAGCATGAAAGATTGGCTCACGAAACTTGAGGGTTCCTGACGATGGGTAAGGCTTCGATGGAGACTGCTGTTGTGTTCCTGATCCCCGCGATCGGATCCGTCGCCGACACGTCATCGCTGGAAGTCGACCCGCGACTTCACAACAGGACGCTTGCTGTCTTGCGGCAGCACGCGCCTGCCCTGCTTGTCGCACCGGGCCAGGCGCCGCTACCGCGGCGCCCCGGCCTCGAAATGGCACCCGTACACGCCCCGCGCCCTCCCCGGCGATGAGGTTCAGCCGCCTCATCCTTAATCAAATATTTCAGACAATTAACCTGGATTTCAGGTGAAGACGCAGGCGCCGCGGGTAGATATCGGAATGAAGTGATGGTCCCAATGCCTCTACTCGCAGTAATGAGATCGGTGCCTCCGGGCGTTGATGCGCATGCTGACATTGCGGGCGGGGGGCTGCGGCTTCCAGATCCGGACACGCTCACGCTGTTTTATCAGCCGATCAAGTCGACGACAGGCGGTTTCGAATGTGTCGAGGCGCTTGCACGGTTCCGTGATGATACTGGTGCACTGGCCGGGCCTGCGTCTTTCGCGCCAGCGCTGGACACCGATGCTCACGCGCGCCTTCTGGGTGCCCGGGTCATGGAAGCGGCCTTTGCCCAGGCTGAGGCGTGGCACCTGGGCGGTCTCGATATCCGGGTCTGCATGAATGTCAGCCCGCGGTATCTGAACGACGACAGCTTCATTGCCGACCTTGATGCCGCGCTCGGCCGGCATCCGGATATCTTGCCCGGCAGGATCGAGTTCGAGATTACCGAGACCGCGCCGATCCCCAGCCTGGAACGAGCCGAGGAGCGCCTGCAGGAATGCATCATCCGCGGCATCCGGGTGGCGATCGACGATTTTGGGGCCGGCAGCGCCTCCCTTTCCTACCTGCAGCGCCTGTCCACACACACGGTGAAGATCGACCAGAAATTCGTGGCTCGGATGATCGACTTCCCCAAGGACATGGCGATTGTCGCTGGAATCATCACGGCCGGCCGGATGCTGGGCATCGATATTGTCGCCGAAGGCGTTGAAACCACCGACCAGGAGAGCCTGCTCTCGACCATGGGGGTCAGCCACCTTCAGGGGTTCCTCTACGCGAAGCCAATGCCGAGCATCGAGGTCGAAAAGCGGATCCGCGACTGCCAGCGTACCGAAAGCAGGCCGATGAAGCCGGCCAGCATCAACTTGGTAGACACGATCGTTGCCGGCCACGTACACCGGACAAACCTCTTCATCAAAACGTTCAATGACAGAGGTTTCCTGCCCGACCATCTGCTCGACGTGACGGAAGTCGACAACTGCCATCTCGGACGGTGGCTGAAATCCGATGGCGCGAGGCATTTCTCGTGTCAGCCCGTTTTTGATGACATACAGGTCCTGCACGAGGCGCTGCACCGCCTGGCCAGAGAGGCGAAGCTCTGCATGGTCGGCGGGCGCACCGGGAAGGCAAGGGCGCTGATTCGGGTCTTCGAGGAGACCAACGTCGCGTTGGTCTCGCGCATCGAGAGCCTTCCGGCGGGCACCCGGCAGTAGGCCACCTCTGGAAGAGTCAGTCGTCCTCGCCCTCATCGAGAACGGTGGCGTTCACAACCCTACTCAGGAACGTCTTCACGTCGGTAACATTCGCTTCGGCGGCAGGTTCGGCGGCAGGTTTGGTTGCAGCCGGTCCGGCCGGCGGCGGCTCCTTTTTCTGCACTCCGGAAATTGGCTCCTTCGCGGGCACTGCAACGATGCTGCCCCCCGGAGTGACGAATAACGGCTCACCACCATCAGAGGTCGGCGCATCCGTCCGGGCCGGAGGTGATGCTACCGGAGGCGTCGCAGCACTCTTGCTGCCGGCCTGGGGCGCATCGTCACCCTGTAGCCACGGCGCATCGGCATCGTCGATAATCTGCGGCGCGCGGGCGGGCGGCGGCGGGCGATAGCCGGGTCGTGGCCGAGTGCCTCCGCTACCGC
>NZ_CACTIA010000003.1 GCF_902712915.1 Acidiphilium sp. C61 | reverse complement strand
GCCACCAGGGCGGTTTCGTTTCTTGCAACCATCGGCCTGCTGCACGTCCTGGCCGGGCGGCAGCGTCAACCGAATGCCAGAAGCGGCATGGATACCGCGTTCAGACATATCCTTCCCTACGCGGCGACAGACAGACTCGGAAACCATCGATCGTCTGCCCGTCCCGCCGGACGCCCGGCTTCCACCAGCGGACGTCCTCGCTTCATTTAATGCTGGGGCCAGCCTTCCATTGCGGCCAGATGGTCCAAGCTCCGCAAGATCGAGGGATCATTGCGAAGGCTCGCACAGGCATCCGGTGTCGTCCGGGCGGCGGCAAGTCGGATCCGCTGCAGCGATCGCCCATCTTCTCGAAATGAACCAGGGCGGTCAGCGACAAGTACTTGCCCTGCATCCCCCACAGAGCACCGGCCTGGGTATAAGCCTCGATCATCGATGCCCCTTGAATCAGCGCGTTCCACCGCCGACTTCGCAACTTGCACGACGCGGCGCGCGAAGCGACCGCCACGATACTGCTCATCGGCTGCATCTGCGCCTGATACGCTGGGGCCTTCTCTTCGGGCTGCGCCGCACCGGCAACGATCGGTGCCATAACCAGTGCGATCACCGCAACGGCCCTTATCATCAAGATCCTCCGTTGCCATCAATGCGGTAAGGTGATCGATCGGGTCGCCGGTCCTGCAGCACCGGGCACGTCGGTGTGCGGAATCGCATGGCCGCCATCCTCCGCTTCAGTCATGGAAGTCTCGCGCCCGTCGGTCGGGCCTTTCGGCGTGGTAGTCGACGTGCCGACAGCCGCCGTGGCATCAGTAACTCCCGCGTGTCCGACCCGATTGGGCAGGAGGGCCAGCACCTCGGTCGCGATGGAGGCTGGCTCCGCTGCAGGGGCGACCAGTTCGGCAGATCGGCGATCATCGCGGCAAGGCGCGTCTGCACAGCTTCCTGCCACGGCTCGAAATCGAGCCTGGCCAGTGCGGAGAGGACGCTGCCGACCAGGCCTTTGCTGTCCTCGCCCATGGTTGCGAACAGGAACGCGTCGAAGGGCGAGCGAGCATTCAGTTGCGGGCGGGTCATTTCGGCTCCCGACTTTTATGATCGCTGCAATGGGCGGATCATGATCGACCCCCACGAGGCTGAACGATCATGCGACCATAGGACAATTTCGAAATTAGCGTCAGGGTCGGAAACTACCGGCCTCTGCGCGCCGGGGCGGCGACCTCCGGGACTACGTGTACAGGTCCGCGCACGCATCGCCCCGATCTGCTCGTTTCGGATCAATGATGAGCGCGGTATGACTTGCCGATTATTCGGATATAGAAACACCTATACTCGTGAATGGCATCGGATAGCTATAGAGGTAAGTACTTCCGATTGACATTCAGTTGCGGCCGCCCCTCACCAATGAGTAATTTCCGAGTCTGCCGCGGAAGTGCGGCCGCGCGTAGTCTGCCTTGCATTCCAAAATCGGCCCGGTGCGTTCCGACGTGACCGGCCGGACGGCGTGCCGACCGAGCATTTGGCAGATCCCCATCTACCGCGCTGAATGTCTTCCGCTAGTGTCCTGCCCCTGAAATTCGTGGGTGAATTTCAGGGATAAGGAGGTCATTAAGTTACTGATTTTCTAATGTCCCGAATATAAAATCCATCAGATTTCAGATTCGGGACACTAGGTCGGAAAGGAGCAGTGCCTTGTTTCTTTATGTCGTCCCGGTCCTGGTTCTGGCTGCGCTTGTTGTTCTCGCCGCCACGGTGAAAATTCTGCGTGAGTATGAGCGCGCCGTGGTCTTTACCCTTGGGCGCTTTCAAAGGGTGCGGGGTCCAGGCCTTGTGCTGCTTCTCCCCTTCTTCCAGGAAATGGTTCGGGTCGATCTGCGCATTCGCGTCATCGAGATCCCCAGCCAGGACGTGATCTCGCATGACAACGTGTCGATGAAGGTCGACGCCGTATTGTATTTCAACGTCGTCGATCCAGAGAAGGCGATTATCCACGTCCAAAACTATCTGCCAGCCACCAACATGCTCGCACAGACCACGTTACGTGCCGTGCTCGGGCAGCATGAGCTCGATGAGATGCTGTCCGAGCGAAAGAAGCTCAGCGCCGATGTCCAGAGCATTCTCGACGCGCAGACCGAAACCTGGGGCATCAAGGTCAGCAACGTCGAGATCAGAACGGTAGAACTGACTGACAACATGGTGCGGGCCATCGCCAAACAGGCGGAAGCGGAACGCGACCGGCGTGCCAAGATCATTCACGCGGAAGCCGAGTTCCAGGCATCCCAAACCTTGGTCAACGCCGCGCAGATCCTGGGAAGCGTCCCAGCCGCAATGCAGTTGCGCTATCTGCAAACGCTGACGGAGATCGGCGCCGAACAGAATTCGACGGTCGTTTTCCCGATGCCAATCGACATTATCAAACCGTTCCTCGAGCTGCTTGATAAGGCCGGCAAACCGGCTGGCGCAAACGGCGCCGATCGCGCGTTGCCCCTGAAAGGCGTCCCGCTGAGTGTGCCAGATGCGAATGCGTGACCACACTGTCACCTGCTCTGTAGGGAGAAACGGCTCCGATCCAGCCGATCCGGCCCGCGGGGTATGGGATGTCGTGCGGCGCTTGATGTCTTGGGCATGACCATCTCCGTTTATCCATCTATAGACCCATATCCATATCGGGATTTAGTCTATAGATGTTGGCTCTTCGACGTCTCAAGTGGAATGGAAGACGTCGAGCATGGCGTTGATGGGCGCGCCGAGCAGGTAGATGATGCACGCGAAGGTAGCGGTGTTGCGATAGCCTCGGGCGCGAGCGCGGGCTGCCTGGAACAGCCCATTGAGCGCTTCGAGGCGGGCATTGGAATGGCCTGACTTCCAGCGTCGAATGATCCGCTTGGCATTGCGCCGTACGGTATCGACGGCCTGTCGAACAGGATCGAGCAGGTGGTCGGGATCGTCCAGCCGGGCGGTGACGTGGTTGAGGAAGTTGGTCAGCCGCCAGCGCGCGGCCTGTGGCGTTGCGGCCAGGCGAACCCAGCGCAGCATCTCCTTGGCGCGATAGGCTTCGGCTGTGGCGAAGCCGCTGTTCTCCAACTGGTCGAGCGCCTGCCGCTGGGCCATGGTCAGGTTTTCCGGTCGCTTCAACGTGGCCCAGCGTACCCCCTTGGGCAGGTTGTGCTGATGCGCCTCGGCGCGCCGCACCTGCTCGACCGCGGTGGTGAAGATCTGCACGACGTGGAACCAGTCCACGGTGACCGAGGCCTGCGGGAAGCTCTCCGCCGCAGCAGCAAGGAAGGCCGCCGACATGTCACACACCACCTCGGCGATGCGGCGGGCCTCGCCGCCGTGCTCCGCCAGGAAGGCCCGGAAGGCGGTCATGCATTCCTTACCCTTTCCGGGGGTGACGAACAGCACCGGGCGCTCGGCCGCATCGAGGTCAATGAACACGGTGACGTAGCTGTGGCCTCGCTTGGCCGCGGTTTCGTCGAGTGCGATCGCCTCGACCCCGCTGAGATCGAGCCGCTCGATCGCCCGGCCGACATAGTACCGCAGAATGCGCCACAGCCGCTGGTCGGTGACGCCGATGATGCGCGCGGCAGCGGCAACCGGCATCTCGCGCATCAGAGCCAGCGCGGCCTGCTCGAACAACAGCGTGAAGCCGCTGTCGGGACGTGCCCAAGGCACAGCAATGCGGAGTACGCCGTGCTCCGGACAGTCGGTGCGTGGCACACGGGCCTCGATGATGCAGGCGTGCTGAAAGAAGTTGAGGTGCCGCCAGCTCAGTTCCTTCCAGTCGTGCGGTTTGCACAGCCGGCCGCAGGTTGGGCAGGGGAAGCGGGCGCCTGGGTCGGCGGCGACGGCCAGATGCAACTCATGCGGCTGGTAGTCGGTTTCCAACCGCTGGTCGACCACGCGCCAGGGTGGGGTCAGTCCGAGGCCGAGGGTGAAGATGTCGCTGCTTGCCATGGCGGTGCTCCGCGCAATCAGAGTGTCCCGTGCGGGCTGGCACCGCATGCCGCGCCAATGCGCGATCGGACTGCGGGATGCGGCTGCTCGGCCCGTCTGCCTCAAGACTGGCGCCGTGCTCGCCGCCGTCAAGAACGCTGCGCGTCGCTACGCGATGGCCTGCGGCCATTCTTGACCGCGGCTGTGCACGACGCCCCGCGCACGATCAGGCCGGGACGAAGAAACGGCACTCCAGCCGAACCAAGAAACTGGCCCCAGCGTGGCAGGGCTGCTACCTGCGGTGGTGGTCACGCCACTTTCAGGAACCGCCGAAGTTCCACTCGCGGCGTCGAGGAGGCTAGATGTTAGCACTACTTTGGCAGAAATCTGATTTTTAGGATTCCCATGGCACGGATTGCGTGATTCATGGGGAGCCAGCTTTGATGGAGGCTGGCGATGGACGAGGACTGGCAGGGAGATCTGGAGCGGTGGCTTGCCC
The DNA here is from genome assembly GCF_902712915.1 of Acidiphilium sp. C61. Next base: position 211,385 of record NZ_CACTIA010000003.1, on the reverse strand, counting down.
CTTATCTGAAAGGTCTGGGCAACAAGACGCGACGACGGATGTGCCCGGCTTATATCGCCGGCTTGATCGGGCCGGGTGATCGCAAAAGCATCCAGCCCATGGCGGCCCGGTCGGACGCCATTTCCTATGACCGGCTGCATCATTTCATCGGGGCTGGTCTGTGGGACAGCGCGCCACTGGAAGCGACCTTGTGGGACCAAGCGGATAAATTGGTTGGTGGCAATGAAGCCTGGCTGATCATCGACGACACCGCCTTGCCCAAGAAGGGTAAGGCCTCGGTTGGCGTCGCGCCGCAATATGCTACGGCGCTCGGCAAGAATGCCAACTGTCAGACGCTGGTGTCGGTGACGCTGGCTTCGGGCGCAGTTCCGCTCATGCTGAGCTTGCGGTTATTTCTGCCGGAAAGCTGGACGAGCGATATCGCGCGCATGGACAAGGCGGGCGTGCCTGCCTGTTTCCAGGAATACCGCACAAAGCCCGAGATCGCGATCGAGGAGATCGATCGCGTCATCGCTGCCGGCGTGCGCTTCGGCTGTGTGCTGGCCGATGCCGGTTACGGGCTGTCGGCTCCGTTCCGGCAGGCGCTGAGTACACGCGGCCTTTGCTGGGCTGTCGGCATCCCCCGGCACCAGAAGGTCTATCCGGCGGATGTGCAGCTGATCTTCCCGGTCGCAGGCCGCGGTCGCCCACGGGTGCGTCATGTGCCCGACGTCAAATCCATGGCGGCACAAGCGATGCTCGAAGGCGCGAAGTGGCGGCAGCTCGGTTGGCGCAAGGGAACAAAGGGGCGTCTGACAGCCCGCTTTGCCGCCATGAGGGTACGCATTGCTGATGGCGCGCCCCAGCGAATCGGTTCTGCCGGTGCCCAGCACATGCCGGGAGAGGAAGCCTGGCTGGTGGGTGAGCATCGCTCGAATGGCGAACGAAAATACTATCTCTCGAACCTGCCTGCCGACACCCCGATCAGAGCTCTGGCTGGCGCCATCAAGGCGCGCTGGATCTGCGAGCAGGCCCATCAGCAACTCAAAGAGGAACTCGGCTTGGACCACTTCGAGGGCCGATCCTGGACTGGCCTCCACCGCCATGCCCTGATGACGATGATGGCCTACGCCTTCTTGCAATCCCGAAGGCTCGCTCAGGCGGGACGGAAAAAAAGAGTCCCCGGTCCGCCTCCCCCAACCCACCCTGCCAGCAGTGCGCCAAGCCATCCTTGACCGTCTTTCTCGCTCACCGCCGCCGGCATTGCCCTCATTGCGGATGTAGCCTCATCGGACATCACAACAAACTTCTGCCAAGTGTGTTAGGGGTGCAGGAGCGATCAAGTCTGATCAGCTTTGGTCGCCGAAGCCGCACGCCGCAGCCGAGCGCCATGCCACGGCGATAGAAGTGGTGTAGCGCCAGATCCTCCGCGCTATCGATGGCGTAACCCACTACAATCGCCGTGCGCCTCGCTGCTCAGGGCGTTGTGTCGGCGTGCGGCTTCGAGCGGATCCAAAGCTGATCAGAACTTGATCGCTCCCTGCACCCCTAACACTACTTTGGCAGAAGTTTGTTGTGATGTCCGATGAGGCTACATCCGCAATGAGGGCAATGCCGCGGCGGTGAGCGAGAAAGACGGTCAAGGATGGCTTGGCGCACTGCTGGCAGGGTGGGTTGGGGAGGCGGACCGGGGACTCTTTTTTTTCCGTCCCGCCTGAGCGAGCCTTCGGGATTGCAAGAAGGCGTAGGCCATCATCGTCATCAGGGCATGGCGGTGGAGGCCAGTCCAGGATCGGCCCTCGAAGTGGTCCAAGCCGAGTTCCTCTTTGAGTTGCTGATGGGCCTGCTCGCAGATCCAGCGCGCCTTGATGGCGCCAGCCAGAGCTCTGATCGGGGTGTCGGCAGGCAGGTTCGAGAGATAGTATTTTCGTTCGCCATTCGAGCGATGCTCACCCACCAGCCAGGCTTCCTCTCCCGGCATGTGCTGGGCACCGGCAGAACCGATTCGCTGGGGCGCGCCATCAGCAATGCGTACCCTCATGGCGGCAAAGCGGGCTGTCAGACGCCCCTTTGTTCCCTTGCGCCAACCGAGCTGCCGCCACTTCGCGCCTTCGAGCATCGCTTGTGCCGCCATGGATTTGACGTCGGGCACATGACGCACCCGTGGGCGACCGCGGCCTGCGACCGGGAAGATCAGCTGCACATCCGCCGGATAGACCTTCTGGTGCCGGGGGATGCCGACAGCCCAGCAAAGGCCGCGTGTACTCAGCGCCTGCCGGAACGGAGCCGACAGCCCGTAACCGGCATCGGCCAGCACACAGCCGAAGCGCACGCCGGCAGCGATGACGCGATCGATCTCCTCGATCGCGATCTCGGGCTTTGTGCGGTATTCCTGGAAACAGGCAGGCACGCCCGCCTTGTCCATGCGCGCGATATCGCTCGTCCAGCTTTCCGGCAGAAATAACCGCAAGCTCAGCATGAGCGGAACTGCGCCCGAAGCCAGCGTCACCGACACCAGCGTCTGACAGTTGGCATTCTTGCCGAGCGCCGTAGCATATTGCGGCGCGACGCCAACCGAGGCCTTACCCTTCTTGGGCAAGGCGGTGTCGTCGATGATCAGCCAGGCTTCATTGCCACCAACCAATTTATCCGCTTGGTCCCACAAGGTCGCTTCCAGTGGCGCGCTGTCCCACAGACCAGCCCCGATGAAATGATGCAGCCGGTCATAGGAAATGGCGTCCGACCGGGCCGCCATGGGCTGGATGCTTTTGCGATCACCCGGCCCGATCAAGCCGGCGATATAAGCCGGGCACATCCGTCGTCGCGTCTTGTTGCCCAGACCTTTCAGATAAGGGGCAAGCCACCGCTCCAGATCTCCCTGCCAGTCCTCGTCCATCGCCAGCCTCCATCAAAGCTGGCTCCCCATGAATCACGCAATCCGTGCCATGGGAATCCTAAAAATCAGATTTCTGCCAAAGTAGTGCTAACATCTAGCCTCCTCGACGCCGCGAGTGGAACTTCGGCGGTTCCTGAAAGTGGCGTGACCACCACCGCAGGTAGCAGCCCTGCCACGCTGGGGCCAGTTTCTTGGTTCGGCTGGAGTGCCGTTTCTTCGTCCCGGCCTGATCGTGCGCGGGCGTCGTGCACAGCCGCGGTCAAGAATGGCCGCAGGCCATCGCGTAGCGACGCGCAGCGTTCTTGACGGCGGCGAGCACGGCGCCAGTCTTGAGGCAGACGGGCCGAGCAGCCGCATCCCGCAGTCCGATCGCGCATTGGCGCGGCATGCGGTGCCAGCCCGCACGGGACACTCTGATTGCGCGGAGCACCGCCATGGCAAGCAGCGACATCTTCACCCTCGGCCTCGGACTGACCCCACCCTGGCGCGTGGTCGACCAGCGGTTGGAAACCGACTACCAGCCGCATGAGTTGCATCTGGCCGTCGCCGCCGACCCAGGCGCCCGCTTCCCCTGCCCAACCTGCGGCCGGCTGTGCAAACCGCACGACTGGAAGGAACTGAGCTGGCGGCACCTCAACTTCTTTCAGCACGCCTGCATCATCGAGGCCCGTGTGCCACGCACCGACTGTCCGGAGCACGGCGTACTCCGCATTGCTGTGCCTTGGGCACGTCCCGACAGCGGCTTCACGCTGTTGTTCGAGCAGGCCGCGCTGGCTCTGATGCGCGAGATGCCGGTTGCCGCTGCCGCGCGCATCATCGGCGTCACCGACCAGCGGCTGTGGCGCATTCTGCGGTACTATGTCGGCCGGGCGATCGAGCGGCTCGATCTCAGCGGGGTCGAGGCGATCGCACTCGACGAAACCGCGGCCAAGCGAGGCCACAGCTACGTCACCGTGTTCATTGACCTCGATGCGGCCGAGCGCCCGGTGCTGTTCGTCACCCCCGGAAAGGGTAAGGAATGCATGACCGCCTTCCGGGCCTTCCTGGCGGAGCACGGCGGCGAGGCCCGCCGCATCGCCGAGGTGGTGTGTGACATGTCGGCGGCCTTCCTTGCTGCTGCGGCGGAGAGCTTCCCGCAGGCCTCGGTCACCGTGGACTGGTTCCACGTCGTGCAGATCTTCACCACCGCGGTCGAGCAGGTGCGGCGCGCCGAGGCGCATCAGCACAACCTGCCCAAGGGGGTACGCTGGGCCACGTTGAAGCGACCGGAAAACCTGACCATGGCCCAGCGGCAGGCGCTCGACCAGTTGGAGAACAGCGGCTTCGCCACAGCCGAAGCCTATCGCGCCAAGGAGATGCTGCGCTGGGTTCGCCTGGCCGCAACGCCACAGGCCGCGCGCTGGCGGCTGACCAACTTCCTCAACCACGTCACCGCCCGGCTGGACGATCCCGACCACCTGCTCGATCCTGTTCGACAGGCCGTCGATACCGTACGGCGCAATGCCAAGCGGATCATTCGACGCTGGAAGTCAGGCCATTCCAATGCCCGCCTCGAAGCGCTCAATGGGCTGTTCCAGGCAGCCCGCGCTCGCGCCCGAGGCTATCGCAACACCGCTACCTTCGCGTGCATCATCTACCTGCTCGGCGCGCCCATCAACGCCATGCTCGACGTCTTCCATTCCACTTGAGACGTCGAAGAGCCAACATCTATAGACTAAATCCCGATATGGATATGGGTCTATAGATGGATAAACGGAGATGGTCATGCCCAAGACATCAAGCGCCGCACGACATCCCATACCCCGCGGGCCGGATCGGCTGGATCGGAGCCGTTTCTCCCTACAGAGCAGGTGACAGTGTGGTCACGCATTCGCATCTGGCACACTCAGCGGGACGCCTTTCAGGGGCAACGCGCGATCGGCGCCGTTTGCGCCAGCCGGTTTGCCGGCCTTATCAAGCAGCTCGAGGAACGGTTTGATAATGTCGATTGGCATCGGGAAAACGACCGTCGAATTCTGTTCGGCGCCGATCTCCGTCAGCGTTTGCAGATAGCGCAACTGCATTGCGGCTGGGACGCTTCCCAGGATCTGCGCGGCGTTGACCAAGGTTTGGGATGCCTGGAACTCGGCTTCCGCGTGAATGATCTTGGCACGCCGGTCGCGTTCCGCTTCCGCCTGTTTGGCGATGGCCCGCACCATGTTGTCAGTCAGTTCTACCGTTCTGATCTCGACGTTGCTGACCTTGATGCCCCAGGTTTCGGTCTGCGCGTCGAGAATGCTCTGGACATCGGCGCTGAGCTTCTTTCGCTCGGACAGCATCTCATCGAGCTCATGCTGCCCGAGCACGGCACGTAACGTGGTCTGTGCGAGCATGTTGGTGGCTGGCAGATAGTTTTGGACGTGGATAATCGCCTTCTCTGGATCGACGACGTTGAAATACAATACGGCGTCGACCTTCATCGACACGTTGTCATGCGAGATCACGTCCTGGCTGGGGATCTCGATGACGCGAATGCGCAGATCGACCCGAACCATTTCCTGGAAGAAGGGAGAAGCAGCACAAGGCCTGGACCCCGCACCCTTTGAAAGCGCCCAAGGGTAAAGACCACGGCGCGCTCATACTCACGCAGAATTTTCACCGTGGCGGCGAGAACAACAAGCGCAGCCAGAACCAGGACCGGGACGACATAAAGAAACAAGGCACTGCTCCTTTCCGACCTAGTGTCCCGAATCTGAAATCTGATGGATTTTATATTCGGGACATTAGAAAATCAGTAACTTAATGACCTCCTTATCCCTGAAATTCACCCACGAATTTCAGGGGCAGGACACTAGCGGAAGACATTCAGCGCGGTAGATGGGGATCTGCCAAATGCTCGGTCGGCACGCCGTCCGGCCGGTCACGTCGGAACGCACCGGGCCGATTTTGGAATGCAAGGCAGACTACGCGCGGCCGCACTTCCGCGGCAGACTCGGAAATTACTCATTGGTGAGGGGCGGCCGCAACTGAATGTCAATCGGGAAGTACTTACCTCTATAGCTATCCGATGCCATTCACGAGTATAGGTGTTTCTATATCCGAATAATCGGCAAGTCATACCGCGCTCATCATTGATCCGAAACGAGCAGATCGGGGCGATGCGTGCGCGGACCTGTACACGTAGTCCCGGAGGTCGCCGCCCCGGCGCGCAGAGGCCGGTAGTTTCCGACCCTGACGCTAATTTCGAAATTGTCCTATGGTCGCATGATCGTTCAGCCTCGTGGGGGTCGATCATGATCCGCCCATTGCAGCGATCATAAAAGTCGGGAGCCGAAATGACCCGCCCGCAACTGAATGCTCGCTCGCCCTTCGACGCGTTCCTGTTCGCAACCATGGGCGAGGACAGCAAAGGCCTGGTCGGCAGCGTCCTCTCCGCACTGGCCAGGCTCGATTTCGAGCCGTGGCAGGAAGCTGTGCAGACGCGCCTTGCCGCGATGATCGCCGATCTGCCGAACTGGTCGCCCCTGCAGCGGAGCCAGCCTCCATCGCGACCGAGGTGCTGGCCCTCCTGCCCAATCGGGTCGGACACGCGGGAGTTACTGATGCCACGGCGGCTGTCGGCACGTCGACTACCACGCCGAAAGGCCCGACCGACGGGCGCGAGACTTCCATGACTGAAGCGGAGGATGGCGGCCATGCGATTCCGCACACCGACGTGCCCGGTGCTGCAGGACCGGCGACCCGATCGATCACCTTACCGCATTGATGGCAACGGAGGATCTTGATGATAAGGGCCGTTGCGGTGATCGCACTGGTTATGGCACCGATCGTTGCCGGTGCGGCGCAGCCCGAAGAGAAGGCCCCAGCGTATCAGGCGCAGATGCAGCCGATGAGCAGTATCGTGGCGGTCGCTTCGCGCGCCGCGTCGTGCAAGTTGCGAAGTCGGCGGTGGAACGCGCTGATTCAAGGGGCATCGATGATCGAGGCTTATACCCAGGCCGGTGCTCTGTGGGGGATGCAGGGCAAGTACTTGTCGCTGACCGCCCTGGTTCATTTCGAGAAGATGGGCGATCGCTGCAGCGGATCCGACTTGCCGCCGCCCGGACGACACCGGATGCCTGTGCGAGCCTTCGCAATGATCCCTCGATCTTGCGGAGCTTGGACCATCTGGCCGCAATGGAAGGCTGGCCCCAGCATTAAATGAAGCGAGGACGTCCGCTGGTGGAAGCCGGGCGTCCGGCGGGACGGCGCAGACGGATCGATGGTTTCCGAGTCTGTCTGTCGCCGCGTAGGGGAAGGATATGTCTGAACGCGGTATCCATGCCGCTTCTGGCATTCGGTTGACGCTGCCGCCCGGCCAGGACGTGCAGCAGGCCGATGGTTGCAAGAAACGAAACCGCCCTGGTGGCCGCCGTGCGATGCGGTGGTTACGTGGCAATCGCATCCGGGCCCGAGCGACGGCCCTGGGAGATCGGGATGACCATTGACTTCGGAGCGCGACACAAGCCGACGCTGGGCAGGGCACGGACCGGCGGCAGTCGCCGGCGCCGCCAGCTCTGCAGCGGCCCAGCTTGCCTCCGCTTGGCCCGAATACATGATCGACGCGTTCCAGCGCGGCGTCTTGTTCCTTGAGCTGCTGCAGCAGCGTGTCAACGAGGAGATCGCGAGCACCGCGTGGCTGATGTCGACGGCGTTGCGGTTCGACCATGAAATGGTGATGAGCGACAGCGCACTGCTGCTCCCGATGAACTATTCGCTGCTGCGCATCACGCCACCGCCGGGGATGATTGCCGACCCGCGCAAGCGGCTGGTCGTGGTGGTGGATCCGCGGGCCGGCCAGGGACCCGGCATCGGCGGCTTCAAGGTGGAGCGCGGGATTTCCGGCGCGGTTCACTGCACGTCACCGTGTGGTCATGGAACTGGTGGTCACCGGCATCCGAACAAGAACATCGCCTACGAACTGAAGATCAGTCAGCGCACCGTCGAGAACCCTCGCACCGAGATCATGGAGTGAAACGGCGCGAAATCGCGGCCAGCCCTGGCCCGGCTGGCACTGGTCGCGTTGTCGGAAGCAGACGATCAGCCTCGCGTCAGGCAAGACGGTGCCCGGCAAGCCGCGTCGGAATGATCGTCGATCGACCCTCGGGGATGGTCAGTCGATTGCTATGACGCGGTGAATGTGACGGTGGCGGGCCCTGCTGCCATCGGGCGCACGCCGTCGTCCGGCTACGGCTCGGGGACAGGTGCCAACTGACGCACTCTGTCGCTTGCCGGGCCAAGCGCCTCCGCGAGGCAGGCGACGACCATGTCGTGCAGCGAACCTGCATAGATATCGGCGGCCACGGCAGCACGCAGCCTGTCGTCACTCACCATGTTGGAGGGCCAAAATCCGACAAGAATGCAAACCGACGGGCTGCGTGCCCGCAGCCGACGCACGGTGTAGCGCAGATCGGAGGATGTGCCGGCAATGCCGGAATAGGTCAGGCAGACCATCTGCACGCCCACGATGTCGAGCGTGTCGGCCGCACGCAGGCTAACGGCTTCATGCGTCACGACGCTGGCGCCGATCCCGCGCTTGCCGAGCAGCTGAGCGAGCATCGCCGACGCCAGATCATCGAGCGGGCCGCGGCCGGCCACGCACAGCACCGCGGAAGGGGCCTGCCAGTCCGGCGACAGGCCGACCGGCTCGCCCAGCCCGGCAGGCGGCCCGGGCTCGCGCGATTCCGGCGTTGCCTGCCGATCTGACGGCAGCCTCGCCGGTCCCGCGGCAGTCAGAAGCGTATCGCTGTCGTCATGGTCGCCGATTTCCTCCAGCAGTCCCTGCACCCCGGCGATGATCCGAATGGTCTGCGCCTCGGTCAGCACCCCGCGCTCGATGTCGATTGTGGCCAGTCGCAAGCCGGGGATCGCGACCTCATCGTAGTATGCCGACAGCGTACACGACTTCAGCAGCTGCTCGGCGTCGTCTTGCACTTCGTCCAGTCGGCCTGCCAGCATCCGGTTGTAGAAGCTCTCTACCGGCGTCAACGCTGAACGGTCGCCGAGCAGCACGTCGAGGAACTTCAATCGATCCACATGGCGGCCCAGAATGACCAGACAGAGTGTGAGCGGCATCGACAGGATCAGCCCGACCGGCCCCCACAGCCAGCTCCAGAAGATCGCCGCGACCACGACGGACAGCGGCGACAATCCGGTGCTGTGCCCATATGCCATCGGCTCGATCACCTGGCCCATCACGCCCTCGCTAACCACGAACAGGGTCCCCGTCCACAGCAGCATCGACCAACCCGGATCGACTGCCGCGGCAAGCGCAAGCGGTAGCGCGGCCGCGAGCCACGGGCCGATATACGGAATGAAGCGCATGAGGATCGCCATGATGCCCCACAGCACCGCGCTCGGCACGCCGATGACGAACAGACCGAGGCCGATCATGCTGCCGAATGCAGTGTTCAATGCCAGCAGGGTCAGGAAGTACCGGCTCAGGCGGTGCCCGGCCTCATCCATCGCGGTCATCGTCCGGTGCAGATCGCCGGTGCCGAGCATGCGGATGAGTCGGTCGCGCAGATCCTCGGGCCGCAGCAGAATGAAGATCGCCACAACCACGACGATGGCCGTAGTCATCAACGGCGATAGGATCGGCGTGAGGACGCGCCTCGCCAGCTTCATCAGCGACGGTTCCGGCTGATGGACCTCCACCGGTATCGGCTTCGCGGCCGCGTTGGTGGGTGCCGCGGCGGACGCTGCACTGACGGTCGTGCCGGCGCTCGCCGGCGCGCCGGCCGACGCGTGGCTGTCGCGATTGATTTGGCTGCCCATGCTCCCGACGAAAGCGGAGAGGCGGCCAAACGTCGCGCTCTGAACGGCATCGACCTTCTGCTGGATGGTGTCCGTATAACGCGGGATGTCGTCGGCAAGATCGGCGACCTGGGTGCCGATCAGGCCGGCGGTGCCGAGGATGACGCCGAGCGCCAACAGCACTGCGAGTACTACCCCCGGCACCCGCCCCAGCCCGGTGCGGCGGAGCAGATTTACCAGCGGGGCGAGCAGGAACGACAGCAGCACCGCCAGCGTGATCGGGATCAGCACGTCGCGGGCGATCGACAGCGTGGCGACCGCCACCACCACGCTGATCAGCGTCATCAGCCCCGAGGTGTCATTGATCGCGGCTGGCGTGCCCGGTCGCGCCCGTGGCGGCGACAGATCTATCATCAACGTAGCCGTGGTACTGGTGTTACGAGCATCGGCGAACCCATTCAGCGGTGCAAGGCCGCGCGTTTGGCGTGGTCATTGTTCAGAAGCCAGAACGTCGCGATCTGGCGCGCGGCGGACAGATCCGCGCGCGCCAGATACGGGCTGGTGCGGCCGCTCCCGGGCAGGCTGGCATCGACGGGAAAGCCATGCCCGATCGCGGGCAGCGTCCAGATCTCGACGGCGGGCGGTCGATCGGGCCGGCCCCAGGTCCGATGCCGATGCCCCGATGCCACGTTGTCGGTCCTCGGCGCCGTATCCTGGCCATGCAACTCGCCCCATTGCGCCGCGAGTATTTCGGCGTTCGCCGGATCAACCGTGCGATCTCGGCCGCCTTGCCAGATCGAGACGCGTGGCCACGACCGTCGTGAACGGGCCTGCGTCACTGCACGGACGTCGCCAGCGAGCGCCTGCCGCGACCGCGACATGTTTGCCCGTCGCATGTGAAGCATCGCTGCGACCTGGGTTTGCGCGCAGCCGACCGGCATGCCCGCGACAATGCCCCCCGCAGCGAACACCGCAGGGTATGCGGCGAGCATCGCAGCGGCCATGCCGCCGCCGGCAGAAAATCCGACAATGTAGATTCGTCTTGGGTCGGACCCATAGCGTGCGACCGCGACTCTCAGCATCTGGCGAATCGACATCGCCTCGCCGCCGCTCCGGCGGACGTCATCAGGGCGGAACCAGTTGAAGCAGCGGCCACGGTTGTTCGCGTGAACCTGTTCGGGCACCAGCAGCGCGAACCCCAACTCGTCCGCCAGCGCGAGCCAGCCGGACGCGTTGGCAAAGGCTGCGGCATCCTGGCCGCAGCCGTGCAGGACGACGACCAGCGGCCGGCCCGCGGGCAGCCGGGCGCGGGCATGAACCAGCATCCTCAATGCGCCGGGATTGGAGCCGAACCCGACGACTTCCGACACGCAACCTGCCGACATGCGAGCCGCCGACACCGGCCGATCCACCAACGCCCGCTTCCAGACGCGGGCGGCATCCTTTACCAGCGCCGCGGCCTGCCGCCGCGCGACTTTGGTGGCGCGGGAGTGGCGTGCGATAGCGTTCGCCCCACCCAGCCACATGCGCATGAATGGGGTCTTTCCAGTCAACCTTTTCGACAAGACACTCACCTCACGTCTGCAACACCTTCTTGTCCGCACCAACGGCCGGCTTGGTGCACTGTCTGTCTCACCGCGTGAGCTGTCTGATAGCGTGACTATCATCCGATCATATGCTTCCATCCGATCGGCTGTTGCTCTTGAAGCGAATGTATCTGTGATGTTCTCAGACATGGGCACGCTTGGGCAGGTTGCGATCAACCACCGCCGAGCGCCGATGGATCTGCCTTGGCGTCGAGCCAGACATCGGGTGGGGCACTCAAGCGCGCGCTGCGGATGTGAACGCAGCCGTCCCACATAGTAGCGCGCGTGCGGAATGCTATTTCCGGACGGAATCCTTCAGACCGCCGACCGTATTCTGCACCCTGCCCTCGGTCTTGCCGGCACGTCCTTCGGCTTGCAGCTTGGCATCGCCGACGAGTTTACCGACGGCCTCTTTCACGGCGCCCTTGATCTCTTTCGCCAATCCAGCTACGCGATCCTTGTCCATCAGCCGGCTCCCGTTACGATCTCTGCTAAGGCTTTGCACGAAACCCGGTGCGGCTCGTTCGCTGTCGATCGCTATACTGGATCGTGTGATCCGGCCTGCCGAGGCCTCAATAATTAGCAGGGCCTCACTTCCCATAGAAGGCTCGGAAACTACGCATCTCCGGCTCTGCGTACTCGCCCCGTGGAGGCCGCGCCAGGGCGGGCGTCTCGAGGAGGCTTATCACACTTCATCAAAGCGTTCGACGATGCGGTCGCGGCATACCCCGGCGCGGCGACCAGCTCAGCCGCCACCTGCGGCTCCAATGTAGGGCACACATATACGCTCCGACGCCCGCGAGAGGCCCGCCAGGCCACGGCCCGAGCGTTCCGCGAAGGGCGCGTGGCGGGCGTCCGGTTCGGCATGCCTTCACGCGCACGCGCGCCGGCGCGACGCGCTCATCCGCGCGATGCCGAGGGCGGCGCATATGCCAACTCGGCGAGCTCTTCGAACGCGGAGATCAGTGGCTCGGTCCGGACATCTCCGACCGTGACACTCGATACCTCATGCTCGGCAAGGCTGTCCAGCATCCGGGTAACGCATCGCCGAATTGCCGGATTCCGAATCCGACTGAATCTATCGGCGATCTGGTCGATATCGTCATATTGGCGCATGTCCACGGCGGCCTGCCCGACGCCGCCCGCGGCGCGACCGCCGACCGGACACCCGGTTTCGGCCTTTGGCGCCTGCGGCGAGGACGCCGAATCCGTGTAGAAATAGGCGAGGTCCACGCCGAGCGCCTGCGCTAACCGGAACAGGTCCGCTGGTGCGACATGCTGTATGCCGCGCTCGTAGGCGGCGATCCCTCTCACTGGCACGCGCAGTGTCATCGCCAGTTGCCGGCGAGAGAGTCCAATTTCCGCGCGCCGTGCCGTGATCTGACCGCCGATATGGGCGTCGAGAGATGCGACCTGCAATGACACTATGTTGCGCGGACGGCCTGTTCTGTCATCCATGTTCCATACCCCACCTATTGACGGCACGCGCGAAGCGAGCGGTCGAGCCTACAATCTGGCAGACCCGACCGCTCGCCGGACAGCCTCGGAAATTACTCATGCAGCGCGGTGGCGGCGCACGCCATCGCGCTACTCCATCGTCGTCGAGCGCGTGGTCTGCGTGGTCGTGGTCACGGGCGCGCCCAGCATTGGCGGCGCCGCCGCGGTCGCTGTGGTCGAGGTGCTCGTATGTTGCGTCGTCGTCGTCGTCGCGGTGTCCGGCGAACCGCCACCGCAGCCGGCGAGGACCAGGACGGCCCCGCTCATCCACGTGGCAAGCAGAATGCGTGCCGCGGTGGTCTTGTTCGATCGCATGATGTCCTCCGGTTCATTTCGTGGTCGAGTATGGAGACGTTGTGTCGGTCGTGGTGCTAGTGTGTGGCACAGGTGTAATCGTGGTGGTGCTGGTGGACTGGCTGACCGCACCGTCTTCGCTGCCATAGGTCGTCTTCCGCGATTGCGACGTATTCCCGGCCGCATCGACGCTGCGGCTGGTTTCGGTCGTGCTCAGCGTGCCGCTCGGCGACGGCATGACCGGCGTCCACGTCATCGCGGTAGGCTGTAGCGTATGGGCGGTGGATGTTGTGGTCGTCGTCTGCGCGTTCGCGCCAGCCGTCGCCAGAGCGAGGCCGGCGCCGAGCGGCGTGATAACCTGAATGCGGTTCATGGATTCTTTCCTGCTTTCAGGGTGTTTAAACGTCACCTGGGCGGGTTCCGGTTAACGGGGCGAGAGGTTGATCGTGCTCGGACTGGTGAGACCGCCGACGGCTGCACCCACGCCACCGCCGATCAGCGCGCCACCACCCGGCCCGATGCCGGTCACCGAACCGACAACCGCGCCCGTCCCTGCGCCGATCGCAGCACCGGACAGGGCACGGCCTCCCGGCGAATAGCCGCAGCCGCCGAGTAGCAACCCGGCTCCGGCGGCAACGGTGAACCAAGCCAGTCTATACGATCTCATGCTAAAGCTCCTGATGGACGCGCCATGGTCGCGCGTCGGGTCCGCAGCACCTCTGTGTTGGCCGGTAGGCGGGTGTTTGACGCGCATGCCGAGATAGTCGCACTGCTCAACATGGCGACCCGCGAAACGATCATGCAGGACCGGAATCTACGTAGTTCCCAGTGGAAGAAATCCGATCTCGCCAATGTGGCCGAGGCTTCCGAGCGCGCGCGATACCGAGCCTTGCAAAGCCGGGGCGCGGCATTGTGGGCTATTTGGCCGGAGTCTTGTCCACCTCGACGGTCTTGGAGTGGGCCCTTCTCAGCGTGCGCCGTGGGCGCAGTCGAAAATTCCTCCCACTATGTCCAAGACGTCACCTTCGCCGAGAACGTTGGCGTCTTGGATTGTGTGGAAATTGCCTGTGGCGGCGTCTCTGGTTTGGGGAGCCTGACGAGGTCAGGCGACGAGATTAAGATGCATTGAGGCAGGAGGTTCTCCGAGGCTCTGCCCACAAGACGCGCCTGGTCAAGGACTACGTGGCCTCGACCGCGGGGCGTCTGACGCTGCATTTCCTTCCAGGCTGCGCGCCGGAACTGAACCCGGACAAGTTGGTCTGGAGCCATGTGAAGCGCACCGGCGTGGCCAGGAATCCGCTGCGCAAGGGTGAGAAGCTGCGTGATAAGATCGACGCCCAACTCGCCGCCATCAAGCGAGTACCTGCACTCGTGCGCTCATTCTTCCTCGCCTCCAGTGTAGCCTATTACAGACTGGTGAGTAAGAGTCCGGTTGAGGCTGCCTACCCAGTTGATCGTCACGTTGCATCCGCAGCCGCATATTCACGACCTGTGTGAATATGCGATATGCATGTGTTAGACAGACAGCCCCTATGCAGCGATCCCAAGTTCCTGCGCCGATCGTTCCTGTTATTGTCCGCATCGACTGTCTCGGCACCGCAGGCCCGCTCCGAAAAACATGATACCGAGAATTGCCAGATCAGGTAATTCAGGAACGATCGGCCACTCGGAAAAGTTCGTAAGCTTTACCGAGACCTATCTGGCAGGTGGTTTGGCCGCTTCAACCGTCTTGGCATGGGCCTTCTCTGAATGCGCCATGGCCGCGGCAGCATGCAGCTTTGCGGGTTCGTGCTCACCCATGTTGAGATGGTGCGCGGCCTCGAGGTGATGGTGTTCTGCTACGGCGTGATGCGATGCCGCAGCGATATGCACGGCGGCCGCCGGATGATTGGGGGCCGATTGATGGGTGCCGGGGCTCACAGCGGCGGGATTCGCTATTGTCATGTGACTTCTCCAGAAATGGTCCAAGGTTACCGTTCGTGGGAGGCATATGATAGCTTGCCCAAGAACAAACTCAAGATATCAGACCATCGCATTGCCCGGGAGGCTCGGGAAATACTTACATCGACAACTATCCGACGTCACACTTAGAGTCGGTCCAAGATGATATTCTGTTCTGACAGAGCCTTCGTAGCATCAGCCGAATTGAGGCCCAGAGGATGAATGCCAGGGCGTTTCGGTTGAGGCACTCCCAATCCATGCTCAGGCCTGGCATCGGTTCAACCAGGCAATGATGCGTTCCCCATGCGGTGATCGCGATCCGGCGGTTTGATCTGTCAAACTGGGGCGCGATGCGAGCGGGTGGTCCGCTTGTTGGAACCCAGGGAGGCAATCATGGCGCACTACGCAGGACTGGACGTTTCGGACAAAGACACCGCCATTCACGTTGTGGACGACTACGGGAAGCTGGTCTGGCGGGGCAAGAGGGCCAGCGAGCCGGAGGTGCTCGCCGCGGCCCTGCGCCGGCATGCGCCCGAACTCGTTCGGGTCGGGCTCGAGACCGGACAGTTGGCGCCGTGGCTCTACCATTCGCTCAAGGATGTCGGTTTTCCGGTGATCTGCCTCGATGCGCGCCATGCACGCATGGCGACAGCGTCGCAGCGGAACAAGACTGACGCACCCGACGCTGAAACTTTGGCGCAGTTGGTCCGGACTGGCTGGTATCGGGAGGCTCGTGTTTAGGGCTGGGCCGCACACGCCATGCGCCGTCTGGTCGGTGCCCGTTCACAACTCATCGGTATTTCAATCGATGTGTCGAACCAGATCCGCAGCACGTTGAAGACGTTTGGGCTGAGGGCGACAGGCGGGGCCGGATGCGTCTTCGAAGCGAAGGTGCGCATCGCGCTGGAGGGCCGGCCCGAGGTCGCCGGCGTGGTCGAGCCGTTGCTTGCGGCCTGGCGCGCCGTCCGCGATCAGATCGCCGTACTGGACCGCAAGCTGATGGCCGCGGTCAAGGCCGACCCGACATGTCGGTTGCTGATAACCCGTCCGGGTGTCGGCGTAGTGGTTGCCGCAAGCTTCAGCGCCGCCGTCGACCAGATCAATCATACTCAGAAGACCGCCCTTTCTGCCGCGATACGAGTTGCTCCCGCTGATGATCGCCAGGATAGAGAACAGCAGGACACGCGGCAGCTTGTAGAGCTTCCCTTCCGCGCAGCGCAGATCCGGGACTTCCGCCAGGATATCAAGCAACGGACTGCACGTGGGCACTGCAACTTCCGAATCGGTCGCCTTCCCAAGAATCCGAAACCCCGCCGGTCGGTAACCCCTATATTCCCCAGAAAATCAGTTGGCACCGCGGTGTTTCGCATCGGACTCACCCCGGCTCAGAAATTAGCGTTGAACAGTCCTGAGGAATCCCCCGCGAGTCGGTATCATTGTGCAAGGCTATTACATGACACGCAATACGAGAACGATAATCACAACCAGCACTACCAGTCCCAGAAGTCCACCGCCGATATACATGGCTTCAATCCCTTTCTGATATCCCACAGTGATTATTCGACTGAGCAACACGGGTGTCGGGTGTGCCCCGCATTTGCTGGATCGTGGACGCCCCTTCCACAGGCCGTTGGCCACAATTGTTTTGAGACGCAGAGAATAGAGTGGAACATTTATCGGGAATGTATGCCGGCGCGGGGAGAGTCGGAAACTACTCAACCTTCGCAGCTGGACACCCGCATTAACCCTGTGAAGGTTGTAGAATTCGTGATTATGGGATGGCCCGCCCCTCTCGTGGCGATCGGGTAGTATCGCCGCTGGTTTGGAGAGAGGAGCAGACCGATGGATATCATGATTCTCGGCATCGATCTTGGGAAGAACTCTTGCAGCGTGGTGGGCATGGACGCCGCCGGCCGGGTTGTTTTGAGGCGGAGACTTCGGCGGGGAACGTTGGAAAGTTTCGTTGGCGAGCTTGGGTCGTGCATTGTGGCAATGGAAGCATGTTGCGGCGCTCATCACCTCGGGCGGATTTTCGCCGCGCGGGGCCATGAGGTGCGGCTGATGTCGCCGGAATATGTCCGTCCGTACGTGAAGGCGCAGAAGAACGATGATCTCGACGCGGAGGCGATCGCAGAGGCTGCGACGCGGCCAACGATGCGTTTCGTGCCGGTGAAGAGCCAGGACCAATCTGATCTCCAGGCTTTGCACCGAGCCCGGGAGCGTCTCGTCTCGGAACGGACGGCGCTGATCAATCACTTGCGGGCGTTGCTGCTGGAGCGAGGGATCGTCGTTCCGCAAGGCCGGAGGAAACTGGAAGCCGAGCTTGAGACATTGGCCGAAGATGGCGGTTTTGCCGCGTTGAGCCCGCGCATCCGGACGTTGATCGAAGATCTTCGGGCGGAATGGCGTTCACTCGACCAGAGGATCACCGGCTTCGACGCCGAGTTCGTTCAGTTGGCTCGTGACGACGTGGCTGTGCGACGTTTGACCAAAATCCCAGGAATTGGAACGATAAACGCTACGGCGCTGGCGGCGGCGGTCGGCGAGGCGCAGGCATTCAAACGTGGGCGAGACATGGCGGCGTGGCTGGGGCTCGTTCCACGGCAAATGACAACGGGAGGAAAACCGCGCCTGCTCGGCATCAGCAAACGCGGCAATCGTTATTTGCGGAAGAACTTGATCCATGGCGCACGAGCGGCGCTGCCTTATCTTGTCGAACGCGATACGCCGTTGGGCCGCTGGGCGCGGGGATTGCTCGATCGAGCTCATAAGAACGTGGTCGTAGTCGCGCTGGCCGCGAAGCTGGCTCGGATCGCATGGGCCGTTTTGGCGCACGGTTGCAATTACGACGCCCAATTCGAAGCGGCGGCTGCGGCCGCATGACGGAATCGCCCGAACAGCGCTCACAGTTGGGCGCGAAAGGGCAGTCGATGTCTGCGTGAGGTGAAAGGAAGATGGCCTGACAGTCGAACGGCGGCTTGAAAACCTGACTCATTGAACGGCCTCCGAGGCCGGCGTGATTATGAGGATCAGGCCGCGCGGATCTCCATCTTGGCCGGGTTCGAAACCCGAGACCGGATACGTTGAAGCAGACTGATTAGAGCCAGATGAAAATCACCCCTTGCGGACGGGGCGGGCCATACGTTCACTGAGGCCCGCCGGCATCGAATGTGCCAAGGTAGGGTCGAATAACCAATCCGATGAAAGGGCCGCCAGATGGAATGCAAGCGGATTTCGATCGACACGTCCAAGCATGCTTTCACGATCCACGCGGTGGACGAGAAAGAACGACCGGTTTTGCGCCACGACCTCCGGCGCGCGCAGATCGAGCGGTTCTTCGCCCGGCTGGCGCCGACCGAGGTGGCGCTCGAAGCCTGTGCCGGGGCGCACCACTGGCGCCGGCGGCTTATCGCCTTGGGCCACCTGGTGAAGCTGATCCCGCCGCAATACGTGAAGCCTTTCGTCAAACGCGGCAAGAATGATCGCAACGATGCTGAGGCCATCAGCGAGGCGGCGTCTCGGCCGACGATGCCGTTGGTGCCGGTGAAGACGGTGGCGGAGCAAGCCGCGGCGGTCATAGTCAAGCATCGAGAAATGCTGGTTGGGCAGCGGACCCAGACGATCAACGTGCTCCGCGGGCACGCGGCGGAGTTCGGTATCGTCGCGGCCAAAGGCAAAGGAAATGTCGAAGCGCTGCTCGCTGCCCTGGCGGCCGAGCCGACGATCCCGGAGATTGCGAAGGCGATGTTCGCTGAAATGGGTCGGCACGTCGCCGATCTTGATGCGAAGATCGTGGCAGTCGACCGACAACTCCTCGAGCAGCACAAGGGAAGTCCGGTCAGCCAGCGACTTTGGGCGATCCCCGGTGTCGGACCGATCACCGCGATCACCATGGCGCTGTCGGTCAACCCGGCGAACTTCGAGAGCGGGCGGCATTTCGCGGCCTGGCTCGGGTTGACGCCACGGGAGCATTCCACGGGGGGCAAACATCGCCTGGGGCGGATTAGTAAAGCCGGCAATGAGAGGTTCCGACAGCTGCTAGTGGTGGGGGCAACGGCATTGATCCGCGTCGCCAAGCCAGGGCGGCGGTCGGCCACCGCTTGGCTGCTGGGACTGCTGGAGCGCAGGCCACGGAAAGTCGCGGCGGTCGCTCTGGCCAACAAAGTCGCCCGGATCATCTGGGCGATGATGGCGCGTGGTGAGGCTTACCGGCATCAGCCGGCCTCGGCCTGATCCACGCACCGGTGCCGGGGTTCAAGGGCGTTAGGAGAAGATGACGATCGGTCGATCCGACGAATGGCACACATCCAGTGCGCGACAAAGGCATCTCAAATGCCGGTTGATTGTTTTGGAATGCCATTCGCGGAACCCATCTGGGCCGGCGGCCGTGATGCCGCATCAAGAGGCCGGACACATTACCGCAGTCGAACCGCCCCCAAATCTTCCCGCCGTCCACTTGAACCCCGCGGGCCGTCCACACATGTCGCGCGACAGAGGCGGTCGTGACTTGGGGCGGGTGGATGGAGGCGTGGTCGCTATTCGGGCTTTCGGAGCATATTGAGCGTCTGAGCAAGACTGGGGACCCGCTGGAGGTTCTGGAGGCGCAGGTCGATTTCTAGCATTTCCGTGGCTGGCTGGTTGAATGGCTGGGTTACGGCGCCGGAGCCACGTGCGGCCGTCCTCCCTTCAATCCTGTTTCGATGTTCAAGGCGCCGATCCTTCGGGACCAGCGGTAGTGTCCGGGGTCGTGGTGGACTTTTGGGGCTCTTCGACGTCTCAAGTGGAATGGAAGACGTCGAGCATGGCGTTGATGGGCGCGCCGAGCAGGTAGATGATGCACGCGAAGGTAGCGGTGTTGCGATAGCCTCGGGCGCGAGCGCGGGCTGCCTGGAACAGCCCATTGAGCGCTTCGAGGCGGGCATTGGAATGGCCTGACTTCCAGCGTCGAATGATCCGCTTGGCATTGCGCCGTACGGTATCGACGGCCTGTCGAACAGGATCGAGCAGGTGGTCGGGATCGTCCAGCCGGGCGGTGACGTGGTTGAGGAAGTTGGTCAGCCGCCAGCGCGCGGCCTGTGGCGTTGCGGCCAGGCGAACCCAGCGCAGCATCTCCTTGGCGCGATAGGCTTCGGCTGTGGCGAAGCCGCTGTTCTCCAACTGGTCGAGCGCCTGCCGCTGGGCCATGGTCAGGTTTTCCGGTCGCTTCAACGTGGCCCAGCGTACCCCCTTGGGCAGGTTGTGCTGATGCGCCTCGGCGCGCCGCACCTGCTCGACCGCGGTGGTGAAGATCTGCACGACGTGGAACCAGTCCACGGTGACCGAGGCCTGCGGGAAGCTCTCCGCCGCAGCAGCAAGGAAGGCCGCCGACATGTCACACACCACCTCGGCGATGCGGCGGGCCTCGCCGCCGTGCTCCGCCAGGAAGGCCCGGAAGGCGGTCATGCATTCCTTACCCTTTCCGGGGGTGACGAACAGCACCGGGCGCTCGGCCGCATCGAGGTCAATGAACACGGTGACGTAGCTGTGGCCTCGCTTGGCCGCGGTTTCGTCGAGTGCGATCGCCTCGACCCCGCTGAGATCGAGCCGCTCGATCGCCCGGCCGACATAGTACCGCAGAATGCGCCACAGCCGCTGGTCGGTGACGCCGATGATGCGCGCGGCAGCGGCAACCGGCATCTCGCGCATCAGAGCCAGCGCGGCCTGCTCGAACAACAGCGTGAAGCCGCTGTCGGGACGTGCCCAAGGCACAGCAATGCGGAGTACGCCGTGCTCCGGACAGTCGGTGCGTGGCACACGGGCCTCGATGATGCAGGCGTGCTGAAAGAAGTTGAGGTGCCGCCAGCTCAGTTCCTTCCAGTCGTGCGGTTTGCACAGCCGGCCGCAGGTTGGGCAGGGGAAGCGGGCGCCTGGGTCGGCGGCGACGGCCAGATGCAACTCATGCGGCTGGTAGTCGGTTTCCAACCGCTGGTCGACCACGCGCCAGGGTGGGGTCAGTCCGAGGCCGAGGGTGAAGATGTCGCTGCTTGCCATGGCGGTGCTCCGCGCAATCAGAGTGTCCCGTGCGGGCTGGCACCGCATGCCGCGCCAATGCGCGATCGGACTGCGGGATGCGGCTGCTCGGCCCGTCTGCCTCAAGACTGGCGCCGTGCTCGCCGCCGTCAAGAACGCTGCGCGTCGCTACGCGATGGCCTGCGGCCATTCTTGACCGCGGCTGTGCACGACGCCCCGCGCACGATCAGGCCGGGACGAAGAAACGGCACTCCAGCCGAACCAAGAAACTGGCCCCAGCGTGGCAGGGCTGCTACCTGCGGTGGTGGTCACGCCACTTTCAGGAACCGCCGAAGTTCCACTCGCGGCGTCGAGGAGGCACTTTTGGGCCCTGTAACGGTGTAGTTTGAGGTGGCCATCGGATCAGTCGGCTATGGTGGAGTTGCGAGACTTCAACCTGAAGCCTGGAGAACCCGATGACCGAAGATAGATTACCACTGGCTGAGCTACTGGCCAAAGCCGGGGACGGCGATTTTCTGCGCAGCGTTGCGGAGGCGGTGGTTCAACTGCTGATGGAGACGGATGTGGATGGGCTGATCGGCGCCAGCCGCTACGAGCGCAGCGGCGAGCGCGCGACCTATCGCAACGGCTACCGGGAACGCGCATTGGACACGCGGCTTGGCAGCTTGCAGCTTCGGATCCCGAAGCTGCGGCAGGGGAGCTACTTCCCGCCGTTCCTGGAAGCTCGCCGGACCTCGGAGAAGGCGCTGGCCGCGGTCATCCAGGAAGCCTGGATTGGCGGCGTCTCGACCCGGCGGGTAGACGAGCTGGTGCAGGCCATGGGGCTGACGGGGATCAGCAAGAGCACGGTCTCGAAACTGTGCAAGGACATCGATGAGAGGGTGAACGCCTTCCTCGACCGGCCACTCGCCGGCGAGTGGCCGTATCTGTGGTTGGATGCGACCTATCTCAAGCAGCGCGAAGGTGGGCGGATCGTCTCAGTTGCAGCGATAATCGCAGTGGCGGTGAACACCGACGGTCGGCGCGAGATCGTCGGCCTGCACATCGGCCCGTCCGAGGCGGAGACCTTCTGGTCGACCTTTCTCAAGAGCTTGGTCCGCCGTGGGTTGCGTGAGGTGAAACTGGTGATCTCCGATGCTCATGAAGGATTGAAGGCGGCGATCCGCCGGGTGATGGGGGCATCCTGGCAAAGATGCCGCGTTCACTGGATGCGCAACGCCTTGTCCTATGTGCCGAAGGGGCAGCAGAGCATGGTGTCTGCAGCGTTGCGTCAGGCGTTTATCCAGCCGGATCGCGTCAGTGCCAGCCAGACCCTGCGCCATGTGGCCGACCAGCTCCGGGGCAAATGGCCAAAACTTGGCGCGTTCATCGACGACAGTGAAACCGACGTGCTGGCGCACATGGACTTTCCCGCCCAGCACCGAACCAAAATTCACTCGACGAACCCGCTCGAACGCCTGAACAAGGAGGTCAAGCGCCGCGCCGATGTCGTCGGCATCTTTCCCAATGAAGGTTCGATCATCCGCCTGATCGGGGCCGTGCTGCTCGAGGCCAACGACGAATGGCAGACACAGAACCGCTATATGCAGATCGAGGGAATGGTCGAACTCATGGCACCCGCCATCGATGCCGATACACCACGAATTTCCACCGTCGCCGCGTGACCATTGGCCGCTTCAGCTACACCAGAATTTCCACCACATTGACGGACGCTATCGGACCAGCACAATCTGAGCGATGCCAGGATGGAGTTCATGATCCGTGACCGCCTGTCCTGGACGCGCTTCCTGCGCTTTGATCTTGGCGTACCGACGCCGGATGAGAACACGATCCGGCTGTTCCGTAACAAACTGACCGAGACCGGCACGCTGGAGCGAGTGATGAGGGCGTTCGACTGGCGGTTGCAGAACAAGGGCTACATCCCGATGTCGGGCCAGATCGTCAATGCGTCGCTGGTGCCGATGCAACGGAACACGGACGCGGAGAAGGAAGCGATCAAGGCTGGCAAGACGGCCCGTGAGATCTGGCCGAATGAGCAGAACAAGG
Source organism: Acidiphilium sp. C61 (assembly GCF_902712915.1). Next base: position 188,363 of record NZ_CACTIA010000003.1, on the reverse strand, counting down.
CGGCCCAGAAGGACACGGATGCCCGGTGGACGCTGAAAATTGGTGGCAAGATCCGGTATCGGCCGGACGGCACGCCACTGCCCCAGATTGCGCTGCCGGTGTTCGGCTACAAATCCCACATCGCCATCGACCGGCGCTTCGGCTTCATCCACGAGAGTGCTGTGACCTCGGCCGCGCAGCCGGATGGGAGGATGCTGTCATGACTGGTGAGCACACAGAATTCCTCTTCGGAGGTTTGGGCGGACAGTGCCTATCACTACTTTGGCAGAAGTTTGTTGTGATGTCCGATGAGGCTACATCCGCAATGAGGGCAATGCCGCGGCGGTGAGCGAGAAAGACGGTCAAGGATGGCTTGGCGCACTGCTGGCAGGGTGGGTTGGGGAGGCGGACCGGGGACTCTTTTTTTTCCGTCCCGCCTGAGCGAGCCTTCGGGATTGCAAGAAGGCGTAGGCCATCATCGTCATCAGGGCATGGCGGTGGAGGCCAGTCCAGGATCGGCCCTCGAAGTGGTCCAAGCCGAGTTCCTCTTTGAGTTGCTGATGGGCCTGCTCGCAGATCCAGCGCGCCTTGATGGCGCCAGCCAGAGCTCTGATCGGGGTGTCGGCAGGCAGGTTCGAGAGATAGTATTTTCGTTCGCCATTCGAGCGATGCTCACCCACCAGCCAGGCTTCCTCTCCCGGCATGTGCTGGGCACCGGCAGAACCGATTCGCTGGGGCGCGCCATCAGCAATGCGTACCCTCATGGCGGCAAAGCGGGCTGTCAGACGCCCCTTTGTTCCCTTGCGCCAACCGAGCTGCCGCCACTTCGCGCCTTCGAGCATCGCTTGTGCCGCCATGGATTTGACGTCGGGCACATGACGCACCCGTGGGCGACCGCGGCCTGCGACCGGGAAGATCAGCTGCACATCCGCCGGATAGACCTTCTGGTGCCGGGGGATGCCGACAGCCCAGCAAAGGCCGCGTGTACTCAGCGCCTGCCGGAACGGAGCCGACAGCCCGTAACCGGCATCGGCCAGCACACAGCCGAAGCGCACGCCGGCAGCGATGACGCGATCGATCTCCTCGATCGCGATCTCGGGCTTTGTGCGGTATTCCTGGAAACAGGCAGGCACGCCCGCCTTGTCCATGCGCGCGATATCGCTCGTCCAGCTTTCCGGCAGAAATAACCGCAAGCTCAGCATGAGCGGAACTGCGCCCGAAGCCAGCGTCACCGACACCAGCGTCTGACAGTTGGCATTCTTGCCGAGCGCCGTAGCATATTGCGGCGCGACGCCAACCGAGGCCTTAGAGGCCATTTCGGAATGGGGTCGGAACGTTTTTGATGAGGGGTTGGATGGTTGGGCCAAATGTGATTCCGGGCAGGTGTTCGAAGCCTTGCCGGAGACACCATGTGGACGCCAACCACCCGTGCGCAGCATAGCCGCACCGGACTGCGCTATGGAAGTGACGTGACCGACGCGGAGTGGTTGCTCCTGTCGCCGTTCCTGCCCGCGCCGAGCCCATGCGGCCGGCATCGGAAGTGGGAGATGCGCGAGATTGTCAACGCGATCTTCTACGTCTTGCGTGGTGGGATTGCCTGGAGCCTGCTGCCGAAGGACTTTCCGCCGTGGCCCACGGCGTATCGCTGGTTTGCCCGGTTCCGCGACGACGGCACCTGGGAGCGGATCAACCACCATCTGGTGATGCGCGACCGCGAGAGGGTGGGTCGCGAGGCCAGTCCGACGGCGGCCGTGATCGACAGTCAAAGCGTCAAGACGACAGAGAGTGGCGGCACGCGGGGGTACGATGCTGGAAAGAAGATCAAGGGGCGCAAGCGGCACGCCATGGTCGATACCGACGGCCGGGCGCTCAAGCTGCAGGCCCATTCGGCGGCCATCCAGGATCGTGACGGGGCTGGACCGCTGCTCCGTGCGTCGCGTGCGAGTTGGCCGTTTGTGGCGCTGGGCTACGCAGATGGCGGCTATGCCGGGCCCCGTGTCGCCGACGCCAGCCCGATCCGCATCGAGGTGGTGCGCAAGGCCAACAACCAGGTCGGCTTCGCCGTCATCGCTCGACGCTGGGTCGTCGAACGGTTCTTCGCCTGGATCAATCGCAACAGGCGGCTGGCAAAGGATTTCGAAGCCACTATCGAGAGTGTCGAGGCCTTCCTCTACGCCGCGTCCAGCATTCTCCTGCTACGCAGATTGGCTCGTTAATAATCCGATTCGAAATGGACTCTTACCCTTCTTGGGCAAGGCGGTGTCGTCGATGATCAGCCAGGCTTCATTGCCACCAACCAATTTATCCGCTTGGTCCCACAAGGTCGCTTCCAGTGGCGCGCTGTCCCACAGACCAGCCCCGATGAAATGATGCAGCCGGTCATAGGAAATGGCGTCCGACCGGGCCGCCATGGGCTGGATGCTTTTGCGATCACCCGGCCCGATCAAGCCGGCGATATAAGCCGGGCACATCCGTCGTCGCGTCTTGTTGCCCAGACCTTTCAGATAAGGGGCAAGCCACCGCTCCAGATCTCCCTGCCAGTCCTCGTCCATCGCCAGCCTCCATCAAAGCTGGCTCCCCATGAATCACGCAATCCGTGCCATGGGAATCCTAAAAATCAGATTTCTGCCAAAGTAGTGCTATCGCCCGCAGACAAACGAGAAATGGCTGCCATCACCGATGTTGGGCAGCCGCATTCACCGGCGCAAGCCGGCCGGCAAGCCGATGCCGCGACATGTCGCGCGGGCCAATGGCGCGAAATCGTCGATCCGCGCCCATGTCGAACACGTCTTCGCCCATCAGAAGAACAGATTCGGCCGGTTCATCCGTACCATCACCATCGAAGAAGGGCCGCCACGCCTCGCTTACGAATCACAAGTGATTCAGACGACGCAAGACCCTGCGGCGCATAACCGACTCTGCCGACTCAGTTTGTTTGCGGACGGACACTAAGTAATTTCCGATACTATCAGTGTCGGCGCGAATCATCTATTCTATAAAATTGAACACGCGAGCGATCGCCTTCGAAACGGTGTTTCGGGAGTATCCGCCATGATGACGACGTCGCTTGCGGAATCGGCAGTGTCGACGCTGATGATCAGTCATACAGACGTTGCGGAAACGACCACATCGTAAGCCAGTTGTCCGGCGATCCAACCGCGCACAATCCCGCCAGTGGACCCACCAGGAATTAGACAAGATGCAGCCAAATCTTCAGATTTGTTCCGGTAGGCTACACGGGCCCACAAAGCACATACTGCGATGGCTAAGTGCCCCCGGGACAACCGATCGACACCGTCGAGTAGACCACGCCTACCGCGATCCGCCTGCCTTGTTGCCCCTGATCTGAATTGCGACAAACCCACGCAGCGGTCGACAATTTTTTTGGCACTGAAGCCGAAACAATCGGCGCTACATCTGCGTGCCCACTAGTGCGCTGTCGGCTTAAAACCAGACCGACGAGTAAGTTTTTGTTCCTCAGAACTGGGTGCATACCACCCGCCGACTATCGCAGATACACTTGTGCGTTCGGGGCGGGCATTACGTCAAACAGTGGTTTCGGGGAACCGTCCAATTGCACATCGGGATCCACTCGTCATCTTACGACGGAAAACGGAAAGGATGATCACCATGCAAAAGAGTTTCAGGATTGCACTGGCGCTACTCGTCTTGATAGCCGTAGCGCCCCTGCTTGACGGCTGCCATACGACTGCCGGTGTCGGTAGGGACATCTCTTCGGGAGGCAATGCGCTCACAAGCAGCGCGGTAAAGCACACGCCATGACGGCCCGCACCAAATCAATCCAAATCAAGGCCATAACGCAGATCCTGACCCTGGCAACGATGATCTGCGTGTGTGTAAAGGATCCGCATAACATATAACGCCAAGACGTCGGCCAAAATCTCGATAACGGCGACCGTGTTGCTCGACGACAAGCGAACGTCGGCGTATAGCAATCACGTCCGCAGCGAGACCCATCGGCCTAGCTGCTACCCATTACGAAGAATCCCGATCCATTGCATCGATCATTCTGATACTTCCAATCGTCCTCTTGTAGGGTGGCGACTGTTACTACGGTTACTTTTGCATCTATTATAGCGGTCGTAGCTTTTGAGGGCTACTCGGCCTAACCATCATCGCCTTGGTTCTGATAATGCTATTCGGCGGCATTCATCGCTGGGTCTAATACTGACCGCAGCTAGGTGCCTTTTGGCTTGTGCGAGCACGCTCTGGCAGTGTCCCTGTAGACGTCTCTTTCGAGGGGTGCGCCGTTATTCGTACTTTGCAGTATCAGATCGCTAGGGAGATCATGGGGTAACGGTTGCTGAGATGCCAGGCGGGCCGCTGGCTCCTTAATTGGCTATCAAGCCTACAGCCAACGCGGACGCTCCACCCCGTACTGGCAAGATTGCAATGCGTTTCCTGTAGGATAGGAAAATCGACTGGAGGAGCGCCGTGGTCTCAAATTGAAGGAATGAACTCATGTTAGCCAACGAACAAATGATTGCGCCATTTCCGCCAGGATCAGTGGAAAGAGTCGCCTTGCAATCACAGCAGTATCCGATGCCCAAAGGCTATTATGATCGCAGCCGTAATATGACATGGTTGCAACTTCTCTCGAAGGAATTCGGAAAGGCGGGGATTGATTGGTCAGTAACCCATTCGGATAGAAACGTTACGGTGCGTTTTCGCTCTGATGCCGAGGGTATTCTTTGGACGACGCGCACCTCGTCGGGCGGCTAGCGCGCTCACGGATACACTTAATCCAAACGGCGTACCTCGAACTACCTCGTCCGTGGCGGCACCAGTGCTGCCAGTGCAAGGCACCACGACCACGCAGATCTTACGTTCGACAACAACTCAGTAAGGTCGGGAAGTTAGGTATCAATTGGCTGCATCAACATTTGCTGATTGATCTCGCACCGATCCGGTGCAGCCGGGCATCGGTCACGGTGTAGGCAACACTTGACCAGATTGACCTGCAAAATAGTTTGGAACGGATACGCTCATGGGCCTCATCCTGCTTATATTGGTGCTGATTTTTCTCTTTGGCGGTGGAGGATACTACGGTTACCGGTCGGGTTATTATGGAGGACGCGGCTATGGGGGAATCCTGACCCTGCTCATCGTCATCCTCGTGCTATTCCTGTTGTTTGGTGGCAGCTTTCACGGCCCGATGTCCCATTGATCGGTGTGGTCCGACCCCGTTCGGGTGGATTCCGGACGCCGGATCCGCATCCTGCGAGAGTGCTGGCTACGGCATATTCCGACACGCACTGCCCGCATTCAGCCTGATGCCGGGAAAAATTGGGCTTGCCGGGACGGGTAACCGCCTCGACACCCCGGGCGGGGTGGGTTTTCTCGAGATATAAGGGGAGATGGCCGATTTGATTACGGACCAGAACAGTAAGCCGCAGCAAGGCGAACTGCCGACCACACACATCGACGCGCTGACCAACTCGTTTTCGCAGTTCCTGCGCATCGAAGCCACGAGTGGTGCCGTTCTCCTGTTGGCCACCGTCGTTGCATTGACGCTTTCCAACTCACCCTGGTCCGATGGCTTCAGATCTCTTTGGGAGACACCAATCGGCATTCAGATCGGTGCGTTCCAGTTTCTGCGCTCTTTGCGGGATCTGATCAACGACGGTCTAATGACGCTGTTCTTCTTCATCGTCGCGCTCGAGATCAAGCGCGAAGTGGTGCTTGGTGAACTTCGGAACCCGCGCATGGTGGCTCTCTCGGTCGTAGCTGCGGCAGGAGGCATGCTTGTGCCCATGGGCTTGTATCTGGCGCTGCAGCATGGCCAACCTGGGCAGCATGGTTGGGGCGTCGTGATGCCGACCGACACAGCTTTCGTCATCGGCTGCCTGGCGCTCCTTGGTTCGCGTGTGCCTCCGGGCCTACGCGTCTTCCTGCTATCGCTTGCGGTCGTCGACGACCTTGCCGCCATCCTCGTGGTCGCCGTCGGTTACAGTCGATCAATCGACTGGACTGCCCTTGCGCTCGGCGCCGTCGGACTGGTGATAATTCGGGGGATGGCATTACTCGGCGTTCGTAACATCCGCGTCTACTTTCTGGCTGGGGCAATAATCTGGCTCGCCGTCAATGCGTCCGGCATCCACGCGACGATTGTTGGTGTTATCCTCGGGCTCATGACACCGACGGCTGGCTGGGTGAGCGACCAGCGTCTGGGGGAAATCTTGCGAAAGGTGCTCTCCTATCCCCCGGGAGATCATTGGAGTGGCGATACCGAGGATAACCGGGCGCTGCAGGTTGCCGGTATCGCGGTGCGCGAGACCCGAGTTGGACAGTGGGGTGAGAACGGATGGGGAACGAATGGTAACCGGGGCAAAAGTCCGGGCGGGGAATGATTTTTTGCTTGCGCGGTCACGGTTGGGACTGATTCAAACTTTGGGTGACCGAGCCGTCCGACTTTGATGATCTGCCTGCGAGTGAGCTGAAGCATATGGTGCTTCAGCTTCTGGCGGAGAACGCGGAGCAGGCGCGTCAGATTGCGGCGTTGCGTGAGGAGGTCGCGCGTCTGAAGGGGCTTAAAGGCCCTCCCGACATCAAGCCGCCGAGCCGGCCGAGCGGGATGGAGCGCGCGACGTCGCCGACGCGGGCGCCGGGCGGCAAAGGTCGGGGCAAATTCACGCCCCGGATTGGCATCGAGGAGCGGGTCATCGCGGCGGATGCACCGGCGGGCTCGCGGTTCAAGGGATATGAGAGTTTTCTGGTTCAGGATCTGGTTCTGCGGGCGCGAGCGATCCGCTACCGGCGGGAGCGGTGGGTGACGCCGGCGGGCCGGACGATCGTTGCGCCGCTGCCGTCGGGGGTGGTGGGGCATTTCGGCGCGGAACTGCGACGCTTCGTGCTGATGCTGCATCACCAGGGGCAGGTGACGGTGGAGCGGCTGACGGCGCAGTTGCGGGCCTTTGGGGTGGCGATCTCCAAGCGGCAGGTGCTGCGGCTGCTGATCGAGGGACAGGAGGGTTTCCTTGCGGAGAGCCGCGACGTCCTGCGGGCGGGACTTGCGACAGCGGCTTGGGTGACGGTGGACGACACCGGCGCGCGGCATGCCGGGCGGAACGGGTTCTGCACCCATGTCGGCAATGACGATTTCGCCTGGTTCGGCACGAGGGAGAGCAAGAGCCGGCTGAACTTCCTCGACCTGCTGCGGGCCGGGCACACCGACTATGTCGTCAACGACGCGGCACTCGCCTACATGCGCGGGCGCGCGCTCGCTGGCCCGGTGATCCGCACTCTTGCCGACGCCGCGGCGAAAGAGTTCGCCGATCATGCGGCCTGGCAGGCGCATCTGGAGCGGCTTGGCATCAGCGTGCTCAAGGTCCATCCCGACCCGGTCCGGATCGCCACCGAAGGTGCGCTCTGGGGTGCCGTCCGGGACCACGGGTTCCTGAATGACACCGTCATCGTCAGCGACGACGCCGGACAGTTCGTGGTCGGCAGGCACGCGCTGTGCTGGGTCCACGCCGAACGATTGGTGCACAGGCTCGACACTTTCACCGAGCGACATCGGGCCGCGCAGGCGCATGTCCGCAATCTGATCTGGTGGTTTTACGCCGATCTCAAGGCCTACCGTGCCGATCCCACGCGACGACGCCGAAGCGAGTTGCGCGTCCGCTTCGATCGCATCTTCCGAAGACGCACCGGTTTTGCCACTCTCGACCGCCTGCTTGCACGCCTGCACGCCAACAAGGCGGAGTTGCTGACCGTGCTCGACCGCCCGGAGATCCCGCTCCACACCAACGGCTCCGAGCGCGACATCCGCCTGCACGTGACCAGGCGCAAGATCAGCGGCGGCACCCAGGCCGTCCTCGGCCGCGACTGCCGCGACGCTTTCCTCGGCCTCATGCGCACCACAACCAGGCTCGGCTTCTCGTTCTGGGACTATCTCGGCGATCGCCTCCACGTCCCCGATCAGGCCGCCGTCCCCTATCTCCCGGATCTGCTCAGGGCCCGCGCCCACCAGGCTTGAACAAAATCGCCCGGGATTCTGCCCCGGTTACAACGAATGGATATAAGTCATTGATATATAATGGGTGACATTTGGGCGCGAAAAATGTGTAGTAACAACAGTTTTGGCTGAATGGCAGTTTTTTGTTGAATTCGGCATGGCATTGCCGTCACAACATCAGCATGTTCGTCGTCGAGAGAGTCGCCCGCGGCCACAGCTATCTCTACCTCGTCGAAAGCGTGCGCGTGGGCAAATCCGTCCGCCAGCGCACCATCAAACCCCTCGGTCGCAAGGATGTCCTCGCCGCATCCGGCGAACTCGACAGGCTCGTCGCCTCCATCGCACGGCACGCCGAACGTTCCATCATCCTCTCCGATATCGATGCCGGCCGGATCGCCGCCCACAGGATCGGTGGCCCCCTGCTGTTCGGCCGCCTCTGGGACCGGCTCGGCATCGGCGAGGTGCTCAACAACCTCCTCGAGGGCCGCCAGTTCGGCTTTGCCGTCGAGCGCGCCGTCTTCGTCGCCACACTGCACCGGCTGTTCGTCTCGGGCTCCGACCGCTCCTGTGTCGACTGGATGCAGAGCTACGCCATCGATGGCGCGGAGGATCTGGCGCTGCACCACTTCTATCGCGCGATGGCCTGGCTGGGCGAGGAACTCGGCGACAGGCAAGCGGGCGCCCTCGCGCCACGTTGCGTCAAGGACGTGATCGAGGAGCAACTCTTCGAACGCCGGCGCGACCTGTTCACCGATCTCAGCCTGGTGTTCATGGATACGACCTCGCTCTCCTTCTACGGCGAGGGCGGCGAGACGCTGGGCCGGCGTGGCCATTCGAAGGATTATCGCCCCGACCTCGCGCAGATGATCCTGGCCCTGGTGATCGATGCCGAAGGGCGGCCGATCTGCACCGAGATGGTGCCGGGCAACACCGCCGACGTGAAGATCCTGATGCCGGTGGTCACGCGCCTGCGCGAGCGCTTCGGCATCACCCGCGCCTGCGTGGTCGCCGACCGCGGCATGATCAGCGCCGATACCATCGCGGCACTGGAAGCGCTGGGGGTGGAATACATCCTCGGCGCGCGCGAGCGCACCAGCCGGGTGATCCGCGACGTCGTGCTGAAGGACAAGGCCGCGATGGTCCCGCTCGTGCTCGATCGCCAGCATGGCGAGACCCAGCTGTGGGTGAAGGAGGTCCGGATTGGCAAGGGCAAGGCGGCCCAGCGCTACATCGTCACGGTCAATGAGGCCGAGGCGAGAAAGGACAGGGAGGACCGCCAGGCCATCATCGACGGGCTGCAGGCCCAGCTGAAGAAGGGCGACAAGGCGCTGGTCGGCAACTCGGCCTACCGACGTTATCTCCGCAGCCGCGGCAACGCCTTCGAGATCGATCCGGGCAAGCTGGCCGAGGAGGCCCGCTTCGATGGCCTCAGCGTGCTCAGGACCAACGCAAGGGTCACGCCCCTGCAGGCCGTGATCCGGTATCGCGACCTGCTCGAGGTCGAGGCCCTGTTCCGCGCCGCCAAGGCCAGCTTCGATACAAGGCCGATCTTTCACCAGGCTGACGCCGCGATCCGCGGCCACGTTTTCTGTTCCTTCCTGGCCCTGACACTTGCCAAGGAACTGAACCGCCTGTGCGGCGCCAGGGGCTTCCAGCCCGAATGGCAGAAGTTGCTGAACGATCTCGACAGGCTCCAGCAGGCAACCATCGAAAAGGGCGGCAAGGTCATCACCACGAGGACCCACGTCACCGGCCAGGTCGGCAATGTCTTCAAGGCCGCCGGCATCGCGCTGCCCCACAACATCAGCGAGCACCCCGCAGACTGAAGCCGCGGCCACGCACCGCCGACCCAACGCCCCAAAAATGTAGTGGCAACACCCGCACGCGGGCAAATAAACTATTGATATCACCAGACTTTATAAAACCCACTGTCCAAGTGGGGCGAGACGTTGTCGCCCGTCGAGAGGCTCGAGGCCATGCTCCATCCCTGGGTCGCCTTCGGCGTTATGCCGCTTTTCGCGCTTGCAAACGCGGGGGTACCGATCACGATCAAGGGACTTATCAACCCAGTCTCGCTGGCGGTGATGGCGGGCTTCGTCCTCGGCAAGCCGATCGGCGTCACAGCATTCGCATGGCTGGGGGTGCGCACGGGTGTCGCCATTCGGCCGGCGGGGCTCACCTGGGGGGGACTTGTCGGTGGGGCTCTTCTTACCGGTATCGGATTCACCATGGCGCTGTTTATCGCCGGCCAGGCATTTCAAGATGCCACGCTCAACGCAGCGAAGCTGGGTATCCTTGCTGCCTCAGTCGTCTCTTCTGTTGCTGGTCTCACGCTGCTGTGCGCGTTGCCTCGGAGTGACGGAACGCTCGATGCCGATTTCCACTGAACCGGTCGTTGAGCGCCCGGGTCAGCGTCAGACGATCAACGCTGCGTCGGCCGTCAACGCCAAGGGCGGGTTCTGTTACTGCACCTATGAGGGCGGCCTGACCGCCGAACTGTTCGTGCATTTGCTGCGTCAGTTGGTGCGCCATCGCGTGCGCCCGGTGCGTAAGCGCTATCTGAATGACGGCCTTGCTTTTGCGAGCAAGCGCTACACGGCGGCTGGCAGAGCAGCCTGAGTTTTCCAGTTCCACGGCATCAGGCTGCCGATTTCGTTGGCCTTGGTGCGTCCGGCGACGATGCGTTGGATTACGTCGGTGAGCCGGGCGAGCGGTTCGACGCCGCTGAGCCTGGCGGACCTGATCAGCGTCGCCATCAGCGCACAGTGCTCTTCGCCGGTGTCCGGTGCGACCTCATGATGCCCGGTCCTTCGAAGCACTCCTACGAGTGCTCGCAGGAGCGGCTCCTATCGCCTCAACCGGCTCCACTTTGAAAATAACAGGAACACAGACGTCGCTCATGCCCACAAACATCAGCCTCAGACGACATTACAGCAATAAAGTCGTCCCCACTGTCGCGCGACGATCAACGTGAGAATCCGGCGTCATATGTGGACGGCCTCGTTGGCAAGACATTTTTTGTGCTGAACAAACTGGTCGGCAGCGGTCATATGTCCGGCCTTCCGGTGCGGTGCATTTGACCGCTGGCCTGTTGATTTCCACCGAGATCTGACCCGGGATTTTCATCGAGAATTGATCCGGGTTGAAGGTATGTCCCGCGTTGCGAGGGACGGTCAAGCTGCTGGTGATTTATCCTTTCTGGCTTTGGGTTTGGTGGCGCTGTCCTTGAAGCGGAAGCTGTCATTGCCGGTCTCGATGATGTGGCAATGATGGGTCAGGCGGTCGAGCAGGGCTGTGGTCATCTTGGCATCCCCGAACACGCCGGCCCATTCGCTGAAGCTGAGGTTGGTGGTGATGATGACGCTGGTGCGTTCGTAAAGCTTGGAGAGCAGGTGGAAGAGCAGTGCACCGCCTGACGGGCTGAACGGCAGGTAGCCGAGTTCCTCGAGGATAGCGAGGTCGAGGCGCAGCAGGCGCTCGGCGAGCTGGCCTGCTCTGTTCATTGCCTTTTCCTGTTCAAGAGCATTGACCAGATCGACGGTGGCAAATAACCTGATCTTTTTGCGGTGATGTTCGACCGCCTGGACGCCCAAGGCAGTGGCCATATGGCTTTTGCCAGTTCCGGGGCCGCCGATGAGCACAACATTATCGGCTCCATCCATGAAGTCGCCGCGGTGCAGTTGCCGGATCAGGGCTTCGTTCACCTCGCTGGCGGCAAAATCGAAGCCGGCCAGGTCCTTGTAGGCGGGGAACCGGGCTGCTTTGATCTGGCAGGAGATGGACCTGACCTCGCGCTCGGCCACCTCCGCCTTCAGCAGCTGGGAGAGAATGGGCACAGCCGCATCGAAGGCGGGGGCGCCTTGTTCGATCAGCTCGCCAACGGCCTGGGCCATGCCGAACATATTGAGGCCGCGCAGCATCACCACCACGGCGGCGCTTGCAGGATCATGACGCATGGCGCTGGTCCCTGTCGCGCAGGGCGTCATAGCGCTCGACATTGGCAACCGGCTCGCGTGTCAGACGCAGGACCTGAGGTGCGTCGATGGGGGCTGCCGGCGGTGTCTTCCCGTCCGTCAGCCGGTGCAGAACGTTGATGACATGGATCTTGGTGGCAACGCCCGCCTCGAGCGCCAGTTCCACGGCGCACAGCGCCGCCTGCTCGTCATGCTGAAGCACAAGGGCGAGGATCTCGACCACCTCACGGTCGCCGCCGGGGCGCTTGAGAAGCTGGGTCTGCAATTGCCTGAAGGCTTCCGGCAGCTCAGCGAAGGGCGCGCCATTGCGCAAAGCCCCAGGCTTGCGCTGAAGGACGGCGAGATAATGCCGCCAGTCATAAACCGTTTGCCCGGCAGGTGATGACCGCGCTCTATAATCCGCGGATGCTCGCACAGAATCTGCCCCTCCGCGGCGACAACGATCCGTTCCGGATAGACCCGCAGGCTCACCGGCCGGTTCGCAAAGGATGCCGGCACGCTGTAGCGGTTGCGCTCAAAATGCACGAGGCAGGTCGGTGACACACGTTTGGTGTGCTCAACAAAGCCATCGAAGGAACGCCCCAGCGGCATCAGGCTAGCGCGCTCGGTCTCATGCACGTCGGCGATGGTGCCAGGCAGAGTGCCGTGCTGGATTTGCCCCCATTGCTCGATGCAACATGCCTCAAGCCAGGCGTTGAGCGCAGCCAGGTCAGGGAAGCTGGGCAGAGACTGCCATAGCCGGCGCCGTGCATCCTGCACGTTCTTCTCAACCTGTCCCTTCTCCCACCCCGATGCCGGGTTGCAAAAATCCGTCTCGAACAGATAATGGCTGGCCATGGCGGCAAAGCGTGTAGCGCGACAATCAGGATGAGAAGCGCGACGATCAGGATGAGAAAGTGATCGCGACCTCGGAACGTTAATCGGATTGGTTTGATGCTGGCAAGCGGGTTTCGGCGACTTGATTGTTGGGGTGGACGGCCCGCCGGCATCGGATGTGCCAAGGTAGGGTCGCATTACCAACCCAAGGAGAGGGCCGCCCAATGGAATACAAACGCATTTCGATCGATACGTCCAAGCATGTTTTCACGATCCACGGGGTCGATGAGGCGGAGCGGCCGGCGCTGCGCCGGGACCTCCGGCGGTCGCAGGTCGAGGCGTTCTTCGCCAAGCTGGAGCCGACCGAAGTGGCGTTGGAAGCCTGTGCCGGCGCGCATCACTGGGGCCGCCGGCTCGGTGCGATGGGCCATCGGGTGAAGCTGATCCCGCCGCAGTATGTGAAGCCCTTCGTCAAGCGTAACAAAAACGACCGCAACGATGCCGAGGCGATCGGCGAAGCGGCGTCACGGCCAAGCATGCCGACGGTGCCGGTGAAGAGCCTTGATGAGCAGGCAGCGACGGTCATCGTGAAGCACCGCGAGCTGCTGGTCGGGCAGCGGACTGCGGCGATTAACGCGCTGCGTGGGCATGCGGCGGAATTCGGCGTGATCGCAGCCAAAGGCACGACCAATGTCGAGCCGCTGCTGGCGGTCCTGGCCGAGGCGGCCGAGATTCCCGCGGCCGCCAAGGTGGCCTTCGCGGCGATGGGCGAGCATATCGCCGATCTCGACGCCAAGCTCGCGGCAATGGACAAGCAAATCCTCGAGCAACACAAGAGCAACCCGATCAGTCAACTCTTGGTGAAGGTTCCCGGCATCGGCCCGATCACCGCGATCACCCTGGCGCTGTCGGTGAACCCGGCGAACTTCGAGAGCGGACGCCACTTCGCCGCCTGGCTCGGCCTGACGCCGCGGGAGAATTCCACCGGCGGCAAACACCGACTGGGCAAGATCACCAAGGCCGGCAGCAAGAGGCTGCGGTCGCTGTTGGTGGTCGGGGCAACTTCGGTGATCCGGGTTACCAGACCGGGGCGGCCGTCGAGTTCGGCCTGGCTGTTGGGATTGCTGGCGCGCAAGCCGAAAAAGGTCGCGGCGGTCGCGTTGGCCAACAAGATCGCCCGGGTCGTCTGGGCGATGATGGCGCGGGGGGAAGCGTATCGGCGTCAGCCGAGCGCCGCCTGAGCCCCGCGTCGGTGCCTGGGGTTCAAGAGCGATAGGAGAAGATGGCGATCGGTCGAGCCGACGAATGGCACACATCCAGTGCGCGACAAAGGCATCTCAATGCCGGTTGATTGTTTTGGAATGCCATTCGCGGAACCCATCTGGGCTCGCGGTCATAGACCGCACGAAGAAGCCGGACACATGACCGCAGTCGAACCGCCGCCATGCTTCTCTGCGACGCCACCTTGAACCCCGCGGGCCGTCCACACATGTCGTGGCGCGACAATCTGCCGTTTTCGGTGATTGTCGCTCGTGTGGGTGGGCGTCCTGGTCCGGTTCGTCGTTGGATGGCGGTTTTGCGGCGATAGCTTTCGACGTTCATCTCGAAGATGGTGGCGTGGTGGACGAGGCGGTCAACGGCGGCGAGTGTCATGGCGGGATCGGGGAACACCTTTCCCCACTCGCCGAAGGGCTGGTTGGCGGTGATCATCAGGGACCGGCGCTCGTAGCGTGTGCTGATGAGTTCGAAGAGGACTGAGGTTTCGGCCTGATCCTTGGTGACGTAAGCGAGGTCGTCGAGGATCAGCAGGTGGAATTTGTCGAGCTTGGCGATGGTGGCCTCGAGGGCGAGTTCGCGACGTGCGATCTGGAGCTTCTGGACGAGGTCGGAGGTGCGGGTGAACAGCACGCGCCAGCCATTCTCGACGAGGGCGAGGCCGATGGCTGCGGCGAGATGGGACTTTCCTCCGCCGGGTGGGCCGAAGGCGAGGAGATTGGCGCCGGTATCGAGCCATCCGTCGCCGGAGCAGAGGGCGAGGACCTGGGCCTTGGAGATCATCGGCACGGCCTCGAAGGCGAAAGTGGCGATGGTCTTTCCGGGCGGCAGCCTGGCTTCGAGGAGGTGGCGCTCGATGCGCCTGCGGTCGCGCTCGGCGACCTCGTGCTCGGCGAGCGTGGCGAGGAGGCGTGCGGCGGGCCATGCTTCCTTGTCGGCGCGGGCGGCGAAGTCGGGCCAGACCTGCTTGATGGCGGGGAGCCTGAGCTCGTTGAGCAGCAGGGTAAGGCGCTGGGCGTCGACGGTGCGTGCGGTCTCGCTCATGCGGCTGCTCCCTGGAGCAGGATGTCATAGCTGGCGAGCGGCATGGTCGGGATGGTGAGTGCGGGCAGGCTGGCGGGATCGGGTGCGAAGCGCTGGCGGATGGCATTGAGGTCGGGCTGTCGGCCGGCGTTGCTATCGGCGGCGAGGACGCTGGCGAGTTCAGCCTCGCAGGCACGCTCATGGGCGATGGCGAGGAGTTCGACCATGATCCTGCACGCGTCCCTGGGCGGTGTCTGCTCGAGCAGGTGCTCGAAGGTCTGGCGATAGGCATCGCGCGGGAAGAGCTGGTGGCGATAGACGAGATTGAGCAGCGCCATCGGTTTGCGGCGCAGGCTGTGGATGACGTGGCGGTAGTCGACGACGTGGCCGTGTCTGCCATCCGGTTGTGGCCGGCCGCGGGGGAGTGTCATCAGCGGGGTGGCGGCGAGGAACAGCTCGAGCCGGTTGTCATAGAGGCGGACGCGGAGCCGCTGGCCGATCAGGCGGGAGGGGACGGTGTAGAAGACCTTCCTGAGGGTGAAGCCGCCGGAGGAGGTGATGGTGACGACGGTCTCCTCGTAATCGGCGGTGCGCTGCTCGGGGAGTTTCTGCAGGGCGGCGCGCTCGGCGTCGATGCGCTCGGCGTGGCGCCGGTTCTGGCGGCCGACGATCTCGGCGATGAAGCGGCGATAGGCTTCGAGATCGACGAAGACTGTGCTGCCACGCAGGAGAAGGGCGTCGCGGACCACGCGCTTGAGATGGCCGTGGGGGCTTTCGATGGCGCCGTTCTCATGAGCGACACCGCGATTGTTGCGCGACGGGGTCATGCCGTAATGGGCGCAGAGCGCGTCATATCGGCGGGTCAGGTCGGCGACGTTCTCGGCGGCCAGGTTGCGGAAGGCGGCGGAGAGGCTGTCGCTGCGATGTTCGCGCGGGGCGCCGCCCAGAAGCCAGAGGGCGTTCTGCAGCCCCTCGGCGAGGGCGACGTAGCTCTCGCCGCCCAGGATGACATGGGCGTGCTCGAAGCCGGACCAGACCAGGCGGAAGTGATAGAGCCGGTGGTCGAGCGGGGCGCCGGCGACGATGATGCCGAGCTCGTTCATGTCGGTGAAGTCGGACAGGCCCATCGCGCCCGGCTCATGGGTCTGGCGAAAGATGACCTCCTGCTCCGGCCCGTGCAGCGCGCGCCAGGTGCGGATACGCCGCTCGAGCGTCCGCCGGACACCCGGGGCGAGATCGGGATGCCGCCGGCACATCTCCTCGAAGATCGCCACGGCCCTGAGGCCGGGCGCGGCTTCCAGCAGCGGCACCACCTCAGCGTCGAAGATCGCCGCCAGCGGATCCGGGCGGCGCCGGCCGCGTGGCGGCTTCGCCGATGATGGCAGGTGCCGCTTCTGCTCCAGCCGGTAGCCCGCGGCCGTGCTGAAGCCGGCCCTGGCGGCCGCCAGGGCAACGCCGTCTGTCTGTCGATATCTCATGAAAAGCCTCTTCTGGTGGTCGTTGATGTGGCGGCCGGGCACGAAGGTCTCCCCGTTGCGAGGAGGCATCCTCCGCGACCCGGCCGGCCGCGACCACGGCGGCGCCCTGGCAAGGACGCCGCCCGGCTGGGGAGGCACCGGCTCCGGGCTACGCCCTTCGCCGGTGCCTCCCCAGCCGTCTTCTCATCCTGATTGACGCCGGATTCTCACGTTGATCGTCGCGCGACACCGGGGTGCATAACCCCGCCGTGAAAGCGGCGATGACCGACAACGTGAACATGCGGCTGCCAGTGCCGGTGCGGATCGTTCATGCGGCGATTTATCAGCGCGACTATAATGACCTCGGCTTCGTGTGCGGGCAGGTAAAGCACGGGCAGTGGCAGTTTTACGTGGTGGATATGAGCCTAGTGCAGGTAGGAAAATATGCCCAAACGGTGCGCCGGCTGCCATGAGACTTGTGCGCGGATAGGCGACGATACTGGAAAATGTGAGGAGTGCGCCGGGCTCCGTCAGGTTGCCGAGTCTTGGTGTGGCACCTACCCCGGGTCTTGATGATCGACATCGAAGCCCCGCCGCTCAAAGGGTACCGCTTCCCGGGGTCATGTGTGGAACGGCCCTGGATTCAAGATCGACGGTGCGAGAATTTGGCGGCGGCACGAATGCGGTCATGTGTCCGGCCTGTTGGCGCGGCATCATGGCCGCTGGCCCAGATGGGTTCCGCGAATGACGTCCAAACACTTCTGCGGCACGAGGGCGTAGAAGCCGATAATCACCGCGTCAGCCTGATCGAACTGGGCTTCGAGGAGGGACAGGGCGGCTTGTTCGCGACGCCGATGAGTGGTGACGCACTGCACGACTGGCTTCGGGGTGAGGGCGATGCGTGAGGACGGCGATGATCAGGGTCTCGGGGTTGGAGCCGACCGAGCGTCCTCAGCCGGGATCGAATTGCTGCGACGGATCCGGAAGGAGCAATCCCACCTCGCTCGGCTACGTCTTCGGGGTCGACCGGCGCCTGCCGTCTTGGAGGCCGTCCTCACAGCCCAATAAAGCGACAACATCGCAGCCTCGCGGCCACAACAACCTTTGGCTCGTCAGGCTATTTGCACCAAAGCCACCTAAATTTCAGTTACGGGCAAAGTCAAGGCAATTCACATCCGATGCCGTGGGCCGTCCCACCTCAATACTTTTCAGTGGCAATCAGAAGACGATCATCAACACGCGATCAATGTCCCCTTATGTCAGCAGTATATGGCGCAATTGAGCAAGTCCGGAGTCCTGCCACAAAAATGGTGCCGCCCATCCGAAGGATGTTCCGGCCAGCGAGAGCAATACCCAGGCTGCTCGTTCGCCGTGTCGCAGGCTCGCTGTGGCGGTCCAACTGGCGACCGCAGCCAGGCTGCATGCAACGACGACCATTGGTGCGTTGAGGTGCCAGAAATATGTCGCCAAGGCGCCCGAAATCGGTGGCAGCAACAGGGCCGCAAGCGCCGTGGCCGGTTGGGTTTGTTCCCGCTGGTTGAGCCCGAGGCGCCAGATGATCAGCCAGCTTCTTGGCGCGATAGTTGCGCACATCAGCGCCAGCGCAACAAACGCTGCCGCGAACTGGCCGCCAAACGAGGCCAGCCAGGCGCTGTGAAGGACTTCCTGTGGAGCCGCCCCGTGCAGGATCGCGTTCCATACAGCGATCGCTTCGGCGGGCGGGCGCCCAAACATCGCACCGCTTAATATCATCGATGATACAACAATGAAGCCTGGTAGAAGTACAATTGTGAATAGTGCGACTGCAGCGGAAATGCTGTTCATTTCACGAGAGGCAAGTGGCAAGACGATTAATGTGGGCGCTACCCAGTAGATTGCATTTGGCCAAAGGACGAACATCGCGGCGACGCCAACTCCGAGCAGTATAAGTGCCCGCGTATCGGCGATCGCTTCGACGCGATCGATCGCCAGAATCAGGAGGCCCACCACGATCGTGTAAAATATCATTGTGCCTGCGCGGTCGCCGGCACCGACTGGCATCCCCATGTCGCCGCCATCATTCAGGTCGAGCGCGCAATCGCCACCCGCAATCCCGAAACCGGCCTGCTCAAGCTGACACACGACACCGCCTTCTACGTCGCCAACACATCCCTCACCGCCGCCATCGCCGCCAAGGCCATCCGCGCACATTGGGGCATCGAAAATTCCTCCCACTATGTCCGAGACGTCACCTTCGCAGAGGATCGATCCCGGATCCGAACCAACCCTGGCGTCATCGCCCGATTGCGCAGCTTCGCCTTCAACATCCTGATGAACAGCAAACCCAGCGCCAGCACCCTCAGCCAGGACCGCTACCGCGCCGCGCTTGCCGACCTCTACCACATCCTCGCTCTCAATCACTATCCCAAAGCGTTGAACAGCCATGGAGTCTATTATGGGCCAAAGGTATACTTGGCAGCTTCGGATCAATTCGTTGTTATTTTGGTTGAGACAGCGTATTGGTTGAGTAATTGATCCGGGACAGGAGTATCGGCGCCATGAAACCGCCGCAGCCTGCCGCCCGGCAAACGCGCCATCAGGCGGTAACAGATATAGCAGCCATGACAACGCCGGGGCGATTCCTTGTCGTGGGCATTGGCGCGTCCGCAGGCGGACTCGATGCATGCCGCAAGTTGCTCGACGCGATGCCCGATGGGTCCGGGATGGCGCTGATCGTCGTCCAGCATCTCGATCCCAACCATCCGAGCATGATGGCCGATCTGCTGTCGGGGCATACCGGCATGATGGTGCGCGAGGCGGCGGACGGATTGCCGGTCGAGTCTGAAACCGTCTATCTCATACCACCCGGCACGTATTTGGCGGTTGACAGCGGTGTGCTGCGCCTGTCGCAACCTCTGGCCCACCACGGGGCACGCCTGCCGTTTGATTTCCTGTTGCCCTCGCTGGCCACCTGCTATGGGACGCAGGCGGCGGCGGTCGTGCTCTCGGGCACCGGCGCGGATGGCAGCATCGGCATCCGTTCGATCCGCGAACATGCCGGGCTCGTCATCGCCCAGCATCCGGGCGAGGCCGCGTATGATGGCATGCCGTCCAATGCGATCGCGACCGGCATGGTCGACGCCGTATTGTCGCTTGCCGAAATCCCCGCCCGCCTGATCAGCTACGCTCGTTCCCTCGATAGATCGTCCGAACGTGAACCCACCCCCGATCAGCCGCCGTTCGAGGCCATCATCGCGATGGTGCTTGGCAGCACCGGGCATGATTTCACGCCCTACAAGAGGGGCACCCTGCAGCGACGGATCGAGCGGCGGATGGCGCTCGCCGCCATAGATCCCGGCAACTTGCAGGCCTATCTCGACATGCTGCGCGGCAATGCGGCCGAACTCGACCTGCTGGCAAAGGACTTGCTGATCAACGTCACCAGTTTTTTCCGCGATCCGGAGATCTTCAAGACCCTGGAGGAGCAGGTGATCCCGGATCTGATCGCCCGCCACCCCCAAGACCTGCCGATCCGCATCTGGGTCGCCGGGTGCAGCACGGGCGAGGAAGCCTATTCCCTGGCAATGCTGTTTCGTGAGGCGCTGGACCGCGCGAAATCGCAAAGCCAGATTCAGGTCTTCGCCTCCGACATCGATGCCGAAGCCGTTGCTGCTGCGCGCGAGGGTCTTTATCCGCCGAGGATCGAAGCCGAGGTCACGGCAGATCGGCTCGGCCGCTTCTTCATCCGCGAAGGCGACAGCTATCGCATCGTGCCCGAGTTGCGTTCGCTCGTGGTGTTCACCGTCCAGGACCTGCTGACCGACCCGCCGTTCTCCCGGCTGGATTTTGTTTCGTGCCGCAACCTGCTGATCTATCTGCGGCCGGAGGCACAGGCGAAGGTCATGTCCCTGTGCCGCTTCGCACTGCGTAATGGCGGCATCCTCCTGCTAGGCACTTCGGAGACGACCGGCCGCGCCGACCACGGTTTCTCGGTCATCTCCAAGAAGGAGCGAATCTATCAGCGCGACGGCCCGCTCATGCCGGGCGATCTGGGGTTCTCGATCGGGATCGGCGATACGCTACGGCTACCGCCGCTGCGCCGCCCTCCTGACGGTCCGCCACGCCCGGCGAGCCTCGCCGAACTTTGCGGCAGACTCGTGCTCCACCTTTATGCGCCGGCCGCTGTGCTGATCAATGCGCGTCGCGAAACCCTGTTCTCACTGGGGCCGACCGAGCGCTTTCTCAAGGTGCCGCCAGGTCCTCCATCCCATGACCTGTTGGCTATGGTCGACCCCGGGGTCCGTGCCAGGCTGCGCGGGGCGATCCAGCGCGCCACAGAGGGCGGTGGGCACGTCGTGGTCGCGGGCGGCACCGTGGAGACCCTGAGTAGCAGCATGGCGTTCGACATCGAGGTCTGGCCGGTTCCGGAGACCGGGGAAGCGGCGCTGCTGGTCTGTTTCATCGAACGCCAGCCGGACAAACCGCGCGCGCAAGGCAAGACCGGCGAGGAGAATGCCCCGCGGGTT
Source organism: Acidiphilium sp. C61 (assembly GCF_902712915.1). The sequence continues at coordinate 167,356 of NZ_CACTIA010000003.1, read as the reverse complement.
GTCGAACTGGAGGGCGAACTTGCCGCCACCAAGACCGAGCTGCTCGGGGTGATTCGCGAACTGGAGAGAGCCGGCGAAGATCAGCGCGCGGTCAACGAGGAAGCGCTGTCGATCAACGAGGAGTTCCAGTCTACCAATGAGGAGTTGCTTATCTCCAAGGAGGATCTGCAATCGCTGAACGAGGAACTGATCGCACTGAACGGCCAGCTGCAGGAAACCCTCGAACGCGAGCGAAACGCCTCCAATGACCTTGAGAACGTGCTTTACAGCACCAACGTGGCAACGCTGTTCCTCGACCCGGCGCTCAATATAAGGCTGTTCACACCGGCCACGCGGGAACTGTTCAATATCCTTCGCGGCGATATTGGTCGGCCGCTCGCCGATCTGACCGGGGTTGCAGGCATCGAAACCCTGGCTGACGATGCTGCTGCGGTCTTGCAGACTGCAATTCCGGCGGCGCGCGAGATCGAGGCGCCAGCAGGCCGCTGGCTGACACGTCGAATCCTGCCGTATCGCAACCATGACGGCGGGGTTGACGGCATCGTTGTCACCTTCGCCGACGTCACCGAACAGAAGCTTGCGGCAAGCGCCCTGGAGGCCGCCCGACAGCAGGCTGAGCAGGCGACGCTCGCGAAATCGCGATTCCTCGCTGCGGTAAGCCACGATCTGCGCCAGCCTCTGCAAACGATAGCGCTCCTGCAGGAACTACTGACGGAAACGACAAGTGGCAAAGCCGCGCTGGGGCTGATCCAGCAGATCAAGCAGACCACCTCAGTGATGGCCGGCATGTTGAACACCCTGCTCGACATCAATCAGATCGAGGCCGGCACCGTGAAGGTTACGGTTTCGACGTTCGCAGTCGACGAGATCCTGCGCGATCTTCACGATGAATTTCATTTTCAGGCGGAGGAGCGGAACGTCCAACTGCGCGTCGTAGACAGCACCGTGGTGATCGCGAGCGACCGTGCGCTGCTCAAGCAGATGCTGCGCAACCTGCTGTCGAACGCCATCAAGTACACGCAATCCGGCAGGATCCTGCTCGGCTGTCGGCGTCGGCACGGCGGACTCAGCATAGAGGTCTGGGACACCGGCGTCGGCATTCCCGAACCCGAATGGACTGCTATTTTCGACGAACATTATCAGATCGACAATCCGGCCCGCGAACGTGGCCGCGGCCTCGGGCTCGGGCTTGCGATCGTCCGGCGCGTTGGTGAGTTGCTCGGACACCCGATCGAACTGCGTTCGCGCATGGGCAGGGGGTCGATGTTCGCGGTCCAGGTGCCGTTGGCCCCAGCTGTGTCGGCCGCGGCACAGGCGGAAGCCCAGACCTCCCGAGCCGTCGCACTGGCGTGGCGTCCCAAGGCAATTCTCTTGATCGAAGACGATCCCGATCTGCGCCGACTCCTCGTGCAGTTTCTCGAAGGCATGGGGCACCGGATTGAGGCAGTGCCAGACGGACCAGCAGCAATGGCGCGGGTCGCTACCAGCGACTTCCGACCCGACCTCATTCTTACTGACTACAATTTGCCGAGTGGCATGTCGGGCACCGAGGCGGTGACGGCGTTGCGCAAGCGGCTGGACGCGCCGGTCGCCAGCCTGATCCTGACCGGCGAAATTTCCAGTGAGACGTTGGCCGAGATCGAGCAACACGGGGCCGTCCGGCTCAATAAGCCGATCCTGCCCGGCGAATTGGCCGCGGCGATCAGGAAGATAGAAACCGGCGAGCGGTCGCCGACGAATCCCATGCACGGCGAGGCGTGCGTCGGCATCATCGATGACGACAAGCCTATTCGTGACAGCCTGTCCGCCCTGCTCGGCAAACACGGATGGCAGGTTGCCGCTTACGTCAGCGCTGAGGATTTCCTGCGCGACGGCTGCCAGCTTTCCCATGCCTGTCTGCTACTCGACGCGCGCCTGCCCGGCATGTCGGGCATCGACCTTCTGAAACTGTTGCGCAAGGAAGCGAACGAGACGCCGGTCATTATCATGACCGGCCAGGGTAATGTCCAGCAGGCAGTCATGGCGCTTCATGCGGGCGCTGCGGATTTCATCGAAAAGCCCATTGCGGTTGCAGATCTACTGGCGGGTATAGACGCCGCGATCGAACTGAACTCGAACCAGGTCCGCCGGGCCCAGGCGCGCGACGATGCGCGGCAGCGCCTGGGCATGCTGACAGACCGGCAACGCGAAATCATGATGCGTGTGCTTGCCGGCCACCCGAGCAAGAACATCGCTTCCGATCTTGGCATCAGCCAGCGGACCGTCGAGGCGCATCGCGCCGCGATCATGAAGAGGACTGGTGTAAGGTCACTCCCTGCCCTGACACGGCTGGTGCTGTTGACGGACATGTTCCATGATAAACAGGCATAGATCGATCCTGATCGGAAAACGCTTGCTGATTCCGGGCTCAATTCGCCCGGGATTCCGAGATTAACTCGCCCGGGATTTCGGGAATTATTCGCCCACCTGTTCCGACTTTTATTCGCCCAGGCGGGCGGGGTTGGCCGGATCGGATTGAGGTCTCTGCTGGCTGGTTCAGGTTCCCTCCCTTTGGCTGATCGAGGGAGCGGACGAATGCCAGTGGAGCGGATTGCGATGCGCGATGTGCGCCAAATATTCTGACGACGGACAGGAAATGTCTTCAAGGCCGCCGGTATCGCGCTGCCCCACAACATTAGCGAACACCCCGCAGACTGAAGCCGCGGCCACGCACCGCCGACCCAACACTCCAAAAATTTATTGATGGGGTGGACGCCCCCCGACGGCACCTATGTGCCAAGGTAGGTGTCAACACACCTGCAGGAGGAGGCGTCCGTGGCCGAGGTTACTACAATTGGACTCGATATCGCAAAGCACGTTTTCCAGGCGCATGGCGTTGATGCCGATGGCCACAAGGTCTTCAGCCGGCGGCTCACGCGGGCAAAAGTGCTGGAGTTCTTCTCTGCGCAGCCTCGCAGCCTGGTGGCGCTGGAGGCCTGCGGCGGCGCACACCACTGGGTTCGCGAACTTGCGAAACTGGGGCATGATGTCCGTTTAATCCCGCCAGCTTACGTCAAGCCGTTTGTCAAGCGCAACCAGAAGAACGACGCAAATGATGCCGAAGCAATCAGCGAAGCCGCGCAGCGGCCGAACATGCGTTTTGTCGCGGTCAAGAGCGAGGAGCAGCAGGCCTCGGCGCTGGTTTTCCGTACCCGAGATCTTCTGGTGCGGCAGCGCACGCAACTGATCAACGCGATCCGCGGTCACATGGCCGAATACGGCTGGGTTGCTCCGAAGGGCCGGATGTGGATGGCGTCGCTGCGCGAGGTGATCGATAGCGACAACTCGCTGCCGGTAGCAGCCCGCGACATGCTCCGGGTCATGCTGGTCATGCTCGATGGGCTCGATGGGCTCGATGGGCTCGATTTTCAGATCGCTGATCTCGACAAGGAAATCGCCCGGCGAGCTCGCGAGGACGAGGATGTGCGGCGCCTAATGACGATCCCGGGCATCGGCCCGATCGCGGCGACGGCTATTTGCGCTCTGGCGCCACCCGCGGAGACTTTCGCGCGAGGGCGGGACTTTGCCGCCTGGGTAGGGCTCACACCATTGCAAAAATCGACTGGCGGCAAGCCCAGGCAGCGGCGGACAACGAAGATGGGCGAGCGAACCTTGCGGCGTTTGCTGATTATCGGCGCGAGTACCTTGATCCGACACGCTAGCAAGAAAGGCCCGACCGAAGGAGGCTGGCTTGCTTCGATGCTGACACGCAAGCCGCGAATGTTGGTCACGGTTGCACAGGCCAACAAGACCGCACGCATTGTGTGGGCCGTGCTCACAAAGAAAGAGGATTATCGAGCTTCGGTAGCTGCAGCAGTATAAACTGCCAAGCTACTGAGGCTGGCGGAGAAGGTAGGCGATCGAAGGAGAGTATGACACAACCGTCGGCGAGACGGGGTCGGAAAACCAGTTGTTACCAATGTGCGCGAGCACGCTGTAGTGTTTTGGATCCGATCCGCGAACTCCCATACAGGCCCGCAGAACATCTCTGCACCCAGAGGCCGGACAGATGGCAGCATCCGACACCTGTGCACCCTCAAATTTGCGCTTGCTTTCCGCGGGGCGTCCACAGATGCCGCCTCGATGTCGCGGTGGCGGGCGATCATCGCATCCGCCGCCTCGGTGAGGGCGGCGCTGCCGGCGCGGGGCATGCGCGCGAGGGCGGCCATTTCGATCAGTTCGCGCATGTCGGCCACCTCGGCGGCGAAACCGTCATGGAATTCCCGCAGGATCCAGCCGCCGCGCGGCTGCTTGGCGATGAGCCCGAAGCGGGAGAAGCCGATCAGGAATTCGCGGACGGAAACGGTGCTGGCATTGCTGTCGCGCGCCAGTTCGGCTTCGGAGAAGGTGTGCCCGGGCCGCCAGTCGCCAAGGAGGACGCGCTGCATGAAGACGCGTTCGATATGCTCTTGCGGCCCGTCGGTTTCCGACTCGGTGTAATAATCCGTGCGTTTGGGGCGGCGCATGACGCGGGGGCGGGCCGGCCCGCGCTCGAGAATCCCGCTCGCGATCATGGTTTCGATGGCGGCGCGCACCGTAGTGCGGCTCACCCCGAACTGACGGGCAAGCACGCTCTCCGACCCGAATGCGCCTGGCTCTGCCGAAAGGCCCCTGATGTAGTCGAGCAGGGCGTTATTCGTTCGCTTCAGCAACGTGTTCGGCTTTGCCATTCCTTCTGCTCGGCGCGGTTCAGGGGACAAGAAAAAGGCGGCCACATGTCGAGAACCGCCAGGAAAGGGAAATGTTTTTCACGGGTGTATGACAGAAAAGCGTAACCAAGGCCCCTTCTCCCAATATCGACATTGCGCCTGACTCGCCGCGCCTTCAAGGGCCAAAGAGCTACCTCGTCCACAATACCTCTGGATCGTGCCCCGGCACGCTCGTCTGGGGCAGACCTGAGGGGCAGGAGGGGGACGAGAAAAAGGCGACCCGGGTCCGATCCGCCTTATCAGGTTCTATTGCGCAAGAATGGATAAGGCAGATCCCATGACGCCTTCGTCCAAGAGGGTCACATTGTGACCGCCCCGTCGGGTCTTCAAGCGGGATCGATGTTTTGTGTTGTGCTGGGGGGAGGTTGCGGGAGGGAGCGGGATCTCCCCATGTCCTTTTCCGAATTTTCGGTAGTGTCCGGGGTCGTGGTGGACTTTTGGGCCCTGTAACGGTGTAGTTTGAGGTGGCCATCGGATCAGTCGGCTATGGTGGAGTTGCGAGACTTCAACCTGAAGCCTGGAGAACCCGATGACCGAAGATAGATTACCACTGGCTGAGCTACTGGCCAAAGCCGGGGACGGCGATTTTCTGCGCAGCGTTGCGGAGGCGGTGGTTCAACTGCTGATGGAGACGGATGTGGATGGGCTGATCGGCGCCAGCCGCTACGAGCGCAGCGGCGAGCGCGCGACCTATCGCAACGGCTACCGGGAACGCGCATTGGACACGCGGCTTGGCAGCTTGCAGCTTCGGATCCCGAAGCTGCGGCAGGGGAGCTACTTCCCGCCGTTCCTGGAAGCTCGCCGGACCTCGGAGAAGGCGCTGGCCGCGGTCATCCAGGAAGCCTGGATTGGCGGCGTCTCGACCCGGCGGGTAGACGAGCTGGTGCAGGCCATGGGGCTGACGGGGATCAGCAAGAGCACGGTCTCGAAACTGTGCAAGGACATCGATGAGAGGGTGAACGCCTTCCTCGACCGGCCACTCGCCGGCGAGTGGCCGTATCTGTGGTTGGATGCGACCTATCTCAAGCAGCGCGAAGGTGGGCGGATCGTCTCAGTTGCAGCGATAATCGCAGTGGCGGTGAACACCGACGGTCGGCGCGAGATCGTCGGCCTGCACATCGGCCCGTCCGAGGCGGAGACCTTCTGGTCGACCTTTCTCAAGAGCTTGGTCCGCCGTGGGTTGCGTGAGGTGAAACTGGTGATCTCCGATGCTCATGAAGGATTGAAGGCGGCGATCCGCCGGGTGATGGGGGCATCCTGGCAAAGATGCCGCGTTCACTGGATGCGCAACGCCTTGTCCTATGTGCCGAAGGGGCAGCAGAGCATGGTGTCTGCAGCGTTGCGTCAGGCGTTTATCCAGCCGGATCGCGTCAGTGCCAGCCAGACCCTGCGCCATGTGGCCGACCAGCTCCGGGGCAAATGGCCAAAACTTGGCGCGTTCATCGACGACAGTGAAACCGACGTGCTGGCGCACATGGACTTTCCCGCCCAGCACCGAACCAAAATTCACTCGACGAACCCGCTCGAACGCCTGAACAAGGAGGTCAAGCGCCGCGCCGATGTCGTCGGCATCTTTCCCAATGAAGGTTCGATCATCCGCCTGATCGGGGCCGTGCTGCTCGAGGCCAACGACGAATGGCAGACACAGAACCGCTATATGCAGATCGAGGGAATGGTCGAACTCATGGCACCCGCCATCGATGCCGATACACCACGAATTTCCACCGTCGCCGCGTGACCATTGGCCGCTTCAGCTACACCAGAATTTCCACCACATTGACGGACGCTATCGAATTTTCGCGCCATACTCGCCTCACAGGGCGCAAACGGGGCTTTCCATTGCAGAAGTCCGGCGCAGCGGCCTCCTGCTATTTCAGCACATCGCCGGCCAGAAAGCGCACCAGCCGGCCTTTGAGGCCCGGCATCGCCTTGGCCTGCTGGATCCGTGGCCTCCGCCTTCTCCGCGCGCCGTAGCGCCTCTTCCGCCCGTCCTTCGGCTACCTGGGCGGACTTGGCGGCCTTCTGTGCCTCCACGGCGTTCGCCCGCGCTTTCTCCTGCTCAGCCTCCAGCGCTCGCCTCCGGCGCTCCGCTGCCTCAATCACCATCGCCAGTCGCGCCTCTGCCTGACGCTCGATTTCCGCGATCCTGGCTTTGGTGGCTTCCAGTTCCGCACCCAGGTCGGGTGATGCCCCGACGGGCTCCGGCTCATTCGCCCCACCAGCCCGACGCAGCGCCGCCAGTGGCTCCAGGGGGTCATCGTCGCGGGTCATCAGAGTCGCCGCCTGCTTCAGCAACGGGTGCGCCTGCTCCGGGGCCATAAGCAGAACTTGCTTGATACCGCGCTCGGCGAGCGCCGCCCGGCGCCGGGCAGCACACAATCGATTCCCGTCCCTGCTGTTCTTGGCCATAGCTAATCATGGCACATATCGCCACCGAAAGGTTGCATATCTTCCGGCGCTGGCCAAAGCCAGCGGCCTCCCGAATTGACGCCCCCATTCTACAGGACTTTTTGGCTCCTACATGTCACATGTAACACAAAGGAGACAGATCATGACACCTGTTGCCGTGCGTGTTCAAAAGCGCCGCGATGCCCTGCGACGAGCTGGCTTACGGCCCGTTCAAATCTGGGTACCGGATACCCGCGCCAGGGGATTTGACGAAGAATGCCGCCGCCAGGCGCGCCTTGTTGCTGAAGCTGACCGGCAGGATGCCAAGCTTGCCGCCTTCCTCGATGCCGCCATCGCGGATCTGGATGGCTGGGAGTGAAGCGCGGAGATCTCGTGACCGTCGCCCTGCAAGGCGATTTCGGCAAACCGCGCCCAGCCCTGGTCATACATGCAGACCGCTTTGATGAAACCGCCACAGTGACGATTTTACCCATCACAGGTGCCCTCGCGGAGGCCCCCCCTACTGAGGTTGCCGGTGGCCCCCTCCGAGACCAATGGCTTGCGGAAACGGTCTCAGATCATGATCGACAAGGCCAGCACAACCCAGCGGGACAAGATCGGCTCCACGTTCGGTCATCTGGATGACGAAACCATGATGTCAGTGACCCGCAGCTTGGCCGTTTTCCTCGGTATTGCCTGATGACACCAGCTCGGAAATCAGCGTTGAACAGCCCTGGGGTGCCCCCCCAACCCAGCGGACCGAGAGTGCTCAAGCAGCGGAAGCCTTGCTCGATCCACAATCCGTTCTCGACAGCCAGGATCCACGCATGACGCCCGGGCCGAAAGCGCTCCTGCAGGCGGCGGGTCCCGTGCCACACGACCTGCAAGCCGGACTCAATCGCGTTTCCGGACCCCCTGTGATCGTCAATGCCCAGCCGAGTGGCGGCGTATCCAGGAAGATGCAGCGCTAGGCAAGCCGGTGACGGACGGCAAGACGCCAGTCATCATAAGCGGCGCGCGAGGCTTTCTTCGCCGCTTGGCATCGTGGTTCTGAAACATTCGAAGGCTCGAACGCCTCCTTGAACCGCGCAGGGGCTACGCATGAAATTTTATCTATATTTTTCAATGATATGCTCGATAGCGGCATTTTTGAAGAGCGGATTGAGGACGTTGATGAGCCGGCGGCCCGGGCCAAAACCACTCCCATTCAAGCAAACGGACAGAATTGGAAATATTCGACCGACTACCGTTTTCCATACTCAAGCTGCGATCAGCATCTTTCATGCGTAACCCCAGGCCAGGGTGGCGGTGTAAAAACCAGCCGGAAATCTTCAATTACGGAACGCTGCGAGTTGACGGTCGCGCATGATAACGTCCTTTATCATGTTTGATATCAGAGAACGGGGTGGGCATTATGCGTTGCATTCAATGAACGCATCGATTACGATGCAGGCATGCAGCGCACTGGGACATTGACACCAATGGCTACCCTGACCATCCGCAACATTGATGCGGCGGTGAAGGAGCGTCTTCGCGTTCGCGCAGCGGAACACGGGCACTCCATGGAGGCTGAAGCCAGGCGCATCCTTCAGACGGCGCTCACCAAGGACGCGTCGCGCTCGGGACGTAGTCTGGCCGAGCGGATCCACGCGCGCTTCGCCGCGCTTGGCGGCGTTGATCTTGAGTTGCCGCCGCGAGACAACGCACGCGAGCCGCCGAGCTTCGAGTGATGTTCGTCCTCGATACCAACATCCTGTCCGCCATGATGAGCCTTCGGCCGTCGCCAGAGGTGACGGCTTGGATAGAGGGCCAGCCAGAAGAGCTTCTTTTCACGACATCGATCACTCAGGCCGAAATTTTGTCGGGCCTCGCGATCATGCCAGACGGCCGCCGTCGTCATGATCTTGAAGCGGCAGCAGCGGCAATGTTTTCGGAGGACTTCGAAGGACGTGTCCTGCCCTTCGACATGGAGGCCGCCGCTGCTTACGCCGATATCTTCGCGGCCCGAAGGCGCGGAGGCCGACCGACAGCGGCACTCGATCTAATGATTGCTGCGGTCGCACGCTCCCATGGCGCGAGCGTGGTGACGCGCGACACAGGCGGCTTTGAGGATTGCGGCCTCACTCTCATCAACCCTTGGGCTGTTTCATGAGGCATGTCGCGCAATCCTGTGACAATCACCTTCAGGGGCGCGCGCACGCCGAGCAAAGGTGCTTGACATGTCCGCGCAGCTTCCCGCGATCATCCCCTCAGGTGCTCTGGTCCCTCTCTCGACGAAATCCATTTGGTGCCAGCTCTGATCGCCAATGAGGGCGAGCAAGCCGGCTGGCTGCGACGAACAACCCGCGCCCGCCTGATAGGCCCTCCCCGCCGGATAGGCGGCTTGTCAACGGCGGATCAAAACCAGGCCGGGGTGGCGGTGTAAAAACCAGCCGGACCTCGTGGGCCAGCTTCCGCTACATGGCGTATGTCGGGGCTGCACGCGTCTTCATAACGTAAGCTCGGCCACGGCCTCCAGATCGCGCTGGCGCTGACGCAGGCGGCGCTCATGGCTGGCCTGGTTCTTGGTGCAGACCAGCCGATAGGGGCGGCCGGAGCGGTCGATCGTCGTGTCCACGTCGCTGCCCGCCTGTCGTATGCTGTGCTGGACATGCGCGCGCTCGGCTTCGGCGGCCTTCAGAACCCAGGTACTGGCGTCCGGATTCGCCAGAAATCTCGCGAGATCGGCACAGCGTGGGCAGCGGCACGGGATCTTGCTGTCACGGCGCCAGTCCGTCGGGGCGGCCAGCTTTTCGGCCATCCGGCGTCGCAGATGGGCGAGGCAGGCGGTTCGCAGCCGCGCCAGCGCCGCCGTCCCCCGCACCAACTGCCGCTGGCACAAGCACCGGGCTGCGGGGACCAGCACGGCGTCCATTCCGTAGACCTTCGGCCAAGCCAGGACATGGTCGATCGCCCGCTCGGCCAGAACCGGATCGATCGCGCCGAAGCCAAGCACCAGGTCGGCGACGACGCCGGCAACCACGGCGCGACCGCTCTGTTGCCATCCCGACGATGGCGTCGCGCGCGCCGCACCTGACGGCAGTGCCGTCAGCAGGCGCGTTGCGGCGCCGGTCAGATCGCAATTACCCGATGTGGCCCAGGCGACTGCCGCGCGGGCCAGCAGATTGGCGCAGGCGCCGAGGGAGCCGGCTGCCGACTCCGCGACGATCAACTCGATCAGCGCCACGCGCCGGAGCGGCGCGAGTTGGCCGAGCGCCGCCATGATCGCGTCCGTGTCCGCCTTGCCGAAGCCCCCGGCGATGATCCCGGTCAGAACGGTTTCGATCGTGGCCGTGTCGCCGAGCTCGGCGAGCAGGCCGAGTATTTGTCCGGCTTCGCTCGGTTCCTTGCGCTCGGTGTCCCGCCAATCATGCTTTGGCCAGCGTCCGACCATGTGTTCGGCGAGGTCTTGCGCATCGCGCCAGAGCGCGGCGCGACAATCGGGATCGGCAGCGGCCCAGCGCCGGACGAGATCGCCGAGATATGGCAGTGTCGCACCCAGTCCAGCCTGGCTCAACACGGCGAACAGACGAGCCCGCGGCCAGAGCACCAGGGCGGCACGGCGGTAGCTGCGCTCGAAGGAAGCACCTTCGTTGCCGGTCGCCTCGTGGAACTGCTCCTCGTCCGGCGCTAGATCGTCGCAGGCGCCGGGTGGCGCAATCTCGTCCTCCTCAACGGGAATTTCGCCCAGATCGGACCTCGTGCCGTCAGGCCGTCGCCAGTCGGACAGCGCCACGCTGCGCTCGAAAACCTCGCCGGCCTCGAAGGCATCCGCCGTGTCCCACCGGCCGCGTCGCGATCCATAGGTATCAGCATACTCCGCCGCACCGCTTTCCTCGATGGTCAGCAACGCCAGGTGCAGATCGCACCCGGCGTCCCGCGCCGCGCCCGTCAGCACACCGCCAACCGCCGCATCAGCACCTTTCAGCGACGCGAAACCGAGTTCGGCCGGCGTGTAGGCATGTTCCAGCGGATAGACCAGCTTGGCCGGCAGGGCAGCGTCGGGGCCGGCGGTGTCCGTCCAGCGCCGCAGCAGGGCCGCGATGCGGGCCTGTTCCGCCGTGTAGTCCGGGGGGTGCAGCGCGCGACCGCGGCCAGAGCGACTCCGGCGCAGGAGGTTGTAGATCAGGGCCAGGCGGCAGCCTTCGCTGACCGGCAGAATCTCGTGTACGCAGTCGGCATAGAAGGCAGCGAATGCCACATCTCCTGGGTCGCCGGTGTGCAGAGCAAGGCACGCTTCCCGCCCCTTGTGTCGGATGATCAGGTCGCCGCCGCTGAAATGCGACGGCAATACCACCGTGAGGGTGGCGAACATGCCGGCCACCTTCTCGGTATCGCGGTGGCTGACGAAGAAGCCGCCTTGGTCGTAGATCAGCAGCTTGTAGAATTCGGCGTCGATCGGCTCGTCCACGCCGAGGCCGTCGCTGACCCGGGCCAGTATATCTTCCAGCGTCCTGGCCCAATGTCGGCCGCCGAGCCGCACGCGATCCGGGCCGATCTGGCCACAGCGCCGCACCGTCGGGTCGATGATGGTCTGTTCGCCGCGGCCAAAGGGCGCCGGTTCCGCGGCGTCGATCAGTTGCCGGGCCTGGATGGGCAGCAGCGGCAGGGCAACCGGGCCGACACTCGCGACATCCAGCGACGGGGGCGAAAACGCGATCTCGCCGGCCACGTAGAAATCGCCGGGGCGCCGCACCGTGCCGAGCAGGGCGGCAAGATCGGTTGCGATTACCGTCATGGCGCGCACCAGTGGCACGCGGCCTGACAAGCGCGGGCTGCGGCGCCAGCCCTGTCACGCGCCATCACAGGTCGGCTGTTCATGCTCTCAATTCCGGCAATGACGGGCACCTCCGCGATATCTCGCCGACACTCTCCCACGCTTGGCAGGTGACGGCCAGCCGAAACTCCCGGCGACCGGGTCGGGGAAATTCCGTTCGCCTGTCCGGCATGAAGTGAACCGCCCTGGCGTTTCGCCGGGTGAAGTCACTCTCCATGCTTTCTTTCAGGCGGAAGTTACCACCCTGCCCGCTCGTGATAGCCGCGGCGGCGCTTGCGGCGGGTCAAAGCGGCGAGGGCGTTGAGGGCGGCGCCAAAATCCAGATGCGGGTCGAGGCGGATGCGGCCCTTGGTGCCGATCCTGCCCCAGTGCCGGGCGAGCAGGGTGTAGCCAAAGAGATCGGGGAGGATTTCGAGGCGGTAGAAGCGCCATTCATTGCGCTCGGGGCGGATGCGCACCAGGCTCGCCCGTTCGGGGAAAAGCGAAAGCTGAACTGGCTCGGGCATCGGCGCGCTCCCGTGGTATCGGCAAACAATCAAGCGAATCTATCAGCTCGGCGACCCTGCCGCCAGAAGGTCCGACCGGCGTTTGCCAAACCGCGGTGCATTATTGAGCAGCCCCACCCTCGGGTAAAACGGGGCGGGACGGCGCCGGCGGGTTTGGCTCCGGCCGGGCCTGAAGCGCCAGGCGGGCATGGCGGATCGCGGTATCGAGTTCAGCCATCGCTTCCTCGAGCGCGGTGTAATCGAATTCGTGGCGCTCGATTGGCGTGAGGGGCGATAATGGAGGCGGCGCAACCTCGGCCTCCTCCTCCTCGATGGGTTGGCGGGGACGGCCGCGGCTACGGGTCGGATCCGACCGATAGGGTGGGCGCACCACCTCGCGCAGCGGCGCCAGGCCCTTGAGCCCGAACAGGCGCCGCTTGGTGCGGTGCGTGTCCTCGACCGCGATTTCGGCCGCAATCAGTTCGGTGAGGATGCGTATGGCGTTCCTCACTGCGATGCCGAGGGCGCGGGCGAGCGTGGTCGCGGAGAGCACCGGCGCCGCCGCCGCCAGCAGATCAACGGCGGGAGCGATGTAAGAGTCCTTGCGGCGACCGGCGATGCTGCGCCGGGCATCGAACCAGGCACGCTCCATGGTGTAGAGCAAGTCGAGACCATCCGCCACTTCACGCGCGATCGCCTTCAGGAAAGCCGGCAACCAAACGTCGCGGTCCCAGCTTTGTTCGGCCCTGAGCGCTGCGGCGCCGGTGAGTGGGACGGGCAGGCGTAGTAGGCCGCGCTGGCGCCAGAAGCGGATCATCGCCGCGCGCATAGCCGGACGGGTTTCGCCCGTCTCGATCCAGTCCCGCAAACCCCGCGCCGCGGCGATCAGCGGCGGCAGGGCAGTCGGCTGCATTGCCAGCATCGCCTCAGCGCGTTGGACCTCGCCCTCTTGATCGAAATCAGGCGCGACGAGCCACTGGTACAGGGTGAGGGCGAACTTTGCTTTGTCGAGGATGTCGCCGCGGTCGATGATGCGCAAGTAAGGATCCATGCGCAGGCGCAGGTCTTCTATCGTCGCGGCAAGATGCCAGGGGTTGATGAGTTGGCCGTCGACCGCGGCCTGCCGGCGGACCGCCTCGAGGCGGGCACGGTGGAGAAAAGCCTGGGCCAGGGAATGACTGGCGAGGGCCTGGTCGAGCCGGGCGATGGCGGCGGCGGCGTCCGCGAGCGCCGACGCCAGCACCATCGGATCGGGCGTTTATGCCCACCAAAAACACGCCATAATTCATGTGCAAGCTGCCTCCAGCAGGGGATGAAAATCATGAAAGCCAAGCACCTTGGACTCATTGTCGGCCTCTTCACCCTAGCCATCGCTGGTTCTACATGCATCGCGATAGCAGGACCGCCACCATGGGCCGGCGGTCCTCATGGTCCTCCACCTCCAGGCTGGGGCCACCCACCCGGACCACCACCCTGGGCGCACGGCCCGCACAGGCCTTGGGGATGGTGGTCTCCAGGGCCACCACCGCCCCCTCCACCGCCTGTTGTGTATTATGCTCCCCCGCCAGTCGTATATGTGCCGCCGCCACCGCCTCCTCCTCCGCCGCCGGTGGTATATGCGCCACCACCTGTATACTTCGGGCCGCCTTCACTATCCTTTGGTGTAACCTTCCCTCTCCATTAGGAAAGTATCGACACAGACAAGATCAGAACATAAAACGAACAAAGGAGTTGCCCCTGAAGTTCCAGGATAGGTTATCACACTATCGTTATGAACCGGACCGTTCCCCAGATCGATCTTGAACTCGAGGCCGAGCGGCGGCTCCTCGAAGCTGCCGTCGCTGAAGCCCGGACCGATCTCCGCCCGGCTGTGCCGCATGAGCAGGTGCGCGCCGATCTCCTGCGCGAGATCAAGCGGCTGAACCTGGCGATCGCCGGTCACTGAGCATGCAGGTCGAATGGCATCAGCTTGCCCTGGAAGATCGTGATGTCATTGTTGCTTATCTCGAACTGCTCAACCCGAACGCAGCCTCAAGCGTTCTGCGTGGACTGGTTCTCGCCGGCGACAGCCTGGCGCTGTTTCCCACCCGGGGCCGCGTGGGCTTGGCCGCCGGCACCCGGGAACTGGTGGCGGTGTGGCCGTATCTGATCGTGTATGAGGTCGATACGTCATCCGATACGGTGCGGATTCTCCGTATCTGGCACGAAGCCCAGGACCGACCGTGACGAATGCCAAAAAGGAAAATGGCGGCCTTAGAGGCCGCCAAGTTAAGAGATTGGGAGGGAACCTCAGCGGAGATCGCTTTCCGCTTCACGGTCAGATATGGCCCGGTTTGGCGGGGCCGCAATATGCGTGTTTTAAGATGTGATGTGGCACGCCGGTCAGTCTGCCGCCATGACACGAGAGCGTAATCTCGCCTTGAAACCAAGGCTGGAAAACGCACCTCCAAGCTTGGACAAGGCTTTTGGGTTGCCTTTCCAATCGTCTCAGCGTTTAGCGATCTGCCACTCGGCGACCCCGGCCATGGGGTCCCCTTTTTCTTGTCTGCACCACACCAGACGCGACACTCCCCGCGGCGAAAGGCGATCAGGGGCCATCAATCACGCGGCCGGCGAAAGAGCCGTGAGAAAGGATTCGTGCCTGCCATCCTGGCGAGCTTGTGGCGGGGTGTTTTGACAGTCTATGGGGCGGGCTCTGGGGTTCGCCGGCGGCCTGTGCGGTGACTATCTGACGCCACCCCCTGCTACTTCCGGGACGGGCCGTAATGCCGGTTCTGGGAGCCAATCATTCCTTAGGGACACGCTTCAGGTAGATCGCAGGACCATCAGCCGTAGATTTTCGATTTCGTGACAAGATTTTAGATATTATGAATATCTTCATATAAAGATGATAGACAAGTTCATCCCTGACGTAAGCGCAGGCGTCAAAAGCATCTTTACGATAGGGCATAGTCGATGTTGACATGGACAAGGATTGGGCTCCGCCAACGGGTCGCCATTGTTGCAGCAAGACGGTCAAGGATGGCTTGGCGAGCATTGTCAGGTTGACGTGGTGATCGTGTGCCCGTAGCGATTTCGGATGATGGCTTTGACTCTGCCTGCACGTTTGAAGGGATATCGCTTCCCTCGATCGGTGATCGCGTATGCGGTCTGGAGCTATTACCGGTTCAATCTCAGCCTGCGGGACGTTGAGGATCTTCTGGCCGCTCGCGGCGTGATAGTATGCTACGAGACGATCCGCGTCTGGGTCGATCGGTTTGGCCCGCAGATCGCCGCGCAAATCCGTCGCGATCGGCTGCCGGCCGGCGACAAATGGCACCTCGATGAAATGGTGATCACCATTGGCGGCGAGAAGCATTGGCTTTGGCGGGCAGTTGATCATCGCGGTGACGTGCTGGAAATCCTGGTCCAGAAGCGGCGAGATGCCCGAGCCGCCCGGCGTTTTCTCCGCAAGCTGATGCGCCGATGGGGTCAGCCGCGCGTCGTGGTGACCGATAAGCTACGGAGCTACGACGTTGCCCTTCGCACGGATTGCCGCAGCGCCGATCACCGATCGCACAAGCGGCTGAACAACCGGATCGAAGCATCCCATCGTCACACCAGGCGACGAGAAAAGATCATGGGTCGGTTCAAATCCCCAGGTCATGCCCAGAGATTTCTCGCCACCCACGACCAGATCACCACCCTGTTCCGCCCAAAACGCCATCGCCTCTCCGCCAGATCCTACCGCCACGCAAGAGCCGATGCATTTTTGCTCTGGACCGACTACGCCGCCAATCTCGCCGCCTGATCGATCGCGTCTCGGTCAAATCACACCTCGTTCGATCAACCTGACAATCCCCACGGCCCGCAATCAGCGCCAGGGCGAGATTGCGCTCGCGCGACGCCCTCCGGCCCAGCAGGCGGGGAAGCTCAAGCTTGCGCATCATCCCGAGTACCGCCGCCATTGAGTAGTTTCCGACTCTCCCCGCGCCGCCATACATGCCCGATAAATGTTCCACTCTATTCTCTGCGTTTCAAAATAATTGTGGCCAACGGCCTGTGGAAGGGGCGGCCACGATCCAGCAAATGCGGGGCACACCCGGCACCCGTGTTGCATTGTCGAAAAATCACTATGGGATATCAGAAAGGGATTGAAGCCATGTATATCGGCGGTGGACTTCTGGGACTGGTAGTGCTGGTTGTGATTATCGTTCTCGTATTGCGTGTCATATAATAATCTTGCGCAATGATACTGACTCGCGGGAGATTCCCCGGGGCTGTTCAACGCTATTTTCTGAGCCGGGGTGAGTCCGATGCGAAACACCGCGGTGCGAACTGATTATTTGGGGATATAGGGGTTACCGACCGGCGGTCCCGATACCAGATAGCGTCCGTCAATGTGGTGGAAATTCTGGTGTAGCTGAAGCGGCCAATGGTCACGCGGCGACGGTGGAAATTCGTGGTGTATCGGCATCGATGGCGGGTGCCATGAGTTCGACCATTCCCTCGATCTGCATATAGCGGTTCTGTGTCTGCCATTCGTCGTTGGCCTCGAGCAGCACGGCCCCGATCAGGCGGATGATCGAACCTTCATTGGGAAAGATGCCGACGACATCGGCGCGGCGCTTGACCTCCTTGTTCAGGCGTTCGAGCGGGTTCGTCGAGTGAATTTTGGTTCGGTGCTGGGCGGGAAAGTCCATGTGCGCCAGCACGTCGGTTTCACTGTCGTCGATGAACGCGCCAAGTTTTGGCCATTTGCCCCGGAGCTGGTCGGCCACATGGCGCAGGGTCTGGCTGGCACTGACGCGATCCGGCTGGATAAACGCCTGACGCAACGCTGCAGACACCATGCTCTGCTGCCCCTTCGGCACATAGGACAAGGCGTTGCGCATCCAGTGAACGCGGCATCTTTGCCAGGATGCCCCCATCACCCGGCGGATCGCCGCCTTCAACCCTTCATGAGCATCGGAGATCACCAGTTTCACCTCACGCAACCCACGGCGGACCAAGCTCTTGAGAAAGGTCGACCAGAAGGTCTCCGCCTCGGACGGGCCGATGTGCAGGCCGACGATCTCGCGCCGACCGTCGGTGTTCACCGCCACTGCGATTATCGCTGCAACTGAGACGATCCGCCCACCTTCGCGCTGCTTGAGATAGGTCGCATCCAACCACAGATACGGCCACTCGCCGGCGAGTGGCCGGTCGAGGAAGGCGTTCACCCTCTCATCGATGTCCTTGCACAGTTTCGAGACCGTGCTCTTGCTGATCCCCGTCAGCCCCATGGCCTGCACCAGCTCGTCTACCCGCCGGGTCGAGACGCCGCCAATCCAGGCTTCCTGGATGACCGCGGCCAGCGCCTTCTCCGAGGTCCGGCGAGCTTCCAGGAACGGCGGGAAGTAGCTCCCCTGCCGCAGCTTCGGGATCCGAAGCTGCAAGCTGCCAAGCCGCGTGTCCAATGCGCGTTCCCGGTAGCCGTTGCGATAGGTCGCGCGCTCGCCGCTGCGCTCGTAGCGGCTGGCGCCGATCAGCCCATCCACATCCGTCTCCATCAGCAGTTGAACCACCGCCTCCGCAACGCTGCGCAGAAAATCGCCGTCCCCGGCTTTGGCCAGTAGCTCAGCCAGTGGTAATCTATCTTCGGTCATCGGGTTCTCCAGGCTTCAGGTTGAAGTCTCGCAACTCCACCATAGCCGACTGATCCGATGGCCACCTCAAACTACACCGTTACAGGGCCCAAAAGTCCACCACGACCCCGGACACTACCGGACGAACTGCGCCAAAGTTTCGGCTTCGTGTGCGTCAGTCTTGTTCCGCTGCAACGCTGTCGCCACGCGTGCATGGCGCGCATCGAGGCAGATCACCGGAAAACCGAGGTCCTTGAGCGAATGGTAGAGCCACGGCGCCAACTGTCCGGTCTCGAGCCCGACCCGAACGAGTTCGGGCGCATGCCGGCGCAGGGCCGCGGCGAGCACCTCCGGCTCGCTGGCCCTCTTGCCCCGCCAGACCAGCTTCCCGTTGTCGTCCACAACGTGAATGGCGGTGTCTTTGTCCGAAATGTCCAGTCCTGCGTAGTGCGCCATGATTGCCTCCCTCGGCTCCAACAAGCGGACCACCCGCTCGCTTCGCGCCCCCGGTTTGACAGATCAAACCGCTGGATCGCGATCACCGCATGGGGAACGCATCATTGCCTGGTCGAACCGATGCCGGGCCTGAGCATGGATTGGGAGGGCCTCAACCGAACCAACGCCCTGGCATTCATCCTCTGGGCCTCAATTCGGCTGATGCTACGAAGGCACTGTAAGAATAGAATATCATCTTGGACCGAATCTAAGTGTGACGTCGGATAGTTGGCGATGTAAGTATTTCCCGATCCTACCGGGCAATGCGATGGTCTGATATCTTGAGTTTGTTCTTGGGCAAGCTATCATATGCCTCCCATGAACGGTAACCTTGGACCATTTCTGGAGAAATCACATGACAATAGCGAATCCCGCCGCGGTCAGCCCCGGCACCCACCAATCGGCCCCCAATCATCCGGCGGCCGCCGTGCATATCGCTGCGGCATCGCATCACGCCGTAGCAGAACACCATCACCTCGAGGCCGCACACCATCTCAACATGGGTGAGCACGAACCCGCCAGGCTGCATGCTGCCGCGGCCATGGCGCATTCCGAGAAGGCCCATTCCAAGACGGTTGAAGCGGCCAAACCACCTGCCAGATAGGTCTTGGTATAGCTTAAGACTTTTCCGAGTGGCCGGTCTTTCCTGAATTACCTGATCTGGCAATTCTCGGTATCATGTTTTTCGGAGCGGGCTTGCGGTGCTGGGACAGTCGATGCGGACAATAACAGGAACGATCGGCACAGGAACTTGGGATTGCATAGAGGGTGTCTGTCTAACACATGCATATCGCATATTCACACAGGTCGTGAATATGCGGCTGCGGATGCAACGTGACGATCAACTGGGTAGGCAGCCTCAACCGGACTCTTACTTAACAGTCTGTAATAGGCTACACTGGCGGTAGGGCTGTTCAACGCTGGTTTCTGAGTTGGGGTGGGTCGGATGCGCAACACTGTGGGGGCGAACTGACTTTCTGGGGAATATGGGGATTCCCGACCGGCGGGATTTGGGATTCTTGGGAAGGCAACCGATACGGAGGTTGTCATGGCCGCGTTCAGCTCGTTGCTCGATATCCTGGCAGAGGTTCCCGATCCGCGGCGCGCGGAAGGCAAGCTCTACAAGCTGCCGCATGTCCTGCTGTTCTCGATCCTGGCGATCATCAGCGGCAGCAACTCGTATCGCGGCATCGTCACCTTCATCGACGTCCATCGCCGCCGGTTGAACCGCAGCTTCGGCCTGAAATGGCGCCGGGCGCCCTCGCACACGGCGATCCGCTACATCCTCCAGGGGCTCGATCCGGGCGCGGTGGAGGCCGCGTTCCGACGCCACGCGGCACTGCTGCAGGCGGCCAGGACCAAGCCCGGCACGGCCAGCATTGCGCTCGACGGCAAGACCCTGCGCGGCAGTTTCGACAGGTTCCATGACCGCACCGCGGCTCATGTGCTCAGCGCCTTCGCCACCGACACCAAGCTGGTGCTCGCTCATGTCGAGATCGGCGAGAAATCCAGCGAGATCCCCGCCGCCCAGGCGCTGCTCGCCGAACTGGGCATCGCCAAGGACACACTCGTCACCCTGGATGCCCTGCACTGCCAAAAAAAGCCTTCAACGTCGCCCAGGCGGGCAACATCAGCCTCATCGTCCAGGTCAAGGACAATCAACCGACGCTGAAGCAGGCGATCCACCATATCGCCACATCGAGCGCCCCATACGACGTCTTCCGGACCCGCGACCGCGGCCGCAATCGTGACGAAACCCGCACCGTCTCCGCCTTCAATCCCGCCTGCGCGCTCGCCGGCACCGACTGGCATCCCCATGTCACCGCCATCATTCAGGTCGAGCGCGCAATCGCCACCCGCAATCCCGAAACCGGCCTGCTCAAGCTGACACACGACACCGCCTTCTACGTCGCCAACACATCCCTCACCGCCGCCATCGCCGCCAAGGCCATCCGCGCACATTGGGGCATCGAAAATTCCTCCCACTATGTCCGAGACGTCACCTTCGCAGAGGATCGATCCCGGATCCGAACCAACCCTGGCGTCATCGCCCGATTGCGCAGCTTCGCCTTCAACATCCTGATGAACAGCAAACCCAGCGCCAGCACCCTCAGCCAGGACCGCTACCGCGCCGCGCTTGCCGACCTCTACCACATCCTCGCTCTCAATCACTATCCCAAAGCGTTGAACAGCCATGACACTGGGGGCGAGGAAGAATGAGCGCACGAGTGCAGGTACTCGCTTGATGGCGGCGAGTTGGGCGTCGATCTTATCACGCAGCTTCTCACCCTTGCGCAGCGGATTCCTGGCCACGCCGGTGCGCTTCACATGGCTCCAGACCAACTTGTCCGGGTTCAGTTCCGGCGCGCAGCCTGGAAGGAAATGCAGCGTCAGACGCCCCGCGGTCGAGGCCACGTAGTCCTTGACCAGGCGCGTCTTGTGGGCAGAGCCTCGGAGAACCTCCTGCCTCAATGCATCTTAATCTCGTCGCCTGACCTCGTCAGGCTCCCCAAACCAGAGACGCCGCCACAGGCAATTTCCACACAATCCAAGACGCCAACGTTCTCGGCGAAGGTGACGTCTTGGACATAGTGGGAGGAATTTTCGACTGCGCCCACGGCGCACGCTGAGAAGGGCCCACTCCAAGACCGTCGAGGTGGACAAGACTCCGGCCAAATAGCCCACAATGCCGCGCCCCGGCTTTGCAAGGCTCGGTATCGCGCGCGCTCGGAAGCCTCGGCCACATTGGCGAGATCGGATTTCTTCCACTGGGAACTACGTAGATTCCGGTCCTGCATGATCGTTTCGCGGGTCGCCATGTTGAGCAGTGCGACTATCTCGGCATGCGCGTCAAACACCCGCCTACCGGCCAACACAGAGGTGCTGCGGACCCGACGCGCGACCATGGCGCGTCCATCAGGAGCTTTAGCATGAGATCGTATAGACTGGCTTGGTTCACCGTTGCCGCCGGAGCCGGGTTGCTACTCGGCGGCTGCGGCTATTCGCCGGGAGGCCGTGCCCTGTCCGGTGCTGCGATCGGCGCAGGGACGGGCGCGGTTGTCGGTTCGGTGACCGGCATCGGGCCGGGTGGTGGCGCGCTGATCGGCGGTGGCGTGGGTGCAGCCGTCGGCGGTCTCACCAGTCCGAGCACGATCAACCTCTCGCCCCGTTAACCGGAACCCGCCCAGGTGACGTTTAAACACCCTGAAAGCAGGAAAGAATCCATGAACCGCATTCAGGTTATCACGCCGCTCGGCGCCGGCCTCGCTCTGGCGACGGCTGGCGCGAACGCGCAGACGACGACCACAACATCCACCGCCCATACGCTACAGCCTACCGCGATGACGTGGACGCCGGTCATGCCGTCGCCGAGCGGCACGCTGAGCACGACCGAAACCAGCCGCAGCGTCGATGCGGCCGGGAATACGTCGCAATCGCGGAAGACGACCTATGGCAGCGAAGACGGTGCGGTCAGCCAGTCCACCAGCACCACCACGATTACACCTGTGCCACACACTAGCACCACGACCGACACAACGTCTCCATACTCGACCACGAAATGAACCGGAGGACATCATGCGATCGAACAAGACCACCGCGGCACGCATTCTGCTTGCCACGTGGATGAGCGGGGCCGTCCTGGTCCTCGCCGGCTGCGGTGGCGGTTCGCCGGACACCGCGACGACGACGACGACGCAACATACGAGCACCTCGACCACAGCGACCGCGGCGGCGCCGCCAATGCTGGGCGCGCCCGTGACCACGACCACGCAGACCACGCGCTCGACGACGATGGAGTAGCGCGATGGCGTGCGCCGCCACCGCGCTGCATGAGTAATTTCCGAGGCTGTCCGGCGAGCGGTCGGGTCTGCCAGATTGTAGGCTCGACCGCTCGCTTCGCGCGTGCCGTCAATAGGTGGGGTATGGAACATGGATGACAGAACAGGCCGTCCGCGCAACATAGTGTCATTGCAGGTCGCATCTCTCGACGCCCATATCGGCGGTCAGATCACGGCACGGCGCGCGGAAATTGGACTCTCTCGCCGGCAACTGGCGATGACACTGCGCGTGCCAGTGAGAGGGATCGCCGCCTACGAGCGCGGCATACAGCATGTCGCACCAGCGGACCTGTTCCGGTTAGCGCAGGCGCTCGGCGTGGACCTCGCCTATTTCTACACGGATTCGGCGTCCTCGCCGCAGGCGCCAAAGGCCGAAACCGGGTGTCCGGTCGGCGGTCGCGCCGCGGGCGGCGTCGGGCAGGCCGCCGTGGACATGCGCCAATATGACGATATCGACCAGATCGCCGATAGATTCAGTCGGATTCGGAATCCGGCAATTCGGCGATGCGTTACCCGGATGCTGGACAGCCTTGCCGAGCATGAGGTATCGAGTGTCACGGTCGGAGATGTCCGGACCGAGCCACTGATCTCCGCGTTCGAAGAGCTCGCCGAGTTGGCATATGCGCCGCCCTCGGCATCGCGCGGATGAGCGCGTCGCGCCGGCGCGCGTGCGCGTGAAGGCATGCCGAACCGGACGCCCGCCACGCGCCCTTCGCGGAACGCTCGGGCCGTGGCCTGGCGGGCCTCTCGCGGGCGTCGGAGCGTATATGTGTGCCCTACATTGGAGCCGCAGGTGGCGGCTGAGCTGGTCGCCGCGCCGGGGTATGCCGCGACCGCATCGTCGAACGCTTTGATGAAGTGTGATAAGCCTCCTCGAGACGCCCGCCCTGGCGCGGCCTCCACGGGGCGAGTACGCAGAGCCGGAGATGCGTAGTTTCCGAGCCTTCTATGGGAAGTGAGGCCCTGCTAATTATTGAGGCCTCGGCAGGCCGGATCACACGATCCAGTATAGCGATCGACAGCGAACGAGCCGCACCGGGTTTCGTGCAAAGCCTTAGCAGAGATCGTAACGGGAGCCGGCTGATGGACAAGGATCGCGTAGCTGGATTGGCGAAAGAGATCAAGGGCGCCGTGAAAGAGGCCGTCGGTAAACTCGTCGGCGATGCCAAGCTGCAAGCCGAAGGACGTGCCGGCAAGACCGAGGGCAGGGTGCAGAATACGGTCGGCGGTCTGAAGGATTCCGTCCGGAAATAGCATTCCGCACGCGCGCTACTATGTGGGACGGCTGCGTTCACATCCGCAGCGCGCGCTTGAGTGCCCCACCCGATGTCTGGCTCGACGCCAAGGCAGATCCATCGGCGCTCGGCGGTGGTTGATCGCAACCTGCCCAAGCGTGCCCATGTCTGAGAACATCACAGATACATTCGCTTCAAGAGCAACAGCCGATCGGATGGAAGCATATGATCGGATGATAGTCACGCTATCAGACAGCTCACGCGGTGAGACAGACAGTGCACCAAGCCGGCCGTTGGTGCGGACAAGAAGGTGTTGCAGACGTGAGGTGAGTGTCTTGTCGAAAAGGTTGACTGGAAAGACCCCATTCATGCGCATGTGGCTGGGTGGGGCGAACGCTATCGCACGCCACTCCCGCGCCACCAAAGTCGCGCGGCGGCAGGCCGCGGCGCTGGTAAAGGATGCCGCCCGCGTCTGGAAGCGGGCGTTGGTGGATCGGCCGGTGTCGGCGGCTCGCATGTCGGCAGGTTGCGTGTCGGAAGTCGTCGGGTTCGGCTCCAATCCCGGCGCATTGAGGATGCTGGTTCATGCCCGCGCCCGGCTGCCCGCGGGCCGGCCGCTGGTCGTCGTCCTGCACGGCTGCGGCCAGGATGCCGCAGCCTTTGCCAACGCGTCCGGCTGGCTCGCGCTGGCGGACGAGTTGGGGTTCGCGCTGCTGGTGCCCGAACAGGTTCACGCGAACAACCGTGGCCGCTGCTTCAACTGGTTCCGCCCTGATGACGTCCGCCGGAGCGGCGGCGAGGCGATGTCGATTCGCCAGATGCTGAGAGTCGCGGTCGCACGCTATGGGTCCGACCCAAGACGAATCTACATTGTCGGATTTTCTGCCGGCGGCGGCATGGCCGCTGCGATGCTCGCCGCATACCCTGCGGTGTTCGCTGCGGGGGGCATTGTCGCGGGCATGCCGGTCGGCTGCGCGCAAACCCAGGTCGCAGCGATGCTTCACATGCGACGGGCAAACATGTCGCGGTCGCGGCAGGCGCTCGCTGGCGACGTCCGTGCAGTGACGCAGGCCCGTTCACGACGGTCGTGGCCACGCGTCTCGATCTGGCAAGGCGGCCGAGATCGCACGGTTGATCCGGCGAACGCCGAAATACTCGCGGCGCAATGGGGCGAGTTGCATGGCCAGGATACGGCGCCGAGGACCGACAACGTGGCATCGGGGCATCGGCATCGGACCTGGGGCCGGCCCGATCGACCGCCCGCCGTCGAGATCTGGACGCTGCCCGCGATCGGGCATGGCTTTCCCGTCGATGCCAGCCTGCCCGGGAGCGGCCGCACCAGCCCGTATCTGGCGCGCGCGGATCTGTCCGCCGCGCGCCAGATCGCGACGTTCTGGCTTCTGAACAATGACCACGCCAAACGCGCGGCCTTGCACCGCTGAATGGGTTCGCCGATGCTCGTAACACCAGTACCACGGCTACGTTGATGATAGATCTGTCGCCGCCACGGGCGCGACCGGGCACGCCAGCCGCGATCAATGACACCTCGGGGCTGATGACGCTGATCAGCGTGGTGGTGGCGGTCGCCACGCTGTCGATCGCCCGCGACGTGCTGATCCCGATCACGCTGGCGGTGCTGCTGTCGTTCCTGCTCGCCCCGCTGGTAAATCTGCTCCGCCGCACCGGGCTGGGGCGGGTGCCGGGGGTAGTACTCGCAGTGCTGTTGGCGCTCGGCGTCATCCTCGGCACCGCCGGCCTGATCGGCACCCAGGTCGCCGATCTTGCCGACGACATCCCGCGTTATACGGACACCATCCAGCAGAAGGTCGATGCCGTTCAGAGCGCGACGTTTGGCCGCCTCTCCGCTTTCGTCGGGAGCATGGGCAGCCAAATCAATCGCGACAGCCACGCGTCGGCCGGCGCGCCGGCGAGCGCCGGCACGACCGTCAGTGCAGCGTCCGCCGCGGCACCCACCAACGCGGCCGCGAAGCCGATACCGGTGGAGGTCCATCAGCCGGAACCGTCGCTGATGAAGCTGGCGAGGCGCGTCCTCACGCCGATCCTATCGCCGTTGATGACTACGGCCATCGTCGTGGTTGTGGCGATCTTCATTCTGCTGCGGCCCGAGGATCTGCGCGACCGACTCATCCGCATGCTCGGCACCGGCGATCTGCACCGGACGATGACCGCGATGGATGAGGCCGGGCACCGCCTGAGCCGGTACTTCCTGACCCTGCTGGCATTGAACACTGCATTCGGCAGCATGATCGGCCTCGGTCTGTTCGTCATCGGCGTGCCGAGCGCGGTGCTGTGGGGCATCATGGCGATCCTCATGCGCTTCATTCCGTATATCGGCCCGTGGCTCGCGGCCGCGCTACCGCTTGCGCTTGCCGCGGCAGTCGATCCGGGTTGGTCGATGCTGCTGTGGACGGGGACCCTGTTCGTGGTTAGCGAGGGCGTGATGGGCCAGGTGATCGAGCCGATGGCATATGGGCACAGCACCGGATTGTCGCCGCTGTCCGTCGTGGTCGCGGCGATCTTCTGGAGCTGGCTGTGGGGGCCGGTCGGGCTGATCCTGTCGATGCCGCTCACACTCTGTCTGGTCATTCTGGGCCGCCATGTGGATCGATTGAAGTTCCTCGACGTGCTGCTCGGCGACCGTTCAGCGTTGACGCCGGTAGAGAGCTTCTACAACCGGATGCTGGCAGGCCGACTGGACGAAGTGCAAGACGACGCCGAGCAGCTGCTGAAGTCGTGTACGCTGTCGGCATACTACGATGAGGTCGCGATCCCCGGCTTGCGACTGGCCACAATCGACATCGAGCGCGGGGTGCTGACCGAGGCGCAGACCATTCGGATCATCGCCGGGGTGCAGGGACTGCTGGAGGAAATCGGCGACCATGACGACAGCGATACGCTTCTGACTGCCGCGGGACCGGCGAGGCTGCCGTCAGATCGGCAGGCAACGCCGGAATCGCGCGAGCCCGGGCCGCCTGCCGGGCTGGGCGAGCCGGTCGGCCTGTCGCCGGACTGGCAGGCCCCTTCCGCGGTGCTGTGCGTGGCCGGCCGCGGCCCGCTCGATGATCTGGCGTCGGCGATGCTCGCTCAGCTGCTCGGCAAGCGCGGGATCGGCGCCAGCGTCGTGACGCATGAAGCCGTTAGCCTGCGTGCGGCCGACACGCTCGACATCGTGGGCGTGCAGATGGTCTGCCTGACCTATTCCGGCATTGCCGGCACATCCTCCGATCTGCGCTACACCGTGCGTCGGCTGCGGGCACGCAGCCCGTCGGTTTGCATTCTTGTCGGATTTTGGCCCTCCAACATGGTGAGTGACGACAGGCTGCGTGCTGCCGTGGCCGCCGATATCTATGCAGGTTCGCTGCACGACATGGTCGTCGCCTGCCTCGCGGAGGCGCTTGGCCCGGCAAGCGACAGAGTGCGTCAGTTGGCACCTGTCCCCGAGCCGTAGCCGGACGACGGCGTGCGCCCGATGGCAGCAGGGCCCGCCACCGTCACATTCACCGCGTCATAGTATTCGACTCACCGTGACAGAGACGCCCAGCTACTGCCGCAGTGAGGGCTGTTCAACGCTTTGGGATAGTAATGAGGGTGAAAATGTGTTCGAGTCCGGCAAGGGCAGCGCGGTAGCGGTCCTGGCTGACGGTGGTAGCGCTGGTTTTGGTGGCGTTTTGAAGTGTGTGGAAATTCTGGGTGGCGTAATGCCAAGGTGAGTTCAACCACCAGATTCGACGTTCGAGCGCCGATGGAGATCACGCCATGGAGAAGAATAGCACGGGGTCAACGAGAACCAGCTTGTTTGACGCGACGGCGTGGTTCGACCCGATCGAGACAGGCGTCCGGGATCGGATCGGCGGTTTCATTGAAATGAACCGCGCCGGGAATCCCTGAGGCTCCAACTATTGAGGATGGAGCAATGGAAAAGTGGCAGACATCGGTACGGTATTCGCCTGAGGTGCGGGAGCGAGCGGTCCGGATGGTGCTGGAGCATGGCAAGGATCATGCTTGAGGAAGAGCTGACGATGGCGCTCGGGCGGGGGCAATACCGCCGGGGTGGCGAAGCGGCCGTCGGATATCGCCATGGTACCCGTCATCGGCAAATCCTCGGCTCGTTCGGCCCGCTCGAGATCACGGTACCACGGGGGCGGACACCAAAACCCGAGGGTGGGACAGCGGAATGGCGCAGTGCTGCACTGCCCCGCCCAGCCCGGGCCATGGATCGAGGGCCGCTTCAGCCTTGCCGTCGCGCAGCCAAAGTTCACCCTGACCCACGGCTGCCGTTGAACGGCCGTTCGAGTGATCCCGGAAGCGGACGTTCAGTGCTGCTCGGTGCCGGCGTCTTCGCGCCCGTTATCAGGCCCTAAGGCCTCACGCGGATCGAGTAGAACGAGAAGCGGCTGATCCGGCCAACGGACCATGAACGGTTGCGAACCGTGGCTCATTGGCGATATCATTGTGTCGGACGAGCCAATCTCCCGTTGGCATATGGAAAGACGCGAACCGAACGGGCGCAATGTTTATTTCGATATTGAAATCGCTCGTGCACGACGGCAGCCTCGGCGTGATCGATGCCGGAGGCCGCTTGCACAAGGTCGGCGACGGCTCCGCGCCCAGCGCGACAATCAGGTTGATGTCGAAGGCCATGGAGTATCGGCTTGCCGTCAATCCGGCGCTCACGGTGGGCGAGGCATACATGAACGGCGCACTGCGGATTGAAGAGGGCACGCTCTATGACTTCGCTGCCGTGATCGGGCGCAATGCAAGTCAGGCGCGGTCGCTGCCATGGCTTGCGCTGCTCAACCGGGCCCGGCGCCACGTGCGGCAGTCGAACCCGATGTCGCGGGCGCGGCGCAACGTCGCCCATCATTACGATTTGTCGAACGAATTCTATGCGATGTTTCTCGACCGGGACATGCAGTATTCCTGCGCCTATTTCCACTCGCCGGACGATGATCTGGAGACGGCGCAGGCGAACAAGAAGCGGCACATCATGGCGAAGCTGCTGCTCGACCGGCGCGGACTCCGGGTTCTCGACATCGGCTCAGGCTGGGGCGGCATGTGCCTCGATATCGCGACGCACTGCGATGCCGAGGTTACGGGCGTGACACTCAGCACCGAGCAGTACAGACTGAGCGTCGAGCGGGCCGCGGCAGCCGGGGTTGCCGAGCGCGTGGGGTTTCATCTGGAGGATTACCGCGACGAAGCGGGTCCTTATGACCGCATCGTTTCGGTCGGGATGTTCGAGCATGTGGGAAAGCGGAACTATGCAGAGTTCTTTGCGAAGCTGCGCGACCTGCTGACGGATGACGGCGTCGCGTTGATCCACACGATCGGGTATTCGGATCATCCCGCGCCGATCAATCCGTTTCTGCGGAAATACATCTTTCCCGGGGCCGACCTGCCATCCCTGTCGGAGATTGCCGCCGCTGTGGAGTGGAGCGGCCTGATCATAACCGATGTTGAGGTACTGCGGCTGCATTATGCCGAGACGCTGCGGCACTGGCGCGAGCGTTTCGTCGCGCGGCGGGCGGATGTGGTGCGCCTCTATGACGAGCGGTTCTACCGGATGTGGGAATTCTATCTCGTCCTGTGCGAGATCGGCTTCCGGATGCGGACGAACGTAGTGTTCCAGATCCAGTTGACAAAGCGGCTGGACGCGTTGCCAATTCGCCGTGATTACATGGTCGATTAGCTTCCAGTTCGACTGGCGACCAGCTTCGTGCTGCCGGACGGATAGCACGACGTCTCAAGTTGAATTTAGGTGGTCACCTGTGAACTATGTGATCTGGCGGTGGGCGAAGCCGAGGCTTGGTGAGCGGTTTGCGGCATAGAGCCATGCGAGGAGGGCACAAAGAAGCCTGATCAACCATCTGCGGAGGAGGCGGGGGTTGTGTCCGACGCCGGCGAGGACGGCGTTGATGGCATCACCGTCGACGCCGAGCAGGAAGTTTCTTCCGAGATGGCCATCGGATTTTCGACGCGGTATCTGATGAACCCGACATGGAATACGCCATGGTCGACGCCACGATCGTCAAAGTCCACCGTCACGGCCAGGGCGCAAAAGGGGGACTCAAAGCCAGGCCATAGGCCGTTCCAAAGGTGGCATGACAACCAAAATTCTGGCGCTGACGGATGCCTTGGGCAACCTTGTGCGCTTTCGTCTCATGCCGGGCAATCGCTATGACAGCATCGAGGTCCCGCCACTGATCGACAACGTCGAATTCGGTGGATTGATCGCAGACAAGGCATTCGACAGCAACGCTCTGGTCGCAGAACTCAACGAAAGAGGCGCCAGGATCGGCATTTCCCAGCACCCGGCCCGGGCACTGAAGCTGAAAATCGACCACGAAACCTACAAATGGCGTCATCTGATCGAGAATTTCTTCTGCATGCTAAGAGGCCATTTCGGAATGGGGTCGGAACGTTTTTGATGAGGGGTTGGATGGTTGGGCCAAATGTGATTCCGGGCAGGTGTTCGAAGCCTTGCCGGAGACACCATGTGGACGCCAACCACCCGTGCGCAGCATAGCCGCACCGGACTGCGCTATGGAAGTGACGTGACCGACGCGGAGTGGTTGCTCCTGTCGCCGTTCCTGCCCGCGCCGAGCCGATGCGGCCGGCATCGGAAGTGGGAGATGCGCGAGATTGTCAACGCGATCTTCTACGTCTTGCGTGGTGGGATTGCCTGGAGCCTGCTGCCGAAGGACTTTCCGCCGTGGCCCACGGCGTATCGCTGGTTTGCCCGGTTCCGCGACGACGGCACCTGGGAGCGGATCAACCACCATCTGGTGATGCGCGACCGCGAGAGGGTGGGTCGCGAGGCCAGTCCGACGGCGGCCGTGATCGACAGTCAAAGCGTCAAGACGACAGAGAGTGGCGGCACGCGGGGGTACGATGCTGGAAAGAAGATCAAGGGGCGCAAGCGGCACGCCATGGTCGATACCGACGGCCGGGCGCTCAAGCTGCAGGCCCATTCGGCGGCCATCCAGGATCGTGACGGGGCTGGACCGCTGCTCCGTGCGTCGCGTGCGAGTTGGCCGTTTGTGGCGCTGGGCTACGCAGATGGCGGCTATGCCGGGCCCCGTGTCGCCGACGCCAGCCCGATCCGCATCGAGGTGGTGCGCAAGGCCAACAACCAGGTCGGCTTCGCCGTCATCGCTCGACGCTGGGTCGTCGAACGGTTCTTCGCCTGGATCAATCGCAACAGGCGGCTGGCAAAGGATTTCGAAGCCACTATCGAGAGTGTCGAGGCCTTCCTCTACGCCGCGTCCAGCATTCTCCTGCTACGCAGATTGGCTCGTTAATAATCCGATTCGAAATGGACTCTAAAGGAGTTCAAACGCATCGCCCTGCGCGCCTGCAAAACAGACCAGAGCTTCCAGGCAATGATCCACCTCGCCGCAGCCGTCATCAACTCACGATGAATCCCCACAAGCCCTAGATGGACATGAGCAGATCATGACTCTGGCAGTTGAGGGAAATACGAGCCGATCTGTCCGGTGACGGGCTGCGAACGCCGTCGAGCACCGAATAAGGCTCCTCGCCCCCGGCGATAGCGCGAACTTCGATTCGGCAGACCCCCTCACCCAGCCTCACCGTCGCTTTGAATCCCGGCCATGCCTCCGGAATCGAGGGAGCGACGACGAGGAAATCCCCCTCCCGGCGGATGCCGAGAATGCCCTCGACGCCGGCCCGATACATCCACCCGGCCGAGCCGGTGTACCAGCTCCAGCCGCCGCGCCCCACATGCGGAGCGACGGAATAGACGTCGGCGGCCACGACATAGGGCTCGACCTTGTAGCGCTCGGCCTCTTCCGCGGTGAAGGCATGGTTGATCGGATTGAGAAGCGCGAACAGATCATGCGCCTTGTCGCCGGCGCCGAGCTTTGCAAAGGCGAGGATCGCCCACATCGCGGCGTGGCTGTATTGCCCGCCATTCTCGCGCAGGCCCGGCGGATAGCCCTTGATGTAGCCGGGATCTAGTGGCGTATGGTCGAAGGGTGGTGTGAACAACAAGGCAAGCTTGGCGTCGGTGCGGAGCAGACGACGCTCCAGCGAGGCCATGGCGGTGGTGGCGCGCAGTCTATCAGCGGCGCCCGACAGCACAGCCCAGGACTGTGCTATGGAATCGATGCGGCACTCGCCGCTGTCCTTCGAGCCGAGCCAAGTGCCGTCGTCGAACGTCGCCCGCCGATACCATTCGCCGTCCCAGGCCGAGCGCTCCAGGGCCCGCCTTACCGAGGCAGCATGAATCCGCCAGCGGCGGGCGCGCTCGGGATCTCGTTCGCCGGCGAAGGGCGCAAACATCTCGATGGTCCGGACGAGGAGCCAGCCGAGCCAAACGCTTTCGCCCCTGCCGGCCTCGCCGACGCGATTCATGCCGTCGTTCCAATCGCCGGTGCCGATCAAAGGCAGGCCGAGCTCGCCGATGAGAGCAACGGCATGATCTAGGCCGCGGGCGCAATGCTCGTAGAGCGGCTCCACGATATCCGAGGGCATCGGCTGAAAGAAATGCTCATGCTCTTCGGTCCGCAGGACCGGGCCGTCGAGATAAGGCACGGGCTCGTGGAGGATTGCGGCGTCTCCGGTTCCGTCGATGTAGGTCGCGGTGGCGAAGGCGAGCCATACATGATCGTCGGAGATGCGGGTGCGAACTCCCTGGCCCGATTGCGGCAGCCACCAATGCTGGACGTCGCCCTCGACGAACTGCCGCCCGGCGGCGCGCAATATATGGTCCCGCGTCTCCGCGGGCAGAGCCAGCGTCAGCGCCATGCCGTCCTGCAACTGGTCGCGGAAGCCATAGGCGCCGCTCGCCTGATAGAAGGCCGAGCGTGCGGTTATGCGGCAGGCGAGCGTCTGGTAGAGCAACCAGCCATTCAGCATGATGTCCATCGCCCGGTCCGGCGTCTTCACCTGGACCGCGCCGAGCACGTCATGCCAGTGCTGCGTCACGGCGGCGAGCGCAGCATCGAGATCGGCGTGGCGATAGCGATCGACGAGTGCCCGCACCTCGTCTACTGAGCTGCACTGGCCGAGGAAGGAGACGACATCGACCGTCTCGCCGATGCCGAGCTCGACTACAGTCTGCAGCGCAGCGCACGGATCGAGGCCGGCGCCGGTCGTCCCGGACAGAGGCACCTTGCTTGCAAGGCAGAGAGGAGACGCAGGTCCGCCATCGCGGCCGAGGAATTCGGTGCGGTCGGCGGTCCAGGTGGTCTGCCGCCCCGCGAGATCGGCGAAGGCGACGCGAGAGCCGAAGGTGACGCTCCACCGATTGCGTGCCAGCATCGCTCCGGACTGCGCGTCCATCTCCGTGGTGATGAACGGAGCCGACGCCCCGCGCGAAGTGCCGAGTACCCATTCCGCATAGGCGGTGACGGAAAGCCGGCGCGGCCGGCCGGACCGATTGGTAAGTCTTAAGCGCGAGATTTTAATCGGATCGTCGAGCGGCACGTAGTGCAGCAGGTCCAGGGCGACGCCGTTCGCTTCATGCTCGAACCTGCTATAGCCGAAGCCGTGCCGCGCGACATAGGTGCCGTCACCTCGGATCGGTTGCGCGGTCGGGCTCCACAGATGGCTGCTCTCCTCGTCCCGCACATAGATCGCCTCGCCCGCCGGGTCGGCGACCGCGTCGTTCGACCATTGGGTGAGCTGGTTCTCTCGGCTGTTCTGCGCCCAGCTGTAGCCGCTGCCCTCAGCCGAAACCTGGAAACCAAAGCAGGCATTGGCGACGACGTTGATCCACGGTGCCGGAGTGGTGTGGCCGCGTTCGAGGATGGTCACATATTCCCGCCCGTCCTTGTCGAATCCGCCCAGGCCATTGAAGAATTCGAGCTTCGGCGGCTCGCGCGACGACGCGGGTTCACGCATCGGGGTCAAAGCCCGCGCCCGGCGCTGGACCGGAGGCGGATTCGACGGCGGACCCAGGCGAGCGAAATGGTCAGCGATAGTGCCGCCGCGGGCCCCAAGGACGATCCGGGCGACCGAGCGCAGAAGCGCATGCGCCTCCACGCTCATGAGATCGGCGCGCAGCATAAAGACGGACCCCTGCGCCGGTTCCTTGCCCAGCAGCGGACGCGACTGATTGGTCCGTACCGCGGCCTCGATGGCGATCTGCAGGTCCTGCACATAGGAGGAAGCCCGCTCGTTCACAATAACGAGGTCCACGGCGAGGCGCTTCATGCGCCAATATTCATGGGCGTGCAGCAATTGGCGCACCTGCGCCATGTCTTCGACATCGTCGATCCGAAGCAGCACGATCGGCAGGTCGCCAGAGATCGAGTGCGGCCACAGACCAGACTGCGGGCCGGCACCGCGCGTGATCGTCTCGGACGGCGACCTGAAGCGCCGGTCGGTATAGAGCAGCGGCGCGGCGATTCTCTGAAAGTCGGCGGCTTCTTCTGCGTCCACGTCGAGGTGTCGAAGCTGGACCTGCGCCTGTGTCCACGCCAGGGTCTTAGCACGGTCGAACGCGTTGCGATCATGATGGGCATCGATCAGATCGAGCAGTTCCGGCCGCGACGACGCGACGACGGTCCAGAATGCCACACGCGCGACCTTGCCCGGC
Organism: Acidiphilium sp. C61; assembly: GCF_902712915.1. Next base: position 133,159 of record NZ_CACTIA010000003.1, on the reverse strand, counting down.
TCGATTCGAACGCTCTGACGCAGCGAGAAGATTGGGTCCAGCACCGTTCCCACGCTGTTCGAGAGCGGCCGGCCGCCCGACATAGCCTCGGCCGTGCCGATGCTGCGCCCACGTCCGATGAAACGCGCGCGGTCGGTCTCGTATTGCGGATTTGCGGCGACCTCGCCTTCCACCACCGCGAAATGCGCGGCCCATATCTGCGGTTCGCCCGGCGCCCGACGTCGCCGCGTGGCGATGAGAGCACCAAACTCAGGCAGATGCTCGGTCTCGACGAACATCTTGGCGAAGGCCGGGTGGGCATTGTCGGCGGCCGGCGTGGTCAGGACGAGCTCGGCATAGGAGGTCAGCTCGATCTCGCGGGTCCGCCGGCCGCTATTGGTCAGCGAGACGCGCCGAACCTCGCCGTTGTGCTCGCCGGAGACGATGACATCCATCGTCGTGGTCAGGCCGACATCGTGACGGATGAACTCGGCGTGGTCCTCGCCGAACACCACGTCGCTTTCACCCGCAGCGTCCGCCATCGGCTGCGTGGTGGCGGACCAGATGCTGCCGCCCCGCATGTCGCGCAGGAAGATGAAGGAACCCCAGTCGTCGCGCGTGGCGTCTTCGCGCCAGCGCGTCACCGCGATGTCGCCCCAGCGGCTGTAGCCGCTGCCGGCGGCGGTCATCATGACGGCGTAGCTGCCATTGGAGAGCAGATGCGTAATCGGCGCCCCGGGAGCGGGCGCGGTCAGGCGGCGCACCATCGCCCCCTCGCTGCGGGCATCGACGGCGGCGGCCCGAACTTCCTCGGCGCGGGGACGGGCCACGACGACGTCGCGCGGCGAGCGTTCCTGCAACAGCAGCTCGCTCGCCCGGATCATCGGCTCGCGATGGAATCGGGCGCGCATCTCGCCGCCCAGCAGCGTGTTGGCGATGGCGACGATGGTCATGCCCTGGTGATGGGCCATGAAGCTGCGGACGATGGCGACGTCCTCGTCTTCCGGAAGCCGCGAACGGGTGAAGTCGAGCGCTTCATAGAAGCCGTAGCGGCCCTGCGCGCCCAGCTCGACGAGACGGGCATAGTTCTGTCGCGCGCGCTCGGGATTCACCATGCTGGCAAGGCCGGTCGCATAGGGCGCCACGACGACGCTCTCCGAGAGGCCGCGCTTGAGGCCGAGGCCAGGCACGCCGAAATTGGCGTATTGATAGGTGAATTCGATGTCGCGCGCATTGTAGGCGGATTCCGACATGCCCCACGGAACGCCGAGAGACCGCGCGTAGGATTGCTGGCGCTCGACCACCAGGCGGTTGGTCTGTTCGAGCACGCTGCTGGCCGGCGCTCGCATCACCAGCGACGGCATGAGGTATTCGAACATCGATCCCGACCAGGAGATGAGTGCCGAGGCGTTGCCGAGTGGCGTCGCAAGCCGCCCGAGTCGGAACCAATGGCGGGTTGGCGCATCGCCCTTGGCGACGGCGAACAGGCTGGCGAGGCGCGCTTCGGACGCCAGAAGGTCGTAGCAGCTTGGATCGCGGCCGTTCTCGGCGAGCGAATAGCCGATGGAGAGCAGCTTCCGCTCGGGATCGAGCAGGAAGGCGAAGTCCATCTCCATGGCCATGGCCCGTGCCATATCCGCCAGCGCGGTCAGGCGATCCCGTGTAGCGGCAGGCACTGCCAGAAGCTCGAGGCGGTCGCGCTCATGTTCGCTCACCGCCTTACCGAGCGCGTTTGTCCAATAGACGATGTCGGTGACTCCGTCGTCGCCCGTCGCCGGAATAGTCTCCAGCACGATCCTCGTGGCCTTGTCGGTAAGCCGTTTCAGAATCGGAGCCGTCGCTTCCAGCGTCTGCACGCCGTTCAGTTGGACGTCGATCTCGTCCAGCGCCGCAGTCAGCGCCTGCCCCTGCGAACCGCCCGCACCGGACTGGCCGGCCATCGCCTCGCGGGCCAAGGCCAAAGCATCAGCGATGCCCGCGCGCGCACTCGCGCCGACGGGGACATCCCGCCACTCCTCGCAGGCATTGGCCAGCGTGATGAGATGACCGGCGAGATTGCCGCTGTCGACGGACGAGACGTAGGCGGGCGGCAATGCCGCGAGGTCCTGCGTGCCGTACCAGTTGAGGAAGTGCCCGTGGAAGCGGCGCAGCCTCTTCAGCGTGGCGAAGGTCGCCTCCAGCCGCGTGATGGTCTCGATCGTGCCGGCCCAGCCGAAGTCGCGGGCGGCGACGGCCGAGAGCAGATAGAGGCCGATATTGGTCGGCGAGGTGCGGCGCGCGACCACCGGCTTCGGCACTTCCTGGAAATTGTCCGGCGGCAGCATGTTGTCGGCCGGGGTGACGAAGGTCTCGAAGAAGCGCCAGGTGCGCCGGGCAATCAGCCGCAGGTCGCGTGCTTCCCGTTCACCGACGGCGAGGCGCAGCGGCACCTTTGGCGAACGGCTCGCCCATTGCGCTATCGCGGGCGCGCCGAGCCAGAGCAAGGCGAAAGGCAGGATGAGCGGCCAGATGGATGGCGAGAGGGTGAGCGCGCCCCCTGTAATTACCAGGCCGAGCACCGTGCCGCTCGACATCTGCCGATAGAAGCCGATGAGATCCAGTCGCGGCGCTGCCGAGGATTTGGCGGCCGTCGTCCATTCGAGCAGATGGCGGCGCGTCACGAGCAGCCGCAGCAGCGTGCGGATCGCGGCATCGCCCGCACGCCATGCCTGATCGGCGAGAAAGACGAGCGACAGCAATGTCTGGGCTGCGGCGAGCCACAGATCGGACCGCAGCCGGGCCAAGTGGCTGCGTACGCGTATGTCGGGGCGGCCCGGAAGCAGGCTGAAGAGGATCGGCAGGAAGGAGGGAACCGCGACAGTGGAGATGACCAGAAGCGTGCCGATCCGTGCCGCCGGCACGGGAAACAGCCAGCATAAGCCCAGTGCCAGCAATGTAAGCGGCCCCGCCACGGAGCGACGCAGATTGTCGAGCATCTTACCGCGCCCGACCGTGGTCAGGCCGCGCCATCCTGCACCGTCACCCACGATCCACGGCAGCAACTGCCAGTCGCCGCGCATCCAGCGATGCTGCCGCTTGGCGACGACATCGTAGCGCGAAGGGAATTCCTCGACGACCTCGACATCCGACGCAAGGCCAGCGCGTGCAAACACGCCCTCGAAGAGATCGTGGCTGAGCAGCGTGTTGTCGGGGATGCGTCCGGCAAGCGATGCCTCGAAGGCATCGATCTCATAGATGCCTTTTCCGGTGTAGGAACCTTCGCCGAAGAGGTCCTGATAGACGTCGGAAACAGCCGCCGCATAGGGGTCCATGCCGCCGCCGCCGGAGATGACCCGCTGATAGAACGAGCCCTCGCGGCCGATTGGCAACGAGGGCGTCACCCGCGGTTGGAGGATCCCGTAGCCGCTTACCACCCGCCGCTCGGCAGCGTTGAATTTCGGCCGGTTCAGCGGATGCGCCATCTTGCCGATGAGCCGGAGCGCGGCGTCGCGCGGTAGGCGGGTGTCGGCATCGAGCGTAATCACGTAGCGCACATCCACCGGGACCTCCGGAGGCCGGCCACCAACGGCCATGAAGGAGGTGTCGTCCGCGCCGCGCAGCAGGCGGTTGAGCTCATGCAGCTTGCCGCGCTTGCGCTCCCATCCCATCCATTTTCCTTCGCCCGGATTAAACAGGCGATGGCGGTGCAGCAGGAGGAAGCGGTTGCCGGCCGGGCCGGCGCCGTGACGCAGATTAAGTTGCTCGATCCCTTGCACGGCGAGCTCCAATAATGGCGCATCGTCCGGCAGGACCTCGCAGTCGGCGTCCATGCCATCCGACAGAAGGGCAAAAGTGATATCGCCGCCGGCACCGGAGAGGAAATGAACTTCCAGCCTTTCGACTTGTTCCTGAAGGTCGGCTTCGCTGGTGAGCAGCGTCGGCACGGCGACGAGAGTGCGCAAGGAGGTCGGGACGCCGCCCGCGAGTTCGAGGCCCGGCAGGCTGGTGGCATTGAACATCCATGCCACGCCCCGGTTGACCAGTGCGGTCGCCAGTTCGCTTGCCGAGACGAAGCCAATGACCGCGAACAAAACGAGCCAGCCGCTGGAAAGGCCGGCGGATGAGAGTGCCCAGAGTGACAGCGCGATGAGGCCCAGCGTAACGGCGATGATCGTGCCGATATATCCACCTATGCCGAGCCGGATGCTGAGGCGGCTAAGGCGAAGCCGGGCGGGCGGGCGGAAACGGATCGTCCGTTCGAATGCGCTCCGCCCATCGCCGATGAGATAAAAGCCGGGATCGCTGGCCGGCCCGGTCGACGCATCCTGCGTTGTGGCGTTCACCGACGCAACGGCCTGCAGCGCCCGCCCGGCGATGTCGAGCTCGGATGCCACGGAGCCGCGGGCGAGTTGCTCGATCGCGCTCCGGTAGAGGTTGCGCGTGGAAAAATCCATCGCGGCGAAGGCACTCCCCGCCCGCAGCCGATCATCGACCAGGCTGACGCTCTCGAACATCTCGGCCCAGTCGATGTCGGAGATCAGCCGCATGCTGGTGATGACGTTGCGCACGCTGACGTTGGAGGCGCCAAGCCGCTGCTGAGCATGCTGCACCACACCTTCGACCGATGCGCCTTGGGCTCCCAGTCGTGTCTCCAGCCATCCCAGTGCCGGCGTGATCCGCGGGTCCCGGTCCCTGAGCCGCTTGACGAGCTGGGCGGCGAAGACCTCGTCCAGCGGTTCCGGCGAGCGGATCAGGATGTCGGCGTCGAGCGCGGCCCGGGCTTCGCCCGAGACGAGAAGCCGGTCGGCGAGCAGGTCGGCCTCTCGGCGCGCCCGACGCCCGGCGGTGATCTGGTCGGCCAGCCGGCGCAGGTTCTCGATGAGCACGATGCGCAGTGTGATGGCCACAGCCCACAGCTCGCCGATGGTCAGCGGCTCGACCTGCTGATAGGCCGCGATGAAGCAGCGCAACATCTCGGGATCGAAATGGCTGTCGGTATGGGCGACATAGGCCCAGGCGAGGCCGAGCACGCGAGGGTAGCCGGCGAACGGCCCCTCGGCGAGCTTCGGCAGCAACCGGTAATAGCTAGGCGGGAGGTCGTCACGGATCTCCCGGACCTGTTCCTCAACGAGATGATAATTGTCTAGCAGCCACTCGGCGGCCGGCACCACGGTGCGGCCTGCCTCGACATCGGCAGCCGTTGCCCGGTAGGCGGCGAGTAGCACACCGGCATTCCTCTTCAGGCGGGTATGCAGCGAAGGGGCGGAAGGCGGCCGGGCGGTGATGGGCTGGGCGGCAGCGAGGCTTCGTGCGTGCTGTTCCAGCCGCTCGGCACCGAACAATTCCTCGCGGATCGGCGAGGCGTCGTTCCAGACGGAGCCCTGCCGGGCGCGGTTGCCCCGTTTGAAGGAGTAGCGGCGAAGGTCGACGATCGGATTCATTTATGCCTTCCGGTGCAGAGTGGCGCGAGAGGCATGGGCCGGACGGTCCGGGCGGAGGACCTTTGCTCAGGCGGGGCAGAAGCCGGATTACGGCGCGGGACGGGCGGCGTCCCGGTCGGCACGCCATTCAGCGGCGGCGGGCAGATCGCCGGCGACATCGACATGTGCAGCGCCGTCGCAGCTTGGCGCCAGGGACTTCTCGGAGAAGCGCAGCTGCAACAGCCGACCCTCGACAGTGCGCAGCCGCCCCGCGAAGCCCGCGCCGATGATTACGACATGCCGTTTCTTACTCACAACGGACACGAAAATATCATACGGATCATGTACAATTTGCAAACTTGGAAGGTGACCTGACGTGGTCCGTGGCAATGGCGTCAATAGCGTCCCGAACCCCATCAGCAATTCCCGTTCCATGGTCGTTTCTCGCTCGTCACAGCAATCGGATTAGAGTGAGTTGCGATAAGCTGATTACGGCGGGATCGTAAGAGTAAGACAAGACTCGGAAAATACTCAATTAATCAGCACCCCCATACGCTCGGCGCCACCGGCTTCGATCCTGGTCAGAATTGTCTGAACCCGGCGCGGGTTTGAAGGCGGGCACGGTGCGCCCGACGTCGGTGGCGGTGACGACGGGACAACCATCTGTCTCAGCACCGCGCCACCGGCTTTTGGTCGAAGGCCGCCAGTCAACACCAGAATACCGCCGAAGTCGCGCGGCGCCGCAACCGCCATCTGAAAGACAGCGTAGCGTCGCCGGCGTGATCGATGACCTTCGCTCGATTCTGGCCGGTTTGCCCAAGCGTCGCGGGTGATCGCTGAGTGATTTCACCTGATAGCGCCGGGATGCGGACGAAATTGGCCAAGTATTGGGCTAGGCCGTGAAGCTGGAGGCGGACGGCCCTCATCGAGCAGTACGAATACTGGGTTCACATGACCCCGATTTTGCCCTCCTTGATCAAGAGGAACGCGTATTCCGGAAATCGGCGGTGAGCCAACGAGTGCGACCAGCGGCATTTGGGCCGACTAGGTAGATTCCGAGCCTGCCGCGATCGCCCAAACGCCGGCATCCTCAGACGAGCGGCCGATCCACTGAAGAAAGGCCTGGGGTTTGCCGCCGGCTTCGCCGATAAAGGTTGCGGCCAGTCCGGCAAGCACCGGACCGTCAAACTTGTCTCTTCAAGAGGTCGCCACCCTCTCGCAAGGGTTGCCCGACCTTTTGCGGTATTTGTGAAAGAACCCCCATGTCCGATCGCAAGCTCTTGGCCAAACAGAAGGCGCTCGTTACCGGGGCCAACTCCGGCATCGGCGAGGGCGTCGCAATTGCTCTCGGCCAGGCGGGCGCCGATGTAGTGGTGAATTATGTCGAGGGCGACGCCGCCGCGAACGCTGTGGTTGACAAGATCAAGCAGTTCGGCGGCAACGCTATCACACACAAGGCCGATGTTTCGCATGAAGATGAGGTCGGCGACATGTTCGACCGAGCCGTACGCGAATTTGGCACGATCGACATCCTCGTCAACAATGCCGGTATGCAACGCGACTCTGCATTTTCTGACATGACCCTGGAAAAGTGGAACAAAGTCCTTGGCGTCAATTTGACCGGCCAGTTTCTCTGCGCGCGGGCGGCCATACGCGAGTTCCTGCGCCGCGGCGTGGTCCCATCCGTGTCGCGCGCAGCCGGTAAGATCATTTGCATGAGTTCGGTGCACCAAGTGATCCCGTGGGCAGGTCACGCGAATTACGCCACCTCGAAGGGCGGCATCAAATTGATGATGGAGAGCATGGCGCAGGAGCTTGCCCCCAAGCGCATCCGCGTCAACGGCATCGCACCAGGCGCGATACAGACGCCAATCAATACCTCCGCCTGGGACACGCCGGAGGCCCTCAAGAGTCTGCTGACGCTAATTCCCTATGGAAGGATCGGACTGCCCGAAGATATCGCACGCGCCGCCGTTTGGCTGGCGTCTGACGATTCCGACTACGTCGTAGGCACCACACTCTTCGTTGACGGGGGCATGACGCTTTACCCCGGCTTCTCGACCAACGGTTGAAGACGATGACGCAGCATTACGACGTCATCATCATCGGAAGCGGCCCTGGTGGCGCATCTGTCGCGTATCGCCTCGCGCCAACCGGCAAACGCATCTTGCTGATTGAGCGTGGCGATTATCTGCCGCGTTCGCGTGCGAACTGGGACTCGCAGACGGTGTTCGTCGATGGCGCCTATCAAGCTGATGAGACGTGGTATGGCAAGAATGGCGAGACTTTTCATCCCGGCCTGCATTATTATGTCGGCGGCAACTCAAAGGTCTATGGCGCGGCGCTTTTCAGACTGCGAGAGCGAGATTTCGGCGAAGTCCAGCACAAGGACGGCGTCTCTCCTGCATGGCCTCTAAAGTACGAGGTGTTCGAGCCCTATTACGGCGAGGCCGAGCGGCTGTTTCACGTTCACGGCCAACGCGGCGAAGATCCGAACGAGCCCCCTTCAAGCGGTCCCTTTCCCTATCCGCCGGTTTCCCACGAGCCGCGCATCCAAACGCTACAGGACAGCCTGGCGAGAGGCGGCTTGCACCCGTTTCATCTCCCTCTTGGTATTCTTCTTGATGAGGAGCATGGAAAAGTCACGCCGACCAGCATCTGCATCCGCTGCGACGCGTTTGATGGATTTCCCTGTCTTCTGAACGGCAAGGCGGACGCGCAGGTCATGTGCGTCGATCCGGCACTTAAGTTGCACCCCAACCTGACGTTGCTGACCAACGGGTATGTCTCCAGGCTCGGAACGGACGCCAAGGGCAGCAAAGTGAAAGACGTCGCGGTGACGCGCCATGGCAGTGAAGAGCACTACTCGGCCGATATCGTAGTCGTCGCGTGCGGCGCGCTGTCCTCGGCGCTGCTTCTGCTGCGCTCCGCGAACGACGATCATCCCGATGGCCTCGCCAACGGTTCCGGCCAGGTCGGGCGCAACTACATGCGTCACAATCAGTCCATTCTGATGGCGCTGATGCGCGAACCCAACGACACGGTATTCCAGAAAACCCTCGCGATCTCCGATTTCTACTTCGGATCGGATGACTGGGAATATCCGCTCGGGTTAATACAGATGTGCGCCACGTCGCATGGCGCGCAAATCAGGGGCGAAGCGCTGCCGAGCTGGCTGGAATGGATGCCAAAGATGCCGTTCGATGAGATGGCGCGCCACTCGATGGATTTCTGGTTGTCGAGCGAGGATATTCCGCGGCCGGAAAACCGCATTCGCTACGATGGCGAGCGTGTCGTTCTGGACATCACCGAAGGTGATATGGAAGCTCATCATCGGCTCAAGAAAAAGCTCGAGCAGATATTGAGCAGCGCGGGCGCTCATCCAGTACTCCTGGAGCGCAGCCTTTATCTGGGCAATGACATTCCGATCGGCGGCACGGCGCATCAAGCAGGGACGGCGCGCTTCGGGACCGATCCCGCGAACTCGGTGCTGGACCTCGACTGCAAGGCCCATCAACTCGATAACCTGTACATTGCGGATGCCAGCTTCTTTCCATCGATCGGGGCGGTCAATCCGACGCTGACAATCATCGCCAACGCGCTTCGTGTCGCCGACCGAATCAAGGAAAGACTGAAATGACGGCCATGTTCTCAAGCGACCTGAGCGGACGCACCACAGACTTTCCGCATTTCTGGGAGCATACGGTCGGCAGCGGCCATGCGACACTTGCTTTGCGGGCTGATTGGCAGGCGCAACTCAAGCAGGCGCATGACGAACTTGGCATGCGGCATGTCCGGTTTCACGGCATTCTGAGCGATGACATGGGAACGCTGGTGAGTGAGGGCGACACGTTCTTCTATTCGTTTTTCAATACCGACCAGATCTTCGATTTCCTGCTGTCGATCGGCATGAAGCCTTTTGTCGAATTGAGTTTCATGCCGTCTGCTCTGTCCTCCGGTGATCAGACGGTTTTTCACTACCGAGCCAATGTCGGCCGTCCCAGGGACTATGCGCAATGGGCCGTGCTGATCAGAAAGCTGGTACGTCATTGGGTGGACCGTTACGGATTGGGCGAAGTGCGGCAGTGGTTCTTCGAGGTCTGGAACGAACCGAACCTGACGGCATTCGGAAACGGTCAGCAGAGCGATTATTTCGAGCTGTACCGCTACACCGTGGAGGCCATCAAGGGCGTTGACGCAATGCTGAAAGTCGGCGGTCCCGCCACGGCGGCGAATGCGTGGATCGATGATTTTCTGGCATTCTGCAAGGCCAATGACCTGCCGGCCGATTTCGTCAGTACACATCATTATCCCACGGATGCATTCGGCAAACCGGGCGACGACACCGAAGCTCAATTAGCGGCCTCAACGCGCAGCATCCTGCGCGAACAGGCCCGCGACGTCCGAAAGAACGCCGGCGATTTGCCGGTCTACTACACGGAGTGGTGCACATCCTCCAATCCGCGCGATCCGATGCATGACGATCCCTACGCCGCCGCGTTTATCGTCAAAACGATCCTCGAAGCCAGTGGGCTGGTTCAGGGATACAGCTATTGGACGTTCTCAGACATTTTCGAGGAAAACTATTTCCCTTCGATCCCATTCCACGGCGGATTCGGGTTGCTCAACATTCATGGCATCGCCAAGCCCGCCTATCGAGCCTTCCAGTTGCTGCATGAACTGGGCACGCAGATGATGCCGGTCAAGGGGAGCCACGCAACCGTCGATGCCTGGTTCGTGCGCGGCGATCAGCGTTCCACGCTGGTATTGACGAACTTTGCGCTGCCGCGGCATCCGATCGAGACAGAGCAGGTTTCCTTCGAGCTCAAGTCCGCGAAGCCGGAATCGATGGCGTCCATTCAGCGGATCGACCTGGAGCACGCCAATGCGAAGCCCCATTGGGAGCAACGGGGCAAGCCTGAATATTTGAACGCCGCGACCATTGAAGAACTCAAGCATCTGTCGCAGTTCCAGAGCGAACCGGTTCCGGTCAATGGTGACTCCGGGAAGTTGAACATTAAAGTGTCGATGCCGCCACAATCGGTCGCCGCGATCCATTTCTCGAATTGACCGGGATGGGCGATCTGGCGCAGCTTTCGGACGAGGCACTCACGATCCGCCTGCAGCAGGCGGCTTTTTCCTATCTGATCGACTACGCTAACGCCGATACCGGCCTTGTCGCGGACACGTCCCGCCAGGGGTCGCCGTGCAGTATTGCCGTGGTCGGGTTTGCGCTGTCCTGCTATCCTATTGCGGTCCGGAATGGTTGGCTGTCACGCACGGATGCAGCTACCCGCACGCTCAAGGTTCTCAGATTCTTTTCATGCAGCACTCAGAGCGATGCACCCGACGCAACCGGCTACAAGGGCTTCTATTATCACTTTATTGACATGCAGACGGGCAAGCGCGTCTGGCAATGCGAACTCTCGCTGATCGATACCGCGCTGCTGGTCGCCGGTTTCCTGGTGGCCGCATGCTACTTCGACGGCAGTGGCGAGCGTGAAATTCGCGAACTGGCCGACGCGTTGTATCGCCGCGTCGATTGGCGATGGGCCCAGAACGGCACACTAGGCCTTTCGCAAGGATGGAAACCCGAGTGTGGGTTTCTCCATTATGGCTGGGAAGGATACAACGAAGCGGCGCTTCTCTACGTTCTAGGTCTTGGCTCGCCGACCTTTCCGCTCACGCCAGCCGGATACGTTACATGGCAGCTGACCTATCAGTGGGAAAATCTGCTGGACCGCGATGTTCTCTATTCCGGTCCGCTTTTCACGCACCTGTTCTCCCATGCGTGGATCGACTTTCGCGGTATCCGCGATGAGTTCATGCGTGAGAAGGCGAGCGACTATTTTGAGAATACGAAGAGCGCCATCGCTGTTCATCGCGAATACGCCGAACGCAATCCATACGGGTTCGAAGCCTATGGTCGCGACTTCTGGGGTGTAACGGCAGGAGATGGCCCGACCGCCCCGGAGATGCTCGAGAACGGTAAGGATTGCCGCTTCTTCGGCTACATGTCGCGCGGCGTACCGTACGGTCCCGATGACGGAACGATCGCGCCTTGGGCCATGCTTGCAACACTGCCCTTTGGGGCCGATGCCGCGCTCGCCGGCACGCGCGGTCTTCTCGAGTTGCATCCGAAAGTCTGCCACCAGGACAGATTTTCAAGCGGCTTCAATCCGACACTGTCGGATGGCGACGGCGGCTGGCTTTCCACAGGATGGTACGGGCTCGACCAGGGCCTGCTCGTGATGATGATTGAAAATCATCGCACTGATATGATCTGGGAGATCATGCGGCATTGCAGTTACGTGCACGATGGGCTCCAACGCGCCGGTTTTGAAGACGGGTGGCTTTAGCAATGCAAGATGGCGTCCCAATAACGAAACCTGGCGACGAGGATCGCTTCCTTCGGAGGGTACGCCCTTCAGATTGGAAAAACCCGGTGCCACGGAACCCCTACGACATCGCAATTGTCGGAGCGGGCCCGGCCGGACTGGAAGCGGCAGAGTACGCCGCGCGGCTGGGGTTCTCCGTCGCACTCATCGAGCGCAATCGCCTGGGCGGAAATTCGCTGAATGCAGGGTCGGTCCCATCCAAGGCAATCATCTGCACCGCGCGCGTTTGTAGCACGATGCGGGATGCCGAAGCGTTCGGAGCGCCGATCCCGTCTGCGCCGTCTCTCGATTTTGACAAGGTGATGGCGCGCATGCGCCGGATTCGGACGCGCATATCGGGATATCATTCGGTTCACGAACTCGCCGAACCGGGTGTCGACATTTTTTTCGGTTCTGCCCGGTTCGAGAGCGCGGATACGCTGTTTGTGGACGACGCGCCCGTGCATTTCAAAAAGGCGCTCATCGCCACAGGCGCGCGTCCCGGGGTGCCCAATATTCCGGGCCTCGATCAGACGGGTTATCGCACGAGCGCGACGATCTTCGAGATGGCAGCACTGCCGACGCGTCTCGCCATCATCGGCGGAGGCCCGCTGGGTTGCGAAATGGCGCAAGCCTTTTGCGGGCTGGGATCGCACGTAACCATCGTGCAGAACGATCCGAAATTCCTGCCTCGCGAGGAACGTGACGCCGCGGAAATCCTATCCCGCTCCATGGCGCGCGATGGAGTCGATATCCGTCTGAACACCACGGTGGTCGGGGCGCGGCGCGTGAACGGCATCAAGATTCTGGAGACCGTCAATAACGATGTAAAGGGCGACATTCAAGCCGACGAAATCCTGTTGAGCATCGGCCGGGTTCCAAATGTCGAAAAGCTCAATCTTGCAGCCGCCGGCGTCACTTTTGACGAGGACCATGGAATCAAAGTTGATGATTTTCTGCGCAGCACAAATCCAAATGTGTACGCCGCAGGTGACGTCTGCTTGGCGCTTAAATTCACCAACGCCGCACAGTCCTCAGCGCGCATGGCGGTTCGGAATGCGCTGATGCAGGCACAACAGCGACAAAGCAGCTTGGTCATACCCTGGTGCACCTATTGCGATCCCGAAATCGCGCATATCGGTCTGCACGTCTGGGAAGCGCGCCAGCAATCGATTCCCATCAAGAGTTTCACCGTGATGATGCACGACGTCGATCGCGCGATCACCGATGGACGGGACACGGGCTTCGTCAAGATCCACATATCGGAAGGGTCCGACAGGATTTTAGGCGCGACCATCGTCTCCTCGCGGGCGAGCGAGTTGATTAACGAGATGGCCGTCATAATGAGCGCCGGCATCGGCATGAAGGCGCTGGCAGAGGTGGCACACACCTATCCGGCGCAATCCGAGGCAATCCTGCTTGCGGCACAAGCCTATACGCGCAATTTCGATGAGGCGGCAAAAAGGGCTGCATCTGGAAACGCGGACAATGGAAAATGAGGCCGCAGGTTGACCGGAAAAATTCTTCAGGCCTTTACCAATCTGGGTCTGATAAACGCTGGCTCGTTCTGATCCCGGCTTGTGAATCAACGAGCTTCCGGATCAAGGTATCGAAGGGGCAGCCTTTGCTTTTCGCGATACTGTCCCCGTTCCTGCTCACCGGATGCGACGCGCTGAAGTTCGATGTGATGAATCATGCGGGGTCCGATCGCTGCGAGCCAATGGCACCTCTACGTCATCGTCGGCATCGTGCTGGTCTTCGTTGCTGTCCGGTGCTGCTGCTCACTCCACTCATCGCTTGGCATTATCGACTGTCCAACAAGCATAGCGCGTTCAGGCCGAAGCGGGATTTTTCCTGGACTATCGAAGGCTTTATCTGGTCCCGCCGATCGGCATCGTCATCGGTCTCGGCTTCTTGCTCTGGCACTATACTCACACGCTTGATCCCTATCGACGTATTGCGTCCAACCAGCCGGCCCTCGAAGTTCTGGCGGTGGGGCTCGACTGGAAATGGCTGTTCATCTATCCGACCCGCAGCGGATATCGGAGCGGTAAATTCGACAATTGCGATCGACGATGTGGAGCGCGTGGTCGATAACATCAGGGACCAGCTATGACGACAGCAGCAATCGTTGTGCTCGTGGTCCGCTATGGCCTCGTGCTGTTATTCCTCCCGTTCAGCGCACTCGACAAGTTTTTCGGCTTCAATCACGCGGTCAAACAGGCGCAGAGCATGTTCAAGCCGCGCCCAATCGCGATGGCGATGATCCTGATCGGCCTCTTCGTGGAGGTGATTTGCAGCCTTGGCGTCGTCACTGGCATAGCCGATCGGGCGAGTGCCTTCGTCATTGCCGGCTACTGCGCGGCGACGGCGGTTCTATATAAACAATTCTGGGCACAGGGCGATTTCTGGTCTGATCCCGACGGCAAAGGCCGTACGCTCCTGTGGGATTTTCTGAAAAACCTATCGCTCGGCGCCGGTTTCCTGCTGATCGTTATCGGCACGGACGGGATGGGGTTGGCACCCTTCATTCATGCACCCTTCGCCTCCAGCCATCCTTATGGAACTCACCCATGAGCGATCAAACCGACGCGGCAGGCCCAAGGCCCTCGGTTCCCTATTGGCATCTTTATGTCGATGGCGATGGCACCAGTCATCAATCGCAATGCGCGCTCACCGATTATCAACTCAAGGCCGTAGGCCCGGCCGATCCGCAGTGGAATGACAAGATGGAACGCAGCGAGGCGACCGTTGTCTTCACCGTCCAACCGGTCGGCTGGGTGGGCGACTGGCACGAGAATCCGGCGCCGCAATGGATCATCGTGCTATCTGGCCGTTGGTGGATCGAAAGCATGGACGGTACGCGCATCGAGCAGGGACCGGGTGACTTCTCGTTCGGAGAGGATCAGGGCTGCACCGAGGTGAACGGTAAGAAAGGCCATAGATCCGGAACGATTGGTGATCAACCGTGCTGCCTGATGACCGTCCAACTTCATGTCAAACCGAGACGCGGGTCATGTCACCTGACATGATTTTCGAGGGGATAGCAGGCTTTCGGCTCGTTACTGCTGAGCCAGCGCGGTTGGCTGTCTTTTATCGCGAGATCGGTTTCGACGTCGCCGAGGCTGCGCCCATTTCCGCCGAGGAAATCACACGCCTCGGCCTCTCAGGCGCCGGTTCGCGCATCGCAATGTTGCTCGGCCCAAGCCGCGTGGAGCTCGAAAGTTTCGACCATCCGGGACGCCCCTATCCGGTTGACACGACTGCTTGCGATCTCGTCATCCAGCACCTCGCGCTCGTCACCGACGATGCGGAGGCCGCATGGCGTCGCGCGCGCGACGCCGGCGCCACGCCGATCAGCCGAGCGCGCCCAGTAACGCTTCCCAAGTCCGCTGGCGGGGTAACCGCGATCAAGTTCCGCGATCCTGAAGGTCATCCGCTCGAATTGCTCCAATTCGCGCCGGGTGCCAATTCGGGCTGGAAGGGTACCGGCATCATGGGGATCGACCATAGCGCGATCTCGGTCAGCGATGTCGTAGCCAGCCGACGCTTCTATGCGCGTCACGGGCTGGGCGAGGCAGGCGCTACGGTAAATTATGGCCCGACGCAGGATGCGCTCGACGGGCTTGACGGCGCCGAAGTCGATGTGGTGCCGATGAACCCCACGGGTAAGCCGCCGCACGTTGAACTGCTGGGCTATCGCCATCCCGTCGGCCGTGCGCTTCACCCTCTCTTCGCAAATGATCTCGCCGCCACGCGTATCGTTTGGCGATCAAATGCCGACGCACTGATCCGCGATCCCGACGGGCATCTTCATCAGCTCAGCCGATAAGATCGATCGCGAGCAGATATTGTGTTGCTGTGATGAACAGCCGCCGTCCGTCCGCGCCGCCAAACGTGCAGTTCGAGGCGACCGCCGGTGTTGGTAGTCACCTGTGAGTATCTGCTCAACCCTGCATGTGGTTGATCGGCATAGATGTTCCTGTGACGGCGTTTTTGATGGCGGTATAGGCATCAACACCGTGGCGTGCGGCGGTGCCGACGACGGATCGGACGTTGGCGAAGAAATCGGCACCCCAGTTGGACCGGAACCCACCGGTGACCTTGCGATATGTCGCGATGGGCCGAAGTTCGCGTTCGGATCCGTTGTTGTCGGCAGCGACCTCGGGGTGGTCGAGAAAGGTGAACAGATGATCACGAAGCTTGCCGTATCGTCGGCGTAATCGTCTGCCGTGACGGTTGATCGGGGCGAGCGCCATGACGGCGTCGAGGTCATGGTCGAGGCGCCGCCGCCAGGCACGCCTTGTGGCGTCTGCGAGGGTGCGATGGCGCCGCGCCAGCACGACGGCGCGGAGCAGCAGGGCCTTCATTCGGGGTGCGAAGATCTCATCGCCGGCTTCGATCGCGAATTTGCAGTCGCGGAGTTGGTGGGCGAGGCAAATCTGCCAGTGATCGGCATGGCCGCGCTGGGCGCCATAGAGATCGGAGACCCAGATCGCGGGGCGATGGCCGTCCATTACCTCCGCGACGACGTTGGCGCCCCGGCTTGGCCGGATCACATGGATGACGACGTCGTCGTTCTGAAAGACCCAGTTCCAATGGGTCCGGCCGTTGATCCGCACCGAGGTTTCGTCGGAACAGACGACCCGCGCGCGGCGCAGTCGGGCGAGGATGGTGCCGATATCGGCATCGAAGCCCGGCTTGGCGCGGCGGAATGCGGCATCGAGCGCGCCTTCGCTGATCGCCAGGCCGAACAACTCGATGAACAGGCGCGACAGCCGCCGGTAGCTGACCGCATGGATGACGCGCAGGTAGATCGCGAGCGCCACGAGGTTGAGGCTGAATGGCGTGCCGGCTTCCAAGCCTTCCGGGACGGCGGCCAGCGTGGTCACCCCACAGCACCGACAATGGCCGGCATAGCGTTCGACGCGGGTGACAATCGGCTTGATCGGCGGCAGATCGATCTTGTCGTAGCGCTGCGCGAGGCGCTGATCCGCGTCCGTCAACCCGGCACGGCAGTGCCGGCAATGCGCTGCCTTCGCGATCACCGTCTGGTCGGGGTTCTCGGCAAGCAAGCGACCGCCACCCTCACGGCCGAGACTGCCTTTGCGTGGTCCCTTGCGCGGAGCTTTCTCGGGCCGGTTTGGCTTCTGCCCGCGCGATGGCGGCAGGCTCGAATTATCCGGCCGCTTCGCCGGTTCGTTCAGCCGCGCCTCCAACTCTGCAATCCGGCGCTCGGCAGCGGCCAGCCGGACCGTCAGTTCCGCGTTGCGCCGCTCCGAAGCTTGCAATGCTTCCCACAGAGCGCGGATCAGCGCATCTTTCTCAGCGTGCGTCAGAAGGGATAAATCAGGAAGCTCGGTCACGCCTCCGTCGAATCGCATCCGACGTCGTCACGTCAATTCACAATCGATTCAACACGACGCCCAGCGGGGATGAGCATCTACACCTGTGAAAAATCGAACTTTGCTGATCTAGTCATGACTTTTTAGCGGCGGGCAATATTGGGATTTGCAAGGTCTGTGTGGCCTGAGGGGAAAAACCTTGCAAAACCGTTGGAGCGTTGCGCGGTGGTCGCGATCGTGATTCTCTCCCGTTGATGCCGAACATCATGCGTTTGACGTGGAGGAAAGAATGCCGCCGAAGCTGAATGCCTCGCAGGATGATCTCGAACTGTTCCGCTCGCGGCTGGAGAACATCATCGACCAGCGGCATCCCCTGGTGCGGCTGGTCCGGCTGATCGACTGGCGGGTCTTCGAGGAACGCTTTGGCTCACTCTACGCCGAGGCGGCGGGACGTCCGGCACTGCCGACCCGCCTGATGGTGGCGCTGCATCTTCTCAAGCACATGGATGGGCTGTCCGACGAAGCGATCTGCGCGCGCTATCTCGATAGTCCGTATGTCCAGGCATTCTGCGGCGAGACGCATTTCCAGGGTAGTGTCCGGGGTCGTGGTGGACTTTTGGGCCGTGTAACGGTGTAGTTTGAGGTGGCCATCGGATCAGTCGGCTATGGTGGAGTTGCGAGACTTCAACCTGAAGCCTGGAGAACCCGATGACCGAAGATAGATTACCACTGGCTGAGCTACTGGCCAAAGCCGGGGACGGCGATTTTCTGCACAGCGTTGCGGAGGCGGTGGTTCAACTGCTGATGGAGACGGATGTGGATGGGCTGATCGGCGCCAGCCGCTACGAGCGCAGCGGCGAGCGCGCGACCTATCGCAACGGCTACCGGGAACGCGCATTGGACACGCGGCTTGGCAGCTTGCAGCTTCGGATCCCGAAGCTGCGGCAGGGGAGCTACTTCCCGCCGTTCCTGGAAGCTCGCCGGACCTCGGAGAAGGCGCTGGCCGCGGTCATCCAGGAAGCCTGGATTGGCGGCGTCTCGACCCGGCGGGTAGACGAGCTGGTGCAGGCCATGGGGCTGACGGGGATCAGCAAGAGCACGGTCTCGAAACTGTGCAAGGACATCGATGAGAGGGTGAACGCCTTCCTCGACCGGCCACTCGCCGGCGAGTGGCCGTATCTGTGGTTGGATGCGACCTATCTCAAGCAGCGCGAAGGTGGGCGGATCGTCTCAGTTGCAGCGATAATCGCAGTGGCGGTGAACACCGACGGTCGGCGCGAGATCGTCGGCCTGCACATCGGCCCGTCCGAGGCGGAGACCTTCTGGTCGACCTTTCTCAAGAGCTTGGTCCGCCGTGGGTTGCGTGAGGTGAAACTGGTGATCTCCGATGCTCATGAAGGGTTGAAGGCGGCGATCCGCCGGGTGATGGGGGCATCCTGGCAAAGATGCCGCGTTCACTGGATGCGCAACGCCTTGTCCTATGTGCCGAAGGGGCAGCAGAGCATGGTGTCTGCAGCGTTGCGTCAGGCGTTTATCCAGCCGGATCGCGTCAGTGCCAGCCAGACCCTGCGCCATGTGGCCGACCAGCTCCGGGGCAAATGGCCAAAACTTGGCGCGTTCATCGACGACAGTGAAACCGACGTGCTGGCGCACATGGACTTTCCCGCCCAGCACCGAACCAAAATTCACTCGACGAACCCGCTCGAACGCCTGAACAAGGAGGTCAAGCGCCGCGCCGATGTCGTCGGCATCTTTCCCAATGAAGGTTCGATCATCCGCCTGATCGGGGCCGTGCTGCTCGAGGCCAACGACGAATGGCAGACACAGAACCGCTATATGCAGATCGAGGGAATGGTCGAACTCATGGCACCCGCCATCGATGCCGATACACCACGAATTTCCACCGTCGCCGCGTGACCATTGGCCGCTTCAGCTACACCAGAATTTCCACCACATTGACGGACGCTATCCATTTCCAGCACACGCTGCCGCTTGATCGATCCTCGATGACGCGCTGGCGCAAGCGGATCGGGTCCGAGCGGATGGAGGCCCTGCTCGCCGAGACGCTGGCGGCCGCCGAGCGGGGTGGCGCCGTGGCGGAGAAGCACTACGAGCGGGTCACCATCGATACCACGGTCCAGCCGAAGGCAGTGACGCATCCGACCGACAGCAAGCTGCTGCACCGCGGCATCGAGGCACTCGCTCGCATGGCGCGCAAGCACGGTATCACGCTACGCCAGTCGTATCGCCGGGTTGCGCGCTACGCCAGGCAGGAGGCGGCCCGCCTGCATCATGGTGGCAAACGCCGCGAGGCCGAGGCTCGCGTGCGCAAGCTGCGGACCTGGCTGGGCCGGCTGGCGCGTGACATCACCCGCAAGATCGCAGGCAACGCTGAAGCGAAGGCCACGTTCGCCGAAACGCTGGGCCTGATCAATCGCCTGCTTCGCCAGAAGCGCTCCGATCGCGGTGCCGACAAGCTCTATTCCCTGCACGCGCCTGAGGTGGAGTGCATCGGCAAGGGCAAGGCCAGGACGCGCTTCGAATTCGGCGTGAAGGTCTCCATCGCCACCACCAACGCCGCTGCACCCGGCGGTCAGTTCGTTCTCGGCATGCAGAGCCAGCCGGGAAATCCCTATGACGGCCACACCCTGGCCGGCCAGATCGAGCAGGTCGAGCGGATCACCGGCGTTGCCGTCGCCCGCGCCTATGTCGACCGCGGCTATCGCGGCTACGGCGTCGAAGCCGAGGGCAGAAAGATCTTCATATCCCGCCAGAAACGCGGCATCACCCCCACCATCCGCCGCGAGTTGCGCCGACGCGCCGCCATCGAACCCGTCATCGGCCACATGAAGACCGACAGCCATCTGGGGCGGAACTTCCTGCTCGGCGTCGACGGTGATGCCATCAACGCCATCCTCGCCGGCGTCGGACACAACCTCCGGCTGCTCCGCAGATGGTTGATCAGGCTTCTTTGTGCCCTCCTCGCATGGCTCTCTGCCGCAAACCGCTCACCAAGCCTCGGCTTCGCCCACCGCTAGATCACATAGTTCACAGGCGACTTGGTACGAAGCCCAGCTTGCGCCGATCCGCGGACCAGATATGCACGCCGTCTGCCACACTCGTCCACACCCAGCCGCGCACATCGACCGCAAATCCGTCGGGATAGCCGTGGTCGGTGTGGGAGAAGAAGCGCCGATTGAAGAGCATGCCGCCATCGCCCACATCGAATGCGATGATCTCGTGCTTCGTTCCGGCTTTATGCCCGGGCACCTCGCCGAGCGACAGTGACGTGTCGGATACGTAGATCGTCGCGCCATCGGCGGTGAAGGCGAGGCCATTGGGCTGCTCGAAATCCGCCATCCGGAGGCGGCCCTTTCATTAGGTTCGTTGCTCGACCTTATATCGGCACATTCGATGCCGGTGGGCCGTCCACCCCAACACAAGTGATTCAGACGACGCAAGACCCTGCGGCGCATAACCGAATCGGCCGACTCAGTTTGTTTACGTACGGACACTAAGTAATTTCCGATACTATCATTGTCGGCGCGAATCACCTATTTTGTAAAACTGAACACGCGAGCGATCGCCTTCGAAACGGTGTTTCGGGAGTATCCGCCATGATGACGACGTCGCTTGCGGAAACGACCACATCGTAAGCCAGTTGTCCGGCGATCCAACCGCGCACAATCCCGCCAGTGGATCCACCAGGAATTATACAAAATGCAGCCAAATCTTCGGATTTGTTCCGGTATGCTAGACGGGCCCACAAAGCACATACGGCGATGGCTAAGCGCCCCTGGGACAACCGATCGACACCGTCGAGTAGACCACGCCCACCGCGATCCGCCTGCCGTGTTGCCCCTGATCTGAATTGCGACGAACCCACGCAGCGGTCGACAATTTTTTTTGGCACTGAAGCTGAAACAATCGGCGCTACATCTGCGTGCCCACTAATACGCTGTCGGCTTAAAACCAGACCGACGAGTAAATTTTTGTTCGTCAGACTAGGTGCATACCACCCGCCGACTATCGCAGATACACTTGTGCGTTCGGGGCGGGCATTACGTCAAACAGTGGTTTCAGGGAACCGTCCAATTACACATCGGGATCCACTCGTCATCTTACGACGGAAAACGGAAAGGATGATTACCATGCAAAAGAGTTTCACGATTGCACTGGCGCTACTCGTCTTGATAGCCGTAGCGCCACTGCTTGACGGCTGCCATACGACTGCCGGTGTCGGTAGGGACATCTCTTCGGGAGGCAATGCGCTCACAAACAGCGCGGTAAAGCACACGCCATGACGGCCCGCACCAAATCAATCCAAAACAAGGCCATAACGCAGATCCTTACCCTGGCAACGATGATCTGTGTGTGTGTAAAAGATCCGCATAACATATACTACCAAGGCGTCGGCCAAAATCTCGATAACGGCGACCGTGTTGCTCGACGACAAGCGAACGTCGGCGTATAGCAATCACGTCCGCAGCGAGACCCATCGGCCTAGCTGCTACCCATTTCGAAGAATCATGATCCATTGCGTCGATCATTCTGATACTTCCAATCGTCCTCTTGTAGGGTGGCGACTGTTACTACGGTTACTTTTGCATCTATTATAGCGGTCGTAGCTTTTGAGGGCTACTCGGCCTAACCATCATCGCCTTGGTTCTGATAATGCTATTCGGCGGCATTCATCGCTGGGTCTAATACTGACCGCAGCTAGGTGCCTTTTGGCTTGTGCGAGCACGCTCTGGCAGTGTCCCTGTAGACGTCTCTTTCGAGGGGTGCGCCGTTATTCGTACTTTGCAGTATCAGATCGCTAGGGAGATCATGGGGTAACGGTTGCTGAGATGCCAGGCGGGCCGCTGGCTCCTTAATTGGCTATCAAGCCTACAGCCAACGCGGACGCTCCACCCCGTACTGGCAAGATTGCAATGTGTTTCCTGTAGGATAGGAAAATCGACTGGAGGATCGCCATGGTCTCAAGTTGAAGGAATGAATTCATGTTAGCCAACGAACAAATGATTGCGCCATTTCCGCCAGGCTCAGTGGAAAGAGTCGCCTTGCAATCACAGCAGTATCCGATGCCGAAAGGCTATTATGATCGCAGCCGTAATATGACATGGTTGCAACTTCTCTCGAAGGAATTCGGAAAGGCGGGGATTGATTGGTCAGTAACCCATTCGGATAGAAACGTTACGGTGCGTTTTCGCTCTGATGCCGAGGGCATTCGTTGGACGACGCGCACCTCGTCGGGCGGCTAGCGCGCTCACGGATACACTTAGAGCGTATTTCGATCAGTCCGGTTACCGGTCGGGTTATTATGGAGGACGCGGCTATGGGGGGCATCCTGACCCTGCTCATTGTCATCCTCGTGCTATTCCTGTTGTTTGGTGGAAGTTTTCACGGCCCGATGTCCCATTGATCGGTGTGGTCCGACCCCGTTCGGGTGGATTCCGGACGCCGGATCCGCATCCTGCGAGAGTGCTGGCTACGGCATATTCCGACACGCACTGCCCGCATTCAGCCTGATGCCGGGAAAAATTGGGCTTGCCGGGACGGGTAACCGCCTCGACACCCCGGGCGGGGTGGGTTTTCTCGAGATATAAGGGGAGATGGCCGATTTGATTACGGACCAGAACAGTAAGCCGCAGCAAGGCGAACTGCCGACCACACACATCGACGCGCTGACCAACTCGTTTTCGCAGTTCCTGCGCATCGAAGCCACGAGTGGTGCCGTTCTCCTGTTGGCCACCGTCGTTGCATTGACGCTTTCCAACTCACCCTGGTCCGATGGCTTCAGATCTCTTTGGGAGACACCAATCGGCATTCAGATCGGTGCGTTCCAGTTTCTGCGCTCTTTGCGGGATCTGATCAACGACGGTCTAATGACGCTGTTCTTCTTCATCGTCGCGCTCGAGATCAAGCGCGAAGTGGTGCTTGGTGAACTTCGGAACCCGCGCATGGTGGCTCTCTCGGTCGTAGCTGCGGCAGGAGGCATGCTTGTGCCCATGGGCTTGTATCTGGCGCTGCAGCATGGCCAACCTGGGCAGCATGGTTGGGGCGTCGTGATGCCGACCGACACAGCTTTCGTCATCGGCTGCCTGGCGCTCCTTGGTTCGCGTGTGCCTCCGGGCCTACGCGTCTTCCTGCTATCGCTTGCGGTCGTCGACGACCTTGCCGCCATCCTCGTGGTCGCCGTCGGTTACAGTCGATCAATCGACTGGACTGCCCTTGCGCTCGGCGCCGTCGGACTGGTGATAATTCGGGGGATGGCATTACTCGGCGTTCGTAACATCCGCGTCTACTTTCTGGCTGGGGCAATAATCTGGCTCGCCGTCAATGCGTCCGGCATCCACGCGACGATTGTTGGTGTTATCCTCGGGCTCATGACACCGACGGCTGGCTGGGTGAGCGACCAGCGTCTGGGGGAAATCTTGCGAAAGGTGCTCTCCTATCCCCCGGGAGATCATTGGAGTGGCGATACCGAGGATAACCTGGCGCTGCAGGTTGCCGGTATCGCGGTGCGCGAGACGTTGTCGCCCGTCGAGAGGCTCGAGGCCATGCTCCATCCCTGGGTCGCCTTCGGCGTTATGCCGCTTTTCGCGCTTGCAAACGCGGGGGTATCGATCACGATCAAGGGACTTATCAACCCAGTCTCGCTGGCGGTGATGGCGGGCTTCGTCCTCGGCAAGCCGATCGGCGTCACAGCATTCGCATGGCTGGGGGTGCGCACGGGTGTCGCCATTCGGCCGGCGGGGCTCACCTGGGGGGGACTTGTCGGTGGGGCTCTTCTTACCGGTATCGGATTCACCATGGCGCTGTTTATCGCCGGCCAGGCATTTCAAGATGCCACCCTCAACGCAGCGAAACTGGGTATCCTTGCTGCCTCAGTCGTCTCTTCTGTTGCTGGTCTCACGCTGCTGTGCATGTTCCCCAAGCGTGACCAAACGCTCGATGCCGATTTCCACTGAACCGGTCGTCGAGCGCCCGGGTCAGCGTCAGACGTTCAGCGCTGCGTCGGCCGTCAACGCCAAGGGCGGGTTCTGGTACTGCACCTATGAGGGCGGCCTGACCGCCGAACTGTTCGTGCATCTGGTGTGTCAGTTGGTGCGCCATCGCGTGCGCCCGGTGCGTAATCGCTATCTGAATGACGGCCTTGCTTTGGCGAGCGAGCGCTACACGGCGGCTGGCAGAGCGGCCTGAGTTTTCCAGTTCCACGGCATCAGGCTGCCGATTTCGTCGGACTTGGTGCGTCCGGCGACGATGCGTTGGAGTACGTCGGTGAGCCGGGCGAGCGGTTCGACGCCGCTGAGCCTGGCGGACCCGATCAGCGTCGCCATCAGCGCACAGTGCTCTTCGCCGGTGTCCGATGCGACCTCATGATGTCCGGTCCTTCGAAGCACTCCTACGAGTGCTCGCAAGAGCGGCTCCTATCGCCTCAACCGGCTCCACTTTGCTTTTGATCCTTGCCCTGAGAAAAAAAACCCCGGATCACTCCGGGGCCATTCTGGACTGAAATTAACAACAGAGGTTGAAGAAGAAGTTTGGCTGAAACGTATAGCCAGTCGGGAAAACAGGAAATATCAATCGGGTACATATAACCTGCTTTAGTAACCGATTTATTTCGTTTCGTCTCAGGTCTGTGATGCAGCCTCCGCGCCAGCCTGCGCACGGTCGAGACGTGATAGTCCTCCCGCCGGCCTCGACACGGGCGATGATCCGCTCGACGCGGTCCCAGCTTGCTGCGCCATCATTGAACTCTTTGAACCGCCGGATTTTCTCTCACCGACAGACAACTTGGAATATACAAGCAAAAACAACAGGATATAGGCGTTATACCAATCTGCCTATCCGATGACTTTTTTGATCCAGTCTCGTTGGGTGATTGTGACCGGCCCCCATTGAGTGGTCCGTGTTGGAAGTTAGTGCATTGTTGTCTCCGCCGCCATGGCCGGCTGTCGGTGGAGCGAAGCGGAACCGGAGGGCGGCCGTGGCGGCGTCGCGGTTTCCGGGGCCGGCGGACGATATCCGAGCGAACTGTGTGGCCTGACGGTATTGTAGTGCCGCCGCCAGGCCTCGATCAGGATCTGCGCTTCCGCCAGGGAGTAGAAGACCTCCCCGTTGAGCAGTTCATCGCGCAGCGAACCGTTGAAGGACTCGCAGTAGCCGTTTTCCCATGGCGAACCTGGCGTGATGTAGAGCGTCTTCACACCGACCTTCCCGAGCCATTGCCGCACCGCCCGGGCGATGAATTCAGGACCATTATCCGACCGTATATGCGCCGGTGGCCCTCTGGTGACGAACAGTTCTGCCAAAGCGCCCAGCACATCCTCGCTCCTGAGCCGGCGCGCGACCGGCAGGGCCAGGCACTCCCGGCTGGCCTCGTCGATGATCGACAGGATCCGGAACTTGCGGCCGTCGTGGGTCCGTCCTTCCACAAAATCGTAGGACCACACATGGCCGGGATACTCAGGCCGCAGCCGGATACACGACCCGTCATTGAGCCAGAGGCGTGAGCGCTTCGGCTGTCTTTGCGGCACCTTGAGACCCTCGCGCCGCCAGATCCGCTCCACCCGCTTGCGGTTCACATGCCATCCCGCATCCCGCAGCAAGGCCGTCACCCGCCGATAACCGTAACGACCATATTGCCGGGTCAGGCGATGATGTCCCCGGTCAGGGCCGCCTCGTCATCCGCCCCGCGTGGCACCTTGCGCTGCGTCGATCGATGCTGTCCGAGCACGCGGCACACCCGCCGCTCGGAGACAGACATCGTTCCTCTGATGTGATCGATACAGCGCCGGCGCCGCGCGGGGCTCAGAAGTTTCCCCGTGCCGCCTCCGTCAGGATCGCCTTGTCCAGCGACAGATCGGCCACCAGACGCTTCAGCCGGGCGTTCTCCCGCTCCAGTTCCTTCATGCGACGCGCCTGGTCCATCTTCAGGCCGCCATACTCCTTGCGCCACCTAATGGGATGGACGGCTCTCCCTCCCCACCGGCAGGCTGTGCCGTTGTTGAACCTGGAGGAGAGCGACCATGACGATTGATGTTCTGGGGATTGATCTGGCGAAGAACGTGTTTCAGCTGCACGGGGTCGACCGGAAGGGGCATCCTGTCTTCAGGCGCCGGGTCATGCGTGACCAGTTGTTGTCGGTGCTGGCCGGTATTGAGCCCTGCACGATCGCGATCGAGGCGTGTACCGGTGCCTTCTGCTGGGCGAGGAAGTTTGAAGCGCTCGGGCACAAGGTGAAGATCGTCAGCCCGCAATACGTGAAGCCGTTCGTCCGTCGGCAGAAGAACGACAACAATGATGCGGAGGCGATCTGCACGGCGGTTCGCCAACCGCATATTCCGCTGGTGCCGAAGAAGACAGTCGAGCAGCAGGATGTCCAGGCCCTGCATCGGGCGCGCCAGCGCATGGTGAACCACCGCACTGCTGTGGTCAGCCAGATCCGCGGACTCCTGCTTGATCGCGGCATCGCCTTCGGCAAGTCCATCACCCGCGCGCGGCGAATGATTCCGGAGATATTGGCCAATCCGGACAATGAACTGACGGCGATGGCCCGGGAGGCAATCGGCGAGCTCTGGGACCTGTTTTGCGACCTCGACCGACGTATTGCCATTTTCGACGCGAAGATCGCAGCCGTGTTCAAGAGCAGCGCAGTTTGCCAGCGTATCGCCCGCATCAAGGGCGTCGGCCCCAAGACCGCCACCGCGATCGTCGCCGCCGTCGGTGATGGCGCTGAATTCAAGAACGGCCGTCATATGGCCGCTTGGCTCGGGTTGGTCCCGCGCCAGCATTCGAGCGGCGATCGGCAGATCATGATGGGCATCTCCAAGCGTGGGAGCCAGCACTTGCGCAGCCTGCT
This sequence comes from Acidiphilium sp. C61, assembly GCF_902712915.1. The sequence goes on along the minus strand of NZ_CACTIA010000003.1, from coordinate 106,191 downwards.
CGTTCACGGCGCACGCGCGGTGGTTCGAACTGCCGGGACAAGGAATGATCCCATGAACCAATGGGTCACCCAGCTTCAGGAGCGGCGGGGCTTCAACCGGGCAACGGTTGCGGTCGCCAATAAGAATGCACGGATCATCTGGGCCGTGCTGCGAACGGGCGAACCGTACCGCCCGGCCGCCTGAAGGTTGGACTACAGTTTGCGGGTAGACGGAGAAATGGGCTGCACTGATCGAACCGGCGCGTGACGAACCTGACTATTATCGAGGCTTCCGAAGCCTACCAGCTGTAGAGGTGCGCGCGTGCGGATTTGCCATTTGGGCGCTCCGGCCAAGGCCGGCTGACGCCGGATAGATGTTTGCAACTGATCACGCAGGATCATTCAAAATCTACTTGCAACGGGAGAGCCGTCCATAGAGATAATAGCTCTGCTCGGTAACGCCGATCCGACGGCATGCATCCGCAACCGTCCCGCCCTGCGCCAGAACAATCTCAGCCTCGCGCAACTTGCCGATGATCTCTTCCGGCTTGTGATTATGGGATGGCCCGCCCCTCTCGTGGCGATCGGGTAGTATCGCCGCTGGTTTGGAGAGAGGAGCAGACCGATGGATATCATGATTCTCGGCATCGATCTTGGGAAGAACTCTTGCAGCGTGGTGGGCATGGACGCCGCCGGCCGGGTTGTTTTGAGGCGGAGACTTCGGCGGGGAACGTTGGAAAGTTTCGTTGGCGAGCTTGGGTCGTGCATTGTGGCAATGGAAGCATGTTGCGGCGCTCATCACCTCGGGCGGATTTTCGCCGCGCGGGGCCACGAGGTGCGGCTGATGTCGCCGGAATATGTCCGTCCGTACGTGAAGGCGCAGAAGAACGATGATCTCGACGCGGAGGCGATCGCAGAGGCTGCGACGCGGCCAACGATGCGTTTCGTGCCTGTGAAGAGCCAGGACCAATCTGATCTCCAGGCTTTGCACCGAGCCCGGGAGCGCCTCGTCTCGGAACGGACGGCGCTGATCAATCACTTGCGGGCGTTGCTGCTGGAGCGAGGGATCGTCGTTCCGCAAGGCCGGAGGAAACTGGAAGCCGAGCTTGAGACATTGGCCGAAGATGGCGGTTTTGCCGCGTTGAGCCCGCGCATCCGGACGTTGATCGAAGATCTTCGGGCGGAATGGCGTTCACTCGACCAGAGGATCACCGGCTTCGACGCCGAGTTCGTTCAGTTGGCTCGTGACGACGTGGCTGTGCGACGTTTGACCAAAATCCCAGGAATTGGAACGATAAACGCTACGGCGCTGGCGGCGGCGGTCGGCGAGGCGCATGCATTCAAACGTGGGCGGGACATGGCGGCGTGGCTGGGGCTCGTTCCACGGCAAATGACAACGGGTGGAAAACCGCGCCTGCTCGGCATCAGCAAACGCGGCAATCGTTATTTGCGGAAGAACTTGATCCATGGCGCACGAGCGGCGCTGCCTTATCTTGTCGAACGCGATACGCCGTTGGGCCGCTGGGCGCGGGGATTGCTCGATCGAGCGCATAAGAACGTGGTCGTAGTCGCGCTGGCCGCGAAGCTGGCTCGGATCGCATGGGCCGTTTTGGCGCACGGTTGCGATTACGACGCCCAATTCGAAGCGGCGGCTGCGGCCGCATGACGGAATCGCCCGAACAGCGCTCACAGTTGGGCGCGAAAGGGCAGTCGATGTCTGCGTGAGGTGAAAGGAAGATGGCCTGACAGTCGAACGGCGGCTTGAAAACCTGACGCAGTGAACGGCCTCCGAGGCCGGTGTGATTATGAGGATCAGGCCGCGCGGATCTCCATCTTGGCCGGGTTCGAAGCCCGAGACCGGATACGTTGAAGCAGACTGATTAGAGCCAGATGAAAATCACCCCTTGCGGACGGGGCGGGCCATACGTTCCTCGCCATCCCAGTCCTCCTTCAGGCCAAAATCTAAAACAGATCCCGGACCACTCAGAAGGGGGCAGATCAATTGAAGCGATTTGTTCTGGCATCTGCATGAACTTGTTCCAGGCGTTTCGGCAGGCGGCAAGGATTTCGTCGTAGCTGTTCCAGACTTGATGGCTGAGGAAGTTGCCGCGCAGAAATTGCCAGATGTTTTCGACCGGGTTGAGCTCTGGCGCATAGGGTGGCAGCGGCAGCATGCTGATATTGTCTGGCACTGGCAAACGTTCGCCGGCTTGATGCCAGCCGGCACCGTCAAGCACCAGCACGGCGTGCGCGCTCGGCGCGACCTGCGTGCTGATTTCCCGAAGATGCTCGGCCATCGCCTCGCTGTTGACCACCGGCATGATGATGGTGGCACCAATACAGCATTCCGGGCAGACGGCACCAAACAGATAGGCGGAATCATGGCGGTTGTCGCGCACAGCCAGTGGTCGGGAACCCCGCTCTGCCCAGACATAGCTCAGGGTTCCCTTCTGACCGACACGGGCCTCATCGGCGAACTACACCTCGATCGGCTTACGGGCCGCCCTGGCCGGGATCGCCGCCGCTACCAGGCCGGCGAAGTCTTTTTAAAAATGTCCTGTGCCGCAGCGTCCCTCTTCGGATGATACGGACGTGGCTGGACCCGCGTGAACTTGAGCCGCCGCAACAGTCGGCTGATCGACGTCTCGTGCAGGGTGACCGCAAACTCGGACTTGATCCGCCGCTGCAGGTCGACACAGCGCCACCGCACCACGCCGTCACGCTCCAGGTCCGGACCCTGCCTGACCCATGCCGCGATCTGTGCCTGCTGCGAAGCCGACAATCGGGGTGGCGGGCCGTTGCGGCGCGGCGCGGCGCTCAGTCCTTCAGGCCCCAATCCATTGTAACGGTGCACCCAGTCGCGCAGCGTCTGCCGGTCCATGGCACAAGCCTCGGCCGCATCGCGCCGAGACCAGCCTTCGAGAACAAGAGCAATCGCCAGCAGCCGCCTCGAAACTTTCGCATCCGTCGCACGAGCCGCCCGCTCGCGCAGCGCCATAGCCGACAAGTCCAAACGCGTTATCGCTACCGTCATCGCAAACCTCCTTCGGGGAAGCTCAGCGAATCATACCCGCCCAAGCCGCAGGGCTGTTCAATGCTTTGGGATAGTAATGAGTGCGAGAGCATTGTCAGGTTGACGTGGTGATCGTGTGCCCGTAGCGATTTCGGATGATGGCTTTGACTCTGCCTGCACGTTTGAAGGGATATCGCTTCCCTCGATCGGTGATCGCGTATGCGGTCTGGAGCTATTACCGGTTCAATCTCAGCCTGCGGGACGTTGAGGATCTTCTGGCCGCTCGCGGCGTGATAGTATGCTACGAGACGATCCGCGTCTGGGTCGATCGGTTTGGCCCGCAGATCGCCGCGCAAATCCGTCGCGATCGGCTGCCGGCCGGCGACAAATGGCACCTCGATGAAATGGTGATCACCATTGGCGGCGAGAAGCATTGGCTTTGGCGGGCAGTTGATCATCGCGGTGACGTGCTGGAAATCCTGGTCCAGAAGCGGCGAGATGCCCGAGCCGCCCGGCGTTTTCTCCGCAAGCTGATGCGCCGATGGGGTCAGCCGCGCGTCGTGGTGACCGATAAGCTACGGAGCTACGACGTTGCCCTTCGCACGGATTGCCGCAGCGCCGATCACCGATCGCACAAGCGGCTGAACAACCGGATCGAAGCATCCCATCGTCACACCAGGCGACGAGAAAAGATCATGGGTCGGTTCAAATCCCCAGGTCATGCCCAGAGATTTCTCGCCACCCACGACCAGATCACCACCCTGTTCCGCCCAAAACGCCATCGCCTCTCCGCCAGATCCTACCGCCACGCAAGAGCCGATGCATTTTTGCTCTGGACCGACTACGCCGCCAATCTCGCCGCCTGATCGATCGCGTCTCGGTCAAATCACACCTCGTTCGATCAACCTGACAATCCCGCTTGGCGCACTGCTGGCAGGGTGGGTTGGGGAGGCGGACCGGGGACTCTTTTTTCCGTCCCGCCTGAGCGAGCCTTCGGGATTGCAAGAAGGCGTAGGCCATCATCGTCATCAGGGCATGGCGGTGGAGGCCAGTCCAGGATCGGCCCTCGAAGTGGTCCAAGCCGAGTTCCTCTTTGAGTTGCTGATGGGCCTGCTCGCAGATCCAGCGCGCCTTGATGGCGCCAGCCAGAGCTCTGATCGGGGTGTCGGCAGGCAGGTTCGAGAGATAATATTTTCGTTCGCCATTCGAGCGATGCTCACCCACCAGCCAGGCTTCCTCTCCCGGCATGTGCTGGGCACCGGCAGAACCGATTCGCTGGGGCGCGCCATCAGCAATGCGTACCCTCATGGCGGCAAAGCGGGCTGTCAGACGCCCCTTTGTTCCCTTGCGCCAACCGAGCTGCGCCACCGGCGGGCAGCGCGGGTTTGATGCCGGAAAGAAGATCAAGGGGCGCAAGCGCCACATCATCACCGATACAATCGGCCACCTCGTCGGCGCCGTCGTTCATCATGCCGGCATTCAGGATCGGGATGGGGCGCCCGACGTGCTCAAATCGGTCAAATCCCTGTATCCTTGGTTGCGGCACGGATTCGCCGACGGCGGCTATGCCGGTCCCAAACTCAATGGACACCTCGCCAAAATCGGCAAATGGATCATACAGATCGTCAAACGCTCCGACACCGCCGACGGGTTGTTTGATCGCGACTGACCTGTCAACTCCTTTCTTGCAGCTTGCTGCATCATCGCCGGATCTTGGTTGTTTCCGGGGTCGACCCTCGTTGGTCGCCGCAACATGCTTTTCGAAGGCGAGGCCCACCATGTCGAGAGCGCGGTCCGGATAGTCCGGCAGCAAGACCCAACTCGGGGTAGCCTCGTCGCGTCCGGCGAGGACGCCTGCGTCCGCCTGAGGGGCGGATTCAGTAAACTGGCGAAACCGTCAGGCGGCTCGGGCCTTGGGTGTTGCGCCGTGCCAAGCCTCGAACGGCTGGTTGGACTTCCACATGGCGTGCAGCACAACGCCGATCTTACGGGCGACGGCAACGGCTGCCCGCTTGAAACCAAGTCGTTGCACGAGTGCCAGCCCCCATGTTTTCAATGCTGATGAGCTTTGCACCCGCACCAGCAGCGAGGCCGCCGCCTCGAACAGGTAGCTCCGCAGCAACCGGTCCCCGCGCTTGGACACGCCGGCGCTGTGGTCGATTTCGCCGGACTGGTTGCGTCGGGGCGTAAGTCCGAGATAGGCGCCGATCGAGCGTGAGTGCCGGAAATGCGCTGGGGCCTCGACGGTGGCGCTGAAGCTCGCGGCAACCACTACGCCGACACCCGGACAGGTCATCAGCAGCCGACATGTCGGGTCGGCCTTGACCGCGGCCATCAGCTTGCGGTCGAGTACGGCGATCTGATCGCGGACGGCGCGCCAGGCCGCAAGCAACGGCTCGACCACGCCGGCGACCTCGGGCCGGCCCTCCAGCGCGATGCGCACCTTCGCTTCGAAGACGCGTCCGGCCCCGCCTGTCGCCCTCAGCCCAAACGTCTTCAGCGTGCTGCGGATCTGGTTCGACAAATCGATTGAAATGCCGACGAGTTGCGAACGGGCACCGACCAGACGGCGCATGGCGTGTGCGGCCCAGCCTTTCACACGAGCCTCCCGATACCAGCCAGTCCGGACCAACTGCGCCAAAGTTTCAGCGTCGTGTGCGTCAGTCTTGTTCCGCTGCAACGCTGTCGCCACGCGTGCATGGCGCGCATCGAGGCAGATCACCGGAAAACCGAGGTCCTTGAGCGAATGGTAGAGCCACGGCGCCAACTGTCCGGTCTCGAGCCCGACCCGAACGAGTTCGGGCGCATGCCGGCGCAGGGCCGCGGCGAGCACCTCCGGCTCGCTGGCCCTCTTGCCCCGCCAGACCAGCTTCCCGTTGTCGTCCACAACGTGAATGGCGGTGTCTTTGTCCGAAATGTCCAGTCCTGCGTAGTGCGCCATGATTGCCTCCCTCGGCTCCAACAAGCGGACCACCCGCTCGCTTCGCGCCCCAGTTTGACAGATCAAACCGCCGGATCGCGATCACCGCATGTTCCTTCAATCGAGGCTATCGGCTTTAGGTAAGGCGATCCGCAGAAGGCGCGGCGCAAGGATCGGCAGGACGAACAGCGTCAGGATCGTTGCGGTTGCGAGGCCGCCGAGGATGACTATCGCCATTGGCCCCTCGATGGCGTCGCCGGGGGAGCCGGTAGCCAGTGCGAGCGGGAGGAGGCCGAGGGCGGTTACACAGGCGGTGATCAGGATTGCCGGAAGCCGGTCGGCCGCGGCTTGGCGTGCTATCTCTGCTGACCATGGTTTGCCGCTGCCCTCCATGAGCCGGCGCATGTGAATCAGGAGCAGCAAGCCGTTGCGCAGCGTGAGGCCGAACAGCGTCGCGAGTCCGACCATGGCGCCAAGTTCGAGATGGCCGCCGAGGAAGGTCCATATCGCCGCGATGCCGCCCGAGAAGGCGACTGGAAGAATCACCATGATGAGCACGACAGCTCGTGTCTCGCGCAGGGCGAGCGCCATCAGGATCAGAATGCCGGCAAGAGCGATGGCGGCGCGGACGGCAAGCTCGCGCCGAGCAGTGCCTCCGGCAACGGCCGTGCCGCCATAGCGGACGTAAACATCCGTGCCCAGCCGCAGCTTGGCAAGCCGCTGGCGTAGGCCGCGGATCACCGGGGCTGCCTGGCCATGCGCAACCTGGACAGTGACGACCTGAACGCGTCGACCGTCGTTGTGCAGGATCTGCGCCGGAACCAGCGTCTGGCGAATTGTTGCGATACGGTCGAGGGGCACGATCATGCCGCCTTCCGCCGCGACCGGGAGGTCGCCGATCGCAGCCGGTTGATGGCGGAGTGCTGCGGGCAGCGTGACAACGATCGGCTCAACGAGAGTACCGCGATAGACATGGCCGACGGTGCCGCCTGAATAAGCGATCTTCATCGCCTCGAGCGCCGCGCGAGGGGTGATGCCGTATCGCAGCATCGCTGCGCGGTTCAGGTCAATCGTGAGGGCGGGCACCTGCTGGACAGCCGCCATGCTTGCTGCGCGCACGCCAGGCACCCCGTGTGCCGCCGCCACGATCCGCGCCGCTGCGATGTCGATCGCATCGAGGGAGGGGCCAAATACCGAAACGGTCACCGGGGCGGTGACGCCGGAAAGGCTTTCATCGACACGCTCGCTGAGGAATGTGCGCGACCACCAGGACAGACCGTCGATATGGTCGACCGACGCCAGGATCTGCCGCGTCGATCGTTCGACATGGTGGTTGCCGGTTTTGCTGAGCGTGATGTCGATCTCGGCCTTGTTCACCCCAGCATGGCCGTTGCTCATCGAAGCGCGGCCGATATGCATCACGACATCCCCGACCGAGGGGAGGTTCTCGAGCGTGTGGATCGCGAGCCTGCCAATGGCGAGCATCGCGTCGATCGACGTGCCAGGTGCGGCGAGATAATGGACGATGACGTCGTTTTCTCGAAAGCGCGGCAGGAACCGAGTTTGCAGCAGCGGGATACTGATACCGGCCAGCAGGATCAGGGCGAGCGCGCCGGCGATGAAGGCACGTCCGTGATGTTCCAGCCTGCCGAGCGCGCTGCGATAAGCCGGGCGCAGCAGTGCGATCGGCGGCGTGTGGTCCGCTGCCGCGGCGGGCCGAACCAGGAGCAGCGCGGCGAGGGCCGGAGTAAGGACCAGCGCGACGACGAGTGACGCGCCGATCGCGGCGATGTAGGCAATCCCGAGGGGGGCGAAGAGCCGGCCTGCGACACCACCGAGTGCGATCACCGGGGTGAAGGCGATGGCGACGGCGGCACTGGCGAAAATGATGGCACTCCGCACTTCCAGCGATGCCCTGAAGATGACGCGGAGCGGTGGTTCCGGGCTGCCGGCGATACGGTTCTCGCGCAGGCGGCGGGTGATGTTTTCGACATCGACGACCGCATCATCGACGAGTTCGCCGAGTGCGATCGCAAGCCCCGCGAGCGCCATCGTGTTCAGCGTGATCCCGAGGGCCGTGATGATCGCAGTGGCGGCAAGCAGCGAGACCGGGATAGCCACAAAAGAGATGACTGAGGCCCGCCAGTCTCGCAGCGCGATGAGCAGGACAAGCAGGATGAGCGCTGCGCCGATCAGCAGCACATGGCCGAGATCGGCCAGTGCGACATGAATGAACGTAGCCGGCGTGAAGGCTTTGGGATCAATCTCGATCCCTTGCGCCTCAAGGCCCGGCGTCAGCCGCGCGACCGTTCGGGCCGCCTGGTCGGCCACCGCAAGCGTGTTCGCGCCGTAGAGCGAGGAGACGATCATCAGCAGGCCAGGATGACCGTGGATCAGCGCCGCGCCGTACCTAGGCGGTGCCGACAACCGAACACTTGCCACATCGCCGAGGCTGATCGGCGCACCATCGCTGGTGCCGAGCCAGGTCTTCGCGAGGGCGGCAGCAGTGCGTGCCTGGCCGTGAGGGGCAAGCACAAACCGCTGGTTGCCGTTGTCGATGAAGCCGGCGCCAAGCACGGCGCTGCCTTGCCTGGCGGCACGCGCCACATCCTGCATGGTGAAGCCCGTGGCGATGAGAGATCGGGGCTGGACCTCGACATCCAGCTGTGGCGGGCGTGCGCCGAAGATAACGACATTCGCAACGCCGGGCACCGCCTGCAGGGCGGGTCGCAGTCCGGTTTCGGCGATGGCGGTCAGATGTTCGAGCGACATGTCGCGCTTGGGATAGAGGCCGATTTCGAGTGCAGTGCCGGTGGAGGACTGCATCGGCGCGAGGCGGGGCAGGATCCCGGCCGGGAGAGCCCCGCCAAGCTCGCTCAGGCGCGCGGCGATGCGCTGCCTGTCCTGATACGGATCGGTGCCGCCGTGAAAGACGAGATGGATGACGGACAGGCCCGACTCCGAGGATGAGCGCATCTTCGCAAGGCCGGGCAGGCCGGTAAGGGTGCGTTCGATGCGATCGGTGACCACTTGCTCGGTCTGCAGCGCGCTGAAGCCGGGCGCCGCTGTCTGAATCACGACGGTGGGGGCGGTGAAGGTCGGGAAGACATCATAGCGGGCGGTAGGCAGTCGGGAGAGCTGGAGGGCTGCCAAGCCTGAGATCAGAAGCACGACGACGAGGCGGTAGCGCAGGGCGGCACGGACGATAGGGGACAGCATAAGATTATCTCAGTCGTCGTTCGCAGCGGATGCGTCGCCGCCGGCCAGCGCCGAGTTCAGCAGTCCGGCCCCCGCCGTTACGATCGCCGGGTGGGCCGGCAGGTCTGTGCCGGGCACGAAGAAGCCCGAGATGGTGCCCGAATGGTACAGCGGGTGCGATCTGGTAACACGGTACATCGCGAAACGGCTGGCGCCGATCCGGACGAAGATGAAGGGCCCATTGTCGTGCCAGACCAGCGCAGCCGCGGGTATATCGTAGCCGGTGACAACGCCAGGCGCGCGGAGCGTGATGGCGAGCGGTGCGCCGATGGGCAGTGCGGGGCCAGTGTAGAAAAAGGTTTGCCCCAGCAAGCCCTTCGGGATCCTGCCGGCAGACCCGACAGGGCGTAGCGTGACGCGAGACCCATCCGGCGCCCTAGCGAATGCGGCCGGCGGGGATACAAGTGTGGCAACTGCCTGCACAACCGAGACAAGCGAACCGCCAGTGCTGATTGTCCTGAACGAGGGGCCATTATCGGCGATCGCCGCTCCGAGGGCGGCGCCATAGCGCGCTTTCGCCTGGGCCAGCAATTCCTCGACACGCGCTTGCGCAATGGCGGTTTTAGCCTGGATCTGCTGCAGGCTGGCCTTGGAGACGTTACCTCCAGATCGATAAAGCTTCCGGGCGCGGGCGAGATTTGCATCGTCCAGCGTCAGCTTTGCGCGTGCTGAGACGATCCGGTGCCGCAAGGTGATGACCGGCGTGGGATCGATCACCATGCCGTAAGCCGCGAAGCCGGGATGTTTAGTCTCAAGGCGCAGGACGCTCGTCTTGATGAGGCCGCTGCTCATCGTGGCCGCATTGATCGTCACGCTGCGCAGGGCCGCGGCATGCGCGACAGCTGCGGCGCAAACAAGTGATAGGCTTGCCGCGATGGCCTGCAGATGCTGCTTCATGAGTGGCTCTCCCGGAAAATGGGGTGATGGAGCGCGTCGGCCAGGGCTGCGAGGGCGCGTAATCGCTGAGCATCCGTGGTCAGCTCCTGTTCGCGGACCAGGGTTGCCTGCTGTTCGGCCTCGACCATGCGCAGCTGGCCGGTCGCACCGGCGCGGTAAGCTTCAATAGCCTGGCGTTCGCGCTCGCGGGCGGTTGCGAGGAGTAGCCGTGCCGCGCGCGCAACGCTCACGCTGCCTTGCAGAGCGGCCTTGGCTGCGTCGATCTCGTGGAGAACGCGCACCTGCGCCCGATCGAACAGGGCCGCCGCAAGCTGGCGCCTTGCACGCGCCTCGGCGATCGGGCCCTGATTCTGGTTGAGAATTGGCAGCGGCAGCGAGAGGGCAAGTATGAACTTGCTGGCGCCCTGATCGTAGTGATACCCGGAGCCAATACGAAAGCCTGGAAACTGCTGGTCGATCGCTTTGCGGAGAGAAGCGTCGGCCGCGCGATAATTCTTGTAGGCCCCGACGACTGATGGACTGGTTACCAGCGCCGTGCGTGTAAGAGCGGCGAGATTGGCCGGCGGCAACGGATGCTCAAAGGCGGTGAATGAAAGGTGCTTACCTCGAAGCGCCGCCGCCGGCATTCCGATCGCAGCGGCCAAGTGGGCCCGGTCCATTCCGATCTGGACCCGCGCTTCAGCGGCGCCAAAGCTTGCCTTGTTCGCCGCCTCGGTTGTGCTGGCGAGCACGGTATCAGCAAGCATCCCAGAGGTCACGCGCTGTGCTACGAGGCGGGACGCTGTCGCGGCATAGCTGGCGACGCGCGCCTTGATCCTGGCGATCCGTTCATCGAGCCAGAGTGTGAGCAGCGCGTTGCGGACGTTGCTGCGTTCCCGCCATGCCGCGGCAGCGATGAGTATTCGCGCGGCTTGCTGGCGATCCCGCGCGGCGGCGATGCCAGCCTCGCGAGCACCGAGATTGGAGACGAGAAAACTGATGACCGGCCCGATCTTGATTGGCGAAGGGAAGGCTTGCGTCGCGTTGAAGCTGGGCGCGAGGGAAAGCGTGGGGTTCGGGATCTGCTGGGCCGTCGTCACCGCCGCCTTCGCGGCGTTATAGGCGGCGACGCTGATCCGCAGATCTGGCCGCTCATAGACGGCGACGAGCGTCAGAGCCCGCAATCCCCAGTGTCCGCGCGGATGCACGCCCATAGCCGCGAGGAATTGGCCAAGCGCCGGCTCGTCGAGACGGCGGCCGAGCAGTGCCGTGGCCGAAGTACCGGGATGCAACGGCGCCGGCTGATACCGCGCACAGCCGGCAAGCAGTGTCGCAAGCGCAAGAGCACCGACGCGGCTGGGTCTGAAACGGAGGTGTCGGGACGTTTTCTTCATGGCTTCAAGCGGAAAAGAGTTCGCGCTTTAGCCGGCGAGAATGACGTTTCCGCCTCGCCAGAATGACGATTTCGTCAGTTTGGGCTCACCGTTTCGGGATTAGCGCGCGGTCGCTGCCACCAGTAGCGATACGGTGGTGCCCTGACCCTGCGTGCTTTCAATGGAAACCCGGCCCCCGTGCAGGTCCATGATCGCGCGAACCACGGCGAGGCCGAGCCCGAGATTGCCGCCGACATGCGAACGCGCGGGATCGGCGCGATAGAACCGGTCGAACACATGCGGCAGATGCTCGGGTGCGATCCCCTGCCCGGTATCCTTTATGCGGATGGAGAGCTGTTCCAGCACCTCCGCAACTTCGATGGTGATCTGCCCGCCGGTGCCGGTATGGGCGATTGCATTGGCCACCAGATTGCCGAGCGCCTGCTGGAGGAGAATGCGGTCGAACCTGATCGGTAGTCCCGGGCGGACGCGGGCGGTCAGCGACAGCCCCGCCTCCGCCGCCATCGGCTGGTAGAATTCGAGAACCGTTGCGATCTCGCTGGCAAGATCAAGAGCTTCAACGGCGGGTGGAGCCCCGACCATCTCGGCGCGGGCAAGGAACAGGAGGCTCTGAATGACCCGGCTGATGCGAGTGTATTCCTCGAGTGCGGAGCCGAGGACTTCCCGATAAGTATCGTCAGAGCGGGGCCTCGATAACGCAACTTCCAGCTCGCCGCGCAGATTGCTGATCGGCGTGCGCAGCTCGTGCGCGAGGTCAGCCGAGAATTGGGAGAGCTGGAGGAAGGATTGCTCAAGCCGGTCCAACATCAGGTTGAACGTGTTGGCGAGCGCGGCGAGTTCGGCGGGAAGCCCTGCGACGTCGAGACGTTCATGCAGGGTCGAAAGGCGGATGTTTTCGGCCGTTTCGGCAATGCGCTCGATCGGGCGCATGCCCGAACGGGCGATGAGATATCCGAGCACGGCGCAGAGGATGATCGACACCGCAAGAATCAGGGTAAGGGTTTCGCGGTAACGGAGCAGGAGGGCCTGCGAGCCGGGGCTGGCGATGGCGATCTGCAGCATGAAGCCGTTCGGCAGGGGCTGGGTGAGAACACGAAACGCCATCCCGCCGCTATCAAGCGTGGCGACGTTCGGCAAGCCGACCGATGATGGCAGAGGCAGATGATTGCCCTTTGACTGGATTGTGATCCGACCGTGCGGGCCGATGACGCGGAACTGGATCTCGCGGGTGTTGCCCGCTCGCTCAAGCGCCGATGCAATGGCCTGCGATGCGGACGGATCGGCAGCGCCGCCCAGCGGGCGGGCGATCTGTGCGAGCACGTGCAGCGTGCGGTCTTCCTGCCTGGCGATGCGCGCGCCAAACGACCAGGTCAGGAGACTAGTGGCCAGCAGGACGAGCAGGAACGCCGTCCCTGCATACCACGCGGTCATCCGCAGGGACATCGATCCGCCAGCGCTCGGCGCTTCAGGATCAGCCGCCACAGTCTTCGAGCACGTAACCCACGCCACGAACGGTGTGGATCAGGCGGCGGGAGAACGGGTCGTCCAGCTTGGCGCGGAGGCGGTACATGTGGACGTCGACGACGTTCGTGCCAGAATCGAAATTGATGTCCCAGACCTGTTCGGCAATGACCGTTCGGGAGATGACATCGCCCGCGCGGCGGGCCAACAACGAAAGCAGGCGGAACTCCTTCGGCGTCAGATCGAGCGCCTGACCCGCTCGCGTTGCCCGGTGTCCCGAGAGGTCGATCTCGAGATCGGCGATCTGGATCAGCGCCGGTTGCCGCGCGTGCCCTCGCCGCAGAATGGTGCGCACACGGGCAAGCAGCTCGGAAAACGCGAAGGGCTTGACGAGGTAATCGTCAGCCCCGGCCTCCAGCCCGGCGACGCGATCTGTCACCTGGTCCCGCGCCGTGAGTAGAAGCACGGCGGTCTGACTGTCTCGCCGCCGGATTTCGTCGAGGATTTCGAAGCCGTTGCGCCGTGGCAGCATGATGTCGAGAATAATGGCATCGTAGCCGCCGTGGCGGGCGAATTCGAGCCCCGTCTCTCCATCAGTAGCCACATCCGCCGTGAAGCCGTTCTCTTCGAGACCCTTTCGGAGATAAGCCGCGGTCTTCGCCTCGTCCTCGACGATAAGAACCCTCATTGCGCACCGTCCCCACGGTGCTGCGTCAGGCATCCCTCCGTATCCACGGCACGATCACCGGCGAGCAGGACGGTGGCGCCATCGGCGGCACGCGTCACCAGCCGCGAGGCAGGCAATGCCGCCGCGATTCGAGGCAGGACGGTAGAAGCGGAACCTTCCGAGACAGGGATTGTCAGGGTTGAGACCATCCTTCGCAGCCTTTGCATCTCGATCTCCCCGATCCTGAGCGTCCGTACCGATCCTGTCGGCATGGTTACAGATACACTCGTCTTCCAGAGGCGCAGCACCAGCCGTTTATCGGCGGCAAGGCCGTGTCCGACGAAAACCATTATCAGGTCTGCGCGTCGGCCGTCATCCCAGCGTGGCAGCGCCGGGATCTCGGCTGGGCTTGCGTGCGGGGCTAGAAATTCAAGAGCATTGCGAAATGTCCAGGGCGCGGGCGAGCGCCAGCCGAGCTGGGCGAGAGCGTGCCGAAGCCCGTCGGCCGGGCCAATCCACTGGATCGTCAGTGAGCCGGAAAAACTGCCGAGCATGCCGAGGCTGCGTGTTGGCAGGTTTTGCCAACCGTGTTGAAGCCAGTCAGGGCACGTCATCGTCGTGCTCATGCGCCCCACGTCATGACGCGCCAGATCGGCATTGCGGTTGAGGGCGACCGCCAGCGTACCGGCGATGGCGAGCGTAGCCGCCGTAATGGCGACGAGGCGCCAGGGTGCCACCGGTTCGACCGGACGCGCAACATAGGCGAGGCCGAGACCGGCCGCCCACGCGAACCCGAAGCCCAGCGCAGCCAGTTCGGATGAAAACCAGTCCAGCCCGAGATAGACCCGACTGCCGAGCTGCAGTGCAGCGAAAAGGACCGTTGCCGTGATCAGCCCAATACGTGGGCGCGCGCCGAGCCGTCGGCCGGCGATGACGGTCAGGATGCCATAAACCGCGCATGAGGTTGCAAGATCGCCGCCGGGAAACGGAATAAGGCTCCAGCCGGGCGCAATCGGCGACGGTGGCGCGCGATGCAGGGCAAGATCGAGCCCCGCGGTGAACAGGGAGGCACCGATCACAGCGGCAATACCATAGGCCGCACCACGCCACGCACTCTGCCGGTCGAGCCAGACGAGCGCGACCGCTGCGACAGCAAGCGTGACCGCACCGCTGCCAAGCCGGGAGCACGCCATCGCCGCTTCCATCGGTATGCCGCTTCGATAGGGCTCAAGGAAATGCAGAATCGCGTGATCGGCATAAACCAGCGGATCTCCGGCGATCAGGTCCTGCAGAACGCCGAGCAAAAGCCAGAGGCTGCCCGCAAGAGCCCCGGCGAGGGTGATCAGGCCGGACAGTTCCGTCCGTGCCGGATCGAGGATGGAAGCCACGTTACTGCGAATCCTGCCTTTGCCGGCGTGGGCCCAGGCTAGCGCTGGCCCGCGCTTGCTTTCCAACCAGCTAATCACAAAACGGAGAAGCCGTGGAACCAGCCAGAGCAGGAGCACGAGGCTGACGATCGAGCCGATGAGCAGGGCCTCGAGCCTGCCTGCCATGACGCCCAGAATGGCCAACGAGGCGCCAACGAGAACCCCGGCGCCGACATGCGCGGGCGCCCAGATGACCGCTGAAACGACGTCGAGCACATAAAAGCGGAGCGAACGCATCCCGCTGACTCCGGCCACAATGGGCACAACAGCCCGCACGCCTGGCGTGAACCGTGCGATGATAACGGCGGACCCGCCATGGCGCTCGAAGAATGCCTTGCCTCGCGGCAGCAGATCCGGATGCAGGCTCAGTGGCCAGAGCCCTGTCGCCTGGTGCCGGAACCGGGAGCCAAACCAGAAGGGCAGCCCGTCGCCCAGGATGGCTCCTCCCGTCGACCAGGCCACCAGGGGCCAGAAATGCAGGGCGCCCGTCGGCACGAGAGCGCCCAATCCGACAATAATGGCGGTTCCAGGCACCAGCGCGCCGATGACGGGAAACGCTTCCGCCGCGGTCAGCACGAAGGCTAGACCATACGCCAGTAGCGCGTGCGTCCGGGCTGCATGAACGATCGTGTCAGAGAGGTGACCCAGCAAATCCCGAAGGCTCCGTTTTTGTGGTCATCGCCCGCCCCATGAACTACTCCAAACTTTGCCTGGCGGGGAATACTAGCGGCGAGATCGGGCGCGGGTGCAGTCGAACCCAACTGCCCCCGCTTTGCGGCGTTCATTACTGGCGAGCCAATACATCGGGACGCTTCATGATCCAGAGCGTGGGCGGGCCGGCGATCTCCGGCCCGGCCGGTGCGGTGGGAGACGCTTCCGCAGTAGCTTGACCGCGAGCCAGGCCAGCAGCACACCGGCGAGGACGACCAGCCCCGCTTCGCCGGAAACGCTGGCCAGACGATCTCCCAGTACCACCATCAACAGGGTCATGGGGAGGATTCCAAGGCCGGTCGTCCAGGTGAAGGTCCACCACGAGATACGCGCGAGGCCGACCGCGTAGTTGATCAGGTTGAACGCGACGATCGGAATCAGGCGGAGGATGAGAAGTGGTATCGCGCCCCGCGTTTCCGCCCAGTCATCGAGCGTGTGCCGATATCGTGCGGGGACGAATGTCTCGACGAGGGGGCGGCCGAAGAGGCGCGCGAGGCCGAAGGCGGCCCAGGCCCCGAGCATCGCGCCGGTCCAGGTGATCACGGTTCCCCAGACGGGCCCGAAGATCATGCCGTTTGCAACCGCGATCACCTCGGCTGGCAGCGGCAGGAAGGAATGCGCGATCATCAGGGAGATCGCGGCGAGCGCGCCCCATGCGCCCCAGGAGCGGATGATGCGGACGATTGCGTCCGGCGAGGCGGTCAGCCCATGGAAGGACAGGCCCGCCGCAAGCGCAACAACACCCGCCACGGCGAATAGCCCGAGCGCGCCGAAGGCCAGAACGATCCGCAGACGTGCCGGATTGGGTTTGTTGCCTTGCACCATAACTGTAGCGTTCGCCGGCTTCAGGCCGGAGACGCCCAGTATCCTCTATGGTTGTCGCTGTCCGGCATAGGGCGTCTGGGCGCAGGATCGAAGGCTTCCTGCATGCGGGGGGAGGCGGCGGGTGGTTCAGATATGGTCATGGTGATGATCCTGGCCTTCGGATAGCGCCACCATCATGCGCAACATGTCCGGTGCACCAGTGCTCAGGAACCGCAGCGCTAGGAGTGATGATACCGCCAGGAGCAGGATGTTGAGGATCGGCGTGTAATTCAAGGAAATATGGGCAAGTGCGACGGTCTCGTTGCGGATGCGGGGCACGGCGCCGAAGGCAGCAATGATTGCGTCGATCGGATAACCCGCGATCACCGTCGTCAGGTAGAAGAGATGCGCTGGTGAGATCGTCGAGGATCGGACAATCTCGCTGATGATCGCTCATGCAAAAATCTGCAAGGTGTTCGATCGCTCTGGCCATAGAAACGAGTTCGGCAATCTTGCTGCGCATGGATTCCGGATGAGCCAGAGCAATCCGCTTGACATCCGCGCTCGGCCGGTTGGTGTCACCCCAGAGTGCGAGAAGCTGACAGATTGTCGCGATCAGGTTGCCGAGCGCGCGCCCCCGCCTGATGAACCTCAGCCAGTGTACATCATCAGAACCATAGGTGAGGTAGTCGTTCTCCTGCCAAACCGGCCTTGCGATCAAGCCGATCGTCTCATAGTGGCGGATCATCTTCGCGGAGACGATATTGTGAGTTGGCGTGAGCATATCTGTATCCAGCACGTCGGCTGCCTCACCTCAGCCGGCGCAGCAGGAGAGTTGCTTCACGTCCTTGCTGAAGGTCTGCGCGGCAAGCTTCAAGCCCTCGACCATCGTCAGGTAGGGGAATAGCTGGTCGGCCAGCTCCTGCGCTGTCATCCGCGTACGGATCGCTAGCGCCGCCGTCTGGATCAGTTCGCCAGCCTCTGGGGCCACCGCCTGTACGCCGATCAGCCGACGGCTACCTTCCTCGATCACCAGCTCGATGAAGCCGCGCGTGTCGAAATTAACGAGCGCGCGAGGCACGTTGTCGAGGGTAAGCGTGCGGCTGTCGGTTTCGATGCCGGCTTGGCGCGCTTCCTGTTCACTCAAGCCCACGGTGGCGACCTGCGGATCGGTGAATACCACAGCCGGCATCGTCGCGAGATCGAGCGTCCCGCTGCCGCCGGTCATGTTGATCGCCGCCCGTGTGCCTGCCGCGGCCGCCACATAGACGAATTGCGGTCGGTCGGTGCAATCTCCAGCTGCGTAGATTCCCTGCGTGCTGGTCAGCATGCTCCGATCGGTGACGATTGCACCGTTGGCGTTCACGGTGACATCAGCCGCGCTGAGATTCAGATCCCGCGTGTTCGGCGCACGACCGGTCGCGACGAGCAACCTGTCGGCACACAATTCACCCTTCCCGGTCGCGAGGACAAATTCGTCATTCCGGTAGTCAACCCGGCTGGCCTCGGTATGTTCGAGGACTTCGATCCCCCCGGCGCGGAAGGCAGCGGCAATGGTCTCGCCGATCAGTGAATCCTCATGGAAAAGCAGCGTGTGACGCGCCAGGATCGTTACTTGGCTGCCCAGCCGGGCGAAGGCTTGCGCGAGTTCGACCGCAACAACCGAGGAGCCGATCACGGCTAGTCGCCCGGGAATCGTGTCGCTGACCAATGCCTCGGTCGAGGTCCAGTAAGGGGTTTCGCTCAAGCCCGGGATCGACGGAATGGCGGGACTGCCGCCGGTGGCGATCAGGCAGCGGTCGAACGCGACGGTTCGCGCGTTTCCATCGGTCAGGCTCACGGTCAGCGCCTGTGCTGAGTCGAACCGCGCCGCGCAGCACGGTGATGGACGGATTTGCGGTCAGAACGTCTTCGTACTTTGCATGGCGGAGTTCCTTGATCCGGCTCTGTTGCTGCGCGAGCAGCCGGTCGCGGAGAACGTATGGCCCGCCCCGTCCGCAAGGGGTGATTTTCATCTGGCTCTAATCAGTCTGCTTCAACGTATCCGGTCTCGGGCTTCGAACCCGGCCAAGATGGAGATCCGCGCGGCCTGATCCTCATAATCACACCGGCCTCGGAGGCCGTTCACTGCGTCAGGTTTTCAAGCCGCCGTTCGACTGTCAGGCCATCTTCCTTTCACCTCACGCAGACATCGACTGCCCTTTCGCGCCCAACTGTGAGCGCTGTTCGGGCGATTCCGTCATGCGGCCGCAGCCGCCGCTTCGAATTGGGCGTCGTAATCGCAACCGTGCGCCAAAACGGCCCATGCGATCCGAGCCAGCTTCGCGGCCAGCGCGACTACGACCACGTTCTTATGCGCTCGATCGAGCAATCCCCGCGCCCAGCGGCCCAACGGCGTATCACGTTCGACAAGATAAGGCAGCGCCGCTCGTGCGCCATGGATCAAGTTCTTCCGCAAATAACGATTGCCGCGTTTGCTGATGCCGAGCAGGCGCGGTTTTCCACCCGTTGTCATTTGCCGTGGAACGAGCCCCAGCCACGCCGCCATGTCCCGCCCACGTTTGAATGCATGCGCCTCGCCATGGGCGGCCTCTGTCTGGGTTTCGGTCGTAACGCAGCGATTTTTGAACTTCTGAAAGCAGACAAGGCGCCGCTATCCTCCTGACGCACGATTGTGAGCGATCTTGCGGTTGCTAGCCTTGATGCGGTTCCGTTTCCTGTTGGGATGATCTCATGATTCCGATCGTGCTCGATCCGAGCTATTGCCGTCTCGGCGTATGCGGCAACGGTCCTATGTCGCTTCGCAGGCTGCGTGCGCTGTGTGAAGGCGGCGCCGATGCCGCCCTTCTGTTCAGTGAGGATCCGGATGCGGCGACAATCGCGGAAGCTGGCGCCGCGCTATGCCGCAGAATGCCGACGGGCGATGACCTCGCGCGACTGCATGCGCTCTGGATCGTCGACGTTCCGGACGTGGTTCGCGCGGGCCTGGTCGCGGCGGCGCGGGCGGCGCGCGTGCTGGTGAATGTCGAGGACCGCCTGCCCGACTGCGACTTTCATTCCGTGGCGCAGGTGAGGCGCGGCGATCTGCTGCTGACGGTCTCGACCGGCGGTCAGGCAGCCGGCCTGTCCTCTGTGCTGCGTCGGCATCTCGAAGTCGAATTCGGGGCGGACTGGGCCGCACGGCTGTCTGAAATCGCGGTACTTCGCGAGCGATGGCGCGCCGAAGGGATGTCGATGCCCGAAACGGCTCGCCGGATCGCCGACCATGTCGAGGCGCGGGGCTGGCTCACGACAGCTCGCGGGCGTCCGCCTGAATAGTCGCCACCGGAACCGCCGCGTCGAGCGCGGCGCCGATCAGGATCAGCGCCGGGGCCGCGAGATCGGCGGCGGCGATTCCGTCTGCGAGGTCGATGAGGCGGGCAAGCCGGCGCGTCTCGCCCGGGCGGCTGACATTGGTCAGCAGCATCGCCGGCGTGGCGGGATCGAGCCCGGCCTCGATCAGGCGGTCGGCGATCGCTCGGGCGTGGCGGGAGCCCATGTAGAAGACGAGGGTCGAATCGAGCCGGGCCAGTGCCGCCCAGTCCTGAGGCGGTAGCCCGCCATCGGCGGTGTGGCCGGTGACCAGGGTGACAGCGCGCGCCCTGCCCCGCGCGGTCAGCGAGACGCAGGCAGACGCCGCCGCCGCCGAGGCCGCTGTGATCCCCGGGATCACCTCGACCGCAATGCCTGCGGCCCGCAAGGCCGCGATCTCCTCGCCGGCCCGGCCGAAGATCATCGGATCTCCGCCCTTCAGCCGTAGCACCCGAGCGCCGGTGCGCGCGCATTCGACAAGGCGGCGGTTGATCTCTGTCTGGCTCATCGCGTGCCGGCCACACCGCTTGCCGACATGGATGAGGACGGCATCCGGGGCGGCAAGGACCAGGATGCGAACATCGACCAGCGCATCATGCAGGATGATTTCGGCGGCGCCGATCGCCCGTACGGCCCGCAGGGTGAGAAGATCCGGATCGCCCGGCCCGGTGCCGGCGAGGATGACGGGATGCGCCTTGCTATTCGGCGGCAACGAGGTCATGGCGGAGAAATCCCTTCAGTTCGGAGTGGCATGAACCGCAGCCGGTGCCGGCGCCGGTGGCCGCGCCGATCGCCTCGACGCTCCGGCAGCCGGCGCGGATCGCGGCACGGATCGCGGGTTCGGCAACCGCGTTGCAGACGCAGACCTGCCGCCCGCGGGTCGCGGTGGCGCGGGCGGGCTGGCCAAGCAGGAGCGTCGGATCGGCTCCTGCTTGTGGGGCCGCGAACAGCGCCTCCAGCGCCTCGGGGTCCGGCAGCGCAAGCTCCGCCGGCGCGACGTGGAGAAGGAGCTGGACGCCGGCCCGGTCGAGCACGGCGAGGCGGAAGACCCCGCGCGCCGGGTCGGCGTAGTCGAGGAATTCGGCACCCTCCGGCAGCACCAGCAGCCACCGTGCCGCGTCCACGGCGCTGCGGGCGGCGAGCGGGGCAAACCCGGTAAAGCGCGACAGCGCCAGCCCGCCCGGGCGTAGTGCCTGCGACCAGACGGCTTGTTTGCCAGCCGTCATCGCGCAGGAAGCGGCACGTCCGATAGCAATGGCCCGCCAGAGCGTCGGCACCGCCGCAAGTTTCACTGGCGAATGCTTGAAGGCCGGCTGGCCGGAGATCGGGTCGGTCGCTGAAACAGTGAGGCGGTTGACGCTTCCGGCGCTGCCCTGCGCTGCGGTCCAGTGTATCGCAGCGAACACCGAACCTTCGCACTGTCCCGGCGAGATCGCTGCCGGGAAGACGATGCGCGCCCCTTCGCTCCCGGCGGCGACAAGATCACCGGGCAGCACGCCGAGTCGCGCCGCGTCCGTCGGTGCGAGTTCCAGGGTCGCGGCATCTTGGTGGGCCATCAGTTCGGCGACGCGACCGGTGCGCGTCATGGTGTGCCATTGGTCGCGCAGCCGGCCGGTATTGAGGGTGAAATCCGTGCGCGCGTGGCGGAGCGGTGATATGGCGACGAAGCGGGCCCGCCCGTCTGGCGTCGGGAAGTTTCCCTCGGCAAAGAGGCGATCTCCGGCCAGAGGCCAGCGCAGCGGGCGCATTGCGTCGTAATCGTCATCCGGGATGGCAGCGAGCCCGCCGATATTGAACCGCCGTCGCCCGAAGTTGCGGAAAGCGGAGAGTGCCGCGTGTTCGCGGAAGATCGCGGCCGGCCCGTCCCAGGCGAAGGCCGCGCCATGGCCGAGCCGCCGGGCGAGTTCGGCGAACATCCACCAGTCGGGTCGAGCAGCACCGGGAGCGGGACGAAACGCCCGCTGGCGGGAGATCATGCGCTCTGAATTGGTGACGGTGCCGTCCTTCTCGGACCACCCTGCCGCTGGCAGCAGGACATGGGCATGGGCGGTCGTCGCCGTGGGCCAGCAATCGGCGACCACGAGGTGCGGACAACGGGATAGCGCGTCGCGCACGTCGAGGCTCGCTGGCAGGGATTCGGCGGGGTTGGTGCCGGCGATCCAGAGGGCGCGTATCTTGCCGTCGGCGACGGCACGGAACAGGTCGACCGCCTTCAGCCCGGGCCGGCGCACGAGGTTGGGGGCGCCCCAGAATTCGGAGAGCGTCGCGTGGTCGTCGGGGTCGTCGAAGCCGAGATGCGCGGCGAGCTGGTTGGCGAGGCCGCCCGCCTCGCGGCCGCCCATCGCGTTGGGCTGGCCGGTCAGCGAGAACGGTCCGGCGCCGGGCCGGCCGATCCGTCCGGTGGCGAGGTGGAGGTTCAGGATCGCGCCGATTGCGTCGGTCGCCGTCTCGGACTGGTTCACGCCCTGCGAAAAGGCGGTCACCATGCGCGGGGTGGAGGCGACCCAGCCGGCGAGGGTTTCGAATGCGGCGGGATCGATCCCGTGCTCGGCCTGCCGCGCGGCGGCCAGCGCGGCGTCGAACCCGGCGGTGTGCCGCGCGATATAGTCGCGATCGAGCGCGCCGCGGTCCGCGCAGGCGGCGAGCAGCGCGCAGAACAGGGCGAGGTCGCCGCCGGGGCGCACGGCGAGGTGCAGGTCGGCGAACTCGGCGGTCGCGCTACGGCGGGGATCGATCACGACAATCCGCGTCCCGCGCGTCGCCCGGGCGGCAAGTGCGCGCTGGAACAGGACCGGATGGCACCAGGCGGCGTTCGAGCCGGCGAAGATGATCAGTTCCGCCTCGTCGAAATCCTCGTAGATCCCCGGGACGACGTCCTCGCCGAAGCACCGGCGGTGGGCGGCCACCGCGGACGCCATACAAAGCCGGGAATTGGTGTCAATATTGGCACTGCCGATGAACCCCTTCATCAGCTTGTTGGCCACGTAGTAATCCTCGGTCAGGAACTGTCCGGACGGGATTGTCAGGTTGATCGAACGAGGTGTGATTTGACCGAGACGCGATCGATCAGGCGGCGAGATTGGCGGCGTAGTCGGTCCAGAGCAAAAATGCATCGGCTCTTGCGTGGCGGTAGGATCTGGCGGAGAGGCGATGGCGTTTTGGGCGGAACAGGGTGGTGATCTGGTCGTGGGTGGCGAGAAATCTCTGGGCATGACCTGGGGATATGAACCGACCCATTATCTTTTCTCGTCGCCTGGTGTGACGATGGGATGCTTCGATCCGGTTGTTCAGCCGCTTGTGCGATCGGTGATCGGCGCTGCGGCAATCCGTGCGAAGGGCAACGTCGTAGCTCCGTAGCTTATCGGTCACCACGACGCGCGGCTGACCCCATCGGCGCATCAGCTTGCGGAGAAAACGCCGGGCGGCTCGGGCATCTCGCCGCTTCTGGACCAGGATTTCCAGCACGTCACCGCGATGATCAACTGCCCGCCAAAGCCAATGCTTCTCGCCGCCAATGGTGATCACCATTTCATCGAGGTGCCATTTGTCGCCGGCCGGCAGCCGATCGCGACGGATTTGCGCGGCGATCTGCGGGCCAAACCGATCGACCCAGACGCGGATCGTCTCGTAGCATACTATCACGCCGCGAGCGGCCAGAAGATCCTCAACGTCCCGCAGGCTGAGATTGAACCGGTAATAGCTCCAGACCGCATACGCGATCACCGATCGAGGGAAGCGATATCCCTTCAAACGTGCAGGCAGAGTCAAAGCCATCATCCGAAATCGCTACGGGCACACGATCACCACGTCAACCTGACAATGCTGTCCGCATACATCGGCCCGACAGGCGTCTCCTCGAGGAAATGATAGGAAAGCCCGCTTGTGTGCGTCATCAAATCACGCACCATGACCGGCCGGGCCGGCGCAGTGCGCGAGCCGTCCGGCCGCAGCACGGTCAAACCGGCCAACGCGGGAACGTAGCGCGCGACGGGATCGAACAGCCGGAGCCGCCCCTCCTCGACCAGAGTCATCAACGCCGTGCACACGACCGGCTTCGTCATCGAATAAAGGCGGAAAATCGTGTCCGCAGCCATTGGTAAGCCGGCCTCTTTATCGCGAAAGCCATACTGCCCTTGCTGCACAACCACGCCGCGCCGCGCGACGACGGTGTTGATGCCGGCATAGATTCCCCGATCGACATAGCCCTGCATCGCCGCCCCGATACGCTCGAGCCGTCCCGCGCTCATCCCCACCGAGCCGCCACTACCCTTGTCCATATCTGTGCCTCCTCTCCTTTAATGTTCCGAGCTGCGTCCCATTCCAGTCGTACCGGGATGTTGGCAGGCAAGACGATGTTGTCGCAAGCATGACCAAAGATGCTTCGCTGTCGCGACGGTGAGGTCGCAATTAACGCGGAGAGGCCAGCTTCGTCCAAACCAGAAGCGGCGAGCTCATGCGCGGCGTTGTTCGAGACGAACGCCGGGTCATTCCGCTGAACCGTATAGGTTTCACCTGCTCCCCAAGGCGCACCGGTCGAGGTAGTCCCTACTCCGGCGGTCCGGCCTGACGGATCCGATCGAGGCTGATCCTGGTTTCACGGATCGCTTCATCGGCTGCCGCCATGGCCTCTTCCAGATCGCTGAAGTCGAACGCAAGCCGGGGCAGGACGCCACCGGATGGCGCCGGCGGAAGATCGGCGGGCGGCGCAGAGTGTGGCATTTCGGGCTCGATCCGGGGCCTCCCCCTTCCCCGCCCCGGCTGCGGCCGGCGTGGCGGTGCCACGTAGTCGCGCATCCGGCCCATGCCCGACAGGCCGAAGAGCCGTCGCTTGCTGCGGTGGGTCAGCTCGACGACCAGCCCGGCTTCGAGCAGCTCGCCGAGCAGGGCGTGGGCGTTCGCCACGTTCATACCGAGCCGATCGGCGAGCGATTTCGCGGAGATGATCGGGGTTGCCGCCAGGATATCGACCGCCGTGGCGGCCCGGCTGTTCTTGCGCCGCTTGCCGATCGAACCGCGCGCGACCTGCCAGGCCCGCTCAAGGTCGCGGAGGAGGTCCTGGGCGGCCGCGGCCTCGTTCGCCAGTGCGTGGAGCAGAAGCGGGATCCAGCTCTCCCGATCGAAGGGAAGGTCGCCGCCGAGGGCCTGCGGTCCGGTGATCGGCACCGGAAGGTGCAGCAGTCCGCTCTGCTGCCAGAAGCGGATGAGTGCGCCCCGCAGTGGAGCTCGTCTCCCGCCCCCGGCGAGCCAGGCATGGGCCGCGTGCGCCGCGCCGAGCAGCGGGGAGGCGCGCGCGACATCGCGCTCGATCGCCTTCATCGCCACCTGGATCTCACCCTCCTGATCAAAATCGGGCTCGACGATCCACTGGTGCATCGAGAACGCGTGGCGGGCCGCATCGAAGATGTCACCCCGCTCGGCGAGGCTCAGCCATGGATCCATGCGGAGCCGAACCCCCTCGAGCAGGGCCGCGAGATGCCACGGCTCGATCAGCTGCCCGTCCACCATCGCCTGGCGGCGCACCGCATCGAGACGGAACCGGTAGAGGAAGGCGCCGCGGAGCGGGTGCATCGAGAGGGCCTGGTCGAGCCGGGCAAACGCTCCGGCCGCCCGCTCGAAGGCGATCATCAGCTTCTGCTGGGCCTGCATTTCAGGGGGAGCCATGAAGTGCCTTGGCCCCGCCGTCCTGACCGGGCTGATGGTGAGGGTGCATAAGCATTTCGTGGATACGGTCGACCGTCTGCCGTCCATGCGCGACCTCGCCGTCACCGCCCCGACCTGGCAGGCGCGGCACGCCGGCCACCTTGTGCCGGTCGTCTCGACCGGACCGCCCGACGAGCGGCCATGGAGCAAAACCCCGAACCGCCGCGGGCGCGCTGATTCTGCTCCGGCCCCTGATGGAGGAAAGGAATCGGGCCTGGGCTGAGCGGAGAGCTGGGAAAATCCTCGAACGGAAAATCAATATCTTGATCCGTAATTTTGCGCCATATGCCGTATAGCACGAAATAACCGTCTTTTTCAGGGGGTGATCGGGATTTTTTAACTGATTTCCTGATAAGCATGGTTGTCGCTACTACATAAATTTCGTAGGATTCCGGGCGCAGAACCGCCCGATTCGCGCTCAGGAGAGGCCCCTCGTGCCCGATGACACCGCATTCGCACCGCAAGACCGCCTCGACGCGCCATCCGTAGGCAGCCTGGTGCCCTCCCCTCCCCCGCTCGCCGGCGACGGGCACGCGGTCCGGCGCTGGTTCAGCGAGATCGAGGACGAGCCGGTCCCGGTGGCCGATGGCACGCTCGCCGGCGCCCGCAGCGCCGCCAGCGCCTATGCCCGCCGGGCCAAGGCGGACAACACCAGGCGGGCCTACCGGGCCGCGGTGCGCGTCTGGTGCCTCTGGTGCGACCGCCACGGGCTGACGCCCCTCCCCGCCTCCGGCGCGGATGTCGCGGCCTTCCTCGCCGATGAGCGCGGCCGCGGCGTCTCACCCGAAACGCTGAAGCTCCGGCGCGCCGCGATCCGCTACCTTCACCGGCTCGCCGGCTGCCCGGTGCCGACCGATGATGCCTGCGTCGCCGAGACCATGGCGGGCATCCAGCGTGACGCCGCCTCCCGCGGCGAGATCCGCCGCAAGAAGGTGGCGGCGACTACGACGGTGATCCGCCGGCTGCTGGCACCGATCGGCGATACCGGGCTGATCGACTTGCGCGACCGCGCGCTGATCCTGGTCGGCTTCGCCGGCGCGCTGCGGCGCTCGGAACTCGCCGGCATCAGGATCGAGCACCTGACACCGTCAGAGCGGGGGCTCCGGCTGACCCTGCCGCAGACCAAAGGAAGCCAGGCCGAGGCGGTCACCGTCGCCCTGCCCTACGGCGATACCGAACTCTGCCCGGTGCATGCCCTTGAGCGCTGGCGGGTCGCCGCGGGGTTGCAGCGGGGTCCGTTGTTCCGCCGGATCTGGTCTCCGCCATCCGGCCGCAAGGGGCGCGAGCGGACCGCGCCGCCGGGGCCGGTCATCGGCGAGCGGGCCCTCACCCCGCAAAGCGTGGCCCTGATCATCCAGCGCCGGGCCATGGCGGCCGGGTTCGGCCGGCGTGACCTGGGCGGGCACAGCCTCAAGCGCGGCGCGCTGACCACCGGGATGGAGCGCGGCGTCCATCCGGCCCGCCTGAAGCGGCTCGGCCGCCACAAGAGCTATGACGTGCTCGGGGAGTATCTGGAGTTCGGCGACCTGTTTGACGGGCACCCGCTGGATGGGGTGCTCTAAATCCGTCGGACTCCGTTTCAGGCCAATCCGGATCACCTGCAGGCGCAAAGTGCCCTTGCCTGCTGTGCTGCGCCTACCAGACCAGCCCTGGCATCAAGCTAGCGGCACTCGAAGCGCATTTCGCGTACTCGTCACTGAACCTCTTCGTCGACCGGTCGGAGTGATACAGGGACTATGGCCGCGTCCACGAACGTGACCAGGTCGAGCAGATCGATGAGCGGATCATCGGGATCCTGAACTAGTTGGGGATCTCGTTCGCCCGGGTTTCGATTGAACACGGCGAACGGCAGGCTGTCGCGATGGTTCTCGAGCAGGCACCGCAGGCTGCGTATGCGAAGGGACTGCCGATGGAGAGCGAACCATCGCTAGGTACATAAACGGAACTCCCGGGGAGTTCTTGAGGCCGCCAGTGCAATCAGCTTATTGTCGCCTACGAGAGTGCCGATAAGGCAAGGACGCCTTAGACGGCGGACATCTCCGTGTATTCGGCCCCTCCCCTTTCACGGACATCTGTCTTGATGTCTCATAATCTTATCGCGAGTGTAGCCTTGTCAGCTGACAAGTTCGCGGCGAGAAGTGACTCTACCCGTTCTGGAAGGTGGGCACGGGCTGCGCAAATACACAATTTTCCTGATTTTGTTTATAGAACCGGAGGCATGGTGCCGCGCTCCCTCAAGCGCCTTGTCATCTGACAAGGTCTATCCGGTACAATAACACAGCTGACGAACCTTGGAAAAAATGGACGCGCCGTTGGTCTGACTCGGTTGGGGGTTGGATCAGCCATTTTTGGACCGGTTGGACGCAACTTGCCGCTCATAGGCATCAGCGAGTTCTGGGAGTGCGCTTCGAATAAATTCCCGCAGCGGCGCAGCATGATCTTTGCTAAACCGAATGGTGACGCTGGACCCGGAAAAACTTGCCGTGCCAATTCGAACATCTTTCGAGGTCAGAAGATCGATCTCGTCAGACGACTTCAAATGCTCTGCCTGAAGCGTCGCCATGGCGAGGCTAAAGCGCTCGTTCGACGAGGCCGGGGCCTTGTCACCTGACAAGGTTTGGCGAACGTCCGCTTCCCTGGATGGATCGGATTCCAGCGCTTTGGCAAGGTTGAGCCACCGGGGACGACCGATCTTGGGTGCACGACCGATGGTCTCGATCAGCTCGCGCGAAATCACGCGGGTCACCATCCGCATCTTCGAGAGTTCGGCGTCATCGATACTCAGTGCGCCTTTGATGTCGCGTGGATCTATCCTGCGGTCTTCCATCTTTCTGGCGAACGACGCACGCTCAATCCAGCTCAGATCCTGTCGAGACTCGTTTTCCAGTCCTTGCGTGATGATCAGTTCCCTGTCGTCCAGGGCGACAACGAACGCCCTGACTTTGACACCCAGATGCTGGGCGGCTCTCCAACGACGGTGGCCATAGACGATCTGGTAGCGACCGGGCTTGGATGGGTGGGGGCGGACTTGAATCGGAAGCTTCTGTCCCTCGGCAGAAATTGAATCCACCAGGGCATTAAAGCCTTCCTGATCATCGTCCGGCAGACGATCAGGGATCGGGGAGGGCTCCAAGATGGCCGGGTCCAACTCATCGGGGGCCATATTCGAAAGCCTGGCCCTAAGCTGGTCACGCTCCTCGCGGAGTTGGGAGATCGACCGCTCGGTGGCCGCGACAACGCCGGCCGGCATCCTGGGTGTGTGGTGAGGTGCGGGGGAGAAAGACGGATTGTTTGGTTCGACCGGTTCTTTGTCGGGGCGCAGGGATTCGGAAAGCAGGTTGAAGCTGCCGACGATCGATCGTGATGGCTTCTTGCTCATTTGCGCCCCCAGGCCCTGTTGATCATCTCGAGGATCGCGAAATTGACGGCATCCATGGAATCCCGCGCACGCCGATACGTGTCACGACCGACATCACCGGGTGCCAGTTCGTAGATGCTCTTCTTGTGCAGTCCGGCGCTCTCTACCGCAGTGCTTTCGATCGCGGTCGGAATAAAGACGTCATCGGCGAAAAGGTGGCGCATCAACGAGACGATTTGCGTCTGCGGCTGGTCGTTAGGGTCATGTCGCGTGATCAGGTATTTGAGGAAGTCCTGCTGCAGGGCTGCGCCAGCACTACCGATCACACTGATCAGATCCCCCATCATCAAAAGGAACTGGGACATTGACATCATATCGAGCATTGCCGGATGAACCGTAACAATTAGCCCGGTGGCCGCACAGATGGCGCCAAGAGTCAGGAAGCCAAGTGATGGCGGCGTGTCGAGAATGACGATGTCATAGTCGTCTTCAACCTCGGCAATCGACACCCTGAGACGCTCGAAGAACAGAGCCGCTTCGCCGCCGTTGCTCTCAGCAAGAAGGCGAGGGGTCTCGTGCTCGTACTCCATGACTTCGATGTTGCCAGGAATGAGATCGATCCCGGTAAAGTATGTCTTGCGCACGATCTCGCGCATCGGGCGTCTGTCTTCGCCGCTTCGCAGAGATGCGAAAATCGTCTCGTTGGCACCGACATCAAGTTCGGGCTGGGCACCGAACATTGCGGAAAGGCTGGCCTGGGGATCGAGATCGATCGCCAGCACCCGATAACCCTGCAGCGCCAGGTAGTGGCAGAGATGCGCGCTTGAGGTGGTCTTGGCCGAACCGCCCTTGAAATTCACGACTCCGAGGATCTGGAGGTGTTCGCCAGCGCGCCGGCGAGGTAGGTAGCGGAGAGCATCGTTCGGCTTCTGTGCGGCAAAGAATTGCCTGAGCTCGTTGACCTGCTCAAGCGTATAAGTCCGGTGGTTGTTTTCACGCCGCGAAGGGATCGGGCCCTTACCCTCAATCGACATCGTCCGCAGCGTCGATTCGGGGATAGACGTCAGTGACGAGACTTCATGCGTTGCAAACGGCCTGAGGGATTTCTGTGCCTCCGGTGGATACATGCGCTGTCGCAATATATGAAGTTGATTGGACAAAAGTGTCGCATGTCGGACGATTTTGTCAGGCGGCGACTCGATCTGGTCCATTATGATTGAAACCCTCCGAAGACTAAATGACGCCTCGATCTGACGGCAAAAATGCGCCCTGACAGGCGTTATCCGTCATGTCATATGGGCCTTGAAACTTGTTGTCCAGAAAATTCGGCTTCTTATGATAGCTGAAGAACTGCCATTAAGTGCTTGAGATGCGGTTCTATCCATTTTTTTGGTGAGCCAGCGTTCCGCGATTCGCGGGGGGAGGCACCCCGAGTCGGATCCGGTCGGCAGGATCTTATCCACAGGTCGTGAGCCTCTCTTGTGGACTTCAGTGATAAAATCTGTGGACTCTTGAGAGAGACCAGAAGTGGAAAATCAACGACTTAACAGGATTATCCCGTGGACCCTTGCGATGAAACTAATAATAAGAATCTAATATTCTACCAAATAGCTTCCTCTCCAAAGTCCACAGCGACAGATGTTGATAACTTTGCTATATCGGATTTGTCCGATCACCGAGTCACTGGAAAATGCGATGGGAGAAATCCATAATCTAATCGAGGCGAGGGGAAGGGCAGGGGCGCTTGATGCCGGTATCGAGCGCAGTTTTGTTGAAGCTGCGGCCCAGTATATGGGGGACGAGGACACGACCCTGAGCTTTGCCTATTCGGGTTGGGCTCAGTGCGCCCTCCCTCATCGCAGGCTGGCGGATGATCAACCATGGGAAATCAGCATTGAAAGAACAAGGCTTGTCGTCGAGCCTGGTCGGAAGCCCAGGAGCGAAGAAGGCCCTCTAGATTTCGTCGGTGTACCGTTTGGGGCACATGCACGACTTATCCTTCTCTACCTTCAGACCGAGGCGATCAGGACCGGGTCGAGAGAAATCGAGCTCGGGCGCTCTTTGCGGGACTGGCTGAGTCGAATCGGGGTAAGCGTCGGCGGCAAGACAGCGAAGTTGGTCAAAGATCAGGCCGAGAGGATCAGCCGCTGCCGCCTGACATTTCACATTCAGGGCGGCAAATCAGTCGGTTTGATCAACCAGTCGATTATGGACGGCGCCCTGTTCGTCGAAGATACCGAGGAGGGCAGCGGAAAGCCGATGCTCTCAATGGCGCGACTCTCGGAGGGCTTTTTCGAGCAGCTGCAAAAGCATCCGGTTCCGCTTGAGGAAGCTGCCATCAAGGCCATCAACAACAACCCCGGGGCGCTGGATTGCTACCTCTGGCTGGCCTACCGCCTGCACGCACTGCCCGCCGCAAAGCTAGTCACCTGGAAGGCTCTGAAGGCGCAGTTCGGCTGCGGCTATCGAGAAGTATATCATTTCAAGGCTCGCTGGCCGAGTGCGCTGAAGCTGGCTCTTGCGGTATATCCAGATGCGCAGGTGGATATCGTGGACGAGGGTGTAATTCTGAAATCGAGCCGGCCACCGGTGCGTCCTCGCGTGCAATCGATCCGATAGACACCTACTGTTCCGCATCAAGGCTGGCATCACCAGAGTCCACGCCAGCACGCCAGGCTCGATTTCCTCACCAAAGTCCACATCCTGATCTCTGTTTTCTTGGCATCTCACCAGAGTCCATGCCCTGGTGCCGGTCCTATGGCATCTCACCAGAGTCCACGCCCTGGTGCCGGTCCTATGGCATCTCACCAGAGTCCACGCCCTGGTGCCGGTTCTATGGCAACTCACTAGAGTCCACGCCCTAGTCGTCGAGCTTTTCCCGAGATCCGGAATCATTTGTGGTCGCAAGGTCAACATCACGAGATCAAAGGTTTATCCGCCGCTCACCCTTGTCAGCTGACAGGGTCGATATGGCTGGTTGCGCACCCACCAACGCTGCCTCTCACCAAAATCCACACTCGTTTGCATCCTGACTCTGGGCACAAACCGTGGACTTTAGTGAGCAATGGTCCAAGCATATCACCAGAGTCCACGGTTTGTGCCGAATGGGTACCTCGGCATTGCACCGGGAGCCGACGCTGGTTTGAAGCGTGATTTCGGCATGACCCCGTGGACTCTGGTGAGGGGATCGGGTCTTCACCAGACGAAATGGGCACCAATCGGATCGATCGGGTGCGCGGCATGCTGAATGACGCGATGTAAAGCGCGGCGCCGGACGACAATGGCCCGGAAATCAGCCCATGAGCAGACGGAAAACCCGGTGCTTGCTGCACAGATCAGTCGCAGACAAGCCCGCCTGATACTCTTTCAAAATGCCAATGTTCTGCTCGTTCGAACCTTGCCGGCCCTATTGCCTGGCTCCTGCTTGAGAGAACTGGCAAACCTTAAACCGAGGACCTCCCAGGGGAGCAGGTCGCGCCCCCCTCAGCCTTCTCCATACCATCCGCCTGGTGACGCGAGTGATGTGCGGCGCGGGGGGGGGCTCCGCGGTGGAAGAGTCCGGAGTGTCTGAGTGTGGCCACGTGCAGGGCGGTGTTGCCGGCTACGCCACCTCCCAGACCACGCCATCGTCGAGACGCTTGATGTAATCCACCGCGCTGCCGTTCCAGTGATAGGCATAATGCGCGCCCTGGATGGGAATCGGAATGACGTCGGGCCAGAAAACAGCGATGCACTGACCGTCCGGATAGCGGATACTTGGCCATATGATGCCGTTTGATCCTGCTGCGCGTCGTTCGGCTCCGAAGGTCTGCGAGGCGACATATTCATTGGGATGAAGGAGGTCGGCACGGCCGGTCGCGTCGTCCAGATCTACATCGATGGTTCCGACAAGTTCGCGGAACTGCGAGGTCCAGCCGGGGTCTTCGTTGGTGGCGCGCATGAAGCGGGCGTGGTGGTGGATGGTTTCGGCTATCGCGACTTCCGTGCGGTCGCCCGCGTAGTAGAGTCCGAAGCTGCCATCTGAGAATCGGCTAGGCCGTAGAGGTGAGCAATGAACGAATGGTGCCATAACCCAACTGGCGCCCGGCCCGGTTACGCGCCGCGCCACTGGCACCTTGGACAGATCTCCGATGCTATCGCGGATGCGCGGGTTGAACTTGGCCTCCGCCGAGGCCAAAGCATCCCAGTCCGCCGGGTCGGCAATGTCCTCAAAGAGATCAATCGGCGGATAGATAGAGCGGATAATGCGTATGGTGCGCGGCCAGCTCACCCGGCGGATCGGTACATTCACCAAGCGCCCCGTTCTGCATCCAGGTATTTCCGAAGGTCCATCAGATCGGTGATCTCTCCGCGCAACATCAAATCCAGGCCGCTTCGACCCTCGAAGGCGTCGTTGGGCTTGCGGATCCACGCGTATCCGCGGGCAGGGTCGGTGAACAGATAGCGCAGCGCCTTATGGATCCCCATAAGTATCGCCATCCGGGCACGCAGGTCACGGTCGATACGGCCGACGTCACCAGCCTTCCAGCGCGCCCATGTCCGCTGGGCCATCTCGCCAAGGAGCACTCGGGCTTCCTGATCGGTCAGGCTCCAGGCGCGAAAAAGATTGACGGTAGCTCGAGCTAGCGCCGTTGCTTCCTCATCTGTGATAACGGGAATGTCAGGACGTGCCGTGAGTGGCTGAACCGTGGCGAATTTCACAACTGCTCTCCTCTGGCACTTATATTATAGAGATGTGCCAATTGGCAATGGGAGTGAGTGGGCGTCACTGCACGATCGGCCGGAGCAGCAAGGACAATGTCGGCCTATGGCCCGAGGAAGATTCCGAAACTATGCAGTAGCGGCAGTTTAAGGAACTGCGGCAGCGAGCGGCCACGGTGCCGCAGAGCCGGACAAGATCCCAGGACCAGGCTAATTGCCCCCTGACCGTGGTTTGCGGATGGCGGACAAAATCCAGCAGGTCGGACTGCCGGTCCCGAGTCGCATGCGCCCGGCGCTCTCAGGCTAGCCATCTACGCCGTCTGCGACTCGGGGGTGCAAAGAAAAATTTTAGGAAAAGGCGTTTTATATCAGCCGCTAAGCGCGACTCGGGCGCAAGAAACTGTGGACTCGCTCCGTGAATCTCTGAATGGTGACTGACTAGCCATAGAGATGGTGGAGTGAACAGGATGCCGAACACACGTACCGCCGGCGATGATGCGAGCGCACGCTACAGGCGCAGGCAACGCGCGCGCGGCGCTACAGGTGTGCTCGTCCACCTTCCGAACGAGACGATCAGCCTGATCGACACCATCAAGGAGCGAAAAGGTCTGCGCAGCCGCGGCCAAGCGCTCCAGCAGCTCATTGAGGAATGGAGGGCGGCCTCACCCAGAACTTTATAACCCAGACGCGCGAAAGCCCGCCTTGCCGGGCGGGCTTTCGCTAAATTCGCTACGGGCTCCGAGAGCCGTTCGGTGATTTCGCAATCCCGAACATACTCATCGGAAGCCATCCTGCCAAGTGGAAATTGCCGTTTCCGCTCACGGGAGGGCTTTGCCCGTCGCGATCCGACACTGATGGAGGATCAAGATGGAGAATTTCCGCCCCGAATCGGGGCCGGGTCCCAAACGAGGAGGCGTGCGCGGCGCGCGGCGCCTCACGCTCGGGATGGTTGCGACAGAGCGACTCGCCGATGATTTCGGTACGGTGAGTGAGGGCGGCCAGGTCGACCCCGGCCGGGTGCTGGCCGCCTTCAAGGCGGCGGCCCCGTATCTGCGGTTCGGCCCGCGGATCACGCAGGCGATCGACTGGCTGTTCCGCTTCACCCAGGTGCAGGACTGGCAGGAAGGCGCGCGGCCGATCGTCTGGCCGTCGGCGGCGATGCAGATGGAGGCGCTGTGCCTGAGCGAGGCGCAGGTGAAGCGGCTGAACCGGCTGCTCGCCCATCTCGGGCTGGTTACCATGCGCGACAGTCCGAACGGCAAGCGGTATGGCCGGCGGGACCTGCGCGGCCGGATCGTCGAGGCGTATGGCTTCGATCTCTCGCCCATTGCGGTCCGCCAGGCCGAGTTCCGGGAGATCGCAGAGCGTGGCCGGGCCCGCTTCGAGGCGCTGAAGCAGCTGCGCCGGCGGGCGACGATCGCCGTGCGCGGGATCCAGCAGATCGTGGAGACGGCGACAGAGCTCGGGATCGCCGAGGGGTGGGCCCGCCAGGCGGATGAGGCGAGGCGCCTGGTCGCGCGGATCCGTCGCATCGAGGAGCTGGACGAGGTGACGCTCGGCGTGACGACGCTGGAAATCCGGCAGGCGGACCTTCGTGGCAGGCTCGAGGCGGCGATGGACGCGCTGAAGGAAGCCGTGAAGGCTGGTGTCGAATCAACAAATATGAGCCCCAAGGGGCTCACTGATGAGCCTCATATTACACATACAAACCAGACTCTTAATCCTACGGATCACGTATCTGCATTGAGAAAGCGTAGCTCGACCTCGGGTGGCGCGGGCACGAGCGCTGGAGGCTCGACGAGGACTGGCAGGAATGGAGATGGGAAGGAAGCCGGGCATCGGTCGACCGGCAGTCGGGCGATAAAGCCTGAAATCCCGCCGGACGGCACGGTGTTCCGCATGACGCCGGACGAGCTGGTCAGGCTGGCGCCCCGGTTGCGGGCCTACCTGGCGAAATCCTCGCCCGGATGGCCGGAGATCGTGGAGGCGGCCGACTGGCTGCGTCATGACCTCGGTGTCTCGAAGCCGCTATGGGGGGATGCATGCCTGGCGATGGGGCGCGAACAGGCGGCGGTGGCACTGGCCATCGTCTCGACCAAGCCGAGCGACCACTTCCGCGGCTCGCCGGGTGGATATTTCCACGGGATGGTGGCCCGGGCGCGGGCCGGCGAGCTGAACCTAGCGCGATCGATCTGGGGGATCCGGGCAGCGAGCGGGATGCCGCGGCCACCAAGGTCGCACGCATGTGACGCGTCGCGCTCGATCTAATATCTGCAATACAGCCGGGTGGTTTGCATCGCGCTCGGCTACAAAGGCCTGATCGATCGGAACTTGGCTCTTCGAATGCGCCTGAGCTTGGCTGTCGCAGAACTGTATTTTTGTCAGATCCACCCTGTAGATGGATAGTCCTGATAGCCGCGGCGCCGTTTGGCGCGGGCCAGGCGGCGGAGGGCATCGATGGCGGTGCCGAGATCGGGGAGGGGGTCAAACCGTGAGTGTGCGGAACGTCCGATCCGCCCCCAGGTTCGTGCGAGGCCTACGGCACCGAACAGGTCTGTAACGATCTCGATCTGGTAGTAGCGCTTTTCGTTGTGTTCAGGTCGGACCCGGATGAGACTGATTTGCTCTGGGAACAGAGCCAACTGCATCGATTTGAAATCCCTTTCTGTCGCACGACACGCGTCAGATGCTGAATATTGCAGACGGTCAGGTTGGAGCGAGGCGTGTCGATATATCTGACTGGATCTGGTTGCCTCGATATTTTGTTGAGAGAAGTTCATAACCAGCAAAGTCTAACAAAGAGGCTATGCCCGTGCCACCCAAATCCGTCGGGTCAAGGATGAAGCGTGATGTCGGGGTGATTGATAGGGGGAGCGAGTAAGCCGAGGCGGCCTGTGCCCTGATGAGCCAGGCTTTTAAGAACCTTGCGCTCGCACCGTCATCCTGTGCCCCTCCTCATGAGATCGTTGGTGATGGTGTCGAGCTTTATGTATTGGAATCTGCGATACGGTGCGCTATATGGCAGGCAAGGAGATTAGCCATGGCCACAGTTGCTGAACGCAAGGAATACCCGATCTCGATGCGCTTGCCCGAGGCGGATGTTGCAATGATCGATCGCGCTGCGAGCTTGCGCGGGCGTTCGCGCACGGATTTCGTACGCGACGCCGCTGTGCGTGCGGCAGAAGAGGTTGTGATGGAGCAGGGCTTGATCCGGATGAGCGCGGAAGGCTTCGCCGAATTCATGGAGGTGTTGGCGCGTCCCGCCGCTCCGGTACCGGAGATGGTGGAAGTCCTGAAGCGACCCGCGCCGTGGGAGCCCGGTTACGTTGCCAAGCGGTGAGCTATTTGCCGCTGTCGGAGCCTGAACCCCTTACCGCTGCTCACGATGTATCGGAGTTCTCCTGCGGGAAATCGCCGCTTGATCAATGGCTCAAATCGCGCGCGCTTTCCAACCAGCAGAAGGGCTTTACCGCCGTCGTCGTTGTGCATGAGGCTGGTCGTGTTGTTGGATATTACGGCCTTGCTCCCACCGCTATCGTGCCGACAGTTCTGCCCCGCTCGATCCGGACAGGGCAGCCACCCAATCCCGTTCCATGCATGCTACTCGGTCAACTGGCGATCGACACCAGGTGGGCAGGGTTGGGCATCGGCACCGGCCTTGTAAAGCACGCCCTTCAGCGCTGCGTTCAGGCGACTTCGCTTATTGGCGGTCGGGCCTTGATGGTCAACGCGGTCGACAGGGAAGCCGCCGAATTCTGGCAGCGGCGCGGCTTTGAGCAATCGAGGGACGATCCGTTGGTCCTGCTCCGCTCGATCAGCGATATCGCGGCGTCACTCGGTGTGGGGGGTGGGAGGTAAAAGCCAAGTTCCTGGCATTCGGTCATGGAAGCCGTTCGGCGGTGAAGGTAGCACTGGCAATGGGAGAGCCTCGAAATCCATTCCGTGGCGTAGGCATATGTCGAGCAGGCGATGTTCTGGTGGATATCCTTGCTCCAGGCTGAATATCGAGATATCTTTAATCAGATATTTGAATATCTTGAGGCGCCCATGCCCCTTTATATCCGCGATGATGCGACCGCCGAGCTTGTCGCCAAACTGGCGAAAGAGCGGGGTTTAACCAAACAGGATGCCGTGCGGCTTGCGGTGCAGGCCGAGCTTGACCGAACCCGCGAAGCCAAGCCCTTGCGCGAGCGCCTGCGTGAGTGGCGCGAAGCCAATCCGCTGCCGCCGCCCACAGGGTTGAAGGCAGACAAGGCATTTTTCGATGATCTGTCGGGGGAGGGGGAATGATCTTCATCGATGCCTCGGCCCTGATCGCGATGATCGCCGGCGAGGAGGATGCCGACATGCTGGCGGATCTTCTGGCCCAGGAACGCACCCGTCTCGTCTCGCCGGTTGCCATGTGGGAGGCGACGGCCGGGCTCTGCCGCAGCTTCGGCCTTTCGATGGACGGTGCCCGGCAAAAGGTGAAGAGCTTTATGAGCGCGCTCGGGATCGAGGTCATTTCTCTTGGCGAGCGTGAGTATGATCTGGCAATCCAGGCTTATGCCGATTTCGGGAAGGGGCGGCATCCGGCCGCCTTGAATATGGGCGATTGCTTTGCCTATGGCGCTGCCAAATCTTATCGGGCGGCGCTGCTGTTCAAAGGTGATGATTTTTCCAAGACAGACATTCGCCGAGCCGAAATGAACCTTTGAGGTTCCTTGAACTTCGCTGCGCTTCTGCTTAACCTCTACTTCCGGTAGTAATGAGGCGCCGCTGGATGGACCGGCTGGTCGGCAAAATTTCGGAATCCGAGATGATGCGGCGCTGGCGCGCGATCGAGCAGGCCCGTGCAGCGAATAACCGCCAGGGTTATGTTCATCACCCGGAGCTTGAGGCTGTGAATGAGCGGTGCATTCGGGGTGAGACCGACATGGCGGGCCTGGATCGCCGGATGATCGCCGCGATCCGGGGCAAGCGCTAATGCCCCCGGTTCGGTTTGCGGGCATGGCGGAAGATCCCGAGCCGCACCGCAACACTGCTCCGAACATATCCTATGAGTCCGATCCGACCGATGGCCTGTGCAACAAGGTTGGCTTGCGCAGCCCTCCCGCGCGTGCCGGGGAAGGGTAGGGGGCCGCGGTAGGGCCGTCCGATTGCGCCGGACGATACAGAGCACGTTGAGAAGGAGGAGAGCGATGGACCCGAAGAAACCAATCATCTCGCGCGATCTGGCCGATCTGATGCGGCCGGGCGTCATGGTGGAGATCGACCCGGCTGAGGTCGAGCAGCTGGGACTGGTTGAGGAAACGGCACTCGATGAGGCGGATGCCTGGGACTCCAATGCGGACGTAGAGAACACCAACGAGGCCACGCATGGCCGGTGATTATGCCCAGACGGTTGCCGCCTCGATCGTCAAGCAGTTGGAGGATGGCACCGCGCCCTGGGTGAAACCGTGGGAGCCGAGCGGCCTCCGGTTCATTCCCTACAACGCGATCACCGGCAAGGATTACCAAGGCGGCAACGCGATCTGGCTGATGGCAGTGGCCGAGATGAAGGGCTATAGCGATCCGCGCTGGACCACCTACAAGCAGGCGCAGAGCCTCGATGCCCAGGTGATGAAGGGCGAAAAGGGCACGCTGATCCAGTATTTCAAGAAGTTTGACCGGGTGCCGGTGAAGGGCGAGCAGGGACGGCCGGTGAAGGATGCCGAAGGCAATCAGGTTTACCGCAGCGTCGAGCTGGAACGGCCGCGGGTGTTTTCGGCGGTGGTGTTCAATGCCGAGCAGATCGCCGGCATGCCGAAGATCGAGGCCCGGCCCGCCCTGGCGGAATGGGAACGCCACGCCGCAGCCGAGCAGATCATGAGCAATTCCGGAGTGCCGATCATCTACCGGCCCGGCGACCGGGCCTTTTACACCCTGGCGCAAGACCGGGTCACGATGCCCGAGCGCGAGCAATTCAAGACGGCGGATCGGTTTTACAGCACGGCGCTGCATGAACTGGGGCACGCCACAGGGCACCCCTCGCGGCTGAACCGGCCGGATCTTGGCACCCCGTTTGGATCGGAAGCCTACGCGCGGGAGGAGCTAAGGGCGGAGATCGCCTCGCTGATGATCGCGGACAAGCTGGGGATCGGCCATGATCCGGGCCAGCATGCGGCCTATGTCGGAAGCTGGATCAAAGCCTTGCAGCAAGACGCGCGAGGGATCTTCCGGGCGGCTGCCGATGCCGAGAAGATTTCCGGGTATTTGATGGCGCTGCGAGCCGAGCAGAAGGCAGGGCAGATCACTGGCCAGGCTGACAGCCAGACGGGTGAGCAGGCGCGGGGTTACTGGCAGCGGGCCGCTGAGAGCGGCGCGGAAATCCGGCGGGCGGAACGAGCCGAACAGCCCGAGCAGGAGCGGCAGGCACGGCGTGCAACGGCAGGGCGGTAAATCATGAGGATCTGCCAACTAAAAGCCCGCTTCGATCCCGGCCAGCGACAATCTGTCCTCCGAGGCCTATCCGGCGATCCACGCGGTGCGTCGGGCCATATCCATAGATGAAATGCCGGACCACGACAGGCTAAAAGGACTTTTTTCGGATAGAGGATGGCGTTCGGTCATTGCGGACACTTCCAGCCAATCGGATCGGCGCAAAAAAAATGGCGACCATTGCGGCCGCCAAGTTTAGGGAGGAAACGTCCAACGGGGCATGACCCCCGTTGGACGAGATATAGCTCAGCCAAGAGAGGCTTCAACATGAATTTTGTGCGACGCAGCATAGCTTTGGAAACGCATCTGCGGCCACAACAAGAAGGCGTTACATCGCATTGAAATCTTGGCTAAAGAACGCGCTATCTGCGGCGGACATGGGGTCTTGGAAGCCGGCATGATCCTGAGCGACGCCAAAATCAACCAGGCCAGAAAAGAAGGCATGGTGTCCGGCCTATCCGAGGCGAAGCCAAAGCCCAGGGGAAAAATGGCCGCCCGCCCACTGGGTCCGGCCGGCGCCTTCGTCGTGGTTCAGGTAGGTTACTGTCCGGACATCACCGCCTATTCCAGACATCGGCTGTCGCTATCGGCGGGTTGCCCGCCGCACACGATATAGGTGATACTGAATACCGACCGGTTTCCTGTGCACCGAGAAGCCGGCCGTCGTCAGGAAGTCAAATCTTCTGGCGCGTGCAACCAACATGGATGCAGGATCTGATTGGCCTCTCAGAAGTTACACCTGGAGTTCGCCGAATGAACCAGACAGTCCCCCAGATTGATCCCGAGCTCGAGGCCGAGCGCAGGCTTCTCGAGGCCGCCATCGCCGAGGCGCGTGCCGATCCTCGTCCAGGTGTGCCGCATGAACAGGTGCGCGCCGATCTCCTGCGTGAGATCGAACGGCTGAACCGGAAGATCTCCGGTCACTGAGCGTGCGGGTCGAATGGCATCCGCTCGCCTTGGCGGACCGCGATTCCATCGTCACCTATCTCGAGCCTCTGAACCCCCATGCGGCAGCGAATCTCTTGCGCTCTTTGGTCCTCGCCGGCGACAGCCTGGCGCCATTTCCCAACCGGGGCCGCCTCGGCCTGGTTGCCGGCACCCGCGAACTGGTGGCCGTGTGGCCGTATCTGATCGTCTACGAGATCGACATGAACGCCGATTTGGTTCGAATCCTCCGCATCTGGCATGGTGCACGGGACCGCAGTGAGGCATTACCGTGAGATCGATACGGCCCCTTCAGGGCCGTCTTGGGGGTTCGTATAACATCCCCCCGGATTTCTCATTTTGATACAAACGACAGCCAATCAGACCTATTTCACCCAAGGTTTTCCTTGTGTTTAGCTCCCCGGAATGTTGGCTCCCCGCTGATCTGGCCGTTGTCAGCGTTCTCTTTTTGTGCCCACCACCGTTGACCTTGCGTTTACGGCTTGCAGGCCGTGCCGCACCTGGCGTCGGTTCGTTGCCTCATCGGTTTCGTGATCGCCGCCAGTCGCTCGCTCCAAGTATTCGCGCCGCCATGGCCCGCTTCTGGCGGGGTGCTTTGACAGTCTCTGTAGCGGGGTTACTCTGGGGTTCGCCGGCGGCCTGTGCGGCGACTATGTGACGACTTCCCCGGGACTTCCGGCGAAATTCCATAATGCAGAATTCTGGTGCGTTCATGAATTTTACGGACTGGGAAGGCACACTAAGCTGGATCACCCGTCATCTCATAGGCCCTGGTAATGGCAGTCCCCAGATACCAGTCCCAAAAAGCGCGTTCTTTTTCCCGGTTGGTGGCTTCGGCCCAGGGTAATCCACCAGCCTCCGCTGCGGCTGCAAGCATGCTCGGCTCAAAGCTTTCCGGATCAAGATCCTCGTCATCGACATCGGCGTTTTCGTCCGGAACGCCTTGGAAGAGAGCCGTGGTGATGGTGTTGGCCGCCGCATGGCCGACAAACAATGCCATCTCCTGACCTTTTGCGTAGATACGGTTCTCGACGATATCTACATATAACG
This sequence comes from Acidiphilium sp. C61, assembly GCF_902712915.1. The sequence goes on along the minus strand of NZ_CACTIA010000003.1, from coordinate 64,117 downwards.
AGTCTCGGGTTTTTTCAGCCAGGATCGGATCCGAACGCCCGAAGGCGATATCAAGAGCAATTCGCAGCATCGAAGCCGGCGAGTCATCAGAGGGAAACACCGCGTGCCAAAGCGGCATTACGCGCTGGACCGTGAGAATATCCAGCAGAACAAGTCGGCGATGACCGATGTCGCACCCGTGTTTGGTTTCGACATCAGGGTACATCGCGCGCCAGATTGCACGTCTCCTGGGCAGGCTGACACGGCCGCTTGCTTCCAGCTCATGCCGGGCAATGTCAATGCTGTGTGCAAGCGTAAGAGAATTCGTCAATTGATGCCTCGCAATCGCTATTCATTATTTCGGCCCTGAGATCGCTCCATCAACTCCAAACTTCCATGTTCCGTCCGGATCGGTGACTGTCTGGCCAGAAGTAACGAAACGCCATAGGCTGTAGCATAAGCGGACAAAGTGGGAACGTTGACTGGTTGGGATCGAGGTTTTCTGCGGGTTTGAGCGGAGAGCACGGTTCTGAGGCCGGGATCGCGCGATGACGGAAAACACACGTTTTTCGTACACTTTCGTTTGAGGGCGGCGACCGCGAGTTCTGCGAAGAGTTTGGGGGCGCGCTGATAGAGCACGGTCCTGTCATCGCGACATGCCGTGTGACCGAGGGCACAGGCCAGCCACGATTTTCCGACCCCTGTCGGCGCTGCTACGCCGGATGATGCGGCACCGCACGAGGCCGGTGCACCTGGTCCTCGACGGGCTGCCTGCCCACAAAACAGCGCTGGTGAAAGCCTACGTGGCGTCGACCAATGGAATGCTGACGTTGCATTTTCTGCCAGGCTACGCCCCTGACCTGAACCCAGATGAACTGGTCTGGAGCCACATGAAGCGGACGGGCGTCGCCCGGACTCCGCTACGCCAAGGCGAAAAGCTTCAGGACAAAATCGAAGCCCAACTCGCCGCCATCAAGCGCAAACCACGTCTCGTGCAATCATTCTTCAAAGCACCAACTGTCGCCTATATTACCGACTACTGAGTGATGTCGGTGGGTTCGCGCGAAGTTGCAATGCCGCATCGGGGATGTTGCCATGCGCTGGACGCATGTTGGCCGGGCTGGTGTGTCGCCTTTCGGGTCAGGGCGGGAGGGTGCGGTATCCCGGTCTGGCCGCGCGCAGCAGCAGGATGGCGAAGGGGCTGGTGGCGAGGAGCACCAGCGCGATCACATGGATGACCGGCATCAGCGCGGCGGTGGCGCCGAACGTGTAGCCCAGCGCCGAGACCCGCAGGGCCATCGCGCCATAGAACGCCGTCAGCCCCAGCTGCGCCGCGCCGGTCACCGAGAACAGCACCGCGTTCAGCCGCGGCCGCAGGCGGCGCTGCCGGATCTGGTAGATCGGCACGACCAGGGCCGGCAGGACGAGCACGGACCAGGCGCCGATGGTCACCAGCATGGCGAAATCGTCGATGCTCGTCGCGGTCCGGATCGCCAGCATGGGCACCAGCGCCAGCCAGACGATGACCGCGCAAAGCGGCCAGGCCAGGATGGCCGCCCTGTCGCGGGGGGAGCGGGCGCGTTCCTCGGGCGATGGGACGGTGTCCGTCGCATGGCGTCGCGCGCCGCGCCAGATATAGGGCAGCAGGGCCGTCGACAGGAGCGCCATCGGCCCCGAGAGGAACAGGAAGTTGACTGCGCCATGCGGGAAGACGGCGAGGTCGAGGAGCCCGAGCGCCAGCAGCGGCAGATGCGCCAGCAGCAGCATCCGCACCAGCGGCAGCCAGAGTGTGACCTGCTGCGAGACATACGCATAGGACTGCCCGAGGGCGGCGCCGATCATGAAGGTCGGGATCACGAACATGGTGCCGTGGAGTTCGCCGTGGACGAAGGGGGCAAAGATCGCGGCCTGCCCGGCGGCGTGCGCGAGCGCCTGGCCGATCATGCCGGCGAGCAGCGCGCCGTCGGAGATGGTGACGAATCCGAACGCGCTCTCCGGTCTGAAGCCACGCGAGGGCCGGGCCCGTCCTGCCTGCGCGGTCTTGCCGGATGGCGGCTGCGGACGAGGTCGGTTCACCGCCGCGTTGCCCGGCTCTTGCTGGAGACGCCCATCTGGATGCCCAGAAGTCCGCCGCCCGGTCCCCGAGCCGCGTGCCCCCGGGGCGAGAGAAGCCGCGCCGCCCAGTTCCGCATCGCGCCGGCCTCGTGCCAGGCCGCGATGAAGGGTTCGGCCGGGTGCTGCCAGTTGTCCCGCGCGAAATAGCCACCGACGACCGGCACGCCGACGAAGCTCGCCGGCGCATTGACCATCGCCGTGGTGCCCAGTTTCAACGCGAGGCGATGCGCCTCGTTGCTGGCGTCCGCCGCCCGTTTCGCCAGCCGGCCTGCATCGGCGCGGATCGTGGTGGCCTTGTCCGCCCGCTTGGCCACGCGCCAGGCGGGCAGGCCCGCATTGTCGGTCTCGAGCCGTTCCGCCTTGGCCAGCCGGGTCGTCTGCTTCGCCGTGAAGCCGGCGGCCTCGCTGCCCGCCGCCTCGATTTCATCGAGCGCCTGCGGGGCGTTCCGCAGGTCCCGCAGCGTCGCCATCCCGCCGATCGGCAGGTCCGGCAGGGCCAGCACCAGTGCCAGCAGCGACAGCGTCTCCGCCGCCGGGCTGTGGCCCCACTTGTGGGCCTCGGTCTTGCCGTCGACGATCGCGCCGAGCAGGGAGCCGGTTCCGGCCAGGCTTCCGGTACTTGCCGCGAGAACGCCGATTTCCGCCTCGCCCACGCCGGGCACGAACAGCAGCAGCGCCGCCGCGAGCAGGCCGAGCAGGTCGAACGCCATGCCGACCGCGTGCTCGCCGGTTTCGCTGCCGAGGAAGCGGGCGAGCGCCTGTCCCAGCGCCATCTCGCCCTGGGCGCGGGCGATCGCGGCCTCGCCCTCCATCGTCATCGCCCGTTCGAACACGTTCTCGATCCGCTGCATCAATCCGGGCGTCGGCGCCGGCGGGTGCGGCGGCATCCATCGCGCGATCATCGAATGGCCGAGCCCGTCGGCGTCGAGCACCGGCTGGCGCAGCACCATGCAGGTCTGACCGTCGGAAAAGAGGATTCCGGTCTCGCGGCCGACGGTCGCATCCGCGAAGCGGGACAGGTGGACCGACGCCTCGGCCTGGCCGAAATAGGGGCCCCAGCTCATCTGGTATGCGCGTCCAGCCATCACCGCCTCCTGCTGTTCGGGCGAGGTTACCGGCGGCGATGCGGTCCAGTAAATCGTGCCGCCGGGCATGACCGGGCGCCGGGCCGGGCGGCGCGCATGACCGGGGGCCGGCGCTCTGCTGCGAGGCCGGCGGGGAGGGCGCGGGGATGGTCAGCGACCGGGCGGGGACCGGGTGCGCGGCGGCGGGACATAGCCGGACGGGCGGCCCTGCGGGTGGAACTGGCCCGGAGATGATGGCGGCGCCGGGAACAGGACGGCCCAGGCTTCCGTGTGCGACCTGTGACGTGCGCGCGAGGCGGCCTGCGCCGGGGTGGGGATGTCCGGCCCGCGCCGTCGCGGCGGGCGCGCGTGCAGCAGGCGGAGCGATTCGGGCAGGCGCAGGCTGTCGCGCGGCAATCAACGTGAGAATCCAGCGTCAATCAGGATGAGAATGCGGCTGGGGAGGCACCGGCGGAGGGCGTAGCCCGGAGCCGGTGCCTCCCCAGCCGGGCAGCGTCCTTGCCAGGGCGCCGCCGTGGTCGCGGCCGTCCGGGTCGCGGAGGATACCTCCTCACAACGGGGAGACCTTCGTGCCCGGCCGCCACATCAACGACCACCAGAAGAGGCTTTTCATGAGATATCGACAGACAGACGGTGTTGCCCTGGCGTCCGCCAGGGCCGGCTTCAGCACTGCCGCGGGCTACCGGCTCGAGCAGGAGCGGCACCTACCGTCATCGCCGAAGCCGCCGCGCGGCCGGCGCCGCCCGGATCCGCTGGCGACGATCTTCGACGCTGAGGTGGTGCCGCTGCTGGAAGCCGCGCCCGGCCTCAGGGCCGTGGCGATCTTCGAGGAGATGTGCCGGCGGCATCCCGATCTCGCCCCGGGTGTCCGGCGGACGCTCGAGCGGCGTATCCGCACCTGGCGCGCGCTGCACGGGCCGGAGCAGGAGGTCATCTTTCGCCAGACCCATGAGCCGGGCGCGATGGGCCTGTCCGACTTCACCGATATGAACGAGCTCGGCATCATCGTCGCCGGCGCCCCGCTCGACCACAGGCTCTATCACTTCCGCCTGGCCTGGTCCGGCTTCGAGCACGCCCATGTCATCCTGGGCGGCGAGAGCTACGTCGCTCTCGCCGAGGGGCTGCAGAACGCCCTCTGGCTTCTGGGCGGCGCCCCGCGCGAACATCGCAGCGACAGCCTCTCCGCCGCCTTTCGCAACCTCGCCGCCGAGAACGTCGCCGACCTGACCCGCCGATATGACGCGCTCTGCGCCCATTACGGCATGACCCCGTCGCGCAACAATCGCGGTGTCGCTCATGAGAACGGCGCCATCGAAAGCCCCCACGGCCATCTCAAGCGCGCGGTCCGCGACGCCCTTCTCCTGCGCGGCGGCACAGTCTTCGTCGATCTCGAAGCCTATCGCCGCTTCATCGCCGAGATCGTCGGCCGCCAGAACCGGCGCCACGCCGAGCGCATCGACGCCGAGCGCGCCGCCCTGCAGAAACTCCCCGAGCAGCGCACCGCCGATTACGAGGAGACCGTTGTCACCGTCACCTCCTCCGGCGGCTTCACCCTCAGGAAGGTCTTCTACACCGTCCCCTCCCGCCTGATCGGCCAGCGGCTCCGCGTCCGCCTCTATGACAACCGGCTCGAGCTGTTCCTCGCCGCCACCCCGCTGATGACACTCCCCCGCGGCCGGCCACAACCGGATGGCAGACACGGCCACGTCGTCGACTACCGCCACGTCATCCACAGCCTGCGCCGCAAGCCGATGGCTCTGCTCAATCTCGTCTATCGCCACCAGCTCTTCCCGCGCGATGCCTATCGCCGGACCTTCGAGCACCTGCTCTAGCAGACATCGCCCAGGGACGCGTGCAGGATCATGGTCGAACTCCTCGCCATCGCCCATGAGCGTGCCTGCGAGGCTGAACTCGCCAGCGTCCTCGCCGCCGATAGCAACGCCGGCCGACAGCCCGACCTCAATGCCATCCGCCAGCGCTTCGCACCCGATCCCGCCAGCCTGCCCGCACTCACCATCCCGACCATGCCGCTCGCCAGCTATGACATCCTGCTCCAGGGAGCAGCCGCATGAGCGAGACCGCACGCACCGTCGACGCCCAGCGCCTTACCCTGCTGCTCAACGAGCTCAGGCTCCCCGCCATCAAGCAGGTCTGGCCCGACTTCGCCGCCCGCGCCGACAAGGAAGCATGGCCCGCCGCACGCCTCCTCGCCACGCTCGCCGAGCACGAGGTCGCCGAGCGCGACCGCAGGCGCATCGAGCGCCACCTCCTCGAAGCCAGGCTGCCGCCCGGAAAAACCATCGCCACCTTCGCCTTCGAGGCCGTGCCGATGATCTCCAAGGCCCAGGTCCTCGCCCTCTGCTCCGGCGACGGATGGCTCGAGACCGGCGCCAATCTCCTCGCCTTCGGCCCGCCCGGCGGGGGAAAGTCCCATCTCGCCGCAGCCATCGGCCTCGCCCTCGTCGAGAATGGCTGGCGCGTGCTGTTCACCCGCACCTCCGACCTCGTCCAGAAGCTCCAGATCGCACGTCGCGAACTCGCCCTCGAGGCCACCATCGCCAAGCTCGACAAATTCCACCTGCTGATCCTCGACGACCTCGCTTACGTCACCAAGGATCAGGCCGAAACCTCGGTTCTCTTCGAACTCATCAGCGCACGCTACGAGCGCCGCTCCCTGATGATCACCGCCAACCAGCCCTTCGGCGAGTGGGGAAAGGTCTTCCCAGATCCCGCCATGACACTCGCCGCCGTCGACCGCCTCGTCCACCACGCAACCATCTTCGAGATGAACGTCGAAAGCTATCGCCGCAAAACCGCAATCCAGCGCCGAACCGGGCCAGGACGGCCGCCAGCACGCCCAACAATCACCGAAAACATCAGATTGTCGCGCCACGACAATCAAGTCGCCCAAACCCGCTTGCCAGCGTCAAACCAATCCGATTAACCTTCCAAGGCCGCGATCACTTTCTCATCCTGATCGTCGCGCTTCTCATCCAGATTGTCGCGCTACACGCAGGCCGAGATCGAGGCTGGAAACGACCGGGCTTTGACATTTGCAGGTCATTCAGGCGCATCGACAAGCAGATACTAAATTTTGGTGGTATCACTGAAAGGGCGTTGGCCAATGTTTTCGATTAGACGAAGCAGGTAGCCATCCGGGTCCATGACCAGAAGCTGTCGCTGGCCGAATTCAACCGTGTTGGCTCGATACCACGCCTCCTCAGGCTCCTTGAATAGCGGACATCCCGCTTTTGCCAGTCGGTCTAGTATCGGCCGGAGGGTCGGTGTCTTGATCTGGAAATTGATGCCACGACCAAGTGGTGCTTCGAGCGGCCCCGTCACCCATTGGTCGTCTGCCGTGTTGCGCTGCTCAAGCATTACCTGAGCACCGTCAAGGTCCAAGTATGCGAAGCCGGTTTCCGGCCGGTCGAATGCTACGGAGAAGCCGATCAGATTGCACCAAAAACGCAGGCTCACCTCCAAGTCCGAAACCACCAGTTCCGGAACCAGCCTCGCCGAGTTTGCCATTCCAATAAGCCCTTTAACCCCTATCCGACCGCTGTAATTACAGCTGCCCGCTGCTGCTACCCCCCCAAGTTCGCCACGCTCGTGCGAAATTCCTGATTTTCGTGCAGACTCAGCGCATTTGGGGGAAACCAGACCTACGCGTCTTGCTGTCCTCGTGCGGCTAATTGATCGAGGGCTGACCCCTCAAGCACATAATAAATCTTGTCAAACCCGTTTGCGCCCAGCCCGTCATAGAGCGACCGCGCTGCCACGTTTTCTCTTGAGGTGGACCATTCGATCCTAGTGCTTCCTGCGGCCTTCGCCGCCTGTGCAATCCCAGCCATCAACTTCTGTGCGACGCCACGGCGGCGTGCAGCGTGGCCGACATAAACCTGCTGGACGTAAGTGAATGTGAGCAGGCCGGCGACGGGGTAGAGAGAGGTGAACGTGGCAAAGCCGAGAAGTCGAACATCGTCGTGGGCTACGATGATGTCCACCTGCCGGGCACGGCGAAGCACGTCCTCAGCGACTACCAGATCAGAACTGATAGTGGCTCCGTAGAAACCAGCCATCTCGATCATCAAGTCGGCTAGGGCCTGAGCATCTTTCTCGTCAAAGCGACGTATGCGGACCACCATTCACCCTTTCCCGACACAACCTGCTGCTACGCTACATGGCCGACTTTTCTACCACCGCATACAAGGATCAGAAATGCACCATCACCGTGCCAGCGCCAAGCGCTGGCGCAGTAGTGTAGAGGTGTCGCAGGTCTCGGGATTTTCACGACGATTGATGGGGAGAAACATGAAATCTTCAGATAGGGCTGCGGTGCTGGATGAACTCGCCTCTTTGATCGCAGGCATCCCGTCAGCCGGGCCCATTCGGGTCGCGATTGACGGACGGACGGCATCAGGGAAAACAACGCTGGCGGATGAACTGGCCGAAGCTCTCGGCAAGACAGGAAGGGCGGTTATTCGGACTTCAATCGACGGATTCCACCGGCCCAAGGTAGAACGCTATGCGCGTGGTCGTCACTCCGCAGAAGGCTACTATTACGACGCGCGCGATCTTCCGGCTATCAACGCACTTTTGCTTTCCCCCTTGGGGCCGGGCGGCGATCGGCGGTATCGCACGGCGTCATTCGATCTCGACAATGACCAGCCTATAAAGCAGGAGCCACAAGTTGCGTCGGCCGATGCCATATTGATCGTAGATGGCACTTTTCTCCAGCGGCCCGAACTACGCGACGACTGGGATTTGGCGATTTTCGTAGAAACCTCGGAGCAGCTTTCCGAACAGCGCGGTATTGATCGGGACGCCGGGCGTTTAGGTGGGGCAGATGCCACACGTCAGCTCTATGCGGTTCGATATAAGCCAGCCTTCGATATTTACGAAAGTATGTGCGCGCCGGCTTCTACTGCCGATGCAGTCTTCAACAATGACGACTTCGCCAGCCCGGTCCTGAAAGTCCGCACCGGCGGCAGGCTGTCGCACAAATCCTAAGTTACGCGACAGTCAGAATTGACTTATTTCGGTCGCCCGACACCGGTCGAGCGATCTCGGAAGCCGATGCAGCTTGCAAAAGCGGCACGACCCGCGCTCGCAGCCATTCGAGTGCCGGGTCGCGGTCATTCTGCATCGACCACACCAGGGCCACTGAAGGCAGGCGAAGATCGAGCGGAATTTCCGTAACCGTAAGGCCGAAAAGCGGCGCATAGCGAGCCGCCATCCGCGTCGGCAACGTGGCGATCACCGGCGCCTCGGCCGCTGCTGCCAGCACGGTGAGAAAATCCGATGCCGCCAACACCACGTTCAGCGTCTCCTCGGCCCGCGCCAAGGCTTCGGACAGGCAGCCCTGGATGTCGTCCTTCAATGTCATCAGCGCATGCGGATGCGCGATGTAGTCGGCCCTCGACAAGGGCAGCCGCAGCTGCACGAAATCCGGATTGAAACAGCAGGCCAGCGACTGCTCGAACAGCGGCGTTCCACAATGCCGTTCCAGCCCGTACTCGAAACAGCCGATGGCGAGGTCAAGTTCACCGCTATCCAGCATGCGATGCGCATCGCTCCGTGCCACCGAGCGCGTCAGCAGGCTGATGCCTGGCGCATGCGCCTGTAGATCGGCGGTCAGATTGGGCAGCAGCAAAATCTCCAGCTCCGACGAAAATCCGAGGCGCACGATTCGCGTTTCCGATTGCGGTTCGAAGGGCTTGCCCTCTGTCAGCGTGCTCTGGATCTGCAGCAGCAATTCGCGCAGTCGCGGCGCCAGCGCGATGGCCTTGGCAGTCGGGTTCATCGTCGTGCCGACCCGAACCAGCACCTCGTCGTCGAGGAGCAGCCGCAGCGTGGACAGCGCGTGGCTCATCGCCGGTTGCCCGAGTTTCAGCCGCTGCGCCGCCCGCGTCACGCTGCGTTCGGTCATCAGCGCGTCGAAGGCGACCAGCAGGTTAAGGTCGAAAGAGCGAAGATTGAAATGGTCGATTGACCGCATGACTTGAATCGATTTGCATGATGATCGGGCGGACCATAGCTCTCCGTCCATGACGCAGCAATCCTCGAACAATGTGGAAATCCCGCTCTCCTTCCGGGTCGGCGATGCGCTGGTGACCCGGATTCCCGAACTCCGCTGGACGAATGCCGATCCGGCCCGGCTATATCCCGATCTCGACCCTGCGGCTCTCGGCACCCATGGCGGTCAGCTCACGGCCGGTTCCTTCAATCCGGACACCGGCACGCTCGCTCAGGGCACGCATTCCTGGCTGGTGCGGCATGCCGGACGGGTCATTCTGATCGACACGGCCACCGGCAACGGCAAGCCACGGCCCCGCGCCCCGGTGTTGGACCATCTCGACACGCCCTATCTGGCCCGCCTCGCTGCAGCTGGAGTGATGCCGGACCAAGTCGATCTCGTCCTGCTGACGCATATCCATGCCGACCATGTCGGCTGGAACACGGTGCTGCGGGATAACATCTGGCAACCGCTCTTTACCCGTGCGCGGCACGTCTATTCCGAGATGGAGGCGCGCTACGCTGCGGCATTGGACGGTTTCGCACCCGCGCCCGACCTACCCCCGGAAGCGTTCGGCCGCCCCGATCACCCGCCCATGCCGCAGGTCTATACCGACAGCCTGAAACCTGTGATCGATGCCGGTCTGGGCCAGGCCATCGCCATCGACGGCCGGGAGATCGCGGATGGTCTCTCCTTCCATCCCGCACCCGGCCACAGCATCGACCACGCCACCATCCGCCTCCACTCGTGCGGCGAGGAGGCATGGTTCGTCGCCGACCTCATGCATCATCCGCTGCAGGCCTACCGGCCCGATCTACGGTCGGTCTACTGCGAGTTTCCTGGCAAGGCCGAGCAGTCCCGCCGCTGCATGCTGGCTCACGCCGCCGAAACCGGTGCGCTGTGCCTTACCGCCCATTTTGCCGAAAGCGGTGCCGGCCGCGTCACGCAAAACGGCTCCGGCTTCGCCTGGCATTTCGTCAACCCCACGGAAGTTTCCGCATCATGAGTGACCTCACCATCGAAAACCAGCTCATCCCGAGCGAGACACCTGGCATTTCCCTCCATCTTCGCCGCAAGTGCCGCGCCGACATTGCCGCTTTCGGGGCCGATCGCACCCTGCTGCTCATGCACGGCGCGACGCTTCCGGCCGAAACCCTGTATGACGTGCCGGTCGGCGAGGGTGCCTTCATGGACGTGCTGGCGGAAGCAGGCTTCGATGTCTGGGCGCTGAATGTGCGCGGCTTTGGCGGCTCGACCCGCCCTGCGGGCATGGAGGGCGCGCCCGACGCCGCCCCGCCGCAAGTCTCCACGGCGGTGGCGGTGTGCGACCTCGCCGCCGCCGTCGATCACATCCGCGCTGCGCAGGATCTCGGTCAGATCACCCTCATCGGCATGTCCTGGGGCGGCACGGTCACGGCGGCCTACAGCGCCGCCCATCCCGCCAATGTCGCGAAGCTCGTGCTCATCGCTCCACAGTGGCTGAGCGACGGGCCGCCGCGCATCGATCCAGGCGGCCCGGTGCCGGCCTATCGCCGCTTCGATGTCCACGCCTTCCGCGATCGCTGGCTCGAAAGCGTGCCGCAAGAACTGCGGGAGGAGATCCTGCCCGGCGCCTGGTTCGCCGCCTGGGCCGACATCATCCTCGCGAGCGACCCGGCGGCCCGGGACGGCATGATCCGGGCCCCTGCCGGCGTCATCCAGGACGTGCGCGACTACTGGTCCGCCGGAAAGCCCTTCTATGAACCCGAAGCGATCACCGCCCCCGTGCTGCTGCTACACGGCGAATGGGATCTGGATGTGCCGCAGCCGCGCATGTCGGCCCTTTTCCAGCGCCTCACCGGTGCCCGCTACCGGCGCTGGATCGAGATCGGCGAAGCCACCCATATGATGGTGATGGAACGCAACCGGTGGCAGATCCTGAGCGAAATCCTGCTTTTCCTGCGTAGCCAACATGGATAGCTCCCCACGACCGGCCTGCTATCGCCCTCAAATTCGCCTTGAGGCGAATGACCGTTTCAGGCCGACTGCCAGCTTTCCAACCTACAAGCGCATTGTCGCATAACTTGTAAAGCTCGCGACAGCCGGCATCCCTCGCGGCCGACCTGGACTTTTCTTGTCGCGGATCTTTGTCGCAAAGCTTCGCATACTTACGACAAAGATCCGCGACAGCCAGTGACCGGGTTGGGGGATTTCTGCCTGTCGGCTTACGGCTTGCGAAAGCGGATATCGGACGTTCTCTTTGTGGCGAGGCTGGGCCGAAAACTGCCGGTCCACTCTTGGGTGTTGGGCTCAGGAAAGTAGACATCTCCTCGACCACCAGCAGCTTGCTGTCGTTGACTCTGACCAGTCAGTCAGTAATTTCCAGTAACGTCTCCATAGCCTCCACCATAGCGAGGTATTCGTTGACTCGCGCGTCGCTCACATCGCTGTCTCCGCCGTGGGCAGCGAGGTTCCGAAGAGCGTAGAGCCCCCGAAGCGACTTCGCTTGATTGTCGGTTATCACACCGCGCTTCACGGCCGCCTGGACGAGTGCGGCATCTCCCTTCCCGACATGGGTTTCATCGGTCTCCCCGACTTTTTTGCGAAGCGCTTTTTCAAGTTGAGCCCAAGCGCCGACGATCCTCGCCGCGTTAGGAGATTGATCCTCAGCCGCTAGTGTGGGCAGAATAAAAGTAAGCTTCTCGGTCTGAGTCAGACGTGGCTCTGTAGGCGCCTTTCGTAGCCCTGCCCACACTTCGGCGGCTGCCCGGTCCCACTTCCCTGTGACCCCATCCTTCCCGATCTTCAGTTCTGATATCGACGCGATCAGTTCTTTGATTTGATTTCGGAATAATAGGATTGCAACGACCACCACAGTCGGCCAGGCCATTGATTTCACGATCGACGCGATAAATTCAGCCCAGCTCATCGGTGTTTCGTGCCCTTTGGTCGATATGTCTTGTAGCCAATTCGATCCGAGTCGGTTTTAGCATTTATGCGCTGATCGATAGCACTTTGCTAATACCTATCACTCTGTCGATGATCTACGCATGGCTCCGGGTATCTCGGGTCGTAACCTTCGTCAGCCGGCATTTGGTCAATCTAAGTTTGATTGGGATGGGCCGACTGCCGACGGTCCGGTTCCGATCAGTGTAGGGCGCAAGCTGCCATTCTATTGACGCTGGGAGAGCGACTTGTAGTAGACTCGGGGCGCGCCCGGAGTCGGCTCGAAGGTGAAGCAGTTGCAGTAGTCGGCGATTGCCTGCATGACGCCGAGCAGGGAAGATGCAGAGAATGCCGCCGTCTGGCCGGTGCCCCAATGGCTTAGGAAGTTGCTTACAATCGTCACCATGTTGGTGTTGAGGCCCGCTTCCTGCGCCGCGTCGAGGACTAGGCAGTTGGCCGCCTTGTGCAGTTTAACAGCAGCCTCGATCGCCTTCAGAAATTCGCTCGAGAGCTGCTTGTCATCGTTGAAAGCGATGTCCACCGGAACCGGAATCCGGAGCTTGCTGATGAGATCACTCAACCGATATTCCAGATATTGCCTCACGCCCTCCTTGGCGAAGTCAACCTGGCCGGCCTGCAGCATCGAAATCGTTAGGTCCCGCACCTTGTTGACCGCCCCAGCCTGCGGAAGGACGGCGATCTGGGGTGATCCTTCCAGCCGTTGATGCCACCACGTCCCCGAGTTGCTGTGCTTGTTGAAAAGTTTCTCTAGCATCGTGTCGTGGCTCAAGAGAATCACCTGTGGGCCGGACGCCTTCCCCGGCCGCGCAAATGTCGTTCTGATGAGTTCGACAAGGAAGTGCTGATGCCCGGCGTCAAAGCTCGACGTCACATCGTCGAGAACAACGAATTTCGGGAGCCCGCCATAGAGCGATGCTGCTGCCAGATATAGCGATATCGCGAAGGCGTTGCGGAAGCTCTCGGACAGAAGCGCCTGGGGCGATACGTTCGTCAGTCCGTAGAATTGGGCAAGCCCGATACGGAGTTCCTCGCTGCCAGCTTTTTTGGAGACGGTCGGCTCGACACCATGAAACGACATCTTCTTAAAGTAATCCTTGAACACCGGCTCGACGGCGGTCAGTCGTGCCTCGCTCATGCCGGCCTCCGCCGTCGCAAAAGCCTTTGATGCCCTGCCGAGGAAAGTTCGGATCCGGTCTACACAGGCATCTCGCGCGGTTGCGTCTGCCAGCACTTTCCGGGACTGTTCGAGCTTCCGCCAGTTTTCCTGCAGGCGCCGCGCTGTCTCCACTTTCTTCGTTACCTCAACCGAGGATGGCGGTAGCTCCTTTTCGAGCTGGGTCTGCTCGGCCGCCAGCGTGCCAGAAAGCCCCTCCGCGCGCGTACGCAGTGTATCCAGCCACTGAACCAAAGCATCGGCATCGGCCTTGGAGATCGCGCCGACGCCGGCGCGGGTCTGGTGCGCGGCGAGTAGGCGCTTCTCGGGTACCGGTTCGAGCTCGGCTTCAAGCTGCAGTAGCTCTGTCCAACCAGCCTCGTTCCACTCCGCCGCCAACGCGGTGGTTGTCTGGTCCAAGATCTCAAACTCAGAGAGCTTGGCGGCGAGGTGATCCCGCAGGCTATGGGTGCCTTTCCCGTCGCAGAGCGGGCAAAGATACGAGTCCTCCCACTCCGCCCTTTCCACGACCTTCGTCCCTGCCTGGTAAAGCTCAAGCATCAAGTGACCAGAAGTCTTCGCCAGTGCGGACTCGCGCTCGGCGGCGCGAGTGGCCAATTGCGGGGCGCGCTCCCGGGTTGGAGCTTCATGGTTCATTTTGGCGATATTTTCGCGCTCTCGAATGCAAGCACCGAGGCGTTCGCGCTTCGGACCGCCTTCGGCATCCTTGATAGCGTCGATGCAAACGTCGATGTCGATGGCGTCGTACGCCTTGTCCTCGCACTGCGGCTTCAGAGGTGTGATCTGGACCAGGGCCTCATGGCACTTGTCCTTCGCGGCGGCCGTATCCAGCTGCCCGAGCGGCGTCCCCACAAGTAATTCATAATCTTTGGCGATGGCCGCCGACAATTCGGCTCCGGTCCTCTCCTCCCGGATCTTGGTCTGGGCGTGGGCCGTGATGTCGAAATGGTTGTTAAACGCGCGTGTATTCGCCAAACCTGCCAGCGCTTGGCGAAGATCGCTGTAGGCAGAGAGTCCAAGGAGACCGGAAAAGGTGCGGCCACGAGCGAGCGGTGGCGCGGTGATAAATTTCTGAAATGTCGGGCCGTCGAGTAATACGAACTCTCGATTGAGCGCGGTCAGTATCGCGTTGGCGTCCCACGGCGCGGTGGCGCTGACAGTGCGCAGGCCGGTTGGGCTGCGGACGACGGTGATCTCGCACTTTTCCGCGCCGGGCTCGGCTACCAGACGGAGCTTGATCGTCGCCTGACCGGTCGAGTGAAAGCGGTTTTGGTAATAGTCTCTGTCGCGTTCGACGGCTGGGAGTTCATCCAGCCAAGGGAGTTTGCCGGTGATTGCATAACGCACCGCGTCGTAGACGGAGGTCTTGCCGACGCCGTTGACGGCCGACACGCTATTGACCTTGGCAGGCTTGAACTTGAGTTCAAGTGGCCGGTCTTCATTGTTCACGCCCCGGAAGCCCTCGATCAAAACGCCCTCGAGAAGCCATCCGGTCACCGTCGGCGATTGCGCGACCGCCGGTTGTGCCGTGGCGGGCACGTTTGCTGTGGGTACGGCTGCCTGCCTGTCGGTCGCGTCGTCATCAGTTACAGCCGGTGACGTGTTGCAGATCTCGAATAATCGATCCCAGATTTCCTCGTGCTTGTAATTACCATCTACCAGCGCCAAAAGGCGGCCGCGCATTTCGGGACCAAGCGCGGCGTCGAGCTCTTTAACGTATACCCCGAATATCGATAGATTATCGCTGAGACTAGCATTCTCATCGAATGCAAACGCTGTTCCCTCTGCAGCCATAGCAATACCCCCATGCCCGCTGAGTTTGCAGTGGAGTAGTCGCGAGATGCAAGTGTTCGTTCATCAGCGGTCACGGCGGACAGAGCTGCAGGGCACCGATATCGGTGTGAAACTGGATCATGCCCACATCTGCAAAGGGCGCCAATCGCCGCTAAAGATCAAGAACATTGACATGATAAGAATGTCCGCTCCCGAGAAGCCGAGCTAGGGCTCAGAATGACCATGAAGGGCGCAGAGCCGTTGCGGGCCAGGGCCGGCGAATGACCGGTTTTGGGGTTCCCGTTGCGGCCTCCCCATGGCCCGGTAGGGTCGATTCCAGATATAGCGCCTACTGGATAACCTGGTGAGAGGGACTGACGTTATTCACAGACACGGCCGATGGTTTGGCGGCTGACCTGATATGTCCGTGCGAGGGATGAGACTGATGCGCCGGAGCCACGCGCTTCCCTGACAGCGGCCTTTTGATCATCTGTTAAAGATGCAGGCCGCCCGATCGCCTTGCCGTTCGCTCTGGCTCGCTGGACCCCAGCTTGCGTGCGTTCAATCAGCAGGTCTCGCTCGAACTCAGCCACGGCGGCGATCACCTGCATGGTCATGCGGCCGGCTGAGCTGGTGAGATCGACACCGCCCAAGGCCAAACAATGAAGCCGTACCCCGAGGCTCGCCAGGGCATCAACGGTAGCCCGCACGTCGAGCGCGCTGCGGCCGAGCCGGTCGAGTTTTGTGACAATGAGCACGTCACCATCTTCGAGGCGGTCGAGGAGGCGCCGGAACTCCGGCCGCTGACGAGCCGCGACGCTGCCCGAGATCGTTTCCGTGATGATCCGGTTCGGACGAATGGCGAAGCCGGCGGCCTTCGCCTCGGCGATCTGATTCTCGGCGGTCTGCTCGACCGTCGAGACACGGGCATACAAAAACACGCGCGACATAGGGCAATTACGTCCAAAAACCTGCCTGTAATATCGGACAATGCCCACAATGCCGTCAAAATAGTTTTGGGCATGCTCTCGGCGAGGTGTCCGAAACCGGTCGGTTTTGGACGTGATCACATTGATTGAAGTTGTATAGTGACGCGCTACGCGTTACACTGATTTGTGATCTTGAGTTTCCGACATAAGGGCCTGGAGGCTTTTTACCGCACGGGCTCCATGCGCGGGATTCAAGCCGCACAGGCTGGCAAGTTGAAGCGCATTCTTGGCCTTTTGGATGTGGCGCAGACGCCGCAGGATATGAACATCCCGGCGTTTAAGCTGCACCCACTGAAAGGTGACCTTGCCGGGCACTGGTCCGTGTGGGTCAACGGGAATTGGAGAGTGACATTTCGGTTCGTTGAGGCTGGCGTTGAGTTGGTGAATTATCAAGACTACCACTAGGAGAAGGTAAAATGATGAATAATCCGCCACATCCTGGCGAACTGCTAAGAGAGGATGTCATCGGTGAGCTGGGGCTTTCCGTTACCGAGGCCGCCCAGAGGCTGGCTATGTCCCGCGCAGCGTTGTCGCGTGTGTTGAACGCCAGGGCTGCCATTAGCCCTGATTTGGCGATCCGGCTTGAACAGGCTGGCGTGAGCACGGCGCAGGCATGGCTTGGGATGCAGGCAAACTATGATCTTTGGCTTGCACGACAACACCAGCAGCCACCAGTGCGCCGTTTTCAGGAAAATGCGGCCTGAACAACCAAGTTCGGGCAGCGACCAGTAGACTCATGGACTTATTGTTATCGACCTAGGGTCTGGACGCCGATCGGCATTCCAAGCAGCTGATTCGAAATACGTCCCCGGTGTGATCGGGTTCGCGTCGGTTCACGGTCGCCGTAAGATCGGATAGCCGGTCCGCCCCCGCAGCTCAGGTCTCGATAGGCAAACCCGCTCCCTTCCACTCAGGATAGCCATCTTCCAGGCGGCTGGCCTGAACGCCTCGCGCCCGTAACTGCGCCACGGCTTCATATGACAGAACGCAATACGGTCCCCGGCAATACGCGACGACCGGGATGTTCTCAGTGAAGTGGCCCAGCGCCGCATCCAACTGATCGAGGGGAATGTTCAACGCACCCGGCAAATGGCCCCGCGCGAATTCATCCGCCGGTCGGACATCGAGGAGTGTCACGCTGCCCTCGCGCAGGCGTTCAAGCAAGGTCAAGCGCGATACGGGCTCGAGAGAATCCCGCGCCCGGAAATACGCCTGCAGCACCTGATCGATTTCCGCGATGTTCCGCTCGCCCACTCGCCCCAGGCTGCCCAGCAACGTCACCACCTCGGTCTCGGAGACCAGGCTATAGAACATGTTCTTGCCCTCTCGCCGCGGCGCCGCAAGGCGGGCACGGCGCAAGACCTGCAGGTGGCGGGACGTGTTCGAGAGCGACAGGCCAATCCGTTCGGCAAGATCCTCTACGCTGCGCTCACCTTGGGCGATCAGTTCGATAATTTCGATCCTGTGCGGATGCGCAAGTGCAGCTGCGATCTCGGCGAGATGGCTGAAAATCTGTTGCTTTGGACCGCTGCTTGACTTCATCTTCGACTCATTCGATCAATATCGCGAATGATAATGTGATAGCGCGCTGGCGACAAGATCGCCACCTCAGCCGGGAGCAACACTCATGATCCTGCGACAGTTCCTGCACACCGATCCCACGGCGGCCTCTTATCTGCTCGGCTGTGTCGGCAAGGGCGCCGGCGTGGTTGTCGACCCGCTGTTTCCGATCGAGCCTTATTTGCAGGCCGCATCAGCCTCGGCGACGCCGATCCGCCAGGTAATCGATACGCACCTGCATGCCGATCATCGCTCCGCCGGCCGCGCATTGGCCGAAGCGGCTGGCGCCGAATACGCCATCCACGAATCCGCCAAGGTCGGCTATGCGTGCCGCCGCCTCGCAGACGGCGAACGGCTCGAACTCGGCAATGTCGTGCTCGAGGTTCTGCACACGCCCGGTCACACGCCGGAGCATCTCTGCCTCACGGTGACCGACCGCACCCGCGCGGATGAGCCGTGGAGCGTACTCGGCGGCCACACGCTTATGGTGGGCGATGTCGGCCGGACCGAGCTTGCCACCGACGCCGCGCGCGGCGCGCGCGACCTCTTCGCCAGCCTCGTCCGGCTCAAGGCGCTGCCGGATCATATCGAGGTGCTACCCGGGGCTCTGGCTGGCTCGGTCTGTGGCCGAGGTCTCTCAGGCAAACCGGTGTCCACTATCGGCTTTGAGCGGCGGTACAACCCCGCCTTCCGCATCGACGATGCCGAGCGCTTCGTCGCCTTCATGCTCGAGAATATCCCGCCCGCCCCCGAGGGCGCAGCCGAACTGCGTGCCTGGAATGCGGGCTTCACCGCGTGACCACGGTGGCGAACGCCTCGGATCATATCCGCGGCATCGCGGCCAATCGCGGCCAGTTTACGCTACAGGCGCTACAGGTCTTCTTCGTCGGTCTTGTCATCGGCATGGAGCGCGCGGTCCTGCCGACCCTCGCGCACGAGTTCGGCGTCGCACCCGGTGCCTTTCTCTTTCTCGCGAGTTTCGTGCTCTCCTTCGGCCTGGTGAAGGGCGCGCTCAACCTTGTCGCCGGCGGGCTCGCCGACCGGTTCGGCCGCAAGCCTGTCCTCATTGCCGGCTGGATCGCAGCCATTCCCATCCCGCTGCTGATCTGGGCGGCACCCAACTGGTGGTGGATCGTGATCGCGAACGTGTTTCTCGGGATCAGCCAGGGCTTCACATGGACGATGACGGTGACCAGCCAGATTGACCTCGCCGGCAGTCACCAGCGCGGGCTTGCCGTCGGCATCAACGAGGCTACTGGATATGTTGCCGTCGGTCTGGCCGGCGCCGTGGCCGCCCTGCTGGCCGAGGCGGTCGGCGCGCGTAATGCACTGCTAATTTTCGGCATGTCCACGATTGTTCTGGCCTTCGCCACGATCACCCGTGTACGTGACACGCTTGCCTGGGTGAAGGCCGAACATGCCGAGGCCGGTGCTGGCGCATCGCAGGATCATACGCTCACGCTCCGCGCGATCTTCGTCCGCATCTCTTTCCGCGATCGGGTCGGGCGGGCGATCTGCCAGGGCGGCATCGTCAACAAAATTGCCGACACGCTGGTCTGGGTGATGTTCCCACTGTTCTTCAAGGCACATGGCGCAAAGCTGATCGAAATCGGCTGGCTGACCGGCACCTACGCCATGGTCTGGGGCGTCTCGCAGCTCTGGACCGGCCATCTGGGTGACCGGGTCGGCCGCCGCGCCCCGGTGATCGCCGGGTTTTTTCTCCTCGCCGCCGGCATCGCGATCACGGCGGCCGGGCGCGATGCGTCGCTATGGCTGCCGGGGGCGATCGTCATGGGCGTTGGCATGGCGCTGCTCTACCCGAACCTCATCGCCGCGATGTCGGACCAGGCAGCGCCGTTGATCCGCGGCAAGGCTCTTGGGACTTACCGTTACTGGCGCGACACCGGCTACGCGCTTGGTGCCCTGTTGCTCGGCCTTATCGCCCAATTTGCCCAGGCAACCCTGCCGGCGTTGTGGATCACGGCGGTCCTCGTGGCCGGATCAGGAATCTGGCTCATGCGGGATCTGCCCCGCCCTCAATGAAAGCGCTCGTCAGTTTCGCCGCTTCTTTTGGCTGACCCCAGGGGATAGCGCGTCGATAATCCGGCATTCGGCAACCGTCCCCTGGCGGCACTGACTGATCATGTTGCCGAGTTCGCGCCGCAGAGCACGCAGATCGGCGATCTTGCGATCGATCTCCGCCAGATGATCGCGGGCAATTGCGTCGACAGCTTCACAAGAGCGGGCGCGCTCATCGGCAAGATCCAGCAAAGCACGGACCTGATCGAGTGAAAAACCCAGATCGCGTGACCGGCGAATGAAGCTCAATCGGTTCAGATGCTCGGGTCCGTATGCCCGATAGTTGCCGGCGGTTCGCGCCGGAGCCGGCAACAGCCCGATACGTTCGTAGTAGCGGATGGTCTCGACCCTGGTTGCGGTCTGCCGGCCGAGTTCGCCAATTGCCAAAGATCCACCCGACATCGCTTGACCCTGTAGTGACTACAGGGATCATATTGGCTTCCTGTCGGGATTGTCGAGGGAAAGCCATGGCCTCCGCGAGTAGTGTCAAGCTGAAGATCGAAGGCATGGATTGCGGCGGCTGCGCCGTGAAGATCGAGAATGCCATGAAGCGGTTGCCTGGCGTCACGGATGTCTCTGTCAGTTTCAGCACCGCCTCCCTGTCGCTCATGCTGGACGAAGACCGCACCGCGAGAACCATGATCGAGGCGAGGATCAGAGCGCTCGGCTTCACGCCTCTCGGAGGCACCAGGCAGGCGGATGCGGATAAGGTCCGGACGGAATCAGCCAGCGGAAACGTCTGGTGGAAGACCCGCAAGGTCCGACTGGTCGGCGTCACGGGGTTGCTCCTCGCGCTTGGATTTGTCGTGACGCAGGCAGAGCCGGCCTGGTCGCCCTGGCCCTATGTCGCAGCCGCGCTGGTCGGCCTGCTGCCGATTGTCCGCCGGGCGCTGGCGGGCATGCGGACTGGCACGCCCTTCACAATGGAAACCCTGATGTCGATTGCATCGATCGGCGCCCTTGCGATCGGCGAGGGTGCTGACGCCGCAATCGTCGTGTTCCTGTTCGCGCTGGGTGAACTGCTAGAGGGCGTCGCCGCTGGCCGGGCGCGGGCCGGTATCGAGGGGCTGATCGGCCTCGTGCCGCGCACCGCACGCCGAGTGCGCGGCGACGCGATTGAAACGGTGCCGGTCGAGACCCTCGCCATCGGCGACGTTGTGACGGTTCGCGCCGGCGATCGGGTACCGTCCGATGGAACGGTGGTCGGGGGCACGTCCCAGGTCAATGAAGCACCGGTGACCGGGGAATCCGCGCCCGTCGTCAAAGCCGAGGGGGCGCCGGTTTATGCCGGCAGCATTGCCGGACATGGCGAGCTTCGCATCGAGATCACCCGCACCTCTGCCGACAACACGATAGCTCGCATCATCCACATGGTCGAGGAAGCTCAGGCGACGAAAGCCCCGACGGCACGGTTCATTGACCGGTTCAGCCGTTGGTATACGCCTGCCGCCATGGCGTTCTCAGCCCTCGTGATGCTGGGTCCGCCTCTCGCCCTTGGCGCCGACTGGTTCACCTGGATCTATCGGGGGTTGGCTGTCCTGCTGATCGCCTGCCCCTGCGCGCTGGTGATCTCAACACCTGCGGCTATTGCATCGGGACTCGCGAGCGGTGCCCGGTACGGGTTGCTGATCAAGGGCGGCGCGGCGCTGGAGACACTCGGCAAGATCAGAACGGTCGCCTTCGACAAGACCGGCACACTGACGATGGGGCAGCCTCAGGTGACTGACGTCGTCCCCGTCGAGGGCGATGTTGCGAACGTGTTGGCGAAGGCCGCGGCCGTGGAACGCGGATCCAGCCACCCGCTCGGCGCGGCGATCGTCAAGGAAGCTGAACTTCGCGGCCTTGATATGCCGCGAGTGTTCGGCGGCACCGTGGCGGCGCCGGGCAAGTCCGTCATGGGGCGGATCAGCTCCGGTTTCGTGACGGTCGCCTCGCCGCTTCATGCCGCTGAACAGGCATTGCTCGATGATACGGCACAGGAACGGATTTCAGCCCTCGAGGATGAGGGAAAAACCGTCGTCACGGTGTGCGAAGGCAAGCGCCTGATCGGTCTGATCGCATTGCGGGACGAACTGAGAGCCGATGCTTCCGAAGCTGTGCGGACACTGCGTGCGCTTGGCATTCGACCGGTCATGCTCACCGGCGACAACCTTCGGTGCGCACAAGGGATCGCCGACGCCGCGGGGATCGAGGTTCGTGCCAGTCTTCTGCCGGATGACAAGCTTGCCGCTATCTCGGGTTACAAGGCCGAGGCGCCGATCGCGATGGTCGGTGATGGCATCAACGACGCGCCAGCCCTGGCAGCTTCGTCGGTTGGTGTCGCAATGGGGAGCGGGACGGATGTTGCGCTCGAAACGGCGGACGCCGCACTCCTGAAGAACCGGGTCACCGGCGTCGCCGAAATGGTGACCCTATCGCGCGCAACCATCATCAATATCTGGCAGAACATCGCGTTGGCTCTCGGGCTCAAGAGCGTGTTCCTGGTCACCAGCCTGTCCGGCATCACGCCGCTCTGGATGGCGATCCTTGCCGATACCGGGGCCACGGTACTCGTCACGGCCAACGCACTTCGCCTTCTGCGCTTCAAACCGCAAACTCAGGAGAACGCCATAATCGTTCATTCAAGTATCAATGCAAATGGATCACGCCCGAAAATTAGTTCGCAAATCGCATGATCGACCCAAATTGATCGCTAGATTGGACTTCTACCTCGGCAATCCATTGCCGTTCACTTAATGTCCATGCCTAGCATACATGAAAAGCACTTTCATGTTGTCCTCTCTACTGGCGCAATACTGGCTCAGTGCTTGGCGCACCGTTGCTCGGCCTTATCGCTCAATTTGTCCAGGCACCCCTTCCAACGCTCTGGATCCCGGCGATCCTCGTGGCCGCATCCGGCGTTTGGCTCATGCGGGACGACCTGCGGGCGACCTCTAGTGTCGGCTTCGGAGAATGCCCTCTGGAGTGCCGGGCGACCGGGATGGGCGCGAAGTCGCCGGTGCGTGTCGGCATTGAACGGCTGGTTTCGGAGGCAGACAATCCGCCATCCAGTGACCAGGATCGATTTGTGCCCTACCAACACAACAACATGCTTACATGTCACCGTTCAGCTGCTGGTTAGGCATTAAATCGGCCAACCTCATCAACGCCGGGGCGGGAGGGCGGTGAACGCATAACGCGCTACCGGCCAGCCTTGAGCCCAGGCATGGAGTTGCAGCTGGCAGAAGCGCAGCCGGTCATTGAGGAGCAGGCTGGCGCGTGAGAGCGTCATCATGAGGATACCAGCCCCGAGCGCGAACGCGGCGAGCAGCGGCTTATGAGCCTGATAATTCAAAATGCAGGACAGAGCTGAGAAGAGGCCCAGCCAGAACAAGAGGCGGCGGAACCAGAGCATGAACCGAACCGCGAGGATCAGCACGTCGAGCACGGCCACCAGCAGAAAACGCAACGTGCCCCGAAGCAGGCCGAGCAAAACCCGGCCGAGCTGGGAGACGAAGCCGGCCGAGCGAGCCGACCCATCCGCGGTGGGGGTAAAACGCTCCTCCATCCCCCTACCCATGCGCTGCGGACGCAACATTCGGCGTTGTCCATAGCCAGAGATGGCAGGCCGTGCGGCCGTCCTGATGCGCCACGTTCTTCCCGGTGCAGTCGGATTTCATGGTGTCGAGGATCGCGTTGTCGCGCATGAGCTGGTGCCATTGTGCCAAACCAGCCGGGCCTTGTGAGGCGAGGACGGATTGCTCAACGGCCCCGGCAGCGTGAATCGTCCCGGCGGCCTGGCTGTATCCGGCCGCGTTGCCGCGCCAGTAGCCCAGGCCGAACCCAAGGGTGAGGATCACGATTGCCAGCGCCGCGCCCGAGGCGATCGTGCGCCACCATATCCACCGCGACATGGACTTGAGGCGCTTTTCTGCCTCTTTCGCAAACGAGGCCACAAACTGGCGCGAGAGATCCGCATGCGCCGCTTCGGCCTGCGCCTTTGCGGCATGAAAGGCTTGATCGATGGTTTGCGCCAAGCCATCCCGCGCCTGGCGCACGGCGCTAAAATCCCGATCGACATGCAAGCGGTGTTCAGCCATGGCGCGCCGCTGATCGGCGGCAATGGCGGCGGTCGAGTCTAAAACACCCGGAGCGCGTGGAGCGTTTGCGCGGTGGGGTCATTGTCGAGCCGGGCCAGCTGTTCGGCCCGATCCAGCTCCGCTTGCGCAGCGCGGATCGCGGCTTCTGCTCCGTCCTGATCGACAGCCTCGCTCATGGCATCCAAGATTTCACGCCGGCGAATTGCTCATCCATAGCCTTGAGCCAGTGGCCCACCCGCGAGCGGTTGAACACCCCGAGCGGCGGTTCTGTCTGACCGTCCCGTGCAGCGATGAAACTCGCGGTGCGCGCCTCGACCGCCTCGGCCGCGTGCAGGCGCGGCATCCAGAGGGTGAGCGCGCCGTCCGCCGTTTCATCGCGATAGACGTTGGAGGAGATCACGCGGCTGAATGCCTGGTCGCGGGATTGTCCGGCTGGAGCCATACCTTCATTGAGCACGAAGGCCCGCGCGCGGGGCTTGAAGCCCAAGGCGCCGAGCGTGGCCGCAGGGGTTAAATCCTCGGGATGCGGGCCGGCGAGGTAGAACATCACCACGGCCATGCCCGCCTCCTCGATCATTGCATCGAAGCCGGGCATTTCTCCGGCTATGGTGCGGAGGATCGTATCGCCACCCCCGAGATCGATGATGGCGGTTTGTTTTTCGGCGATGGCGAACTCCATGAAGTCCTGGAGCCAGTCGCGAACGGCGGCCTGGTTGAAGGTGTCCGGCCGAGCGACCCCGCCGAAATAGGTCGAGAACGTCGCGTTGGTGGGGTCAATGTCAGCCAGGAGCGGCGCTTTCCCGTCCCGCTGCGCCATCTCCACGATCCAGCGCAGGAAGGTGGTTTTGCCGGTTTTGCCCCGGCCGGCCGTCAGGATGATCTTGGGGCGATCGGCGAGATCGAGGCCCTGGGCGACGGGTTCGATGCTGGATTGCTCGCTGGTCAGCAGCGGTTTGATTTCCGCAGGCTTGAGCCCGGCGGTCGAGCTGCCGGGGCGGAATACGGGGGTTGCGGGTGTTTCCGCGCCGGTGGGCTTCTTTTCTGATGAGGGGGCCTCAGTCATCAAATTCTCCTATCGGGATTTGTCGCCTCTCCATTTTGGATCGTCAGGATCGGCCGGGGCGGTTGGATCACCAAGGGCGCGGCGTTCCGCAGCGGAAACGCCCCGGCCCTCATTTCTCATCCATGATCGTTGAAACTTGGGCACCGGCTGGGCCGCCTGGTCAGCTGGTGCGGTGGGATCGCCGAGGGCCTGGCGTTCCGCAGGGGAAACACCGCGCCCCTCGCTTCTCAAGGTGAAGGGTTTGAATTTCGGTTCGGCCGCCGGCGTGCTGGCTGGGGCCGCCGTAACCGGGCGCCCTTCGGCCCGTTGCTTGGCGACCAGGCGCCGCGCCCGCAGCCAATAGTTTTCGACGGTGCGCGGCGTGAGCGGCTGGCCCGTGCGCGAGACCAGCCCGGCCGCCGCGAAGTGCTCCGCCAACCCCTTCCAATGCGCTCCATGCTTGTCGAGGAGGGCGGCAAATTCGTCGTGGTGCTCGATAAACCAGACCATCAACGGGGAGCGCCGACGAAGGCCGGAAGCCATCGCCGCACCGAGCTTTTCAATGTCGAGATCAGGCGCGGGCATGGAGAACCCTACCGATTTCAACCTCTGCACGTCAATAGAACGCAGCACAACCTCAGCAGATTCACTTCATAACAACCGCCATTTTCGCGGCAAATAAAATGCAAATTCACGGCATAATCACAGCAAATACGCGCCATAAAGCCCGCCAAATCCCCGCCACGATGCGAGCGGAAAGTTCAGAAGAGGAGTTACAGACCATTGCACCTATGGAGCTTGCGGCGCAAGTGACAATGGGGCTACGGTGACGGCAGGAGTTCCGCCCGATGCCCGAGCCCGAAACCGCCCCGCCGCCCCCGAAAGATGACCGCCTCGATGCCGTCATCCAGGCGATGCGGCTGATGATCGAAACGCAGAACACGCACAGCCAAATGCTGGCGCGGCTGATCGAGCTGGCGACCCCTTCGGAGGAAAGCCCGCTTGAGGAAGCCTGGCGCGAATCGCCGGCGCGCTAAGCGACCAGACCACCGCGCTCCTGCAAATCGGCACGACGCTGGACGGGTTGGGGGCGGAGGTTGAGGCCGGGGTGATGCGTGGCCTGGCGACGGCGCTCGAGCCGGGTGACGACGGATCGCAGTCCGGGCGGGCGGAGAGACGTGCTGACGTTCCGCGCCGGTGCGGCCTCCACCTCATCCGGTGCCGCCGGGAAGATGGCGGATCACCTGATGACCATGACGCTGCCGGGGTTCGAGCAGGACATGGCGGCGTATTATCAGCGCGGCATGACGGTTGATGGCGGGCTTTGGCAGCCCGGCACGGCAGCGGCGGAAGATAACGCGGCGGCCACCGCGTTGGACGCGGCCCGCCCTGGCACCATTCCCGAGCCTCGCCGCGATATGCACCCCACCGTTGCCGCCGCGCTGGGGATCGACACGTCGCGCCCATTGACCCGTGACGAGATTGCCGAGCTGCTGGCGGGCAATCGGGCGGATGGCGAGAAGATCGCGGGCAAACAGTATCAGCGCGCGGTGACGCCGCTTGCCGAAGTGTTTGGGCTTGATCCGATGCGGTTGCCGACCCGCGCGGAGCTGGAAAACCTGCTCGCCGGCAAACGGGCTGACGGATTTGATCTGCCGGCCGCGCCAGTCGAGGCGGCCCCGCGATCACTCCGCAGACCGCAGCGCCAAAGGCTGTTGAGCCGAACGAGGCGGAGGATCGCGACGCCGCCCTTGCGGCCGAAGCGGCGGCGCTTGGCGAGCTGGGAAGGGCGGCCGATGGTCCGCCGCCCTGGCCAGATGATTTTGCCCCGCCCCCGATGGAGGAGGTGGTCGGGCATGATCGGGATGCGGCGCTGGCGGCTGACTGGCAGGCCGATATTGCGCGGGGCGGTGAACCGGCGGTGCCGCCGCGTGGCCCGGCGGCCGAGGAGCGGCCAGCGGAGCCACGGGCGATCGATGTTGCGGCGGCGCTTGATGCCGCTGGTGTGCCCTACCGGACCAGCGGCGGCAGGTTGCGGCTGCAAGCGACCTGGCGCGGAGGGGAAAGCTGGACAGTCTCGGTCAACGCCACCACTGGCCAATGGACCGACTTTGCCGCCAGCGAAGGCGGGCGGTTCGAGAGCCTGGTGCGCCGGCTGGGCGTCAAAGCCGAGGCGGTCGAGCTGGACCCGAGGCGGCGAAGGCGGCGCGCGCGGCCGAGGTGCGGCGCAGTGCTTTCCGCAAGAGCATCGCCGGGAAACTCTGGGATGAGGCGATTCCGGGCACGGGCGAGCTGCGCGCGCCGCGTTTGCACGGGGCGGTGGGGCAGAAATTGCAGCAGCGCGCGGCGCATGCGGCGCGTGTGGACGAGGCCGAGGCCCTGCGGGCGTCAGCCCGTGCCTATCTCAGCGGGCGCGGCCTCGATGCCGATTGGCTGATGAGCCATGTGCGGCTGGTCCGGCCGCATCCGAATTATGATTCGGCGGAAGTGTCGGCCGGGGCGGCGGTGGTGATGCTGACGCCGATGTTCGGCCAGGATGAGGATGGCCGGGTGCGGCTGACGGGCGTGCAGCGCACCTATCTGACCGAAGGCGGCGAGAAGATCGGCCGCCGGATGTTGGGGGCCTCGGGCGCCTGGCTGTTGCATCCGCCGGCTGGCGCGGCGGTGCCGATTGGCGGCCATGACCAGGCGCGGGTGGCCGGTGAAGGGTTCGAGACCGTCGCGAGTGTCGTGCAGGAAACGCGGCAGGCTGGTGTTGTCGGCTATAATGCTGGCGGCCTGGTGGCTTGGGCCGGGCAGTTCACCGGCTCGACGCCGGTTGCGCTGCTGGCTGATCGCGACAATGCCCGCCTCCATAATGGCCGTGATGTTGGCGAGGCCGGGCAGAAGGCGGCCGCCAAGGCCGCGGCCTTGATTGAGGCCAATGGCGGCGAGGCGGTCTATCTTGAACCGCCGGCTGATGTCGCGGGCGGAGCGAAGGGCGCCGATTGGGCTGATGCCTTGCGTGAAGGTGGCGCTGCCGGTTTGCGGCAGGCGCTGGCGGCGGCTGAGGCGTCGGGTGCTGCCGACCGGGCGCGGATCGAGGCGAAGCTGGCGCCCGCCTCTCCCAGCGCGGCGCCGGACGGCCCGCCCGCCCAAGAGGCTGAACAAAGCCCGCCCGCGCCTCATCCCGAGCTTGTGCGGCTCTACAAGGCACTCGGCGCCAAAGACGGACGCGTCCTTTCCGAGACCGAGCGGGCCAACATCCTTGATGGCAAGCGGGCGGACGGCAAGGCGTTGGATGCGGCCGATTGGCGGAACGCGGTGAACCGCTCGAAAACTCCGATCGGCTACGTTGATTTTACCTTCTCGGCGGACAAGACGATTTCGCTGGCATGGGCCTTCGCGCCGACCGAGGCGGAGCGCAACCAACTGGCCCAGGCGCACAAGGATGCGGTGGCCGCGACCATGGCCGAGATCGAACAGGTCATTGGCCAGGCACGGAAGGGCAAAGGCGGCAAGGAAGGCACCGAGCAGGGCCGCATCGGGTGGATCACCTTTGATCACTACACAGCCCGGCCCACCCTCGAAATTGCCCGCGAGACAGCGGATGGCCGCACGGAAACCGAGATCGTGTCGGTGAAAGTGGCCGGCGATCCGCAACTTCATACGCATGTCGCGGTGCCGAATGTCATCGTCACTGAGAGCGGCCGGGTTGTGTCCCTGAACACGTTGCAGATGCACGGCCGCATCCATGAATGGGGAGCAATCTATCAGGCCCATCTTGCGCAGAATCTCCGGCGGGCGGGAGCCAGTATAGAATTGGACCGAGCCACCGGCGCGGCGCGGCTCAGCGCCGTGCCGGAGGAGATCCGGGCGGCGTTCAGTAAGCGGACCCGCGATGCCCTCTCCGACGCGAAAGCCTATGCCGCCTCGCTGGGGGCGGATTGGGACCGCATGACGGGCGACGAACGCATCAAGCTGCTGAAAGGCGGCGCCTTTGCGAGCCGCAGTGCCAAGGCCGACGATCTGAGCGACTTTGCGAGCTGGCGGCGCCAGGCGGAGGCACGTGGCTATCAGCACAAGAGCGTTCTGCAGGATGCTGCGCCGGCGGAGAAGATGACCGAAGCGGCCCGGCTTGATCTGGCCTATGAGGCGGCTTCGCGGGTGCTGGGCGAGCAGTTTGCCCGGCGGGCGGTCATCAAGGCCGAGGATGAGCGCGTTGCCGCAGCGCGTGGCCTGGTGGCGGCCGGCATCAAGGATGGCGGCGATGTTGATCAGGTGATCGCGCGGTTGCGGGCGCGCGGGGTTGTCGAGACGGGCGGTGCTGGCGGCAACGGTGAGTCTGCGCGCACGCAGATCATCGCGGTCGAGACCGAGCGGGATGACCCGGACAACCCGGATGTGACGATCACTACAACCAGGTTGACCACGCGCGCCCATGTCGAGCAGGAGAGCGCGCTGGTCGAGCTGTCGGGACAGGCTGGCCGCGATCGGCGCGGCACGCTCAACCCGGTACAGATCAAGCGCGGGATCGAGGCGAGCGGGCTGAGCTTCACCGGCGCACATGGCGCGGCGCAGCGCCGGATGATCGATCATCTCGGCATGGGCGGCCGGTTCGCGGTGGGGATCGGGGCAGCCGGGGCCGGCAAGACCACGCTGTTGAAGCCGCTTGTGGCCGCGTGGCGTGACCAGGGTGCGGACATTCACGGCATCAGCCTTGGCTGGCGCCAGGCGCGCGAGCTGCGCGAGGCCGGGCTGAATACCGAGGCCGAGACAGGCGGGCGTGATACGATTGCGGCTGTATCGGTGTTCATCAACCGGGTGGAGAGCGGCCGGCTGGACCTGTCCAACCGCAGTGTCGTGGTGATCGATGAGCTGGGCACGATCGGCACGCGCCAGATGCTCGATTTGTTGCGGCTTCAGGAGCAGCACGGGTTCCGCATGGTGGCGATCGGTGATCCGAAGCAATGCCAGTCGATCGAGGCAGGCCAGGTGATCGGCCTTCTCGAAAAAGGTCTGGGTGAGGTGCCGTCAATCGAAAGCAGTGTGCGCCAAACCAATGAGCGGGCGCGCGAGATTACGGGCTTGCTGCGCAAAGGTGGTGCTGAGGCTGTTGGCAAGGCGCTGGACATGAAGCGGCAGGATGGCACGGCCGAGATCGTCGCGGGCGGGCATAATGAGGTGATCGCGCGAGCCGCTGCGCTCTGGGATGAGCGCCGGAAAGCGAATGCTGACCGGCCACGCTTTACGCTGTCGATCAGCACACCGACCAATCAGGATGCGCGGGCGATCGGCGAGGCAATCCGGCAACGGCTGCTGGCCTCTGGCGAGCTGGGGCAGAGCCGCATGACGCTGGCGGCGATCGACAAGAACACCGGCGAGCACTACGCGATGCCGATCGCGACGGGCGAAAAAATCCGGCTATTCGCCCGGACCAACGCCGCGATGCTGGATGGCGGCAAGGGCGCGATCGGCGATAACGGCTCGATCCTCGAAATCACCAGCATCCGCGAGGAGGGTCTGGTGCTGCGGAACGACCATGGCCGCGAAGGCTTTGTGAAATGGGACACGCTCGCCGACAAGGAAACCGGCCGGATGCGGCTGGCTTATGGCTATGCCATGACCACCAACACCGCCCAGGGCATCACCACGACCGAGCATATCTTTGTAACGCCAGGCGGTTCGCAGACCACGGACGGCTTCAAGACCTATGTCTCCGGGTCGAGGCACCGGGAGCGGGATTACTGGCTGACCTCGGAGGGGGCTGAGCGTCAGGAGATCGGGGGCCGCCGGCCGCTTGGAGATCCGCGCCCGATCCGCGAGCACGACATCTGGGCGAACTGGACGCGGAACATCGCGCGCCAGCCTGAAAAGACCAATGCGCTCGATCTGGTGAAGATCGGCGAGGAGGCCCGCCGCAATGCCGCCCGCGCCTTCCTCAAAGGGCTGGCGGCTGACGAGAAGCGCGCGGCCGCTGGCTTGCCCGCTGACCTGTCCCAGCGTTTTGCGCGCAGCCAGGTCCGTGCGGGCGCGCAAGGCGGCTTGGCCGACACCATGGCGCGGGCCGGTGAGGAGAAGGGGCAGACGCTGGCCCGCATCGAGCGGGCGCCCCCGGCCGTAAGAGCAGCCGTGGCGGCCGGCTGGGAGCGGGCGCGGCCGTTGATCGAGGCCGCGCACCGGAGTGCCCGGGCGCGGCTACAGAAAGCGCTAGAGGGGCATCGGCGCCAGGCGCAGCGCCAAGCCGAGGAACGGCCGCTTGAGCAGGAAAGCCGCAAGCGCGGACGCGGGCGATAGGGGCGATTGTATGACGATTTATGCGGTTTTGCGGGGAAGCTGAGGAAGGATGCTATAGGCTGATTCGGAAATCTATGGGCCTGCAATGGACGATGTGAGCGTGAATCTGTTTCTTGTGCAAGTAGCTGTTATCTTCCTACCGGGAATTATCTGGGCGAAGCTAGACGCAACCTATGCGGCAAAAGTGAAGCCCTCCGAAATCGAATTTGTAGTGAGAGCCTTCGTTTTTGGGCTGACTGTCTATGTTGTTGAATATATGGTTTTTGAGTGGTTGCATTGGCCATTTCCAATAGTTGATCTTGCTGCTGCTGATTCACATGAGGTTCTGACCGCCCCTATAGCCCATGAGGTTCTAGGCGCGGTGGGAATCAGCCTCATAATGGCCCTCCTCTGGCTTTATGCCTCAACCTACAAACTTCTGACGCGCTTTTTACAACTGATAAAAGCCACGAAAAAATATGGGGATGAGGATGTTTGGGACTTCATGCTAAACTCGGGCGAAGCGGCGGTTGAATACGCTCACGTCCGGGATTTGGACCACGGCTTTCTCTATGCGGGCTGGGTGGATACTTTTTCCGAGACTGATAAGCTTCGAGAATTGGTTTTGCTGCGGGTGATCGTCTATAATTTGGATGGTGAGCAGTTATATGAAACCCCGAGGCTTTACCTTGCTCGTGCCCCGGAGAAGATCAATATTGAGTTTCCGCATGAAGCAGGTGGATGAAGGAGTTTTCGATGTCAAAGGAGTCTAAAGCGGGTCACGGAATGGAAATGGATGGCTTTGGCAAGATTAAGCCTTTGACAGAGGGCTATATTGCCAAGGGCGGACGGAATCTTTCCTCTACAATCACGCAGCGCCCGCCAGCTCCTGCCGTCCTAACGCAAGGCGGAAAAGCTCCTGCCCCGGCAACAACCAACAACAAGAAATAATCATGATTTTTCAGTAACTTAACCACGAGCGATCGCCCCCCCCCTTAACTTCGCGTGGGGGCTATTCCGCAGCCGTCGCCAGCAGGTCCGGCCCGTTGTTCCGGGGCGAATTGACCGCCTGCCCCACCGGCCACGCCTCAATCAACTCATCTGGCGGTGGATGAAGAAGGCCAGCAGACTCGCCCGCCGCTTCGCCCAGCCAGATCGGCCAATCCTCCTGGCGAATGATGACCGGCATGCGGTCATGCACGGGCGCCGCCGTGGCGTTGGCTGCCGTGGTGATGATGGCGAAGGTGCGAAGCACTTTCGCCGTGCCAGGCGTCACCCAGCTTTCCCAAATGCCCGCAAAGGCCATCGTTTCACGATCCGGCCGGGCGAAGGCAAAGGGTTGCTTGCCCTTTGGCGTCACCTGCCACTCATACCAGGCCCGAGTTGGACAGTGGGGTGAGAACGGATGGGGAACGAATGGATATAAGTCATTGATATATAATGGGTGACATTTGGGCGCGAAAAATGTGTAGTAACAACAGTTTTGGCTGAATGGCAGTTTTTTGTTGAATTCGGCATGGCATTGCCGTCACAACATCAGCATGTTCGTCGTCGAGAGAGTCGCCCGCGGCCACAGCTATCTCTACCTCGTCGAAAGCGTGCGCGTGGGCAAATCCGTCCGCCAGCGCACCATCAAACCCCTCGGTCGCAAGGATGTCCTCGCCGCATCCGGCGAACTCGACAGGCTCGTCGCCTCCATCGCACGGCACGCCGAACGTTCCATCATCCTCTCCGATATCGATGCCGGCCGGATCGCCGCCCACAGGATCGGTGGCCCCCTGCTGTTCGGCCGCCTCTGGGACCGGCTCGGCATCGGCGAGGTGCTCAACAACCTCCTCGAGGGCCGCCAGTTCGGCTTTGCCGTCGAGCGCGCCGTCTTCGTCGCCACACTGCACCGGCTGTTCGTCTCGGGCTCCGACCGCTCCTGTGTCGACTGGATGCAGAGCTACGCCATCGATGGCGCGGAGGATCTGGCGCTGCACCACTTCTATCGCGCGATGGCCTGGCTGGGCGAGGAACTCGGCGACAGGCAAGCGGGCGCCCTCGCGCCACGTTGCGTCAAGGACGTGATCGAGGAGCAACTCTTCGAACGCCGGCGCGACCTGTTCACCGATCTCAGCCTGGTGTTCATGGATACGACCTCGCTCTCCTTCTACGGCGAGGGCGGCGAGACGCTGGGCCGGCGTGGCCATTCGAAGGATTATCGCCCCGACCTCGCGCAGATGATCCTGGCCCTGGTGATCGATGCCGAAGGGCGGCCGATCTGCACCGAGATGGTGCCGGGCAACACCGCCGACGTGAAGATCCTGATGCCGGTGGTCACGCGCCTGCGCGAGCGCTTCGGCATCACCCGCGCCTGCGTGGTCGCCGACCGCGGCATGATCAGCGCCGATACCATCGCGGCACTGGAAGCGCTGGGGGTGGAATACATCCTCGGCGCGCGCGAGCGCACCAGCCGGGTGATCCGCGACGTCGTGCTGAAGGACAAGGCCGCGATGGTCCCGCTCGTGCTCGATCGCCAGCATGGCGAGACCCAGCTGTGGGTGAAGGAGGTCCGGATTGGCAAGGGCAAGGCGGCCCAGCGCTACATCGTCACGGTCAATGAGGCCGAGGCGAGAAAGGACAGGGAGGACCGCCAGGCCATCATCGACGGGCTGCAGGCCCAGCTGAAGAAGGGCGACAAGGCGCTGGTCGGCAACTCGGCCTACCGACGTTATCTCCGCAGCCGCGGCAACGCCTTCGAGATCGATCCGGGCAAGCTGGCCGAGGAGGCCCGCTTCGATGGCCTCAGCGTGCTCAGGACCAACGCAAGGGTCACGCCCCTGCAGGCCGTGATCCGGTATCGCGACCTGCTCGAGGTCGAGGCCCTGTTCCGCGCCGCCAAGGCCAGCTTCGATACAAGGCCGATCTTTCACCAGGCTGACGCCGCGATCCGCGGCCACGTTTTCTGTTCCTTCCTGGCCCTGACACTTGCCAAGGAACTGAACCGCCTGTGCGGCGCCAGGGGCTTCCAGCCCGAATGGCAGAAGTTGCTGAACGATCTCGACAGGCTCCAGCAGGCAACCATCGAAAAGGGCGGCAAGGTCATCACCACGAGGACCCACGTCACCGGCCAGGTCGGCAATGTCTTCAAGGCCGCCGGCATCGCGCTGCCCCACAACATCAGCGAGCACCCCGCAGACTGAAGCCGCGGCCACGCACCGCCGACCCAACGCCCCAAAAATGTAGTGGCAACACCCGCACGCGGGCAAATAAACTATTGATATCACCAGACTTTATAAAACCAACTGTCCAAGTGGGGCCAGGCATCAACCGGCACCAAGGAGCGCCGGGCCGCGAAGGCGCGGCCGAACATTCGGGAGCTGGCGACAGTTTCCGCCCGCGCGTTGATCGGACGGCGGGCCGCCTTCAGGTCTTTCGTCCAATGCGGGACCAAGCCCCAAAGCAGGAAGTCGAGATGCCGGGCGCCGGTTTCCGGGTGACGCCGGATGGCAAGCGCCGGCTGTGAAGGCGCGATATTCCATGATGGCTGGGCCACCTCGGGAAGCGGGTTTGTGGTGCGGAACAAGGCCCGCATCGCGCATTGGGAGACTGAAAACTTGCGAACCGACCACACATAGCCGCTCTTCTATACATTCCCCTTGCCCCTCTAGAGTGTTCTCGTTATGTTCCGAAACCCTGCGGAGGGGCTATGGCTGGATATAATGGCGGAAATACTACAGGTTTTGTCAGTCCGGCCGGGGATAGCCTGGAAGGACCGATCGACCTTGCCGCCATTCTCGACCTGCGGCAACCGAGCCGTTACCCCGTGCGCGTCATGGGTGATGCGCTGGCCGGCCGAGGTATCCTGTCAGGGGATATTCTGATCGCTGATGCCGCAAAGCCGCCTGCGGCGGGCCAGGTAGCCGTGGTGATGCTTGCCGGCGATGTTCTCGTGGCGCAGCTCGCCTACCGGCGCGGGCATTGGTGGCTGCTTTCGGGGAGGCCGGACACGACGCCCTTGGCTGTTGAGGGGGATGACGCCGAAATCTGGGCCGTTGTCACCGGCCTTGTCCGCACGAAAGTCTAGCAATGCCGACCTTCGCGCTGATCGACGGCAATAGCTTGTCGTCTGTGAATTAAGCGATGTGGTAGTTCGGTAGGCGAAGGTCTGGAGAGGGTCTTGCGGCCGAGAGCCATGTGAAGATGGCGCAAAGAAGCCTGATCAGCCATCTGCGGAGCAGCCGGAGGTTGTGGCCGGCGCCGGCAAGGATGGCGTTGATGGCATCACCGTCGAAGCCGAGCAGGAAGTTTCGCCCCAGATGGCCATCGGTCTTCATGTGGCCGATGACGGGTTCGATGGCTGTGCGTCGGCGCAACTCGCGGCGGATGGTGGGGGTGATGCCGCGTTTCTGGCGGGAGATGAAGATCCTTCTGCCCTCGGCTTCGACGCCGTGGCCGCGATAGCCGCGGTCGACATAGGCGCGGGCGACGGCAACGCCGGTGATCCGCTCGACCTGCTCGATCTGGCCGGCCAGGGTGTGGCCGTCATAGGGATTTCCCGGCTGGCTCTGCATGCCGAGAACGAACTGACCGCCGGGTGCGGCGGCGTTGGTGGTGGCGATGGAGACCTTCACGCCGAATTCGAATCGCGTCCTGGCCTTGCCCTTGCCGATGCACTCCACCTCAGGCGCGTGCAGGGAATAGAGCTTGTCGGCACCGCGGTCGGAGCGCTTCTGGCGAAGCAGGCGATTGATCAGGCCCAGCGTTTCGGCGAAAGTGGCCTTCGCTTCAGCGTTGCCTGCGATCTTGCGGGTGATGTCACGAGCCAGCCGGCCCAGCCAGGTTCGCAGCTTGCGCACGCGAGCCTCGGCCTCGCGGCGTTTGCCACCATGGTGCAGGCGCGCCGCCTCCTGCCTGGCGTAGCGCGCGACCCGGCGATACGACTGGCGTAGCGTGATACCGTGCTTGCGTGCCATCCGCGCCAGTGTCTCGATGCCGCTGTGCAGGAGCTTGCTGTCGGTCGGATGCGTCACGGCCTTTGGCTGGACCGTGGTATCGATGGTGACCCGCTTGTAGTGCTTCTCCGCCACGGCCCCACCCCGCTCGGCGGCCGCCAGCGTCTCGGCGAGCAGGGCCTCCATCCGCTCGGGCCCGATCCGTTTGCGCCAGCGCGTCATCGAGGATCGGTCAAGCGGCAGCGTGTGCTGGAAATGCGTCTCGCCGCAGAATGCCTGGACATACGGACTGTCGAGATAGCGCGCGCAGATCGCTTCGTCGGACAGCCCATCCATGTGCTTGAGAAGATGCAGCGCCACCATCAGGCGGGTCGGCAGTGCCGGACGTCCCGCCGCCTCGGCGTAGAGTGAGCCGAAGCGTTCCTCGAAAACCCGCCAGTCGATCAGCCGGGCCAGCCGCACCAGGGGATGCCGCTGGTCGATGATGTTCTCCAGCCGCGAGCGGAACAGTTCGAGATCATCCTGCGAGGCATTCAGCTTCGGCGGCATTCTTTCCTCCACGCCAAACGCATGATGTTCGACATCAAAGGGAGAGAATCACGATCGCGACCACCGCGCAACGCTCCAACGGTTTTGCAAGGTTTTTCCCCTCAGCTCGCCCAGACCCTGCAAATCCCAATATTGCCAGCCACCAAAACATCGCCCCCAGATCAGCAAAGTTCGATTTTTCACGGGTGACTATCCTACTAGGCCGCGTGGGCAAACCTGAACTATAGGCGGATTGAGGCGAGGAGAGTGAAACCTAGGAAGCTGCTGGCGGTTTGATCGTATCTTGTGGCGATCCGGCGGCTGTTCTTGAGTTTGTTGAAGCAGCGCTCGATGCGATTGCGGAGCGCGTAGAGAGGGCGGTCGACAGGGCTCTGTTGCAAAGTCCGGTTTCCTCTGATGGGATTGGATGCAGGCTGGTGGAGGAGCGGTGTTGTCGGCGTTCAGAGGGCGGCATTTCGACGATGAGATCGTGCTTTGGGCGGTACGCTGGTATTGCCGGTATGGGATCAGCTACCGGGATCTTGAGCAGATGAGGGGTGAGCGCGGCGTGAACGTTGATCATTCGACGATTTACCGCTGGGTTCAGCGATATGCCCCGGAGATTGAGAAGCTGCTGCGCTGGCAATGGCGGCGGCCGGCCTCGACGAGCTGGCGGGTCGATGAGACCTATATCAAGGTCCGTGGCGAATGGGCGTATTTATATCGTGCAGTCGACAAGCATGGGAACACGATCGATATCTATCTTTCGCCGACGCGGAACGCGAAAGCGGCAAAGCGCTTTCTGGGCAAGGCCCTGAACGGGTTGAAGGACTGGGAGAAACCGGAGGTCATCAATACCGACAAGGCGCCGACCTACGCCATCGCCATTGCGGAACTGAAAGCCGAAGGCAAATGTCCCGAGGTTACCCTCCATCGCCAGGTCAAATACCTGAACAACGTCGTCGAGGCGGACCATGGCAAGCTCAAGCAGCTGACCCGCCCGGTGCGCGGCTTCAAGACACTGAAGACGGCCTATGCCACGAGCAAGGGCTTCGAGGTGATGCGGGCCCTGCGTAAGGGGTAGGCCGCCATGTTCAATCTCACGCGGGATATTTGCGGTGAGGCGCGCATCGTCGAACGCGCCTTCGGCCTCGGTGCCTGCGCCCTTGCCGAAGCAGTCCAGCTCATCGGCCCACAAACGGAACGCGAGGCGGCCTGATAAGCTCGGCTCCCATCCAGAATACGTCACTCCCCCTGTTCACAAAATTTGCAACAGAGCCGCTTTCACTCAGAGGCCATTTCGAAATGGAACGGGAACGCTTTTGATGAGGGGTTGGATGGTTGGGCCGGATGTGATTCCGGGCAGGTGTTCGAAGCCTTGCCGGAGACACCATGTGGACGCCAACCACCCGTGCGCAGCATAGCCGCACGGGGCTACGCTATGGAAGTGACGTGACCGACGCGGAATGGCTGCTGCTGTCGCCGTTCCTGCCCGCGCCGAGCCGATGCGGCCGGCATCGGAAGTGGGAGATGCGCGAGATTGTCAACGCGATCTTCTACGTCCTGCGAGGCGGTATTGCCTGGAGCCTGCTGCCGAAGGATTTTCCGCCATGGCCCACGGCCTATCGCTGGTTTGCCCGGTTCCGTGACGATGGCACCTGGGAGCGGATCAACCACCATCTGGTGATGCGCGACCGCGAGAGGGCGGGTCGGGAGGCCAGTCCGACGGCGGCCGTGATCGACAGTCAGAGCATCAAGACGACAGAGAGTGGCGGCCCCCGGGGATACGATGCGGGCAAGAAGATCAAGGGGCGCAAGCGGCACGCCATGGTCGATACCGACGGCCGGGCGCTCAAGCTGCAGGCCCATTCGGCGGCCATTCAGGATCGTGACGGGGCTGGGCCGCTGCTCCGTGCGTCACGTGCGAGTTGGCCGTTCGTGGCGCTGGGCTACGCAGATGGTGGCTATGCCGGCGCTCGGGTTGCGAATGCCAGCCCGATCCGCATCGAGGTAGTGCGGAAGGCCGACAACCAGGTCGGCTTCGCCGTCATCTCCCGACGCTGGGTCGTCGAGCGGTTCTTCGCCTGGATCAATCGCAACAGGCGGCTGGCAAAGGATTTCGAGGCAAGCATCGAGAGCGTCGAGGCCTTCCTCTACGCCGCCTCCAGCGTGTTCTTGCTGAGGCGCCTCGCTCGTTGACTATCCGATTCGAAATAGATGGGGTGATTGGGGTCTCACCCGGGTGATCTGGGTGGCTGCTCCTCTCGGGATGATAGAGCGTGGTTGTGTGTGCATCGGCCGCAAGCATCGAGGAGGAGCAGCCGTGGAATACTTTGCCGGGTTGGATGTGTCGTTGGAAGAGACCGCGGTCTGCGTGGTCGATGGGACGGGTGGAATTGTGCGTGAAGCGCGGGTTGCCAGCGAGCCGGAGGCGCTGGTCGCCTTCTTCGGGGCATCCGGGATGGAGATGGCGCGGGTCGGTCTGGAGGCGTGCTCGCTGACGGCCTGGCTGCAAGCGGGGCTTTCGGATGCTGGCATTCCGGCGATCTGTATCGAAGCGCGTCAGGCGAAGGCCGCGATGGGTGCGATGCCGAACAAGACCGACCGCAACGACGCGCGCGGCATCGCGCAGATCATGCGCACCGGATGGTATCGTGCGGTGCATGTGAAAAGCCCGCCCTGCCGCTCCTGGCGCGCGTTGCTGACGGCGCGGCGGATGCTGCTGAACAAGCGTCGTGATGTCGAGAACGGCATTCGGGCGTTGCTGCGCGAGGTCGGGTTGAAGGTTGGTACGCCAAGCCGCAAGGACTTTGGAGCTCGCGTGCGTGAATTGGTAGCGGATGACCCGGTGCTGGTGAGCCTGGCTGGATCGCTGCTGGCCGCTGTCGAGACAATGACCCGGGAGGTGGAGCGGCTGACCAGGCGCGTGCTCGACGAGGTGCGCGTGGAGCCAACATGCAGGCGGCTTATGACAGTGCCGGGCGTCGGCCCGCTGACGGCGTTGGCGTTCCGTGCCACGATCGACCAACCGGACCGCTTTCGAAGGTCGCGCGATGTCGGCGCGCATCTTGGCCTGACGCCGCGACGCTACCAGTCCGGCGAAACCGACGTGCAGGGCCGCATCAGCCGATGTGGTGACGAACTGGCCCGAACGGCGCTGTACGAGGCAGCCCATTCGTTGCTGATCCGCAGCACCAAATGGTCGGCGCTGCGGGCATGGGGCATGAACGTGGCCAAGCGCCGGGGCATGGCGCGCGCCCGCGTCGCTGTGGCGCGCAAGCTGGCGGTGATCCTGCATCGCATGTGGATCGATGGCAGCGAGTTCTGCTGGGGCAAACAGGCCACCGTAGCATGAGAAAAGGAGTTGCAGCTTCCGCCTGACGAGGGCGGAGTCAGTGTCGTTCCCGTGGGGACGATGGACGAGGTGATCTCGTTGAGAGTCCGGATCCCCGCGACTGGATGTATGCCGCGGAGGTCGCGAAACAGATTGAGACACCTCATCCTCCTGATCCCATCATGCGGCGGCCACGCGCCGACCGCGGAGAGAAGCGAGTGACCTACGGGAATGGCCTGCGAAAAGAGGAACAGCTTGACACCAATAACCCCAATCAGAGAGGACTCTCAGGTTCGGGCTTCGGCGCTGCCGCGGACTTGCCTTGGGTCGTGGCGTCAGGTCCGGCTTCGCTGGTGGCGGTGGCATTGGCACCGACTTCGGTCGTGGCCGTTGGCCTGGCGCGGGAGTCCGGCTTGTGCCTGGCTTTGGCTCCAGTTTCGGGTTCGGGCCTGCTCGCGTCTTTGACCGGATCGAGGAGCCGATACGCAAGCAGTTTCACCGGGTCGGTCACGAGGAACCACGCCAGGGCGTAGGCCCAGACGAACAGGACCAACCGCCAGTCAAGCGGCGCCATGAGCACCCCGAACAGCACCAGCAGAGTGGCCACCGTCCACGCGCCGGTCACCGCGCCCAGGAAGATCGGCGCCGGGCGGATCGACCACCACGGCCCATGGGTGCGGGCCTGAAAGATAGTCATTAGACCGGCGACCGACAGCATCAAATACATCATGGTCTGGAGCTGCGGATGGCTGAGATGGAACACGCGATTGCCGAGGAAGAACAGCCCGAACGCGGCGATCGGCCCGACCGCGCCCAGCACCGTGGCGATCCCCAGCACCAGGCGCATGTTCCACACCTCCGGCGCGTTCTTGTAGCGGACGTTGTCATAGGCGATGGATAGGATGGCGCCGTCGTTGAGCAGCGCCAGGAACACGATCATCACCGC
This sequence comes from Acidiphilium sp. C61, assembly GCF_902712915.1. The sequence continues at coordinate 23,280 of NZ_CACTIA010000003.1, read as the reverse complement.
CGTCAGCGGATAGAAGTTGAAGATCAGGATGGCGAGCGTCATGAACAGCAACACACGCAGGGTCTCCGCGATGCGGTAGATCGCGTAGCTGTTCATGTGCTGGAAGATTTTCCGGCTCTCCTGGATCGCGTCGATGATCACCGACAAACCGGGTGTCATCAGCACGATGGCCGCCGCCGCGCGCGCCGCATCCGTGGCGCTTGCGACGGCGATGCCGCAATCGGCCTGTTTCAGCGCCGGCGCGTCGTTCACCCCGTCGCCGGTCATACCGACGATGTGGCCGCGACTTTGCAGCGCCGCGACGATGTGGAATTTGTGCTCGGGGAACACCTGCGCGAAGCCCTCGGCATCGTCGATCGCCTTGGCCGCCGCCGGGGTCTTCTGCTGCGCTTCGTCGCCCAGGGTGCCGGCATCGAGGATGTTGCACCCGATGCCGAGCTTGCCGGCGGTCTCCTGCGCGATCGCCAGCGCATCGCCGGTCACCATCTTGACCTTCACGCCCATGCGTTCGGCCGCCGCGATCGTGGCTCTGGCGTCCTCGCGTGGCGGATCGAACAGCGGCAGAACACCAAGGAACTGCCAGTCGCCATCGCCCTCGGCCCGTGCCACGCCCAAGGCCCGAAAGCCGCGCGCGGCGAAATCGCCGACCGCCTTGTCGACGGCGGATTTCACCTGCGGGGCATTGGCGGCGAGCGCCATGATCACCTGCGGCGCGCCCTTCGTCACCTTGAACAGCTTGCCGTCAGGACCGGTGACGGCGGCCTCGGTGCGCTTGTGCACCGGGTCGAATGGCTGGAAATGGCCCGGCTCATAGCCTTTGAGGGCCTGATCGTCTTTCAGCCCGCCCAGAACTGCCAGATCGATGGTGTCGTCATTGTCGACGCGCGACGCCAGAGCGCCGGCCAACACCACCTCCGCCGGCGTGACGCCATCGACGCCGAACGGATCGCCCAGCGTGAGCTTGTTCTGCGTCAGCGTGCCGGTCTTGTCCGCGCACAGCACATCGACGCCCGCCAGCTCCTCAATCGCCACCAGCCGTGTGACGACCGCCTTCTTTCTGGCCAGCATGCGCGCGCCGACCGCCATTGTCACTGACAGAACCGTCGGCATCGCCACCGGAATCGCCGCCACCGTCAGCACCAGGGCGAATTGCAGCGTGGTGAGGATCGGATCGCCGCGGATTACTGCGACGGCGATGATCGCCGATACCATGACCACCGCCAGGATGATCAGATAATTGCCGATCTTCAGGACCGCGCGCTGGAAATGGCTGACGCTCTTCGCCCCCTGCACCAGCTCGGCCGTTCTGCCGAAATAGGTCTTCGCGCCGGTGGCATAGACCAGCGCGCCGATCTCGCCCCGACGAATGATCGAGCCGGAAAAGATCGCCTCGCCGGATTTGCGGGTGGCCGGCAGCGACTCGCCGGTCAGCGCCGACTGGTCCACCTCCACCGGGTCGCCGTCCAGCAGGCGCGCATCCGCCGGCACGATGTCGCCCAGGCGAACGCGGATGACGTCGCCCGGCACCAGCTCCCGCGCCGCCGGCGCGACCCACTTGCCGTCCCGCAGCACCCTTGTCTTGACCGCCAGCGTGGCCTTCAGGGCGGCGATCGCGCTTCCCGCCTCGTGCTCTTCCCAGAATCCGACAAGGGCGTTGGCCAGCAGTAGCACCAGGATGATCACGAAGTCCGGCCAATGCCGCGCGACTGCCGACAGGATCACCGCCACTTCGATCATCCAAGGGATCGGACCCCAGAAATAGCTGAGGAAGGTCAGCAGCTCGCTGGTCTTCTTCTCCTCGATCTCGTTCGGACCATACTGCTTCAGCCGCCGTTCCGCCTCGGCCTGGCTGAGACCGTCGGGCGAGGAGCGCAGCTCTTTCTCGACCGCCGCCAAAGGCAGCGTCTTCAAATCGTCCTTCGCCTCGGATTTCGATCCCGCCGTGGCCACGGCTTCGGCGTTCGGCTTGGAGGCGGGCGCGTCGGCGTGACCGACAGCGGTCTTCGTCATGTCTCATCGTCCTGTCTGCGCCGCGCCTCGCGTCGGGTGAGCCGCGGCATGGGTGATGTCACGCCTGGGTCACCAGGGCATTGCCATCGTCACGCGCCGTCCCGCTCGCCGAGATCGGGCACGTTCGATTCAGTGCGACACCGCCTGCGGCTTTCCCGAGGCCGCGGCGGTGGCGGTCGGGCGGCGCGGTGGCGGCGCCAGCGCTTGTTTCAGTCGGAGCAGGCGGTCGCTCTCGGCCGAACTCGGCGGGCCGGCCGCGCCGACGATCGCGCGCACCTGGCTCAGCAGCGCTGTCCGCGCGTCCGCCTCAGGCACCAGCACAGCGAGCGCCGCTATCGCCTGCTCGCGCTCGAGCAGCAGCAGGAATGCCTGATCCCGCACCACCGCCTTGAACGCGGCAAGCGACAGGTGCATGATCGTCCAACGCGCGGCGTTGAGCGCGAGCGCGCAGCGCTGGTCGAGCACGTGGTCGGCCGCGAGTACGTAGAGCACCGCCCTGGTCAGCGCTTCGTCGAAGCCGCCGGACTTGAGCTTGGCGGCGTATACCTTTGCATGGACCTCCTGCAGCGCCCGTTGTTCGGGGGACGGGCCGGGCGTTGGCCTTGCTTCGGTCCTGTCTGTGATGCCGAGCAGCGCTTGCACGAACGGCGAGCCATAGACACCGAAGAAGACCTGCTCGGCCATCACGTCCCGCGCGGCGCGGTAGGCATCCAGTCCGGCGATGATCTGGTCGGAAACCTGCGTCTGCAGCGCGAGGAACGGATTGTCGGCCGCCACCGGTCGGCGCGCCGCGTCCACGCCGGCGGCCATCGTCCGCACAACCTGCATCCATGGATTGCGGTCGGCAAAGATCGTGTAGCTCAGCCGCAGCGGATTCAGGGCGCGGGTGAGGTCGGCCATCGGCTGGTTCGCGAGCGCGCGCACCAGCGGCTGGAGGATCCTGCGATAGGCCGCGAGGTTGAGGGCCGACAGGCGCGCGACGGCGGCGAAGGCGCGATCGTCCTCGGGGCTGTTGCGGCCAAGCGCACGGATGTCGTCGAGTGAGCGGGTCTCGAAGCGGGCGATCCAATCGCCGGTTACGAAGCCGCCACGCGGCGTTTCGGCTGGCCGCGGCGAAATGATCATTTCATGCAGACCCGGCGGCAGACAGTCGATGACATCTATCATCTGTACGAACTCCTCGTCCTGCTCGGCGCCCACCTTGGTGGAGACGAAGATGGCGAGATGCCCGATCTTGTGGTCCAGACAATAGACGATCGTCTGATCGGCGGCACGGATCTCATCGACGTTGCGATACAGATCGAGAATCCAGCCAAGCGACTGCGGCGGCGGGCTGATGTTGTCGGCGGTCGAGGCGAAAGCGATGATCGGCGATCTGATGTTGCGAAGATCGAAGATCCTGCCATCGCTCGACGCCAACTGACCGCGCGTCAATTTATCGCCGATGAACAAATTGTCGACGAGGAACTGCAATTCATCGCCGTTGAGCTGGATGAAGTCGCCCCACCACTTCTCGAATGCGAGGTAGCGCGCGCCTCCGGTGTCGATATGGGTATAGACGTCGTACTGCTTGCCCCACAGCCAGTTCGCCGGGTTCAGGCTGTCGAAGTTCATCACCAGCGCGGTGCCGTCGAACCTGCCGCGGCCGAGATCGCTGCTCATCGCGGTCAGCCAGCTGCCGCCGAGCAGACCGCCGGCATAGCGCATCGGATACTTGCCGTGCACGCCTTGCCAGTACGACATCGGCGAGCCGGCGACGAGGCACGGCCCGAACAGGTCCGGCCGCAGCATCGCCACCATCAGGGTCTGGTAGCCCGCCTGGCAGTTGCCGATCGCGAACGGACGCGGTGCGCCGGGATGCAGCGCGACGACGCGCTCGAAGAACGCCACCTGACCTTCGACGACGTCGAGGAACTGCTGGCCGGGTTCGGGCGTCGCCGCGAAGCTGATGAAGTAGACCGGATGCCCGGCGTCCAGGGCGTCGCCGATCTCGCTCTCCGCCTTGAAGCCGCCGATGCCGGGACCCTGGCCGGCCCGCGGGTCCACCACCACGACCGGCCGCTTGCGTAGGTCGGTGATCACCCCTGGCGGTGGCGTGATGCGCAGCAGCGAGTAGTTCATCGGCCGCGGCAGCGCTTGGCCGCTCATCACCAGGTCATGGTCGAACCGCAACACCGTCGCTACCGGCCGTGCGGTGATCGCGATCTCGTCGTTGCCACGCTGCCGCAACAGCTCGAGGAACAGAACGCTGCGCTGGAACGCGTCGATCATGTAGTTGGGCCAGGCGGTGGCAAGCTGGACCGCCGCAGGGCCGGCGTTGCCGGCGGCTATCGCCGGTCCGCGCCCGGCCCTGCCCGGCGCCGGCTTGTGTCGCGCTGCGAAATCAATGGTCATCTCGATCTCCCAGGGCCGTCGCTCGGGCCCGGATGCGATTGCCACGCCACCGCCGCAACGCGCGGCGGCCGCCAAGGTGGTTTGGTTGCTTGCGGCCATCGGCCCGCTGCACGGCGCGGCTGCACGTCCCAGCCCGGCGGCAGCGCCATCCGGATGCCCGAAATGGCGCTGATCCTGCGTTGAGTCATGGCGTTACCCGACGCGGCGACAGACAGGTTCGGCAACGATCGATCCGTCTGCGCCATTCCGCCGGACGCCCGGCTGCCACCAGCGGCCGGCCGCGCTTCATTCAATGCTCTGGCCAGCCCTCCATTGCGGCCAGATGGTCCAGGCTGCGCATGATCGAGGGATCGTTGCGAAGACTTGCGCAGGCATCCGGTGTCTTCCGGGCTGCGGCAAGTCGGATCTGCTGCAGCGCATCGCCCATCTTCTCGAAATGAACCAGGCCGGCAGGCGACAGGTACTTGCCCTGCATCCCCCACAGAGCGCCGGCCAGGGCATAGGCCTGGATCACAGATGCGCCCTGAATCAGCGCGTTCCACTGCCGACTTCGCACCTCGCACGAGGCGGCGCGCGCGGCGACCGCGACGATCCTGCTCATCGGCTGCATCTGCGCCTGATACGCCGCGGCCTTCTCTTCGGTTTGCGCCGCTCCGGCGACGATCGGCGCCATAACCAGTGCGATCATCGCAATTGCCCGCATCATCGCGATCCTCCTTGCCATCAATGCGGCGAGATGATCGACCGGGTCGCCGGTCCCGAAGCAGCCGGCATGTCGGTTCGAGCATGAGCATCTCCGCCATCTCCAGTTTCAGTCGTGGACGTCCCTCGGCCGTCGGTCGCGCGCCCGGCACCGGCGGTCGCCGCGATGCCGGTTGCGGCCGAGAGCGGTACGCGGGCGGCGTCGGGTCGATTGCCGCCGCGTATATCGACCTGACTCGCCTTCGCCGTCGGGACCCGCTGGCTCGCCATCGTGATGATCGAGGCCGACCACAGGGCGAAGACGACCGCCGATGCAATCAGCAGCACGATCGGACCCAAGGCGACCAGCAGCCCGGCCGGGCGCAGCACGGTCGTCGAATTCCGGACGGTCGCCGTGGCATCGGGAACTACTGTGGGTTCGGGCCGATCGGGCAGGAGGGCAAGCACCTGTGTCGCGATGGTGCCCGGCTCCATTTGCAAGGGCGATGTATTCGGCAGATCGGCGATCATCCTGGTCAGCCGCGCCTGAGCGGCTTCCTTCGGCAGCCGCGCGAACACGGCCGCTTCCTGCCAGGGGTCGAAATCGAGCCTGGCCAGCGCAGAGAGCACGCTGACGATCAGGCCTTTGCTGTCCTCGCCGATGGGTGCGAATAGGAACGCATCAAAGGGTGAGCGGGTATTGAATTGCGCGCGGGCCATTTCGGCTACCGCCTTTCATGATCGCTGCAATGGGCGGGTCATGGTCGACCGCCACTAGGCTGAGCGATGCGGTGACCATAGGACAGTTCCGAAATCCGCGTCAGGGTCGGAATCTACGGGCTGTGCGCGCCCGGACGTCAATCACTATATCTGCAAATCCATGCGAGCTGCCGCAATCGGCATCAGGTTATTTATAAATAATACGTAATATTCAGATCACTCCGCATGGAATCAAGCCCCACTTGGGCAGTGGGTTTAATAAATACTGGCGATATCAATATTTTATTTGCCCGCGTGCGGGTGTTGCCATCACTACATTTTTGGGGCGTTGTGTCGGCGGTGCGTGGCCGCGGCTTCAGTCTGCGGGGTGCTCGCTGATGTTGTGGGGCAGCGCGATGCCGGCGGCCTTGAAGACATTGCCGACCTGGCCGGTGACGTGGGTCCTCGTGGTGATGACCTTGCCGCCCTTTTCGATGGTTGCCTGCTGGAGCCTGTCGAGATCGTTCAGCAACTTCTGCCATTCGGGCTGGAAGCCCCTGGCGCCGCACAGGCGTTTCAGTTCCTTGGCGAGGGTCAGGGCCAGGAAGGAACAGAAAACGTGGCCGCGGATCGCGGCGTCAGCCTGGTGAAAGATCGGCCTTGTATCGAAGCTGGCCTTGGCGGCGCGGAACAGGGCCTCGACCTCGAGCAGGTCGCGATACCGGATCACGGCCTGCAGGGGCGTGATCCTTGCGTTGGTCCTGAGCACGCTGACGCCATCGAAGCGGGCCTCCTCGGCCAGCTTGCCCGGATCGATCTCGAAGGCGTTGCCGCGGCTGCGGAGATAACGCCGGTAGGCCGAGTTGCCGACCAGCGCCTTGTCGCCTTTCTTCAGCTGGGCCTGCAGCCCATCGATGATGGCCTGGCGGTTCTCCCTGTCCTTTTTCGCCTCTGCCTCATTCACCGTGACGATGTAGCGCTGGGCCGCCTTGCCCTTGCCCATGCGCACCTCCTTCACCCACAGCTGGGTCTCGCCATGCTGGCGATCGAGCACGAGCGGGACCATCGCGGCCTTGTCCTTCAGCACGACGTCGCGGATCACCCGGCTGGTGCGCTCGCGCGCGCCGAGGATGTATTCCATCCCCAGCGCTTCCAGTGCCGCGATGGTATCGGCGCTGATCATGCCGCGGTCAGCGACCACGCAGGCGCGGGTGATGCCGAAGCGCTCGCGCAGGCGCGTGACCACCGGCATCAGGATCTTCACGTCGGCGGTGTTGCCCGGCACCATCTCGGTGCAGATTGGCCGCCCTTCGGCATCGATCACCAGGGCCAGGATCATCTGCGCGAGGTCGGGGCGATAGTCCTTCGAATGGCCACGCCGGCCCAGCGTCTCGCCGCCCTCGCCGTAGAAGCAGAGCGAGGTCGTATCCATGAACACCAGGCTGAGATCGGTGAACAGGTCGCGCCGGCGTTCGAAGAGTTGCTCCTCGATCACGTCCTTGACGCAACGTGGCGCGAGGGCGCCCGCTTGCCTGTCGCCGAGTTCCTCGCCCAGCCAGGCCATCACGCGATAGAAGTGGTGTAGCGCCAGATCCTCCGCGCTATCGATGGCGTAACCCACTACAATCGCCGTGCGCCTCGCTGCTCAGGGCGTTGTGTCGGCGTGCGGCTTCGAGCGGATCCAAAGCTGATCAGAACTTGATCGCTCCCTGCACCCCTAACACTACTTTGGCAGAAGTTTGTTGTGATGTCCGATGAGGCTACATCCGCAATGAGGGCAATGCCGCGGCGGTGAGCGAGAAAGACGGTCAAGGATGGCTTGGCGCACTGCTGGCAGGGTGGGTTGGGGAGGCGGACCGGGGACTCTTTTTTTTCCGTCCCGCCTGAGCGAGCCTTCGGGATTGCAAGAAGGCGTAGGCCATCATCGTCATCAGGGCATGGCGGTGGAGGCCAGTCCAGGATCGGCCCTCGAAGTGGTCCAAGCCGAGTTCCTCTTTGAGTTGCTGATGGGCCTGCTCGCAGATCCAGCGCGCCTTGATGGCGCCAGCCAGAGCTCTGATCGGGGTGTCGGCAGGCAGGTTCGAGAGATAGTATTTTCGTTCGCCATTCGAGCGATGCTCACCCACCAGCCAGGCTTCCTCTCCCGGCATGTGCTGGGCACCGGCAGAACCGATTCGCTGGGGCGCGCCATCAGCAATGCGTACCCTCATGGCGGCAAAGCGGGCTGTCAGACGCCCCTTTGTTCCCTTGCGCCAACCGAGCTGCCGCCACTTCGCGCCTTCGAGCATCGCTTGTGCCGCCATGGATTTGACGTCGGGCACATGACGCACCCGTGGGCGACCGCGGCCTGCGACCGGGAAGATCAGCTGCACATCCGCCGGATAGACCTTCTGGTGCCGGGGGATGCCGACAGCCCAGCAAAGGCCGCGTGTACTCAGCGCCTGCCGGAACGGAGCCGACAGCCCGTAACCGGCATCGGCCAGCACACAGCCGAAGCGCACGCCGGCAGCGATGACGCGATCGATCTCCTCGATCGCGATCTCGGGCTTTGTGCGGTATTCCTGGAAACAGGCAGGCACGCCCGCCTTGTCCATGCGCGCGATATCGCTCGTCCAGCTTTCCGGCAGAAATAACCGCAAGCTCAGCATGAGCGGAACTGCGCCCGAAGCCAGCGTCACCGACACCAGCGTCTGACAGTTGGCATTCTTGCCGAGCGCCGTAGCATATTGCGGCGCGACGCCAACCGAGGCCTTACCCTTCTTGGGCAAGGCGGTGTCGTCGATGATCAGCCAGGCTTCATTGCCACCAACCAATTTATCCGCTTGGTCCCACAAGGTCGCTTCCAGTGGCGCGCTGTCCCACAGACCAGCCCCGATGAAATGATGCAGCCGGTCATAGGAAATGGCGTCCGACCGGGCCGCCATGGGCTGGATGCTTTTGCGATCACCCGGCCCGATCAAGCCGGCGATATAAGCCGGGCACATCCGTCGTCGCGTCTTGTTGCCCAGACCTTTCAGATAAGGGGCAAGCCACCGCTCCAGATCTCCCTGCCAGTCCTCGTCCATCGCCAGCCTCCATCAAAGCTGGCTCCCCATGAATCACGCAATCCGTGCCATGGGAATCCTAAAAATCAGATTTCTGCCAAAGTAGTGCTAACATCTAGCCTCCTCGACGCCGCGAGTGGAACTTCGGCGGTTCCTGAAAGTGGCGTGACCACCACCGCAGGTAGCAGCCCTGCCACGCTGGGGCCAGTTTCTTGGTTCGGCTGGAGTGCCGTTTCTTCGTCCCGGCCTGATCGTGCGCGGGGCGTCGTGCACAGCCGCGGTCAAGAATGGCCGCAGGCCATCGCGTAGCGACGCGCAGCGTTCTTGACGGCGGCGAGCACGGCGCCAGTCTTGAGGCAGACGGGCCGAGCAGCCGCATCCCGCAGTCCGATCGCGCATTGGCGCGGCATGCGGTGCCAGCCCGCACGGGACACTCTGATTGCGCGGAGCACCGCCATGGCAAGCAGCGACATCTTCACCCTCGGCCTCGGACTGACCCCACCCTGGCGCGTGGTCGACCAGCGGTTGGAAACCGACTACCAGCCGCATGAGTTGCATCTGGCCGTCGCCGCCGACCCAGGCGCCCGCTTCCCCTGCCCAACCTGCGGCCGGCTGTGCAAACCGCACGACTGGAAGGAACTGAGCTGGCGGCACCTCAACTTCTTTCAGCACGCCTGCATCATCGAGGCCCGTGTGCCACGCACCGACTGTCCGGAGCACGGCGTACTCCGCATTGCTGTGCCTTGGGCACGTCCCGACAGCGGCTTCACGCTGTTGTTCGAGCAGGCCGCGCTGGCTCTGATGCGCGAGATGCCGGTTGCCGCTGCCGCGCGCATCATCGGCGTCACCGACCAGCGGCTGTGGCGCATTCTGCGGTACTATGTCGGCCGGGCGATCGAGCGGCTCGATCTCAGCGGGGTCGAGGCGATCGCACTCGACGAAACCGCGGCCAAGCGAGGCCACAGCTACGTCACCGTGTTCATTGACCTCGATGCGGCCGAGCGCCCGGTGCTGTTCGTCACCCCCGGAAAGGGTAAGGAATGCATGACCGCCTTCCGGGCCTTCCTGGCGGAGCACGGCGGCGAGGCCCGCCGCATCGCCGAGGTGGTGTGTGACATGTCGGCGGCCTTCCTTGCTGCTGCGGCGGAGAGCTTCCCGCAGGCCTCGGTCACCGTGGACTGGTTCCACGTCGTGCAGATCTTCACCACCGCGGTCGAGCAGGTGCGGCGCGCCGAGGCGCATCAGCACAACCTGCCCAAGGGGGTACGCTGGGCCACGTTGAAGCGACCGGAAAACCTGACCATGGCCCAGCGGCAGGCGCTCGACCAGTTGGAGAACAGCGGCTTCGCCACAGCCGAAGCCTATCGCGCCAAGGAGATGCTGCGCTGGGTTCGCCTGGCCGCAACGCCACAGGCCGCGCGCTGGCGGCTGACCAACTTCCTCAACCACGTCACCGCCCGGCTGGACGATCCCGACCACCTGCTCGATCCTGTTCGACAGGCCGTCGATACCGTACGGCGCAATGCCAAGCGGATCATTCGACGCTGGAAGTCAGGCCATTCCAATGCCCGCCTCGAAGCGCTCAATGGGCTGTTCCAGGCAGCCCGCGCTCGCGCCCGAGGCTATCGCAACACCGCTACCTTCGCGTGCATCATCTACCTGCTCGGCGCGCCCATCAACGCCATGCTCGACGTCTTCCATTCCACTTGAGACGTCGAAGAGCCAACATCTATAGACTAAATCCCGATATGGATATGGGTCTATAGATGGATAAACGGAGATGGTCATGCCCAAGACATCAAGCGCCGCACGACATCCCATACCCCGCGGGCCGGATCGGCTGGATCGGAGCCGTTTCTCCCTACAGAGCAGGTGACAGTGTGGTCACGCATTCGCATCTGGCACACTCAGCGGGACGCCTTTCAGGGGCAACGCGCGATCGGCGCCGTTTGCGCCAGCCGGTTTGCCGGCCTTATCAAGCAGCTCGAGGAACGGTTTGATAATGTCGATTGGCATCGGGAAAACGACCGTCGAATTCTGTTCGGCGCCGATCTCCGTCAGCGTTTGCAGATAGCGCAACTGCATTGCGGCTGGGACGCTTCCCAGGATCTGCGCGGCGTTGACCAAGGTTTGGGATGCCTGGAACTCGGCTTCCGCGTGAATGATCTTGGCACGCCGGTCGCGTTCCGCTTCCGCCTGTTTGGCGATGGCCCGCACCATGTTGTCAGTCAGTTCTACCGTTCTGATCTCGACGTTGCTGACCTTGATGCCCCAGGTTTCGGTCTGCGCGTCGAGAATGCTCTGGACATCGGCGCTGAGCTTCTTTCGCTCGGACAGCATCTCATCGAGCTCATGCTGCCCGAGCACGGCACGTAACGTGGTCTGTGCGAGCATGTTGGTGGCTGGCAGATAGTTTTGGACGTGGATAATCGCCTTCTCTGGATCGACGACGTTGAAATACAATACGGCGTCGACCTTCATCGACACGTTGTCATGCGAGATCACGTCCTGGCTGGGGATCTCGATGACGCGAATGCGCAGATCGACCCGAACCATTTCCTGGAAGAAGGGGAGAAGCAGCACAAGGCCTGGACCCCGCACCCTTTGAAAGCGCCCAAGGGTAAAGACCACGGCGCGCTCATACTCACGCAGAATTTTCACCGTGGCGGCGAGAACAACAAGCGCAGCCAGAACCAGGACCGGGACGACATAAAGAAACAAGGCACTGCTCCTTTCCGACCTAGTGTCCCGAATCTGAAATCTGATGGATTTTATATTCGGGACATTAGAAAATCAGTAACTTAATGACCTCCTTATCCCTGAAATTCACCCACGAATTTCAGGGGCAGGACACTAGCGGAAGACATTCAGCGCGGTAGATGGGGATCTGCCAAATGCTCGGTCGGCACGCCGTCCGGCCGGTCACGTCGGAACGCACCGGGCCGATTTTGGAATGCAAGGCAGACTACGCGCGGCCGCACTTCCGCGGCAGACTCGGAAATTACTCATTGGTGAGGGGCGGCCGCAACTGAATGTCAATCGGGAAGTACTTACCTCTATAGCTATCCGATGCCATTCACGAGTATAGGTGTTTCTATATCCGAATAATCGGCAAGTCATACCGCGCTCATCATTGATCCGAAACGAGCAGATCGGGGCGATGCGTGCGCGGACCTGTACACGTAGTCCCGGAGGTCGCCGCCCCGGCGCGCAGAGGCCGGTAGTTTCCGACCCTGACGCTAATTTCGAAATTGTCCTATGGTCGCATGATCGTTCAGCCTCGTGGGGGTCGATCATGATCCGCCCATTGCAGCGATCATAAAAGTCGGGAGCCGAAATGACCCGCCCGCAACTGAATGCTCGCTCGCCCTTCGACGCGTTCCTGTTCGCAACCATGGGCGAGGACAGCAAAGGCCTGGTCGGCAGCGTCCTCTCCGCACTGGCCAGGCTCGATTTCGAGCCGTGGCAGGAAGCTGTGCAGACGCGCCTTGCCGCGATGATCGCCGATCTGCCGAACTGGTCGCCCCTGCAGCGGAGCCAGCCTCCATCGCGACCGAGGTGCTGGCCCTCCTGCCCAATCGGGTCGGACACGCGGGAGTTACTGATGCCACGGCGGCTGTCGGCACGTCGACTACCACGCCGAAAGGCCCGACCGACGGGCGCGAGACTTCCATGACTGAAGCGGAGGATGGCGGCCATGCGATTCCGCACACCGACGTGCCCGGTGCTGCAGGACCGGCGACCCGATCGATCACCTTACCGCATTGATGGCAACGGAGGATCTTGATGATAAGGGCCGTTGCGGTGATCGCACTGGTTATGGCACCGATCGTTGCCGGTGCGGCGCAGCCCGAAGAGAAGGCCCCAGCGTATCAGGCGCAGATGCAGCCGATGAGCAGTATCGTGGCGGTCGCTTCGCGCGCCGCGTCGTGCAAGTTGCGAAGTCGGCGGTGGAACGCGCTGATTCAAGGGGCATCGATGATCGAGGCTTATACCCAGGCCGGTGCTCTGTGGGGGATGCAGGGCAAGTACTTGTCGCTGACCGCCCTGGTTCATTTCGAGAAGATGGGCGATCGCTGCAGCGGATCCGACTTGCCGCCGCCCGGACGACACCGGATGCCTGTGCGAGCCTTCGCAATGATCCCTCGATCTTGCGGAGCTTGGACCATCTGGCCGCAATGGAAGGCTGGCCCCAGCATTAAATGAAGCGAGGACGTCCGCTGGTGGAAGCCGGGCGTCCGGCGGGACGGCGCAGACGGATCGATGGTTTCCGAGTCTGTCTGTCGCCGCGTAGGGGAAGGATATGTCTGAACGCGGTATCCATGCCGCTTCTGGCATTCGGTTGACGCTGCCGCCCGGCCAGGACGTGCAGCAGGCCGATGGTTGCAAGAAACGAAACCGCCCTGGTGGCCGCCGTGCGATGCGGTGGTTACGTGGCAATCGCATCCGGGCCCGAGCGACGGCCCTGGGAGATCGGGATGACCATTGACTTCGGAGCGCGACACAAGCCGACGCTGGGCAGGGCACGGACCGGCGGCAGTCGCCGGCGCCGCCAGCTCTGCAGCGGCCCAGCTTGCCTCCGCTTGGCCCGAATACATGATCGACGCGTTCCAGCGCGGCGTCTTGTTCCTTGAGCTGCTGCAGCAGCGTGTCAACGAGGAGATCGCGAGCACCGCGTGGCTGATGTCGACGGCGTTGCGGTTCGACCATGAAATGGTGATGAGCGACAGCGCACTGCTGCTCCCGATGAACTATTCGCTGCTGCGCATCACGCCACCGCCGGGGATGATTGCCGACCCGCGCAAGCGGCTGGTCGTGGTGGTGGATCCGCGGGCCGGCCAGGGACCCGGCATCGGCGGCTTCAAGGTGGAGCGCGGGATTTCCGGCGCGGTTCACTGCACGTCACCGTGTGGTCATGGAACTGGTGGTCACCGGCATCCGAACAAGAACATCGCCTACGAACTGAAGATCAGTCAGCGCACCGTCGAGAACCCTCGCACCGAGATCATGGAGTGAAACGGCGCGAAATCGCGGCCAGCCCTGGCCCGGCTGGCACTGGTCGCGTTGTCGGAAGCAGACGATCAGCCTCGCGTCAGGCAAGACGGTGCCCGGCAAGCCGCGTCGGAATGATCGTCGATCGACCCTCGGGGATGGTCAGTCGATTGCTATGACGCGGTGAATGTGACGGTGGCGGGCCCTGCTGCCATCGGGCGCACGCCGTCGTCCGGCTACGGCTCGGGGACAGGTGCCAACTGACGCACTCTGTCGCTTGCCGGGCCAAGCGCCTCCGCGAGGCAGGCGACGACCATGTCGTGCAGCGAACCTGCATAGATATCGGCGGCCACGGCAGCACGCAGCCTGTCGTCACTCACCATGTTGGAGGGCCAAAATCCGACAAGAATGCAAACCGACGGGCTGCGTGCCCGCAGCCGACGCACGGTGTAGCGCAGATCGGAGGATGTGCCGGCAATGCCGGAATAGGTCAGGCAGACCATCTGCACGCCCACGATGTCGAGCGTGTCGGCCGCACGCAGGCTAACGGCTTCATGCGTCACGACGCTGGCGCCGATCCCGCGCTTGCCGAGCAGCTGAGCGAGCATCGCCGACGCCAGATCATCGAGCGGGCCGCGGCCGGCCACGCACAGCACCGCGGAAGGGGCCTGCCAGTCCGGCGACAGGCCGACCGGCTCGCCCAGCCCGGCAGGCGGCCCGGGCTCGCGCGATTCCGGCGTTGCCTGCCGATCTGACGGCAGCCTCGCCGGTCCCGCGGCAGTCAGAAGCGTATCGCTGTCGTCATGGTCGCCGATTTCCTCCAGCAGTCCCTGCACCCCGGCGATGATCCGAATGGTCTGCGCCTCGGTCAGCACCCCGCGCTCGATGTCGATTGTGGCCAGTCGCAAGCCGGGGATCGCGACCTCATCGTAGTATGCCGACAGCGTACACGACTTCAGCAGCTGCTCGGCGTCGTCTTGCACTTCGTCCAGTCGGCCTGCCAGCATCCGGTTGTAGAAGCTCTCTACCGGCGTCAACGCTGAACGGTCGCCGAGCAGCACGTCGAGGAACTTCAATCGATCCACATGGCGGCCCAGAATGACCAGACAGAGTGTGAGCGGCATCGACAGGATCAGCCCGACCGGCCCCCACAGCCAGCTCCAGAAGATCGCCGCGACCACGACGGACAGCGGCGACAATCCGGTGCTGTGCCCATATGCCATCGGCTCGATCACCTGGCCCATCACGCCCTCGCTAACCACGAACAGGGTCCCCGTCCACAGCAGCATCGACCAACCCGGATCGACTGCCGCGGCAAGCGCAAGCGGTAGCGCGGCCGCGAGCCACGGGCCGATATACGGAATGAAGCGCATGAGGATCGCCATGATGCCCCACAGCACCGCGCTCGGCACGCCGATGACGAACAGACCGAGGCCGATCATGCTGCCGAATGCAGTGTTCAATGCCAGCAGGGTCAGGAAGTACCGGCTCAGGCGGTGCCCGGCCTCATCCATCGCGGTCATCGTCCGGTGCAGATCGCCGGTGCCGAGCATGCGGATGAGTCGGTCGCGCAGATCCTCGGGCCGCAGCAGAATGAAGATCGCCACAACCACGACGATGGCCGTAGTCATCAACGGCGATAGGATCGGCGTGAGGACGCGCCTCGCCAGCTTCATCAGCGACGGTTCCGGCTGATGGACCTCCACCGGTATCGGCTTCGCGGCCGCGTTGGTGGGTGCCGCGGCGGACGCTGCACTGACGGTCGTGCCGGCGCTCGCCGGCGCGCCGGCCGACGCGTGGCTGTCGCGATTGATTTGGCTGCCCATGCTCCCGACGAAAGCGGAGAGGCGGCCAAACGTCGCGCTCTGAACGGCATCGACCTTCTGCTGGATGGTGTCCGTATAACGCGGGATGTCGTCGGCAAGATCGGCGACCTGGGTGCCGATCAGGCCGGCGGTGCCGAGGATGACGCCGAGCGCCAACAGCACTGCGAGTACTACCCCCGGCACCCGCCCCAGCCCGGTGCGGCGGAGCAGATTTACCAGCGGGGCGAGCAGGAACGACAGCAGCACCGCCAGCGTGATCGGGATCAGCACGTCGCGGGCGATCGACAGCGTGGCGACCGCCACCACCACGCTGATCAGCGTCATCAGCCCCGAGGTGTCATTGATCGCGGCTGGCGTGCCCGGTCGCGCCCGTGGCGGCGACAGATCTATCATCAACGTAGCCGTGGTACTGGTGTTACGAGCATCGGCGAACCCATTCAGCGGTGCAAGGCCGCGCGTTTGGCGTGGTCATTGTTCAGAAGCCAGAACGTCGCGATCTGGCGCGCGGCGGACAGATCCGCGCGCGCCAGATACGGGCTGGTGCGGCCGCTCCCGGGCAGGCTGGCATCGACGGGAAAGCCATGCCCGATCGCGGGCAGCGTCCAGATCTCGACGGCGGGCGGTCGATCGGGCCGGCCCCAGGTCCGATGCCGATGCCCCGATGCCACGTTGTCGGTCCTCGGCGCCGTATCCTGGCCATGCAACTCGCCCCATTGCGCCGCGAGTATTTCGGCGTTCGCCGGATCAACCGTGCGATCTCGGCCGCCTTGCCAGATCGAGACGCGTGGCCACGACCGTCGTGAACGGGCCTGCGTCACTGCACGGACGTCGCCAGCGAGCGCCTGCCGCGACCGCGACATGTTTGCCCGTCGCATGTGAAGCATCGCTGCGACCTGGGTTTGCGCGCAGCCGACCGGCATGCCCGCGACAATGCCCCCCGCAGCGAACACCGCAGGGTATGCGGCGAGCATCGCAGCGGCCATGCCGCCGCCGGCAGAAAATCCGACAATGTAGATTCGTCTTGGGTCGGACCCATAGCGTGCGACCGCGACTCTCAGCATCTGGCGAATCGACATCGCCTCGCCGCCGCTCCGGCGGACGTCATCAGGGCGGAACCAGTTGAAGCAGCGGCCACGGTTGTTCGCGTGAACCTGTTCGGGCACCAGCAGCGCGAACCCCAACTCGTCCGCCAGCGCGAGCCAGCCGGACGCGTTGGCAAAGGCTGCGGCATCCTGGCCGCAGCCGTGCAGGACGACGACCAGCGGCCGGCCCGCGGGCAGCCGGGCGCGGGCATGAACCAGCATCCTCAATGCGCCGGGATTGGAGCCGAACCCGACGACTTCCGACACGCAACCTGCCGACATGCGAGCCGCCGACACCGGCCGATCCACCAACGCCCGCTTCCAGACGCGGGCGGCATCCTTTACCAGCGCCGCGGCCTGCCGCCGCGCGACTTTGGTGGCGCGGGAGTGGCGTGCGATAGCGTTCGCCCCACCCAGCCACATGCGCATGAATGGGGTCTTTCCAGTCAACCTTTTCGACAAGACACTCACCTCACGTCTGCAACACCTTCTTGTCCGCACCAACGGCCGGCTTGGTGCACTGTCTGTCTCACCGCGTGAGCTGTCTGATAGCGTGACTATCATCCGATCATATGCTTCCATCCGATCGGCTGTTGCTCTTGAAGCGAATGTATCTGTGATGTTCTCAGACATGGGCACGCTTGGGCAGGTTGCGATCAACCACCGCCGAGCGCCGATGGATCTGCCTTGGCGTCGAGCCAGACATCGGGTGGGGCACTCAAGCGCGCGCTGCGGATGTGAACGCAGCCGTCCCACATAGTAGCGCGCGTGCGGAATGCTATTTCCGGACGGAATCCTTCAGACCGCCGACCGTATTCTGCACCCTGCCCTCGGTCTTGCCGGCACGTCCTTCGGCTTGCAGCTTGGCATCGCCGACGAGTTTACCGACGGCCTCTTTCACGGCGCCCTTGATCTCTTTCGCCAATCCAGCTACGCGATCCTTGTCCATCAGCCGGCTCCCGTTACGATCTCTGCTAAGGCTTTGCACGAAACCCGGTGCGGCTCGTTCGCTGTCGATCGCTATACTGGATCGTGTGATCCGGCCTGCCGAGGCCTCAATAATTAGCAGGGCCTCACTTCCCATAGAAGGCTCGGAAACTACGCATCTCCGGCTCTGCGTACTCGCCCCGTGGAGGCCGCGCCAGGGCGGGCGTCTCGAGGAGGCTTATCACACTTCATCAAAGCGTTCGACGATGCGGTCGCGGCATACCCCGGCGCGGCGACCAGCTCAGCCGCCACCTGCGGCTCCAATGTAGGGCACACATATACGCTCCGACGCCCGCGAGAGGCCCGCCAGGCCACGGCCCGAGCGTTCCGCGAAGGGCGCGTGGCGGGCGTCCGGTTCGGCATGCCTTCACGCGCACGCGCGCCGGCGCGACGCGCTCATCCGCGCGATGCCGAGGGCGGCGCATATGCCAACTCGGCGAGCTCTTCGAACGCGGAGATCAGTGGCTCGGTCCGGACATCTCCGACCGTGACACTCGATACCTCATGCTCGGCAAGGCTGTCCAGCATCCGGGTAACGCATCGCCGAATTGCCGGATTCCGAATCCGACTGAATCTATCGGCGATCTGGTCGATATCGTCATATTGGCGCATGTCCACGGCGGCCTGCCCGACGCCGCCCGCGGCGCGACCGCCGACCGGACACCCGGTTTCGGCCTTTGGCGCCTGCGGCGAGGACGCCGAATCCGTGTAGAAATAGGCGAGGTCCACGCCGAGCGCCTGCGCTAACCGGAACAGGTCCGCTGGTGCGACATGCTGTATGCCGCGCTCGTAGGCGGCGATCCCTCTCACTGGCACGCGCAGTGTCATCGCCAGTTGCCGGCGAGAGAGTCCAATTTCCGCGCGCCGTGCCGTGATCTGACCGCCGATATGGGCGTCGAGAGATGCGACCTGCAATGACACTATGTTGCGCGGACGGCCTGTTCTGTCATCCATGTTCCATACCCCACCTATTGACGGCACGCGCGAAGCGAGCGGTCGAGCCTACAATCTGGCAGACCCGACCGCTCGCCGGACAGCCTCGGAAATTACTCATGCAGCGCGGTGGCGGCGCACGCCATCGCGCTACTCCATCGTCGTCGAGCGCGTGGTCTGCGTGGTCGTGGTCACGGGCGCGCCCAGCATTGGCGGCGCCGCCGCGGTCGCTGTGGTCGAGGTGCTCGTATGTTGCGTCGTCGTCGTCGTCGCGGTGTCCGGCGAACCGCCACCGCAGCCGGCGAGGACCAGGACGGCCCCGCTCATCCACGTGGCAAGCAGAATGCGTGCCGCGGTGGTCTTGTTCGATCGCATGATGTCCTCCGGTTCATTTCGTGGTCGAGTATGGAGACGTTGTGTCGGTCGTGGTGCTAGTGTGTGGCACAGGTGTAATCGTGGTGGTGCTGGTGGACTGGCTGACCGCACCGTCTTCGCTGCCATAGGTCGTCTTCCGCGATTGCGACGTATTCCCGGCCGCATCGACGCTGCGGCTGGTTTCGGTCGTGCTCAGCGTGCCGCTCGGCGACGGCATGACCGGCGTCCACGTCATCGCGGTAGGCTGTAGCGTATGGGCGGTGGATGTTGTGGTCGTCGTCTGCGCGTTCGCGCCAGCCGTCGCCAGAGCGAGGCCGGCGCCGAGCGGCGTGATAACCTGAATGCGGTTCATGGATTCTTTCCTGCTTTCAGGGTGTTTAAACGTCACCTGGGCGGGTTCCGGTTAACGGGGCGAGAGGTTGATCGTGCTCGGACTGGTGAGACCGCCGACGGCTGCACCCACGCCACCGCCGATCAGCGCGCCACCACCCGGCCCGATGCCGGTCACCGAACCGACAACCGCGCCCGTCCCTGCGCCGATCGCAGCACCGGACAGGGCACGGCCTCCCGGCGAATAGCCGCAGCCGCCGAGTAGCAACCCGGCTCCGGCGCAACGGTGAACCAAGCCAGTCTATACGATCTCATGCTAAAGCTCCTGATGGACGCGCCATGGTCGCGCGTCGGGTCCGCAGCACCTCTGTGTTGGCCGGTAGGCGGGTGTTTGACGCGCATGCCGAGATAGTCGCACTGCTCAACATGGCGACCCGCGAAACGATCATGCAGGACCGGAATCTACGTAGTTCCCAGTGGAAGAAATCCGATCTCGCCAATGTGGCCGAGGCTTCCGAGCGCGCGCGATACCGAGCCTTGCAAAGCCGGGGCGCGGCATTGTGGGCTATTTGGCCGGAGTCTTGTCCACCTCGACGGTCTTGGAGTGGGCCCTTCTCAGCGTGCGCCGTGGGCGCAGTCGAAAATTCCTCCCACTATGTCCAAGACGTCACCTTCGCCGAGAACGTTGGCGTCTTGGATTGTGTGGAAATTGCCTGTGGCGGCGTCTCTGGTTTGGGGAGCCTGACGAGGTCAGGCGACGAGATTAAGATGCATTGAGGCAGGAGGTTCTCCGAGGCTCTGCCCACAAGACGCGCCTGGTCAAGGACTACGTGGCCTCGACCGCGGGCGTCTGACGCTGCATTTCCTTCCAGGCTGCGCGCCGGAACTGAACCCGGACAAGTTGGTCTGGAGCCATGTGAAGCGCACCGGCGTGGCCAGGAATCCGCTGCGCAAGGGTGAGAAGCTGCGTGATAAGATCGACGCCCAACTCGCCGCCATCAAGCGAGTACCTGCACTCGTGCGCTCATTCTTCCTCGCCCCAGTGTCATGGCTGTTCAACGCTTTGGGATAGTGATTGAGAGCGAGGATGTGGTAGAGGTCGGCAAGCGCGGCGCGGTAGCGGTCCTGGCTGAGGGTGCTGGCGCTGGGTTTGCTGTTCATCAGGATGTTGAAGGCGAAGCTGCGCAATCGGGCGATGACGCCAGGGGTTGGTTCGGATCCGGGATCGATCCTCTGCGAAGGTGACGTCTCGGACATAGTGGGAGGAATTTTCGATGCCCCAATGTGCGCGGATGGCCTTGGCGGCGATGGCGGCGGTGAGGGATGTGTTGGCGACGTAGAAGGCGGTGTCGTGTGTCAGCTTGAGCAGGCCGGTTTCGGGATTGCGGGTGGCGATTGCGCGCTCGACCTGAATGATGGCGGTGACATGGGGATGCCAGTCGGTGCCGGCGAGCGCGCAGGCGGGATTGAAGGCGGAGACGGTGCGGGTTTCGTCACGATTGCGGCCGCGGTCGCGGGTCCGGAAGACGTCGTATGGGGCGCTCGATGTGGCGATATGGTGGATCGCCTGCTTCAGCGTCGGTTGATTGTCCTTGACCTGGACGATGAGGCTGATGTTGCCCGCCTGGGCGACGTTGAAGGCTTTTTTGGCAGTGCAGGGCATCCAGGTGACGAGTGTGTCCTTGGCGATGCCCAGTTCGGCGAGCAGCGCCTGGGCGGCGGGGATCTCGCTGGATTTCTCGCCGATCTCGACATGAGCGAGCACCAGCTTGGTGTCGGTGGCGAAGGCGCTGAGCACATGAGCCGCGGTGCGGTCATGGAACCTGTCGAAACTGCCGCGCAGGGTCTTGCCGTCGAGCGCAATGCTGGCCGTGCCGGGCTTGGTCCTGGCCGCCTGCAGCAGTGCCGCGTGGCGTCGGAACGCCGGCCTCCACCGCGCCCGGATCGAGCCCCTGGAGGATGTAGCGGATCGCCGTGTGCGAGGCGCCCGGCGCCATTTCAGGCCGAAGCTGCGGTTCAACCGGCGGCGATGGACGTCGATGAAGGTGACGATGCCGCGATACGAGTTGCTGCGCTGATGATCGCCAGGATCGAGAACAGCAGGACATGCGGCAGCTTGTAGAGCTTGCCTTCGCGCGCCGCGGATCGGGAACCTCTGCCAGGATATCGAGCAACGAGCTGAACGCGGCCATGACAACCTCCGTATCGGTTGCCTTCCAAGAATCCCAAAATCCGCCGGTCGGGAATCCCCATATTCCCCAGAAAGTCAGTTCGCCCCCACAGTGTTGCGCATCCGACCACCCCAACTCAGAAACCAGCGTTGAACAGCCCTACCGCCAGTGTAGCCTATTACAGACTGTTAAGTAAGAGTCCGGTTGAGGCTGCCTACCCAGTTGATCGTCACGTTGCATCCGCAGCCGCATATTCACGACCTGTGTGAATATGCGATATGCATGTGTTAGACAGACACCCTCTATGCAATCCCAAGTTCCTGTGCCGATCGTTCCTGTTATTGTCCGCATCGACTGTCCCAGCACCGCAAGCCCGCTCCGAAAAACATGATACCGAGAATTGCCAGATCAGGTAATTCAGGAAAGACCGGCCACTCGGAAAAGTCTTAAGCTATACCAAGACCTATCTGGCAGGTGGTTTGGCCGCTTCAACCGTCTTGGAATGGGCCTTCTCGGAATGCGCCATGGCCGCGGCAGCATGCAGCCTGGCGGGTTCGTGCTCACCCATGTTGAGATGGTGTGCGGCCTCGAGGTGATGGTGTTCTGCTACGGCGTGATGCGATGCCGCAGCGATATGCACGGCGGCCGCCGGATGATTGGGGGCCGATTGGTGGGTGCCGGGGCTGACCGCGGCGGGATTCGCTATTGTCATGTGATTTCTCCAGAAATGGTCCAAGGTTACCGTTCATGGGAGGCATATGATAGCTTGCCAAGAACAAACTCAAGATATCAGACCATCGCATTGCCCGGTAGGATCGGGAAATACTTACATCGCCAACTATCCGACGTCACACTTAGATTCGGTCCAAGATGATATTCTATTCTTACAGTGCCTTCGTAGCATCAGCCGAATTGAGGCCCAGAGGATGAATGCCAGGGCGTTGGTTCGGTTGAGGCCCTCCCAATCCATGCTCAGGCCCGGCATCGGTTCGACCAGGCAATGATGCGTTCCCCATGCGGTGATCGCGATCCAGCGGTTTGATCTGTCAAACCGGGGGCGCGAAGCGAGCGGGTGGTCCGCTTGTTGGAGCCGAGGGAGGCAATCATGGCGCACTACGCAGGACTGGACATTTCGGACAAAGACACCGCCATTCACGTTGTGGACGACAACGGGAAGCTGGTCTGGCGGGGCAAGAGGGCCAGCGAGCCGGAGGTGCTCGCCGCGGCCCTGCGCCGGCATGCGCCCGAACTCGTTCGGGTCGGGCTCGAGACCGGACAGTTGGCGCCGTGGCTCTACCATTCGCTCAAGGACCTCGGTTTTCCGGTGATCTGCCTCGATGCGCGCCATGCACGCGTGGCGACAGCGTTGCAGCGGAACAAGACTGACGCACACGAAGCCGAAACTTTGGCGCAGTTCGTCGGTAGTGTCCGGGGTCGTGGTGGACTTTTGGGCCCTGTAACGGTGTAGTTTGAGGTGGCCATCGGATCAGTCGGCTATGGTGGAGTTGCGAGACTTCAACCTGAAGCCTGGAGAACCCGATGACCGAAGATAGATTACCACTGGCTGAGCTACTGGCCAAAGCCGGGGACGGCGATTTTCTGCGCAGCGTTGCGGAGGCGGTGGTTCAACTGCTGATGGAGACGGATGTGGATGGGCTGATCGGCGCCAGCCGCTACGAGCGCAGCGGCGAGCGCGCGACCTATCGCAACGGCTACCGGGAACGCGCATTGGACACGCGGCTTGGCAGCTTGCAGC
>NZ_CACTIA010000002.1 GCF_902712915.1 Acidiphilium sp. C61 | reverse complement strand
GAACGGATTGGCCTGTCGCTCTCGAACACGTCCCGCCACCTGCAGGTCTTGCGCCGTGCCCGCCTTGCGGCGCCGCGGCGAGAGGGCAAGAACATGTTCTATAGCCTGGTCTCCGAGACCGAGGTGGTGACGTTGCTGGGCAGCCTGGGGCGAGTGGGCGAGCGGAACATCGCGGAAATCGATCAGGTGCTGCAGGCGTATTTCCGGGCGCGGGATTCTCTCGAGCCCGTATCGCGCTTGACCTTGCTTGAACGCCTGCGCGAGGGCAGCGTGACACTCCTCGATGTCCGACCGGCGGATGAATTCGCGCGGGGCCATTTGCCGGGTGCGTTGAACATTCCCCTCGATCAGTTGGATGCGGCGCTGGGCCACTTCACTGAGAACATCCCGGTCGTCGCGTATTGCCGGGGACCGTATTGCGTTCTGTCATATGAAGCCGTGGCGCAGTTACGGGCGCGAGGCGTTCAGGCCAGCCGCCTGGAAGATGGCTATCCTGAGTGGAAGGGAGCGGGTTTGCCTATCGAGACCTGAGCTGCGGGGGCGGACCGGCTATCCGATCTTACGGCGACCGTGAACCGACGCGAACCCGATCACACCGGGGACGTATTTCGAATCAGCTGCTTGGAATGCCGATCGGCGTCCAGACCTAGGTCGATAACAATAAGTCCATGAGTCTACTGGTCGCTGCCCGAACTTGGTTGTTCAGGCCGCATTTTCCTGAAAACGGCGCACTGGTGGCTGCTGGTGTTGTCGTGCAAGCCAAAGATCATAGTTTGCCTGCATCCCAAGCCATGCCTGCGCCGTGCTCACGCCAGCCTGTTCAAGCCGGATCGCCAAATCAGGGCTAATGGCAGCCCTGGCGTTCAACACACGCGACAACGCTGCGCGGGACATAGCCAGCCTCTGGGCGGCCTCGGTAACGGAAAGCCCCAGCTCACCGATGACATCCTCTCTTAGCAGTTCGCCAGGATGTGGCGGATTATTCATCATTTTACCTTCTCCTAGTGGTAGTCTTGATAATTCACCAAACTCAACGCCAGCCTCAACGAACCGAAATGTCACTCTCCAATTCCCGTTGACCCACACGGACCAGTGCCCGGCAAGGTCACCTTTCAGTGGGTGCAGCTTAAACGCCGGGATGTTCATATCCTGCGGCGTCTGCGCCACATCCAAAAGGCCAAGAATGCGCTTCAACTTGCCAGCCTGTGCGGCTTGAATCCCGCGCATGGAGCCCGTGCGGTAAAAAGCCTCCAGGCCCTTATGTCGGAAACTCAAGATCACAAATCAGTGTAACGCGTAGCGCGTCACTATACAACTTCAATCAATGTGATCACGTCCAAAACCGACCGGTTTCGGACACCTCGCCGAGAGCATGCCCAAAACTATTTTGACGGCATTGTGGGCATTGTCCGATATTACAGGCAGGTTTTTGGACGTAATTGCCCTATGTCGCGCGTGTTTTTGTATGCCCGCGTATCGACGCGTGAGCAGACCGCCGAGAATCAGATAGCCGAGGCGAAGGCCGCCGGCTTTGCCATCCGCCCTAACCGGATCATCATGGAAACAATCTCGGGAAGCGTCGCAGCTCGCCAACGGCCCGAGTTCCGCCGCCTCCTCGATCGCCTCGAAGATGGGGACGTGCTTGTTGTCACAAAGCTCGACCGGTTAGGCCGCAGCGCGCTCGACGTGCGAGCCACCGTCGATGCCCTCGCCGGCCTCGGGGTCCGGCTTCATTGTCTGGCCCTAGGCGGCCGTCGATCTCACCAGCTCAGCCGGCCGCATGACCATGCAGGTGATCGCCGCCGTGGCTGAGTTCGAGCGAGACCTGCTGATTGAACGCACGCAAGCTGGGGTCCAGCGAGCCAGAGCGAACGGCAAGGCGATCGGGCGGCCTGCATCTTTAACAGATGATCAAAAGGCCGCTGTCAGGGAAGCGCGTGGCTCCGGCGCATCAGTCTCATCCCTCGCACGGACATATCAGGTCAGCCGCCAAACCATCGGCCGTGTCTGTGAATAACGTCAGTCCCTCTCACCAGGTTATCCAGTAGGCGCTATATCTGGAATCGACCCTACCGGGCCATGGGGAGGCCGCAACGGGAACCCCAAAACCGGTCATTCGCCGGCCCTGGCCCGCAACGGCTCTGCGCCCTTCATGGTCATTCTGAGCCCTAGCTCGGCTTCTCGGGAGCGGACATTCTTATCATGTCAATGTTCTTGATCTTTAGCGGCGATTGGCGCCCTTTGCAGATGTGGGCATGATCCAGTTTCACACCGATATCGGTGCCCTGCAGCTCTGTCCGCCGTGACCGCTGATGAACGAACACTTGCATCTCGCGACTACTCCACTGCAAACTCAGCGGGCATGGGGGTATTGCTATGGCTGCAGAGGGAACAGCGTTTGCATTCGATGAGAATGCTAGTCTCAGCGATAATCTATCGATATTCGGGGTATACGTTAAAGAGCTCGACGCCGCGCTTGGTCCCGAAATGCGCGCCGCCTTTTGGCGCTGGTAGATGGTAATTACAAGCACGAGGAAATCTGGGATCGATTATTCGAGATCTGCAACACGTCACCGGCTGTAACTGATGACGACGCGACCGACAGGCAGGCAGCCGTACCCACAGCAAACGTGCCCGCCACGGCACAACCGGCGGTCGCGCAATCGCCGACGGTGACCGGATGGCTTCTCGAGGGCGTTTTGATCGAGGGCTTCCGGGGCGTGAACAATGAAGACCGGCCACTTGAACTCAAGTTCAAGCCTGCCAAGGTCAATAGCGTGTCGGCCGTCAACGGCGTCGGCAAGACCTCCGTCTACGACGCGGTGCGTTATGCAATCACCGGCAAACTCCCTTGGCTGGATGAACTCCCAGCCGTCGAACGCGACAGAGACTATTACCAAAACCGCTTTCACTCGACCGGTCAGGCGACGATCAAGCTCCGTCTGGTAGCCGAGCCCGGCGCGGAAAAGTGCGAGATCACCGTCGTCCGCAGCCCAACCGGCCTGCGCACTGTCAGCGCCACCGCGCCGTGGGACGCCAACGCGATACTGACCGCGCTCAATCGAGAGTTCGTATTACTCGACGGCCCGACATTTCAGAAATTTATCACCGCGCCACCGCTCGCTCGTGGCCGCACCTTTTCCGGTCTCCTTGGACTCTCTGCCTACAGCGATCTTCGCCAAGCGCTGGCAGGTTTGGCGAATACACGCGCGTTTAACAACCATTTCGACATCACGGCCCACGCCCAGACCAAGATCCGGGAGGAGAGGACCGGAGCCGAATTGTCGGCGGCCATCGCCAAAGATTATGAATTACTTGTGGGGACGCCGCTCGGGCAGCTGGATACGGCCGCCGCGAAGGACAAGTGCCATGAGGCCCTGGTCCAGATCACACCTCTGAAGCCGCAGTGCGAGGACAAGGCGTACGACGCCATCGACATCGACGTTTGCATCGACGCTATCAAGGATGCCGAAGGCGGTCCGAAGCGCGAACGCCTCGGTGCTTGCATTCGAGAGCGCGAAAATATCGCCAAAATGAACCATGAAGCTCCAACCCGGGAGCGCGCCCCGCAATTGGCCACTCGCGCCGCCGAGCGCGAGTCCGCACTGGCGAAGACTTCTGGTCACTTGATGCTTGAGCTTTACCAGGCAGGGACGAAGGTCGTGGAAAGGGCGGAGTGGGAGGACTCGTATCTTTGCCCGCTCTGCGACGGGAAAGGCACCCATAGCCTGCGGGATCACCTCGCCGCCAAGCTCTCTGAGTTTGAGATCTTGGACCAGACAACCACCGCGTTGGCGGCGGAGTGGAACGAGGCTGGTTGGACAGAGCTACTGCAGCTTGAAGCCGAGCTCGAACCGGTACCCGAGAAGCGCCTACTCGCCGCGCACCAGACCCGCGCCGGCGTCGGCGCGATCTCCAAGGCCGATGCCGATGCTTTGGTTCAGTGGCTGGATACACTGCGTACGCGCGCGGAGGGGCTTTCTGGCACGCTGGCGGCCGAGCAGACCCAGCTCGAAAAGGAGCTACCGCCATCCTCGGTTGAGGTAACGAAGAAAGTGGAGACAGCGCGGCGCCTGCAGGAAAACTGGCGGAAGCTCGAACAGTCCCGGAAAGTGCTGGCAGACGCAACCGCGCGAGATGCCTGTGTAGACCGGATCCGAACTTTCCTCGGCAGGGCATCAAAGGCTTTTGCGACGGCGGAGGCCGGCATGAGCGAGGCACGACTGACCGCCGTCGAGCCGGTGTTCAAGGATTACTTTAAGAAGATGTCGTTTCATGGTGTCGAGCCGACCGTCTCCAAAAAAGCTGGCAGCGAGGAACTCCGTATCGGGCTTGCCCAATTCTACGGACTGACGAACGTATCGCCCCAGGCGCTTCTGTCCGAGAGCTTCCGCAACGCCTTCGCGATATCGCTATATCTGGCAGCAGCATCGCTCTATGGCGGGCTCCCGAAATTCGTTGTTCTCGACGATGTGACGTCGAGCTTTGACGCCGGGCATCAGCACTTCCTTGTCGAACTCATCAGAACGACATTTGCGCGGCCGGGGAAGGCGTCCGGCCCACAGGTGATTCTCTTGAGCCACGACACGATGCTAGAGAAACTTTTCAACAAGCACAGCAACTCGGGGACGTGGTGGCATCAACGGCTGGAAGGATCACCCCAGATCGCCGTCCTTCCGCAGGCTGGGGCGGTCAACAAGGTGCGGGACCTAACGATTTCGATGCTGCAGGCCGGCCAGGTTGACTTCGCCAAGGAGGGCGTGAGGCAATATCTGGAATATCGGTTGAGTGATCTCATCAGCAAGCTCCGGATTCCGGTTCCGGTGGACATCGCTTTCAACGATGACAAGCAGCTCTCGAGCGAATTTCTGAAGGCGATCGAGGCTGCTGTTAAACTGCACAAGGCGGCCAACTGCCTAGTCCTCGACGCGGCGCAGGAAGCGGGCCTCAACACCACATGGTGACGATTGTAAGCAACTTCCTAAGCCATTGGGCACCGGCCAGACGGCGGCATTCTCTGCATCTTCCTGCTCGGCGTCATGCAGGCAATCGCCGACTACTGCAACTGCTTCACCTTCGAGCCGACTCCGGGCGCGCCCCGAGTCTACTACAAGTCGCTCTCCCAGCGTCAATAGAATGGCAGCTTGCGCCCTACACTGATCGGAACCGGACCGTCGGCAGTCGGCCCATCCCAATCAAACTTAGATTGACCAAATGCCGGCTGACGAAGGTTACGACCCGAGATACCCGGAGCCATGCGTAGATCATCGACAGAGTGATAGGTATTAGCAAAGTGCTATCGATCAGCGCATAAATGCTAAAACCGACTCGGATCGAATTGGCTACAAGACATATCGACCAAAGGGCACGAAACACCGATGAGCTGGGCTGAATTTATCGCGTCGATCGTGAAATCAATGGCCTGGCCGACTGTGGTGGTCGTTGCAATCCTATTATTCCGAAATCAAATCAAAGAACTGATCGCGTCGATATCAGAACTGAAGATCGGGAAGGATGGGGTCACAGGGAAGTGGGACCGGGCAGCCGCCGAAGTGTGGGCAGGGCTACGAAAGGCGCCTACAGAGCCACGTCTGACTCAGACCGAGAAGCTTACTTTTATTCTGCCCACACTAGCGGCTGAGGATCAATCTCCTAACGCGGCGAGGATCGTCGGCGCTTGGGCTCAACTTGAAAAAGCGCTTCGCAAAAAAGTCGGGAGACCGATGAAACCCATGTCGGGAAGGGAGATGCCGCACTCGTCCAGGCGGCCGTGAAGCGCGGTGTGATAACCGACAATCAAGCGAAGTCGCTTCGGGGCTCTACGCTCTTCGGAACCTCGCTGCCCACGGCGGAGACAGCGATGTGAGCGACGCGCGAGTCAACGAATACCTCGCTATGGTGGAGGCTATGGAGACGTTACTGGAAATTACTGACTGACTGGTCAGAGTCAACGACAGCAAGCTGCTGGTGGTCGAGGAGATGTCTACTTTCCTGAGCCCAACACCCAAGAGTGGACCGGCAGTTTTCGGCCCAGCCTCGCCACAAAGAGAACGTCCGATATCCGCTTTCGCAAGCCGTAAGCCGACAGGCAGAAATCCCCCAACCCGGTCACTGGCTGTCGCGGATCTTTGTCGTAAGTATGCGAAGCTTTGCGACAAAGATCCGCGACAAGAAAAGTCCAGGTCGGCCGCGAGGGATGCCGGCTGTCGCGAGCTTTACAAGTTATGCGACAATGCGCTTGTAGGTTGGAAAGCTGGCAGTCGGCCTGAAACGGTCATTCGCCTCAAGGCGAATTTGAGGGCGATAGCAGGCCGGTCGTGGGGAGCTATCCATGTTGGCTACGCAGGAAAAGCAGGATTTCGCTCAGGATCTGCCACCGGTTGCGTTCCATCACCATCATATGGGTGGCTTCGCCGATCTCGATCCAGCGCCGGTAGCGGGCACCGGTGAGGCGCTGGAAAAGGGCCGACATGCGCGGCTGCGGCACATCCAGATCCCATTCGCCGTGTAGCAGCAGCACGGGGGCGGTGATCGCTTCGGGTTCATAGAAGGGCTTTCCGGCGGACCAGTAGTCGCGCACGTCCTGGATGACGCCGGCAGGGGCCCGGATCATGCCGTCCCGGGCCGCCGGGTCGCTCGCGAGGATGATGTCGGCCCAGGCGGCGAACCAGGCGCCGGGCAGGATCTCCTCCCGCAGTTCTTGCGGCACGCTTTCGAGCCAGCGATCGCGGAAGGCGTGGACATCGAAGCGGCGATAGGCCGGCACCGGGCCGCCTGGATCGATGCGCGGCGGCCCGTCGCTCAGCCACTGTGGAGCGATGAGCACGAGCTTCGCGACATTGGCGGGATGGGCGGCGCTGTAGGCCGCCGTGACCGTGCCGCCCCAGGACATGCCGATGAGGGTGATCTGACCGAGATCCTGCGCAGCGCGGATGTGATCGACGGCGGCGGCGAGGTCGCACACCGCCACCGCCGTGGAGACTTGCGGCGGGGCGGCGTCGGGCGCGCCCTCCATGCCCGCAGGGCGGGTCGAGCCGCCAAAGCCGCGCACATTCAGCGCCCAGACATCGAAGCCTGCTTCCGCCAGCACGTCCATGAAGGCACCCTCGCCGACCGGCACGTCATACAGGGTTTCGGCCGGAAGCGTCGCGCCGTGCATGAGCAGCAGGGTGCGATCGGCCCCGAAAGCGGCAATGTCGGCGCGGCACTTGCGGCGAAGATGGAGGGAAATGCCAGGTGTCTCGCTCGGGATGAGCTGGTTTTCGATGGTGAGGTCACTCATGATGCGGAAACTTCCGTGGGGTTGACGAAATGCCAGGCGAAGCCGGAGCCGTTTTGCGTGACGCGGCCGGCACCGCTTTCGGCAAAATGGGCGGTAAGGCACAGCGCACCGGTTTCGGCGGCGTGAGCCAGCATGCAGCGGCGGGACTGCTCGGCCTTGCCAGGAAACTCGCAGTAGACCGACCGTAGATCGGGCCGGTAGGCCTGCAGCGGATGATGCATGAGGTCGGCGACGAACCATGCCTCCTCGCCGCACGAGTGGAGGCGGATGGTGGCGTGGTCGATGCTGTGGCCGGGTGCGGGATGGAAGGAGAGACCATCCGCGATCTCCCGGCCGTCGATGGCGATGGCCTGGCCCAGACCGGCATCGATCACAGGTTTCAGGCTGTCGGTATAGACCTGCGGCATGGGCGGGTGATCGGGGCGGCCGAACGCTTCCGGGGGTAGGTCGGGCGCGGGTGCGAAACCGTCCAATGCCGCAGCGTAGCGCGCCTCCATCTCGGAATAGACGTGCCGCGCACGGGTAAAGAGCGGTTGCCAGATGTTATCCCGCAGCACCGTGTTCCAGCCGACATGGTCGGCATGGATATGCGTCAGCAGGACGAGATCGACTTGGTCCGGCATCACTCCAGCTGCAGCGAGGCGGGCCAGATAGGGCGTGTCGAGATGGTCCAACACCGGGGCGCGGGGCCGTGGCTTGCCGTTGCCGGTGGCCGTGTCGATCAGAATGACCCGTCCGGCATGCCGCACCAGCCAGGAATGCGTGCCCTGAGCGAGCGTGCCGGTGTCCGGATTGAAGGAACCGGCCGTGAGCTGACCGCCATGGGTGCCGAGAGCCGCAGGGTCGAGATCGGGATATAGCCGGGCCGGATCGGCATTCGTCCAGCGGAGTTCGGGAATCCGGGTCACCAGCGCATCGCCGACCCGGAAGGAGAGCGGGATTTCCACATTGTTCGAGGATTGCTGCGTCATGGACGGAGAGCTATGGTCCGCCCGATCATCATGCAAATCGATTCAAGTCATGCGGTCAATCGACCATTTCAATCTTCGCTCTTTCGACCTTAACCTGCTGGTCGCCTTCGACGCGCTGATGACCGAACGCAGCGTGACGCGGGCGGCGCAGCGGCTGAAACTCGGGCAACCGGCGATGAGCCACGCGCTGTCCACGCTGCGGCTGCTCCTCGACGACGAGGTGCTGGTTCGGGTCGGCACGACGATGAACCCGACTGCCAAGGCCATCGCGCTGGCGCCGCGACTGCGCGAATTGCTGCTGCAGATCCAGAGCACGCTGACAGAGGGCAAGCCCTTCGAACCGCAATCGGAAACGCGAATCGTGCGCCTCGGATTTTCGTCGGAGCTGGAGATTTTGCTGCTGCCCAATCTGACCGCCGATCTACAGGCGCATGCGCCAGGCATCAGCCTGCTGACGCGCTCGGTGGCACGGAGCGATGCGCATCGCATGCTGGATAGCGGTGAACTTGACCTCGCCATCGGCTGTTTCGAGTACGGGCTGGAACGGCATTGTGGAACGCCGCTGTTCGAGCAGTCGCTGGCCTGCTGTTTCAATCCGGATTTCGTGCAGCTGCGGCTGCCCTTGTCGAGGGCCGACTACATCGCGCATCCGCATGCGCTGATGACATTGAAGGACGACATCCAGGGCTGCCTGTCCGAAGCCTTGGCGCGGGCCGAGGAGACGCTGAACGTGGTGTTGGCGGCATCGGATTTTCTCACCGTGCTGGCAGCAGCGGCCGAGGCGCCGGTGATCGCCACGTTGCCGACGCGGATGGCGGCTCGCTATGCGCCGCTTTTCGGCCTTACGGTTACGGAAATTCCGCTCGATCTTCGCCTGCCTTCAGTGGCCCTGGTGTGGTCGATGCAGAATGACCGCGACCCGGCACTCGAATGGCTGCGAGCGCGGGTCGTGCCGCTTTTGCAAGCTGCATCGGCTTCCGAGATCGCTCGACCGGTGTCGGGCGACCGAAATAAGTCAATTCTGACTGTCGCGTAACTTAGGATTTGTGCGACAGCCTGCCGCCGGTGCGGACTTTCAGGACCGGGCTGGCGAAGTCGTCATTGTTGAAGACTGCATCGGCAGTAGAAGCCGGCGCGCACATACTTTCGTAAATATCGAAGGCTGGCTTATATCGAACCGCATAGAGCTGACGTGTGGCATCTGCCCCACCTAAACGCCCGGCGTCCCGATCAATACCGCGCTGTTCGGAAAGCTGCTCCGAGGTTTCTACGAAAATCGCCAAATCCCAGTCGTCGCGTAGTTCGGGCCGCTGGAGAAAAGTGCCATCTACGATCAATATGGCATCGGCCGACGCAACTTGTGGCTCCTGCTTTATAGGCTGGTCATTGTCGAGATCGAATGACGCCGTGCGATACCGCCGATCGCCGCCCGGCCCCAAGGGGGAAAGCAAAAGTGCGTTGATAGCCGGAAGATCGCGCGCGTCGTAATAGTAGCCTTCTGCGGAGTGACGACCACGCGCATAGCGTTCTACCTTGGGCCGGTGGAATCCGTCGATTGAAGTCCGAATAACCGCCCTTCCTGTCTTGCCGAGAGCTTCGGCCAGTTCATCCGCCAGCGTTGTTTTCCCTGATGCCGTCCGTCCGTCAATCGCGACCCGAATGGGCCCGGCTGACGGGATGCCTGCGATCAAAGAGGCGAGTTCATCCAGCACCGCAGCCCTATCTGAAGATTTCATGTTTCTCCCCATCAATCGTCGTGAAAATCCCGAGACCTGCGACACCTCTACACTACTGCGCCAGCGCTTGGCGCTGGCACGGTGATGGTGCATTTCTGTTGGGGTGGACGGCCCAACGGCATCCAATGTGCCAATATAGGGTCGAACAACGAACCTAATGAAAGGGCCGCCCAATGGAATTTAAGCGGATTTCTATAGACACGTCCAAGCATGTTTTTACGATCCATGGGGTCGATGACCAGGAGCGCCCGTTACTCCGGCGCGAGATCAGGCGGGCTCAGGTTGAACCGTTCTTCGTCAAATTGGCTCCGACGGAGGTGGTTCTTGAAGCTTGCGCAGGCTCGCACCACTGGGGGCGGGTGTTGGGCGGTATGGGCCACCGGGTCAGGTTGATCCCACCGCAATATGTGAAGCCCTTCGTGAAGCGGAGTAAAAATGATCGCAACGACGCAGAAGCGATCAGTGAGGCAGCATCCCGCCCGACCATGCGCACGGTTCCGGTCAAATCGGTGGATGAGCAAGCGGCAGCAATCATCGTGAAGCACCGGGAACTCTTGGTGAATCAACGAACCCAGGCGATCAACGCGTTGCGGGGGCACGCGGCGGAATTTGGCATCGTTGCCGCCAAGGGCTGCGCGAACGTCTCAGCATTGCTTGTTCTCCTGTCTGCCGAGGAAGCGATTCCAGCAATTGCAAAGGCGATGTTTGAGCAAATGGGTCAGCATGTGACGGATCTCGATGCAAAGATCGACGCACTGGAGAGACAGCTGCTCGAACAGCACAAGGCCAACGCGGTCAGCAAGCTCCTCGCCGCGATTCCCGGCGTTGGGGCAATCACCGCGATCACCATGGCGCTCAATGTGAACCCCGCGAATTTTGAGACCGGGCGGCATTTTGCAGCGTGGCTCGGGCTGACTCCGCGAGAGCATTCCACCGGCGGCAAGCATCGTATGGGAAAGATAAGTAAGGCAGGCAATGAGAGGTTGCGGCAGTTGCTCGTGGTCGGGGCGATGGCGGTGATCCGCTTCGCTAAACCAGGCAGCAAATCAGCGACCGCTTGGCTGTTGCAATTGCTGGAGCGGAAGCCGCGCAAGGTCGCGGCGATCGCTCTGGCCAACAAGATGGCCCGGATCATCTGGGCCATGATGGCGCGTGGTGAAGCGTATCGGCGTCAGCCGGTAGCCGCCTGATCCGCGCGCCGGTGCCGAGGGTTTAGGGGCAAACAGGAGATGGTTATCGGTCGAACCGACGAGCAACAAAATCCGTCTGAATCTACGGCAGTTCCATGCCGCAATTTCTGTTTGGATGTTGCTCGCGGCACCCATCTGGGCCAGCGGTCAGACCACCGCGTCAAAGGCCGGACACATGACCGCATTCGAACCGATACCAAATTCTGCTTTAACGACTTGAACCCAACGGGCCGTCCACACATGATCCTTGTATGCGGTGGTAGAAAAGTCGGCCATGTAGCGTAGCAGCAGGTTGTGTCGGGAAAGGGTGAATGGTGGTCCGCATACGTCGCTTTGACGAGAAAGATGCTCAGGCCCTAGCCGACTTGATGATCGAGATGGCTGGTTTCTACGGAGCCACTATCAGTTCTGATCTGGTAGTCGCTGAGGACGTGCTTCGCCGTGCCCGGCAGGTGGACATCATCGTAGCCCACGACGATGTTCGACTTCTCGGCTTTGCCACGTTCACCTCTCTCTACCCCGTCGCCGGCCTGCTCACATTCACTTACGTCCAGCAGGTTTATGTCGGCCACGCTGCACGCCGCCGTGGCGTCGCACAGAAGTTGATGGCTGGGATTGCACAGGCGGCGAAGGCCGCAGGAAGCACTAGGATCGAATGGTCCACCTCAAGAGAAAACGTGGCAGCGCGGTCGCTCTATGACGGGCTGGGCGCAAACGGGTTTGACAAGATTTATTATGTGCTTGAGGGGTCAGCCCTCGATCAATTAGCCGCACGAGGACAGCAAGACGCGTAGGTCTGGTTTCCCCCAAATGCGCTGAGTCTGCACGAAAATCAGGAATTTCGCACGAGCGTGGCGAACTTGGGGGGGTAGCAGCAGCGGGCAGCTGTAATTACAGCGGTCGGATAGGGGTTAAAGGGCTTATTGGAATGGCAAACTCGGCGAGGCTGGTTCCGGAACTGGTGGTTTCGGACTTGGAGGTGAGCCTGCGTTTTTGGTGCAATCTGATCGGCTTCTCCGTAGCATTCGACCGGCCGGAAACCGGCTTCGCATACTTGGACCTTGACGGTGCTCAGGTAATGCTTGAGCAGCGCAACACGGCAGACGACCAATGGGTGACGGGGCCGCTCGAAGCACCACTTGGTCGTGGCATCAATTTCCAGATCAAGACACCGACCCTCCGGCCGATACTAGACCGACTGGCAAAAGCGGGATGTCCGCTATTCAAGGAGCCTGAGGAGGCGTGGTATCGAGCCAACACGGTTGAATTCGGCCAGCGACAGCTTCTGGTCATGGACCCGGATGGCTACCTGCTTCGTCTAATCGAAAACATTGGCCAACGCCCTTTCAGTGATACCACCAAAATTTAGTATCTGCTTGTCGATGCGCCTGAATGACCTGCAAATGTCAAAGCCCGGTCGTTTCCAGCCTCGATCTCGGCCTGCGTGTAGCGCGACAATCTGGATGAGAAGCGCGACGATCAGGATGAGAAAGTGATCGCGGCCTTGGAAGGTTAATCGGATTGGTTTGACGCTGGCAAGCGGGTTTGGGCGACTTGATTGTCGTGGCGCGACAATCTGATGTTTTCGGTGATTGTTGGGCGTGCTGCGGCCGTCCTGGCCCGGTTCGGCGCTGGATTGCGGTTTTGCGGCGATAGCTTTCGACGTTCATCTCGAAGATGGTTGCGTGGTGGACGAGGCGGTCGACGGCGGCGAGTGTCATGGCGGGATCTGGGAAGACCTTTCCCCACTCGCCGAAGGGCTGGTTGGCGGTGATCATCAGGGAGCGGCGCTCGTAGCGTGCGCTGATGAGTTCGAAGAGAACCGAGGTTTCGGCCTGATCCTTGGTGACGTAAGCGAGGTCGTCGAGGATCAGCAGGTGGAATTTGTCGAGCTTGGCGATGGTGGCCTCGAGGGCGAGTTCGCGACGTGCGATCTGGAGCTTCTGGACGAGGTCGGAGGTGCGGGTGAACAGCACGCGCCAGCCATTCTCGACGAGGGCGAGGCCGATGGCTGCGGCGAGATGGGACTTTCCCCCGCCGGGCGGGCCGAAGGCGAGGAGATTGGCGCCGGTCTCGAGCCATCCGTCGCCGGAGCAGAGGGCGAGGACCTGGGCCTTGGAGATCATCGGCACGGCCTCGAAGGCGAAGGTGGCGATGGTTTTTCCGGGCGGCAGCCTGGCTTCGAGGAGGTGGCGCTCGATGCGCCTGCGGTCGCGCTCGGCGACCTCGTGCTCGGCGAGCGTGGCGAGGAGGCGTGCGGCGGGCATGCTTCCTTGTCGGCGCGGGCGGCGAAGTCGGGCCAGACCTGCTTGATGGCGGGGAGCCTGAGCTCGTTGAGCAGCAGGGTAAGGCGCTGGGCGTCGACGGTGCGTGCGGTCTCGCTCATGCGGCTGCTCCCTGGAGCAGGATGTCATAGCTGGCGAGCGGCATGGTCGGGATGGTGAGTGCGGGCAGGCTGGCGGGATCGGGTGCGAAGCGCTGGCGGATGGCATTGAGGTCGGGCTGTCGGCCGGCGTTGCTATCGGCGGCGAGGACGCTGGCGAGTTCAGCCTCGCAGGCACGCTCATGGGCGATGGCGAGGAGTTCGACCATGATCCTGCACGCGTCCCTGGGCGATGTCTGCTAGAGCAGGTGCTCGAAGGTCCGGCGATAGGCATCGCGCGGGAAGAGCTGGTGGCGATAGACGAGATTGAGCAGAGCCATCGGCTTGCGGCGCAGGCTGTGGATGACGTGGCGGTAGTCGACGACGTGGCCGTGTCTGCCATCCGGTTGTGGCCGGCCGCGGGGGAGTGTCATCAGCGGGGTGGCGGCGAGGAACAGCTCGAGCCGGTTGTCATAGAGGCGGACGCGGAGCCGCTGGCCGATCAGGCGGGAGGGGACGGTGTAGAAGACCTTCCTGAGGTGAAGCCGCCGGAGGAGGTGACGGTGACAACGGTCTCCTCGTAATCGGCGGTGCGCTGCTCGGGGAGTTTCTGCAGGGCGGCGCGCTCGGCGTCGATGCGCTCGGCGTGGCGCCGGTTCTGGCGGCCGACGATCTCGCGATGAAGCGGCGATAGGCTTCGAGATCGACGAAGACT
Organism: Acidiphilium sp. C61; assembly: GCF_902712915.1. The sequence goes on along the minus strand of NZ_CACTIA010000002.1, from coordinate 4,271 downwards.
GTGCCGCCGCGCAGGAGAAGGGCGTCGCGGACCGCGCGCTTGAGATGGCCGTGGGGGCTTTCGATGGCGCCGTTCTCATGAGCGACACCGCGATTGTTGCGCGACGGGGTCATGCCGTAATGGGCGCAGAGCGCGTCATATCGGCGGGTCAGGTCGGCGACGTTCTCGGCGCGGCGAGGTTGCGAAAGGCGGCGGAGAGGCTGTCGCTGCGATGTTCGCGCGGGGCGCCGCCCAGGCCAGAGGGCGTTCTGCAGCCCCTCGGCGAGAGCGACGTAGCTCTCGCCGCCCAGGATGACATGGGCGTGCTCGAAGCCGGACCAGGCCAGGCGGAAGTGATAGAGCCTGTGGTCGAGCGGGGCGCCGGCGACGATGATGCCGAGCTCGTTCATATCGGTGAAGTCGGACAGGCCCATCGCGCCCGGCTCATGGGTCTGGCGAAAGATGACCTCCTGCTCCGGCCCGTGCAGCGCGCGCCAGGTGCGGATACGCCGCTCGAGCGTCCGCCGGACACCCGGGGCGAGATCGGGATGCCGCCGGCACATCTCCTCGAAGATCCACGGCCCTGAGGCCGGGCGCGGCTTCCAGCAGCGGCACCACCTCAGCGTCGAAGATCGTCGCCAGCGGATCCGGGCGGCGCCGCGCGCGCGCGGTCGGCGATGACGGTAGGTGCCGCTCCTGCTCGAGCCGGTAGCCCGCGGCAGTGCTGAAGCCGGCCCTGGCGGACGCCAGGGCAACACCGTCTGTCTGTCGATATCTCATGAAAAGCCTCTTCTGGTGGTCGTTGATGTGGCGGCCGGGCACGAAGGTCTCCCCGTTGTGAGGAGGTATCCTCCGCGACCCGGACGCCGCGACCACGGCGGCGCCCTGGCAAGGACGCTGCCCGGCTGGGGAGGCACCGGCTCCGGGCTACGCCCTCCGCCGGTGCCTCCCCAGCCGCATTCTCATCCTGATTGACGCTGGATTCTCACGTTGATTGCCGCGCGACAGCCTGCGCCTGCCCGAATCGCTCCGCCTGCTGCACGCGCGCCCGCCGCGACGGCGCGGGCCGGACATCCCCACCCCGGCGCAGGCCGCCTCGCGCGCACGTCACAGGTCGCACACGGAAGCCTGGGCCGTCCTGTTCCCGGCGCCGCCATCATCTCCGGGCCAGTTCCACCCGCAGGGCCGCCCGTCCGGCTATGTCCCGCCGCCGCGCACCCGGTCCCCGCCCGGTCGCTGACCATCCCCGCGCCCTCCCCGCCGGCCTCGCAGCAGAGCGCCGGCCCCCGGTCATGCGCGCCGCCCGCCCGGCGCCCGGTCATGCCCGGCGGCACGATTACTGGACCGCATCGCCGCCGGTAACCTCGCCCGAACAGCAGGAGGCGGTGATGGCTGGACGCGCATACCAGATGAGCTGGGGCCCCTATTTCGGCCAGGCCGAGGCGTCGGTCCACCTGTCCCGCTTCGCGGATGCGACCGTCGGCCGCGAGACCGGAATCCTCTTTTCCGACGGTCAGACCTGCATGGTGCTGCGCCAGCCGGTGCTCGACGCCGACGGGCTCGGCCATTCGATGATCGCGCGATGGATGCCCGCACCCGCCGGCGCCGACGCCCGGATTGATGCAGCGGATCGAGAACGTGTTCGAACGGGCGATGACGATGGAGGGCGAGGCGCGATCGCCCGCGCCCAGGGCGAGATGGCGCTGGGACAGGCGCTCGCCCGCTTCCTCGGCAGCGAAACCGGCGAGCACGCGGTCGGCATGGCGTTCGACCTGCTCGGCCTGCTCGCGGCGGCGCTGCTGCTGTTCGTGCCCGGCGTGGCGAGGCGGAAATCGGCGTTCTCGCGGCAAGTACCGGAAGCCTGGCCGGAACCGGCTCCCTGCTCGGCGCGATCGTCGACGGCAAGACCGAGGCCCACAAGTGGGGCCACAGCCCGGCGGCGGAGACGCTGTCGCTGCTGGCACTGGTGCTGGCCCTGCCGGACCTGCCGATCGGCGGATGGCGACGCTGCGGGACCTGCGGAACGCCCCGCAGGCGCTCGATGAAATCGAGGCGGCGGGCAGCGAGGCCGCCGGCTTCACGGCGAAGCAGACGACCCGGCTGGCCAAGGCGGAACGGCTCGAGACCGACAATGGGCCTGCCCGCCTGCGCGTGGCCAAGCGGGCGGACAAGGCCACCACGATCCGCGCCGATGCAGGCCGGCTGGCGAAACGGGCGGCGGACGCCAGCAACGAGGCGCATCGCCTCGCGTTGAAACTGGCACCACGGCGATGGTCAATGCGCCGGCGAGCGTGGTCGTCGGTGGCTATTTCGCGCGGGACAACTGGCAGCACCCGGCCGAACCCTTCATCGCGGCCTGGCACGAGGCCGGCGCGATGCGGAACTGGGCGGCGCGGCTTCTCTCGCCCCGGGGGCACGCGGCTCGGGACCGGGCGGCGGACTTCTGGGCATCCAGATGGCGTCTCCAGCAAGAGCCGGGCAACGCGGCGGTGAACCGACCTCGTCCGCAGCCGCCATCCGGCAAGACCGCGCAGGCAGGACGGGCCCGGCCCTCGCGTGGCTTCAGACCGGAGAGCGCGTTCGGATTCGTCACCATCTCCGACGGCGCGCTGCTCGCCGGCATGATCGGCCAGGCGCTCGCGCACGCCGCCGGGCAGGCCGCGATCTTTGCCCCCTTCGTCCACGGCGAACTCCACGGCACCATGTTCGTGATCCCGACCTTCATGATCGGCGCCGCCCTCGGGCAGTCCTATGCGTATGTCTCGCAGCAGGTCACACTCTGGCTGCCGCTGGTGCGGATGCTGCTGCTGGCGCATCTGCCGCTGCTGGCGCTCGGCTCCTCGACCTCGCCGTCTTCCCGCATGGCGCAGTCAACTTCCTGTTCCTCTCGGGGCCGATGGCGCTCCTGTCGACGGCCCTGCTGCCCTATATCTGGCGCGGCGCGCGACGCCATGCGACGGACACCGTCCCATCGCCCGAGGAACGCGCCCGCTCCCCCCGCGACAGGGCGGCCATCCCTGGCCTGGCCGCTTTGCGGTCATCGTCTGGCTGGCGCTGGTGCCCATGCTGGCGATCCGGACCGCGACGAGCATCGACGATTTCGCCATGCTGGTGACCATCGGCGCCTGGTCCGTGCTCGTCCTGCCGGCCCTGGTCGTGCCGATCTACCAGATCCGGCAGCGCCGCCTGCGGCCGCGCTGAACGCGGTGCTGTTCTCGGTGACCGGCGCGGCGCAGCTGGGGCTGACGGCGTTCTATGGCGCGATGGCCCTGCGGGTCTCGGCGCTGGGCTACACGTTCGGCGCCACCGCCGCGCTGATGCCGGTCATCCATGTGATCGCGCTGGTGCTCCTCGCCACCAGCCCCTTCGCCATCCTGCTGCTGCGCGGCCAGACCGGGATACCGCACCCTCCCGCCCTGACCGAAAGGCGACACACCAGCCCCGGCCAACATGCGTCCAGCGCATGGCAACATCCCCGATGCGGCATTGCAACTTCGCGCGAACCCACCGACATCACTCAGTAGTCGGTAATATAGGCGACAGTTGGTGCTTTGAAGAATGATTGCACGAGACGTGGTTTGCGCTTGATGGCGGCGAGTTGGGCTTCGATTTTCCTGAAGCTTTTCGCCTTGGCGTAGCGGAGTCCGGGCGACGCCCGTCCGCTTCATGTGGCTCCAGACCAGTTCATCTGGGTTCAGGTCAGGGGCGTAGCCTGGCAGAAAATGCAACGTCAGCATTCCATTGGTCGACGCCACGTAGGCTTTCACCAGCGCTGTTTTGTGGGCAGGCAGCCCGTCGAGGACCAGGTGCACCGGCCTCGTGCGGTGCCGCATCATCCGGCGTAGCAGCGCCGACAGGGTCGGAAAATCGTGGCTGGCCTGTGCCCTCGGTCACACGGCATGTCGCGATGACAGGACCGTGCTCTATCAGCGCGCCCCCAAACTCTTCGCAGAACTCGCGGTCGCCGCCCTCAAACGAAAGTGTACGAAAAACGTGTGTTTTCCGTCATCGCGCGATCCCGGCCTCAGAACCGTGCTCTCCGCTCAAACCCGCAGAAAACCTCGATCCCAACCAGTCAACGTTCCCACTTTGTCCGCTTATGCTACAGCCTATGGCGTTTCGTTACTTCTGGCCAGACAGTCACCGATCCGGACGGAACATGGAAGTTTGGAGTTGATGGAGCGATCTCAGGGCCGAAATAATGAATAGCGATTGCGAGGCATCAATTGACGAATTCTCTTACGCTTGCACACAGCATTGACATTGCCCGGCATGAGCTGGAAGCAAGCGGC
>NZ_CACTIA010000001.1 GCF_902712915.1 Acidiphilium sp. C61 | reverse complement strand
TTTACGGCGAGTGTCTCTGGCACGATCCTGCTTTGCCAACCGTGCCTTGAGAGTCTTGGCACGAGCTTCAAGCTGGGCAATCTGCTGTTCAATGGGTTTGCGAGCCATGGGTTTCCTCGGTTCTGTCGTGATCGGCGGCAGTGGCGTTCTGGCGTGCCTTGTCCTGCATCTCCCGTAGGCAATTCGGGCATAGGCAATGCGCTACGTCATCCGTTGGCAGCGGCGTAACGGTCGGCAGTTTGGTGCACCAGCAACTGTCATCATTCTGGCAGATCGTCTGCGCCTGGCAACGTGGACAAATCGATTGCATCGATCGGAATATCGCCGGTTCTTGCTGAAACTTCCATTATGGGTCTGAACGGGCCATCCATATCGAGCATAAAAGTGTAGAAGCCATCAAAGTGTTTGGCATAAAATATCCCGCCAATATGATGCTAGGCATCACGAAAAGCGAAACGAAGTGAAGCTTTAACTCCGCACTTACGAGTTGCTGCGCAACTCAGTGCGGGGTAGGGTTGGTGCAGAATGGCGATCTACCATATGAGCATGAAGCCTGTAGCTCGCGGCTCTGGTCGTAGTGCAGTGGCGGCTTCTGCGTACCGCGCGGCCGATCGTCTTGAGAATGTGCGCGATGGGATGGTGCATGACTTTAGCCGGCGCCATGGTGTTGAGCACGCAGAGATTATTCTCCCCAATGACACCGTAGCAGCGAATGGTGCCGTTGTGCATGACGCCGGTCCTGAATGGGCGCGTGACCGATCAGCGTTGTGGAATGCTGCGGAATTGGCGGAGAGACGCAAGGATGCGCGGGTCGCTCGCGAAATCGAGGTTGCGCTCCCGCACGAGCTGTCGGCGGAGCAGCGGCTGTCACTGACGCGGGATTTTGCTCAGGCTCTGGCCCGGCAGTACGGGGTTGCGGTGGATTTTGCGATCCATGTGCCCCACGGTCATACCGATGTCCGCAACCACCATGCCCATATCCTGCTGACCACGCGACGGGTGATGACCGGGCGTGACGAGGCGGGGCGCTGGATCGGGGCCATGCCGGCCGGTTCCCTGGGCGAGAAATCCGAACTCGAGCTTGAGAACAAGAAGTTGCAGGCGCTTGGCCTGCCGACCTCGCATGAGCAGCTTCGGGATCTCCGGATTGGCTGGGAGCAGCGGACGAACGAGCATCTGGCGCGTGCGGGGCTGGATGTGCGGATCGATCACCGTTCGCATCAGGAGCGGGGGCTGGAGATCGAACCGACGCAGCATATGGGCGTGCATGCCACGCAAATGGAGCGGCGTGGCAAGGCCGTATCGCGGGTTCGGATCGATGAGGAGGCCGCGAAGCGCAACGCCGCGCTGATCCGGGAGCGGCCGGATCAGGTGCTGACGCTCATCACGGGCGAGAAGAGCGTATTCGATCGTCACGATGTGGCGCGCGCGCTGCACCGCTATATCGGCGATGCCGATGCGTTCCAGGCGCGTTTGCAACAGTGATGGCGTCGCCTGCTCTGGTGGAATTGCGGGCTGAGCAACGTGATAAGCGCGGGCGGGGTGATCGAGCAGGCGCGCTACTCGACGCGGGAGATGGTCGGTATCGAGCGCGATATGGCGGTCAGTGCCGATCGCATGGCGGAGGGTCGGGGCGGTCTGCCGGTGCGCGGTTTTGGCGTTGCCGCCCGGCGTGTGGATGCGGCAGTCAGTGCGCGGCCGTTCCTGGCCGAAGAACAGCGGGCCGCCATCGAGCATGTATGCCGGCCGGAGCGCATCTCTGCGGTGGTGGGGTTGGCCGGGGCGGGGAAGAGCACGATGCTGGCGGCGGCTCGGGAGGCGTGGGTTGCGCAAGGCTACCACGTTCATGGGGCGGCGCTGGCGGGGAAGGCGGCCGAAGGGCTGGAGGAGTCGGCTGGCATTGCCTCGCGCACGCTGGCCTCATGGGAGCGGGGCTGGGAACGAGGGTTCGACCGGCTCGGGCCGCGCGATGTGCTGGTGATCGATGAGGCCGGCATGGTCGGCTCGAAGCAGCTTTCACGGTTCATCACCGAGGCCGACCGGGCAGGAGCCAAGATCGTGCTGGTGGGGGATCCCGAGCAGCTGCAGCCGATCGGGCCGGGGGCGGCGTTCCGTGCGGTGGCTGAACGGATCGGTTTTTTGACCTGGCGGAAATCCGCCGCCAGCGCGAGGGCTGGCAGCGGGCGGCTTCGGTGGCGTTCGGGCGGCACCAGACAGAGGAGGGTTTGCGCGCCTATGCCGAGCGCGATGCTGTCCGGTTCGAGGCAACCGCGGCGGATGCGCGGACGGCGATCGTGCGGGATGTGCTGGCCGATATGGATGTGCGGCCGGATGGCTCTCGCCTGGTTCTGGCGCACCGCAACGCGGACGTGCGGGAGCTCAACGAGGCGATCCGGGTGGTTCGGCGAGAGCGGGGCGAGCTGGCGGACGAGCGTGTTTATCGCACGACCGAGGGGGAGCGGGCATTTGCGCCGGGGGATCGGCTGCTGCTTCCGCGAGAACAACCGTGAGTTGGGCGTGAAGAACGGGATGCTGGGCACGGTGGAGCTGGCCGAGGACGACCGCCTTCTGGTGCGGCTGGATTCTCCCTCCGGGCCTGGGCGAGGTCGGGCCGTGTCGGTCTCGATGGCGGATTATGCTGCCGTGGATCACGGGTATGCCACCACCATTCACAAGGCGCAGGGGGCGACGGTGGACCGGGCCTATGTGCTGGCCTCGGGCACGATGGACCGACATCTGACCTACGTGGCGATGACGCGGCACGGGACGGGGTGACGCTCTACGCCGATCGGGAGGAATTCAGCACTGTGGCCGCCCTGTCGTCGTGGCTGTCCCGATCCCAGGCCAAGGAAACCACGCTGGATTACGACCAGGCTGCCTATGCCCAGCGGCGTGGAGTCGAGGTGCGGCCGCGGGAGGTGGTGGCGGCGCGCGAGATCGAGGCGGGGCGTGCCGGGTTCCGGGCACGGTTCGAGGCACATCGGCAACACCAGGCAGCCGAGGCGGCGCGCAACAAGGAAGCACACGGCCTGGTGCGGGAGTGGACGCGGCTATCGGAGACCTACAACAAGGCGCTGCCGGGGCTGGAAACTGATCCCACTCTGGCCGGGCAGGCGCGGGTGGCGTTGCTGGGTTTGCCCGGACACTGGATCGTCATTCCGAAGCAGCGCAGCGGCTGCGGGCACGTGGCCATGACTTCGGGTTGAAGGAGGGATCGGCGCTGGCGCAGGTGCTGGCGTCGCCAGACGCCGGGCAGGCCATTGAGCGGCTGATGGCGGGTGCGGAGGAGCGGATGCGCGGTCATCTGGCGCGTGAAGCCGAGCGGGCGGCCGTCCGGAAACAGCAGGAAAGATCCGTGTCGCGGGGTCGTGGGATGTCGATGTGAGTGGTGCGGAAGAACGGCTCTACGGCTGATGGAGATCGTCGAGCAGCAGCAGGCGGCGGTGCAGCGGGCGCTGAACGGCCTTGCCGAGGAGCGGGCGGCGCTGGCGCAGGAGCGGCAGAAGCTGGCGGAGGAAGCCTCGAGCCTTGAAGAGCGGGTGCGTGAGGCGGTCAGTGCCGGCGGTGACGACGGCGCTCGAGCAGGTGGGCAAGGAAGGTGTGGCGACGGTCCGGGAGGCGGCCAAGCCATTGCTGGAGGATGTCGCCGGGCTGGCGGGCGGCATGGCGGTTGCCGAGGAGGCGTTGCGCCGGATCGTGGCCTGGGCGAGCTGGCGGTTACTGGGGTGGATCGTGGCCCTGACCGTCGGGTTGATGCTGTTCGGCTGGCTGAGCAGTACGGCCGTTGTCTGGTGGGATCGCACCACGGTCAGTCAGCTGCGGGGCGAAATCACCGTGTTGCAGGCCAATCACAAAGCCTGGGTAAAAGGCGGGGAATGCTCGACAAGATCACCTATTGCGAACCGGGCAATCGCCCCTGTGTCGCTATCAACCAAAGCGCCGGGACATACGGGAATAGCCGCGATTACCGGCGTCCTCAAGGGGTATTAGGGGCGTTTGCAGGGAGGGGTAGGGCCATGCACCGCCCCGGGTGTGCTGGAGGCTCCAACCTCAAAATCAATATAGTAAAATAAAAATTATTGTATTCAAAAATATCAAGATAATATTATTTGAAATATAAAATAATAATTTATTAAAAAATATGGATAAAATAAAATATATAAATAAAAAAAATTATAAATAAATAATGTTTTGAATATAAATAAATCATGCACTTGATGGTGCTTTCATGATATTGCAAACTATAAAAATTAATTTAGAATAGAATTGGAAAAGCAAGTTTTAATATTTTAATTATCTTCAAAAAGGCAGACGAAATTGGCATTTCTTCTCAAGAAAGTTGTTTTAGGGCTTGTCCCCTTGTCGGGTCTTGCTCTGGTAAGTTGTGCCTCACAATCAGGGTTGCCCAAAATTCAGCCTCATGTGAAACAGCTGAGGCCAATTTCTTCAGTGGTTCAAAGCAAAATTTCGATGCCACTGGATAAATCAAATCCAGTATCAATCAATTCTTCTAATGTATCGGCAGCCAGCGCGCTTGGAGACGCATATTATAATGGCTCTGGCGTGCCTCAAGACTATTCAACGGCAGCCATATGGTACAGCCTGGCTGCATCACGTGGCGATATAGTTTCACAATATCATTTAGCTGTTATGTATTCTGCTGGATTAGGTGTACAAAAAAATAATTCAAAAGCTTTTTATTGGTTTCTTAAGAGCCCGAATCTGAATGGTAGTGCGGCTATCGGTTGCGTGCGATTTTCCGTGTGAGCAGGCGGATATGGGCAAGGAAGAGCCATGCGGTGGCGCTGGTAACGGTGGCCTCGAAATCCTTTGCAAGACGTCGGCATCTGCCGAGCCAGGCGAAGGTTCTCTCCACGACCCATCGTCGCGGCAGGAGTTCGAACCCGCTGGTGGCGTCGGAGCGCTTGACGATCTGTATGGTCCATTTGCCGATTTTGGCGAGGCGTCCATTGAGTTTGGGACCGGCATAGCCGCCGTCGGCGAACACGTGCCGCAACCAGGGATACAGGGATTTGACCGATTTGAGCACGTCGGGCGCCCCATCCCGATCCTGAATGCCGGCATGATGAACGACGGCGCCGACGAGGTGGCCAACTGTATCGGTGACGATGTGGCGCTTGCGGCCCTTGATCTTCTTTCCGGCATCGAACCCGCGCGGCCCGCCGGCTTCGGTGGTCTTGACCGACTGGCTGTCGATCACGCCGGCTGTGGGCGACGCCTCGCGTCCGGCTATCTCCCGCGCCTGCATGACCAGGACGTGATTGATACGATCGAACGTGCCGTCGCGACAGAAGCGGTAGAAATAGCCCTGAACAGTGGTGAACGGCGCGAATTCCTTCGGGATCTGCCGCCACTGGCAACCGGTCGACAGCATGTAGAAGATGGCCTCCACAATCCTTCGCAGCACCACCGTCCGGGGCCGGCCTCGATGCGGCGGCAAGGGCATGAATGGTTCGATCAAGGCCCATTCGGCGTCGGTGAGGTCGCTTGCGTAGCGCAATCCAGCCCGGCAATATCGTTGCCGAGCGGTTTCAGTCCAAGCCATTGCGAATCCGTCTGTTGTTGCAAACCGACAGAATCACAACCTACTGAAATCGCTCAACTATCTTTTGCGGTCAGGCTCTAAGGCCGCAAATAATGGAAATGTTGCAGCAGAATTGGCGATAGCGGAAGCTTATGCCAATGGGGAAGGGGTCACCCAAGACCAGCAAAAGGCAAGTTATTGGTATCAGAAAGCGGCAGATGCAGGAAACATAACTGCTCAAACAAATATTGCATTGCGTTATAATGAAGGTCTTGGTGTTAAGAAAAATTATTCCCGTTCAGAACAATATTTCTTCGAAGCGGCATCTAAAGGTGATCCCGTCGCTGAGCTGAATATGGGAAATTTTTATCAAAAAGGCATTGCTGTACCTGAGGATGCGGTAAAATCCGTTTTCTGGTGGATGCAATCAGCTAAGCAGGGCAACTCAGACGCTCAAAATGCTCTTGCTAATGCCTATAGCCGTGGGGCTGGAGTTCCGCGCAACGTCTTCATGGCTGTGAATTGGTGGGAAAAGGCGGCCATTCAAGGTAACCAGGCAGCGCAGATTAGTCTTGGTCATGCCTATTTGATGGGTGAAGGCGTTAAGCGGAACCTGCAAAAATCCGCTTACTGGATGATGCTTGGTACAAACCCGGAGAAGCAGCCGCAAAAATCGATTTCGCCACTGCCTTATGGCCTGTTGCATTCAAATAGAGTTTTGACTTCCCTCGCAGTGAAGGCTCCAGCTCACAGCCATAAAATTGAATCACACAAAATAGTTTATAAGCATAAAAAAACAAAAAAACCATATAATTTAAATAAAATTTTATACCATAAAAATCACAAGCTTGAGAACCATAGGATTTATAAGAAATCAAAATTGACCCATGTTAAAAAATTGAGGCAAATAAAAAATAAATTATTTAATTTTGAAGCAAAAATTACCACATATTGTCAGTTTTTATTGATCACAAGATTTATTGGATCTAATAGTACTAGGTTATAGCGCCACAGGGAAAGTTTGCGATTGCCTTGTGCCGCGCTGCCGCGCTGCCGCGCTGCCGCGCTGCCGCGCTGCCGCGGTGCCTTCTCGTTGAGGAACTCATCGAGAAGGCTGTCGCTGAAGTTCACGCTCTAGACGTTCTGCCGCAGCAGAACGCCGGGTTCGTTATAGTGCCACCCGACGCCGTTCTCATTGGTCCATTTCGTGATGGACATGATGGTGATCCTGCCATCCTTCTTGTTGTCCGATGCAATTGGGTTATCCAGGAATTCCGATGGGGGCGTCTCCCGAGGAAGCCGTGTACCGAATGCTGGTCTGGGCGACCAATGGGTGAATTCTCCGGAATCCGCATCGTCCACCGCCTGAATGTAAAACTTGTGGTAGGTCGCTGAAGGTATCCGGCAATAAGTACAGAGGCTAGCACAACTTTGGCGGAAGTTTGTTGTTATGTCCGATGAGGCTACATCCGCAATGAGGTCGATGCCGCGGCGGTGAGCGAGAAAGACGGTCAAGGATGGCTTGGCGCACTGCTGGCAGGGTGGGTTGGGGAGGCGGACCAGGGACTCTTTTTTTCCGTCCCGCCTGAGCGAGCCTTCGGGATTGCAAGAAGGCGTAGGCCATCATCGTCATCAGGGCATGGCGGTGGAGGCCAGTCCAGGATCGGCCCTCGAAGTGGTCCAAGCCGAGTTCCTCTTTGAGTTGCTGATGGGCCTGCTCGCAGATCCAGCGCGCCTTGATGGCGCCAGCCAGAGCTCTGATCGGGGTGTCGGCAGGCAGGTTCGAGAGATAGTATTTTCGTTCGCCATTCGAGCGATACTCACCCACCAGCCAGGCTTCCTCTCCCGGCATGTGCTGGGCACCGGCAGAACCGATTCGCTGGGGCGCGCCATCAGCAATGCGTACCCTCATGGCGGCAAAGCGGGTTGTCAGACACCCCTTTGTTCCCTTGCGCCAACCGAGCTGCCGCCACTTCGTGCCTTCGAGCATCGCTTGTGCCGCCATGGATTTGACGTCGGGCACATGACGCACCCGTGGGCGACCGCGGCCTGCGACCGGGAAGATCAGCTGCACATCCGCCGGATAGACATTCTGGTGCCGGTGGATGCCGACAGCCCAGCAAAGGCCGCGTGCACTCAGCCGGCTTCTGTCCTCTATCTATCTGTTTCTGTTGGAACAATCCGTTTTATTGGAATGCCCAACAAAAATACAATCGCATAGCAGGAATGCAAAATTATCATATATATCTGAAGAGTCATAAATATCAAAATTTAGACGATTTATCAGATAGTTTGGCTGATGTTCATGTATCGATCAATATAAAAAGATATTTTGAATTTATAGACATAAATAACAAATTTCATGACATTAATTTTATTGTTTCAATAACAATTTGAATTTTGGAAAAAAAAGAAAAGTAAACTATTAGATTATAGGTAATTAGTTTCAAATCCAAACAAAGCTTATGGATGATTCAATGGTATATGACGCACAGTCGATTAATGACGTAAAAAAGTATAACCGTAAGATAAAAAAAACTGTTACAGTATTTATGTCAGAAGATAATCATATAGATAATGTATTGAATGAAATTCATGATTTTGATATCGACATCATCTTCGAAGGCGATACTCAAAAAATGAATAAAATATCAAAAAATAATGCTTCAGACATATTTCTATTTTGCATGAAAAATTATAGTATAAGTCTAACCAAAAAAATTATTGAAATTAGAAACAAAACAAACTCGCCAATTGTTGTTCTGTCTGAAAATTATGATGAGGTTCTTGCTCTGACCGTATTCAAATTTGGTGCAGATGAATATTGGTATTCGATCAATGATAGTCAGAAGATAAAAAACAATATATTTATGACTTTTCTAAAACAAAGCATAGATATGTATGTTAGGAATGATGTTGGTCAAAATTTAAATGATAAGCAAGGTTTGGAAAATAATAAACAAATAAAGTATGTCGACGTATTTAATAATAGTACAAAATTTTTTGTCGCATTTACGCCTTATGAATATAAAACGTTATCAATTTTAGTTGAAAATGCTGGAATTGTGATTCCGCGAGGAAGTTTAGCCCTTATGGTTCGTGGTCGCGTTAGTAAAAACGTCGACCGCAGCGTTGATAACATAATATCTCGGATCAGAAGAAAATTAAAAATGTTTAAAATTTTAAATTATCCGATCAGAAGTTTTAATTCTATAGGATATATATTTGTTGGAGACAGAGATGAGTTTGTTAAAGATTTAGGTAATGCAATTGATGAACATATCTACAATAAAAAACTAGATCCCAATGAAATAGGAGAGTGAACGCGGTCTTCCAAAGACTGAAGAGGAAAGTCGGCGGCTACTTTCTTGTTGCCCGCCTAGAGCACTTTCCGATCATTTCGGATCGGATGTAGTGCTCTATCATATTGATAATTAGAGCATCTTTATCCGATCAGATGATTCCATCTGATCGGATGATGCTCTAGGCTATGTACCTATTGCCATGACTACGGGACGTCTGACTCAAGTCTGTTCGGAGGACTTGGAACATGGCGGAACTTTTCTGGCTGAACGACACTCAATGGGCTGCGATCGAACCATTGCTGCCGAAGCTTGGCGGCAAGCCTCGGGTTGATGACCGCCGGGTGCTGAGCGGCATCCTGCATCGCTTTCGCGAGGGCTTGCGATGGCGAGCGCTTCCTGAGGCCTATGGGCCACGAACCACTGTGTTCAACCGGTTCAACCGCTGGAGCCAGCGTGGCCTCTGGCAGGAGATCTTCGCGGCGCTTGTCGCCTGCGCGGATCCGCCGCGCATCGCCATGGTGGACAGCACCTCGGTTCGGGCACATCGCGCGGCCGCGGGCGGTAAAGGGGGGCGCAAAGCCAGGCCATCGGCCGGTCGAGGGGTGGACGGACGACCAAGATCCACGCCGTCGCAGATGAGCAGGGACGCATCGCCGCACTCCTCCTGACGCCGGGACAAGCCTCCGATATCAGCGGCGCGAGGGCGCTTCTGCCCACAATACCGCCACCAGAAGAGCTGATCGCCGACAAAGCCTACGACGCCGATGACCTGCGCATCTTCCTCACCCGCCAAGGCACCAGGCCCGTGATCTCGCCCATGCCCAACCGCCGCGCCATTCCGCCCTTCGACCCCGTCGCCTACAGAAAGCGCAATCTCATCGAACGCGCCTTCTGCAGGCTCAAGGACTGGCGCGCCATCGCCACACGCTACGACAAAACCGCACGAAATTTCCTCGCAGGGATATGCCTCGTCCTCGCCGTCACATCTTGGATCAGTTGAGTCCAGAGCCTAGCGGGTTTCTGAGCAGGGGGGGCTGATGGTAGCTGGATGGATAGAACTCACTTTTATCTAAATGTAATATAAATCGCGCCAAATTTTTATATTGATAAAATATATAAAATTGTCGCTTAATTTAACGAGAAATTTTTCTGACATAGAATAACGCAAAATATAGAATAATAAATCATGCAATCTGTCCGTGATTCGTCTATGGAATTTGGAGGATATTAGGGCATCAGTGATGTTGAAAAAAAAGCGGCGTCAACTCGCTGTAATGTTTGCTGTCATCGTGGGACTTACCGGTTCTGCGTATGCGAATGGGTTTGGTACCGATTCGCCATATCAACTCCCAACGCCTGCCGATCTCGCCAATCTGGGCGCGGTGGAAAGCATAATTTTGCAAAAACAGGCAGGAATGTATCATTCCCCTCTCTATAATTCCTACAGTACAACAAACATAGCAAAGCAAACCAACTGTAACGTTGCCCCAACCACTTATGGAAACTCGGGTACGACCGCCGCGACCGCCGGCTCCCCGAGTACTGTCGGGGCCACACCGAGTGCGATAGGCAATTCAAGTTCCACTCAGTCATCGCTGTCGGCATCAACCGCCGGAACGCCGCTCACCACGACGGGTCAAACGAATAGCGGTGCTGTGGGGACGGTCCTGAACGGCTCGACGAGCACGTCGATCAGCGGCACGTATTCTCAAGCACTCAACAATACCCAAACCAATGGGGGGACGCAGAGTGCGTCAGTCAGTAATAGTAATGCATGTTCTGTTGGAACTGGGTCGCTGAATTAGCCATGTCCCAGATAATTCCTCATCGTCTTGTCCCTCTGCAGCGTCGGGTCATGGATCTGATGCCTCAACCTCGCCCAGCCATCCGGCGTTCACCGCGCAGCTACATGCTGCGCAGCACGGCGTTGCTGGTGCTCGCCAGTCAGGTGCTGGCCGGTTGCGCGTCAATTGGCATGCAGCGCGTTGAGCCTGGTGAAGCACCGATCGTGCTGGGGCCAAAGGTCAGATACAATCTGACCCCGGTCGATCCTGCTTTCGCCTGTCTTGCTGACGAAATCGTCCGTGACAACAAACCGCGCCTGACCTTCGCTGTTGGTGACGTCAAAGATTATACAGGTCGATACAACATCAACGAAGGCAATGCCATCACGCAGGGTGGCTCGCTCATGGTTGAAACGGCCTTGGGTCATCTCGGCAACGCTATCATGCAGGTCGAACGGGTTGATCCGCACATCACCCAGATGGAGCTTGGCTATACCAACCAGCGCCAGCTGGGGGATGGCCGCCTGCACATATTGCAGCCGGGCCCGCACGCTGTGCCATGGATGCCGTACTATGGTGGAACGATCCTCCGGTCCCAGTATTATATCATCGGTGGCATTACCGAGCTGAATTACAACATCCAAAGCGGCGGGGTGCAGGTTATGCAGAACCTGTCCGGTCCTTCGGCCACCACCTTTACCGAGAATGTCGCGATCGATCTTGATCTGGTTGATACCCAGACAACGCAGATCGTCAAAACCATCAGCCTGGAGAAGCAGATTGTCGGCTATCAGGTGAGCGCCGGGATATTCAGGTTCTTCGGCAGCGATCTGTGGGATGTCAATATTGGCGCAAAAAATCAAGAGCCTTTGGAGCTGGGTGTTCGAACCACCTTGGAACAAGGTACGCTTGATCTGGTGGCGGCGGCCGAACATCTGAGCCCGCTTCCCTGTCTGAAGAAAGTCCGTGATGCAATCTCGGAGAAGACTGCCAGCCAGCTTCGCAAGACGCCCAATCATGTGAAGCTCATCCAGCCACCTGTCCCACCGGGCGTACAGCAACCGATTGCCAAGCCACTTCCAGGTAGTGCCGGTGCGCCCATGAAGCTGAGCTTCGATTTCGGTTCGGCGGCGATCCCCGCCGGGGATGGTGGCTTGCTGACCCGGATCGCCCAGATGGCGGCAAAAGCCCCTGTTACTGTCGAGCTGACTGCGCCGGCAAATGAGAATTGGTCGCCCTCTATGCGTTCTGATCTGATCAAAGCGAGGATTGCCTCGCTGCAGGACGGGCTTTCGACCCACGGTATGACTGCCCCGGTGATCACTGTCCAATGGGCGCCATCCGATACTGATAGTGCCATTTATCAGGATGGATCGGGTTCGCAAAAGGTCGCATTAGTTACTATTAAATAATACAAAATAAAGCTAATTAAAACTCTAAGTTTATTATAAATTCTATTAAGAATCAGTAAGTATTATGTTTCCTAAAACAGGCTTATTTTGGAACGGGAGCGAGCTTTGAAAAATGCAAGGCTGAGAAGAAGTCTTCTCGGATCGACTGCGGCGAGTGTTATATTGCTCGGTGTGGTGTATGGTGGTCCGGTCATGGCGCAGACTGCTACGACCACCGTTGCCCCTACAGTGACGACGAGTGGTGTCGTCGCAGGTCAGGGGTCGGCAACTGGCTATGTTGCTAACTATTTCCAGGCGCAAAATACGCCGTCTTCAGCCGCAACGTCGAACCTGGCAATTACGGCAAACGCAACCAACCTGACCGCAGGGCAGACCTTTACGGGGACAGGTGGCACCGGTACTGTTTCTAATTCCTCAACCACCACCGCCAACACGATTAGTGCCGTTGCCACCGGCAACACGCTGACCAATACAGTTGATTTGGCAGCGATCGGCGGCACGACTGCGGGGACGACGGGGAATGGGTTGTCGGTCCTGGTCCAGGAGGCCAATAACGCGACCACGCAAGCTCCTCCGGGGACGGGGACCAATTATGTCGCCGTAAATGCAACGGCCTCCAGCAATACGCTGCAAAACGTTTCTACCGATGTCGTAAGCGGCTCCAGCCTCACGCAGAGCGCAAACGCGATCTCCTCGTCGGCCACAGGAAACGCCAGCAATACCACGGTAAGCGGCGCCGTTCCCGTGACATATGTTGGACAGGGTGCGGCGGGTAGCTCTACTCTAAATCTCGGCACCCCGGCGACCAATGCCCTCGATGCATCTGCGAATATTGTACTGAGCAATGCGCAGGCCAATAATTCGATTGCCACGACAAGCGCGGCCTCGACGACCGGCAACACTGTCAACCTCGCAGTAAACTCATCTGCAGGAACAACTGCGCAGACTCCGTCCCTTACCGTGGCGCAGACCAATAATACGGTGTCGGCCGCGTATGTGGGCAATACAGCCACGAGCACCCTGTCCGTTGCGTCGGGCTCCGCCCCGAGCCTAGACGGCAGCGCATTGGTCAGCAATCTGCAGACCAACAGCCAGACCGCGGCGCCGGCAACAGTCACTCCCTTGAGTGATGCGTCGAGCAATACTATCAGTGCGACGGTTGCGTCTGGCGCTACAACCAACAATCCGATCACGCTGTCCAATGGGAGCCTGACTCAGTCCGGCAATGCCATTACGGGAAGCGCAACCGGAAACACCGCGACAAACGTTGCTGAACTCGCCGGTACCATGAACCTGGCTGGGGCAACGACCACGCAGGTCAACGCCTCCGTTGCGGCAACTGGACCGACAAACACGCTGCAGGCGGATTTCGGTATCGCTAACCTGCAGTCCCAGGTGAACTCGGTTGCCGGCCAGACTTCGGTGACGAGCAATACCATTGAGACGGTTGCCCAGAACGTCAGCGGATCGACGGTCAGCGGAACCTCCAACAGCATCAACGCGACGGCAACGAACAACAGCGTTTCCAATACCGTTACGGTTCCGAGCTCTGGTGCCAATGCCGCCACGATCGACGGCCTTCTGGGTATCAACAGCCTGCAGACCGCGACCGGATCGGCTGTGAATTCGAAAAATTCCGGCAACACGATCTCGCTGACCGCTGGCACCAACGGCACATCGGCGGCATCCTCGACGGCAACGGTGAGCAATTCGACGCTGGCGCTCACGGGCAACGGAACGAGCGCAACGGCAATTGGCAATAACGCCACGGGCGCGACCGGCGGTGCAGGCAATGCTCTGACAGTCAGTGGCACCAACGTGAATGCTTACCCCAATGGCGGCACTGCCGCGCTGGCCGGCCTCACGTATAATGGGACCACGCTGACTTCGGCGGCCGGTCTGTCTGTTGGCAACAACCAATATTCCAGCAGCTCTGCAGTTACGGCGACCAATCAGAGCAACGCGGTTACCCTGACGGCCAATGGCACGACGCTGAGCGGCGATACGCTATCCTTGTCGGGCGCTGCTGGAACCTACACGGCCCAGGCGATCGCACAGAGCAATAATGCGGCGAACGCACTGACCGTGAATGCAGACCAGCTGGCTGGATCCGCGGGCCTTGCGAGCGTTCAGACCGACATGAGCGGCGCAACGTCGACGCTGTCAAACCCGACGGTCGAAATTGCCGCCAACACCACGGCGAATACTGCAATCCAGAACTCCTCGATCACCCTTGGCGGGACGAACGGGAATGTTCTGCGGTCTCTGGCATATGGCAACGCCAACTCCAACACGCTGAATGCCACCTCGACCGGTCTCAACGTCTATACGGCGACCGCCCCCGCGACGGCCGTCTCTTTGGCGTCTGGCACCAATAGCGCTGATGCCGCGCTGGCATTGTTCAATAGCCAGGCCGAAACGGCGAATGTCTCGGCCGGCGCATCGACGACGACCCCGCTGAGCATCAGCCTTGGTTCGGGCAATGTCAGCAATTCGACCGTCAGCAACACGAATAATCAGTTCGTGGCAGCGGGCTATGGCAACCAGACCAGCAACGTTGCAAACGTGTCGGTGACCGATCTGGCGCAGCCGACCGCTGGCGCAACACCGGCGGCAACCTTCCTGCCCGTGGCGACGGTCGCCAATACCTCGTCGCTGAGCGGTACGGTCACCAGCACCGTCACCGGTGCCTCCGCGACCAATGGTCTGTTTGATCTCACGACCGCCTTAGGAGCGGGCACGGTCAGCGGATCGACCCTGAGCGTGAATGGTAACGCCTCGCTTGCCCAGGCCACAGGCAACATCGCCTCGGCCAATAATCTGACGGTCACCGGCACAAACCTGGTCGATGCAAGTCAGACCGCCGCGGCGCCGACCACTGCACCTGTTTCGTATAACGGAACCACGGCGTCGGTGAACACAGGCTTCAGCGTGGTCAACACGCAGACGGCCTCTGCAACCGTCTCGGCAACCCAGTCGCAGACTGGCGCGGACCTCAGCCTCGGTGGCTCGGGTGCGGTTTCGAACGCGACCCTGCAGGCGCAGGGCAACAACTTCAATGCCGCGGCGACAACCAACAGCGCGTCGAACAATCTGGTGGTCGGCACCGCCGCTACACCGGTTGCGGTTCTCACCAGCTCTGTTGGTGGGCTGAATGTCCAGAATATCACCAGTGGCGGTGGTACGTCGGCGACCATCGGCAATGCCGGTTCGCCTGCTGTTACGTCTACTACGGGTCTCACTGGATCATACACGGGAAGCACGATTTCAACTACAAGTAACACGCTTTCTGTTCCTGCTGGTCAGACTATCTCATTCAGCACTACAGGCACTGGCCTTACGCCGGCACAATTGGCTTCTGTAATTTCGGCGTCTGGTACCGGTACTGTCACCTATTCGGGCAGCACCGTGACGCTGACTTCAGGAACGTCTGCGTCCACGTTCTCATTCCCGACGGGAACAACGTTTACTATTTCTTCGGGGGCGAAGACTGTAGCGACGGCGGGAACCATTACTGTTCCGGCCCTGAACACGACGCCATTTGCGAATATTCAGACAGGTGGCAATCTGACCAACAGCACCCTGTCGGTGACAGGCAACAACTACGGTGCGGTCGCACAGGGTAACGTCGGCAACACCACGGTCGCGGTGACGGCGGATACCGTGAATGGTGGCGCCCTTGCGGGAACCCAGAGCAGCGCAACCGTTACTTCGACCTCTCAAACCGCAACGGCCGACCTGTCGGCGGTGAACGCGCAGACCAATGCTTCGGCCACAACGGCCAGCGCATACGGTGGAGCACAGATTACCAGCTCCGCGACCTTGCCGACGATTTCCGGGTCGACTCTCAGCGTGTCCAACAATGCGCTGAACGCTACGGCACAGGCGAATACCGCGACGACCGCGCTGACGGTGAATGGCACGATCTCGCAGAATTCACAGGGTACTTATGCGGCTTCGGGCGCATTGATCTCCAGCCAGAATGCAACCGGTGACGTGACTGCAACCGCGGGTACGGTGGCCACCAGCAGCACGACATCGTCGTCGGTTGGTCAGACCATCAGTGCGCCGGGTGCCATTGGCAGCAACTCCAGCCTGGCACTGAACGGCAACACGACCACTGCTACGGCAAATGCCAACAGCGCCAACAACACGCTGACGGCAAACGCGACGACTCTCGACAATGCCACCACTGCTGCGGCATCGATCACGACCAATCTCCAGACTGTGAATGCGGCGTATGCCTTGAATAATACGCAGACATCGTCCGGTGCGACCAATGGTGTGACCGCCCAGGCCAATAGCAATGTCTACAACAACGACACAGCCGGTAGCTCCGGTCTGCAGAGCAGCACTGCCGTCCTGAATGGCAACACGACGACGGCTAGCGCTATCGCCAATACCGCATCGAACACGCTCAATCTGGGCGGCTCGACGGTGAACGCACCTGCAGCCATCCTCAACAACCAGACGAACAGCGACTCGGTTGCTGCGGCAGGCACCTCGAACGTCCAGTTCAGCCTGACCGGCAGCTCTGCAACTACCGCTGCTGCGTCCGGATCGTCGATTGCGGTGACCAACAATGCACTGAATGTGCAGGCCGCAGGCAACTCCGCCGTGAATGCTCTGAACGCTCTGCCGACGGCCAACTTTGGTACACAGGCAGCCGGCGCTTCGGCTGGGGGCACAACTCCTGTGACGGCGCAATACGTGGCGCTGAACTCGCAGACCAATAGCGGGTCCGTCAGTGCAACCAGTGCTGCATTCGGTGCCACTGCGCCTACCAGCCAGTTCAGCGTGGCTCTGAACGGGTTTGCTGGCGGTACGACGCAAGTCCAGAACACCAGCGTGACCGTGACGGGTAATGCCGTCAACGTGAACGCCTTCGGTAACTCTGCACAAAACACGCTGACCCTTTCCGGGCTGAACAGCGGCAATGCCACCAATGCATTGCAGAATGCACAGACCAATACGGGTAACGTGACCGCGACCGCCTCCTACAACGCATTTGGCGCAACCACCGGCGCGCCTGGTGCGACCGGCAGCACCGTGAATGTTGGCAACAACAGCATCATTGCCCGCGCAACAGGCAATAGTGCGATCAACACGGTTGTTGCTCACTAATTGTCCCAGAGCTCTCTCGGAGGGGAAGCATTTGCTTCCCCTCTTTTTTACTCGTAAGGTCTTGGAGTTAATCGATGGATTGGCGTTCTTCTCGTCTCGTTAAGGCCACTACGATCGCGCTTGCCTGCGGCTGGCTGGCTTCGCACGCTGCCCAGGCAGCGGACGCCAAGGGCAATTTCGCGGTGAATGGTATCGGAGCGACGTCATGCGCAGAGACCGTTGGGGCCATTCAGCATGGCCACGCCGCTGTGCGCGCGGAATTATCGAGTTGGCTGATGGGATACATCACGGCTCTTAACCGCGTCGATCACAATACCTTTGACATTATGGCGATACAGTCACCCGTTGCAGTTACCAACCTTGTCTTGAATGTTTGTTCAAAAAACAGCAAAGACAATGTTGAAGGCGTGACAAACTCAATCTTAAAATTGTTTTCGTCGATCAAGCTGACCAAATCATCGTCTCTCATGACAGTCTCTTTTGATGGTAAATCGGTAAATATCAGAAAAAATACAATGAAAAAACTTCAGGAATTTCTGAAGAAACATAAATTTCTTAATGGTCCGGCTGATGGAAACTACGGAACAGAAACGCAGGCGGCCATTAAATCTTTCCAGGCCCATGAAAAGCTTTTGGTGAATTCGTTGCCGGATGCAGAAACAGTCATTCAGGCGCTGATTATTCCTGGAATAAAAAAATAAACCAAGATAAATAAGGTCATGCGGCGTGGTGTGATTCAAGGCTTCTGGTCTTCGAAGGTTCATCATGACCCGCCCTGTCCCTCTTCGTGCTGATTTTGACGCTGCCATCCTTCGCCGCCTGGCACGGCACAGCAAGGAGGCAGCTCAGGTCCGGCGCCTGCTGGCTCTTGCCGCCATCTAGTCGTCTGTGAACTATGTGATTTGGCGGTGGGCGAAGCCGAGGCTTGGTGAGCGGTTTGGGGCATAGAGCCATGCGACGAGGGCACAAAGAAGCCTGATCAGCCATCTGCGGAGGAGGCGGAGGTTGTGGCCGGCGCCGGCGAGGACGGCGTTGATGGCATCACCGTCGACGCCGAGCAGGAAGTTTCGCCCCAGATGGCCATCGGTCTTCATGTGGCCGATGACGGGTTCGATGGCTGTGCGTCGGCGCAACTCGCGGCGGATGGTGGGGGTGATGCCGCGTTTCTGGCGGGAGATGAAGATCTTTCTGCCCTCGGCTTCGACGCCGTGGCCGCGATAGCCGCGGTCGACATAGGCGCGGGCGACGGCAACCCCGGTGATCCGCTCGACCTGCTCGATCTGGCCGGCCAGAGTGTGGCCGTCATAGGGATTTCCCGGCCGGCTCTGCATGCCGAGAACGAACTGACCGCCGGGTGCAGCGGCGTTGGTGGTGGCGATGGAGACCTTCACGCCGAATTCGAAGCGCGTCCTGGCCTTGCCCTTGCCGATGCACTCCACCTCAGGCGCGTGCAGGGAATAGAGCTTGTCGGCACCGCGGTCGGAGCGCTTCTGGCGAAGCAGGCGATTGATCAGGCCCAGCGTTTCGGCGAACGTGGCCTTCGCTTCAGCGTTGCCTGCGATCTTGCGGGTGATGTCACGAGCCAGCCGGCCCAGCCAGGTTCGCAGCTTGCGCACGCGAGCCTCGGCCTCGCGGCGTTTGCCACCATGATGCAGGCGCGCCGCCTCCTGCCTGGCGTAGCGCGCGACCCGGCGATACGACTGGCGCAGCGTGATACCGTGCTTGCGCGCCATGCGGGCGAGCGTCTCGATGCCGCTGTGCAGCAGCTTGCTGTCGGTCGGATGCGTCACGGCCTTTGGCTGGACCGTGGTATCGATGGTGACCCGCTCGTAGTGCTTCTCCGCCACGGCACCACCCCGCTCGGCGGCCGCCAGCGTCTCGGCGAGCAGGGCCTCCATCCGCTCGGACCCGATCCGCTTGCGCCAGCGCGTCATCGAGGATCGATCAAGCGGCAGCGTGTGCTGGAAATGCGTCTCGCCGCAGAATGCCTGGACATACGGACTGTCGAGATAGCGCGCGCAGATCGCTTCGTCGGACAGACCATCCATGTGCTTGAGAAGATGCAGCGCCACCATCAGGCGGGTCGGCAGCGCCGGACGTCCCGCCGCCTCGGCGTAGAGCGTGCCGAAGCGTTCCTCGAAGACCCGCCAATCGATCAGCCGGGCCAGCCGCACCAGGGGATGCCGCTGGTCGATGATGTTCTCCAGCCGCGAGCGGAACAGTTCGAGATCATCCTGCGGTGCATTCAGCTTCGGCGGCATTCTTTCCTCCACGCCAAACACATGATGTTCGGCATCAAAGGGAGAGAATCACGATCGCGACCACCGCGCAACGCTCCAACGGTTTTTGCAAGGTTTTTCCACTCAGGTCTCCCACACCTTGCAAATCCCAATATTGCCCGCCGCTAAAAAGTCATGACTAGATCAGCAAAGTTCGATTTTTCACAGGTGACCATCTACGATGGTGGCACACGCTGCGGAGGCAGCGCGGTTGGGCCATGTTACGCCGCAGATCGTGAGGGCGTGGGTCCTCCGGTTCAATGCCGCAGGGCCGGACGGGCTGCGCAACGCAGAGCATCCGGCCCGACGCCGTAGTCAACCAGTATCGTTCTCCCGGTCGCTGACCATGCAGATGGATTGATCGACCCGGCCGAAAAGATCTGCTGGCATCACTTCGGATGCGGCTGGTGAGCTGCGTATCGATCAATGCGGTGAGCGTATTCTGGCTTTCCCAGCCTCACCTGGCCACAAAATCACCAGTGAAGCTTCAACCCCTGGATTCGAACTTGCGGCATCTGCAAAGACCGATCTCGTGTTCATCAGCCAGTATGGCATGACCGCACCAGATGACAGTGACCGTCGCACGGCGGGCGGACAGCTAGAGCGGTAGCTGAACCATCTGAATCGCTGGGGTACCGGAAGCGGTTGAAATCTGATTCAAGCTGGACACTTGCATTAGAGCGTCTACCGATCCGTCCGGATCGGATTCGTTCTCTATCTTTTTGATAAAACCAGCATCTTTATCCGATCAGATGACTCCATCTGATCGGAACGTGCTCTAACCCTGTGAAAGTTGTTGAATTCGTGATTCACTGAGACGGTCGTGAATTGGAGGCGTGGTCGCTATTCGGGCTTTCGGAGCCTCTTGAGCGTCTGAGCAAGACGGGAGACCCGCTGGAGGTTCTGGAAGCGACGGTCGCTTTCGAGCATTTCCGTGGCTGGCTGGTTGAAGGGCTGGGCTACGGGGACGGAGCCTGGGGTGTGAACCGCGCCGGGAATCCCGGCGCGGTTCACACCCCAGCAGCCAGTCGGCAAGGTCCGCCGCCACGCGCGGCCCCCATGGCCGCAAGCCAAGGCGATCCTGCAAAGCCGCCGAATGCCGGCGTCGGTTTTGATCCACCCTCGGATAAGCACCAAGGGAATCCGGCAAGACGTCGATCTGTGCAGCGACGAACGAGACCAGAGCAGGATCGGGTATCTCGCCGGCATGCAGCGGCCGGCCGGGATACCGCAGGCAACAGCGCATGAGAGCCAGACCGAGACGGTGATGATCGCCCCGTCCGCGCCGGATCATTGCAAGATCCGCAGCAGACAGCGTGTAGTAACGAATTATGCCGGGCCGATCAGTCGGCGGGTCGAACAACTGTGCGATCTGTTCCCCCGTCAATATCCGTCGATAGCCCACTGGTCCCTCCCTCCTGCCTGTTGAGGACAGGAGACCAGCCGATCCGTGCCAGAGAGTCGACCAGCGTACTCCGCGGAATGCCGAAAGTGCGGCAGACCGACGCTTTCGTGGCACCAGCGTCCAACGCCGCGATCACCGCCGCCAGCTTCTCGGCATCGATCACCACCGGTCGGCCGCCACGCCTGCCCCGCCGACGGGCAGCCGCCAGACCTGCCTGCACACGTTCCTGGATCAGCGAACGCTCGAACTGCGCCAGAGCGCCAAAGACATGAAACAGGAATTCCCCCTGCGGCGTCGTGGTGTCCATCTGCTCGGTCAGCGACCGGAAGCCGACGCCACGCGCCCTGAGGCTGTTCACCGTCTCCAGCAGATGCGGCAGCGACCGGCCAAGCCGGTCCAGCTTCCAGACCACAAGGCAATCGCCCGATTTCAGATAGGCCAGTGCCGCAGCGAGCCCCGGCCGATCGCGCCGGCTGCCCCCGGCGCGATCCTCGAACAGATGCCGCTCATCGACCCCGGCTCCGAGCAGGGCGTCGCGCTGCAGGTCGAGCACCTGTCGGTCATTGTCGGTCGAGACGCGCATGTAGCCGATCAGCATGTACGGAAATCCCATTCGAGACGGTTTCCGTATATCATATCATTCCGACTATGTTTTCCGTACATGATTCGGCACGAAATTCGGGATTTTTCGGCAGGTCTCTGACCACCGACGGAAAACATATGTTTTTCGTCATCGCACGGTTCCGGCCTCAGAACCGCGCTCTCCGCTCAAACCCGCAGAAAATTTCGATCCCAACCAGTCAACGTTCCCACTTTGTCCGCTTATGCTATAGCGCAGGGCGTTTCGTTACTTCAGGCCAGATCAGAACGCCCGAGATCGATACCCATTTCTCCTCCGCGGCCATTCCGCAAGCCACGGCGGGCTTCATGCGGCTTGCCACCTCTCCCGATGGCAACACCGTTTATGCCGCTTGGTTTTCCGGGCACATCCTGAAATTCTCAGCGCAGACGGCGAAATATCTCGGCGAGGTTGCCGTTCGCCCGGCGAAGGGATTGAACCAGCTCAGCGGCCTGGCTGTCCTCGATCACGGCAAGGACGCACTGGTTACCGTGGAAAACCGTCATGAAGCCGCTTTGGTCAGTGTGCGGGACGGCAAGGTAAGCCACCTCTTCAAGGGTGTGACCAGTAATCGCTGGATCGTCGCCGCCGGATACTGACGCGGCTTTCTGCAACTCCCGATCGTGTCGCCCGCCGGGGATCTGAGCCCCAGCGGGTTCACGCCGCCTGGCACCAGCGCGATCGCGCTCCCCTGCCCTACTCGAACAGCGTGGCGACCGTGGCTAGTACGTCATCCAGGATCGCCGCCGGCAGCGTGTCCACCTTGCGAGCATTGCGGGCGTTCAGATCGAGTGCGCGTGGCTGATCGCACCGCACGACGCCTGTTGTTTTGATGCCGCTGATTGGAACCGCGAAACCGACGCGCCTGGCGAAATCGCCGCCGTTGGTTATCGGCAGGATGACCGGGCATTGTGTCAGGCGGTTGAAGGCATCCGGGGACACGACCAGCACCGGCCGATTGCCGCGCTGCTCGTGTCCTGCCGTCGGCTCAAGATCGACCAGGTAGATATCGCCGCGATTCATCAAATCAGTTCTTTTCCGACTGCCGCGGCGTCGATCCATTCGCGTTCTTCCGGCGGCAGCGGATAGACGCCGGCTGCTTCGGCTTCCGCGAGCAGCTCGGCCATCGTGTAGCGCGGCTTGGCCTTCGGCTCGACCACCAGGCGGCCGTTATCGACGGTCAGGCCGACCTTGGCGCCGGGTGCCAGGTGCAGCACATCGAGCAGCGCGGGCGGCACGGCCAACATGATGGAGCCGCCGACCTTGCGCAGGTTTGTGGTGTGCATAGGAATCTCCTTTTTTATTATACTGAAATATAATATTGGCGACCGCCCTTGCAAGCCAAATTCTGCTTGGCTGTCCACAAACCCATAGGGCGTCCCGGGGGGGCTTCCATCCATCCCCAGGCCGGTTGGGGGAGATTGTGGGCAGGTATTTCCTACCCTTACGATTAGTATTGTTTTAATATCCAAATAGTACTATTATATAATTTATATAACAGCCAAAGGTAGCCCATATGATTTTAACCGTAGGCAATACCAAAGGAGGCGTCGGCAAAACCACGTTGGCCGTGCAGCTCGCCATCTCCCGCGCGATGGCTGGGCGTGACGTGTGGCTGATCGACGGCGACCGCCAGGGAACGGCGGCAGCGGCCATTGCCGCCCGCTCCGAAGCCGGCAGAAAGCCGGGCATCGCGTGCGCGCAGTATGCAGACGGCAAGGAGTTGCGCGGCCAGGTGCAGCAGCAGCGCGATAAATGGCAGGACATCATCATTGATGCCGGCGGCCGTGACTCGACGGCCTTGCGTGCGGCACTGATTCTGTCCGATGTGCTTCTGGTGCCCTTTGCTCCTCGCTCCTACGACGTGTGGGCACTGGATGACATGGCCTCACTGGTTGACGAAGCGAACAGCGTTCGCGACGGCTTGCGATGTTTTGCCGTGATGAACCAGGCCGATCCTGGCGAGCACTCGGCCGACAACGCCGAGGCAGCGGCAGCCGTCGCAGAGATTCCGCAGTTCGCCTACCTGCCGGTGCCGATCCGGCGCCGCAAGGCTTTCAGTAATGCCGGCGGTGCTGGCCTGGCCGTGGCTGAACTGGCCCCGCGCGATCCCAAAGCCTGCGCCGAACTAGAATCATTGATTTCATATCTTTTTAATATCCATACGCACTCCTAAAAGGAGCCTATAGCATGGTAATCCAACGTAAGCCCAAGACGACGCCAGCCGCGCAAGCGGCGGCCGTAGATGCTTTTGTATCCGGTGCACCGGACGCCGGCGCCTACAACAAGGGCGTGGCGAAAGGGAACAAACGGCAGATCAGCCTTACCATCACCCCCGATTTGCTGCGCCGCGTGGATGAGCTCGCCAAGCGCACCGGACAGGGCAGGGCAGGCATCATCAACATGGCCATTTATCGCGCCATAGAAGGAGATGTTTTCAAATGAAAAAGAATATTAAAAGAATATTCATATAGTCGGCCAAGTTGGAGGATGTATGGTAGAAAAGGGTAAAGGCACGAGACTGATAAAAGGCGGCGTTGGCAAACGCGCGACGCCACGTCCCCGGACCTACCTGACCATTGGCTACGGCGACAAGGATTGGGCCAAGCGGCATGGCGCACGATGGGATAAGGAGCGCAAGCGTTGGTATGTCCTAGGCGAAGTGTCCAAAATGCTGCTGCCCTACATAGACTCCTTGATGGGTGGTCAGTCCATCAAGGAAGTTCCTGAGGAAGAACGCCAGGAAGCGAGAGCGAGAGCCACTGCGGCACGGGCCAAACCGCTGTTGCGAACTCCCCCGCCTGACGATGCGCAGGCCGATTTTTTTGTACCGGGCGTGTGGGACGTGGCTGCCAAGGACAATCGCGGCATCATGGACGTGGCCGTGTTCCGGCTATCGAAAAAGTACCCGCGCGCCAACTCGGTGATGACACATAACCTGCCGGATGGCGGTCATGTGCGTGTGGCCAGCGGACCTGATGGTATGGCTTCCATATGGGATTACGACATCGTGCTGATGGGTGTTTCTCACCTCACGGAAGCCATGAACCGCTATCGTGCTGGTCTGGGCGAAAAGCCAGGCCGTTCGTTCCGGCCACACGTCTCGGAAATCCTAAAATTCTGCCGCCAGTCAGATGGAGGGCGGCAATACGAAGCGGTGGAAGCCGCCTTACGGCGGCTCAAGCAAACCACCGTGGAGATTGTGCGTCGGCAGCGGGGTAAGGATGGACGCCCGCTCCGGGTGACCGAAGGTGCTGGCCTCATCAACGATTACAAGGCCGTGTCGCATGAGGATTCGGGCCGCGTCACGTCCGTGGAAATAGAGCTGCCGAAATGGCTCTATGCCGCTGTCGTCGAGGCTGAACATCCCGAAGTGCTGACGATGCACCCGAACTACTTCCTGATGACGCCTGGTCTCGGCCGCTTTGTCTATCGCCTGGCCCGTGTGGCTGCCGGTAAGGGTGAGGCCCGGTGGTCCTTCCGATTGATCCATGAACGCAGCGGGAGCCCAGATGCTTTCAAGAAATCCAGTGCGGGCATACGCGAACTCATCAAGGCCAACGAACTGCCCGAATACGATCTTGCGGAGGAACCAGGCCAAGATGGCCCGATTCTTGTTATGCGGTTCCGAGGCAGTTTCCCAACGCCCTCCACCGATACAGCAGGTCCTTAAAAGACGGGCTTCGGGCTGAGCTGGTAGCCGAGTCGGGTGCATACATAGGCTGCATGCGCCGTAGGTGCCGCAGACCTGTGGATACGCCGTCTTTTAAGGACCTGAGGCCGTCTATTAAGGACTGAAGCTCCGTCCATTAAGGACCAAAGCCCGTCTTTTAAGGACCGAACGCTTTCGTAACGCATTGATTTAAAAAATAAAATCACCTTTTTTTTAGCCTAAAACCCTTAAAACTAATATATAAAACCCTTAAAACGCCTCGGGATGTGGATAACTACCGCCCATTACCCACCACAGAACGGACTTCAAAAGGTCTTCGCCGGCTCTTGGGGGCTACGCCCCCGCCGGCTCGCTCCATAGGCCGCTGCCCCTGCACCCCGTTCTCGCCGAAGGGCAGGGGTTGCCGCCCAGCGGGCTTTGCCCTTGTCCTGCACCCCACCCGATAGGCTACAGGCCGCTCCAAGGCGTCAAGAACCGGCTCCGCCTGCCGTCCTCGCCCGTTCGGTGCTCGCCCTGCAGGCTGCGCTCCGCTGCGGCCTCCGGGCGGCTCCTTGACCCCTCACCGCAGCCAGAAAAGCAAAATGGCATTGACAAAAGAAAGATTTTTGTATTAACGTTTATACTATTGCCGATTGACGCCGACAGCAGGAGTGCCGCACATGGCCATCACCACCATATCCAGCAGGGAGTTCAATCAGGACACCAGCCGGGCCAAGAAAGCCGCTTCAGAAGGTCCGGTCTTCATCACTGACCGCGGCAAACCCGCACACGTCCTGCTCAGCATCGAGGAATATCGCCGCATCACAGGCAAACGCCGCAGCATTGCCGATGCTCTGGCCATGCCGGGCCTTGCCGATATCGAATTTGATCCACCTCGCGTCAGCATTGGCCTGCGCCCAGTCGATTTCTCCTGATGTTCATCCTCGATACCAATGTCGTCTCCGAACTCCGCAAGGTGCGCCTGGGTAAGGCGCACCCACAGGTGGCCATCTGGGCCGACAGCGTAGACGCCAAAACCCTCTACATCTCGGCCATCACTATCCTCGAAATCGAGATCGGTATCCTGCAAATCGAGCGGAAAGACCCCGATCAAGGGCATTTGCTGCGCGCCTGGCTGGAAAAGCAGGTGTTGCCCGAGTTCGAAGGGCGCATTTTCCCAGTGGATACAGCCGTCGCCCGGCGCTGCGCGACCTTGCATGTCCCTGATCCTCACGCCGAACGGGATGCGCTCATTGCCGCAACTGCGTTGGCCCATGGCATGACCATCGTCACCCGCAACGTCGCGGACTTTCACACAACCGGCGTAACCCTCCTCAATCCATGGGAGGCTTCCCATGGGCAGGAACACTGAAATCCAAACCGACATCCCCCCGGATGAGGGTGACGAATTGGCGGAAGCAAGAAGAGATCTCCACTGAGTGATATTACGCCTCGGCCTTCCGGGGTTCTGGAATTGTTGCCGGTGCGCCGGCTTTGCCGTTCAGCAGATCGGCGAAGAGAGCCTTGTCGTCTTCACGGGTGAGGAAGCCTGGAAGCTCGCGTCGGAGCCAGTTGGCAAGGCGTTCGGAGAATTCGGCATCGGCGTTGTGTTCGAGACGGTCAAGCACCAGTGCGCCGATGAGGATTTTACGGCGAGTGTCTCTGGCACGATCCTGCTTTGCCAACCGTGCCTTGAGAGTCTTGGCACGAGCTTCAAGCTGGGCAATCTGCTGTTCAATGGGTTTGCGAGCCATGGGTTTCCTCGGTTCTGTCGTGATCGGCGGCAGTGGCGTTCTGGCGTGCCTTGTCCTGCATCTCCCGTAGGCAATTCGGGCATAGGCAATGCGCTACGTCATCCGTTGGCAGCGGCGTAACGGTCGGCAGTTTGGTGCACCAGCAACTGTCATCATTCTGGCAGATCGTCTGCGCCTGGCAACGTGGACAAATCGATTGCATCGATCGGAATATCGCCGGTTCTTGCTGAAACTTCCATTATGGGTCTGAACGGGCCATCCATATCGAGCATAAAAGTGTAGAAGCCATCAAAGTGTTTGGCATAAAATATCCCGCCAATATGATGCTAGGCATCACGAAAAGCGAAACGAAGTGAAGCTTTAACTCCGCACTTACGAGTTGCTGCGCAACTCAGTGCGGGGTAGGGTTGGTGCAGAATGGCGATCTACCATATGAGCATGAAGCCTGTAGCTCGCGGCTCTGGTCGTAGTGCAGTGGCGGCTTCTGCGTACCGCGCGGCCGATCGTCTTGAGAATGTGCGCGATGGGATGGTGCATGACTTTAGCCGGCGCCATGGTGTTGAGCACGCAGAGATTATTCTCCCCAATGACACCGTAGCAGCGAATGGTGCCGTTGTGCATGACGCCGGTCCTGAATGGGCGCGTGACCGATCAGCGTTGTGGAATGCTGCGGAATTGGCGGAGAGACGCAAGGATG
The DNA here is from genome assembly GCF_902712915.1 of Acidiphilium sp. C61. Next base: position 18,666 of record NZ_CACTIA010000001.1, on the reverse strand, counting down.
CGCGGGTCGCTCGCGAAATCGAGGTTGCGCTCCCGCACGAGCTGTCGGCGGAGCAGCGGCTGTCACTGACGCGGGATTTTGCTCAGGCTCTGGCCCGGCAGTACGGGGTTGCGGTGGATTTTGCGATCCATGTGCCCCACGGTCATACCGATGTCCGCAACCACCATGCCCATATCCTGCTGACCACGCGACGGGTGATGACCGGGCGTGACGAGGCGGGGCGCTGGATCGGGGCCATGCCGGCCGGTTCCCTGGGCGAGAAATCCGAACTCGAGCTTGAGAACAAGAAGTTGCAGGCGCTTGGCCTGCCGACCTCGCATGAGCAGCTTCGGGATCTCCGGATTGGCTGGGAGCAGCGGACGAACGAGCATCTGGCGCGTGCGGGGCTGGATGTGCGGATCGATCACCGTTCGCATCAGGAGCGGGGGCTGGAGATCGAACCGACGCAGCATATGGGCGTGCATGCCACGCAAATGGAGCGGCGTGGCAAGGCCGTATCGCGGGTTCGGATCGATGAGGAGGCCGCGAAGCGCAACGCCGCGCTGATCCGGGAGCGGCCGGATCAGGTGCTGACGCTCATCACGGGCGAGAAGAGCGTATTCGATCGTCACGATGTGGCGCGCGCGCTGCACCGCTATATCGGCGATGCCGATGCGTTCCAGGCGGCGTTTGCAACAGTGATGGCGTCGCCTGCTCTGGTGGAATTGCGGGCTGAGCAACGTGATAAGCGCGGGCGGGTGATCGAGCAGGCGCGCTACTCGACGCGGGAGATGGTCGGTATCGAGCGCGATATGGCGGTCAGTGCCGATCGCATGGCGGAGGGTCGGGGCGGTCTGCCGGTGCGCGGTTTTGGCGTTGCCGCCCGGCGTGTGGATGCGGCAGTCAGTGCGCGGCCGTTCCTGGCCGAAGAACAGCGGGCCGCCATCGAGCATGTATGCCGGCCGGAGCGCATCTCTGCGGTGGTGGGGTTGGCCGGGGCGGGGAAGAGCACGATGCTGGCGGCGGCTCGGGAGGCGTGGGTTGCGCAAGGCTACCACGTTCATGGGGCGGCGCTGGCGGGGAAGGCGGCCGAAGGGCTGGAGGAGTCGGCTGGCATTGCCTCGCGCACGCTGGCCTCATGGGAGCGGGGCTGGGAACGAGGGTTCGACCGGCTCGGGCCGCGCGATGTGCTGGTGATCGATGAGGCCGGCATGGTCGGCTCGAAGCAGCTTTCACGGTTCATCACCGAGGCCGACCGGGCAGGAGCCAAGATCGTGCTGGTGGGGGATCCCGAGCAGCTGCAGCCGATCGGGCCGGGGGCGGCGTTCCGTGCGGTGGCTGAACGGATCGGTTTTGTTGACCTGGCGGAAATCCGCCGCCAGCGCGAGGGCTGGCAGCGGGCGGCTTCGGTGGCGTTCGGGCGGCACCAGACAGAGGAGGGTTTGCGCGCCTATGCCGAGCGCGATGCTGTCCGGTTCGAGGCAACCGCGGCGGATGCGCGGACGGCGATCGTGCGGGATGTGCTGGCCGATATGGATGTGCGGCCGGATGGCTCTCGCCTGGTTCTGGCGCACCGCAACGCGGACGTGCGGGAGCTCAACGAGGCGATCCGGGTGGTTCGGCGAGAGCGGGGCGAGCTGGCGGACGAGCGTGTTTATCGCACGACCGAGGGGGAGCGGGCATTTGCGCCGGGGGATCGGCTGCTGTTCCGCGAGAACAACCGTGAGTTGGGCGTGAAGAACGGGATGCTGGGCACGGTGGAGCTGGCCGAGGACGACCGCCTTCTGGTGCGGCTGGATTCTCCCTCCGGGCCTGGGCGAGGTCGGGCCGTGTCGGTCTCGATGGCGGATTATGCTGCCGTGGATCACGGGTATGCCACCACCATTCACAAGGCGCAGGGGGCGACGGTGGACCGGGCCTATGTGCTGGCCTCGGGCACGATGGACCGACATCTGACCTACGTGGCGATGACGCGGCACCGGGACGGGGTGACGCTCTACGCCGATCGGGAGGAATTCAGCACTGTGGCCGCCCTGTCGTCGTGGCTGTCCCGATCCCAGGCCAAGGAAACCACGCTGGATTACGACCAGGCTGCCTATGCCCAGCGGCGTGGAGTCGAGGTGCGGCCGCGGGAGGTGGTGGCGGCGCGCGAGATCGAGGCGGGGCGTGCCGGGTTCCGGGCACGGTTCGAGGCACATCGGCAACACCAGGCAGCCGAGGCGGCGCGCAACAAGGAAGCACACGGCCTGGTGCGGGAGTGGACGCGGCTATCGGAGACCTACAACAAGGCGCTGCCGGGGCTGGAAACTGATCCCACTCTGGCCGGGCAGGCGCGGGTGGCGTTGCTGGGGTTTGCCCGGACACTGGATCGTCATTCCGAAGCAGCGCAGCGGCTGCGGGCACGTGGCCATGACTTCGGGTTGAAGGAGGGATCGGCGCTGGCGCAGGTGCTGGCGTCGCCAGACGCCGGGCAGGCCATTGAGCGGCTGATGGCGGGTGCGGAGGAGCGGATGCGCGGTCATCTGGCGCGTGAAGCCGAGCGGGCGGCCGTCCGGAAACAGCAGGAAAGATCCGTGTCGCGGGGTCGTGGGATGTCGATGTGAGTGGTGCGGAAGAACGGCTCTACGGGCTGATGGAGATCGTCGAGCAGCAGCAGGCGGCGGTGCAGCGGGCGCTGAACGGCCTTGCCGAGGAGCGGGCGGCGCTGGCGCAGGAGCGGCAGAAGCTGGCGGAGGAAGCCTCGAGCCTTGAAGAGCGGGTGCGTGAGGCGGTCAGTGCCGCGGTGACGACGGCGCTCGAGCAGGTGGGCAAGGAAGGTGTGGCGACGGTCCGGGAGGCGGCCAAGCCATTGCTGGAGGATGTCGCCGGGCTGGCGGGCGGCATGGCGGTTGCCGAGGAGGCGTTGCGCCGGATCGTGGCCTGGGCGAGCTGGCGGTTACTGGGGTGGATCGTGGCCCTGACCGTCGGGTTGATGCTGTTCGGCTGGCTGAGCAGTACGGCCGTTGTCTGGTGGGATCGCACCACGGTCAGTCAGCTGCGGGGCGAAATCACCGTGTTGCAGGCCAATCACAAAGCCTGGGTAAAGGCGGGAATGCTCGACAAGATCACCTATTGCGAACCGGGCAATCGCCCCTGTGTCGCTATCAACCAAAGCGCCGGGACATACGGGAATAGCCGCGATTACCGCGTCCTCAAGGGGTATTAGGGGCGTTTGCAGGGAGGGGTAGGGCCATGCACCGCCCCGGGTGTGCTGGAGGCTCCAACCTCAAAATCAATATAGTAAAATAAAAATTATTGTATTCAAAAATATCAAGATAATATTATTTGAAATATAAAATAATAATTTATTAAAAAATATGGATAAAATAAAATATATAATAAAAAAAATTATAAATAAATAATGTTTTGAATATAAATAAATCATGCACTTGATGGTGCTTTCATGATATTGCAAACTATAAAAATTAATTTAGAATAGAATTGGAAAAGCAAGTTTTAATATTTTAATTATCTTCAAAAAGGCAGACGAAATTGGCATTTCTTCTCAAGAAAGTTGTTTTAGGGCTTGTCCCCTTGTCGGGTCTTGCTCTGGTAAGTTGTGCCTCACAATCAGGGTTGCCCAAAATTCAGCCTCATGTGAAACAGCTGAGGCCAATTTCTTCAGTGGTTCAAAGCAAAATTTCGATGCCACTGGATAAATCAAATCCAGTATCAATCAATTCTTCTAATGTATCGGCAGCCAGCGCGCTTGGAGACGCATATTATAATGGCTCTGGCGTGCCTCAAGACTATTCAACGGCAGCCATATGGTACAGCCTGGCTGCATCACGTGGCGATATAGTTTCACAATATCATTTAGCTGTTATGTATTCTGCTGGATTAGGTGTACAAAAAAATAATTCAAAAGCTTTTTATTGGTTTCTTAAGAGCCCGAATCTGAATGGTAGTGCGGCTATCGGTTGCGTGCGATTTTCCGTGTGAGCAGGCGGATATGGGCAAGGAAGAGCCATGCGGTGGCGCTGGTAACGGTGGCCTCGAAATCCTTTGCAAGACGTCGGCATCTGCCGAGCCAGGCGAAGGTTCTCTCCACGACCCATCGTCGCGGCAGGAGTTCGAACCCGCTGGTGGCGTCGGAGCGCTTGACGATCTGTATGGTCCATTTGCCGATTTTGGCGAGGCGTCCATTGAGTTTGGGACCGGCATAGCCGCCGTCGGCGAACACGTGCCGCAACCAGGGATACAGGGATTTGACCGATTTGAGCACGTCGGGCGCCCCATCCCGATCCTGAATGCCGGCATGATGAACGACGGCGCCGACGAGGTGGCCAACTGTATCGGTGACGATGTGGCGCTTGCGGCCCTTGATCTTCTTTCCGGCATCGAACCCGCGCGGCCCGCCGGCTTCGGTGGTCTTGACCGACTGGCTGTCGATCACGCCGGCTGTGGGCGACGCCTCGCGTCCGGCTATCTCCCGCGCCTGCATGACCAGGACGTGATTGATACGATCGAACGTGCCGTCGCGACAGAAGCGGTAGAAATAGCCCTGAACAGTGGTGAACGGCGCGAATTCCTTCGGGATCTGCCGCCACTGGCAACCGGTCGACAGCATGTAGAAGATGGCCTCCACAATCCTTCGCAGCACCACCGTCCGGGGCCGGCCTCGATGCGGCGGCAAGGGCATGAATGGTTCGATCAAGGCCCATTCGGCGTCGGTGAGGTCGCTTGCGTAGCGCAATCCAGCCCGGCAATATCGTTGCCGAGCGGTTTCAGTCCAAGCCATTGCGAATCCGTCTGTTGTTGCAAACCGACAGAATCACAACCTACTGAAATCGCTCAACTATCTTTTGCGGTCAGGCTCTAAGGCCGCAAATAATGGAAATGTTGCAGCAGAATTGGCGATAGCGGAAGCTTATGCCAATGGGGAAGGGGTCACCCAAGACCAGCAAAAGGCAAGTTATTGGTATCAGAAAGCGGCAGATGCAGGAAACATAACTGCTCAAACAAATATTGCATTGCGTTATAATGAAGGTCTTGGTGTTAAGAAAAATTATTCCCGTTCAGAACAATATTTCTTCGAAGCGGCATCTAAAGGTGATCCCGTCGCTGAGCTGAATATGGGAAATTTTTATCAAAAAGGCATTGCTGTACCTGAGGATGCGGTAAAATCCGTTTTCTGGTGGATGCAATCAGCTAAGCAGGGCAACTCAGACGCTCAAAATGCTCTTGCTAATGCCTATAGCCGTGGGGCTGGAGTTCCGCGCAACGTCTTCATGGCTGTGAATTGGTGGGAAAAGGCGGCCATTCAAGGTAACCAGGCAGCGCAGATTAGTCTTGGTCATGCCTATTTGATGGGTGAAGGCGTTAAGCGGAACCTGCAAAAATCCGCTTACTGGATGATGCTTGGTACAAACCCGGAGAAGCAGCCGCAAAAATCGATTTCGCCACTGCCTTATGGCCTGTTGCATTCAAATAGAGTTTTGACTTCCCTCGCAGTGAAGGCTCCAGCTCACAGCCATAAAATTGAATCACACAAAATAGTTTATAAGCATAAAAAAACAAAAAAACCATATAATTTAAATAAAATTTTATACCATAAAAATCACAAGCTTGAGAACCATAGGATTTATAAGAAATCAAAATTGACCCATGTTAAAAAATTGAGGCAAATAAAAAATAAATTATTTAATTTTGAAGCAAAAATTACCACATATTGTCAGTTTTTATTGATCACAAGATTTATTGGATCTAATAGTACTAGGTTATAGCGCCACAGGGAAAGTTTGCGATTGCCTTGTGCCGCGCTGCCGCGCTGCCGCGCTGCCGCGCTGCCGCGCTGCCGCGGTGCCTTCTCGTTGAGGAACTCATCGAGAAGGCTGTCGCTGAAGTTCACGCTCTAGACGTTCTGCCGCAGCAGAACGCCGGGTTCGTTATAGTGCCACCCGACGCCGTTCTCATTGGTCCATTTCGTGATGGACATGATGGTGATCCTGCCATCCTTCTTGTTGTCCGATGCAATTGGGTTATCCAGGAATTCCGATGGGGGCGTCTCCCGAGGAAGCCGTGTACCCGAATGCTGGTCTGGGCGACCAATGGGTGAATTCTCCGGAATCCGCATCGTCCACCGCCTGAATGTAAAACTTGTGGTAGGTCGCTGAAGGTATCCGGCAATAAGTACAGAGGCTAGCACAACTTTGGCGGAAGTTTGTTGTTATGTCCGATGAGGCTACATCCGCAATGAGGTCGATGCCGCGGCGGTGAGCGAGAAAGACGGTCAAGGATGGCTTGGCGCACTGCTGGCAGGGTGGGTTGGGGAGGCGGACCAGGGACTCTTTTTTTCCGTCCCGCCTGAGCGAGCCTTCGGGATTGCAAGAAGGCGTAGGCCATCATCGTCATCAGGGCATGGCGGTGGAGGCCAGTCCAGGATCGGCCCTCGAAGTGGTCCAAGCCGAGTTCCTCTTTGAGTTGCTGATGGGCCTGCTCGCAGATCCAGCGCGCCTTGATGGCGCCAGCCAGAGCTCTGATCGGGGTGTCGGCAGGCAGGTTCGAGAGATAGTATTTTCGTTCGCCATTCGAGCGATACTCACCCACCAGCCAGGCTTCCTCTCCCGGCATGTGCTGGGCACCGGCAGAACCGATTCGCTGGGGCGCGCCATCAGCAATGCGTACCCTCATGGCGGCAAAGCGGGTTGTCAGACACCCCTTTGTTCCCTTGCGCCAACCGAGCTGCCGCCACTTCGTGCCTTCGAGCATCGCTTGTGCCGGGTAGTGTCCGGGGTCGTGGTGGACTTTTGGGCCCTGTAACGGTGTAGTTTGAGGTGGCCATCGGATCAGTCGGCTATGGTGGAGTTGCGAGACTTCATCCTGAAGCCTGGAGAACCCGATGACCGAAGATAGATTACCACTGGCTGAGCTACTGGCCAAAGCCGGGGACGGCGATTTTCTGCGCAGCGTCGCGGAGGCGGTGGTTCAACTGCTGATGGAGACGGATGTGGATGGGCTGATCGGCGCCAGCCGCTACGAGCGCAGCGGCGAGCGCGCGACCTATCGCAACGGCTACCGGGAACGCGCATTGGACACGCGGCTTGGCAGCTTGCAGCTTCGGATCCCGAAGCTGCGGCAGGGGAGCTACTTCCCGCCGTTCCTGGAAGCTCGCCGGACCTCGGAGAAGGCGCTGGCCGCGGTCATCCAGGAAGCCTGGATTGGCGGCGTCTCGACCCGGCGGGTAGACGAGCTGGTGCAGGCCATGGGGCTGACGGGGATCAGCAAGAGCACGGTCTCGAAACTGTGCAAGGACATCGATGAGAGGGTGAACGCCTTCCTCGACCGGCCACTCGCCGGCGAGTGGCCGTATCTGTGGTTGGATGCGACCTATCTCAAGCAGCGCGAAGGTGGGCGGATCGTCTCAGTTGCAGCGATAATCGCAGTGGCGGTGAACACCGACGGTCGGCGCGAGATCGTCGGCCTGCACATCGGCCCGTCCGAGGCGGAGACCTTCTGGTCGACCTTTCTCAAGAGCTTGGTCCGCCGTGGGTTGCGTGAGGTGAAACTGGTGATCTCCGATGCTCATGAAGGATTGAAGGCGGCGATCCGCCGGGTGATGGGGGCATCCTGGCAAAGATGCCGCGTTCACTGGATGCGCAACGCCTTGTCCTATGTGCCGAAGGGGCAGCAGAGCATGGTGTCTGCAGCGTTGCGTCAGGCGTTTATCCAGCCGGATCGCGTCAGTGCCAGCCAGACCCTGCGCCATGTGGCCGACCAGCTCCGGGGCAAATGGCCAAAACTTGGCGCGTTCATCGACGACAGTGAAACCGACGTGCTGGCGCACATGGACTTTCCCGCCCAGCACCGAACCAAAATTCACTCGACGAATCCGCTCGAACGCCTGAACAAGGAGGTCAAGCGCCGCGCCGATGTCGTCGGCATCTTTCCCAATGAAGGTTCGATCATCCGCCTGATCGGAGCCGTGCTGCTCGAGGCCAACGACGAATGGCAGACACAGAACCGCTATATGCAGATCGAGGGAATGGTCGAACTCATGGCACCCGCCATCGATGCCGATACACCACGAATTTCCACCGTCGCCGCGTGACCATTGGCCGCTTCAGCTACACCAGAATTTCCACCACATTGACGGACGCTATCCTTGTGCCGCCATGGATTTGACGTCGGGCACATGACGCACCCGTGGGCGACCGCGGCCTGCGACCGGGAAGATCAGCTGCACATCCGCCGGATAGACATTCTGGTGCCGGTGGATGCCGACAGCCCAGCAAAGGCCGCGTGCACTCAGCCGGCTTCTGTCCTCTATCTATCTGTTTCTGTTGGAACAATCCGTTTTATTGGAATGCCCAACAAAAATACAATCGCATAGCAGGAATGCAAAATTATCATATATATCTGAAGAGTCATAAATATCAAAATTTAGACGATTTATCAGATAGTTTGGCTGATGTTCATGTATCGATCAATATAAAAAGATATTTTGAATTTATAGACATAAATAACAAATTTCATGACATTAATTTTATTGTTTCAATAACAATTTGAATTTTGGAAAAAAAAGAAAAGTAAACTATTAGATTATAGGTAATTAGTTTCAAATCCAAACAAAGCTTATGGATGATTCAATGGTATATGACGCACAGTCGATTAATGACGTAAAAAAGTATAACCGTAAGATAAAAAAAACTGTTACAGTATTTATGTCAGAAGATAATCATATAGATAATGTATTGAATGAAATTCATGATTTTGATATCGACATCATCTTCGAAGGCGATACTCAAAAAATGAATAAAATATCAAAAAATAATGCTTCAGACATATTTCTATTTTGCATGAAAAATTATAGTATAAGTCTAACCAAAAAAATTATTGAAATTAGAAACAAAACAAACTCGCCAATTGTTGTTCTGTCTGAAAATTATGATGAGGTTCTTGCTCTGACCGTATTCAAATTTGGTGCAGATGAATATTGGTATTCGATCAATGATAGTCAGAAGATAAAAAACAATATATTTATGACTTTTCTAAAACAAAGCATAGATATGTATGTTAGGAATGATGTTGGTCAAAATTTAAATGATAAGCAAGGTTTGGAAAATAATAAACAAATAAAGTATGTCGACGTATTTAATAATAGTACAAAATTTTTTGTCGCATTTACGCCTTATGAATATAAAACGTTATCAATTTTAGTTGAAAATGCTGGAATTGTGATTCCGCGAGGAAGTTTAGCCCTTATGGTTCGTGGTCGCGTTAGTAAAAACGTCGACCGCAGCGTTGATAACATAATATCTCGGATCAGAAGAAAATTAAAAATGTTTAAAATTTTAAATTATCCGATCAGAAGTTTTAATTCTATAGGATATATATTTGTTGGAGACAGAGATGAGTTTGTTAAAGATTTAGGTAATGCAATTGATGAACATATCTACAATAAAAAACTAGATCCCAATGAAATAGGAGAGTGAACGCGGTCTTCCAAAGACTGAAGAGGAAAGTCGGCGGCTACTTTCTTGTTGCCCGCCTAGAGCACTTTCCGATCATTTCGGATCGGATGTAGTGCTCTATCATATTGATAATTAGAGCATCTTTATCCGATCAGATGATTCCATCTGATCGGATGATGCTCTAGGCTATGTACCTATTGCCATGACTACGGGACGTCTGACTCAAGTCTGTTCGGAGGACTTGGAACATGGCGGAACTTTTCTGGCTGAACGACACTCAATGGGCTGCGATCGAACCATTGCTGCCGAAGCTTGGCGGCAAGCCTCGGGTTGATGACCGCCGGGTGCTGAGCGGCATCCTGCATCGCTTTCGCGAGGGCTTGCGATGGCGAGCGCTTCCTGAGGCCTATGGGCCACGAACCACTGTGTTCAACCGGTTCAACCGCTGGAGCCAGCGTGGCCTCTGGCAGGAGATCTTCGCGGCGCTTGTCGCCTGCGCGGATCCGCCGCGCATCGCCATGGTGGACAGCACCTCGGTTCGGGCACATCGCGCGGCCGCGGGCGGTAAAGGGGGGCGCAAAGCCAGGCCATCGGCCGGTCGAGGGGTGGACGGACGACCAAGATCCACGCCGTCGCAGATGAGCAGGGACGCATCGCCGCACTCCTCCTGACGCCGGGACAAGCCTCCGATATCAGCGGCGCGAGGGCGCTTCTGCCCACAATACCGCCACCAGAAGAGCTGATCGCCGACAAAGCCTACGACGCCGATGACCTGCGCATCTTCCTCACCCGCCAAGGCACCAGGCCCGTGATCTCGCCCATGCCCAACCGCCGCGCCATTCCGCCCTTCGACCCCGTCGCCTACAGAAAGCGCAATCTCATCGAACGCGCCTTCTGCAGGCTCAAGGACTGGCGCGCCATCGCCACACGCTACGACAAAACCGCACGAAATTTCCTCGCAGGGATATGCCTCGTCCTCGCCGTCACATCTTGGATCAGTTGAGTCCAGAGCCTAGCGGGTTTCTGAGCAGGGGGGGCTGATGGTAGCTGGATGGATAGAACTCACTTTTATCTAAATGTAATATAAATCGCGCCAAATTTTTATATTGATAAAATATATAAAATTGTCGCTTAATTTAACGAGAAATTTTTCTGACATAGAATAACGCAAAATATAGAATAATAAATCATGCAATCTGTCCGTGATTCGTCTATGGAATTTGGAGGATATTAGGGCATCAGTGATGTTGAAAAAAAAGCGGCGTCAACTCGCTGTAATGTTTGCTGTCATCGTGGGACTTACCGGTTCTGCGTATGCGAATGGGTTTGGTACCGATTCGCCATATCAACTCCCAACGCCTGCCGATCTCGCCAATCTGGGCGCGGTGGAAAGCATAATTTTGCAAAAACAGGCAGGAATGTATCATTCCCCTCTCTATAATTCCTACAGTACAACAAACATAGCAAAGCAAACCAACTGTAACGTTGCCCCAACCACTTATGGAAACTCGGGTACGACCGCCGCGACCGCCGGCTCCCCGAGTACTGTCGGGGCCACACCGAGTGCGATAGGCAATTCAAGTTCCACTCAGTCATCGCTGTCGGCATCAACCGCCGGAACGCCGCTCACCACGACGGGTCAAACGAATAGCGGTGCTGTGGGGACGGTCCTGAACGGCTCGACGAGCACGTCGATCAGCGGCACGTATTCTCAAGCACTCAACAATACCCAAACCAATGGGGGGACGCAGAGTGCGTCAGTCAGTAATAGTAATGCATGTTCTGTTGGAACTGGGTCGCTGAATTAGCCATGTCCCAGATAATTCCTCATCGTCTTGTCCCTCTGCAGCGTCGGGTCATGGATCTGATGCCTCAACCTCGCCCAGCCATCCGGCGTTCACCGCGCAGCTACATGCTGCGCAGCACGGCGTTGCTGGTGCTCGCCAGTCAGGTGCTGGCCGGTTGCGCGTCAATTGGCATGCAGCGCGTTGAGCCTGGTGAAGCACCGATCGTGCTGGGGCCAAAGGTCAGATACAATCTGACCCCGGTCGATCCTGCTTTCGCCTGTCTTGCTGACGAAATCGTCCGTGACAACAAACCGCGCCTGACCTTCGCTGTTGGTGACGTCAAAGATTATACAGGTCGATACAACATCAACGAAGGCAATGCCATCACGCAGGGTGGCTCGCTCATGGTTGAAACGGCCTTGGGTCATCTCGGCAACGCTATCATGCAGGTCGAACGGGTTGATCCGCACATCACCCAGATGGAGCTTGGCTATACCAACCAGCGCCAGCTGGGGGATGGCCGCCTGCACATATTGCAGCCGGGCCCGCACGCTGTGCCATGGATGCCGTACTATGGTGGAACGATCCTCCGGTCCCAGTATTATATCATCGGTGGCATTACCGAGCTGAATTACAACATCCAAAGCGGCGGGGTGCAGGTTATGCAGAACCTGTCCGGTCCTTCGGCCACCACCTTTACCGAGAATGTCGCGATCGATCTTGATCTGGTTGATACCCAGACAACGCAGATCGTCAAAACCATCAGCCTGGAGAAGCAGATTGTCGGCTATCAGGTGAGCGCCGGGATATTCAGGTTCTTCGGCAGCGATCTGTGGGATGTCAATATTGGCGCAAAAAATCAAGAGCCTTTGGAGCTGGGTGTTCGAACCACCTTGGAACAAGGTACGCTTGATCTGGTGGCGGCGGCCGAACATCTGAGCCCGCTTCCCTGTCTGAAGAAAGTCCGTGATGCAATCTCGGAGAAGACTGCCAGCCAGCTTCGCAAGACGCCCAATCATGTGAAGCTCATCCAGCCACCTGTCCCACCGGGCGTACAGCAACCGATTGCCAAGCCACTTCCAGGTAGTGCCGGTGCGCCCATGAAGCTGAGCTTCGATTTCGGTTCGGCGGCGATCCCCGCCGGGGATGGTGGCTTGCTGACCCGGATCGCCCAGATGGCGGCAAAAGCCCCTGTTACTGTCGAGCTGACTGCGCCGGCAAATGAGAATTGGTCGCCCTCTATGCGTTCTGATCTGATCAAAGCGAGGATTGCCTCGCTGCAGGACGGGCTTTCGACCCACGGTATGACTGCCCCGGTGATCACTGTCCAATGGGCGCCATCCGATACTGATAGTGCCATTTATCAGGATGGATCGGGTTCGCAAAAGGTCGCATTAGTTACTATTAAATAATACAAAATAAAGCTAATTAAAACTCTAAGTTTATTATAAATTCTATTAAGAATCAGTAAGTATTATGTTTCCTAAAACAGGCTTATTTTGGAACGGGAGCGAGCTTTGAAAAATGCAAGGCTGAGAAGAAGTCTTCTCGGATCGACTGCGGCGAGTGTTATATTGCTCGGTGTGGTGTATGGTGGTCCGGTCATGGCGCAGACTGCTACGACCACCGTTGCCCCTACAGTGACGACGAGTGGTGTCGTCGCAGGTCAGGGGTCGGCAACTGGCTATGTTGCTAACTATTTCCAGGCGCAAAATACGCCGTCTTCAGCCGCAACGTCGAACCTGGCAATTACGGCAAACGCAACCAACCTGACCGCAGGGCAGACCTTTACGGGGACAGGTGGCACCGGTACTGTTTCTAATTCCTCAACCACCACCGCCAACACGATTAGTGCCGTTGCCACCGGCAACACGCTGACCAATACAGTTGATTTGGCAGCGATCGGCGGCACGACTGCGGGGACGACGGGGAATGGGTTGTCGGTCCTGGTCCAGGAGGCCAATAACGCGACCACGCAAGCTCCTCCGGGGACGGGGACCAATTATGTCGCCGTAAATGCAACGGCCTCCAGCAATACGCTGCAAAACGTTTCTACCGATGTCGTAAGCGGCTCCAGCCTCACGCAGAGCGCAAACGCGATCTCCTCGTCGGCCACAGGAAACGCCAGCAATACCACGGTAAGCGGCGCCGTTCCCGTGACATATGTTGGACAGGGTGCGGCGGGTAGCTCTACTCTAAATCTCGGCACCCCGGCGACCAATGCCCTCGATGCATCTGCGAATATTGTACTGAGCAATGCGCAGGCCAATAATTCGATTGCCACGACAAGCGCGGCCTCGACGACCGGCAACACTGGTCAACCTCGCAGTAAACTCATCTGCAGGAACAACTGCGCAGACTCCGTCCCTTACCGTGGCGCAGACCAATAATACGGTGTCGGCCGCGTATGTGGGCAATACAGCCACGAGCACCCTGTCCGTTGCGTCGGGCTCCGCCCCGAGCCTAGACGGCAGCGCATTGGTCAGCAATCTGCAGACCAACAGCCAGACCGCGGCGCCGGCAACAGTCACTCCCTTGAGTGATGCGTCGAGCAATACTATCAGTGCGACGGTTGCGTCTGGCGCTACAAACCAACAATCCGATCACGCTGTCCAATGGGAGCCTGACTCAGTCCGGCAATGCCATTACGGGAAGCGCAACCGGAAACACCGCGACAAACGTTGCTGAACTCGCCGGTACCATGAACCTGGCTGGGGCAACGACCACGCAGGTCAACGCCTCCGTTGCGGCAACTGGACCGACAAACACGCTGCAGGCGGATTTCGGTATCGCTAACCTGCAGTCCCAGGTGAACTCGGTTGCCGGCCAGACTTCGGTGACGAGCAATACCATTGAGACGGTTGCCAGAACGTCAGCGGATCGACGGTCAGCGGAACCTCCAACAGCATCAACGCGACGGCAACGAACAACAGCGTTTCCAATACCGTTACGGTTCCGAGCTCTGGTGCCAATGCCGCCACGATCGACGGCCTTCTGGGTATCAACAGCCTGCAGACCGCGACCGGATCGGCTGTGAATTCGAAAAATTCCGGCAACACGATCTCGCTGACCGCTGGCACCAACGGCACATCGGCGGCATCCTCGACGGCAACGGTGAGCAATTCGACGCTGGCGCTCACGGGCAACGGAACGAGCGCAACGGCAATTGGCAATAACGCCACGGGCGCGACCGGCGGTGCAGGCAATGCTCTGACAGTCAGTGGCACCAACGTGAATGCTTACCCCAATGGCGGCACTGCCGCGCCTGGCCGGCCTCACGTATAATGGGACCACGCTGACTTCGGCGGCCGGTCTGTCTGTTGGCAACAACCAATATTCCAGCAGCTCTGCAGTTACGGCGACCAATCAGAGCAACGCGGTTACCCTGACGGCCAATGGCACGACGCTGAGCGGCGATACGCTATCCTTGTCGGGCGCTGCTGGAACCTACACGGCCCAGGCGATCGCACAGAGCAATAATGCGGCGAACGCACTGACCGTGAATGCAGACCAGCTGGCTGGATCCGCGGGCCTTGCGAGCGTTCAGACCGACATGAGCGGCGCAACGTCGACGCTGTCAAACCCGACGGTCGAAATTGCCGCCAACACCACGGCGAATACTGCAATCCAGAACTCCTCGATCACCCTTGGCGGGACGAACGGGAATGTTCTGCGGTCTCTGGCATATGGCAACGCCAACTCCAACACGCTGAATGCCACCTCGACCGGTCTCAACGTCTATACGGCGACCGCCCCCGCGACGGCCGTCTCTTTGCGTCTGGCACCAATAGCGCTGATGCCGCGCTGGCATTGTTCAATAGCCAGGCCGAAACGGCGAATGTCTCGGCCGGCGCATCGACGACGACCCCGCTGAGCATCAGCCTTGGTTCGGGCAATGTCAGCAATTCGACCGTCAGCAACACGAATAATCAGTTCGTGGCAGCGGGCTATGGCAACCAGACCAGCACGTTGCAAACGTGTCGGTGACCGATCTGGCGCAGCCGACCGCTGGCGCAACACCGGCGGCAACCTTCCTGCCGTGGCGACGGTCGCCAATACCTCGTCGCTGAGCGGTACGGTCACCAGCACCGTCACCGGTGCCGCGACCAATGGTGTTTGATCTCACGACCGCCTTAGGAGCGGGCACGGTCAGCGGATCGACCCTGAGCGTGAATGGTAACGCCTCGCTTGCCCAGGCCACAGGCAACATCGCCTCGGCCAATAATCTGACGGTCACCGGCACAAACCTGGTCGATGCAAGTCAGACCGCCGCGGCGCCGACCACTGCACCTGTTTCGTATAACGGAACCACGGCGTCGGTGAACACAGGCTTCAGCGTGGTCAACACGCAGACGGCCTCTGCAACCGTCTCGGCAACCCAGTCGCAGACTGGCGCGGACCTCAGCCTCGGTGGCTCGGGTGCGGTTTCGAACGCGACCCTGCAGGCGCAGGGCAACAACTTCAATGCCGCGGCGACAACCAACAGCGCGTCGAACAATCTGGTGGTCGGCACCGCCGCTACACCGGTTGCGGTTCTCACCAGCTCTGTTGGTGGGCTGAATGTCCAGAATATCACCAGTGGCGGTGGTACGTCGGCGACCATCGGCAATGCCGGTTCGCCTGCTGTTACGTCTACTACGGGTCTCACTGGATCATACACGGGAAGCACGATTTCAACTACAAGTAACACGCTTTCTGTTCCTGCTGGTCAGACTATCTCATTCAGCACTACAGGCACTGGCCTTACGCCGGCACAATTGGCTTCTAATTTCGGCGTCTGGTACCGGTACTGTCACTATTCGGCAGCACCGTGACGCTGACTTCAGGAACGTCTGCGTCCACGTTCTCATTCCCGACGGGAACAACGTTTACTATTTCTTCGGGGGCGAAGACTGTAGCGACGGCGGGAACCATTACTGTTCCGGCCCTGAACACGACGCCATTTGCGAATATTCAGACAGGTGGCAATCTGACCAACAGCACCCTGTCGGTGACAGGCAACAACTACGGTGCGGTCGCACAGGGTAACGTCGGCAACACCACGGTCGCGGTGACGGCGGATACCGTGAATGGTGGCGCCCTTGCGGGAACCCAGAGCAGCGCAACCGTTACTTCGACCTCTCAAACCGCAACGGCCGACCTGTCGGCGGTGAACGCGCAGACCAATGCTTCGGCCACAACGGCCAGCGCATACGGTGGAGCACAGATTACCAGCTCCGCGACCTTGCCGACGATTTCCGGGTCGACTCTCAGCGTGTCCAACAATGCGCTGAACGCTACGGCACAGGCGAATACCGCGACGACCGCGCTGACGGTGAATGGCACGATCTCGCAGAATTCACAGGGTACTTATGCGGCTTCGGGCGCATTGATCTCCAGCCAGAATGCAACCGGTGACGTGACTGCAACCGCGGGTACGGTGGCCACCAGCAGCACGACATCGTCGTCGGTTGGTCAGACCATCAGTGCGCCGGGTGCCATTGGCAGCAACTCCAGCCTGGCACTGAACGGCAACACGACCACTGCTACGGCAAATGCCAACAGCGCCAACAACACGCTGACGGCAAACGCGACGACTCTCGACAATGCCACCACTGCTGCGGCATCGATCACGACCAATCTCCAGACTGTGAATGCGGCGTATGCCTTGAATAATACGCAGACATCGTCCGGTGCGACCAATGGTGTGACCGCCCAGGCCAATAGCAATGTCTACAACAACGACGACACAGCCGGTAGCTCCGGTCTGCAGAGCAGCACTGCCGTCCTGAATGGCAACACGACGACGGCTAGCGCTATCGCCAATACCGCATCGAACACGCTCAATCTGGGCGGCTCGACGGTGAACGCACCTGCAGCCATCCTCAACAACCAGACGAACAGCGACTCGGTTGCTGCGGCAGGCACCTCGAACGTCCAGTTCAGCCTGACCGGCAGCTCTGCAACTACCGCTGCTGCGTCCGGATCGTCGATTGCGGTGACCAACAATGCACTGAATGTGCAGGCCGCAGGCAACTCCGCCGTGAATGCTCTGAACGCTCTGCCGACGGCCAACTTTGGTACACAGGCAGCCGGCGCTTCGGCTGGGGGCACAACTCCTGTGACGGCGCAATACGTGGCGCTGAACTCGCAGACCAATAGCGGGTCCGTCAGTGCAACCAGTGCTGCATTTCGGTGCCACTGCGCCTACCAGCCAGTTCAGCGTGGCTCTGAACGGGTTTGCTGGCGTACGACGCAAGTCCAGAACACCAGCGTGACCGTGACGGGTAATGCCGTCAACGTGAACGCCTTCGGTAACTCTGCACAAAACACGCTGACCCTTTCCGGGCTGAACAGCGGCAATGCCACCAATGCATTGCAGAATGCACAGACCAATACGGGTAACGTGACCGCGACCGCCTCCTACAACGCATTTGGCGCAACCACCGGCGCGCCTGGTGCGACCGGCAGCACCGTGAATGTTGGCAACAACAGCATCATTGCCGCGCAACAGGCAATAGTGCGATCAACACGGTTGTTGCTCACTAATTGTCCCAGAGCTCTCTCGGAGGGGAAGCATTTGCTTCCCCTCTTTTTTACTCGTAAGGTCTTGGAGTTAATCGATGGATTGGCGTTCTTCTCGTCTCGTTAAGGCCACTACGATCGCGCTTGCCTGCGGCTGGCTGGCTTCGCACGCTGCCCAGGCAGCGGACGCCAAGGGCAATTTCGCGGTGAATGGTATCGGAGCGACGTCATGCGCAGAGACCGTTGGGGCCATTCAGCATGGCCACGCCGCTGTGCGCGCGGAATTATCGAGTTGGCTGATGGGATACATCACGGCTCTTAACCGCGTCGATCACAATACCTTTGACATTATGGCGATACAGTCACCCGTTGCAGTTACCAACCTTGTCTTGAATGTTTGTTCAAAAAACAGCAAAGACAATGTTGAAGGCGTGACAAACTCAATCTTAAAATTGTTTTCGTCGATCAAGCTGACCAAATCATCGTCTCTCATGACAGTCTTTTGATGGTAAATCGGTAAATATCAGAAAATACAATGAAAAAACTTCAGGAATTTCTGAAGAAACATAAATTTCTTAATGGTCCGGCTGATGGAAACTACGGAACAGAAACGCAGGCGGCCATTAAATCTTTCCAGGCCCATGAAAAGCTTTTGGTGAATTCGTTGCCGGATGCAGAAACAGTCATTCAGGCGCTGATTATTCCTGGAATAAAAAAATAAACCAAGATAAATAAGGTCATGCGGCGTGGTGTGATTCAAGGCTTCTGGTCTTCGAAGGTTCATCATGACCCGCCCTGTCCCTCTTCGTGCTGATTTTGACGCTGCCATCCTTCGCCGCCTGGCACGGCACAGCAAGGAGGCAGCTCAGGTCCGGCGCCTGCTGGCTCTTGCCGCCATCTAGTCGTCTGTGAACTATGTGATTTGGCGGTGGGCGAAGCCGAGG